>CAWHKV010000001.1:0-14971 GCA_963830175.1 uncultured Bacteroidota bacterium
AGGGCATTGTTGCTTGCATCGTCAACAACGGTTGATGCAGTAGTGGTCTTCGAAGAAGAAACTCCGCTACATCTCATTAACACCTTGCAACCAGACGTTTTGGTGAAGGGCGGGGATTACAGCCCAGGGCAAATTGTAGGGTATAATGAAGTGGTTGAAAATGGTGGACGGGTGGTTATTAACCCAATTATTCAGGGTTTCTCAACAACTTCAATTATCCATAAATTACTAAAAGGCAATTAGTTTATAATAACCTTACCTGAGTAAACAGCGGCATTATTTATAATTTTTAAAACATACTCCCTGCAGAAATATTATTCAGATCAATCCTAAGATATTTTTGTGCTGATAGAATACTCACGATTTTTCAAGCATTATTTCTCCGGCATTATTTAAGATCACTAATTTATAGTTTCCACCTTTCCAATTATTAACAGGATTGATATATATTAATTGCCTGGCAGGGTTAGGGGCTATAGATAGATGGTTATAGGCATTGATTTCTTTTTAGTGCAGGTGCTGCATATTTTACTGTGCACAACGAACCAGCTTCGTAAATATTTCCGGCCGCATCAAAATCTACCCCAATGGGTATTATGGTAGAATTAGGGTAACTGAAAATACTGGTTGATAATTGTGTTCCTGTAGAGCTATATTCAACTAACGCAAAAGTATTATTTCCCTGGCCGTTCTTTACCACTGATCCAGCAACAAAAACATTTCCCTGAATGTTTGTTTTAATATCAACAGGAAATTCATTACCTGAAAAACTTCCGGAAAAAACATTCGTAAATATTTTTGTGCCTGAAGAATTATATTTCGAAGTGTTCCATTTTCTCTGGTAATCTGAAACCTTTATATAGCCTGTTACATATGCGTTCCCTGATTTGTCTAGATGAAAACCACCATGAAAACCAGGTAATGTGTAGGTGTTATATTCTTCTTTTCTTACCCATTGTTGAACACCTGCGTTATTGTACTTAACTGTTATTATTCTTGGGCGGTTATAAAATGAAATAGTATCAGTTTGCCCGTTCGCATAAATGTTTCCTTCAGTATCGGAATACACGTAATAGAAAGCACCATTTTTATTATACTCCTCAATAACTTTCGTCCACAATAAATTTCCCTTGTAATTATATTTAAGCAGCATGGGTTTGCGGTAGTTGTAAGTATTGTCAAAGTCCCAGGTCGCCGCTACTGCAATATTCAGGTTGTTATCAATACAAGACGAATTTCCAATTACATATAAATATTTTTTTACCCAAATCGTTTTTCCATTAGGTGCAATGGTTTGCAACACAAGTGTGTTCTCTTTCCTAAATGTTTGCGGATTGTACCATACCTGGTTTGATGTAACACAACTATAACCGTTGGAACTGGTGTTTATATGGGCTGGTGAAGCAATATTATATTCGCCCGGTTGATACCTGTTTATCCATAACTTTTCCCCGGCGCTGTTAAACTTAATGGTAAAAACGTAACTGATGGTTGAATTATATGTGCAAATGTTGCAAAAGGTATCTATTCTCGTTCCTGTTACATAAACATTTCCTGCATTGTCAAGTGCAAGTGATTTGCCATTATCAATCGAATCCCTGTCGTTGGAATAATATCGCATCCATTCAACAACTCCCGCATTGTTGGTTTTTAACAGGAACATACTTGTATTGTAATATTCATCTCCATGTCTTGTAAAATATCCGGTCATATACGTGTTCCCTGTTTTGTCTGTTGCCATATCCGTTGTAACATAATTTGCAGTGGCATCTGTATGGCAGATCCCCCAATCTTTCACAAGCGTTTGTGCAATTAAACCATTTATGGAAAAAAGTAAAAGCAGGGCAGAAATAGTAATTGTTTTCATAATGCAGGGATTTTGGTTTGATGAGATATATAAAATTAAAACTTTGATTTTATAAGTTCAAATAGAGATGCTGGTTATAAATCTGTAAATTTCGCTTTGTGAAAAATCTTATTCCACGGGATATAAGCTGGCTTAGTTTTAATGCACGGGTTTTGCAGGAGGCCAATGACAAAACGGTTCCCTTAAAAGAGCGTATTCGTTTTCTTGGTATTCATTCCAATAATCTGGATGAATTTTTCAGGGTGCGTGTTGCCACCTTAAGACGAATGATATTACTGGGTTCCAAAAAAGGAAATATGCACCTTGAGGAAAAACCGGAAAAAATTGTGGAAGAAATTCAGATAATCTGTAATGCAGCAGCAAAACGAATTTAACCGCATTTGGGAGGCATAGTAGAAGAAATGGAAACTGAAGGGTGTTCCTGCTAAATGAGAAAAACTTAAATGCCAACCAGCAACAATATTTGTAAAGAATTTTTTTGAAGAAGAGGTTCGGTCTAACATTATTCCGTTGATGATAGAAAGCCTGCCACAGTTGCCATACCTGAGGGAAAAAAGTATTTATCTCGGGGTGGTTATGCGCAAAGAAGATTCTGCTTATAACCAGAAATATGCATTGATAGAAGTGCCCAGCCGCATTGTGGGACGCTTTGTTCAATTGCCTTCAAAACATGGCACAGCATAGTATAATTCTCTTAGAAGATGTAATTCGCTTTAACCTGCCTTATATCTTTTCTTATTTTGGATACGAACATTTTACAGCCCATGTTTTTAAGGTAACAAAGGATGCAGAAATTGATATTGATAACGATATCGCCACTTCGTTTGTCCAGAAAATAGAAAAGGGATTAAAGAATCGACGCAAGGGAAAACCTGTTCGTTTTGTTTATGATAAAGAAATGGATGCAGGTTTGCTAGAATACCTTATTCGAAAGATTGAATCTATCCGCCGAAAAGATAATATTATTCCCGGTGGCCGCATTCACAACTTCAGGCATTTTATGGATTTTCCTGATGTTTTTCTGCCAAGAAAAATGTACGGCGTCAACCATTCTACTCATCCCTGACTTAAAAAGCACTACGCGGGTAACAGATGTAATTTTGAAGAAGGATATAATGCTGCACTTTCCTTATCATTCATTCGATTCGGTAATAGATCTGTTACGCGAAGCAGCCATGGATCCTGAAGTAACTTTCTATCAAGATCACTGCTTATCGGCTTGCATCCACATTCAAAAGTCATAAATGCCTTGATCAATGCAGTACGAAATGGAAAGAAGTGATTGTTATGCTTGAATTGAGGGCACGATTTAATGAAGAAGCAAACCTTGAATGGAAAACAGACTTGAGGAAGAAGGCGTAAAAGTTTTAATTGGTTTGCATAATATTAAAGTGCATGCCAAAACTGTGCATTATTAAAAAAAGAGTTAACAAAAAGACCATTCAGTATGGTTTTGTAAGTACAGGCAACCTGAATGAAAAAACAGCCACGGTTTATGGCGACCATTTTTTGCTTACAAGCAACCGGAATGTAATGGCAGACATTAACCGCATATTTAAATACCTGAAGAGCAGTAAAGCAAACATTCAATCTTTAAACCATTGTAAAACATTATTTGTTTCGCCAGTTAGTATGCGAAAGAATATTTTAAAGCTTATTAATACTGAAATAAAAAATGCAAAAGCCGGTAAGAAGGCAAGCATATTAATTAAAGATGAATTCTATAAGCGATAAAGACATTAATCTACAAGCTTTATCAGGCGGAAAAAGCAGGTGTAGAATGTACAACTGGTAGTTCGTGGTATTTTCTATGCTTAAAAAAGATAAAAGACAAACCCGGAAATCGATTGCAGGCCATAAGTATTGTGGATGAATATCTTGAACATGCACGTGTTTTAATTTTTCATAATGGGGGTAAAGAAAAAATGTATATTTCTTCTGCAGACTGATGGTTCGTAATCTTGATCATCGCATTGAAGCTGCAGTGCCTGTAACAGATCCACTTATTATGAAGGAGATTTATGACATCATGAATATTCAGCTGAGTGATAATGTAAAAGCGCGCATATTAGATAGTTTGCTTTTAAATTACTATGTACCTTCCGAAGGAAAAAAGAAAGTAAGGTCACAATTCGAGATCTACAATTATCTCCTAAAAAAAACCAGAAATTTGAAGTTAGCAGCAATTGATATAGGGAGTAATGCAGCACGTTTACTTATTACTGAGGTAATTGAAATAAAAAACGGAACTCCAAGATTTAATAAAATAAGCCTGGTGCGCGTTCCACTGCGATTAGGGATGGATGTTTTTGAAAAAGGAGAAATAAGTAAACAAAAGACAGGTATGATTCTTCAAACCATGAAGGCTTATAGCCATCTTTTAAATGTTTATGAAGTATCAACACGTAAAAGCGTGTGCAACCAGCGCCATGCGCGATGCAATAAACAGTGAGGATGTTTTAAGGAAAGTAAAACTCGAAACCGGTATACACATACAAATAATTATCTGGCGATGAGGAAGCGGCTTACATTTACGAAAACCATATTGCAGAAAATATGGATAAGCTGCATAACTACCTATATATTGATGTTGGTGGTGGAAGTACCGAACTCACCTTCTTTTCAGAAGGTAAATTACAATACCGAAAATCATTTAACATTGGCACCATTCGATTAATGAAAAACCTGGTAGATGAATCTTTCTGGAACGATATGCGCGATGAAATTAAGGCCAATATAAAAAGCAAATTACCTATTGAAGCCATTGGCTCCGGCGGCAATATCAACAAAGTATTTTCAGCCTTAGTAAAAAAAAAGAAGGAAAATCGATTTCACTTGGATGCCATTAGAGATTATTATAAAGAATTATCGAGCGTAACATTAGAGGAAAGAATGACGTTATATAAACTTAGCGAAGACAGGGCAGATGTAATTGTACCTGCCTTGCAGATTTATATGAATGTTATGCGATGGGCAGAAATAGATGAAATATATGTACCAAAAATTGGCTTGCTGATGGGCTAATTCAACATTTATATGAAGAAGTTAAAGACAGTATACTGGTTTAAAGATTGTTGCTTAAAAAATGCATCTTTGCATGGGACATCTGAATATGTTTTATTCTAAAGCAGAGCCATATTCAGCACAAAACGCTCATTAAAAAATTTCAGATGTCAGTACAAAAAGAAATTAAAAAAGTTACCACCAACACTTTACAGAAAATGAAAGCTAATGGAGAAAAGATCTCCATGCTTACTGCGTATGATTTTTCCTTTGCAAGAATCATTGATGCAGCAGGTATTGATGTTATTTTAGTTGGAGACAGTGCCAGCAATGTAATGGCCGGTCACGAAACTACATTGCCCATTACACTTGACCAGATGATTTACCATGCATCATCCGTTATTCGTGGTATTAACCGCTGCCTTGTTGTTGTTGATATGCCCTTTGGGTCTTATCAGTCAAACGTCAGATATTGCACTCGCTTCAGCTATTAGAATTATGAAAGAAACAGGTGCACATGCTATAAAACTGGAAGGTGGCGAAGAAGTTATTGAAAGCATTCAACGTATTATTTCTGCCGGTATACCGGTTATGGGCCATTTAGGTTTAACACCGCAAAGCATTTATAAATTTGGCACCTATAATGTGCGTGCAAAGGGAGAAGAAGAGGCAACAAAGTTAAGAAGTGATGCACGTTTGCTAGAGGAAACAGGATGCTTTGGCATAGTGCTGGAAAAAATTCCTGCGCAACTTGCAAAGGAAGTGACCGAAAGCATTTCTATACCAACAATCGGAATAGGTGCCGGTAAAAATTGCGACGGGCAGGTATTAGTTATGCATGATATGCTGGGCATAAATACAGAATTTAAGCCCCGGTTCTTAAGGCAATACCTCAATATATTTGAGCAGGCAACTACTGCTGTTCAACAATACATAACGGATGTGAAATCTGAATCATTTCCCAACGATTCGGAACAATACTAATTAAGCTTTAGCTTTGCGCCCCGTAAACGATTGCATTTGTACAAATGATAAAGGCCCGTTTTTATGCCTTTTAATACATAGCAATTCGCTACATCATACAACTTAAAATATTTTTGATTTATGGATTTTCTACAGCATTTGAATATCAAAGAAAATAATTCAGGAACATCAACCGGAAGTAACTGGATTAATGGATCGGGTGAAACAATTCAATCATCCACACCGGTTAATGGAAAATTGATCGCATCTATTACCACTACCGATAAAGAAAGTTATGAACAAGTTTTACAAGTAGCCCAGGATGCCTTTTTAGAATGGCGTAAATGGCCGGCTCCAAAACGCGGTGAGGTGGTTAGACAAGTAGGAGATGCCTTGCGACAGAACAAAGAACATTTAGGTAAACTGGTAAGTTATGAAATGGGAAAAAGCTTGCAGGAAGGCTTGGGCGAAGTGCAGGAAATGATCGATATCTGCGATTTTGCTGTCGGATTAAGCAGGCAGTTATATGGGCTTACCATGCACAGCGAAAGACCAGGTCACCGTATGTATGAACAATGGCATCCGCTAGGAATTGTAGGTATTATTTCGGCATTTAATTTTCCGGTTGCTGTATGGAGCTGGAATGCGGCACTAGCCTGGGTTTGCGGCGATGTGTGTGTATGGAAACCATCTTCTAAAACACCAGTTTGTGCATTAGCCTGCCAACAAATTATTTCTGAGGTTTTTAAAAAGAACGAAGTACCTGAAGGCGTTAGTTGCCTAATAACTGGTAATGCCTGCGGAGACCTAATGAATAACGATCCGCGCATTCCGTTGATCTCGTTCACAGGTTCAACCAGGATTGGACGGATAGTATCGGCCGCCGTATCTCAAAGGTTTGGCAGAACTATTCTGGAACTAGGCGGAAACAATGCCATCATCATTACAAAAAGTGCCAACCTTTCCATGGTATTAACAGGTGCAGTGTTTGGGGCTATAGGCACTGCGGGGCAGCGTTGCACGAGTACTAGAAGATTGATTGTTCATGAGGATATTTATGATAAGGTTTTAGAAATTTTAAAAGGAGCCTATGCACAGGTGCGCATCGGCGATCCCTTAAATAGTGAGAATCATGTTGGTCCGCTGATCGATGATAAAGCGGTGCAGGATTACCTAAAAGCCATTGAACGTGCAAAAACTGAAGGGGCTAAGGTAATTGTTGAAGGTGGCACAGTGTCCGGTAGCGGATTAGAAGGCGGATGCTATGTTAAGCCTTGTATTATTGAAGCGGATAACCATTTACAAATTGTGCAGGAAGAAACGTTTGCACCTATTTTATATGTAATGAAATATCGCTCAATAGAGGAAGCCATTGCATTACAGAATGGAGTACCACAGGGTTTATCATCTTCCATATTTACAAATGATATGCGGGAGATGGAAATATTTTTATCAGCAGAGGGAAGTGATTGTGGAATTGCCAATGTGAACATTGGAACCAGCGGCGCAGAAATTGGTGGTGCCTTTGGTGGTGAAAAAGAAACAGGCGGTGGCAGGGAAAGTGGAAGCGATGCGTGGAAAGCTTATATGCGCAGGCAAACCAATACCATCAATTACAGTAGCAGCCTGCCATTGGCGCAAGGCATAAAATTTCATATTTAAAGTAACAGCTAAGCAGTCTTTTTTGCATCAGCTAAAAACTTCGCAAGTCCGATATCGGTAAGCGGATGTTTTAGCAATGCAAGAATGGGTTCAAGCGGGCAGGTGCAAACATTTGCACCTAATTCTGCTGCACGTACAATGTGTAAAGAATTTCTTATAGAGGCTGCAAGAATTTGTGTTTTAAAACCCTGTGTAAGGTAAATATGGCTTATCTGGGATATCAGTTCCATGCCATCCCATCCACTGTCGTCTATACGGCCAATAAATGGCGAAACATAAGTGGCACCTGCTTTTGCAGCCAATATTGCTTGACCGGCAGAAAACACCAGCGTGCAATTTGTACGAATGCCATTATCGGTAAACCATTTCAGCGCTTTAATACCGTCTTTTATCATAGGCACTTTTACAACGATGTTTTCGTGTAAGGCGGCCAATTTTTTTCCTTCGCTAACAATACCATCAAAATCTGTAGCAATAACTTCTGCACTTACATCGCCACTAACAATCTCACATATTTTTTTATAGTGGTCGTTAATAGCTTCCTGCGCCGCGAATACCTTCATTAGCCATTAAAGAGGGGTTAGTTGTTACGCCATCAAGAATACCCAAGGTCGTGCGCCTCTTTTATCTGGTCAAGATTTGCTGTATCTATAAAAAATTTCATGGTAAAATTATTAAGTGTTAAAAAACTGAAGAGGATGCAATCACAGAGCTGAAAAAATAAAAAAAGGCAGGCTTATTACATCGCACCGCTACAACCGCCTACTCTTGCTGCCTTCCGGCCCTGGGAGGTTTCAGCAGGAGCTGGTCGTGTAAGACCTGCCGGGCGCAAAAGTAAAAAAATTAGGGTTAGCGTACAAATCTGATTGCACAATTTTAAAAACCATTTCTATCATTGCGGCTGTTAAGGGTGGTTGCACCCACTAGATGATCAGCCCTGTCGCCTAATCCCCGATAATAAACCAAAATGGTATAATTATTTTCTGTTTCCCAGTAGTTACCTTCTGTTTGAGCGGCTTCGAGCCGCCAGTTCTTATTATTTATATCCCGGGTATTATACGTATAAGTGTAATATCCTTGTTTTAAAAACAACGATTTTTCATAAACACCTTTATCAGCTATATAATCCATTTTTGTTGATTCATCCATTATATAACCTGTCATTTCACCTGCTACAAATACATCCTTATCGGGATATGGCTGATTGTTTTCAGGAATGAAAGTGAACTGCACATTGGCATAATCACCCTGCCACCAGGGGTTATTTACATCGGTCGCAGATATTTGAAAGAATCCATTCAGGTCCTGGTAAAACATATAAGTAAGCTTGCTTCTTTCCACATCAGGTTTTAAGTATACTTCAAAAGGCAATACATTTAAATTCGCACCATCAACCCGTTCACTCTGAAAACGGAAACTGCGCAGGTCGGCCCACCTGAATTCCTTACCTGCCGGGAATATAAAATCCATTTCTCCATTGTATTCATACATATTGCCCCGCATAAATAATGGTTGCTTGCCTGTAATTGCATTATCCCACCTGTAATTTTGTAATACAACTACTTTTAGCTGTTGCTGGGGATTTATAATGTTCAATTTAGCCTTATCTATACTGAATTGAATCTTTTGATGTGTTCTGAAATATTCCTGGTTAAAGGGCTGTGTAATGCGCGCTGCTATGGGTACAATGTTTTCGATCACCAGCACACGTTGAGTAAAAGCTAGTTTGGCCGTATCGCCATTTAAAAAAACCTTTAACAGGTAATTTCCACTTTTAATGGGCATACAACTTTTCTCCGGTAACAAGGCCTGGTAATGCACATACTTTGTTTTTGCTACGGAAGATGCGCGGTATTGAGAAAGCCTGCCCTGTGTAAAACCTTGCAAATAATCGAAAGTTGAAAGGTTTGCTGGTGTCCAGTCGGCATTGCATAATTCGTAAGTATAATTATATGTTTTAACTCCTCCACCAATATCATCAAAATGAAGTTCTAACTGGTTTTCAATGCCAGGTAAAATAATAGGGTAGGAGGTTTGGTCTCCAAACATACTTACCTTAACCCCTGCAATGTTGGGCATGTAAATCTTACCCGGAATTCGTTGTGCCGTAGCGGAAATAGTTACAAAAAAGAAACATATCAATATGAGGTGTATTGCAACTATCCTGAAATTTGTCATGTTCAGGGCGTTATACTTTATACCGGTCAATTAAAATAATTTTATGATGAAGTATATGTCCGAATAAAATAAAGCAAATAGTGTTGGCAGATATAGGATTATTGTTTGCAATTCCGATGCGTTCCATCTGTTCTTCACTTAATGATTTTATTAAAAGATCGGAAGATTTTCTTACTGCCGTAAATTCTTCTTTTAAAGACTGCAGCATGCGATTATTTGCATTGGAATTTGCAGCGTAAGATCCTTCATCAAAACCAGGAAGCGAGGCCTTTTCACCGCGGCTTATACATAATATTCTATATGCGAATATTCGCTCTGCATCGATCAGGTGCTGTATTAATTCTTTTACTGTCCATTTACCAGGCGCATAAGCTTCATCTCCTTTACTATCGGGAATGGAAGTAAAAAAGTTTTCCAATTCGCGGGAGTAGGTTTGAATCAAGTCGCTTACGGAGTTGCCTTCAGTTAGGTTAATATAATTTGCAAAAAACGGGGGATATGAATTAACAACAGGGCGTGGCATTTACTAATTTTTTGGTTTTGATTTTACAGGTGTAGTTTTTTCGGGTGTTGTAGATGCAGCAAGCTTCAGGGCTTCAAAAGCATTCACAAATCCACCAGTTCTGCTGAGGTCTGAAATTAAAACCTTTTCTTTATTATACGTACCCGGTTTATTTACCAGTAAAGCATTCTCGGGTAATTGTAATAGCTGAAGATTCGATAATAGTTTTTACCTGTTTCGCACTTAGTGAGGGATAATAAGACCTTACCAGTGCCGCAACACCTGCTACTACGGGAGATGCCATGCTGGTACCTTGCAAATAAGCATATTGATTGCCGCCTGTTACAGTTGAATATATTTTTACACCTGGTGCAAAAACATCAACATTGTCACGACCATAGTTACTGAATTCAGCGATCATAGCACCATTGCCAACGTGTATATCTCCGCTTGCTCCCACGCCAATAAAATTATCTGCTTTGCTTTTGCTTTTAAGCATTAGTGCATTAGGAAAGTTATTCTCCACATCAATATCGTTGCTCTCATTTCCGGCAGCATGGACTAATAATACATCGTGCTGTGCTGCGTACTGTACTGCATCATCCACCCATTTTTTTTCAGGAGAAAAACCTTTGCCAAAGCTCATATTAATCACCTTTGCGCCATTATCTACCGCATATATTATTGCAAGGGCAACATCCTTATCATATTCATCCCCATTGGGTACTGCACGCACCATCATAATTTTTACATTATCTGCAATGCCATCCATTCCAATTCCATTATTTCTTTGCGCTGCAATAATTCCTGAAACATGGGTACCATGTTTTGGATCTGGACCCATAACATCATTATTTCCGTAATAACGATCGTTGAAATCTTCATAATTGTCTTTAACTATTAATGCGCGGTAATCTGGCGGGGCAGAGGTTTTGGTCCTTGATTGATTTCTTCTTACCATCGGTGTATTCATCGAGATCTTCTAAAATAGACTTCGCGGTTTCATCGCCTTCCATTCCTATCATTTTTGTCGCAGTAAGAAATCCCATTTTTGCTTGTTTTGCTTCCTGCGTTTGCGGAACAAATTTTTCCAGATCATTAATGGTATAATCTTCATTATTGATTGCCAGCTTAATTATAGCATCATGTTTTTTTAGGGCTTTCGATGTTAGCTCAAGCATCATCACTTCCATTTGTTCTTCCTGTGAAACTTCCATTTGAGATGCTGCTTCGGTCCATTCATCAAATAACCATTTATCATCGTCACTTAAAGTATTCCGGTCAATATTTTTTCCACCAAATTTGTCTTTGTACTTATAATAGATCCTTGTTTTTTCACCGTTCTCATTATCAATGTTCTGTCCATCTTTATTGCCCAAAAAATTCCACCCGTGAACGTCATCTATATACCCGTTTTTGTCATCATCAATTCCATTACCAGCAATTTCACCAGGGTTGGTCCATAAAATATTTTTAAGGTCCTCGTGAGTTGTGTCAATACCGCTGTCAATAACTGCGACAATTATGGGGGTAGGCTTTTTGTTTTTTACCAGGTTGTACGCTCCATTAAGATTTATGCCATACACAGTATCTTTTACGGGGTCTAATAAATGCCAGCCTTTTACATCTTTTTGAGAATAGGAAAAAAATGTAACTGTAAGTGCTGCGAGTACCAAAAATGCCTTTTGCTTCATGTTTCTATTAATTGTTTACTAAAACAAATTTCAGGTTTTGGCAATTACAGATTGGTGAAGAATTAAAATTTATGATATGATTATAACTGTCGTTAAAAATGATATCAACTATCAGTTTGTTAATGTTTTTTTAATCACCAAAAAAATTATAATAGAAAACGGAGTATGATTATATTTGATACGAATTAATTCGTAAAATGATTATGGGTAAAAATCTAAAACCCACAGAGGGTGAATTAGAAATTTTACAGGTGCTTTGGTCGGAAGGCGCAGCAACCGTTCGCAAGGTTCACGAGGAGTTAAACACCTATAAAGAAAGCGGATACACTACAACGCTTAAACTAATGCAAATTATGCTTGAGAAAGGCCTTGTGACCCGTGATGCATCAAACAAAACACATGTTTATTCTGCAAATATTACCAGGCAGGGTACCCAGGAATTAATGGTAAATAAAATGGTGAACACCTTATTTGGTGGTTCTGCGACACAGTTGGTTATGCAGGCCCTGGGTTCACAAACGCCGGGGAAACAAGAGCTTGAAGAAATTCAAAAGCTTTTGAATGAATTAAAAAAAGACTAACAATATGGAAGAATATAACTTCCTTTCTGCTTTTTTAGAACTCCTGGGTTCAGCCATTCTTAACAGCTTCTGGCAATTTGGAGTTTTGTGGATTTTAGCTTCTTTAATCAATTCTACTTTCAAACTTACTTCTGGCAATAAGTACCGGGTAGCTATTACGTTACAATTATTGGGGTTTGCTTTATTTCTTCAATCCATATTTTTCTTTTCACCTGCATGGTACTTGCAAAACACGGTTGCATGGTTTCAGCAATTTTTGCCTTTAAATGAAGTAAACTATGCAATGGCAAATCAATTTTCTCTTTCGCTGATTGTTTGCGGAATGGTTTATTTATTTGCATTGTTTTATAAGATTGTTTTATTTCTAAGAGGCGTGCACCAGATTGGGTTAATACGAAACAAGGGATTGCATAAAATAGATGTGGAGTGGAGATTGTTTTTGCAAAAAGCCTGCGTTACACTTTCCATAAAAAAGCCGGTAAAGATTTGTATATCTACTCTTGTAGAAAGCCCACTTACCGTTGGATTTTTAAAACCCTTGATACTTGTACCTGCTGCCTGCATTAACCAACTTTCCCTTAAACAAATGGAGGCAGTTATATTACATGAGGCCGCACACATTAAACGGCTTGATTACCTGGTAAATATGATGCAAAGGGTTATAGACCTGGTTTTATTTTTTAACCCATTTAATACCCTGCTAAGCAAAATGGTAAGCCTGGAAAGAGAGAACAGTTGCGACGATCTGGTTCTGAGGTTTAAATACAATGCAATTGAATATGCCGATGCATTATTAAAAATTGCCCAAACAACATACAGTCCAAAGTTTGTAATGGGTTTTGCAGGTAATACGGAAGGTCAGCTATTACAAAGAGTACGCCGAATGATAAAACCAAACAGGCAACTACCTGTTATACATTTTGTAATGCCGGTGTTTTTTGTTTTTATACTGCTGGTTGGGCTTGTTAAGTTTAATGGTTTTATTACTAACCCCTCTGCAGAAAATCTGAACCCGACTGCATGGAAGCAGGGTGTTTCTTTAATGGATCATTATTTTATGCGTAGCTCCGAAATGGGCTTGTTTAATTTGGAGCGTAAAAATCTAAATGATCATTTAAATAGCAAGAATGTCAACAAATTGTCTCAAGAATTAATAGCAGGAAAACATTCAATTACAGTAAGTAAATCAGCAGATAATATTCCTTTAAAAACTAAGCCCCCTAAAGCAATTGAAAAACTAGTCAGGAAAAGTACCGTCCCAACCGAGAAAAGCAAAATTTTACAAACCGATGGTAAATTAAAGGCTGATGAAATACCTAACGCGGTTGCATTAAATATGCCAGAACCTGAAACAATTCCTACCAGGGATGAATTAAAGCGAGTGACAGTTACATCGCAATTAAATGAAAATATAAGCAGCCTTTTTTCTAATGCTAATATTTTAACTCCTGTTATTTCGTTTGTAGAAACCGAAAATAGCGATGCAATTTTTAGTGAGGACGAAACCGTTGTTTCAATGGTAATTAATGAAGAGAAAAGTAGCTCTTACAGAAAGAAAATTATTGTTACCACTATTGATGCAAATAACCAAACACACACCTTTACTTTAACGGTGGACTTCTATCAATAAATTACAGGTACACCTCGAGTAAACCATCCGGCAACGAAACTTCTATTTCTTTTTTTTTCCGGTTGATTTTTTTAAGTGTCTCTTGATGCAGGGGAATTAAAACTTCTTTGGCATTTATTTCAACCGCCAGCAATACCTGGTGTGGTTGCTCAATAACCTCCTGAACCTTTCCGATGGCTTTACCATCTGCAACTATAGTAAATCCAATTAAAAAAACGGGTGCAGCATCGTGCGAGTGCTTCTTGAAATCTTTTTCTGTAAGCCACACTTTCTTTTTAAGCAAAAGCATAGCAGGTTCTTTGCTGGCAATACCCTCTAATTGAAGTACAGCTTCAGTTTCGTTTTTGTCGGTTGATAACTCAATAAAGTAAGGAAGCATGGAACCGACATGTTCTTCCAGGTAAATAACATCACCCTTTTTAAAATCACACTTTTTGCCCAGCACATGTTTAAGAATAAGTTGCCCCTGTATACCAAAAGTGGCTACTAAACTTCCTATATGCAGGTATTCACTCATGCCAGATAGTATTACCAATACATGAACAATATAAACCCTTTAATATGCATAAGAATGCACTCCTGCAAAAATCAATAATGTCTTTCAGGTAAAATAGTCCAGTTAAAGTTGGATTACTGCTGATCAGCCGTCGCGTTCTCATCCCGTGCATCTGCCCTCTTTGTAGGAACATATTTACGGGTTCTTGATTTGCGGTGTTCCTCTGTACGACGAAGCACATTGGCTTCATGATCATCGTGCCACTTCTGAAACTTTTGCATAGCGGTTGCATCATCAAACAAACCAAGCTTAACACCACGTAATAAATGCTTCAGGTAAAGTACGCCTTTAAAAGAAAGAATTCTGCGAACGGTGTCTGTAGGTTGAGCGCCTTT
>CAWHKV010000002.1:0-1214652 GCA_963830175.1 uncultured Bacteroidota bacterium
ATGAACGAAATGCGACGCAACGATGATCAATCGGAGTTACTTCAGCTTGTACCAAAATAATTACTAATACAAAAATGTCAACCAATCAAATAGTTTCTAAAGTCTGGTCGTTTTGCAATACCCTTCGTGATGATGGTGTGGGTTATGGCGATTACCTGGAGCAACTTACTTACCTGCTGTTTTTAAAAATGGCAGATGAATATAGCAAGCCTCCTTACAACCGTACGCTGGGTGTTCCGGCAGCATACAATTGGCAAAGCTTAACGGGTTTACGTGGTGCAGAGCTGGAGGTTCATTACTCCATCACGCTTCGTGAGTTGGGTAAAGAGAAAGGCATACTCGGGCAGATATTTACCAAGAGCCAGAATAAGATACAGGACCCTGCCAAGCTGTACAAACTGGTAGACCTGATAGACCACGAGAACTGGGTAATGATGGGTGCAGATGTGAAGGGCGACATTTATGAAAGCCTGCTGGAGAAGAATGCGGAAGATACCAAGAGCGGCGCCGGTCAGTACTTTACGCCACGTGCACTCATAAGGGCAATGGTAGAATGTGTTCGTCCCGAACCGATGCGCACCATTGCAGACCCTGCATGTGGTACGGGTGGTTTCTTTTTAGCGGCGTACGATTTTATTGCTGATAAGCAGCACTATGATTTAGATAAAGAACAAAAGCGGTTTCTGAAGTTCAATACTTTTTATGGCAACGAGATAGTGGCAGGCACAAGAAGGCTTGCACTGATGAACCTGTTCCTGCACAACATTGGCGATATAGACAGCGACAACAATATTTCACCCGCAGATGCATTGATTGCACCTACCGATGTTCGTTATGATTATGTATTAGCCAATCCGCCGTTTGGTAAAAAGAGCAGTCAAACCTTTACCAACGAAGAAGGCGAACAGGAAAAAGAAGACCTCACCTACAGCCGCCAGGACTTCTGGGCAACCACCAGCAACAAGCAACTGAACTTCGTTCAGCACATCCGCTCCATGCTAAAGTCGGGCGGCATGGCAGCAGTAGTTGTTCCGGACAATGTGTTGTTTGAAGGCGGTGCAGGAGAGACGGTTCGTAAGAAGCTGTTGGAAACAACAGATGTTCATACCATCCTTCGTTTGCCAACCGGTATCTTTTATGCCAACGGCGTAAAAGCAAACGTCATCTTCTTCGACAACAAACCCAGCAGCAAAGACCCCTGGACAAAAGAGATCTGGTTCTACGACTACCGCACCAACATCCACCACACGCTTAAAAAGAACCCGCTAAAGCTGAGCGACCTGCAGGAGTTTATTACCTGCTATAATTCTGTCTAACAGGCATAAGCGTGTTGAGACTTATCATGCTGTTGATAATCCTGAAGGCAGGTGGAGGAAGTTTGGTTATGATGAGATTGTTGCCCGTGATAAAACATCTTTAGATATTACCTGGCTAAAAGATAAATCACTTGCTGACTTAGATAACCTTCCTGATCCGGATGTATTGGCGGAGGAGATAGCGGAGAATTTGGAGAGTGCGTTGGGGAGTTTTAGGGAGGTGATTAGGCAGTTGAAATTGTAATAATGAGAACGATAAAAGCACTTGCATTTTTACGAACCATTAAAACTGGAAAAGGTCTCATTAAACTAATCCTCAGTTTAAGAAACAGCCGAAGGTTAAGTAAAGTAATTGGTCTTAAAAGAACTGCATTAACCAAAAAGCAAAGAGAATTAGTGCTTTCGAAAACGGACGGACGTTGTCATGTTTGCGGTGTTGAATTAACCACCTTCCATGCTGATCATGTAAAGGCTCACATCACCGGAGGTGTACATGCTGAAAACAATTATCTACCAAGTTGTGCCACCTGCAATAATCTACGATGGCATTATAGCTCAGAAGAAATTCAAATCATTTTGAAACTAGGTCGATGGCTAAAAACCGAGCTTTTAAGTGATACTCCAAAAGCTTTGGAAATGGCAAATGATTTTGTTAAACATGAAATGAGTTTAAGAAAACGGAGAAAGACCTTTTAATCTATGCGGGTTTTCATGTTTCGAAATTTTTAGGAAATCTTTCTGCCTTTGCCAGGTATATATAATCTGCAAATAATACCAAACAAAGAACTGTTGGTGAAGTCACCAACTGCTGTGATTCCTAAAGCTACATTTGAAATAAGCTAAATACCTATTCTACCGATGAACGAAATGCGACGCAACGATGATCAATCGGAGTTGCTTCAGCTTGTTCCAAAAAATTTACAAACACTAAATGTCAACCAATCAAATAGTTTCTAAAGTCTGTCGTTTTGCAATACCCTTCGTGATGATGGTGTAGATTGTCTGAATTAGGATTTGTTTGAATTAAAGATGGAAAGATTATTAATGATCAATCCGAATTACTTCATCCTTGAAGATGATTATCATTTTCATCTGGCTTTGGACTTCTATTGAGAGCCTGGTGGGTCAGTAAGGATTCGCGGTATGAGCCCGTGGTCTCATGCCATTCCGCAGTGGCTATGGTATAAAGACCCAGCTTTGCCAAACGCCATTCTTCCAGGTAGCTTTGCTCCCTTCTTCATATATGTTATTTAGCATCTCCAAATTAGTGACAGCTGATCTACATAAATCCTTTAAGCAAATCCATTAAACCTCCACGGCCTGTGCGTTGCTGTTGTTGTTGAGCACCGCCCGCCATTGTTTTAATAATATCCATCAATCCACCACCGCTGTTATTTTTTGGTTGCCGGTAAGTTGTTTAAGTAAATCCCCAATACCACCGCCTGCACTTCCGTTACCACCTTTGTTACCGGTAATTGAACCAAGCAAACCTTCAAGTGAAAACTGCTGATCATTGGGGTCGTTGGTTTTGTTTATCAGGTTGCCTAACACAGAAGGGATTAAATTACCTGAAAGATTATTTGCCTGGTTGTTATTTAGCCCATGCCTGGTCATTAGCTTACCGGCAAAATGCCCCATCATCATAGAAACAATAGGATTACTTAGCAAGCTTTTTTTATCGCCACCACTTTTGGTAAGTAACGAAATCAGGCTTTGTGCGCCACCTCCTGCAACAACATTTCTAAATCCCGAGGCAATCGTATTTGTAGCTTCTGCAACTACAGCATTATTTTTTTCGTTGGGAATGTCAGGATTGTTGATTACGGCTTCGGTTGCATTGCCTTTTACCAATTCAAAGAGTTCTTTTAGCATGTGCGTTTTTAATTATTTGTGTGAATAAAATTTTAGCAGCTGAATGATCCAGGTTCATTTCGCTTTTTACTTCAGCCAAAAAAGAATCGGATAATGTTGTGGTGTATAAAACGAATAGCAATCAATCATTGAAATAATCATACCGTAGTAGTTTTACCGCCTAACAACATAAAAACAACCACAGGGTTTACATAACATTACAGAATTTTGATGTGGTATGATTATTGACTTAATCAGTCTATAAATTAACCAAACATTTCAATGAGAAAATTACTTTCCAAATTAAGTATGATTGTTTTTGTTACCGCCGTATCAAGCTTTCTGCTTACATCATGCAAAGGCCCAAGCGACAGCGACATTCAAAATTCAGTAAACGAAAAACTGACATCTAACCCAGGCATTAATGCATCAGTTACGGATGGTGTTGTAACACTTACCGGCGAGTGTGCAGATGAAAATTGTAAGTCGGCATCTGAAACTGCAGTTAAAAGTGTAAAAGGTGTAAAGAGTGTTACGAACAACATTACTATAGCACCACCGCCTGCACCTGTTACCATTACAGCAGACGATCCGTTAAAGCAAGGGGTTGATGCAGCATTGTCAAACTATACTGGCGTAACCGCTGATGTAAATGATGGCGTAATTACTTTAAGAGGAGATATTAAAAGAGCAGACCTGCAAAAACTAATGGTAAAGCTTAATGCGTTGCGACCTAAAAAAATTGATAACCAATTATCGGTTAAATAATCAACCCTAAAAACAAAAAAAATTATGGCAATTGCAAATAATACAAGCCCACTGCACACGAAATATGCTGAACTTATAAATGCTGCTAAAACCGCCAACGTTTCTAATTTGCAGGTAAGGGAACAAGACAATGTTCTTTATATAGATGGAAATGTAACATCAGAAGAAGAAAGCAAAAGATTATGGGATGTGTATAACCGCATTGATCCTGACTATAGGTCTGCCGATGTGATTATGAATTTAAATATTGCTGGTGGAAGCAGCATGCAAGAATACGAAGTGGTAAGCGGCGATTCGCTTTCTAAAATAGGTCAGCGTTTTGGTGTAGCCTGGAAAGATATATTTGAAGCCAACCGCGATCAGATCAGTAATCCTGATATGATACACCCGGGGTGGAAACTGAAGATTCCAAAAGGGTCATAAAAATCAGCAAAAATTAAAAATCCCAAAACAATCAACGGAACTATTTGCTTTTTATAATCATTAGCCTTTTTATCACTTCACCACCTTTAATTCGCTCTCTGATTTCAGCACCTTATCTCCATCTTCCTGTATAATCAGGTAAGCGGGGTTTTCTTTACTTGCATTTCTTTTAATAGATGTGCCCTTAAAAGTTTTTCTTACAGGTTCGGTGTACACTTCTGCAATGGTATCCCGTTCCGGTGCCATTACCAAAATTCCATTGTACTTTATCGCCTTTCTTCATACTTAGTCATTTGGTTGTTACAATGTAGGTATAAAATGTTAATGTTGTATTTACTGTTTCATATAACTGACAACCTTAAAAATGTTCAAAATATTTTTATCATTAAACAAATTCGTATGCCCATGGTAAATGTCGCGCAATCCATTATCCATCGAACGGTTGAACCTTTTGTTGAATGGTGAGAAAATTAAAAAGGAAATGCTGGCGCGTTTTGGAAAGTGGAAGGTGGGGTATTTTGTAAAAGCATTCCTCATAAGCATGGTAGGGAAATTATATTTTAAGTTCAATATTTCAATCGATGGTTTGCGGGGAAAAGATTACTTACGGCAGGTGATAAACAATGCCGATACGTTAACTATAGATGGTAAGGTAAGCACCATTATTACCGGGCATGCCGATAAGCGTAAAGAATTTATAACTTACCTGCAGCAAATGGAGGAGGAGGGTAAGCTGATCTTTGGACATCACATCAGTAATGAAAGCATTATGACATGCTATATACAAAACCGTAATGAGGAGCATATACATTTTGTAGATGGCGGCGATGGTGGTTATACGGCTGCTTCCCGGGAATTTAAAGCTAAGTGGAAAAGCAAATTAGCCAGGCATGTGAAGTAAGAAATCACAATTGTGTAAGCCTGCTCTTGTGCAGTAATAACATTTCCTGGTACTGTATATCTGCTTTAACCTTCTGCCATGCTGCATAAAATATAGCAGCACTTTCAGCTTTTTCTGCGTCGGTATCCGGGGGTAATTGTTTTCTTCCATGGGCCCCACTTTGTCCCTTCTTTTCGGCTGGCACGGGACCGTCATATTTCTTACCGCTTTTATGGTTGGCATATCGCCTGCTGCGGGTATAGCCCATCTGCAAATATTTGCGCGCCATATCCATTCCAACAAAATCTTTAGCTTTTTTGTAGTTGTTGAACATCCCCGTTATTGCATGTGCTGACTTTTTTGCAAGTTCCGGCGTTTTAAATTGCCAGTTGGGCAGTATTTCTGACTTATAAGGTTCTACCAATAATACGCCCTGTTCTCCTTTGCCTGTGCAGTATAATTCAGGATGTTGGCGCAGGTCAAGGTTTTTATAATCCAGGGCATAATTAAAACTTGGTGCAGGCATTTAAAAGCTTCAGCAAACCTTTATCCAGAATCATAACCCGGAAAAGATTTTTTTTAATCACACATTTAATCGTTAAAAAGCCGAATTTTCTTTTATGCACAAGAGTTTCGACCTACCTTCTACAGCAAGAGAAATATTCCTAACCTTATAAAACATTGTTTTATGCCCATAGTTAAAGTAATTGAAGTGATCGCATCTTCCGAAACAAGTTTTGATGATGCCATAAGAAACTGCATTACCGAAGTGTCTAAAACAGTAGATAATATTGATTCTGTTTATGTAAAAGATTTCAAGGTGCATGTAAAGGATGGCAAGCCCTCTTCTTATGGCATTATTTGCAAGGTGTCTTTCCGCGTAGGAAAAATATAATTTTTCACCTCTTTTTCGTTAGGCAAAAGTTAATCCTACAAATACTTTTGGAATAATATATGTATGTACATATATTTGTATGGTGAAACTGGAAGATGCCATACAAAGTACAAAGTTTGGAAGTGAAGTGCAGAAGGCGGCACTGAATGTATTGTATTCTGCCTGGTGGTTAAAAACGGCTACCAGCCGCGAATTGAAAGACTTCGGTCTCACGCATGAGCAGTTCAATGTGCTGCGGATATTAAAAGGCAGGCACCCTCAACAGGCTTGCGTGCGGGATATTGCCGGGCGCATGATCGAGCGAAGCTCAAACGTACCAAGGATCATAGACCGTTTGGAGATTAAGAAGCTGGTTAAAAGATCAGTGTCGGTCGAAGACAGAAGAGAAACCTCCATAGCTATCACTAATGCGGGGTTGAACCTGCTGGAGATGGCCGGTAAAAAGGTGGACAAAATAATGCTAACAACATTATCATTAACCACTGCAGAAGCAACCGAATTAAACCGCCTGCTGGAAAAGATGAGAGAGAACGAAGTATAAAAAAATTTTATTAAATAGGTGTACATACATATAAAATTAAATTTTATGAAAACAGTTATACATAAAGCAGCAGAAAGGGGCCACGCAAATCTTGGCTGGCTAAACAGTTATCATTCTTTCAGCTTTTCATCCTACCAGGATGCAGCGAAAATGAATTTCGGTGCACTGCGTGTGCTGAACGATGATACCGTAAGGGGTGGCATGGGTTTCGGAAAACATCCGCATGAGAATATGGAGATCATTTCCATTCCCCTGCAGGGCGACCTGCACCATAAAGATTCTACCGGCCGTGATAAAATAATTAAGCAGGGCGATGTGCAAATAATGAGTGCAGGCAGCGGCATCTCGCACAGCGAAGCCAATGCAAGCAAAACCGATGAAGTACGTTTTTTGCAGATATGGATCTATCCGAAAGATTACGACATCACCCCGCGGTATGAGCAAAAAACTTTCGAAGTAAAAGACCGGCAGAACAAATGGCAAACTGTTGTTGCGCCGGATTATACAGATGCGGTTTTAATTAACCAGGATGCATGGTTGTCTTTATCAAACCTGTCAGCGGGCAATTCAATGGTTTATGATTTACACAAGCCTGCGAACGGGCTGTATGTCTTTCTAATTGAAGGCGAAGCCAACATAGAAGGCCATGAACTGCAACGCAGGGATGCCATAGGTATCAGTGAAACCGGTTCCATCAACATTACTGCAAACCAAGACGCGGAAATTCTTGTTATAGAAGTGCCGATGGATCTTATTTCTTAAACAATCAACTTTTAATAATTATTCTTAAACCATCCGCCCTGCGGAAAAAACAACAACAATGGCAACGTATAAAATTGACCCCGCTCACTCTGAGATCACCTTTAAGATCAGGCACCTGATGATCGCAACCGTATCAGGTTCATTCGCCAATTTCGATGCAACCCTGGAAGCAGAAAAAGAAGACTTCAGCGATGCAAAAGTTACCTTTGAAGCCGATGTAAACAGTATTGATACGCGGAATGAACAACGTGACACGCACCTGAAAAGTGATGATTTCTTCAGCGCAGAAAAATTTCCGAAACTTACTTTTACCTCAACAGGTGTAAATAAAGTATCTGACCAGGAATTTGAACTTACGGGCGACCTTACCATTCGCGATATCACCAAACCTGTAACCTTTAATGTGGAACATCATGGCACAGTAAATGACCCATGGGGACAAACAAAGGCAGGTTTTGAAATAACAGGGAAAATTAACCGTAAAGAATTTGGTTTGCAATGGGGTGCTGTAACAGAAGCCGGCGGTGTAGTGGTAGCAGACGAGGTGAAACTGGCTCTGAATGTTGAAATGCAGAAACAGGCATAAAGATTTCCAGAGGTTTTCCGTTTGGTGGCAACTGACAAATAAATAATTCGACAGATGAATATTGAAATAATTTCGGGAAGCCCGAGAAACGATAGTGTTACAAACAGGATAGTGTTGTTTTTAAAGCAAATGCTGGATGACAGGTCCACCCACCAAACCGGTATTATTGATGTAAGGGAATACAACCTGCCTTTTGTACAGCATGTATTTTCGTCCGTAGATAAAGCGCCCGAACAATTTAAACCCCTGGCAGAAAGGATGTTCGCAGCAGATGCCTTTATACTGGTTACCCCGGAATATAATGGCAGTTACAGCCCCGCCATGCAAAATTTGCTGGATCATTTTCCCAAGCAATTGCATAAGGCTTTTGGCATAGTAACCGCCTCACCCGGCGCAATGGGTGGCATGCGCAGTGCACAGCAACTGTTATTGCTGGTACCCGCGCTTTTTGGTATTGCGTCGCCGCACCTGCTCATTATTCCTTTTGTAGATAAAAAGTTTGATGAAGCCGGTAGTTTGCTCGATGCTAACTTCCAGAAGAGTGCAGATATTTTTCTCAGGGAGTTTTTATGGCTGGCGGAAAAGTTGCAGAATGTTAATTCAACCGCTTAAAGTTGCTGAAAAAGAAAGTAACCTTAATTTTGCCCTTCTTTCTCCATAAATGAGCGACGAAATAAAACATGAATGCGGGCTTGCCTACATTCGACTAAGAAAACCTTTCTCATACTATTTAGAGAAGTATGGTACGGTAATGTACGGTTTAAATAAACTGTACCTGCTAATGGAAAAGCAGCACAACCGCGGCCAGGATGGTGCAGGTATAGCCACGGTAAAGTTAAATACAGAACCGGGTTATCCCTTTTTATTCAGGAACCGAAGCAATGCGCCTCAACCCATTGCCGACCTGTTCTCGAAAATAGCCCGTGAAATACAGGAACTGGAAAAATACCAGAGCGATATTAAGCAGCATGCCCATTTAATGAAAGGGCATGTTCCGTTTTTAGGAGAACTGTTACTTGGTCACTTACGGTACGGCACACAGGGCAAGAACAATGTAGAGTTTTGCCATCCGTTTATAAAAAGGGATGTAATACCTGCCCGAAACCTAGCGCTTGCCGGTAATTTTAACCTGGTAAATACAGAAGAATTATTCAGCCTCATTAATACCGATCCCGGTGAATTTCAAAAGCAAAGCGACCTGGCTGCCATGATGGAAGTGATGCATCATTTTCTTGTGAAAGAAAACGAGCAGAAAGAAGTGCCCTGCGTTCCTTGCGTGTTAAAAAAGGCCACTGAATTATTTGATGGAGGTTATACTGTTGGTGGATTACTGGGCAATGGAAGCAGCTTCGTAATGCGCGATGCCAATGGTATTCGTCCCGCTTATTATTATGTGAATGATGAGGTGGTGGTTGCAGCAAGCGAACGTGCAGCCATACGAACAGCATTCAATGCAGGTGAGAATGAGGTGAAGGAACTAATGCCCGGTTGCGCCCTTATTGTGGACCCAAAAGGCAATGAAAGTATTGAACAAATTCTGGAGCCGCGCGAACGTGCAGCCTGCAGTTTTGAGCGCATTTATTTTTCCCGCGGCAGTGATGAAAAGATATACAGGGAAAGGATTGCATTGGGTCATCACCTCAGCAAACCGGTACTGGAAGCGGTGAATTACGATTTAAAGAATACCATTTTTTCTTACATACCCAACACGGCAGAAATTGCATATTACGGTTTATGCAAAGGCATGGAAGAATACCTTAACCAGATAAAAGTGCAGCGCATTTTAAACTGGGGTTCAGAAATGAACGAAGACATGCTGGAGCAAATGATCAACCGTAAAATACGGCAGGAAAAGATCGCGATTAAAGACGTTAAGCTTCGCACCTTTATTACAGAAGATACCGGGCGAAATGAAATGGTGCAGCACGTGTACGATATTACGTATGGTACTGTAAGAAGAGGTGAAGATACCCTGGTAGTAATAGACGACAGCATTGTGCGCGGCACTACTTTAAAAGAAAGTATTGTACGCATGCTGGCACGCCTCGGTCCAACAAAGATCATTGTAGTATCTTCTGCGCCGCAGATTAGATATCCCGATTGCTATGGCATTGATATGAGCAAACTTGGCGATTTTATTGCCTTTCGGGCCGCTATTGAATTAATGGAAGAGCAGGGAATAACGGATAAGTTGACGGAGATTTATAACACTATAAAAGAGTTGCAGCGCAACAACCAGTTGCATACGCGCAATGTTGTTAGGGAAGTGTACGAGCCTTTTAAAACGCAGGAAATTTCAGACAAGATTGCGCAGCTCATCACACCAAAAAACTTTGAAACACCTGTGCAGGTTATTTACCAGACCATCGAAGATTTGCATGAAAGCTGCCCAACCAACAAAGGCGACTGGTATTTCACAGGCAATTATCCAACCCCGGGGGGTAACCGCGTGGTGAATAAAGCCTTTTTAAATTATTATGAAGGAAAGAATGTGCGTGGTTATTAAACCTGCATCATCTTTAAATATTGACAATGCTGCATTCATCGGGTGCAGCATTATTATTTTATATTTATAATGAAAAAACAATAACATATGAAAACACTGATGATTGTACGCCATGCTAAAAGCAGTTGGGACGATCTGGATCAAAAAGATATTGACCGCCCGCTGAATGATCGCGGCAGCCGTGACGCACCTATGATGGCAAAACGGCTCGTGAAGAATAAGCATAAAATTGATCTGCTTGTTTCAAGCCCTGCGAAAAGAGCCATGGCTACCGCCAAATATTTCGCGGAAGAGCTCGACATAAAAAAGAAAAAAATCATTGAAGAAAAAGCATTGTACGAAGCATCTGTAAGAAACTTCTATGATGTTGTTTCGAAACTGGATGATGATGCGGATACAGTTGCCCTGTTCTCTCATAACCCCGGCATTACTGACTTTGCTAACCAGCTGGGTAATACCCGGCTCGATAATATGCCTACGTGCAGCATTTTCGCGGTTGAATGCGATATAAAACACTGGAAAGATTTTAAAGATGCAGAAAAGCAATTTTTGTTTTTCGATTTCCCCAAGAATATCACCAGGTAAGTGCGCTAAATTTTCCCTAAAATATCTGAAAGAACATGCTCAAATTGATTAGGCTTTATGTTTGGTTGGGTGAAATTAAACGTGCGCGCTTTTTCAATATTTTCCAAAAAGGGCTGGTGTTGTAAAAATGTATAACACCATTGCTTTTTCATTAAATGTTTGGCCAAATATTCCTGTTCTGTTTGCCCGGGTGTGGGAATAAAGATGCATTTTTTTTGAAGGCTGAACATTTCCATTACGGTTGTATAACCACACCTGCTGATGATGTATTCACTGCTTTGTATGGCTAGCAACATGTCTTCTGTTGGCAGGTGATTGTAAACTATACAATTACCGGGCACCGGTATATTTTCTACTGAACCGGGCTTGCCTCTTACTAATAAAACTTCATCCTGCATAGAGCCTGCAGAAAGCAGGAACTTCATTTCAAGTAATGTGCGCTGTGGTTCAGGCCCGGAAAGTATCATCATCCAGGTATATTTTTTTTCCTGCGTTTCACCTTTTTCAAAGCGTGAAAGTGGGCCGATATAATGCAGAGGTATTTTCGGTAAAATTCCGGGATGAGATAATTTTCCTGCAAGCGAAGGTTCTTCTTTTTCATCCGGCACCCAACAGGCGGTAAACCTGTTGATGTATTTGTAATTTATAATTTGTGCAAATGTATCCATCCATTTATTTGCAGTAAGTACCTGTAATTGATGCGTGATAAAATAACATGGAACATGTTTGGAATACAGACCGTACCTGTTGTCTGATATTACAGCATCTATTTTGTGTTGGTGTATTATTTTCTGCAACCATCGATGTTCTTTTTTAATTGATGAAAAAATTTTAGGTATTTGCGCCAGCATTTTAAATGGCAGCATGCTTCGGTGTTTTGTATAAGTAATGTTATATCCGAAAATGGGCAGAAATAAATTTTGCGGAAATTGTTGTTTCAGCAATTTTCCCTGCGTGGGAGTACATGCTATAATAACTTCACAATCAAGTGCTTTAAGGTGTTTAATTATGGGAATGCAACGGGTTGCATCGCCCAACCCCCAGTCAAGCGGCGCAACCAGTATTTTTTTGTGCAATAAATTGTTCAAGAATGTGTTTAAATATTTTATTTGTTATTTTAAAATTCACTTAATTTAGATACCTGAAAAAATGAGCAGGAAATCAAACTTTTGTTTCGCCGTATTGTTAATGTCATTGATATTGAGTTCTTGCAGTGTTTCTTCTAAACATGGTTCTAAAAAATCCTGTGGCTGCCCGCCAAGGAGAGGAATTGTAGGATGAAAATACGCATAAACATTAAAATAGGAAGGTTATGAATGCCCGTAACAGAGACCTCCTGGTTCTTACCAAAAAGAATGCAATGAATGCTTCTGAACTTGAGCATGAAATTGAATTTCTCAACGACCTGCTTTACCTGGTAGAAAGCTGTAATACTGTGTGTATTGTTAATGAAATACTCGACCTTAACCGCTACAAAATAATCAACAAAATACCTGCTGTTAGGTTTTATCTGAGAGAATCCAGGCTTAAGCCTTTTGTATTTATCTGCAATAAAAATTAATTAAGCAACCGCTTTTCTATGGTGCAGGTAATTAACTTACCTCTGAATTCTTATTGCAATTTTTCAAGTGCTGTTTCAAGTTTGTTTAAGAATAGTTCAATCTGTTCAATATGGCAGGTGCCTACACTTAACCGGTACCATGGCGATTGTTTACTCGCGCCAAATGCGTAAAAAGGTACGATTGCGAGTCCTGCTTCACTTAGAAGAAATTCAGTTACGTCAGACTGATCTTCCAATATTTTTCCATTAAAGGTTTTACCCCTCAGATCAAACTTTACGGTAAGGTAAATTGCAGCCTGCGGAGATATAGCATCCACCTTATAATCTTTTTCTTTCAGCTTTATTAATCCAGCATGAATCATTAATAGGCGAAGTTCAAGGGCTGTTCTAAATTTTAAGATAAAACTTCTTACTGCCTCATTATCCTGCAAATATTTGGCTGTTGCTTTTTGTTCTGCCATGGGTGCCCATGCACCAATATGTGTAAGTAGTGCACGCATTTTTTGCACCACTATTTCTGGACCGATCGCCCAGCCAACCCTTACACCTGTGGCTGCAAAAGATTTTGAAATACCATCGATAAATATGGTGTAATCCCGCATTTCTTTACGCAAAAAAACAGGATTATAATGGCGGGTTTGCCCATAAGTAAGTGTCCAGTACATCTGGTCGAACATTACATACAACTTTTTCTCACCGGGTTCCCGTCTTTTGTTTTCTTCTATAACCAGGTCGCAAATATTTTCTAATTCCTGCATACCTAAAGTTGTACCGGTAGGGTTTTGGGGCGAGCAAAGACAAATAAGGGCAGCACCTTCAATATGTTTTTCAATGTCTTTAGCGGTGGGCATGAAATCTGTCTCTTCCGTTGCTTCAATTACACAATGCTGTGCCCAGTTCATATGTGTGTAGTGATTGTTGTTCCAGGAAGGAACAGCATAAATTACCTTATCATTTTTATCAACAATGGTTTTAAATAAGGTATATATTAAAGGGCGGCCGCCACTTGCTATAATTATTTCATCCGTAGTATACACCATGCCCTGCCATTCTTTTAAAAATTGAAGTACTGCTATTCGCAGTTCTTCTAAACCTTTCGCAGGCGGGTAATTGGTATAGTGGTGTTTATAACTTTCAATTATAAGTTCTTCAAGTTCCTTTGGTATAGGGAAAACCGCAGGATCGAAATCACCTATGGTAAAATTAAATATTTCTTCACCTTTACTTTTTCTTTCATTGATCTCGTTTCCCAACCTCACAATTTCAGATCCCACTAATGTTTCAGCAAGCGTACTAAGTTTACTCATAATTCTCTTCCGGTTTTGTGCAAAAGTACGGCATGTTTATAAAACAGGGTTTTTATTGAAGCAGTTAAAAGGCTGAAACGCTTATACCTGCTATATTACAGCGGCTTGTGATGTATAGCTGCGATATAACTATTTGTCTCTTTCTTGTTCATTATAATTTTTCTCTGCTGCCTGCGCTTTATTAAAATCGAGTACAACACCATTTATGCAATAACGTAAACCGGTAGGTGCAGGCCCATCATTAAAAACATGCCCTAAATGGCTTTCGCACCTGCCACACATTACTTCGGTACGACGCATACCATAAGCATTATCCTCTTCGTAAATTACCGATGTTTTGCTTATGGGCTCGTAAAAGCTTGGCCAACCGCAACCACTTTCAAATTTGGTATCGCTAATAAACAATGCATTTCCGCATGCAGCACAGTAGTAGGTTCCTCTTTCATCAAAACCTTCGTATTTACTGCTGCCGGGCCTTTTCGGTGCCCTTCATTCGCGCTACGGTGAACACTTCAGGACTTAAGATCTTCTTCCATTCCTCGTTGGATTTGTTCACCTTTTCGATCGGTTTGTTTTCGATGTTTTGTTTGCTTAACTCATCCATTTATTTCAATTTATTTGGTTCGTGAATTTGCTTATAAATTTTTATAAACACCTGTCTTACAATTCGGTTCAAATTCGTACAATAAATTGCAAAGGTGATTAATGTTGTGTTAAAGAGAATTTAATGCGCAAGCCTTATATTTGTCACTCACCCAATGTGAGTACCCAACATGTTTAATATAATTCTGTTTGGCCCTCCGGGCAGTGGTAAAGGAACGCAAAGCGAGAAACTTATTCGCAAATACGGGCTTAAGCATCTTAGTACAGGAGACCTGTTGCGTAGCGAAATAAAGAACAAGACTGTTTTAGGTTTGCAGGCAAAATCTTTAATAGATAAGGGCAGTCTTGTGCCGGATGAAGTAGTAATTGGAATGATTAGCGATGCATTGGATTCCAACACGCATGTTAAAGGATTTTTGTTTGATGGTTTTCCGCGCACCGAAACCCAGGCTGAGGCTTTGGACAATTTACTCAAGCTTAAAAATTCTGAAATTGCAGTTGTGCTTGCATTAGAAGTAGGTGAGAGTGAACTTGTAACCCGCCTATTGCACAGGGGTGAAATGAGTGGCAGAACCGATGATGTGAACGAACAGGTTATCCGGGCAAGAATAGCCGAATACCACAACAAAACCACACCGGTTAAGGAGTATTACAAAGCCAGGGAAAAAGTGGTGAATGTAAAAGGTGAAGGTTCGGTTGAAGAAATTTTTGAATCGCTAAGCCACGAAGTGGATAAGATACAATTGAAAGTAATGAGCTGAAAAGCTCGTTTTATCTCCCCCTAAATCTATAAAAAATGACCATGGAAAAAGCCCGCTTTTTGCAAATTGATTTTTTGCAAAAGCTGGCTACACTCAGTGCTGATGCACAGCCTTTGTGGGGTAAAATGAATGGACAACAAATGGTTGAACATTTTACTGATGCCCTGCAGGTTGCAAACGGAAAACACCCTGTTAAAATATTTAATACAGGTGAAGGCCTGGAAAAAGCGTATCGTTTTCTTATGAGTGATGTTCCTTTTAAAGAAAATACCATTAACCCGTTAATGCCAGAAACGCCTGCCGATGTACGGCATGCGGAAATGTTAGAATCATTGAAGGCTTTAAAAATAGAGTTGGATGATTTTTTTAAAGCTTATGAAGCAGAGCGTGAGCGCCGCATAACCAATCCTTTTTTTGGTCACCTGAATTTTGAAGAGCAGGTGCAATTACTTTATAAGCATGCACTGCATCATTTAAAGCAGTTTGGTTTGTGAGGATCATTGGTCAGGTGCCGCACAAAAAAAGTCCCCCAAAAAATGGAGGACCTTATAATTAAAATTATCAAAATTTATTTTGTACCGGGTGTTTCGGTTGGTGCCGGTGCTTTTTCAATCAGCTCCATAAACTGGTCTAACAAAGGTGTGATAATGATTTGAGTACGCCTGTTTTTTACCCTGCCTGCTTCAGAATCATTAGAAGCTACAGGATTGTATTCGCCGCGTCCCGCTGCTGTTAAACGTTTAGGATCAACATTAAAGTTGTTTTGCAATGCCTGTACAACTGAAGATGCACGAAGGGCGCTCAGATCCCAGTTATTGCGAATGTTGGTTTTAGAAATAGGCACATTGTCTGTATTACCTTCAACCAATACTTCAAAGTCTTTATAATCCATAATGATCTTGGCGATCTTAGATAAGGTTTCATTCGCTTTATCAGAAATTTCGTAGCTGCCTGATTTATACAGCATATTGTCTGAAAGCGAAATGTACACAACACCTTTTAATACCTGCACATCTACATCTTTCATTTCTTCCCTGCTTAAAGAACGGGTAAGATTGTTAGTCAGTAACATGTTAAGTGAATCACTCTTGTTCTTGGAAGCGATGAGTTGTTTAATATATGCGTTAGATGCGTTTATCTCATCTACTAATTTAGAAATGTTGGTATTACCCTGTGTGGTAGAGGTTAAACATTTATCTAATGCCGATTGCAGTGACTGTACACGCGCAAGTTCTCTTTGTAACTGATCCTGAAGACTTGCCATTTTTACATTGGCTGATGCAAGATCGTTTTTACAAGTTTCATTTTCCTGGAAAAGTGCGCTGCTTCTTCCCTGCAGTGCATTGTAATTTTGCTCTAAAGCCTGGTATTTTTTATTGCTCACACAACTGGTGGCTGTTAAAATAACCAGTGCGCTCAGTAACAAGCGAAGGTTTGATTTCATCATACGTTATTTTTAATTATCAAAAGTGATTGATTACTACAAAATTACGACCAACTTTCCATTAGCGGTCAAAATACCGGTAATAAGAATGTGCGTTTTAGTCTAAAAAAAAATACTTACAAAAAATTTGGGCCCAGGCATTTTTAAATATTCCTGCTGCTTTTGGTGTTTTATTATCCTGTTTCTCTGGGGATGCCATTCCACATTTAAATGTGACTGCATGAAATTTGAACAGCTATAGTAATTTTAAAAATTAAACATATTATGCCTGAGATACCTGATCTTGAAAATTTTGCCCGAAACCTGAATAAACATTTTAAAGGGAAAAAAGTAAAAAAATTTACACAGCACCCCGGCCGCGTTGTACCTAACAATGAAAAAGAATTGAAAAAAGCATTAGAAAAAAATACACTTAAAAAAGTATACCGCTCAGGAAAAGAATTGAGGCTATTATTTTCTGATAAAACACTTTTGGGTTTACACCTGATGCTGCATGGCGACCTGCACATTTTTGAAAATAAAAATGATAATAAATTTACGAGGGTTGATTTTTTATTTGAAGATGGAAGCGGACTGGCTGTTACCGACTGGCAAAAGAGCGCCAACGTTCGCCTGAATCCGGAAGATAAAGAGGGTATTGATGCATTAGATAAAAAATTGAATTTCTCTTACCTTAAAAAAGGAATGCAATCTTCTGCCACTATAAAGAATGTTTTAAGAAAACAGGAATTCATCAGGGGATTGGGGAATGCGTACACAGATGAAATATTATGGAAGGCTAAGATCAATCCCTATTCAATTGCTAAAGCGATCCCTGAAAATAAAATAAAAGACCTTGCAAAATCTATTAAGTCAGTACTTAATCATGCTATTAAACATATCGAAAAAAATTACCCGGATAATCTTACCGGCGAGATTCGTGATTTTTTAAAAGTGCACAACACTAAGAAAGAAAAAAGTCCAGGAGGCTTTGAAATTAAAAAAGAAAAGAAGGGCGGCAGCAATACTTATTATACTGATGAGCAGGAATTGTACATGTAAAAAATGTTCTTGCATAAAAAAACATCCCCTTGAAGGAGGATGTTTATTGTAATCTATTAATATTTATTACGCTACTTCCGCGCTATCCCAAGCACGGCTTTTAAACATTTCATCTACCTCGGTACCGAATACATGGTTGCTGTAATTACTAAGTGTTTTAACAGCAATAGCTAAAATTATTTCCAGCACTTTTCGTTCATCATATCCTGCTTCAAAAAATACTTCTGTTGCTTCTTTAGTTGGTCTTCCCCTTGTTTGAAATACTTCTTTTGTAAAGCTTGATAGTGCTTGTAATTTACTGTCTGGTATCTCTTCTCCGTTACGAATGGCATTGGTTACATCTTCTGGAACATTGCTCATTTTATCTGCTATTACACTATGTGCTGCCATGCAGTAATCACACCCGTTTTCGTAACTGATGCTTAAAAACACAACCTCCTGTTCAACAGGTGTAAACCCACTTTCTTTCCTGAACACATCATAGCCGTGTAAATAGGTTTCTAATACACCAGGTGAATTGATCATGTTGGCGTACATATTTGGCACCTGACCATTTTTCTTAATTACATCTTCCAGAATAGGCTTTGATCGCGTATTGGCAGCTGCTATTTCTACAGGCTTTAATGTCATCTTGTAATTATCATTCATAATTATTTTCCTTTCTTTTATATTTTATTATAAATCATTATAGCTAACAGTATAACCAACTTAATGTGTTATTGTTTACATAGTATTGTTAATACTAAGGATTGGTTGAGAAAACAGAAGCTTCTTTTACAAATATGCGTGGGTGTAATTTTAGCTGTGCAACAATTAGTTCTGCAAAATCTTCCGGGTGCATTACTTTTTCTGGGTCACCGGTTATCAGGTTGGCACTTTCGGCAAGATCGGTAACAATAGTGCTTGGTGCAAGAGCGGTAACGCGAATATTGTGTTTACGTACTTCCTGCATCAGGCTTTCGCTTAAACCAAATACGCCGAATTTTGAAGCGCTGTATGCACTTGTGCCGGCTGCTCCGTTTTTACCGGCAGTCGATGAAATGTTAATAATATCCCCGCTCTTTCTTTCTATCATTTGGGGCAGTACAGCCCGCGTAGTATAATACACACCAAATAAATTCACCTGCACCTGCTTAATCCAATCCTGCGGATCTAGCTCGAGAAATTTCGCAAAGGTTCCGGTACCCGCATTGTTTATTAAAATATCTATATAGCCTAATTGATCTGTTATTGATTTAACCGCCGCATTTATTTCTTCCATATTGCTGACATCGGCTGTTGCAATAGCTGTATTAGATCCTGTGGCTTTAATTTGTTCAGCCACTTGCTCCAAGTCTTTTGCAGTGCGGGATATTATACCTACATGTACACCCTCATTCGCAAGTGCAAGTGCTACAGCTTTTCCTATTCCTTTACCAGCACCTGTAACCAGTGCTATTTTTCCATTTAGTGATTGCATAACCTATTAATTATTTTATTGAATATTATTGATCATAATCTGCTGAAATACTCAGCGCTTCCCATTTATCAAAATCATCCTGCATCAATTTAATTTTTGCTCTTCCTCTTTGCATGGCAATTTTTCCCAGCAATAAACGCAATGGTGGATTTTTTTCTTCTATTATTTGCAACACGGCCTTAGATCCTTTAACCGGGTCGCCGGGCTGGTTTCCGCTGTAACCGGTGATGGTTTTTTTAGATAGATGTGCAGTGGTTTCGTAACCCTCCACAGTATTGGCAGATTGTTGTAAGGATGCGCCAGCCCATAACGTACGGAAAGGCCCAGGTTCTACAAGTGTTACATGAATATTAAAGGGTTCCAATTCTAATTTTAATGCTTCGCTCATCCCCTCTAATGCAAACTTGCTGGCATTATAGAGCCCAACTCCGGGGGTTGCGAGTAAGCCTGCAATGGAAGAAAATTGAATGATGTGCCCGCTGCCTTGTTTACGCATATATGGTATTGCAGCCTGTGTAACTGCTAACGCGCCGAAAAAGTTTGTTTCCATTTGTTGCCGTGCCTCTTCTATAGACACTTCTTCTATAGCGCCCATTAAACCATAACCTGCATTATTGATTACCACGTCTAGCCGGCCAAACTTTTCAACCACTTCTTTAATGGTTGTAAAAACACGATCATGATTATTTACATCGAGTAAATACCCAAATGTTTTGCCCGGCTTAAGATTATTTATTTCCTCAAGTTGCTCCTTCTTTCTAACAGTGCCAGCTACAGTATAACCAGCTTCTGCAGCCTGCTGTAAAAGTTCTTTGCCAAATCCAGATGAAACGCCTGTGATGAATATAACTTTCTGCATAAAATGTATTATAGTTACTAAAAGTAACCAAAGGTAAAGAATTTAAATTAAGGAAGGATGTTAAGGATATTGTTAAGGCAAAATAAAACTCATATAGTCTCCTGCCTGTACTAAATCATTCAATTTTAAATGCTTAGATTTCCTAAGTTAGATTATGCAAATTTTAGGGGAATAATTTGTAATTTTCTTAGTTCAATTGCTTAAAAACACAAGTATGAAAACTATACTCTCCATTCTTAGCCTGGGTTTAATTATGAACGTTTCTTCGGCACAGGTACTTAAAACTTTGGGTGACAGGGCGAAACAAAAATTAGAAAGCCGTGCAGGCGATAAAATGGATAAAACAATAGATGATGCTATTGACGGTGAAAAGAAAACACCCGGTGATAAAGATATAGCTAGTAATGAGGATGCGACGATTTCTGAAAATTCTACCACCACAGATTCGAAAAGTGCAGCCCCCGAAACCATGAAAGCTTATTCAAAATATGATTTTGTTCAGGGCGAAAAACTAATTGCATTTGAAGATTTTAGTGATGCCGCCATTGGTGATTTTCCTGCACGGTGGAATACCAACGGGTCTGCAGAAATAGTTTCAATTAATAAGCGTCAGGGAAAATGGCTGAAGATAAATAATGGAGGATATTTCTTTCCGGAATTCATCTCTAACATTCCCGATAACAGTACCCTTGAATTTGACCTTGGAGTGAATAATGATTTCAGGTGGGCTAACAGCACTTTTGATATTTACCTAACACACCTACAGGATAGGGAAGATTTTACCAACCAGAATAACGACCACCGGTTGGTTATGCTAATGCACCCCATGACAGGGAAGGATAGTAAAGGTGGCGTGCAATTTAGTTCAGAGTATGGACCAACAACCATTGCAAATAGTGCAAATGCCACCCGGTGGGATAATACCCAAAACCTTTTTGCACACGTATCTATTTGGCGGCAGGGCACACGACTGCGTATGTATGTTAATGGGGAAAAAATGTTTGATCTTCCCAAGGCATTTGTTCAGGGTAATTCATATAATGCAGTATTGTTTAACGTAAGTCATTTATCTGATGGCGATGAAAATTATTACCTGTTAAGTAACGTACGTATGGCTGAAGGTGCACCCGATACACGCAACAAACTTATTACGGAAGGAAAGTTTGTTACCACCGGTATTACATTCGATGTTAACAGCGATAAACTAAAAGCTGAGTCGTATGGGGTTTTAAAAGAAATTGCAACTGCACTAAATGAAAACAATGGCGTTAAAATAAAAATTATCGGGCATACAGATAATGATGGAAGTGACGCCGCAAACCTGGATCTCTCTAAACGCCGTGCTGCTGCTGTTAAAGCTGCTTTGACTGAAGAATTTAAAATTGATGCTTCGCGTATGGAAACAGATGGCAAAGGAGAATCTACACCTGTAGCAGAAAATTCTACTGCGGCAGGCAAAGCGCAAAACAGGCGGGTGGAATTTATTAAATTATAGTACGGTTAGTAGTATTTATAAAAAACTCCGGGAATCCCCGGAGTTTTATTTTTGTACAATTCTTATTTTTTATTCAGTAATGCGAGTAATTCTTTTGCCGCCTCTTCTGACGATGCCGGGTTTTGACCGGTTATTAATAATCCATCTTTTACTACATGAGACGACCAATCTGCGCCCTTTGTATAAATGCCTCCCTTATTTTTTAATTCATCTTCTAATAAAAATGGAACGATATCAGTAAGTTTTACCGCTTCTTCTTCTGTATTAGTGAACCCTGTAATTTTTTTACCTTTCACAATAGGCTCACCATTTTTATCTTTTGCATGTATCAGTGCTGCAGGAGCGTGGCATATAGCCGCAACGGGTTTATCGTTTTGTAAAAATTGCTCAATAAGGTTTATGGAATGCTGGTCTTTATTAAGGTCCCACATAGGTCCATGGCCGCCAGGATAAAATACACCATCAAAATCGGCTGCAGAAACTTCAGATAATTTTTTAGTATGTGCAACCTTCGTTTGCAATTCCTTATCCTCAAAATATTTTTTTGAGGCGGGTGTTTGTGCATCAGGTTGTGTACTTTTTGGGTCAATGGGCGGCTGCCCGCCTTTTGGTGATGCTACGGTAATATTAGCACCTGCCTCACTTAATACATAGTAAGGAGCTGCAAATTCTTCTACCCAAAATCCTGTTTTTTCTCCTGTATTTCCTAATTCGCTGTGCGATGTTAATACCATTAAAATATTCATGTGTCTGTTTTTAGGTTATAAAATACCAACAGGTATAATTTTTAAATATTATTTGATGGTTTATGCTTAATATACTTAAACTACTATTAATGGATCTTGATGATAATACTTAGAATCTAAATCATCCATTTAGTGATTACGGATTAAATGAATAATATTTAAAAATCTAGTGTATGAATACATCTGATAAAAACAATATGCCTGCTTCCGAATTTTCTAACTCTTTTAATAATTATTATTGTCCTATGCGTTGCGAGGGTGATAAAACCTACGATAAGCCGGGTAATTGCCCGGTTTGTGGTATGCACCTCGTTAATGATGCATCTACGGAAACCTCGCATAAGCATCACGAAGAAAAAAATGAAGGCAGCAGCGGAGATTATTATTGCCCCATGAAATGCGAGGGCGATAAAACCTACGATAAGCCGGGTAATTGCCCGGTGTGTGGTATGCACCTCGTTAATGATGCATCTACGAAAACCTCGCATAAGCATCACGATGAAAAAAATGAAGGCAGCAGCGGAAATTATTATTGCCCCATGAAATGCGAGGGTGATAAAACGTACGATAAACCGGGAAGATGTCCCGTTTGTAATATGAACCTTGTTAATGACACGAAAGACAACAAAGAAGATGATCAATCTCAAAATCACAAGCATAAAACTAAGGGTGGGGAAACAAAGGGAAATTATTACTGTCCTATGCGTTGCGAAGGGGATACGACTTACGACAAACCGGGAGATTGCCCCGTATGTGGAATGCACCTGGTAAAATCTGCAGCATTGGTACCCAATACAGGTAAGTTCACATGCCCCATGCATCCCGAAATTGTAAGGGACCAACCAGGCTCCTGCCCCATTTGTGGCATGGACCTGGTACCCATGCATGTGGATGATGACGAAGAAAATAAAACCTACATGAAGCTGCGAAAAAAGTTTATAGTCGCGGTGGCTTTTACACTTCCCATTTTTATTATCTCAATGTCAGAAATGATTCCTGGCGCACCCCTTACGAAAATTTTTCACCAGGAAGTTTGGAACTGGATTCAATTTTTTCTTTCGCTGCCCGTGATTTTCTACGCCACCTGGATGTTTTTTACAAGGGCTTACAATTCAATCAGAACATGGAACCTCAACATGTTTACACTCATAGGTATTGGAACATCAGTCGCTTTTTTGTTCAGCGTTGTTGCCATGTTGGTGCCAGGAATTTTCCCGGATCAATTTAAAACACACAGTGGTACGGTGTTCGTTTATTTTGAAGCAAGCACGGTTATTCTAACACTTATATTATTAGGCCAGTTACTCGAAGCAAGGGCGCATAACCGCACCAGTGGTGCTATCAAAGCATTGCTAACCTTAGTTCCTAAAGAAGCCACCTTGGTAACTAATGGCGAAGAGAAAGTAATTGCTATTGATTCCATCGTAAGGGGCAACCATTTAAGAATACGACCCGGTGAAAAAATTCCTGTAGATGGCAGCATTATAGAAGGCGAGGGCAGTATAGATGAATCTATGATTACCGGCGAACCTGTACCTGTTGATAAAACCAAGGGAGACAGCGTAACATCAGGAACTATAAACACCAATTCATCATTTATAATGGAAGCAGAAAAAGTGGGTGCCGAAACTTTGCTTTCACAGATCATCGCCATGGTAAATGAAGCCAGCCGTTCCAGGGCACCTATACAAAAGTTGGCAGATAAAATCTCTAAGTATTTTGTTCCCATAGTGGTTATTGTTGCTGTACTCACTTTTATTGCGTGGGTTATTTTCGGGCCTGAGCCAAGGTATGTATATGCATTTGTAAATGCCATTGCAGTGCTCATTATTGCATGCCCGTGTGCCTTAGGTCTGGCAACCCCCATGTCAATCATGGTGGGTGTGGGGCGTGGGGCGCAGGCGGGGGTGTTAATTAAAAATGCAGAGGCACTTGAGAAAATGAATAAAATCGATACACTGATAATTGATAAAACCGGCACTATTACAGAAGGTAAGCCTAGCGTAGAAAAAATAGTTGCATGGGATGGATTTAAAGAGCATGAACTGCTAACATATATCAGTTCTGTAAACAGCCAAAGCGAGCATCCACTTGCGGCAGCAGTAGTAAAATATGGTAAGGAAAAAGAAATCGCAATGGCTAACGTAACCGGTTTTGCTTCAGTAACCGGTAAGGGTGTTAAAGGAACTGTTGATGGTCATCAAATTGCATTGGGAAATAAAAAGTTAATGGAAGACGGAAATACACATATCAGCGATGAGTTAGTAAAACAGGTAGGGCAGGAGCAGTCGCAGGGTAAAACCGTTTCATACATTTCAATAGATGGCAAGCCAGCAGGATATATAACCATAACAGATAAAATAAAAGAAAGCAGTAAGGAAGCCATTAAAAACTTATTAGATAATAACATCCAGGTTTTTATGCTCACCGGGGATAATGCAAGCACAGCAAAAGCAGTGGCACAGGAGATGAACTTATCTGGATTTAAAGCCGAGTTTTTACCCGAAGACAAATTGAATGAAGTAAAACGTTTGCAGCAGGAGGGAAAAAAAGTAGCAATGGCAGGCGATGGAATAAACGATGCTCCTGCTTTAGCCCAGGCAGATGTTGGTATTAGCATGGGAACAGGAACAGATGTGGCTATAGAAAGTGCAGGTATTACTTTGGTGAAGGGAGATTTAAAAGGCATTGCTAAAGCAGAAAAATTAAGCAAAGCGGTAATGAAAAATATTAAACAAAACCTGTTTTTTGCTTTTGTGTATAATATAATTGGTGTACCTGTTGCTGCGGGGTTATTGTTTCCGTTTTTTGGAATATTATTATCACCCATGATTGCTGCTGCCGCCATGAGTGTAAGCTCGGTTTCGGTAATTGGTAATTCCCTCAGGCTGCGAGGTCTCAAATTGTAAGCACTGTATTTTAAAAAAAATGGAAAGTAGAAATGAATAATAACGAAACTGAAGCAATATTAAACCATCATGAAACAAAAGGTAAGTATATAACCATAGAAGGTGTTAGAACATTTTATCTTGACCAGGGTAGCGGGCCGGTTGTATTTTGTATACACGGTGTGCCCACATCGTCATTTTTATACAGGAAGGTTGCAGATTCTCTTACCGGTCAAAACATGCGCACCGTTGCTATAGATCTACCAGGTTTAGGGTTGTCTGCCAGGCCAGCAGACTTTGAATATACATTTAGCCGCTTCGGAAATTTTTGTAACAATTTGTTAGATGCACTTTCAATAAATGAAGTGCATTTACTTATACACGATATTGGTTGCCCTGTAGGCTTATATATGGCACATAAAAACGCCAGCCGCATTAGATCTATAACAGTTTTAAATGGGATGCTTGATGTAGAACATTTTGTAAAACCATTACCTATGCGCCCCTTCGAAGCGCCAATTTTAGGTGAAACTGAACTGATGATGCTTACACCAACTACATTCCCATTAATGATGAAGGGTGCAGGCGTGGTGAACATGGATGTGATCTCTCATGAAGAAATGGGTGCTTACATTAATTTGCTCAAAAGAGAAGATGATGGTAAAGCATTTTTAAAGATCATGCGACATTTTGAAAAAGATAAATCGTTTACACAAGCTTGTTACAGTGCATGGCAAAATCCAAACTATCCAGTGCAATTAATCTGGGGAAAGCAAGATCCTTTTCTAACGTTAGAAGATAAATGCAGGGAGTTTATGGATGCCCGCCCCGGCGTGCCTTTAACAACCGTTGAGTCTAAACATTTTTTACAGGAAGAAGAGTATGAAACCATTGCGCTGAAAGTGGCAGGTATCGCCCATGTCAATAGCTTAAGTGTTTAAAACCAGGCAATAAGTTTTAGTTCTGATTATTTACCAGCCAATATATTTCGACGGGGTAATTCCCTTCATTCTTAAGTATATGATAAGTTGCCCCACGTGATGCGACTGGTGATCATGCAATAAAAAAAGATCTGCCTTTTGGTTAAAGGACCTGCGAAAAATGGGACAGTATCATCCAGGTACTGTGGTAAAAAATGCTGGTGAATATGCAAAGCATAATCGTAAACCGCATCTACGTATTCCAGTAAGTCTTCCTTGGTTAAATGGTTGGTGTCAATCTTTTTTATTTCAGAATTTTCACCCAGGTATGCTGTTGAGAGCCACAGAATATTATCAGTAATATGTAATAACTGTTGCTTAAAAGTCATGATGTCTGCCACAGGTCTATAATCATAATCTTCAGCCGGCATTTGTGCGGCAAGTGAGAGTGTATACGTTTTTGCATGCTCCCATTTATGCGACAGTTGGTTCAGCATGCTATCATTGGATTGAGCATTAACCGTGCAGGTTGAAAGTAGAAAAGCCGTTAAAATAAATCCTGTAATTCTGAAGATTCTAAAAATAAAAAGTGTTTTTGCAATCATAAAAATGGGGTTAAATACAAAACCCGGTAACAAACCGGGCTTAAAAAAATGTGTAGTCCCGACAAGAATCGAACTTGTATCTAGAGTTTAGGAAACTCCTATTCTATCCATTGAACTACGGGACCGTTGTTCGTAAAGCGGCAAAAATAAAATTGTTTCTCTTATTCTTATCATTTAGTTTTAAATCACTTCCTAAATTTCTGAAAAGTATTGCCTTATGAAAAAATTATGCTTCTTTGTATTATTAATTATTGCTTTTGGAGCCTGCCGTTCATCACGCAATAATAGCAATGCACCTCATTATAATCATTTAACGATTTACGTTACTGATCTGCAAAAGAGCACTCAGTTCTATAAAGATGTAATGATGCTCGAGATCATACCCGAGCCTTTTCATGATGATCGGCACACCTGGTTTAAAATTTCAGAACACGGGCAACTACATGTGGTTTCAGGTGCAAAAGAAAAAACGAATCACGACATTAACATTCATCTGGCATTCAGCGTGGCAGACCTTGATAACTTTGCAAAGCACCTCGATAAAGAAAAAGTTTCTTACGGAAACTGGGCGCAAACCAGTAAAGACTTTCAAATGCGGCCAGATAAAGTTGCACAAATTTATTTTAAAGACCCTGATGGGTATTGGATAGAAGTGAATAATGACAAATATTGATAACCTATGACCTATGAAGAACTTAAGCATTTATTCCCTACCCTTGAAGATGGTTTGTTGAAAGAAATTCTGCAGTATGGCAATGTTATACAGATTCAGGCAGGTGAAACTTTGTTACGTGTTGGCCAAACCATACGTTCTACTATGCTTCTTGTTGATGGCATTGTTAAACTTTATCGTGAGGATGAAGCCGGTAAAGAATTTTTTATCTATCACCTTAATGCCGGTCAGGCTTGTTCACTTTCTATGGTTTGCACTGCACGGCACGAAACCAGTGAAGTGCTGGCTAAAGCCCTTACAGATGCTACTGTGCTAAGTATTCCGTTAACTCTTATGGATGAATGGATGGGGAAGTATAAAACATGGTACCAGTTTGTTATTACAAGTTACAGAAACAGGTTTGAGGAATTATTGAAAACAGTAGATGCAATTGCCTTTTCCAACATGGATGAAAGGCTTGAATTTTATCTTAAAAAGCAAGTTGAAGCCTTTGGAAGCCACGTAAAAATTACACACCAGCAAATTGCAAATGATTTAAATACTTCACGGGAAGTAATTAGCCGCTTATTAAAAAAAATGGAATCTAACAATTGGGTCATCATTCAGCGTAATTCAATTGAATGGGTTAGGCAGGATTAATTTGGTTTTTTGGTTTGTGATTTATATCACCTTTAATCTGATGTTTAGCGGGCAACTTTGCATGTATTATGGGATATGTAGCAGCATTGTTTATAGGTATTTCATTAGGACTGATCGGGGGTGGCGGTTCTATTTTAACGGTTCCGGTACTCGTGTACCTTTTTGCTATTTCACCAACACTCGCTATATCTTACTCCCTGTTTATAGTTGGGTTTACCAGCCTGGTAGGAGCATATAATTACTACAGGAAAGATCTGGTAAATTTCAGAACGGTTTTGCTTTTTGGTTCGGCATCTATCACCACTGTTTTTTTAACCCGCAAGTTTATTATTCCAAATTTGCCCGAGGTTTTTTTCAGGCTGGGTTCTTTCGAAGTAACACATTCATTATTTGTTATGGTTGCCTTTGCATTACTAATGGCTGCTGCATCTATTTCAATGATAAGGAATAAAAAACCGCATGCAGATGTTGCTGCAAAAAGGCACCCGCAGCAACTAATAATTTACGGTATCTCAATCGGGCTTGTTACGGGGTTTTTAGGTGCCGGTGGCGGTTTTTTATTGATACCCGCGTTGGTATTATTAATGAAGCTGCCCATGAAAGAAGCAATCGGTACATCACTCATGATCATTGCACTTAATTCACTTATTGGTTTTGTTGGGGATATTGGATTGCATGAAACAGATTGGAAATTCCTGGTTATTATTTCAGCTATTTCCATAGCGGGCATTTTTCTGGGTGGTTATTTTAATGGCAAAGTAAATGGTGAAAAATTAAAAAAAGGATTTGGGTGGTTTGTGTTATCGATGGGTATTTATATCATAATTAAAGAATTATTTGTTTAAGGTCGGCTGGTATTTACTGAATATATTATAGCAAATACAGAGTATGAAACGCACTTGCAGGGTGAATCAATAACAATGTTTGGTTACAATTAATAATAATTAAAATGAAAACAATCTTACAAAACTGGACTTTAATGCGTGCCATTCGGCTGATTTTAGGCATTGCTGTTTTAATACAGGCAATTGTACAAAAAGATTTAACGATTGGTGTACTGGCAGGTTTTTTATTAATCACAACCTTTGCGAATATAGGATGTTGCGGCACGGGCGGATGTAGTGTTAATTCTCAATCATTTAATAAACAACAGATAAAACATGATGTATTGGATGAAAAAAAATAGATGGGTCTTTATTGGTGCAATAGCAGGTGCCATTGCGGGTTTTGTGTATTGGAAATTTGTGGGTTGTGTTTCAGGCACCTGTGCCATTACCTCCAACCCTGTTCGAAGCACTATTTATTTTGCTGTACTGGGTGCATTATTATTCAGTGCAATTACTACAAATAAAAAAGAAGAAATAAAGTCATGAAAGAATTTTTAGAACAACCTTGGCCATGGTATGTTGCCGGACCATTAATTGGTTTAATGGTTCCTGCCTTATTAATTTTTGGTAATCGCACATTGGGTATCTCATCTTCCCTGCGGCATGTATGTGCCATGTGTTTGCCCGCAAAAATTCCCTTCTTTAATTACGACTGGAAGAAAGAAGTTTGGAATCTGTTTTTTGTAGGTGGCATATTATTAGGGGCAATAATTGTTGCTGCGTTTTTCAGTAATCCAAACCCAATAAACCTTAACCCTGCCCTGGTGCAGGAATTAAATGGTTATGGTTTAACTGATCAGCATTCCATTTTGCCAGAGCAATTGTTTAACTGGCATCAACTATTAACTGTAAAGGGATTGTTTTTTATGGTGTTTGGTGGGTTTCTTGTGGGCTTTGGTACAAGGTATGCCGGGGGCTGTACATCAGGTCATGCTATTATGGGATTGTCAAACCTGCAGTTGCCTTCACTTATTGCAACCATAAGTTTTATGGCGGGTGGCTTTATTATGGCAAACCTTATTCTTCCATTTATTTTAAATCTATAACATGTTAACCCAATATAAACAACCAGTAATAAAAGCAGGTAGCAATAAAAATAACGGTGCGAATAATGCAGTTGAAAAAAGTGAAAGCGGGGTTGCTTTACTCAAATATCTTGTTATGGGTATTTTATTTGGGATCATACTCGTTAAATCAGAGGTAATTTCGTGGTTCCGTATTCAGGAGATGTTTCGGTTACAAAGTTTTCACATGTTTGGCGTTATTGGTTCTGCCGTGGTAGTTGGAATAATATCAGTATGGCTGATTAAAAGGTTTAACATAAAAACGATACGGGGTGAAAAGATTGTTATACCAGACAAAGTTTTTAATAAAGGACAGATTTATGGGGGATTGATTTTTGGGTTTGGCTGGGCTATCACCGGCGCATGCCCGGGTCCATTATTTGCGCAGATTGGATCAGGATTTAGCGTAATAATTGTTACCTTATTCAGTGCCATTGCGGGCACCTGGGTTTATGGTTTAATGAAAGAAAAATTGCCGCATTAAACGGGTACGATTATTTAAACGCTAATTAAAAAAAATATGAAAAAGATTTTCATTGTCATGATTACTTTAGTGGTATTCAACGCAAGTTTATTTTCACAGAAAAGTCATTATAAGGTTGTGTTTGATATGGCTTCTGCTGATACTGCTGCACATAGTGGGGTGTTAAAACAAGTAAACAATCTTTTGGAGTTAGCACCAGATGCAGAAATAGAGGTCGTGTTTCACGGGCATTCCTTAAATGCACTCGTTAAAAATAAAACTACGGTAGAAAAATCTATCAACGACCTGGTCAATAATAAACACGTAATTATTGCAGCCTGTAACAATTCTATGAAGCGGTTAAAAATTTCAGAAACGGATCTTATTGAAGCCGCTACTGTTGTTCCTGCAGCTATGTTAGAGCTGGCAGATAAGCAGCAAAATGGCTGGAGCTATATTAAAGCAGGCAATTAATAATTTAGAAAAAAAAGCCCCTTTTTATAGGGGCTTTTTTTATGCTTCTTTTTCGCTGTCTGATTCTTTAACAGACAGTAAATCCTCGTCTATTACTTCTTTAAAAACATGCTTGGGTAAGGCCCCTCTTTGCATTAAAGGCGTTCCTTCCACAGGTATAAATAAAAAGGTGGGAATGCTCTGAATGCCAAATGCACCTGCCAGCTCACCCTCTTTTTCTGTATCAACTTTGTAAATAACAATTTTGTCTTTGTACTCTTCTGATAATTCCTCAAGTATGGGCGCTACCATTTTACAGGGACCGCACCAATCAGCATAAAAGTCTATCACTGCCGGTATAGAGCCCTCAAATTTCCAGTCTTTGTCAGATGTATAATCGAATACTTTTTCTTTAAACTCAGCGGTATTTAATTGTATTGTTGCCATATTATTTTATTGATGCATAGTTATAATTAATTAATACTGCAATAGTGTTGCCAGCTTTATAAAGTAATAAAAGCCCGTAATATTCCACTTTAATTTAAGATAAAGGAGCAAAGTGTTACAATGTGACAACAGTCACCATAATTAAAAATTAAATGCGTGAATTTTGTAGTATAATTAATTAATATGGAAATAAAGCAGTTTGAAGATAAAAACCTTTCGCACTATAGTTATGCGGTGTTAAGTAATTGCAAAAATGAAATGGTTTTGATAGATCCTTCAAGAAACATTCAGCCATACCTTGATCATGCGAAGGAAAAAAATGCGACAATTATAGGTATTATAGAAACGCACCCGCACGCTGATTTTGTAAGCGGGCATATGGAATTGCATAATACAACAGGAGCAAATATTTATGTTAGCAAAGATGTTCATGCCATATATCCGCATAAAACATTTGATGGCGGGGACAAGATTGAATTCGGTAAGATTGTATTATCCGCCATTAATACTCCGGGGCATTCGCCCGACAGCATTAGTATTTTAATGGAACACGATGGTAAACAGTATGCTGTTTTCACCGGTGATACTTTGTTTATCGGAGATTGCGGAAGGCCCGATTTAAGAGAAGGTGCGGGTAAACTTCAGGGCAAGCGGCACGATCTCGCAGCCAATATGTATCATTCTTTAAGAGATAAGCTTATGGTGCTTAACGATGATGTATTGGTTTACCCTGCGCATGGTGCCGGAACTTTATGTGGTAAAAATTTAAGTAAGGATAGCAGCAGCACTATAGGAAAAGAGAAAAAGGAAAATTGGAGTTTGCAACCTGCAACAGAAAATGAGTTCATTGAAAATTTGCTGGCAGACCAGCCTTTCGTTCCAGCTTATTTTCCCTATGATGTAGATCTCAACAGGAAAGGTGCAGATGCTATGGAAAAAAATATTTCTGCAATCACTATTGAAAATGCAACGGGTAACATAGAAGGCGCAGGCAATGAATGGATAGTAGATACCAGGGATGAGAAGGATTTTAAAAATGGTCATTTGCCACATGCAGTTAACCTGATGGAAAATGGAAAGTTTGAAACCTGGTTAGGAAGTATTATTAAGCCTGAAGAAAAATTTTACCTTGTTGGAAATGATGAAACCCAGGTTAAACGCATGTTGCAACGGGTAGCATCAATAGGTTATGAAACATCTGTTATTAAAGCTGTAGTTTTAAAGGATGCCGAAGAAACGATGGAACAAACTGATGTTGCAGCATTTAAAGAAAATCAGCAAGACTATACCATTGTTGATGTGAGAAACAAGCCGGAAGTAGAAAAAGAAAAAATATTCGATAATAGCCTATCAATTCCATTGGCAGAAATACGAGGTCGCTATGAAGAGATTCCTACAAATAAACCCATTATAGTGCATTGCGCAGGGGGTTACAGGAGTGCCGCGGCAAGTTCTATTCTACAGGCAAAAATTGGTGAAAAAACAAAGGTGTTTGATCTTGGCGAAGGGATTAAAGAATTTTCATCTCATTGATCTTAAACAAAAAATTTTTTTATGTCGTACAACTTTAATAAAAAAACTACCAATTCTTTTTCTGAAACCATCAGCGATGTAAAAGCGCTTTTAAAAGAAGAAGGATTTGGAGTAATTACAGAAATAGATCTTAAAGAAAAATTCAAGGAAAAACTTGATGTGGATTTTAGGCACTATACTATTTTGGGTGCTTGCGATCCCGCATCTGCTTACGAAGCTGTTCAGCTTGAAGACAAGATTGGCATTATGTTGCCCTGTAACATTCTTGTGCAGGAAACAAAAGATGGTAGGGTAGAAGTTGCTGCCATTAACCCGTTAAGTTCCATTGGCTCTGTAAATAATGCCGGGTTGCAAACTATTGCTGAAAAAGTTTCTGAACGTTTACAATCCGTGATCAATAAGATTAAATAACCATTACTGGTTATTAGTTTCAGCAGTCTGCACCTTTTCATCCCGCTTTATGCTTTTGGAATGTTTAAGCACCTTTGCTTCGATGTAGAAAATAATTTCTTCTGCAATATTCTCAGCCTGGTCGCCTACCCTTTCCAAACGGCGAATTATTGAGAGAATGTTCAGTGCCTGGCTTAGATCCTGCGGGTTGTCTTTTAAATATTCAAGTAAAAGATCATTGGCACTGCGATTAATTTCATTCAGAAATTCATCCTTTTTAAATATGGTTCTTGCAGTGGCGGTATCTTCATTTTCGAAGGCGGCCAAAATGTGTTCAACCAGCAGTAATGCTTCATTGTACATTTCTACAGACTTGGTGCAATCGAGAATTTCCTGTTTAAAGGGTTCTTTCGCGTCAACAATTAGCTTTGCAATGCCTTCTGCAATATCACCCACCCTTTCCAGGTTCGTGTTTATTTTAAGTACCGCCAGCACAAACCTAAGGTCAACGGCAACGGGAGAATATATGGCTAAAATGTTTTCGCAGTTGCGATCAATTTGTAATTCTGCAGCATTCACACGCTTCTCGATCATTATAATTTCCCGGGCGAGGTCTTTATCGTTATTTAATAGGGCGGATAAGCCCTTGTTTAATTGAGAAAGGGCCAGGTTGCACATCGCAATCACTTCTTTCCTCAGGTCATTTAATTCAATTTGTAACTGGTTCATATTTCTAAATTATTACAGGTTTTTAGCTAAACCTGCCTGTAATGTAATTCTGTGTTCTCGTGTCTTTTGGATTGATGAACATTTCCCTTGTTTTATCATACTCCACTAATTCACCCAGGTAAAAGAACGCTGTTTTGTCACTTACCCTTGCGGCCTGTTGCATATTATGCGTTACAATTATCAGCGTGAAATTCTTTTTAAGTTCATGCATCAATTCCTCTATACTTGAGGTGGAGATAGGGTCAAGCGCTGAAGTTGGCTCATCCATTAATAAAACTTCCGGTTCCATAGCTATGGCGCGGGCAATGCACAACCTTTGTTGCTGCCCACCCGATAGAAATGTTCCTTTTTTATGTAACCCGTCTTTAACCTCGTTCCAAAGTGCCGCTTTTTGCAATGAATTTTCCACTATCTGGTCGCGCTCTGCTTTTGGGAGCCGCATTCCGTTCAGTTTATAACCCGCAATAACATTATCATAAATACTTAGGTTAGGAAAAGGATTTGGGCGCTGAAACACCATCCCAATTTTTAAACGTACCATGATGGGATTAATATTGTACACATCTTCATCATGCAGCAACATTTTTCCTTTTACTGTTGCGCCGGGTATTAATTCATGCATACGGTTGATGCACCGCAAATAGGTTGTTTTGCCACATCCTGAGGGTCCCATTACCGCCACAATGTTGTTTTTGGGAATGTCTAAAGTAACATCTTTCACAACATGGTTAGTTCCAAAATATGCATTAAAATCCTTGCTGCTTATAATTGTACTTTCCATTTTCTTGTTATCAGCTTTGTAGTAATATTCAAAATTAAAACCCACATCAGTAATATCAGCGATGCGCCCCAGGCTAGTCCGTGCCATTCGTCATAAGGACTAGTGGCATAGTTAAAAATAAGTAATGGCAAACTTGCCATAGGTTTTAAAACGTTAGTGCTTAATATAGGGGTTTCCAAAAGCAGTGAATAGTAATGGAGCTGTTTCTCCCGCAACACGTGCAACTGGCCAGCATAACGCCGGAAAAAATACCGCTTAAACCGCATGGCACTACCACCTTCATTATTACTTTGTGATAGGGTAATCCCAGAGCCAAGCCAGCTTCTTTTAATGTAGAGGGCAACAACTTTAATGTTTCTTCAGTGCATCGGATTACAATTGGGAGCATCATAATGGCTAATGCCACGCTGCCAGATAACGCTGAAAAACTGCCAAGTGGTTTAACAATCCAGAAATAAATAACAATACCAATAACGATCGAAGGGGTGCCTTGCATCACATCTACGGCAAGCCGGCTCCAGTAAGCCAGCTTGCTATTTTTGTTTTCACTTAAATAAACACCACACAGAATGCCGACAGGTACAGCCAGGATGGCGGCAACTATAACTATAAACAGACTGCCCACTAAAGCGTTAGCGATTCCACCGCCTAATTCACCTACAGGCTGGGGAATGTTTACCAGGAAATCCCAGCTAATTTCTGAGATGCCGGTTTTAAGAACGTAAAAAATAATGGCAAATAGGGGAATGGTTATAAGAAAAGCGAAAAGTATTACGATTATTTCGAAAACCTTATTTACACCGAGCCTGTATGTTAACCGGTTTTTCATACATCAATCATTTGTAAAACGTTTAATAATCAGTTTCCCAATTATATTAATAATAATAGTAACCAGGAAAAGTACCAAACCCAATTCTATAAGTGCTGAGAGATAAACAGTTCTGTCTGCTTCGGTAAATTCATTCGCAATTACACTCGCCATGGTATTACCGGGAGAAAATATACTATCGGGCAGATTGCTGGTATTTCCAATAACCATTGTAACTGCCATGGTCTCGCCAAGTGCACGCCCCAGGGATAGTAACAAGCCCTGCAAATAAGCCTGATTTTGTTTGAGGAAGTATTACATGCCTAATTACTTCAAACCGGGTTGCACCCAGCGAATATGCTCCTTCTTTTAATGCTGAAGGCACCAATCTAATCAATTCTCGCCCTAAAGAAGCAGCATAAGGAATGATCATTATAGCAAGCACCAACGATGCCGTTAATATGCCCACACCATAGGGCGGTGCGCCTGCTTTAATTTCTATTTCACGCACTATCGGAACCAACACTACCAATGCCCAAAACCCATAAATAACAGACGGCACGGCAGCAACAAGTTCAACAATATTTTTCAGCAGCCCTGATATCCAACCGGTGGTTTTATATTCTCCCAGGTAAATAGCGATGGCATAAGAAAAAGGTATGGAGATCAACAACGCAAGAAATGAAGTAATGAGTGTGCCCAGTAAAAATGGCAAAGCGCCGTAAATGTTATTTACAGGATCCCAGGTTCTGCTCCAGAAAAAGGATGGTCCCAAAGCTTTAAAAGATGGAACAGAATGTATAACAAGGGTAATAAAAATTGAAAGGGCAATCACCATCATGGATAATGCCGTTATTACCAAAAACCGTTTAAAGGTTGTCTCCGCCCTTATTTTCTTGTGAGAAAAAACGTTTTTTATTGCCTCCATTTGGTACAAATATTAAAACAATTACCCACAGTTATCAAACTGCGGGTAATTAAATTAAAATTGCTAAAAATTTTACTGCAACAATGGCTGACCATCAAATGTTGCAGATTTTAGTATGCTTTCTGCTACAGTTAAGGCTGCAGGTGAAAGGGGTGCGTAATGTAAGCCTTCGCAATATTGCTGCCCTTCATGAATATTCCACCATAACAACTTTACCAGGTTTTCAGCCCTTTCTTTAGAACGGTTATTATAATTCTGTTCTTTATAAATAATAGCCCATGAAAAACCGCTTAGGGGGTAGCCATCGGCAGCTTCTGTATTTGTGAGGTTTATTTTTGCATCTGCAGGTAACTGAACATTACTTGCTGCGCTGGTTGATGATACTGCAGGGGTAATGAAATTGCCTGCTTTGTTTTTAATTCTTGCATAGGCCATTTTGTTTTGAATAGCATACGCCAATTCCATATAGCCTATTGCGCCCGGGGTTTGTTTTACCAGTCCGGAAACTCCTTCGTTACCTTTGCCACCCAAGCCTGCAGGCCAGTTAACGGATGATCCTGCACCGGGACTTTTTGCCCAGTCTGCATTTACCTTAGAAAGATAGGTAGTGAATATATTAGTGGTACCGCTGCCATCTGAACGATGTACAACTATTACAGTTGTATTAGGTAATTTAATATTCTTATTTTCTGCAGCAATTTTAGGATCATTCCATGTTTTTATACTGCCTGCATAAATGCCAGCCAGAATATCTGGTGTAAGGTTTATGGTATCTGTAACACCGGGCAGGTTATAACTTAAAACTACGGAACCCGAACACATTGGTATGTGCAAAACCGGTTGCCCGATCTTTTGATCCTGCTCTTCATTCAATGGCGCATCGCTCGCACCAAAATCAACGGTTTTATTGGTGAGTTGTAAAATGCCACCACCTGAGCCAATAGATTGATAATTTACTTTTAACCCTGTAAGCTTGTTGTATTCCGAAAACATTTTAGAAAAAAGCGGGTAAATAAAAGTGCTTCCTGCGCCTAATAAGGTGTTATTGTCGTTTGAACCGGAAACATTTTGTCCCCCGTTTCCATTATTCTCGCCGTTACCACAAGAAGTAAAGGTGAAGGAAGCAATCAACAGGCAAAAGCCTGTAATAGAACTTGAAAGTTTTCTGGATCTCATATTGTTGTTTTTAGCTAAATTTTTATTAGTACTAATTAGATTAAAAGCCCATTTCTACCTGGAATCTGTACCGGATGGTTCCATCTGTTTCTCTTTGATCCGTTAAATACGCCAGATCAGTTTGAATTTTTAAATTGTGACCGCTGATGTATTTTGACAAACCCAGGGTATACTCTTTTAACTGACCTTCCCTGCCTGTTTTTTGCAGGCTCGGGGTTGGGTTTACCACTGTGTACCTAGCTGCCAGTTCGTAATTGTTTGTAAAAAGATAACCTGATTGTATATTCCATCCGTCCCCCGTATTAAAGAAGCTGGAACTATCGGTAAATATGGGAGAACCATCACTTTTTTTATTCATATACTCTGTTGTGGTAAACCAGCCTTTATATTTTAAAGTGGCATCAGCAAAAAAGGTTTTCAGATCTCTTGATTCTTTTAAGAATGAACCCAGTTCTCCACCCTGCCGTGTAGCGCCATCATTATAACTATAACCTGCGCCAATCATTAATTTAGGTTTAGGCTCACGTGCCAGGTCTGCATCGAAATAGTCACCGTTACTGGTAAATTCACCAAACGGTAATAGTTCAAACCTTGCCGTGTAACTAAGACCGCCAGTATCAGCAACTGTTATATTTCTTCCCTGCCCCATTGAAATAGCATATTGATCGCGGTAAACCGCTTTGCCAATATTCCCTTTGTGGTGAAATTGTATTCCAAGGTCTCTGTCTAGATTATAGTTAGAATTCAGTAAGCTTCTGTCTACAAACTGCAGCTTTTGTGAAGATACCACCCTTTCCCTGTTGCCTGGTAATTTGGTTTGACCAAACCATAATTCAGAATGTTCAGACAATTCATATTTTAATACCGCATCTAATATAATATTGGCGCCGCTACTTCCTTCAGGAATCACCTTGCCGTTATCGCGGTTACTAAACCCCAATTCAATTTTATATTCTAGCTTGGGGGTAAAGGCAAAACCTTCCATTTTAATTCGGGCTCTTCTTATAGACATTTCTTTTTCTATGGGAGAACCTTCAGCCATTGACTTTTCTGCCACAAATAAGGGCTGAATTCGTGCACTTAAATGTAAACTCATTGAACTGTCTGCAGCGATAAAAGTCACGCCTTTACCATATTTAGTAGTAACCTTTCCATTGCTGCTGCTTTGTGCAAACGCTCCATTAAAGAGAATCGCTGATAAAGCAATTAATAAGCATTGTTTCATTTTTTCCGTTTTATGGTTGCAAATGTGGAATTGTTATGTTACCAAATTGTAAACTAATCGTGATTTAATTGTTTCTTGACTGCGCACCTACACCGGCTATCACGCAATTAGCGGGCCTTTATAGGTTTTAATTAATAATATAGCGGAAGGAAGGGATTTTAAAAACAAAGAAAGTTCTATTTAAAAATAAGTCTCAATAAATGAGAACTTCACGGATAATATTTTATAAGAATACTTCACTACCGAAATAACGGCCGTGTAAATCTTCTTCAATTCTTAGAAGTTGATTATATTTTGATAATCTGGATGATCGGGCAAGTGAGCCGATTTTAATTTGTCCGCCATGTAAACCTACTGCCAGGTGTGCTAGTGTAGCATCTTCTGTTTCGCCGCTACGTGCCGAAATCACCGTTTTAAATCCGGCTTGTTTTGCAAGCGTTACTGCCTCAAAAGTTTCTGTAAGTGTACCTATCTGGTTCATTTTAATTAATACAGCATTGGCCGCATTAAGGGAAATTCCTTTTGTAATGCGTTCAGGGTTTGTGGTAAACAAATCATCTCCCACAATTTGAATCTGTTTGCCCAGTAAGCCATTTAAATATTTCCATCCTTCCCAATCATCTTCTGCAAGTCCGTCTTCAATACTTATTATTGGGTAATTATTTATCCATTCCTGCAGCATTTCCGTCATTTGAAATGCATTCAACTTTTTATTTTCAGCGTGTAAATAATACTGTTTTGTTTCTTCATTATAAAAATGAGAAGCAGCCACATCTAATGCAATTGCAATATCTTGTTTTGGTTTATATCCGCAATGTTCAAAAGCTTCACATAAAATATCCAATGCTTCTTTGTTTGATGAAAGGTTAGGACCAAACCCACCTTCGTCTGCAATAAGGTTAGAGGTGTATCCTTTTTCTTTTAATATATGTTTTGTAGCATGATAAACGTTCGACACCATTTCAATTGCAGAAGAATATGTTTTTGGAGATAGTGGAACTACAAGAAAATCCTGAATTTCGAGGTTTTTGCCCGCATGCAAACCACCACTGATAATGTTAATCATGGGTAGTGGAATCTTTAAGCTATCATGCGGAATTTTATAAAGCGATGCAAGGTATTTGTATAAGGGTTCATTGTTTTCACTTGCTGCTGCATGCGCCGTAGCAAGTGATGCACCTAATAGTGCATTCGCACCCAGGTTTTTTTTATTAGTTGAACCATCTATTTCAATTAATAATTTATCAATAATTATTTGGTCATATGCATTCTGTCCTATAAGTGCATCGCGAATAATTGTATTAACATGATGAACCGCTTTTTGTACGCCTAACCCACGATACCTTTTACCACCGTCGCGTAATTCCCAGGCTTCAAATTTACCTGTTGAAGCACCTGATGGCACCATCATTCTTCCCATAGTGCCGGATGATAATGTAATATCTACCTCTACAGTGGGGTTGCCCCTGCTGTCTAAAATTTCTCTCCCTTTTACTTTTGATATTACTGACATAAGGTTATTGTTATTCAGATGATTTAAGCGCATTTTCTATTTGCTTTAAAGCATCATTATTGTTTCCCTTAATAAATGAGATTGCAACCTTTCTGATGGTGTTTTTTATTCCTTCGTCTTTAATATATGGTACAGGAGATTTCCCATCCATACGTGCAAGTAACATCAGTCCCAGGTGCGGAATAAAATTGTTCATTTTTTTGTTATATGCAGCTATGAAGGTGTGTATAAGATGCACTGCTTCTGCCTGTTTATTTAAGTGCAACCCCTTCAGCATTAAATGACCTGTACAATAAGCAACATCAAATACCGGATTACCCCAATGCGCCACTTCGTAATCAATTAATACGATGTTATTATTGCCTTCTACAAGCATGTTTTTGGGTGAAAAATCACCATGAACCAGGCACTCTTTATTTTTTGTAACTTCCTTAATAAGTAATTCAATTTCCTTGGTTAGTGATGGATGGTTTTGAATTACATGCCGGTGAAAAGCATCGACACGTAATTGAATAAAATAAGTTTGATCACTAAACCGAAGTTTGTTTTTTTCACTGATTCTGCTGCTGCTTTCATGTAATTCTTTTAGCAGGCAACCTGCTTTGACTGCAAGTGTTTCATCAAAATTTCCATTCATCAAATGTTCCTTCCAGGTAAGTGCATTTTCCTCTGCACAGGTCATAAGGTAAATGTGATTATTGTAATCTACATGCACAACTTTTGGGACAGAACCCCTGGGCATCAATGGAAATAAGGCTTCCATTACTTCGTGCTCGCGATGAATTCTTTCAATGTCAGAAAACCAGTCAACAGCCACTTCTAATTTTTCCAGGGCTTGTTTTATCACCCATTTTTTATCATCAAGAATTATTTTAAAAACACTGCATGAAACACCACCGCTTAATGGTGTGATAAATGGTTTGTCAAATTTTCCGGCAAGGTTACTTTTAACAAGGTATTCCTGTATGGTTTCTGGCGAATCAATTTTCATACGGTTGTAATTTAACCATTGAAAATTGCTTACTCGTCTTAATTGTAATTTCTTTTTCCTGACGAAATAAAAATAGATTTTAATTGTATACTAACACAAGTTTAGGACGCTTGTTAGATAGTGTGCTTTCAGAAGAATAAAATCCCATTGCACGCAGGGTTTGCTCGGTTTGTAATCGAATTGAAAATCCAAAATTTTGTGCTGGATCTGCAACCATTGGTGCAACAAGCTTAGTAACATCGACAGTTACATCGTAATTGTACTGGCTGGTTGAATATGGTATTGGCTGTTGATTTAAAGTTGTTACGCCCGGTTGTGAGTTCCATGTTACAGTGCCTTCATTCCAGGCAGAGGTTACACGCCTTAACCATACATCATTCTGCGGATATTTGGTTCCGGGATAATATGAATCGCCCATAGGCATGTGACTGTTAGGTGTTGTTAACCCATACAGCATAAGTTTTGCTGAAACAATATTTGCTGTTGCAGGAATGTTTGATAATGCTTTGAATTTTATAAATGACCGGGCATAGATTTTAAAACCACTTTGTTGCCAAACCAGGGCTTTTATTATTTCTATAGATCCATAATTTGAATCTGCATATAAAGGGTGCCTTTCAATTTTTTTTACCCAGGAATCCTCACCATTGTTACCTGGTTTAAAAACCATGCGGGTATTGCCCGTTGTTTTATCATAAGATTTTTCTACTTCATCATTCATAGCATTTTGTGAAATAGATTTATTTTCTACATTACTGCTTTCTTTTTTACAGGAAATAAAATTCAACATAATTAAACACGCACAAATCGTAACTACATTTTTCATTTTTATAATTTGCTTTACATACGCATTTATAGTTAGGAAAGTTTTTTATAATACGTTATCAAACTACCTTCAAAATTATTTCCCGCAAATTCGAATGCATGAAAAAAGAATTTTTTATTCTCCCTGGTATTGATTGTGAGCATGGTGAGGGCCCAGTTTGGTGTAATAAAACAGGCACATTTTACAACGTTGACATTTCAAGAGGTGAATTTTACTTGTTTAATTTTGAAAAACAGGAAACAAAAAAATGCACTGTCGGGCAGCCGTTAGGAGTACTTGCATTAACCACAGGCAATGAAATTATTATGGGTGTTCAATCGGGCATGGGTTTATTCAACATTGAAAAAGAAGAACTGCATTTTCCTGATGGTTGGAAGGTGAATGAAAATAATAAGATTCTGCGTTTTAATGACGGTGCTGTTGATCCTGCCGGCAGGTTTTTGGCCGGTACCATGACATTTGACGGAGACAAGCCTGCAGGGAAGTTATACCAGGCAGAAAGAAAATTTCCTCCGCGAATTATGAAAGAAAACATGTTTATTCCAAACGGTATGGGATGGAATCATGATGGTAGCATCTTTTACTTAACCGATACACCGCGCCTGGTAATATATGCTTATGATTATGATGTTTCTAATGGCACCATGATCAATGAAAAACCCTTTATACAGTTTGAAAACGGGGTGTACCCCGATGGTATGTGTATTGATGCGGAAGATCATTTTTGGGTGGCTATATGGGGAAAGTCGGTCATTAAAAGATTTAACCCTAAAGGCCGGTTGGTAGAAACTTTTTCGGTGCCTTTTCCGCATGTTACCAGTTGTTGTTTTGGCGGTGAAAAAATGGATAAACTATTTATTACTTCCTCCCGCCGCGACCTGAATGAAAAACAACGTAAAGAATATCCCCTTGCAGGGCGGGTGCTGGTAATGGAAACGAATGCGACCGGCAAACCGCAAAATAAATTCTGCTTGTAATTTTACAACAAAAAATTTGCACGTCTTAAATGCCCTTTTGCAACTATAAGTGCAAACCATGTTTTTAAACTAAGTTCGCGCCTGCAACAACTCATCATATAATGGAATATAATTTCAGGTCTATAGAAAGATACTGGCAGCAGCATTGGAAAGAAACCGATGCTTACAAAGTGGTAAATCCCGCGCCGGCGGAAGAAAAGCAGCAAAAAAAATTTTATGTGCTGGATATGTTTCCATATCCAAGTGGTGCAGGGTTGCATGTTGGCCATCCACTCGGCTATATTACCTCAGATATAATTGCACGGTTTAAGCGTCTAAAAGGGTTTAAGGTTTTGCATCCGATGGGTTATGATGCCTTTGGTTTGCCTGCTGAACAATATGCCATTGAACACGGCATACATCCTGCTTTAAGTACGCAGCAGAACATTGATAACTTTAGAAATCAACTGGATAATATTGGTTTTTCTTTTGATTGGAGCCGTGAAATAAAAACCAGCGATGCATCTTATTATAAATGGACACAGTGGATATTTTTAAAACTTTTTAAAAGTTTTTTTAATGGTAATACGCATCGGGCCGCACCCATAGACCAGTTAATTGCAGAATTTGAAAAAGACGGTAATGAAGCACATCCATTTCCGAATGCAGCTTTGGCAGAACAGGTAACCGATTCACTTCTTTTTACAGCAGAAGAATGGAATAGTTATGACGAAAAGAAGCAGCAGGATATTCTTATGCAATACAGGCTTGCATATTGCGGGTATGGAGAGGTTAACTGGTGCGAGGCATTGGGAACAGTTTTGGCAAATGACGAGGTAGTAAATGGCTTAAGCGAACGCGGCGGTCATCCTGTAACAAAAAAGAAATTAAGACAATGGTATTTGCGTATAACTGCGTATGCTGAAAGATTGTTGCAGGGGTTGCAAACCATAGCTTTCAGCGATGCAATGAAAGAAATGCAAAGTAACTGGATAGGTAAATCATCCGGAGCGGAAATTGACTTTCAGGTTAATGGAACTGATGAAGTACTTAAGGTTTATACTACGAGACCAGATACCCTGTTTGGTGTAGATTTTATGGTGGTTGCTCCAGAACACGAGATCATTCAAAAAATTGTATCTGAGGATTATGAAGAGCAGGTAAACGAATACATAACCTATGTGAAACAACGCAGTGAAAGGGAACGAATGTCTGAGCGGGAAATCACAGGGTGTTTTACCGGTGCTACTGCCAGACACCCTTTTGACTACAGGGAAATTCCTATATATATTTCCGAATACGTGCTGGCAGGTTATGGTACAGGCGCTATTATGGCTGTGCCTTGCGGTGATGAGCGTGATTTTAAATTTGCCAAACATTTTGATATTCCCATAACAAATATCATTGGCGAAGCTTTTAATGGAGAGGAAGCCAATCCTACAAAAAATGCCGAGCTTGAAAACAGTAATTTTCTAACAGGGATGATGATGGAAGATGCTGTAAAAATTATGCTGCAGGAAATTGATGCGTTACAAATAGGAAAGGCCAAAATAAATTATAAAATGCGTGATGCTGCCTTTAGCCGGCAGCGCTATTGGGGCGAACCGGTACCCATCATCTGGAAGAATGGCATAGCCATTCCTTTGGATGAAAATGAATTACCCTTGCTGCTACCCGAAACAAATGAAATAAAACCGGGAAAAAATGGCGAAAGCCCGCTGGCAAATATTCCTGAGTGGGTTAACAAAGGTTTAGAGACCAATACCATGCCCGGGTATGCCGGATCATCCTGGTATTTTTTGCGCTACATGGATCCTGAAAACAACGAAATATTTTGTGAGCAAAGGATTAGCGATTACTGGAACCAGGTTGACCTATATGTCGGCGGAACAGAACATGCGGTAGGGCATTTATTATACAGCCGCATGTGGACGAAAGTGTTGCACGACCTGGGTTATATCTCATTCGATGAACCATTTAAAAAATTATTGAACCAGGGAATGATACAGGGCAGCAGCCGTTTTATTTACAGGTTGCAAAGCGATAAAAACACCTATGTTTCTTACAATCTTTTAAAAGAAAATGCAGTGGATGCATTGCATGTGGATGTAAATCTTGTTGATGGTCTTGAATTAAATGTAGAAGCATTTAAAAAATCAAAACCTGAGTTTGCTGCGGCAGTTTTTATACTGGAAGATGGAAAATACATATGTGGTGCTGAAGTAGAAAAAATGTCTAAATCTAAATTCAACACTGTTAATCCTGATGATATTGTTGATAGGTACGGGGCTGATACTTTCCGTATGTACGAAATGTTTTTAGGTCCTGTTGAACAAAGCAAACCATGGGATACCAAAGGTATTGAAGGGGTGCACAGGTTTCTTAAAAAATTGTGGCGGTTGTTTTATGATGAACAAAAAGGGTTGATTGTTTCAGATGAAAGTGCCAATGCTGCCGAATTAAAAATTCTGCATCGCACTATTAAAAAAGTAGAAGAAGATACAACCCGATTTTCATTTAATACCGCTGTAAGCACGTTTATGATCTGTATTAATGATCTAACGGATGCAAAGTGCCACAAAAAAGAAGTTTTGCAACCATTGCTTATTCTGCTTGCGCCTTTTGCCCCGCATATTGCAGAGGAATTATGGCGCGCAACAGGAAAGGAAACCAGCATCCTGGATGCATCTTATCCCGAACTAAATGAGAGCTATCTTACCGAAGCAACAAAAGACTATCCTGTAAGCGTTAATGGCAGGTTTAGAACCACCATAAATATGGATGCAGATGTTTCTCAAAAAGAAGCCGAAAAGATTGTGCTTGCAAACGATGTAATTAAAAAATGGATCGGTGAGGGCAGGGTGAAGAAGGTGATATTTGTGAAAGGAAAAATGATAAACGTTGTGATTTAATTTAAAAAGTTACTGAACATGTCCCAGACACTTATACTGGAAGAGATCCTCGACAGGAACCAGGAAAAATTTGCAGATGTTTTACCAATTGGCGAAAATGACTGCCTGCTTATGATGGACCTCACGTCGCAAAACCTCGATTTATCTGATGAGGTAATAGCTGACAATAATAAGTTCACGACATACATAAATAACAAATTAGTTGCGCTTAATTGCACATTTGGTATAGGAGGGTATAACGAACTGCGCTCTATTTATGCACGAAGTGAGTTGTTTGGTGGTGAAAATGAAGAACCCCGCAGGCTGCACCTGGGCATAGATATCTGGGGCAATGCCGGAACCATGGTTTCAGCGCCACTCGAAGGTACAGTACACAGTTTTGCAAATAATAGCAATGACGGAGATTATGGAGCAACGATCATCCTTCAACACGAATTGGAAGGGGAGACCTTTTATACTTTGTACGGTCATCTTTCTAATGCTGATCTGGTTAATTTAAGAGAAGGGAATATTATAAAAAAAGGCGAGGTTTTCGCTCATTTGGGCACTTCTGAAGAAAATGGTAATTGGCCGCCACACCTGCATTTCCAAATAATTAATGATATGGGTCGCAGAAAAGGCGATTACCCCGGCGTTTGTGCCAATACGGAGGGCAGCACCTACATTGCTAACTCCCCCAACCCTGAACTTATTTTAAAACTTAACCGTTATCGCCAGGCATCAAGCCGGATTTTTTAACCACTTTATGGTAGTATTTGCAGGCAGGCTTTAATCCGCATTCTGCACATTTCGGTTTGCGGGCTATGCATATATACCTGCCATGCAGAATTAGCCAGTGATGCGCTTTGTAGACCATGCTTTCGGGAATGAAACTTACCAGCTGTTTTTCTGCTGCGAAAGGTGTTTTGGCATTTACAGTTAACCCTACTCTTGCAGCTACCCTAAACACATGTGTATCTACAGCCATGTTAGGTTGCTCGTCTATAACTGAGGTAATAACATTTGCCGTTTTTCTGCCCACCCCGGGTAATGTAACCAGTGCATCAACCGTTAATGGTATCTCGCCATTAAAATCGCGCATAACCATTTTGGCCATCTCAATAAGATGTTTCGTTTTATTATTCGGGTAAGAAATACTTTTAATAAGAGGAAATAATTCATCTGTAGTTGCTTGTGATAATTGCTGCACCCCAGGGTATTGCTGAAAAATAGAGGGGGTAGTTAGGTTAACCCTCTTATCGGTGCATTGTGCTGATAAAATAACTGCTACCAATAACTGGTACGTATTATCGTACATTAATTCGGTTTCAGGATCAGGAACATGCTGCTGAAACCATTCCAACACAAAAGTGTACCGTTGCTTTCTCGTCATGAATAATGCTGCTGCGATAAAATTAATGGTATAAACCATTATGCACTCAACATTATATAAGCTAATATGTGTATTGTTGTACAAGTGTGCGACGCAAGAAACGATGCACAGCGTTATACCGCTGGTAACACAAAAAGGTAAAATTAAAGGGGTTTCTGTACTTCAGAAGGCTTTTGCACATACTGCAAAATGGCATCTACAGTTTTTTGGCGGGGAGATTTTAAAGACATTTTATTAAGCCTGTCTTCAGCTTCTTTTAAAACGAGTAATTTTTCGTTTAATGACCAGTTTTTTTGAAGTTCTCTTTCCATTTCTGATCGCTCTTCTTCATTCATCTCATTATACATGTACAGCAATAGATTTTCCGGTGTAAAATTTGGCATAGCAAGTTCAATTAATTGATAATTAAATAAAGCCCGTTCACAGGATATTGAAGTTGCTAATGGGAGCTTTCTAAGGGACTGCTAATTAAACGCCGGTGATAAACTATTATTGTTTTACTGCCTTGTTTTTATCTGTTTCGGTGGGCAGTATAATAAATACATCTTCATTAATTTTTTTCATATTATACTTTTCCCTGGCAAATTTTTCTATGGCTGCAGGGTTATTCTGCAGGTTGTTTAGGTTGTGCCTTGTTTGGGCAATGGCCGCTTCGTAAAAACTGCGGCTTTCTAATAACTCATTCAACTCGCGCTGGCGATCGAGCTGCACAAAGAAGTCGTTATGATCTACGAACAACATTAATACAGCAAAAACGCCAATAGCTATGATGTACTTGCTTTTAGTAATAATACGAATGGTTCTTTTCACTATAATTTGAATGAATTATTAAAACTACCAGATTCTTTATCTATAACTAAATTTTGAGACATTTATTTTGAAAAACGGATCTTACCTTTTGGGTAAATGGCATTTTGCCCAAGCATTTCTTCTATACGAAGTAGCTGGTTGTATTTTGCTACACGGTCTGTTCTGCTGGCAGAACCGGTTTTTATTTGTCCGCAGTTTAAGGCTACAGCCAGGTCTGCAATGGTAGTGTCTTCTGTTTCTCCACTGCGATGACTCATAATGGTTGTATAGCCACTTTTTTGGGCAAGTTGTACTGCGTTGATGGTTTCTGTAAGGGTTCCTATCTGGTTTACTTTAATAAGTATGCTATTGGCAATATCGTTGTCAATACCGCGCTGAAGAATTTTGGTGTTGGTAACAAAAAGATCATCGCCCACTAATTGCACCTTGTGCCCGATAGCCTGTGTTAGTTTTTTCCAGCCATCCCAATCTTCTTCGGCCATGCCATCTTCAATGGAAATGATCGGGTATTGATTAACCCATGATGACCAATATTCTACCATTTCATCACTGCTTAAAATTTTGCCGGTGCTCTTATAAAATTTATACTGGTCGTTAAAATACATTTCGCTGCTGGCAGCATCTAATGCAATACCTATTTGAGAACCTGTTTTAAAACCTGCCGCTTCAATAGCGGTTAATACTGTTTCAATAGCTTCTTCGTTGCTCTGAATATCTGGGGCAAAGCCGCCTTCATCACCCACATTGGTACTGTACCCTTTCTTTTTTAATACAGATTTTAATTTATGGAAAATCTCTACACCCCAGCGTAAACCTTCGCTAAAGGTTGATGCACCTACAGGTACAACCATATATTCCTGATAATCTATTTTATTATCGGCGTGTACACCGCCGTTTAAAATGTTCATTAAAGGCATTGGCAATACCGTGGCATTAACGCCACCGATATACCTGAATAGTGGAAGGTCGCTTTCGAGTGCAGCCGCTTTTGCCACAGCCATAGAAACAGCGAGGGTTGCATTTGCGCCCAGCTTGCTTTTATTTTCAGTGCCATCAATATCTATCATGAGGGCATCAATCGAAACCTGATCGTTTATAGGGTAACCGGAAAGTTTACCTGCTATAATATCATTTACATTGGCCACTGCCTTTAAAACCCCTTTACCCACATAGATACTGTCGTCCGCATCGCGTAACTCTACTGCCTCATGTTTACCTGTACTGGCACCGCTGGGTACGGCAGCCCGGCCAAGAATGCCGTTTTCGGTTATTACATCTACTTCAATGGTAGGATTGCCACGGCTGTCTAATATCTGCCTTGCGTGTATGTCTGCTATGTAGCTCATAATAAAAGTTTATAGATTTTTATTTTAGTGAAACCGGCAATTGAATAATTGATCAACTACTGTTGCGTCGCACTCTTGTACGGTTGTTTCTTATGCAGCAAAGAAACAATTTCTTTTGATGCTGCGAAAAAGCAGATTTGTTGAAATTATTTAGGCAGTGTGTTTGCGACCTTCAATACATTTTCGGCGAGTAATTTATCAACAAAATATTCGTATGACCTTTTGTCGAAATCTGTTCTTCGCTTTTGAATAACATTTTCTATACCCGTAGCGAGGTAATATTTTTTAGTAGCAGAATTTAATATATCGCTACGGTGTTTTTTCTGAATTTCCGGAGAGCGACTGGCAACCCCTAAAACCTTATTTATTTCATCAAGCGAAGTAAATTTATCCTGAAGTGAATTGGTCGCAATTAACTTCAAAATATTTACCTCATTTTCATCAAACACAATCCGCTCCGCATGGGAAGTTTGGGGTTGTTCATCTTCTTTCAAAGTCTTTTCTTTCTTTTCTTTTTTCTTCTTTCTACGGGCAACCAAAAGAATTCCACCGGAAGCAAGTGCAATGGCAGAAAATAGAATAGGAAGGTCGCCATTATGGTTTTCAGGTTCGTAGACAGGAATATTTACCTTTTCAAATTCAGAAAAATGCAATTGCAGAGAGTCTAAAAAATTATCCCGGGTTTTGCCGAAATAAAACATAGAATCTCTGAAATAAAATAATTCTGTATCTGCCCTGGCATATAACACGTTCCTAATAATTCGGTTTGGGTTGTTTTTAAGAGAATACAAGGCATTGTGTTTATAATCAACGAGGTATAAATTTTCTCCTATCTCTAAGAATTCCCCCCAGCTAGCAGGATGCCAGGGTGTTGCAGGTGGGTAATTTATCAATTAAAAATTTGTTGAGGTTGCCTAGTTTCTCCCAGGTTTTGGTTTTAAGATTAAGCCGGTAAACATGCATAAACATTGGTGGTTTCATTTAATTCTTTCGTTTTTACCGCTTCGTTGCGCTGGGTTATAAAGCCTACATATAAAAAACCATTGTCCTGGTCGTACCAAAACAATTGACTTTCATTGCACATTAAGGGAATTTCTTCATTTAATGGTATTATATCCCACTGCTTGGTTTTTTCTATATACACCCTTAGCTGGCCGTTTATTCGCCAGATTCCATAACCTCCCAGGGAGTATATTGAATCATGGTAACTAAAAATATAAGCTCCAAAACCATAAGCAAAAGCTCTGGTTGTATCAACCCGGTTAATTGAGATAGAATCACCATCAGGCACTAACTGGTATAAGCGCCCGGAACCAATAAGGGTATAATATAATTTTCCTTTATTCTTTACCAATAACTGCGGAAACGTAAAAAAAGGATACTCATCTATAGCAAAAATGTTTTCCTCTTCAACAGTAAATGTGGGAATGCGCTTGTTATCAGCTAAAATGTTTTGTAAAGTTTTATAGTAGGGAATTTTTTCAGCTTTGCCGAAAAGCGGGCAAAATAAGCTGGTTAACATTACCAACTCAATGGTAAAAATCAGGGTTATATTAATCTTATTTTTAAGGAAAGGCAAAACAAATAGTAATTTACAAATACATAAAGGGTTAGAATACAGCCTGGTAAAAATTTAAAATGATATTACCTAATAGATAACCAAGTTAACAAAAAGTTTTTACTCATCCAATACATTTGTGTTCGAATCGAATAAAAACTAACAATCGTTAATCGCACATCTCCCCTTTTTTCAACCTTAGCCCTTTCAACCCTTTTATTCTTAAACCCCTTATTATGGTAAAAATTTTTGAAGTAAAAATTCAGTTGGATTTCGGAAGAACTATAGTAACCACCGTTTCAGCCGATTCAGATTTTCATGCCCGGCAATTACTGCGAATGCAATATGGAAACGAACTTAAAAGCATTCATTATGTAAAACCTCTTTAAAAAAAGTTGAATTGTATAACTAAATATTTGTATTGTATAAACCTGAAATTAACTGCTGATGAGGCTTATAAATTCATCTTCACTGATGATTTTAATGGTATTTATTTTTTTGGCTTTTTCAAGTTTACTCCCGGCATCTTCACCTACAACCAGGTAATTTAATTTACTGCTCACTCCACTTAGAATTTTTCCTCCAAAATTTTCTACTTGTTTTTCTGCCTCGTCCCTTTTAAGTTTAGACAAGCTGCCGGTGAATAAAAAACTAAGACCACCAAGGGTTTCATTACCTGTACTTACATGCTTTGTATTTGTGTAACTTACGCCGAGGTTCTTTAAATCGGTAAGCATTTGTATGTTCGAAGGGTTATGAAAAAAGTCGAACACACTTTTAGCGACCTTTACCCCAATATCTTCCAGGTGCTGCAATTCCTCCTCCGATTTGTTTGCCAGTTCAAATATATCGTTCACCGCATTTGCCAGCGTTTTAGCCGTGGTTTCTCCTACAAAACGAATTCCTAAGGCGTAAATAAGCCTGTTTAAAGATTGGTTTTTCGACTCTTCAATGGCGGCTAAGAGATTATCCACTGATTTTTTACCAAATCCTTCCAGCTTTCCTATGGTTTCAAAATCAAGTTGATATATGCCGGGTATATCTTTTAATAAACCCAGCTTGTAAAATTTAATTACGTTAGCCGATCCAAAACTGCGAATATCCATTGCATCTTTACTAGCAAAATGAATAATTCGCTCCATAGCCTGCGCCGCGCATTCTATGTTAATGCATCGCCATGCTGCTTCTCCCTCTTCCCTTACAAGAGGGCTTTCACACACGGGGCAATTTGAAGGAAACTCGATCTTCTTTTCCTTGCCCGTTCGCGCTTCTGGTAAACTTCTTACTATTTGAGGAATCACATCTCCAGCTCTTTCTATTAAAACACTATCTCCAATTTTAAGGTCCTTCTCATTAATATAATCTTCATTATGTATGGAAATGCTTGTTACGGTTACCCCGCCAACAGCTACAGGGTCTAGTTTTGCCACAGGAGTTATAGCCCCGGTTCTACCCACCTGAAAATCCACTCCTTTTAAAACAGTGGTTGCCTGCCGTGCCTTAAATTTAAACGCAAGGGCCCACCGGGGATGGTGGCTTGTCATGCCCAGTTTTTCCTGTAATTCCAGTTCATTTACTTTTATAACCATCCCATCAATCTCATATGGAAGAGTTTCCCGCAGGGCCTCATAATCCTGGACATGTTTAATGACCTCTTTAATCCCAACAAATACCTGTTTTTCTTTTTCTGGAGAACGAAATCCGTATTGCCAAAGAAATTTTAGAGTGCCACTATGCGTTAAAAAATCATCGGGTAATTTTTTGCCTGGCGCCATCGTAACATCACTTACATTATATAAAAATGCTTCCAGTCCACGACGGGCTACTTCTTTGGGATCTTTTATTCTTAAACTGCCACTGGCTGAATTACGGGGATTAGCGAGGGGAGAAAGACCCTGCTCCTCTAACCAATTATTATATTTTGCGAAATTAGCCTTGCTCATCATTACCTCTCCGCGTATTTCAATTTGGTGAATGCCCAGTTTCTCAAAGGGGGCAGATAACGGAATTGACCGGACCTGTTTAATATTAGGAGTAATATTTTCGCCCCTTACCCCATCTCCGCGGGTGGCTCCTCGAACCAATTTTCCATCCTCATATATTAGGGATATACTGGCGCCATCAAATTTTGGTTCTACGCAGTATTCAATTAGGTCCTTCCCTGTTATTTCTTTTACTTTCCGTTCCCAGTCCAACAGGTCTTCTTCATTATAAGAATTCTCCAGAGAAAGCATGGGAACTAAATGTGGGACTGTGGGAAAAGACTGCGTTAAACCCATCGCAACCCTTTGTGTTGGTGAATCGGGAGTTATACAGGAGGGGTCATTCTTTTCAAAATTTTCTAACTGCTTATAAAGCTGGTCGTATTCAAAATCTGAAAGCAGCGGATCGTTCAATACATAGTACCTGTATTCATGAAAGCGAAGCACATTCCGGAAGGAATCTATCTGGGATTTCGAAATATTTTTAGTTGCCAGGAGTTCACCTGAAATTTTTTGAAGACTTTTTACCTGCTCTTGGGTGTACATATATGTTTATAATAATCTCCAATCTTATACATGAAAATACCTGGAGGTTTTGCAAAATTATTAAATGTAATTTCGTTTTTATTTGGCTGCTAATTTTCCCAAACTAATTTTAGGTTTAAATAAAAGTACTTGCTGCATATGAAAAATAATTCTTCAAAAGAATTAATACCAGAAGTAGATCCCCATCTAAAAAAGAATGTACGGCAATTGGTTGAGTCTTACCCAAGGGTACCGATAACAGTAGATTGTGTAATATTCGGTTTTGATGATAATGAATTGAAGGTGTTATTAATTAGGAGTGACCTGGAAATATTTAAAGGTAAATGGTCTTTGCTGGGAGATTTTGCCCATGATGATGAAGACCTTGATGATGCCGCGAACCGGGTTTTAAAAGAAAGAACGGGAATGGATAATGTTTATTTGGAACAGGTTAAAACCTTCAGTCATCCCAGGAGACACCCTGGTGGAAGGGTTCTTACTGTTGCCTATGGGAGTTTGTTAAACACGGAGCATCACCAATTAAAAATTCTGGATAATGAGTTGCACTGGCAACCATTGAATTCAGTTTACGATATGGCTTTCGACCATAAACAAATAATAGATGAGTGCTATGCCTGGTTGCAAAAGAGAATAATGGAGCATCCGCTCGGATTTAACCTGCTACCTGAAAAATTTTCTTTAAGGGAAGTTCAGAATTTGTACGAAGCCATTCTTGGGATAAAACTTGACCGGAGAAATTTCAGAAAAAAATTCTTTTCCATGGATTTCTTTATTGATACGGGTGAGTATGAAGATGATGTACCACACCGCCCGGGTCGACTCTACCGTTTTGACTATGAAAAATACGAAAGCAATAAACGCAAATGGACAGGTATTGATTTTTAAAAAAAATGCTTCGGTTTTTTTATTCTGAAAATATATTTTTTACTTTAGTGTAAAATTTACACATTTGTATCGGTTTCTTTGCTGTATTGATTTTGTTTGTCAATAAATTTCCCGAAAAACATTTTTATTTCTTTTGGCAAAAGGCTGAGCCAAAAAAATTTATCAAGGCAGCAGGTTCATCTAAATATTTGTCTAATCACCCACCAACTTCAAACGAGATTAACTGTAAAACTTGTATTATGAATTTTAAAAGACTGCTTATTATTCCACTTGTGATGTTTATTTTACCAGTGTTTGCCCAAAACCGGGTGGTTACAGGTACAATAAAAGACTCTGTTACCAGCAGACCACTTGCCGGAGTAACTGTAATGGTGCCGGGTACGAATACCGCCACAGCAACATCATCTAATGGAACCTTTTCTTTGAATGTTCCTGAAGGAACTAATACTTTAACCATTTCCTCTGTAGGTTTTGGTAGTAAAGATGTAATGATTGGTAGCTCGCCTTTAAACATTTCGCTTGCGGGAACCGCAGGAACGCTTAATGAAGTGGTAGTAATCGGTTATGGTACAGCCCGTAAGAAAGATCTTACAGGGTCTGTTGCCACCGTTACCTCTAAAGATTTTGTAAAAGGCCAGGTTACAACTCCTGAACAATTGATTTCAGGTAAAGTAGCAGGGGTTCAAATAACTTCTAACAGTGGGGCACCGGGTTCAGGAAGCAGAATTAGGATCAGGGGCGGTACATCGTTAGGTGCAAGTAATGACCCGTTGATCGTTATAGATGGAGTGCCTCTTGCCAATGAAGGTATTGCGGGCGCTGCAAATCCACTAAGTTTAATTAACCCAAATGATATTGAAAGTTTCAGCATTTTAAAAGATGCATCGGCAGCAGCTATTTATGGTGCTCGTGCCGCAAACGGTGTAATCTTAATAACAACCAAAAAAGGTACTGCAGGCGGTCGGGTAATTGTAAACTTTAATACGCTTAATTCAATCGCTGTTAAAACCGGCGAGGTAGATGTATTAACTGCCGACCAGTTTCGCACTTATGTTAATGACCATGGTTCTGCCAATGAGATCGCCTTATTAGGTACAGCAAATACAAACTGGCAAGACCTGATATACCAAAGCGCTTTTGCAACAGATAATAATATTTCTTTAAGCGGTGGTATTAAAAAATTTCCTTACAGGCTTTCTTTAGGTTACCTGAACCAGGATGGTATTTTAAAAACCAGCAACCTGGAGAGGTATTCAACTTCTTTAAACCTTTCTCCTAAATTCCTGGATGATCATATCAGCGTTAATACCAATTTAAAGTACAGTCATTCAAACAATAACTTTGCGAATGAAGGTGCAATTGGTTCTGCTGTATACTTCGACCCTACCAAGCCCGTTTATTCTGGCTCTGATAAATTCGGCGGTTATTACGAATGGATGAGTAATGATACCACGTTAAATGGACTGGCTCCAAAAAATCCTTTAGGTTTATTAAACCAGCAGGAAAACAAGAGTGAGGTTGACCGTTTTATCGGTAATGTTCAATTAGATTATAAATTTCATTTTTTACCAGACCTGCATGCAAACTTTAATGTTGGTTTAGACCACAGCGAAGGAAAAGGAACCAACTTTGTTCCGGCCACAGCCGCCTCATCATATACCATTGGCGGTAGCAGCAGCCAATACAGTGAAAAGAAAGATAATAAGCTGATGGAGTTTTACCTGAATTATGCTAAGGATATTACTTCAATTAACAGCCGTGTAGATGTAACAGCAGGTTATACTTACCAAGACTGGAAAACAACTGCTCCATCATTTGCTTCACTAAATGCAAGGGGTGAAGTTTTAACACCGGCAGGTACACCAACTGAATATCAGAATACGTTAATCTCTTTCTACGGAAGAATTAATTTGAATTTTCTTGATAGATATCTAATCACTGGTACCATGCGCCGGGATGGCTCATCCCGCTTTGGTCCTGACAACCGCTGGGGTAATTTTCCATCAGTTGCAGCAGCCTGGAACCTGAATAACGAGTCATTCTTAAAAGGAAATGATGTGTTTTCAACTTTAAAGATCCGTGCCGGTTGGGGAATTACAGGACAGCAGGATGTGGGATCTAACTACGGTTACCAGTCAAATATTTACTTTGGTGACAGTGCCGCCCGTTACCAGTTCGGAAATAATTTTATTACCGTTGCCCGTCCGGCAGCTTACGATGCCAACCTTAAATGGGAAGAAACCGAGTCAAGAAACATTGGATTAGATCTTGGTTTCATGAACAATAAAATTTTATTTACAGTAGACTATTATAATAAAAGCACCAGGGATTTGTTGGTTTCTGTACCAACAGCTGCAGGTACAAATTTTTCTAATGAGCTGTTAACTAACTTAGGTACGGTAAAAAACCAGGGTCTTGAATTAGGTTTAAACCTTAACCTGATGCAAAACCAGGATTTCTCTTTGAATTTCGGAACAAACTTTACATACATAATCCAGAACGAAATTACCAGGCTTCAGTTGGTTAAAGATCCCAACTACCTTGGTTCACCTTCGGGATATTCCGGATTTAACTTCATTCAAATAAATACAGTTGGGTACCAGCCTCGTACGTTCTTTATGTACAAACAGGTTTATGATAAAGCCGGAAACCCAATTGAAGGTTTGTATGAAGACCGTAACCGTGATGGTATAATCAACGAACAGGATAAATACTGGACCAAGAACCCGGAACCAAAAGTATATATGGGCTTCTCGCTTAATTCAACTTATAAAAGGTTAAGTGGTGGTTTTACCATGAGGGCTGCATTTGATAACTATGCATATAATGGTTTAGCTACAAATGCAGGTATTAAACAAAACATTATAACCGGTCAGGGTTATTTAAACAATGGTCATGTTGATATTTTTAATACTGATTTTAACAGCCGGCAGACCTGGAGTGATTATTATTTAGAGAACGCTTCTTTCTTTAGAATGGATAATGCTTACGTTAGCTATAATGTAGGTTCTATTTTAAAAGACAAAGCCAATTTAAGTGTAAACTTTAATGTTTCTAATGTGTTTGTAATTACAAAATACAGCGGACTTGATCCTGAGTTGCAATCACAATCAGGTATTGACAATACGATATACCCAAGGCCAAGAACTTTTGGTTTAGGACTTAACCTTGGATTTTAAGAAAACACAATACAATCTTTCTATATGAAAATGAATAAAATATTAATTGTAGGTTTTTTGGCAACTACCTTGTTTAGTTGCACTAAAGACCTTGACCGCAATCCGCCATTTGCAGAAACACCAAATACGCTATACACTACGGTTGATGGGTACCAGAGCGCCCTGGCAAAAATTTATGGTGGACTTGCTTTAACGGGAAATGCAGGGCCGGCAGGTAGCGGCGATCTTGCCGGTATTGATGAAGGATTTTCGTCTTACCTGCGTAATCTTTGGAATGTGCAGGAACTGCCTACCGACGAAGCTGTTATTGCCTGGAACGACCAGACCATTAAAGATTTTCATGAAATGGACTGGACCTCTTCCGATAACTTTTTAAGAGCACTTTATAGTCGCTTGTTTTTCCAGATAACACTTGCTAATGCCTTTATTTTAGAGGCTTCTGATGAAAACATCGCTTCAAGAGGTTTTAGCGGTGCAGACGCTGAAACCATAAAAGAATACCGCGCCGAGGCTAGATTTTTACGTGCATTAAGTTACTGGCATGCATTAGATATTTTTGGAAATGTAACGTTCGTTACAGAAAAAGATCCTATAGCTACTGCGTTTCTTCCTTCACAGATCAGCAAAGCAAACCTGTTTGATTATATTGAATCTGAAGCCAAAGACCTTGAAAACTTATTGCCAGAACCAAAGCAAAATGAATACGCAAGGGCAGATAAGGCTGCAGTTTGGATGTTGTTATCAAACCTGTACCTGAATGCTGAAGTATATGCCGGTACCGCCAGATATAGCGATGCCTCGGATTACAGCTTAAAAGTGATTAATGCAGGTTACCAGTTAGATAATAATTACAGTCACCTGTTTCTTGCAGATAACCAAACTTCTCCTGAAATCATTTTTCCTATTGCTTTCGATGGTAACTACACCCGCACATGGGGTGGAACAACTTACCTGGTTCATGCACCTGTTGGTGGCGATATGAACGTTAATAATTTTGGGATTGATTTTGGATGGGCAGGTTTGCGTACCACGAGTGGGCTGGTTAATAAGTTTGAGGATATTAGTGGCAGCACAGATACACGCCCTATGTTCCAGATTGGAGGTCAAACATTGGAGATAACAGATATTGGTGATTTCAGAAGTGGTTACGGTGTACGTAAATGGAAAAATGTTACATCTGCCGGTCAGCCTGGTTCTAACATCACTTGGGTTGATGTTGATTTTCCTTTATTCCGCCTGGGCGAAACCTATTTAAATTATGCTGAAGCTCAATTAAGAGCAGGCAATACAACTGAAGCATTAAAATATGTAAATCTGCTCCGTCAGCGCGCATATGGTAATACAACCGGTAACCTTTCTACATTAACCCTTCAGGATGTACTAGATGAAAGGGCCCGGGAAATGTATTATGAAGGTAAAAGAAGAACCGACCTTATAAGGTATAACCAGTTTACCACTGCCGCATATCTGTGGCCCTGGAAAGGAAATGTACCCGGTGGTCGTGCAGTAGAGTCTTTTAGAAACTTGTATCCTATTCCTTCACCGGAAATAAATACGAATCCAAACCTGGTACAAAACCCAGGGTATTAACAAATAATAAATTCGACTACAGTTTAAAATAATTTCAAAAAATGAAAACCTTTTTCAAAATTCAAGCCTTCGCATTCATAACATCGCTGATGTTGTGGGGCTGTACAAAGGAAGAAACAAAGATCTTTTATGAAGGTGGAACACCACCCGTACTTACCTCAACAGAAGGAGCCGAAGTTTCATTCACTAATAAAGACAAATTTGTACTAACATTAAACTGGACAAACCCTGATTACATGTTTACGACAGGTGTTAGCTCGCACGATGTTAATTACAATATTGAAATAGATACGCTTGGATCAAATTTCTCAAATCCCGCAAAAAAAGTAATTATTGTTAATCAGGATCTTGAATATCGGTTTACCGGTTCTGAGATGAACGACATTATGCTAAACCAGTTAGGTTTATTGTCAGGTGTTGAGCATACTTTAGAAATAAGGGTTAGTTCGTCTCTTGTAAATAACAGTGCGAAACTTACCTCTAATTCTGTTACTTATGTTTCAACTCCTTTTGCCATTCCTCCAAAAGTTACGCCACCTGCAACAGGGGAGCTTTTTATAACAGGAAGTGCTTCAGAAAAAGGCTGGATGAGCGGGGGAGATGCGGATGTTCCTTCTCAGAAATTCACCCAGGTAACAGAAACCTTATATGAATTAACCGCAGTACTTAATGGTGGTGGTTCTTACTTATTTGTTCCTGATTATGGAAACTGGGATAAAAAGTATGGCACTTTTGATAAGAATGATCCTAATACCGTGTATGGGGGAGATTTTAAAGCACAGGGTGAAGACATTCTTGCACCTGCTGAAACAGGCACTTATAAAATTCAGGTTGATTTTCAAAAGGGAAAATTTACTGTAACCAAACAATAACCACTTAATTATTCTGATGATGAAAAATATTGTAAACTATCTCCTTTTATTGGTTGGGCTATCTACACTTGTGATTGCCTGCGATAAAGCTGATTCCCTTTCGTATTACGACAAAGGAAATGCACCTGAATTAACTGCCAGTACAAATACTATTACAACAGATCCGGCAGATTCAAATAACACGGTTCTTACACTTGCATGGACTGATCCTAATTATGCTACAGACAGCAGCTCGGTAAAATACCTGGTGCAAATGGACTCTTCAGGTAGAAATTTTACAAAACCCCATACCGTTGAAGTTACTGGTGAAAACAATGTTTCTTTTACCGGTAAGGAAATAAATGACATTTTGCTGGGTTTTGGATTTGAGTTTGGCGTATCCTATAATGTAGATGTAAGAGTAGTATCTTCTTACTCAAACAACAATGATCAACAAACATCTAATGTTGTTACCATTGCTATGACGCCTTATAAAGTGCCTCCGGCCGTAGTATTACCTTATACAGGTAAACTGTTTATTGTAGGTAGCGCCACGCAGGGTGGTTGGGGTAACCCGGTACCTGTGCCTTCGCAGGAACTATCTCAAATTGATGAAACAACATATGGTGGTGTATTTAATTTGATAGGCGGAAATGAATATTTAATACTTCCTGAAAATGGAAGTTGGGCACATAAGTATGCTATACCGGATAATACGGTTGCAGGCGGTAATCAAAGCGGTTCGTTTGGCTATGATGAAAAAGATAATTTTCCTGGTCCTGCGGTTTCAGGATGGTATACTATTATACTAAATTTTCAAACCGGAACTTACACGGTAACGCCTTACAGCGGTTCAGTACCCGATCAACTGTTTATGGTTGGCGACGCAACACCAGGCGGTTGGGGTAACCCGGTTCCAACACCATCTCAACAATTAACCAGACTTAATTCTACGCAATACGAAATTGTGATTTCGCTGAACGGTGGTGGTCATTATCTTTTCCTTCCAGAGAATGGAAGCTGGGCACACAAATATGGCTGCCCGGATAATGGTATTGAATCAGCCAAATGGGGCGGACCTATTGTAGCAGACGGACCTGCAAAAGATATTCCGGCACCTGATGAAAGCGCGACATATAAAGTAGAGGTTAACTTTTTAACCAACACCTATAACGTTACCAAACAATAATTTTTATTATAAAATATTGAAAAGAGCTACTGAAAAGTGGCTCTTTTTTTATTCAGGTATAACAAGCTCAAGGTCTTGCTGATTTAATTTTTTGAATAATTTTTTGGCATCTGTAAGCATTTTCATTCCTTCAAAAAAGGTTAGGTAACGAATGCCATTGCGGTAATTTATTCTGCCTATTTTATACATATGTCCCCAATGAATGGCAATTTCTTTTAATGCCCTTGCATAGCTCATATTGCAATCATATATGTGATTAGGTTCTGCACCTGCGCCATTATATTCTAGAATAGAAAAGTTTTTACCTTGTTTAAGATCGGCTATAGAACTTGTTTTAATATCGTACCTGCCGTAATAAAAGTTTTTGGCAAACAAGCTCAGATTGTCAAAAACCTGCAGCATATCTGCATTGATCTCATTTCTTAAATTTATAAATCTTGCACCGCGGTTGTGGTTGCCGGTAATATTTAAGTTATAGACAGAACCTTCTTCAACAATTACCTCAAGATTTCGGGCGTGTTTTATTAAAAGCTCGTGTTTAAACACAACTGCTTTCGGATGTTTTAAAATTAATTGCAGCAATGTTGATCTTCCGTCGCCAACAACGTGCATATATTCCTTTTCTATAAAACCGGTTATGATGCCTTTGGCAGCATGCGGGTAACGAATATGAAAAACACTTACCTCAACCGGTAAGTTAATTAATTGCTGGGCAATGTATTCAACGCCAATTTTCTCATGGTATATCTTAAGTTGTTTTTCATCATTTATTTTCCTAAATAATAAACCCTGAGCGCCAATATTTGGCTTTACTGCCAGGGGAAAAGTCAGGCCGGTTTCAACAATTCTATTGAATACATTTTTGTATTCTTCGGTATGGTTAATATAAATGGTTCTGGGATATAGATCCTCAGGCAATTGACTATACATGGGTTTTTTTGAATCACCTTCAAAACCGGCAAATTCAAGGGAAGGATTAATATTTGAAAAGAACCAGAATCTTTTACTTCGAATTGCGTAATAACCCCATAAAAATACCAGCGGAGAATATATTATATAAAAGGGCCAGGTTTCCCAATTGGCTATTCTTTTTAATATTGATTTATTCGACATGGTAAGGGGGCAAATTTATATGTATAATACCAAATAAAAGTTACGTTATGTAATGGTGGTAAATCATAGATGTACCTGGAATATTTTATGGTTCAATTAGAAAAAATTGAAGTTTAATTTTCATTGCCAGTAAATATTGCCTTTGCTTTTTACTACAGCTATTTACCTTTATATTTACCTCTTAACAACGATGTATGGTGTATTCAATGACGGGTTATGGAAGGGCAGAACAGACCATAAACGATAAGACTTTTCTTGTTGAGATAAGATCTCTTAACGGTAAGCAGTACGATGTAAGATTATTTCTTCCAGCCATTCTAAAACCTTATGAAATTGAAATCAGGAACTTTTTAAATGCAGGGCTTATAAGAGGTAATGTTGAATGCAACATAACCTTAAAGCAAAACGGAAATTCAAAAGCTGTTAGCATTAATACATCATTACTTAAAGCATATTATTTACCTGTAGCAGAAACTGCAAAAGATTTGGGTATTCCGCCAGATAATGTACTAAGTGTTTTACTTAGACTGCCTGATATTTTTGTACAGTCTAATGAAACACTGCCCGAAGATGAATGGGATCAATTTAAAGGCACACTTTCAGAAGCAATTTCTGCCTTAAATAAACACCGGCAGGATGAAGGCTATAGCATGGAAGACGATTTAAAAGCACGCATTGCTAACATTGAATTGCAGCAAAAAATTATTACCGAGCTAGAAAGTATGCGTCGCATTAAAATTAAAGACGGTTTAAAAAAAGTGCTGGAAGATAATGTGGGAAAAGATAATTATGATCCGAACCGTTTAGAACAGGAGCTTATATACTACATTGAAAAAATTGATATTAGTGAAGAACAGGTAAGGTTAAAAAATCATTGTGATTACTTCTTAAGTGTTATTAATGAGCAGGAAATAAGTAAAGGAAAAAAGCTTGCATTTATTTTACAGGAGATCGGCCGCGAAATAAATACTACCGGTTCTAAAGCATACGATTCTACGGTGCAGAAGTGTGTTGTATTAATGAAAGATGAACTTGAAAAAGCAAAAGAACAGGCATTAAATGTATTATAAGTATGGGTAGTATTTTTAATTCAAAAGTAAATACTGATGTGAGATGAAGCGGTGGATTAAAACATTTTTAATATTATTCATTGTTACTGCTCTTTGTAAAAGTTGTGATACCATCGATCTTTTCGAGCAGTCTAAAAGCTTTACACGCCACGAGTGGCAGCGCGCCGAGAAACCTTCATTTACATTTTTAGTTGAAGACAGTTTGTCTTTTTATAACCTATATGCTGTTATTCGCCATACAGACGCGTATCCTTTTAATAATATCTGGTTAAAAATAACCAGGCAATCTCCGCAACAAAACGCCGATACGCAAAAAGCAAACTTAATGCTAGCAGATAATACCAGGGGTTGGCTGGGTACCGCTTTTAATGATGTTATTGAGCACAGAATTTTGTTGAATAAACAGCCCGTGCGTTTACAAAAAGGCGAACATACATTTACACTTGAGCAAATAATGCGTGAGAATCCACTTCGTTATGTTCTTTCTGCGGGTATAAGGGTTGAAAAAGTGGTGCAATAATCCCATTAATAGAAATTTACGTACCTTATTAGGAATTTATAAAATAATCCCTCATTATTAGAGATAATTGAATAAAGCAAATTAAATTTGATCTTTAATCCATTATCTCTAAGTACTCTAAACAATGAAAACACTAATTGCTGTACCCGGCGTTCCTGAAAGTATAGATATACGTAAATTCAGGGAGGAGCTAAAAGACCAAAGTTATTATGCTAATGCTGTAAGAGGCATGCTTCCGAAGTATGTTTTTAAACCTGTTCCCCAAAGATTAACCTGGTTCTTTATTAATTATGCCATCATTATTTCAGGCATATTTTTAATAGCTAATTTTTCTGAATGGTGGATACAATTAATCTCTTCATTATTAATAGGTCACAGTTTTGGTTGCCTGTTTTTTCTTGGTCATGAAATAACCCATGGAACCGTTATAAAAAACAAAAAAGCCATTTTATTTTTTAGTACTATGTGTTACCTGCCATGGGGCTTACATGGAAGAGCATGGATACATGCACATAACGGAAAGCACCACCAGCACACTCAGCATTCAGTTAAAGATCCTGATTGTTTTGGAAGAAAAAAATACAAGCGAAATAAAATACTTCAGAAACTAAATACTTTATTGCCTGGTAGTGGATCATGGGCGAGTTATACCTTTCCCTTCTGGTTCTTTTCTTTTTACTGCATATATATTCAGTGGCTGCATAAACCAAATATTTTTACCAATAAGGCAGATGAAAAAACATCGAAACGTTTTTTAATTGCTGTGTATGTTATCTGGATTACGACTTGCCACAATTATTACACCCTTTGGTTTTATTTACCTGTTTCTAATACCCTTATTAATTAGTAACGGGGTGGTAATGAGTTATATTTCTACTAACCATTTTCTTAATCCTCTTACGGAAGAAACCAATGATCCGCTGGTAAATTCATTGTCTGTAAAAACCAATAAATTTTTTGATTTCTTACACCTGAATTTTAGCTACCATGTAGAACATCACGTGTTTCCTTACGTTAGTCCTAAATATGCACCCATGATCGCTAAGGTTTTAAAAGAGAATTTCCCGGATGATTATAATGAGATGGGGCATGCAGAAGCATTGACTTTATTGTACCAGCGTCCAAAATTTTATTACAATGATGTAACGCTAATAAATCCTTCAACAAAGAAGAAATATCCAACCATAGTTTTAGAGGACGTTTTTTAGTCTTACACTTTTATAAGTTTCCACTTTCCTCTTTTAAACAGAATCACACTTGTTACAGATAGCAGGAATTCTGCTATAACTATTGCAACAAAAACACCTGTTGGTCCATATTTTAAATGTATGGCAAGTATGTATGCAAGCGGTATCTGTATAGCCCAGAAACCAAGCAGGTTAACCAGCGTTGGTGTTTTAGTATCGCCGGCACCATTAAAAGCATTCATCATAACCATACCCACACCAAAAAACAAATATCCCAGGCTAATGATCTTTAAAGCTTCAATGGCATAAACCTGTGCCTGCGGGTCTTTGTTCATAAACTCTACCAAAGGCTTTGCAAACAGGTAAAAAAATACTGAAACAAGTATCATGAAAATGGAATTGTATTTGGCTATTTTCCAAACACTTTGCTCAGCTCTGTCAGGTTTATTGGCTCCTAAATTCTGCCCAACCAGTGTGGCAGCTGCATTGCTTAATCCCCAGGCAGGCAAAATAAAAAATATAATAAGCCTTATGGCAACCTGGTATCCTGCCAGGGCTGCTTCATGAAATTCTGCAATAATGCGCGCTAAAAATATCCAGCTTGCAGAGGCTATAATAAATTGTATAGTACCCGTCCATGCAATTTTTATAATTGACCTGATTAGGGTAAGGTCAATCGAAAAATAGGATAGTTTAATATGCAAAATTCCTTTACCTGAAAAGCGGGAAAGTTGGTATAACACCCCAACAAGTCTGCCTGTAGTCGTAGCGATTGCTGCACCCTTTAAACCAAGCGCTGGAAAAGGACCCCAACCATTAATTAATAAAGGGCATAAAATAATGTTGCAAATATTTGCAAGCCACAAACTTTGCATTGCAAGGGCTGCATTGCCGGCTCCGCGAAATATACCATTTATTAAAAACAGCAACATAATAACAATGCTGCCTCCAAAAACAATTCTTGTATAAATGGCTCCTTCCTGTACAATTTTTTCAGACGCACCCATCAGCCTTAAAATATCTGCTGCGAATAACATTCCTGTAATGCTGATGATGACAGTGATTGCAAGGGAGAGTAAAATACTTTGTGCTGCTGCCCAGGAGGCTGCTTCGTAATTTTTTTCACCTACACGCCTGGCTACAATGGCTGTGGCTGCCATACTTAAACCAATAGCAATGGAATAAACAAGCGTTAATACCGATTCGGTTAGTCCCACAGTGGCCACGGCTTCATTCCCTAATTTGCCAACAAAAAATATATCTACTACGGCAAACACCGACTCCATCATCATTTCCAAAATCATTGGAATGGCAAGTAAGATCACGGCACGACGAATACTACCGGTAGTAAAATCCTGCTCCTGCCCGTTTATGGAACCTTTTATAAGGCTAAGTATATTCTGGCGTTTGGAAAGAGTTTGCACGCATTAATTTAATCGTGCAAAATAACACTTCGCAGTGCAATTAATTATGCCCGCGAAATAAATTACTGTATGGTATTAAAAACTGCCTCGTTTATTTTTACAGGGTATTTCTTCTTTAATTTTTCCAGCCATTCATTTTCAATAACCTGCTGGTAATCGTTAATAACCATGCCTTGGGCTTCATCAAATTCTCTTGGACCTTGCTCCCGGTGCACCTTGAAAATATGTATAAATGTATAGCTGTCCCCCTGTTCATTAAAAGATGGCGAGGTTTGATATCCTTCGGTAAATTGTAATGAATCGCTCATTTGTAATTGGCTGAATTCGTATCGGCTACTGTCGGCATCAATGTTTCTTTCAGCATATTTGCTTATTATGTTTTGCCAGTCAGACGGATTTGCTTTAACCTGGGCTGCCACAGCCTTTACAGTTTCTTCATCGGAACCTGTAACCACAAGTGCATTCACCGATGGTTGCCATATATACCTGTTCTTGTGTTGCTGGTAATATTTTTTTAAGGCTGCTTCATCTTCAGTTGCTTTGTCCCAGATGTTTGCTTTCATAAAAGCAAATAGCATATTTGCATCATTAAATTCAATTATCTGGTCTTTTACTGCGGGATAAAAATCTTCAATGTGTGCTTTATAATAACTGGCAGCTTCATTGGTCAGGAACATATTCATAAGTCTGTCGAAAGCAGAAGTAACGTTTCCTTCCAGGGCTTCCTCATTGTTATTTAAAAATCTTATCCAGTCTTCAACGGTATATTTTTGTTTTTCAAAAGCGAATAATATAGTTGAAGGTTTAATGCTTTTATAACCTGTTGCCGGATCGTTACCGTTCAATATACTGTCAGTGTAAATTTTTAAATCTTCCTTATTGTAGGTAGATGGATTGTATTTTACGTCTTTTAACCATTGTTCGGCGAGTTTCTTTTTGGCTACGTTTAACCTGGAGTCGTTTAAAATAACCTCCTGCAGTTTAGATATATTTATAATGTCTTCTTCATCTTTTACTACCGGAAGGGTATCTACCAGTTTTATGATATTATAACCATAAGACGTTGCAAAAGGAACACTGATATCCCCGGGAGTTTTTAAACTAAAAACCTGTTGTTCAAAATCCTGGTTATACTTCCCAACCTCTACATTAATAGGAGTAAAATCGTGGTTTTCTACCTGCCCAACCTGCTCCAGTATAGCATTAAATGAAGCTCCCTTTTTTAGAAGGTCATAAATTGAATCGGTACGTTTTGCTACTTGTTGCTTTTCCGTATCTGAATAAAAATCCGGAGTAAGAAACATAAGGTGTTGAATGCGGCGTGTACCCATAGCAGGGCGCTCCTCCAAATTCTTAAAAATGTGGTATCCAATGCTGCTATGATAAATTGATGAATGTTGCCCAGGTGCAAGACCATAAACAATATTTTCCATTTTATAAGGTAGAATAAATGCAGTAATGTAACCTATTCTGCCCCCCATTGATTTCACGAGTGAGTCTGTTGAATATTCTGCGGAAACCTCTTCGAACTTGTTGCCTTTTTCTATTGCTTTTAGCGCCTGGTTTATTCGTAGATATGCTGCAGCGGTGTCTTCTCCCGGGGCGACTTCTACAAACACTTGTGCCACTTTAATATTTTTCTGGCTTCGTAGAAAGGCTTCGTGAACAAGCTGGTTAATATTTGCCTGTTCATTCACCAGGTTTTCTGCCAGCTGCATTTTAAAGTTTTCTGCTTCCTGAAATATAGCTGGGTCATCATTCAACTTTTCATCATAGGCAGCCTGCAGTTTAAGTTTAAAGTTGATGTACATATCAAGGTATTCCCTCGCCTTCTCTTTACGGTTGCCCGTAGTATCTGGGTTGCGGTTAAATGCCTTAATAAATTCTTCTTTGGTAACAGTTTTATTGCCGTAAGTAAAAAGCGTTTGAGAAAAAGATGTTATTGAAAACAAAATGGCTACAAGCAGAAAAATTTGTTTGCGTTGCATGGTTATAATAGTTAGGTGCCTGGTTTTTGTGTTTTGGTTGTTAATACTTCATCGAACTGGTTTAAACTTAGCTTTTTTGCGATAATGCGTTTTTGAGCATCCAGTAAAAAGAAAGTTGGTGTTTCCTGCACATCGTATAATTGCCGGAAATTTGCCTGCTGCGATTGTTGTTGGGCAATCCGTTGTTCCCGGGTTTGCCACGCATGTATCCAGCCTTGCAGGTGATGTTCGTTTATAAAAGTAACCCAGTCATCAAATACATTTTCATTAACGTTCACCGAAAAAATTTCTACCCCGAGGTCTTTCCATTTTGCCCTGTAAAAAGAATCGAGTACCGGAATGCGGTCTTTACAGTGCCCGCAATGCGGATCCCAAAAAGCAACAAAAGTATAGGGGGAATGTATGTCGTAAAGTGATACGGGTTTGCCGGAGGTATCCAGCATTTCCATTGGTGCAGCCTGCTCATTTATCTGGTTTGCAATAAGGCTGTATCCGCGATCCAGAATATATTTATTTTGCGCAGCACTTAACCAGGCAGTATCTCCTTTAAGATAAAATTCTTCAAATAAATACAGGAAAACCTTGTCCTGACCCATTATCTCAGGATTAATGTATTTGTCTGTGAATTTTGCTAGCAAATAATGTAACATTTCATCGCTTTCCCTGGCAGACAAAAGCATGTAACTAATTTCATTTACAATGCTGTCCGGGTGCGGAGCAACAAACTGTTTAAAATAATCATCCAGTTTTTTTTCGAAATAAGGGGTGCGCAAAAATCTTTCATCAAAAAAATCAACGCCATCCCAGTAATGATCCTTTACATAATAAAAAGGGTAAAGAGAATCTATGGTTCCATCCGCCTTTACTGGTGGGCGTGGGTATTCAGGAATTTTGGCTCCATTTAGTAATGTGGCCAGCATTGAAAACGGGTTGGCTTTCATCAGGCTGTCCCTGAAGGTCGTAAGCCTGCTCGCCGCTATTCTTAATTCATTTCTTGCAAGCGTTGAATCATCGTGGTTTATTGCACTTTTAAGATGCTGCTGCGCTTTGTTTATTGCCGGACTAATTTCTCCAAGTGTTCGCGTATAATAGGCAAACAGGGAATTCTCAGCAGACCCTTTTATTACAAGATCTGCATTGTTTTCACTATTCATTTGCACACTAAACTGCTGGGTATCATCCATCAGTATTTCAAATAATAATGTACGCTCCGGGGAAACAAGAAAATAAATGCCCCTGGGCAGTTTTTCTTTTCCTTCAAAAACGCCTTCACTTTTATCATTTAAAATTACTGTATCGGCTATGCGGTTGCTTTTGCCATAATAACTCGCCAAAAAAACAGTGTCGTTTTTATAAGGCGGCAGTGTTACAGAAATATGGTAGCCAGGTAAGTTTTTAACAGGTTGTGTATTACCCCAGGCCGGTGTTAAAAATATAACAGCCAGTATAAGTAAAATGTTTGCGCTCAGTTTTTTCATTTCAGCGCATAAATATATTTCAATATCCACGTGAATTTGTTAACCTGGTGTAAAACCATCCTTGAATAATCGTTGTCGCATAAACGAAAAAATAATGACACCTATTGTTTCCGGGCTCCTTATTCAACCACCTGATTAAGTACAAAGATTTTCTTAATCCGGTTACCTTTGCGCCGTGAAAAGAAAGAATAAACCTTTTGTGATTGAACAATTGCAAATTGAAGATTATGCAGCAGAAGGGAAGTCGCTTGCAAGAAAAGAAGGTAAAGTAATATTCGTTGAAAAGACGGTACCGGGAGATGTGGTTGACGTAAAAGTGAACCGCAGTAAAAAAGATTGGGCTGAAGGTCAGGCCATTCTTTTTCATAAGCTATCTGAAGCCAGGATTGAACCCTTTTGCCAGCATTTTGATGTTTGTGGCGGATGCCAATGGCAAATGTTGCCATATGAGAAGCAACTGGCATTTAAACAAAGGCAGGTAATGGATCACCTTAAAAGAATTGGAAAATTAGAATTGCCTGAACCAATACCTATTCTTGGCTGTGCTGAAACAAGAAGGTACCGCAACAAACTTGAGTATACTTTTTCAGCGAAGCAATTTATTCCTGAAAATGTTTTTAATGAAATGGCAAGAAACAATGAGGATATTACTGAAAAGTTTTATCGCCCTGTTGCAGGTTTTTTTGCCAAAGGAAAGTTTGATAAAGTAGTGGAAATACTTCAATGCCATTTGCAGCCTGAACCTACAAATGCTATAAGAAATGAAATTGCTGATTTTACTAGGCAGAACAATTTGCCTTTCTACGATTTCAGGAAGCATGAAGGATGGTTAAGAAATGTTGTTGTTAGAAACAGCATTTTAGGAGAATGGATGGTAAATGTGGTATTTAAATTCGAAGATGAAAAAAACCGGGTAGCATTACTAAATCTTATTTTAGAAAAATATCCACAGATAACAACCCTGCTTTATACTATTAACCCAAAACGAAATGATAGTTTATTCGATCTGGAGCCGCAGGTGTTTTCCGGGTCGGGATTTATAGTTGAGAAACTGGAAAATTTTTCTTTTAAGATAAGTCCAAATTCATTTTTTCAAACCAATACAATTCAAGCCGAGAACCTGTATAAGATTACCCGCGACTTTGCGGGACTTGATGGAACCCAGGTAGTTTACGACCTGTATTGCGGTACGGGTAGCATTGGAATATTTTTAAGCCGGCAGGCGAAACAGATAATTGGTATTGAAATTAATGCCGCTTCTGTAAAGGATGCTGAAACAAATGCAGGTTTAAATCATCTAAATAATACCAGGTTTTTTGCGGGGGATGTAACAGATGTTTGCGACGATAATTTTTTTAAGCTGAACGGGAGACCCGATGTAATTATAACCGACCCGCCCAGGGCAGGCATGCACGAGAAACTGGTAAAAAAATTACTGGAAATTGAAGCACCGGTTATTGTATACGTAAGTTGTAACCCGGCCACTCAGGCCAGGGATTTATCTTTGCTTTGCGAAAGGTATTGGGTAGAGAAAATTCAGGCGGTAGACATGTTTCCGCATACACACCATATAGAAAATGTTGTGAAGCTGAAGCTGAAAGATGTATAAATTGTAGCGGGAATTTAAATTGTAAAAGAATGTAATGGCTCCTGAAGGAGATGGAGGATATATATGACAGAATTCAGACCGGGAAGGTTTCAGATTTTACCAACAGTTATAAAGAATTTATTAATTATCAATGTGCTTATTTACCTGGCACAGGTATCATTTGCACAAAGCAGTTTTAGCCTGGAAAATAACTTCGCTTTGCACACGTGGCAGAGCTCTATGTTTCAGCCATGGCAGTTCATTACGCATATGTTTATGCATGGTGGTTGGGATCATCTGTTCTTTAATATGTTTGCCCTTTGGATGTTTGGCTCAGTACTCGAAAACCTTTGGGGTCCAAAACGCTTTCTTACCTTTTACATTATTTGCGGTTTGGGTGCAGCCCTTGGGCATATGATCGCTCTGTATGTTGGTACCAATAATTTGCTGAACGATTATATGGCACTGCAGCAAAATCTTTCTGTAACGGAGTTTGCGAAATTTTCTGCAGAACACGACCTGAGCATTCTTAACTCGAGGTCTTATGAAATGATTGATATGTGGCAGCAAAACCCTACCAATCTAAGTCTTGCAGAAAATGTGCTTCATATAACTAACGCATATGTAAATGCAAAGCTGAATGAACCTACTATAGGCGCTTCGGGTGCTGTCTTTGGATGCCTTGCAGCCTTTGGTTATTTGTTTCCGAATACTTACCTGTACATATACTTTTTGTTTCCTATAAAAGCAAAATGGTTCGTTATTATTTATGCCGCGCTTGAGTTATTTACTGCAATTAAAAATTCTGCAGGGGATAATGTGGCGCACATTGCGCACTTAGGTGGCGCCCTTGTAGGCTTCGCACTTGTATATTTCTGGAATAAAAATAACCGTAAAAAATTTTACTGATTTATTCTTTAATTATTTTATTTAAATTAACCTATTGCAAACAAATTACGTATGTATATTAACGTGGTTTTGAAATTTTAGTCTCAATTTTGACGAACCAGACAAACATGCCAACCATTCAACAAAATAAAAAATATAAGATACTGCTTGGGCAGGATAATAATGCGCTTACCTGGTTATTGATCATTAATTCAGTCGTTTTTGTTTCACTCATTTTTATTAAAATGATATACCTGCTGAGTAATGATGGTGTAAACATTTCCATGCAATTATTTCATAATCAAATAACAGATTATGTTTTTCTTAAGCCGGTTTTTTCTGAGACAATAACAAAGCCCTGGACTATTTTTCTTTACATGTTTTCTCATGAAAGCATTTGGTATTTTATAAGCAGTTTATTGTGGCTTTGGTGTTTTGGATATATACTTCAGGACCTCGCAGGTAACGATAAGCTTATACCCATTTATTTGTATGGCGGGTTTGTTGGCGCAGTGGTTTTTCTCGCAGGCGCTAATCTTATTCCCGGTTTATTAGCCAATGGAAACGTGCAACCACTTGTGGGTGCAGGAACCGCTGTGATGGCTGTGGCTGTTGCTACCACCACACTTGCGCCAAATTACAGAATCTTTCCTTTATTAAACGGGGGCATTCCTTTATGGGTACTTACATTAATTTTTGTTGCACTAAATTTTGCAACCATAGCATCAGGCAATGGTCCCTTTGTATTGGCGCACATATCCGCAGCGGCAATTGGGTTTGTTTATATTAAACAATTAGGCCGTGGAAAAGACATTGGTAGCTGGATGCACCGTTTCAGTGATTGGGCAGGCAACTTGTTTAACCCAAATAAAATGCATTCAGGAAAAAATCAACCCCAGGAACTTTTTTATAAGGCAACCCGCAAGCCCTTTGAAAAAACTCCGCATATTACTCAGCAAAAGCTGGATGAAGTATTAGACAAAATTAACCGCGAAGGATATAATCACTTGTCTGAAGAGGAAAAGGAATTTCTTAATAAGGCTAGCAAGGAACAACTCTGATGCCGTCTTTTTCAAGAGGAGCCAAAGCATTATTTGTAATATTTTGTATTACAATTTCCATTCTTTTTCTCGTTAGTGCCCTGGCAGGTTTTATTCCCCCATCATCCTTTAAATACATTACTTTTTTCACACTCTCTTTCCCTTTTTTGTTTTTGTTGCAGGTAGTGTTATTTTTTATTGCAATACTTGTATATAAAAGGCTTGCCTTATTCTTATTTTTGGCATTACTTCCAGGGTATATAAATGTAAAAAATTCTTTTGCTTTTAATTCCGGTAAATGGCAAATTGAAAAACAGGTTGATGCATTACGCATTATGACATGGAATGTTGAAAATTTTGTTGACCTGAGTGCACCATCCAAACCCGGGGCTAAGACAAGACTGGAAATGCTTTCGATTATAAAAGAATATAACCCGGATGTACTTTGTTTTCAGGAATACAGGAACATAGAAAGAGGAATTAGACGGGTATCAGTTCATCATGAATTAGATTCACTTGGCTATAAATATGCTTACCGGTCGAAAGATGTTTATGTAAAGCGAAAGCAAACAGAAGTAATAGGTGGGGTAGCCATTTATGCTAAGCAACCCCTTCAAAATAAGGGTGCTATAAAGATCAGAACAGAAACATTAAACGAAAGTCTTTGCCATGCAGATGTTTTATTAAACAATAAACCTGTTAGAATATATACAGCGCATCTTGCTTCTTTTGAGCTGGAGCTAACCGATCCTTCTGCCCTGATAGATGAGCAGGATGTTATAAGTCGTTCATCGCTTAATAAAAGTACTTCGCTTGTAAGAAAATTAATTAATACAGAATTGATACATGAAAAGCAGGTGCATAGTATAACAGCAGAGTTGCGGTCAACAAACATTCCTGAAATTTATTGCGGAGATATTAATACCACGCCTGCCTCGTATAATTACCGCATTCTTAAGGGAGACATGCAGGATGCTTTTTTACAAAAAGGTTTTGGGCTTGGAACCACTTATTATAAACTTTCTCCCACCCTGCGTATAGATGTTTGTTTGGTGGATACTGATCTGAAAGTGTTGCAATGCAAGGTCATTTCCAAAAAACTGTCCGATCACTATCCCGTTGTTACTGATGTTGCATGGAAGTAATATTTATACATTCTAAACGTTTATTTTTACTAGATGCCACCCAGCTTAATAAGGCGCTTTATAAAAAAAGGCTCGCTTTTAATTACTATAATTGTCTGCGTACTCTTTTTATTAAGTTCCCTTATTCCCTTTCTTAATCCACAACATTTTTGGTTTGTTGGGTTTTTTGGATTAATGGTTCCTTACATAATAATTGTGCTGGTTTTTGCTATCATTTTTTGGCTGGTAACCTATCCTCGCTATGCCTTAATCCCGGCACTCTCCCTAATAATTGGGTATAAACAGGTTAATGTAGCTTTTGCTTTTAATCTGCCTACATCAGAACCTGTAAAATTAAATCAGGATTCATCTATACGCATCGTAAGCTGGAATGTGGGCAACATGTATGGCTTAAGCAACGATGCAGAAAAAAAGCAACATGACCGTAATGAAATACCTGATGCCATTACCGGTGTAAATCCTGATATTATATGCCTTCAGGAATTTAATCATTCTTATACGAAAGGTGGAGATGCTGATAATATTGGATTATTCACCAAAAAATATCCACATTATTATTACGCCATTGATTACAGTAAATCAAACGGTTCATATACCACCGGGTCTATCATTTTTTCAAAATTTCCGATTATAAATTCAGGTAAAAAAAGATATTCTGGCAGGTTTGCAGAAAGCCTTATTTACACAGATGTAGTGGTTAACGGAGATACCCTGCGAATATTTACTACACACCTTCAATCCTTTGCTTTTACCAGTTCAGACTACGCAAGTATGGATAAAATGAAAGAGAATAATAGCGAAGTAGTGCAAACCTCAAGAAATATAGCACAAAAAATGAAGGTCGCCTTTACTAACCGCGGTTTGCAGGCAGATGTTGTAAAAGCAAATATTGAAATAAGCCCCTACCCCAAAGTGATCTGCGGCGATTTTAATGATGTGCCTAATTCATACACATATTTCCATATTAAAGGAGGCATGCAGGATGCGTTTTTACAATATGGGTTTGGGGTGGGTAAAACCTTTATTGCACTGGCACCCACTTTACGAATCGATTATATTTTGCCAGATTCAAATTTCAAGATTCATAATTTTGAAATGGTGGATGAAAGCCTCAGCGATCACCTGATGTTACTGGCAGATATTAGTATAAAAAATTAATTATCTTCGGATTCTATATGTACTTTAACTCCGCCATATACGCCTTAAGTTGTTGTTGAATGATTAATTTTTCATTCGAATCTTATTTGCAAAATATCCAACCAATTTAATTTAATGTCGCTCACTATTTATAATTCACTAAGCAGAAAAAAGGAAGAATTTACATCTGTCGTACCCGGTTATGCAGGAATGTATGTATGCGGCCCAACTGTGAGCGGCGAAAGTCATTTGGGTCATGCCCGCCCGTATATAACCTTTGATATTGTATACCGGTATCTTCAATACCTGGGATATAAAGTACGGTATGTGCGCAATATTACAGATGCAGGGCACTTTGAAGAGGAGGGTCGCCAAGCAGAAGATAAGATTAGCAAAAAAGCCCACATAGAAAAGCTGGAGCCAATGGAACTGGTGCATAACTACACGAACATGTTTCAGCAGGCCATGTTAAAATTCAATAATGTGGTACCACAAATAGAACCTACTGCAACCGGGCATATTATTGAACAAATAGAAATGATAGAAAAAATAATAGAAGATGGTTATGCATATGTTGAAAATGGGTCTGTATATTTTAATGTTGAAAAATATCATTCGCATTTTAATAAAAAAGGCATGCCATACGGCATGTTAAGCGGAAGAAATTTAGAAGACGTACTCGAGTCAACACGCGAACTGGATAACCAGCAGGAGAAACACAACAGCGCCGATTTTGCTTTATGGAAGAAAGCTGCTCCCGAACACATCATGCGCTGGAAAAGTCCGTGGAGTTATGGTTTCCCCGGCTGGCATATAGAATGCTCTGCTATGAGTAAAAAATATTTGGGTGAACAATTTGATATTCATGGTGGAGGAATGGACCTTCAATTTCCTCATCATGAATGCGAGATCGCGCAAAGTGTTGTATGCAACAACATTGTACCAGCCCGGTTTTGGATGCATAATAATATGATAACTATCAACGGCAAAAAAATGGGTAAGAGTTACAACAATGTAATTACCCTTAACCAGATGTTTACCGGTACGCATCCCTTACTGCAACAGGCTTTCAGCCCAATGACCATCAGGTTTTTTATTTTACAGTCCCACTATCGCAGTACATTAGATTTTAGTAACGATGCATTATTGGCTTCCCAAAAGGCCTTTAAACGTTTATGGGATGCATATGAACATCTTCAAAAATTTAATGTGAATGAAGATGAAAGAGGAACCGATAATGAATTGAATGAACGTGCCATAAAGCTTGTTGAAGAATTTGAAGAATTCATTGATGATGATTTCAATACCGCAAAAGTTATTGCGAATATGTTTGATCTGGTTTCTGTTATAAACGGCATAAAAGATAAACATATTCCAGATGGTGCTTTAAGTGCAATAACGATAAAATTGCTGCAAAACAAGATGAAAGATTTTGTTGAGAATATTTTTGGACTCAAGTCAGAAAACGAGACAGATAATGAAATGTTAGATGGAACACTTCAATTATTAATCAACATGCGAAAAGAAGCAAAGGCAAAAAAAGATTTTGTAACGAGTGATAAGATAAGAAACGAATTAGCTGCCCTGGGTATTAATTTAAAGGATGAAAAAGATGGCAGCATGTCTTACAGTTATAACTAAAAAAGCACCAATTGTTTTCGCTCTTTACACATTGTATTAAATGGGAAGCTTGCTAATTGAATAGTTTTCCCATTTACGTCACGCTTTAGTAAATACAGCTTGTCAGCAACAAACATACCCCTGAATGTTTCATGATTATAAGCTAATGCTGCCTGTTCATATTGCCAGGGTTTTAACCTGTTTGCAATAATTATTTTGGGTTCAAAAATAAAAAATGGTTTATTCTCCGTTTCATTTCTAAATAAGTATGGCAACTTTTTAATAGAATCAGTTATCGCCTTAACTGATTTTCTGCCAACCAGGTTTAAGCATAATGAATGTGAGGGCATCAATAAATAATTTTCAATATCAAATTTTAATAAAGGCAATTCACCTGCAGATCTTTTCAAAGCCACTATTATTTGTTTTTCAAACTGATTAATTTGTTTAAAGATTAATAAGGAAATAAAATCTCCCCATATCACTTTTTCCTGCCTTATTTTTTCTGCGAAAATGGCTCTTTCCTTTTCAATTCTTATACACATTTCTTCATGTGGTTTAATAGCAACTATATAAGTTTCCATGCTTTAAGGTTTCAAAATGCATTAAGAATATTATTCCAGATAAAAAAACCTGATAATAAAATTAGCATTAAAAAACTAAAAATATTAGCTTTGTATAAAGAAAATAATAAATAGTTATTTATGATAATTGAAAAACCATGCATAAAAAGTAATCCGAATTCGGGTGTGAATAAATTGGCGGCATGTTCAATTGATCTGAATAAACACCTCCTGGTAAATGAAAATGAATCTTATTTATTCAGAATAAATAATAATGCGCTGGCACTTGATGGAATTAAACAAGGTGATTTTATAATAGTTGACAAATCTTTACAAGCAGTAAACAACGATTTAATTGTGGTTTCATTTAAAGATCAAACAGTGATAAGAAAGGTTATTATTAATGAAACACATTTTATTCTTACTGCAAGCGGGCAATCTGTTGCAGATATGCACTTTCCGTTATATCATTTTCGCGAACTTCTTTGGGGTGTTGTAACCTGTGTTATAAGTAACATGCATTTGGCTTTGCCCGTAATGAATTTGGATTTTAAAAGCTAATAAGCAATCATGAGTGATAAAAATTTTCTACCTACACCTGGTAATAATAATGATCCATTTTATTTTAAAGGCAGGGGTGCGCAAATAAATACAAATAACAGGTTTCTTAAAAACCAGGTAGTAAAAGAAAATGTTGAAGGTATTGATGATTGGGAAGAAAAAAACAGTGCCACCCAATACCTGGAAGATTATGCAAAATCAATTGTAAATAAAGTTGATAGTCCTGATGTAGGTATGATGTATAGCATGAATCCTTACCAGGGGTGTGAGCACGGTTGCATATATTGCTTTGCACGAAATGTGCATGAATATTGGGGTTACAGCGCGGGGTTAGATTTTGAGCGCAAGATCATTGTAAAGAAAAACGCTCCTGAATTACTCAGAAAATTTTTAATGCATCCTAAATGGGAGTGCGTTCCAATTGGTTTGAGTGGAAATACAGATTGTTACCAGCCCGCAGAAAAAAAATTTAGAATTACAAGAAAATTATTGGAAGTGTGTCTGGAGTTTAACCAGCCTGTTGGTATGATCACAAAAAATGCAGGTATGCTTAGAGATATGGATATTCTGAAGGAAATGGCTAAAAGAAACCTTGTAAGTATTCTTGTTTCCATCACCTCTCTAAACGAAGAATTGCGAAGGTTAATGGAACCGCGAACAACTACAGGTTTACAAAGAATAAAATTAATACGAGAGTTAAGTAATGCAGGTGTTAACATGGGTGTAATGCTTGGACCCATGATACCGGGATTAAATGATCATGAAATGCAGCGTATAATGAAGATGGCAAGCGAAAATGGTGCAACATTCAGCGCATATACTTTTATCAGGCTAAATGGATCTATTAAAATTATGTTTCACGACTGGTTGTATAAAAATTTTCCCGACAGGGCAGATAAAGTATGGCACATGATTGAAGACAGCCATAATGGAAAAGTAAACGACAGCAGGTGGGGTGTTAGAATGAGAGGTGAAGGACCCCTTGCTGAGTTAATTAAACAGCAATTTAATAAGTATAATAAATTATATGGTTTGAATGCAGAAAGGTGGAGCTTAGATTGCAGCAGGTTCAGCAAGCCCGGGCAACAGGGCAAGCTTTTTTAATTGAGTAGTATTCTAAAAAATATTATATACCAGCAAACTCATAAAATAAGCCAGCGCGGTCATGTATACCAACTGCACTATTGGCCATTTCCATGTTCTGGTTTCACGTTTAGCAACTGCAAGTGTGCTCATGCATTGCATGGCAAATACATAAAACACCATTAAAGAAAGCGCAGTAGGTAAGGTATAAACCTTAGTGCCATCAGCATGTTTTGCCGATTCCATTTTTTGTCGAAGAGTTTTATTGTCATTCGATTCTACGCTGTAAAGTGTGGCCATTGTTCCAACAAAAACTTCCCTTGCAGCAAAAGAAGTAATGAGGGCTATACCGATCTTCCAGTCATAACCCAATGGCTTAATGGCAGGTTCAATACTTCTTCCTAAAATGCCTGCATAGGAGTATTGAAGCTTCTCCGTATTGTATTGTTTTTCTAAAGCATCCGCTTTTTCTTCAGGCATTTGCTGGGATTGTACCTGTGCATACTTCGCGTCAATTTCGTTCATTTTTTCACTCGGTCCATAACTGCTGAGAAACCACAATAGAAGGCTTATGATCATAATAACCTTACCCGCATCTGTAACAAAAATTTTTGCTTTCTCTACCATGGTAACAACAATGTTATTCCAGCGGGGTGATCGGTATGTAGGCAACTCAAGAATAAAAAAACTTTTTTCGTTTTGGTGAATGAAAAATTTAAAAATGTAACTGATGATCAACGCCATGATGATACCCAACAGGTAAAGCCCCATCATTACCAATCCCTGCAGGCTTAAAAATCCCATGTAAAAGGTATCAGGTATTACAAGGCCTATTAAAATAGTGTATACCGGAAGCCTTGCACTGCAACTCATTAAAGGCGTAATAAGAATGGTTAACAGGCGTTCTTTTTTATTCTCAATATTTCGTGCGCTCATTATGGCAGGCACAGCGCAGGCAAAGCCACTGATCATAGGCATAACACTTTTGCCATTCAGCCCAACTTTTCGCATAAGTTTATCACTAAGAAAACTTATGCGTGCCATATAACCGGTGTCTTCTAGCACGGTTATCAATCCAAATAAGATCATTATTTGGGGTACAAAAAGCAAGATGCCATTTAAACCAGCCACAAATCCATTAACTAATAAATTACTCCACCAGTCAACCGGTAAAATTTCATTAAGCCACGTTGTTAAAAGGGCGAACCCATTGTCAATGGCATCCATTGGGTATTGCGCAAGCCAAAATATACTTTGAAACAGCACGAAGAGCACCGATAATAAGATTACATAACCCCATAACCTGTGCAATAAAATATTGTCGAGCTTTTCTGTAAAAAGTTTCTGTTGTAAGGGATCGGGTAATACAACGTTTTGTTGCATAATCTGCTTAATGCGGGTATACCGTTGCATTATTTCTTCTGCCTGTGTTTTTGCAGCACTAAAATTTGTTTTTGCATGCACATCAGCAATTTGCTGATGTATTTCAGCAGGCAGTGTAAAATTTTCGTGGTTAATAAGGTAGTGCAGGCTTGCATAATCACTTAATCCTGGCATAATGCTATGCATAGATGTAACTGCTGTCGGAGCCAGTTCCTTATTAGGTATAAAATCCCAGGATGAAGCAGAATGGTGTTGCCTTGCTGTTTGAGCCAATGTTTTCTTAAGTTCAGCTATACCTTTGTTTTTTCGCGGATTTACTGGTACAACGGGTACGCCTAATTCCGTTGCCAGTCCGGAAACATCTACTTCAATACCCTTTTTGCGGGCGATGTCAAGCATTGTTAGTGCAACTACTACCGGGTATTTCAGATCAATAATCTGGCTGCAAAAAAGCAGGTTTCTTTTTAGGTTACTGGCATCTGCCACTAATATAATTATGTTAGGTGTTACCTGGGTGTCAACACCCATCATTACTGTATATGCTACCCACTCATCAGACCTTCTTGGGTACAGGCTGTATGTGCCGGGAAGATCAATAATGTGTGCAGGCAAGTTATCTTCCAGCTTGCTGATACCGGTTTTTTTATCTACGGTTACACCCGGAAAATTGCCTACTTTTTGGTTAAGTCCTGTAAGGGAATTAAATAAAGATGATTTACCACTATTAGGATTTCCTACCAGTGCAATTTGAATATTGAGTGAAGCCTTTAAACCCATTAACCGGCAAAAGTAAATTCAATCAGTTAATTGTTATTACGAGTTTGGGAGAGATTAACAATTGGGGGTAAGAATTGAAAGTATTAAATGCTAAACTATCATTTAAAGGTTATTAACCGCTGCTATGCTTATTTTTGAAGCCTTCAAATTTGCTGATGTATGAAAAGATTTCTGGTCGTTTTACTATTTGTTCCTGTTATTGGTATTGCACAGTCAGCAAAAAATAAAAAGGAGAGCAAAACCATACAACAGAACATACAAAACCATATTAGGTTTCTGGCCGATGACAGGTTGGAAGGCAGGGAGGCAGGCACCACAGGCGAAAGGCTGGCTATGGATTACATTGTTTCAAAAATGAAAGATGCGGGTTTACAACCGGCAGGCACAAAGGGTTTTGTTCAGGCTTTTGAAATAAATAAAGGTAAAGCAGCGCCTGATTTAAATAATTCCCTGGTTGCTGAAGATGTTGATTTGATTTTAAATGAAGATTATTATCCTTTAAGTTTTTCGGGGAATGGAATGGTAGAAGGATATGCCTCTGTTTCATTAAAAGAGCAGTTTGAGCCCTGGATTTTAGATGTGAAAGATGTTTTACAGGAGAATAAACAAAACCCGCATTTTGATCTACATCATTTTATACAAACGCAGGCCAGCCGTGCTTTGGAGAAAAAGGGTACTGCACTTTGTCTTATAAATACCGGCAACCAAATTGATAATATTTTATTTAATAAGAATGATACTACTGCGGCTGTTTCCCTCCCGGTAATTTATATAACCAAAAAAGGTATGGCAAAATTTTATAAGGATGCCATTACAACTTATGCCTTAAAAATGCAGGTAGATCTTCTGCAAGAAAATATTACAGCCCATAATGTTATAGGCTTTTTAGATAATAAGGCAGAAAATACAGTTATTATTGGCGCGCACTACGATCACCTCGGGTATGGGAATGGTGGAAATTCTTTGGATGGCGCCGGCCAGATTCATAATGGTGCAGATGATAATGCCAGCGGCACTGCTGCCTTACTGGAGCTTGCACGGTTATTAAAAAAGTCAAAGATCAAAAACAATAATTACCTTTTTATAGCTTTTTCGGGTGAAGAAGCAGGGTTGTTGGGTTCTAAATACTGGCTGCAAAATCCATCCATACGCATTAACCCTAATTACATGATTAATATGGATATGGTTGGGAGATATGATAAGGACAAAAAACTTACCATAGGCGGCTTTGGAACTGCACCGTTATGGGGGCAGGTAATGGCTTCATTAAAATTTCCGGAAATTGAAATAAGAATTGATAGCAGTGGTACCGGCCCTAGCGATCATGCTTCATTTTACCGTTCTAAAATTCCTGTGTTGTTCTTCTTTACTAATGGACACACGGATTACCATAAGGCTACAGATGATTATGATAAAATAAATTATGCCGCAGAATCATCTATTATACAATACGTTTTCGCACTCATTACTGCAACCGATAATGCGGGTAAATTAGATTTTTTACCCACGCGGGATGCTGAAATTAAAATGGTTGCCCTGCCGGTTACTATGGGTGTAATGCCCGATTACAGTTTTACAGGTACAGGATTAAGATTAGATGGAATAAGCCCCGGAAAGCCAGCAGAAAAGGCAGGTTTGTTACCCGGTGATATTTTGCTGCAACTTGGTGAATATAAATTTGTTGACGTGCAGGGGTACATGCAGGTATTACAACATTTTTCAAAAGGTCAATCAACAACGCTTCAGTTTATAAGAAACGGAAAGCAAATGACTTCCCAGGTAACTTTTTAAATTAGCCCAAAAAATAAGTATATTATTCCAGCGTTTATAAACCACCATGTAATTTTTTCGCGTTGAAATTAAAGCTCGATCAATCTGAAATAGCCGGTGATTTTTTTGTCGAAAGCCGTTTGCTGGGAATTATATCTCCTTCCAGGAACTTTCATTTTTGCTGGCAGGTGAATGAATTACTTGGTTTTAATTTCCGGTTAAGCCCCGCGAACGAGGTTGAAATGCAGAAGAAGAACAGGATGTATCTTTTCAGCGTATATGAATACCATGAATGTAATATTAACCTAAGTCATTTTATCTTTCATAATCATTTTGAGGGTGAATACCTGCTACCCGAATTCCGGCATATAGATTATATATGGCTGCTAAAAGATTATCGTGTGTCAGATGAATATTATGCTTCTCTTATGCAGGCTATTAAAAATATAAATGGTGTTCAACTGGTGACAGACATAAATATTGACCAGGTTAAAAATAAAGCCAACCTCATCCTTTAAATAAACATTATGATCTTAAACGATTTACCCGAAGAATGGATAGAAAATAATAATGCACTGTACCGGAAAATAAAGTTTAAAGATTTTTCCGAAGCATTCGCGTTTATGGTTCGTGTAGCAATAGAAGCCGAAAGAATGAACCACCATCCCATATGGACCAATGTTTATAATAGTGTTGAAATTACTTTAAGTACGCATGATGCAGGGGATATAATTACAGATAAAGACCACAAACTGGCAGAAATTATCAATGGGTTGCTATAAGTGTTTTGCAAACAATCGCGTAATTTTAGAAAAATAACTTACTATGTTAAGCGTAAAAGATTCCGCTATTTTTTTACTGGGTATAGCAGCCGGTGTTGCGGCTACAAAATATGCCAGTATGAGCCCTGAGGAAAAAGAAAAATTGATGGCTGATTTAAAATTAAAGGCTGGCAATTTAAAAGATGAAGCAGACAATGCTGCCGGAAAGGCACGTGAATATTTTGAAGAGTTTAAAGAAAAAGGAGGCGAGGCCCTGAAAGATCATTTCAAGGATGCGCAAAGTGTATTCAATAATATTTTTAATAAGCAGGATAAATCTACCGATCAGCCCACAGCTGGCGAAGCGGTTTAATTGCTGCCATCCTTCTTCACAAAGATGAAATTTAGTTGCTTCAGCAACCGGAAGGTGATAAATATATGAACGAGCAGCAGCAGGGAATAAATGCCAAAGGCCAGCATCATAGATTGTACTGATTTTATTAAACCTTCTTCCGTTATATCTGCTGATGGATATTGCGTTCTAACCTGGTCTAAGGTATCGCTTACTAAACCTGGCTGAGTGAATAATGTATAAGATGACAGTAGCATTAAGATAGCAAACACTATAGTTACAATGGCATTTACCTTGATCCAGTCGCGCGCTGATGGGTTTAGACGTTTGTTTTTATCAACCCCCTGCAATAGAAAATTAAAGCTGGTAAAAGTATAAATAGCAACACAAGCCACCATAAACAATACTATTAATAAAGATGGGTTTGCGAATGCGGGTCCAACCAGTATCAATACCATTATACTTAAAATAATGGCAGGAATTAAAAGAATATAAGTGAGTATTCTGTAAGCGATGTTCTTTTTCATGGTTAATTAAATTCTCTGGAATGGTAGTTGGTTGTTTTATTTTTTTTGATTCAATAAGTCTTTCATATCTCCATCAATTCTTGCAGGTCGCATATTTTGTGCAGACATCAGGCACCAGGTCGTTTTAGCTTCAACAAATAGTTTGCCTGAATGTGCGCAACAAATTTGTACATAGCGTGTAGAGGTGGCGGTACTGTGTTCTCCTACCCAGGTATATGCAACAACCTCATCATTTAGTAAAGCTGAACTCAGGTAATCTATTTCATGTCTTACAACAACCCAAATATACTTCTCGGTAATATTCTTTGGCGCAAGCCGAAACCAGTGTGCTGCAGAGGCTTCGGCAATCCACCTTACATAAACAACATTACTTACATGCCCAAGCTGATCAATATCTGAAGGGAGAATAGTTATAGAATAAGTAAATACGTGCTGTTCTGGTCGCTGCATTTTTATTAGTAATAACAGGTTGTAAATTTAAGCCTCTTCTTCACAGTCCATCCTGCAAAACCTGCTATACAACAATTCATATTTGGGAATAATCTTTTCAATATCAAAACATAACGCCTGTTCATAGGCATTAGTTTTAAACTCCTGCAATTTTTCTTCATCGGAAAGAAGGTCAATAGCACATTTGCTCATTGCGTCTACATCACCAACATTCAGCGCAAAACCTGTTTTATTATGCAGGTTTATTTCAGGAAGTCCGCCTGCATTGGTGCTTAGTACAGGAACTTTTGCGGCCATAGCTTCAAGCGCTGCAAGTCCAAAACTTTCGTAATCACTGGTAAGTAAAAATAGATCGCTTATAAGTAATATTTCTTCTATCTGTTCTTGTTTGCCTAAAAAGCGCACGTCATCCTGCAGGTTCAGGTCTTTAATCATGTCTTCCATAACCGGTCGTTCCGGACCATCACCAACCATCAGCAATTTAGCAGGCAGGTGCTTTTTAACCTTTGCAAATATGTTTATAACATCTGCCACACGTTTTACCTTTCTAAAGTTAGAAGCATGCACCAATATTTTCTCAGCATTCGGTGCAATCACTTTTTTAAAAGCATCTATAGGTTTTTTATCGAACCGTTTTACATCAACAAAATTGTGAATGACTTCTATTTCCTTATTTATTTTAAAAAACCGGTAAGTTTCCTGCCTGAGATTATTTGATACGGCAGTAATAGCATCACTTTCATTTATAGAAAAAGTAACTACCGGCTCATACGTTTTGTCTTTACCCACCAGGGTTATATCTGTACCATGCAGGGTGGTTATAAATGGAATTTTCCTCCCTCTCTTTTCAACAATTTTCTTTGCCATATACGCTGCCGATGCATGCGGAATGGCATAGTGCACATGCAGAAGATCCAAATCATGATTTAAAATAACATCTACCATAGTGCTCGCCAAAGCTACTTCGTATGGTGGGTAATCAAATAAAGGGTAGGTAGGAACCCTAACTTCATGATAAAAAATATTGGCATTAAAAACATTAAGTCTTACAGGCTGCTGGTAAGTAATGAAATGAACACTATGACCTTTATCTGCTAAAGCCTTTCCAAGTTCTGTAGCCAGTACGCCGCTTCCACCGAAGGTGGGATAACAAACAATTCCGATTCTCATACACTCTGTTTCAGGCAAAGTAACAATCATTTTATAGAACCCCTGCCCCAAAATTGTGGTTTATGTTCTCTTGGCAATATTCAGGTTAATCACTACTTTTCCCGGCATGAAAAAATACCTGTTACTTCTTTTGCTGCTGCCTCTTCAAGTTTTTTCCCAGCAATGGTTTACTGATTCCGGCTTTATACGACAATTAGCCAGTAATATATTGCAGCATAAAGATGCAGACAGCAATTTATTTCACCTTACAAAAGATATTGGTCACCGGCTTGCAGGCTCACCTCAAATGGTGATGGCACAGTTATGGGGTCAGCAGGCAATGATCGCAGCGGGTGCAGATCATGTTATTATGCAGCAGTTAATGGTTCCACACTGGGTACGTGGAAAAGGAGATACCGCTTGTCTTATATATAAAAACAGTTCAGGTAAAAAAATAATTAAACCCTTACATGCATTGGCATTGGGAAATGCTTTGGGTTCGGGGAATGTTATTTCTGCTGATGTAATTAGGGTGAATGATTTTGATGATCTGGAACGGAAAAAGGAACAATTAAAAAATAAAATCGTTTTTTTTAATGTGCCTTTTGAAGACAGTTTTGTAAGTCCCTTTCAAGCGTATGGAAAAAATGTTACGTACCGCGGAAGTGGTCCCAGCCGGGCTTCGAAATATGGGGCAATTGGCATATTGCTCAGGTCAATGACAAACGGTTCGGGTAATGAGCCGCATACTGGTTCTCTAAATTATAATGACTCTTTTCCAAAAATTCCGGCAATGGCCATTGGACTAATGGACGTAAGGCAGCTTAATGAATTATTAGATAAGGGTATAACTGTGCAGGCTTCCATTCACACCCACGGAAAAATGTTGCCCGATACTACAGCCTATAATGTTATAGGGGAGTTGATAGGAAGTGAATTTCCCGGTGAGTATATAACGGTTGGCGGCCATCTTGATAGTTGGGATGTAGGAGAGGGCGCCCATGACGATGGGGCTGGTGTTGTGCAAACTATAGAAATTCTAAGGGCTTTTAAAGATTTAAAATATACTCCCAAACACACCATCAGGTTTGTGTTATTCGCCAATGAAGAAAATGGAAACAGGGGCGGCCTCAAATACAGTGAGGAAGCCGTAGCAAAAAATGAAAAACATGTATTTGCCTTAGAAAGTGATGCAGGCGGGTTTACCCCCCGCGGTTTTGGATTTGATGTTTCCGAATCAGCGTGGATAAAACTCGGTAGCTGGAACCCATTATTTGAGCCTTACCTGGGAAATAATTTTAAGCGGGGTGGCGGTGGAGCAGATATCGGGCCTTTAAAAAAAGCATTGAATGTACCGGTTGCAGGAATGATGCCCGATAACCAGCGGTATTTTGACTTTCACCATGCAGCTACCGATGTTTATGAAAATGTAAATATGAGGGAATTGAAATTGGGCGCCGTAAATATGGCAGCCTTACTTTACCTGGTAGATAAATACGGTTTGTGATTAAAGTTTTAAGTTTTAGAATTTAAAGGATTACGGTATTCCCAAAATAATCCGGGCATAGAAACCACTACGGTTATTAAATAAAAGAGAAGGCTTATGCAAATGCTTTCACTTTTGTCTAAAAGAAAAATATGGCTTCCATATAGAAACACAACTTCCCGTGCACCAAGGCCACCTATAGTAAACGGCAATATGGCTACAATGGATGACACCAGGAAAATGAGCAGGTATTCAATTTGATTTTCTTTTATTCCCAAAGAAAGCATTATGATTAATGCACAAATAACCTGTACGAGCTGAACCCCAAGGCCCATCCAAAAAGTTGCCCAAAAACCTTTAATAAATGTTGGAAAATATTTTCTTACAATTAAATAAAACAAAGCCACACCCGGCAAAATCATAACAAGAATGAAGGTTGAATAATTTTCTCCCCTGAAAATAAAGAAGTAAAATAATCCTGAAAGAATCATCAGACCCGCAACGCCACTTATCCTGTCTAATAAAACAGCTGCCGACAAAAGCCTGGTTGGCTTATTCGTTCTTTTTTTTAATAAAATAACTTTATAAGCATCGCCACCAATGCCACCCGGCAAAAACAGGTTGTAAAACATGCCGAGCCAATACAGTTTTAAATTATTTACTTCAGGCAGGTGCACATCCATATTTCTGAAATAAATATTAAGGCGCACCGCCGATATTATTTTGGAAATAATAAATAATACTACAGCCAGCAACAGCCACCCTATATTGGTTCTGCTGAAAGTTTCTGCAGCATTTGCCCAATCAATTTTATTAAAAACGAACCACAGGCAAAGTCCCGAAACGAAGATCTTTATAAGTAGTTTAAGGTAAGAAGGCAAATGCAGGCGGGGCATATTCATCTCATTTATTTTCCTGGGTTTTTGTTTGCCCGCCCACTACTTTTCTAACCTGGTAGGTTTTTTTATTACCACTTTCATAATAGGTACGCATGCTTACTTCAGCAAGTATGCCAATGGTTACAAGCTGTATACCGCCCAGCAATAGCATTAAACCTAAAATAAGCAAGGGTTTGCCCCAAATATCCTGACCCGAAATCTTAAGTATCAACAAATAAATATTTATGAGCAGTCCTATAAAAAAGCAAACAAAACCCATAGTGCCAAATAAATGCATGGGCTTTTGGCTGTATTTTCTAAAGAAAACCATAGTGATTAAATCACTCATAACCCTAAAGGTTCTGCCTAATCCATATTTAGAAGTACCAAAGCGGCGCGCATGGTGCTGCACATCTACCTGTGTTATTCGTGCCCCCTGCATGCTGGCCAAAACAGGTATAAAACGGTGTAATTCGCCGTATAACCCAAGTTCTTCAGCAATTTCCCGCTTAAATATTTTTAGGGTACAGCCATAATCCTGTATGTACACCTTGGTCATGTACCGGATAATAGAATTGGCTATTTTACTGGGTATCTTTCTTAATAACATGCCATCCTGCCTGTTCTTTCTGTTACCCGCCACTACATCCCAGTCTTCCTTTATCATTTTTTGCAACATCATTGGTATATCGGTGGGGTCGTTTTGCAGATCGCCATCCATTAAGGCAATGTAATGGCCGTTGGCATAATCAATACCTGCAGACATGGCGGTGCTTTGCCCATAATTTTTACGCAGCTCAACCAGCATTATCCTTTCATTCGCCAATTCTTTAATTCTTTGCCGGGTGGCATCTACAGAACCATCATCAACCAGTATAACTTCGTAATCAAAGCCAGAGAGGGCATTTGAGATTGCTTCTACTAACGGGTAAATGTTTTCCTCTTCATTCATAACCGTAATAACAACAGAAAGTTCTCTCATGGGGCGTAATTAACGGGCAAAGGTATGGATTGGGTAAATGCTTAATACATAGGTTGGCTATTTGATATCATTACGATTAAAAAATAATTTCTTTGTGTAACTTTTTTCAATAGACCACGTTTTGAATGGGTAACCAAAGCGCAACCTGAACAGTATATGACTGAAAGAGAATACAATGAATGCGTAAATCTGTATGCTGATAATGTATTTCGCTTCATTGTGAAAAATTTAAGGCATGAAGAAGATGCAAAGGATGTTGTACAAACTGCATTTGAGAAATTATGGATTAACAGAAGCAATGTTATGTATGAAAAAAGTAAATCGTATTTATTCACAGTTGCCTATAACCAGATGATAGATCACCTGCGAAAAGTAAAACGAATAACGCTGAAGGATGAGTTTAGTGCAAACGCATCGGTTGTTAACCAACCAGTAAATAATATGAAGAAGAATTTGCATGAAGCTTTAAACAGGTTAAACGAAATTCAAAAAAGTTTGGTGCTGTTAAAGGATTATGAAGGGTACAGTTATGAAGAAATTGGGCAGATTACGGGGCTTAATGAAAGCCAGGTAAAAGTTTACCTGCACCGTGCCCGGTTAACATTACGAAACTACCTTGTAAGCCCCGAAAATGTTTTGTAAGGTGTAAATGGTAAAAAGGAAGAAAAGTAAATGAATTATATAAACAGACATAATTACGAAGAATATTTTCTGCTGTACGTTGATAATGAATTAACGGAAGCGCAGCGTAAGCAGGTTGAAATGTTTATTTCTGAAAATCCGGATCTTGCCCCTGAGCTTGATTTATTGAACGGGGTTAAGCTGGAACCCGTGAATGATACTGTATACGATGATAAAATGAACCTATATAAGCATGCCGAAGAAGAAAATATGCTGCATAATTATGAATATTGGTTCTTGTTATATGTAGATAATGAATTGACACCTGATCAGCGGCAGCAGGTAGAAAAACTGGTATTACAAAATCCGGAAATTCAGCCTGCATTTTCAGCCATTAAACAATCAGTTTTACAACCAGAAGCTGTTATTCATCCAGATAAATCTTCTTTATATAAAAAGGAAAGCATAAAAATATTGCCCCTTTTTACCAGGTTTGCTGCCGCCGCGGTTTTTATTAGCGTTGTTTTATTCTCGTGGTGGTATGCAGAGAATGAGGAGGTGAGGTTAACATCTAAAGTTTCTCCAACGGTAGAAATTCAAAAACAGCAACCGGAACTCGCTAAAAATAATAAGCTGCAACCTTTGACAGGCGAAACTGTTACTGAAAATAAGGCGGAAGAAAAATTACCTACAATTTCAAAGGAAAAATCTGTTTCACTGCAGCGCCGGGAAAAAGAACATACCAAGCCGGTTAATGTTCCGGCACAGGAAACTAAAAAACGCTTTGCTGATGAAGAATTTTTAATAGCGGAGAATAAACCCACCTTTCTTAAAAGTGAAAATACAATGGTACCTGAACCTAAAATAAATGAAAAAAGTAAGCCAGCCGATACGCATTCTTTTGCGGCAAGTGATGCCGAAAATGCACAACCGGCTTATAAAATCATGACTGCAGGATATAAAGAGATCAATACATCTGACGATGACCAGTCTTTATATGTAGCAGGTTTAAACCTCAACAAAAACAAAGTGAAGGGGTTTTTAAAAAAAGCTGAAAACATATTAAGTAATAAAACAAAGGAATATATAAAAGGAGATGGCAAACTGCAGGTTGCCAACCTTGAATTTGAAGACAATAAATAAGTTTAAAAAAAAATCAATGAAACGAATATTATTATTGACAGGCGTTCTGTTTGCAGGGTTAAATGCTTTTAGCCAGGAAGATACAATCCCATCCAATACCGGCGATACCATACGCTCAGGAAACTTTATAATTATTAAAGATGGCACAGATGCGCCCGGTGATACAACCGAAAAAAGCAAGCATATTACCATTGACATCAATATCAATAAAAAAGAATCGGAAGATAATGATGAGAACCATTATGACATGAATGAAAAGCACCGCAGGGTAAGTACAAATTATTTCATTTTCGACCTTGGTTTCGCAAATTGGCGCGATGAAACAAATTATGAAAGTGAAGCAGCAATGGATTACCTGGTAACCCAACCTAACGAAGACCCCTTTTCAAAGAATGATCTTAAAATTAAAACAGGTAAATCATCTAATGTTAATCTCTGGATCTTTATGCAGAAACTTGACCTCGCCAAACGCATGCTTAACCTTAAATATGGGTTAGGTCTTGAGATGTATAACTTTCGTTACACCTCCAACATTACGTACAAAGACAAACCGCCTTCCATTTTCAGGGATAGCATAGATTTCTCAAAAAATAAATTATATGTAGGTTATTTGTCTGTGCCTTTCATGTTGAATTTTGATGCTAATCCCGAAAAGAAACAAAGCTTTAGTGCCAGCGTAGGTGTAAGTGCAGGATACCGCATTGGCAGTCATAACAAACAGGTGAGTGACGAACGTGGCAAAGACAAAATTAAAGGAGACTTTAATCTTGACCCCTGGCGTTTTGCCTATATAGCTGAGATGGGTTTAGGACCCATAAGATTATATGGCAGCTATAGTATCAATCCACTTCACGAATCAGGATTAAAACAATATCCATATGCAGTGGGTCTCCGTTTTAGCAACTGGTAACAAATAATTATTCCTCAACTTTTAACCCCGGAAGATACCCGGGGTTTTTTTATTAAGTTTTTTTTAATAAATCCAAAATAATCCTTGCCCTAAAAATCCGTTCTATGTTTGCCTGGTCTCTACTTACAAAAAATTTATTCATTTACTGAAATCGTTGCAGGTAAAAACCTGCCGGCGACTTCAGTATAAAGACGCTATGTATTATGCAGAGAAAAGTGCTGCCCTTTCTATTGATTTTCTTCTTTCTAATTAATTCCGCATTTAACAAGGTTAATGATGCGAATAAGGTATACTACGTTGTTATAGACAAAAGCAGTTATGAATTACATGTGTTTGATGAGAAAGGATGGCTTGTTACTTATCCCGTGGTTTTCGGAAGCAAAGATTTGGGCGATAAACTGATGGAGGGTGACCGGCGTACACCCGAAGGCACATTCACTATAATTAGCAAGAAGCCACATGCAAAATGGAATAAATTTATGATGCTGGATTATCCGAACGACGAAAGCGTGCAGAAATTCAATAACAGGAAGGCCCAGGGAGTAATACCAGTATCTGCAAAGATTGGCGGCGCCATCGGTATACATGGTACATGGCCTCACGAAGATTTTTCCATTAACCGCTATAATAACTGGACACTTGGTTGTATAAGTATGCGTAACAGCGATGTTGAAGAATTATATAACATGTTGCCTGTTGGCACCCATGTTACCATTCGTAAATAAGCTTACTTAAATTTTGGATTGGCCTTAGTTTCCAGGCTTTCTGCGGGAACGGTATTGGTATTTAAAAATTGCAGAACCGTGCGGCTCCATTTTTCCGGCTGTTTGTTATAATAATTTTCGTGACCCAGCCCTTCGTAACGTACAATCATTTTAATATCAGACGAAAGGCTTTCCAGCACTTTCTGCGATTCCTTTTCAGAAACCCTTTGGTCATGTGTTCCCCGCTCAATTAATACCGGGCAGGTTATATTTTCTCCGTACTTCCAGTTGGCATTATCAAAACCCCAGTAACCTTCTTCTACTCCCAGCCAGAATGTAACTAAAACCCCAAATGGCTCTGGTGGAATGTGCATCATTCTGCATCTGCCTTCCACGGCATTAACCATGGAACCAAAACCTGCATCTGATATTATTTTTGATGGCTTTAAACCAAGTTTGCCTGTAGCCCGTATTTCCGTTGCTGCACCCATAGACTGACCGTAAAAAGCTATATTTTTTTCACCGGTAGACTGCACATAATCGTAGGCAGCCTTAATATCATAGACTTCTTCCATGCCGAAAGTGGTTACATATCCTTCACTTTCTGCATGGCCGCGAAAATCAATGGTAAATACATTCCATCCGTCATTATAGAAGACTGTTATTTCATCGGCTAAACCACCACGGCTCGCCTTTTGACCATGAAAAGCACATACCGTGCCTTTAACTGAATCGGTAGCGGGGTGAATAAAATGCCAGCCTGCCAGTTTTTTACCATCCTCCGTAGTAAGAGAAACATCTTTGTGAAGTATCGCCGGCCCGGGAACCAGATGGCTTTTTTCAAACTTTTGTCCAAATACGATATATTTTATTTTTCCACCAAGCCCTAGCTTACTAAAGCCAACTTCTTCAACTTCGCCCGCTTTAAAAAAGTGTGTAAGGTAGTAGGCATTAAAGGCCGAAATAACATTAAGTAGAATAAAAACCAGTAAAATTATTGCTACCAGAAACCTAAGAAGTTTTTTCATTTGCAGTTTAGTTGGTTAAAATTACTTCGGCGCCAAAATATTTATGCAATATAAGCGGCAATTGAATACCTGATTCGGTTTGATTATTTTCAAGCAGGGCGGCCATTATTCGGGGCAATGCTAAAGAACTGCCATTAAGGCTATGTGCCAGGTTCATTTTGCCTGTGCTGTTTTTAAAACGTGTTTTTAACCTATTGGTTTGAAAACTTTCAAAATTACTTACACTGCTTACCTCGAGCCATCGTTGCTGTGCAGCACTGAAAACTTCGAAGTCATATGTCAATGCACTGGTAAAACCTATATCGCCCCCGCACAATTTTAAAATGCGGTAAGGCAGGTTCAATTGATTTATAAGAGATTCAACATGCGTTACCATTTCTTCCAAAACTTCGTAACTTTTCTCAGGGCTGGTGATCTGTATTATTTCAACTTTTTCAAATTGGTGTAACCGGTTTAATCCGCGAACATCTTTACCATAGCTGCCCGCCTCTCGCCTGAAACAGGGTGTGTAAGCCGTCATTTTCACAGGTAATTCATCTTCCTTTAATATAACATCCCTGTAAATATTGGTTACCGGAACCTCAGCAGTAGGTATCAGGTAAAAATTATCTTCATTAATAAAATACATCTGCCCCTCTTTGTCTGGCAATTGCCCGGTTGCGAATGCGCTGGCTTCGTTTACCATAAATGGTGGAAGGTATTCAGTATATCCGGCGGCTGTATTAAAATCTAAAAAGCATTGTACCAAAGAACGCTGAAGTCGTGCCCCTTTACCTATAAATAAAGGAAACCCGCTGCCTGTTATTTTGGTTCCGGTTTCAAAGTCTATAAGCCTGTAATTTTTTGCCAGTTCCCAATGCGGCAGGGCCCCCTCATTTAAGGTGGGAATATTTCCCCCCTGTCTAATTACCACATTTTCTTCGGGTGTTTTACCACTCGGTACGACCTCCGCGGGAAGGTTGGGAAGCTGAAGAATTTTATCCCTTACGTTCTTTTCTGCCAGGTTTAATTGTTCCGTAATCCTCGCAGATTTTTCTTTAAACTGGGCTACGTCTTCTTTTAACTGGTCTGCTTCAGATTTTTTGCCGGAAGCCATCAAACCCCCAATTAGCCTGGAAGATGTATTTATTTTAGCCAGGGTTTCATCGAGGGTTGCCTGCAGTTGTTTTCTTTCATCATCCAATTCAATAATGTCATCGACCAGTTCTGGGTTTTTAAAGTTTTTTACAGCCAGCCTTTCTTTCACCCACGCCGTCCTCTCCCTCAAAATATTAACCTGAAGCATGCCATTTTTTTTGTCAAAGATAAGGTGGATGCAATATGAGGTTAAATCTGTTATTCTTAAAAATTCGGTTAAACTCAACACATAACTTTGCGCCAATGTTTATTGAAGATGATTTGCAAATAAGGTGGTGGAAATTAACTTCGCACCTTGAAGAACATTTCGGTAAAAAACCCGATCTTGATGCCATATTATTTCTTATTGGAATGAACGAAACAGGCTTTATTAAAAAGAAAATAACCAAGGAAGAAAAACAGGATTTAATGCATGTGGCAGTGTGCACTATTTTAAAGGTTAGCGGGTACTATGAAGTCGAAAAAACGGATGAACAGGGTTGGCCACATTTTAAACAATTAAAACAATTGCCTTCTTATAATGTTATAGAACAGGAGAATTTTTTAAAAGATCATGTTTTGCATTATTTTGATGAACATGGCATATAAACAAACAATTATTTACAGTTATATGAAAAATGTGGTTTTTGTATTATTGATGAGCACGCTGGTTGTTGCCTCTTATGCCCAAACATCCAAAGCCTCGGAAAACTATTTAGCTTCTAAAGAAAAGCTGGTAGAAATTAATACTACTTATGGTACGATGGTGGTTAAATTATATGATAGTACGCCCAAGCATCGTGATAATTTTATTAAGCTGGTAAAAGAAGGTTTTTACGACAGTTTGTTATTTCACCGGGTTATTGAAGGCTTTATGATCCAGGGCGGTGACCCTCAAAGTAAAAATGCCCCCGAAGGCACAATGCTCGGAATGGGTGAAGCTGAAGGACCTATGATTCCTGCGGAATTTAATAAAGACCTGATACATAAAAAAGGCGTACTTGCTGCTGCCAGAAATAATAATCCGGAGAAAGCAAGCAGCAACTGCCAGTTTTACATTGTACAGGGAAGAATATTGAATGATGTTGAATTAAATGGTTTGGAATGTAATATCAGGAGTCAGGACCCTGCATTTACCTTTACCGATAAACAACGAAGCATATATAAAACCATAGGGGGTACACCGACCCTTGACAATAATTATACTGTTTTTGGTGAGGTTGTTAAGGGAATGGAGGTTATTGACAAAATTGCGGCCGTTTCAACAGACGAAAATGATCGCCCACAGGAGAATGTAGTAATGAGTATGAAAGTGTTGAACTGATAACATCAATTAGATTATTTAATTAATATTTGTAAATTAAACTTAGATATGAACCACCCGGAAGATATAAAATACACCAAAGACCATGAATGGGTTAGGGTTGTGAGCGGAAATACAGCCATGATCGGTATTACCGATTTTGCCCAGCGCGAATTAGGCGACATTGTATATGTTGATATTACTGCGCTAAACAAGCCACTTGAAGCTGGTGATGTTTTCGGGACAGTAGAAGCAGTAAAAACTGTAAGCGATCTTTTTTTACCGGTTGCGGGAACTGTTACAGAAGTAAATACAGCATTAGAAAAAAATCCCGAACTTGTAAATACAGATCCATATAATGAAGGTTGGATGATCAAGGTACAAATAGAAAATGTTTCAGAGGTTGAAACCCTTATGAGTGCGAAAGATTATGAGAGCCTGGTTGGCTAATTTTTTTCTTGCCAAAATATATTGAATGCCCGACGTAATAAAATATTCAGAAACCGAACTTGTAACCTTGCTTAAACAGAAAGATGCAGGTGCATTTGAATATTTGTACGATAATTATTCAGGCGCCCTATATGCTGTTATTCTTGGAATGCTAATAGACAGGGAATTATCTAATGATATTCTCCAGGAAGTATTTATAAAAATTTGGAAGCAAATTCAAACGTATGATCAAACGAAGGGCAGGTTATTTACATGGATGATTAACCTTACCCGCAATGCTTCAATAGATGCGCTGAGAAGTAAAAGTTACAGAAACAGCAAGCAAAACCGTGAGTTAACTGAATACGTATATGAATCAGCAGGAACATCCAGTATTAATATTGATGAGATAGGCCTTCGCAAAATAATTCATACCCTTAAAGACGAATACAAAACGGTAGTTGACCTCGCGTATTTTCAAGGGTTTACTCATGAAGAGATTGCAAAAATTTTAAACATGCCGCTCGGAACGGTTAAAACTAGATTAAGAAGTGCACTTATTAAATTAAGGGAAATAGTTAAAAATTAAAGTGGAATTAAGAGAATACATACAAAGTGGAATTATAGAAAGCTATGTGCTGGGGCTGGCTTCAGATGACGAGGTGAAAGAACTTGAGCGGCTTGCCGAAATTCATCCTGAAATAAGGCAGGCAATAGATGAATTTTCAATAAATTTTGAAAAAATTATTCAGGCAGAAGCGGTTGTACCGCCTGCCGGGTTAAAGAGTCAGGTACTCGCATCGCTTCAGCAAGGAGGCAATAATAAAACATCTTCCGAACCTGTTGCTGCTGTATTACCTATGAAAGATTATAGCCAAAATAAAAGCATTAGATTATGGAAGTATGCTGCAGCTGCTTCAATAATTTTACTTCTTGGCAGTGCTGCATTAAACCTTTATTTGTTCAATAATTATAATGATGTAAATAAAGATTACCAGGCTTTATTAATTGAGAGGAATTCCCTTCAGGCTAATAATGATTTATACCAGGCTAAAGTGCAGGATTATACGGCTAGTTTAAAAGTAATGGAAGATCCGGCAGTAATCTCCATTAATCTTAACGGGGTTAACGGAAAGCAGAATAACCACGCAACAGTGTATTGGAATCGTAATACAAAAATGGTTTATTTTCATCCCGATAATATGGCTCAAATTCCGGAGGATAAACAGTTTCAACTTTGGGCGCTGGTTGATGGTAAACCTGTGAATGCTGGTGTTGTTAGCGAATGTAACGGGTTATGTAAAATGGAAGTAATTAAAGAAGCCCAGGCCTTTGCAGTTACACTTGAAAAAAGAGGTGGTAGCGAAACTCCCACACTTTCAGAAATGTATGTAATGGGCAAAGTGTAGTTAAATAATTCGGTTAAGTCTTATTAATATAATAGTGGTGCATTTATTGCACCTTTTTTTATGTATTCAATTCATGAGAATATGTCTTAATAAAAACCTAAAGAAACCAACTTTTTTAAAAACTAAAACCAGCGAAATACTGCTGTCGTACATGACTATAATAAAAAAATAAACAAAAGCAGATTTATGAAAACACTTATTAAAAGATCAGGAATTTTATTAGCCGCTATAATGATTTATGCGGTATCAGCATCAGCCCAGGAAAAAACGGTAATGGTTGGTGGAGCTGAAATGTATCCTTCAAAAAACATTGTTGAAAATGCAGTTAATTCTAAAGACCATACAACCCTAGTTGCAGCGGTTAAAGCAGCCGGTCTTGTTGAAACTTTACAAAGCGACGGACCATTTACTGTCTTTGCCCCCGTTAACAGTGCATTTGAAAAATTACCTGCAGGTACTGTAGATAATCTTTTGAAACCAGAAAACAAAAGCACGCTTACAGCTGTATTAACTTATCATGTTATTGCAGGTGAAATAGATAGTAAAACATTACTAGACTGGATTAAAAAGAATGGTGGTTCTTACACAGCAGAAACAGTGCAGGGTGGCAAGATAACCTTCACCAGCAAAGGAAATACAATAATGCTAACCGATGAAAAGGGTAACAAAGCCACGGTAACTATAAAGGATGTATTTCAAAGCAATGGAGTTATTCATGTAATTGATACAGTTCTTTTGCCGGGAAAATAGTCTTTGCGAGGGTTTTTAAGATGAGCAGGGGGTTACCATTATTGGTAGCCCCTTTTCTTTTAGATTTGTGCCCAAATGAAAAAGTTTGTAGCATACATTCCGGTAGTAACCTGGTTTTTACTTACCACGTTTTTACTTGTAATACCAGGGTCTGATTTACCAAAAGATCCTTTTCTCGAAGCCATATATTTTGATAAATGGGTACACATCGGTCTCTTTGGTTTACTAACCATATTTGGCTGTTATCCTTCATTAAAAAATAATAATTATAAAAAAACTTTTATAAGAATAACTGTTGCCGTAATCGTTTACGGTATTGTAATGGAGTTTATACAAAAATATTTTACAGAGGGACGTTCTTTTGATATTACAGATATAATAGCAGACGCAGTAGGTGCGATCTTAGGCTATTTTTTTATTATATATATGGCACAAAAAAAGCCCCTGTAGAAACAGGGGCCGCAACCAAAACTAACTGCTTATGAGAAAAATCGACTACTTTCTTTAATAACTGTAATAACGCAAACACAATGCCAATTATAATTACCAAAACCTAAAATTCTCTTCACATTATCTCCTCTAAATAAACTATTCTTTAAAGAACGATCCAATCACCAATTTGATACACAAAGTTCATATTTCGTTTAATAAATTAATGTTAACCACATCATCATAAAGCGTTAATTAAATATAAACTCTTCTGCTTCACGCCATTACATTTAAAAGGTACCCTGGCTTATCTTTGCGAAAATTTTTTTATGCATATTCAGCAATTGTATACCGGGTGTTTAAGCGAGGCGGCTTATTATATAGAAAGTGATGGGGAGGCGGCTATTATAGACCCGTTAAGAGATATAGCACCTTACCTTGAATTAGCTAAAGAAAGAGGCACAGTAATCAAATATATTTTCGAAACTCATTTTCATGCAGACTTTGTAAGTGGTCATATAGACCTTGCGAAAGCTACGGGGGCAACTATAATTTACGGACCATTGACCGAGGCAGGTTTTACCTTTCACCTGGCAAAAGATGGTGAGGTTTTCCATATCGGAAAAGTTGAGGTAGAAGTGTTGCATACCCCAGGGCATACAATGGAAAGCAGTTGTTATCTTTTAAAAGATGAACAAGGAAAAAATCATGCAATATTTTCTGGAGACACGTTATTTATAGGAGATGTGGGAAGACCTGACCTGGCTCAAAAATCTGAAGAATTAACAAGAGAAGATTTAGCTGCCATGTTGTATGACAGCCTCTACAAAAAAATTATGCCACTTGAAGATGATGTAATTCTTTACCCAGCTCATGGGGCAGGCAGTAGTTGCGGAAAAAATTTGGGTACTGAAACCATCAGTACAATTGGAGAACAAAAAAAGCTAAATTATGCGCTTAAGCAGCCATCAAAAGAAGCATTCATAAATGCTGTTACAGAAGGTTTGCAGGCGCCGCCCGTTTATTTTCCTATTAATGCTAAAATAAATAAGCAGGGTTATGATGAAATTGATCTGGTAATGCAAAAAGGTTTGCAATCACTTACCATAGAGAAATTTAAAAGTAAGATGGAAGATGATAATACAATTCTTCTTGATACACGACCTGCCAGTTTGTTCACTGAACAATTTGTACCCGGCAGTATTAATATTGGATTAGATGGTAGGTTCGCAGAATGGGCGGGAATGTTACTTTCTTTTGATAAAAATATTTTATTGGTGTGTGAAAATAATAAGGAAAATGAATCTGTAACAAGATTAGCGCGGGTAGGTTTTCAGAATTTTATTGGGTTTTTAAAAGGAGGAATAGAGGCCTGGAAGAAAGCAGGGGAGGAGATTGATCTGATTATTAATGTTGATGCCGATGAACTTGCCATGGATCTACCATTTGATGCAAATATTGTGGTTGTAGATGTTAGAAAAGAACCGGAATTTAATGAAGGTCATGTGAAAGGCGCGGTAAACATTCCTCTTGAAAATTTAATTGACCCCGCAAGCATGTCTAACATAGAAGATAAAGACAATTTATATATACACTGTGCAGGCGGATATCGAAGTGTAATTGCTGCATCTTTGATGAAGCGCGAAGGCATACATAACCTATACAATGTAAATGGTGGTTTCAATAAAATAAAAGAAACAGATAAAATAAAAGTTGAAAAAAGTGTTTCTGCTTTAAACTAAATTACAAGGTGGCCATGTTTGGCTTCATCAAACTGCCATTTCCAGCGACGGTGGCTCCATAAATAATTATCAGGATGCCTTCGTATGCAGTCTTCAATAAAAGAGATCATTTTTTTGGTCATTTCACCTTCTGCCATCTCTCGTGGGTTGTTTGTTAGCAGGGTGTATTCTATGTTATAATATCCTCTTTTTACTTTATAAAAATTTGTCATTACCACACAACTGTTCATTGCCTTTGCACCTTTTTCCGGTCCTTTTACAAAGGGGGTACGCTTGTTAAAGAATTCTGTCCAGTAAGCCTGAAGGGTATGACCTGCGCTTTGGTCAGCAATTGACCCTAAAACAAAAAGTGTTTTAGAATACTTATGAAACATAGTTCTGAAATGTGTTGCGGGTATCATAACAGAATTGTACCGGCTTCTAATCTTTAAAATAAGCTTATCAAACACTTTATTTTTTATAGGGAGGTACAGTGCCAGGTAGGGTTGCGTAAATTTTCTTGCGCCTGCTAGATTGGCAATCTCCCAATTAAAATAATGCCCTGAAAATAATTGCACACTTCTCCCTTCTGCCAGTAAATTATTTACCAGTTCAAAGTTTCCGGAGCAACGTTTTTCCATTTGCTTTTCTGAAATGGAGAGCAACTTTAATGTTTCAATAAAAGAGTCTACAAGGTTCCGGTAAAATTGCTTTGAGATTTGTAATAATTCTTTTTCTTCTTTGTTAGGGAAAGCAATTTTTAAATTGTTTAAAACAATATCTCTGCGGTACCTGATTATATGATAAAGCAACCAATAAAATCCATAACTAATTCCATACAAAATTACCCATGGCAGTAAAGAAAAAACGTACAGTAAAGCATATACCAGTTTGTACATCAGCACAAAATTAAGTTCAAAAAAATGAGCGGTTTATAAAATAATATTCTGGAGTATTTCGCTTTTTTGCGGATGGTCTGTATTAAAGTGCAACCCCCTGCTTTCCTTTCTAAACTGGGCGCCCTTTACAATAAGAAAGCCTACCGTTATAAGATTTCTTAACTCGCATAAATGTGGCGAAAGAATGGTTGTTTTATATAAGGTTTCGGTTTCTTCAAACAAAAGATCTAAACGTTTAAGTGCACGGGCTAGCCTTACGTCGTTACGCACAATACCTACATAATCACTCATTATTTGTTGCAGTTCTTTCAGGCTTTGGGTAATTAAAATCATTTCCCTCGGTTCTGAGGTGCCGCTTGCATTCCAGTCTGGAATTTCATTCATTAAATTTTGAATGTTTGAATTTATAACTGCATCGTAATTTTCAACAATATGTAAATAAGCACGGTGCGCAAAAACCATTGCTTCAAGTAAACTGTTACTTGCCAAGCGGTTTGCACCATGTAAGCCAGTGCTTGCACATTCGCCACAGGCATACAGGTTAATGATAGTAGTCTTTGCCCACTCATCTGTTTTAATGCCACCACAGCTATAATGGGCGGCAGGTGCTACAGGTATCTGGTGTTGCATAACATCAATGCCAATGCTTAAACACTTTTCATAAATATTTGGGAAGTGATGAATAAATTTTTCTTTGTCCATATGCCTGCAATCCAGGTAAACATGTTCGGTACCATTCAGCTTCATTTCATTATCTATAGCACGTGCAACAATATCGCGGGGAGCAAGGTCTTCGCGTGCATCATACCGCTTCATAAAAGCTTCGCCAAATTTATTGCGCAGTATACCGCCATCACCCCGTACTGCCTCTGTAATTAAAAAAGATGGAGAAACGCCGGGCTCAAATAACGCTGTGGGGTGAAATTGAATAAATTCCATATTCTCTACTCTTGCTTTAGCCCTGTAAGCCATAGCAACACCATCGCCTGTGGCAATCTTCGGGTTAGTGGTAGTGCGGTATGCCTGCCCGTTTCCGCCCGTTGCTATTAGTGTAATATTGGCAAGAATTTTTTCAATCTCGTTGGTTTTTAAATTAAGTACGTACACACCATAGCAGGTAATGTCTGGTGTTGATTTGGTAACCAGAAATCCCAGGTGATGTTGTGTTATAAGGTCCACTACAAACCAGTGATTCAGAATCTCGATGTTTGTATGTTTTTTTAACTCGTGCAGCAGGGCTCTTTCCATTTCTTTGCCGGTAACATCCTTATGGTGCAATATGCGGTGCTCGCTGTGCCCGCCTTCGCGCCCAAGCGTGTATTCGCCGCTTTCATCTTTGTCGAATCTTGCGCCATAATCTATAATTTCTTTTATTCTTTCAACACCTTCACGAACCACAATTTCAACTACTTCCCTGTTACATAATCCGTCTCCTGCAATTAAGGTGTCTTCTATGTGTTTATTAAAGCTGTCATTCTCATCCCATACGCCGGCAATGCCGCCTTGTGCATACTTTGTATTGGTTTCATCAGAATTTGATTTGGTAAGAATGGTGATTTTCTTATCAGGAAAATGTGTAGCCGTTTTTATAGCATAGGTTAATCCTGCAATGCCCGAGCCTATTATTAAAAAATCAGTTTGCAATGTGTTTAAATTTATGTTTCAGAAAAGCAATCCGTATTAAATTTGATTTAAAAGATTTCGAAGTACGCTTAAATTTTTTTCGTCCCAGTTCTCATCCTTGGGCAATTCTAATACTTTAGGAATATGTGCAAACTCTTTTAACACAAGGCGAAAACTTTCTAAACCTAATTTACCCATTCCAATATGATCATGCCTGTCCACACGGCTACCCAAATCGGTTTTAGTATCATTCAGATGTATTGCCTGCAATTTATCTAATCCAATAATGTTGTCAAATGCATTAAAGGTTTCTTTAAATGCTTTTTCATTTCTAAGGTCGTACCCTGCAGAAAAGGCATGGCATGTATCGAAGCAAACACCCAACCTGTCAGATTTTGTTCCGGCTATAATATCTCTTAAATGCTCGAATTTAAATCCTATGGATGAACCTTGCCCGGCTGTATTTTCAAGCAATATTTTAACGGGCATTCCAGCAGTTCTATCCAAAACCTTTTCTAATCCTTTTATTATCCGCATGATGGCAGTGTCAGGTGTCTGGTCTTTAAAAGAACCGGGGTGCAGCACGCAGAAAGATAATCCAAGGGCATTGCAGCGAATTACTTCACCGGTAAGTGTATCAATTGATTTTTGATAAATATCTTCATTTAAGCTGGCCAGGTTAAGCAGGTATGAACAATGTGAGAAAATGATCTGAATCTTATCGCGGTTCCAGGAGGTTGAAAATTTTTGTAATAAGTCATCATCCAGCGTTTTATTTAACCATTGCCTTTGATTTTGTGTAAATATTTGAAAAGTATCAATACCAAGCCGTTCAGCCTCTTCAAAAGAATTACATAAGCCTCCAGAAACTGAACAATGTACTCCTAACAACATACTTTTCAATTTGTGTAATGGTAAATATAAGCAGTTACCTTTTTTACGAATTGTATAAAAACTTTAAACTTTTTAATTATGCAAAACCGGCTATCATGAATCATATAAGCATTAAGGCTTTTTGGACAAAAGCAAAAAAATTTAAATTAGTATATTGCCCTTTTACGAAATGATGGTAGAAAACGAATTCAGAAAAAAGCAACAACGCAATTATATGCTAATGCGGCGGGTCAGGGATATTGCTATGGCTCTTATTATTCTTATGATTGGCATCATGACCTTTTATGCAGATAAGTTAGGTTTTGATTTGGCCATCGATCCCGTTATAAGGTATATGTTTGCCGGCCTTTGCATATTATATGGGGGTTTCAGGCTGTACAGGGGAATTAAAAGCGATTATTAAAGTTGTTATAAGTAATTATGAGAAAGTTTGTTTTTATAACAATTTTATTGGGCATTCATTTTATTTCATGTAATAATAAACATGACGAAAAGAGCCTTTATGATTCTCCCAAAAAAGGAACTATTTACATTAGTGTAGATGAAAGTTTTAAACCTGTAATTGAAGAACAGGTCAAAGTATACGAAGCCTCTTACCCCGAAACACATATAATAGCTTCATATAAACCTGAGGCAGATTGCTTTCGCGATTTGGAGAAAGACAGCACCAGGCTTATTATTGTAGCCAAAGGTTTAACAAAAGACCAGTCAGATTTTTTTGAATCCAAAGTATCTTTCAGACCACAATATGATGTTCTTGCCTACGATGCTGTATGCGCCATTGTTAATTACAATGCACCAGACAGCGTGTTTACCAATCAGCAATTACAGAATTATTTAAGTGGAGAAAACAAAAACAAAACCATTGTACTCGATGGCAAAAATGCTACCAGCACGGTACGTTATTTAATGGATAGTGTTTTAAGAGGCAAATCGTTTGGCAGCAATGTTTTTGCCGCAAATAACAGTGTACAGGTTATTGACTATGTAAAAAATAACAGGGATGCAATTGGTTTTGTAGGCTCTAGCTGGGTGGGTGACCAGGATGATAAGGAACAAAGAAAAAATGCCCAGTTTCTGAGGCTCGCAATGCTGGAATGCAAAATTTGTGATAAAGATACCTTTGCAAAACCATCGCAAGCCACAATATATTATGGTTATTACCCTTTGGTACGGCCTTTGTATTTTATTCTTAAAGAAAACACGACGGGTTTAGGGACCGGTTTTGTAAATTTTCTAACCCTGGAAAGAGGTCAACTTGTTTTTAAAAGAAGTTATCTTGTACCCGCTAAAATGAGTTTTGGTGTAAGAAGCACGGAAATAGAGGAACAATAATTTTTAATCATTTAAATCAAGAAAAATTCAGACATGATGAAAACATTAGTTACGTTATTAGCCTTTGTCGCATTTTCATTTAATGGAATAGCGCAAAGTTTGGATGAAGGAATAAAATTCCTGTATTATGAAAAAAATAAAAGTGCGAAGGAAGTATTTCAAAAATTAGTAGATAAAAATTCTAAAGATGCCAATGCCATTTACTGGCTGGGTCAGGCAATGCTTGCAGAAGATAATATTAAAGATGCCAAAGCGCTTTACCAGAAAGCCCTTACTGAGGGCAATAACAACCCATGGATTTGGGTAGGAATGGGCCATGTTGAAATTTTAGAAAATGGCGACCTTAATTCAGCCAAACAAAAATTTGAGCAGGCAATTACTGCAACTAAAAATAGAAAGGGCAACGAAGACCCGTCTATTTTAAATGCCATTGGTCGTGCCAATGCAGATGGAAGCAGCAAACAGGGCGATCCTTTATATGGTATTGAAAAATTAAAAAGATCTATTGAACTCGATAGCAAAAATCCGGATGCCTTTATAAATCTGGGTATTAATTACCTGAAACTTGGAACCGAGCATGGTGGAGAAGCGGTGGAAGCATTCAGAAATGCAGCCATGCTCAATCCCCAATATGCTGCAGCCTATTATAGAATGGGACGTGTGTACCAAAGCCAGAAAAATAAAGAATCTATGGACGAGCAGTTTGCTAAAGCAATATCTGCCGACCCTGCATTTCCACCGGTTTATATTTCTTACTTTTTATATTACCAGGATAGGGATGTAAACGTTGCCAAAGAATATCTTGACAAATTTGTTCAGTATGCTGATAAAGATTGTTACACAGATTATTTCGTAGCAGATTATTTATTCCGCGCGGGTAAATACCAGGAGTCCCTGGCTAAAACCCAGGAAATGGAAAATGGCGCCTGCGCTAATTTTCCAAGAATTAACGTTTTATATGCATACGATTATGACAGGTTAGGGGATAGTTTAAAAGCGAAATCTTATATAGAGAAATTCTTTGCCAGCAACCCGGCCAGTATAGAACCGACTGACTATGTATTTGCGGGTCAGTTATTATCTAAATTTCCTGGAGATACTTCGGCAGTATCTTATTTGGAGAAAGCAATAGAAGCAGACACCGTAAAAGAAAATCAAATTGATTATTTAAATACGTTAGCAGAATTATATGAAAAGGATTCAGCTTTTTTAAATCAGTATAATACACTGTTAAGAATAATTGAACTAAAGGGAACAGGAACATCAGAAAGCGATTATTATAAATTAAGTTCCGCAGCGCTCGACAGCAAAGAATGTACTATTGCCGATTCTATTTCAAAAGCCTATGTAGCTGCATATCCCGACAAACCACAAGGTTATAGTTTTAATGTACTTGCGGCTAAAATGTGTGATGCAGATACATCTCAGGGACTGGCTGTTGAACCCATTCTCAAATACAATGAGTATATGATGAAGGATACTGCAGCAAATAAGAAAAGAATATTTATTAATGACTATTACCTGTTGTTGTATTATAACGATCATGCAAAAGATGTAGACAAGGCAATTGAAACACTTGACCACATGCTTATGCTATATCCTGAACCAGGTGAGGAAAACAGTTTCGCCAAGTCAACCAAGGATGCTTTAATAAAAGCAAGAAAGTAAATTCACAAAACATAAAACATTTTAATAAAACTCTCCTAAACAGGGGAGTTTTTTCATTTAATACTTGCATCATTGTTATTTTTGCAAATAAATCGTTCAAATGCAGTTATTGAATATTTTGCTCGATGTAACAAGGTCCAACTCATCATCCGATTATTTTCCAATTGGTTTGCAATTGCTTTTTGCGTCAGGCTTTGTGGCAACCATGATGGTACTTACTCATCTTTTCGGACCCTCCAGGAAAACCGCTGATAAATTAGAAAATTTTGCCAGCGGTATTGCCAGCCATGGAAATGCCCGGCAGCCCATGGCCATCAAATATTTTTTGGTCGCCATCTTATTCGTATTGTTTGATGTGGAAGTGATATTTTTTTACCCTTACGCCGTAAATTTTCGCTTTTTAGGTTGGACAGGCTTTTGGGAAGTTTTACTTTTTGTTGGCTTCTTTCTTGCAGGTTTCATATACATTATTAAAAGAGGGGCATTAACGTGGGAAGATTAGGTTTTCAGTACCCCCAAAAAAGATTAAATTAAGAACTATGCGTCCAGTACGTTTTAATATAAAAGAAAAGAAGGTTGATATTCATGAAAATATTGCCATTGCCGATATGCCGGAAGGCTTGCAGGGCGAGGGTTATTTCGCAACATCCTTTGAAAAAATTGTTGGCCTTGCCCGTAAAAATTCTATATGGCCACTACCCTTTGCCACCTCTTGCTGTGGCATAGAATTCATGGCATTAATGGGTTCTCATTACGATTTTGCCAGGTTTGGCGCAGAAAGGCTAGGTTTCACCCCCCGCCAGTGCGATTTATTAATGGTAATGGGTACCATTGCTAAAAAAATGGCTCCTGTTGTTAAGCAGGTTTACCTGCAAATGGCTGAACCCCGGTGGGTACTTTCCATGGGTGCATGCGCTAGTTCCGGTGGAATTTTTGACACATATAGTGTTTTGCAGGGTATAGATCAGATAATACCGGTAGATGTATATGTGCCCGGATGCCCTCCCCGTCCAGAGGCAGTGATCGATGGCGTATTAAAGATCCAGGACCTTATGCATAATGAAAGTCTTCGCCGTAGAAATAGCGATCATTATAAAGCATTACTGTCCAGTTACGGAATTCAATAATTTATTTTTAATGTATTCGCGCATCGTTTATTTAAATTTGCACCCTTTATAATGACCTTGACCAACGAAATAATAAAGCAGCGGTTAATAGAAAAATTTGGAGACGATGTTTCCGGGTTTATTGAACCATATGGCATGCTTACTTTCGAGGCGCCAAAAGATTTTAATTTAAAGGTGCTTCAGTTTTTGTACGATGATGAGCAACTTCGTTTTCAATTTTTAACTACCCTGGGTGCTGTACATTATCCCGATAATAAAGGAAAAGAACTTGCTGTTGTATACCATTTGCATAACCTTGTAGACAATGTGCGCATTCGTTTTAAGGTATTCACTTCCATTGATCAGCCCGATGTTTACACAGCCACCAAATTATATGAGGCTGCCAATTGGATGGAAAGAGAAACCTACGATTTTTATGGCGTTAATTTTTTAGGGCATCCGAATTTAAAACGCATTTTGAACGTGGATGAAATGGATTATTTCCCTTTAAGAAAAGAATATCCGTTAGAAGAACGTACCCGGCAGGATAAAGATGATGAAATGTTTGGCAGGTAATCAAATAACAAAGAATGAATTCTACGCACAATATAAAACTACCTGAAGGTTCAATAGAAAAACAAACCACTACACTTAACCTGGGGCCCACGCACCCTGCTACACATGGTGTTTTTCAAAACATATTAGAATTAGACGGAGAAAGAATTGTAAGCGCAGAACAAACCATCGGCTATATTCACCGTGCTTACGAAAAATTGCCGAGCGGCGTCCGTTGTACCAGATTACCCCGCTTACAGATAGAATGAATTACTGCAGTTCGCCTATCAATAATATGGGATGGCACATTACCTGCGAAAAACTGCTAAAAATACAAACCCCCAAACGGGTCGATTACCTGCGGGTTATCATGATGGAATTGGCCCGCATATCAGATCACCTTATTTGTAATTCTGTTGTTGGGGTCGATACAGGGGCTTTTACAGGCTTTTTATACGTAATGCAATACCGCGAACTTATTTATGAAATATATGAAGAAGTGTGCGGCTCAAGGCTTACCACCAATATGGGTCGTATCGGGGGGTTTGAAAGAAATTTCAACAACACCGCCTTTACTAAACTGGAAAAATTTCTGGATGAATACCCGGATGTATTAAAAGAATTTGAAAACCTGTTTACCCGTAACCGCATTTTTATGGATCGTACTATTGGTGCGGGTCCAATTGGTGCAGAACGCGCATTGAACTATGGTTTTACAGGTCCTAACCTGCGTGCTGCCGGAGTAGATTACGATGTTCGCATACATACGCCTTACAGCAGTTACGAAGATTTCGAATTTAAGATCCCAGTCGGTACCACCGGAGATTGTTATGATCGTTTTCTTGTTCGTAATGAAGAAATGTGGCAAAGCCTGAATATTATAAGGCAGGCTTATAAGAAGATACAAGAGTTCAAAGGGGTGGAAGCAGAGGTTTACCATGCAGATATTCCTGAATATTATCTGCCTCCTAAAGAAGATGTGTATACTAAAATGGAAGCGCTTATATATCATTTTAAAATTATTATGGGCGAAACAGATATTCCTGTTGGCGAGGTATACAGCAGTGTTGAAGGTGGAAATGGCGAACTTGGATTTTACCTGATAAGTGATGGCGGCAGAACACCTTACAGGCTGCACTTCAGGCGACCATGTTTTATTTATTACCAGGCGTATTCAGAACTTGTAAAAGGGGCCATGTTAAGCGATGCGATCGTTGTTATGAGCAGCCTTAACCTGATTGCAGGAGAAATGGATTCATAGTTAAATTACTATCACTTAATAATGAGTAATACTTTTTCGCAGGAGAAATTAAAGAAGGTTAACAGGCTTAAGGCACAATACCCAGAAGGCAAGCAAAAAAGTGCATTGCTGCCAGTATTGCACCTGGCACAGGAAGAATTTGGTGGATGGCTAAGCGTCGATACCATGAACTATGTGGCCGAACTATTGCAATTACAACCAATAGAAGTATATGAAGTAGCTACATTTTACAGCATGTATAACTTAAAACCTGTTGGCAAATACATTTTTGAAGTATGCCACACCGGTCCATGCATGCTCAACGGAAGCGACGATATCATTGCTTATATAAAACAACGTCTGAATATAAATCCGGGTGAAACAACAGCAGATGGTTTATTTACTTTAAAAACAGTAGAGTGCCTTGGGGCTTGTGGGTATGCGCCGATGATGCAATTAGGCAGGTTTTATAAAGAGCATTTAACTGTAGAAAGGGTAAACCAGATAATTGAAGAATGTACACAAAAGGCTGAACAAAATAACTAAAGCCGGTTTATCCGGAAGCTGTAAAACAATATGGCAAGAAAACTATTATTAGAAAAGGCACACATAGAAGGCATCAGGAATTATGATGTGTACCGTCGTGAAGGGGGTTATGGGGCCTTGGAAAAAGCATTTAAAATGTCTCCTGCCGACATTGGGGAAGAGGTTAAGAAGAGTGGCTTGAGGGGAAGGGGCGGGGCTGGTTTCCCTACCGGGTTAAAATGGAGTTTTCTTGCAAAGCCCGAAGGTGTTCCGCGGTACCTTGTGTGTAATGCCGATGAAAGCGAACCGGGCACCTTTAAAGACCGGTACCTGATGGAGTTTTTGCCACACTTGTTGATTGAAGGATTAATAATATCTTCTTATGCACTGGGTTGCAACACCACATACATTTATATACGCGGAGAATATACCTGGATTATAGACATATTAGAACAGGCAATTGAAGAAGCAAAAGCCAATGGCTGGTTGGGTAAATAATATTCAAAATACTGGCTTTGACTGCCAGATATATGTACACAGCGGCGCCGGCGCCTACATATGCGGGGAAGAAACAGCATTATTAGAAAGCCTGGAAGGCAAAAGAGGAAACCCGCGCATAAAACCACCATTCCCGGCGATCAAAGGTCTGTGGGATTGCCCAACTGTTGTAAACAATGTAGAAACCCTGGCTGCTATCGTTCCTATTATAAATGATGGTGGTGAAGAATATGCCAAAATCGGTATTGGAAAATCGACCGGAACAAAACTAATGAGCGCTTGCGGCAATATTAATAAGCCCGGCGTGTACGAAATAGATATGACCATCTCCGTTGAAGAATTTATTTACAGTGATGAGTATTGCGGAGGCATAGCCAACGGTAAAAGGCTAAAGGCATGTATTCCGGGCGGATCATCAGTTCCAATTTTACCTGCAAACCTGTTATTAAAAACAGCAAAAGGCGAACAACGGATGATGACCTATGAAAGCCTTGCAGATGGTGGATTTGCTACGGGAAGCATGATGGGCAGTGGTGGTTTTATTGTGTTAGACGAAGACCAGTGTGTTGTTAAGCATACCTATACTTTAGCACGTTTTTACAGGCATGAAAGCTGCGGACAATGCAGCCCCTGCCGCGAAGGAACAGGCTGGATGGAAAAAATATTATTGAACATTGAAAAAGGAAAAGGCAAGCTGAGTGATATTGAATTGCTTTGGGATATACAAAGCAAAATTGAAGGAAATACTATTTGTCCTTTGGGAGATGCAGCCGCATGGCCGGTTGCTGCTGCAATAAGGCATTTCAGGGATGAGTTTGAATGGCATGTACTAAACCCTGTAGAAAGCCAGCAAAGAAATTATGGTTTGGCAAATTATGCTGATACCCTTCAGGTAACAGTATAAGTAACAATTATTAAAAAGCAGAAGGAATAAGGAAATATAAAAATGTCCGAACAACCACAATTATACAAAGTAACTATTGATGACATTACGATAGAAGTGCTCGCTGGTACTTCTATTCTTAATGCTGCCAGGTCTATAGGGCACGAGGTAGCCCCACCCGCCATGTGTTATTATTCCAAGTTGCCGGGTACCGGCGGTAAATGCCGTACCTGCCTGGTAGAAGTGGCTGCAGGTTCTACTGCAGATCCCAAGGCCCATGCCTAAGCTTGTTGCCAGTTGCCGCACCAATGTTATGGATGGCATGGTGGTAAAAAATGTTACTAGTAAAAAAGTTATTGAAGCCCGTGCCGGTGTCGTGGAAATGTTACTGATTAATCATCCACTCGATTGCCCGATCTGTGATCAGGCAGGCGAATGTGATCTGCAGGATCTGGGATACGAGCATGGAAAAGCAGGCACCCGCTACGAATTTCAGCGCCGCACCTTTCCAAAGCATGATATAGGTCCCTACATACAATTGCATATGACACGGTGTATTCTTTGTTACAGGTGCGTATATGTGGCAGAACAACTTACCAATAAACGCGAGCATGGTGTGCTTGACCGGGGCGACCATTCAGAAATAGCTACCTACATCGAAAAAAGTTTAGATAATGAATTTATAGGCAATGTGATTGACGTGTGCCCTGTAGGTGCATTAACAGATAGAACATTTCGCTTTAAAAACCGCGTTTGGTTTACCAAGCCTGTAGAAGCTCACCGCAATTGCGATACATGCAGCGGTAAGGCTAGGCTGTGGTTAAGAGGAGAGGAAGTATTTCGCGTTACTGCGCGGAAGAACGAGTGGGGCGAGGTTGATGAATGGATCTGCAACGAATGCCGGTTTGAAAAGAAGAGTACATCAGACTGGATTGTTGAAGGTCCGACTGTAGTTAACAGGCATTCAGTAATAGCACAAAACCATTACGTTAACCTCGAAGTACCAGAAGAAACTTTTGGAAAGATCATGCACCGGCAACCGAGAATATTTCTTGATATACATGATGTAAGCGAAGTGAACAAACCCGATGTTAAACTTAGTCTTATTGAGGGCCCGCCCATCAGCGATACCTACCAAGACGAAGAAAATAATAACCCAGGCAACCTGTAATAATAGATGCGGCAAATAATATAAACATGACCCTACTTGCAATAGACTGGATACTGGTTCTGGAAAAATTTATACTAATAGCAGTGGTAATTATGGCCTCGCTTCTCATTGCCATGTATTCTACTTATGCCGAAAGAAAAGTAGCTGCTGTAATTCAAGACAGGCATGGTCCTAACCGCGCCGGCCCATTTGGTATTCTTCAACCGATGGCTGATGGACTTAAACTCTTTTTTAAAGAAGAAATTATACCCAGCAGTGCTAACAAAATTTTGTTTATTCTGGGTCCTTCACTTGCCATGTTAACAGCGATGATGACCTGCGCTGTAATTCCATGGGGAGGCACAATTGAAATATTCGGGCGTGAGGTTAGCCTGCAAATTGCAGACATAAATATTGGCATTTTGTATGTTTTTGGAATAGTTAGTTTAGGTGTTTACGGTATAATGATCGGCGGATGGTCATCAAACAATAAGTTTTCTCTTCTTGCGGCTTTGCGTGGTGCCAGCCAGGTAATAAGCTACGAACTGGCAATGGGCCTTTCCATAATTGCCCTTATTATGCTTACACAGTCTTTAAGTTTAAAAACTATCGTAGAGCAGCAAATGGGTGGCGTATGGTATGTGGTGCTTCAACCGCTTGGTTTCCTGATCTTTTTTATTTGCTCTTTAGCAGAAACCAATCGTGCACCATTCGATCTATCTGAGGCTGAGAACGAACTGAACATGGGGTATCACCAGGAATATTCTTCTATGAAGCTGGGATTCTTTTTATTCGCTGAATATGTGAACATGTTTATTAGCAGTGCCATTCTCGCAACCCTGTATTTTGGCGGGTATGATGTACCTTTTCTCGATGAAAGTTCGCTTTCTCCCAACCTGGCAGCCATAATTGGCGTGGCAGCCTTAATGTTTAAAATATTTATTTTCATTTTTATATTCATGTGGATCCGGTGGACAATTCCCCGTTTTCGCTACGACCAATTAATGAACCTTGGCTGGAAAAAATTAATTCCGTTGGCACTTGCCAACATGTTAATTACAGCTGTGGTTATTTTATTACTTGAAAATAAATAAATCATAAGATACCAGGCTTGAGGTTGTTGTTGATTAAAGAAAGAACGTACAAGGGTGCGACGCAACCTTAGCTGAAACAGGTTTCGAAAGCTGGTAACAAAAATTGAATGGCAAACGCAAGTTTGCAAGGAGAATAAAAATGCAAGCATTAACAAACAGAGTAAAAGCAGTAGACCGACGCCCCATGAACTGGGTGGAGAAGTTATACCTGTGGAATATTTTTAAAGGTATGATGATAACCTTTAGCCATATTTTTAAAAGAAAGCCAACCATTCAATACCCCGAAGAGAAGCGGCCATTTAGCCCTGTTTTCCGGGGATTGCAGGTTCTTAACCGCGACGAGGAGGGACGTGAACGCTGCACCGCATGCGGATTATGCGCGGTAGCCTGCCCGGCAGAAGCAATTACAATGGAAGCGGCTGAACGAAAAGTAGGAGAAGAGCATTTATACCGGGAAGAAAAATATGCAGCCCGTTACGAAATCAATATGCTTCGCTGTATTTTTTGCGGATTGTGCGAGGAAGCCTGCCCTAAAGATGCTGTTTACCTTAGTGAAACTTTTACACCAGCCAATTATAGCAGGCAAAGTTTTATATATGGAAAGGATGACCTTTTAATTCCTAACCCGGTTACAGACCCCGAAGGTTATAAAAAAGCGAAGGGTGTTAATGCACCAACAACAGCAAACCCAAAAGGAAATAACAATAACTAATATCTACGACTGCTGATGAATATAACCGACATACTCTTCTGGATACTTAGCATGCTCGCATTGTTCAGTGCTGTTATGGTATTGCTGAGTAAGAACCCTGTGCACAGCGTATTATGGCTAATTGTAGTATTCTTTGCAATTAGCGGTCACTATATATTATTGAATGCCCAGTTTTTGGCAATTGTTAACCTGATCGTTTATGCAGGCGCCATAATGGTGCTTTTCCTGTTCGTAATTATGCTTATGAATTTAAATGTTGAACCTGAACCACGGCGAAATGTATGGATGAAGTTTGCTGGCGTTGTATCAGGCGGCTTGTTATTAACTATTATGGTCTCGGCCACCCGGTCGGCTGGCGAAATAAAAGGTAAGACCGCATTTATGGAAGGTGGGGATATTGGACTGATACAAAATCTTGGCAAAGTACTCTTCAATGAGTATGTTGTGCCTTTTGAAATAAGCAGTATTTTATTTCTAAGCGCCATGGTTGGTGCGGTGGTAATTGGCAAAAAAAATTAAAACATTATAATGCCTATTGAATATTATATAACATTTGCTGCAGCTCTTTTTTGCATAGGTGTGGTGGGGGTTTTAACCCGTAGAAATGCCATTATTGTATTTATGTGCATCGAGCTAATGCTCAATGCAGTAAATCTTTTACTGGTAGCATTTTCCAAAATGCATTATGGAATTGCCCTTGCAAACAATGCAGAAACCACGGTGGGATCTGATGCACAATTGTTTGTATTCTTTATTATGGTTGTTGCAGCTGCTGAGGTAAGTGTAGGTTTAGCCATTATAGTTATGATGTACAGGAATATTCATTCTGTGGATATAAACTTTTTAAACAGGTTAAAAAATTAAGACAGGAACAGGCAGTTTAAAATTATTACTGAATATATAATGACATTAGTTTACTTAATTCCATTATTTCCGCTGGCAGGTTTTTTAATAAACGGGCTGTTTCGCAATTACCTTTCAAAAGGTGCAGCAGGTGTTATAGGAACAGGTTCCATACTTGCCTCTTTTATAATTGCAGTAATACTTTTTTTACAAATAAAAAACGGTGGAGCAATACCTGTTCAGTCATTATTTCCTTTTATACATGTAAACGATTTTAAAATAGATTTTGCCTTCCAGGCAGACCAGTTGTCTATATTATTTACACTTATAATTACAGGCGTAGGTTTTTTAATTCACCTGTACTCTTCTTCTTATATGAAGGAAGAAGCCCCGGCGCATTATGCCCGGTATTTCAGTTACTTAAACCTTTTTGTATTCTCCATGCTGTTATTGGTGCTTGGCGCCAATTATGTTATTATGTTCATTGGATGGGAAGGTGTCGGGCTTTGTTCGTACCTGTTAATTGGTTATTGGTTTAAAAATGATAATTACAACTATGCCGCAAAAAAAGCTTTTGTAATGAATCGCATTGGCGACCTCGGTTTTTTACTTGCTATATTTTACCTGCTGGCGAAATTAGGAACCGTAAATTTCGGGGATGTATTTAGTAGCGCAGGTAGTCTAAGCCAAACGGATGTTACCTGGATAACCCTGTTATTATTCATTGGTGCAACTGGTAAAAGTGCACAGATTCCTTTATACACCTGGCTGCCGGATGCGATGGCTGGCCCAACACCGGTATCTGCTTTAATTCATGCCGCAACCATGGTTACGGCAGGTGTGTATATGATAGCGAGAAGCAACGTATTATATTCAATGGCTCCCGCTATACTGGATGTTATTACCATTATCGGGGTGGCAACAGCCCTTCTTGCAGGAATAATCGCATTATACCAGAATGATATTAAAAAAGTATTGGCTTATTCAACTGTAAGCCAGTTGGGTTTCATGTTTATTGCAATGGGTATGAGCGCTTATACCACTGGAGTTTTTCATGTTCTTACGCATGCATTTTTTAAAGCACTCTTGTTCCTTGCCGCAGGTTCAGTTATTCACGCCATGGGCGGTGAGCAGGATATCACTAAAATGGGTGGATTAAGAAAGAAAATTCCGGTAACCTACATTACCTTTTTAATAGGGGTACTAGCCATTTCAGGGTTTCCTTTTACATCAGGTTTTATTTCTAAAGATGAAATTTTATTGGCCGCCTATGAGCATAATAAAATTGTTTTCTGGCTAACATCGTTTGCTGCAGGATTAACCATTGTATATATGTTTCGTTTGCTCATGCTCACTTTTGCAGGATCTTTCAGGGGTACAAAAGACCAGGAACACCACTTGCATGAGTCACCTGTACTTATAACCATTCCCCTTATTATTCTCGCTATATTATCATTGGCAGGTGGGTTTATTCAATTGCCACATGTATTTGGTGGCAGTGATTTTCTTAACCAGTTCCTCGCTCCTGTTGTTCCCGCTGTGGTACATGAAGGAAGTGAAGCTGCTGTTACCGAATACTATATTTTGGGTGCAACCATAGCAGGTTTATTAGTGATATTCCTGCTTACAAAACGCAACTATGCCATAAGCCAATGGGCTACTAGTTATACAGGGTTTAAAAAAGTAATTGCTGATAAATTTTACGTGGATGAATTGTATAATGCTGTGGTAGTAACCCCCTTACATAAACTGGGTGGTTTTCTTAAGCGTGTTATTGAACGGTCGGGAATTGATGGTTTGGTGAATGGAACAGGAAGGTTCATTGATTATTCATCCCGCCAAATGCGGTTATTACAAAGCGGGCAGATAGCCAATTATATCATATTCATGGTTATATCGATAGTGGTGTTGTTTATTGTTTTTTGGAATCAGACTGTTATTATGGATCTGTTTTCACAGAGATAATTGGTTATATTAAAAAAAGGATTTACAGAATAAGTTTAAAACATGGTTGCATTATTACTTTTATTGGTTCCATTTATCAGTGGGTTGCTGGCTTTTTTCATAAAAAACCAACATTCTGCAAGAGTTTTTGCGCTTATAAGTTCTGTAGTGACCTTGATAATTGCGCTCATTGCAGTCTTTACCAGTAACAGCCAGTTATTGCAAACTGATGCCGCGTGGCTATCTGACCTCAATGCCCGTTTTACTTTGAATATGGATGGCATGAGCAAGATGCTTTGCCTCTTAAATGCCATTTCGTTGCCGATCGTTTTATCCGCCACATATAAAAACAACCAATACTATTCCAGTGGATTTTTTGCCCTAATGCTGTTAATGCAAACTGGTATGATGGGTGTATTTCTTGCCTCAGATCTTTTATTGTTTTACTTCTTTTGGGAGGTTGCATTAATCCCCGCATATTTTCTTTGTTCAACCTGGGGTGGTGAACGTCGCATACCGGTTACCTTCAAGTTCTTTGTGTATACATTCACCGGTTCTTTATTAATGCTTGCCGGTATCTTAATGCTTTATTTCAAGGCTGGCGGACATTCATTTGCGCACAATGCATTGATCAATGCCTCTCTTACCGGGGGTGAAGAGCATTTAATTTTCTGGTTATTCTTTATAGCCTTTGCTATTAAAATGCCGATGTTCCCTTTTCATACCTGGCAACCTGATACGTACGAGCAGGCACCCACACCGGTTACTATGATATTAAGCGGAGTGATGGTTAAGATGGGCATATTCGCTGTAATCCGGTGGTTACTCCCGGTATTTCCGGAGGCTTCCTCCTATTATGCAAACCTGATAATAATTCTTTCTGTAACGGGCATGCTGTATGCATCGCTTATTGCCATTCGGCAGGATGATATAAAAAGACTGGTTGCTTATTCATCTATTGCACACATTGGGTTAATGATAGCGGCTATATTTTCTGCCAACAGTTCTGGTATGCAGGGCGTTATGATACAGATGTTTAATCATGGCGTTAATGTAATAGGTTTATGGATAGTTGCCGATGTAATCGAAAATAAGTACGGTACTCGCAAATTCAGTGAATTGGGTGGTTTGGCGCAACGATCGCCCACATTAGCCATATTATTTATGATAATGTGTTTGGCAAATATTGCACTTCCATTGACTAATGCCTTTATAGGTGAGTTTCTAATGTTCAGCGGTTTATTCAGGCATAGTTTCTTAATGGCTTCAGTAGCCCTGGTTAGTATTATTTTGGCTGCTGTGTACACCTTAAATATGATGCAGAAATTGTTTTTCGGCAGTACAGCACCCATCACAGAAAATGCGACTGATAGTGCCTTCAACGTAAATGTTGCACTTACCATTCTTGCAATTACAATAATAGTTTTAGGAATATTTCCGCAACCAATGTTAGACCTAACCCTCGATACGGTAAGCGCATTGTTTGCAAAAATTCATTAATAGTATAAGTACAGGTAAAAGATGAATGCAATATTACTTTCAGCAGGGTTTGGAATTTTAATGATGTTTACCAGCTTTCTTGTTCCAAATACAAAAAATCACAGGCACATTGCCGTGGCTGCACTTATTGCATTATTTATTTTCAATTATGCGGAAATAGCAGGTTTTAAAATATGGGATGTTCCTGTAAATAACATGCTTGTTTTTACAAGATTTGGGTTGTTCTTTAATGCCATTGCCATTGGTTCAACATTAATTTATGTTTTACTTACTGGCAAGGAAATGGAAAAACTCAGCAACCAAACAGCTGATTATTTTACACTTATTTTTTTCGTTGTTTGTGGCATTTCTTTGCTTTCATCCTACAATAATTTGCTTACACTGTTTTTGGGTATTGAGATATTAAGTATTCCACTGTATATATTAACCGGAAGCGATAAACGTAATCTGAAGAGCAATGAAGCAGCGCTAAAATATTTCTTAATGGGTGCATTTTCCACCGGCTTAATGCTGATGGGTATTGCGCTTATGTATGGAGGTACCGGAACATTTTCGTTGGATGTTAACCGTACTGTACCTGCCGGTGGGTATTACAAAGGCGTTTCGTTTTTAGAGATCATTGGATTGTTGTTTTTGATGGTTTCTATGTCTTTTAAGGTTTCTGCTGCACCTTTTCATTTCTGGACGCCTGATGTGTATGATGGGGCTCCTTCTGTTTTTACATCATTCATGGCAACCATAGTAAAGGCGGCAGCTTTCATAGCATTTTTTAAACTGGCGGAAACCCGCATGCTGCATACGCAAGGCGCAATCGACTGGAAAATCATCTTTAGTATAATTATCGTAGCTACATTAATTTTCGGAAATATAACTGCAGTTTTTCAACAGAGCGTAAAGCGTATGCTCGCATATTCAAGTATAGCGCAGGCCGGGTTTATGTTATTCGCTTTGTTTAGCTTAAATGATTTTGCACAAACAGGATTGTTGCTATATGCTGCAGCATATAGCCTTGCTACCATTGGCATTTTTGCCGTGCTGGTTAAAATGAAAGACTGCACTTTCGAAGGGTATAATGGATTGGCAAAATCGCACCCGGTACTTGCCGGTGCTAATGCCGTCTTTGTTCTTTCGCTTACGGGTGTGCCGCTTACTGCCGGTTTTCTGGCGAAATATTATATGCTTGCTTCGGTGGTTAAAACCAATTCTTATTACTGGTTAGTAATAGTGGGTGTTTTGTTTGCGGCCATTAGTGCATACTACTATTTCAGGTTATTGCAGGCCATGTATTTTAAAACGGGAAATCCGGTGGTGGAAGAAACCTCACCATCATTCAGAATTGGCCTAATTGCCCTCGCTGTTTTTATAATCATACTGGGCATATTTCCACAGGTATTACTAAACTGGTATTATTTCTAATAAAGCGGCAGGTTATCCTTCATAATAACCATTCTCCCCATTTACCATAAACGCTTGGTATTAACGGCTAACTTTACCGTAAGGGCAAAGAATTAGCAGTATGACCATTCGAGATTCCATTTCTCTGGCATTTAAAACAGTTACCAGCAATAAGCTGCGTACAGGCATTACAGTGGCTATAATTGCCTTTGGTATCATGGCTTTGATTGGTATCATAACCGCCATACAGGCAATGAATCAAAGCCTGCGTGACAGCTTTTCAACCATGGGTGCAAATGGTTTCACCATTTCTTACAAAGAAAGATTTCGATTTGGCAATGATAATGAAACTGAAAAAGTGGAAAAGGGAAAAAAGTCAAAAAAATCTAATCTTGATAAGTTTATAAGCTTAAACGATGCGGTATCTTTTAAAGAGAACTATAAATTTCCAGCCCAGGTTAGCCTGGCATTAAATGGTCCCGGCAATGTGGAGGTGCATTATAAGGATCAAAAGACCAACCCAAATGTTAGTATGCGGGGAGGCGACGAAAACTATTTAAACGTAAACGGCTTTTCACTTGCTGCGGGCAGAAATTTTAATTTGGCAGATGTAAATTCTGGACGCAATGTTTGCATGCTTGGCAGCGATATTGCCTCAAAATTCTTTGGTTCAAATTCAGCAATTGCAGTAGATAAATTTATCAGGATAGGGGGAATGCCTTACAGGATAATCGGTGTATTAAAAAGTAAAGGAAGCAGTGCCTTTTTAAGAGATGATAATGCTGTACTAACTACCTATAATAATGTTCGCCAATCCGGGGAGGCATCAAGATCTTTTGTAATTGGGGTTATGACAAACAGCATAACGCAGGTAGAAGGTGCGATTGCTGAAGCGACGGCCGTTTTCAGGGGAATAAGAAAATTGCGGCCAACAGAAGACGACAATTTTAAAATTGATAAAAGTGATAAGCTGGCAGAAACTTTTATTTCTTTATTAGGAAGTATACAGGGAGCTGCAAGCGCGATTGGTTTAATAACACTTATAGGTGCAGCGATCGGGTTAATGAACATTATGCTGGTTTCAGTTAATGAGCGTACCCGGGAAGTAGGTTTAATAAAAGCTATTGGAGGTAAAAGGAAAAATATTCGTCAGCAATTTCTATTTGAATCTGTTATCATCAGTTTAATGGGTGCCGCATTTGGTATTATTCTGGGCATAATGGTTGGAAATATTTTTGCCCTTGTTTTAGATGCAGGTTTTGTAGTGCCGTGGAACTGGGTGCTGATCGGGATAATTATCTGCAGTGTAGTAGGCTTATTGGCGGGTTTATGGCCTGCAATTAAAGCCTCTAAATTAAACCCTATTGAAGCCTTAAGATATGAGTAACTGTTTTCTTTTTACCTGATTAAAACACTCGTGCCTTTCTTGGTAATTCTTTGACCCTTATAATCTATTCCTTCAGCCACAAAAACGTAAGTGCCTGAGGCCTGCTTTTCTCCTTTATAAGTTCCATCCCATCCCTTGTTTTGCTCCGAAGTATTAAATAATAATTGACCATACCTGTTGTACACCCTGAAGTATAGGAATTTGCTTAAGCCCACTGCAATCGCATTCAGTATATCATTTCTTCCGTCATTATTCGGAGAAAAGGCTGTGGGAACAAATATTTCAGGAAGTGTTTCAAACACACGCAAAGTAATATAATCATACCCCGTGCAATTCTGTGCAGTAGAAACTTTAAGCTGGTAAGTTATAGAATCATACCCTACAGGTAAAGTAATAATAGGATTGGAAATGTTAGGATTATTCATCCCGGTGGCGGGCGACCAGGTGTAAATTTCTCCACCCGAAGCATTTAATTGCAATGGCTGGTTTGCAACGATTATGGTATCGTTTCCTGCAAAGGCATTTATAGGCGGAATTACATTTACAGTAACCGCATCAACGGTTGGTTTGGGACATCCAAGCGTATCTGTAGCAGTGAGCTGGTAGGTGGTTGTAATTTGCGGCCCGGCAGTGGGTGTTAGGGTTTGTCCATTTATCATGCTGTTGGTATTCGACCATGAATAATATGCTCCATCGGTTGTTGCGAAAAGCATAGCTGTTTTACCAAAACAAATAGTAGTGTCATTACCTGCGAAAACCTGTGGATAGGGTACAGTAAAAACAGTAATGGAATCTTTTTTTGAACAGGTACCCACAGCAGCAGTAAGTAGGTAGGTTGTTTTAGATGTTGGTGATGCAACCGGGTTTAAAATGAAAGGATCACTTAATCCTTCTGTTGGCAACCAGGAAAAATAGAGTGCATTGGTAACAGGGTTTAATTGAACACTGTCTGTAGAGCAAATGGTTGTATCGTTAGCAAGACTTAATACAACCTTATCAATTACATTAACCTGTACCCCTGAAGTGGCTGTACAACCCCTGTCATCAATGGTTACAGAGTATACCGTAGTATCATTAGGAAAGACTAATGGATTGGGAGATGATGCGTTTAGAATATTTGTATTCGGCGTCCACTGAAAAGTTGCGGTTGAAGAGGATGAGCCGGCACTTAACTGAAGTGTATCCTGCTTGCAAATAAGTGTATCAGTAAAAGGGAGCGTTAATACGGGATTCTCCACCACGTCAAGTTTCTGCGTAACAAAATCAATACAACCCTTGGAGTTTGTTACGGTTAATTTCACATCTTTTGTACCACTGGAAGGATATAAATAATTAGCCACCCTTGTTATGGCAGTGTCGTCAAAAATAGAAAGCTCGCCAAAGTCCCACTTCCAGGAATCAACTGTTCCATATTTCGAAGCGGTTTTATCTGTAAAAGTGTAGGGATTTTTTATGCAGCTTCCGTCTACTTTAAAATCAGGTACAAAACCCGGGAAAACACTTAATTTACTGGAAGCTGAATCCTGGCATCCCTGGTTATTTGCAACATACAATTTGATGGTATAAACACCCGTATCGCTATATACATAGGTCGGTATGGCAACGTTAGATGTATCGTTCGAAACCCCAGGTACACCAAAATCCCAATGATAGGTAAACCCGGTACCACCTACCTCATTCTTAAAAGTGAAATTGAATCCATCACAGGTTATATAGCTGGGTTTAAGCACCGCCGCAGACAACTTGCAGTTAGCTACATCAACATGAATTTCTTTTCTTGTTTTGGCTATTCTTATTCCATTTCTATATTCATCTACACATACCGCCACAACATACGTACCTATGGATGAAGGTGTAATACCACTAATTAAACCGGTTGCAGAATTGATGGTTACACCTGGTCCCAAGGGTGTGGAACCTGAGTAGCCGGGAGAATAAGCAATAGATGAATAAGGTGGTGCACTTGGAGGGTAAGGACGTGGGGTAAAGGTAGAGCCACCTGTTAAGCCGCTGCATAAAGAATATACCAGTGAATCTCCCTCTTCATCTGTTGCGTGAAAATCCATTTCAAACGGAGAATCATAACATAACAAAACCGTATCTTTTTGATCGAACTGGGGGCTGGCATTGTTTCTAAAAACCTGCCCTGCCAATATCCCTGGTATGGTAGTAGTATAGGTAAGACCATACGAATTAGACGAAGAAACATTTATAATATTTGCAACCCTGCAACAGCGCTGCATTGCCAAAACATAACCTGCCTCATTATCAGGCAATGTTATGGTAGTTGTATAAACCTCAATTAAATAACAAACCGGAACCTTGGGATTGATACAGGGATTTTCAGCCGCCAGGTTTTTGTCTAATATATATGAATCTGTTTTGGCAATGGTGATGGGGTTGCCAACCTGCGCATTTGTTTCTGCATCGAAAATGCCTACATAAACTTCAGGATCAATCTGTAAACCATTTGCCCCGCAGTCAAGATATTGATAAACGGTGATGTTATATTTTGAGGATGTGGATGTGGCAGCTCCTGCATATGCGTATTTTATCCATCCACCTTTTAAATGATCGGCCCTGGCTGAGAATGCCAGAAGTATCATGATGGTTAACAAATAGGTTTTACGCATTAAACCGAACTTACAAAAGTTGAGAATGTATAAATTGAAGCAGGTACTTATTTAACTTTTCTGTTGACTCCAACATGCTCATATGGCCTGTTTTATCCAACATGTGAATATACGAAATTTCAGGAAGGTGTACCTGCTGCAGAACATCAGCGGGGGGCGCAGGTTTGTCTTCTTCACCCATTACAAACAGTACCGGAAATTTTGCTGTAGAAAGCACATGCGTTCTGTCTGGCCTGCTCAACATAGCCCTGTAATAATCCTGTAAAACCTTATCTGGAAATACTTTTGAGGCTTCAATTAATGCATCAATTACCCCGGGGTAATTTTTTTTATATGCTTCTCCAAATAAAGATGGTATGGTCTTTTGTAAAAAGCTATGTCCTCCATGTGTTGATATGGTTTCTATTGCCTTAAGCCTAACGGATTTCTTTTCTTCATTATCGGCAAACGCTGTTGAATTAATGAGGCCTAACGCTTTTAATACAGAAGGAAATTTTTCTGCAAATGCCAGCGTAATATATCCTCCCATACTATGACCCAGCATAATACATTCCTGCAGGTTTTCATTTTCCAGTATTTTTTTTAAACAATCGGCATAAAACTCAATATTTGTTGCATCAGTTTCTATTTCTTTATTAAATTTTTTTTCATTTTTAATAATGTTGCTTCGCCCACTGCCTGGCAGGTCAGGAATAATAACAAGGCAATGCGGCTCAAGAAACTTACGCTGCTCTTCCCAAATTTCTCCTGTTTCTGCAAAACCATGCACCAATACAACCGGCACACCCGCACCTTGTACGGAATAAGAAAGTGAATAATTATAATGATCTACCTGTTTAAGCATTAAATTTTCTTAGTTGAATTGAAAGCCATTTTTAAATACCGGTTCAGCAACAATAGCAGGAGAGGAACAAGCGCCACATTCATATCCTGCGGAAGCCAGTAAAAGGCTATGAGCATAATACCGGTTAATATGGTTGCTATAATGAAATAGATCTTTAACCACGAGGGTTTGCGTGAAACGAAAAACGCTGCTATAAAATTTGTTGGTAATGCCCAGGCAAGGTTGAAGTTATTGCTGCAGACTATGTGTTCCGTACCAAACCACATGAATAAAATTACTGCGCCAATAAGCCCAGTTATATACAACAAAAACGAATCTGCAACTACAGTAAAGTGTTGTGCCCAATTGGCTTTTAAAATTGAAATAATATATAGTGCGGTACAAAAAATGGTTATGAGAATAAGCGGAACGTATATATTTTGCCCGGGTTCTCTTTCTTCTCCATTTATAACTGTTACCGTGGCAGGTACAAGGGGCTTAAAATTTTTATCAGCCAGGTTTAGTCCTTTCATAAAAAACTCTGGTAAGAACATGGCTTCACGGTTTGTTGCAGCACGGTCTGTTTTTACTCCCAGTAATATGTCTATTCCAAGTTTACTCCATGGTTGATTGCCCCGGTCGAGATAATAATGAATCATTTCGCGGAAGGAGGTTTCTGGTGGAACAATGTTGTCGCTGAAATTCACATTCCTGTTATTCTTAAAAATAATGTCACGGATACGGGTGGTGCAATTGTCAAACAAAAAATCATATTTATAAAATCGGTTATTGCCCTGCATGTAATAATTCACCGTATTTAATATCTGCATTTTTTCAGAGCAGGATAAATTCAGCGGTTGTTCAAAAACACCCCGGCCTTCCATGTTGTATATATACAGGAATTCTTCGGGTGTATCGGTACTTACAAAATACAATAGCTTACCCTGCATGAACTTAAGATAAAAATTAGGCGTATCGAAATCGAAGGTGCCCCAGTTATACACTATATCTGTGTTTCTCACGCTATCTACTATACGCAAGGCAGTATGTCCAAATAATGAATATAAGTCATCGCCCGGCGTACAGGTAATTACACTAATTCGAAGCCCGCATGTGGAGTCGGCCTGTTGTGCATTCAAAACTTGTACGAAACCGGTAGTGAGTAATAGAACCAAACAAATTTTCTTCATTCAAATATTATAATGGGCGGGAAAGGTCGCAATTAATTACAGTAAAGTTTTAAAGTTGTTAGCGGGATTGCTTTTATTTCTCAGGATCTATGCTTTTCTTATTTAATTCTTGCTGCATCTCGTTTTTAATATCGTGTTCGGCATGTATTTCATCAATTGAATGAGACTGCTGCATGCTTTGTTCCTTAGCTGCAAAATCACTAAGCTTGCCATAATATTTTTTGAGCACATTCAATTCATCCTCCGTCATATTTTCAACACTAACCAGCCTGTTACTGGCTGCTTCGTGTGCAGCAACCAACTCATTCAGTTTTAATTGTATTGCCAGGGAATCTTTGTTTTGCGATTTCTGCAACAAAAAAACCATTAAGAAGGTAATAACCGTAGGCACTGTGGTAAAGATCAGAAACCAGTGCTCAGAAAAATCATAGGTAAAGCCCAGTGCCAGCCAGAGCATCACCAGGGAGAATGCGAAAACGAAAGTGGTTGTTTTGCCTGCGACTACGGTTGCATTAATCGCTGCTTTTTCAAGAAAAGACGAGTCTTTCTTTTTTGCTAAATTCTCCATGATTCTAAGTTTAAAAAATTATTGTATAAAATTCGGTTCTAATTAGGATAATTATATTCAGGTACGAATTTAGTACGCTGTTTTTGCAATTAATTTATAAATCAATACAGTGCAAATATTTAATAGTTATGAATTATGTTGATGGGATACTTTTTTTGGTGCTGCTTTTATCAACATGGAGCGGATATAAAAGGGGATTTGTGTTTTCTGCCCGGGATCTTGTAAAATGGGTGGGAAGTATGGTTGCCGCCTTTACTTTCTATCCTTATTTTTCAAGGTTTTTACTTTACCTGTTTCCTGCATGGGGTATTCTTGCAACTCCCCTTGGTTTTATTATTGCACTTATTCTTTTCAGAATATTATTCTCAGTAATACTGAATGCATTTACCAGGCACGCCACTGAAGAAGTGCATCAAAGTAAGGTCAACAAATTGCTTGGTTTATTTCCCGGTTTTATAAACGGGATTATTACCATTGCCATACTTGCACTGTTATTACTGGCATTTCCTGTTTGGCAAAATCTTTCTAACGAAACCCGAAGTAGTAAGATAGTTACACAATTAACTGAACCTGCTCAATGGATAGAAGACAAGCTATCATTCGTATTTAACGATGCAGTTCATCAAACACTAACAAAACTTACGGTTGAGCCGGGGTCAGAAGAAACAGTTAATCTTCCATACACCAAAAAAAAACCGGAGATAAGACCCGATCTTGAAGCTAAAATGCTTTTGTTGTTGAATGAAGAAAGAATAAAAAATAATTTGCCACCCCTGGTTGCTGATGAGGAGTTAATCTACGTGGCCCGTGCGCATTCAAAAGATATGTTTGCAAGGGGATATTTTTCTCACTATACACCTGAAGGGAAAGACCCTTTCGACCGCATGAAACAGGCCGGTGTTAAATATCGGGCGGCAGGGGAAAACCTTGCGCTTGCGCAAACACTGCATATAGCCCATACGGGTTTAATGAATTCTCCCGGGCACCGGGCAAATATTCTTAATGTACATTTTGGAAGAGTGGGGATAGGAATACAGGATGGCGGAATTTATGGACTGATGATTTCGCAGGAATTCAGGAATTAAATTTATTCGAGAACATCCTGTAAAACAGCGGCACTGCGCATTTCTCCAAAATCCTGCACATGCAGGGTAATATAAGTTTGCAACACATTTAATAATTGCCGGCGCACCTCGCGGTTCAGTTTTAAATTTTCGAGGGCTTCATAATTCTTTACTGCATTTACTGAAGAAATATGTTCTGCAATAACACCATCTGTGTAATATGGATGATGGGGAATACCGGTACAAAAAGATCCTTCCTGCAAGTCGAGGGTATGCATTTCGTTTGAGTATTTCCCTTGTAATTCAAAACCCAGTTCGCGCCCAAGCTGAACCATAAAATATAGGGGAAGGTTTGCTGCTAAAGGGTTTGAGCACTTGTCGAGTGTTGTTAGAACATTTTCGATAAAATAAAATAAGTCAGGATTGTTTTCGGGTTGCTTCAGGCTTTTTTGTAACACCTCGAGCATATATGTTGCAATGGCATTTCTAACTACATCAAAAAAAATACGTTCATACAATTCACTCCATTGATATTCTTTAATAAACTGCAGGTTTTTAAGTTCATTATGATATACTTCCATGGAAAGTATGGCACCGGGTTGAAAATAATTCTGTTTAGACTGGCTTTTTTTTGTGTCTTTTCGCACCCCTTTCACAATGTAGCTTTGCAGCCCAAAAAGTTCGGTGTAAGCGGATACAATAACACTGGTTTCCCCATACTTTACAGTTTTTAAAACAATACCTTTAGTTTTATGAGTCATAAAAGCAGTGGAAAAATTACGGCTTAAGGCCGGTTTCAGTTATCGCAATCTTTCACACACCTGAAGCCGACATGGCATAGAGATGTTTCGGGTGTGGAATGGGAGGTTCCTCCAATTTTATACCCATGGCATACCTTATAGTCGCAGAGGTAAGAACCACTCATTTGTAATTTTTCACTTTGCGGCGATGCAGTATCAGATGGGTCTTTCCAGTCCTGTATCCATTCCCAAACGTTGCCCCCCATATCAGATAATCCCAGCGGACTCTTGCCAAATATGCCCACCGGCGAGGCAAAAGCATATCCATCTTCAATGGTATTGAATGCAGGAAAATCTCCCTGCCAAACGTTAGCCTTGTAATGCCCGTTTTCTACAAGTGAATCTCCCCAGGGATATTTTTTGTTGTAATTTTTGTCGGCATTCATAGCGGCATAAACCCATTCGGTACCTGTTGGTAAGCGTTTGCCTGCCCATTTGCAATACACTTCAGCATCGTGCCACGAAACCTGCGTAGCGGGCATATTTTCAGCTGCTTTTTCTCTTTCAGGACCATAAGGAAATAAATAAGTGGCGCCATCAATTAAACTCCAGCTGTGGGTTACGGTGTCGAAAACACCGGCATTTCCAAAACTTTCGGCTTCAGTTTTATAACCTGTTGCTTTAATAAAAGAATCAAATTCACCAACAGTAACGGGGGTGGCATCCATAAAATATGGCTCCATAATTTTTCCTTCTTTATTTTCTCCACCGGGAATTAAAACCATTCCTTCGGGAGGCAAACAGTTTTTAGCTTTTGCAGAATTACAACTGCTTACTGAAAAAGATATTAGAAAAACAAAAATGAAGAGTTGATAAATTGATTTCAATGAATGTAATATTGAAATGAATGAATTATTTACATCCTAAAATTAAACGTCTTTTTGCGGAATTATATTACCCTTAAGCTCCTCATGAATTAGGTATCGCTTAGGAATGTAATTTTTAACAGGAATTATTCAAAACTACTGTAGAAGTAAGGTGTTTTTGCTTCGAATTCAGCACTGCAGGTGTCCACCATTTTATACACCCTTGTTATGCCCAACTTTTTTCTTTTTTCATACACATCTTCATCTGTGCAGTTCCCGGGAAGAATGCGGGCAATCTGTTCATCACTAAAACCATTTTTCTTTGCCTCTTTAAAGAGGTCTTCGGGTAAAGAATCCAGCGTATGTTTTTGTAATGCTTTTTCAATGTTGCAGATTTCAAGTATCTGGTAAATAAACCACCTGTCTATAAGTGTTGCCTGTACAATGGTCTTTACAGTAACACCTTGCATCAGGGCATCTTTTATTCTAAATATGCGATCCCACTTGGGGGTTTTAATATACTCAATCAGTTCATCGGTTTTCATCAGGCTTTTGCCGTAATAACCTAAACCAACTGCTTCATTTTCGAGGCTTTGACAGGCTTTTTGAATAGCTTCGGTAAAGCTTCTTCCAATAGCCATAACTTCTCCTACGCTTTTCATTTGCAAACCAAGGGTATCGTTAGCACCTTTAAATTTATCAAAATTCCAGCGGGGTATTTTTACAATAACATAATCCAGGGCGGGTTCAAAATAGGCAGAGGTTGTACCGGTGATCTGGTTTTTTAATTCATCGAGAGAATAACCTACCGCCAGCTTTGCCGCGATCTTCGCAATCGGATAACCTGTAGCTTTAGATGCCAGTGCAGATGAACGGCTAACCCGCGGGTTAATTTCAACTGCAATAATTTCTTCTGTTTCTGGATGTATGGCAAACTGAACATTACAACCTCCGGCAAAATTTCCGAGGCTTCGCATCATGGTCATTGCGTGGTTGCGCATAGCCTGGTAGGCAGTGTCGCTAAGCGTCATGGCGGGCGCAACAGTTATAGAGTCGCCTGTATGCACACCCATGGGATCAACATTCTCCACTGTGCAAATAATTACCACATTATCGTTGCTGTCGCGCAATAACTCCAGTTCAAATTCTTTCCAACCCAACACGGCTTTTTCAACCAATACTTCGTGCATAGGAGAAGCTTTTAAACCGCGTTGCAATGCTTCATCCAGTTCATCCTTGGAATGTACAAAGCTTCCGCCAGTACCTCCTAAAGTAAATGAAGGTCTTATTACCAGCGGGTAGCCAATTTCCTGCGCAAATTCTTTCCCTTCCAGAAAACTATTGGCAGCTTTACTAGGGGCAATGCCTATACCGAGGTCTATCATTAATTGCCTGAACTGCTCCCTGTCTTCAGCTTTGTCGATTGCTTTAATATCTACGCCAATTAATCGTACACCATACTTTTCCCAGATACCCAGTTCTTCCACTTCTTTACAAAGGTTCAATGCCGTTTGCCCGCCCATGGTTGGTAATACCGCATCTATCTTATTTTCCTGGAGTATTTGTTCAATACTTTCGGCGGTAAGTGGTAAAAGGTAAACACGATCAGCCATCATAGGGTCGGTCATTATGGTAGCAGGATTACTATTAATAAGTACCACCTTAATGCCTTCTTCTCTTAGGCTTCGGGCTGCCTGGGAACCTGAATAATCGAATTCGCAAGCCTGGCCTATTACTATAGGACCGGACCCAATTATTAAAACGGAGTGTATGGATGTATCTAACGGCATAAAAATGTGAATTGTGCAAATGTAGGTGTATGCATTTTAACCGCAGAAGTATCAGCCTATAAATTGCAGCGCTGTTAAAAACTTTACACTTCTATAACCAAATGAGAAAAGATCAGGTATAATATGGGCTGATCATTATATACACCACGGGGCCGGTAACAGCTACATAAAACCATAAAGGCCAGGTATAGCGCGCCAGTTTCTTGTGCCTTGAATATTCAGCGGTTAGTGCACGATACGCAGTGAAAAGGATAAAAGGTAAAATAACCGCCGCCAGGATAATATGAGTAGATAGAATGAGTAAATAAATGGTGCGGGTGGTACCCGAGGCTGCCCGTTCCGCATCACTTAAAATACCGTTATGATCTGCATCGCCAAAAATTGCTTCACCAGCCAGCAGATGGTGACCGATATAGGTGATTAAAAATAAAATGGATAAAACAAGCGCTGCCATCATAATATTTTTATGCAATACGTAGCGCCGCTTTTTTACAGCAAGCAAAGCACTAACCAACAAAAAAGCGATCATCGAATTTATGATGGCATTTGAAAGCGCTAACAGGTGAATATTAAAACCAACCTGAACATCTAACTTAAACCTGCCAAGTAAAACAACCACGGTAAATACCACGAAAGAAAAAATACCGATAAGCCATTTTGCCTTGCTGTCATTTTTTTTAATTACAGGCAATAAATTCTGTTGAAAAAAATGGTTAGCTTCTGTTGAATTTTTGGTATCAGCTATGTTTGGGTTCGAATGCATGCTCACTCTATTGTTTATTTATTTGGCGTTTTGTTTTTTCTTGCAATGGCCATTGTACCGAAAACAACTACAATTATGGTTATGGCGAAAAATACCAGCATAACCACAGGATCGAAAGGCAGTTGTGAATTGCTTTCATCTTTTGCAAGCATAAGTACACCGATATCCTGAGAAAGCTGGGCCATTGCAACTGTATCGAGCCCATTGTAATAACCGCGTACATAATGATCTTTATCCAGCAATACAAAACGGTTGGTATGAACAAAGTCCGGATCAATTGGTTCTGTACTGAATTTATCAACTTTTAATTGTTCAAAGGCAAAATTATAAATGGAATCTTTTGAGCCTGTAAGCATCCACCATGTATCGTGATCGATCTCAAAACGATCGGCATAATGTTTCAACCGTTCTACCGAATCTCTTTCCGGATCTACGGAAAAAGAAAGAAAATGAACGATGGATGATTTTACCGGTTCGCGGGAATCTCCTCCTTTTAAAAATGACTCCTGCATTTTCCGCATGTTATGCGTTAGCGTTGGGCAGATAGAACCGCACGACGTAAAAAAGAAATCTAATACAATGGTTTTTTCTTTTATATCGTAGAGGCTAACGGTGTCGCCTAACTGGTTAACCAGTGTAATGTTTTCAACTTTGTGCCAAACCGTGTCTGTTACGAGCTTTCCTTTATCGATAGAATTAATTACCGTGTCGGGGAGGTAATGCCTTGGCATATGCACTGCGTTGTCTCCCGTACTTTTTAAAATCAGGTAGCTGATTAATGGAATAAATACCGCTATGGAAACAGCCAGAAAAGCTTTCTTGTTCATAATCAGGATAAATAAAAAACCACCGCATAATGCGGTGGCGAAATTATATGTAAATAAACAAATACTTTGTTATTCCAGTGTATGCGATCCAGGTTCTTCGTGTGGTTCTACTTTTTCCTGGCTTTTTTCGTAATGATGCCTGTCGTAATTATTTTTTAAATTCTTGTAACTGTTGCCATCTGCAAGAAAAGATATAATAAACCAAACAAATAAAAACAATGGAACAATCACAGTCATTACCATATTTCTTAGTTCGTGCTTCAGGTGCATAAAATAACCAACAATATAAAATGCTTTTGCCATCATCAATATTAGAATAACACCTTTGGTAGTACTTATTAAAAAGGTACTTTCCATATACATCATTGCAAAACCCAATGCAAGTTCTATCAACGTTAAAACGGTAAGAATAACTGTAACCTTAATTACTTCTTTAGTACCACCACCAACATGATGTTCCTGTTCTAAAGACTGAATAGTATGCTCCATAAATAATATTTAAACTAAATAAAAGCAAGTAAATACAAACACCCAAACCAGGTCTACAAAGTGCCAGTATAACCCTGCCTTTTCAATCATTAAATAATGTCCTTTCCTGTCAAAAACACCTTTCATGTTCATAATAAGCATAATTACGTTTATTACAACGCCTGAAAAAACGTGAAATCCGTGAAATCCTGTTATGGTAAAAAAGAAATTTGTAAAGTTTGTTGTGGCTGCTGTTCCATCATGATTTAAAAATGGATTACTTCCCCACCAGGCACCTTCGTGATGCAAATGTGTCCATTCCCATGCCTGGCATCCTAAAAATGCGAGCCCGCCAATAATGGTCCATATAAGATACTTAGTAACAGCCTTCCTGTTCATTTTGTGCCCTGCCTGAACAGCCAGCACCATGGTAACTGAGCTAATGATAAGGATGAAGGTCATTAAACTAACGAATACAAGTGGAAGACCTGAACCTAATAAGGGAAATGATTGAAAAACCTCGTTGGGATTTGGCCAGCCGTTTGTGGCGAAACGGGTGGTGCCATAGGCAATAAGAAAAGCACCGAAAGTAAAGGCATCACTCATTAAAAAATACCACATCATCAGTTTGCCATATTCTACATTGAAGGGACTTTTACCCCCGCTCCACAATTTTCCCGGAACTGCTGTTGTTGTTGTAGCCATTTACAATAATGTTAAAGTGGACAAAGTTATTGGGTGCAGACCAAAGAGCATAAAAAAAAATAATATTTTTCTTATGCAAATATTTTGTAAACAGTCATTGATTTATAAGCAAATAATCCGCGGGATATTTTGATTGGAAGCCATTACATGAGATGAAAAAACACAAAAAGGTATAACCATAGAATATCAACAAAATGCCAGTAAGTGTTCGTTAATTCAACAGGTAATACATTGTAGCTTTTTACCTTTTTGCGGTATGCCCTAAAAAAAATTATGAGGAGAGCGATTACCCCGCCCAAAACATGCACTGCGTGTATTCCGGTAATTATCCCTAAAAAAGAGCCCGACGGGTTGCTTCCTTCACCGATGATCTTTACCCCATGTGCAATCAGGTAATCAAAACCTACAAATTGCAGCAAAGCGAATAATATCCCTAAGATCATAGTTAATGTAACCAACTTCCTATATTTCGCCATTTCTCTTGCTTTAAAGGCATTAAGGGAAAGCTGCATAGTAAGGCTGCTAACTAATATAACAGCTGTTGATGCCCAAAAAATGGGTGGTAATGAAAATTGCAACCAGTTGCCCTGGTTGCTGCGCACAATGTAAGCACTGGTTAAACCCGCGAACATCATTATAATACTCCCCATGGCGATCCACAAAATAAACCGGTGGGGATGTATTCTTTTATCGTTACTCACTGTAAACATATTTTGTAATGGGGTGCAAAGCTACAACAGCATACAGTATAAAAAGGTTTTAAAATATTAAAGTATAACGAAACTATGGCAGGGCATGAGCGCCATCATCAACCGAAACCTTATACATTTTTAAAGGGCGGTCAAATTTTTCTTCATACACCGTTTTAAGGCTATTGTATATTTCATCTTCTTCATTGTCTTTTATTATATTAATGGTGCAGCCCCCAAAACCGCCGCCCATCATTCGTGCACCTAAAACGTTTTTATTGTTTTTTACCGAAGCAACAAGAAAGTCAAGTTCGGGGCAGCTAACCTCGTATAAATTACTTAACCCCTCATGTGTTTCATACATTTTTTTGCCAAATGCAGGAATATTGTCCGCCGTAAGGTCTTTAGTGGCGGCAATGGTTCTGGCAATTTCATCTACTACGTAATAACATCGCTTATACACAACAGGAGAAAGATCAGCCTCATGTTCCTTTAAAAACTCCATAGTTACATCGCGGAGGGATTCTATGCCGTTATTGAAATTCTTTAAAATTGCAATGCCTTCTTCGCACTGTTTGCGCCGTACATTATATTCACTTGAAGCAAGGGTGTGTTTTACATTCGTATCTAATAACACAATTGAATAACCTTTAATGTTCAGGTTATAATAATGATGCTCCAGGGTTTTACAATCCAATAATATTACATGATCTTTTTTGCCATGAAGGCTTGCAAACATATCCATGATTCCAACTTTAGCGCCGGCATATTCGTGTTCTGCTGCCTGGCACATTTTTGCAATCTCCAGTTTACCCAGGTTATAATTATTTAAATGCTGAATGCCAATAGCTGTTGCAACTTCAAGCGCAGCACTGCTGCTTAGCCCCGAACCCACGGGAACATCGGAAGTTATTATACAATTAAAGGCAGGTACTGGTAAACCCTTTTTATTATACTGGTCTATGACCCCAAGCAGGTAATTTTCCCAACCATTCTGCACAGGCGCAATATTATTAAAATCAATTTCAGCATGCTTATCCAGGTCTGCTGCATACCATTTGCCTGTATTTTTTTCTGCAACAGAAAAAGCAATGTGCACAGCTTTATTTATCGCGGCAGGTAAAACAAACCCATTGTTATAATCGGTGTGTTCGCCTATCAGGTTTATTCGCCCGGGTGCCTTAATTATCACATCAGGCAAACAATTAAATTTTTTCTTAAAACTACTTGTTAGCATTTCCCTGGTATCCATATTATCAATTGAGTTTTCTATTTAATGTCGTAATTTACTTAGAGTTTATTTGTTCCCGTTCAACATCTTAAATTTCCCATACAACTAAAACTCCCTCGCTATTACGCTAAACTTAAGTAACTTTTATCGATACCGAAAACCTCTAAATATGAAATCTGCATTTTTATCCTTAATTCTTTTATTTATTGGCGTACAATCTTTCGCCACCATTCATTCTGTTACTGTTGCTAATTTTCAATTTAATCCTGCAAATTTTAGTGCGCAGGTAGGTGACACTGTGAGGTGGACCTGGTCGAGCGGCTCTCATACAACAACCTCAGGAAATAATAATGGAGGTATTCCTGTAGGAGCTGCCTCCTGGAATGAAAATATAAACAGTGGAAATACAACCTACGAGTATGTTATAACCATACCCGGCACTTATAATTACCGATGTATTCCTCATAGCCCGGAAATGATTGGCCAGTTTACTGCATCGGGGGTTTTTCCTGTAACCTTATTCGATTTCAAGGTATCTGCTACTTCAAATAACAAGGCGCTTATTTCATGGAAGACTGCTAGTGAAAATAACAGTGATCATTTCTCAGTGATGAAAAGTTTTGATGGCAGCTCATTTTCCGAATTTGCAACAGTGAAGGCAGCGGGCAAATCAGATGAAATAAGGTCTTACAGTGTAACGGATAATAATATCAGTAATGCATATAAATACACCTATTATAAACTAGAAATTTTTGATCGCGATGGCAGTAAGAGTACATCAGACATTCAATTGTTTTTAAATAAACAAGCCATTAGCAAAATGATTTTAAGCCTGAGTCCAAACCCTGTTACAAGGCCAGCGCATATTATGCTCCAGTTTAATGCCGATAAGGCAGGAAGCCTGCTCGCACAATTGTATGACAGTAAAGGCGTGCTGATTAAACAAACAAATATGCTTGCAGTTCCGGGAATTAATAATGGTCATTTTCATATAGGTGATGTTCCATCCGGAATGTATAATATTGTATTTACCCTTAACGAATTAAAAGAAAGCAAACAAATACTTATTCAATAAGAAAAAATTTTCTAAAAAAAGCATTGTTCACGCAATGCTTTTTTTATGTGCTAAGGGTAATATTTTTATTTGCGGGGTTTTCTATAGCCGGGTTAATGGGTCCGCTTCTGCTGGGATAATATTTATCTCTTATTTTAAGAAAATAGTATTCAATAAACTTACTGAAGAATGCACCAACAAAACAACTTAAAAGCAGGTAAATAACAAATACGATACGGTAATCCCACGGAATAAATTCAGCTACATAATTTTTTATTAAGGGATGAAATAGGTATATGCTGTAAGAGTAAACGCCGGTTACTGAAATGATGTTAACTATAGGGCGGGATAATGTTTTGTTTAAATGCGTAACAATTTTTTCATCCACCACAAAAAATATTAGGATTAATCCAAAACCCAGGTATAAGCCAGTATACCCAAATGTGCGCATGTAATAAGATGGCTCGTCTAAAGAAGTGGTATAAATAAAAGATGGCAATAAAATTATAAGGGCCAGAGGTAATATAAATGCTTTCCATTTATTATAAAAGGCGCTGAAATTTTCAGCATTAAAATATTTGTGCCATGCTATCATTACACCAAAAATCATAGAATCAATTCTAAAATGTGTTTGGGCATAAAATAAAATAGGTAGTCTTTTATACAGCGGAATTTGAATAAATAATAACCGGTTAAGCAGGCAAAATATCATTATGCCAAAAAATACTAGGTGCATTAATCGTGTATGATGCAACATCTTCTTTTTCGCCAGAAAATAAAAGCCGAAGGTTATTAAAAAATAAAAATGTTCCTCTACGCACAGCGACCATGTATGTGACCAGATTCCACCTAAATAATTTTTAATAAACAGGGCTTCAAACAAAACTTTAGGGGCAGTAATATTCTGATGAAATATGATTTTTAAAGCTGCAGCAATAATGAGGAATACGTAAAATACCGGGTATATCTTAAACCCCCGCCTAATTAAAAACTTTTTTCCATCTATGGCTGTATAACGTAAATATTCTTTAAATAACAATCCTGAAACAAGGTAGCCGCTTAAAACAAAAAACAGGTCTACACCCATCCAGCCGATCCTGTTTAAAAAATATACACTTTTAAGATGATAAAAAACCACCATTAAAATGGCAATGCCTCTAAGGAAATCAATTTCCTTATTGCGGTTTTTCATAGTTTTATTTTGGTGTTGCAGCAAGAAAATTAGTTTGTGCAAACATAAAATAGAATTTATCATCGTCAAAGCATTTAGCAAATCTGCTGCTTGACAAATTAACTGCAATGATTACTGAAATTTCTGATACTCAACAAAGCTTATACAACAAACAGGTAAATACGGGAGATGGCTTAAGTGGATTGTTTCTCCGGTCTGTGCTTCGCTTGCGTAAGTTTTTCAAGAGTGAAGATGTGTTTGATATCAGAATAAAGATGGAGAAGCAGGCATCGAAATTTCTTACCCCAGAAAAAGGAACGGTGATTTTAAATGACAGAATAGCAACAGTACCTGTATGCTGGGTAAATCCTAACCCCCAACAAAAGCAAGCTGTAATTTATTTGCATGGTGGGGCATATGTTGCAGGTTCAGTACATACACATGCCGGGCTAACATCTACTATCAGCAAGCAATGCGGCATCCCATTTCTTTTGGTTGATTACGGTCTTGCTCCTGAATACAAATTTCCCTTTGCATTGCACCAGGTAATAAGTGTTTATAAAGTGCTTCTTTCGGAAGGTTACGATGCTAACCATATCGCCATTGCCGGGGATTCCGCCGGAGGCGGATTGGCTCTTAGTTTTTTGCAATATTGCCGTGACCTTGAAATAAAAATGCCATCCTGTGCAGTATTTATATGCCCATGGCTTGATCTAACCAATAGTGGCGCCTCCTTCAGTATTGAAAAGCAAGACCCGATGCTTAACAAAAAATATCTCGATAAATGCGCACAATTATATGCAGGCAATTTACCCCGCACTGAAAAATATCTTTACCCTTTTAAATATTCTATAAAAGGATTGCCGCCCATCTATCTACATACAGCTGGCTTGGATGTTTTGCAGGACGATGGAAAAGAATTATTAAAAAGATCGATAAAAGAAAACGTGCCTGTGTATTGGTACCATCATCATAATAATTTTCATGTGTACCATATTTTCTGGAAATATTTAAAAGGCGCAAGAGAAGCAAATACAATGATCGCGAAATTTTTATCAAATCATATCGGGCATTAAGTTTTGTCTGCTAATAAAGCAAGTAAAATAACCGGCAAATAAATGTAACTGCTAAACATCACCCTTCTTGCAGCAGTAACATCCATCTCAATATATAGCCTAATGCAGGTGAACAAAATATATAAATTGCTTGCCAGCAATATAAGCATGCTTACCATTCCACTCATGCTATAATAATAAGGGAGCATACCTACCGGAATCATTAAAAGCGCGTACATAATTGCCTGCATAGCTGTATAACGCGTAGGTGCTTTTTCATTGGGAAGAAGTTTAAAACCTGCCCGGCTATAGTCACCATGCGCAACCCATGCAATTGCCCAGAAATGTGGGAACTGCCATAAAAATTGTATACTGAATAATACCCAGCCGCCAGCATTTGAATAAACCGTATCGTTAACCATAAAGGTTGCGAACGGGCTTATCTCGTTAGTAGCCGCCGTCCACCCGATAAGGCAGGGTAATGCCCCGGGTATTGCACCAACGAGCACAGAAATGGCACTGATCTTTTTTAAGGGGGTATACACCCATGCATATAAAAAAAGGCTTGCTGCAGAAAGAATAGCAGAGGTTAGGTTAAAAAAATAGTACATCATTATTACGCCAATAATGCCGGCAATTAGCGCGAAAGTGTATGCTTCGTTTTCACTCATTCTCCCCGCAGCCACAGGTCTTTTTGCAGTACGCTTCATTAAAGCGTCCGTATTTTTTTCGGTTGCCTGGTTAATGGCATTTGCGCTACCTGTAATAAGCATACCTGCTATAAACAGCAATAATATTTGTTGTAAAGAAAACCCAACAATGTTCGGAGCAAGTAAATAACATATTACGCAGGAAAATACTACGGTAAAACTTAGGGTAAATTTTACCAGTTGCATGTAATCTTTTACTTTAACTGCAAGGTTGAATGATTTTGATTGACCGGTAGAAACCTCTTTTTCTTCCAACGTAATAATTTTGATAAGGTGGTCGCAAAGGTATTGGTTACGATAAATGCGGGCTGCTATTTTTTGTGAAAGAATGACAGTTCATTATTATAAATTGATGCTATTTTTGTAATTCATCAATAAGAAGGAGGTATTCATGACATCTACAGATAATTCATGGAAGCCTGCGGTTGGTATCGCCTAGCCGCGCTGTTCATAAAAATAATCTGCCCAATAATGGGGAGCCACTGTAACAGTGGCTTTTTTATTTTATGGAACAGGGTCGAACCCGCTGCCTCCCCAGGGGTGGCACCTTAAAATTCTTCTGGCGGCCAGGTAACTCCCCTTAAATATGCCATGCTTTTTTAAGGCCTCAATTGCATAATTAGAACAGGTTGGCTTAAACCTGCATTTTGGTCCCAAGATAGGAGAAATTACAAACTGGTAAATTTTAATGAGCCCGATAAATGGAAGACTTAATATGTACAACAGCTGTTTCATAAAGCATTCAATAATTTATCGAGTGCAAACTTCATCGCGTCTTTAACCTGCCAATAATCTGGCATTTGCTTATCAATGTATAATATAAATAGTATAACAGATTTATTTTTAACGCAGGTTGTGTCTTTAATAACAGACTTCTCAGTTCTGTAGGCTTCTCTCAATAAACGTTTTATGCGGTTTCGTTGTGCAGCCAATTTAAAATTCTTTGAGCTTACACCAAAGCCGGCTTTTATAAGACCATCATCACCGGCGGCCATTTCCATATAAAAAATCTTCAATGGAAATTGCAAAAATGAAGAGCCTTGCTTAAAAAGCATGTCTATATGCTTTTTGCTTTTCAGCTTTTCTTCCTTGTTATATGTTTGACGGGTGTGCAATTAAAAAAGCCTCATAATAAAATGAAGCTTCAAATATAATTTTAAATACCGGGTACCGGTAAATCACGCAGTCTACTTTAACTTAAGCTCGTCGCTAACAGTCAATTTATGACGGCCCTTTTGCACGTCGGCTGGCTAACACTTTACGTCCATTGGCGGTTTGCATGCGTTTGCGAAAACCATGAACATTTTTACGACGGCGATTATGTGGCTGATAAGTACGTTTCATAACAAAATTTTAAACGGGTCGCAAAAGTAAGGGTTTTTATTTTTACCTGCTAACAAAATAGGATTTTGACCTTAAATATTTGTGTTAATCTCTTGTTAGTCAACTAAATTTTTTCAACAAAAATTTGTTTTGCATGAATGGGTTGACCATAGAAAGCAGCACCATGTTCATTAAATTCCGTAGCATTTTCAGTTGTATAAAAACTAGTGTTTCCATTTCTTGAAAGTTGTGCATCCATTTCTGGATGCCTTTGTAAATAATTTGCCAGGCTGTTAGCGACTATTTCGCCCTGGGAAATTAATTTTATATCTACAGGTGTATATTCTACAATTTTATTCCAAAGCAAAGGGTAATGGGTGCATGCCAGCAAAAAAACGTCAATATTTTTTTGCTTATGCAACAGGTTTGAAATATGTTTTTTAACGAAATAATCAGCCCCATTACTTTCATGCTCATTGTTTTCTATTAAAGAAACCCATAGGGGGCATGCCTCCTGCACTACTTCCACATCATCAAAAAATTTTTTAATTTCTATGGGATATGAATTAGACAGCACTGTTCCTTTGGTTGCCAGAATGCCAACCTTACGAGACTTGGAATAATTGCCAATGACTTCAGCTGTTGGCCTGATTACACCCAATACCCGGCGATCTTTACCAATTTCATTTGCATGCTTTTGCTGGATAGTTCGCAATGCTTTTGCAGAGGCAGTATTACAAGCGAGTATAACTAACGGGCACCCCTGGTTAAAAAACCATTGAACACTTTGCCAGGTATATTGATATACGCTGTCAAATGAGCGGTTGCCATACGGTGCGCGGGCATTATCGCCCATATACACGTAATCATATTGCGGTAACCGGTTTACTATTTCTTTCAGCACAGTAAGTCCGCCATAGCCGGAGTCGAAAACCCCAATGGATTGTTGATGCATATGCCGCAAAAATAAAAAAACCATTCTGCGTTACCAGAATGGTTTTTTATGCATTAATAAAGTACAATTATTTATTTACACCATTTGGCGTGCTTGCCGGTGCACCGCCTAATTCTGGTGGTAGAGAAATGTTTAATTCTTTTGCTACAAGCGGAAAAATATTTTCAACTGCAGATGAACCTACCTCGTATGTGTTAGGTTTTAGTATCAGCGTATATTTCTTTGAATCGAGTATTTTTTTATATGCTTCAGCAACCTTTTCGTATAAAGGCTGGGCAAGGGAGCCTCTTTTATTGTCAGATTTGTTCTGTGCTATTTGTTGCCAGTAAACTAGGTTAAAAGCTATTTGCTGACGCTGACTATTAGTATAATCCAGCACCGCTTTTGGTTTGTTAGCAGCTGAATCTGATTTAAAAGTACTGTCGAGGCGTTTATACTCGTTCTGGTAAATTTCGTATTCACTGCCCAGGGAATCCCTGTCGTAAATCTGAGTGAGACTGTCAACCGCCCTATAGCCAGGCATTGCCTGCACCATCAAATCAATATCGAATACACCGATTTTGATTGTTGAAGCTTGTGCTGATGCATTGGTTGCAGTGGATAAAGACCCTACAAGAACCATCACCGCAAATAAAACCTTTTTCATTTGTTGATTTTTATATTTGATTGTTTTTAAACGCTAATCTTTTACACCCAGTTCGCGCAGTACATCTGTGCTGCGGTCTAATTTTGGGTCGGCAAATATAACAGTAATTCCCTCACTTTTATCAAGGATGAAATCGTAACCGCGTGCAATTGCCATTTTTTGCACAACGTTATAAACTTTGTCCTGCACGGGTTTCACAAGTTTTTGTCTTTCTTTAAAAAGATCGCCTTCGTATCCAAACCTGCGTTTTTGCAGGTCGCGCAATTCTTTTTCCTTATTAAATAATTCATCTTCTCTTTTCTTTTTCAGGTCGTCACTTAACATGTATTGTTCGGCTTCATAGTTTTTATACATCTGGTTAAGTTGTGCCTGCAGGTTATCGATTTCTTTTTGCCATTGTTCACTTATGTCGCGCAGCTTTTCGTCTGCATCGGTATATTCTTTCATTTTACTTAGAATATACTTAGTATCTATTATCGCATACCGCTGTGCCTGAGCATAGCCTGTGGCAAAAAAGGCGATCACAATCAACAAAACAATTTTCTTCATAGTTAATTTTTTAAAGTGCCTTATTTTTTAATAAGACAAAAATGTATAAAAATTAATCAATAACAATGCGTTAAATAACTGATTTTTTGCGATTAATCTGGTTCAAACCCAAGCATAAAGGTGAACCTAGATGCATCTTTAAAGGAACCGTTGGTATTAAATCTGTCCAACCCTACACCGTAATCAAATCCTAGTAAACCAAACATAGGCAGGAAGAAACGCATACCAACACCTACAGATCTTCTTAAACGGAAAGGATTATAATCTTTAAAGGAATACCAACCATTAGCAGCTTCAAAGAACGTAAGACCATATATGGTACTGCTTGATGCAAGGCTGAAAGGGTAACGCATTTCCAGCGTATATTTATTAAAGATGGTGAAATATTGGGATGCAGCCTGTTGGTCGGGGTTTATACGCGGATCTGAATTTTCATAAACCGGGTAGCCTCTTTGCGCAATAATATCATATCCTAATAACGCATAACTGTTGCTTATACCTGCATCGCCAACCTGGAATCTTTCAAAAGGAGAAATGTTAAGCTTGTCATTGTACCTGCCAATGAAACCGTATTTAGCAGCAACTTTCAACACGAATTGTTTGTTCTTGTCTTCACCTTTTGCACGGCCCAATGGAACATACCATTCGCTGTTAAAGCGCCATTTGTGATATTCAACCCATTTATAAGGATTATCAGATGTAATAAGGCCCGGATCTATTAATGAATATGGCGGTGTTAGCTGCAGCGTTAGTGCAAAGCTCGACCCTGTTCTTGGAAAAATTTGCTGATCTAAAGAGAAACGTTGCAGGGCAAATTTCAAACTTACGTTGTTTGAAAAACCATTATTAAATCCTGGTAAACTCCTTGCATCTATATAATAATTCTTTAGCTGGTACAACGCGTAATTAAAAGTAACACCGGTAGAAAAATAATCATCCGGCCATTTCAATTGTTTGGAATAACCCAGCGAAAATCCGGTTGTTTTAAAGAATGAGGTATCCGCAGCAGTTTTGGAATAGCGCCCGGTGCGGTAATCATATGCCTGTGCAAACTTGGTATCGTATAAACTCACTGATAATGCGTTTCTTTTTTTACCACCAAACCATGGTTCGGTAAATGACGCATTGTAAGACCGGTAGGCTCTGCCATTGCTCTGTACGCGAATACTTAGTTTTTGGCCGTCACCAACAGGTAAAGGATCCCATGCTTTTTTATTAAAAATGTTATTAATAGAAAAGTTGTTGAAGGAAACGCCAAGCGTACCAGTTAGTCCGATGCCGCCACCAAAGCCCGCACTAAGTTCCAGCTGGTCACTGCTTCGTTCTTCTACCGTCCAGTTTACATCTACAGTTCCTTCTTCTACATTGGGAACAATATTGGGAACAATTTTTTCCTGGTCAAAAAATCCAAGATTTGCTATTTCTCGCTGTGAACGTATAAGATCTGAACGGCTGAACTTTTCACCCGGAAGGGTTCTTAATTCCCGGCGTATTACGTGTTCTTTTGTTCTATCGTTACCCGCAATGGTAATATTCTTAAAGGTGGCCTGTGCGCCTTCCTGTATTCTTATTTCAAAATCGATGGTATCATTATAAACAGCGGTTTCAATGGCATTTATCTGGAAGAACAGGTAACCGTCATCCATATAAAGTCCACTGATGTCGCCACCTTCCGGTGCCAGTGTCTTCCCTAATTTTTTATTTAGGATATCTAGATTATAAGTATCGCCTTTTTTTATTCCAAGAATTACTGTAAGTAATGAATCTGAATAAAGGGTATTTCCCTTCCATGAAATATCGCCAAAATAGTACTTGCGACCTTCTTCAACTTTTAGGTCAATATTCATGTTGCCCTTTTTATTAAAGGTTTGGGCATCATCCGTAATAATGGCATCTCTAAAACCAAGGGCATTATAAAATTCTATTACTCGAAGTTTGTCTTCTTCGTATTTTGTTTCATCGAATTTTGCAGAAGAGAATGGTTTTATTCGAATGTACGGTTCAACTAACTGGCGCGTTTTGGTGTAAGTAAAATATCCTTTCTCTGCCAGGTAATCTGAAAAGGTATAAACTTCGGGATCGAACACCCCGCTGCCTTTATCGGGAAACAGCGTTATGCGAGACATTTCTTTTGTGTCTTTTAATTTGCCTTTTAGTTTTGAATCGCTGATTGTATTGCCCGCAAAATTGATCTCATTGATCTTAACTTTTTCCCCCTGGTCTATATTAAAAACAAGTATAGAAGAGTTTTGCTGAGAGGTATCTTTTCTTTCATTAACAGAAACGGTAATGTTCCTGTATCCTTTTTCGGTATAATATTTTTTTATAGCCTCGCTGGAAGTTCTTTTAAGATTTTCTGTAATAACCCTGCCCACTACCAGGCCAGATTTGGTCGACAGTTCATCTGCCTCACTTTTCTTAATGCCTTCAAATTTAAATGTCGAAAGGCGTGGCCTTTCTGTAACACTTATTTCAAGCGAAATTTCATCACCCCTTAACTCTGTAATGTATACAGCCACATCGCTAAAGTAATTTTGCTGCCACAATTTGGTGATGGCTTTTGAAAAGTCATCGCCCCCGGGAATCAAAATTTCATCACCCACATTTAACCCGGAAACAGAAAGCAACAGTGCTTCATCAAAGTATTGATTACCTGTAACCTTTACCTCTTTAACCTTGTACTTTTTGGGGTTCTTCTGTTGAAAAATATTGATGAGGTCGGGATTAAGTGTGGTAACCGGAACGGTATCAGTACTATTTTCATTTAGCTGCTGGGCGTGGGTTGCAGGTTCAATTGTCAAAAGAAAAATTATGACAAAAAGAAATTTTATGGTATGGTGCATGCCTCTGAAAATGTTTATGATCTTATCCGCGGGTAAAACTTAGAACTTTTTGGTTGCTTTTCGCACATAAGTGCGGCAAATTAACCGTATTATTTAAAAGTGTTTGTTAAATCAAACCCTTGCATAGAATTCTGAAAATATTGGCGAAACTAAGCGTTTGTGCAAATTGAATTTCATCTTTTTTAATGCCTAATGCATTAAGTGTGGTTGCTGCAATTGATCACCAGTTTTTCCAAAGCGTCTTTCGCGACTTTGAAAATCAATTACCGCCTCAAAGAGATTTTCTTTTTTAAAATCGGGCCAACGGGTATTGGTAAAATATAGTTCGGCATATGCCAGCTGGTAAAGTAAAAAGTTACTGATGCGATATTCGCCGCTGGTTCTTATCATTAATTCAGGGTCGGGAAAATTACTGGTTGACAGGTAGCTCTCGAGTGTATATTGATTAATGCTTGCAGGATCTACAATACCCGCCTGAACATCGAATGCAATGTTTTTTACAGCATTAACCAGCTCCCACCGGCTGCTATAACTCAAGGCCATTATAAGGTTGAATTTAGTATTATGGCTTGTTTCTGCCAGGGCTTCTTCAAGTTCGCGCCGGGCATAATCTGGAAGCATTTCCAAATCGCCAATAACATGCAGCTTAATATTGTTCTTGTTGAGGGTAGATACTTCTTTTCTAACGGTATTTACAAGCAATTCCATTAATCCATCCACTTCGTTTTTCGGACGGTCCCAATTTTCGGTGCTGAAAGCATATAATGTAAGATATTCAATGCCCAGTTCTGCACAACCCTCTAAAATGCTTCTTACACTTTCCACGCCATGAAAATGACCGTACAGCCTGTCTTGTCCTTTTTCTTTGGCCCACCTGCCGTTGCCATCCATTATAACAGCTATGTGGCGGGGTAAAGCATTCAGGTCTATTTTATCTTTCAAATTGTCCATGCTGCATTATTGCTGCACAAAGGTAGTAAAACATTAATGCTGCCCGCAAGAAATGTAAGCGGTAAAATGTTATAGAAATACGATGATTTATTATTGCCCGGAATGCTTTTGCTAATCAGGGGAGGGGCATTTATAAGAATTCAGGTTTAGAGAAACACCTACATGAAACATGGCATACGCATCCTTTTGGGTGCTGTTTCCACGTTGGCGGCCCTTAACGCCCATGGGTATGGGACTTGTTTCATAACTGCGATCCTGTAAAAGAAAAGCAACGGATGGTGAACCGTCAGGTAAAGGCGGAAATGCTTCTGCACCGGCATAATTGGTACTTACATCATCCAGGTAATCTGTATTGGTAAAACGGTAACCTGCTTCTGCAAATACGTTTAAAGATTCATTAAGGCTATATTTAAAACCTACCGTTGCCGGAATGCAAAGGGCCATGGTGCTGTAAGGTTTTTTATCAGGGTAAAGGCTTGAGCCCTGACCTTCGGTGCCTAATGGCCGTAGAAAATATTTTTCGTCGTACAGGTAAGCATATGGATCGAAAGACATAACTCCCACCCCTAATGAAACATAAGGTGTGTAATGAAAACCCTTAACGCCCGGGATAAACCGGAAGAAATTAAAATAACCACTGGCTGAAAGTTCCCAAAGATTGGTATTGAAACTAAGGTTACGCCTTATCTCAACAGGATTTTTACTATATATGTCTGAATAAGCTAGAAAAGCATAATCAGCTGCAATTTTAAGCCCTATGTAATTGTTGAATTGTTTTAAAAAAAATATTCCTCCAGAGAATTTTGGCCTATTAAACTGGGCTTTGGTATTCAGGTCTCCGAAGTAATTAGCCAGGCCTACGCCTACACCAAATTCACCATCATGTTTATAACTTTCATACAACTGAGCGCGGGAAACCCCTGTATGAAACAATACCACAACCATTAAAACACAAAAATTCCTCACCATACAATCAATTTATAAATAATTATAACGACCAAAAGTCTTATTTCTTGTGCAATTAATGTTCTAACTGCCAGAAATGAAAATTTTATGGGTAAAAATTGTGTAAGTAATGGATTAATTTCTTTTATCTAACCCCCAGGTAAGTTTTGTTCTTAACGTAGAAAGAAAATTGTTTTCAAACAGTCGTACCAGGTGAATATCAAATTTTTCGCGCTTTACTGCAAGTTCAAGATCAACATCCACAATTTCACGGCGCGCATCTAATGCGCAGATGAATTGCTGGCTTCGGCTTTCAATCTCAAAAGAAATTACATTACTGTCAGGCACAATAATAGGTCTTACATTAAGGTTGTGCGGGGCAATAGGCGTAATTACAAAGCTTGATGATTCAGGAAAAACAATTGGCCCATTGCAACTCATGCTGTAGCCTGTAGACCCAGTTGGGGTAGAAACAATAACACCATCACTCCAATACGTATTTAAAAACTCACCATTAAGATAGGTGTGAATTTTAATCATGGGTGAGGTATCTCTTTTATGAATAGCAAATTCATTAAGGGCAAAAGGTGTTTCACCAAAAAGAGGCGAACTGGAGGAAAGGTGGAGCAAACTTCTTTTATCTATAACATAGGTTTTATTAACCAGCGAATCTACAAGTGCAACAAGTTCATCTTTACCTATGCCGGCCAAAAAACCGAGCCTGCCATAATTTACACCTACCACAGGTATTTTTTTGTCTCCAATTAGTGTTACAGCATCCAGCATGGTTCCATCACCACCCAGGCTAATAATAAAATCTATAGATTGATCAAGATCATTTCCATCAGAAAACCAACCATGTTTTTGATTGCTTCCCGTAAAATTCATTAAAGAATTGTGCAAAACATATGCGATGTCGTTTTTTTCAAGCAGAAGCGTTAATTCTGCCAGCTCAATCAGCAGGTCTTGTTCCAATCCCCGGCTATAAATGGCAATTTTCATTATTCAAATTTTTGCCTTACTAAGCAATAATACCCGCCCGTTCAATTACAAACATGTGCAGTGAAAAGTATCAAAATTTAAAAATCTCTTTTTACATGAAAGAAAAACCCACTTTCATTAAACTGGTTAAAACTATAATCAAATTTAAACACAATATCATAATTCACAATAACATCTGCACCTACGCCATAAGTATATAGCCACCTGTTGTTGATGGCAGTAATACCCGCCCCCTGGTTGTAGGTATAACCAACGTTTCCAAACGTTTTCATAAATATTCTTACAGGCAGTATAACCTGACGGTTTACCTGCGGGGGGTTTCGTAATGTAAATGATAAGGCTTTGGTTCTTGCCGTTACCCGGCTTACACCACCTGCTAACCCATCTATTATATAATATTCCAATCCTTGAAGAAAAATTCCGCCATAGCCGAAAAGCTGTTTATTATAATAGGGTTGATTAAAAGGTACTTTGAGCATACCGCCTACCTGCAACTGCACCTGCGAGTTCTCTGAAACAGGCAACGTTTGGGAACCGGTAACCTGTAACTGGTAAAGATTCATTTGCCTCGTAAACCCCCTTTTCATTAAAACGGCTTCGCCCTGGAAACCCCTTGTAGGGTATGCCCTGTAGTCTGTGTTGAAATATCGGAGCGTATATGAAACTTCTGGAAAGCTGATATCAGTTACATGCCTGAAAAAATAATCGGGGTTGGCTTTAATAACCGTGTCGGCCACATGTTCCTGAACGTAGGCTATTCTAAATATATGATAGGTTTTTATGGCGGGGCGGTATACGTAATCTCCGCTAATTCGTAACGACTGTTTTACAAAGTCATTGGGGAGGGTAATAAATTGTTGTTTGCTTGTGAGAGAATCACTTTTAAAATTAATTTCTTTCTGGCTGGTATAGTTTATATAGAAATTAAAACCATTTTTTAAAGCATTATCAATATATGGGCGCTCATATTTAAATGCAACCTGCCTGCTGTAGCCGGTTATAAACCATGCCTGCATTTTGTCGTTTCTGCCACTAAAATTGTTATGCTGCAATTTAACGCCGTAGTTCACCCTGTTTAGGCTCGCATTATGTGTTACATACCAGTCATTAAAATTGCGGTCAACAAGTTTAAAATAAGGCAGGGGAAAAACGTACCATTTTTCTCTTACCACAACGCTGATGAAAAGCAATTCGCCCAACCTGTTTTCAACCGAAATAATTGCCTCGGCAAAAAGTCCTGTATTTATAACCTGTTCTTTTGCCTGGGTAAGCAATTCCTCCAGGTTTCTTTTCTTAATATAATCACCTTCTTTAAAAGGTATTTCCCTTTTAATAATAAAATCTTTGGTTTTTTTATTGCCATAAAACGCGATGCCTGCAATAAAAAAGTCCCCCGTATCGGCCAGGTTTTCGTGTTCAAATTTTTGCTCTATAGAAATAGTGGAAAGGGTTGTGTCTATGATTACGGTGTCTCTTTTATTTGGAATACTATCCAAGGCAAACGCAAAATGCTGAAACGATAAAAGAATTAATAGAGAAAAAAATAACCGCCTCAAGCGCATTAAAGTGATTGATTAATATCAGTAAATGTATGTATTGCGCAGAAAATTAAGATGGATATATAACACTAACGTAAAACGGTCTGTAAATTATATACGCAGGTAAGCCATTAAAAGGTCATAATTCTCTTTAAGCTCATTTTCGAAATGTTCTTCTCCAAAATAATATTTAATGGAAAAGTCGTATCGCTGCAGGGTAGCTATAATATCAGAGATTTCTGTTTTATTTATCTTGATTGTGATGACAAGTAACCCTGAAATCTCATCAATTGTAGTATTTAGCTGGGTTATGTAAGCATCATTGGTTTCTACAAGCCGGCTTAGTTCGCTAAATGAAAAATTGTGTTTCTCAGTTTCCATCACAATTAATCCGCCGGGGTGTTGTGCATTTAAAAACTGGCTTAAATGTAAAACCATTTCTGTTTCACTTATGGCACCCAGGTATTCATTTGCTTCGTTAACCACGGGAACCAACGAAATGTTCATGCTGGCAGCAACCTTTACTGCAGAGAGAAAGTGGTTTTGAAAAAACACAGAAGTATTCACCATTTCATGTTTCAGGTCTGCTAATTGAATACTTTCATCAGCATCCATTAATTCATGCTTACCTATTGTTCCAATAAATTTTTCCTCATCAATTACAGGTAAATGCTGTACCTCAGCCTGTTCCATCTGGTCCAGGGCAAAAGCAACATTATCTGTAAACTTCAATAAAGGAAAATCTGTTCTTATAATTTCAAATGCTAACATCTTCAAAGGCTTAATACTGGTTAGACAATTAAACCTACACCATTGTTGCAGCAGGTTGCTTTACTTTCTCTAAAAACTCTTCGAGAAGTGTGTTAAATTTTTCGGGGGCTTCCATCATGGGGGCATGACCGCACTTATCAATAAAAAATAATTCGCTGTTTGGTATAAGCCTGTGAAATTCGCGGGCTACGAAAGGCGGTGTAACAACATCATCATTTCCCCAAACAAGCAGCGTTGGCTGTTTTATCTGGCTTATTTCTTCGCCAAGGTTATTGCGAATGGCACTTTTAGCCAATGAAAGAATTTTTATGATCTGCATTCTATTGTTGCAGATGCCATATACCTCATCAACAAGTTCTTTGGTAGCAGTTTCGGGATCAAAGAAAGTTATCTCGCATTTGCGCTTGATATAGGCATAATCCCCTCTTTTTGGATAGGTATCGCCCATTCCATTTTCAAACAAACCAGAACTGCCGGTTAAAATAAGTGATTTTATATTTTGTGGATGCTTAAGTATATGGACTAATGCCACATGACCACCTAAAGAATTTCCTAGCAAATGAATACCCCTGTAACCGCGAGCTTCAAGAAATTTATGAACATGTTTTTCAAAACCACCCACCGTCGTATGCAAAAGATCTAAATCAAACATGGGCAGCATAGGAACAATAACCTGGTACTCTTTTTTAAAGTGTGTAATTAGGTTTTCAAAATTGCTTAATGCCCCAAATAACCCGTGCAGAAGAACCAATGGCTCACCCTCGCCTTCCTCAATATACTTATACTTATCAAATTGTTTTGTTTCGTACCGCATCAGGAGTTTTTCTTACAGCAAATTATGGATAAAGGTTCATATTTAAACGTTTACGCCATCTATTGCTAAAATAGTTAATTAAATGAACAATTTGTTTTATGCGCATACACGCATCCTAAAATCTTGGATGTTTATTTATACTAATTCAAATATCATGCTTAAAAAACCTACACTGTTTTTTGAGGAAGAGATCCAAAAAAATTAGAAAGGTCAGCGAACATATCTTTAAAAAAGGGAAGTACGAAACTTATTATATCCATTGCCCGTGGCGCCCAGGGGGCTAAAAAAGGATAGGTAACAGATGCATCCAATGTTTCTGCTTTAATCATTTGCATTTGATTGGCATAAAAAAGAATTACACTTAAAACCGTAACGTATAGCAATAAATAAAAGAAAATTCCGGCAAGGCGGTTTATCCAACCCAACATCACCAATTCAACCGACTTCTGAATTATTCTGGCCAAAATTCTTACCAGTAAAACCACCCCGAACATTACCAGGGCAAATGAAATAAAAGGCAGCCAGTGCACACTAACACCTGTACTGTCAGATAAATATTCAGCAACCCATGTTGAAAGTTTTAGTGCGGCAGCAAGCCCAATAAACACTGCAAGAAAAGATACCAGCGCAACTATAAAGCCACGGCTGTACCCTTTAATCACAGCCAAAAAAAGTAGTATTACAAAAGCAACATCAATAATCATGTAAGTATGTAGGCTTATCTGCTAAGTAATTGCTTTACCATGGCAGAAATGGCTTTGCCGTCAGCTTTGCCGGCAAGTTGTTTGGTGGCTACTCCCATTACCTTGCCCATATCGGCAGGGGAGGTGGCGCCTGTTTCATTAATTACCTGTTGAATACTTTCTTCTAGTTCTGCCCCGGATAACTGTGCCGGCAAAAATTTTTCTATTACTTCAATTTCTTCTTTTTCTTTTTTAGCAAGGTCTGGCCGGTTTTGCTTTTCATAAATATCCAAACTTTCCCTGCGTTGTTTTACCAGTTTTTGCAATAGCTGCAATTCAGTGGCATCAGAAAGCTCATCTGCAGCACCAGGTTCTGTTTTTGCTTTAATAATTTCGGCTTTAATGGCACGCAATGCACGAAGTTTAGCTTCGTCTCTGGCGCGCATAGCATCTTTCATTTGCGCCATAACCTGTAGTTCTAAGCTCATGTTTTTTGAGTTTATTTTTAAGATCAACTTTTGTTTTCTGAAATTTGGCTGGCTTTAAATTTATTGTAAAAGCTTTTTGAGAAATTTTTCATGTCATCGGTTAAGTCTTGCATATGGGTAGCCCTGTTAAAGGTGTCGGCCATCGTCATCATGGTTTGGTAAAAAAAGTCAGCCATTTCATCTACCATCATTTCTTTTGTCCAAAGATCCATTCTAAGGGCCGTTTTTTCTGCGCCATCCCAAAAAGCAACCATAAAAGCTTTTGCCTGCTGGTATTCATCAGCCGTGCTGCCCGCCGCTTTCCATTTTATTTTTTCTGGCACTTTGTCTTTACCCAGGCTAACATCAATTATTATCGAAGAGGTTTCCATTGTTTTATTACAGTTTTAAGCCAGCAAAAGTAAGCCTAAATAAAAAAGTTTTTCTGTGTAGCATTACCCTGAAATATTTATTGAGATGTTTTGGTACAGACTTATGTTGCCATGGCATCGCCTGTTGCCACGCTCGGTTCGGGGTTCATTTTTTATGGCATCTATAATTTAGGTCCTGAAAATCCAAGGTTTTTCATGCCTTGTTTTATCTCGGGGCAACCCATAAATAAGTTCCACAGAAGCTCCGACCGATAATTTTCAATCATTACAATCTCCGGTCCCTGGTCTATTGCTAAAAAAGAATTCGGAAACCAAAGATCATTCAGGCTAAAGGCATCAATAAAACCGTAATCTTTCCAAATTTTATCGCCAAGTGTGTAATAAAAAAATTTAAGTGCAGCCATAGATTCAACCGGTGTATAAGGCATGGAAGAAATGGCAGCTGTGGGTGAGATTACACCATCATCATTATTTGGTTCATGTGCTGTATAGCCTACTTTATTATCATCACTTGCCGTAAGACCCCAGCAACTTTTACTATACCCAAAAAATCGATGAGGGTTATCTATACAGTAATTGTAATTTATTTGGGTGTGCGCCTGGTTTTGATTAAAATAATTTGCATAAGCATCACTTAAACCGGTAGGGTCTATTCCTAAAAAACTGTAATGTGCGAAAAATAAAGGTCCACCCATTGGGGGTCCCAGCGGAAGTGTGACACCATAATAACTATTTCCGTTTACCATGGCACCGTTTTGTGCCCATCCGTTATCGTAAACAACTTTGGGTATGGCATGGGTTTTTGATGAAGCGGCGAGTACATATACAATCAGGGCCTCGTTCCAGCCTTTTACAGGCATATTCATTGCCCATCCGAAATTCGGGCTCCAGTGCCAGTACAGAACATTTTCATTATCCTTTCTAAACCAGTTCCAGTCCATCGCATCCCACACATTATTTATGTTGTTTCTTATATCCGTTTCTGCTGGAGAATTATTATTAAAAAATTCTCTGGCGCATAATAGTCCCTGTAACAGGTAAGCTGTTTCAACAATGTCGGCGCCATCATCCTGTGCACTGAATGGTTGCGTTTGTCCTGTTGATCCATTAATCCAATGTGCATAAGCACCATGGTAATTGGTGCATTTGTTTTGAAGAAAGTCAACAATCATTTTTATACGTGTCAAAGCATCATTCCTTGTGATAAAATTTCTGTTTACCGCTGCAAGCATGCTCATAATGCCAAACCCCGTTCCGCCGGTTGTAACAATATCGCCGCTGGTATTTCTTTCGCGCGCCATGCCCGAAACAGGGTGCCCAAACTCCCAGAAATATTTAAATGTTTGTTTTTGAATAAGGGTTAGAAGCGCACTGTCACTTACTCTTGAAAATTTATCACTTGAATCAATACTTGTAAAAAATGTTTTATTAACTGCAGTGTTCAGTTTACCACCTGATGCAGATTGAAGGAAGGTAGTAATCGTAAAGTTGTACTTAGATAAAAAGCTTAAAGGCGATGCGGGCACAACACGCATTACTGAATCTTTATTTTGAAGTGTGGCGGTTGTGTTAACAATGGCGCCAACATTATTGGTAATACTTACCGAGGCATTTACGGTGCTTTCTTTTACTGGTTCTGAAAAGGTTATTAAAATAACAGGGGATGTGCATACATCATGTATATTATTTTCAAAAACCCGTTTATCGATAGTAATGCTTTTTACTATTAACGATTTTGGGGTAGGCGTATCAATTGGGGCAGTTCCGCTGCCTTTACTGCAATCTAAAGAAAGGAGAGACACTACTGCAAAAAAAATAAATCCTTTCATGACTTTTTGTTTAGTTGATAAAAGAGTAATGGTTCATTGTTCCTTGCTATTATAAGTAATTTTTCATTCCCATAATTTATCCATTTCATATCACGAATTTCTCCGGATATACCGGGAAGTAAATCATTATATACCGGAGTATTATTTGTAAAAGAAAAAAGGGAAGGTTGTTGTGCATCATATCTTCCTTCATATGGAATTACGCCATAAAAGTTTCCTGCTGCTATGTAACTATTTTCGGATGGTGCCGGAATAGGAGCAAAGCTGAAAACCGGTGCCAGCTGCAGGTTTGCAGGAAGTTTCGTTTCAGTAAAATTTCCTTTACCATCATTTAAGTAACAGGTAGTGGCAAGTGTTTCGGCAGTTAGCTCTTCATAATCTTTAAACAGGTCAAAAAATATGTAAGGCACTGTTTTACCTGCCACCTCGCTATATTTAAGGTAATGCTTTTTTAAAACAGGCAGCGAACGTTCTAATTCATCTTTGGCAAGAAAAGGAAACACTTCCCCATTAATCGTATAACCCATTACCTGTTCCAGAGATCCATTGTTATCAAAGTCTTTTACATACAATTTTGCAGGTCCGGTTTTGCCTGCCTGCAGTTTGTTGTTTACTCCCCAGTTGCCGGCAAGAATATCCGGAAAGCCATCGTGGTTTACATCAGCCGGTTGAATGCATTGCCATAACCCGGATGAACCTTTTATATCTGATGCGGTAAATACTCCCTGGTTATTTATGAAAACTTTTAATGACATCCATTCACCCGCAATAACCAGATCGTCCCAGCCATCTTTGTTTACATCCATAAAAGCTGCATCGGTTACCATGCCTACCATGGATAACTGAATGGTTTTAAAAGTTGCCAGTGTAAAGTTTGCTTTTCCATCATTTAGAAAAAGGCTCGAAGTCATAGGTTTTCCATAATCGTTTGCCAGGGTGCTGGCAAGGGTTCCAATAAAAATATCACTATCCCCATCATGGTCAATATCTGAAACAGTTACGCAGGATTTTGTATAGAATTGCTGAATAAGAAAATTTTCTTTTTCTATTAAACCACCATTGCCATCATTTAAAAATAATCGGTCAGTTAATAAAAATGGTGTGGTTGGTTGTGGCTCATTTCCACCGCTAATAACCAGCAGATCGGGATTTTTATCGCCGTTCGCATCAAAGAAAACAGCATCCACATCCTCACATTCCGCATATTTTTCAAATAGGGTTTTTGCAGTATTGGTAAATGTTCCATTTTTTTGTTGCATCATTAGAACTCCCGGTTGCCCGCGTGCTCCACATGCAAAAAAATCATCAAGACCGTCACCGTTAATGTCAGCAACCGCAACCTTTGGTCCTCTCGTGCTTTGTTTATGTGGTATAAGGTATTGCACATTAAAATCTATAAAGTTATTTTCCCTGTGCTGCCAGTTGCAATTTACCTGTGCTGTTATATTTTGAAAAAGGGATGGACTAGGTTTAAAATATTGCGCATAATTAAACAATGCCGCACCAGCTTCTTTTTTTTGAGTAAGCTGCTGGTTTGCCTTAATATTATAAATAACCTGGTATTGCTGGTTTGGCCAAACAATGAGTATACTGTCAATATTATTTACAGAGTCAAGCCCAAAGTGCAACCGCGTGTCGCCTGAGGATTGAAATCCATGTGTTAGCATTAACTGCTGGTATTGCATTTTGCTATTTGTAAACACATATGCTTTTGTACCAATTGCATTTCTGTTCAATGAATCCTGTGAAAATGAAAGGGAGATGTAATTCTTTTTTTGAGAATTGTTTTTTAAAACCGTGGCTGTTGCATCAATACAATTTATTACTATATCGAGATCCCCATCATTGTCGAGGTCTGCGTACGCGGCACCATTAAAATATCCTTTCATTTTTTCGGTACCCCATTCTTCACTTTTGTCTTTAAAAAACATTTCTCCATCACCTTTAAAAAAATAAGGATGAGATGCGCCATCCGGCATTTTGTCTATTGTTTCATCATCAAATTCATCCGATGCGTTGCGATTAGTTTTAGAAGCCAGTTCAGAAACAAACCGTACATAATCCAAATCTACCGGCCGTTTTACGATACCGCTGGATATAAATAGATCTTTATTTCCATCGTTGTCAAAGTCTGCGAATAATGGAGACCAACTCCAATCTGTTGCTGATACACCCGCTATTAATGCCTCGTCGCTAAAAGTTTCTCCATTGCCATTGTTTTTTTGAAGGCAATTGCGCGATACCTGGTCCTGGTATCCGTTTCTTTTTATTTTAAATTGGTATATGTCGTAATTCTCATCACTGCCATATGTTTTTAAGGTTCTCTCATCGGGCGGAAGCATGTCAACAGTTACCACATCAGGTTGTCCGTCGTTGTTATAATCTGCAATATCGTTACCCATACTAAAACGTGAATAATGCCTGAAGTGTTCTGCACCATTTTCTTTAAAGGTTCCATCTCCGTTATTAATATAATAATAATCGTTTTCGTGAAAATCGTTGCCAATATAAATATCGTCCCAGCCATCATTGTTCATATCCGCAACAGAAATGCCTAATCCATATCCCAGGCTGCTTTGGAAAATTCCTGCAGGTGCAGATACATCTGTAAAAGTGTTGGTCAAATTCATATCGTTGCGATACAACCTGTCCCCCGAGGCGTTATCAAACTTTCTCCTTTGTATGGTATCAACAATATTTTCATTGGGATGGTGCGACTGGTTTAAAAGAAAGCAATCCAAATCTCCATCGTGATCATAATCAAAAAATACAGATTGGGTTGAATAAGCAGCCAATGCCAACCCATACTTTTCTGCGCTTTCGGTAAAGGTGGCGTTGCCATTGTTTATAAACAATTCATTTCGCCCTTTTAAACCATGTTCTCCCTGTACAGCGCAAACATACATGTCAAGAAAACCATCATTATTTATGTCTGCCATTGTTACACCGGTGCACCAGTCTGAAGTGCCTGCCACGCCTGCTTTCGAGGTAATATCTTCAAATGAAAAGTTGCCCTTGTTCAGGTATAATTTATTTCCTGCTTTATTGTTTGCTGTAAAATAAATATCAGTTAATCCATCATTGTTAATATCGCCGGTTGCAACACCACCTCCGTTATAATAATAGAGATAATATAATATGCTGAAAGCCTTGTGCTTTTCAGGAATATTTTTGAATGTTATATTAGATGAAGATGCGGAAACCTGGGTAAATAAATGGCCTTCATCTTTGCAGGAAAGAAACTGCAAAGCATTAAAAACAACTAATAAGATTGATGAAAGATTTTTCATTTATTACTATGTCCCCGCTTTTTTGTTTCCCGCTAACGCACGAACATATTGTTTTGTTTCATCAGGATAAACGGTTATATAATGTGTGCGCATTTTTGCGCTGGTTGGTGTTGTATCACCCTCCAGTAAAAAGCCTATTGCCATAGATTGTTGCACGGGCATGTGACAATCTATGCAATTTGCAGCGATTTTTTGGGGCGATATTCCATCAACAATTGAATGCGTTTGTCCATGGCATGTCATGCATTTATTAGACATGATGGCTTTGTTTCCCCTTTCCTTTTTATGCGGTTCGTGGCAGGTGCCGCACGTCATGGTATTACTTAGTTTATAACATTTGCTCGCTGCGAGTAATCCTAACTGGTTTCCATGCACATCAGGATTAGGTGCAATTGTCTGAGATGTATTTATTACAAAATAATCTGACAGTTTATCACCAGCAATAAATGTAAATGATGGTTTTGTTTTTTGCAGCCTTCCCCCGTGACAAAGTGCACAAAGGTCTGTTCTGATAGCTCGGGAAGAATCCCGTGTATTTACAATGTTTCGCCCAACCGTATCGTTTGGATATTGGGTGTGATAAGTAACATGATCGGCTGCAGGTCCATGACATTTTTCGCAGGTAATTCTAAGTATCAATTTTGAACTGTCGAATTTTTCAGGCTCTTTAAAAGGGGGTGTTAGTGTTGATGCAAAAGTGCTGTGGCATTCCATACACCTAGTGGTAGCAGGCCTGTTAAACAAGGTAGGGTATAAGGGATAACCAGGACTGTTGGCCCATTGATTTACGATTGTAAAATAAGACACAGGCAATTCGATCAACTGGTTATTTACCCATGATAAATAGGTTTGACCTTTAGTTCCCGATCCTATAACAATATCGAATCGCCGCCTAACCCTTTCTTCGTTTCGGTAATAATATACCTGGTATAAACTGTCGTTGTTTTTTTGCATGACAACTTTGCGGTCGCTGCTGTATTTATAAACGTTTTTTTCTTTTTTAAAACTGCCTTTTATACTTTTTTCATCAGCCACCTGCGAAGAAAAATAATGTGCATTATGCATAAACTCATCACTAATATTTTTATGACAACCGGCACATTTCTCACTTCCTGCAAATTGCTGGTAAGTAACAAATTTAAAGGTATCGGCAGGCTGGGTTGCAGCTACATTTACATTCTGCAAATTTTCTTTTTCATTGCTTACACAATGATTGAAAATAATACAGCCCGTTATAATTAAACAATAAACAGTAAATGTTCTTTTATGTTTTTTAAGTTGATGCATAAGGATTAAAAAAGAGGCTGCTCTTGCGGGCAGCCTCTAAATTATGATAAAGAAAAACGTTATAAACCTTATTCTTTGTTGGCGTAAAGTGCGGCAATGTCTGCAGCAGACAACTCAACATCATACAACCTTACATTATCCATTTTGCCCGGGAAACCAGCCATCCATCCATTATCATTATACGTTCCCTGCACACCTGCAGCCTGCTGAAAACCCCCGAGTACAAGCTGCGATGTATTTTCAAAAACTATAGGTGGATCCATGGTCATCTGGTCAAACTGAACACCATCTCTATAAGCTGTATACCTCGCAGATGCTGCGTCGTAGGTAAATGCTAAATGATGCCAGTTGCCATCGTACATACTGGGTAACCTGCGGTTATCGGTATAACCTGCTGCCTGCCAGTTGTCGCCATTATTTGCTGCATTAAAATGCAGTTTTAAAGGCATGGAATCTGAGGTGCTTTGTTCATGTTCAATAAATATGGTTACGTTACCCCAAAAGTTACTGGTATTCGCATAGGCGAAAAGTCCGGTTGCATTGTCATGATTTTTTTGATCTAGTGTAATACTTATCCAAAAAGAGATAGTAAAATTGGTTGACGCGCCAAAATCATTTGCTGTAGGGTAAGATACAAATCCTTTCTGGCTGCCATCAAACTGAACCGCTTTACCAGAAACTCCACCGTCTACATAACTTACATTATTGTCAACACCAAAATTGGCGCGAACACTATCTACGTTACTGCCATCCATTGCCGCATAAAATTTTAATGGTCCGCCCGGTGGGTTTGCATCCTGCGGATAATCGCCCAATGGCGGCCGATCCATTTTCTGGCAACTGCTTGCGGCTAATAGAAGACTTGCAGCCATTAGTGCTAATACAAAATTTTTATTCATCAGTTTCATTATTTTCTGTTTATAGGTTGATGCAATTTTTGTTTAAATCGGCTATGGATAATCTGGGTTTTGAACCAATACACCACCGGAAAGGTCAATTGCCTGTTGCGGTATAGGATAAAGTGCATTTCTTGGCTGGTATCCAAGGGAACCCAGTGCATTTAAAGCATCGCCCCAGCGAACAAGGTCATAAAAGCGATAACCTTCCATTGCGAATTCCCAGCGACGTTCATTCTTTATAGCCGTGCGCATCTGTGCCTGGTTTTGGTAAGCAATAAAAGGAAGTACCGAATTATTTGTTTTTCTTGCCCTTGCTCTTACTTCTTCCAATCTGGCTTCTGCCGTTGCCCCATCTCCTAATTCATTAGAGGCTTCAGCCAGCATTAACAGAACGTCGGCATAACGTAAAATGCGATGATTGATCCATTGAGCTGCACCGTTAATATTTATTTCACCGGTGTACTGGCGCATGGCCGGATCGCTGTATACCTTTTTATTCCAATAGGGTTGATCTAAGGCAACACCCGGGTTATAGGGAGGAAGGGTTTCACCATATCCACCTTTTTCCGGACCACCATCATATTGCCCTGAATAAAGTACGGTTATATCTTTACGCGGATCTGTGTTATCCCATGCTGTTACAAGATTTTGAGTTGGCGTATTCCATCCCCAGCCGAGGTTCCACTTAACCGGAGCGCCTCCCTGTCTTACATTCTGACAGGTGCCCCAAAAGCTGCCATAATCGTTGGCGCCATTCTGACCAACATTGGCCTGCATTTCGAATATAGATTCGGGTCCGTTTTTACCAACCCCGTTTAATCCATCTTTCCAAACATCTACAAAATTGGGTGTAAGGTAATATTGTCCTGAAGCTATTACCTGGTTGCAAAGCGCCACTACATTACCCCATTGTTTTCTGAACAAATATGTTTGTGCCCATAGGGTTCTGGCTGCACCGCTGGTTAACCTGCCGGGAAACCTGTTATTGCCACCACTTTCCCAGTTTAAGGGCAGGTAGTTTGATGCCAGTGAAAGATCTTCATCTATCTGCGCATATAATTCACTGATTGAAGCTTTTGGCTGTATGCCTTGTGCCGCCTCAGTATAATAAAAATTAATGAGTGGTACTTCACCATAATTTTTTACAAGTTCAAAGTAAGAGTATGCCCTGAAAAATAAAGCTTCACCTACATTTCTTAAAGAGGCTTCATCTGTGGCCTGTAAAGAATCTGCGAAGTACAATTCTTGATTGGCAAGATTGATCATATAATAATGATCGTTCCAGTAAGAGTTGGTTGCCCAATCGTCTTTGGTATATCCAAAAGTTTCAAACTCAGTGGTTATTTCATTACCATCGGTTTCGCTGCTACCTTTCTGTGCATCATCATCACGAATGCTGTGAAAGTCAAGCCAGGGCAGGGTAGAAAATCCTGCATAAGAACGGAGCGTACTGTATAACCCAAAACTTTGGGCTTCTAAAGCTCCCTGGTTAAGATCGTCCAGTGTGGCAGTTAATGGTTTCCTGTCGAGGAATTTTGTACAACCCACTATTGTTGCCATTAAGGGGATTGCCATTATTAAAAACCACGATAAATATTTCACTTTATTCATTGTGTTCAGTTTTTTTATTTAAAAAGTTACATTTAAACCAAAAGTTGTAACAACGGGTATGGCGCCACCTGCATTATCATATCCGAATGCTGTTGCATCTCCACCAAATTCTGCGGTATAACCTGAATTATTTTTCCACGTTTTAAGATTTTGCACATTTACATAAGCGCGCAGATTTTGAATATGTAAACCGGAAAGAATATTTCTTGGAAAGGTGTATCCTAGTTGCACATTCCTTAACCTGAAATAGCTTCCATCTTCTATGCTGTATGTTGAGCCTACGTAGTTAATGCGGTCTGCCTGGCTAATGATGGGTACCCAGTTGGATGTGCCCGGGCCATGCCACCTTTCAAGGGCGAAAGCAGGATAGTTTACCCGCTGAAAAGGCGATTCAAGTGCACCCCATGTTCTATATACTTCGTTGCCATACACGCCTGCCATATCTATTCCAAGGCTTAAGCCTTTATAAGAAAGAGTTATGGATGAGCCATACATAAAATCGGGTGTTGGATTGCCAATGAAAGTTCTGTCTGATGCATCTATTACACCATCGCCATTCACATCCCTATACTTGGTATCGCCGGGGCGGGTATTGCCCAATGATGCCTGACTTGGTGATTTTAGTATGTCGGCATAACTCTGAAAAATGCCTTCTTCAATATATCCATAGAATGAACCAATCGGGTGTCCCGGTTGTGTTCTGCTTTCAGCACTTCCATTGTTATTAAATGAACGTATAAGCACACCTGTAGGCAGGTCTTCACTCAGGCTTAAAACCTCATTATTTAAAAAAGTAATATTCCCGCCAATGCTTATAGAAAAATCCTGGTTAATGTTTTGGTTCCAGACTGCTGCAAATTCTTCACCCCAGTTACGAATGCTTCCCCCATTAATCAGTTCATCCGGTAAACCAAAAGGCATTCTGCTAACAAAGGTCATCAGGTCGTTGGTGGTTTTATTGAAATAACTCGCTTCAAAATGAAGCCGGTTATTAAAGGCATTTAATTCCACACCTACCTCTTGTGCTTCTACGGTTTCCCATTTAAGATCGGGGTTGGGAATGTATGCCGGCGTAGCAGCAGCATATGAGTTTGTTCCAAATACTGCATTAGCATTTGTGTTCAGGTTGGGATAAAAAGGATAATTAATGGGTGCGCCATCCAGTCGTGTGGCAGTTTGGTTACCCAAAACGCCAATTGAACCTTTCAGTTTCAGAAAATCAAACAATTTCTGATCTGCCATAAAATTCTCTCGTGTTAGATCCCATGCTGCACCAACTGCCCAAAATTGCTGGTGCCTGTTTTTTGTAGGAATTTGGGAAGATCCATCATCCCTGAATGATGCATTAATATAATACTTGTTCTTGAAATTGTATAAAATCCTCCCAAGAAATGATGCTGTACTGTATTCTGCCTGGGAAGATGTGGCGAATGTATTTGTAGGGTCGCTAAAACCATTGGTTACATACCAGAATCTCTCATCGTCAGGTATTGGAAGTGCGGTTGGTCCAATAGCTTGTTTACCGGTTGCATATCTTCCGAAATTTGCTGAATAATAAGTGGTGAAGCCAGCAGTTGCAGTGAGGCTATGATCACCAAAATTATTCATATAAGTAAGAATATGATCCTGCTGAAATTTACGGTAATCAATATCGGCTTCTGATAGAGAAGTGGATTGATTATACAAATATGGCACATCAGTTATGGGATCATATGCATAATATAAGGGCTCATAACTCCTGTTATTTACATTGCTTAAATCGGCATAGAAAGTAGATCTGAATGTAAAGTTTTTAAACAGGTTTACTTCGCCATATACACTACCTACGGTTCTGTATTCTATATTTATTGTTTTGTCCCACTCGTTTTCAACCTGTAACAATGGGTTAACTACCCCTGAATTTTGGAGTGCCACAGCCAGCCCACTATAAATGTTTTGCGTTATGGAATCAGAACCATAAGGGTTTTGAACTACGAAAGGCTTTTGGCTCTGCCGAAATATGCGGCATTACTTTTCTTGCATCATCTAAAATATTGGTTGCATCATAAGGTAAATGCTGGCGGGATGCATTAAAATTTACGCCCAATTTAATTGACTTACTTACTTTAAGTTCATCACTTAAACTAATGGTAAGGCGTTCAAGCTTTTCATGTTTTATTAATCCCTCATCATAACTGTATCCCAATCCAAAATTAAAACGGTTTTTTTCTGTACTGCCGGATACACTTAAACTGTTATTGCTAAATTTGCCAGTGCGGGTTACCGCATCAATCCAATCTGTATTTGCATTTAACCCGGAATAATCGGGTGTGGCAACCCCGTTGTTGGCGTTTTCTTCAGCAAATAGAAGATCGAATTCTTCCGCAGAAGCCATGTCAATTTTATCAGTCAATTTTTTAAAACCGTAAGAAGTATTGAAACTGATGATCATTTGACCGGCTTTCGCTTTTTTGGTGGTAATGGCGATAACACCGGTAGCACCTTTTACACCAAAAATGGCAAGGGAGGAAGGGTCTTTCAGAATTTCAATAGACTCGATGTCGTTTGGATTAAGGTAGTCAATATTATCATTAAGAATTCCATCTACTACATATAAAGGATGAACCTGACCGATACTTACAGTTCCGCGTATCCTTATATCCGGTGCCCTGCCCGGAGTTCCATTATTTACTACAGACAAACCCGCAACCTTACCCTGCAGGGAGGCCACTGGATTAATATTTGGCTTATCAGCCACTTCTTTGCCACTGATTTTTACGATAGACCCTGTCAAATCTCTCTTATTGGCAACACCGTAACCAATTACAACAACTTCAGTTAGCTGAGAAGTAGTGGGTCCAAGAATAATATCTATCTGCGACCGGGTAGTAACAGGTACATCCTGGCTTTGAAACCCTACATAAGAAAATTCAAGCACGTCTGTGTTTTGTGCCGCCACAGAATAATTTCCTTCACTATTGGTAACAACACCGCGTGTGGTGCCTTTAACCTGGACAGATACACCGCTTAACGGGTTGCCCTTATCGCTTGTAACTTTTCCGGAAACCAGCCCCTGCGAAAGAGCAGAGAATTGTAGTCCGACAAGCAATAGCATTAAGATGCATGATCTCATAGCTAGATGAATGTTTCGGTTGTTTAATTTCATTTGTATTTGATTGGGTTTTTTGGATGAGTTGTTTTTCTTGACATACAATGGTCATTAAAAATTAAGAACAACAATTTGGTTTTTACAGGAGATCGAGCACAGGTAAACCAGGGTTAACTTTCCGAAAAACGATGTTTGGGAAGGGTATAACTATGGCTTGCAATTTACGGTAATATTAAAGACAATCGTTTTTGATCTATTGCTGCAACCAAATTGAATTACTTATAATTTATTCTTAAAGATTTCGCAAGACAATATTAGCAACACTATCCTTGTTAAAAACTATACACAATACTTTCCTTCATTTTTGTTGTGTTATAAAAATTGCTAACAAGCGTTAGCGAAAAATTTTGTCGGTATCTTTGAATATATAAAAAGAGAATTTTGAACTACGAAGAAATTTTTCAGCAAAAGATAGATAACGAGATTAAGATTGAACCAAAAGACTGGATGCCAGATGCATACCGAAAAACACATGTAAGGCAGATTAGCCAGCATGCCCATAGCGAAATTGTGGGCATGCTGCCGGAAGGAAACTGGATTACCCGTGCCCCAACACTTAAACGAAAAGCCATCTTGATTGCGAAAGTGCAGGATGAGGCCGGTCATGGATTGTACCTGTATTCAGCAGCTGAAACATTGGGTACCACAAGAAATACAACGATAGAAGACCTGCACAGCGGTAAGGCTAAATATTCCTCTATTTTTAATTACCCCACCCTAACATGGGCCGATATGGGTGCTATTGGCTGGCTGGTAGATGGTGCTGCTATTCTTAACCAGGTAATGCTTATGCCGTACCAGTTATGGACCTTATGCAAGGGCAATGGTGCGAATTTGTAAAGAAGAAAGTTTTCATCAACGCCAGGGATTTGAAATACTGGTAATCTTAAGCCGCGGCACTCAAGCCCAAAAAGCGATGTGCCAGGATGCCATAAACCGGTGGTGGTGGCCCAGCCTGATGATGTTTGGACCGAAAGACAGTGAAAGCACCAACAGTGACCAGAGTATGAAGTGGAAAATCAAGCGAAAAACGAATGATGAACTTCGCCAGCAATTTGTTGATATGAGTGCAGAGCAGGTAAAAATTCTTGGCATGCAGCTGCCGGATGAAGGCTTAAAATGGAATGAAGAAAGGAAGCATTATGATTTTGGAGAAATTGACTGGAACGAATTCTGGAATGTGGTTAAAGGAAACGGACCATGCAACAAAGAAAGAATTGCGGCGAGAAAGAAAGCATGGGATGATGGTGCCTGGGTTCGGGAAGCAGCATTAGAATATGCTGAAAAGCAAAAAAGAACTTCAAGTATGAAAGTTGCCTAAACAAAATGAATATGATTTTTTTTAAAAAATATTATTACGGGGATATTCCTGAAGGAACATCATCTACAGAAATTCCTGACACCTTTTCCCGCGAAACATCGTGGCCCTTATGGGAAGTGTTTATTCGCAGTAAACAGGGGCTTGATCATAAACATGCAGGAAGCCTGCACGCTGCCGATGCAAAAATGGCTATGGAAAATGCCCGTGATGTATATACACGCCGGCAGGAGGGTATTAGCCTTTGGGTAGTAGAAAGCAAATACATTCATGCATCTAATCCCGATGAAGCGGAAAGTTTTTACGAGCCTGCGAACGATAAAGTTTACCGGCATCCCACTTTTTATGATCTTCCGGATGAAGTAAAGCACATGTAAAACATCGAGGTTATTACTAATGGAAATAAATACGGAAAATAAAACTACACCTCAAATACTTGTTCAATTCCTGCTGCACCTGGCAGACAATTGCCTGGTTTTAGCGCAACGTAACAGCGAGTGGTGCGGGCATGGTCCCGTGCTGGAACAGGATATTGCACTCACAAATATTTCACTTGACCTTCTGGGGCAGGCCAGGAATTTTTACCAATATGCCGCTTCAATAATTAATGAAAACGATTCTTCGTCACTTACAACCGAAGATACACTTGCCTACAACCGTGATGTAAGAGAATATAAAAATGTACTGCTCGTAGAACAGCCAAACGGCGATTGGGGTAATACGATATTACGGCAATGCATATTCAGTCACTACCAGTTTCTTTTATATGAAGCCCTTATGCAACGGGCTGATAAGCAAATAGCAGCTATTGCAGAAAAAGGATTAAAAGAGGTGGCCTATCATGTTAAATGGAGCAGTGAATGGGTTATAAGATTAGGCGATGGCACCGATGAAAGCCATAAAAAAATGCAGAATGCAGTATCGCATTTGTGGGATTATACACAGGAGTTATTTCAGCCATCTGCGATAGAACTGCAACTTGCTGATAAGAACCTCGCTGTAAAAGTTTCAATCCTGCAAAATGCCTGGCAGAAAAACATAGAAGCAGTTTTAAAGCCGGCAACTTTACAAGTTCCATCAACATTTTTATTTCAGCAGGGCGGTAAAACGGGAAATCATTCAGAACACCTTGGATATATTCTTGCTGAAATGCAGTTTCTTCAAAAAACTTATCCCAACAGTAATTGGTGATCGTTATGGCAGAAGCCATTCAAAACATATCATTCCATCAAAAAAAAATACTATCCATACTAGAGCAGGTAACTGATCCGGAAATTCCTGTACTAACTGTTACAGATCTTGGTATAATAAGAAAAGTAGAATGGATACCTCACGGTGAAGATACCGGGCACGCCATTATATACATAACACCAACTTATTCCGGCTGCCCCGCAATGGATGTAATTGCTTTCAATATTAGAGTTGCCATGCTGGAAAATGGATATACTGATATTAAAGTTGTGCAACAATTATCACCGGCATGGTCCACCGATTGGATGAGTGAAGAAGGGAAGAGAAAATTGAAAGCTTATGGAATTGCACCACCATCACCCAGCCAGTCTGTGTGCAGCCCCGGGCTGTTTCAGGAAGAAGAAGCGATTATGTGCCCGCATTGCGATTCTTATCACACAGAAATAATTAGCCGCTTTGGTTCAACACCCTGCAAAGCTTTATACAAATGCCTCGAATGCCACGAGCCATTTGATTATTTTAAGTGTCATTAATGTTGCAAATTTTTGCACCATTAATACCTATACTATTTATTTGCCTAAACCTTAAATCTTACCTTCGCGATTATTAAAAATTTATTATGACTAAGATTGCTGTAGCCAAAGGAGATGGGATAGGACCGGAAATCATGGACGCAGTTTTGCACATTTTTAAAGCCGCAAAAGTGCCCCTTGAATATGAATTTGTTGACATGGGTAAATGGGTTTTTGACAAGGGCTTCAGCAATGGTATGACCCCCCAGGCGCAGCAAAGCATAGAGCAATATGGAATTCTTTTTAAAGGGCCTATGGAAACTCCGAAAGGCAAAGGCGTTAAAAGTGTAAATGTTACTGCCCGTAAAACATGGAACACATATGCAAACAAGCGGGTATTTCAAACATTACATGGCGTGGATACCGTTTTTAGCAAGGCAGGTATTCCTATTGATATAACCATTGTTCGCGAAAACATAGAAGATACCTATGGCGGTATTGAACACATGCTGACGCATGATGTGGCACTAAGCCGCCGATTTATTACCCGTCCGGGAAGTATGCAGGTTATAAAGTATGCCTTTGAAATGGCTAAGAAAAAAGGTACCAAGCGAATTACCTGCGGGCATAAGGCAAATATTATGAAGATCACCGACGGTTTATTTCTTGAAACCTTTTACGAGGTTGCTAAAGAATATCCCGACCTAAACGCGGATGATGTAATTGTTGATGACCTGTGCATGAAATTGGTTACACGTCCCGATAATTTTGATGTGGTAGTACTAACCAACCTGCAGGGCGATATTGTAAGTGATCTTTGTGCCGGGTTGGTTGGTGGCTTAGGGTTTGCGCCATCTGCGAATATAGGAGACCACATTTCTATATTTGAAGCCGTGCATGGAACCGCACCTGACATTGCCGGGAAAAATATTGCCAATCCTACAGCCCTGCTTTTAAGTGGGTTTGCCTTATTGAGGCACCTTGGTTTAATGAAAAGTGCCGGCATGATGGAAAATTCCCTTCTCTACACACTTGAGCAAGGCTATAGAACGGGTGATTTTGGAGACCGCACTAAAACAGCTTTAAACACAACAGAATTTGCAGAAGCTATAATAAATAATTTCGGTAAGAAACCTGCGCACAATCCTAAAGCTGATTTGCCTGATATGCCGGCAACACCCACACTTTTTAAGCTTGATTCTAATGCGATGATGATAAGTAAAGAAATGGAAGAAGAGCAAATAATGGGTGTTGATCTTTTTATAGAAAGTAATGAACAACCTGTAGTAATCGCAAATAAATGCCTCAGGCATGCCGGGGTAAAATTTAAACTGGTTAATTTGAGTAACCGCGGCACACAAGTATGGCCTACCGGTTCAGTCTACACAAACCTTGTGAACCAGTATAATGTGCGTTTTGAAAGTTTGGACGACATGCCCCTTAACCAGCAGGATATTTTAGGATTGTATGTAAGCATGAGTGGGAATTTTAAAATATGTTCATCCGAGTTGTTGAATGTATGGGGGGGCAAAAAAGCATACAGCCTCGCTCAGGGACAATAAAATATCTTTTAATTGGCTCGTTTTTACCTAAGAAAGCATACATTTAATTTAGCATAAGCGTGGCTTTCATTATTCTTAGAAACATAATTGTTCCTGAAAATTTGGATAGTAAGAGAAATCATATATTTTTAACCCTTATTTCCTATTGATATAGTAGAATTAAAGTCTTAACCTATGGTTTCTAAACTTAATGCGGATGAAGTATTACACTTTCTGATCATTGTAACTTCATTACTAATTGTGGCAAGGGTATTTGGGGAAATTTGCCGCAAGTTTAAACAACCGGTAGTTATAGGCGAAATACTTGCCGGAATAGTTTTAGGACCATCTCTTCTTGGGTCACTCTACCCGGATCTCTTTAATCAAATCTTTACTTCGCAGGCAAAATCTTACGGTGCTTTTGATGGCCTTGCCAACCTGGGTATTATACTATTTATGTTTATTGCGGGTTTCGAAGTAGATCTGAAACAAATAAGAAAACAGGGCAGGCAGGCGGCATCTATCAGCCTTATGGGCATCATATTTCCTTTTGCATTTGGATTTTTAACTGTGTGGTTTTTTTACGATAGAATATTTTCATCATCAACTACAAATATTGTTATACCCGCCATGTTTTTTGGTACAGCCTTATCAATTACCGCGCTTTCGGTAATAGCCAAAATACTGATGGATCTGAATATATTAAAAAGCCGCATAGGCAATCTCGTTTTAACGGCTGCAATGGTAGACGATTTTTTGGGTTGGATTTTATTTTCCATCATTATACAGTTAATGGATCCTACCAAAAGTGATGGATCTTTTTTCTCTGTTTCTATGGTGTTGTTGTTCGTAATCTTCATGATAACCGTCGGAAGAATTATTGTAAATAAAATACTTCAGGTTGCTGATAAATTTTTAAACGCAGGCGGGTTGTTAACCGTAGCTGTTTGTCTTTGTCTGTTAAGTGCCGTGCTTACCGAGTACCTTGGAGTACGGGGAATTTTTGGAGCCTTTTTAATGGGTGTTGCCATAGGTGATTCAAAATATTTTTCAGAAAGGCACCAACAAAACCTTCAGCAATTTGTAGTAAACATTGTGGCTCCGCTATTTTTTGCATCCATAGGTTTGCGGGTAAATTTTGTTGCCAACTTTAATTTAGAAGTGGTGGTTATTATTTTATTGATAGCCTGTATTGCCAAAATTGTAGGGGCAGGTTTGGGAAGCAGAATGAGTGGTATGAAAAAGAATGAATCTCTTGCCGTTGCTTTTGGAATGAATGCCCGTGGCTCGCAGGAAATTGTTTTAGGCCTACTGGCGTTGCAGGTAAAAATAATTGATGAACCGATATTTGTAGGGCTTGTGGTAATGACCATTGTTACTATTTTAATGGCTGGTCCTTTAATGAAATATTTCTTGTCTAAACAAGTAATTGAAAACGATGCCGCAGCTGAAGCCGAACCGGCGGCTGAGGTTCCTATTAATGTTATTCAGGCATCTCCAAACCCGGTTTATTGATTTTTTCCAAAACTGAGTGTGATGAATAGTCACCGGTTAACCTCCGGTGGCTATATTTTTTTTGTGGATGTGTAGCCATTTTTTAAAAGCCATTGCAAAATTTTATCTCGTTGGTCGCCTTGTATAATAACCATATTGTCTTTGCAACTACCACCTGTACCACAATGATTTTTTAACCGTTTGGTTAGTTCTTCAAGGTCGGCGGTTGTTCCAACAAACCCCTTAATGAGGGAAACCGTTTTCCCACCCCGGTGCTTGGTATCAAGCGATACTTTTAATTTTTGTTTTTCGGGTACAGCGGTGTGTTCGGCCGGCATTTCATTGTCAAAAGAATAGCTGCTATCTGTACTATATACGATACCGTTTCTATCTGGTTTAAATTTCTTTGCCACTTCAATTCGTTTATTTAAACAATTTCAGCTTTAAGACTAAGATCAAGGCTTTTAGCCTGGTGAATAAGACCACCAATGCTTACAAAATCAACGCCTGTTTCTGCATAATCAACAACATTATCAAGATTTATTCCCCCACTTGCCTCTGTTTCAAATTGACCATTAATAAGGGTAAGCGCATCCCTTAATTCCGTGATTGAAAAATTGTCTAGCATAACCCTGAAAACTTTATTTTTTCCATAAGCCAATACTTCTTTAACCTCATCTAAATTTCTTGTTTCAATTTCAATTTTTAATGGAAGTTTATTTTCGCGAACGTAATTATTAGAACGGGTAATGGCTTCTTTAATGCCCCCGCAATAATCAATATGATTGTCTTTGAGCATAATCATATCGTACAATCCAAACCGGTGATTAAATCCACCACCTATGCGCACAGCCTCTTTTTCGAGCAAACGAAAATTGGGTGTTGTTTTTCGGGTGTCGAGAATTCGCGTATGTTTCCCTTTTAACAGGGTTGTGTAGGTGTTGGTTAAGGTTGCAATTCCACTCATTCTTTGCATGCAGTTGAGCACTAACCGTTCACATTGCAATATGGTACGAATATGTGCCGAAACGGTAAACGCTACCTCACCTTTACGTATTTCATCACCATCTTTTTTTAAAAAATGTATAGATGAAAGTTCATCATTCATTTTAAATATTCTTTGTGCCACAGCCAGCCCCGCAATAATTCCATCCTGCTTTATTTTCAAAGTTGCACTTCCCATTGTGTCGGGTGGTATGCAGCTTAAAGTAGAATGATCGCCTTCTCCGATGTCTTCTGCAAGTGCATCCTGAATTAGCTTTTCAAGCTTTTCATCAAAATTTTTCATGTTTGCCAAAGCTATTAAGTTGTTTCAACTTCACCTAAAAGCAAAAGCCACCTGCTATTAACAGGTGGCTTTTTGTATTTACCTTTCCTTATCTTTTTTGTCTTCTCTTAGGGAAGAAATTTCCGGTATTAATTTTTTGTGAAACACCTTCCGGTGCACCATAGTGCGTCATTGCACACCTGAAGCCAATAGTGCTGCTGCTTTGGTCTTCTTCCATATAACGTCTTGAGCCTGGACTTAACCAGTATGGAAGATCCATCCAGCTGCCACCTTTAATTACTCTTGATTTATCGCTTATGAGTGTTGTTACACCATATTGATACACCACTCCACTAGTAGAATCAGCATCGAGGTAGTTTACTGCATAACTGCGTTGGTAATTTCTCCTGTTGGCAAGGACTGAATCATCTTCATTAACATATTTAATTCTACCCATGCTATCTCTCAGATTGCCTTCCCCGCCACTAAGGTCTATTTTCTTAAACACGTTACCCCTGTACGGATTTATATCATCCACATCCATCGGAGAAACAGTTCTGTATACATCTGATACCCACTCACTCACATTACCACTCATATTATATAATCCGAAACCATTTGCATAGAAAGAGGTAACTTCAGAAGGAATGGCAGAACGGTCATTCAAACCGCCGGCTGTTCCCATATAGTCACCATTTCCACGCTTGAAGTTGGCTAACATGGCACCCTGCATACTTCCTTTTTTGGTAGCTCTCAGGTTGTCGTATCCATCATTTTTCCATGCATAAATTTGTTTGTTGGCAATAAGTTCTTCACCTCTTTTCTTTTCAGACTTACGGGGCTGCGGGTTTTCAGAAACCAATCCTAAAGCCGCATATTCCCACTCCGCCTCTGTAGGTAAGCGATAATCCGGAAAGAGTATACCATCTTCAAATTTAACAGTGCTGCGCGGTCTGCCCTGCGCATCTTTCAATGGGTTTTTCTTGGGCTTGCCGGGCACGCCTTCATATTCACCCATTAAATAAGACTTGGTATTAAAATTATCTTGTCCGCCACCGTTCATTTCCTGTTTAATCAGGTTTTTATTCTGGTAACCGGAAGCTATAAGCGCTTTTTCATTCACCCTGTCTGTACGCCAAATGCAGAAATCGTGCGCCTGTCTCCAGGTAACACCAACAACTGGGTAATAGTTATAAGATGGATGCCTGAAATAATATTCTACGTAAGGTTCGTTATAGGCAAGCTCACTTCTCCAAACTAAAGTATCTGGTTTTGCACCTTCCAGCACTTCAGAATACTGCGGGTCTGAAAATACATTTTCAATCCAGTACATATATTCCCTGTAATGCACGTTGGCAACTTCAGATTTATCTATAAAAAACGAATTTACCGTTACCCGGCGTGGAATATTATTCCAGTCGCCCATAACATCCTGTTGGGTTGCGCCCATAGTGAAAGTACCACCCTGAACAAAAACCAGCCCGGGACCGGTTTTGGCATCTGCTGCCTTAGCAACAAAATAACCTCCTTCATTCTTGTCATTATAGTTCCAGCCGGTTACACCCGACTGCTCAGGCTTCTTCTTAAAAATACCACCGTTTTTACAGGAAGTAAATACAAAAGCCACGAGGCTAACGAATAATATTTGTTTTATCAGTTTCAACATTCGAGATCAGTGTTATAGATTTATTGAACGATGAGAGGGGTTAAATATTGTGTTTTACACGCTTAATAATTACCTGCTGCGAATGTAATAGAAAAATAAAGTTGCACGTGTTTTTAGAGGAGAATATTGGGATGGAAAAATAAAAAACACCATATTTGCTATACTAATAACAAATGTTTTAACGTCTTATCTGCACTATTTGAATATAATTCTACCCCAAGCTGAACATACTGTAAAAAGATTTGAATGAAAAATATCATACAGTCCAGCCATTACTAAAGCCAATATAAACACAAGATGATGCAAAGAAAATTGATGAACGCAGCCCTTTTAATGGCGTTTACAGGAAGTATTTTAACTGCCGGAGCACAAGAAACAACGCCGGTGAATATTGTAACCACCGCTGTTCCTTTTTTAAGGATTTCGCCAGACGCAAGGGCAGGAGGTATGGGAGATGCAGGTATTGCCACCAGTCCCGATGCAAATTCGGCTTTCTGGAACCTGGCTAAAACTCCATTTGCCTCTTCTCAAACCGCTATCGGGGCTACGTATACCCCTTGGTTAAAAGATATAGCCCAGGATGTTTACATGGCATCTGTTTCAGGCTATCACCAGTTGGATGATCAGCAGGCATTTTCTGCCACCATCAGGTATTTTAATCTTGGGCAGATTCCCTTTGTAGATGCATTAGGAAATCCCTTACAAACCAGCCGCCCACGTGAATTTGCTGTAGACTTGGGCTATTCAAGAAAACTAACAGAAAGTGTTGGTATCGGTGTTGCGTTGCGTTACATCAATTCAAACCTAGCCAACGGAACAATAAATGGTGTAACCTATAAACCAGGCAACTCTGTAGCTGCAGACCTTTCTTTTTATAATGATAATACCGATGAAACCGGTGCAGGTTTCGCATGGGGTGTGGCTTTAAGCAACCTGGGTTCCAAAATAGGTTATACAGATAATGCCTTAAGTAAAGACTTTATTCCGGCTAACCTGGGCGCAGGTCTTGCCTATACGTGGGTTTTCCAGGAGACCAGCAAATTCAGTCTCGCTTTAGATGCAAATAAATTATTAGTGCCTTCTATCCCAACTTTTACAGGCAATCAAACAGAAGATTCCCTGGCTGTGGCAGATTATTATAATTCAAGTGTATTTGGCAGCTGGTTTAAATCGTTCGATAATAACGCATACACATTTTCAGCCGGTGCAGAGTATACGTATAATGACCAATTTGCTGTACGGGCAGGTTATTTCTTTGAACCAAAAACACAAGGAAACAGGAAATATTTTACCGCAGGTGTAGGACTTAAATACAACACCTTTGGATTTAACTTCAGTTATCTTGCCCCATCGGGAAGTGGAATAACACGCAACCCGCTAAGCAATACCCTTCGGTTTGGAATTATATTTGATCTTGCCGCAACAGATGCAGGATACTAAAAACATTTTTGATAAAAAAAGCGAAAGAGATTTCGCTTTTTTTTGCATTTTAATTTGGTGCTATTTTTACCAACTAATTTTATTTTATGGATTTAAGAATTGGTTCTGGGGTTGACTATCACCAGCTTGTTGAAGGGCGAGAACTTTGGATCGGGGGAGTTAACATTCCACATTACAAAGGGGCCCTTGGGCACAGCGATGCAGATGTTTTATTACACGCCATTTGCGATGCCCTTCTTGGTGCAGCATGCCTCGGAGATATTGGAACCCATTTTCCGGATACTGACAATGCATTTAAAAATATAGATAGTAAAATTCTTTTAGAAAAAACCTTTGCCCTTATTTCCCGTGAAGGATATTCTGTAATAAATGTTGATTCTACTCTTTGCCTGCAGGCGCCTAAAATAAAACCTTACATACAACAAATGCAACAAGGTATTTCTTCGCTTTTAAAATTACCTGCCGGTGCTGTTTCTGTAAAAGCCACGACCACAGAAACCATGGGGTTTGTTGGGCGCGAAGAAGGTCTGGTAGCCTATGCTACTGTTTTGTTACAAAAATGATATTGTATTAATATTACGGTTGTCTCGGTCATTTTTCTTTTAGATTTGCCGCATTGAAAAAGATTGTTATTAAAGTAATTAACCAATCGGGAAATTCTTTACCTGGTTACGAAACCTTGGGGTCTGCCGGTATGGATGTTAGAGCTCATCTTCCTGCACCCGTTACTTTGCAATCCCTGGAAAGAAAACTGTTACCTACGGGATTGTTTATTGAATTGCCTCAGGGGTACGAAGCGCAGGTGCGGCCGCGAAGCGGCCTTGCTATAAAAAATGGCATAACATGTTTAAACACCCCGGGAACAATTGATTCTGATTACAGGGGAGAAATAAAAGTGATTCTTATAAACCTATCTGGAGAGCCACAGGTTATTAATAATGGAGACCGAATTGCGCAATTGGTGTTTAGTGAGGTAGCACGGGGAGAATGGTTACAGGTAGAAACAATTTCTGCCAGCGAAAGGGGTGATGGAGGATTCGGACATACCGGAAATAAATAAAAATTAATGAAGCCAATATTAGTAAGTATATCTTTTGCCATGTTAATAATCATGGGTTGCCGACCCGCTAAAAAAGTGCAGGGGATCGAGACTGCCATGACAAAAAAAGACACTTTGCAGACACCACAGGTTTTGAAGGAAAATACCGACTCTTTTACCGAAGCCAGGGAAATAATAAAGCAATTAAAAAAGAATGAAATAGATTTTAAAACCTTTTCAGCTAAAGTAAAAATTGATTACGAGGGTGATGCTATATCCGACCAGGCAACTGCCAATATAAGGATGCAAAAAGATAGCGTTATCTGGATTTCCCTTACAGGTGCTCTTGGCATTGAAGGTTTCAGGTTAATGGTAAATAAGGATTCAGTAAAACTGATGAATAAACTCGAGAAGAAAGTGCAATACCGCTCGATCAGTTACCTGCAGGAACTCACTGAAATTCCTGTTGATTTTTATGGATTACAAGACCTGATTATTGGTAACCCTGTTTTCGTGGACTCAACCATTATTAGTTATAAAAAAACTGATAATGAAATTTTAATATTAATGGCAGGTAACGTGTTTAAAAATTTGCTTTCCATAAGCAATCCCGATTTAAGGATCATTCATTCAAAACTGGATGACATGCATGCTTTAAAAAATCGAACTTGTGACATCACTTATGGCGATTACACACAACAGGATAGTATTAAGTTTTCAACCAGCCGTAAAATTACTGTTGCTGAAAAATCAAAATTGAACATACAACTTGTATTTAAGCAATATGAATTCAATAAAACGCTTAGTTATCCTTTTACAATACCTAAAAATTATTCAGGCAGGTAATATCTATTTTTGCGCTTCGTTATTCTTTAAAGTATAAGTTTATTTCATGCCCATGGTTAAAAAGTTTCTTGTTTCTCTTTCTTTTCTATTACTTGTTTTGGTTAGCGGCGCGCAGCAAACAAAAGAAGAAATTCAAAAAAAGCAGGCTCAGTTGCAAAAAGAACTGGCAGACTTAAATAACACGCTAAACCAAATTAAATCAAGTAAAAAACAATCTCTTGGTCAGTTGGCTTTGGTCCAGCGTAAAATAGAAGCCCGGCAACAACTTATTAGTACCATTGACAAAGATGTTAGGCGTTTGAATAACGAGATATACTCCAATGCAGTACAAATAAATAAGCTTAAAAAAGAATTAGATACCCTGCGGCAAAACTATGCGCGGAGCCTTGTTTTTGCATACAAGAACCGGAGCAATTATGATTACCTTAATTTTATTTTTTCTGCAAAAACTTTTAACGATGCCATTAAAAGGGTTGCCTATTTAAGAAGTTACCGGCAATACCGCGAAACCCAGGCTGATGCGATCGTGCAAACAGAAAATTTATTAGAAAAAAGAGTTAATCAGCTTACTTCCTCCAAGCAACAAAAAAATGTAGCACTTAAAGATGAAAGTGCGCAATTGGGTTCTCTTGAAAAAGACAAGAAGGAGAAAGATGGTGTTGTGCAGCAATTAAAGGGTAAGGAAAAAGATATTGCAGCCCAGATAAAAATAAACGAGAGAAACAGAGTAAAACTTCAGTCTGCTTTGCAGACCATTATTAAACGCGAAATTGATGCAGCAAAGAAGAAGGCTGCCGAGCAGGAAAGGCAAGCAAAAATTAAAGCTGAGGCTGAAAGGAAAAAACAGGAAGCAGCAAATGCCTTAGCAAAGGCCAACGCAAATGCAGGCACAACCAATTCAACGGTTGCTGAAGAAAAACCTGAAGCAAAACCTGAGGCAACAGTTGCTGCTCCTGTGGTCTCTCCGGCACGAAAAGAAAGAACATACAGTGCGTTGGAATCAACAAATGAAAGTCTTACCCAATCCATAAATTTTGAAACCAACAGAGGCAATTTACCATGGCCTGTTTCGTCTGGTTATGTTTCTACGCAGTTTGGAAGATATAATGTTCCGGGTACAGGGTTAACGGGCGATATGCCTGGCGTGGAGATCTCGATGCCTGCCGGAAGCGTGGTAAAAGCAGTGGCAGATGGTGAAGTCTCTGCAGTGTTTGATATGGGAGACGGACAGGCAATTGTTATAAGGCATGGTAAATACTTTACTACTTATAGTCATCTTGGTAGTGTGGCTGTAAGCCGCGGACAAAAAGTTAATGCCGGAACACAACTCGGAAGAGCCGCTCAAAGCCTGGATGGGGACGGACAAATTATTTTTATGGTAACCAATGAAAAAAATGTAAATCTTAATCCTGAATCCTGGCTAAAAGGCAGGTAAAATTTATAGTGCCCTGAATAATGTGCATATAAATGGGTTTTTGGTAATGACTTATCTTTACTACGCAACACCAGGTAATAATGGCTTCAAAAATTTCTGAAGGAATAGAGATAAATGTGGAAACCTTTTTCCAGGCAGATTACAGTAATCCTGTTAATAATGAATTCATGTTTGCGTACCGCATAACTATTGAAAACCATAACAACTTCAGCGCAAAATTATTAAGAAGACAGTGGTATATTTTTGATAGTAATGGGGAGAACAGGGAAGTTGAAGGAGAGGGTGTGGTAGGTGTGCAACCCGTATTATCACCGGGTCAAAAATTTCAATATGTAAGCGGGTGTAACCTGCGCACCGAAATGGGCAGAATGTATGGCGATTACACCATGGAAAACATGGATAATAAAACAACCTTTAAAGCCAAGATCCCTCCTTTTGAAATGGTCGTTCCATTTAAAATGAATTAGCACCCAGAAATTTTCTTACTACCGAGGCTTGTATTTCGCTTCTTCATAAATTGTTTTTGCAGGCGTATTTAAAACCATTTGCGGCGATATATTTTCTTTTCCGTCCATCCATTTTTTTATTATCTGCCATCCTACGAATTGCCCAATAAAACCCGGAGAAGCTGTACCTAACGCCTCAGTACGGGGGGCATCATTCATGTAATCTCTTACCATCATCGGGTCATTTATAAACAGTAAATTATTTTGAACGAAATAATTCCAAATCATAGCTTCATTTTCATAAGAACCTTTTAATTGTTCATCTGTATAACCTGTTTTTAAGGAGTCTGCAACATCAGGTAAAAAAGCATTCAACAGGTATAATTTTTTTCCTGCCTCAACCATCTGGTAAACAAGCGGCATGCTGTTTATTCCGTTATTCTCTGGGTATATATCATCAATAATATTTTTCATGCAATTAACCGGAACATATTTTTTTTCAAATCTTCTTTGTTGATAAGCCGGGTAAACCTCATTAATAAAATCGCTGTTATAAACTGAGAAATCTTTCCCGAGGTATAATTGTAAACCAACCGCAAGCCCAGATTGTGTAAGTACATTCGCATACCCTTCAATAGGGCCGATAAAGGTTATTAAATTAGCAGGTAATGGATATTCCGGAAAATAGTATTTTACATGTTGTAGTCCTGTTTTCACTTCGGCTGAAACCTCGTCCATATTCCCAAATTGTTTTTGAGCTTCGTTGTAAACCGGGCCGTAATCTTTTATAAAACTTTTGATTGTAGAAATCACCGTGTCTTTGTTTGGATGAAGCCCCAAAATGTTATATAAAAAATCGCTTAAAAATGTGCCATACTTTTGCTCCAGGCTGTTAAGTGATTGTTCCGCATGTGTAGTGTCTATTGAGAAAAAATCTTTATCAAACCGTTGAACCTGCAGGGTTACTGCAACACCGGAAACATCAGGTCCGGCGTTTTTATTGGTGCAGGAGGCTAATAAGATAAGTAGTACAGCTAAGTATGCTATGTTTTTCACCATTCGATAAAATTAAAGAATGCAACAGGTGTCTGGCACATAAATTTTGTAATCATGCATTGATATAGGCAGTATTCATCAACTCTTCTAAACTTAACTTTACCAGATGAAAATTTTTCTTGCGCAACAGAATTATATAATAGGCAACATAGAAGGCAACACACAAAAAATAATTGCCGCTATAAACGAAGCCAAGAAGCAAGGAGGTGATTTAATTGTTTTCAGCGAGTTATGCGTATGCGGTTACCCACCCCGCGATTTTGTTGAGTTCAATGATTTTATAAATAAATGTTATGCGGCTATTGATGAAATAAAAGAACACGCCGATACAATAGGTGTACTTGTAGGATCGCCTGCAAGAAATCCTGTATTGGATGGGAAGGATCTTTTTAATGCAGCATTTTTTTTGTATGAAAAAAAAGTGATTGGTGAAGTGCATAAAACACTGTTGCCGAATTATGATGTGTTTGATGAGTACCGCTATTTTGAACCGGCATATGATTGGAAAGTGATTGAATTTAAAGGCAGGCGTTTTGCCATTACCATTTGCGAGGATATTTGGAATTTGGGTAATAATCCATTGTACCGGATTAGTCCCATGAACGAGCTGATGCGTTTTAATCCCGATATAATGGTGAACCTGAGTGCATCTCCATTTGATTATACACATGTTGATGATCGTAAGTATGCCATTAAAGACAATGTGCTCAAATACAATTTGCCAATGGTGTATTGCAATACGGTAGGCAGTCAAACAGAAATTGTGTTTGATGGTGCCTCTTTGGTGTTTGATAAGTATGGCAATCTTTGTAAAGTTTTACCCATGTTCAGTGAAGCATTGGAATGCGTAGAACTTAATGATGACGGTACCTTCAATGATCCCATCATTGCGCGTTTTGATGAACTTCCGCAAGCTGAAATGATGCCTTTTGAACTTGATGCAACACTAAACATTTCCCAGGTACATGATGCACTCGTTACAGGCATCAGGGATTATTTTTCTAAAATGAACTTTACTAAAGCTATCCTTGGTTCTTCAGGTGGCATAGATAGCGCGGTAACCTTAGCACTTGCCGTAAAGGCTTTAGGCAGTAAGAATGTACGTGCGGTTTTAATGCCATCACCTTACTCGAGCGACCACTCTGTAAACGATGCTGCGGAGTTAAGTAAGCGCCTGCAAAATCCTTATGATATTATTCGAATTGATCAGATTTATGAAACCTTTTTACAAACATTGCAACCGGTTTTTAAGGACCTTCCATTTAATATTGCCGAAGAAAATATTCAAAGCAGGGTACGCGGAAACCTGCTTATGGCCCTTGCCAATAAATTTGGTTATATTTTATTAAATACTTCAAATAAAAGTGAGCTGGCTACAGGTTACGGAACTTTGTACGGCGATATGGCCGGGGGTTTAGGGGTGCTGGGCGATTGTTATAAACTGCAGGTGTATGAGCTTGCAAAATATATAAACCGCGGGGAGGAAATCATACCTTCTCACATCATTACTAAACCACCCAGTGCTGAACTTAGGCCTGATCAAAAAGATACAGACAGTCTTCCCTCATATGATATACTTGATAAGATTTTATACCATTATATCGAGGAAAGAAAAGGTCCTTCAGAAATAAAAAAATTGGGATACGATGCTTCTCTTGTTGACAGGATACTTAAAATGGTAAATACGAATGAGTATAAACGAAACCAGTTTTGCCCCATTATAAGAATTTCTCCTAAAGCCTTTGGGGTAGGCAGGCGCATCCCGATAGTTGGCAATTATCTTAGTTAAGTTAGATGGAAATATGGGAATTATTGAGAAGCATTTGCATGTTTTTCATTAACAACCATTAAAGGAACATGGCTATGAAAGGCAAGCATCTTGGTATGACTTCTTTTAAATAAATTCTCGAAAAGTCCATGTTGTTTTGCAATGGTAATAATCAGGTCTATTTGACGTTTTACCGCAAAATCATTAATCCCATCTATAAAATTATCCGCATTTACAAAGTGATATTCAGGATCAAATGGAGAAAGTAATTGTTCTAACTTTTCGGTCTCTGCAGTGGCTTCAGAAGAAAAACCTTTATCTGACTGGTCTACATTAAGTACAAATAATGTTGCCTTTGTTTCTCCGAGTAAATCTTTTATAGCTTTAACCGGTGTGGTCTTTTCTATATCAGTATAATCGCAGGCCAGCATTACTTCTTCAATCGGTGTAACAGTTGCATTGGGCGGAACTATAATTACTGGCGTTTCTGAGATTCTTGCAACATCCAAAGAATGGCTACCCATAAACGCTTCATTTAATTTGTCGCTTCCGGTAACACCCATTACAATGAGGTCTGCATTAAATTTTTTGCTGATCTCGTTTATGCTGTCAGTTAAAAAGGCGTATTCACTGTAATGAATTATTTCCATCTGCTCACTGCACATTGGAAGTAAGCTTTGTTTAAATTTTTCGAGGGCATCCCTGCTTGCGTCAATTGCCTGTTTAGAGAAATCGTCAACTACCACAACAAGTGAAGGATCAGTTTCAATATTCCTGCTGCATGCATTATATAAAACCAGTTTATGAATATTTAATGACTTAGCAAGGTGTATTGCATAACGTGCCGCGTTGCGTGCCGTTTCAGAAAAATCAGTAGGGATAAGAATTGTTTTCATATTGTTAGTTTGATTTTTTCAATGCCTTGCAAATTTGAATCCTGGGTCTAATAATTATTGCCCACCCCAATGTCTTGCAAATAAAATGCCTGTAAAAACAGTTATGCTTCAGATAAATTTTCAATAATACCCGCAATGCCCTGGCCGCCGCCAACACATGCAGTTACAAGGCCGTATTTTTTATTCAACCGCTTTAAATCATTCAGTATTTGTACGGTTAATTTACTTCCTGTGCAACCTAAGGGATGACCCAGTGCAATGGCGCCTCCATTAATATTTACAATATCAGGGTTCATTTCCAGTTGCTCTATTACTGCAATGGATTGAGAAGCAAATGCCTCATTTAATTCTACCAGGTCTATCTGGGAAAGGTTCATATTTGCCTGGTCCAGTACTTTAGGTACGGCAGCAACAGGTCCTATCCCCATAATACGTGGGTGAACACCGGCACTCACGCAATTAACAAGCCGTCCTATGGGTTTGAGACCCAGCTGATTCATTAATTTTTCGCCCATCACAATTACGAACGATGCGCCATCACTTGTTTGGCTGGAATTTCCGGCAGTTACAGAACCGCCCTGTGCAAAGGCTGGTTTTAATTTCGAAAGCGCTTCTTGTGTAGTATCTGTTCGAACACCTTCATCGGTGTCAACTGTATATTTTCGGGTTTTCTTTTTTCCTTTTTCATCCAGGTATACCTGTTCTACTACTACAGGCAGAATCCCCTCTTTAAAATACCCGCTTTCTATAGCTTTTTGTGCTTTAAGGTGACTATTTAAAGCAAAAACATCCTGCTTTTCCCGGCTAACATTGTATTCTTTAGCTACCGCTTCAGCGGTCAAACCCATGTTTAAATAATAGTCGGGCTCATCTTTCGCGATGGAATAAGCAGGCACAGTCTTCCAGCCGGCTGTTGGCACAAGGCTCATGCTTTCTGTTCCGCCAGCAATAATACATTCCGCCATTCCGGTACGAATCTTTGCTGTTGCCATGGCTATAGTTTCCAGTCCGCTGGCACAATACCGGTTTATAGTAACCCCTGGCACTTCAAATCCGAGGGCTCTTGCCGCAATAATTCTGGCTACCTGTAATCCCTGCTCGGCTTCAGGTACGGCATTGCCAACAAAAACATCATCAACCATCGAGTTTTTTAGTTGTGGAACTGAAGCCATTAATCCCTGTATAACTTCAATGGCCAGGTCATCAGGCCGGGTAAACCTGAACCCTCCTTTTTTACTTTTGGTAACAGCGGTTCTAAATCCGGCAATAATGTAAGCTTCCTGCATAAAATTCAATTATTTGTAAAGTTAATAAGGGCATGATTAAATCTCTTGGACAATGATCATTTAAACAGCGTTTTAATATGATTAGTATGAAAACAGGCACGCATTGGTTTGAAAATCGGTAATTTCGCAACTTAATTTTTAAGAAGTCATAAAAATATTTAAAAAAGCTTGTCTGTTCACATGCATACCCCTACCTTTGCGCTCCCAAATCCTGCCATAGGTTGTATGTATTAGAACGAAAAATAAAGCCGGCAGCGAAAAATTGGAGAAGCGTTTATGTCTCAGAGAATAAGAATAAAACTACAATCGTACGATCACAACCTGGTTGATAAATCAGCTGAAAAGATCGTGAAAACTGTTAGAAGTACAGGCGCAGTTATTACGGGTCCTATTCCTTTGCCAACACGCAAAAGAATATTCACCGTTTTACGTTCACCGCACGTGAACAAAAAAAGCCGTGAACAATTCCAGTTAAGTACGCACAAGCGCTTACTGGATATTTACACTTCAAGCAGCCGAACTGTAGATGCACTGAGCAAGCTTGATCTTCCCTCTGGTGTGGAAGTAGAAATTAAGGCATGATGATATTCCTTAAGAAGGAATAAGTTCTTAAATACACATCACCTCTCAATTCGAAAGAAAAAAAGAGCGCTGATTTAAAAAAAAGGGAAACAGGATAAGATCTGTTTTCTACATATAAACAAGCCCTTCGAGGTTTGTTTACTTCCGGTACTTCTCTGGTCTTTTAAAGACCAAAAAAAAGAAAAGGTCGGAAGCAAACATAGGATTGAAGTCCATACCATAAAAAGGACTGTCCTAACAACCTCATGCTGGGCGCAAACTAGAAAAATGAAAGGGATCATTGGAAAAAAGATCGGGATGACCAGCATCTTCTCTGCCGACGGCAGGCAAACTGCCTGTACCATTATTGAGGCAGGACCCTGTGTTATAAGCCAGGTAAAGACCAAAGAAACCGACGGCTACTCCGCCGTTCAGATCGCCTTTGGCGATAAGACAGAAAAGCATACTACGAATGCTGCAAAAAATCACTTCGCTAAGGCTAATACTTCAGCCAAGAGTTATATAAAAGAATTCAGGGATTATTCATTAGAAAAGAGTTTAGGTGATACCATTACTGTAGATATTTTTAGTGAAGGTGAAACCGTAAATGTTGTTGGCACCACCAAAGGAAAGGGTTTCCAGGGTGTTGTTAAAAGACACGGATTTAGTGGTGTTGGCGGACAAAGTCATGGTCAGCACGACAGAAGCCGCGCTCCAGGTTCCATCGGTAACTCTTCCGATGCTTCCAGGGTATTTAAAGGAATGAGAATGGCTGGTCGCATGGGAAACAGCCGCGTTAAACTTAAAGGTTTAAAGGTGATTAAAATATTTCCTGATAAAAATTTTATTCTGGTAAGTGGTTCAGTACCGGGTCATAACGGTTCAATCGTGTTAATTCAGAAATAATTAATTGAAGAAAAATGCAAGCAGACGTTTTAAATATAAAGGGAGAAAAGACCGGCAGATCCGTTCAGCTTTCTGATGATGTATTTGGTATTGAGCCTAATGATCATGTAATGTACCTGGCCATTAAACAATACCAGGCTGCTCAACACCAGGGCACTCACAAAGTAAAGACCAGGGCAGAAGTTAAGGGATCAAGTAAAAAGCTTCATCGCCAAAAAGGAACCGGTGGTTCAAGAAAAGGTAACCTCCGTAACCCATTATATAAGGGTGGTGGTACTGTTTTCGGACCTAAGCCACACAAATATGTTATTAAGCTAAATAAGAAAGTAAAAGAATTGGCTATGATCAGCGCACTTTCCTATAAAGCAAAAGAAAATGCCATTGTAGTGGTTGAGGATATCAATTTTGAAACTCCTAAAACAAAGCAATTTGTTGATATTCTCAAGGGGCTTCAGGTTAATGGTAAAAAAGCATTGTTTGTTTTACCTGAATATGATGATAACCTGTACCTAAGCTTAAGAAATCTTCCAAGAGCTAACAGTATTTTGCTTGCAGATATTAACACGTATAATATTGTAAATGCTGATGTTGTAGTGTTAACTGAGAATGCTGCAAAGATTTTTAGTGACCAGGAACAACAAGATGGTGAGCAACAGGCAGAATCAAATACAGAAGCAGGCAACAATCAACCTTAATATTAAAGGTTAAAATAACAATCATGAAACTGGAAGAAGTACTTATAAAACCTGTAATAACCGAGAAGGCGAATAACCAGCAGGACAAATTAAAAAGATTTGCTTTTAAAGTAGACCGTAAAGCAAACAAGCTCGAAATTAAAAGAGCTGTTGAAAGCTTTTATGGCGTAACAGTAGAAGATGTAAATACGCTTATTGTTCCCGGAAAGAACAAAACACGCTTTACTAAAGCAGGATATATTAAAGGCGTTAAGAAAGGATATAAAAAAGCCCTGGTTACCCTTGCAGAAGGCGATACCATTGATCTTTACGCAAATATTTAATAAAGAATTGACGTAACAACATGCCACTAAAGAAATATAAACCGATGACCGCAGGCACCCGATGGAGAATTGGGAATGCTTACGCAGAAATTACAACCAATGATCCTGAACGTTCATTGCTTGAGCCTACGAAGAGCACAGGAGGCCGCAATGTACAGGGTCGTCGCGTAATGAGGTATATGGGCGGCGGTCACAAAAAGCATTATAGAAAAATCGATTTTAAAAGAGATAAAAAAGATATGGCTGCGAAAGTTCTCTCAATTGAGTACGATCCAAACCGCACTGCATTTATTGCTCTTTTACAATATACTGATGGCGAAAAAAGATACATCATTGCACCACAAGGTTTACAGGTGGGTGCAACCGTATCAAGCGGCGACAGTGTTGCCCCAGAAATCGGGAATGCATTAATGATGAAGTATATGCCATTAGGTACTATCGTTCATAATATTGAAATGCAACCAGGGCAGGGCGCTAAGCTTGCAAGAAGTGCAGGTTCCTCAGCACAGCTCACCAATAAGGAAGAAAGGTATGCTATTATAAAAATGCCAAGTGGTGAGTTACGCAGAATTTTAATCAATTGCTATGCAACCGTAGGTGTTGCAAGTAACAGCGATCATAACCTTGAAACTGCAGGTAAAGCTGGTGTTAATCGTTGGAAAGGTCGTCGCCCACGTGTACGTGGTGTGGCAATGAACCCTGTAGATCACCCGATGGGTGGTGGTGAGGGTAAGGCATCCGGCGGTCATCCAAGAAGCAGAACGGGTAAATATGCAAAAGGATTAAAGACCAGAACACGCGGTAAAGGAAGTGATTCACTTATTCTTCAGCGCAGGGATGGTAAAAAGTTAAGCAAGTAATTGAACAAAATTTATCAATCAACAAATCGTAACAAATAAATGGGTCGTTCAATAAAAAAGGGTCCTTATGTTGATGCCAATATCGAAGAAAAAGTATTAGCCATCAACGAAGGCAAAAATAAAAAAACGGTTATAAAAACGTGGAGCAGGCGCTCTACCATTACGCCAGATTTTGTAGGTCATACATTCGCAGTGCACAATGGTAATAAGTTTATACCTGTTTATGTAACAGAATTTATGGTGGGTCATAAACTTGGAGAATTTGCCCCAACCCGCAACTTTAAAGGACACTCAGGCAGTAAGCAATAGTTGAAAATTAAAGGTTATAAAACACCAATAATCTCAACAACAAATAACAAAAATGGAAGCAGTAGCAAAACTTAAAAATTATCCAACAGGTCCGCGTAAAATGCGTTTACTGGCAGATGTTATTAGGGGTATGGAAATTGAGAAAGCCCTGGCTATTCTTGAACATCATCCCCAGCACAATGCAGTGCCCATTGCCAAATTGCTTAAAAGTGCAATAAACAATTGGGAGCAGCAAAATAACAATACCAGTGCAGCAGATTCTAACCTGGTTGTTAAGCAAATATTTGTTGATGGCGGAAGAATTTTAAAGCGTATGCGCCCTGCACCACAGGGTCGCGGTTATAAAATCCGCAAACGCAGTAACCATGTAACGTTAATTGTTGACAGTAAAAATTAGATAAAAAAGAACAGGTGAAAAACGTAATAAGTCTTACACCGTTTATCAAATCTTATAAATAATATGGGTCAAAAAGCAAATCCAATTGGTAACAGGTTAGGCATCATCCGCGGATGGGACAGTAACTGGTATGGTAATAAAAGAGACTATGCCCAAAAACTGATAGAAGATCACCGAATAAGAACCTACCTGAATGCGCGTATAAATAAAGGTGGAATAGCAAAGATTGTTATTGAACGCACACTTGGCAAGCTTATCATAACCATCCACACATCCAAACCAGGTATCATTATCGGTAAAGGTGGTGGCGAAGTAGACCGCATTAAAGAAGAATTAAAGAAACTTACGGGCAAACAAGATGTTCAGATAAACATTCTTGAAATTCGCCGCCCCGAACTCGATGCCAACATTGTAGCTGATACCATTGCAAAGCAAATTGAAAACCGTATCAATTATAAAAGAGCTATTAAAATGGCTATTGCCTCATCATTACGTATGGGTGCAGAAGGAATAAAAGTAAAGGTTGCCGGCAGGTTAGGTGGTGCAGAAATTGCACGTACAGAAGAGATTAAACAAGGTCGTACCCCCTTACATACTTTCCGTATGGATATCGATTACGCCAATGTTTTTGCCTTAACCGTATATGGAAAAATTGGTATTAAAGTATGGATATGTAAAGGTGAAGTTCTTGGTAAAAGAGAATTGAATCCAAATTTCATCGGTGGTAAAAATGAAGTAGCAGACAGAAGGGAACGCAGACCGGAAGGTGGTGGTGGAGACAGGGGCCGGGGTGGCCGGCGAATTTAACCGCGGACGCGGTGGACAAGGCAGATAAAAAATATTAGCAGTAAGCCGTAAGGCAGAAAATAACGAACACATTACATAGAATATGTTACAGCCTAAAAGATCGAAACATAGAAAAGCGCAAAAAGGAAGAATTAGAAATGTTGCAAAGAGAGGCGCAACCATATCTTTCGGTTCTTATGCTCTAAAAGCACTGGAGCCAATATGGATCACTAACAGGCAGATAGAAGCAGCACGCCAGGCAATGACCCGTGCAATGAAACGTGAAGGAAATGTTTGGATAAGAATTTTTCCTGACAAACCAATTACCCGTAAGCCACTTGAGGTGAGGATGGGTAAGGGAAAAGGTAACCCAGAGTTTTGGGCTGCCGTGGTTGAACCCGGTCGCATTATGTTCGAGTGCGATGGTGTAACCCAGGAAGTAGCAGAAGAAGCTATGCACCTTGCAGCGCAGAAACTGCCTATCAAAACAAAGTTCATGATAAGAAGAGACCTGTAAGGTTTAGAAAGATTTTTTTGAAAAATTGAAATATGGTAAAGAAAATTGAATTTAATAAAGGACTTAAAGATCTAAATGAAAACGATCTGAATGCGCGAATAAAAGAAGATAAGTTAAGGCTTAAAAAACTTGAATTTGCACATGCCATTTCACCGCTTGAAAACCCGGTAAGCATTCGCAATGTAAGAAGAGATATTGCCAGGCTTAATACCGAGCTTCAAAGTAGAAAAAGTGAAACAGCACAGGCAACTGGCAACACAACAGTAACAGAATAAATTTATAAATAGCTAAGGGCGAAAGTCCCGGCTGAAAGTAAGTAAACAATGGCTGAAAGAAATTTACGTAAAACAAGAATAGGGGTGGTTAGCGGCACCAAAATGGAAAAGACCATGACCGTTTCTGTAGAAAGAAAGGTTAAACACCCTATCTATGGTAAGTTCGTTAAAAAAACTACCAACTTTCACGCTCATGATGAAAAGAATGAGTGCACAGTAGGCGACGTGGTTAGAATAATGGAAACTCGTCCATTGAGCAAAACAAAACGTTGGAGACTGGTAGAAGTTATTGAAAAAGCCAAATAGTTTAAAGGTTTTTGACATGCCGCGGTTAATAAAACGCATGGCAGTTACTTAAGGCAATAAATAAAAAAATTAAAAGAAATGATCCAGCAGGAAAGCAGGTTAAACGTAGCCGATAACAGCGGAGCTAAAGAAGTGCTTTGTATAAGGGTGCTTGGTAACAGTGGTCAGGATTATGCCAAAATAGGTGATAAAATTGTAGTTACTGTTAAAGACGCAATTCCTGCAGGCGGCATTAAAAAAGGTACCGTTTCTAAAGCAGTTATAGTTCGCACTAAGAACAAATTACGCCGTAAAGATGGATCTTATATCAGGTTCGATGACAATGCAGTGGTTTTACTTAACACTACAGACGAGCCGAGAGGCACACGTATTTTCGGACCGGTAGCAAGAGAATTAAGGGATAAGGGATACATGAAAATTATTTCCCTGGCACCGGAAGTTCTTTAGAAATAAGTGGCTCCCCCCAGGGAACAGAAACCTGAAGGGTGCGACGCAATCACAGCTTAATGTAATAACATACAGCTGGTAACAAAAAAAACAAAAACTCCCCCTGGGAGATGGAGGGTTATATGAGCAGATTTAAAGCTAAATACAACATTAGGAAAAATGATATGGTTATCGTTATTTCCGGCGATTCAAAGCCTAGAAAAGACGATAACGGTAAAACCATTTTTAAGCCACACAAAGTTTTAAAAGTATTACCCGAAGACGGCCGCGTGCTTGTAGAAGGTATTAATATTAAAACCAAGCATACCAAACCCAGTGCTCAAAACACCAAGGGCGGTATTATAAAAAAAGAGGCGCCTATTGCCATCAGTAAAGTAATGTTGTGGGATGCTAAAAGCAATGCTCCCTCTAAAGTTAAACGCTCAAGGGAAGAAGGTAAATTAGTAAGAATCGCAAAAAAATCCGGTGAGGTAATTAAATAATGAGTACAGAAACAAAATACGCTCCACGGTTAGCAGTAAAATATCAGCAGGAAGTTATACCTGCGTTAATGAAAAAGTTTGGATACAAAAGCATTATGCAAACCCCCAGGCTTGAAAAGATTTGTATAAACAGGGGTATCAACGGTGCCGTATCCGATAAAAAACTGGTTGATATTTCTGTTGAAGAACTATCTACCATTACCGGTCAGAGAGCTGTTGCTACAACTAGTAAAAAAGATATCTCGAATTTCAAGTTGCGTAAGGGCATGCCAATTGGTGCAAGAGTTACCTTACGTGGCGAAAAAATGTACGAGTTCTTAGACAGGCTTATAGCTATTGCCTTGCCTCGTGTAAGAGATTTTAAAGGTATAAGTGATAAAGCTTTCGATGGCAGGGGCAACTATACAATGGGTGTCACAGAACAAATAATCTTTCCTGAAATAGATATTGATAAAGTAAATAAGATTACAGGTTTAGATATTACGTTCGTAACCACCGCACAGAATAACGAGCAGGCGTACGAGCTGTTGAAGGAGCTTGGAATGCCTTTCAAAAATGTAAAAAAAGAATTAGTAGATTAGTTAATACTGATAAATAATTATGGCAAAAAAATCAATTATAGCCAGGCAGAACAAAAGAGAAGCAATGGTAGCAAGGTTTGCTGAAAAGCGCGCCGCTCTTAAAGCAGAAGGCGATTACCAGGGGTTGGATAAACTACCCCGTAATGCATCACCTGTTCGCTTAAAGAATCGTTGTCAGCTGTCAGGTCGTCCCCGTGGATATATGCGCTACTTCGGTGTATCAAGAATTGTTTTCAGGGATATGGCACTTGATGGAAAAATTCCAGGGGTTAAAAAAGCCTCCTGGTAAAATATACCGGCATCGGTGCCGGAGAATAAAAAAATTAGAATAACAATTTTCAATTGTATCAATAATGATGGTAACTGATCCTATAGCAGATTTTTTAACAAGGGTTCGCAATGCACAATTAGCGGGTCACAGAATCGTTGAAATTCCTGCTTCAAATTTAAAAAAGCGTATCACTGAAATTTTGTATGAACAAGGGTATATCCTTAAATACAAATTCGAAGATGATAATAAACAAGGCGTAATTAAAATAGCGCTTAAATACGATCCGGCAACCAAGCAGCCGGCCATTCGCTCCCTGCAAAGGATCAGCAGGCCAGGATTAAGGCACTATGCCAGCCCTACAGATTTTAAAAGGGTTATCAACGGTTTGGGTATTGCAATCGTAAGCACCTCACGCGGTGTTATGACAGATAAGCAAGCCCGTACGCAAAATGTTGGTGGCGAAGTGCTTTGTTATATAAGTTAATATAAATTAGAAAAAATTAAAAAGGTTTTATGTCACGAATAGGAAAGCAGCCCATAGACGTCGCTAAAGGTGTTACCGTTAATGTAGATAAGAATAACATCATTACTGTAAAAGGTCCAAAAGGCGAGTTGAAGCAAGCGGTTGACAGGGACATTAAAATTGATGTTCAGGATAACCAGGTAAACATTGTACGCCCAACCGATCAGATACGCCACCGCGCTATGCACGGTTTGTACCGTTCACTGGTTAGTAACATGGTAAAAGGTGTTACTGATGGTTATACTAAAAATCTTGAACTGGTAGGTGTGGGTTTTAAAGCATCTAACCAGGGAAATATATTAGACCTTGCGCTGGGTTATTCGCACAACATCATATTCGAAGTTCCTAAAGAACTTAAAGTATCTACTCTTACTGAAAAAGGTCAGAACCCTAAAATTATAATGGAAGGTATTGACAAACAGTTACTGGGTCAGGTGGCAGCCAAATTAAGAGGCTTACGTAAACCCGAACCTTACAAGGGTAAAGGTGTTAAGTATTCCGGTGAAGTTATCAGGAGAAAAGCGGGTAAAACTGCAGGTAAATAACAAATTTGAAGAACCTATTATTCAAATTTTCAAATTCTACAATTTATTATGAACATAAGAGCAAAAAGAAGACAAAGAATTCATTTCAGAATCAGGAAAAATGTAAAGGGTGAAGCTCAGAAGCCCCGCCTGTCTGTTTATAGAAGCAACAGCGAAATTTATGTTCAGCTAATAGATGATACTGAAGGAAAGACCTTAGCTTCTGCATCCAGCAGAGACAGTGAAGTGGTTTCTATAACAGGCAACAAATCAGAAAAGTCAAAAAAAGTTGGAGAAATGATTGCTGGTAAAGCAAAAGAACTAGGCATCGAAAAAGTGGTGTTTGACAGAAGCGGATACCTTTACCACGGCCGTATTAAAGCCTTGGCAGAAGGCGCTCGCGAGGGCGGATTGCAGTTCTAATTTCAATTTCAAAAAAATCTCAAAAGTTTTTAAATGTCTAAAATAACGATAAACAAAGTAAAGGCTGGTGGCGATGTAGACCTGAAAGAAAAGGTAGTTTCCATCAATCGTGTGGTTAAAACAACCAAGGGTGGTAGAACCTTCAGCTTTTCTGCGCTTGTTGTGGTTGGTAATGAAAGCGGTGTGGTTGGCCAAGGTTTAGGTAAAGCGAAGGAAGTTCAGGAAGCCATTACAAAAGGTATTGAAGATGCAAAAAAGAACCTGGTTAGGGTTCCGGTAATGCAGGGTACCATACCTCATGAACAATTTGCAAAAGAAGGTGCGGCAAAAATTCTTATTAAACCCGCGGCTCATGGTACAGGTGTAATTGCAGGGGGTAGTATGCGTGCTGTTTTAGAAAGCGCCGGCGTTACCGATGTACTTGCAAAAAGCCTCGGATCTGCTAATCCGCATAATGTGGTTAAAGCAACTATGAAAGCATTAATGCTTTTACGCGAACCAATTGAAATTTCAAAGACACGTAATATTAAATTATCAAGGGTGTTTAATGGTTAACCTTTTTGGTTAATAAACTCCGTTCTTAATAAAAACAATTCCCGAAAGGGCATAGGGTTATGAAAAAAATAAAGATTACGCAAGTAAAAAGTGGCATTGACCGTTCTGAAAGACAAAAGTTAACACTCAGGGCTTTAGGCCTGCGCAAAATGAATGCATCTACTGAAGTAGAAGCCACACCCCAAATTTTGGGTATGGTTAATAAAGTTCATCACCTTGTAAAAGTGGAAGAAGTAAGCGAATAACCTTTTTTTACACAGCAGAAGTTTAAAATAATAGAATGAAACTAAATAATTTACAACCGGCCAAAGGTTCAACCCACAAAGAAAAACGTTTGGGCCGTGGTGAGGCAAGTGGTAAAGGTGGCACATCAACAAAAGGTAATAAAGGTGGACAGAGCCGTACCGGTTATAAAAGCAAAATGGCGCATGAAGGTGGTCAGATGCCCATTCAAAGAAGGTTGCCTAAGCGTGGTTTTAAAAATAATAACAGGATAGAATTCAGGGTGTTTAATCTTTCACAGATTGAATCGTTGAATGAGAAATATGGTTTGGAAGAAATCAATGCTGAAAACCTGTACCTGAACGGTCTTGCCAAGCGCAACGAAAAAATTAAAATACTTGGTAACGGCGAACTTAAAACCAAGCTGGTGTTTAAAGTAGACGCGGTAAGCGAGAAAGCAAAATCTGCTATAGAAGCGTCTGGCGGAACAATTGAAATCTTAAAGTAAATTTCTACGATATTTGCAAGACGCATCAATTTTTAAAGATGCGTCTTTTGATTTTGAAGCAATCAAAATAAATATTTAAGTGAAAAAACTCATTCAAAAAATAAAAGACATCTGGAGTATAGAGGAGCTTAGGTCTAAGATCATTGTTACCCTCACTTTTATTTTGATTTACAGGTTTGGTGCACACGTTGTTTTACCAGGCATAGACCCTAACAGGCTCGATTCTGTTGGGCAGTCTTCAAGCAATGGTTTACTGGGTTTATTTGACACGTTTGCGGGTGGTGCATTTTCAAGGGCATCCATCTTTGCTCTTGGCGTAATGCCTTATATATCCGCATCTATTTTTATGCAGCTGATGACCATTCTGGTTCCGCAAATGCAAAAGGTGCAGAAAGAAGGTGAAAGCGGAAGAAAGAAAATTAATCAATGGACAAGGTATTTAACGGTTATTGTAACCGCTTTCCAGGCTTTTGCATATGTGCAATATTTAAAAAGTCCGGATTATGCTGATGCGCTTCTACCGGGTTTTAGAAGTTATTTTACCATTTCAACTATAACTATATTAATTGCAGGCACTTTATTCGTAATGTGGCTGGGAGAAAAAATTCAGGATAAAGGTTTGGGTAATGGTATTTCCATACTCATCATGGTGGGTATCTTAGCCCGTTTACCTGTTGCTATAGCGCAGGAATTTTCTTCTAAAATGGAAAAAGGCGGTGGCGGATTATTGATATTTCTAATCGAAATAGCTATTCTTATCACCATCATTATGGGTGTTATTATACTCGTTCAGGGTGTAAGAAAAATCCCTATTAATTACGCAAAACAAATTGTGGGTAACAGGCAGTTTGGTGGTGCACGGCAATTCTTACCTATGAAGGTTAATAGTGCGGGTGTTATGCCTATAATCTTTGCCCAGGCAATTATGTTTTTACCCACGCTGGTTTCTTTTACCAATTTAGATTCAGCCCGTGGTATAGTAAGCATATTCTCAGATCACAGTAATGCATGGTATATGGTGATTTACGCAGTTATGGTTATTGGTTTTACATTTCTTTACACCGCGTTGATCTTTAATCCCAAGCAAATGAGTGAAGACCTTAAAAGAAACAATGGTTTTATCCCCGGCGTTAAACCTGGGCAGCCTACGGCTGATTATATAGGCGCTATTATGGATAAGATCACTCTGCCTGGTGCCATTTTTCTTGCATTCATCGGTATTCTGCCGGGGTTTGCTCAAAGACTTGGGGTAACCCGTGAATTCAGTTCCTTCTTTGGTGGAACTTCTTTGCTGATTATGATCGGTGTAATATTGGATACCCTTCAGCAAATTGATACGCACTTATTAATGCGTCAATATGATGGATTAATGAAAGGTGGTAGATTACAGGGAAGACAAACAACCACCACAGCTACCTTATAAAATTTGATAAATATTTTTAAAGCCTGCCCGTTTCGGCAGGCTTTTTTATTCTCCTTATATTTAAATAGAAATTAATTGAATGGAGGTAAACAATTACTGTTGGTTAATCGCGGGATGGGTTCAGTTCTCTGTGTTTCATTCGGTATTTGCTGCCCTCTGGTTTAAGAATTATTTTAAAAACCTTATGGGCAGTTCATTTAAATATTATCGCCCTTTATATTCATTATTTGCAACGCTTTCTTTATTCCTGGCTGTTTATTTTCATATTAAAGCCCCGGCTGGGTATGTATTCGAGAAAAGTATTGGATTAAAAATCGCCTCTTCAGTTTTAGGCGTAACGGGGTTACTAATGATGTATGTGTCGGGGAGAAAATATTTTATGCATATCTCCGGGTTGGATGTGTTTTTTCAATCAAATGCTAAAAATAAACTGGAGCAGGATGGGTTGCATAAATTAATAAGGCACCCATTATACACGGGTACCTTATTTTTTGTTTGGTCTATATTTCTTTGGCAGCCATTCATTAAAAATGGTATGTCTGCTGCATTGATTACGATCTATGTTTACATCGGAACCTATTTCGAAGAAAAAAAACTTGTCTTAGAGTTTGGGAAACAATATGAGTTATATAAAAAACAGGTTCCCATGTTTTTCCCCAACTTTAAAAAAAATTAATTATTGCCGTTGATGTCACCATCATTGGTATCATCATCATCCAGGCTGTAAAAATTGTTCTCTTCATCTTCTTCACCTATTGCTTCGTTTTCATCATCATCTTCAGTATTGGCAACATCCAGATCATCACCGGTATGGTCTTTTTTAAAACTTCCTTCATTTAAAGGAACATTATCAAAATCTGTATTATCTAACGCTGCGCGTTTTAATGCCCGTTCATCCCTGCTGTCTCCATGTTCAGAATCTTGCAATAATTCTTTTTCCAGTTCAGAAACATTTCCTTCTTCACCCGAAAAACTTGTACGGTCTGCATCTTTTTCAGGGGTATCTGTATCCGGTACTCCGTCCTCTTCCTCAAAGAAACCATTGTCATATTCTTCTGCATCTTTTTCATCGTCAAATAATCCTTCACCTTCTTCATCAGCTGAAGAAATAGTTGTATCTGCAAGTTCGCCAAGTGGCGGAACAACAACGTTTTCCTGCCCCGGTATATCGTTAACATCCGGAATTTCTACAATTGTTTCTTCTCCCTGTAATAATTTTTCATCACGGGGAGAATCTTCCAGATCCGAAAATCTTTTGCTTGTGGTTTCTTTATCTTTTTCCATAATAACTTTTATATAAGTTGAAAAATTCTATGCCATTCTACGGGGCAGTTTTATAAGTACATATGTGTACATTCAGCCACACCCTTTCTTCTAAGTTAAATTAAATTGGCACGATTGTGTTGTTATCTTTTAAAATAAAAATTTGTTATGGCAGATAAAAATGGCGATCACGCAGATTTAAATAAAGTTGAGAATCAGGATAAGCGTAACGAGGATTATGCAGTTCGGGAAGGCTCAGGCGATAATATAAATAATTCAGTTGATGAGGCTGACCGTGGTTTGCAAACAGACCCTTACCCTGCAGATGATAAAACGGATAATAGGGAAAATAACCAGCCGGAGTTTATAGAGAAAAAGAGTAACGAAAGCACAGACGATTAAACGCAAAGAAGCACCGCATGATTGCAGTGCTTTTTTATATAGGGCGGTTATAATTCTTTACCGTGACAGTTTTTGTATTTTTTGCCGCTTCCGCATGGGCAGGCATCATTCCTACCTATCTTGGGCGCTACTTTTACAGGTTGTTGCTTAACGGGAGTTGGGTCGAAGTAATCATTTTCATTGGCTGCATAATCATTTCCTGCCGCATCTATCTCGGCCTTATTCTCTTTCATTCGGCTCATATCTGTTTTTTCTTCACGACCTTCTTGTATAGGCGCACCGTTTTGTTGCGATGGAATTTCTGCGAGGCATAAGAAATTCACGATCTCTTTATTAATGGTGCTATCCATTTGCCTGAAGAGATTAAATGCTTCACCTTTATAAATTACCAGTGGATCTTTCTGCTCGTATTGGGCCGTTTGTACACTTTGTTTAAGATCGTCCATCGCACGCAAATGATCTTTCCATTGCTCATCTATAAAAGATAGTGCTGAACCTCTTTCTAATGCTGCAACCATTTCTGCTCCATTAGATTCAAGGGTTTTATCGAGATTGGCTAATACCTGCAAACCTTTTCTGCCATCAGAAAAAGGAACAATAACATTTTGAATATTTGGTCCCTGTGCTTTTCTAATACCACCAAAAACGGGCATTGCATTTTTCTTCAACAATTCTTTATGCCTGTTATAATTATTTGTTGCTTCCTGGTAAAGATTTTCAATCAGTTCATTTTCATTTTGTTTCTCAAATTCTTCTTTAGAAATACTGGTATCTAAACCAAAGTTTACAATTACCTCAAGCCTGAAACCTTCAAAATCGTTGTTTTCTTTAAAAGTATTTATAAGCCCGGTTGCCACATCGTAAAAGGCATTGTCTAAATCGAGTGCAAGCCTTTCTCCAAATAATGCGTGATTTCTTTTTGTATAAATCACCGAACGTTGTTTGTTCATTACGTCATCATATTCCAACAGGCGCTTACGAATTCCAAAATTGTTTTCCTCTACTTTTCTTTGTGCACGTTCAATGCTTTTGGTGATCATGCTGTGTTGTATCACTTCCCCTTCTTTATAGCCTGCAAAATCCATCACCTTGGCAATTCTTTCACTGCCGAACATACGCATCAGGTCATCTTCAAGTGAAACAAAGAAAAGGGAAGAACCCGGGTCGCCCTGCCTGCCCGCACGACCACGCAACTGCCTGTCTACGCGCCGGCTTTCATGCCTTTCTGTACCTAGAATAGCTAAGCCACCGGCTTCTTTAACACCAGGTCCCAGTTTAATGTCTGTTCCCCTTCCCGCCATGTTGGTGGCAATGGTAACATTGCCTGCAAGCCCTGCTTCAGCAACTACCTGTGCTTCCCTGGCATGTTGCTTTGCATTAAGTACGTTATGCGGAATTTGTTTCTGGCGAAGCATTCTGCTTAATAATTCACTTACTTCTACGGAGGTTGTACCAACCAGGGTCGGCCTGCCCGCATTGCGCATTTCTTCTATCTTTTCAATTACGCTGCGGTATTTTTCTTTTCGAGTTTTGTAAACAAGGTCATGCTCATCATTTCTTATAATAGGAATATTGGTAGGGATGGATACAACATCTAATTTATAAATATTCCACAATTCTGCAGCTTCTGTTTCGGCAGTACCAGTCATACCTGCAAGCTTATGGTACATTCTAAAATAGTTCTGTAGCGTGATGGTGGCATATGTTTGCGTAGTCGCCTCGATCTTTACATTTTCTTTGGCTTCAATTGCCTGGTGCAATCCATCACTGTATCTTCTGCCATCCAGTATACGACCAGTTTGCTCGTCTACAATTTTTACCGCACCATCCATTACTACATATTCTACATCTTTATCAAATAAAGTATAGGCTTTAAGTAATTGTTGAACAGTATGAATTCTGTCTGCCTTTACAGCATATTCATTTAATAAAGATTCTTTACTGCGCAATTTTTCATCAGGGTCAATATTGGTTTCGTTATCGAGTGCTGCAAGTTCAACGCCAATATCGGGTATAATGAAAAAGTTAGGATCTTCTCCTGCCCCGGTTATTAAATGAATGCCCCGGTCAGTTAATTCAACTGAATTGCTTTTTTCATCAATATAAAAATATAATTCCTCATCAGCTTTAGGCATTTCTTTCTGCTGATCTGCGAGGTAATAGTTCTCAGTTTTTTGAAGTTTAACCCTAATGCCAGGTTCACTTAAAAATTTAATTAATGCAGTATTCTTGGGTAAACCGCGATGCGCCCTGAATAAAGACAATCCACCATCTTTAGGATCATCATTCCCTGCGCTGATCTTTTTTCTCGCATCATTTAAAAACAAATTAACCGCCCGCCTCTGTGCTTCCACTAATTTTTCAATCCTTGGTTTCAAATCAAAAAACTGTTGGGTATTATCGCTATGCCCCACGGGCCCGCTAATAATAAGGGGAGTTCTGGCATCATCAATTAAAACACTGTCAACTTCATCCACCATGGCATAATGATGTTTGCGCTGCACCATCTCATCGGGTGAGTGCACCATATTATCTCTCAGGTAGTCAAAACCAAATTCATTATTGGTGCCATAAATAATGCCAGCTGTATAAGCTTTTCTGCGTTGAGCAGAGTTGGGTTGATGTTTATCTATGCAATCTACAGTTATGCCTAACCACTCGAATATAGGACCGTTCCATTCACTGTCTCTTCGGGCAAGGTAATCATTCACCGTTACGATGTGCACACCTTCGCCCGCAAGGGCATTGAGGTAAGCGGGCAGTGTAGATACAAGGGTTTTACCTTCACCTGTAGCCATTTCTGCAATTTTTCCATCGTGCAAAACCATTCCACCGATTAACTGCACATCATAATGCAACATATTCCAGGTTATCTGACCGCCTGCTGCCGTCCAGCTATTCCTGAATATTGATTTTTCGTTTTCAATTCTTATGTAATCTTTTTCAATGCTTAATTCGCGGTCTAATTCTGTTGCAGTACTAACCAGTTCGGTATTTTCCTTAAAACGCCTTGCTGTTTCTTTTACTACAGCAAAAGCTTCTGGCAATATTTCCTGTAAAGCTTCCTCAATTTTTTTGTCACGGTCTTTTTTTAGCTCATCGATCTTTTTATACAGCACATCCTTTTGTGACATTTCAGCCACATCTAATTGCTCAGCTTCTGACTGCATGTTAGCAATATCATTGTCTATGGTTGATAGATGCTGTTGAATGCGCTGTTGAAACTCTTGCGTTTTTCCTCGCAATGCATCATTGGAGAGCGATTGATATTGATTAAAATATTCATTTATTTTTTGAACCTGGGGCTGAATTTTTTTTACGTCTTTCTCACTTTTGTTCCCACCAAAAATTTTATTAAGTATTTTAAGCATAACCCGGAAGAGTATTAATTATATCGTTTTTTAATGATTGTTAATCAGGCAAATTGCATGCTTGTGTTTTGCCATAGACAAACTGGCAGCAAATTTCGGTGTTTATAAACACAATTTTTAAAAAATGGTAGATTTAACACAAACTGGCTGCCTGAGATTACAAACGTTTTTTATTGTATTTGCATACAAAATATTCAAAGAAAAATTTGATATTTTATTAAACATGCTCGCTCAATTTATGCATCGTTTTTAAGACCATTCCTTTACCTTTGCCCCGCTAAAGTAATTCTGCAAGAATATACAGAGATCACTCGCATCTCTTCTAAATTAGTATTAAAACAATGGCAGGTCAGTTAAAGGAAGTTAGAAACAGAATAAGGTCGGTTCAATCTACCCAGCAAATTACAAAAGCCATGAAAATGGTAAGTGCCGCCAAGCTAAGGCGTGCCCAGGATGCAATTATTCAAATGCGCCCTTATGCAAAGAAATTGCAGGAGATGCTAAGCAATATCATTAGTAATATTGAAGGGGGATTAAGTATTAAACTCGCCGAAGCCAGGCCTATTGAAAAAGTTTTACTTATAGTTATTACCAGCGATCGTGGATTAGCAGGGGCATACAATTCTAACCTAGTTAAAATGGCGAAAGCTGCATTTGCTGAAAAGTACAATGCACAGTATAAAAAGAACAATGTAACTATTTGGAATATTGGTAAAAAAGGCTGGGAAAGCCTTAGTAAACAAGGCTATAATACCAGTGATACCTATAAAGATATTTTCCTGAATTTAACATTTGAAAATGTTCAGGCTGCTTCAGAAGCTGCCATGAAGGCTTTTGAAAACCGCGAGTTTGATGCGGTCGAAATTGTTTACAGTGAATTTAGAAACGCTGCGACCCAGCGGTTTGTTCTTGAACAGTTTTTACCCATTCCAAAAATAGAAACAGAAGGTTCTAAAAAAGCAGATTTTATTTTCGAGCCTGAAAAGGAACAATTGATAGCCGAGCTCATGCCCAAAATCCTAAACACGCAATTATATAAGGCCGTTTTGGATGCTAATGCAAGTGAACATGGCGCTCGTATGACTGCGATGGATAAAGCCACCGAAAATGCAAATGAACTTTTAAAATCTCTCAGAATTTCTTATAACCGGGCTAGGCAGGCTGCTATTACAACAGAACTTACTGAAATTGTTAGTGGTGCTGCTGCATTAAAGGGTTAATTTGCCGGTTATTTTTGCTAATAACATCCTTTTAATATGGAGCTTTCAGCTATCATTCCACATATTGAAGCCCTGATTTTTGCCAGCGATAGACCGCTAACTTCCCTGGAAGTTGTTGAGCTTGTTAATAACGCTTTTGGGTTTATGGAAGATAAAATAAACCTTGAGCAGGTTGAAGCAGCCATTGAAGGAATTTTAGAAAAATACCGGTCAGAATTTTATCCCTTCGAAGTAATAGAAAGCGGCGGTGGCTGGCAGTTTTTAACAAAAAAAGAATTTCACCAAACTATTGGCCAACTAAATGGAGAAAAATATCTAAAGCGCCTGTCTAATGCGGCGCTAGAAACGCTTGCCATTGTTGCCTATAAACAGCCAATAACCAAAGGCGAAATAGAATCCATTCGGGGCGTTAACAGTGATTACAGTATTCAAAAATTACTCGAAAAAGAATTAATTATAATTACAGGCAGAAATGAAAGCTTACCCGGAAAGCCTTTAATATATACCACTTCTAAAACCTTTATGGATTATTTTGGGATTAATTCAACTGATGATCTTCCCAAGATTAAAGAAGTTTTATCAGAACAATTTAATGAAGCAACATCACTAAAACATGATGGAGAAATGGAGGATGAAGAACCGGTTCCTCCTAAAAACAATCCTTTATTTGTGGTTGATGAAGCAGGCAATCTGGTTGGTAACGTAGAAGATTCTGCTAACGAAGAAGAAAACGGTAACAGCACACCATCTACCGAATAGTTTCATTCATTTTTTTAATTCTCACCCATTTTTTGAGCAGTTTGCTCAAATCGTATCTTCGCGCCCATGAAGCAGCAACTATCGCGTGAGCAACTTGTTCAGGTTGCCAACGAATTTAAAACGCCCCTGTACGTTTACCACGCAGAAAGAATGGAAGAACAATTGCAAAAATTGCAACAAGCTTTCGCAAAGTGTGATGCGAAATTCTTTTATGCATGCAAGGCTCTGACCAACATTAATGTTTTAAAACTAATGAAACAGGCTGGTGCCTTTCTCGATACAGTTAGTATTAATGAAGTGAAACTTGGTTTAAAGGCCGGTTTTGATCCAAAGGATATTTTGTTTACCCCTAATTGTGTGGATTTCGATGAAATTCAACAGGGAAAAGATTTAGGTGTCAATATCAATATAGATAACATCTCCATTCTAGAACAGTTTGGAAATAAGTTTGGCAGTTCATACCCTGTTTGCATCAGGCTAAATCCTCATATAATGGCTGGTGGAAATTATAAAATTTCAACCGGGCATATAGATAGCAAATTTGGTATATCCATACACCAGATGCGGCATATAGAAAGAATCGTAAAAACAACAAAAATGCATGTAACGGGTTTGCACATGCATTCAGGCAGCGAAATAAAAGATGTGAATGTATTTATCCAGGGACTGGAAGTGATGTTTGAAATGGCCCGACATTTTTCTGAACTAGAGTTTATTGATTTGGGGAGCGGCTTCAAAGTTGCATACCACGATGACGATGTTAAAACTGACATTCAGCTTTTGGGAACCAAAGTGGCAGAAGCTTTTGCGAGGTACGAACAGGAAACCGGCAAAAAATTACAGGTGTGGTTTGAGCCCGGAAAATATCTGGTGAGCGAAGCAGGTTATTTTATTGTGAAAGCCAACATTATTAAACAAACAACTGCAACTGTTTTTGTGGGCGTTAACAGCGGATTTAATCATCTTATCCGTCCTATGTTTTATGAAGCGTATCACAAGATTGAAAACATCAGCAATCCCAATGGCGCACACCGTATTTATACCGTAGTAGGTAACATCTGCGAGACAGACACATTTGCATGGGACAGAAAGATAACAGAAGTGAGGGAAGGCGATTACCTTGTTTTTTACAATGCCGGTGCCTATGGCTATGAAATGAGCAGCAACTTTAATTCTAGATTAAAGCCTGCTGAGGTTATGTTTAAAAATAATGAAACTTTTTTGGTAAGAAAACGGGATGAATTTGAAGACCTTCTTAAAAACCAGGTTGAAGTTATTTAAGCCTATTTTCATCATGGCATCTTTGTTGCCCATTTGAAATATTGTAAAAACAAACTATTTTTAATAGCGCTAAGTTTATATTATCAATAATTAACTCCTGCCAGGCAACCTATGATTGAAATAAAAAGTATTAAAAAATCTTTTAGCGGAAAAGTGGTTTTAGAAGATATCAGCGGTGTGTTTGAAACCGGCAAATGCAATCTTATTATAGGTAGTAGCGGTAGCGGTAAAACCGTGTTAACCAAATGTATTGTTGGTTTATTAAAGCCCGATTCTGGCGAGGTGCTTTATGATGGTAGAAGTATTCTTACTGCAGACAGGGAAGAGCGAAAAGACCTGCGCCAGCAAATAGGTATGTTGTTCCAGGGCTCGGCACTGTTTGATTCTATGACGGTTGAACAGAATGTAAATTTTCCGCTCGACATGTTTTCTAAGATGACGTCTAAGGAGAAAAGGAAACGTGTGGACGAGGTGCTTGAACGCGTAAATCTTACAGGCGCTAATAAAAAATTTCCGGCTGAAATTAGTGGTGGAATGAAAAAAAGAGTAGGCATTGCACGCGCAATTGTACTTAATCCTAAATATCTTTTTTGTGATGAACCCAATAGCGGTTTAGACCCTCAAACCTCATTATTAATAGACAGGCTTATAAAAGAAATTACAGAAGAATATAATATTACAACTATTGTAATAACCCACGACATGAACAGTGTTATGGAAATAGGAGATTATATTCTATACATGTACAAAGGAAATAAGGAATGGGAAGGTTCCAATAGAGAGATCATATTCAATAAGAGCGAGCGCCTGAACGAATTTATATTTGCCTCAGAATTTTTACAAGATGCAAAAGATATGCGTATGCTTGAAATGAAAGGACAGGTAGCCAACGATAGGGACATGGATGAGATTATTCGCTCCGGTGAAAAGCTTATTTAATTAACTTCTGTATATATCATTCCCCAATTTTCTCATAGTCATTAATAGACAAATATTTATTTATTACTCCTTTTTTTGGCACAGATTTTAATATCTATATACCTGTAATTTACCTGTGTGGGGAAATTTTATAAAAGGAGAAGTCAAAAGAAATTTAACCCAGAGAAATTGAGACCGGGTAATGCCGGCGTAAAGAAAACAGAAAATTACAAAAGCCCCTGCTTTCTCCAGGGGCTTTTATAGAAGAAAGCGCCGCGAAAAATCTATGAAACAACTGCAAGGATTGTTGCTATGCAACAATCTTTTCGGTTTTAAGTATAACCTCTTCAGAAAACACCTCAATCCTTTTATACAAACCATGGTTTAGGGTACATTTGCCGCTATGGCTAAAGCAGTTTCTGAAACGCCGCTGATGCAGCAGCACAATGCCATCAAACAAAAATACCCTGATGCAATATTGCTTTTTAGGGTAGGCGATTTTTATGAAACTTTTGGGGAAGATGCCATATTACAGCACGGGTATTGGGTATTACCTTAACCAAACGAAACAATGGAGCAGCATTCAAGCAGTGAGTTAGCCGGTTTTCCGCATCATGCCCTCGATACCTATTTGCATAAATTGGTAAAAGCAGGCTACCGGGTAGCCATTTGCGACCAGTTAGAAGATCCCAAACAGGCAAAAGGCATTGTAAAACGGGGCGTTACCGAAATGGTAACACCCGGTATAGCCACCAGCGATAAGTTGCTTGATCATAATAGCAATAATTTCTTGCTGCAGTGCATTTTATCGATGATGAGTGCGGTATTGCCTTTCTAGATATTTCAACCGGCGAATTTTTTGTTGCCGAGGGCAATATTGAATATATGGATAAGTTGTTGCAAAGCTTTAAGCCGGCAGAAGTAATTTTTCAGCGAAGTTTTCAAAAACAGTTTAAAGAAATATTCGGCGCTAAATTTTATACTTATACGTTAGAAAAATGGATGTTCGATGAAGCCTATGCCACAGAAAGCTTGTTAAAACATTTTCAAACACATTCCCTAAAAGGTTTTGGTATAGAAGGCATGCATTTCGGCATCATTGCAGCGGGTGCCATTTTGCATTATCTAAAAGAAACGGAGCATCCCAACCTGCAACATATTACAGCCATTCAGCGAATTGAAAAGGAAGATCATTTATGGATGGACCGGTTTACAATTCGCAACCTTGAATTGGTTGGTGGTGGTGCGAAAATGGACTAACACTGCTAAAAGTGCTGGATAATACCGTTAGTCCCATGGGTGCACGATTGCTGCAGCGATGGATGGTTCTCCCACTTAAAGGACATTGCATAAAATAAACGAACGGTTACAGACGGTTGAATACATAATTAGAGATAGTGATCTGCGAAAAAAGTTACAGCATGCACATTAAACAATGTGGCGATGTTGAAAGGCTGGTAAGTAAAATACCGCTTAAAAAAATAAACCCCAGAGAAGTTGCTGCACATAGCAAGAGGGCTGCAGCATAGCGGCTACACATCAAAGAATTTTGCAGCGATAGCGATAATGATTATCTGAAACGATTGGCCGATACCTTAAACCCATGCACGTATATAGCCGATAAAATATTAAAGGTTATTTCAGAAAATCCACCGGTAGCTGCCCGGTAAAGGCAATCTTATTAAACAGGGTATGGATGAGGAACTTGATAAATTGCGAAACATTGCCACTGGCGGAAAAGACTACCTGCTGCAAATGCAACAAAACGAAGCAGCGACACAGGATTTCATCTTTAAAGATAGGGTTCAATAATGTGTTTGGCTATTACCTGGAAGTAACAAACCTGCATAAGAAAAAAGTGCCGTCGGGTTGGATGCGCAAACAAACATTAGCCAATGCAGAAGATATATTACACAAGAATTAAAGGAATATGAAGAAAAGATAATCGGTGCCGAAGAAAAAATACTTGCAATTGAAATGCACCTAGTATGATAAGATTTTGATGGAATTGCAGGATTACTTGAACCCATTCAAACAAATGGAAATATGCTCGCGGTGCTTGATTGCCTGCTTTGTTTTGCCAAAATGCTTTGCAGTATAATTATAAAAAGCCTGAACTGCATACACGGGCAGGCATTACAGCTGGTTAAACAGCCGCCATCCTGTTATTGAACGAAACCTCCCACCAGGCGAACAGTATATTGCGAATGACATTGTATTAGATCCCGGGTGAAGAGCAGATCATTATTCTTACTGGTCCGAACATGAGCGGTAAAAGTGCATTATTACGGCAAACAGCATTGATTACTTTAATGGCCCACATGGGCAGCTTTGTTCCTGCCGATGCGGCAAAGGTTCCGCTAACTGATAAAATTTTTACCCGGGTTGGCGCCAGCGATAATGTGAGTGGGGGTGAAAGCACATTTATGGTTGAGATGAATGAAACGGCCAGCATCATCAATAACATTTACCCTGCGAAGTCTGGTACTGCTTGATGAAATAGGCAGGGGTACCAGTACTTATGATGGCATATCAATAGCATGGAGCATTGTCGAATTTTTACATGCATCACCCGGTGCACCCAAAACTTTATTTGCCACACATTACCACGAATTAAATGAACTGGAAAACAAATTACCCCGCGTAAAAAATTATCATATCACCAATAAAGAAGCAGGCAATAAAATTATTTTTCTTACGAAAGTTGGCCCCCGGTGGCAGTACACACAGCTTCGGAATACATGTTGCAAAAATGGCAGGTATGCCTCCGGAAATCATTCACCGGGCTAATGAGATTCTTCAGCAGTTAGAAGACAAACATGCCTCTGTTCCCGATGGACAAAAACATAAGAACATCAGTGCGCCCAAAGTTCAGTTATCCATATTTGACGTACATACGCAAACTTTCAATCAAATGCGTGAAATACTTGAAAGTATAGATATAAACCGTTTAACACCTGTAGAGGCATTAATGAAGCTTAATGAGGTCAAAAGTTTATTAAAGTCATAGCCTGTATTAATTCAATGTTATTTTATCTCTTCTGTTTTGCTCGCTTCATCCCAAATATTTAGTTTGTATTTTGCAGAAGGCATCGTAGTAAAAATACAAGCATGAATTATTTAATAAAAAACACGCGCATTGTAAATGAAGGAAAGATCGTTGAAGGGGATGTGTTGTTGCGCAACGGTAGAATAGAAAAAGTGGGTGGTACTATAAGTTCTCTAAATAACTGTAAAGAAATTAACGGTGAAGGGTTGTACACTATGCCTGGTGCAATTGATGATCAGGTGCATTTTCGCGAACCTGGTCTAACACACAAAGCTAGTATATATACCGAATCGAAAGCAGCTTTGGCGGGTGGCATTACAAGTTTTATGGAAATGCCAAATACTGTTCCGCCGGTATTTACAGAAGAATTACTTGAAAATAAATACCAGATAGCATCAACCTCTTCACTTGGTAATTTTTCTTTTTACATGGGTACTTCTAATGATAATATTGAGGAGATACTCAAAATAAACAAGAATAAAAACAATGTTTGCGGCGTAAAAATATTTATGGGTTCATCAACCGGAAATCTATTGGTAGAAAATCCCTTAATGCTTGACCGTGTATTTGGAGAAAGTGAATTACTCATTGCCACACATTGTGAAGATGAACAAGTGATCAAAAACAATTATAAGGTATTGAAGGAAGCCAAGAAGTTTCTTGAACCATCAGCCCACCCCATCATCAGAAATGAAGAAGGTTGTTTTTTGTCTTCTTTCAAAGCTATTCAATACGCAAAAAAATATAACAGCCGTTTACACATATTGCACATTAGTACAGCTAAGGAGTTGCAATTATTCAGTAATATGCTACCGCTGAAACACAAAAGAATTACTGCAGAGGTTTGTGTGCATCACCTGCATTTTTCTGCGAATGACTATGCATTACTTGGCAACCAAATAAAATGTAATCCAGCAATTAAACCCAAAGAAAATAAAGCAGCCTTGTGGGAAGCTTTACTGGATAACAGGCTCGATGTTATTGCTACAGATCATGCTCCACACACCTTACAGGAGAAGGGTTTTAAAAGAAACAGTAACAATGAGCTTTTAGAAGTATATGCATTGGAAGATGAGGCATATGAAAAATCGCATGCAGGTTTGCCTCTGGTTCAACATGGCTTACCATTGATGATGCATTACGTAAAACAGGGAAAAATTAGTATAGAAAAGGTGGTGGAAAAAATGTGTCATGCAGTGGCTATTTGCTTCCAGGTAAAAGATCGTGGATTTATAAGGGAAGGATATTTTGCAGACGTGGTAATGATAGACCCTGAGAAAACATTCACGGCCCGTGCCGGTAATGTTTTGTATAAGTGTGGATGGAGCCCATTCGAAAATTTTGAATTTCCTGCATCCATTGTAAAGACTTTTGTTAATGGTAATCTGGTGTATGACGAAGGAATATTTTACGAATCAATTAAAGGCAACAGGCTTCAATTTGAAAGAGAATAGCATTATAGATAAATCCATATATGCGGGTTGACAGCACAACAATACAAGACCTTTCTATTTTTCATTCTGAAGAAGACCTTTCGGTTTTTCATCACATAGATTTCACGCGAACAAATGGTGGAAAAGATAGCCTCAAATCTTTTTTGCAACACCCGTTAAACAGTTTGACGCACATAAAAGAAACACAAACAGTTATTCAGCAAATAATAAAAGTACATACCGAATGGCCGGTAGCCATTACTAATGGTACTATAATGGTTATAGAAAGATTTTATGAATCTCAATTGGACGAGATCCCTAAACATCCTAATACACTTTCCGCGATTAACTACAAGCTTTTTAATGCTTCTGATTTTTCTATCCTTAAATATTCCGTTTTTCATTTTTCCGCTTTTGCTTCCGGACTTAAACAAATTATATCCCTGCTTGAAGGCAGTGATAATCCCGACCTATTAAATGGCATGTTGAAAAGAATTGATGTATTGCTTAACAGGCCACAGGTTAATAAAATTATTCAACAGCAAAAAGCACCTAAACCTACGTATGCAGAGATTATTTCCTCCGGCAATTTTTTACGAAGAAAATTTAAACAAGAATGTTATGAATTAATAGAAATATACAGCAGACTCGATGCATATTACAGTATGGCCACAGCATGTATAAACTATGGCTTCGTTTTTCCGGAAGTGCTCGATACAGAAGAGGCGCATTTAAAAGTAAAACAACTATACCATCCGTTACTTGCAACACCGGTTGCATACGATACTGAATTAATGCCAGAGAAAAATTTTCTTTTTTTAACGGGTGCAAATATGGCCGGTAAAAGCACGTTCATAAAAGCAGTAGGTGTTTCTGTTTACCTCGCACACATAGGCATGGGCGTACCTGCACAACAAATGGAAATAAGTTTTTTCGATGGGTTGCATAGCAACATTCAGGTCGTAGATAATATTGTGAAAGGCGAAAGCTTTTTCTTTAATGAGGTGCAGCGCATAAGAAAGACTATTGAGAAAATTAGTAATGGCAAAAAATGGCTGATACTTATCGATGAATTGTTTAAGGGTACTAACGTTCAGGATGCAATGAAATGCAGTACTACAGTGATAGAAGGATTGTTGAAAATGCATAACGGCATTTTTATTCTCTCAACCCATTTATATGAAATTGGTGAATCCCTGCGCCAGTACAGGAACATCCAGTTTAATTTCTTTGAAACAGAAGTGAAGGATGATCAACTCATGTTTAGCTATCATTTAAAAGAAGGAATTAGTAACGACCGGCTGGGATACCTCATTTTAAAAAAGGAAGGTGTGGTGGATTTATTGAAGAATTTAACCTAATACATTCATTTTTAAGGCTTCAGGAGAAGAACGTTTTCTTTTAAAAATAAAAGCAACGAGCTGCTATAGTTTGTAACTTTATAAGGTTGCCTCCAAAGGATATTTTTCTGAAACCCTAAACCCGTAATGATATGTCATCCTTAAGCCACCTCACCCTATCCGCATCTTTAATCAGTTTTTTATTATTAAGTGATTTTAATGCAAGCTCCACAACCGTTAAGCTTTCCACCTCACCAGTTTCTGCTGCATCAGTAAACCAGGGAACAACCAGTGTATTAACTTATATAACAAAGATGAAGGTGACTGGTGGCGCAGTGGTTATAAATGCAGTTAATTATACCGTAAGCGGCACTTACGATAATAATGACTTGGATTATTCATATGTGTATTTTAATTCCACGCCTTCTTTAACCGGTGCTTCTTATTTGGGAGGAACTGCTGCAACATATGCTTCGCCTCATTCTTTTTCATTGCCTGTTTATAAATCAATGAATGCAAACGACAGTGGATATTTTATTATCACCATGAATGTTTCAGTTACAGCTACAGATAATAATAATTTTAAAATCTCTGGTGCCACATCCCCTGTAACTTTTGGTTATTCAACTATTGTAACCATTAATAACAGCCAGGTGAATGGTGGGGTTCAAACTATAGAAGCTGCTGATATTAAAACAAGCTCATCACCTGTTGCAGCTTTATCTGTAAACCAGGGCACCTCTAATGTTGTAACTGCAATAGTTAAAATGAAGGTGAGTACCATGCCTGTATTCGTTAGCAAAATTGTGTACACCTTAAGTGGAAATCATGACAATGATGATCTTACTTATACATACGTTTACTTTAATACCACACCTACATTAACTGGCGCAAATTATTTGGGTGGTACTGCCGCTTCATATGCCGCTCCCCATCAGTATGGTATTTCAACATATAAACAACTAAATGTGGGCGACAGTGGTTATTTTATTATAACCGTAAGTGTGAGTAACACTGCTACAGATAATAAAACGATTAAGATAACGGGTGCAACCGTACCTGTAACTTTTGAATTTACTACAGCGCCTAATGTTACGGGCACACAAAAGAATAGCGGTGTTCAAACCATCCAGGCGCCTGATATAAAACTTAGTTCTGTGGTTGTTGCTGCGTCTAATGTAAACCAGGGAGCGACCAATATGGTTACCTCAATCGTAAAAATGAAGGTGAGCACCATGCCGGTTAATGTTTCAAGTATTGTGTATACTTTAAGTGGCACCCATGATAATGATGATCTTACCTACACTTATGTTTATTTCAATACATCACCTACTTTAACAGGCGCGTCTTACCTCGGTGGAACTATTGCTAATTACGCGGCTCCCCATACATACAACCAGTCTATTTATAAATTAATGAATAAGGGAGACAGCGGTTATTTCATTATTACCACCAGTGTTAGTAATGCAGCAACTGATAATAAAACCTTTAAAATAACCGGTGCAACCACACCTGTTTCATTTGGTTATGTAACGGCACCTAATGTAACGGGAACACAAACAAACAGTGGCGTGCAAACCATTCAGGCGGCAGATATAAAAGTGAGCAGTAGTCCGGTTGCCGCAGCAGCAGTTAACCAGGGAAGTAATAATGTTGTTACAAGTATAACAAAGCTAAAAATTAGCACTATGCCTGTTGTAGTTAACAATATTGGGTTTACATTATCTGGCACACACGATGACAATGATCTGAACTATGTATATGTATATTTTAATACCACGCCTTCTTTAACCGGTGCTTCTTATTTGGGCGGAACTAATGCAAATTTTTCTGCCCCGCATGCATATTCAATGAATATTTACAAATCGATGAATGTAGGAGATAGCGGGTTTTTTATTGTTACAACGAACGTTAACAATTCAGCATCCGACAATAAAACCTTTAAAGTTACCGGAGCAACCACACCTGTTACTTTTGGTTATACAACATCACCTAATTCAACTGGAACGCAAACAAACAGTGGCGTGCAAACCATTCAGGCTGCAGATATTACTTTATCAAGCCAGTCTGTTCCAGCCGGTAACGCCCCACGGGGTTCAACAAATAATTTGCTGTATACAACAAAAATGGTGGTTGCAACCATGCCTGTTGTAGTAACGAATTTGCAGTTTACATTTACAGGAACGCATGATGCAGATGATTTGACATATGTGTATATATATTTTAATTCAAGCCCAACATTAACAGGCGCTTCTTACCTGGGCGGAACAACGGCTACATTTGCGGCCCCGCATACGTATTCGCAATCTGTCTATAAATCGTTAAGTGTGGGGGAAACAGGATATTTCTTAATTACTTTTAATGTTGATGCAGCAGCATCTACAGGTAAAACAGTTATTTTAAATGGAAATCTCAACCCTGTTATATTTGGGTATACTACCGCGCCAAATACCACCAATAATCAAACTAATTCGGCAGGGGCAAAAACTATTACTGTTTCAGGACCACCTGTATTCGTAGACCAAGCAAAGTTGCAAATCGCCGGTAACCTCAATAGTAGTATGTATCCAAATCCCGCTAACGATAAGGTGTTGATTGAAGGAAATTTTATGCAGGATGATAAGATGGAAGTGTTGTTTTCTAATGCTTCGGGAGTGGTAGTTCAATCATCTGTTGTTACTGTAATCAAAGGAAAAAATATAATTCGTTTAGATGTAAGCAATTTGAATGAAGGTTATTATTTCGTCAACTTCAGGTCTGCCCATGGTGAATGGAGGTTGAACGATAAATTATTTGTTCAAAGGAGATAGGGGATCAATTTGAATAATAATAAAGCAGGCTGATGAGCCTGCTTTATTTGTTTGCTAAGGTTTGTTGTAATAAAGCCCAAATTTTTTCTGACGTATTCACCCTGCTGAAGTCCACAGAGATTTCTTTACATGCTTCAGTTTTTGCATTTTTAAGAGGTTCATCTTTAAACAACTTAATTACCTCATCGCTTAAACTTTCGTAGTTATTCTTTGAAGCATACAGCGCTGCCTCTCCGCAATATTCTTTAATGTGTGTATTCTGATAAGTGATAACAGGCGTGGCGCATGTTGTTGCAATTACTGCCGGCAAAATATCTTTCTCAAAAGCGGGTATATGCAATAATCCGTAAGCGGCGCCAATTATGGCTGCTTTCTCATCAACATCCTGGTCACTTATAATAGCCACATCTTCCCTGTATTTGTAGGCAGATAATTTTTGATCTAATGCATGGGAGAGTTTTCCATCTGATGGCAATAGAATTAATTGCATACTGCTTTGCTGCCATTTTTTAAACCTTGAAAAAGCTTTCAACAGTTCTGTAAAAACAGTTTCATTTTCACTGTCTATAATCGCTGCGAAATATTCCCTATTACCTGCATATTTAGATTTTAAGATGATCTTGTCTATCCATTCGATCACTTTAAACTCACTACCTGCACTGAAAGGAATTTTTGTAAATGCAAAAGAACCATCTACGAGTTTTTTCAATTTTCGAAGCATCTCATTTGAAAAAGAAATGATTTGATTGCTGTGCAGGGCATATTTATGAAAGTTTTTAGCAACAGACCTGTACAATTTTTTTTTCGCATCAAACTGAACAAAGCGCTCATCATCAAAAACAAAAAAACAGGGTGTAGATGTTTTAAAAGCAGGTGCACTATTCAGAAAAATTAGAACATCTGGTTTTGCATATTTTAATATGCGTTTTAATTTAACTGTATTAAACCAATTTATTCCAAATGCAGAGGTAGCATTGTTTGTAATTATGATCACCGCATTATCTGCAAATTTTTGAGAGATCGCTGGTACTACATTGCTCCAGGCTCTTATTTCATAATTGTGCTGAAGTGCATGCAGCCCCGTAAGTTCGGTGATGTAATCGCCATACTCTGTGGTGTACTTTTCGTTCTGATCAATAATTGCGATGCGCATATTCAAATATTATTGGCCAAAAAGATCATATTTTGTTTTGGGCCTTCTTTCGCTCTGCCAGTTAAAACCACGGAGCCTGATCTCTTCGTGATTAACCTGCCGCATTGGGTACGCAGTTCCTGCAAGATTGCTTCGGAACACAACTTTTTTTGCCGCTTTATCTTCAAAAAAAATATCAATAACATCGCTGCTGTTTTTATTTACACCAAGATACTTACCGGCATCATCCAATGCATAATAAACACTTTCTGCATTTCCCCTTGCCCGTAACTGGTCAATATTTCCATTGGTAAACCATCCAGACATTGTTCTACCTTTTATTTGGTTATAAAAATCCGGACCCACCAGTTCAAGGCTTAATGCATTTTCAAAAATATAAATGCGGTCTGGCTTTTTGCTATTGGTATACAGGTAAATGGTATCGCCGGTTAACTGTGTTTGCTGTGCCCAAACAACGGGTTGTTTAAACAATCGAAACGTAGAATCGTGCGCAGAATAAAACAAGCTGTCGCCGGCTGCCTGAAGGGAATCACTAAAGATGCGCACATGACTGTAAGCCTCAATAAATCGGTTACTGCTGTCTTTTTGCAGTGAAGGGTCGGATGCCTGCAATCCAGGCGTAGTCTTGTTTTCAGCCATATTAACTGTACTGTCTGAAATTAAACTGGTAGCAGAAGTATCTTCCTGCAATTCATTTTCAATTTCTTTTATTTGTGCTGCATCTTCAGTCATTATATTTCCGGTATCGGCAGCAGGCACTTTTATTACAACAGGTTTATTCCGGTTTGCAAAGGAAGAAGCCCGAACAGCTGAATCTGGTTTTAAAGGCATGGCATCTGCAACGCTTAATACAATTCTTGTTTTAAGCAGGTCAGTTAATTTGGCTGAATAAAATGTATCGGCGGCAATAAAAACAGAATCATCATTTTGCTTTAAGATCATTACCGGGTTTTGCGTAGCCAGAAAAGAATCATCATTGCTGTTGTTCTTTAAATTGTTAGCTAACACCGTAAGTCCCTGTGCAGTGTCCCTGTAAATTACATTCCCTCGTGCTTCCCCAAATCCTGATGCATCATCCCTTGCAATTTCATCTGCAATTAAAAAAGTGGTGCTATCCTGTATTTGCGGACGGCTTCCGAAATAAGCTTTTTTAGTTCGAAGGTCATAGTAACCATCACTGGTTATAATTTTCCTGTTATTACCACTGGTAATTTCTGTAGGAACAATAAAGGTTGCCACATCAGTGTAGGTATTGTATAAAAGTGTATCGGTTTTTACAATGTAGTCGGGCGCAACTAGTACCACCTTCTTTTTAAAATAAATATCCCGTGTTTCGCCATAATAGTATCCTTCACTGCTGTTTAAAACCGTTGTACCATTCACTACTTTTCCCCCCTTGGTATAAGTGCCGATTTTGGTGTTTAGATCATAGTCCAAATCGGGAGTGGTAAGTGTTCCCTTTCCGTCGGTAAGTCTCACATTTTTCCGCAGGTATGCTTTTTTCTCATTGCCCAGATACTTCAGATAATCTGCATACGTATGTACGCTGTCTGCATCATTTATATGCACATGACCAAATGCTTCAAGCAGGTTCTTAGAACGGTCAATCACTACGCTATCACTGTAAAACATGGTATTATCCTGCCTTATAATAACATTACCAGCAGCTGACTGAAATTCTACCGAATCTAATTTCTGATAACTTAATCGTTGGGCATTGATGATGTATATCTGCCTTTTTACAGGTATGGAATCCGGTATTTGGGCATGCGAAACCTGTGTTTGCATTACAAACGCAGCAAAAAAGAATAATAAAATTTTATTAATACAATGCATCTGCACGTTTCAGTTTTTACCAGGGCATCATCTACTCTTATAAAAGATGCCTGCCAAATGGCAGGCAAATTCTTAAATAATATTGAAGTCTTGTGTTAATTATTTTCAGGCGAAGGAATTTTCAAAGCTGAAGTGTCAATCTTTAAAGGACCTTCTAGATAATTTCCCTGGTCTTTTTTGCCAAACACAGAGATATTCACATATCGTTTCGGATGCACCCTAAGGTCATCGGTAAGTGTATTAAGGCTTAAAACAGTATTGTTTAATTTCTGGTATAGACCCTTATCATTTATTAATGCACCGAGTGTTCCATCTGTGCTGTTAATTTTATTTATAATAAAAGATAAACTGTCTACAGAATTGTGTAAACTGCTCACTACACCCTGAATATCTGCCCTGGCTAAATTATGCGTGGTGCTATCTAAATGACTCATAATACTATTCACTTTTTGGTTGTTGCCAGCCAAATTACTGGTAAAGGCATTCATATTATTAAGTGACTGAGCCAACGCGCCGGATTGGGTATTGAGTAGTTGTTGAAGCTGCGCAGTGGTTATTACTATACTTTGAGAGGACCTGCTTAAATTATAAATTACCGCCTGCAGGTTATCTTTTGTATTGGGATCAAGTAACGTATTAACATTGCGCAAAAGAGAATCGAGGGTGGTAAGTGTTCCGGCAAGTTTGTCCGCAACAGGTGAAAGTTTGCTTCCAAGATTGGAAAGCATATCACCCGGGCTGGAACTTTTTATAGTGTCGCCGGATTTTAAAAACTCGGGGCTGTCTCCCAAAACTATTGCTATAGATGGCGTTCCGAGTGGGTTATTCTCTATAGTGGCAACTGAATTTTTTGGCAGTTTATAATCTTCATTCAGTTTTAGTGCTACAATTATTTCGGTAAGGCTTTTATCTGCCGCATGTGTCTCTAACACACTTCCTATTTGTAAACCATTCGCAAAAACTGGGTTAGATGCTAAAAGTTTGCGGGTGTCCTTATATGTAGCATATAAAACAAACCCAGATCTGAAAACACTTTTGCCTTTTAAAAAATTAAATCCAAGTATCAATAAAGCCACAGCCACCGCTGTTAATGCCCCTACTTTTGTTTCGTTTGAAATCTTCATTGTTCGTTCTGTATTTTGCAAAGGTTAAGGTTTCTTTTACCCTATAGAATATTTTGAAAAAAATATTTTGATAAAGTAAACCAATTCTTTTGAAACGGTAACACAAAGTAACCGACTGGTTTTGAACAAACAGAATGGTAAATTAGTTCGAAGTTGCACTGGCAACAGGCAAAACGGGGTTATTTTCAATAGCCTGCCGATATCTTTTAAGTGCACCAACAATGGCCTGGCTAAGTTCAGTTTGCCCGCTTTCACTATTCAGGTACTCTTCTTCTTCAGGATTGGTAATGTAACCAGTTTCAATTAAAACACTGGGCATAGCGGTAGCCTGTAATACCCAAATTCCTTTTTGGCGCTGATGAACTTCGCGGCTGTTTCTGCCGATCTTAGAAAATTCATCTTCTACGGCCATTGCGAGGTTTACACTTCTTGCAAAGTATTGTTGTGTTTTAAGAGAGTACAAAATCATTTTTTCAGGAGAATCGGGGTTAAAGTCTCCAACCAATTTTGCGGAGGTAGAATCAATATATAAAGATTCATTTTCTCTTAATGCAACCTGCTTATCGTCATTTTTATCAATACCCCAAATATATGTTTCCGTTCCCTTAGCGGGGTTGGGAACAGTCCAGTACCTGTATTGAGGTACCTGCTTCGTATATTTTTTTCTTTTTTTACCTGTGCCTGAATAATACACTTCTGTTTTATAGCCGGTTAATTCCTTGTTACGAATACCTGGTGCAGCATTTACGTGAATGCAAACGAAAAGATCGCCCTTAGCGGCATTAGCTTTATTGGCTTTCACAATCGGCGATTCAAAAACATCAGTGGTCCTTGTCATCACTATCTTAACATCAGGCATTGCTTTCTTTAATTCCTTTTCAAGTTTTAAAGCAATGGCTAGAGTAATGGTAGCTTCATTACTAAATTTACCTCTTGCACCAACATCTTTACCGCCATGCCCCGCATCTATTACAATTGTTCTTATGCCGGGTTTTTTATCCTGTAACACTGGGTCTTTCTTTAAAGAAGTAAGCGTGATTAAAATAAAAAGAGGGATAAAAATCGATAAGGTTTTTTTAAGCATATTTCCTTTTCAGTTATTGATTCTTCACAAATCTTTTAATGGATTAACACCTACATTTGTTTTTGACTCTTATGAGGAAACAATGTAAAGTTAGAGCAAAAATAATTTTTTCGGGGCTTGTGATTACACTTCTCCTACAGATAACGTTTCCACATAATGCTAACAGTAGCTGTGAAAGGTTTTTTCTCAAATCATTAACAGCCGTAAGCGATACCGTGCCTGTGCCCGATACCGGCATTATACAAAAAGATACCGTTCCGCAAACACCTTCAGACACACTTTCGCAACCTTTTATCACTCCTTTAATAACAGATACCCTTGTCAATTCAGATTCATCCCGGAGAACTTCTATTGATACATTACTAATTTCAAGTGATTCCCTGGATGCGCCCATTACCTATGCAGCTGAAGATTCAGGAGTACTAATAATTTCAACAAAAGAATTTATACTATATGGGAAAGCAAAGGTTGACTATAATGATATGTCGCTCGACGCGGGCACCATATTATTCGACCAGGCTTCTCAAATGGTAAAAGCCTATGGCGGTTCTGATACGGCCTCCACAGATCCCCTTAACAAAGCCAAAATAACACAGGCAGGTTCTGAGACCATTAGCGACTCCATCTTCTTTAATTTAAAAACCCAGCGGGGGCTTACAAAGAACACATACTATAAGGAAGGGGAGATGTTTGTGAATGCTGAAATAATTAAAAAAATAAGTAAAGATGTGGCATATGGATATCGTGCCCGGTTTACTACCTGTAATCTGGATACGCCGCACTTTGATATTCGCGCCAGAAAATTAAAGGTGATCAATAATAAAATAGCGGTATCGGGTCCTGCCTTTCCTGAGTTTGAGGGAGTGCCCATGCCTATTGGAATTCCTTTTGGAATTTACCCTTTATACCGCGGAAGGCATTCGGGTGTGCTTACACCACAATATACTGCCAACCAAAGTTTCGGGCTGGGTCTTACTGGTTTAGGTTTCTACAAAGTATTGGGAGAATACTGGGATGTTACGGTGAGGTCTGATATTTATTCTTACGGCGGATATAACATATATGTACACCCCGAATATTTTAAGCGCTATAAATACCGGGGAAACCTCGACTTTAATTTTCAGCATACAAAATTGCTGAATGCTTCAGGGCTTTCAAAGCAGGAGTTTACGGTAACCAATGGTTTCAATGTAACGTGGAGCCACTCCCAGGATACAAAGGCAAGACCCGGAACATCCTTCAGTGCGAATGTGCATGCGGGAAGTACTTCTTACAATTCACTGATTCCAAATAATGCTTTTCGCAATTATCAGAACCAATTGTATTCATCCATTACTTACAGTAAAATGTGGAACCAGGGAAAATACAATTTAACAGTATCGGCAAATCATAATCAAAACAACAATCTCAGACTGGTAAATCTTAACCTGCCTACGGTTACTTTTTCTGCAACTACTGTTTATCCATTTCAACCTAAAGAACAAATTGGTTCTGCCAAATGGTATGAAAAACTGGGCGTATCATACAATGGCACCCTGCAAAACATTACTTCGTTTTACGATACTGCATTCAGCTTTAAACAATTATTAGACACCGCGCAATGGGGGGCTGAACATCATATACCGATTTCGCTTTCTTTACCTGCTTTTGGTCCATTTATAATTTCACCTTCTGTTTCTTATTCAGAAAAGTGGTACAGCCAGCGAACATTAAGAAAGTGGAACCCTGGCGGGCGCCGCTCAGATACGTTGTACTTGCCATACGCTCCATACCAGGTATATGAATATTTTGATAAAGGAAAGATTGATACCATTACCAACCGGGGATTTTATACTGCAAGAGAAATGAGTTTTGGTGTAGCTATGAGTACGAGGATTTTCGGTACCGTTAATTTTAAAAAATCCAATGGGGTACAAGCCATCAGGCACGAAATTAAACCAAGCCTATCACTAAGTTATAAACCAGACCTGGTTCGAAATAATTACCAGGATGTACAGATAGATGCGGCCGGAACAATATACAGGTATTCTGAACTTGGTGGTGTAGTAGGTTCTTACAGTGAGGGTGAATTTGGTGGTATTAGCTTTGGTGTTGACAACCTTTTTGAAATGAAGGTGAAAGATAAAAAAGACACCTCTGCCGAATTAAAAAAAGTGCGGCTGATAGATGGATTGAGCCTTTCAGGCGGGTATAATATGATCGCCGACAGCCTAAACTGGAGTCCTGTGGGAATAAGCCTGCGAAGTACCCTGTTTAATAATGTGAACATTACCGGAACCACATCCATCGATCCTTACAACGTGGATTCTCTTGGCAGAAGAATAAATGACCTGTTGTGGAAACAAGGTAAACTTGGCCGCATTAACAGTGGAAGCCTTGCTATATCTACATCGCTAAGAAGCAAAGCAAAAGACCAGCGTACAGATGAACAGCGTTTAGCCGAAGACCAAACCCTTACACCTTACGAAGAACAACAACAGCTTGAATACATCAGGCAAAACCCTGCAGAATTTGTAGACTTTAATATTCCATGGTCGGTTAGTATTTCTTATTCCTTAAGTTTTTACAAAACCATTGCACCCGATGCGAAGTCGTTTATAACACAGGTTAACTCTAACATTAATCTAAATGGAGATTTAAGCATCAGTCCTAAATGGAAAGTGGGTGGCGGCACCTATTTCGATTTTAAAACCCAACAACTACAGGCAGTAAGTCTTTTTTTAACGAGAGAAATGCATTGCTGGCAAATGGCGATAAATATACAGGTGGGTCAGTTTAAATCTTTTAGTATAACACTTAATCCAAAATCAGGATTGCTGAGAGATCTTAAAATAAACAAACAATTTCTTCAGCGATAAGCTATTTAATTTCAAAGAGGGCGTGGGTTTCAGGATAATTTAGTTTGGTTGAATGTTCTTTTCCTTCTGCGTGAATGTCAATTAAATTTATCTGCTCTTTTGTAAGGTCGAATAGCAGGGAGTTTTCAAATTCAACTAATTTAAAATCTTTAATGCCTTCAATAGTAAAGTAAGACCATATGTTTTCATTCTCAGGTTCGAACCCTTCGAAATGAAGCGGGTAACTTTTACCATTTACTTTAATTTTTAAATGATCGTTTACGTAATTATCTATTAATTCTTTTACATCCCCCTCATTTTCGGGGTGTAAAATGTCTAATTTTCCTGCGTAGTTTTTTCTTAAAACATTTTCAAGATCATCTGTAAATATTCTAACACTCACTTCAACCTGGTCTTCTTCATTATTATAATGCACATCTGTTAATGAAACAAAAAGTGGATGTGTAAGTTGCATGGCGGCTATCATAAACCATTGAAACATTATATTTACCATTTACCAATTGAATTTTGTACAGCAAATCTGCGCTTTAATTTGCATAACCTTAATCAAATCATATACAAATTGAGGTTAAAAGCATTCAGCAAGTAACTTGCTATACTGTACTTTTGAAACAAACAGAAAATTACTAAAAAATGAAAAGAATTGTTTTAGTTGCGCTGGGAATTTTTCCTGCTTTATTCGTTTTTTCGCAAGACATACAAAATAACCCCAACAGTAATCATGGAAATAAGTTTGAACAGTTAGGTACCACACTGCCCGATCCGAATGTTTACCGTACAGCCAGCGGTGCACCAGGGCCTGAGTATTGGCAACAGCGTTGTGATTATGATATCAAGTGTACGCTGGATGAAAAAAACTTAACGCTTACCGGTAGCGAAACACTCACCTATTTAAATAGCTCCCCAAACCCCTTAAGTTATTTATGGCTTCAATTGGATGAAAACGAGCACAGCTCGGTTAACAACGCTAATTACCAGGATATATCTTCCATGCCAAAAAGCCTCAATCTTAATAATTTGGAAATGATGGATCAGCAAAAGACCGATAATGGTTATGGCGATATCATCACCTCTTTAAAAGATGCTTCAGGCAAAGACATTCCCTATACCATTAATAAAACAATGATGCGGGTAGATCTTTCAACTCCATTAAAACCCGGTCAGCAATTTGTTTTTAAAATAGACTGGCATTATAAGATAGCTGACAGGTTTAAGTACGGCGGTCGCGGCGGTTACGAATATTTTCCTGAAGACGGCAATTATCTTTTTACCATTACCCAGTGGTTTCCCCGCATGTGCGTTTACAGCGATTTCCAGGGATGGCAGAATCACCAATTCACGGGCAGGGGCGAATTCGCCTTAACCTTTGGCAATTATAAAGTACAAATGACAGTACCAGCAGATCATGTTGTTGGTTCAACAGGCGAATGCCAGAATTACCAACAAGTGCTGGATGCAACACATTACAGCAGGTGGCAAAAAGCGCAAACAGTAAAAGAACCGCTGGAGATATTTACCCTGGATGAAGCACGCAATGCAGAAAAACAAAAAAGTGCAGCAACAAAAACATGGATTTTTAAAGCCACCAATGTAAGGGACTTTGCATGGACAAGCAGCCGCAAATTTATTTGGGATGCCATGCCTACTTATGTTGAGGGTAAAAAGATTATGTGCATGAGCTTTTATGGAAAAGAAGCATATGGTTTGTACCGGAAATATTCAACAAAACTGGTGGCGCATACCATTCAGTCGTACTCACATTTTACCATTCCTTACCCATACCCTGTAGCGCAAAGTGTAGAAGCCAGTAATGGTATGGAGTATCCCATGATATGTTTTAATTATGGAAGAACAGAAAGCGATGGCACGTACAGCGAATCAACAAAAAATGGAATGATCGGTGTTATAATTCACGAGGTTGGTCATAACTTTTTCCCCATGATCGTTAACAGCGATGAGCGCCAGTGGTCGTGGATGGATGAAGGCTTAAACACCTTTGTAGAATACCTTACTGAAGAGTTATACGACAATAAATTTCCCTCCCGCCGTGGCCCGGCATTTACTATTGCAGATTACATGAAACTGCCTAAAGACCAGCTAGAACCAATAATGACAAACAGCGAAAACATTATTCAGTTTGGTCCCAATGCCTATTCAAAACCAGCTACTGCATTAAATATTTTACGTGAAACCGTAATGGGCAGAGAGTTGTTTGATTTTGCGTTTAAAACATATGCAGAACGCTGGGCATTTAAACATCCTACACCTGCAGACCTGTTCAGAACAATGGAAGATGCAAGTGGCGAAGACCTTGACTGGTTTTGGAGGGGATGGTTTTTTGGTATAGACCCGGTGGATATAGCCATAGACAGCGTTAAGGCATACCAGGTTGACCTGAATGCAGAATTGAAACCCATAATGCCATTTGGAAAATTGAACCCGGACAGCACGCGTAATATCGATGCACCTTCGATCAATTCTTTCGACGACATTTCCAAGATCAGGAACCGCAACGATGCCAATATAAAATTTTTAACCGATGTTGATACCACCCTCAGGGATTTTTACTGGCGCTATGGCAGGGGAATAGAAGCGTATGATTCTACTTTCAAATACAAAGTATCGCCTATGCCATTTGAAAACATAGACGAAGCCAAAAAGCAATATTATGCGGGCAAATATTTTTACGAAGTGTCGCTTTCAAATAAAGGCGGGCTGGTTATGCCGGTAATCCTGATGTGGACCTTCGCCGACGGAACTGTTGAAACAGATCGTATACCCGCGCAGATATGGCGCAAAAACGAAAAGAAAATAAGCAAGGTCTTTATGAAAGATAAAGAAGCGATATCTGTTCGCCTCGACCCTATGCGCGAAACTGCGGATATTGATGAAAGCAATAATACTTTTCCTTCTATTGAAACGCCCAGCAAACTTTCCCTTTACAAATTAAAGCAATCTGTACGTGGTCAGTCGCAGGGTTTAAACCCCATGCAAAAGGCAAATAAAAAGGAAATTGAATAAAAAATATATGCACAAAAAAAAGCCCTGCAATTGCGGGGCTTTTTTAATTTAATTAATTCCGGTTTGACCGTCTCTCACTTTTATTTTCTTTTTATTACTGTTCTTCTTTTCATATAACAAAACCTCTGCGGGTTTGTTTTTATTAACAATGGCACTGTCAATATTCGCAATAATAACTGTAGAGTCCATGTTGGCTGCGGCTTTGGCAGCATCCAGTTTTTTCTGTTTAAGCGGGTCAATCAATTCATCCATCACATAATCTTCCTTTTTAATAATAAAACCGTGGGAGGCATCGTAATATTCCCACGTGCCCTGCCTTACACTAAAGGTTTCAGCCCGCATTAAACGCTGGGTAATTTTATCGGGGTTTTGAAGATCGTAAACAGCCACTGTATCGTACGGCGATTTCGGGTCAATTGCTTTCCAGCTTTCTTTTCTTATCGGTCCTTCCACTGTAAAGTATTCGTTTATGCCATCTTTGTATCCCCACTTATAATTTTCAATGGCCAAAACATCGCCAACCAGGTTAAAACGTATCCATTTACCTTCTTTCTTATCATCGGTATAAAAACCTTCTTCTTTAAAACCCGGTTCGCCACGTAAAGGGGCAACGGTAATTTTCCACTTACCCTGCTTCATGTTTTTAACATCGGTACAATTTATTTTTTCTTTTGTTTTTGGGTCAGTTTCCGATGTCTTGCACTGGCTGAATGCAGGAGCCGCCACAAATAAAAAAGCCATAAAAAATAAGCGTGTCATCATAAGTAATGAAGGTAACGCTTATAAAAAGTAAATGCTTTTATGTACCCGGCTGCAACTAAATTTTAAGCTTTTGTTGCGTCGCACACTTGTACTGTATATAGTTAGGGTTCTTTAATGGTCTTTGTTAAAATAATGAAGTGCAAGTTCGTAGCCTTTTAATCCCAGTCCCGAAATAGTGCCTTTTGCCTTGGCTGATATATAGGACAGTTTCCGGAAATCTTCTCTTGCGAAAATATTGCTGATGTGCACTTCAACTACAGGGGCCTTTATGGCTGCAATAGCATCTCCAATGGCTACGAAGTGTGGGTATAGCCACCGGGGTTAATAATGATGCCATCAAAATCAAAACCCACTTGTTGTATGGCATTGATCAGCTCACCTTCTATATTGCTTTGATAATAATCGAATGTAATATCAGAATACTTTTTTCTAAGGTGTTGAAGATAATCTTCAAAGGTTTCTGCGCCGTAAATGCCTGGCTCTCTTTTGCCCAGGAGATTTAAATTAGGTCCGTTAATAATAGCGATCTTCATAAAATAAAACTACGTTTTGTTTTACCATCCAATGCCGTAATCTTCACCATGATTACTGCTTCCACCCCAGAAACTGCCATGTTCCCAATCAAAATAAATGGCATTAATCGGTCCTGATGTACGTTCTTCAAATTCCATTTTATATCCCATCTTCTTCAATTCTTTACGCGTAAAATCGGGTATGTCTTCGTTCAACACAATTTCACCCGGTTTGGGCTTGCGGTCTTCCCCACCTAATGATAAATATAATTGCGATGTATTAAAGTTTGGTGCTTCTGTAGCCTCCTGAACCGTCATGCCAAACTCAACCATGTTTAGAAAAAATTGCAGCAGGTTTTGATCTTGTGTATCGCCACCCTGTACTGCAAAAGACAAATAGGGTTTGCCATCTTTCAGGGCAAGGGTAGGTGTTAAAGTAACACGCGGACGCTTTCCCGGTTCAACAATATTGTATGGATTCAGCGATGAGTCCGTATCAAAACTTTGCATGCGCTGGCTCATGCCCACACCGGTATTACCAGCAATGGTTGCAGGTATCCACCCGCCGCTGGGTGTAATAGAAACCACCCATCCATCTTTGTCGGCTGCCTCTACCGAGGTTGTTCCGCGCCATAACTGCGCAAAATATTCATCATCAGGCCGTGTATTTGAAACAAAACCTTTGTTTTTTAAGAATGACATATAGGGATTGACTTTCCCTTCAAAAGGGTAGGGGTCACCGGGGCCTGCATTCTCATTATTCTTCTCAAAAGTTATTTGCTGCGCCCTTTGTTTGCCATACTCTTTAGAAAGTAAACCTTTCATAGGTTCTTCAGGGGCATAGTAAGGATCGCCGTAATAAAAATCCCTGTCTGCAAAAGAAAGATTCATGGCCTGGTAAAGCGTATGTATGTATTTAGATGAATTATAACCCATTCCCTTTAAATCAAAATTCTCAAGTATGTTCAGCGCCTGCAACATTACCGGTCCTTGTGTCCACTGCTGCAGCTTGTAAACATCTATGCCTTTATAATTTATTTTAAGCGGTTCTTCAATAATTACTTTCCATTTTGCAAGGTCGTTCAAAGTGATAAGACCACCCTGTTCCGTACATCCCCGCACGAACTCTGCAGCAATATCCCCGGTATAAAATCGATCATTGGCAGCGTAGATCGCCTCTTTTCTTGTTTTGCCTTTTTTTAATGCTGCTGTTTCTGCCTCAACCATTTTAGTAAGTGTTTGAAGCAAATCTTTTTGCATGAAAATTTCACCTGCTTCAGGTGCTTCTCTTTGCTCATTGTAGTGCGGAAGAAAAACCTGTTTTAGAATATGGCCATTCCTTGATCATGGCTTTATTCCGCTCTATACTGTTTGCGGTTTCTGCATCTATCGGATAGCCTTCTGCCAACTGCATGGCAGGTAGCAACACTTCTTTTAAACTCATGGTTCCATATTCGGCAAGCATGGTGCATAAGCCTCCTGGTGTACCAGGGGTAACAGCTGCCAGGGGACCATACTGCGGCGGATATTTCATTCCTTTCTCCCTGAAAAAATCAGCTGTTGCGCCTGTGGGCGCAACCCCAAGGGCATTTATTGCAATTACCTTTTTTGTTTTGGGATTGTAAATGAGAGCCTGGGTTTCCCCGCCCCAGCTTAATACATCCCACATGGTGCAGGTAGCCGCCAGCATAGAACAGGCGGCATCTACCGCATTGCCTCCTTTATTAAAGATCATTGAACCAGCCTCTGCAGCTAGGGGTTTGCCGGTAATAGCCATCCAGTTTTTACCGTGCAACGGTGGTTTTTGGGTTTTTTGGCTGAAGACTTGTAACCCTGAGAATAACAAGAAAATAATTATTCCAATCAATCGCATAATGCCTGTTTTATGCTTAAAGTTATGGAGTTATTAAGAAGCAAAAAAGCCGCTAATTACTTAACGGCTTTAATAATATAAATGATTTGTATTTTAATTTTTGTGTGCTTTTATAAGGTCGATAAAATCATCAAATAAATACCGGGCATCGTGTGGTCCCGGCGTGCTTTCGGGGTGGTACTGTACACTGAATGCAGGCTTGTTTTTTACCCTGATACCTTCAATACTTTCATCGTTCAGATTTACATGGGTTATTTCAATACCGGCATGATTTCTCACTGCTTCCGGATCAACACCAAAACCATGATTTTGGGTTGTGATTTCGCATTTGCCTGTAAGAAGATTTTTTACCGGGTGATTTAAGCCCCTGTGGCCATGGTGCATTTTAAACGTAGGAATATCGTTTGCCAGCGCCAGTAACTGATGACCTAAACAAATACCAAACAACGGTTTTTCATCTTTCAACAATTCTTTTACGGTGTCCACTGCATAACCCATAGCCGCAGGGTCTCCAGGTCCGTTGGAAATAAAATATCCATCTGCATTAAATTCTTTCACACGGCTTGCAGGGGTTTTTGCCGGATGCACTTTTACATAAGCACCGCGCTCAACCATACAATTAATGATGTTTTGTTTAATGCCATAATCCATAACCGCAATTCGAATATTTGCATTTGGATCCCCGGCAGTATACTCTTCTTCTGGTACTTACAACGCTGGCTAATTCCAGCCCCGCCATACAGGGTACTTTTTTTAATTCTTCTTTCAGTTTGTCTACGTCTAAAATTTCAGATGAAACAATGCAGTTCATCGCGCCTCTGGTGCGAACATGTTCAACCAAAGCGCGTGTATCTATATTCTCAATGGCTACAATATCGTTTTGTTTCAAATAATCATCTAGCCCGTGTGTTGCCTGGTACCGCGAAAAACGGTCTTCCAGGTTCCTGCCAATTAAGGCTTTGATCTTTACCGTAGAACTTTCCATATCTACGTTTATTAACCCCATAATTACCCGTGTGCACATTGTTCATTATAAGTACCTGGCCGTAATAACTGGGGTCTGTAAAAACTTCCTGGTAGCCAGTCATACCGGTGTTAAAACATAACTCGCCTGTAGCGGTGCCTATTTTGCCAAAAGCTGAACCATAAAATACATTTCCATCTTCCAGAACTAAAATGGCTTGTTGTGCTTGGTGGGACATGCTGATAATTTGAGTGCAAAAAAAGGAAAATTCATCGTTAACAGGCTGCTATTTTCTCACAATATTTATATAACAAAAAAAGCGGGATCAATTTCGATCCCGCTTGTGTATTCATTTTATAATTAGTCTTATTTAATAGGCTCATCGGCAGGAACTGCAGTTGTGTCGCTATTGTTACCTTCAACTGCCGGCTCACTATCCGGTTCTGTAACCGGTGCGGGCTGTATTTCAGGCTCAACAGGAGCATCTTTAGGATCAACAGCTTCCGGGGTTGCAGATGCCTGGGTAGTTTCAGTTGCTTTTTTGCCACCGCTACGACCGCGACGTGTTCTTTTCGCAGGCTCAGTTGCCTGGTCAACACTTTTGCCGTACACATCGTTAAAATCAACCAGTTCAATCAATGCCTTTTCAGCATTGTCACCGGGGCGAATGCCCAGTTTTAATATCCTGGTATATCCACCGGGGCGTGCCGCGATTTTTGGGCCAATTACGGTAAACAATTCTTTAACCGCGAATTTATCATTCAGATAACTGAAAACGATCCTGTGCTGGTGACTGATCTGTAACAGGTTTTCAGACTTTTTGGTTTTTGTAATTAAAGGCTCTACGTATATGCGCAGGGCTTTAGCTTTTGCAAGTGTTGTTACAATGCGTTTATGCATAATAAGCTGGCTTGCAAGGTTTGCCAGCAACGCATCCCTGTGGGATTTTGTGCGGCTTAAATTTTTAATTTTATCTCCGTGACGCATGTTTGTGTGTTTTAACCTTGTACCGTGGTCAGGGAATTACAAGGTGTGAAAAATATTTATATTATCTGTCTATATCGTCTAAGCCCATTTTGCTTAGATCCATACCGAAGTGTAAGCCTCTTTCGCCAAGCACTTGTTCAATTTCACTTAAAGATTTTTGACCGAAGTTTCTAAACTTCATCAGGTCTTCCTGTTCGTATTGAACCAGCTCGCTTAAAGAGTTGATCTTGGCAGCTTTCAGGCAGTTGAATGCACGTACTGAAAGATCTAGATCTTCTAATGGTGTCTTCAATACTTTTCTTAATTGCAGCAATTGTTCATCTACAACGTCTTCTTTCCTGTCTTCCTTATTATCAAAAGTGATATTCTCATCAGTGATGATCATCAGGTGCTGGATAAGAATACGTGATGCCTGTTTAACTGCATCTTCTGGATGAATAGTTCCATCAGTAGAAACATCAAGTATCAGTTTCTCGTAATCCGTTCTTTGTTCTACACGATAGTTTTCTACAGAATATTTTACATTCTTAATTGGCGTGTGAATTGAATCGATCGGAATGAAACCAAACACAGCATCTTTTAATTTGTTTTCATCTGCAGGAACATAACCACGGCCTTTAGCAATGGTTAATTCAATATCAAGACGGGCTGTGGTATCCATGGTAGCAATTACATGCTCAGGGTTCATAACCTTAAAGCTTTGCAATGCATCTTCGATCATACCTGCGGTAAATTCTGTTTTTCCCTTAACGCTTATGGTAACTTTTTCAGAAGGCACATCATGATCTACTGATTTTCTAAACCTAACCTGTTTAAGGTTAAGGATCATTTCAGTAACATCTTCTGTAATGCCTTTAATGGTTGCAAATTCATGCTCCACACCTTCAATCTTTAAACCTGTTATGGCATATCCTTCAAGGCTGCTTAATAAAACGCGCCTTAAGGCATTACCAATGGTAAGGCTAAATCCTGGTTCTAATGGACGGAATTCAAACTGCCCTTCAAAATCAGTAGCTTTTTGTAAGATTATTTTGTCTGGTTTCTGAAAATTTAAAATGGCCATATTGTTTGTTGAAAATTTGAAATGTAATAATGATGAATTCTAAAAACCTGCTCAGGTTATTTTGAATATAACTCCACTATCAATTGTTCTTTAATGTTTTCAGGAACACTTTCTCTTTCCGGATATGTGATGAAAGTTCCTTTGCGTTCTCCCTCGTTCCAGTCTAACCAGCCGAATTTTGGATTTTTACCGCGTATTAAGCTGGTAATAGATTCGTTATTCAGGCTTTTTTCATTCAGACCAATTACATCACCGGGTTTTAACTGGTAAGATGGAATATTTAGAACATGGCCATTAACGGTAATGTGTTTGTGCGAAACCAACTGGCGTGCTGCAGGTCTTGAGGGTGCCATACCCATACGGAAAACGGCATTGTCTAAACGTGACTCAAGAAGTTTAATAAGATTTTCGCCTGTTACACCTTTTAAGCGGCTTGCTTCATCGAATGTTTTTCTGAACTGGCGTTCTAACACGCCGTAAGTGTATTTTGCTTTTTGTTTTTCTTTCAACTGAAGTGCATACTCTCCCAGGGTTTTACGCTTGCGGGTTGCGCCGTGCTGACCTGGAGGATTACTGTTCTTGGAAAGATATTTTCCATTGCCGAGTATCGGCTCGCCGAAAATGCGGCTGATCTTTGTTTTGGGACCGGTGTACCGTGCCATAATTTACTTGATTTTTTGTTGACGGAATACGATCAGTAAAAATCTTAAAATGAATCGTAAACCCTTATTATTAAAAAATACGGCTAATGCCGAATGTACTATACTCTTCTTTTCTTGGGAGGACGGCAACCATTGTGTGGAAGGGGTGTAACATCCTTAATCATGGTAATTTCAATACCTGACTGAGAAAGAGAACGAATGGCACCTTCGCGACCGGCACCCGGACCTTTTACAAAAACATCCACTCTTTTAAGACCTGCGTCCAGTGCAACTTTTGCTGCATCTGCTGCGGCCATCTGGGCTGCATAAGGGGTATTCTTTTTAGAACCCCTAAAACCCATTTTACCTGCAGATGACCAACTTATAACCTGGCCCTGCTTATTGGTAAGTGAAATATTAATGTTGTTAAAGGTTGCATTGATATGCGCGTCGCCATAAGCATCAACTTTTACTACTCTTTTTTTTGCTGCTGCTTTAGCGCTAACCGGACCTTTTGCCTGTGCTTTTGCCATAATGATTTTTATATTTCAGATTGTGCAAAACCGCATTGCGGAAATGCAAACATTTTAATGATTATTTCTTAGGTGCCTTTTTCTTTCCGGCAACAGTTTTACGTTTACCTTTTCTTGTACGGCTGTTGGTACGTGTACGCTGACCTCTAACCGGTAAACCTTTTCTGTGCCTTAACCCACGGTAGCAGGCAATATCAAGCAAACGCTTAATGCTCATCTGCACTTCACTTCTTAATGCTCCCTCTACTTTGAATTCATTAGTAATAATATTACGAATGGCTGTTTGTTCATCATCATTCCAATCGTTTACTTTCTTGTTGATATCTATTCCTGCCTTACCAAGAATGTGTTGGGCGGTAGAACGGCCAATGCCATAGATATATGTAAGGCCTATTTCGCCTCTTTTATTTTTTGGAAGATCTACACCTGCAATACGAGCCATAAGTGATGGTTATAATTAAAATTTATATTTATTTTTTACTGAGAGTGCCTATTGGCAACAATTAACCCTGGCGTTGTTTATACCTTGGATTTTTTTTGTTGATGATATATAGCTTTCCCTTTCTGCGAACGATCTTACAATCGGCGCTGCGTTTTTTTATGGATGCTCTAACTTTCATAATAAATTTTTTTGTTCAGGTATTAAATTATTTATACCTGAAAATTATTCTCCCTCTTGATAAATCGTACGGGCTCATTTCAACCCCAACTTTATCTCCCGGCAATATCCTTATATAATGCATGCGCATTTTACCTGAAATTGTTGCCAGAATTTCGTGCCCGTTTTCCAGCTTAACCCTGAACATAGCGTTACTAAGTGCTTCTAAAATAGTTCCGTCTTGTTTGATCAGTGGCTGCTTCGACATATTTTTGGGAGCGCAAAGATAAAAAAATGAGACGTAAATATGAAGATTTAAGAAAATTTTTTATGCCGATGCACGATTTTGGCCGAAAACTAAGGTTTGAAAGGCAATATTTTTGACTTAATTAGTTAAGAATTACCACTAAACCATTTACCGGATTATTACAGTACCCAATTGTTTGGTTATTTCTATCTCTATGGCCTTAAGGTGCTTATGAATTTCCAGGAGTTGAAGTTGCTCCGTCATGTCTTTGCAGTGTTCCATATCTTTCTGATTCTGCAAAAACATTTTCTTTATTTTTCTTAATTTAAAATAATTGAGGCTTTTTACAATTTCGTTGTGAATATCGGGTTGCGAGAGTATGTTCATATTTTCCAGCTTTTCATCCCAGCGCTGGCTAAGTTCAAACGGAAACATGGTAATATTGATCACCTGCTTTCTTATTTCTTCTTCATTATGATAAAGCAGGGTTTTAACGGTTGGTTGTAATTCTGCTTCGTATTGGGTTTTATATAATTCATATAAGCGCTCCGTTTCCGGGTTGTCGAATCGAAAATTTTCAAGCTCGTCAAAAATGTACGAGGCAATGGTTTGTTCTTCATCCCATTTGTTTAAACCGTTTTCGAGAAGCAGGCGAACCAGGTTTTCTTCCTGTAAAATATCCTGCTGAATAATCCATTTATTGCCGGGTAATTCTTCTGCTGAAGGCGCTTCTCCATCTAAAACGGGCAGAGTAAACTTTTTTTCATCTTTTGTAATCTTCTCTTTCTTATACTGGTTTACCAGGGTGGTTAAGCCCTCTTCCTCCAGGTTCAGAATGTTCGCACATTGTTTTATATACTCCTGCTGCTTGGTAAAATCTTCCGATTTATTAATACGGCTTAAAGTTTCAGCAATGTGTTTTACAACCTCATTTTTTTTGCTAACATCGTTCCCCGCATCTTTCAGCATAACCTCCAGCTGAAAAAGAATAAAGTCTTTTTTATTTTCATTAATAAACCGGCGGAATTCATTGGCGCCAATTTTATTTACATAACTATCGGGATCTTCTTTATCAGGAATTAAAACCAGTTTCACATTCAGGCTTTCATCCAGCGCCATATCCAGTCCCCTGAGTGCCGCTTTAATGCCGGCTTCGTCGCCATCATATATAATGGTGAGATTGGGGGTGTATTTTTTTACAAGCCTTAGCTGGTCTGTGGTTAAAGAAGTACCGCCGCTGGCCACCACGTTTTCAATCCCTGCCTGGTGTAGACTGATGACGTCTGTGTATCCTTCTACCAGCAAACATTCATCCTGCCTGCTTATAGCACTTCGGGCAAAATAACTGCCATAAAGTATTTTGCTTTTGTGGTAAATTTCATTTTCAGGTGTATTAATATACTTGGGGCCTTTCTCAGCTTTACCAATAATGCGTGCACCAAAGCCAATAATTTTACCTGTTATATTATGTACCGGGAAAATAATTCGGCCACGGTAGTTGTCAAAAAATTCATCATTTCTTGCTGTTACCAATCCTGACTGAACCAGCAAACCAGCGTTAAATTGATTATCTATTGCAGTGACGGCGAATTCACGACCTGCTTTAGGGTTATACCCCACCTGGAATTTATTAAGAATCTCTTCTTTAAAACCTCGTTGTTCAAGGTAGCTTAAGGCTTCATTGCTGCCTTCTTCTTCCAATAATTTGGCTGAAAAAAACTTTTGTGCGAAAGTATTAATCACAAAAAGGCTGTCGGCGGCCTGTAGCTTTTGCTTACCCTCCTCTGTTTGAACCGTTTCTTCTATTTCAATATTGTAACGTGCTGCCAGCCATTTCAACGCCTCAACAAAAGTATATTTCTCATGCTCCATTAAAAAAGAAATGGAGTTGCCGCTTTTGCCGCAGCCAAAGCATTTATAAATATCTTTTGAAGGGGAAACTGTAAATGAAGGAGTTTTTTCATTATGAAAGGGACAAAGCCCAAGGTAATTTGCACCGCGCTTTTTTAACCGGACAAATTCACCCACAACATCCATTATGTCGACCCTTGACGTAATTTGTTGTATGGTAGAAGGATTAATCAAACTGTTGCAAATATAGAATTGTGACTACGCATCAATCTATAAAATTTCGCACCATTTGCGCATAGTAAATTTTTAAAAATGTGAATTATCTTTCTTCCTTTATTGTGTAATATTTACACATATTTGTAATTGCATGATTAATTACCTAATTTTCCTCCTCTAATTTTTAAAGTTTGCTTTTATGAAGAAATTGATACCGTTGATTTTTTTAATGTTTACTGGTACAGTAAATGCCCAGTTACTAACCTGGACACCTAAATTTATCCAGGAAAGTTCAAGCCCCATCGAAATTGTAATGGATGCCAATTATGGTAATAAAGGTTTGAAAGATTATACACCCAACACAGACGTCTATGTGCATGTAGGTGCTATTACCAATAAAAGTACCTCGTCTAGCGACTGGAAGCATGTACCATTTACATGGGCAACAACTAATGCGACCGCCCAATGTACCTACCTGGGAAATAACAAATGGAAATACACAATAACCGGCGGACTAAGAACTTTTTTTAGTATAACCGACCCCACAGAAAACGTAAAAAAGATCGCTATCCTGTTTCGTAACGGTGCTGGAACCCTTGTTCAAAGAAATGCCGATAACAGCGACATGTACGTGCCTGTATACGATAATGGATTATACGTTCGCATAGATGAACCTTACCGCCAGCCAACGTATAACCCCATACCAGAACCGCTTACTAAAAAGATAGGAGACGCACTAACCGTAACAGCTAACGCAAGCCAAAGCACTTCTCTCAAATTATATTTTAATGGAAATGTAATAGGTACGGCTACAGGAACAACCATATCTGCCACAACAAACATTACTACATCAGGTAACCAGCAAATCATTGCTGAAGCAACTGGCTCTACCGTAACTAGAGATACTTTAAATTTTGTGGTAACCCCTGCAAATAATGTTGCGGATTTGCCTGCCGGTGCTGTGGATGGTATTAATTATGAGCCCGGAGATACATCTGTTATACTGGTTTTATTTGCTCCCGATAAAACAAATGTTTTTGTGGTTGGCGATTTTAATAACTGGGCAACCAATTCGGATTACCTGATGAATGTTACCCCCGATGCAGCCCGTTACTGGATTCGTTTAAAGGGTTTAACCCCAGGAACTGAATATGCGTATCAATACCTGATAGACGGCAAAATAAAAGTTGCCGATTATAACACGGAAAAAGTACTTGATCCCGATAACGATAAGTACATACCTGCAACAACTTACCCCGGATTAAAAGCTTACCCCACAGGTAAAACTTCGGGCATTGTGAGTGTTTTACAAACAGCCAAACCTAAATTTTCGTGGCAGGCAAACAGTTATGTGAGACCTGATAAGCGCAATCTTGTTATTTACGAATTGCTGGTAAGAGATTTTATAAGTGCGCAGAATTACCAGACCTTAAAAGACAGTATCAGCTATTTTAAAAAGCTTGGAATAAATGCAATTGAATTAATGCCCATCAACGAGTTTGAAGGAAACATTAGCTGGGGCTACAACCCAAGTTTCTACTTTGCACCAGACAAATATTATGGCACTGAAAACGCTTTAAAACAGTTCATTGATGAATGTCATAAAAACGGCATTGCGGTAATTATGGATATTGCTTTAAATCATTCATTCTACCTGTCTCCCATGGTGCAGATGTATTGGGATAATTCGGCGAATCGCCCTGCCGCAAACAGTCCATGGTTTAACCCTGTTCCTAAACATGCATTTAATGTTGGGTTTGATATAAACCATGAAAGTGCTGCAACGCAGGAGTTTGTTAATCGCGTCATCAACCATTGGTTAAAGAATTATAAGATTGATGGTTTTCGCTGGGATCTGTCAAAAGGTTTTACTCAAAAACAAACTTGTGATGCTTCCGGCAACAATTGTGATGTAGGATCATGGAGCGCATACGATGCAAGCCGCATTGCAATCTGGAAAAAATATAATGGATACATGCAGGCTGCATCGGCAAATAGCTATTGCATCCTGGAACATTTTGCTGATAACGCTGAAGAAAAAGAGTTAGCAGATAATGGCATGATGCCCTGGGGCAACCTGAATTACAATTACAACCAGGCTACCAAAGGTTATAATAACGGGTCTGATTTTAGCTGGGGTGTATATACTGCCCGCGGATGGACCAATCCATACCTTGTTACTTACCAGGAAAGTCATGATGAAGAAAGAATACAGTATAGAAATGAAACCGAGGGCAACAGCATTCCGGGGTATAATGTAAGAGATACGGCCATCGGTTTAAAAAGAGATGGAATGGCAGCAGCTTTCTGGAGCATGCAGCCCGGGCCAAAACTTATGTGGCAGTTTGGTGAAGTGGGTTATGATTACTCTATTAACAGGTGCCAGAACGGAACTATTAGTAACGATTGCAGGTTAGATGTTAAGCCAACGGGTTGGGCATTTTTTAATAACCCGAATAGAAAAGGCCTTGTTCGATGTTTATTCGGCCATGTTAAGGTTGAGGACAACGCCAAATTATACTTCAACGTTTACCTCAGGCAGTATTTCTTATAACTTTTCAGGTAATGTAAAATGGGAGAACATCATCAGCGATTCATTAAAAGTGGTGGTGTTCGGAAACTTTGATGTGGTTACGCAAACTGCCACCATCAACTTTCCCTCTGCAGGCACCTGGTATAGTTATCTTTCCGATTCTGTTGCCAATCTTTCTTCCGCTTCTCAATTTGTTAACCTGAAGCCGGGAGAATACTATGTATTCACCAGTAAAAATGTTCGTAGCTCAGTTTTGCTTCCTGTAACCTGGTTAAGCTTCAGCGCGAAAAAGACATTGAATAATGCAGTTGAACTTAACTGGAGCACTGCTTCTGAAATTAACAATCATCATTTTGATGTTCAGCGTAGCCGCGATGGAATTAATTATGAAACAGTTGGTACAGTTGCAGCATCAAACATGGTATCGGCAGAACAGCATTATAAGTTTAATGATAACTTCCCGATTAAGGGTACTAATTATTACAGGATCAAGCAAGTTGATTTAGATGGACGGTATACGTATTCTGCAACGCAAAAAATTAATATGGATGCTGTTGCGCGTTTATGGAAATTATATCCAAACCCAACACATGATATTACCGCGATTTATACAAATGCTTCTATTACATCTCTACAGGTAATTGTAACAGACCTTTCCGGTAAAGTGGTATACCGAACAACCGTATCTAATACATCAGCAGGCCAGCGTGTAGAAATACCTGTGCAGCAATTCGGCAAAGGTGTGTATATGATGAAGGTGAATGCAGATAACAATACCTCAACCGAAAAACTGGTTATTCAGTAATCATCAATTTTTGAATTATAAGATCCCGGCCAACCAGCCGGGATTTTTTATTTAGAAAATAATGCAATAATTTCCTTTATTAAATCAACCAAACTAAATCATGAAAAATAGAAAACCCGTTATCATTTTAATTTTGCTTTCACTAACAATTTTAAGTTACACGCGCCTGCAGGGCAATGAAAACATTCGAACTATACAGTTCTTATACATTTTTGCAATAGGGGCTTTGTCAGCCTTAATAATACAGGAGATAGCTAAAAAATTTAAAGGTGAGAAGAATCAACAAACCGCCAGACTTTAGGTAGATAGCATTTATTCTTCCTGCATATCTTTTAATATTTCGTCAGACACGGTAATAAGCAATTTGTCTATACGGTGTGCATCCATGTCAACTATTTCGAATTCAAAGCCACGCCATACAACCTTATCACCCGTAGTGGGTATGCGTTCCAGCTGTTGTAAAATAAAGCCAGCCAGGGTATCAAAGTCTTCATCACCTTCACTCCAGGCCGCCTTTTTAAAATACGAGAGAAAGCGATACCACGGTAGCTGTGCATCAAATAAAAATGATCCATCGCCACGCGCTGTAATTTCATAATCCTCTTCATGCAGTTCTGAAAAATCACCCACAATAGCACTCAATATATCATTGAGTGTTATTATTCCCTGCATGCTTCCATATTCATCAACTATAAATGCATAATGTGTTCTGCTAACTTTAAATTTCTCCAGCAGCTGATAGGCTGAGTTGTTTTCGGGCACATATAACGCAGGTCGCATTACCTCGCTTACCGGAATTTCTGAAGCAAGCTTAAAAACATCCTTTAATGATACGACGCCTTTAATATTGTCAATGCTTCCCTCGCATACCGGATACACAGAATGCACCAGTTCATCACTCAACTTTTTTATATCACCCACGTTGCTTCCAAATTCAATCCAAACCATATCGCTCCTGTGTGTCATTAAGGAAGTGATGTTACGATCCCCCAAATGAAATACCCTTTCAATAATTTCCTGCTCTGCTTCATCAATAGCACCATGCTCTGTTCCTTCATTTATAATGGCTTTTATTTCTTCTTCTGTGACCTGATTATCGCGGTTTTTTATTTTAAAAAGGCGCACAAGCAGGTTACCAGATTTGGTTAGCAACCAAATAAATGGATACGTGATCAAAGTAACTATTCGCATGGGCGCAGCCAATGTTTTAGCTATGCCTTCGGGGTTGCTTAAACCAATTCTTTTTGGAACCAGTTCACCCAACACCAGAGAGAAATAAGTGATGGCAATAACTATAATAGTTGTGGCAATACCACTGGTGTAACCTTCAAGCGAAGGGTAGTTATTCAGGTAGGCCTGCAGGTCGCTTTTCAGGCTTTCACCAGAAAACAAACCGTTTAAAATGCCAATTAAAGTGATACCTATTTGAGTGGTAGAAATAAATTTATCCGGGTGATTGGCTAATTCAAGAGCCTCTCTGGCCCTAAGGTCGCCTTTATTTGCCTGCGCTTCCAGCCGGGCTTTACGTGCAGAAACAAGCGCAATTTCAGCCATTGCAAAAACCCCGTTTAACAGGATCAATGCAAGAATAATAAGTATTTCCGTCATATTTATTCAGGCAAAGCTAATAAATAAGCATTTTCTTTTAGATCTGTTATGGTTAAAGCGTTAGCCTGCCTACCCGCCTGTTAAAAATTGATGCCATACTATAACCGATAAAACTGCCTACTAATCCACCTCCAATAACATCAAATGGGTAATGAATGCCCACATAAACCTGGGCGGTACTTACCAAGGCTGCCCAAAGAAAAAACAGGTAACTCCATTTTTTTATATAATGCTTTAGCGTAGTATGGAAAAAGAAAGCTGCCGCAAAATGGTTGGTGGCGTGGGAGGAGGTGAAACTATAACTTGGAGAACAACCTACCAATAAATGCGCATACTGCATTAATAGAGCATTGTGGCATGGCCTATAGCCGGGCAACCCAGTATTTTATAACACTGCTGCTTAACTGATCGGAGATCGAAATGGTTATAACCACAAATAAAATAAATGGCAAAGCCCTTTTGCCAAAATTTAAAACCACCAGTACCAGCAAAAAAAGATAAAGAGGCAGCCATGTTGTTGCCTCCCTGCTTAAGGGCATTATTTTATCGAATAATGGGTTTGAAAGACCATTATTTATAAAGAGAAACAGCCATTCATCTATATATTGAAGTGTGTTTGCAATAGCTATAAGCAATGCGGAATATTTTAGGCTTTACTTGAAAATAACGAAAGTTGCTTAATGCAATTTTTTGGCAATAATTATCATACGCGGGGCTTTTCTAACGTGATAAGGCCCCAGGTCGTAATTACCAAAAACCTCCTGCACCATTAAGCCATGAAAGGCAAGCATGTCTGTGAAATCACCCAGGCTAAATTTTTCAACCTTTTCGGTATACAGGTGTTTTAAATTATGGCTGGCAGGGTCTTCTATCTGTATGCGTTTGTAAAAGTGATCCTCATCGTGCCAGCGGGCGATATGAAAATTTACCCCTCCAATGGTTTTCTCTTCAGTATGTAAAATATTCTCTTCGTTAAAATGCACATTCAGGTAATCTATGGTTAGCATGCCTTTAGGTCTAAGGCTTTGGGCTATGGTTCGTACAGCACTGTCGTGCTCCCTTCCTGAATGAAAATAACCGAAGCTTGTAAAAAAGTTAAATGCAAAATTGAAATAATTGATCATGAATGGTTGCCTCATGTCGTGCAGGTAAAACCGAACATTGTCGGTTTCCATAGCTTTTGCTTCGATGATGGAGCTTTCAGAAATATCAATCCCAGTAACATCATAACCCATATCAGCGAGAACCCTTGAATGCCTTCCCTTTCCGCAGGCTGCATCTAAAACCCTGGCGCCGGGTTGCGCATTCAGGTATTGCATCAATTTTTCAAGAAACTGCGTAGCCTCCCGTTCATTTCTCTCCTTATACAAAATATCATAATAGGGCGAGCTGAACCATTCTTTGTACCATTCTTTTTCGGCCATATAAAAAAAGATTCACTCAAATATACCACCACAAGGGCGAAAAGCATATTTATTTTTCGCCCTTGCGAGCATTAAAAATTTCGGTTTTTTTAAGCTATGTTTGCTGCCTTACCGAAACCAGAAATGGCATTAATTAAAAGTATATCCGGACTAAGGGGAACAATAGGGGGCAAGCCGGGACAATCATTAAGTCCTGTTGATGTAGTCAAATTTACAGCAGCATATGCTACCTGGTTACTTAAGCAAAACCCAGAAAATAAAACAGTTGTTGTGGGCAGGGATGGCAGAATGAGTGGCGAGATGGTTCAAAACATTGTAACCAGTACCCTTAACAGTTGCGGTATTGACGTTATTAATGTTGGATTGAGCACAACACCTACCGTTGAAATGGCTGTTACGTTTAATAAATGCGCAGGCGGCATTATTATTACTGCAAGCCACAACGCATCGGAATGGAATGCATTAAAGCTCCTTAATCATAAGGGAGAATTTATAAATGCAGAAGAAGGCGAAGCACTACTGCAATATGCGGAAGACGAAGAATTTACATTTGTTGCTGCCACTAAACTGGGTAAAAACAGGAATGATGAACAGGCATTGCAACAACACATTGATGCGGTTATAAATTACAGCCTGGTAGATGTAAATGCCATTAAAAAGAAAAAGTATAAGATAATTGTTGATGGAATCAACAGTACGGGTGCAACTGCTGTTCCTGCATTGTTGCGGGCTTTGGGTGTAAAAGAAATTGTTGTTTTGAATGAAGATATCAATGGCAGATTTGCGCACAATCCAGAACCATTGCCACAGCACCTGGGCGATCTTAGCCGCGAGGTAAACAAACAACAGGCACACCTGGGTATTGCTGTAGATCCCGATGTAGACAGGTTATGTTTTGTTTGCGACGATGGATCTATGTTTGGCGAAGAATACACGTTGGTTACTGTAGCAGATTATGTTTTACAAAATAAGAAAGGGAATACAGTTAGCAACCTTTCTTCAACTCGGGCATTAAAAGACGTAACACTTAAATATGGTGGCGAATATTTTCCCAGCGCTGTTGGCGAGGTAAATGTAATTGCCAAAATGAAAGAGACAGGTGCGGTTATTGGCGGTGAAGGAAACGGCGGTATAATTATCCCCGATCTTCATTATGGCAGGGATGCACTTATAGGCATCGCCTTGTTTTTAACCTACATGGCAACTTCCGGAAAAAGCGCCATACAGTTACGACGCCAGTATCCCGATTACTTTATAAGTAAGAATAAAATTGAGTTAGGAAAGAATATTGATGTAGATAAAATTTTCTCTAACATCCGGCACAAATACAAGAATAATCCCGTGAATACAGAAGACGGGCTAAAAATAGAATTTGACAAAGACTGGGTTCATCTGCGCACCAGTAATACTGAACCCATTATCCGCATATATGCTGAAAGCAATTTTGAAACTACAGCAGATAATATTGCCCGTAAAATAATGCAGGACATTAAGGAGTATATGTAATTTCTTTTTCTCCTTTATAAGTTGAAGATGAACAAACGTATTTATTTAGATAACGCTGCCACCACGCCACTTGATAAAGAAGTGCTTGATGCAATGATGCCTTATTTAACCACCCATTTTGGTAATCCATCCTCCATTTACAGTTATGGACGCGAGAGCAGGCTGGCTATAGAGAATGCCCGCAAATTGGTAGCGAAAATTTTACACGCTCATCCTGCAGAAATATTTTTTACCAGTGGTGGCACCGAAAGCAGTAATACAGCCATTACCGAAGCTGTACGCGACCTTGGCTGCAAACACATCATCACTTCCAGAATTGAACACCACTGCACATTGCATACAGTGGAGAATTTAAGATGCAACGGAGATGTGGAGGTAACATTTGTAAAGCTTAAAGAAAACGGGCATATAGATCTGGAAGACCTGGAAGACATTTTAAGTGGTTGTGAAGTGAAATGCCTGGTAACACTTATGCATGCCAATAATGAAATTGGGAATTTGTTAGACATGCATGCAGTTGGTAATATTTGTAAGAAATATAATGCCATTTTTCATTCGGATACCGTACAAACAGTAGGACACTTTCCTTTCGACCTTCGCAATACCCCCGTGCATTTTATTACAGGATCGGCGCACAAATTTCATGGTCCGAAGGGCATTGGAATTTTATACGTAAATGAAAATGTAAAAATAAAACCTTACATGCATGGTGGGGCACAAGAGCGCAATATGCGTGCGGGAACCGAAAACCTGTATGGCATTGTTGGCTTTGCAAAGGCACTTGAAATAGCCACTAATAATTTGGAAAAAGAAAGCACCCACATCAAACATTTGAGGCAATACATGAAGAATAAATTAAAAGATAATTTACCTGGTGTATACTTTAACGGAGATGAAGGTTCAAGATCTTTGTACACGGTTTTAAGTGTTGCTTTTCCTAAAACCGAAAAAAGTGAAATGCTTTTGTTTAACCTTGATATCAATAATATTTGCGCATCCGGTGGAAGTGCCTGTACAAGCGGGGCAGATGCCGGCAGCCATGTTATCCGTGAAATTAATTCCAATCCAAACCAGGTTACTGTTCGGTTTTCATTTAGCAAGCATAACAATACAGATGAGATCGATCAGGTCGTTGAAAAACTAAAGGAAATTATTTAAGGTTATTGCCCCACGAGAAAAACTGCATTCGCAAACATTAATTTCCCGTTTTGCCAGAACAGCCTGAATAATGGATTGTCTGCAAGTAATACAATGTTGCCTTCATCAACAGATTTGGCACCCAAAACCATTCCATCCTTTAACCGGTTTTTTAATTCGCTTCCGACAAAACCACTTACATAACCCGAAGCATTGATGGTTCCTACATTCCATGCATCTTTTGCGTACTCGTACATTTCATTTCCCAACTTTAAAGTGTAATAATAATCGGGATAACCGAATGCTAGTGGATGGGTGTTGTCGAGGTTTACCTTATAAATCGCGCCTGGTATGGCGTTACGCAATTCATCGCGTTCTAAGTCGGCATACTTTTTTAAAACAACCGTATCTTTTTTATCTTCTTCTTTTAATTTAAAGCCCGCCCAATCTGCAGTCAGTAATTTGGCAGCGCCCTGGTCCATGGCTATCACTTTTCCGCCCATGGATACAAAATCTTTAATCTTGTTTTTCTCATCATCCCCAAAATCAGTGTACCTGCCTCCGGGTAATATCAGCACATCATAATCAGACAGGTCGGTAAACTTAAAATAATTACCATCTAATTGTGTTAGCGGGTAATGCAAACTGTTATCAAAATAACTCCATACTTCGCCTGCGTCGGAAGATGAAACATTATTGCCGGTAATAACAGCCACATTAGGTGCTTTAATAAGCCGCACATCGGGAGAGCCAAAATCTGACCCCACATCCATAAACCCACTTTCAACTTTTACCGGCTGTATGCCGAATTTTTTTCCTGCTGCGTTTGTAAGCGTATTCCAATCTTCAATATTATTTGCCCTTGTAATTATAAGCGTACCGCGGTTAAATTGTGTTCCTTTATAAGTGAAAGGTTTTAATGCATAACGCACTTTTACTTTTTGTTGCAAAAGCTCACTTAATAGTTGGGCAGAAGAAAAGGAATTATATGGAATTAGCAAACCATAGCTACTGGTAACATCAGTTATAGCTGCAGCCTTATTGTACGGTGATAACGAAAGTTGTTCTTTAACACCATAGGCTTTAATGCCGTATGCATAAGGAACAGCCCACGCTGTAATATCATAGGTGGCAGAATCGCTTAATACACTTTGAGGTTCAAACAACACCTTAACTAATTTACCTTTTGGCTGAAGCGCAGATATGGCAAGTGTGTTATCATTACCTGAAAAACTCTCTTCCTTTCCTGAATAATAATTAAATCCTTTATAGCTTTTAGCATCGGGCTTACCATATTGAATACCGTTGTTATCCAGTAAAGTTATCACCTCCCTGATCTTTGCCGGATCGTCTGCACTTAATACATAAGTTTTATAATCTCCTTCACTATAACCTTCATTAAAAAACTTTTTAAACTCCGTTACCAGTTGTGTGGCATTTTTTGAAGAGATCTCTATGGTTGATAAACTTGTTGTGAAGTGATGCAACGCGCGGTCTACCAGGGTAAGTGTGTCGCCTTCGTCAGTTTTAATTGCCAGGCCTCCGTCAATTCCACCCTGCTCATACGTCATACCGATAGAACCATTGTATGTAGGATATGTGTCGCCATACGAAGGATAGAAAAGATCAAATATTTGCCTTGTAAAATATAACCATCCATTTGCATCGAAATAAGAGGCATTGTTCCTGCCAATGCGTGTTTGAAAATCTCTTTGAAAATTTGTAATCACTTTGTGAAAAGGTTCTGCAGCCGGGGCAAAGTAATAGGGACTGTTATAGCCCTGCTCATGAAAATCTACATGTACCTGTGGCAGCCATTCATTATATTTTTTAACGCGAAAGCGGCTTTCCTGTTGGGTTTGCCAAGCCCAGTCGCGGTTAAGGTCAAAATTATAATGGTTTGTTCTTCCACGGGGCCAGGGTTCAGCGTGTTCGCGGCTTTGCGGGTCGGCATTAAATTGTTCACCACTGGCGCTTTTGTACCAGTTAACATACCTGTCCCGACCATCGGGGTTTAAACATGGGTCTATAATTACTACGGTATTTTTCAGGTATTCTTTTGTTTCAGCGTTTGATGGATTCACCAATGCGTACAAGGTTAACATCGCTGCTTCTGAAGATGATGGTTCATTACCATGCACATTATAACTTAACCAAACCAATGCGGGTGCGCTGGAAATATTTACGTTTTTTCCATCATTTATGATGTTGGCGAGCTTAAGGTTGTTGGTGCGTATTTCTTCAAGGCGTTGCATATTTTCTGGTTGAGTAACATAGACCACCACAAGGTCCCTGCCCTCATACGTTTCACCGTATTTTTCTACCTTAACCATTTGCGGCGCTGCTTTTTCAACTGCATACACGTAGCTCAATATTTTATAATAGGGTGTGTATTTAGTGCCAACCTTATACCCGAGAAAATTTTCTGGTGAAGGTACCTGTGCATGCACCTGAAAAGCTATTGCGAAATACACTAAAAGTATAGCGATGATCTTCATAATTGTCAGATTAATAGCCTGTTTAATAAAAATATTTTGAGAAGTGATCTATATTATTTCAAAATCCAAAATAATATTTATTCATTAAAAAAAAAGTTTCATGTTTGGCTAAATTTACATCTATGAGAATATTAGCGGGCATAAGTGCGGTTTTATTTCTGCTCAGTTCATGTAAAACAAAAAGCATTAACCTTGTAGGTGCAGGCAACGTTGTAGATCCTTATAAAGTTTCCATTACTAAAAATAGCGTGTATAAAAAAGCGGCAGTAGTGAGTGCTTATCCTGTTGCAAGTGAGGTTGGGGTTGCCATTTTAAAAAAAGGAGGGAATGCATTTGATGCCATGATCGCCACTCAACTAGCACTAGCGGTAGTTTACCCCGGTGCAGGAAATATTGGCGGCGGCGGATTTTTAATGGGAAGGAAAATGGATGGTGAAATTATATCGATCGATTACAGGGAAACTGCACCCGCTAAGGCATATCGCGATATGTACCTGGACAGTGCAGGAAATCCTTTATCGGAATTGTCGGAGAGCGGTCACCTTTCTTCAGGTGTGCCGGGAACCGTTGCCGGACTTTTTGCAACTCATAAATATGCAAAGCTTCCTTTTGCTGAATTAATACAGCCCGCAATTGACCTGGCCGAAAAGGGATTTGTACTAACTTCCTCAGAGGCTTCAGGTTTGAATGGAACAAAGGCTTATTTTAAAAAATACAGCACACGTGTATCAGCCCTTATAAAGGAAGAAATGTGGGCAGCAGGCGATACACTTTTTCAGCCTGAACTCGCTAAAACATTAAAGCTTATTCGCGACAATGGCGCGAAAGGATTTTATGAAGGGGAAACTGCACAATTAATAGTGGAGGAAATGCAGCGTGGCAATGGCATCATAACCCTGGAAGATCTTAAAAATTATAGTGCTAAATCCAGACCTGCCATTGAATTCAATTACCGTAATTACCATATTATTAGTTTTCCACCGCCCAGTAGTGGCGGGCTTCTTATTGCGCAAATGCTAAAAATGATTGAGCCATATCCCATGCAGGAATATGGATTTCAAACTCCCCGTTCTGTGCAATTAATGATTGAGGCTGAACGCCGCGCTTATGCTGACAGGGCAGAGCATATGGGCGATCCCGATTATTACAAAGTGCCTGTACAACAGTTAATGAGCGATGCATATTTGAAAGATAGAATGAAAGATTATGATACTGCACACGCATCACCCAGCAATATTATACAAGCAGGTTTTATTAAAGAAAGCGAGCAAACAACACACATCAGTATTATAGATGAAGAGGGCAACATGGCGGCTGTAACCACAACGCTTAACAATACTTACGGGAGCAGAACTATAGTTGGAGGTGCTGGTTTTATACTTAATGATGAAATGGATGACCTTAGCATTGCACCCGGTGTGCCTAACATGTATGGCGCACTGGGCGGTGAAGCAAATTCAATTGTTGCAGGAAAACGTATGCTTAGTTCCATGACACCCACACTGGTATTGAAAAACAACCGTCCATTTATGATTGTTGGCACCCCGGGCGGAACTACTATACCCACCTCGGTTTTTCAAACTATTGTAAACGTAATTGATTTTAAAATGAATGCTGATGATGCAGTAAACCGGCCAAAATTTCATCACCAATGGTTGCCTGATGAGGTAATGATCGAAAGTAATTTTTCACCATCAACCAGGGAAGCATTAGAAAAGAAAGGATACACTTTCTACGACAGGGGTGAAATAGGACGTGTTGAACTGATAACAATTAATGATGATGGATCTATTGAAGCCGCTGCAGATAAACGTGGTGATGACAGTGCCTCAGGATATGCACCTTAATAAATAATAAAGAAAATATAGCATGATAAAGCCAGAAGGAATTGTTTTTGACCTCGACGGGACGCTTGTTGACAACAATAGCTATCATATTGAAGCATGGAAAGAATTCTATAAAAAAATAGATAAACAATTTTCTCATGACGAATACATGCGCAACATTAACGGTAGAATTAGCAAGGTGATATTTCCATACCTCATGCAAAGAGAAATGGAGGAGAAGGAGATCATGGAGTATGATGATGAAAAAGAATCGCTCTACAGGGAATTATACGGTGCACATATGCAACCCATTAAAGGGTTGATCGATTTTTTGGAAGCTTTGCAGGAAGCAGGTTATAAAATGGCAATTGCCACATCAGGCCTTCCCCCGAATATTGAATTTATGTTTAACAAGTTACCACTTAGAAAATATTTTTCTGCGGTTGTAAATGCCTCACATATTACCAATGGTAAACCACACCCTGAAATTTTTGAACGCGCTGCAAAAGAGATCAATGCCGATCCAAATAAATGCATTGCCTTCGAAGACTCTATTGCGGGTATTAGCAGTGCAAAGGCAGCAGGCATGCGTGTTGTAGGATTAACAACCACGCATAGCGAAGCGGATTTAACCGAAGCAGACATGATCATAAAAGATTATACAGAAATATCTACCAACACATTACTATTGTTAATGCAAAAGCAAGAAGTAAGGTAATGGAAATCACTATTCGTTATGCATCTAACGAGGATGCACCGTTGATCGCTGAACTTAGCAGAACCACTTTTGAAGAGGCATTCGGCGCACAGAATAGTAAGGCTGATATGGATATATTTATGAACGAGGTTTTCACAACAGATAACTTAATTGCAGAGGTATCAAAACCTGGTCATAACTTTTTTATGGTTTTTGTTGATGGCGCTGTTGCCGGTTACGTTAAACTTAGGGAGGATGAAAAGGAAGACGGACTTTTAGAAATTGCACGGATTTATGTGCTTGAAACCTTTATTGGAAAAGGCATAGGCAAAGTTTTATTAAATGAGTGTTTGAAAATTGCTGAACAAAAAAATAAGAAAACCATTTGGTTAGGTGTTTGGGAAAAAAATGAAAGGGCCATCCGTTTCTACAAAAGTTTTGGATTTCAAAAATATGGAGAACATCCCTTTGTTTTAGGCAAGGATGTACAAACAGACTGGTTAATGAAAAAGACCTTATAAAAAAACCCGGCAAAGCCGGGTTTGAAATTTATTGAATGAACGTCAAATTAAGGAATGGTAATACCTTCTTTTCTAAGTGGCTCTTTTAGTTTCGCCCGCATTTCATTTAATAACTTGTAACCATCTTTTTCTGCGGCTTCAAGTTTCTCCTGCAGCCTTAAAATGCTTTCTTTATCGAGGTTTGATATGGGTTCCTCATTATAACTAAGTCCCACATACATCTCTGAAATTTCTTCCCTTAACTTTCTTTCGTCTGCAAAAATTGATTTGCTTTTGGAGGCAAGTAAGGTGCTTTTAAATGCATCTATCTTTTTTTCATACTCCTGCACCATTTTTTTCGTTTTTGCATTCTTTACCGAATCTTCCGCTTTTTTAAGAAACTCACCGGCTGTAATTATTGTATCTACCAATTCCTTTAACTGTTCATGGGCAGCATACAACTTCATTGCATTATTATATAACTCTTGTTGAGCGGCAATGGTAAAAAATTTATTGCTGGTATCATTTACCAGTTTTACCGGTGTTAAATATTCTTTATCATTTACAGTTAATTTTATTGTGTACGTGCCAGGTAAAACCATCGGTGCAACAAAACCTGAATTGTCTGGCTTTGATCCGCCACTCGCAACTTTCGGAGGCGTGGATCGCAGGTTCCAGAAAACCTTGTTCAATCCTTTACGTTTGCTTCCGGGAATAGATTGAACCAATCTTCCATCTACATCAATAATATCTACCTTAACATCACCACCGGTTACCCTGTCTTTTAAATAATATTGAATAGGCTGAATGGCAGGTGCATTAGGTGCAACCCAGCCACCAGTTGATGGAAAAGATCCGCCACCCAGGATGCCTGTGGTTAAAGGCATGTCAGGTTGTTCAAAGAGATACACCGGTTTTTTGGAGATCTCATTATCCAGGTTGCGCATCGGTGTAATATCATCCACTATAATAATTCCCCTGCCATGTGTTGCCAAAACAAGATCATTTGTTTCGGGCTGAATTTTAATATCTCTTACAAGAGCAAACCAGGGAATATTGTTTTTCATTTTAAACCACGTATCCCCGCCATCAACTGATGCAAATAATCCCATTTCAGTACCCAGGAAAAGCAGGTTTTTATTTACCAGGTCTTCTTTTATTTTATGTGCAAAGCCAGTAAACTCATCACTTGTAAACATCTTCCATGTTTTACCCATATCATGACTAACGCCGGCATAAGTTTTATGGTCGCCATACATATGATTGTCGAACGTGGCATAAATAGTGTTCTTATCAAACATGCCGGGTTCTACACTGCTAACCCATGTTTGCGCTGCAATACCTGCCTTTGCATAATTGGGCGAAACGTTGGTCCAGCTTTTACCACCATCAATGGTGTATTGCAGGTTTCCATCATCAGTGCCTACCCAAATGATATTTTCATCTAAGGGAGATTCTGCAATGGCGAAGATCGTCGTGTGATTTTCTGCAGAAGTATTATCAGCACTTAGCCCGCCACTTTCTTCCTGTTTTTGTTTAACAGGATCGTTGGTGGTAAGATCAGGCGAAATTCTCGTCCAGTTTCTTCCCTGGTCTGTGCTTTTATATAAGTACTGTGCGCCTGTATATAAATACTTTCCATTTTTTGCACCGGGAACGAGGGGTGTGTTCCAGTTCCATCTTAATTTTTCTTCTTTCGATGATTGCTTGGGTTGCATATCGAATGATTTGAACGTGGTCAAATCAACCCTTCCCATATATCCACCCTGTGCCTCTGCATAAGCAATGTTCTCATCCAGGGGGTCAGGTTGTGTCCAAAAACCATCGCCGCTGTAAAAAGATTTCCAGTCAGCATTTGTAACTCCACCGGGAGAAGAGGAGGGGGCCACCCAGCTTCCGTTATCCTGCAAGCCACCAAACACGCGGTAATAGGGCTTGTGTTTATCGGTGCTTACATGGTAAAATTGCCCGACAGGTAAGCCTTGTAAAAATAACCAGGTAGCACCGCGGTCCAGGCTTACATAAGCACCACCATCAGTACCCAAGTACATTTGGCTGGTGTTATTGGGATTGATCCATAATGCGTGGTGGTCGCTGTGTACCCAGCCACCTTCGTCGCCAGCTTCTGCAAAAGAATAACCTCCATCATCGGAGTAAGAAAAAACAAAGGCAGGCCTGTACACCCTGTTAGAATCAATAGGGTCAACCACCAGTGTACTGAAATAAAACGGGCGGCTTACCACGTTCATAGTGGCACTTTGCGCCTTCCATGTTTCTCCTTTATCGTTACTAATGAATAAACCGGTGTTGTTGCTTTCTACAATTGCTAATAGGTGGTTAGGTGCTGAGGGAGAAAGTGCAAAGGCGACCCTTCCAAAAGGTTTTGCAGGCAAACCATTGGTTAATTCTTTCCATGTATTTCCCCCATCCAGGCTTTTGTAAATGCCGCTGCCTTTGCCACCACTGTTAAATGCGTAAGGCTTTCTGCGAAACTCCCAGGTTGTAGCATAAACAATGTTTGTATTTGAGGGGTCAACAGACACATCGGCGCAGCCGGTGTTCTCATTTATGTATAAGATCTTTTTCCAGGTTTTACCCGCATCACTGCTTTTGTATAAACCCCTGTGTGAACTGCTGCTCCACAATGGCCCGGGTGCTGAAACATATATGTTGTTTGCATTTGAAGGGTCGATCACCACTTTTGAAATATGCTCCGTGCTGTCAAGCCCGATCATACTCCAGTTTTCTCCTCCATCTGTCGACTTATACATGCCATTACCAATTGAAACGGAATTGCGCATATTACTTTCGCCCGTACCAACATAAATGATCTTTGGGTTTTTTTGATCTATGGCCAATGCCCCAATGCTTTGGCAATATTTATCAAAAACCGGTTTGAAGGAAGCGCCCGCATTGGTCGTTTTCCAAACGCCACCACCCGCAGTACCTATATAAATTGTTTTTGGGTCGGAGTTAATGCCTTCTATCGAAGTAATTCTGCCACTCATGGTGCCGGGTCCGAGTTGCCGGGCTTCCATCATTCCGAAAGTGTAAGAATTAATATTTTGAGCAAAGCTTGCCTTAATTACAAGCAAGGCAGTAAAAACAAATAAAATTTTTCTCATAAGCAATTTTTATAAAAGCAGGTTTATGCATTAGGTTTAAAAACATCGGGGTTAATGGTTGAATTAATTTCGATCGTATCAATTTCAATATTACCCTGCAGGGAGTTGTTAATGGAATAAGGCATTACCACTTCTCCTGTCTTTTTATAATTTGAAAGATCTGAAGTTGATTCAAACTCTTTTCCATTTATCTCTGTTTTCTCAGTTGTGCGCAGGGTTAAATAATCATCCTTACTTATGTAAAGTGTTTTTTGTTTACCGTTTTTGTAGGTAACACGAATTTTATAGGCTTCAGTGCCATCCACCTCATCTGTGCCCAGGTCTTCCAGTTTTATACCACGAGCATCATAATCTACAAACTCATCGAGCAGGTCTAATTGGTCCTGACTTTTTTTCACTTCATCCTGCGTAATGGGTTCTGCTTTGGTTTGGCCCTGGAAAGGATTAAAACCCCAGCCGGCTGTATCGGTTAAAATCTGGTAACCCGTCATACCGTTAAATGTAAATTCAATACGGGCGCCTTTATTTTGCTGCACTGTTATTGAAACAGGAATTTTGGTTCCACCCTGTATAATGTTTCCCTTCATTACTACGCTGTTTACTTTCCGGTAATTATCAGCGCCACCAATTGCAGCCAGGTGTTTTTGAATAACATCATTCATTGTTTGAGCCTGTGACAACAAGCTGCCTGTACATACTAAGCAGGCGGCCAATATCAAGTGTTTAAATTTCATACTTACATGGTTTGTTTAATGAGCGACAAAGATGTTATAAATGATGCAATTTTCAGTGTGGTTAAAACTGTTAATTAACCATTTATATAAATATGTTGCATTTAAATCCACATTTCTGTTTCTTAATTAAAAAATAATATGTTTGACCCTATGAATTATTATGAAGAATTAAAAGAAGCAACTGAATGGTTGAATGTAAGGGGAATACAGGCAGAGGTAGGCGTAGTTCTTGGAACAGGGCTAAACAAATTCCTGGAAAAGATGAATATTTTGCAAACCATTTCTTATGCAGACATCCCTCACTTCCCGGTTTCTACCGTTGAATTTCATAAAGGAAATTTTGTTTTCGGCACCATAGGAGATAAGAAAATATTGTGCATGCAGGGTCGATTTCATTTTTATGAAGGGTACAGTATGCAACAGGTGGTGTTCCCGATTCGTGTTTTAAAAATGTTGGGCGTGCAACATTTATTTTTATCGAATGCGGCCGGTGGCATAAACCCGGGTTTTAAAAAAGGAGACCTTGTACTTATAGACGATCATATAAATTTACAAACAGCCAACCCTTTAACAGGCAGGAATGTAGACGAGCTGGGTGGAAGATTTCCTGATATGAGCAACCCTTATAACCCCTACCTGCAAGAATTAATAACACAGGCAGCGGGCCAATTAAAAATTCATTTAGAAAAAGGAACCTATGCAGCTGTTAATGGGCCCAACCTGGAAACGAGGGCAGAATACCGCTATTTAAAAATTATTGGTGCCGACCTGGTGGGTATGTCAACTGTACCGGAAGTAATCGCTGCCAATCATATGCAATTGCCATGTGCAGCTATCTCCATTATAACTGATGAATGTGACCCCGATAATTTGCAACCGGTTAACATAGCAGAGATAATTGAAGTAGCAGGTAAAGCAGATGAAACACTGAGTGCGGTTTTATATAAATCAATTCTCTCAATTTAATCGTAGATAAAAATATTATGGATAACCATTATTATAATGAAGCCGATTTAAAAAAATTCGGCAAAATAAGTGACTACCAAAAAATACTTGGCGATAAGTTCTTTGCCTGGTACAGCGAAGTGTTTAAAGACAGTGCATTAAATGCACGTGAAAAATCCCTGATTGCATTAGCAGTGGCGCATGCAGTTCAATGCCCTTACTGCATTGATGCTTATAGCAGCGATGCATTTGAAAAAGGGTGGAGTGAGGCTCAGATGATGGAAGCCGTGCACGTAGCAGCCGCTATTCGTGGAGGCGCATCACTTGTTCACGGTGTTCAGATGATGAACAAGGTGAATGATATTGCCATGTAGTTTACCGGAAGCGCTGGCTTACCACAAGGTCTTTGCTGCCGGGTGTATAGATGTAAAATCCTTCACCCGATTTAACCCCGGTTTTCCCTGCATTAACCATGTTAACCAATAAAGGGCATGGTGCGTATTTTGGATTGCCAAAACCATCATGCAATACATTTAAAATGCTGAGGCAAACATCAAGTCCAATAAAATCAGCCAATTGAAGAGGCCCCATTGGGTGCGCCATGCCTAACTTCATAATGTTATCAATAGCTTCTACGTTTGCAATGCCTTCATACAAACTGTAGATCGCTTCGTTTATCATGGGCATTAATATTTTATTGGCTATAAAGCCGGGATAATCATTTACCACGCAGGGTATTTTACCTAGTTGCCTGCTTAATTGTTCAATGCTTTCGGTTACTTCTTTCTTAGTCGCATATCCATTTATAATTTCCACCAGCTTCATTACCGGAACGGGGTTCATAAAATGCATACCAATCACCATTTCAGGCCACCGGGTTACGGAAGCGATCTTTGTTATTGAAATAGAAGAGGTGTTGGTTGCAAGAATAGCTTTTGCCGGGGCGGCTTCATCTAACTGTTTAAATATTTCAAGCTTCAATGCAATATTCTCTGTTGCTGCTTCTACAACCAGGTCGGCAGTTTTAACGGCTTCACTAAGATTTGTATTGGTTGTTATTTGATTTAATGCCGACTGCTTTTGTTCGTTGGTTAAGCTGCCTTTTGCAACCTGCCTGTCGAGGTTTTTGGTAATGGTTATAATAGCTTTTTGCAGGGGTTCTTCCTTCACATCTATTAATGTCACATTAAAACCGTTCTGGGCAAATACATGTGCAATGCCATTACCCATGGTTCCTGCACCTATAACACAAATATTTTTAAACATATTGGCCTGTATTAAATTAATTTTTGCAAGATAACCAGATAATTCATGTTACGATCTTATATAAAATGCAGCTGAACCCATTTCTTAACGCATCATTCTAATTTTACAAGGCATAATCTGGCATTTGAAAATTATCTTGCAGGCACACAAAGTGAAAAATAAATTTATATGGAATATAGCAAAATAATATCTGTAACTGGTTTGCCAGGATTGTATGAGTTAGTTACAAGTAAATCGGATGGTGCCATAGTTCGTTCTCTTGGTGATAATTCAACTGTTTTTGTTTCGAGCCGCACGCATAACTTTTCTCACCTGGAAAGTATTGAAGTATTTACCCAAAAGCAAAATGTAAATCTTACCGAGGTATTTAATGTAATGAAGGAAAGCAATGAGACACTTCCCTCAGAGAAAGATGCTGCTGCCGTAAAAAGTTATTTTGAAAAAGTGTATCCTGATATGGATTTTGATCGCGTTTACGCCAGTGATATGAAAAAGATGATTCGCTGGTTTAGTGTAATTAAAGAAGCTGGTATCGAAATTAAAATGCGCGACGAGAATGAAGAAGCGCCAACAGATGTTTTACCTGCACAATCAAACGAAAAACACCAGGTTCAATCTTCTAAAATAACCAATACAAAATCCAAAGCATCTAAGATCCAGGCGCCACGAAAAATGGCCTGATCATAATTAAAATTCCTGTTTATTCTTTTCCGGGCAACGCCTGGATTTCTAATTCCTGTATATGAATAATCTTTCTGCAAACATTACAAAACTTCCAAGAAACTATTTACCTGAAAATTTTAGGGTGACGGCATGGGCAGATGTTGAGGAATATTTTAAAGAGCTTTCAGAACGCTCAATCAATTCTAAAGCCGACCTTGAAAAATGGCTAAAAGACATCAGTGAAGTAGAAGCGGTTATTAGTGAAGATGCGTGCTGGCGCCAGATTAAAATGACTTGCGACACCACCGATAAATCTTTGGAAGAAAGTTTTAATTATTTCTGCCTGCAAATTCAGCCATACATACAACCCTATGCTGATGCTTTAAATAAGAAATTAATAAACAGCCCTTTTGTACATGAATTAGACCAGGAAAAATATTATACCTACCTGAGAAGCGTAAGAAAAAATATTGAATTATTCAGGGAAGAAAATATTCCACTTCAGGCTGAAGTAAGCGTTATGCAGCAACAGTATGGGGTTATTGCAGGAAAGATGACGATAACCGTAAATGAAGAGGAATATACATTGCAGCAGGCATCAAAATTTCTCGAAAACCCAGACAGAAATTTGCGCGCAGAAGTGTATAGAAAAATGCAGGAAAGAAGATTGCAGGACAAAGATGCGATGAACGATTTGTTTACCCAGTTAATTAAACGTCGCCATAAAATGGCCGTGAATGCAGGATTTGAAAATTACCGGGATTACCGTTTTAAAGAATTGGGAAGATTCGATTATACCAAAGAAGATTGTTACCAGTTTCACGAAGCGGTAAAACTGCATGTTATTCCACTGGCTGATAAAATACTTCAACAAAAAAAAGAAAAGTTGGGGCTTGAAGTTCTACGCCCGTGGGATACCGAAGCTGAGCAGGAAGGTGTAAAACCACTGCAGCCTTTTAATACAGGCGAAGAATTGCTTGATAAAACAGAAAAATGTTTTACCTCTCTCAATCCTTTTTTTGCAGATTGTTTACGCAGGATGGATGAAATGAAACACTTTGATCTTGAAAGCCGCAAAGGAAAAGCGCCGGGAGGGTATAACTGTCCCTTAGCTGAAAGCGGTGCACCATTTATTTTCATGAATGCTGCAGGGCAAATGAGCGATGTTACAACAATGGTGCATGAAGGCGGGCATGCTGTACATTCTTTCTTATCACACGATCTTGAACTTAGTGCTTTTAAGGAATATCCCATGGAGATTGCTGAGGTGGCAAGCATGGCAATGGAGTTATTTTCCATGTACCACTGGGATGCATTTTTTGAAGATAAAGAAGAATTAAAAAGAGCAAGAGAGCACCAGCTTGAAAGAGTGATCACTATTTTTCCCTGGATCGCTATAATAGATAAGTTTCAGCATTGGGTGTATGAAAATCCTAATCATACCATTGAAGAGCGAACAGAAAATTGGATGCGTATACTACAGGAATTTACCGGTAACATCATTGATTATTCGGGGTTGGAGGCATACCGCGAAATTGGCTGGCAAAGGCAATTGCATTTGTTTGAAGTACCATTTTATTATATTGAATATGGTATAGCACAGTTAGGTGCTATTGGGTTATGGATGCAATACAGAAAGGATCCTCAAAATGCCATTCATAATTATATACAGGCTTTAAAACTGGGTGGCACAAAAACTTTACCCCAATTGTACGAAGCTGCCGGATTAAAATTTGATTTCTCTCCACAGCATATAAAAACGTTAATGGAATTTGTTCAGTCAGAAATGCAGCAGCTGTAAAAAGGGTTGTATAATTTATTTTTCTGAAGGCAGAATTACATGGATGGATGCACCCTTATCTGTGTTGCTTTTTGCATAAATTTTACCTTGGTGAACCTCCACAATTTTTTTGCAAAGGGCAAGGCCTATTCCTGTGCCTGCATACCTTTCACTTGAATTAAGTCTTTCAAATATTCTAAAAATATTTTCGGCATATTCAGGTTTAAAACCAATACCGTTATCTCTGAAAATGATTTCAATATAGTTTTTGGAATCATCCTTCATTTCTTTTAGTGCTTCTTTTGGTGCCAGCTTACTGCAGCTTATATATATCCTGCACTTTTTATCTTCTTTACTAAATTTTACACTGTTACCAATAATATTGTGAAACAGTTGATTCATTTGCATGGGCAGCGCTTTTATTTTCGGTAATGTTTCGCTGCGAATAGACAAGGTTTTTTGTTCGATCTTAACCTCAAAATCTTCAATTATATTATTTAAAACTTCATTTAAATCTGTTTCAATAAAATGTTCTTCGAGATGTTGCAGCCTTGAATAAGTAAGAATATCATTTATAAGATTGCTCATTCTTTCTGAAGAGCTTTTAATTTTAGCAAGGTATTTCAGACAGGTTTCATCCAGGTGTTCAGTAGCACGTATTTCAAGCCTGCTGCTGAAGGTTTTAATTTTGCGTAAAGGTTCCTGCAGATCGTGCGAAGCTATATAGGCATATTGTTCTAACTCTTCATTTTTATGCTGTAGGGTTATATTAACTTCTTTAAGATCTTTTGTCCTGTCTTCAACCCGCTGTTCTAATTCGGCAGCTATTTGTTTGTAACGCTCTTCGCTTTCTCTTAATGCTTTTTCTTTTTGTTTTAATTCCGTTATGTCAACCAGCATGTTCACAGCGCCGGTTATTTTTCCCTGCTCATCAAAAATAGGGTCGGGGTGGGGCATTACATTTAGTTTAATGCCATCCGGGCGTTGTACAACAATTTCACGATTTCTAACAGAACGTCCTTGTTTTAAGGTGATGGCCATCGGGCAGGTATCAAGCGGCATCCGGGTTTCACCATCAGCCTCAAAAATTTTCCAGGAACCGCACCAGAGATCTTTACCTATTTCAGGTTCGCGGCCCCAAAGTTCTACTGCTTTTTTATTGTAAAAATTTATATATCCATCAGCGTTGCATGTGTAAATGGCTCCGGCAAGATTTTCAATTAGTTTAATTTCCCTCGGTTCTTTTTCTGCTATTTTAAAATCATAAGATTCTAAAATATTTGCCCTGGTTTTCATAATACAAATATTTAGTGGAGACTTCTATAAATGTAGAAAAAATATGCTGTAAAGTCAAGCCAATATTAATTAGCTTTTATATATATTTACTTTATGTGCTTAAGGTTATTTCCCTGCTATATCTAAAATAGTGAAAACCATATGAATGAAATAAGGATTCTGTTAGCAGATGATGATGCTGATGACAGAGATTTTTTTAAAGATGCCATAGCCGAAGCGAAAATTCCTGCAGAAATAACCATGGTTATGGATGGTGAACAATTATCTGAATATTTATCTGAGATTAAAACGCCACCCCCTCCTGACGTTATTTTTCTTGATATTAATATGCCCCGTAAAAACGGCAAAGAATGTTTAATTGAAATTAGAAACGACGCTAAATTCAACGATATTCCTGTTATTATGTTTTCAACCAGTTCGCATAAAAAAGACATCGAAGAAACGTTTAATAATGGCGCAGATTTTTACATTATAAAATCATCTTTTTTTGATAACGAGGTGTATATTTTAAAACATTTGTTTTCGGAAAACTGGAAAAAAAGGCAACTAAAAAAATCGGTTAAAACATACGTTTTAAAGGCTATGTAATATTCTATTTTATAAATGAAAAGAACCTGCCTATTGGGCGGGTTATTTTTTTTTAAGGGATTTTTTTGCCCAATTTATCAATTGCTGTTTTCTATAAATTGTAAAATATAATATGTAAATTTAGTATGCCATCAATGCAACATTTATACTTTAGTATTCTCCCCCTTCACAACACTAATCCTTTTAGATATGAAAAAATTAATGTTTTCTTTTTTATTGTTATGTGCACTTAATTTAAATGCGCAATGGAGCAATACAAACAATCTTTTCAAAGACAGTTTACACATGGATGTAAGCAATGCTACAAGAACCCAATCTTACCCCATTGTTATTCAAAGTTATCCCGATGGCGGATACATTTACTTTTGGGAAGACAGCAGGGACTATAACACTAATGGAACTGATATATATGCCCAGAAGTTTGATAAAAATGGCAATCGATTATGGGCTTTAGATGGGGTGCCTGTAGCTAGCAATAATTATAATCAGCATTTTTATAATAGTACGAATGCAGACTATCGCAATTACTCTTATGCTGCAACAGACAGCAGCGGTGGGTTTTATATTGCCTATTTAGATGACAGTGTTTCAAATTACTACTGGTACCGGGTATGCGTTCAGCACATTAAGGCCAATGGAACCAAAGTATTTGGGAATACAGGTTTCATCGTTGCGCAAACACCTTCGGGAGAATATTATAATTATGGAAGCCAGCAATTAATTGCAGATGGAAACAATGGTTTTTACGTAGGATATATTCGCAATAATGGTTACTCAACAGATGTATATGTAAAATGTTTTAAAGACATAGGAGGCAGCTTAAAATATTATGGTGGCGGGCAAATGGATGTAAACGCATACGAAAGGGTTATAGATGGTTGTGGTAACATAATAGTGGATTACCGGGATGCATACGTTACAGATTATATGATCTATACAGATCTGCAAAAAGGGTGTAATGTTAATATGAATATGTCTCAGAATGCGGGCGGAAACGACAGGTATTTTACAGGTTATAACCGTTTGGTTAGGGTAAAGAAAAAATCTACTGTGGTAACCAATAATACTTTTTTAAATACACAAGTTTATAATAAGGATAGTGTAATAATTTTTTACCGTATCGGTTATAGAACCTATCAATTTCAGTGTGATAACGGCATTGGAGAAGGCCAGATTTTAGATGGTAACGGTTACCTGCAAACAAGCAATTTAACTTACCAGATACAGTATGTAAAAGGGAACGTAATGCAAACCAACGGTAATATTAATGTGGATGTAATGACATATAATGATCGAAAAATTATTACTAACCAGCTAACCGCCTGGTATACACATGTATTTACCCGCAGAAATGAAATTACAGATAGTATACCTTATGAGTTTACCGTATATCCCTGGTATCCACAATCGTACGTTTCTACAGCAGCACCTTATTTGAATAAACTAAATAATTATCACGACACATTAATAGCATCAGGCAATACTTATTATTATGATTTCAATACCGCAACAGCGGGTAATAATTTTTATGCTACGGCTTTAACCCCCACGCCCGGTAGTGACCGCTTTATTTATCTTCAAAATTTTCAACTAAAAAAAATTACTCCGGATTCATTTGCCTTTGTACTTAACACGGCATCCAAATCTGGATTACAAATTGGGAAGGAGCAGTATACAGGCTTTGGGGGAACAACCATTCAATATGAATTTCCGCGTATTGCAACAGATGATTTTGGTAATGCACTTTTTTATGTAAATGAAGTAGGGCGTTCTGTAAGGGTTAGCCCAATAATAAATGGAAGTCAGCTTGCGTGGGGTGCTATGGGAAGACATATTGGCGGAGGAACCTTTGGTGGGTATTATTATAATTCAATAACCCCCTTTGCGGTCACCGGTTATAAAAATGGCGTGGGCGCCATCACCTGGCAGGATAATCGTTATCGAACCGGGTCTACTGCAGAAAATATTTATACCCGGCATCTCGACAGTTTAAATAAGGCAAACTATTATCCGCCTTATTTACCGGTTAAAATACTTCCTTATTATGGTGGAACCGCAAACCCTACAATTTTATTGGGAAGCAGTAAAAGATTCAGCCTGATAAATATTTACAATGCCTTCACCTCTTCATTTGGTCCAATTGCTGAAATATTGGATAACAACAATATGGGTTCACTATTAATTAATGTCAATCAAAATACAGGTGCAGTAAGAAGCTATAATGGAATACCGTACATGGACCGCAATTATAATTTTTATCCGCAAACTGGTCTTCCAAACGCAATCAATGTTACTATGCGATTATTTTTTACCACGCAGGAATTTAATGCACTAAAAGCCGCTAATCCTGCCATAAGTAATCCGGGAAAGCTGTTTGTAATGAAGCAGCCTGCAGCAAATTCAACTCCACCATCGGCATACAGCCCGGCAGCAGGAGAAGTAATGTATCCTGTGCAGTCCTGGAAGGCAGTTGATGGCGGGTACTTCGTACAAATAACAGTGAATAAATTTTCAGGATATTTCAACTTTTATATCGGTGGAAAAACTGCTGCACCGCCAGGAATTATTTCTATGAATAAAGGAGATGAAAATAATTCAATCGTTAAAAACCATTGACCAGAATAGTTAGTTTTTGATGGTGAAAAAACCCAGGAAAAGCATTGACCAAACAATGCAAATCCTGGGTTTATTTTAAAAAATCTAGAGGCTACTTTTTCAGTTTTGCCTGCAGGTTTTTATCCAGCTCTTCCAAAAATTCTTCAGTGTATAAATAATCTGTACCGTGCTCAACCTTTGGTTTAATGGTAATTGCAAGGTCTTTGGTCATTTTTCCGCTTTCAACGGTTTCAATACAAACCTGTTCCAGGGCATGGCAAAAATCTATTAACGGTTGGTTGTTATCCAGCTTGCCGCGAAACTCCAGGCCGCGTGTCCATGCGAAAATTGATGCGATGGGATTGGTTGATGTTGGCCTGCCTTTCTGGTGCTCGCGATAGTGGCGTGTTACTGTGCCATGTGCAGCTTCGGCCTCCATGGTTTTACCATCAGGGGTAACCAGTGTAGAGGTCATTAATCCTAACGACCCAAAGCCTTGTGCCACTGTATCGCTTTGCACATCGCCGTCATAATTTTTACATGCCCAAACAAAATTTCCATGCCATTTTAATGCGCTCGCAACCATGTCGTCTATCAGCCTGTGCTCGTAGGTCAAACCCTGCCTCCTCGAATTTGGTTTTATAATCAGCTTCAAACACTTCCTGGAAAATATCTTTAAACCTGCCATCATATTTTTTAAGAATGGTATTCTTTGTGCTCATGTATAAAGGCCATTTTTTCATCAGTGCCTGGTTAAAGCATGAGTGGGCAAAACCCCGTATACTTTCATCGGTATTGTACATGGCAAGTGCAACACCATCACCTTTAAAATTATATACCTCGTGTTCTATTAACTGGCCATCTTCACCTTCGAATTTTATGGTAAGTTTTCCTTTACCTTTTGTAATAAAATCTGTAGCGCGGTATTGGTCTCCGAAAGCATGACGACCAATACAAATAGGGGCGGTCCAGTTGGGTACAAGTCGCGGAACATTACTGCATACAATGGGTTCGCGAAAAACGGTCCCGTCCAAAATATTACGAATAGTTCCGTTAGGGCTCTTCCACATTTGCTTCAGGTTAAATTCTTTTACCCTTTCCTCATCAGGGGTTATGGTTGCGCACTTAATTCCTACACCATATTGCCTGATGGCATTTGCTGCATCAATAGTAACCTGGTCGTTGGTCTCATCGCGATATTCAACACCAAGGTCGTAATATTTTAAGTCAACATCTATGTAAGGAAGTATCAGTTTGTCTTTTATAAATTTCCAGATGATGCGTGTCATTTCATCACCATCTAATTCTACTACCGGGTTTGTAACCTTAATTCTCTCAGCCATGATTGTTATATTTTTTTGAAGGAAAACAAAAGTAAGGCTTAAAATATTTTAGCCTGAAAACAATTTGAATCCAAATTTCGTACATGGTAGGTATGAATTTTATAAAGAAATACCATATGGCATCCTTATTTTACACACTTGTTTTGTTCTCATTGGCATCGTGTACCAAAATGAATAATAATATGCAGGCAACAATGAATAACGATTCAGCATATACATACCTCGCACTTGGCGATTCTTATACCATTGGAGAATCGGTTATGGAAAGTGAACGTTTTCCTGCACAAACGGTAACGCTGCTTAAACAAGATGGAATAAACATAAATGCCCCTGAATATATAGCAAAAACAGGGTGGACCACTACAGACCTCTCTAATGCAATTGCCACGCAAAACCCTATGGGGCCATTTAGCGTTGTGAGCTTGCTTATAGGTGTGAACGACCAATACCAGGGTATGGATACTGCCGGCTACAGAATACGATTTGCCAGTCTTTTAGAAAAGGCAATTTCTCTTGCAGGAAATGATACTGCACATGTATTTGTGTTGTCTATTCCAGATTACAGTGTTACCCCTTTTGCCGCAAACCGGGACACGCAATATATAAGAATGCAGATTGATGAATTTAATGCCATCAATAAAGAAATAACATTGGCATATAATGTTTCTTATACCGACATTACCCCTTCTACACGTGAAGCAAAAACCGATGGAAGCCTTGTTGCAAATGATGGTTTGCACCCTTCAGGAAAAGAGTATGCAAAATGGGCTCAAATGCTCGCGCCAAAAATGGAAATGGTGTTGAAGTAATATTAATTTATTAATACCGGCAGTAAGACCTATGTGCATCACCCGTTGCGTTGCAATCCGTTCATCGTTCCTAACTAAAGGCAGCAAAAATTACTTATGAATCTCACTCGTAAAATGAAATTCAATTTCAGGGTTATTTTGAATTTCGGTGTTTAAAAACCATTCGCTTTGCGCAAGGAAAACAGGATGATCATCCTTATCCAAAGCAGCATTAGATTGTTTAAAGCGAAGAAATTCTTCCAGTTTTTTTGGGTCTTTACTGGTAAGCCAGCACGCTTTAAAAAAGGGTAATGTTCTAAATTCGCAGGCTGCATTGTATTCATGCAACAAGCGGTATTGAATCACCTCGAACTGCAGTTCACCCACACAACCAATAATTTTTTTATTGCCGCCAAATTGCGTGAATAACTGCGCCAGGCCTTCATCTGTTAACTGTGTTATTCCCTTCTCCAGCTGCTTGGTCTTCATGGGGTCTTTATTTACCAGCTCCTTAAAAATTTCTGGAGAAAAAGAAGGAATACCTATAAAATAATAATCATCACCTTCAGTAAGTGTATCACCTATTTTAAAATTTCCGGTGTCAAATAAACCCACCACATCTCCGGGGTACGCGTCTTCAATAATGTCTTTGCTGCGTGCCATAAAAGAGTATGGATTGCTAAAGCGTACATCGCGGTTTAACCTAACATGGTGGTAATACGTATTTCTTTCGAACTTGCCACTGCATACCCGCAGAAAGGCTATTCTGTCCCGGTGTTTGGGATCGAGGTTGGCATGTATCTTAAAAATAAACCCACTTAGTTTTTTCTCGGTTGGTTCAATTGGGCGGTCGTTGGTTTCGCGGGGTTGGGGAATAGGTGCAATACGAATAAAGGTGTCGAGCATTTCTTTTACACCAAAGTTGTTTATTGCGCTTCCGAAAAATACAGGCGCCACTTTTCCTGCCAGGTAATCATCCTCATTCAAAATGCCATACACACCATCAACCAATTCAATATCTTCCCGTAACTGTGCTGCATCTGTGGTGCCGATCTTATCATCCAATAATGCATCAGACAAATCGGAAATTGAAAGGCTGTTTTCAGCCGAAGCTTTTGTATTGGGAGAAAAAAGTAACAGGCTTTTTTTGTGCAGGTCATACACCCCTTTAAAATCTTTACCACTGTTTATTGGCCACGTCATGGGGTGTAACTGAATGGTAAGTTCTTTTTCTATTTCCTCAAGCAGGTCAAAACGGTTTTTGCCGTCCCGGTCCATCTTATTAATAAAAACAATTACTGGCGTATTGCGCATGCGGCAAACTTCCATCAGCCTGCGTGTTTGTTCTTCCACTCCATTTACACTATCTACTACCAGTATCACGCTGTCAACTGCAGTAAGCGTCCGGTAGGTATCTTCCGCAAAGTCTTTGTGCCCCGGTGTGTCTAACAGGTTAATTAAAAAATCATTGTACTGAAAGGTCATTACAGAGGTTGCCACAGAAATTCCACGCTGTCTTTCAATTTCCATGAAATCGCTGGTGGCGTGTTTTTTAATCTTGTTGCTCTTTACAGCACCAGCGGTTTGTATTGCACCCCCAAACAACAGGAACTTCTCGGTTAATGTTGTTTTACCGGCATCGGGGTGAGATATGATCGCGAATGTTTTTCGCCTGCTTATTTCTTTTTCGTAACTCATTAAATGTAAAAATCAAAATTTTGGATATACAGGGATTGCATTAAGAGGTTTAAATAATAAAAGAATCTTAAGTCTTTTTATCCTTTTGCCACCCCTTTAAAAGCCCGCAAAAGTAACGGATATGAACCATACAGAATCGTTAAGGTAAGAGCACAGAGAGTGGCATACTTTTTATTCATTTACTTTAAAAACCACTAAAGAAATATTTATGATAAAGGAACCTAAAATAAAGAAACGCCAGAATGTTTATTTTTCTGTTGCCGACTGTGTATGGGGTATGACAGACATTTTTGTTAATGTATACATGATCCAAAACCCTGAAGACGAAAACTGGGTATTGGTTGATGCAGGATTAAAAACCTCCACCGGTAAAATTAAGAAGATGGCTCAACAGCTTTTTGGAGACAAGCGTCCCAAAGCCATCATTTTAACCCATGGTCATTTTGATCATACCGGTGCGCTGGCAGCATTGGCAGCAGAATGGCATGTGCCTGTATATGCGCATTATATGGAGATGCCATATCTCACGGGCAAATCTTCTTACCCACCTCCCGACCCAACTGTGGGTGGCGGCTTAATGTCTTCCATGGCATTTATGTATCCAAGGTCTCCAATAGATATCGAGGAATACCTGGTTACAATGCCTGAAGATACTAATGATGTTCCTTTTTTAAGCGGGTGGCAGTTTATTCATACACCGGGGCATACACCGGGGCATATTAGTCTTTTTAGAATTGAGGATAAAGTATTAATTGCAGGCGATGCATTTGTTACCACAAAAGCCGAATCTGCCATTGCCATTTTATTTCAAAAGAAAGTTATTAGCGGCCCACCTGCATACTTAACGTTTGACTGGCCTGCAGCAGAAGAGTCCGTAAAAAAATTGATGGTATTGGCTCCAGAAGTTGTTGCGTCAGGGCATGGTAAACCCATGCGCGGCAGGGATATGAGAAAGGAACTCCACAACTTATATACGCACTTCAATACGAACGCTGTTCCCAGAAGTGGTAGGTATGTTGATGAACCGGCTGTGGCTGACGTAAACGGGTTACTATATGTGCCTGCCAAGCAACCCCGGGATTATACGAAATTGATAGTAGTAGCTGCGGGTATTATGGCTCTTGGTGCCGCATTGGTAATAATGAATAAAAGAAGCCGGAAGGGCGCCGGTTTTAAAAAATTGTTTAAATAAAATTGATCATAAGTTTTATTCTAAAATGCGTTGAGAACAACGCATTTTTTTATGGAATAAAATAATTACGTGCTTAACTTATCTTCACTATAAATAAGTTTTATGGCGGTGGATAATTATTTTATTGCAGACCAGTTATCACTACTTTCAAAGTTGCAGGACATACATGGCGAGAACAGCTTCAAGGCTAAAGGCAATGCCATTGCGGCTTTCACTATAGAAAAATTACCGGAAGAACTGGAAGATTTGCCCGCATCAAAAATTTCATCTATTAAAGGTATCGGTGACTCTGCAGCAAGAAAAATTGCAGAGATCATTCAAACAGGTGAATTAAAAGAATTGAATGATCTTATTGCCAAAACGCCGCCGGGGGTGTTAGAAATGCTGAATATAAAAGGGATCGGTCCTAAAAAAATCTCCCTGATATGGAAGGAAATGGAGATTGAAACCATTGGTGAATTGCTGCACGCCTGCAGTGAAAACCGGTTGAGCCGTTACAAAGGTTTTGGAGAAAAAACCCAGCAGAATGTTCAGGAAAATATCGAACTTTATTTAAGTGGTCAAAGTGCATTTCTGTTTGCTAAAATTGAATTGTTCGCGCATGCAATTGATGAAAAATTGCAGGTTGCGTTTAAAGATTACCACATGCTGCAAACAGGTGATTTCAGGCGGCATTTGTTAACGATTGATAAGCTTGAATGGGTGACCAATGCACCTGCAGATAAGTTATCATCATACTTCTCCAAAAACAATTTCGAACTTGTTGAAATGGATAAAGAGCGCGCCATTTTTAAGACCCTAACTGAGAACGTACACCTGCATTTTTATTTTTCAACCGATGAAAACGTTTTTAAAAAATTATTTGAGACAAGTTGCAGCGAAGCCTTTTTGGAGGAATGGAATGAGCGGTTTAAAAACAATAAAAAAGAAGTTTATAAAGACGAGCAGACAATATTCAAAAAAAATAAAGTCAGTTATATTGAACCTTATTTGCGCGAGCATCCGCACGTTATTGATGCCGCTGAAAAAAACGCTTTGCCCGATGTAATTGATCTGAAAGATGTGCGTGCGATCATTCATTGTCACAGCAAATGGAGCGACGGAATAAGCACCATAGAACAGCTTGCACGCAGTGCGCAGGAAAGTGGGTATGAATACCTTGTTATAAGCGATCATAGCAAGAGCGCTTTTTATGCAAATGGTTTACAGGAAGAACGTGTTTTAGCGCAACATAAAGAGGTGGATGAGCTGAATAAAAAATTGAAAGGTTTTAAAATTTTTAAAAGCATTGAAAGTGATATTTTAAACGATGGCAGCCTCGATTACCTGGATGAAATTCTGCCACTTTCGACATTATCATTGCATCTCCGCACAGCAATTTAAAGATGGAGGAAGATAAAGCCATGAAGCGAATGATCAAAGCTATTGAAAACCCATACACAAACATTTTAGGTCATTTAACCGGGCGGTTATTGTTAAGCAGAAAAGGACTGCCCTTACAACATAAAAAAATTATAGATGCCTGTGCGGCAAACAATGTTGTAATAGAATTGAACGCAAACCCAAGAAGGCTGGATGTTGACTGGAGCCACCTGGATTATTGCATGCAAAAGGGTGTACTTACTTCTATTAACCCGGATGCGCATGCTATACCTGAATTTGAACTGATTAAATATGGCGTGTATGCCGCACAAAAGGGTGGTGTAACCAAAGAAAAAAATGTTAGCAGCTTTTCGCTAGAGCAATTTGAAAAATTTGTGAAAACACAACAGGCAAAACGTTAAATTATTCATCCTGATTGCCGGGCTGTTCTTTTATATATAATTGTTGCACCAACACAATTACAATAAGCATTAATGGGGTAGCAAGAATAATTCCCCAGCCTCCTGTTAGAGTACCCATTATTAACTGGGCAATAATGATCAATGCCGGTGGAATATTCACCAGTTTTTGCTGAACCATTGGAGTTATAAAATTGCTTTCAGCAAACTGAACCAATATATATAAACCTGCTACAAGTGCAGCCGTGTTAGGGCTTTGCATCAAGGCAATTAATACTGCAGGTATCATTGCTATTAATGGACCGAAGTTGGGAATAAAATTTAAAATACCGGCCATAATTGCAAGCGCCAGCCACATGGGCACTCCGATAATTACAAGCCCTATGGATGTTAATACAAACACTACGAACATGGCAAACAATTTTCCTTTCAACCATTTTTTTAAATTGTCTGCAAGTTTTTTCAGCACATCGTTTGCCTTTTCTTTTCCTTTCGGTGGCACCAGTGACACTATTCCTTCTTTATATGTTTTGGGTGAGACGGTTAGAAAAATCCCAATAAAAATAACTACGTAAACATCTCCTAAAACACCAAATGTTGTTTTAAAAAAAGTAGAGGCTATGGTTTTTGCTTTTTCCTGCATTTGTGCCGACGAAAAATCTTTTACAATCTTTTGACCAATGGAACTGTTGTTCAATTTTTCTTTTGCCGTTTCAATAGAAGCGGGCAAAGTTTCTCCCAACTGCACTGCCTGCGCCTGTAGCTTACTACCTATAAGCCAAATGATACCCGCGACCAGCAAAAAAGTAAACAATACTGAAATGAGCAACGAAACGGTATCGTTAAATTTTAATTTTCGCTGAATCAGATCTCCGAAGCCGCGGAAAAATACAGCGATAAGCACGCCTGCAAGTACTAATAAAATTACACTGAAGGTAGCTTTAAGAAGAAAAAGGGTAACAATGATGAGGGAGAAAATACTTCCTGTTATCCATACCTTTTTAATAAACTGCTTATTGATTTCTTTTTCTGCATTTGCCATAATATTATTTGGTGGAAGTTGCTCCCATTCCCGAGTTTTTTAATTCTCTTTCTAAAAAAAAGTTAAGTGCGGTTCGTAGTGTTGCAATGGCGGCCAGTTTTCCTATCTCATCCCATGTAGGTGCAATGGCTGTAGCGAGTATATCTGCCCCAAGTAATAGTTCTAACGCAACAGTAAGAGAACTTCCAAATTTTATTCGAATATTTTGATTAATTGTTTCTACATTTTTCTTTAAAACATTTCTTGCATAATTATACATAAACTGCAGCAGGGCTACAGCAATTACAATAGCAGCAAGTATTTCAATAAATGTGCTGAGTTGATAGGTTATAAATTCAGCCCAATCTTTCATATTGTTTAACATTACTGCAAAATAATCGTACCAAGGTTCGTAAAAACCACCTTATAATCTGTATTTAATTGAAAGTGAAGGTTGAAATTTTATAAAGACCATTTCTTGTTTTTGTGATAAAACCCGTTGCGGTTGAAAGGCAATTTCGGCAGCCCTTTTTTTATTTTTTGCTGCGCTTATAAACAGAGGAATGCTACCCAGTGAAGATGCAAGGCCAACATACGCCAATGCCTCCCCGGTACTGAAAGAACTTTGCTGACCACCGAGGTTATCATCAATCACTGCGGCCTGGGCTGCTGCCACCCCCACTGCCATAAGGGTTACGCCACCGCCCAGCATTACCCAGGCAATAGTTTTTTGAGATTTGCTTTTGTGCAAATAATAATCCTTTGATTGTTGCGGTGCCGCCTGGCAATAACTTGAAACGGAAAATAATACAGAAAAAAATAAAAGGGCTAAACGCTTCATAATGCTTATTATTTATTCGTTATTAAATGTTTTGAGCGTTGGTATTTATTTGTACAATCGTTGCCTTCCAGGTGCCACTGCTTTTCTGCCATAGTATAGTAATAAATCCTTTACTTTTTGCCAGTAGTTTTCCATCATTCATTATATCCAGATTAAAACTTCCTGCAAATGCTGACTTGTCGTTCGATTGCCAGCTTTTCAATTCATTTGTGGTAAGATTATTTACTAATTTATAATTAGCACCAATAAATTTTTCAGCAATTTCTTTTTGTCCTTTTGCAACTATGGTATCGTGGATGAGCACTGCATCGATATCAAAAATATCGGCGATCGAAGCAGAATCGTGCCTGTTCCATGCGGTGTTCCATTCGTTTATAAGGTCATTTACCGATGTTTCTTTTTCATCATTAATCCCAAGTATTTCATTTTGGGTTGCTGCAACGTTATTATCAGGATGGCTGCATGAAAGCATCGAAAGAATAGAAAATAGCAATAAGAAAATTCTTCTCATAACAGAAAAGTTATTGATGGGATAAGCGAACAGTAAGATAGGATGTTTCTTTTATTACATCAAGAATTTATTGCCCCTTCAATCCTGACTTTTTTTCAACCAAATATTTCCAGTAACGCTTAGGCATATGCTGAATATGCAATTTTGTATTTTTACGGGCAGCAATATTTACGCTTGAAAAGTATTGCTGCCACAGAACCTGGTAAAGCATTTCATGCTCATCGTACACAGATGTGTGTGAGTTATTACCCTTAACATTTTCCGAAAAATTTACCGTTACTTCTGTTACAGCAATTTTATCATAATATAATCCGTATTTGCGCCGTACATCATATATAAGCCAACGCTGGTCTGCATACCGGTTTTTGAAATGTGATAGTATTAATGGCAATACATTAAAATCGGGTTGAATGATGGAATAATATAATTCGTCTTTTGTTAATTGAAAGCGAACAAACGCTTCCATCCTGTGTTTTTCGCGGTGAACCTTTTTGCTTGTTTGGTTAACAAATAGAACATATTTATTTGTAAAATCATGTTCAACAGAAACTCGTGATGACAATACATATTGAATAAACCTCAGTAAATTATTTTCCACTTCTGCCTGTTCACTTAAAAAGGTTTTATACACATCGCTTAATACCTTAGGGGATAATATTTCCTGCAATTTGGCTATCACCCTTTTTGCTTTATCATGGTTAGTTTCTACGTACTTTGATGAACCAAAGAGAACCGGGTTTGCTTCATGATGTTTACAAATACATGGATCCATAATCTTGTATTCGTACACTTCAAAAACGACTGTTAAAAATCCTTCCCAGCTGCAATCGTAGGTTAATACATCCATCTTAAAACATAGCTATTTGAGGAGTAAGGTTGTTTTTGTATTTGCTTTTTCCTGCTGAAAGTATGGCATGCTTTATTTGAGAAGGTTGATGATCTTTAATAACATATTCATTGCCCCTTTGCACAAAATGAATGATCTTGTTTATTGAAACGCCCATTTTTTTTAAATGCTCAAATGAAACTTTTCCATATTTTCTCGCAGCGACTATTTTACGTGCACTTTGCACACCCACACCGGGAATGCGCAATATCATTTCGTAAGGAGCTTTATTTATATCTATTGGAAAAAGGTGCATATTCCGGAGTGCCCAGCTAAGTTTGGGATCTATATCCATTTCAAGTAATGGATTTTGTAAATCAACGATTTCGTTTACAGCAAAACCATAGAAACGCATTAGCCAATCTGCCTGGTACAAGCGGTTTTCTCTAATCATTGGTACTGGTGTACCGATAGCCGGGAGCCTGTTATCGCTGCTTACCGGAACATAACCCGAATAGTATACGCGACGCATATCCATTTTTTTATAAAAGCCGTTCGCCATTAATAAAATCTCCAGATCGGTTTCGGGGGTGGCGCCAATTACCATTTGTGTGCTTTGCCCTGCCGGTGCAAATTTGGGTGTATGCCTGAATATTTTCTTTTCTTCTTTGTGTTGAATAATCGCTTGTTTAAGTACCTGCATGGGGCGAATCATATCAATTCGCTTTTTATCAGGTGCAAGCAATGCAAGACTTTTCTCGGTTGGCATTTCTACATTAATGCTCAACCTGTCAGCATATAACCCTGCTTCTTTAATAATTTCTTCGCTGGCACCGGGGATGGTTTTAATGTGTATATAGCCATGAAAATTTTGTTCGGTTCGTAATTTTTTTGCTATTAACACAAGGCGCTCCATAGTGTAATCAGCATTTTTAAAAATGCCTGAACTAATAAACAAACCTTCAATATAATTTCTCCGGTAAAAATTTATGGTAAGATCTACAATTTCCTGTACCGTAAAGGCGGCACGTTTTATATCGTTGCTTTTGCGGCTAACACAATAAGCACAATCGTAAATGCAAACATTGGTTAATAAAATTTTTAATAGTGATACGCACCGCCCATCCTCGGTATAGGCATGGCAAATACCATTACCTGTGGTCCCTAAACCTTTGGTGGTGTTTTTCCTGTTGCTTCCACTGCTGCTGCAGCTAACATCATATTTAGCCGCATCTGCGAGAATGGCAAGTTTTTCTTTTATCCGGTCGCTCAAAGCTTGCTTACTAATTTAGTACAAATATACTAATATATTTAGTATAGCGTATGCGTTATTTAATGAACAACCGGTAAATAAATGTGAAAGATGGCACCCTTATTTAATTCGCCATTGGCATAAATACAACCATTATGATTTTCAACGATTTTTTTAACAATGGATAAGCCAATACCAGTTCCTTTAAATTGGCCTTTGGCATGAAGTCTTTGAAAAAGTTCGAAGATCTTTTCACTAAATTCAGGCTCGAAACCTATTCCGTTATCTTCATATTTTATGTAACAATACCGTTCTTCCGGAAGAAGTTTATTGTGTGAAAAATTTTTGCCATAATCTATGTGCCCGGTAATTTGAATTTGCGGATTTCTATCATCAGCGGTAAACTTTAATGAATTGGAAATAAGATTGTGTAACAGTTGCCGAAATTGAAATTTTATAATAGATATAATACACAATTCATTTTTTTGAATAACAGCATTACTTTGCTGAAGTTCTTCTCTCAAATCGTCCTGCACTTCTCTAACAATATTATTTAAGTCTACTGTTTCAAATTTTCTTTCTGCGGTATTGGTTCTGGAATAAGATAGCAGGTCATCAATAAGTGTTTGCATGCGAATTGCTGACCTTTGCATCCGAATGAAATAATCATGTCCCTGCGGGGAAAGATTATTCAATTCTTTATCCATTATACGGGATGAAAATGTTTGAATCTTTCTTAGAGGCTCCTGCAAATCATGGCTAGAAATATAGGCGAATGATTGCAGTTCTTTATTCATTTTTTCAAGGTCAACATTTTTTTGTTCCAATTCCCTGGTGCGTTCCAAAACCTGTTTTTCTAATTCGTTACTGAAAGATTTCTGATCCTGGATATCGGTACTGGTTCCCACCCACATTTGAATGTTGCCTTGTGTGTCTTTTTGTGCAACTGCCCTGCTTAAATGCCACCTATATTCGCCATCTGCCTTTTTAAACCGGTGCTCCATAAAATAATCAATTCCCGTGTCTAATGAATGATGCCACCTGCGCACATTTTCTTCAATATCATCTGGATGAATGATTTTTGTCCAGCCATTATCTTTTATCTCCTCATGCGTTAATCCGGTATAATTATAAATTGATTGGTTGTAATAATTGATGTTGCCATCAGCGTCAGAAATCCAAATGTGTTGCGGTACAGAGTCTGCCAGCAGCCTGAATTTCTCTTCACTTTCCTCCAATATTTGCTGGTGGCTTTTTTCGTCTGTAATATCCCGCATGGTGCCCACCATTTTTACTGGCTTTCCTTCATTGTTAAAAATTACCTTGCCATGTGTGCTTATCCAACTTAATGTACCATCGGGTTTAATTACTCGTGCCTCGTATTTGTATAACCCGTTTTGAAGGGCAATTTTAAAAGCATTTTCAACTTGATCAATATCATTTCTATGAATATGATCGCGCAATTGCTGGTGCGTTAAAACAGTTTTAGGATCATGACCAAATATTTTTGACAGCCTGTCAGAATAAAAGATTTCTCTTGTTGTAAGATCAAGATCCCAGGTAGCAATTTCTGTGGCTTCTGTGGCTAAACGCAAACGTTCTTCTGCTATTTCAACCTGCTTTCTGGCATCCACCCTTTCTGTTACATCGTTTGCTGTTATCATTATTTTAGATAGTGTGCCATCTTGTTCGGGAAAAGGCATGAATTCAAAATCAAGAAAAAATGTTCGCGGCCCATCATCGCCTATAACCAACGCCGGTTTTTCAAATTGCCTACAGGGATTGCCGGTTTCATAAACTTCTTTTAATAGTGGAATAAAAAGTTGGTCTGCTAATTCAGGAAAAATATCTATTAACTTTTTACCAATAACATCCTTCTCATTTTTCCTCCAAATGTGCGTAAACATTTGGGTATTGGCCAGTTCAATAATAAAGTCAGGTCCGCTAAATATTGCCATGGCAACAGAAGATTGCATAACCAGGTTGCGAAACTGCTTTTCTTTTGTTTCTAACGACTGGCGTGTTTTAACCATGGAAGTTACCTCTGTGCCAACCACCATAATTCCGTTTATAACTCCATCATCTTCTTTTAGTGGATGATATACGAAGTTGAAATAAGACAAATCTGTTTTACCGAAGCGGGTAAGTTCTATGGGAAATTCATAGCCATAAAAGGGCTTTCCGGTGGTAAATACCCCTTCAATAATTTCCTGGAGAATATTTTTTATTTCGGGAATGATTGAATAAAATGGTTTACCCACCACTTCTTCATATTTCTTGTCGATTATACTTAGGTAGGCGCTGTTCGCCATTTTAATGATTCGATCCTTACCCCGCAGGATGGCTATGGCCATTGGTGCCTGGTTAACTGCAGTTCGAAACTGCTTTTCACTTTCATCAGCAATTAAAAGAGCAGACTGAAGGTTTTCCTGAATAAGTTTATGTTCAGTAATATTTGTGCAAACAGTTCCAAGGCATTCAACATTACCCAAATCGGTTTTAATGGTAAAAACATTCCACTTAATCCAAAAAGGTATACCCGTTGAAGCGTTATAAAATCTTATATCGATGTGAATATTATCATTGGCATAAATATTTTTAATTAATTGGGAAGCAGTGGAACCATCCTCATGATAAATGCAGTCTAAAATATTTTTCCCCTGGCAATTGTTCCATCCCAATAATTTTAAACCTGCAGGGTTAATATATGTAAATGCAAAGTCCAAATTAATTAAACCAATAAAATCGTTACTAACATTTATAAGTGCGGTAAAATTTTGCTTTTCATTTTCTGCTTTAACCTGTTCTGTAACATCCTGAACAATACCATTCATTCGCGTAGCAATTTTGTTTTCATCAAAAGTAGCTTTGCCTTTTGCGCGGATGGTTCTTGGTATATTGGTTTTGGGATTAATAATGGTATAGGTATGATCTAAAGTTCCTCCGGACGAGAACATCATTGCATTTTCAAATGCAGCGGTAAGTTTTGCCCTGTCTTTTTCTGCGACTATACTAAAACCCACATCCAGATCAAGCGTTTCACGATCTTCAAATCCATGCCATTTTTTTAATAATTCGTCTCCACTTAAAACACCTGTTCTCGGATTTACATCCCACGTTGCCAGCTCAGCAGCATGAATGGCAAAATTTAGCCGGTCTTTGCTTTCATTAAGTTTTGATAAGGCAATAACTTTTTCTGTAGTTTCTACACAGGTAACAAACACACCCTGGGGATTTTTACTTTCTCCATAAACCGCCGAGTATGAAAATGTCCAGTAAACATCTTCCATCTTATCATTCCTAAAAATGGGTATGAGCAAATCTTCAAACATTACTGCTTCTACACCTTCCAAAACATTTATAATTATAGGTTCTATTATCGGCCATGTTTCCGGCCAGGCTTCTTTGCCGGGCATACCCAAAATTTCAGGATGTTTTCCATTTTTTCCAAGGCTGGGGCGATAAGCATCATTGTAAAAGCAAATAAGATCCTCACCCCAAAATAAGAACATGGGAAATTTAGAATTCAATAAAATACTTAAGGTTGTTTGTAAGCTCTGTGGCCAATAATTTCTGTTTCCTAAAGAAGTATTACTCCAGTCTTTATTATATATCAGGTGATGCATTTCACTGGAATGTATGGCAGGTTGCCTGCGTGGTGGCGGCATATTCATGAAACAGTAAACTTTTTAATCATCTCAAATTTAATATACGGATATTATAAAATTTAAAATTATTCACAATCACATTTTGAAACAGCTCATTAAATAAGATGGCTGTTCTTCAATACTTTAAAAATTATTGTAGTTTAATTTTTTATGGTAAAAATTACCCTTTGTTTAAACAAACAAAAATGTACGTACATTTTGTTATTATGTAACCGCCTGGGGAAACTGTACAAAGAATGTGGTGCCGCTATTATCAGCGGAAGTAAACCAGATTTTTCCCTTAGCCTTTTCAGTAATGGCTTTGCTGATGGCTAATCCTAACCCTGTACCACTGGTTTTGGTAGTAAAATTTGGTTCAAAGATTTTTGAACGCATTTCTGAAGGAATACCTGCACCATCATCTTTTATACTAATAATTAATTTGCCTTTTATATGCTCTACAGAGATATAAATGTGAACATCTTTAGTTTCCGGTGTTGCTTCCACAGCATTTTTTATAAGGTTTGTGAAAAGACGGTGTACCTGGTTTTTATCTGCCACAATTTCTGCGGGTTCATTAGAGTTACTACATTCGATTTTTATCCGTGAATTTGTGCTGTATAAATTAACCACGGAAGAGATCACTTCATGAACATTAAATTTTTCTGGTTGCACATTTCCAATATTTGCAAACTGAGAAAAATCACCGGCAATTTTTGCCAACTGGTCTATTTGTTCCACCAGGGTGTTAGCCACCTGTTGAGAAAGTTCTTTGGTATTGGGCGCATTGGCGTTAATGGCTTTCTGCAAATATTGTATACTTAGTTTCATTGGTGTTAGCGGGTTCTTAATTTCATGAGCAACCTGCCGCGCCATTTCACGCCATGCCTCATCGCGCTCTCTGCGTGCAAGTGCTTCAGCACTTCGTTCCAGTTTTACAAGCATTTTATTGTACTCATTCACCAGGGTGCCGATCTCATCTTTACGTGTCCATTCAATAAGTGCATTGGTTTTACCAAGGTTTATTTCCTTCATTTTCGCTCCAATGAATTCGAACGACCTTGTGATGTTACTTGTTAATAAAATGGCCAATGCGCCAGCCAGTATGAATATGATCGCGTTGAGGTTAATCAGCGTAACAAGAAATTCTGAAATTTCCTGCTTCAGTTCTTTTTGCGCATTTAAATATGGAATGTTTATGTAGCCAATTGTTCTTTCTTCCTCATCCTTTATGGGCATATATAAACTAAGTATAGATAGGGTAGCTATGTTTTCTTCCTGAATAAGGCTAATCATTCTTTTATAATGCATGGCATTATACGCAACGGGGTGCATTTTAGAATTCAATATGTCCTTGTTGTAAATGTATGGTTGCGTAGATACAATAAGGTTTCCTGATTTATTAAAAAGGTTTAGGTCGGTATTGTGAATACCTGCAATCTCTATCACCCTTCTTTCGAGATCGCCTTTTATACCCATGTCATCTATGGTGAAATTATCAGAAACATTTATCTGGTTTCTTAATTGGTTTTGAATTTCGTTCACCAGCATCTGCGCTATATTATTCAGCCTTTCTTTATTGGTATTATTAAACCGGTTAATGAAAAACGATATTGTTACAGCTCCTATAATAATGAAGGAGAATACGCTCACTGCAATAATTGTAACCTGTATTTGTCTTCTTATATTAATTCTGAAAACCTGTTTTAACCGTGTAGTATTAAACCCGGTTCTAAACAACAGAAAACCGAAATACAACAATGCTGCAATTATGATGAATGTAAAAAAGAGATAAGAGAATAGCGCGATATAATAAACCAGCCTGTTGTTCTTATATACAACTTCAATTATTTTGTCGCTGCCTGCTTTATAAAAAAGTTTGCTATAACCGTTCTGGTTTATGAATGAATAGCCTAAGGCAGGAATTTTGCCAGCTGGTAACGAATCAGAAAAATCATAATCATTAAAATTATTTACAAGTTTTCTTTTGGAATAAATAGCATAGGCATATTTAGTTATAAGGTCGTAACTAATATCATCTACCTGTTTAAATAATTCCGGAACCAGGGAAACATCTTTATACACTTTCGGATTAAGCAATAAAACAACGGTTCCTAAATAATTTTTAGTTTTTGAAAATACTGGTGCTTCATATAAATAACTGAAACGGTCTGATTCATTTTCGTAATAGTATAAACCAGGAATGGTAGTGGGCTTACTTCCGTTAACTATTATTGATTTTATATCTTCATACGACGTTGCATCTTCATTGTATAACGGATGATGCAGGCTGTCAAACACATATATTCTCGTATCGTATTTGTTCAGGTGTCCTGAAAAATTTTGCGTTATAAGGCTATCTGTAATGAGTTTATTCTGATCTCTATTGTAAAAACGCCTGAAATTGTTTTGTAAAAATTCGGTAGTAAAATAGGCAATGGACATATTAAGCCATCGCTCGCCGGAGGGGTCTGTTTGCCGTTCTAGTTTATCTGCAATTTTAAGGCGCTGCTTTTTTTCAAGTGCTTCGTTCTGGTGGCTTACAAGTGCCGTAACTGAAGCAATAAGCAATACACTCCACAAAATAAATTTAGGGGATTGTACCAGTGATATGTTGTCGTAGGTTTTTGTCTTATACATAAACGCCACATATAGTATAAGCCACATAGTGACTACAATAGATACATGCTGCGGCAGGTGACCGGAATCAATTACAATGAAGAACAACCCTGCACCGCCTAAAATGCAAACCCGCCATATCAAGGGGTAATTAATTTTACAGGCAAGGCATAACAGGATAGCTGAGGCGTGATAAAAACATAAGGTTATAAATGCTATGATGACGAAAATTACCAGTGCATATATATTTAACGAAAAGAAGTTAATTGCATCAATTGTTACCTGCGAATCATTAACGAGGCTGCTAATTAGGCTGGCAAATTGAAAGGTGAAGAATGGTAAGGATAGAAGGCTGGCGTATGCTATAATTTTCTCGGTAAGTGTACCGGTCAGCCAATCTTTCTTAGGCTTGAAATTCAGCCTAATAAAAATAAGCATCCAATACAATAATATAATATTAATCAGCAGGTCGCCTAACGAAGCGTTGAAGCTGCTTGATGCATAAAATGAAGGGGAGAATAGATCGAACTGTTTAATATTAAAGGGTATTGGAAACTTATAAACTACAAATCGTAATATCGTGAGAACAAAAAATAAAAACAAAAATCCTTTAATAAATCCCTTAGTGAATGCTACCTGCCTGGCTATTGAATTTAATAAGACAAGTAACAACAAAATAGCCGCTATACGCAGTGTAATAGAAACTATGCCGGGATTGTCAATTCGCGCATTTCCGGTGTCGTGAATTTTAAATAAAGCCCTTCCATCACTGTTTAAAACAGCAGTGCCTTTTCCTTTGCCAACTATTTCAAAATTGCTGCTAATATCAGGGGAGGCAGGAAAATGCGGGAGTAAATATTTGTTATTAATGAAGTAGTTCTCTTTAATGGGTATGATACCTACAACATAATAATCAATACCGTTTTTTGTTATGGTACTTTTAATTAATTCATATGTATTTCTTGAATTGTTGATAATGTGTATGCCATCTGGCAGCCTTAAATAATTTTCATTAACGATAATATTATTTGTGTTCCAATAAATTTGAACAGGATTGCCACGGTCATTTACCTGGTAGGTAAAAATGCCCATTTCTTTTTCAGTTAATTGTTCTTTCAGGGGTGCTGGGTCGTCAGAAATTATGGCATCAACAGCACGCTTATTACCAACAATCTCCTTAAAGATTTTTTCTCTTGCAGATATGTAATTGTGTAAGGTGGCGCTAACCCCCGCTTCTGAACTAGCTGCGGAAAAGTAATTAGTGAAAATAAAAGATACAGTGTACAGCCAGGCAGCTGCAATTATAAGGTAGGCATTGCGTTTGGCAGCATTTTTAATTTCCTGTATCAATTACATTTTCTTTTTTTATGCGGTTCCATAGTTCATCCATCTGTTGAAGGCTGAGGTTGGAAAGAAGCATGCCTTTATCTGCAGCCATCTTTTCCATTTTATTAAACCTGGAAATAAATTTTTTATTGGTGCGTTCTAACGCTTCTTCCGCATCAACATGCAAAAAACGTGCATAGTTTACAAGGCTAAAAAGCACATCGCCCATTTCTTCTTCAATATGTTGCTGATCATTTTGGTCTATAGCCTGTTGCAGTTCTTCCATTTCTTCATTCACCTTATGTAACACATCTTCTTTCTTTTCCCATTCAAAGCCTACCTGTTTGGCTTTTTCTTGTATGCGCATAGCTTTTACAAGTGCTGGTAAGGATACAGGAACGCCGCTTAACAACGTTTTATTTGCATTCTTCATTTTTATTTTTTCCCAGTTCTGCTTAACCTCTTCGTCATCTTTCACAATAACATCTCCATAAATATGGGGATGCCGCTGAATTAATTTTTCGCATAACATTTCGATGGATTGTTGAAGGGTAAACTTTTTTTGCTCTTCTGCGATCTTTGCATAAAACACAATGTGCAACAACAAATCTCCCAGTTCTTCCTGTAATGTTTTTCCAGTTATCATTTGTAATGGCATCTGCCAGTTCATACATTTCTTCAATGGTCATTGAACGTAACGTATGAATGGTTTGTTTTTTATCCCACGGGCATTTTTCCCTTAGGTCATTCATAATTTCAATTAATATTTCAAATTGTTGTGCGGCTTTATGCATGCAGGGTAAAGAGTGTTTTAAAAAGAAATATGATTAATAACAAGGCCATTATCATAGAAAACAATATTAGTATCAACACATATTTTAGAATTGTTTTAAAACGGCTTTGCCCATAAAAATTACGCATGGCTTTATAGGTATAAAAAAAGATCAATACTACCTGTATGCCGTAAAGCCAATTTAATAACTGCCATTGTAAAGAATCATTTAATGCAGATATTCCATATGCGAATAGCAGCATAATAAATATGGCGATGTAGGTATGTATAACAAAAACCCCGTGATGCACATAAAAAAATTCTTTTCGCCGTAAGTACAACAATTGAAAAATAAGGGCAACCAGGGGCAATGAAATAAACATCATTACAGGGAGTGAGTGTAAAAAATTATCGGTAACGGTTTGAAAAAAGTTTTTAGGATCAGCATCATAAAACTGTTTTACCTGGAAGGCTTTATGTATAAGATTCTTTTTTATCCACCCATCTTTTTTTGATGCGGGTATTGCATTTTGGGTTGAATCGTAAAGAGCTATGGTTGCAGGGAGGTTATTAAATATGTTTGAATTTGCTTCTGTTTTTTCATAATTATTATTGCTTGAATCTGCTTTAATTTTACCTAAATATTTATTTGCCTCATTCAGGTTGTTTGCCTTATCCATTAGTTGAACTTTTAAGGCAGAATCTGTTATTCTTGCCGCACTATCTCTTAAAAGCGCTTCCTGTTTTTGCAGTTTTTCCGTATTAAGCGTAAAAGCTTTATCTCTATAACCGAAATCTGATGGTTTAATCACAAATAGAAAAAACAACAGAAAAAAAATGGTGGAGGTGAAAATGTACATTCGAACCGGGTGCAGGAAACTTACCCTGCGTCCCCTTATATATTCATGCGTGAGCACGCCTGGCCTAAAGAGTAAGGTTTTTAGTGTTACGAAAAATTTACTGTCGAAATGAACAATATCATATATTAAATGCGTAGTCAGCTGCCAGAAAGATTCATGAGGTTCAACGTTCTCCTGCCCGCAAACGTGACAATACCTGCCCATAACAGCCGCATTGCAATTGAGACAGATTTTATCTTTTCTTTCTTTAAAATGAGACACGCCAGTTAATTTTGGCTAAAAGTACAGAACGTACGCAAACTGGTAATATTTGTGTTAAAAATGGGTTGCGAACAAATCACCCTTTTCTTAATTCTTATTTTCACAACTATTTTAATTACATGTTTAATAAACGTTCGATCTCAGCAGCGATTTTTGTTTTCTTATTTTCTATTATTTTTCAAACTAATGCATTCAGCCAGTTTTATTATAACGATTTTGTAAACGTTAAAAGGGCAAACGAAGCTTACGCACTTTTATTAAAAAGTGGCATTAAAGAAGTGACTGCTAAAAGCTTTGAAGCGAATGGTTTGCCTGTCGCAGACTTTTTTTACACACGTGAAATCTTAAAAAATGGAACATTGGTAACTACAAGTGCTACTTATACCTCTGCCGATAAGTCTTATACAGAAGCGTTGTACGAAAACAGCCGACTGGTGCATACTTACGACAGCACTGGGAAAGTGGTTTCTATAATAGATTACACCTATACAGACAGTGGAAATATAGCGAGCATTAAAAATAAAACCAATGATGCAGAAATGGAAAGTAGTTCTGAAGAAGTACACCAATGGTTTTATGATGAACAGAATGTTCCCGATTATATGCTGCGTGTAAAAAATGGAAATGATACCATGGAAATTGAGTTTGAAATTGATGATAAGGGTAACATTGTAGAAGAGTTTTGGCAGAAGAAGGGCAAAACCATGGAGCATTATTACTATTATTACAATGATGATGGTTTACTTACAGACGTGGTAAGATATAACAAGAAGGCTGCCCAGCTGCTTCCTGAATTTATTTTGGAATACAACGATAAACAACAGGTTGCTGTGATGACACAGATATCAGCGGGGGCAGGGAATTATACCATTTGGAAGTATGTTTACGACGATCGTGGGCTGAAAGTAAAAGATGTTTTATTCAATAAAGACAAAAGGCCTTTAGGAAAAATCGATTACCAATACAAGTAATTATTCCTGAATTTTCAATAGTAGGACAACAGCAAGGCTAAGCATTAAAATAACTATTACCGCAATAATACCCCAGTACAGGTATTTGATCTTTCTCTTTTCTTTATGTGATTTTGATTTGGAAAGTTGCTTTTGTAAACCTTTGTTTAAGGCACTTAAATCGCCTTTTATATTGTGTTTGTTTTGTAATGGTAGCAGCCCTTCTACCGCATCATTTACAAAGCTGGAGGATGCCATTTTTTCTTCTACCATTCTAACTTCATCGGCGGTGGCTTCCCCATTTATGTATCGGAGCAAAAGCTGTTCGTTCAGCTCTTCACCATCATTCCATATTTTAGTTAAATCATCCATTATTGCCTTTTTTTATCTACGAGAAGTCTAAGATTGCGTTTGCCATTTTGTATGTGGCTTTTTACCTGTAACACACTAAAACCGGTTTGTTCGCTGATCTTATTATAAGTTAGTTTGTGCAGGTAAAATAAAGTTACACATGTTTTTTGTGCATCATTTAATTCGGGTAAGCTGCTTTCTATAAGGGTAAGCAATTTTTCATTTTCTATCTTTTCTTTAATGCCAACATCTTCTGGCAGGTAAGAATATTCATCATTTAACTCCTGCATTTGCTTCTCTTTGCTACCCCTCAATTTCATCAGGCAAAAATTTCTTGCAACGGTGTATAACCATCCCTTAAAATGATCAATATTATATTGGTGAACTTCGTTTAAGACCTTCAGAAATATTTGCTGAACAGCATCTTTTGCATCTTCCTCATTTTTCAGGTATTTTAAACAAACACCGAATAATAAAAGGGTATAGCGGGAAAGGAGAATACCCAGCCATTCATTATTCCTGCTGGTTTTGTAATTGCCCAGCAATTCTCCATCCGTTAGATTTTCTTCACTGGTTTTCTTCACCCTTATACATGCATTTAAATGATTGATGCCGTGCCACCACCTTTTCCATAATTCGCTTGCACCTGTAAAGTTTATAAAAAAATAAAGGCTTTAAAAAAAGCCTTTATTTGATTGAGATTTTTAATGGAAATTATTTATACAATAGCTCGTAATATTCATGCGCCATACGGTTACTGTCAAATTTAAACCTAACATCCCTCATGCCATTTTTAACCACTTGTCTCCAGGTATCAAAATTGTCATAATACAATGGCAATATCTGGTTTTCTAATATTTCGTATAGTTTGTTCAGGTCATAATTATCCTGGTCGTGTATGCTCATATTTTCATAATCGACCATTGGAACTACAAAACCATTATTGCCATCATTTATAAATTCAGGAATCCATCCGTCATCAGTAGAAAAATTTACTGCACCATTCATGGCTGCGGTCATTCCACTGGTTCCGGAGGCTTCGCGGGGTACACGGGGGTTATTTAACCATACATCTGAACCCTGTTTTAATCTTTTGCTAAGCGTAAGCTCGTACCCACGCATTACGGCAACATTTTTAAAACGCTTGCTTAAATGCACCAGGTAATTGAACTGTGAAATGGCTGGGTAATCGAGTGGGTAAGGCTTTCCTGCCCATATAATTTGTACCGGGTATTTGGTATTGCTTAAAAGATTTTCAAACCTTTCCATGTCTTGTGTCAACAGGTCGGCTCTTTTATATCCTGCGAACCTTCTTGCCCAAACAATGGTTAATATTTCAGGATCGAACAGTTTTCCGACCTGGTCGGCTACCTGTTCAAAAGCACGTTTTTTCAGATATTTTTTACGGTCATCAAAAGCCCAGTCATTGTGCTCATCCATGGCTTTGTATAACTGCTTATCAGACCAATATTTCCAATTTTGCGCATTAGTAATGGAAATGATCTCGCATGTACCTTCATGCTTATTCCACATTTCCCGCGATACATGTCCGTGTAATTCAGATACTGCATTCGATTTCCTTGCGAAACGCAAGGCAACAAGGGAATGATTAAATTCACTACCATCCATACCGGTAATTCTTCGCACTTCATCTAAGGGCATACCATGAAAATAACTCATCTTCTCGCAGAGGTACATATCATGTTTTTCATTGCCTGCCTCTTCCGGGGTGTGGGTGGTGAATACCAGGTGTTTCTTTAATTTTTCAAGACTTTTAAATTTCTTAAGCAAATAAAATGCAGATGAAATACCATGCGCTTCGTTTAAATGATAAAGGTCTGGGTTAAAATTTAGCTCATCTACAAGCTTTGCCCCTCCTATACCTAATAAAATAAACTGTGCAACCTTTGTTGAAACATTTGCATCGTATAACCTGTGAGAAATGGTTTGTGATACATAATCGTTTTCGGGCAAATCCGTTGACAATAAAAACAACGGTGCAGAATTAAAAGTCTCGGGGTTTAAATAATAAGCTTTAACCCAAACAGGATGTTCATGTATAGGTATCTGGAATTTTATACCTGTATCTTCAAGAAAACTGTAGTTTTTTTCCTTCCAGGTAACATGCATGGTTTGATCCTGGTTTCTTGCCTGGTCGTAATAACCATATTTCCATAAAATACCAATGCCTATTAAATTTTGCCGTAGTTCATAAGCGCTTCTTAAATGCGAACCTGCTAAAAATCCCAGTCCACCACTATAAATTTTTAATGGTTGATGAATTGCAAATTCCATTGAAAAATAAGCCACCCTTTTTGAATACCGCTCGTCAGTAACATAGGGAATTTTAAAATTTCTAAAATCCATAATTGTTAATTGGTTGTTTTAAAACAGCGACGCAATTTAGGCGTAAATATTTAATGTAAATACTACACATTAAAAAGTTTACACAGAAATCAAATCATTTGTTTTGGTTTATTTAAGGAATGTAAATGGAAAATTGGTTTATAAAATTCAATCGCCTGCTATGGTGGCAAAACTTAATCCAAAAAAACTCCGGCAATGTAGAGTGCTGATTTGCAGGTGAAACTAACATTAAAGGCAATGCGTATTGTAGAGTTAAATAAGCAATCTTAATTAATCTTCTTTTTTTTGAAAGTATCATCGAATAAACAGTCCAGACCTCTTTTATTACCACAATTCTCTTCCGTTACCGCAACAGCATTTTTGGTAAATGTAAATGTAAGGCTGCATGGTCCGCTGGCTTCACTATAATGCCCTGTGTTTTGGTTAACCATGTTCATTTCACCTTTTACCTCCCCGCTGCAATCACCACCATTTTTTTCGAAGTGTATAAAAAAAACATACTGTTGTTCATTTCTACCATCTCTTACAGAAATATAACTTCTTTCATTTTTTTCATAACGGCCACTAAACTGGTTTTGCATTGGCAGGGTGTCTACCGGGTTAAAAATATCACCCGAACCTGTAAGGTTTTCGTTGCTGTCGGTAATTACCACCATAAAGGTTTGGGCTGAATCGTCAAAAGCATAACCATTACGGGTAAATGCTATATTGTTTTTTATTTTTTTCTCCCTGCTCTTAATAAAAGTGGGTTCTTCAGTAATGTTTACAGAATTCCTGTACCCGTCTTTGTTGAAGTTATCTACCAGCGGTAAGGATGTAATAAAATTACCTTTCTCATTAAACATACATACTATTAGTTCACTTCTTGCCTTGTCTATTAATTGCAGGAACAAATAATGGTGATTACCGGAAACAATTTTACCTGCGGCGCGAATCTTAAATTCTTTTCCTTTTACCTTTTCCATCCTCAAAATTGAATCAGGAATGAATTTTAGTGCTACCTGTACATCTATATAGTTGCTGTCAGTAAAAGACATAAGAGCTGTATCAGCATACAATTTGGGTGTTTTTACCGGTTGAAAAATTCCGGAGAAATCTTCAAACGTATTTACTGCTTTATTCGTGGTTTTGTCATCTGCATTATTACAGGCAACCAAACCCACCATTACCAGCATAATCATTATTTGGCGAAGCATAGGGCGCTTGTTTTGCTAAAAATATATGATTAGAAGTAATTTTTTTAATAATAAGTTTTAGGTTTGTCTAAAAATTAATTAAGAATTGCCTAATTTTTCAACTGCTGAAGAAAACTATATTAAAGCTGTTTACCATCTGCAGCAGCATGGGGTTGTAAGTACGAATGCCCTGGCTAACCACCTGAATACGGCTGCAGCTTCTGCAACTGACATGCTAAAAAAACTGCACACAAAAAAAATACTGCATTATAAGCCTTACAGGGGTGTTACGCTTAATAAGGAAGGCATTCGCATTGCTCTGTATATTATTCGCAAGCATCGCTTATGGGAATATTTTCTGGTAGAGGTTCTTGAATTTAGTTGGGATGAAGTGCACGACGTTGCTGAACAACTGGAACACATAAACAGCACCAAACTTATTAATAGCCTCGATGCTTTTTTAAAGCATCCCCGCTTTGACCCTCATGGAGATCCGATACCCGACATAGATGGCAAAATGGAAATGCCTGTTGCATTAAGCCTTTCAGAATTACCGGTAAACACGCCGGCTATATTAAGCGCTGTAACTGTTCAATCTACCGAAATGCTTGAATTTTTAAGGCTGCAGAAAATAAGCATCGGCGCACGCATTGAAATTAAAAAGCGGCAAAGTATAGACAGGTCTGTAGAAATAAAAGTTCGAAACAAAAATAACCTGAACCTAAGCAAACAACTGGCCGAGGCCCTTTAAAGTAAAAGTAATATAATGGCAAAGAAAACTAACATCAGCGATGCTTCTTTAAGTGAAGTGCATGAGTCAGTAGATGTTTCAAAACCAAAAAAAGGATGGCGTAAGGTGCTGCCCTATTTGGGTCCTGCGTATTTGGTAAGTGTTGGTTATATGGATCCCGGCAATTGGGCAACAGATCTGCAGGGTGGCGCCCAGTTTGGGTATAAACTCATATGGGTTTTATTAATGAGTAACCTCATGGCCATTTTACTTCAAACCCTTAGTGCAAGGCTGGGCATAGTAAGGCGTAGGGATCTGGCGCAGGCTAACCGGGAGGAATATCCCCCCGTTGTAAATTTTTGCCTGTATATTCTTGCAGAAATAGCCATTGCTGCCACCGACCTTGCTGAGGTATTGGGTATGGCAATCGGATTGCACCTGCTTACAGGGTTACCCATTTTATGGGGTGTACTTATTACTGTGTTAGATACATTTATAATACTGGTTTTACAACGGTATGGTATTCGCAAAATGGAGGCATTTATTATTGCATTGGTAGGTATTATTGGTGTTTCTTTTCTTATTGAAATATTTTTTGCTCACCCGGTTATAGGCGATGTACTAACAGGGTTTATTCCTACCTCACTTAACAGCCAGGCGTTATATATTGCTGTAGGTATTATTGGCGCAACTGTAATGCCCCACAACCTATACCTGCACTCAGCGCTGGTGCAAACGAGAAAGATAAAGCCAGATGTAAAAGGAATTAAGAAAGCGCTGAAGTACAATTTTATTGATAGCGTTATTGCATTGAACGGCGCATTCCTTGTAAACGCCGCCATACTTATTTTAGCCGCTTCAGTTTTCTTTACAACGGGTAATACAGAAGTAGCACAAATTGAAGATGCACACCGTTTACTGGAGCCCATGCTGGGAACAAAACTTGCTCCTTTTCTTTTTGCCATTGCGTTGATTGCTGCAGGGCAAAGTTCCACTATTACAGGAACCTTATCTGGCCAGATTGTTATGGAAGGGTATTTGCGATTAAGAATAAATCCATGGCTTCGCCGGTTAATAACAAGGGTTATTGCGATCATACCGGCAGTGCTGGTTATTCTCATTTCCGGGGACGATAACCTGGATGACCTGCTAGTGCTGAGCCAGGTGGTTTTGAGCCTGCAATTAGGTTTTGCAATTATTCCCCTTATACATTTTGTGAGTAATAAAAAAACAATGGGAGAATTTGCCATTAAACTTCCTGTAAAAATTCTTTCATGGCTTGTGGCGGCCATCCTGGTTTTTTTAAATGTACGTCTTGTAACAGAAGAGGCGCTTGCTGTTTTTGCGCGGGATGGAGAAGTTTTATTTAAAATTTTTATTGTTATCGTGGCTATTGCATTTACCTGGTTATTTCTTACCATGACTTTGTTGCCAATTATACGTACGCGAAAAGCAAAAGCCGATCTCCAAATGCATTACAATGCACATGCGCTGGAGATCGCTGCAATACCCGATCTGCAAAAAATCGCTGTTGCACTAGACTTTAGTAAGAAAGATGAGAAGACTGTTACCTATGCATTGGCGCAAGGAAAGAAAGATGCAACATATGTGTTGATACATATTGTAGAAACAGCCTCAGCTAGTTATTCCGGCGCATCTTCTGATGATCTTGAGACTAGAACCGACCAGGAAAGATTGCAAAGTTATGCAGCGCAGTTAATTGCCATGGGCTACAGTATAGAGACCCGTTTAGGTTATCATAACAGGATAACAGAAATTGTTAGAATAGTAAAAGAAGCCGATGCCGATATGCTGGTTATGGGCGCGCACCAGCATAAGGGCATAAAAGATTTTATATACGGACAAACAGTTAATGACGTACGGCATAAATTAATCATTCCTGTTCTTATTGTTTCCTGATTATTGAACGTGCTAAGTATTTTTGCGGTTTATGCAGGAAAATATTATTATACGCAAGCTGCAAAAAGAAGACAATGCAGCCATTGCGCACATTATTAGAAATGTGCTCTCAGAATTTAATGCGAATAAACCTGGTACTGTATATTTTGATCCCACCACCGACAATTTGTTTGATCTTTTTAAAACAGAAAGAAGTGAATATTTTATTATAGATATTAATGGAGTAGTGTGTGGCGGCGGCGGTATATTCCCCACCCCGGGTCTACCTGAAAATTGTTGTGAACTCGTAAAACTATATTTACTGCCAGCAGCAAGAGGAAAAGGTTTAGGCAGACAATTAATTGAAAAAGCCGTTTCAGCCGCAAAAAAATTAGGGTACGATAAAATGTACCTTGAATCAATGCCTGAATTGCAGGTAGCAGTAGGCATGTATTACAAATTAGGCTTTAAAAAGCTAAATCGTTCCCTAGGTAATTCCGGGCATACCGGGTGTAGTATTTGGATGATGAAAGACCTGTAATGATTTTTGCAGTATTTTACTTTCATATTACATGCTATGAAATGTCGTTACTTCTTACAATTATTTATTTTCATTTTTTTAAGGTCTTCGCTAATACATTCGCAGGGAGTGCAACAATACAGCCCGGTTAATTTTTCACAGGTGCAAATAACTGACGATTTCTGGAAACCAAAAATTGATAAGGTCGCTACTAAAACACTTGAGACCTGTATATACCAGACGGAAATTAAAACCCCGCGTATCAGAAATTTTGAGAAAGTTATCCGTAACAAAGGTGAAAAACATGAAGGCATTTATTATGATGACAGCGATGTATATAAAGCATTGGAGGCTATCGGGTATTCCCTGCAAACCCATCCTAATAAAGAGCTTGAAGCAACTGCAGACAGATGGATCGCGCTCATTGCTGCAGCGCAAATGCCTGATGGATATCTAAACACTTATTTTCAATTAGGCGATATCAACAGGCGATGGACCGATATAGAAAAACATGAAGACTATAACGCCGGTCATTTAATTGAAGCAGCGGTGGCATACTATGAAGCAACTAAAAAAACTGCCTTGCTTAATGTTGCAGTTAAACTTGCCAATCATATTGATACCACCATGCGCATCAATCAAAAAAAATGGTTTAGCGGTCACCAGGAAATTGAATTGGCATTAATGAAACTGTATCACTTAACCGGCAATGAAAATTATTTAAAACTGGCAGACTGGTATCTTCAGCAAAGGGGTAAAAATATTTACACGTATGGAGGTAACTGGATAAAGCCGGATTACTGGCAGGATATGGCTTCAGTTAAAAACCAAAATGAAATTACTGGGCACGCCGTTCGCGCCATGTATATGTACACTGGCGCTGCTGATGTAGCTGAAGTTACCGGTGATACAGGTTATTTGCATGCTATGAAAACCGTTTGGGAAGATGTGGTATACCGCAATATGTATCTTACCGGTGGCATTGGTGCATCAGGGGATAACGAAGGATTCAGCAAAGATTACGACCTTCCAAACGATAAAGCATATTGCGAAACCTGTGCTTCTGTCGGTATGGTATTCTGGAACCAGCGTATGAGCCAGCTTACAGGAGAAAGTAAATATTTTGATGTGTTGGAAAGAAGTTTGTACAACGGTGCACTTGACGGACTAAGCCTAAGCGGTACAAAGTTTTTTTATGATAATGTGCTGGCATCGAATGGCGATCATGAAAGAAGCGAATGGTTTGGCACTGCCTGTTGCCCAGCAAATATTACACGCCTCGTTGCTTCTCTGGGTAATTATGTGTATGGCGTTTCTGACGATGCAGTGTGGGTGCATTTATTTGTTGGAAGTAATACTACGGTAAATTTGGGTGGAAGTAGTGTGGGTGTATTTATGCAAACAAATTATCCATGGAATGGAAATATTTCAATTAATATAAACCCGGAAAAAGAAAAAAAATTTAAGCTTAAAATCCGTATACCGGGATGGCTTGTGGGTAACACCGTTCCAGGTGGTCTGTATACCCAGGCTAATACAATCGATAAGCCAGGTGTAACTATTAATGGGCAACCTGTGAATTATACTGAGCAAAATGGTTATGCGGTTATTGACCGTACATGGAAGAAGGGTGATGTAGTATTGTTTACCATGCCAATGCATGTGCAACAGGTTTCTTCGAAAGATCAGCTTGTGTACAACAATAATAAAATGGCTTTACAACGCGGTCCGTTGGTGTACTGTGTAGAAGGTATTGATAACAGCAATACCGTTTATGACATTTTTATCCCGGAGGGCACCTCTATTGTAGCCATACCATACAATGTAGACTCTGAACCGGTTATTGCATTAACAGTAAATGCAAAACAATTGGTTGCCGATGATGCCGGAACACAGGTTAATATTCTCGATAAAAAGGTAACCGCTATTCCTTATTACACATGGGCAAATCGTGGAAAAAGCGAAATGCAGGTTTGGATTCCTTCCAAAATTACAGGCCTAAAAATTCAATAGCATTGGCATAATTTTTTATTTTATAACACACAATAGCATTAAAACAATGAAAAATATTAATTCGCTTCTTCTACTAATCACTCTATTTTTTATGGCATGTAATAATGATGAACATAACAACGTAACTACCGATTCAACGGAAACAGTAAAGACACTTATTCCCCCTCCCGAAAACTTTGCAAATAACATTGATGGTAAAAAAACCGAATTGTTTATATTAAGAAATAGCAACAGGGTAGAAGTAGCGATAACCAATTACGGTGGAAGAATCGTTAGCTTAACTATGCCTGATAAAAATAACAACCTGGTTGATGTGGTAGTTGGATTTAATAATCTTAAAGATTATCAAAATTCTACCGAGCCTTACTTTGGTGCTCTAATAGGAAGGTATGGAAACAGGATTGCCAAAGGAAAATTTACACTGGATGGAAAAGAATATTCCCTTGCAACTAATAATGGTGTAAACTCCCTGCATGGCGGTATTAAAGGCTTTCAGAGTGTGGTGTGGGATGCAAAGCAAACCGGTCCCCAAAATCTTGAACTAACTTATTTATCAAAAGATATGGAAGAAGGCTATCCGGGTAACCTGAATGTTAAAGTGATATATACATTAACAGACAGTAATGAACTAAGAATAAGTTATGACGCATCCACAGACAAAAACACACCCGTTAATTTAACCAACCATGCCTTTTTTAATTTGAATGGCGAAGGGTCTGGTAGTATTAATGATCATGTGTTGATGATAGCAGCTAATAAATACACACCCGTAGATTCAACACTTATCCCAACCGGAAAAATTGCTTCTGTTACGGGTACACCATTCGATTTTACCACACCAACACCAATTGGTCAAAGGGTAGATTCTGTTGATGATCAATTAAAATATGGAAAGGGTTACGATCACAACTTTGTACTGAATAAAGGCATTACCAAAAACGCTGAACTGGCTGCAACTGTATATGCACCTAAAACAGGAATATTTATGGAAGTGTTCACCACAGAACCAGGGCTACAATTCTATGGAGGTAATTTTATGCAGTCAAAAAATACATTTAAAGGTGGTGTAAAAGATGATTTCAGAACAGCATTTTGTTTAGAAGCGCAACACTATCCGGATTCACCAAACCAGCCATCTTTCCCGTCAACTATTTTAACTCCAAAAACTTCGTATAGTCAAACAACTGTGTATAAATTTTCAACAAAATAATTACGCTACATTTAAAGCCATCGTGTTGCTGTTAATGGCTTCTTCTATTTTTTTCTGAGCTTGTAAAAGTGCCTGGGCATAGGGTAAATATAATTGTCGCGAAAGTTTTCCGTCGGTTATATCCACATCCCACAAACCGCTGTTATGCCAGGGATCGAGGTGGTCCCAATCTGGCCGGTCTATAATCGGGTAGAGGCATATTCCCCACAAAGGAATATTCTGCTGAATTGTTGCCGCACATTCTTCTGCAATAAAATGTATCCAGGATGGGCGGTCTATACCCGGGTGACTGGTTTCGCTTAAAACGATAGGCTTATTATAACGCTGGTGAACTTCCTTGAAAAGACTACTTAAATGCCGCCAGCGCGGGTCATTATTTTCATTTGCCCATGGTAAAAATTCACCTGTTCCTGTTATCCATTGATTGGTGTAGTAATAATTTACCCCCACCATATCTATGCAGGCGGGAGAACCTCCCAGTTCAGGGCAAATGGTCCCGTATAATATGTCAGTTGCCTGGTATTGCAGGTCGTGTTGCTTAAAAGATTCGGCTATTTCAATTACACCGGCATCAAAGCTGGGCACCTGGCTTATAAGCGGCTCAGTTGTTAGTACTAACAAATTTTTATCAATCTCGCGCATGGCGTGTATAGCTTCAATATATGCCGCCATTAACCTGTATTTAACTTCCCATCCGTTATTAATACAATAGGGTGAAGTGCCCCGTGCATCGCCACCCAGCCACGATATAAAACTTACCTCGTTTATGGGTGTAACAATCAGTTTTCCTTCAGGCACAATGGAGCGATAAAAGTTTACAAAAGACCTGCACATAGCAGAAAATCTCCTGGCAAATAATGGATGGAGTGGAGTTATGTCATCAGGATAACCGAAATGACAAAGATCCCAAACCTGCTGAATTTTCATTTGCTGCCCTTTGCGAATCATCTGTTCAACCGCATTCCAGTTGTAATTGTATGGGCTGGTTTCAACCTGGCTCCACCTGATGCCTTCCCTAACGGTTTGTATGTTAAAGTCGCCTAATAATTTATAATCCTCTTCTAAAAGATGCAGGTGGCCGGTAAGTTTTAAAAAGTCTACACGGTTGCCAAACGCATTTAGTTTATCGGTGCATTCGTACCCGGCCATCCAAAATGATGAAAAGGGATTTTCAATCTGCAGGAAATTAGAATTAGAATTATTTCCGTTTAATACGGCACAATTGTTCAGGTGCATGGTTAACTATTTAATACCCGCCATTAAAGACAAATATGATTCCAACTTTATGCTTCTACAGGTAGAGGTAATAATCTTTTAAAAGGTTTTTAAAGTTTGGAGTATATTCTCCATTCACATTTTTAATAATTATTTCCTCAATGATAGGGGGTGAAGGATAATTTCCGAAATACAACAAAGCCCTGAAAGGTTTATGAAAGGGTGTTTGTTTTACATTGACCTGATGATGCAGGTGAAAGCCATGTAAAAGCGCGGAAGATAAAAATTCAGTTGTGTTTGTACTGTTAAGCAAAACAACAAAGGTTCCATTACTGGAAATATTTTTCCTGGCTGAAATTAATAATGCAGAAAAATTAAGCGTACCTGTATGTAGTGCAGTATTTCTCTTTTCGTTATTACTTTTTAATGCATTTAAAAAAAATGGTGGGTTTGAGAGAATGAGATCATATTTTATTTTGGTTTCAAATTGTTGAATAGGGGTATGAAAAATATTAATGTTGTTTCTAAATTTCGATGCATTAAAATTTTCATTTGCCTGCAAGGCCGCATCATCATCAATTTCAATCGCATCAATTTTTACATTGATATTTTTTTGTGCGAGCATGAGTGATAAAAGACCTGTGCCTGTTCCAATATCCAATGCATGTTTAAGTGTAACATCTTTATTTTTTTCTGCGATCCATGCACCAAATAAACAAGCATCGGTGCAAACTTTCATTGCACATTTGTTTTGATGAATGTTAAATTGTTTAAAATTAAAAAAGGAATTAGACATTTATTTCGCTTAATAAATCATTTATATCAAGAGCTTCTGTTATCATTTTTAGTTTTCCTTCATTGTCAAATGGCCAATATTCTTTTGGTTTATCCCAATATAATTCAACACCATTTTCATCGGGGTCATTTAAATAAATTGCTTCTGAAACACCATGGTCTGCGACGCCCGTTATAGAATAATTTGCATCGATCAATCGCTTGAAAATAGTTGCAAGTTCTTTTCTTGATTTATAAACTATTGCTGTGTGATACAGTCCTGGCAAGTGTTTCGGCGCGGGTGGTGCATTTTTACTATGCCACGAATTTAAACCTATGTGGTGATGATAATCATCTGCAGAAAGAAATGCCGCTTGTGTTCCGAACCTCTGCATCACTTTAAAACCAAGCAGGTCGCGGTAAAAATTTAATGATGTTTCAATGTCAGAAACTTTTAAGTGAACATGTCCAATATGTGTTCCTTCAGGTGTAGTGTATGACATACAATAAATGTTTATGTACAAACTATAATTAAAATTGAAGCGTTGTTAAACAGATTTAATTAGATAATTTTATTAGGTCAAACTAATCCATTAATTACAAAACAATTTACTTATGGCAAAGTACTCAAAAAAAAGTGGCGAAAAAGTTGAAAGGGCCACGCATGAAATGAAGCGCGGAAAACTTAAAAGCGGAAGAAGCGGAAAAAAAGTTACCAGCCGCAAACAAGCTATTGCAATTGGTTTATCTGAAGCAAGAAGTGCAGGTGCAAAAGTTCCTAAAAAATCTTCTGCTAAAAAGGCTGCTTCTAAAAAAAGTGCACCAAGAAAAGCTGCACCAAAAAAATCTTCTGTAAAGAAAAGTGCGCCTAAAAAAGCAGCTGCAAAAAAATCCGCATCCAGGAGACCTGCTGCAAAAAAATCAACAGCAAAGAAAAGTGCAACTAAAAAAAGTGCAACTAAAAAAAGTTCACCCAGGAAAGCTGCACCAAAAAAATCATCTTCTAAAAAATCTGCACCAAAAAAATCGATTGCTAAAAAGTCAAGTTCAAAAAAATCAGCTTCAAAAAAATCATCTGGTAAACGAGGCAGATAAATCATACAAAAATGGGGACTTAAAAAAGTCCCCATTTTTGTTTTTATTTGGTAGGTAGTTTATTCTTTTATTGTAAGTGCAGCCCTAGAATATTCCTGGTTTAGCAATGCAATATTGCTTAATGATATTTCTTTTGGGCAGGTAGCTTCGCAGGCACCTATATTGGTGCATGATCCGAAACCTTCTTTATCCATTTGTGCAACCATATTAATTACACGGTGTTTTCTTTCTGGTTCTCCCTGTGGCAATAATGCCAAATGTGCAACTTTTGCTGATACAAATAACATGGCGCTGCTGTTTTTGCATGCTGCAACACAGGCACCGCAACCAATGCATGACGCTGCTGCAAAAGATGCATCTGCATCATCCTTGTCAATTGGCGTTGCATTCGCATCAACTGCATTACCGGTGTTAACAGATATGTAACCACCCGCCTGCATAATACGGTCGAAGGCAGAGCGGTCTACAACAAGGTCTTTAATTACCGGGAAGGCTTTTGCACGCCAGGGTTCAACTACAATGGTATCGCCATCTTTAAATGCCCGCATGTGTAACTGGCATACTGTATTGGCTTTCCATGGTCCATGGGGTTTTCCATTAATGTACATACTGCACATACCGCAAATACCTTCGCGGCAATCATGGTCAAATGCGATGGGCTCTTTATTATCATGGATCAATTGCTCGTTCAGTACATCGAACATTTCAAGAAAACTCATTTCACTTGAAATGTTTGAAACTTTGTAAGTTTCAAAATTGCCTTTTTCCCTGCTATTTTTTTGCCGCCATACTTTTAAAGTAAGATTCATATTATAGTGCTCCATATGTAAAATTTAGTTTCGTACAATAGCATATTGGCTACTAACGTAATTATTTGTAACTGCGCTGGCTTGGTTTTACTTCTTCATACTCCAGCTTTTCCTTGTTCAGTTCCCAATCATTTTCAAGGTGTTTCCATGCTGCGACGTACATAAAATTTTCATCATCGCGCAAAGCTTCTCCTTCCTCCGTTTGAAATTCTTCTCTAAAGTGACCGCCACAACTTTCTTCACGGTGTAATGCATCAATGCACATCAATTCTCCGAGTTCAATAAAATCTGCAACGCGCCCGGCTTTGTCTAATTCGGGATTCATTTCATTCAACTGCCCGGGTATTTTTACATTGCTCCAAAATTCATTTTTTAAGGCCCTTATTTCAGCCACTGCCTGCCTTAACCCTTCTGCATTTCGTGCCATGCCGCATTTATCCCACATAATTTTGCCAAGCCTTTTATGAAAGCTTTCCACCGTTTCAGTTCCCTGTATAGAAATAAGTTTTTCCAGTCTTTGTTGTACCTTTTTTTCTGCCTCTGCAAATGCAGGATGATCAAGTGAAATGGGTGATGTTCTGATCTCATCTGCCAGAAAATTTCCTATGGTGTAAGGAATAACAAAATAGCCATCTGCCAGACCCTGCATTAATGCGCTTGCGCCCAAACGATTTGCACCATGGTCGCTAAAATTACATTCACCTAAAGCATATAAACCCGGTACGGTGGTCTGCAATTCATAATCAACCCACAACCCACCCATTGTATAGTGTACAGCAGGGTAAATTCTCATTGGCACCTCGTATGGATTTTCTCCTGTTATTTTTTCGTACATATCAAACAGGTTTCCGTATTTCTCATTCACCACCTGTTTGCCAAGATTAAAAATTTCTTCATTAGAAACATTTTCCCTTCCCTGTTTGTTCGCTTCACCACGTCCGTAGCGCTCTATGGCTGCAGAAAAATCGAGGTACACCGCCTGCCGGCTGCTGCCCACTCCGTATCCTGCATCGCACCTTTCTTTTGCGGCGCGTGAGGCAACATCTCGTGGTACCAGGTTGCCGAATGCGGGGTATCTTCTTTCAAGATAATAATCTCTTTCTTCAGGTGGTATTTCATTAGCTTTCCGGTTATCTCCTTTATTTTTTGGAACCCAGATCCGCCCATCGTTTCTTAAGCTTTCGCTCATTAATGTAAGTTTACTCTGGTGCTCACCACTTACAGGAATACAGGTTGGATGTATTTGTGTAAAGCATGGATTGGAAAAATATGCGCCTGCCTTATGTGCCTTCCAAATAGCAGTAACATTGCTGCCCATTGCATTGGTCGATAAGTAAAAAACATTTCCGTACCCACCGGTGCATAATAGCACTGCGTGACCAAAATGCCTTTCTACCTTACCCGTTATAAGGTTGCGGCAGATAATGCCTCTTGCCTTGCCATCTATTATAACCACCTCAAGCATTTCGTGACGGGTGTACATGGTTACTGTACCCAATGCCACCTGCCTTTCTAATGCCTGGTAAGCACCTATTAAAAGCTGCTGCCCCGTTTGTCCCGCGGCATAAAATGTACGCTGAACCTGAGTACCACCAAAACTGCGGTTACTTAATAATCCGCCATATTCTCTTGCAAAAGGCACACCTTGTGCAACACACTGATCAATGATATTTACACTTACTTCGGCAAGCCTGTGCACGTTACCCTCCCGGCTTCTGTAATCGCCTCCTTTAATTGTATCGTAGAATAACCGGTAAACGCTGTCACCATCATTCTGATAATTCTTTGCTGCATTTATTCCGCCCTGTGCTGCTATGGAATGTGCCCGACGTGGCGAATCCTGGAAGCAAAATGCTTTTACCTTGTAGCCAAGCTCTCCAAGTGAGGCGGCTGCAGAGGCACCCGCTAATCCTGTTCCCACAACAATAATTTCAAGACTGCGTTTGTTTGCAGGATTTACCAGCTTGCAATGCCCCTTATAATAATTCCATTTTTCTTCTAAAGGCTTTGAAGGAATTTTTGCATCAACCATAAATAATTGTATAATTTTTTTGCCCTTAGGCGTTCAATTCAAAATTATTTTACCCATCCTAAATACATGCTTACTGGCATAAGCGCAAATGCAAGTGAAATAATAATTGAAAATGCGTAGCCTATTGCCGAGATAAGTTTATTGTATCTTTTATTATTTACGCCAAGTGTTCTGAAAGCGCTTTGAAACCCATGCGCCAGGTGATAACCCAGGGATATGCAGCCAATAACATACAAAATCACAACCCACAATTGCGAAAAAGTTACCTGCATTAATTTGTACAGGTTATGAATGGGTTCAATTGAAGGTGGATATGTTACCTCGTCGATGCCGCCTGTAAAACGTGAAGGTATCCAGAAATGTATCCAATGCACAATAAGAAAAAGCAATATAATGGTACCCAGTAAACCCATGCTGCGACTGTACCATTTGCTGCCACGGTTTCCATAATCAATGGCATAACCGGTGCCGCGCTTGCTGCGGTTTTGCACTTCGAGCATTATGCCCTGGATAGAATGAAGCATTATAAAAACAAACAAGCCTATCTCTACTATTCTTATCACAATCGTTGCCCCCATAAAATGAGCCGCTTTATTAAACATTTCGCCCTCATCATTATACCAGATGCAGGCATTTAATCCCGCATGTACCACCAGGAAAGTGATAAGGAAGATCCCTGTTAAGCTCATGGTGATCTTTTTACCGATAGAAGAGGTAAATACTTGTTTCCACGTCATAATAAAATCCAGGTTGATTTTGTAAGCAATTGCAGCAAAAATACTATTCGATGCGGAGTTTTATGTTTTTTGATTAAGGGATTTTGATGTATGCCATACCCATCTTATACACTTATACTAATATGGAAATTATTTTTACCTATACCATATCACTTGCCGAAAAACCAAAAGGCAGCAGAAGTGATGAAGATTTCAACATTAAAATATTGCCTTCCATTCCCGAAAGAATTATTTTAATGGGATGTTTAAATCTTACCTCATGCTCTACAAGACTCTGCCTGCAAATGCCACAGGGACTAACCGGTTTGTTGCTGGAGCCTTTGGTATTATTATATGAAATGGCAATAGTGTTTATGCCAACATTCGGATGCATGGCCGCCGCCGCAGATAACAATACGCGTTCTGCGCAAATGCCTGCAGGATAGCTTGCATTCTCCTGATTGGATGCAGTAATTATTTCACCATTTGAAAGTAGCGCAGCAGCACCAACATGAAATCCTGAGTACGGTGCGTACGCATGAACCGTTGCCTGTTTTGCTTTAGCCAGCAACAATTTGTCATCACCACTCAATTCATCTGCCGTGTTTAATTTTTCGTATTCAAACCGATGTTGTTCAACCATTCTAAGTTGTATTATGGGTAAAAAAAATCCTCACCATGGGTGAGGAAATTAATATTTTTTTCTGTTGATTATTTAATTGATTTAAACAAACGGTTCCATCGTGGTCCGCCATCCCAGCTAAACCAGATAAGTGTCGCCTTACCTACAATATGTGTTTCAGGCACGTAACCCCAAAAACGGCTATCCTGGCTGCGGTGCCTGTTATCACCCATCATCCAGTAATAGTTGTATTTGGTTTTGTAAATATTGGTTTGTTTACCATTAATGTAAAAGGCACCATTCTTAGTTTCCAGCGTATTGCCTTCGTAATTTGTAATAAGCCTTTGATAAAGAGCTATGTTTCGGGGTGTTATTGTAATTACATCTCCTTTTTTAGGTAGGTGTATTGGTCCGTAGTTATCGGGGGTCCAGGGAAAATTTTTATCATCAAAAGGAAATGTATAACCTGTAACATTTAATAAAGAGATCTTAATACTTTTTACATTGGGTTGTTTCTGAACCATCTTCGCTTCGCCGGGGGTCATGTTAATGTAATATGTATCGGGCTGAGACGGGTTAACATCAATTTGTCCCTTTGTATTTTCAACATCAATACCCAAATTGCCCTGCAAAAATTCGGCAGTAAATGGTGTTCCATTCGTTTCTACCTGGTAATCTATCTGGCTGTCTTCGGGAATAAAAGCACGACGGTTATTAATATATAAAACTCCGTCTCTTACCACCAGATTGTCCCCGGGCATTCCCACACATCTTTTTATGTAATTATCAGTTTTATCCAGTGGGTGAACTAACACCGGAAAGTCAGCATTTAATGCATCCCTGTTTCCGTTGTATTGTTGCCGAAGTACATCGTAATAGGGATTTTTACTGCCATAGTCAGGAAGGTTAATGATTGTATCACCTATTGGTACATTAAAAACAACTACATCATTGCGCTGAATCTGGGTGGTGCCAGGTAATCTTTTATAATCCAATTTTAACCATTCAAGGTAAGAAGGGGTAGTAGCCATTCCCGGCAACGTGTTATGTACAAAGGGAAAACTAAGCGGGGTTATGGGTAAGCGCGGGCCATAACTCATTTTATTTACAAATAGAAAGTCGTTAACCAGCAATGTTTTCTCCATACTTTCAGAAGGTATGGTATATGCTTCAAAAACAAAGGTGCGAATAAGTGTTGCAGCAACAATGGCAAAGACCGCTGCATCTATCCATTCTCTTGTAGCAGATTTTTTATACCGTGCAACAACTTCTTTTCCGCCCCACCGCACATCTTTCGAGAATCCCAGGTAAGGCAAATAAATAAATGGAATGAAAACGGCAGCAGCATGTTGCAGAAACGAAAATTTACCAAAATGCATTACAAATATGATGAGTATCCATATAGTAACAAACTGCCCTGCAATGGGAATGAACTGTAACCAGAACCAAACTTTTTTAATACCACAACGCTCAACCATTTGCCAGGTATTATAAAAGGGAACAAATGCTTTCCACCCATCTATGCCGGCCTTTTTAAACATGCCATAAACGCCAATGTGCCAACCGATGGCGCCAATGATAAATATGATCCAACCCATAAAAGAGTAATTAATTAAATGTGACCAACAAAAATAGCGATTGATTTAAGGCTGCAAAATATGGTTATAGAAAGTTTTCTTAAATGGGAATGCATTTAATAAAAGAGCTACACCCTACCATTTTTAATTTCATCAACTACCGCTGGGTCTAACAGTGTAGTTGTATCGCCCAGGTTTTCTGTTTCGCCTTCTGCGATCTTTCTTAAAATGCGGCGCATAATTTTTCCACTGCGGGTTTTTGGCAAACCACTTACGAATTGTATTCGATCGGGTTTGGCTATAGGTCCGATAATCCGTGAAACGGTTGTCGTAATATCTTTTTTAGTAAGCTCATCTTCCAGCTTGGTTCCATTATAAATTACATACGCATAAATGCCCTGCCCTTTAATATCGTGGGGGTAGCCTACCACCGCACTTTCAACCACGCCTGCGTGCATATTTATAGCATTTTCCACCTCAGCCGTGCCTATTCTGTGTCCACTCACATTTAGTACATCATCAACACGACCCGTTATTCTAAAAAATCCATTACTATCTTTTAATGCACCGTCGCCTGTAAAGTACAGGTTAGGATACGTGGCAAAATAATTTTGTTTACACCTGTCGTGATCGCCCCAGGTGGTTCTGATTGTTGAAGGCCAGGGGGCTTTAATGCAAAGATTTCCTGAAGCAACTTCATTCGGTGCGGGATCCGGGATTTCATTTCCATTTTCATCAACTAAAACAGGTTGTATGCCAGGTAGCGGAAGTGTTGCCCATGCAGGTTTTGCAGGTGTTACACCGGCTAGATTTGAGATCATAATGCCACCGGTTTCTGTTTGCCACCAGGTATCTACAATAGGGCAATTTTTCTTGCCGATATGCTCATCATACCAGTGCCATGCTTCTTCATTTATAGGTTCACCAACAGTACCAAGAACTTTTAAAGAAGACAAATCTTTATTCTGTAAGGGTTCTGTGCCAAAACCCATTAAGCTTCTTATGGCAGTTGGGGCGGTATATAGAATGTTTACTTTATGCTTGTCTACAATTTCCCAAAACCTGCCTGCATCGGGCCATGTAGGTATGCCTTCAAACATTAAAACTGTTGCACCAGCACTAAGTGGCCCGTAGGCAATATAGCTGTGACCGGTTATCCACCCGATATCGGCGGTACAGAAAAATATCTCCCCGGGCTGGTATTGAAAAACATTTACAAAAGTGTAATTGGTGTAAACCATGTAACCGGCACATGCATGCACCACACCTTTGGGTTTGCCTGTAGAGCCAGAGGTATATAAAATAAACAGGGGATCTTCCGCATCCATCTCTTCTGCTGCATGCCGGGCAATAGAAGCATTCGACACTTTTTTAATTTCATCATCCCACCACACATCGCGACCCTGAATCATGGATACAGGAGTTTTAGTACGTGTAAAAACCAACACTTTTTTCACAGTCTTATTGCGCACCAGTGCATCATCAATAACACTTTTTAAAGGGATGTCTTTTGCTCCGCGGAAGGCACCGTCGCAGGTAATGATGTATGCAGCTTCTGCATCATCGAGCCTGTCAGAAATACTTTGTGCAGAAAATCCTCCGAAAATAACGGAATGTATTGCACCGATTCTTGCACAAGCAAGCACTGCCATTGCCAATTCAGGAATCATGCCCATGTAAATGCATACACGGTCTCCTTTTTTAATGCCCAGGTTCGTGAGTACTATTGATAATTCGCAAACCTTATGGTGAAGTTCTTTATAAGTTAGTGTAAGGTGTTTTTCTGTGGGGTCGTTAGGCTCCCATATAATAGCGGGCTTATTACCCAATGCAGGTAAATGACGATCTAAACAATTTTCAGTGATATTTAATTTTCCACCTTTAAACCATTGCACTTTGGGTTCTGTAAAATTCCATTCCAAAACTGAATCATATTTTTTTTTCCAGGTAAAGTTTTGTGCAATATCATCCCAGAATTGTTCAGGTTGCTCAATACTTCTTTTATATTCAGCATAATATTCATCAGACGTTTTTATCTGGTATGGATACGACATATGGCTTTAGCTTTAGGAGCATAAATTTAATGAACAATATATAAAACTTTTCCTGAGCCGGAAGTTACCTGTTTATGTAACCTTGCTAAAAGGCATCCGCTATCTTTGAAAAAATTTACAGCATGAGTATAGCGGTTCATAATTTGACCAAGCAATATGAGAGTCAAACTGCGGTAAATAATATATCATTCAATATAAATAAAAATGAAGTAGTTGGGTTCTTAGGTCCAAATGGTGCGGGAAAGAGCACTACACTTAAAATTATTACAGGATATATTAAGGCTACAAGTGGTACAGTAAAAGTGTGTGATATTGATGTAAATGAAAACCCAATCGCTGTTAAAAAAAATATAGGTTACCTGCCTGAGGCGAACCCTTTACATTACGAGTTGTACGTTAGAGAATACCTGCAATTTATTGCAGGGCTTCATAAGATATACGATAGTAAAAAATCGATTGACCGTGTTATTGCGCTTACCGGTTTAACAAATGAAAGCAATAAGAAAATCGGGCAACTTTCTAAAGGTTATAAACAAAGAGTAGGTATTGCAGCGGCATTGATACATGATCCTGCCGTGATTATTTTAGATGAACCCACGAGTGGTTTAGATCCTAACCAAATTGTTGAAATAAGAAATGTAATCAAGGAACAGGGTAATAATAAGTCAGTATTATTTTCTTCTCACATTTTGCAGGAGGTGCAGGCAATCTGTGACAGGGTAATAATAATAAACAAAGGTGTAATTGTAGCTGACGACAGGCTTGAAAATTTGCAAAAAAATAATGCGGGTAATCTTGTAAAGGTGCGGTTTGTTGAAAGTGTGTTAATAGATGATCTAAAAAATTTGAAGTTTGTAAATGAGGTTAAATTATTAAAAGACAGTAGTTTTACTTTGGCAAGCAGTAATACCGATGAAGTTAAAAGGCAATTGTTGCAAATGGCTTTATCAAACAATTTAAACATTACAAGCCTTCAAACCGAAGGCAGTAACCTGGAATCAATTTTCAGGTCGTTAACGGTTGAAAGTTCTGTGAGTTAAGTAAAATAATTAGCCGCAGAGAATCACAAAATTTTCTGCAATCAGCAATAAAGTCCCTCATCTTTAATGCCTCATGCGATCATTTTTGTGGTTCTCTGCGGCTATACTTTTTTTGAAAGTTTGAACTGTTTAAAAAGTTAGTTTTGGTTGTTAAGGCAGTTCATATATTTTGATCCTGATATCGTGTGGTGCAACTTCGTCGCCACCAAAGTAAGGATAGAGTTTGTAGCGCATGTAAGACCCGATGCAATGCCTGTCTACCTGCACAATGCTTCCATTTACTTCAAATTCATATGCTGTGGGAAGGCAGGTGATCCTGCACTTTAATTTCTCTCCAATTTGTGCAGTGTACATTTCTCTTATAATCATCTTTCCATCATTATGTACAAATGCAAATATGCGTAATGCATTCTCACTCCAACGCCAGCCTATTCTTGCACTGTTATCCAGGTGGTGCGAGCCGCAATCGCTAAAGCCGTACAATTTATTTACATCATTCTGGTTAGAAGTATTGTCCAGGGTGTATATGCACGAACTGTCGAATCCGGCATAGAAGTTTAGTTCGTTTTTCCTGATAAACACAGTAGGATTTACCGTTGGGTAATGTTCGCCGGATTTAATAAGGTAAGTAACTATTTTAGTTTTGTCTGTATTTGCACTTTGATCTCTTGCTTCAGGTTCGGCCACAGGAACAGCCTGTTCACTTTTATTACAACTAAAATGCAGGGTAGAGAATACAAGGATAGCAACAAGAAAAAATGGCTTTCTCATAGAAAAATAGATATTGGATATTGAGCAGCAAAACTAATTGCCTGCTATTAAACGGCAAAAATTATTTTTTATTGGGTAAAATTGAAAAAAATCTTACCCAAATTTTTAGTTCAACAAGTTTTTGCTTACAAGATATTCGGCAATCTGCACTGCGTTAGTGGCAGCACCTTTTCTAAGGTTATCACTTACCACCCACATGTTTAACGTGTTGGGTTGTGTATCATCCCTGCGCAATCTGCCAACGAAAACTTCATCCTTTTCATGTGCATGTAAAGGCATGGGATATTTTTGAGATGCTTTATCATCTTCTACTACAACCCCCGGGGAATTTGATAAAAGTTCAAACACATCTTCCAGGGAATAATCATTTTCAAACTCTACGTTTACGCTTTCACTATGGCCGCCAATCACCGGTATTCTAACTGTAGTAGCTGTTACTTTAATGTTTTCGTCACGAAGAATTTTCCTGGTTTCATTCACCATTTTCATTTCTTCTTTAGTATAACCATTTTCCAAAAAAACATCTACCTGCGGTATGGCATTCAGGTCAATTTTGTATTTGTACGCCATTTCACCTTCTATCTCTTTCCTTTCATTAAACAACTGGTCTACCGCTTTTTTGCCAGTACCAGAAACACTCTGGTAAGTACTTACAACAATCCTTTTTATAGTGTATTTCTGGTGCAATGGATTAAGTGCAATTACCATTTGAATGGTACTGCAATTTGGGTTGGCAATTATTTTATCTTCTGATGTAATGGCATCAGCATTTATTTCTGGTACAACCAACTTTTTGGAAGGGTCCATTCTCCATGCACTGGAGTTGTCAATAACCGTAATGCCTGCTGCTGCAAACTTTGGCGCCCACTCTAAAGATGTGCTGCCACCTGCCGAGAATAAGGCTACAGCCGGCTTTGCGTCGATTGCACTTTGCATGCTCACAACTTTATAACCTTTCCCTTTAAAGGTGATCTCTTTACCCACCGATCTTTCTGATGCAACGGGTATAATTTCGCTTACAGGAAAATTTCTCTCTTCAAGAATCTGTAACATCTTTGTTCCCACTAACCCGGTTGCACCAACAACTGCTACCTTCATTTTAAATAAAAATTTTATTTTACGAATGTGGGCAAAGTAAATGTTTTATTCATACAATTACTGTAAACAAACCAAATGAATGGCTAAAAAAAGTGCAGGTTTATTAGTTTTTCGTTATAACGAACATTCGTTATTGCAAGTACTGCTTGTGCATCCCGGCGGACCGTTTTATAAAAATAAAGACGATGGTGTTTGGAGTATTCCCAAGGGTGAATATGATGATGATGAAAAGCCTCTGGAAGTAGCTAAACGCGAGCTTTTCGAAGAAACAGGCAATAACATTTCTGCTGAAAAATTTTATCCCTTACAGCCTGTAAAATTAAAAAGCGGTAAAGTAATTTCTGCATGGGCTGTGGAAGAATCTTTTTTAAAACCTTTTATTTGTTCCAATCAATTTTCTATGGAATGGCCACCTAAAAGCGGGCGACAGGAAATGTTTGATGAAGTAGATCGGGCCGGGTATTTTGATTTACCAACCGCAAGAAAAAAAATGTACCCAAGCCAGTGGCCTTTCTTAGACGACCTGGTGGAGATATTGAAAAGTAATTAATCACTCCCTGCAAAATATTAGTTTTGAACAATGAGCAATTATGATGTACTAATAATTGGGGGCGGCCCCATTGGCCTGGCATGTGGCATTGCAGCAAAAAATGCAGGTTTAAAATACGTGATCATAGAAAAGGGCTGCCTGGTAAACAGCCTGTATAATTACCCTTTGTACATGACCTTTTTTTCAACCTCCGAAAGGCTTGAAATAGGCGGGGTTCCATTCATGAGCCTGAACTTTAAACCAAACCGTGCCGAGGCTATTGAATATTACAGAAGGGTTGTTCAGATATATAATTTAAACATCAAATTGTTTGAAAAAGTGAATAATGTAGAACGAAATGAAACGGAACTTTTTACAGTAACAACTACCAAAGAAACTTACACGGCAGTTAATATAATTCTTAGTACCGGCTTCTATGATATTCCTGTTTTAATGAACGTGCCGGGAGAAAATTTAGATAAGGTTACACATTATTATAAAGACCCACATTATTATGCTTTTAAAAAAGTGCTGGTAATTGGTGGAAATAATTCTGCAGTAGATGCAGCCCTTGAAACTTTTAGAAAAGGCGCCGAAGTTACCATGGTTATGATGGAACCGGAAGTAGGTGAAAGGGTTAAATACTGGGTTCGGCCAGATATTGTAAACCGTATTAAAGAAGGAAGCATAAAAGCATATTACAATGCAACCATTTCAGCTATTCGCGAAAAGGAAGTTGATATAAAAACAAGTGAAGAAGTTGTAACTGTTGAAAATGATTTTGTTCTAGCGATGACGGGTTACCAACCCGACTTTACTTTCATGAAGCAATTAGGTATTGCACTTTCAAATGATGCAAAAAAGCATCCTCAATATAATCCTGCGACCATGGAGACCAACCAGTCTAATGTATACCTTGCCGGTGTTGTTTGCGGTGGTATGGATACGCATAAATGGTTTATTGAAAACAGCCGCGAACATGCAGATAAAATAATTGAAGCGATAGTTAATAAGGCTTCAAAGAATTGATTTTAATTGAATGCGGTTTTCTTTTTCGAGTCGCATCATTTCACCAAAACTTGCTTTCATGCTCAGCGCATTCATAGCTTGTGCAATACGTTTCGCTTTCGTGGCAGGCGTTTTAGCGCTTTCTACCCATTTGCTATAGTACATCTTATGCGATGGTGCAAGAGTATTAAAGAAATGCAATGCCCGGGGTTCATCTTCCAAACATTTTAATAAGTCAGCAGATAGTCTTTGTTTTTGTGTATCGCAGGCAAGTTGAACATCAGCCATTGCACCGGTTGGCTTATTTAACTTTCGCCTCAATAAGGCATTTAAAGCAAGTATAAAATCTCCGCCGCCCATTGGGAGTAAGGCAACATTGCTGATCTTTATTTTATCTATTGAGCCTTTAACCCTAAAAGACCTTTTGTTTCCAGGTTTTAATTGCAGGGCAATTTCTGAAGGAACTAAAATATAGGTCCAACCTGTTTTTTCTCCCTGTTTATCAAACTTTTGTATGGTGGCACTAAACCTGGTCATTACAATTTTAATTTAATAAGCGTAAGTTTTTAAAACCTGAAGTAATGATTATTTTGTGGTATGCAATACCTTGAACATTTAAGGAAAGATAAAAAATTAGCCGCAATCATTCAAGAGCCATTAACCCTTCGTATAAAGCCGCATAAAAATATTCCATTAAGGTTAATGGCTAGTATAATGAGCCAGCAATTAAGCACCAGGGTCGCAAAGGTTATTTATAACCGTTTTATAGAATTATTTAAAGGCGATGAACCTTCAGCCCAACAGGTTTTGGATATGCCTTTTGAAATGTTGCGTGGCATTGGATTGTCCAATGCGAAAACGTTATACATTAAAAATGTTGCTTCATTTTGTATTGAGAGAAAAATAACTGACAAGGCATTGATGAAAATGAGCAATGAAGATATTATAGAACTTTTGTCTGAAATAAAAGGTGTTGGAAAATGGACTGTTGAAATGTTATTGATGTTTACGTTGGGAAGAGAAGATGTGTTTGCTGTGGATGATTTGGGTATTCAGCAGGCTATGATAAAATTATATAATCTTAAAACAGATAATAAGAAAGAACTGAGAGAGGCGCTACTTAAAAAATCATTAAAATGGAAGCCCTACCGAACATATGCATGCATGCATTTATGGAATTGGAAAGACCTTCCTAAAGAATCAGCTCCCTCAAAAAAATAAATAAAGGATTAATTTTTACGGTACACCTGGGTAGGAGAGGCCTGCGCTGCAGGGTACATCATAACATCTGCAATGGTAACATGTGCCGGTGCACATATGGCATACACAATAACATCCGCAACGTCTTCTGCTGTTAAGGGTTTAAAACCTTCATACACTTTTTTTGCTCTTTCTTCATCCCCTTTAAAACGCACAATTGAAAATTCGGTCTCCACCAGTCCGGGGGCAATGTTTGTAACCTTAATGCCAAATTGAGTAAGGTCTAATCTCAGGCCTTCACTTATTGCTTCCACTGCTTTTTTAGAGGCGCAGTATACATTACCATTCGGATATGTATATTTTCCGGCAGTAGATCCCAGGTTTATAATATGGCCTGTTTTTCTTTCTACCATTTGAGGTATCACTGCTTTTGTTACATACAATAATCCTTTTACGTTTCCATCTATCATGGCATCCCAATCATCTATGTCGCCATTTTCAAACGATGATAATCCGTGCGCATTTCCTGCACTGTTTACAAGTATGTCAATGCTTTTATATTCTGACGGAAGGGAAGCTATCGCCATAATTACTTCTTCATTATTGCGCACATCGAATACAAGGGAATGCACTTTGGAAGTTGATGATAACTGGTTTTCTATTTCATTTAATTTATCCTGCCTTCTTCCGCATAAAATAATATTCATGCCCGTTTCAGCGAGTTTTTTTGCCGTTGCAAGTCCAATGCCGGATGTAGCACCGGTTATTAAGGCAGTTTTATTCATGGGGTTGAATTTTACCAAGCAGGTCGTTTATTAATATTTTAACCTTATTACCAATTTCATCGCGTATCGCGTTAAATTCTTTTTCATCCAAATTTTTTGGGTCCTGTATTTGCCAGTCAATGAATGTTTTTGCCGGCATCCAGGGGCAGGCATCGCCGCAACCCATTGTAACTACTGCATCGAAAGGTGCTGCAGTTTTTACTTCTTCCAGGCTTTTAGATGTATGTTTGGTAAGGTCATATTTCAATTCCTTCATAGCCCTTATAGCCTTTGGGTTTACAATGCCCGAAGGTTTGGAGCCTGCACTATAACTGTCAATTTTATCATGACCATACATGTTTGCAAAGGCCTCACTCATTTGAGAGCGGTTGCTGTTTTCAACGCAAACAAACAAAATCTTTTTTTTCATTTTTCTTTTTCAATTCAATCAATAAAATTATTGATTTGGCGCCAATGAAATTCTTAATTGTACACCGGCTCTTGTATTTGTTATGGGTGCCGATGTTGAGATGTACGGAACAATGCGCTGCTGGTCGAAGTAGAATTTTAGGTTAAGCCTGTTATTTAAAATATAATCTACAGAAGGTTGAATGGAAAGAACTTTTTGCCCGCCTGTGCTGTATGCACTTGCCTGGTCTAACCTGCTGTTTGTTTGAACATCATCGCGCAAAGCCAGGTCAAGGCTTACATTCAGGTCTGTTAAGTTTTCGGCATCAGGCTTCATAAATGGTAACCTGATAGGAAACTTTACACCCTTTTTTCTGAAAGATCCGCCAAACGAAATCTGTGTGCTTCTTACTTCACTCAGCTGGTAATCGTACAGGCTTAAACTCAGCTGCCTGCTTTTTGCATATTCTACCCTGAAACTGGTTTGTTCATTTGTAGTTATATCAACACCAAACAAAGGAGAAAATTGCTCTTGTATGGTAAGGTTCGGAACAAGGAAGAAAGGTACATAGTTGCCGCTGAGTGTATCTACAAAAGCTGGAGCGCCTAACCTTAGTGGATCATAGTAATTCAGCGCGCTTGTAAAGCTGTTCATGCTTAGCGTGCTCGAATAACCATGCGAGATGGTGATGTTGTTGAATATATTTTCAAGGCTTGGTATGCGCGACAATCCTGTATACGTTAATCTCCAGTTAGGCAATGCATGAATGCCACTAAATGGATTTGATTTAATCGTTGGATTTGACTGATCGAGTAACGTAACAGAAGAAGCATTCTTGCCTGTATAGGCCGCAAGAAATGCTGGTATAAGCACATCCTGCGAATAACGACCGTAACCAGTTGGGTAACCATCATCTGTAAATTTCTCATTATCGGGCAAATCGTTCCAGTAAGGATTTGATTCAGCCAAACGATTCGCAACTACTATGCGATTATTTTGAAACGTAACAAAAGTGGGGGAGACCTGGTTAGGGTCAAACTTTTGAAATAAAGTTTTAAAACTGATATAGGAAACACTGAATCCACCATTTGCCAATGGATTAAGGTGTTCGAATTGTGTTGAGAGCGCACTGGTATCTTTAAACAATTCTGTGTAATCTTTGGTAAATGTTTTTTGAATGTTCAGGTCAATAACAAATTCTTTTAACGGTTCCAGTTGGGCAGTAATATTTAATTGCTGTTGAAAATTTTGCTGGAACATAACATTGAACAAAGTATCCTGAACAAGAATTCCCTGTGATGCTTTTTCATTAAGCCATGTAGTATCGGGCTGTTTGCCAAAAACGTAGTCAAGACCCGGTTGCAAAGAATTGAATTTTTTTGAATCGTAACCAATACCGGCGCGGTAACCGGGAACACGACTATTATAACTTTCAGTATAATTTAATGATCCACGTTTAACCATAGTTAATGCACGACCTCCCGCCTTTGCAAGGCCGCCTATTGCACCCGGTTGCTTATTCTTTTTAGCTGCAAGGCGTGCGGCTCTTTTTTTAGCGCGCCATTTTTGCAATGCCACTTTCTTCTCCCTTCCCTTTAATCCCTTAATAACATCTGCACGTGGTTTTATAGTAATAACGGTATCACCTTCAGTAGTCTCCGTGGGTTCGTTGCCAAACTGAAGGTCGGTATCTTCTGCAGATATTTTACTTAACCACTTTGATTTACTGTAAAGCCTGTTAAAGTCAAATTCACCGGTTACACTATGTTGCTGACTATTTTCAATAGTGTTACCCAGGTACCTGGCAAGCAGGCTTGCACCTATCCAGTTATAGGTTGTAGTATAACTGTACCTTGAAGTGATCCAGTCTGTGGCAGGCAATTTACTCAGCGGCAGGTTATAGCTTAAGGTTGCGCGTTGCTGGTATAATGTATTTCTGCCCGCATCGAAAAAGTTGTTCCGTACTGAATCTTTTTTAGCCTGCGTGTTCAGAAGTCCTCTCGGTTCATCAACTGTTGCGAAGTTAGACGCAGAAAAATCTACATTTAAACTGCGCGTTAAATCCCATCTTAAATTATAAAACCTGTCTACGGTAAACAGCTTTGTATAGTTGGTGTCTACCTTTTCAATTTTACTGTCGTAAGTGTTTACAATGCGCGGTACAAAAGTTCCGAACTGCCGGTTTATATCGGCCCTGAAACTTATTAGTGATGGAATAGGATTTACGTTAAGATCCCGCACGGGTGCCAGCCACGGACTTTGATTTTTAATCTTTTTCTTAAAGGGTTCTATAAATTTTGAATTGGCATTATAGGTATACCCAACGCCGCCATGATGCGTGGCAATTTCATTAATCAAAACAATCGGGTTGGTCTGCGTAAATTTCGTAAACGAATAACTGAAATCGAAATTGCTGATGCTCCACAACTTTGGTCTTGTTTCAGACTGTCCAAACCTTACATTGGTAAGATTAAAAGTTTTAATAGTTGTTTCATCCAACGCCGCTTTTCTTACAGAATCTCTTTTATTGCCTGCGCTGTTTAGTTTATCCTTGAATTTAATATCCAGGTCGTACGGGTCGTATTCAGGAGTGAAAATGGTTTTGTTTATGCTTGCGTAAACCGGTATTGAAATGCCTGTTTTGCCCGGAAGAAGTTTGCCTGCATCCAGGTTAAGTGCCGCATCAAACTGTACCAGGTTTTGTCTTGCCCTTTCATTTACCTGCTGCTCTATTGTTCCAAAGCCAGTAGTATAGGTATTTGCAGAAACTGATAATGTACCAAGATCGGCTAACTGCATGTCCACCCTTGCCAGCGCTGCATATCCGCCCTTTTCATCGAGTTTCGACAAGCGCAATTCATTTACCCAAACTTCTGTGGACGCAGAAACTGTGCTGTCGTTTTCAACCCCAATTAAAAATCCCTGTACCTCTCCAAGATTAGGATTTCCTTTTACAGAAAAAGTACGGTTGCCCATTTTTTCACTGTATTTTTTAGCGATAGGGTAGCGCTCTGTATTTCGCCTTATTTTTAGCTGAACAAGTTCCTGCAAGGCAAAGTCAAGATTATTTGAGTCAGGCCAAATTTCGCTGCCGGTTACAGCACCAAACTGTGTGATGGTTAAAGGAATTTTTACCTCATAATAGTTATCTAAAAAGTCTTGCCCTATCCTCACCACAGCAGATAACTGCCCATTACCGAGAGGGGCTTGCCCAATAACAGATTCCGCATGTATAAACATGGAAAGTTGACCGTATTGTCTAAGGTCCAGATTAACGGTTTTAAATGCAGCCCTGCCATCACCCGGTTGCAGGTTGGTTATCTTAAAGCTCATAGATTGCTCGTTCTGGAGCAGGTTAACACCGTTGTTGCTTAAAGATTGAACTCTTTCAATTCCCGGAGGTATGCGATAAGGTATTGGTTGGCGGCTACTATTTTCTTCAACATTTACGGCAAGTACATTAAAGTTTGTGTTTGTATTTTCGGGTAACTTGATATACTGACTATCCAAATAATAAGTAAAGCTTCTCCAATTATTTCTTACAAGATCAAGGCTGGCAAAACGAAGCACTACTGAATCCTGAAAATCATTCAGGTACATACGAATAAAACGTATGGATTTAAAATCGGGAATACTGCCGTATTTATTTGAAAAATCCTCTATTGGTACGCGAAACAAATACCAGTTTTCCACGGTGTCTTTTCCATTGGCATATCTTGGTCTTATCTCTCTTTTATCGGTAATGTATTTGGTTAACCCAACATCCATCCCGGGTTTCAGGTCTATCTGGTATTCGTAATATTCTTCAGTTTCGTTCAGTGTATTGTCCCTGTTTAAATCTTCATTATCAGGGTAAACAGTTGCTGCAGGGGAGAACTGGGAACTTCCTGTTGCAATAGGGGAATTGCCCTGTGGGTTGTTATAATCTTTATACCTGCCGAGTATGCCGGTGTTGGCTGCATCATAACTTCCATCCCTGTACCATTTATAATCGTCGTTAGATGGATCGTTGAATGAATTTTGATAAACTGTGGATGTTGTACCGAAATTAGTTGCGAGGTCTTGCAGAAATTTACTTCTGCGCGATCTTTCATCATCATTATTTAAACCATCGAAACCAAGATCCTGAAATGGCCGGTCGTTAGGATCGTTACTGAAGGCCTGCGTTATCTGAAATGGGTTTACAGGAACTCTGCCCCAAACGGATGAATCAACCGCTGAGGGTTGTGTTGGAGTAGGCAAACCGTTCTCATAAAACCTTCTGCCATCTTTTAAAATGTCTTCACTTATGTTTCCCAGGTTGATATACAATTTGCCACCACTGCTGTTCCTGTTTAGCAAAAACGGATCTTGTATCCAGAATTCAATAAATTCTATATTGCTTGTAACAAAGTCGGTTTGATCGATGTTTCTCATAATGCCGCCCCACCTTTTCCGTGGGTCTATGAGCCTGCCATCTGCATCTATATTTGCCCGGTCTGCGGTGTAATTATATGGTCCCCGTTCGGTAGGGTAATACGCCATATCGAATGTAGAAGTAAGTACATCTGTAATATTCGTTGTTCTTTGAGGGAATAATTCGTTTGTGTAAACAGCCCTGACACGCGGATCACTTAAGGCATCTAAATTTCCCTGCAAAGGATTGCTGTTGCTGCTCTTCTCCTGCAGCGTTGGTTCAATATTATACCACGCTAATTTGGCGCGGTTCTTTCCATAAGCCAGGCTATCATTTAATAATCCTTCGGGAAATCTTCCCTGCGGGGTTGATGCCAAAGCCCAGGCAACATACGGAAAACGAAGGTCTACACTACTTCGGGTGCCTTCAAAATCATCAATATAAACCAGGCCTTCATTGCCTTGACCGATTTGCTTTGGATGCCCCGGTTTTAATACTGCGGCTTCACCATAAGCATTAATAGTGCTGTTTGCAGTAGTAGTATAAAAAGGAAGCTTATCTAACCAACGGGTAAGTGCAGGAAAGTCTGACTGGTAATTAAAATCAACCCCATACATCGTGTTCCTTATGGGATCTTCGCCATAATTTGTTTTGGTGAAGAAAGGACGTTCAGCAAGCCTTTCAAGGGTAGCGCCCACAGCCAGTTTTTTGTTTACAAGGTAATCTAACCTTAATCCTAAAAAGCTTCTTTGCTGAATGCCAAAACTTGCATTGTTTTCGTACTGAACATTTACCGGAACGCCTGAATTAATAATTGCCTGGTTTATGATCTTTAAAGAACCCAGGTTATAATCTATGATGTAATCTACGTTCTCAATAAGTGGCTGCCCCCCTGCAGTTACTGTTACAGAACCCTGCGGAATATTAAAAGCACCTAAATAAATTTCAGCATTGGAACTACCTTTTACAGAACCCTGCAATACATACCTGTTAAGGTTTGCATAGGTTTGGGCGATAGCTTTAATTGAATCGTACAACTGGTAATAAACATATTTCTTTTTAAGGGTATCGGGTGTACCCTGGAAGGCCAGAATTTCTAAGTCTTTACCGAACGGTTCGAGTACCGGAAAAATGATCTTACCATATTGTGATAGTACAGTGAATCCATCCACATAATCAAAATACCCATCCGGTTGCGGATCGTTCCTGTAATTGAGACGGTCTGCACGCAAAATACTTATTAAAGGTTCGCCTGAAACTGCAGGGCTGCTTTCGGGAAGGTATCTTTTTACGCCACCGCTTGGTTCCTGGTAGAGTACATTCAGCCGGAAATCTTCCGGTGATAAACCGGAAACATCCAGTGAATACACGTTCTTCATCATCAGGTCCCAAATGGGTAAATTTGTTCTTTGAGAAGTGGCTTTTAAAAGTTTTAGAAACAATACTTTTTGTACACCCTGGGTAGAATCCAAAGTAACATCCTGCGAAAATTCTCCCACCTGGTATACCTTTCCATTATAAGTATATTGAAAGGCAATTGCCAGCACTTCATCCGGCTGCAGTTGCTGGTTTAAAGAAAGGAAACCGACCTGCTGGTTATAAAAATATTCTGTAGAATCAAGTTTACGGGCAAAGGTTTTTTCAAAATCGTTAACCGGTGAAAGTCCCCTTGCCATTAACAGCGAGTTGATTAGTTCCGGTTGGCGGTAAGAAGGATCACCAGTTATAGTAGGGTATAAATTATTAGCATAGTTGTCGGGAAGCGCATTGTCGGTTAAAGAAGGAATACTATCCTTATAGGGTTTTTGCTCACCCAAATCCATAAAACCCACGATGTTGCGGGTGTTTATGGTGCTACCCGTTCTATTGGTAACCCAAACTTCCATTCTTAAAATCTGAACCTGCGATTTTACTACAGGCAGATTTTTCATGGCTGCGTTATAGTTATTCTTGAAATATTGCGCCATTAAAAAGTGCCTATTCTCTTCGTAATCATCCAGCTTTTTGTTTATGCGCTGGCTTAAACCGCCGCCTTCCAATACGAGGGATTGCCTTTGGGACTTTTGGCTTGCAAGTGCAGCTGTAATGAACAATTTACCAAACTGCAACTGTGTTTTAATACCAAAAAGACTTTGGGCACTTGCCATCAGTGTTCCCTTAGCCTGGAATGAAATGTTACCTGCCTCTATTGACTTAATTATCTCATCATCCATTCCATGATAATCTAGTTTCAACTGGTTCTCAAAATCGAAATTTGCCAGGGTATTATAACTTATGGGCAACTTAAGCTTATCGCCAATGTTTGCCATAATGTTTACATTACTGTTCATGTTGAAATCCAGTCCACCATTTTTCCGGGCTTTCTCCGGTAATGTTGGGTTCTTTATATTTTGACCCTGGTAACCTATAGAAAGGTCTACATTTCCCTGTGGTTTTATATCAACTTTTAATCCTTCAGCATTGGCTGCAATACCAAAAATTCTATCGAAAAGCTGGTCGTAAACCCTAGGTTTGGGGCGCAGTGTTCGCCTGTTAAGATCTAACAGTAATTGTCCTCGTTGGTTAAAATACTCACGTTCATTGCGGTCTGCCTGAATGCGCATCATTTCTTCCAGCGATAAATAAGTGGGTTTACGATAAACGATGTCACCTATTTTTTCTGTGATATAAAATTGCCCTGTGGCGGGGTCGTATTCTATATCCTGTTTTAAAAAAGAGGTATCGCTTAAATAAAAGGGATTGCGGTTTTGCCATGTAAAAGCATCTCCACGCCGGTCAGAAAATGGATAATGCAAACTATCAGCCGGTGCCTGCGCCTGAGCATAGCAACAAAAGCCCCATGAAAGTAGGGCTGCCAAAAGTAGTCTGTTAAATCCCCAAGATTTTCTCAACTTGCTGTGAACACTGGTTAGGTAGATTTTCTGCCGATAAGCTAAAGGTTTTTGAGTGCGAGTTTTATAATGTTTTCAATAGATAATTCTTCATTTGTTTGCTGATATACTTTCTTTAGTGCTACCTCTGCCATGTTGCGCGCAATACCTAAAGAAATCAATGCATTCAAAGCATCATGCTGAATATTATTCAATGCGGATGGTTCTAAAACCGTTTCATCAGCACTTATCTTACCCACCTTATCTTTTAATTCCAGAACAATGCGTTCCGCGGTTTTTTTGCCGATGCCTTTAATTGCTTCTAATTGCCGGTTATTGCTTTGCACAATTGCCCTTATAATCTCTAAAGGCTTCATACCACTAAGCATCATTCTTGCGGTTGATGCACCCACCCCCGATACGCTAATTAGTTGCAAAAAAAGATCTTTTTCACTTTGCTCAGAAAAGCCAAACAATGTGTGGCCATTCTCAGTGATGTGTAAATATGTCAAAAGCATGCCACTATCCAGATTGCTTATGAAAGAAAATGTATTCAGGCTTATGTTTAATTCGTAACCCACCCCGTTCACATCAACTATTACCTGTGCCGGTGTTTTTTTTACAAAATTTCCTTTTACAAATGCAATCATACCAAACTAAGAAGTCAAAAATATGTTTTTCCCATGTAGAACAGGTAAATGCAATTCGATTTCTTTAGTGAATAAGACTGCATGTATAACCGTATTCTACCTTAAAACGGATTTAAGAATGAAAAATTTATTTACAAGAGGGGAAATACAACAACGAAAAGTGCTTTATAAAACCTGTGTAATAACTCTTTTTTGACCGTTTATATTGTATATTTCAATGTCTTTAATTTGGGTTGGAATTACATTTATACCCCTCGCCGACTGGGACAAAAAGCTTACACCAAAGTATAGCTCCGTTCTTCTGGATGCTCCATTTTTGAAATGGATGATGGCGTATGTTTCGTCATTTTTAACCGGAATTGAAACCAGACCTGTATTACTCCTGAACATTTTCAGTTCTCCACGATTTTGAGATGCCGCCACCATAAAATTTCCATTGGCACTATTGAATGAGGCTAATGCCTTTCCATTACCCGGGATAAAAATACCGCTTTGCAGAATAGATAGGGGTTTGAAATTGCCTTTTCCATCGCCCCTTAAAACCAGTCCGTTCAGGGCATCGTACCTGCCCACAGATACTTCTATTCCATAATCGTTTCCGTTTAATATTAAATCCAGGTTTCCATCGCCATCCACATCTTCAGCAACCATGGCAAAAATGCTTGAAAGCTGCGCCTGCAGGGGCAGGTAGCTAAGTGTAAATTTACCATCACCATCATTTCGTAAATAACAACTTTTAAAATCGGTAACCTTTGCTATGTAAGCTTTCTTTAACTCTCCCGAGTCGAGCATTTTGTCAAAGGTTGTTGTGGCAAATGATTTATAATCTTCAAACTTTCGCCTGAATTCTATCATTTGCTTTATCATATCGTCCCTGGTTTGTGCCGGAAATTCTTTTAGTGAACCATCCTGCGCAGGTAAGTAAATGGTTGGGATTGCATCAAAGCTGCCGTTGTTATCAAAATCGCCGGCATAAATTCTTACGGGAAATTTTTCAGAAGGACGATAATAAGAGTTTGAGCCTGTATTCCCTATAACAAAATCAATGTCCCCATCATTATCAAAATCGCCGGGAACAATGCTGTTATACCATCCTGTTATTGCTTCCAGTTCTGTTTTGGTTTCAGTTAGTTTTCCATTAGCGTTTTTAAAGAAACGAACAGGCATGAATTCGCCTGTAAGTACTAGGTCAACCCAACCATCATTATCATAGTCGGTCCATAAGGCATCGCACGTCATCCCTATATTTTGCAATGCCGGCGCCATGGATGCAGTTACATCGGTAAATTTTATGGTGCCGTTTTGTGTATCGTTGCGCAGAATAAAACTTGAAACCGGCATAGGGTATTTCCAGGGGGCAGAACGCCCTGCTACAAAAAGATCAAGATCGCCATCATGATCAATATCAGCCGCCCGAACGCAGGATTTGCTGGTAAGATTTGCGGGCATGGCAAGAGAATCTAATGTAAAATTTCCTTTACCATCATTTACATAAAACTGGTCTTTGTAACCCGCATCATTTGCTTCGTTCTCAAACCCGCCTGAAGCAATGTAAAGGTCTAAATCGTTATCGTTATCGGCATCGAAAAGAAGCATGCCCATATCTTCATGAGGCTTATTAATTTTATCTGCATTTTTAACCAATAACTTGCTAATGAATTTACCATCGGGTTGTTGTAAAAGTATTTGCGCGGAATAACCATACGCTCCGCCCATAATAATGTCTTGCAAACTATCACCATTGATATCGCCTGCTGAAAGTGCCGGGCCAAATTCACTTAGTTTATGGGGTAGCAACCGCTGAATATTGAAATCTATAAAATCGAATTCTTCGTGATTAATACCGGCGTTAAGTGTTTTAGAAACTTCGGTAAACAAAGCATTACCGGTAGTTGCAGGTTTGTTCCATGTAAAAGAAGAGTTCGCATTTTTTTCGTCGGCCACTAATGTTTGATTAACCTTAACATTGGTAAACAATTGTAGTTTATTGTTTGGCCAGCGAATAATAACACTATCAATAATTGAAACAGAATCTAAACCAAAGTGTGCGCCACCCTGCATGGTTGACAGGTAACCACGATAAGGTGTATTTTCAAAGACCTGCTGTTTGCCCTGGTAATAAAGTTCTGCCCACGACCCCAGACCATTAATGTTAGTAGCATTGCCTTTAAATGTAATATTCAGAAAGTTATTTGGCGTTTTTCTGTTCTGAAGATTATTCTCAAAAACGAATGCCTCATCATTAATGTTATTAACTACGTAATCGAGGTCGCCATCATTATCAAGATCAACATATGCACCCCCATTTGAAAATGAGTTTTCATTTATTCCCCATTTCTCCTTCATGTTGGTAAATGTGAGATCGCCGTTATTGCGGAAGGCATAATTTTTAATCTTCACCTCTGGTATCTGGCTTAACAGGTGTTGCTTGGTGGCAACATAATAAGACTGGTTTCTGAATGCAACAAAGTCGTGATCGGTTACATCTTTAGGAAAGCCGTTTGTAACGATGATATCCCGGTAGCTGTCATTGTCAAAATCGGCAACCAGAGGTGTCCAGCTCCAATCGGTTTCTGCTACATCACTGAAAAAAGAAATATCGCTGAATATGGGTTCACCAATTGAATCGTTGCTGTTTACGCGGGGCCCGTTATTTAATTGTAAAACGTTTCTTACATACTGGTACTGGTAGCCAAAATAATCGCTGTTTTGATAGGTTTGATAATTGTTTGGATTGAGCATAAGTTTCTTTCGGTAATTGTCTTCAGGGCTCATGTCTAATTCAATTACATCAACCAGTCCGTCGTTATTAATATCTGTAATATCCTGTCCCATTGAGTTGGCGGAAGTATGCTTAAAATAAGTGTTTGCTTCATCAGTAAATGTTCCATCCCCATTATTAATAAACATGATGTTGGTGGAGAGGTAATCGTTTGTTACATAAATATCCTTCCATCCATCTTTATTAATATCTGTTATAGTGGCGGCATGTGTATAGCCCTCTATGGTTATGCCAGCCTGTTTAGAAATATTTGTGAAATGCGGATGCCCCAAAGAATCACTGCCGTCATTCCTGTAAAGTCTTCCGGTACTGGGAAAGCTGCCGTCTTTAAAAAGTTTTCTGAACCTGTTGGGGTAATCGTTGGGAAGAATTTCATTAACGGCTAAATACATATCAAGATCGCCATCATTGTCATAATCAAAAAAGTTAGCCATAGTGGAGTGCGTGGAATCGTTTAGTCCATAGGCGGCTGCTTCATCTTTAAAAATAGGGATGCCATTTTTCACACCCTGGTTTATATATAAGATATTTTCTCTCATGCCCCCGTCATGGTTTATGGTTGCGCAAACATACATATCCATTAACCCGTCATTATTTATATCAACCACAGATATGCCCCTAAACCATTTGCCTCCGCCGCCAACGCCAGCTGCTTCTGTTACATCTTTAAATTTTAGATCGCCCTGGTTTAAATACATTTTGTTCGAGACAAGATTTCCGGTGAAATATATATCCTGTAGTCCATCGTTATCAAAATCTCCAATGCCTACGCCACCACCATTATACACATTGGCAAAATCGAGGACATTAACAGAATCGGTTTGTTCAATTTTATTATTAAAATGAATACCGGAATGAGAAGAAGAAACTTTTGTAAACAAGTTATCATTGCTGCATGATGAGGTTAAAACAATAAGAGTAGCAATAAGAAAAAAAATAGGGGACCGCAATTTCATCGCAATTAGTTAATAGTTGTAAATATCAAAAAAGGCGAAGTAAAAACTTCGCCTTTTTTGATAAAATATTTGAGAACTGTGTTAATATCCTGGATTCTGAACTAATGCACCCTGCTCATAATCTATTTGAGCCTGGGGAATTGGGAAATATTCATTTACCCCTTTCTTGAAAGATTTTCCACCAAGGTAAGTGCGCCTTGATTTTTCTTTATCTATGTATGCATTAAGAACATCAGCCATGTAACCTGTGTTATTTCCACCAGGAGTTACAGAGTAACGCTGAAGATCAAAGAAACGGTGGCCTTCCATACCCAGTTCAAGTTTTCTTTCGAACCATACTGCTTTGCGTGCATCTCCCTGGTTTGTCCATGAAGTTGTGTACAAACCAACTTTGTAGTTAGCTGCAGGTGTATTGGTGAAACCTTTTGAAGGATCTGAATTGTCAACATAAGTATGAACCCATCCATCAGGATTTGCGGCTCTTGTTCTAACACGGTTTACGTAATCTCTGGCTTTGTTAAGATCACCAACTTCAACTTCGCATTCAGCAGCCCATAAAAGCACATCTGAAAAACGAATCAGGTTTATGTTATTAGCAGTTACACCGCTTGTCCAGAAACTGTTATCAGTTAAGGAACCAGCCTGACTTTTGTAATACACGTTTTTAATTGGAGAATAAGGTCCGCCATTGTTTTGATCGCGAATCCAGTCATTGCCCGGGTGAAGACCCCAGTCAAGATAAGGAACACCCCTTCTGCCAACTGTCCAGTCAAGCCTTGCGTCTAATGCTTCAGTTGATGGAGTGAATGGTTCTGTTGAAAGAATACCCTGGTCGTTTTTAACGTCCTGGCTGTTCCAGGTATCAACTAAAGGAAGACCATTAGCATCAACCCTAAAAGAGTTAACCAGGCTTTGAGATGGCTGGTAAAAACCGCAGCAACCGCCGGGTCCGCCACTGTAAGGGAAGTTTAATACATCGCCCCAGTTTCCGTTACCACCATTCGAGTTATCGTTTACAGAAGTTTGAACGGCGAAAACTGACTCAGGATTATTTTGCGTTGCAGCATTAAAGTTGTTAGCATAATTCACCAGGTCGTATTTCTGACCACCGCTTGTTACACCATTAGCAATTATGTCTGTAAGCAAAGATTTTGCTTCGGCATATTTATGTTCGAACATGTATGCTTTTGCCAGGTATGCTTTAGCTGCCCATGCATTTGCACGACCAACTTCAGACCATGTTGCGGGAAGATTAGAAGCTGCGAATTGAAGATCGGCTTCTATATTTGGCCAAATGTCTACATTGTTTGGAACGTTGAAGTTGTTTGCATTGTAGGTAACAGTTTCATCTACCCATGGAACATTGTTCCACATTTTTTTTGCTTCGAAATGATAATGTGCCCTTAGAAACCTTGCCTGCGCTTCAGTGAATAATTTATCATTATCAGACATATCGGTTGCCTGACCCATTACGCGAAGTACATCATTGCAACGTTGTACGCCATCATATACTGCACTCCATTTGTTATTGAAATAGTAGTTAGTTGGTGTTGGTGTATATGTTTCTATTGGCACGATATCCGGTTGATCACCGGGGTCAGAACCTTTGTAAGCGTCATCACTGGCCACTCCACCGTACACCCAATTGCTTCCGGCAGATTCCCATCCCTGGCCAGCCCCCCCATAACCATCTAACAGGGAGTAGGCACCAATCAATAAGCCTCTTACACCGGCACTGTTTGCCAGGTTGCTTGGATCTAAAGACCCTAAGGGGGCTTTATCCAGGAAGTCTTTGTTGCACGCGTATGCCACAATGGAAGCGGCAACAACGCTCACCATTATGATCCTAATTTTTATTCTTTTCATAACTCGATTAATTTATTAAATGTTAGAACGATAGATTAACACCTACAGTATAGATTTTTTGATTGTTAGGATATGTACCATAATCAATACCGAAAGAGGCATTATTACCGGTGATTTCAGGATCCTGACCAGTATATTTTGTAATGGTGAAGAGGTTAGCTGCCTGCAGGTAAACCCTGAATTTGTCTACACCAATTCTTCTTAATTGATCAGAAGGAATGGTATATCCAAGAATCAATGATTTACATTTTAAGAAAGATCCATCTTCAAGGTAATAAGAGTTAACCACACCATTGTTGCTGAAGTTTGATTCATTTTCAGCAATCGGGGTTTTGGCATTTGGGTTAGAAGGCGACCATGAATTGTATAACAGGTCTTTACTTTTAGCGCCCTGGAAGGAAGGATAAAAATCTGTCCAGTAACGAACGTAATTGATTATATCATTACCCTGAGAACCATAGAAGAACATTGAAAGATCAAAATTCTTGTAAGACCCGTTAATGTTAACACCGTAAGTGAAATCAGGGTTTGGATTACCGAAGAATGTTCTGTCATCGGTTGTAATTGAACCATCGCCATTCACATCGCGGTATTTAAACCTGCCGGGAGCAGCAGCCGTTTGAGTTGGCGATTTTGCTACATCATCATCGCTCTGGAATAACCCTACTACTTCATAACCAAAGAATGAACCAATTGGATGACCAACCTGGTTACGTGTGAAATCACCGATACGGCTTCCACCAGAAGATGCATCAAAATATCCCGCGCCTGGAATGTTTACGATGTTACTTTTATAACTAGTAACATTAGCGCTAATATCTAATTTAAAATCTTGACCAAGTGTGGCGTGGTAACCTGCAGAAACATCAACACCGGTATTTTCAACGTTACCGATATTTACTACCGGACGTGAAGCACCACCAAGAGTTGCAGCACCTGCATTCGCATCAGAGAACAATAATCCGTTGATAGATTTTTTATACCACTCAACTGAGAAGTCGAATTTATTGTTAAACATAGATGCATCAAGACCTACGTTAACCAGTTTATCTTCTTCCCAACCAGTTGCTTCGTTACCAATTCTTGTTGCAGTAAAACCTTGTTGTGCACTTGTATTGTTACCATTAATGTCATAATATGCTGTTCCGGGTCCGCCACCATACAGGTAAAATGCGTTGGTAGGATCAACATTTAACTGGCTACCCAAAATACCCCAGCTACCGCGGAGTTTAAGGTTGTTTAACCATGTTGTACCCTGCATAAATGATTCTTCTGAAAGTACCCAACCTGCGGAGAACGCAGGAAATACACCCCACCTGTTGTCAGGTCCAAAACGTGAAGAACCATCACGCCTTACAGTTGCACTAAACAAATATTTATCAGCATAGCCATAATCAACTTTACCAAACTGAGAATACAATGAGTTCTGGTAAACATAACTGTAGTTTGTAAAACCAGATGAGCCATTGTTTAATAACCAGTAGTTAGGATTGTCTGTGAAATACCCAAGGGCACCACCACCAACGCCTCTGCCATAATTTTCAATGGCTTCTACACCAGCAAGTACATTTAAGTTATGTTCTCCAAAGGTGTTTTTATAATTAACCGTATTACTCCATGTCCAGCTTCTGTTATAGAATGCGTTTTCGCTAAATCCATTTGAAGTATTGTTTTCTGCGTTTTCATAAGTATGGTAAGTATAATAATAGTAGTAACCATTATCAAGTGTACCACCAAATGTTGTTCTTGCAGTGAAGTGTTTTAAAAAGTCTACTTCTGCAAACACATTACCAATAATATCCCATGTATTACCCTTGTTATTGGCGGTTCTGCTTGCATTAGCATAAGGATTTTGAGCATTACCAAGACCTGCTGCACGGGTGCCTGCATATCCACCATTTATATCGTAAACCGGAATAATTGGTTGTTCACGATAAAGCATACCAATAGCTGTTTCTCCAAGAACCCCAATCTGTGGGTTGTCTTTGTAAAAGATGTAAGCATTTTCACCCACACGAACATTGTTCTTAACATTGAATGTGGTATTTATTCTTGCAGAATACCTTTTTAAATAGGTATTTAAGAAAGTACCTTTCTGATCGAAATATCCTAAAGAGAAAAGGTAAGTCGACCTGTCTCCGCCACCAGCAGCAGAAACAGTATGGCTCTGAATTGGTGCATTTGAGAAAAGCTCGTGATACCAGTCAGTACCTTCTTTATTGGCAGGAACTATTTGGTAAATTGAACCTGCGCTGTAATTGGTATTATATTGTTCCAATTGCGCTGCGGTTGGTTCACCGGTTACACCGGAAGTACCACCAATTAAAATGTAATCAGGAAGAACGGGAGAAGGACCACTTCCATATTGCGGATGAGAGGGGTTACCTGTGTTAGGATCTACCTGCCCTGCATTGCGTAAAGAAAGCCAGGTAACGTCTGCCATTTCCTGTGAATTCAATAAATTAAACACATTGCCTTTTAAAGCTTGCTGTGTACCATAATAGCCATCGTAAGTGATAGCTGTTTTGCCGGATTTACCTCTTTTAGTAGTAACGATAATTACACCATTAGATCCGCGAACTCCATAAATGGATGCCGCACCGGCGTCTTTTAAAACCTGGAAAGATTCAATGTCATTTGCATTGATATCTCTTAAACTTCCCTGAATACCATCAATAATAACCAGTGGAGATACATCACCGAAAGATGTTACGCCCCTGATCCTGATGTTGCTTTCACTGCCTGGCTGTCCTGTTGTGTTAACAGTAACACCTGAAGCACGGCCTTGTAGCATTTGCTCAGGACTTCCCGCCGGAACGGCTTTCATATCCTTCACATCCACTACTGCAACCGAACCCGTTAAACTTTTACGTTTTTGAGCGGTGTAACCTGTAACAACAATTTCTTCAAGGTTGCTGGTGGTTTCTCTTAAAGTAACGCTGACAGTGCTTGTGCTGCCAACATTAATTTCCTGGGTACCAAAACCTACCGAAGAAACTGCTAATGTGTTTTCCCCAGAGGGAACATTAATGCTAAACTGCCCATTAGCATCTGTGACAGCAGCCACATTTGTACCTTTAACAGCAATAGTTACACCGGCTAAAGGTTGATTATCCTTGCCGCTGATTATTGTGCCAGATACCTGCTTTTGAGCGAAAATTGTTGGTGAAATGAACATAAGTAAGATTGCCATGCACCAACGCACAGCCATGCAATCGATTTTTTGTCTCATAAGAAAAGGTAATTTGTTAGACTTTTAAAATTAAAAAACTAGGCATAAAGTTATAGAAATAACAATACGTTGTTAATAAAAATAAAACTTTTTTTAATGTGTATATTCTACACTTAATCAATTAATTCCGGTTAGTTTTTTTAAATTAAAAAAGCGTTGAAAGTTTTATTTTTTCAACGCTTACAAAAACGAAAAATCATATATGTTATAAATGCGTTACTCCCAAATTTCTTCCTTACCCTCCAGCCATAATTTTACCACCCTTGTTGTAACCGATTTTGGACGTTCCAAAGGAAAATTTAAAGCCCTGTCCCAACATAGACTTGCCAAGACACCCAAAGCACGGCTCACTGCAAAAAGCACAGTATAAAATTCATACTCCTTCATTCCATAATGTACAAGTAAAGCGCCACTGTGGGCATCTACATTTGGCCATGGGTTCTTAATTTTTCCAAGAGATTTAAGTATGGGTGGTACTACTTCATATACTTTCCAAACTGTTTTAACCAGTGGATCGTTCGGCATATGTTTTTTTCCAAATTCCATTTGCGCAGTAAAGCGTGGATCGGTTTTTCTTAAAACTGCATGCCCGTAGCCGGGAACAACCTTACCTTCTTTCAATGTTTTTTGAACGTAAGTCGCTATTTGTTCTTTTGTTGGTTTTTGCGTTTTAAGTTCTTCCTGCATATCAAAGATCCACTTGATCACTTCCTGGTTTGCGAGACCATGAAGTGGTCCTGCCAGCCCGTTCATGCCGGCAGCATAACTTAAATATGGATCACTTAATGCAGAGCCAACCAGGTGCGTAGTATGCGCTGAAACATTGCCTCCTTCATGGTCGGCATGTATAACCATGTATAGGCGCATCAGCTCTTTAAAACTTTCATCGTTATAACCCATCATATGCGCGAGGTTACCTGCCCAATCCAGTAAACCATTTGGTTGTATGTGCTGGTTGTTGCGATATTTTCTACGGTAAACATATGCTGCAATTCGCGGTAAGCGGGCAATGAGATCCATAGTATCATCGAACATCGCATCCCAATAATCTTTTTTATTCATGCCCTCAGAATAACGTTTTGCAAAATTGCTTTCTGTTTGCAAAGCCATTACACCGGTAACAAACATGGTCATGGGGTGGGCTGTAACGGGCAATGCATCTATAGTATGAAAAACGTGGTTGGGTACATGGCTTCGGCGCTGCCATATGGAAGCAATATAATTTGCATCTTCTTCGGTAGGTAATTCTGCCAGTAACATTAAATGAAACAGACCTTCGGGCAATGGTTCACTGCCACCGGGTGCTTTAGGTAATTTTTGTTGTAATTCAGGAATTGAGTAACTGCGAAAACGAATGCCATCCTGCGCATCGAGCAAACTGGTTTCATAAACCAGACCGGTTATGCCCCGCATACCCTGGTAAACCTGTGAAAGATTTACTTCGCCGATCTTTTTATTTCCATGCTTTTTTAGAAGCTCTTTTATCTCAGCAGCTGATTTTTCCGACTTCTCTTTAAATCTGTCTTTAAGTATACCCATGGCAATATATAGTTAGTATTCAATAATAAAAAAGGAAAAACTGTTATAGCGCTAAAGATAATACAACAACTTTAAAATTTGTTGTAAAGGGTTAATGAGTAATGGATGTACACACAAAAAATACATATAAATAGAACATGGAAAACTTTAAGAAGGGGAGTAGAAAACAACACGCTAATTTTTTTGTAAAACTTTATTTGGGTGCTTTCCTGTAAAGATAAAAAGCAATAAAAGTAAAGATAACATCGGGTAAAAAGGCGGCTATAACCGGAGGAAAATCTCCCTTAACAGAAAATATGGTAGAGAACCTGTCCATTAAAATAAACACAGCTGCAATTACAAAACCAATGGCTAGGTGCGCACCACTGCCACCCCTTACTTTACGGCTTGCTACTATTGCCCCAATCATAGTTAATATTAAAACAGCAAGCGGTGTTGCAAACCTGCGGTATTGCTCAACTTTAAGTGAATTAATATTTTCAGAGCCCCGTATTTCTTCAAGGTTAATGTATTTATACAGGTCGGGGGAGGTTAATTTATCTTTTGCGTATTCATCGCGGTTTAGGTCAAAGGGTTTGAAATTAAAATTCATTTTGCGTTCTCTTTCATGACTAATGATTTCGTTATTGCCATTCATTTTTCTTTCAAGCGTGTTTTGCAATATCCATTTGTTGGTGGCGGTGTCCCAACGCAACTGGTCTGCACGCAGGTTATACACTAATACATTGTTTTTTACCCGGTGCATAAAGAATGGGCCGCCCGCTTTAGAGAATGTATCATAGTTATGCACGCCTGCGTAAGTAAAAGAATCTACCCTAAAATATAAACTGCGTTCGTACCGCGCCACCAGCGGGTCGTACGTGCTGTTAACGTGCACATATTTCGATTCAAAATTTGTTCTTAATTCATTTGCACGCGGTACGTACAGGTTCGATGCTGCAAGCAGCAACAAACCAAGTAATGTGCCGCCAACCCAGTAGGGTACAAGAAACCGGTTAAAGCTGGTGCCGCTCGATAAAATGGCAATGATCTCGCTGCGCACCGCCATTTTTGAAGTAAAAAATATAACGGCTATAAAAACAAAAAGGGGAAAGAGAAACGCACCTATATACGGTATAAAACCAAAATAGTATTGTGTAATAACAGACGATGCCGGCAAACCGCTTTTTACAAAATCGTCCGTTTTTTCACTTACATCAACCACCACAGAAATAACGGTAAACAACAGCACGCAAAAGAAAAAGGTGACCAAAAATTTTTTAAGTATGTACCAGTCAATCTTTTTCATTTTTAATTAATGCTAACCATTTTTTTATACCAGCCAACGGTTATTATAGCATCGGTTGTTGCGTCGCAATCACTTCATCAGCATAACAACCGGCAACAATTCATTTTTCAAAAATAGTCTTATCTGTTTTCAGTGATACAGAATAAAACATTAAAGTCTCTGCTTTATTCTTTCTATGGTTAACTGTTTCCATGCAGCAAAAGTATTTGCCAGTATTTGTTTCCGCGCTTCCTGCATCAGCCACAAATAAAATGACAGGTTATGAATACTTGCAATTTGTAAAGCCAATAATTCATTCGCCACAAATAAGTGACGCAGGTAAGCCTTTGTATAATAGTTGCTGGTTTCGCATGGAAGCATTTCATCAATCACCGTAAAATCATTTGACCATTTTTTATTTTTTATATTGATAACACCCTGCGTTGTAAACAACATTCCGTTTCTGCCATTGCGGGTGGGTAACACACAATCGAACATATCAACCCCCAGGGAAATACACTCCAGCAAATTCCAGGGTGTGCCCACACCCATCAGGTAACGGGGTTTATGAACGGGCAGGTTTTCGCAACAGTATTGTGTTATTTCGTATAACATGGGTTCGGGTTCACCCACACTCAGGCCACCAATGGCATTGCCGGGTGCATCTTTTTCTGCAACAAAATCGCATGACCTTTTTCTAAGTTCATGATGCACACCCCCCTGTACAATAGGAAACAGATTTTGTGTATAGCCGTACAAATCTGATGTTTCATTCATCCGGCTAATACACCTGTTAAGCCAGCGATTGGTAAGATTAAGACTTTGCTCTGCGTATGAAAAATCACTTTTACCTGGCGGGCATTCATCAAAGGCCATAATAATATCTGCACCTATGGCACGCTGTACGTCTATTACATTTTCAGGAGTAAAAAGATGCCTGCTGCCATCAATATGACTTTGAAAAACCACGCCTTCTTCTTTTATCTTACGGTTGGCAGCCAGCGAAAAAACCTGGTAGCCACCACTGTCGGTTAATATGGGGTGATGCCAGTGCATAAAACGGTGCAGCCCCCCGGCAGCTTTAAGAATTTCTGTTCCGGGACGTAAATACAAATGATAGGTATTGCCTAAAATAATTTGAGCCTTTACTTCGTGCTTAAGTTGTGTTTGTGTTAATGCCTTAACTGAACCGGCTGTACCCACGGGCATGAAAATGGGTGTTTCTATTTCGCCATGGTCGGTCGTAATTGTACCTGCCCGCGCTTTTGACCCCTCATCTGTTTGTAATAGTTTAAATCTTAATGCGGGCATTGTCTAAAATTAAATTCAGTTTTTAATGAATGAGGCGCAAAAATATCTTTTCTATTATAAAAGATTTTTTAGAATTGATTTTGGGTAGAAGTTAAATTGGAATATGGTTTTGGTTGCAATATGGAACATCGCTTTATTAAGAGATTGTTCATTTCTTTTGTCTTGATACAAATGCGTAGCATTGCCGATGAAGATTATGAATTTTTGAATGGCGAACTACGTATCATTGAGAAAAGAACGAAGAATTCTAAATTTTGAATTGCAAACACCGTTATAACTTGGAGATTGTTCATTTCTTTTATCTTGATATAAAAGAAACGAACCAAAGAAAAGATCAAGAAAGAAACGATGTACAGCCCGTTTCTTTCCTTCGCCCTGATTGGGCTTTTGTGCTACTGTGGCTTCAACAAGAGAATTTTACTGATCGGTTTTAATCTTTCATTAGGTTGAATCTATTTAAGCATCTTCTCTTTAAAAAATTTATTCCAAAGTCCTTCACCACTATGCAATAAAGTCGAATAGGGAATCACCCGGAAACGGGCTGTATATCGTTTCCGGGGGTCTTTTTTTCGTTCTTTTTTGGACAAGCAAAAAAGAACAATAAAACAATACCTATTAAGTTATCGAATTTCGCTTTATTAAGAGAGTATTCATTTCTTTTTATCTTGATACAAAAGAAACGAACTCAAGAAAGAAACGATGTACAGCCAGTTTTTTTCCTTCGCCCTGATTGGGCTTTTGTACTACTGTGGCTTCAGCAGAAGAATTTCAATTGATCAGAAAAAACCTTTCGTTATGCTGTAATTGTTTCAGCATCTTTATTCTTCAGCCCTTTACCACTATGCACTTCAGCCGAATAGCGAACCACCCGGAAACGGGCTGTACATCGTTCCGGGAGTTTTTTTTTGTTCTTTTTTAGACAGACAAAAAGAACAAACCAGGTTAAACTTATTCACCATTACACAATTATCCACAATTTAAATTTGATAAAATTAACAGGTAGGTCAACCCTTATTTTTGTTTAATGATGAACCTGTGGATTCTATTGCCTGTTGCCCTTGCAGTTGTAGCCATTATACAACTGTATTTTTACCTCCATATTTTCAGGCGTTTTGCCCTGTTTGTACCCCCCGTAAAAAATGAAAGCCAGGAATATCCAGTAAGTGTAATTATTTGTGCGCGTGATGAGGCGGCAAACCTTGTAAAAAACCTGCCGGGCATTTTAGTTCAGCAATACAATTCCACCCATGAAATTGTGCTCGTTAACGATAATTCAACTGACGAAACAAAATACCTGTTAGAAGAATTTCAAAAAACTTTTAAGAAATTAAATGTTGTAAGATTAACCCAGGAAGCTAAAATGATTCCCGGTAAAAAGTTTCCTTTATCCATTGGTATTAAAACCGCCAAATATGAAACGCTGCTTCTAACAGATGCAGATTGCGTACCTGCCAGTGAACACTGGATAAGAAAAATGCAGGATGGTTATAAAGAAGGGATTGACATTGTTCTGGGTTATGGCACCTTTCATAAAAAGCCAGGGTTGCTTAACAAACTTATTCGTTTTGAAACCTTTCATTCAGCCCTTCAATATTTTTCTTTTGCACTTGCCGGAATGCCTTACATGGGCGTTGGCAGAAATTTAAGTTATAAGAAAGATTTGTTTCTGCGTAACAAAGGCTTTTCTTCTCTAAACCAAATTCCCAGTGGTGATGATGACCTGTTTATTAACATGGTAGCCACACCCACCAACACCACCATTGTTATAGACCCCGAAGCCTTTACTTTAAGTGAGGCGGCACATAGTTTTAAAAGATGGATAGACCAGAAATACAGGCACTATACAACCGCAAAGTTTTACCGGCCTAAACATAAATTTTTACTGGGCTTATATTCTGCTGCACACACGCTCATCATTCCATTAACTATTGCAACAGCTATATTTTTTAATGTCTGGATCGCATTGGGCATATATGCCATCAGGCTTGCAGTACAATGTTTTGTATGGTATAAAAGCATGAATAAGCTGCAGGAGAAAGACCTGTTTCCTCTTTTTCTTTTCTTTGATATCTGGTTATTTATTTACTATTTATTATTCGTTCCGGCATTATGGAAAAAGCCTAAAAAAACATGGAGCTGATTTATCTAAGCTTTCATTCATGAGTATTATAGAACAATATTTCCCGGCGCTTTCATCCCAACAGTCTGCACAATTTTCACAGCTTGAAAATTTGTATAATGAATGGAATGAAAAAATTAATGTCATCTCCCGGAAAGATATTGGCAGCTTATACTTAAAACATGTGCTTCACTCATTAACCATTGCAAGGTTTATTCAGTTTGCCCCCCGTGCATCTGTTATAGACATAGGCACCGGTGGTGGATTCCCGGGAATACCGCTTGCGATTTATTTTCCTGAAGTGGAGTTTTTACTGGTAGACAGCATCGGTAAAAAGTTGAAAGTTGTGCAGGATGTGGCAGCACAAACGGGTTTAAAAAATGTGCAGGTAAGGCACATTCGTGCAGAAGAAATAAAAGACAAAAAATTTGACTTTGCCGTAACCCGTGCTGTTGCGCCCTTACAAGATTTGATAAGATGGAGCAGACCCCTTATAAAAAAATCACAGAAAAATGATATTGCCAACGGGCTTATCAGTTTAAAGGGGGGAGACCTTTCGCAGGAGATCTATGAAAGTGATGCGACCCCACTGCAAATAGAATTGAGTACAATATTTAAAGAAGAATATTTTACAGAAAAATATTTGCTGCATTGCGCTCTATAGTATTATTCTATTTGCAAATCATCTTTTGCACTTAGATATCTTTCTGCATCTAATGCCGCCATACAACCACTGCCGGCTGCAGTAACAGCCTGCCTGTAAATTTTATCCTGCACATCGCCTGAGGCAAACACGCCTTCAATATTTGTTTTGGTAGTGCCGGGAACGGTTTTAATATACCCTGCCTCATCCATATCTAACCACCCTTTAAAAATTGCACTGTTTGGTTCGTGACCAATGGCAACGAAGAACGCGCTTACATCAATTGTTTGTTCTTCACCCGTTGCAATATTTTTTACCCTGGCACCAGTTACTTTTTGGTCTCCCACAACTTCGATTGTTTCTGTGTTCCAGTATATTTTAATGTTGGGTGCATTCTTTACCCTGCTTTGCATGATCTTACTGGCACGCATGCCATCTTCTCCCTTTCTTACGATCATGTGAACATTGGTGGCGAGTTTAGATAAGTATAAAGCCTCTTCACATGCCGTATCGCCGGCACCTACAATGGCAACTTCTTTTCCTTTAAAGAAAAATCCATCGCATACCGCACATGCACTTACACCATAACCATTTAACCGCTGTTCACTTTCCAGCCCAAGCCACTTGGCTGAAGCACCGGTGCTAATTATTACAGTTTCAGCTTCTATCCATTTTTCTTCATCTATTTCAATCTTGCGGCAATTGCCGGTAAAATCAACTTTTGTTGCCAATCCATAACGGATATCCGTACCCATTCGCTTTGCCTGTTTTTCAAAATGTACCATCATTTCAGGTCCCTGAATTCCATCCGGGTAACCGGGATAATTCTCCACTTCCGTAGTTATGGTTAACTGCCCGCCCGGTTGAATACCCTGGTATAAAACAGGTTTCATGTTTGCACGCGCTGCATATATAGCCGCAGCATATCCTGCAGGTCCCGAACCTATAATTAAACAATGTATTTTCTCTGTTTCCGTATTATTATCCATTCTTAAAATATTAGGAGCGCAAAGGTATTGAATGATTTTATGGTAAATGTCAAGACAATTGTAATGAACTGTTTATTCAGGAATTACCAGATTGCGGTATTGCACTGAATACCCGCAAAAGGCGCCAAGTGCACCATTGCTGATGTTGCCAATAACAAAACCCGGCGAAGAAAAGGGATTGCCATTTGACTGGTAAGCAAACTCCCAGGTGCGCCAGAAATCGTAGGTCGATTTATCGATATTGCAGAATTTAAAAGTGATGGAGTCACCATATTTAAAAAACCCGAAATCTTCGTTGCTTGCTGAGGTTGTATCTGCTTTATTAAAGCCACGTGGTATCTGAATATCGTACGTGGTACCATCTACCACCTGGTCGTCGAAAGCAGAAGTAAAGCCCGGATAAAATGGATCGCTGTTAACACGGGTAAAATAGCGGACGTAATTGCCCAGCCCGGGTGGGTCAGTAAACCTGCCATAGAGAACAGCATAAGCAGAATCCTGCAGGCGGGGCGCGGGTTTCCACCAAAGTGAATCGCATGTTTTGGTCAATAGATGGTATGGTTGTTTGTGCTGTAAAATTTTCGCCATTTTCGGTTTGAATATTGAGGCTGTATGTTTTATTTTCTTCTCCTATAATTATTGAAAGGGGGTTAAGTGTATCAACAGAATAATAATAAATGGTGTAACCAGATGAATCGGTTAAAGGGTATTCCATTAGTCGCACAGAACGGTTACCATCTGAAACCGTAATTATTGCATTATGTTCGAAAGATGCAGATAATTCAGCCGGGCTTAAACTGCTGAAATAGTTTAAACTTTTTGAAAGAACAACTGTAGGAGGCAAGCCGGTTTCTATGCGAGCATCCACCACCAGCTTTTCAGATTGCGGATTTAAGGGCAGGTTTATTTCCCTGTCACACGCAAAAAAAAGTAGAGATAAAAGAAAACAGGCTGTTTTTCTAAATTTATAGATCATTGTTGTCGTGTGCAAAGTTAGCCTGTGTTGAATTTATGATTGTTAAAAATGGTATCATAAAATGCATTTACATTTAATAATATGAAACTTGAATTCTGGAGTATTGGCAAACCACATGAGTCTTATATTAAAACAGGTACGGAAGATTTTACAAAACGGATCAATAATTATTTTTCTGCCGAGTGGAAGATAATTTCCCCAATTAAAAATGCAGCCGCGCTGAAGCCTGCAGAATTAAAAAAACAGGAAGCGATGTTGGTATTGGAAAAAAGCCAAAAAGATGATTTTATAATAGTGTTGGATGAAAAAGGAAAACTACTTACCTCGCCAGGGTTAGCCGACCTTTTGCAGCAAAGGGCGAATGATGCAACCAAACGCATTATATTCTTAATTGGGGGAAGTTATGGTGTTGATGATGCATTACTGCATCGCGCAAATTTTACGTGGAGCTTGTCAGCACTGGTTTTTCCGCACATGCTGGTGCGTTTAATTTTAGCGGAACAGGTGTACAGGGCCTGCACCATCATCCGTAATGAGAAATACCACCACGTGTAAGGTTTTACAAAAGAAAAATAGAAGGGGTGTACATTTGCACGTTTTAAATGAATATTGAATGAGTATTACACTGATCATTGTAGTTATTACAGCTATAGTTTCTTTCCTGGCATTTAGTAACAGGGCTCTTATAGATAAATTAATATTTTACCCGCCTGCCATAAGCAAAGACAATGAGTGGTACCGCTTTCTAAGCAATGGATTGATACATGCCGATACCATGCATTTATTATTTAATATGTTTAGCCTGTATATGTTTGGCGCTTTCGTAGAAGATGGCTTCAGGCAATTATTTGGTGCCAATGGTAATATTCTTTACGTATTAATGTACGTTACTTCGCTTGCCGCCTGCCTGGTGCCGACATATGTAAAGCACAAAGATAATTACCATTACAGGAGCCTTGGTGCATCCGGGGCAGTTTCCGCGGTTGTATTTGCAGGGTTGTTTTTAAATCCACTTGCCCGCATTGGGTTATTTATTATTCCACCTATAATACCAGGATTTATTTTCGGACCTATCTATCTTTTTATCTCAGCTTATCTCGCTAAAAAAGGCGGTGATAACATTAACCATTCAGCCCACATATGGGGCGCTTTATACGGCATTGCCTTTTTGTTAGTTACAGCATATATGTTAAGCCCGTACGACCTACTGCAAAATTTTGTCTTGCAAATTCAGAGTTACTTTTCGTGAAAAGTTAATTGAAGTATATGATGGGATGATGGTTTTATTTTAAAACGATCATCTATTCTTTTTCCAACAATCCATAAGATTTTTTTATCCGATTCAACAATCCAAATGTTTTCTTTTTGGGTGGCTGATAATTTCTGATCTATAAAGAAGCGGCTTAATTTCTTTTTCTTTTGCATGCCTAATGGGTAGAAATAATCGCCTGTTTTCCATTTGCGGATGATAAGCGGAAAAGTGAATTGCGATGCATCCAGAAAAGCAATGTTGCTTTTTACGGTCGAGTAATTTTCAGGCAACTTATCCAGTTTTTTTATTTCCAGTTTGCCCCCATAAAGATCAACCGCGTTTTCATTCTCATTTATTACAACTATTGACTGTTCTGCATTAAAGAGAGAAGTGATGATCAACCATTTCCTGTTTTTAATTATTCTGTGGGTTTGAGAAATTATATAACTGCCGTTGTTTGCAGAGCATAACTTCAACACTTCAGATACCTGGGAAGCAGAAAAATTAAAAGGTGAAATGATTTCGAAAACAATGGTTTCAACAGGGGATGATTTTAGCAATTTTAAAATGGGAATGTGCCATTCCTGTTGCACGTTAACCAATAAATTCTTTTTATTAATTTCCAGTGCCTGTTGGTATAATTCGTGGGCATCGGAGAACCGTTTTATATTATGAAGCAGATTTTCTTTTATTGATCCAAAGTTTTTTTCCAGCATGGGAATAACCGAATGCCTTAAAAAATTTCTTGTATAATTTTCTGTTGCGTTAGAAGAATCTTCTACCCATTTAAGCTGGTTGTTTTGAGCATATTCCAGAATGGCTGAATGGGTTGCAAATAATACGGGGCGAAGAATTTTTCTTTTAGTATCTGTTTCGGGAATGCCGGTTAATCCCAGAATGCCAGTGCCTCTGAAAAAATTTATTAGTAAAGTTTCAACATTATCATCGGTATGATGCGCGGTACAAAGCCAGCGTTCTGCCTTACGTGATGCGTACTCGTTTTGCTTTAGTTGTTTCTCGCTGAGTAATTCTATAAACCATGCGTATCGTAAATTTCGAGCGGCCTCCTGTGTGCCCAGTTTCTTTTCTTTAGCATATTGCGTAGTATTGAAACTTTTCACTAAAACAGTACAACTATACTTTTCTCCTAATGAGCGCACGAACATTTCGTCCCTGTCGCTTTCAGCACCTCTTAAATTAAAATTGCAGTGAACTATGGTAAAAGCTTTGCCAGCCTTATAAAACAGGTTAGTTAATACAATACTATCTACACCTCCACTTACAGCCAACAGAAAGTGTGTTTCCTTATTAATAAATGAAAATTTTTTTAAGCGCAATAAAAAATCATCAAAAAGATCCATCATGCAATTTCAATAAAAAACCCGACTATCAGGGATATGCCGGGTTCTTAAAAAAGTTGTTTAATTATTAATTTCCTGAAACTTTTACATCATCCAGTTCATACGTTGTTGTTTTGTCGTTGGCTGTGCCATCCTGGTCGCCACCTTCATACAAAAAAGCGATGTACACATTTCCGGAATATGCACTTAGGCTTATGTTACCTGATGAAATGAAATTGCCATAACCGGTCGCATGCCCTGTGCTGATTGTAGCGGGTAATACTGTCCATGTTGCCGTCCATGGTGTTGCGCCGCCCGTATAATCGGTAGAGATCATTGCTTTTAAAGTTGCGCCGTTATCGTAACCATCCAACGTTTTAAAATTTAATATAGGGCTAGATACGCCTGTTAAGTTTATTGCGGGTGTAACCAGCCAGGTTTTAACAGAAGGCTGTGTTGAATTATACCCAGAGATCTTTGCATATGTATTTGAACTGAAGGTAGCAGCATACCATTTTTTGCTTCCTGCTTCAGTTGCATTGGTCCAGCCTGTAAGGCTAATGTCCTGGTTAACTGTAGCACCGGAGAAGTCCTGGTAAAAAATATCATTGGCACCACCGCCGCCACCCGCCGCCGGAACCACCATCGCAACGTGGTCCGTATAATTGCAGGTCTGAAGTATCGCGGATATTTAATTGTTTGGTGCTACCAAAAACTGAATAAATAGCGGTAACAGTTCCATTACCGTTAGGAACACTTAATGATGCGAAATCCGCATACCCACTGTTTCTTAATGTAATACTTTCCCCGGCACAGCTTTTAAGGGTAAAATTTACAGAAGCTTTGCCTACAGCATCTGCATACGTTTTGTTTGTATCTGCAGCAGCAAATTCAAAATTTTCCAAACGGATAAGTGTACTCTGGTATGTATCGTTTAATTGGCTAACAGTTACTGTTTTAGGAGTAATAAAATTATTCAGGTCTCCTTTAATTAAATAGCTGTCAAACAACTGGGAGGCAATACCGGTTTGCTCTCCGGTGCTGCTATTGTATGCACCAATCTGGTATAGCCTGTTATAATCGCCGAGAGATAATCCATTTACTTTAATATACACTTTTCTTCCGATTGGGTAAGAGGTGTACAGATCATATCCATCCATGCGAACCACAATTCCCCCCGTACTATCCTGGATGATAATTTGTTTAAAATAATTACCCGAGCTGTCATTGGCTACAACAGTACCTTCTATCACATCATCCGTTGTTATTACTTCAACATTGCCAAAGGTGTGCATGGTTTTTAATGCAGCGATGGTCATGGTGGTATTTACAGCAGGTGGCGTATACACCGGTGGTTCATCAAAGGTTTTATTGCATGAGAGCGCTGTAATACAAGTGGCAGCCAGAATAACTATAAAGGCAGGCCTGAAGAACACATTTTTAGTTTTCATTTTCAAAATTTGCATATAAAAAGTTTATTAAAAGCGAATGGCTGCACTTACGTAATAATTAAGTCCGTAAGCGTAATAATATTTTGGGGGAAATTTGTTTACGTTTTTAGTATCATAATCAAACCTTAACTGCTCATAACCCCCGGTAATTATATCCTGGTTGTTAAGCAAATTGTTAACTCCTGAATAGAATACGAGATATGTGGGTTTGCCGTTTATGTTATAGGTCTTTGGAAGTTTTAGTGAATAACCGGCAAAAGCATCAACGGTTAACTGTGCATCCAATCTTGTCTGGTCAATGATCTGGTGCCATGCATCACTTTTTGGTTCAATACCATTGGTTGCCTGTACTGTTCTTCTTATTGGGTTAAAATCAAGCCACATCTGGTCAAAGTAGTTTGCTGTTAAACTAATAAACCAGAATTTCTTAGAGCGGTATGTAGCTCCAAAACTATATGCTTCCTGCGGAGTTGCAGGTATGCGGTAATTTTGTGAGTATACAGTTTCCTGTGTAAGTACCGATGCATTATTATCTAAGGTAACTACTGCCTGTTGACGACTGTCATAATAATACCTGCCTATGGAAGCCGCACCGGTTATAGTTATGTTGGGAAGTACTTTTGCCTCAAAACCCAATTCACCACCAAAATAAACCCTGTCTATATTGCTTAAACCATAGTTAACAAAATTCTGGTACTGGTCGTTATAAAAGCTAAGTACATTAAAACCATGTTTATTGGTAGTATAAAATCCGCCAATTCTAACCCTGATTTTTGGTGAGTTTAATACGTAACCTGCTTCTGCAGTTTTTACATCTTCACTTACAAGACTATCCTGTAAAAAATCCCGCGTTCTTGGCGAAATGTATGCATTGTCATAGTATGGTGGTTTTGTCATTACCGCACCATTTGCATACAGGTAATTACGCCCGTTTATTTTATAGGTTACGCCACCTTTAACTGCGTAATTATTAAACCTGTTTACAGAAGATTTTCCATAAGAATTATTCGGGAACAAACCATTCTTTACATTGCCAACTCTCCAAAATTCAGTGTGAGAACCTTCTGCTGCAGCATAAAAATCAACCTTGTCAAATTTAAATACCAGTTGTACCCACTCTGCCGCTTTGTTTACTTTAATGTTATAATCATATCCATACCTGTCGCCTTCTTTTACAATTCGGTTAGGGCGATTAAGGTCGTTTTGATTGGCATTTCCATCCAATGGAAAGTCTCTTTCAGCAAACTGATTAAGGTCAACATAAAAATCGCCGCCTAAAAGATCATTAATACGTTGAAAATTGTTGTTGTCCATGTTTTGGAAAGATATGCCGGCAGTAATATCTGCATGATCGCTGATCCTGCTGTTTATAACTGAATTAAAATTTATTCTGCGGGTATTTGTAACACGTTCGCCTACTATATAAAAGGACCGATGCCCGGTAATACTGTTACCAGGTATGCCATTCGCGTTATTAAAGGTGGTGGTATTATCCCTGTTTACATTATACAGGTTTTGCCAGTCTATTTGTCTTTCTGCTTCGCTGTTCTTCAGCAAATTTGCGATTTGCATTTGTTGTGAAGAATCGTTTGCATAATAGCTGGGAAGATACCGGTAATAATCGGGGCGCGGGTCCGGTGCATTGTACCAGTCAAGGCCTGAAACAGAGCGGTCGCCTTTTGAATATCCTACGGAAGTAACCAGGCTTGTGTTATTGTTTATTCTAAAGTCGTGTGTTAAAATAAATACCGGTTGATTGGTCTTGCCAACACTCGCATTTCTTTTTTCGCCATTTTGATAACCCCAGTTAGGATTATAATAATGTGTTCCTGCCAGGTCCATGATCTCTTTTGTAGCGGCAGCCTGTCTTCCGTTTTCGGTTGGTGCGCCAAATGCAACAAGGCTAAGCAAGTGTTTTTGACCCAATCTTTTGTCTGCACCAACAAAGTAACTCCATCCATTATAATATGTTCCGGGCACATACCCTTCCTCTGCCCAGCGCCTGCTGCCCGAGAAAGTAAAGGCCCAGCCGTTTTTATTTAACCCAGTGCTATGTGTAAGCATCCACCGGTGTGTATAATTTCTGTTTGTATAAGAGTAACCAAAGCTGGTTTGTTTTCTTTGCTTGCTTGCGCGGCTGTCTATACTGGTGGTGCTTCCGATATCACCAAAGGCAAAGGTGTTATACCTTAATCCTATAGATACATCCCGATTGCGCATTACATCATTCAATCCACCCCAAAGGCCAAACGGGGTATAGCCGTTATCAATATTATCCATGGGAATGCCATTCATATATATGCCGGCATTGTCACCATCATAACCACGAATTTTAAATCGAACTGCGCTAAAATTATAAGCAGCTGCATTATAAAATGGATCTCTTCCTGCAGTTAATAATGAAGAAACTGTTTGGGTAGTAGCATCAGAAAGATCGTTATCGTCAAGTGAGATGATGGGAAGGTTGTCTAATGCTGCCTCCTTTAATTCATTAATAACAGAATCTGGTCTTGAAATAGAATCAATTGCAGAAGTTTGCGCACTGTCTAGCTGTGCAAAGCTGTACTGTAATGCAAAAAGCATTAGAGTAGTCAGGGATATTTTTCTCATATAAATTGCGGAACAAAACGACAAATATATGTGGCGACTTATTATAAAAAAATAAAGTTTTAAAAAGGTGTGAAAATTTTATTCACGCATCATTTTCCCATGTATGTTTGCGCCTAATGTTTCCCTTTCATGAAAAAATTAGTTTTTGCATTTTTCCTTTTATTCAGTGGGCTTGCAGCGCATTCTCAAAAGACAGATTATAAGGTTGCGGTTATTGGATTTTACAACCTGGAAAATTTTTACGATACCATTAATAATCCAATTGTTGATGATGAAGAATTTTTGCCTCATGGTCCTAAAAATTATAACAGTAAAGTTTACTGGGATAAGGTTGGTAAACTGGCAAAAGTAATTTCGCAAATAGGTACAGAAGTTAATAAAGATGGACCAGCTATTTTAGGCGTTGCCGAAATTGAGAATGATACCGTGCTAAATGATCTTGTTAATCATCCACTTATTAAAGATCGCAATTATAAATATGTTCACTACGATTCAAAAGACGTACGCGGTGTTGACGTTGGTTTGTTGTACAATCCAAAATATTTTAAAGTAAATAAAAGCAGGAAAATATTTGTAACGCTTCCTGCCGGGTCTAAAGAATCGTTTTTTACTCGTGATGTACTTTGGGTTAATGGTATGTTAGATGGCGAAGAAATAAATGTATTTGTAAATCACTGGCCAAGCAGGCGCGGAGGAGAGGAGAGAAGCCAGCCCGCAAGGTTAGCGGCAGCGGGTGCAAATAAAAAATATGTCGATTCTCTCGAAAAATTAAATCCCGCGGCAAAAATAATTGTAATGGGAGATTTAAATGATGATCCGATTAACGAAAGCCTTACAAAAGTATTGAATGCCAAATCTAATATTGAAAAGGTGTCTATAGGTTGTTTTTATAATCCCTGGATAGACATGTATAAAAAGGGTTATGGAACACTGGCTTACCAGGATGCATGGGGATTGTTTGACCAGATAATAATTAATTCTAACTGGTTAAACAAAGACCAAAATGGTTTCTTTTATTTCAAACAACACATTTTCAACAAAGATTACCTGGTAGAAAATATTGGCAAATATAAAGGCTACCCTATGCGTACGTGGGATGGGAACACTTATCGGGGCGGGTATAGCGACCATTTTCCTACCTATTTGGTTATGCTAAAGAAAATACAGTAAATACCATAATTGTATTAGAATAATCCCTACCTTCGCTGCCCCAAAATTTGGGAGTTCACCTACAATTGTGTGAACGCTATCACCAAAAAAATTTAATAGATGGCTAAAGAAATTACAGGCTATGTTAAGTTGCAGGTTAAAGGCGGACAAGCCAATCCTGCACCACCCGTTGGTCCCGCACTTGGTAGTAAAGGTTTGAACATCATGGAATTCTGCAAGCAGTTTAATGCTAGAACGCAGGATAAAATGGGCAAAGTTCTTCCGGTGCTGATCACCGTTTTCTCAGACAAGTCTTTCGACTTTGTTATTAAAACCCCCCCAGCCTCCATTCAGCTTTTAGAAGCTGCCAAAATTCAGAAAGGTTCTAAGGAAAGTAACCGTGATAAACCCGGTAAAGTAACCTGGGCTCAGGTTGAAGCTATTGCTAAAGACAAGATGCCCGATCTTAATTGCTTCACAATGGAAAGTGCAATGAAGATGGTTGCCGGTACGGCACGCAGCATGGGTATAACTGTAGAAGGTACAGCCCCGTGGAACAATTAATTCACCTTAAAACTAATTTTTTAAATGGCAACGCTTACTAAAAAAAGAAAAGCTTCAGAAGCTAAACTGGATAAAACAAAATCATATTCTTTAAAAGAAGCTTCAACGCTGGTGAAAGAAATAAACACCACCAAGTTCGATGCTTCTGTAGACCTGCATATTCGCCTGGGTGTAGATCCCAAGAAAGCAGACCAACAGGTTCGTGGCACCGTTAATCTTCCACATGGCACCGGTAAAACCAAAAAGGTTCTGGTGCTTTGCAACCCGGATAAAGAGGCAGATGCACAGGGCGCAGGTGCTGACTTTGTGGGATTAGATGAATTTATTACAAAGATTGAAGGCGGATGGACTGATGTTGATGTAATAATCGCAACTCCATCTGTAATGCCTAAGATCGGTAAACTTGGTAAAATATTAGGACCGCGTAACTTAATGCCCAATCCTAAAACAGGTACTGTTACAAATGATGTGGCAGCAGCTGTTAACGAGGTTAAAGGTGGTAAGATCGCTTTTAAAGTTGATAAAGCAGGTATTGTGCATGCATCAATCGGCAGGGTGTCTTTTGCACCTGAAAAAATTGCTGCCAACAGCCAGGAACTGATAAACACAATTCTTAAACTTAAACCTTCTGCTTCTAAAGGAACATATCTTAAAGGTTTAAGCATGGCAAGCAGCATGAGCCCCGGTATTTTAATCGACACAAAATCTGTTCACTAAACTCCTAATTCCAAAGAATTTTGAGATAAAGCATTTTTAAAATGACAAAAGATCAAAAAAACGAAGCCATTGAATCTCTCAAAGAGAAATTCAATCAATATAATAACTTCTACGTAACCAATACTACTGCACTTAGCGTTGCCCAGGTTAATAAATTGCGCCGCATTTGTTTTAATAAGCAGGTAGAAATGAAGGTTGCTAAAAATACATTAATTCGTAAGGCGCTTGAATCAATAGATGAGCAGCGTTTCAGCGGTGTTTTCGACAGTCTTCATGGAGTAACGGCCATTATGTTCAGCGAAAACGCAAAAGAACCAGCAATGATCATTGCCGGTTTTAGAAAAGAAACCAATTCTGGCAAGCCGGTTTTAAAAGCTGCCTTCATTGACAGTGATGTTTTTGTTGGCGACGACCAGTTAGAAACACTTAAAAGCCTTAAGAGCAAAAACGATCTTATTGGTGAAATCATTGGTTTATTGCAAAGTCCTGCAAAGAATGTTATCAGCGGTTTAAATGCCGGAAGCAAATTAGCGGGCATAGTAAAAGCACTGGAAGACAGGGCTTCAAACAATTAATTTATTTAAGATATTATCTCTTGCCTGAGGGATATATAAACACACAAATTTTTTTAAAAAACTCCGCCGGAGCACAGGCATTGAAGGCGGAAAAAATTTGACAAACAATGGCAGATTTAAAAGAATTCGCAGAACAGCTGGTTAACTTAACAGTAAAAGAAGTTAACGAATTAGCTAAAATTTTAAAAGACGAGTACGGTATCGAACCTGCTGCTGCAGCTGTTGCTGTTGGCGCTGGTGGTGGTAGTGCCGCTGCTGCACCTGCTGCAGAAGAAAAAACAGCATTTGATGTTATTCTTAAAAGCGGTGGAGCTAACAAACTTCAGGTTGTAAAGATCGTTAAAGATCTTACAGGCTTAGGTTTGAAAGAAGCAAAAGACCTGGTTGATGGTGCTCCCAAGCCCATAAAAGAAGGTGTTGCTAAAGCAGAAGCTGATGACATCGTTGCTAAGCTAAAAGAAGCTGGTGCTGATGTTGAAGTAAAATAGTGCTGTCTTTACAGTTATTAAAAAAACCCGCTGCATGCAGCGGGTTTTTTATTGTATATCTACATTGAAAAGGCTAAGAAATACCCAGCTGTTCCTGGATCTTTTCGAGAGACCGGTTTTTTGTTTCCGGTAAAAATTTAAGCACAAATACCAGGTGCAGCAACATCATCACCGAAAAAAAGTAAAAAGCCATTCTTCCGCCATGCGGAACATTTTCGACCACTATCGGAAAAATCCATGAAACAATGGCCGCCATTATCCAGTGTGTAAAACTGCCCAGAGATTGCCCTTTAGACCGTACACTGTTTGGAAAAATTTCAGAAATAAATACCCAGATAACTGCGCCCTGTGAAAAAGCAAAAAAGGCAATGAACCCAATAAGGCAGGCCATCAGGGCATATCCTCCGCCAGAGGGGTTTTCTATATAATATCCGGCGAGGGCCAAAAAGGTAATCATACCTAATGAACCTACAATAAGCAATGTTTTTCTGCCAAACCTGTCGATCAGCATCATAGCGATTAATGTAAAAACCAGGTTGGTGGCGCCAATAGAAACAGATTGAAGAAAAGCCGCATTCTTTGTTATACCTGCCATCTCAAAAATGCGAGGCGCATAATAAATGATAGCGTTAATGCCCGATACCTGGTTGAATATCGCCAAAATCACAGCAAACATAATTGGCTTTATAAATTTTCTTGTAAACAGGTTTTCCTGAATTCCGTGGATGGCATGGCTGTGAATTTCTTTTAATGATTTTTCGGGGTTTTGACCACCTAATTGTGATAGCACCTGCCTTGCCTCGGCATCACGGTTATTTAATGCCAGCCAACGCGGACTTTCTGGTATATTCTTTAAAAGTAACCAGAATATCGCCGCAGGTATAGCCATAATACCCAGCATCCATCTCCATGAATCTTCGCCGATATTAATAAGGAAATAATTTGATAGGTAAGCAATGAAAATTCCTGCGACAATATTTAATTGAAAAAATCCTACAAGACGGCCGCGCCTGTCTGCGGGCGCAATTTCAGCAATATACATCGGACCAACAACTGAAGAAACACCCACAGCAATGCCTCCGATAAACCTGAAGGTTATAAACAAAATCCATACAGAGCTAATTGCACAACCCAGTGCAGATAACAAATATAAAATGGCAATAAACCGTAAAACTTTTTTTCTGCCATATAGCTGCGCAGGCCTTGCTGCTATTATCGACCCAACAACAGTTCCAATAAGGCTTGAAGCCACTGTAAGTCCCTGCCATACGCTGCTTAGTTCCCATAAATTCTGGATGATTTTTTCGGCGCCTGAAATTACTGCTGTTTCAAAACCGAATAAAAAGCCTCCAAGCGCTGCAATAAGCGCAACCTTAACAGGGTACTTATTCATAATTTAAATTAATGTTTGAATGTATTAGAAACTGATGACTTTTGCTAAACATTTTTAACAGTATTGGAAAATAATTAAACCTTCTACACTTAATAATGGTGTTCTTTTAAATTAGAATTAATATAAAATATTTGAAATCTTTATTTTTGTTATTTAAGGCAAGTAATAATAAGCATGAAGAAAATAGAATTGGAAATTGTTGCGCTTTCTCACAGTATCACCCAAACACATTCCTACGCAGTAGTACTCGGAGAAATAAACGGGTTAAGACGCTTGCCAATAGTTATCGGTGGGTTTGAAGCACAGGCTATTGCGGTTGCCCTGGAAAGAATGCAACCCAGCCGGCCATTAACCCACGACCTGATGAAGAATTTTATGAATGCTTTTAATGTAGAATTGATGGAGATCGTTATCACCGATTTGCAGGAGGGCATTTTTTATTCAAAATTGGTTTGTATAAGCGAGCACGATACTGTAGAAATTGACAGCCGCACCAGCGATGCGCTTGCGCTTGCTGTTAGATTTGGTTGCCCAATTTATACTTACGACACCATTTTAGATAATGCAGGTATATTAATGGAAGATGATAATAAGAAAAAGAAAGCAAACCTGCCGATCGATGAACCAGTACCTGTGAGTAATGAAGAACTTACCAATTTAACGATTGAGGAACTGCAAGCCATGCTTACTGAAGTACTTGAGCAGGAAGATTATCTTAAAGCCATAGCCATCCGGGATGAAATGAATAAGAGAAAATAACTTATTCCTGCCGGGTTTCGTTTTTTCAATTAAGGATTTATATTTCAAACAGCTTATTTTGATCGTTTTCCCTAACGCAAAAATTAATCTTGGCCTGCATGTAACCGAAAAAAGGCATGATGGTTTTCACAATATTGAAACCATATTTTACCCATTACCTTTTACAGATATACTGGAACTCATTTACCTGCCATCAGAAAATCCATTTACATGTAAGTTTACTCAAACAGGTTTACCTGTAGAGGGAGAAAGCAATAATAACCTGTGCATAAAAGCGCTAATGCTTTTAAAGCCATTTTTACCCGGTACAGGCTTATTGCAAATGCACCTGCATAAAATTATACCAATGGGTGCAGGATTAGGCGGCGGCAGTGCAGACGGCACTTTTTCCCTTCTTGCTATCAATAAACTTTTTAATTTATCTATTTCTGATGAATCACTGATGGAGTATGCGTTACGCCTGGGGAGCGATTGTCCGTTTTTTATATATAATAAGCCATGTTTTGCAAAACAAAGAGGAGAAATGCTTTCCCCCGTAGAACTTAATTTATCTCCTTACAAATTAGTAATAGTAAACCCAGGCATACATGTTAACACTGGGTGGGCTTTTTCAAATCTTTCACCACGAAGGCCAGAACAGCACCTTGAAGATATAATACAGAATGAACCTGACACGTGGAAACACGACCTCGTAAACGATTTTGAACAGGTTGTTTTTAATTCTCATCCACAACTGGTTGAAATAAAAAAAACCCTTTATGATGCTGGGGCAATTTATGCATCAATGAGCGGTAGCGGCAGCAATTTTTTTGGTTTGTTCAGGAAGAATCAAACTCCCGTTCAACTTTTATTTCCACAGCATTACTTAATAAAGGAAATTGATTTGTAAAGAACGCCGGCATAGTCTCACCTTTTTGCTATTTCCTTAATTGCCACTACTTTCGCTTTTCTGATACAGGTCAGAAATAAACACAGTTTTAATCATTTTGAGTAAATCTTTATTCAATTTCAATCTTACATAATATGGCATATGATGTTGTTGTTTTAGGCAGCGGTCCGGGTGGTTATCCGGCAGCGATCCGCGCTTCTCAGTTAGGATTTAAAGTAGCAATTATTGAGAAAGAAAGCCTTGGCGGTATTTGTCTTAATTGGGGTTGCATACCTACTAAGGCCTTAATAAAAAGTGCGCAGGTTTTTGAGTATGCAAAACACGCAAGTTCTTATGGTATAAATGTTAATGAGGCCTCCGCCGATTTTGGAGCCGTTATTAAACGCAGTCGTGGAGTGGCCGATAAAATGAGCAAAGGTGTTCAGTTTTTAATGAAAAAAAATAAGATTGACGTAATAATGGGCTACGGCACCATAAAGGGAAAAGGAAAGATAGAAGTAAAGGATAAAGATGGAAAAGTACAAACCGTAGAAAGTAAATACATCGTTATTGCCACAGGTGGTCGCAGCCGCGAATTACCCAACCTTAAACAGGATGGCAAAAAGGTAATTGGCTATCGTGAAGCAATGGTTTTACCCCATCAACCTAAATCAATGGTTATTGTTGGTAGTGGTGCCATAGGTGTTGAATTTGCTTACGTTTATAATAGTCTTGGTACCAAGGTTACCATCGTTGAATTTATGCCACGGATAGTACCTGTAGAAGATGAGGACATTTCAAAAGAACTTGAAAAGCAGTACAGGAAACAGGGCATTACCATAATGACAAACGCCACTGTTGAAAGTGTTGATACTGGTGGTTCAGGAATAAAAGCCCAGGTAAAGAATAAAGATGGCAGTACCACCACACTCGAGGCTGATGTTTTATTAAGTGCAGTTGGCGTAGTTGCTAACATAGAAAATATAGGACTGGAAGAAACAGGAATTAAGGTCGAAAAAGGTCGCATTGTAACTGACAAATACCAACAAACCAATGTACCGGGCATTCTTGCCATCGGGGATTGTACGCCCAACCAGGCGCTGGCACATAAAGCAGGAAAAGAAGGCACAAATGCTGCGGAATACATAGGTTACCTTGAAAAAAAGTTTGATCATAAACCAGACCCTATAGACTACATGAATGTACCGGGTTGTACTTATTGCACGCCGGAAGTTGCCAGCATTGGTTATACCGAAGCTGCCGCTAAAGAAGCCGGGTATGAATTAAAAGTTGGAAAATTTCCATTTATGGCCAGCGGTAAGGCAAGTGCCGCCGGTGCCACGGAAGGTTTTGTAAAAATTATTTACGATGCTAAATATGGTGAGTTATTGGGAGCGCATATGATCGGAAATAATGTGACTGAAATGATTGCAGAAGTTTCAGTTGCGCGAAAGCTGGAAACAACAGGGCATGAAATATTAAATGCTATTCATCCACATCCGACTATGAGTGAAGCTGTAAAAGAAGCCACTGCAGTTGCATATGGGGAAGCAATTGATATTTAATCAGTTTATATAACTAATAAGAGTAATTTAGATTAGCAGTTTTTAAATAAAATTCTAACAATAATAAACCTTCCATATGAAAAAGATATTTCAATTATTTCCTCTATTACTATTACTTATGATCACCTTTTCAGGATGCGAAGTAATAGGTGGTATTTTTAAGGCTGGCCTTTGGGTTGGAGTTATAATTGTCGTAGCAATTATTGCGATAGTGATCTGGCTTTTTAACCGGTTTAGAAAATAATATAATGGTAAACTGGGGTATACTTGGTTGTGGCAGAATTGCCCGAAAATTTGCATCAGACCTTACATTGGTCAAAGGGGCAAAGCTGGTTGCAGCAGGAGCAAGTAACAAGGAATCCCTGGATGCTTTCACAAAAGATTTTCCCGTAGAATTCGCGCACGTGGGTTACGAGGCCCTTGCGAACAATGAAAAGGTAGATGTAATCTATGTAGCAACTCCGCATAGCCACCATTACCAGCATACCATGTTGTGCCTCGAAAACCAGAAGGCAGTGCTTTGTGAAAAAGCCTTTGCCTTAAATGCTTACCACGCCAAAAAAATGATAGACAAGGCAAAAAGGCATAACGTTTTTTTGATGGAAGCTTTTTGGTCTAAGTTCTTGCCACAATTTAATATGGTGAAAGAAATGATTGCTGCCGGAAAAATTGGAGAAATAAAAAGCATTCTTGTAAATTTTGGTTTTCGCCCGGTAGAGCCTGTGCCTCAAAGGTTATTCGATCCTGAACTGGGCGGAGGCAGCCTGCTTGATATTGGCATTTATAATGTATTTGTGGCCCTGTCTTTTTTAGGAAAGCCTGATGTAATTGAAGCAAGCATCACGCCTGCTTATACCGGGGTAGATGAACAATGCGCCATCCTGTTTAAATATAAAAATGGGGCAATTGCCCAGCTGTTTTCTTCATTTGCGTCTAACCTGGCAACAGAAGCAGATATTAGTGGAACAGATGGAAGAATAAAACTCACATCCCGTTTTTATACCCCTGCTGCTGAAATAGAATTTTATCCTGAAAAAATGGACAGTAAAACAATAATTGATGTACCCCGCGAAGAAGGCTTTGGTTACCAATACGAAGCACGGCATGTGGTTGAATGCCTTCAAAAAGGGTTAACCGAAAGCCCTGTTGTTTCTCACGCCGATACAATTTTAATGATGGAAACCCTTGATGAAATAAGAAAGGCGGCCGGAATAAATTATCCCTCAGACAATTAAACTTCCTGAATCAAAAATTTTTAAGTGTTTGTGTAGTATTTACACATTACTGTTTATCTTGCATTGCTCAGATTGATTAATTGCCATTATTCCATCTATCATAGATTTCTAAGTGTAAAATTTAATCCCTTGGCTATAGTATCAAAAAATGCAGGTAAGCAAAACTCGCAGAAGCATAATAATAAAGGCAGAAGTTTAAATAAAAAGGGGTCTCTTAAAAAGGAAACTGCAAAAAATGATTCCATCTCTTTAGCCGGTAATAAAGAAAATGTTTCATCCATAAAGAAAGGAAATTCAAAAAAGGCAGGCATAAAAAAAGCTTCGTCAATAAAGCAACCTGTTTCGGAAGCAAATGTTATTATTGAAGAAAAGAAGCCTGGCATTGCAAAAAAAATTCTGAACACACTTTCTGAATCATTTTTATCAAAAACTGTTAGAGTTAATCTGATGCTTCGGTTTCATACGAAACCAGGGCAACTTTTATTTATAACAGCGGCTCATGAAATATTTGGTAACCTGGAGGTTGATAAAGCGCTTCCGATGGAATATTTCAATGAAGATTACTGGACAGTTTCTGTTAATCTAAATCCGAATGAGATTCCTGAAAACGGACTGGTCTATAATTACCTGCTTAGAAATGAAGATGGATCATTTACTTACGATTGGGGTAACGATAAAAAATTGGAAAGGGCAGTCCTCCAAAAAGAATTCGCCATAATTTTTGATTCATGGAACCATGCCGGTTTTTATCAAAACGTATATTTTACTGAGCCCTTTAAAACGGTTCTTCTTAAACGAGAATACACTACGCATACTGTTTCCGAAAACAGGCACATAACCCACACCTTTAGGGCTAAAGCACCATTATTGTTACATGATGAAGTACTCTGTTTAACCGGTAGTGATGAGGTGTTTGGAAATTGGAATGAAGAAAACGTTTTAGTGCTTAATAAAAAAGAAACTGAAGATTATTATGCGCTTTCAATCGATCTATCTAAAGTTAATTTTCCCCTTGTATACAAGTACGGTGTTTATAATACCAGCCAGAAAAAATTCGTGAAATACGAGGATGGGAATAACCGTTTTCTATTTGATACGTTTGCAAAAAACAAAATAAGCATTGTTAATGATGGGTTTGCAAATCTCTCTCATACTGTCTGGAAGGGCGCTGGCGTAGCCATTCCCGTATTCAGCCTCAGGTCTGATAACAGTTGCGGAATTGGTGAATTTCTCGACCTTAAATTGTTAGCAGACTGGGCTGTTAAAACCGGTTTAAAGGTTATTCAAATATTGCCTGTAAATGATACTACTGCAACAAAAACCTGGTCCGATTCTTACCCTTATGCAGCTATTTCAGCTTTTGCATTACACCCTGTTTATGTAAATCTTGATACGTTGGTTGGTAATGGTAATTTTCAACTAATTAAAGAAATACAGGCTAAAAAAGATTTACTAAACCAAACAGGTGCAACTGAATATGTGGAGGCTTTAAATTTTAAGTGGGATATAATTAATAAAGTATACCCAGAACAAAAAGTAAAGGTTTTTGAGTCTGAAGATTACAAACAATTCTATGAACAAAATAAGCAATGGTTATTACCCTATGCAACTTTTTGTTACTTCAGGGATACCTATGGAACTGCCGATTTTAATCAATGGCCAAAGCGTGGCATTTATAACGAGGCTGAAGCGCAATCTTTATTAGAATTAGATGAACAAAGGTTTGATGCACTGGCAATTCACTTTTTCGTACAATATCATTTGCATCTTCAGTTAAAAGATGCTACAACCTATGCTCACAATAATGGCGTTATTGTAAAAGGCGACATACCGATTGGCATTTATCGTTTTGGTGTGGATGCATGGCAGGATCCCTCACTGTACCATATGAATATGCAGGCGGGCGCACCCCCCGATGATTTTGCTGTAAAAGGTCAAAACTGGGGTTTCCCGACTTACAATTGGGAGGTAATGAAAAAAGATAATTTCAATTGGTGGAAAAACAGGTTCGCCCAGATGAGTTGTTATTTTGATGCCTTCAGAATTGATCATATACTTGGATTTTTTAGAATATGGAATGTGCCCGTTTCCCAGGTAGAAGGCATAATGGGTTTTTTCACCCCTTCTATTCCTGTACACATTAATGAATTTCATGAACGGAATATTTGGTTTGATTATGACAGGTATTGCAAACCATTTATAACCGAACATATTTTGTGGGATGCCTTCAGGGAAAATATGTTACAGGCAAAGGAAATCTTCTTTGATGCAGACCATGAATCTTACAGCCTGAAGCCCGAATTTAAAACACAGCAGCAGGTATTGGCATATTTTAACGAGAAAGAAGAAAACGAAGTTAATCTGCAGCTTAAACAGGGCTTATTCAATATTATTTCCAATGTTATTTTATTTGAGGTTGATGGAAGCACTGGTACTGCTTTTCATTTTCGTTTTTCTATGGAAAATACCAGCTCTTTTCAACACCTTGAGAATAATACACGCAATGGGTTAAAAAGCCTGTATGTAAATTATTTCTTTCAGAGGCAGGATGATTTCTGGAAGAAAGAGGCCATGCAAAAGCTTCCTTCTTTAAAACGGGCAACCAATATGCTTATCTGCGGAGAAGACCTTGGTCTGGTTCCATCAAGCGTTCCACATGTAATGAACGACCTTGGTATATTAAGTTTGGAAATTCAGCGCATGCCTAAAGATTCTTCAGTAGAATTCTTTTCACCGCAAAATGCACCTTACCTCAGCGTGGTTACTCCTTCTACGCATGATATGAGTACGGTTCGTGGCTGGTGGGAAGAAAACCGGGAACGAACCCAACGCTTTTATAATAACGAACTTCACCAGTGGGGGCAGGCACCATATTTCTGTGAAGACTGGATTAGCCGCAACATTGTAATGCAGCATTTATATTCTCCAGCCATGTGGAGTATTTTTCTATTGCAAGACCTGCTGGCAATAAATGCAGAATTAAGAAGCAACGACCCTGCGGTTGAACGTATCAATGATCCCTCAGATTCAAATAATTTGTGGAAATACCGCATGCACCTTAAACTGGAAGACCTGCTTAATAAATCGGATTTTAATAACGACCTTAAACAAAATATTGCCGCTAGCGGAAGATAGCCATCAATCCATTTTTATTGCCTTACCACTTCCTGTTACATTTTTGTGAATGGTAGGATTGCCCCTGTAATAAACATCACCGCTGCCTGTAATATCCATTTTAAGCGTTTTATCGGCATACACCCGAACCTTGCCGCTACCATTAACTTCAACCTTAACATTTTCTGCCTTCAGATCTTCGGCTTTAAAATCGCCATGACCATTTATTTCGATGCTTTCATCGCGGGTTTCGCCACTTAAATTTATATTTCCGCTACCGGCAATTTCAGCATGAACCTCTGGCGTATTTACATGTAAGGTTATATTTCCGCTCCCTGCAATTTCCAGGTTCAGCTCATCCATTCCCGAAAATTTATCCTGCCCTATAAAACTTCCGCTCCCTGCAATTTGCAGATTTGATAATTGGCTGCAGGTGACATGTATTTTTACTTTTTCCCTCGTTTTAATATTATATCCTTTCCGGGATTTAATAGATAAATATCCATGAATGGTTTCAGTAGTTATATATGGAATCAGGTTCTCATCAGCTTCTACAATAATTTGCCCATCCGACCCCGGTACGAGGAATACATCGAAACTTCCCTGCAATTTTATCTTACCCTCACCTGAATAATTCCTGTTTTCTGCGCGCATGTTGCCATTGCCTGTAATGGTTTCATTTGAAAAATTAGAACATCCTGTTAAAGAACATAAGATCGTTAAGTAAAAAAACATTTTCATTGTAAAGGTTTAAATAGTTTAATAATTCTATTACAATTATAAAAATTTGAAATTAAAAAAATGGAAAGTTTGTTGCATTATTCTCCTTTTAAAATTCAATTATCTTCGCCTCACATTTTATGACTGAAAAAATTATTATACTGGATTTTGGTAGCCAGTACACACAGTTGATAGCGAGGGCGGTTCGAGAAGCTAATGTTTATTGTGAAATAATTCCATACCACAAGAAAGTTGATATAGACGAAACCGTAAAGGGAATTATTTTAAGCGGTTCTCCGTTCAGCGTGAATGATAATAATGCTCCATCAGTGGATGTTGAGGCCCTAATTTTGGAGCGGCCTGTGCTGGGTGTTTGCTATGGTGCACAACTTTCAGCTAAACAGTTTGGAGGTGTGGTAAATAAATCAAGCAAACGCGAATTCGGCAGAGCAAAAATGCATAAAATGCAGGATGATCTTTTATTAACCGGGGTAGCCGATAACAGCCAGGTATGGATGAGCCATAGCGACTCCATAAACAAATTACCCGATGGTTTTGAAGTGCTTGCAACTACAGATAATATTCCGGTAGCAGTCTTTAAATTTTCCGGTACTAATAATGCTTTATATGGATTGCAATTTCACCCGGAGGTGTATCATTCCACTGAAGGAAAAAAGATCGTATATAATTACCTCGTAAATATTTGCAAGTGTGCGCAAAACTGGACACCAGCTTCCTTCGTTCAGGAAACAGTTGATCATTTAAAATCCACTATTGGAGATGCACACGTAATTATGGCTTTAAGTGGCGGTGTAGACAGTACAGTGGCCGCAACCCTTATAAGCCGCGCCATTGGCGACAGGTTGCATGGAATATTTGTTGATAATGGTGTATTACGCAAAGATGAGTTTGAGCAGGTATTAGCAACGTATAAGCAACTAGATTTGAATGTAACAGGCATTGATGCGAAAGATGTTTTTTATAAAGAATTAGCTGGTAAGTCTGACCCTGAAGAAAAACGAAAAATAATCGGCAAATTATTTATAGATGTTTTTCATGATGAGGCAGAAAAAATAAAAGAAGCACGCTTTCTGGGGCAGGGAACAATTTACCCGGATGTTATTGAAAGTGTAAGTGTACATGGTCCTTCCGTTACTATAAAGTCGCACCACAATGTTGGGGGATTGCCTGAAGCTATGCATTTGCAACTGGTTGAACCATTGCGATACCTTTTTAAAGATGAAGTTAGAAAAGTGGGGGTTGAACTGGGTATTCCACACGATATGGTTTTTCGTCACCCTTTTCCTGGTCCTGGTCTTGCTATTAGAATATTGGGTGATGTTTCTCCTGACAAAGTTCAACTGCTGCAAGAGGCAGATGAAATATATATTACAGCACTTAAAGCTTTTGATCTGTACGAAAAAGTGTGGCAGGCAGCAACCATTTTATTACCCGTAAAAAGTGTGGGTGTAATGGGAGATGAGAGAACCTATGAATATGTTGTTGCATTGCGTGCAGTAACCTCGGTTGATGGAATGACAGCAGATTGGGCTCATCTTCCCCACGAATTTCTATCAGAAGTATCCAGCCAGATTATCAATAATGTCAGAGGCATTAATAGAGTGGTGTATGATATAAGCAGTAAACCACCTTCCACCATCGAATGGGAATAAAGAACGCGTTTATTATTTGTGATTACCATAGGGTTTTATAGGCACCAAATTTGTTACTTTCCCAAGAAATTACCAACCACAGAATGTTTTTCATAAAGTTACTCGCAGTACCCTGCTTTTTTATTGCCTTTTCTTCTTGTATGCTTTTACAGAAGAGTGAACATATTCCCCCAGCTAATACAACTGTTGTAAAAAACCCACAGTCCGAAATAAAAATTGATACAGTTGATAAAGTAAAGGTTGATGTTTCTAAGCAAAAGAAAGACACGCTGAAGTCTTCAGTAAACAGTGCAAAAAAAATAATTTATACACACGATAATCCAGCGCGCATAGCTGTTCTTGCTCCTTTATTTCTAGATTCTGCTTTCAGTGGATATTCTTACCGGTTAAGTAAAACCAGCATTCCCCGCATGTTTATGCCCGGTTTAGAATTTTATGATGGCGTTATGATGGCCATTGATTCGCTTGAAAAGGAAAATGAACCGGTTGAAGTTTGGATTTATGATACACGCAAACGTGGACAGAATATGAATGCGCTTACTGATGAAATGAAATGGAAGAAATTTTCATTGATCATAGCTTCATTTACCAACACCAACGAACAAAAAGTTTTAGGAGATTTTGCTTTTGCCAATAGTATACCCGTGGTATCTGCAACCTACCCCAATGATGCAAATATTTCAAACAATCCCTTCTTCATTCTTGTAAATTCTACGTGGAAAACGCACACCGAAGCAGTATATAATTATGTTGCGAAAAATTACCACCAGTCAAACCTTGTATTCATTACAAAGAATGGATTTTTGGAGGAGCGCATACTCGAATATTTTAATGAATTAAATAAACAAAGCAAAAACCCTTTGCAATTTTTTACAGCTCAATTGGCTGATAATTTTTCCGAAACAGATTTGTTAGATCATTTAAAACCCGAAGCACAGAATGTTGTTATTTGTGGAGTGCTAAGTGAAAAATTCGGAAAAGATGTTATTGGAACTTTGAATGATGCTTCAGATTTCAATTCTGTGGTAATTGGTTCACCTACACTGGCATGGCATGCGTGGCACAACGGGTAGTGCCTGTAATAATATTCAGGTTGTACTTACCACACCCTTTAATTATGCCCTTACCAATAACCGGTTAAGAAATTTAACCAGTGATTACAAATTAAAATATAATTCCAGCCCCAGCGAAATGGTTTATAAAGGATTTGAGACCATGTATCATTTCAGTAAAGAGTTAACTTATAATCAGAACCAGTTTCTAAGTAATATTTCAACAAATAAGTATGTTGCATTTACAGACTTTAATATTCAGCCGGTAAAAGGCTCTGATACAGTATTTGTTCCCGATTACCTAGAAAACAAAAAAATATATTTTGTAAAGGTGATTAACGGTCAGATTTCATCTGTTGAATAATTAATAAATTTTTCAATATGGCTTTGATCGAATTTACCGATAAAGGTCTGTGTTGCAAACAGGGAAACTTTTACATTGATCCCTGGAAACCTGTTGAAAAAGCTGTCATCACCCATGCCCACAGTGATCATGCTTATGCCGGTCACAAAAATTATTTAAGCCATCCGCTTTCACGGGTTATAATGCAGGCACGCCTGGGCGATAATAATTATCAAACCATTTCTTATAACGAAACTGTAAGCATTAACGGGGTGCGTGTAACGCTATTTCCCTCGGGGCATATTCTTGGCGCAGCGCAGGTTAAACTTGAATATAACAATGAAATTTGGGTGGTTAGCGGCGATTATAAAGTGGAAGATGATGGATTGAGCGGGGCATTTGAACCAGTTAAGTGTAACGTTTTTATTACAGAATCAACATTCGGATTACCCATATATAACTGGAAGCCGCAATCGGTGATCTATGAAGAGATCAGAACATGGGTAACCAATACAAAAGCTGCAAAAAAAACACCTGTGTTTATTGCATACAGTTTAGGTAAAGCCCAACGTGTAATGCAGGCAGTGGCACCGCTTGGCTTAAATATTTATTTGCATGGCGCAACCTACAATATGTACAAGGCGTTGTTAAACGCCGGCGTTAAATTGCCAGAGGCTGATTATGTTGGTAATGAACCTTCTAAAGAAAAACTTAGGGATGGCATTATAATAGCTCCTTCCGGTGCTGATGGTACAACGTGGTTAAATAGGTTTTCTCCATATGCTACCGGTATTTGCAGTGGGTGGATGCAGGTTCGCGGCAATGTGCGCAGGCGTAATGCAGATGCGGGTTTTGCACTAAGCGACCATGCCGACTGGGAAGGCCTGATCAATGCCGTACAGCAGACCGGTGCAGAAAAAGTTTATGTTACACATGGTTTCCAGGCATCTTTCAGCAGGTATTTGAATGAGACTGGGACATGGAGCGCAGAAGTTAAAACCGAATATGGAAATGATGAAGAAGGCGGTCCGGCAAAAGATGATGAACCTTTGCAGGATGAAGGTGTTTCTTAGTTGCAGCTGTTATTAAATTTATTGCATGAGGTTATTCAGTCAACTGGTAAATAAATTAGGTACAAGCACCAAAACAAATGATAAGCTGGATGCGCTTGCATCGTATTTTTCTGAAGCAAATAATCGTGACAAAGTTTGGGTTATTGCTTTATTCAGCGGCAGGCGCCCAAGAAGAATTGTAAGCGGTAGCCTGCTATCCCAATGGTGCATAGAAATTGCAAAGTTACCCCCGTGGTTATTTAATGAATGCTATCATACTGTAGGTGACCTCGCAGATACCATTGCTTTGCTATTGCCCCAATTTCATTTAAATAATTCAGGAAACCAGGTAGATTTATTATCGTTATCAGATTATATTTCTACCATTGTTTCTTTGGAGAAAGCAGATGAAAAAGATAAAAAAGCTTTTGTTACCGGTTGTTGGAATGTTATGAACAAGGAAGAGTGTTTTGTTTTTAATAAACTACTTACGGGCAGCTTTAGAATTGGCGTTTCTCAAAAAATGATCGTGAATGCACTCGCGAAAAACGTACAGGTTTCGCCATCCATTATTGCCCACAGAATTAGTGGTAACTGGAACCCCGCAACAACATCTTTCGAAGAATTATTAAGTGAGACCGAAACAGGATCAGATCATTCAAAACCCTATCCCTTCTATCTTGCGTATGCGCTTGAAAATGATATTGCAGAACTCGGCAATGAGAAGGAATGGCAGGCAGAATGGAAGTGGGATGGTATTCGAGGGCAAATAATTAAACGCAACGGCGAAATTTTTGTTTGGAGCCGTGGAGAAGAACTAATGACCGACAAGTTTCCGGAGTATTCGGTGTTGCAACATTGTCTTCCTGATGGAACAGTTATTGATGGAGAGATCATTCCAAGTATAAATGAAAAGCCATTACCTTTTGCATTGTTACAAACCCGCATTGGCCGAAAGAACATTTCAAAAAAGCAATTACAGGATGTGCCAATTTCTTTTTTTGCATATGACCTGCTTGAATACGATGGCAATGATTACCGGGAACGGCCCTTGCATGAAAGAAGAAAAAAATTAGAAGCTTTAATTGCAGGAATTGATAAAGAAGCTTTGAATGGAAGTTTAATATTGTCGCAGGTAATTAATTTTTCTAAATGGAATGATTTAACTGCGCTGCGGGAGAAAAGCCGCGATATAAATGCAGAAGGTTTAATGTTGAAAAAACTTTCATCGGTTTATCAATCGGGAAGAAAAAGAGGTGATTGGTGGAAGTGGAAAATTGATGCCTTAACGATAGACGCGGTAATGATATATGCACAAAAAGGAAGCGGCAGAAGAAGTAATCTTTATACCGATTATACTTTTGCGGTTAAAGATGGTGAAAAGCTGGTTCCTTTCGCAAAGGCTTATTCCGGCTTAACCGATAAAGAATTTGCACAGGTTGATAATTTTGTTAAGCGTAATTCCCTCGAAAAATTTGGCCCTGTGAGAACAGTAAAACCAGAGCTGGTTTTTGAAATTGCTTTTGAAGGTATAGCAGAAAGCAAACGACATAAGAGTGGCGTTTCAGTAAGGTTTCCCCGTATTAGCCGGTGGCGGAAAGACAAGCAGGTTGAAGAAATTAATACACTGGATGATTTAAATGCCATGCTTCGATTGTACGGAAAATAAACAATGGATCTCTTTTAATATATTAAGAATCATAAGTTAATTTAACGTGTTAATCCTACACAATTGAAAGATTATTAGGCAGTTATAAAATATGATCTTATATTTATATAATTACGATCTCACTACGCATCATTCTTGCCTTTTTTCCCAGTAAAAATCAGGCTGAGCAAGGGAGTTAAAGTGATACATTCTTCTAAATTGTTTTTTTAATAGTCAACTTTTTAAATTCGATGATTATTTTCTCACAAGCACAGCCAGACGACCTAAACTACCAGTTAAACCTGGAGCGTATTAAATTTAAGAAAGCCGTAAAAAATAATGAAGATTTCGAAAGTCTAAAGATCATTAAACAAAAGATAAACGAGCTTGAAAAACAAATGACTAACAAGCTACAACTCGAGGACACATCTAAATAAGTCTTTTTACTCTACGTTTTGCGAAACAGCACTCATTACAGAAACATGCACGCTATCTGTTTCTTTTGGCAAACGATATCTTAGTTTTACTGTAACAGATTCTTTTGGTGGTAGTGCATCTTTTATAACATCTTCATGTTCCTCAATTCTTTTTTTCCCATTTAAACATTCCATTTTTAGTCTTACATCTCCGTAGGTAGTTATTGCTGCTTTGTTAGTAACCGTGCAGGTAACAACAGTTTGGCCTATCAGGTTTTTTTTCCTGTCCCATGTAACGGTAAGAAACGAAAGCGGGCTTTCAACCTCATTTAATTCCAGTTGTTTTTTCTGTATTTCGTACCCGGTTAGTTTATCATTATTGTTACAGGCAAAACATATAACCAGAAATACTATTGAAATTAAAATTTTCATTATTAATGTTTTAATAACCGCTTATACAAGCTTTACATAAGTAACAATACGGGGTGCGTAACTTTACAAAAATAATTCTTATGAATAAAGGTTTAATTATAATCGGGTTAGCATCGGTCGTTATTGCGGTTATTTTTCTTCTTTATGAAAACGATAACAATGATGAGGTAATTGAACCTGCTGCAAAGAAACAAATGTTCAAAGGAAAAAATGGGGAATTATTTAATGATAGGTTTGATCTTGCCTTAAATAATTATTTCGCTTTACGTGATGCACTTGCCGCGTGGGATACAGCGGCTGCAAATAAAAGCGCTATTGAACTTAGCAGTTCACTTGAAAAAATTTCCTATGCTACACTGCATTTAAATATTGACTCCGTACAAAAAGCCCAATCTATATCGCAGGGTGTTGCAGCCGAAGCACAGGGATTGGCTGCAGATGATTTAATAGATGATAAAAGACGATCCTTCTATATACTTTCTGAAAAAATGTACGGCTTAATCAGGGTTGTGCAGTACGATCAGCAGGTAATTTATCACCAGCATTGTCCTATGGCATTTAATGATGAGGGTGCCTGGTGGATTTCCAATTCAACCAGCATATTAAACCCATATTTAGGTAGCAAACATCCAAAGTATCATGCTTCTATGCTAACATGTGGTTCTGTTGAAGACAGTATTGACTTTGTGAACAATTAGCCATAAAACGCTGTTGTATTAAAACACCATCCTGCAATAATGAAAAAATTTTCATTCTTTATTTGTTTATTGTTTTTGTTTTTTTCTTCAGCGGCACAAAAAGTAGTTCTTAATGGATATATAAAAGATTCATTAACGGGAGAGGCTTTAAATGGTGCTTCAGTAGTTATTAGAAATGCGGGTGTAAACATTGTGAGTAATCAATATGGTTTCTACTCTGTATCCCTGCAGCCTGCAACTTACCAGTTTGTGTTTACATTCATTGGCTACCAACCTGCAGTTATTACAATTGATCTGCAAAAAGACCAATCACAAAACATACTTCTTCAAAACATTTCATCCATAATAAATGAAGTCACAGTTTCTGCACGTAAAAAAGAAAGCAATGTAAAAAGTGCTCAAATGGGAAAAATAGATTTGAGTTTAAATACCATTAAGTCATTGCCCGTAATATTTGGCGAGGTAGATGTATTAAAATCATTGCAGTTATTACCTGGTGTGCAATCGGCCGGAGAAGGTAATGCAGGTTTTTATGTGCGCGGAGGAGGGCCAGACCAAAATTTAATTTTGCTGGATGAAGCTGTGGTGTATAATACAGGTCATTTATTTGGATTCTTTTCAGTTTTTAATGCGGATGCTGTAAAGAGTATTTCCCTGATTAAGGGAGGCATGCCTCCGCAGTACGGTGGCAGGCTTTCATCAGTAATTGATATTGCGATGAAAGAAGGCAATATGAATAAAATGGAGGTAGATGCTGGTATTGGATTAATCGCATCGCGCCTGGCTATACAGGGGCCAATTATAAAAGAAAAAGCATCATTCATGCTGTCTGCACGCAGAACATACATTGATGGTTTAATAAAACCTTTTATTTCTAAAAGCAGCAGTTTCTATGGGTCGGGATATTATTTTTATGACCTGAATGCTAAGGTTAATTACCGGTTCAGCGATAAGGACCATATTTACCTGAGTGGCTATTTTGGAAGGGATAACTTTGTTTTCAATAATGCCCGGCGATCTTTTTCTACACACATACCCTGGGGAAACAGCACTGCCACGTTTAGGTGGAATCATTTATTCAGCAGAAAATTGTTTGCAAACTTATCCCTGGTCTACAACGATTACCAGTTTGAATTTGATGGCAGGCAGGAAGACTTTAATATTAACCTCTCGTCAGGAATTAAAGATTTAAATGCAAAAATGGATGTTGATCTTTTTGCATCTACCTCGCATAAACTAAAGTTTGGATCACAATACACCTTTCATACTTTTTTGCCCAGTGTTGCGAGCGGCAGGCAGGATACTGTAATATTTTCGCCCGCCAATGTGCAAAAGAAATTTGCAAACGAGTATGCCGTTTATTTGCAGGATGATTGGGACCTGAATGCAACTATAAAAGTGAGTTATGGTTTACGTTACAGCGGCTTTCAGCAGGTAGGTCAATATACAGCATATACTAAAGATGCTGATGGAAACAAAACGGACAGTACCTTTTTTAAAAGTGGCGAAACAGTAAAATATTATGGTGGTCTGGAACCACGCATAACTATGCGTTATGCGTTAGGCGATGCAAGTTCTATAAAAATATCTGCTACCCGTAACCTGCAATATATACACCTTGTTAGCAATGCTGCTTCTACATTGCCAACAGATATTTGGGTGCCCAGTACATACCGCGTACAACCACAGGTTAGTTGGTTATATGCTGCCGGCTATTTTAGAAATTTTGCGAATAATATGTATGAAACATCAGTTGAGTTGTATTATAAACAAATGCAACACCAGATAGAATACGAAGAAGGCTATACACCATCTCTAATTGACCCAGAAGAATCTTTTGTGTTTGGAAAAGGATGGAGTTACGGTGCAGAATTTTTTGTAAATAAAGTAAAAGGAAGGCTTACAGGATGGGTGGGTTATACGCTCTCTTATACCAACAGAAAATTCGAGGCACTTAACGATGGCAAGGCTTATCCATCAAAATACGACAGGCGGCATGATCTTTCAATAGTTTCTGCGTATGAGTTAAATAAAAAATGGAAGTTGTCAGGCATTTTTATATTTGGAACGGGGAATGCTATTTCACTGCCTGAAAGATTTTATTTTATTGAAGGCGTATTAACGCAGGAATACAGCACCATTAATGCATACCGCATGAAGCCTTATCACCGTTTAGATCTTGCTGCCACATACACCCCTCAACTAAAAAAACAAAGAAAATATAAGAGTAACTGGGTATTCAGTATTTACAATGTTTATAGCAGGTTAAATCCTTATTTTTATTACTTCGACCAGGAAGGCAGTGCAGTGCAGGGAACATTAAAAGTTTCTGCCAGGCAGGTGGCTTTGTTTCCAGTAATACCTTCAGTTACCTGGAATATCAAATTTTAGACAAAAATTCTATGCAACCAGTATCTGCTATTTATATTTTTAATGGATATGTTCTGGAAGCAATGAATCTGTATACCTCTGATTTTAAGAAGGCATTTTAGTAAAGCAAATGGTTAGTATATGCCTATAGATAATAACGGGTGTAGAAAGAAGTTTGTATGTATTTCAATCAAATATGACAATTATGAATAATCCCTTAAAATCTTACAAACCTGTAAACCTTGATGTGGCAGCTTTATTCTTAAGAATTGTTTTTGGAGGTCTTTTTGTATATCACGGTTTTACAAAAATGATGGCATATGACCAGATATTGCCTTACTTCCAGGATATGATAGGTATAGGGGTGCAGCCTTCTTTTATACTGCTGATCTTTGCTGAATTTGGATGCGGGTTGTTAGTGTTGGTTGGTTTTTTTACCCGCTTAGCAGTTTGGCCTATTTTTATTGCCATGGCCGTGGCATTTTTTATAGCGCATGCAAACGATACCTTTGATAAAAAAGAATTATCTATTGTTTTCTTATTATTAAGCCTCGTGATTTTTTTTCTTGGCAGTGGTAAATATTCTTTAGACCGGTACTTATTTAAACAGCCGCGGGTTTATTAGGCTGAATGATTATAATAAGCAATACTATCTTCCAGTAAAGTTTCTGAATGGGTTATTAAATGTTCCTTTAGAACTGCAGCCTGTAATCCTTTTTCTACCGTAAGACCTTTATTGGTTATTACACGTGCCTCATCCCATAGATTTTCATTAATAAAAGATTGATGCAACATTGCGCCACCTTCAACTAAAATGCTTTGTAGTTGCAATTCGTAGCAGGCATTTAATATTTCTTTTATTAAATTATTTTGTTCATTTATTTTATAATAATAAACCTGATTACCCAGGGGCATTTTTATAGTATGCTTACTGAAATTAAAAATTATAGTAGGCGCATCGGGTTTAAAAAAGTTTTTCGTTTCCGGTAATATCAAACGTTTATCAATAATAAGCCTAACGGGGTTTTTACCACGCCATAACCTGTTTGTTAATGTCGGGTTATCTAACATAGCAGTACGCGTGCCAATAAGAATGGCAGCCTCTTCACTTCTCCATTTATGCACCATTCGATTGCTGAACTGGTTAGATATCATTAACCTGTCTTTGCGTTCCTGATTTTCATTAATGGCTGTATTATTACTAATGAATCCATTAATGGTTTGCGCCCATTTTAATATTACGTACGGCCTTTGTTTTTCATGAAAAAGAAAGAAGCGTTTATTAAGCTCCCTGCATTTATTTTCCAACACACCAGTTATCACTTCAATTTTATTATTACGCAAAGTTTCAATGCCTGTACCATTCACTTTTTCAAACGAATCCTTACAACCAATAACCACCAACGCAATTTGGTGTTTAATAATGAAGTTTGTACAAGGCGGGGTTTTGCCAAAATGATTGCATGGTTCTAAAGACACATATAATGTAGATGAACTTATAAGATGTTTATCTACATCCTTTACACTCTTTATGCAATTTACCTCCGCATGCGGGCCACCGAATGCCTTATGAAATCCCTCACCGATTATTTTGTTTTCATTTACCAATACTGCACCCACCATTGGATTTGGTGCAACTTGCCCCATGCCTTTTTTTGCTAGCGCAAGGCAGCGTAACATATACTTTTCGTGTAGGCTCAAATGAAATCTTCTGCCGCAAATGTACATAAATCGATTTCTTGCAATATTCTTGCAGGTAACCAGCGAATGAATATTAAAACAGCATACAATAAACTTAAAAGCGAAGTGGCACAATTGTACGATGCGCGGGAAGCAGCGAGTATTGCGTCAATGGTACTTAATCATATAACAGGTATTACAAAAACACAGTGGCTTGTTAATGATGGTGAAATATCAGAAAATGATCAAAAGCTTCTTCAAAAATTTACAAAGTCATTATTAGATCATACCCCGGTGCAATATGTTTTAAACGAAGCATGGTTTTACGGGTTGCGTTTTATTGTAAATAAAAATGTGCTGATTCCTCGCCCCGAAACAGAAGAGTTGGTTCAATGGGTTATCGATGAAAATAAAACTGGAAAAATAAAAACTTTGCTAGACGTTGGCACCGGCAGCGGTTGTATAGCTATTTCTTTAAAACATAAGCTGCCCTGGTTAAAGATTGATGCGTTGGATATTTCTGCACCAGCCTTAAAGGTTGCAAAAAGCAATGCTGTAGAAAATATGACTGCAATACAATTTTACCAGATAGATTTTTTCGATTCATCACAATGGAATGCTTTATCTACCTATGATTATATTGTAAGTAACCCACCCTATATAAAGTTGCAGGAAGCCAGAGAAATGCAGCCAAATGTTATGAACCATGAACCGCATGTAGCATTATTTGTAAAAGATGATGATCATCTTATTTTTTACAGGCTTATTATTCAATTCGCTGAAAAACATTTACACCCGGGCGGAAAATTGTTTTTTGAAATTAATGAACAGGCAAAGAATGAAATGGAAATACTTTTAGGCTCAAATGGTTTTACCAAAGTTGAAGTAAGAAAAGACATGCAGGGAAAACCCAGGATGGTAATGGCGGTTAAATGATGTTTACCTCTTTCTCAAGTTTTATAGCAAATGTTTTCATTACGCTTTCTTCTATTTTGTTTGCTAATTCAATTATTTCACTGCCTGATGCCGCTCCATAATTCACGAGAACCAATGCCTGTTTTGCATGGCACCCTGCATCACCCTTCCTGTAACCTTTCCATCCACACTTTTCTATAAGCCACCCTGCTGCTACTTTTATTTGCCTTTCATCCAAAATATAACCTGGCATTTCGGGGTTTGATGTTTTTAATTTCCTGAAGTGTTTTTCAGGAATTACAGGATTTTTAAAAAAACTTCCTGCATTGCCAATTTCTAATGGGTCTGGTAATTTACTTTTTCGGATATTTATAACGGCCTGTGAAACGTTTTGAATGGTTGGTTCATGCACATTCATTTCTTCCAACTCCTGCTGAATGGCACCGTAGCTGGTATTTAAAACAGGGTGCCTGTTTAATTTAAAGGTTACATTTAAAATAACAAACCTGTTTTTAAAACGCTTTTTAAACACGCTTTCCCGGTAACCGAATTCACATTCATTTGCACTGAATTTTACAACCTTGCTGTCTTCTTTATCCCATGCTTCCAGCTCATGAAAAACATCTTTTAACTCTACGCCGTAAGCTCCTATGTTTTGCATAGGGGATGCGCCTACATTTCCCGGTATTAAACTTAGATTTTCTATTCCTGCATAATTATTTTGAAGGCAAAACATTACCAGCGTGTGCCAAATTTCGCCTGCTGCAGCCTTTACAAAAATGTGCTGTTCATTTTCAGAAGTCACTAAAATTCCTTCCAGGTTATTTTTAAGTACACATCCTTCAAAATCTTTCGTAAATAAAATATTGGTGCCACCGCCAAGAATAAATTGGGGCTTGCCAATTTTTTTTGCTTCGTCTAATAACACGGCAAGCTGTTCGGTAGAATTAAAGGTGGCAAAGAATTTTGCGTAAGCATTTATGCCAAAAGAATTGTATGCTTTAAGTGGTTTGTTCTGGAGAAAGTTCATGATTTCTTAACCGGTGTTTGCAATACTTATTAAATTCCTCCTGCAATTGTGAGGGTATATCGCTTTCCGTTTCTTTTTGAATAATGCGGTTATTTTTCCTGTCTATTGTAAGCAAATTGTCTTTAATAATTACGTTACTCAGGTTTTGCCATTTAAATTTTCTTTGTGGTAGAGAGTTTATCGTTACGCCTTCACTATCTATGCCTGCCCCAGGTGTTACTTTCGCCTGGTTTTCTGTAATCATGGCAATCAAATACAACATGCCTAATAGATAACTTTTGTATGGTATAGTTATCCATGCAATAAAGCATATGGCAAATGCATAATTATGGTTAATGCTTTTGCCTTTCTTCTTTTTATAATAATTATATACAAGCTGAAGAATAATTACAGCAAGGGTTAAAATGTAGGTTTCTATTACGCCCGGAGCAAAAAATAAAAAATATGTAAAAGGGATGATGGTTAATAAACAAAGCAGCAGGCTTATGATATCAGCATATTTTAATGCAGGATTTTTAAATTCAATTACATATTCATAATCTTTTCCTTTCATGAAACACTGCTTTTTACAAGAAGGTTGCACATCTTCCAAAGTAATTTGGCAGATACAATAGAATCAAAATTGTTATCTCCCACACCGGTTTCCACAAGGTCGAACCCAATAATTTTTCGTCCGCTGGCTATAATTTTTTTAAATAAATATAAAACCTGCTCTGCCTGAAAACCGCCGAATACAGGAGTGCCTGAATGTGGGCAAAGTTTCGGATCAAGTCCATCAACATCAAAACTTATATGTACATTTTCGGGCAGGTGTTTAATCAACTCATCTGAGATGTTTTGCCATGTTTCTCCTTCGTACATGCGTTCTTTTATGGCATCATCAAAATAGGCAATAATCCGGAAATTACTGTTGCAGATGTATTGCCACTCTTCTTCGCAATAATCTCTTATCCCAGCCTGAACGAGTTTGGTGATTTGTGGAATTTCTTCTAATGCATTGTACATAATACTTGCATGCGAATAAGTAAAATTCTGGTAGCCCTGCCTAAGGTCGCAATGGGCATCTATTTGCAGTATGCCAAAAGAGGGATGTTTCTCTGCCAATGCTTTATAAAAGCCTAATGGGGTGCTGTGATCGCCCCCAATTAAACCTACCATTTTTCCCTGCGTTAACAGGTCTTTGGTTTGTTCATACACCCAGTTGTTAAGAAATTTATTTCCTGCATTAATTTCTTTAATGCTTTTGTTCATGAATTTATTCTGCTCAATATCCTCATCACCTTCCTGGCTTATGTAGTTAATATACAGTTCAGCTTCTTTTCGCAGGTAATCGCTTTTCATCAGAATTTTCTTCTCGATATCTCTCATATAGAAGCCTTTCTGCCAACCCTTGGGCATATCTGAATCAAAAAGGTCTACCTGTAAGCTCGCCTTAAAAATTTGTTCTGGTCCGCGGGCAGTGCCTCGCCCACCACTTACCGTAACTTCCCACGGTACGGGTAATATTACAAGTTGAGCATCTGCCTCAGTAAAAGGAAGTCCGAAAATATTGTTGTTAGCGTTTCCCGGGGCATTGGGATTAAATTTAGAAAGGTCTGCCATAATGAAAGAATCTGTGGTTTTTTAACCGGTTTTATAGATGCGGGGCAAAGTTAGACCAGCATTTTTAAGAACAGGCTATTTTATTTAAATGTTATAAAATTGTGCCAGCCCCGAATCTTTGCCGGGGTTTTAAACCATAACACCTTTTCTTTTGTAAATTTGCAGCCACAGAAACTGATATGAAGAAAACACACATCGTAATCCTTGTACTTATAGCCCTGAGTATTGCTGTACTAATAAGTTTTATGGGGAATGTTACTACCTATGAAACCATTGCATCAGCCAAACAAACTCCAGGCAAGTTTGTAACACTGGTTGCAAAAATGGATAAAAATGAAAAGTTAGAGTACGACCCCGTTAAAAATCCAAATTATCTCACGTTTACGGCTATAGATACGCTTAACAATTCTATTAAAGTTGTTTATCATAACACCAAGCCCACTGATATGGAGAAGAGTGAAAGGATGGTGTTAAAAGGCAGGGTGGAAGGTGAACATTTTGAATGCACAGATATACTTTTAAAATGCCCATCGAAATATAAGGATGATCTTAATGCTAACCAGAAGAATGTTAATGAAACCGTACAATACACCCAACCGGAAAACAAAACAGCATTAAGCAACTAACCTGATGCAATATAACGGCGAACATTTATTTCCGGGACAATTAGGACATTTTCTTACGCTGCTTTCCCTGGTAGCATCACTTGTTGCGACTTTCAGTTATTTTAAGGCCAACCGTTCTGAAGGATTGGAAAAAGATAGCTGGATCAAGTTTTCCCGCATTGTTTTTTTAATAGAGACCATTTCGGTTGTGGGTATTTTTATAACCCTCTTCTACATTATATCTAATCATTACCACGAATATTATTATGCGTGGAACCATTCATCCCGCTCGCTGCAGCCTAAATATTTGCTTGCAAGTTTCTGGGAAGGGCAGGAGGGAAGTTTCATGCTTTGGAATTTATGGCACTGTGTACTGGGCTGGGTGTTGATATGGCGATCCCGCAAATGGGAAGCCCCGGTAATGACGGTAGTAAGCTTTGCGCAATTCTGCATTGCAACCATGCTTGTTGGTTTGTATATTTTTAATGCGCGAATCGGCAGCAATCCTTTTATCCTCTTCAGAGACCAGATGCCCGATCTGCCTATCTTTCACAATCCTGATTATTTGTTGTTGCCAAAAATAAGTGAGGGAAACGACCTGAACAGCCTGCTTCAAAACTACTGGATGGTTATTCATCCCCCCGTTTTGTTTCTTGGGTTTGCATCTACTATAATACCTTTTGCCTTTGCCTTTTCCGGTTTAATGAACAAAGACAATACATGGACGAAAACGGCATTACCATGGGCAGTATTTTCTGCCGCTGCCCTTGGCACAGGAATAATGATGGGCGCTGCCTGGGCTTACGAGAGTTTAAGTTTTGGCGGGTACTGGGCGTGGGACCCTGTAGAAAATGCATCGCTTGTTCCGTGGTTAACCCTTATTGCGGGCATGCATACAAATCTCGTCTTTAACCATAGCGGTTACTCACTAAAAAGCACTTACCTATTTTATATAATAAGTTTTTCACTGGTTTTATATTCCACCTTTTTAACACGCAGCGGTGTTTTGGGCGATACATCAGTACATGCTTTTACCGGGGCTGATATGAATACCCAATTACTGATCTTTCTCGGGGTTTTCTTTGTTCCCGCCATGGTTTTACTCTTTGCCCGTGGTAAACAAATGCCCGTACTAAAAAAAGAAGAAAATACTTACAGCAGGGAATTCTGGATGTTTATAGGTTCGTTAGTATTGTTCTTATCTGCCATATTAATTATTGCAAAGACCTCCATACCTGTTTACAACAAATTATTTGATACGAATGTGGCTATGCCGGAAGATCCTGAATTTGCACACAATAAAGTGCAGGTTTTTATTGCTATTATTATAGGGCTGCTAACAGCTGTAACGCAATACTTTAAATATAAAAACACACCTAAAAAAACCTTTCTTAAAAATATTTGGCTGCCTACATTAATTGCACTTGTATTAAGTGTTACGATTAGTGTTTTTGGAGATATTGATTACGTAAAAAAGGGTTTTGGATTTCTGGCAGCCATTCATGTTGCCATCTTTGCTGCGGTATACGGGGTGGTGGCCAACAGCTTTTACATATGGGTTGGTGTGAAAGGAAAATTAGCAAAGGCGGGGCCTTCTGTTGCGCATGTTGGCTTTGCATTGGCTCTGGCGGGTATACTAATATCATCCAGTAAAAAAGAAATTCTTAGTCATAATACAACGGGTATAGCTGTCTTTAAAAAAGACAAGAATGAAGACCCGGCAGAAAATATCACGCTCTTTAAAGGAATTGAGACAGACATGGGCAAATACCATGTGACTTATGTAAGAGACAGTGTGAATGGCAAGGATAGAAAAAAATATTTTGAACTTGTTTTTAAAGAGAAAAGTACCGGCAACACTTTTAACCTGTACCCGGATGTACTTGAAAATAATAAAGGGCAGGAAGGCTTTTCAGCAAATCCGGATAAAAAGCATTATTGGAACAAAGATATTTTTGTATACGTGTCGTCGTGGCGTGGAGAAGAAATGGATACTGCCAGTTTTAAGCCTGCGCAAATGAAAATGGGAGATACCATTTTCTATTCAAATGGAATGATTGTTTTCACCAATACTGCTCTTAATCCTGCAGGGTATAAAAAACAATCCGTTGGCGATACTACCCTTGTGCTAAACTTAGAAATCACTTCTAAAGATGGCAGGAAATTTACGGCTATGCCAGCGGTGTCAGTTAAAAATAATGGACTGCAAAGTGTGCCAGACAGTGTTATTGCACAAGGATTGGTTTTTTCTTTTAACCGGATAGTTAATGAGAAAGATGGCTTGTTTGAAATAGGCGTTAAAGAAACGGGTACGCTCAGCAGCCTGTTAACCTTAAAGGTGTATCAATTTCCTTTTATAAATATTTTATGGTTGGGAATAATTCTTACAGTGATCGGGATGATCATGAGTATTCTTCAGCGTACACGCATCAACAGCCACCGGTCAGAACCAAAACAAAATGCATTTCGTCCTGGTGATTCCATGAGGGTATAATTAATTTATTTTTTACCCTGGAGCATAGGTACGAACGAAAAATAATCAAATAATTCTTCTGTTATGGAGCCATCGTTATTCTTAGTGATGCGCTGCATGCGTTGCATATTACCCTCATCTAATGGAATTATCATGTTACCACCGGGTTTTAACTGGGTAACTAATTTTGGCGGTATGTATGGGGCTGCGGCAGTAATAATTATTTTATCAAAAGGAGCATAGGTTGCCAACCCTTCATAGCCATCCCCATAAAAAAATTTAATGGTAGGAAACTGGTTTTTTAATATAAATGTTTTCGTTTTTTCAAATAGTTTTCTTTGGCGCTCAATTGTAAAAACCCGGGCACTCATTTTAGCCAAAACGCAACTTTGGTAAGCACTGCCTGTGCCTATTTCCAGTATTTTATCATTAGGTTTTACCTGCAGTAATTGGGTTTGATATGCAACAGTATAGGGCTGTGAAATAGTTTGCCCTTCGGCAATGGGGAAAGCCCTGTCTTCATACGCAATCCTGTCGAAGGCAGAATCCAGGAAAAAGTGGCGGGGAATTTCATTTATTGCGTTTAATACCCCTTCATCAGTAATGCCTTTTTCTCGCAACTGGTCAACAAGTTTCTTTCTTAACCCTTTATGCTGGTAGGTATCTATATAATTTTTCATAGAGCGGTAAAGCTACGACTATCCCTTTCTTCATTACGCCGGAATATGTAATTGTGCAATGAAATATTGAAACCTTTTATGAACATAACCTCTGTTATTCAACCTCACTTTTAATATCCTTTCTGTTTAATGCAATCTTTTTAAATGTAAAAAAGAAAGGTTCCGAAAACGCTGTGCAGTTAAACCTGCTTTTTGTTGAAACCATATATTTTCCCTTTATCCTCGGTACGTAATATTGAGCCGTTGCATTGGGAATTTTTTTGCCATATAAAAACCACTGATAAGATTTTGCTTCTGAAGCAAAAAGTGTATCACCTCTTTCTGAGATCGTTGCTGTAGGGGTTTCAAAAATTACATTTACGGGTAAGTTTTGGCAAGATATGTAATTGGGGCAAACAGCGGGTGCACCGCAGGCTGTATAGCTTCCGCTCTCAGTAACAAAAAATTTTTGTGAGTTGGCACCTTCTATAGTATCTCCATTATTATACCATTGAACGTTTGTATTATAAGGGTTGCCCAGTGTAAGTATTAGGGTATCGCCGGGGCAAAGAATTGTTGCATTTCTTTTGGGATCGTACATTCCGAGGTCGCCGCTATGCACAAAGAATGGTAGAAGAAAAAAGTAACTGTCAATTAACCGGGGTTCAGAATATGCTGTACATCCGTTACGCGTGCTTGCCACCTTTATATAATACCCTACATCTTTCGACTTTGTTACATAATACCTGTGTGTGGCACCCGGTATTTTATCATCGCCACGATACCATTGGTATGCATCAGCTCTTTCGGTAAAAAGAGTGTCAGACGTTTCGGGGCATAATATAACTTCTTTGGGTTTGATGGTAGGGATAAAATCACATTGCGCATTTGCTTTAATAGTGCAAACAAATATTGCAAATATGAAGGCATGCAATATATACTTAGACATGGCTGTCAGTTTTAGTTGAGCTGCTAAGATAAAAAATTGGCGTAAAAAATACACGAGGTATTCCTATACCTCGTGCTTAATTTTTGGTTACATTTTTGTAATTACTGAGGTATCATTTCTGTATCTCCACCTTCGCCACTTCGCATATTTTTTCTTCTGAAAAGGCCAGCATCAAACTTACCGAAACGGTAACTGAAGTTTACACGAACAATTGCTTTAGGATCTCTTCTCCTGTCACTTATTTGTGTGAAATAAGGTGATTCTGAATACACTTTGTTACGTGCCGTATTTAAAAAGTTATTCATGCTTACAGAAAGCGATGCAGTGTTGCCGGTTTTTAATTTCCAGTCTTTTTTTACTGCTACATCAAAATAATAATTAGGAAAAATGTATCCCTGTGCAGTGCCCGTGTTACTGAAGCCACCGCGCCAACCGCCGCCGCCACCTCCGGGTGGTAACACGGTTTTTGCATTATAATTTCCTGATAACTGAATGGAGTATTTGTTGGGCAATCTTACGGTATTATTCCATTTTGCAAACCAGCTAATACGGCTGTTGGTAAGATCTGATTGCAGGTTGCTCGCATCTATAGATGAATTATACAGGTTAACATTGAGTGAGACATCCCAGATTTTTGCAACGGTTGTTCTGTTAGTTAGTTCCAAACCATAACTCATACTATGATCGGCATTGGCAAAAGTGTTGTACACCACGGTATCTTTTGCTTCCAACGGGTTTTCTTCTATGTACTGAAACCGTGTAATTAGGTTTGAAGAATATTTATAATACAACGTGGCTAAAAAATTCGAATTATTGGTATATGATTTATTGTAACTCAATTCAAGCGAATTGGTAAATTCCGGTTTAAGATCAGGGTTGCCGATATTTAAATTTTGCGGGTCTGAAATATCTACAAAGGGAAGTAATTGAAAAAAGCTGGGACGGTTTATTCTGCGAGAATAATTTACCTGCACATCTTCATTGTCTTTCAGGTGATAAGTGATGAATGCACTGGGGAAAATACTTAAAGGAAATGAAACCTTAAAGATTGAATCTTTACCCAGCAACCTGCCATCGTAATTAGAACTTTCGGCCCCTCAATCCAAACTGGTAGTTCCATTTTTTTGCTTTAATGCTATAATTGGCGTAAGCGGCATATACATAATCTTTAAACGTATAGTTATTGCTTATACGCGGGAGAATGATGTATGATTTGGCAGAGTCGTTGTAAAAACTTTGAATGTTTTCATTCTTAAAATCTCTTATTGCAGCCCTGGCCCCTGTTTCAAATTTACGGTTGTCGTTTATCGGTTTTTCATAATCGGTTTGTATGGTTATATAACGGTTATAACCACTGCCCTCTGTTTGTTGTAAAAAGGGATCGTACTTTAAATCATTATCAGGTAAAAAAGTGGTTCTTTTTAAAAAGGTATTATTGTTATTCTGGCTGCTGCTATAATTTAAATCTGCCGTTATATTATGACCTTCTTTTGCGAACAGGTGTTTGAAACTTATCTGACCGCCCAGGTTGGTGAATTCATTTAACCCATCACTTCTAAGTTTACTATAAGAAGCGAAAGTATTTTCTATGGTTGAGTCTATGCGCTGATCGTTGTTGTTATTAAAATTACCGCTAACGTAACTGCCGGTAAAAGTTAATGTGTTTCTGTTATTAATTAAATAATCCACGCCACCCCTAGCATAGGTAAAGTTGCCGGTATTGTAACCTTCACCGGTTTGCGAAACTATACTGAAAGTGTCAAGAAAATTTTCTCTTACAGATTCGATGGTATTAAACGATTTATTTTGACGGTAATTGCCGCTTAAAAAGAAGTTCAGCTTATTTTCCCGCACATTAAAATCCCCACCAAAATTAAACCTGCCCCTGGTATCAAAGCCTGTGCGAATACCGCCATTGTATCCTTTTTTAATGTTCTTTTTTAATACCACATTTAATATTCCTGCATTGCCTCCGGAGGCATCAAATTTTGCTGAAGGGTTTGTAATCAGTTCAACTTTATCAATAATATCAGCAGGAATTTGTTCAAGCGTTAAGGTGGTTGGCCTTCCATCAACAAATAATTGCGGGGCTGCATTTCGCATGGTAACATTACCATCAATATCTACATTCAACCCAGGTATTTGTTTCATTACTTCGGTAGCTGTTTGCCCCTGGCTTACAATGTTTTTATCTACATTAAAGATCTTACGGTCTACACCCATTTCAAAAAACGATTTGGTAGAAGTGACTGTAACAGCATCAAGTGTATTTGTTGAAGGTTCAAGTTTTATGTTACCAAGGTCTTTCACCATAGCACTCATCATATCCTGTCCATTCCTGTTTCCACGTTGAGGTTTTATAAAATAAACTTCTTTTGTTATGGGCTGATAGCCGATTGCTGAAACATTTAAATTGAATTGCCCCATCATAGGTAAATCATACAGCGTAAAATCTCCGTTTGATTCAGTAATTACAATACCCAATACCTGTGTGGTTTTTTCCTTGGTGGCGGTGTCAATTTTCTGACCCAATAATTGAATGGTTGCCCTCTCTAGTGGTTTATTTGTGTTACCATCAACAATTTTTCCATAGAATTGCCCTGCGGTGCCGCGAGCCTGTTGTCTTCCGGGCGGTTGTGCCGTTAACCCTACAGATGTAAAAAAGCCAAGTAATATTAATACCGATGCTATACTTCTCATAATTTCAATTTCATGTAAAAAACAATACCATTCTGATTAAATGAGATGAATGGCGAAAATGTTGCGAAGAACCGTACAGTTAAATAACTAAATTGAGGATAAACGCCTGCAGAATGCCTGCAATTATTCCGAAAACAAGGGCGTAGGCAGTTATTTTTGGACCTGCTTTTTTTACCTGTTTTATAATTAAAGGTTTAATAGTATGCTCAGCCATTTCATGCAATTTGCTTTGCAACTTTTGTTGCGTTACTGTATCTGTTCTGCTGCTATTAATATAATCCTGCATTATTTCCGGTACTAAAACCTCCAGTTCAGTCATAAATAATGCCTTTAGATCATTAATTGTTTTATCGCCAATAAACATGGTAATCATAGGCATATGCGCAGGCAGCTTCTTCCTCAAAAATTCATCCATGTGTTGTTCTGCCGCAGGTAGAATTTTATTGTATGTATCCTTATTATTTACCTGCTCTTCAATTAAATTAAATAAAGCGATAGACAGGGTTGGACTTTGCAAATGTTCCTGTATAAAATTTCTCGATAGGGAATTTCGTGTATTTTCCTCATTCAGTTTTCTTATTAATCTTGCTGAAAGAACCATGGTAAATATTACGGTAACCAAAGCGGTTGTTGCGGGCACCCAGAAGAATATACTATCCATAACAAAATAAAAAAGCCTTGAATGCTTTTGTCAAACAAGGCTAATTAAAAAGGGGGAGGCTAAGGGGTCTCGAACCCCCGACCTTCAGAACCACAATCTGACGCTCTAACCAACTGAGCTACAACCTCCGTATTTCGCGGGCAAAAATAGAATAATACCATTACGCTGCAAAACATTTCCGCTACCTTTCCTTTTTTGTTCCAATATTCAAAACCTTGTTAATTACACAAATGCTGTAGCTAACTGTTCTATTTTAAATTATTTTTGAGAGAGATATGAAAAACAGCCCAAAATACAGATGGCAGAAAATATTGCTGATACCAGTAATTATTACAGGTATTATTTTATGGTCGTTCATAAACAGTAATTCCAATGCACAGAGCAGTAAAGAACAAATGTTGCTTTCTGCAATTGGTGCTATACTTGAACAAAGACATTTTAGTCCGAAGCCTATCGATGATAAATTTTCAGCAGAAATATTTACCAAATACCTGTCTACACTTGATCCTGATAAGAATGTGTATTTGCAGGAAGATATTGCAGCCCTTGAACAGTATAAAACAAAACTGGATGATGAAATTCATGGTGAACCGCTAAGTTTTTATTTAAATGCTTCTTCAATTTTCATGAGCAGATTGAGTGAAGTAATGAATGTGTATTCAGAACAATTACAAAAGCCATTTAATTTTAATATTGATGAGAACATTCAGTTAGATGCTGAAAAGAAAACCTATCCTACTTCTCTAGAAGAAAGAAAAGAGCTTTGGCGTAAGCGTGTTAAGTATCTTACCCTGGAGAGATATGCTGAAGCCATTGAGCAACGAAATAAAAACAAAGACACAGATACTGCGTGGGATAAAACAGATGCTCAACTTGAAGCAGATAGCAGGCAAAAAGTTAAGACATCATTAGACCGTGCCTTTAACAGGCAAAAACAATTATTTACACCGCAGGAGCAATTTAATACTTATGTAAATGTAGTTGCCGACCTGATGGATCCGCATACTGAGTATTTTCCGCCCATTGAAAAAAGACAGTTCGATGAAGAAATGAGTGGTCGGTTCTATGGTATTGGCGCCCAGTTAAAAGAAGATGATGGTGCGATAAAAATTGCAAGCCTGGTTACCGGCATGCCAGCCTGGAAATCTGGTGAGGTGCAGGTAAATGATGAGGTGATTAAAGTTGCCCAGGGAAGTGAAGAGCCGGTAGATGTGAGGGGATATGCTGTAACAGATGCCGTAAAACTAATAAGGGGTAATAAAGGAACCGAGGTTAAGATCACTTTTAAAAAGCCCGAAGGAACAATACATACCGTTTCTATAATTAGGGACGAAATTGTGCTGGATGAAACTTTTGCAAGAAGTGCAGTAATAAATGAAAATGGGAATAAAATAGGGTATATCTATTTGCCAGAATTCTATGCCGATCTTAATAGGTTAAATGGAAATAGGGCTTCTGTAGATGTTAGTAATGAGATAGTTAAACTTAAAAAAGAAAACGTTTCAGGAATTATACTAGACCTTAGAAATAATGGTGGAGGATCGTTGTATGAAGTTGTTCAAATGGTGGGATTATTTATAAAAGAAGGTCCGGTGGTTCAGGTTAAAGACCGCGATGGCAGTCCTGCAATTCTTCGTGATAATGATCCAGGTGTTTTATATACAGGTCCATTGGCAGTTATGGTTAATGAATTAAGCGCCTCTGCCTCAGAAATTTTTGCAGCTGCAATACAGGATTATAAACGCGGGGTAATAGTTGGCAGTACCTCAACATATGGAAAAGGTACAGTTCAAAAGCCCATTCCATTAGGCCGTTCTGTTGATGCTGCAACCGGGCAAACCGAGTATGGTGCACTTAAATTAACATTTGAGAAATTTTACAGAATCAACGGAGGATCAACTCAATTGAAAGGTGTTGTTCCAGATATCATTTTGCCTGACAGTTATGAGTATATTAAATTTCGTGAGAAAGATAATCCCTCATCTTTACCCTGGGACCAAATTTCCAAAGCAGATTATTCGCTTTTTTCAAGTGCTGTAAACTGGAATGAGATAAATGAAAAGGCAAATGAGCGCTTAAAGACAAACGAAGCTTTTGCTAAGATCAAGGATAATGCTACCTGGATAAATATCAATGCAGATAAAGAGTATAGTTTAAATTTAAAAGAGTATAAAGAAGAGCAGCAAAGCATTAGAAACCGGGTTAAGCAAAATGATAGTTTAACACGGTTGTCTGCGCCTATTGATATTAAACCGTTAGAGGCAGATAAAGAAAGGTTCTTCAATAACCCTGATAAAGCAAAAAGTGACCGCTATCAGCAATGGTTAAAAAATATTCAGTCAGATATCTATATTAATGAAACAAAAAATATTCTAACAGATATCGCGAACTCCTCCCTAAATACCAATGTGAAAAAATAAGGTTTTTAATATCGTTTTATTGTATTATTACCTTTTGCATTAATCCAAAAAACATTGGGCAATAGTTTTAAATTCAGTAAAGTAAAAGATATTTTTGTTGCGGTAAGGCGCATTCTAATTTTTACCTGCTTATGATGATTAATAAGGTTTTAGGTATTCCGGCATTATTCTTTTTATATGCAGGTATTTGTTCATCTTGTATTAATACCCAGGCCATTACCTATTTTAATAACCTGCCTGATTCAGGAGTGCACACATTACAGGTAATGCAGCCTCCCGTTAAAACGTTACAGCCCACAGATGTTATTATGGTAAAAATAGGAGGTGAAAACGAACAAACCGTTCGCTTTATAAATCAATATTTTGGCGCTGCCGGTGGCGAGCAAGGCGCACTTGTTAAGTTTAAGGTTGATTCGAAAGGTGAAATAACTTTACCTGTAGCTGGTGCAGTAAAAGTGCAGGGGTTAAATAACGAAGAAGCTGCTAATGCCATTGTACAGGTTTATTTACCATACCTTAAAAATCCTGTGGTCGTGGTAAATACTGAAGGGTTTAACTATACCGTAATGGGTGAGGTAAAACAACCGGGTTATTTTAGCGCAGGCATTGAAAAGATAAATATATTTGAAGCGCTTGCCCGGGCGGGAGATATGACTCAAAACGCGGAAAGGCAACAGGTAAAATTGATCAGGCAGGCATCTGGCAAAAGAGAGATCGTTAATTTAAATTTTAATGATAAAGAGATTCTTAATTCGCCATATTATTTTCTACAGAAAGACGATATTCTATATGTTGAACCACGAAGAACAACCCTCATCTCTGAAAACTTTACCAGAACAGCAAGTATAACAGCGTCACTGGTTAGTGTAGTGGCAATTTTATTTACAATATTCAGGAAATAGAAATGAGTTATCCTTCAAGCGACAAGGAAAATGAATTTGTGGTTACTTCCGGGTCTTCATTCGATGTAAAGAAGTTTGTATTCAGACTTATTTCTTTTCTTCCATGGATTATCATATCACTATTATTGTGTTTGTTAAGTGCCCAGGTTTATTTAAGGTACACGCCAAAAATGCACAAGATCTCTGCTTTTGTGCTTATTAAAGACAATGAAGAATCATCTCCCGATTATAAAATATTAAAAGAATTGGGGGTTATGCCTGGCAGTAAAGAGGTTCAAAATCAAATTGATATTCTACAATCTTATTCCCTGATAAAGGAGGTGGTAGATACCCTTAACCTGCAGGTACAATTATATTCTGAAGGAAGAATTTCTTCTTCAGCTTTGTATGGATCTCAAAGTCCGCTGCATATTTACTCAGAGTGGAAAAACAACTTTCCCGAAAAACCTGCATCATATAACTTAAGAATTTTAAATACCAGGATCGGGGTAAAGAATGAGGGCAAAATAAAATATTATGATTATGGCGACACTGTAACTTTAAACAACCGCAATTTTTATTTTTTGCCTAATGAGGAAGTTAAACCTGCGGTAGAAGAATATTCATTAGTGGTTTCTGATCGCAACAATGTTATAACAGGTTTGCGAAATGCGCTGGATGTTAGAAAGTTGCACGAAATGGGAGGAATAATCGAAGTTTCAATGCTCGATGAGATTCCGCAAAGAGGCATAGACATTATTAATCAGCTTGTAAAAGCTTACGACCAGGCTGGTTTGGAAGATAAAAATATCGTTAGCAATAAAACCAATTCATTTCTTTCAGAGCGCGTAGATACCGTAGCCTCTGAACTCGATTACCTTGAACAGCAGGCAGAATTTTTTAAAAGGCGCAATAAGATTAACGACATAAATTATCTCGGCAACCAGTACCTCGGACAATCTTTGGCATACGATAAAGAAAAAGTAGATCAACGAGGGCAGCTAAAGCTACTGGATGAGTTGGAAAATTACATGGGCAGGTCGCAGGATTATATAGATGTAATTCCTTCTAATAATGGCATTCAGGAAGCAACGCTAGCCAGCCTGATTGAGCAGTATAATAAGTCAGTAACTGATTATGTTCGCGCCCGTGCTATTAGTGCAGAAAAAGATCCGTTGTTACAACGTGCCAAAGAGCAACTGCCGGAATTAAAAAGAAGTATTGAAGAAAATATTCGCAGTATAAAAAATGGTTATCGTATAAACCTTAGCCAGCTTGAACAAAAGCAGGGAACCTTCGATAATATTCTCGCCAGCCTACCGGAAAAAGAAAGGGAATACCTAAAGTTAAAAAGGCAGATTGGCGTTAAGGAGCAACTATATTTATACCTGCTTCAAAAGAAAGAAGAAACACAACTTTCATTAGCAGCAAACATCAATAATACACGTGTTGTTGATGCAGCGTTCGACCAGGGAGTATTGCTTCCCAAGACAGGACAGGTATTTAACGTGGCTATTTTTCTTGGTTTGTTTATCCCTATAGCAATTATGCTTATTATGGATTTCTTTAGTAATAAAATTACTGAAAGAAGAGAAATTGAAGACGGTGCATCATTACCCATTCTTGGTGAGCTCTCTTATATAAACCGGCTAAAATCCATGCACCGGTTTTCAGGAAAAAGTATCATTCTGGAACAGTTTCGACTTATTAGAACTAACCTGCAATATTTTAATATTAAGCATACGGGTAGTAAGAATATTTTGATCACCAGCTTTTTAAGTGGCGAGGGAAAAACTTTTGTAAGCATTAACCTCGCGGCAAGCCTTGCAGCAACAGGGGCGCGTGTTTTGTTAATTGAACTTGACCTGCGTAAGCCAAAGTTGGCAAACCTGTTAAATGTTGGTGGTGAAATTGGTCTTTCAGACTTTGTTATAAAACCAGACCTACCATTTAGTCAAGTGATAAAACACCAGGAAACATTGAGGTTCGATGTGATCACTTCAGGATATATTACCCCTAACCCCGCCGAAATGCTTATGAATGAAAGAGTGGAAGAAATGTTCCGGCTGGCGTCTGAAAATTATGATTATGTAGTTATGGATACCTCGCCCATTGGACTTGTGGCAGATACCTTTCTATTAAACAAATTTGCCCACGTTAGCATATTCATACTTAGGTATAAATATTCATTTAAAACAACACTGCCATACCTTAAAAAGCTTAACGACGAAAATAAGTTAACGGGATTGGGGATAGTGGTTAATGGTATAAAAAATAACACAGGGTTTGGTTACGGATATGGATATGGATATGCTGAGAGCTATGGTTACGGTTACCGCAATGGTAACAATTATTACCAGGAAGCAAATGAAGAGAGACAGCAACCGTGGAAAAGAATATTTAAAAAGAAATAAAAAACCCGCTAAATTTTTTTTTACTCCCTGTGGGTAAGGTGGCGGAGCTATACGTATGAATAATGAAAAAAAATGGTTTGCTGTTTATACTAAGCCACGATGGGAAAAAAAGGTAAATGCTACGTTGCTAAAAAAAGGTGTTGATAGCTGGTGCCCTGTGCAAAAGACCGAGCGTCAATGGACGGACCGGAAAAAAATTATTGATGATCCTCTTTTCAAAAGTTATGTTTTTGTACGCATAAATGAAGAAGAACGTTTACGTGTTTTACAGACAGATGGTGTATTAAACTTTGTGCATCATGTGGGTAAACCCGCTATTATAAGAGATGAAGAAATTGAATTGATTAAATCTTACCTGTTAGAGAAAGATGCCAGGATTTCTATTGGACAAATAGGGGCATTCTCAGAAAACGATAAAGTAGTAATTCGAAAAGGTGTTTTTATGGATAGTACCGGAACCATAATACGCACAGGAAAAAAGAAGGTTTACGTTCGCTTAGAAAGTCTCGGGCAATTAATGACGGTAGAATTCCCCGTAGATCATATATCTGCGCAATAATTTCAATAAATGAAATTGAAGTCATATTAAATGGGTGAAGTGGTAATTAAGGCTGAGCAACTTTCCAAACAATATCGTTTAGGTGTAGTGAACAGCAAAACTTTGTCGCAGGATATTAGCAGGTGGTGGCACTTATTACGGAATAAAGAAGACCCGTTTAGTAAAATCGGATCTAATCAAATTGCAGCTTCTAAAATTCCGACTTATAACTGGGCATTAAATAATGTAAGCTTCGAAATTTCGCGGGGCGAAGTATTAGGTATCATTGGAAGTAACGGAGCAGGAAAATCAACACTTTTAAAAATACTATCCCGCGTTACCAATCCCACCAAAGGGCAAGTAAAAATAAAAGGAAGAATAGCTGCCTTACTTGAAATTGGTACAGGCTTTCATCCTGAACTTACAGGCAGGGAGAATATTTTTTTGAATGGCGCTATTCATGGAATGGGCAAATTGGAAACAACAAAAAAGTTGGATGAGATCATTGATTTTTCAGGGGTTGAAAAATATATTGACACTCCCGTAAAAAGATACAGCAGTGGCATGTATGTGCGTTTAGCTTTTGCTGTTGCAGCTCACTTAGAACCAGAAATTTTAGTGGTTGATGAAGTGTTGGCGGTTGGCGATGCAGCTTTTCAAGCAAAATGCCTGGGAAAAATGAAGGATGCTAATGAAAAAGAAGGGAGAACCGTTTTATTTATTTCTCACGATATGGTGGCTATAAAAAGCCTTTGCAAAAGAGCTTTTTTTTTACAAAAAGGAAAGTTGGAAATGGATGGTTTGCCGGCAGATGTAATTAATCACTACCTGTCGGGCGTTACAGCAGTTAATGAAACATCCGGGCAAATAAACAATAGCAATAGAAAGCGTGGCGATGGCAGATTTATTTCTACCGGCTATGCATTGCTTGATGGTGCCCGCCAACCCATTCAGTTTACTGAAAGTGGTAACGATCTCATCATTGCAATAAATTATCAAGTAAAAGAAAAAGGCCCGGATCCTGTAGTTATAATAAACGTAAAAAACATGTTTGGGCAAATCGTTTTTAATTGCCTTTCACGAAATTCATACAACGGTCTAATCCCCTTATCCGCTTCAGGAAAAATATATTGCGCATTGCCAAAACTTCCATTACAGCCGGGCAATTATTCAGTAGATATTATTTTAAAGTACGGCTATGTGTTCACCGATGAAGTTGAAAATGCATTTGTATTGCCTGTTCAAAAAGGAGATTTTTTTAATACAGGAAAAATTAATAATGATATGATTAACGGGTTATTCGTTTACCATACCTGGGCCTTTGATTAGTTGTTTGTGAAAAAAAGACTTCTTATAACAATCAGCATAAACTTTGCCATCCGTTATTTATACCGGTCTGGGTTAATGCATTCTTTACAGCAGCATTTCGAAGTTGTGGTTGCACTAACCTGGAAACAGGAGGACCTTATTAAAGAATTAATAGCTGATGGTTTTGAAGTAGTTCTAATACCCGAAAGCAGGCGAAATGCTTCTTATATAGATGTTCGTAAAAAAATTGATACCTGGTTTCGATATTATCAGTTGAAAAGCCCATCAACTGCTATTCAGCAAAATTATTTGGATGCAGTGTCGCCATCAATCCATGTGTTAATACGTAGGGCAAGACAATTATTTAACAGGGCAATGTTTTCATTGCCGGGCTATCTGCAAAAACAATTAAAAAGAGAAAGTGAGTTAATAGAAGAAGAAACTAATTTAATCGCGTTTAAAGATTTTGTAAAAAACTTAAATGTTGATGCAGTCTTTACCGTTACACCCTTTCATGCACAAGAAGAATTATTGTTGCGTGCCTGCAGTAAGCTAGGTAAAAAAATGATGACCTCCATCCTGTCTTTCGATAACATTACGAAACGTGGATTTATTCCTTTTACATATGATTTGTATATGGTTTGGAATTCATTAAACCGCGATGAGTTATATAAAATTTATCCAGCAACACGGGAGAAGGCTGTGGTTGTGACGGGTGCAGTTCAGTTTGATTTTTATCAGAACAGGAAAGCGTTGCTTACAAAAGAAAACTGGAGAAATATTGTTGGTTTAAATTCGCAGGAAGAACGAAAAATTATTTTGTACAGTGGTGGTCCCGCCCGGTTGTTGCCGCACGAACCACAGTACCTGAGGGCATTAGACGAAGCCATCACTTTAAAAAAAATAAAGGGTAATCCTGTTATTTTATTTCGATGCCATCCAATGGACAAGTTAGAGAGATGGAAAAGCTTTATTAAAAATGCAAGAAATATTGTTTTCGACCACTCATGGGAAAGCAGTGGCAATAGTGGATATAGCAACATATCAGATTTCGATATTAAAAAACTCAGTAGCACCCTTGCTTATACGCATGTGCATATTAATATATGCTCTACAATGGCTTTAGATGGTACTGCTTTCAATAAGCCACAAATTGGTATCGCATATCACCCATCAGGCAAAATGTTAAGCAGGTTGTTGCATAAAATGTATTTGCAGCAACATTACAGAGTAATAACAAAAAGCAAGGCTGTTCACCTTGCACATTCTGAAGAGGAATTATTTTTACTCGTTAATAATGCACTTATAAATCCCGAAAAGTATTACGATAAATCTATTTTAAAAACGGTTGTAACCTATACCGATGGTAACAATGCAAGGCGTGTTGCAGATACTGTTGTTCAGTTTTTTTATGGGTACCAAAATAAAATTGGAGACAAAGGCTAACCCCGTTGCGGTAAGGCAATGAAGATCTTATTTGTAGTACAAAATTATTATCCATCCGTTGGCGGAACACAAACCTTGTTTCAGAACATGGCTGAAGTTTGTGTGTCTGAATTTAAGGATGATGTAGTTGTATATACTACGGATAGTTATTATGGACCTGAAAAAAAATTTTATAAAAAAATACCCCTTAGCTCCGAGGTGATTAATGGTGTAAAAGTTTTTCGTTTTCCCTTTGTAAAAAAATATAAACCTTTATTGAGGTCTGTTTTGCAGGCAATGCGACTGGTAAATTTCGACCATTTAAATGCATTGAATCCGTACCTGAGTGGCCCTGTTTCTGTTTCACTTACTAAAGCTATTCAAACAAGCGATGCCGATGTAATTGTTGCGGGAACCTCTTCATTTCTATACATGCTTTATCCGCTTAAAAGGCACAAGCTCAATAATCCAAAGCCGTTTGTATACCAGGGCGCTATTCATTTTAATGATGCGAAAAACAATTCATTGGCTGCATCTACAGTAAAATCTATTAATAATAGCGAGGTATACCTGGCGAACACCGAATACGAAAAACAACGCCTTGTAATTGCAGGAGTCAATGATGAGATCATAAAAATTATAGGATGCGGGGTTGATCTCCAGGCATTCGAGAATAAAGATGGGAATGCGTGGAGGCAAAAATTTAAATTAACCAATGAGGATATTTTGCTGGGATATATAGGTCGCATTGAACGTACAAAAAGTTTGGAGGTTTTGTTGAATGCATTTTTATCTATACAGCATAATGAAAAATTGCATTTGGTAATTGCGGGATATTCAAATAAAGAATATGTGCAACAGTTAAAAGAGGAATATTTACCTAAATGCAATCGAATTTATTTAATTGAAGACCTTACTGCGGGTGAAAAAACAAACCTTTATCATTCGTTGAATGTCTTCGTTTTGCCTTCATCTAGTGAATCGTTTGGTATTGTTTTTCTTGAGGCATGGGCTTGTCAAAAACCCGTAATAGGTGCAGATGTGGGGGCTATACAATGTGTTGTAAGCGATGGCAAAGATGGGTTACTCTTCAAACCAAACGATACAAAAGACCTTGCACAAAAAATAGAAACATTAGCCTATAATAAGGCTTTGTGTGATGAATTTGGGTTTAATGGTTTTAATAAAGTAAAAGAAAATTTTACCTGGCAGGTTATTGGAAAAAAATACCGGGAAGTTTTTATGGAGGCGGTAAAAAAATTCAATATTAAAAAGGGTAAGCATTAATGTGCGGCATAATTGGTATATATAATTACAGGCAGGCTCCTTCCCAGGAGACCTATGTAAAATGGTGCCTTAATCGTATGCACCAGCGCGGACCGGACGATAAAAGAATTTGGAGTAATAACATTAATTATATTACTGGTTTCACACGATTGTCAATAAGAGACCTTAGTGCGCATGGCAGCCAACCTATGCTATCTGCCGGTGAAAAATTTTGTATAAGTTTCAATGGGGAAATTTACAATACCCTTCATTTAAAAGAATTGTTGAAAAACTACTTTATAGATTACAAATCCACTTCCGATACCGAGGTCTTGCTATATTCCATCATTCACCTTGGTATTAGGAAAACATTGGATGAAGCAGATGGTATTTTTGCTTTTGCTTTTTATGATATTGAACAAAATAAACTTATTCTTGCCCGCGATCGAATGGGAGTAAAGCCATTGTACGCTGGGTTTACGCCTGAAAATGTAGTCTTCAGTTCACAGTACGATTGTATAATAAATCATTCGAGCATTAGAAACCAGGGAATAAATGCTTCGGCTATTGGAAATTATTTATCATTGGGATATATACCCGAAAATGAAGCAGCATTAAATAATACCAAATTATTGTTGCATGGGTATTATTACGAAATATCTTCAGCTGGTATACATGAATATTGTTATTACAGTTTTCCGCTTCATCAAAAGCAAAAATCATTAGAGCTCGAGCATACACTGCGGAGTGCTGTGCAAAGTCAACTGGTCAGCGATGTACCAGTTGGTACATTTATGAGCGGAGGAACAGACAGCACATTAGTTACCCATTTTGCAAATGAGCAATCACCTGTTCAATCATTCACGATAGGTGTAAAACATGCAACTATGGATGAAACAAAAAATGCCGAGATATTTTCCTCCATTTTTAAAACATCTCATAATAGCCGCTCATTTAATAAAACGGATTTGATTAATCTGATCGATGAAAATACAAAGTCATTTTCCGAGCCTTTTGCTGATTATTCTTCCCTTCCTGTTTTAATGCTTAGCAGGTTTGCGCGGGAAAAGGTTACAGTTGCGCTAAGTGGTGATGGAGGTGATGAATTATTCTGGGGATATCCAAGAAGTATTAAAGCTATTAGTTACTTACATTACTATAAAGATGAGCCTGGTGTAAGGCGCGCAAGGTTATTATTGAATAAAGCCAAATCTCCGATGGCTACCGATATTAAAAGGCATTGGAATGAACCCGATTTTTTAAGTTTTTATTATCATGCCTTATTCATAACCGGCGCATTGGCAAATGTTGCTGAGGTGTTTCTGCCGGAGGGCTTTCGGGCCTGGCATTATAAGAAAATTAAAAAGGAGAATATTCAGCAGGATGAAACCTTTATGATGAATGTAGCCAGGAAACTTGAGATGGATATTCATCTTCAAAGAATATTATTGAAAGTAGACAGGGCAAGTATGCATCATAGTTTGGAAGTTCGTGTGCCGATGCTAAACAATCAAATGCTTAACTACGCAGCAACCTGCAATTTTAATGATTGTATAAACGAATTAAATGGTAAATGGAATTTAAAAAAGTTATTGATTAATAAATCACATAAAGACCTGGTACTTCAGCCTAAAAAAGGATTCACCATACCCGTGGGTGATTGGGTTCGAGATACAATTTATAAAGATGTGATGGAAAAGATCATGAACATGCCTCCTTCACTCTCCGTATTTTTTAACCGGAGAAACCTTGAATATTTAATTAAGCAACACATGTCTGAAACCGTTGATAATGGATGGTTTCTGTGGGCATTATATTCGTTGGTTAACTGGCATAACGCACATGTGAACATTTATAAAACAAACAATTGAGAATAGCAATAATAGTTAACGAGTTTCCTGCAGTGAGTGAGACATTTATTTTAAATAAGGTTAAGATGCTGGCAGATAGCAATCACTCAATCACGGTTTTTTGCAGCAGGTTCAATAAAAAACTTTGGAAAGATCTGGTTAAACAAAAAAAGAACATTCATCCTATTGCTTTAAATAAAACAACCTTTAGGTTTTACCTTTTAAAAAATCCGCAGGATGCTTTAAAAATTATCGGTAACAGTAAACGAAGTATATACAACCATTACATTATTCAAACACTTAATAGTGTAAATGCAGATGTAATTCATTTTGAATTCTCAGGTATTGCAGCCTCACTGTCTCAATCTTTGTACAAGTTACAGGCTAAGGTAATTGTGAGTTGCAGGGGATCTGCTGAAAAGGTGAAACTTGCTGAATCGGGTAAACGCAAAGCTGAAATTGCCGGGGTTTTTAATGCAGTGAATGCGATACATTGTGTATCAGGCGATCTTAAACAAACCATTCTTCCTTATTGCCAGCAACCGGAAAAAATTTTTATTAATCATCCTGGTATCAACATAAAAAAATTTACTCCAAAACCAAAAAGCAGTTCAAACGTCAGCCTTAAAATATTAAGTGTGGGCAGGTTGGTTTTTCAGAAAGGCTACGTTACCGGATTGCAGGTAATGCAAAAGTTACTTACCCACGATAAAAAGTTTCAATGGATTATTATTGGAGAAGGACCGCAGCGGGATGAATTGATGTGGTACATTAAGGATATGGGTTTAGAACAAAATGTTATTCTGCCCGGCATGAAAAATCCCGATAACATTGTTGAAATATTAAATGAGGCGGACATATTTTTTCTGCCAAGTGTAACAGAAGGTATGGCCAATTCAGCTTTGGAAGCAATGTGTATGGAAGTGCCTGTGATTTCAACAAATTGCGGTGGGATGCCCGAGGCAATAACACATATGATTAATGGACTATTATCCGATACTTATGATGTTGATGGTTTGTACGAAAACTTTTTATTGCTGATGGATAATGTTGATCTCCGCAAAAAATTGGGTGTAAATGCGCGAAACACAATTATTGAAAAATTTTCACTGCAAAGAAACGTGGATGCTTTCGAAAAGTTGTATACCTCACTTCAATAGTTTGCATTGTTATTTGAATTTATAAAATATACAAAACCTGTCTGGCAGTTTTCACTGTTTCCAAAAACGGAAAGTTTTGCAGCATGCACCATAAATGAAGAGGATGTTTTGCCCGGAGAACTTGACATGAATTTTGAAACATTGGCGGCACGGCTTTCAGATAAGGCATACCGATTATGGAATGAGGGTGTATTGCTTACAAGTACGCAATCATCCATAATGAAATTAAAAAAACTGCCACCTCCTTCATTAAATGATGAATACACTTTCGTAAAAAAATATTGGGGAAAAGGCTGGCTTTTTTTTGTTTTTGCAATAAGATGTGCTGCGTTAAAAAACTGGGTAAAAGAATTGAATAGTTTTAAACATGCCTTGCAAATTCAGCAGTATAAATTTTCTAATAAGAAGCATTTAATGGGTGAAAGCCTACAGTCATCATCGACCCCCTGCCCCGCAGTTGTAGTTATTATTCCAACCTTAAACAGGTATACTTGCTTAAAAGATACCCTGCACGATTTGGAGAAGCAGGATTACGATAATTTTTCTGTGTTGATAATAGATCAGTCTGATTGTTTTAACCCCGCATTTTATAAACAATTTAAAATTGACCTGGAAGTTATTCATCAACAGGAAAAAAAATTGTGGACTGCACGAAATACTGCAATTGAAATAAGCACAGCGCCTTACCTGTTGTTTTTTGATGATGACTCGCGTGTTAATGAAACCTGGATTGCTTCGCATGTAGGATGTCTTCATAAATACAATGCTGAAATTTCTGCAGGCGTTTCGCTTTCTCCTGGCGAACCAAAACCTCATACGTATACAATGTTTCGATGGGCAGATCAATTTGATTCGGGTAACGCCATGGTTAAAAGAACGGTCTTTGAAAAAATTGGTTTTTTCGACGAGCAGTTTAATGGAATGAGAATGGGAGATGGTGAGTTTGGTATGCGTGCTTTTGTTAATGGGGTAAAAAGTATTTCCAATCCATTAGCGTGTAGAATTCATTTAAAGTTGAATGAAGGCGGATTAAGGGAAGTGAGTGGATGGGATGCTTTTCGTCCGTTAAAATTATTTGCCCCAAAACCGGTACCCAGTGTTATTTACTTTTATAAGAAATATTTTACGCCAACTTTTTACAAAAATGGTTTAGTTGTTCAAATGTTGATATCAAACATTCCGTATCATAATAAGCGAAACAGCTTTATGTTGTTTGCAAGTATTTTATGGGCCTTTCTAAAACTTCCTATATTAATCTATCAATTTAAAAGATCAAACGCCATTGCACGCGCAATGCTGGACGAGGGTGCAAAAATTCGGTTTCCAAACAGTGTTAAAATGTTTAAAACGGCATTATCAAAAACATGATTTCTTTTAAGTGGTTGTAATTTTAAACCTATGCTCCGAGTTAAAAAATTAAAATATTTTATTCTTTTATTTTCACTGGGTTTTTCCATTCATATAATGGCTCAAAACAAACAGTTGAATAATGGTTTACCATTAGGTGTGTTTGATTCCGGCACAGGCGGGCTAACCGTTTTAGAAGCGATACTACAATTGGATGCTTACAATAATCAAACAGGTGATACGATTCCCGATGGAATTCCCGATTTTGAAAACGAATCCTATCAATATCTTGCCGACCAGGCTAATATGCCTTACGGCAATTATGCTGCCGCTGGTAAAACCGATCTGCTTAAAGAGCATATGATAAAAAACTTTCAGTTTTTTGCAGGAACAACATTTGATCAAAATAATGATTCGAATTGGATACCTGCAAATAAAACTGCAGTAAAAATGATCGTGCTTGCATGTAATACAGCCACAGCTTATACCTTAACCGATCTTCGTTCAATACCAATGCCTGGTACAGAAAAAATTCCGGTGATCGGTGTAATAGAAGCCGGCGCAAAAGCTGCCTTAAAATACATGGAACATAATGATGGTACGGTTGGTGTGTTTGCAACTGCAGGTACAGTGGCATCGAATGGTTATCCACTTACCTTAAAACAATATGCCGGTGAGTTTAATGTAAAAAACATGTCAATCATTTCACAGGGTGGTATAGGCATTGCGGAAAGTATAGACAGGGATGCTGACTATATTAATGATACAGCCACGACTATAAGCAATTCGTACAAAGGTCCATCAGTTAAAAATACCTCTTTGTCAATCGATACCAACCTGTTGGTCGCTTACAATTTTAATCGTGGTGGAAATGCTTTGTTGTGCGAAATTGATGAAAAGGGCGGATGCCTGGACTTGCAGCTCAACGATCCATCGAATTATGTGCGGTATCATTTAGTTACGCTGCTTGAAAAAATGAAGGCTGAACATCTTTCAAAACCCCTGAACACACTTATTTTGGGGTGCACACATTACCCGTATTTAAAAGACACCATACAATCGGTGCTGCATGAATTATACAATTATAAGGTTGGTGAAAATTATATCTACAGAAATGTAATTGCATCTCATGTGCAACTGATAGACCCTGCAGTTGAAACAGCGAAAGAAGCATGGCATACTTTGTATTCCGAAAAACTTTTATCGCCATCTAAAAACAACCTGGGTAATTTATTTTTTATAACTGTTCCCAATACGCAATTACCCGGGGTTAAGCTTCAGCCAAACGGAGCTTTTACCTATGAATATAAATATGGGAGAAATGCTGGCGATCATAAAAAATATGTGCAAACAGAACTGTTTAGTACGAAGAATATTTCTTCTGACACGTACTCTCGTTTAAAGAGTGTTTTGCCTGCTGTATATTCCGCCATCTTAAGCGCAACACCCGCTTTGCATAAATGAATCCAGCATCAAAATTTTCTAAACTGGCAATTATTTCCGATTGCATTCATGTGATGAATGACATTGGTGACTATGGTACTACAAATCATGTTTTTAGAAAACAGATGGAAGCCCTTGCAGCACAATATGAACACACATTGATTGTGTGCCCATTAATAAAAGCAAGGGATGAAATACGATTTAGCAGTTATAAATCTTCAAGAATTAAATTTCATTTTGTTAAGAATGTTGGCGGTAAAACCCTGGCAAAAAAAATTGAGATTCTTTCCAATTTAAAAGGTTGGTTCAAAGCATATAAACAAGCGTTTCAGTTTTCAGAAATTGTTTACCTGCGTTTCCCAAATAATATAAATATCCCCGCATTGTTTTATTTTCTTCTGAAGAAAAAACCCATGGTAGCTACCTACACGGGTAACTGGAATGGATATAAGGGAGAACCTTTTACTTATCGCATGCAACGATTTTTATTAAAGACCATTTTTCGTGGACCGGTGTTCGTATATTCTTCCGGTAAGCTGGTTCAATCAAATATATATAAAGGCATAAGTCCTTCTTATTCTGAGAAAGAATGGTGGGCAGAAGAACAAGTAATTCAGCATAAACTAGTGAGGGCCGAAAGGGATAAAAAGTCTTTTACTTTTATATGTGTAGGTGCCTTAACCCCTGATAAGGACCCCATGCATATAGTGCAAACCTTTAGCCGGTTAAAGAAAAATAACCACAGGTTTTCCCTGTATTTTATTGGGGATGGTATTTTAAAAGATCCACTATTAAATTTTATTGATGCAAGCGGTTTAAATGGTTCTGTATTTTTAACTGGTTATTTAACTGAAGAAGAATTAAAAGAATATTACCGAAAAGCAGATTTTATAGTGCATGCATCAAAAACGGAAGGCTTTGTAAAGTCACCGAGGGAAAGCATGATGTTTGGGGTAGTACCTATAGTAAATACTTTCAACCTGTCTGAAGAAATAACCGGTCATGGTTCCCGGGGTTTTGTTTTTAATGTTAAAGAACGCGATGGGTTGTACAACCTTATTCAGGGTTTTTATTTAAAACCATTTGGCCTGCCTCACTTAATTAAGCAGGCAAGAGAATATTCCAAAAAAATAACACTTGAGGCATTTTCCGAAGAGTATCGCAAAAAGGTTTCCGAATTTTACTTATAACGACTTAAATGCTAACCAGGAAATAAACAACCTGTTTGTATTTGCGGGTTTGTTTATAGCAGGTTGTTTAACAGGTATTGAATTTATTCCCTATGAATTCTTTGGGATTGTTGACATTGTACTTGCGGTTGTTTGTATTTTTTCTGCTTATCTCAATAATATAAAAGCAGTTCTTTTTGTAGTGCCTTATATGTGCTACCTGGAGGTTTTTATAAGAAATGAAGTATTGTTTATTCCTTACCTGTTTGTTCCCTACACCCTTATCATAACACTGGTTTTGTTATTAATGCGCAGGAACGAACTTATGAAATTTCATTCAAAAGCGGTGTGGCTTATTGTGCTGTATGGCATTATAGAATTAGTAGATGTTTTTCGTGCAACTGATATTGATGTAACAAGAGCAATAGCCTCTAACACGGTTCTGCTGGTACTTGTTTCTCTATGGTCTTCAAGTCATTTCTTTACACCCAAATGCATTAATTTCTTTTTAGAGAATGTTAAGCGCGCATGTATTTTTATTATAGGCTATTGCCTTACAGGTGGTTTGTTCAATGGTAATTTTAAGTTTGATGCCATTTCAAATTCTGCCGTAATAAATGGGTTAGCGCCTAACCAGATCAGTGCATATTTTGGTTTTGTAGCAATGCTCTCCCTGTTTACTATTTTAAATGATAAAGGAATTAAATTTTGGGTAAACATCTTCTTGTTTACATGGTGCGTAATACTGATGGCGTTGAGTTTTTCTCGTGGTGGAATATATTTCATCGCCATTATCTGCTCACTGTATTTTATGTTTCACTGGCGAACAAAAAAGATTATTTATGTAATGGCATTTATTATTCCTATGGCGGCCGGCATGATTTATTTTACGGTGAATTATACACACGGCGCTATTGAAGAAAGATATTCAATGGAAGGCGCAAGTGGCAGGGAACAATTACTTGTTTCGGGGTTAAAGCTCTTTTATGCAAATCCTGTAGTGGGTGTGGGTACTGGCAATTTTAATGATGTTGTTGCTGAGTCAGATCTGTATGAAACGGAATCAGGTGCACATGATGAATTTATTCGCTCCCTGGCAGAGCATGGGCTAGCAGGCATTTTTACTTACTGGGCATTTTTCTTAGCAGTGTTTGTAGGCATTATTACAAGAAAAGGTATAAAGAAGGAATATGCCATTTACTTTTTTGCGTTATTCTGTTTAATAACTATACACAATGCCATGAAGATTTCTCTTCAGCCTTTTATTCTTGCAATTGCTATTGGTACGCCCAATTATATCAGGAATAAAGAAAAGGAAAACCCTGTTGAAAAATTTGTTCATGCTGCATAATGTTCGGTTAACTGATTTAGCGCATGTGCCCCTCGTTGCAAACTGTCATAAGGCATGTTTCCCAAATTCTTTTTCTGTAAGACTTGGTATGGCGTATTTGTTAAAAACTTTTGAATGGTATTTAACTGACAAAAACAGGTCCTTATATCACATCGAAAATACCGATGGAATAGTGGTTGGATATATCGGCTTGTTTAAACCGGTGCCGGGTATGGTAGGTTCCTCATCGTCCATATTGCAATATGCAATGCCGCATGCCTTTAAAGGAATTTTTAAAAATCCGCTGTTACTTTTAAACAGAGAGGTGATACCGTTCTATCCTTTAATAGTAAAAAATATTTTGAAGAAACTTTTTTACAAACAGTCTGGCAAGCAGGTAAATAACTCTAACGATTTAAAGCAGGCATTGGGGCTTGTGGTGATTGGTGTTCATCCTGATTTTCGCGGCTGCGGTGCTTTTGAGCAGCTTATGAATTGTTTTGAACAACACGCCACGCAACTGCACCTGTCCCTATTATATTTATCTGTAAAGAAAAATAATCAACGAGCTATCGGTGCTTATAAAAAAATGGGTTGGCATATAACAGGAGAATCAGGCGATTCATTTAATATGCAAAAGGTGATGAACTATATGCAGCCGGCCATCTTAAAATGAAAAACACAAAAACAATTTCCTTCTCCCCACCATTTATTAATGATGAGATTATAGAGGAGGTAACAGCCACACTGCGTAGCGGATGGATAACTACCGGACCAAAAGTTGCTGCCCTTGAAAAAGAAATGGCCGCCTATTGCAATGTGCCACACGCCCTGGCTGTAAATTCTGCAACCTCAGGTTTAATGCTTGCACTGCATTGGTATGGCGTCGGACATGGAGATGAAGTTATTATTCCCGCATATACCTATTGCGCTACTGCGCTTGCAGTTATACATGTAGGCGCTACACCGGTTATGGTTGATGTAGATGCGGATTTTAACATTAGCATTTTAAGCATTAAAAACGCCATTACCGAAAAAACAAAGGCCATTATTCCGGTTGATTTTGGCGGGTGGCCTTGTGATTATGATGCAATTTATAATGTAGTAAATACCGCCAGCATTAAAGAAAAATTTATTGCAAAAGGAGAAACACAAACAATATTAAACAGAATAATTGTACTTGCAGATGCTGCGCATTCACTTGGCGCAACCTATAATAACAGGATGATAGGTGCGGTCGCAGACATTACGGTATTCTCTTTCCATGCCGTCAAAAATTCTACAACTGCCGAAGGCGGTGTGGTGTGTTTAAATTTACCCCAACCTTTTAATAACAGCGATCTTTATAAAACCTTAAGGCTTTGGTCGCTAAACGGCCAAACAAAAGATGCCTTTAATAAAACGGCTTTAGGAGGTTGGAGATACGATGTAGTTTACCCGGGTTTTAAATTCAATATGCCTGATGTGCTTGCTGCCATTGGGCTGGCGCAATTAAGAAGGTATGATAGTTTAATATTAAAAGAAAGGCATCGTGTTTATGATTTGTATAATCATCTTTTTCAAAAAGAATCCTGGGCTGTAATTCCTCCGTTTAACCAAAAAAATAAAACACCTGCCTGGCATGTGTATCCGTTAAGAATTAACGGCGCAACCGAAGAACAAAGAGATGCAATAATATCTTTTATTGAAAGTAAATTCATAGCAGTGAACGTGCATTTTATTCCATTACCTATGCTTACGGTATTTAAGAATAAAGGATATGAAATAAAAGATTTCCCGGTAAGTTATGACCTGTATAAAAATGAAATTTCTTTACCTGTTTACCCGCAACTGTCTAATGAAGATTGCAATCTTGTTTATAACGTGGTAAAAGAAGCCTGCAATAAAGTGATGCGGCATGAAGGATAATACACGTGTAGCTGATATCATTATCTCCCTTGCAGGATTAATTATTTGCCTGCCTTTATTTATTATAATAGCCATTTGTATAAAATGCAATTCAAAAGGAAATATTTTTTTTACACAGGAAAGAATTGGATGCTCTAACAAGCCATTTCTTTTATTCAAGTTTAGAACGATGGTCAATTATAAGTTGAATAAAAGTCTGTTGACTATCGGCAATAAAGATGCAAGAATTACCGCCGTGGGTTATTATTTAAGAAGATATAAACTTGATGAGTTACCACAACTCTGGAACGTTTTAAAAGGAGACATGAGCATGGTTGGTCCCCGCCCAGAAGTACAAAAATATGTTGACCATTACAGTAAAGAACAACGAAAGATACTTTTAGTTAAGCCAGGCATTACCGATTACGCCTCTATTCATTTTGCTAATGAAAGCGAATTATTGGCTTCTTCGGATGATCCTGAAAAATTTTATATAGAAAAAATATTACCCCTAAAGTTGAACCTAAATCTTCGCTATATTCACAAAAGAAATCTGGGACAATACTTCAAGATTATTCTTCTTACACTTTTTCAATATCCCCGCAAAATGCCAAATTTGGAACTTTAAACCTAATATAATAGTTTTATTGAAACGTATTCCTGAAAGCATTTAACTACAATTGATCTTGAACGAGTTACGAAAGATTCTTCTTAAAAACCGAATTACTCCAAAGTGGATTATTTTTCTGATTGACATGCTAATAAGCGTTGCATCATTTTCGTATGCTTATTTGCTGCTTTCAAATTTTAATATTCTTACACTTCACCTTCAGGGGTTAACCTCAGGTATAGCCACTGTTATTGTACTAAGCGCCATTTTCTTTTTTATATTTAAAACATTTGAAGGGATCATTAGGCTCTCAGATTTTCATGAAGCCCTAAGAGCTGTTAGTCCCGTTTTATTTACGGTTTTTTCTATAACAGTATTAAATATATTGTTAGAAAATTTCACTCCTTATGTACCTATTCCAACAACATTAGCAGTATTATATTTCTTTTCTTGTTCGTTTGCTGTAGTAGGTTACCGCATACTCATAAGAAAGCTGTATGCGGCAGGTGTTTCTGCCCAGTCTAAAACCAACGTGCTTATTTTTGGTGCTGAGAATAATGGCTCTTTATTACAAAAAAAGATCAATTCCAATGCTGCTTATTCAGTGGTGGGATTTATTGATGATAACAATCGTGTAATTAATAAAACAATTGATGGCATTCGTATTCATTCTTACAAAAGTCTTTCTTCCCTTTTGCAAAAAATGGATATAAAGTATGTGTTTTTTGCCCGCGAGAACGTAGATGCTATAGTAAAGAATAAGGTTGTGGATGATTGCTTTGCGCAAGGTGCTAATGTGATGAATGTTCCCCCTGTTGAAAGCTGGGCACATTCAGAACTTCAGATTAACCAGCTGCGCAATGTAAAAATTGAAGAACTTCTCGGTCGCCCCGCTATTCAATGGGTAAATCATTCTATTGCAGGATACCTGAAAACAAAAAGAATTTTGATCACCGGTGCTGCTGGTTCAATCGGTAGTGAACTAGCCCGCCAAATTGCATCTTTCAGGCCAGAATGCCTCATCATTTCAGACCAGTCAGAAACTGGTTTGTGCCAGTTGGAGTATGATCTTTCAAACAATATTGAAAGCGAAGGATTTTTAAAAATGTTTATTGCCGATGTTAAAGATTACCAGGCAATGGACCAGCTTTTCAGAACCTATCGTCCGGAGATTGTATTTCATGCGGCCGCATATAAACATGTGCCTGTTATGGAAAATCATCCATCTGCGGCTATAAATAATAATGTTTTGGGTACAAAGGTTGTAGCAGACCTTTCTGAATTATACGGCGTTGAAAGATTTTTGCTTATCTCAACAGATAAAGCCATCAACCCTACAAACATTATGGGCGCTTCGAAAAGAATTGCCGAAATGTATTGCCAAAGCCTGCACAGCAAAGATCTTGTATACCAGCAGGGCAACCTGGTGTATTACCAAAATGCCGGCTCTGGCAGAAGAACAAAATTTATTACTACCCGCTTTGGAAATGTGTTGGCATCTAATGGCTCAGTTATTCCACGGTTCCAGGAACAGATTATTAAAGGTGGCCCTGTAACTGTTACACATCCTGATGTTATAAGGTATTTCATGACTATTCCCGAAGCCTGTTCGCTTGTTTTGGAAGCAATAACGATGGGTAATGGAGGAGAGACTTTTATGTTCGATATGGGGCAACCCGTAAAAATAGCCGACCTTGCAGCCAAGATGATTAAGCTGGGAGGGTTTAGACCGGGCATTGACATACAAATTACCTACACAGGTTTACGACCTGGTGAAAAATTGTATGAAGAATTATTGAATAAGGAAGATGAAGTATTACCAACGCACCACGAAAAAATTCTCATAGCAAAAAATCCGCTTGGGGTAACAGGCAAAATGGCTTTTGACATATCTGAATTATTACAATTTTCCAGCGAGTTTAAAGATGAGCTCGTTGTTAGAAAAATGAAGAATATGCTTCCCGGCTATAAGAGCAACAATTCTGTTTACTCCCTTTACGATGAAGAAATTACAGTAGATGCATCTCTGAAGGTTGCATCACTTTTATAATGTTCGCTAATTCACAAGAATGTTTTCAATTTTTAAGCCATCCAAAGTAACACCCGATCTTTCCTTTATAGGTATAGATATGCATTCGCATTTGTTGCCAGGTTTAGACGATGGCTTGCAGGAGCCTGATCAAACTTTACAATTTATTAGAGATTTGCAAGACCTGGGTTATAAAAAACTTATTTGTACCCCGCACATTATAGCAGATGTTTACCGCAATGGACCAGAGACCATTTTGCCTAAACTTCAACTTATAAAAGACCTTGTAGTTGCAAATAATATTGACATGCAAATTGAAGCAGCTGCAGAATATATGGTTGATATAGAAATGGAAAATTATGTGGTTGAAGGACTCCCATTACTTACGTTAGGCAATAACTACATATTAATTGAGATGAGTTATGCTGCGCCTTCTAATAATATTGAGCAGGTTATTTTTCAGCTACGGATGAAGGGATTGAAACCAGTTGTTGCACATCCTGAAAGATATACTTACCTGCATCATAAGTTTGATCAATATCAGCGTTTCATTGACCTCGGATGCCTGTTGCAGGTTAACCTGTTATCACTGCTGGGGTACTATGGAGAACCTGCGAGGCAAATTGCAGAAAAACTTATTAAGTCGGGTATGGTAAATGTGTTGGGCACAGACATGCATCATGATAATCATATGCATGCACTTAGAGATCTTGCTTCAAAAAAAAGCTTTTATAAATTGCTTGAGAATATTGAAATAAAGAATAAAGATCTGTTTCAATAAATTTTTGTAACCTGCTTAAGCGCCTTATTCATCTTCTGTTGCGTCGCACACTTGTACTTTATCTTCTATGGCAACAATCTCACAGTTTCATTTTGGCTATTCTGCCGTTCTTTCCCACCAAGAAAACCCAGGTACTATTCTTTGCAGCCCTGCACGCATGAAAGCTTTCATCTGAAAGATGAGACCAGTCTATGCCGCCATTATAGGACACATCTATACCACTGGTTCCACAGCTTACGAGTAACTCAGGTGTTACAAACGTAACGCTGCTTTTGTAACCTTTTGGCGGTGTAAGGGGTTCTGTAAACAACAACCTGTTGTTTTGATAATTTACCAGTATACAATTTTTTTCAGAAGATTTGGGGTTATTAAAGTCTCCCCCAACGATCACGATTTTTTTATTGGTGGCATTTACTGCAAGTGCATTTGCACCCTTCGATTCAGCGCCTTGCTGCATATTTATATCCACAGGAAATCCATTAAAAAACAACCTCGATTTCATGCCGCCAGTAACTAAAAAAATATTAAACCCACCGGCATCATTGGTTATGTTTACATTACTTCCGCTGGAGGCGAACATGGCTTCTCCGTTTTCTACCAGGTAGCTGTTTTTTGCATCTTCAATTTTACTCCAGTGCTTGCCTTTATCACCTGTGGTGGCAATAAATATTTTATTGTTAATAGGATCGCCTACTACCATGCCATTTCCTTTTTCATCAAAATCCATGGCGTCTAGAAACATACCTTTTGTATCATCTTTAAACACTTCCTTCCAACTTTTGCCACCGTCTTTTGTTCTTAAAATAATTGCTGGTTCCGCAATCCCTATAATGATCGCATTTTGCTCATCAAAAGCATGCACATCCCTGAAATCTCTTTTATCAAAACCCTTTACACTATTGTAAATAAAATTTTTACCTCCATCCACCGAACGTGCTACCATTCCATTACTCCCACTTGCCCAAATAACATTTTCATTCACTACACTTAATCCGCGTAAACTTGTTTGTACGTTGCTGTCTAATATATTTATAACGGGCTGCGCTTTTACGGTTAATACATAGAGACCAAGGAAAAATATTAAAATGGTTTGTCTTAAGTTTTTAGTGAGTTTCATTTACTATTTCTTTTTTAAAATGTAATTCTGTTTTTAATTTTTCAACCACATTAAACACAATAGGGCATCGTTTATAACTGTCCATAATACTAAAAAGCCTTTTATTAAAACCCGGAATATCTAAATGCGGAAACTGCCTGCAGCCATCAGGGCGAGCCTCATAAACAGTGCATTTATTACAGGATAAAAAGTGACATGGAATTGTGTTAAACACGGAAACACCACCGTAGGAGGTTTCTATATATGTTTCATTAAAAATACCTTCATCCATTTGCAGGTGTGCTGCGAGTCTCTGCTTGTCATCGTCCTCCACATTTATTATTAAACTGCGGCAGCAATTTCCGCATGCAGTACAATCTATTTGTTCTGAAACAAAGTTGTTTAATGTAAAAACTTTGCGATCTACAACATCCACTTCAAATTTTTCAAGGAAAAGGGAAAATTCATAATTTTCTTCTTCAACAGATGCTGCAAAATTGGCTATGGTGTGTAGGTTGGTAACCATGGGGCCTGCAAGATAAAATTTTACTGAGCCTTTTTTGTTAAGGAATTTGCATTAAAGATCAATAACAAGTTTAATCTTGTTATTCAGGTAAGGTCCCCCGGGATAACGGGCTGTGTAATCGAGGTTTATCCAATATTCCCCATTGCTTTCATGATAGTGAATCTGGTCAATTTTTTTATCCGCGTATAGTTGAATAATTGCTTGTTGTAAAATATTAAAATCCTTTTTATTGCCCACGTACATTTCAGGGTACATATGCCCCTCGACAATTACCAACCTGCATTTTGCCCCAATACTCATCATGCATGCAGCCATTAAAATACTATGGTCATCACAATCGCCACCTAATCCATTTAAAATGGTTTCCCTTGGTGTGGCATAGTATTCATCCCGCAGGGCATCAGGAACATATTTAAACTGGTTGTTTATGAATTTGAAAAGGGATAGCGGGCGAACAAGTAACCCATATTTAGCCTCATATTCATCAAAATATTGCAGCGAATGCTGTACAGAAAAGTTTCGAACAACAGAATCGTTGTATATTACTTTGCTTCGAACGAGGCGGCTGGTTCTGCCTGCAGCATTTTCAAAAAGTTTTGGATTTACGCTAATACCATCAGTCTGTTTTTCTTCTCTCACCATCCAATTTTTGTATGTGAGGGTCTTATAATCATTAAAAACATGGGTAAATCCATAACCGGCGGCATATTCATTATATGCCAATAGTACAATCAACAAAATTAATAAAGGCAATATCAGCGGTCTTACCAACCAAATAATTAACTGCACAAATATTATAGAGAGAATAACGGAAATTACCAGATCCAGGTTATAACCATTGATCTGCAAAATGGGTATATACCTGCAGATAAATGGCGCGAGGGGAATAATTATTAAAATCGCAGCCAGGTATATAAAAAATTGCTGGGTTGCGCTGTGTCTCCGGGAATTATCCATAAATAAATCTATCTGCAATTACGGTTAAACGCAGGTAAATATTGTTAAATCACCCTTTCAAATTAGTTGATATACACATTTATCCATTTTTTGTAGAAAAACAAAAATGGGTAAAGCCCACTGCAGGATTAAATTTGCGTTACCCGGTGCATGCCATAAACCACATTAAAGTAATGCCCCGAATTGTAAACAATATTCTATAAATACATAAGGATGGCAGAAACTAAAGACAAAACAATTTTTGCGTATACTGAAGACAGTATTGTTAGCCTTGACTGGAGGGAACATATTCGTCTGCGCCCGGGCATGTACATAGGTAAGTTGGGTGATGGCTCATCTCCCGATGATGGTATTTATGTGTTGATAAAAGAAGTGGTAGACAATTGTATTGATGAACACATGATGGGGCATGGACGCCATATAGATATTACCATTGATGGAAAAACTGTTACAGTACGCGATTACGGTCGCGGTATTCCACTTGGCAAGGTGGTTGATGTGGTAAGCCGTATAAACACCGGTGCAAAGTATGATAGCAAAGTTTTTCAAAAAAGTGTAGGATTAAACGGTGTAGGAACCAAAGCTGTAAATGCACTTAGTAATTATTTTAAGGTAGAAAGTTTTCGTGAAGGCAAAGTAAAAGCAGCTGAGTTTGAGCGGGGTGTTCTTACCAAAGAATTTAAAGAAACCAAAACGGGCGAAGATAATGGTACACTCATCACCTTTATTCCCGACGAACAAATATTTAAAAACTTTCATTACATACACGAATACCTGGATAACCAGCTATGGAATTATTGCTATCTGAATGCAGGGTTGGTAATAAACCTGAATGGCAAAAGGTATGTAAGCAAGAATGGATTACTTGATCTTTTGCAGCGCAAAACAAATGAGGATGAATTGCTGTACCCAATAATACATTTAAAGGGTGAGGATATAGAAATTGCATTAACACATAACAACGATTACGGGGAAGATATTTTTTCTTTTGTAAACGGACAGTATACCACGCAGGGCGGTACCCATCAGCAGGCATTCAGGGAAGGCTTTGTAAAAACAATCCGTGATTTTTATAAAAAAGATTACGATGCAGCAGACATTCGCCAAAGCATAGTGGCTGCGGTTTCTGTGCGCGTGCAGGAGCCGGTTTTTGAAAGCCAGACTAAAACAAAACTGGGAAGCTTTATAGTGTATGATGGCGGCCCAAGTATGAAGAACTTTGTGGGTGACTTTCTTTCGAAAGAACTGGATAATTTTCTGCATCGCAATACAAATGCAGCAGAAGCGCTTAAGAAAAAAATTGAACGGAATGAGAAGGAAAGAAAAGAATTAAGCGGTATAAAAAAACTTGCCAATGAGCGGGCAAAAAAAGCAAACCTTCATAATAAAAAATTGCGCGATTGCCGCTTTCATTATAACGATGAACCTACAGGCAAAGACAAAAACAACTTACTGGAAAAACAAAAAGAGTCTACCATTTTTATTACAGAAGGCGATAGTGCCAGTGGTTCAATAACAAAGGCTCGTAACGTAGAAACACAGGCAGTATTTAGCCTGCGGGGTAAACCCTTAAATTGTTTTGGGTTAACAAAAAAGATCGTTTACGAAAATGAGGAGTTTAACCTGTTACAGCATGCACTTAATATAGAAGACGGGTTAGATGGATTACGGTACAATAAAATTGTAATTGCAACCGATGCTGATGTTGATGGTATGCACATTCGATTACTTATTATGACTTTCTTTCTTCAATTCTTTCCAGACCTGGTAAAGAAAGATCATGTATATATTTTGGAAACACCATTATTCAGAGTTCGTAATATGCCGGGCAAACAACGCGGAAAACAGGAAACCATTTATTGTTATAGTGAAACGGAAAAGCAGGCAGCTGTAAAGAAATTAGGCGGAAAGCCAGAGATCACCAGGTTTAAAGGTTTGGGTGAAATTTCTCCCGATGAATTTGAAAACTTTATAAGTGATGACGGAATAAAACTGCAACCTGTTATTTTAGAACAGGGCGATCACATTCAGGGATTATTATCTTATTACATGGGTAAGAATACACAAGAAAGACAAGAGTTTATTATAGATAATCTTAAGGTGGAACTGGATGTGATACATGAATCAGCTAACTAAAAAAATAAGGACCAAATTATGATACACCTGGTATTTCAACAGGCCGATGTGGAAACATTGAAAAAAGCAATTGAACTAGATGAAAATTTGCAGGGTGAAGTTGTGGAAATAAAAGATGACTTTGCTGTGGGACCGTTAGAAAATATTTTAAATGATGAAGGTTATAATAATCGCTTAGAATGGTGGAAAGAACTTTTACAATTTTCACATTATGCAGAAAACTTAGGATCCTTTGATGACCGGAAAACGGTTCAGGAAATCAAACAAAAGTTATCAGCCAACGACGAAGAGCGATTGTGGATTTGGATGGGGCAAAACCAACATGATGTGTGCGGTTATTACTGGCTTATTGGGCAATTAAAAGAGTTTCAAAAACAGGTTTTTATTTTATACCTCAATAACCTTCCTTTCATAAATGAAAAAGGCGGCATTTTTTATCCTTCAACCATACACGAAATTCAACCTAAAGAATTTTTAAAAGCCAAAAGACTGGCGAGACCCGTTACCCTAAGTGAATTTGAAATTGACCCGGATGAATGGAAAAAACTTGTATCCGAAAATGAGATGGTAAGAATACTTGAGGGTGGAAAAAAGATAGTGAGCAAACCTGTTGATTATTATGATAAAGAACTTATAAGTACCGTCACGGCTGAGCCACAGAAAGTACAGAAAACACTGCATCAATTTTTTTCAAAAGCGAAAATTAAAACTGGCGATGTTTTTCTTGTATGGCGTTTGCGCGAAATGATTGAAGATGGAAAATTAGAGTTTGTAGGAGAATGGGAAAAAGGGTGGAAAGAAATTTCTATTATGTTGCCTGCTGGGGCTTCGCAGAAAGGTTAATAAAACTGTTACAACAAAATGGCAAAGTCAGACAATAACGGAAGCGTTGTATTAAACGATAATGGAGTTCAGGGGCAATATAAAACTTGGTTTCTGGATTATGCCAGTTACGTAATACTTGAACGCGCCGTTCCTGCAATTGAAGATGGATTAAAACCTGTTCAGCGCCGTATTCTCCATTCTATGAAAGAAATGGATGATGGTCGTTTTAACAAGGTCGCAAATATTATCGGTCAAAGTATGCAGTATCACCCCCATGGCGATGCAAGTATAGGCGAGGCTTTGGTAAATATGGGTCAGAAAGACTTGCTTATAGAAACCCAGGGTAACTGGGGTGATGCCCGTACCGGGGATGATGCTGCAGCACCGCGATATATTGAAGCGCGACTTTCAAAACTCGCATTAGAAATTGCATTTAATGCAAAAACAACAAACTGGCAATTAAGCTACGATGGCAGAAAGCAGGAGCCTGTAACACTGCCTATGAAATTTCCTTTATTAATGGCGCAGGGCGCAGAGGGCATTGCAGTTGGACTTTCAACCAAAATACTTCCGCACAATTTTAATGAGTTATGTGAAGCATCTATAAAACATTTGCGTGGTAAAAAGTTTGAATTGTTTCCTGATTTTCAAACGGGCGGAATGATTGATGTTTCAAATTATAACGAAGGTAAGCGAGGTGGCAAGGTGCGCGTACGCGCAATTATAGAAGAGCTTGATAAGAAAACATTGGCTATTAGAAGCGTGCCCTATGGTGTAACCACATCTTCATTAGAAGAAAATATTGCAAAGGCAACAGAAGCCGGAAAGATCAAAATAAAAAAAGTAACAGATATTACCGCAAAAGAGGTAGAGATACAAATAGAACTTGCTGCGGGTATTTCACCCGATATAACAATTGATGCTTTGTATGCATTCACCGATTGTGAAGTAAGTATATCGCCTAACGCATGTGTTATTGTTGATCATAAGCCGCGGTTTATGAGTGTGCATGAGCTGCTTAAAATTTCAACAGACAATACAAAGAATTTATTAAAAAGAGAGTTAGAGATACGGTTGGGAGAACTGGAAGAAAAGTGGCATTACACTTCTCTAGAAAAAATATTCTTTGAAGAAAAGATTTATAAAGAACTCGAAAAGAAGCATGCTACATGGGAAAAAGTGATTGAAGCGATTGACAAAGCATTTACACCATTTAAGAAAAAATTAAAAAGGGAAATTAAGCGGGAAGATATTTTGAAGCTTACTGAGAAACCCGTAAGACGAATTTACAAACTGGACATTGATGAACTAAATGATCAAATAAAAAATATTGATACTGAAATTAAACAGGTAAAGTTTGATCTAGATCACCTTACTGATTATGCCGTAAAATATTTTGAGGATCTTTTAAAAAAGCACGGAAAAGGCAGGGAGCGTAAGACAGAAATAAAACTATTCGATACAATTCAGGCTAAACAGGTAGCGATTGCCAATACCAAATTGTTTATGAACCGTGATGAAGGTTTCATTGGCACAAGTTTAAAGAAAGATGAATTTGTATGTGAATGTTCTGACCTTGATGATATTGTGGCATTCACCAAATCTGGTATTATGAAGGTGGTGCGGGTGGCAGATAAAGTTTTTATAGGAAAAGATATTTTGTATGCGGCAATATTTAAGAAGAATGACGAACGCACCATTTACAACATGATGTACCTGGATGGAAAATCAGGAACCACTTACGCAAAGCGCTTTAATGTTACAGGTGTTACAAGAGATAAAGAATACAATCTAACCAAAGGCACGGATAAAAGTAAGGTTCACTATTTAAGTGTTAATCCCAACGGCGAGGCAGAGGTAGTAAGGGTTTTACTTAGTCCTAACAGTTCCGCACGCAACAAAGAACTGGAATATTATTTTGAAGAGCTTGAAATAAAAGGTCGTGGCAGCATGGGCAACATAGTATCAAAGTATCCCGTTAAAAGTGTTAAGTTTAAAGAACAGGGGCGCTCTACTCTCGAGGGTCAGAAACTTTGGTTCGATGATAAGTTTGGCAGGTTAAATACAGATGAAAAAGGCATTTTTATTAGCGCTTTTGAACCCGATAATAAGATTATTATTTTCTTTCGCGATGGTTATTACGAAGTAATAAATCAAGACCTGAACAGGCGTTTAGATGCGGACAAAATAGTAGCCGTAAAAAAGCTGGAAGACAATACCATTATCTCCGCTGTGTATGCTGATATGGATAAGAAGCAATTCAATGTTAAGCGTTTTAAAATTGAAACATCTACCATCAATTCAAAATTTCTATGCATAAAGGAAGGGGATGGAAATTATCTGGAAACAGTTACAACCGATGAAGATCCTTTGTTATTATTTGAGAAGGGTAGGGGCGCACAAATAAGCCGGATAAAATATAAGATCGGAAAAAATGTACCTGTCAGTGGCTGGAAAACTGTAGGTGTTCGTTTAGACGATTACAGCAAGTCGGCTTCCATGCATTGGGTTGAAGCAAAAGGTGAGAATAAACAGGCCGCGTTATTTGAGTAAAGCAATATAGTATTGGCATAATATTCCTTTTCATTTAAGCTTTTCTGCCAAAGCCTGGGCATCTTGATGATCTTAAATCCGGGTTGCTGGAGTTTATTATATTTTGATAAGATAGTGTTAACTCGAATCCACCTCTCGCCTGAGATGCAACGACCAATTTACTTATATTCACATCATAACTTGCTCCAATTATAAAACTGGACATTTGCATTTGTATCACCGGTATTATAGCATCATCCCACCTATATAAAATACCCCCTGTTATAGCGTAATCATTATCCCCTACATAGGGGAAATAGCGTTTAAGTAAAATTCCTGTTTGAAAAGTGCTTTCATTAATATTTTCGAAATTAATTCCGTATTCACAAAAGTAATCACCATATATTATTAGATCATTTAAATCTGAAATGGAATAAGACAACCCTGCATTAAATGAAACCTTTTTATTAAGTGTTATTTGATTGCCTTCAAAAAAACCCACTTTTGGATTGGAGATATGAAAAAGTCCGGCACCCAGGTAATAGTCTGCGTTTTCATTAAAGGAGCTACTTAAACTAACACCCGTTGATATGTCAAAATAATCTACACTGGTTTTATTAAAAACTTGGTTTGTCATAGGCAACACACTAAATACTCCATTGCTTTGTGCAAAAAATTGATCACCTAAAATAAGCTTAGATGGGTCAAATCTTTGCTGCCTAATACCTCCCATAAATGCCCCTGAAATAAAAGTATTTTCTGCAACCCTTACACTAAGATTTAATGCAGGAAGGAATTGTAATGCACTAAACTCTGATGTACCCGCAATATCATTTAATAATTGCAAACCCAATGTTGCAGTAACATTGTCATTCATTATATGAAAGGGAAATTTTATTTCAGAGCTAAATCCAAAGGTCCGGTAAGGAACGGTTACGCTTTGCCATTGATTTCTATATGAACCTGTAATACGTACATCACCAGAAAAAATTCCAAGCTAATGCTGGATTCCGGAGAAGCGGCTGGTCATAGAATTGTGAAAACCCAACGTCTTGCCCATCTGCTTTAATGTTCAATAGAGACAAAAGAAAATATAATAATAAAAAAGTAACCTTCTTCATAAGTATTATTTTATAAGGGTAACGTTACCATGTTTTGAAAAGGGTATCCCATTTTCGCATATAACATTTAAAGTATAGACATATACTCCTGCATCAGCGGGTTTGCCATAAATTGTTCCATCCCAACCAAAAGATGGATCATTTGGTGGAAAATTATTCTGCTCAAACACAATTTTGCCCCAACGGTTAAAAACCCTTAAAGATTTTACCGAAGAAATGCCTGATGACCTAATTGTAAATCTTGTATTAGCAGGAATATTACTTGAAGGTGTAAAAGCATTAGGAATAAAAACCTGAGTATTTTCACAAAATACTTTTACACACATTGTATCACTTCCAGAACAACCATATTTGTTGGTAGCTTTAACTGTATAACAAGTATTATTTTTTACTGTTGCTACGGGTAATGAGCAACTAGGGTCATTGCATAAAATATCCTGCGATGGAGACCAATCATATTTTACAATAGGTAAAATGTTTTTTCTGATGAATTAGTAACTGTTGTACCAAGATTCAGTCTATATCCTGTGGGTAGAGTTAAAGAATCATGGTCGAATTTAATAATTGGAAATCCGCCCACTTCTACGAGTGTATCATTGGATGATGAACAACCATTTTGTGGAGATGTAACTGTTATTGAATAAACACCACTATTTTCAACATCAACATTGTCTACTCTTACAAAGGAGGTATTTGCAGGAAATAAGTTTCCAGGCCCATTCCAGGTATATGTTAATGGAGTACCGTCGGGTATGACACTATATGCTTGCAACGATAAATTCTCTCCAATGCAAAGTGGGGTTTTGGTTGCTATCTCAGGAACTGAAGGTGATTGATTTATTTTAACATTAAAACTAGTTGTTTCAGAAATACAATTGTTCTGAATTGAATAAACAGTGTATGTACCCTGGTACGAAATAGGAGCATTTTGGAAAGTAATTAAGTTAGTAGAAACAGTGTCGGCATAAGGGCCAAAAGCAGGTCCTACCCAAATGTAATTTATTGTGCCGAACTGGGAACTTGTAGCAGAGATGGCTGTTAATATTAAATCATTACCACTGCATAATGGAGAATTATTGCTTGTTACAGGTTTGGCTGGTGGATTAGGGTCTTTAAGTATAAAAATATCAGGTATTTTTTGGGAGAAGCATCCATTTACTTCAACATAGAATTGAGAATAATTTCCTGCTGATAATGGAATAATTAGATTTCCATAATTATCGGTATTTGTTTCAAAACTGAAAGGAACATTAAATTTTGAATAATATATTTTAACAGGAACATTGGAAATAGGTAAATCATTTAAATCCAAAATGTTTAAAGTAATGCTCCCTGTCGGTAGGTCGCAGGAGGTAGGATTTGTATAAGTGGAGCTTACAATTTTTGGAGTTTGTTTAACTATAACAATTTGTTTTGTTTTTGGGCCCTCACATTTAAAAGAATTTACCTGACTAACAAAAAAGATAAAAGTCTTGGCCGAATTGGTACTTACAATTGGTGCACCAGAAAGTAGGATTTGATTTTCATTATACCAATTAACCGTATTACCGGGAGAGGTAGCAACAACCAAAGGTGATGTTGTTGTTCCCATGCAATAAAAAATTGTATCAAGATATAATAGGTTTTGGTAGGGGGTGAACGGTTACCGTTAATATATAAGGCGTGCCCACACAAGGGTCCTGTGTTCCATTTACGGGTGTAACTTCAACATTTACCACATAGCTTAAAGTATCAGAATTGGTATACGATAAAGGAATTAAAGCATTTTCCCCTAATGCAGTACCTGAAGTAGTACCTACAATCCATGTAGGTAAATTGCCAACTACTTGCCAATTGTAGATAATATTTGTAATGTCAGATTTCGGATAAAATTTTGCAGTATCCCCGGAGCAAATAGATTGATTTGGCTCGATAAAATTTATTACCGGACTTTCCTTTATTTCAATATTGGTTGTTGCCAAATATCCCGGACATGGTGGTGAGGGTGCAATGAAATAAGAAATAGTATAATACCCTGGGATACTTGATGACGGGTAAATGGCTCCAGTTGTCGAATCAATGACAAGACCTGGTGTGGAAGAAAATTTTCCACCTAAATTTCCTGTAAGTTGTACAATTTGGCGGAACTTATTTGCGTACAGAAAGGTGATCCATTGTATTGGATAAATGCAACCGGTGTTGCATTTACCGAAACAGAAGTGGTGGTAGAGAATGTCTTTACAACCGCCATTGCCTTTTACCAGGTAGGTTATAGTATAGTCGCCGGGTGTTGCGCCTCCGGGAGTAATGGTGCCTGTAGTTTTATCAATGGTAAGTCCTGTTGCGGGCTGTATGGAAAACTCTCCATTTGCGGAACCGGATAGAGAGACCTTTACAGGCGGATTTGTTTTATCATCCTGAACATTACAAAGGACTGTTGGCGAATAACTGATAAGAGCTGATGGTGCAGCTGTGATAACGACTGTCGCGGTTGTTACAAAACCCGGGCATGGCAACTGAGGAGTTATTGTATAAGTAACGGTATAAGTTCCGGGGTTACTGGTTGATGGAGTAATGATACCTGTTGCAGGGTCAATGGTAAGTCCTGCGGAGGAAGAGAAAGCCCCATTTAACGTACCGGTAAGAGTTGGACTAACAGGGGAATCAGAACTACAAATAACAGGATAATTTATTACAGCAGCAGGGGTCGCGGTTACCGAAACAGAGGTGGTGGTAGAGAAATCTTTACAACCGCCACTACCTTTTACCAGGTAGGTTATAGTATAGTCCCCGGGTGTTGCGCCTCCGGGAGTAATGGTGCCTGTAGTTTTATCAATGGTAAGTCCTGTTGCGGGCTGTATGGAAAACTCTCCACTTTGCAGAACCGGATAGAGAACCTTTACAGGCGGATTTGTTTTATCATCCTGAACATTACAAAGGACTGTTGGCGAATAACTGATAAGAGCTGATGGTGCAGCTGTGATAACGACTGTCGCGGTTGTATACAAAACCCGGGCATGGCAACTGAGGAGTTATTGTATAAGTAACGGTATAAGTTCCGGGGTTACTGGTTGATGGAGTAATGATACCTGTTGCAGGGTCAATGGTAAGTCCTGCTGAGGAGGAAGAGAAAGACCCATTTAACGTACCGGTAAGAGTTGGACTAACAGGGGAATCAGAACTACAAATAACAGGATAATTTATAACAGCAGAAGGGGTCGCGGTTACCGAAACAGAAGTGGTGGTAGAGAATATCTTTACAACCGCCATTGCCTTTTACCAGGTAGGTTATAGTATAGTCGCCGGGTGTTGCGCCTCCGGGAGTAATGGTGCCTGTTGCTGGATCAATAATAAGTCCTGCTTGCGGGCTGAATGGAGAATGTCCCCCCATTTGCAGAGCCGGATTAGAAATAACATTAATAGGCGGATTTGTTTTATCATCTTTTACATTACAAAGGACTGTTGGCGAATAACTGATAAGAGCTGATGGTGCAGCTGTGATAACGACTGAAGCGGTTGTATACAAAACCCGGGCATGGCAACTGAGGAGTTATTGTATAAGTAACGGTATAAGTTCCGGGGTTACTGGTTGATGGAGTAATGATACCTGTTGCAGGGTCAATGGTAAGTCCTCCTGGGGAGGAAGAGAAGGAGCCATTGGTCGTACCGGTAAGAGTTGGGCTAACAGGGGAATCAGAACTACAAATGGCAGGATAACTTACAACAGCAGAAGGTGTCGCTGTTACTGAAACAGAAGTGGTGGTAGAAATGTCTTTACAACCGCCATTGCCTTTTACCAGGTAGGTTATGTATAGTCCCGGGTGTTGCTCCTCCGGGAGTAATGCTGATGTATTTTATCACATTGCAAGTATTGTTCGCTGGGTGTTGCTCCTCCGGGAGTAATGGTGCCTGTTGCTGGATCAATAATAAGCCCGCTTGGCTGAATGGAGAATGTCCCCCCTTTAGAGCCGATTAAAATAACATTAATAGGCGGATTTGTTTTATCATCTTTTACATTACAAAGTACTGTTGGCGAATAACTGATAAGAGCTGATGGTGCAGCTGTGATAACGACTGAAGCGGTTGTATACAAAACCCGGGCATGGCAACTGAGGAGTTATTGTATAAGTAACGGTATAAGTTCCGGGGTTACTGGTTGATGGAGTAATGATACCTGTTGCAGGGTCAATGGTAAGTCCTCCTGGGGAGGAAGAGAAGGAGCCATTGATCGTACCGGTAAGAGTTGGGCTAACAGGGGAATCAGAACTACAAATGGCAGGATAACTTACAACAGCAGAAGGTGTCGCTGTTACTGAAACAGAAGTGGTGGTAGAAAGGTCCTGACATCCATTTAAACCCTTAACCTTATAGGTAATAATATACGTTCCTACTGTTGCATTGGCTGGGGATATGATACCTGTACTACTATTAATGGGTAATCCTGAAGAGGGCGAAATTGAAAAGGATCCACCCGTATCTCCGGTAATTTTTACTGGAACAGGGTTTGCACCCGGGTCATTGCAAAAAGCTGAATTTCCGTAAGATATACTAGCATAAGGTGCTGCAATTATATTTACTGAAATGGTTGCTCTGGGGCTCTCTCCACAATTATTACTTTGGCTAACGTAATACAGAGTTGTTCCGGGATTAACTGTAGAAGGCGTGGGTGCGACAGTAGAGCCCGTACCTCCTGTTGATGTTGTATACCAAAGCAAATTTGATCCTGAGGCCGTTAAAGGAATAGCAGTTTGATTTTGGCAATATGTTACTGGTGAAACAACAATAGGGACAACGGGAACAGTACCAACCTGAACAAGAATAGGTGCCCGGGGACTTTCACATCCATTTACAGTTTGGCTAACATAATAAGTATAGATGCCTGTATTCGATGTTGAAGGAGTAGGGGCATTAGTGCTTCCTACCCCTCCAGTAGGATTTGTATACCAAAGTAGCCCTGTGCCGGAAGCAGTTAATGGGGAGGCAATTTGCCCCTGGCAAAGATTTATGGGCGAAGTCACCGATGGAGGTGCGGGTATTGGATTAACCGTAACAATTAATGGTACCCGTGGACTTTCGCAATTATTCGGTAAAGTTTGAGTTACATAATATGTAAATGTGCCTGAAGTTATGGTAGAAGGTGTTGGCGCATTTGATGAACCAACTCCTCCGGTTAATGTTGTATACCACAGTAAATTAACCCCATTTGCAGTTAAAGGACTGGCAGACTGGCCCACACAATATGAAATTGTAAGGGTAGTAGGTGGAGGGGAAATAGGAAGAACCGTAATTGTTTTAATAATGGAATCTGAACCACATGTGTTATTAGATGCAACAAGCTTTACCTTAAAAGTTCCTGATGATTTATAACGATGACATGGATTTTTATCTGTCGAATTTTCGCCATCTCCAAAGTCCCAAAGAAATTCTGTATATTCTGAACAACTATTACCACTATAACCTTGTATAGTACGATTATCAAAGCACACAGTATCATTTATACAAATGGTTGGCCTAAATGAAAAATCGGTTTTTGGCTTTATCCTGATATTTATTTGATCTACCGTTAACGTTGTTGGTGCACAACCGTTACTCACTTTTAATGATGCTGTATAATAAGGCTTATAGGGGCAAGAAGTGGATATATAAGTATGCGGAACCAAGGCCTCTTTGATTCAAATTATTCAAGGGGTGCTTTAATGTGTCTGGCGGGGTATTGTCATCATAATTCAAAATATAAATCGTACCAGTTGAATTGTTAAACCAATTACCTATTTTAAAAGTTACAATAGCTGGAGAACATAAACCAGTTGTAGGGTCTTTAGTTGAAAGGCTTGCAAGGGGATTTGCACCATTATAAAAGCGATATGTAATGGATTTAATGCAATTATTATCAGGAGTTACAGTAAACTTGATTAAAAAGTAACCTTGGTTTACATAAGTATGAGTTGTAGTATTACCTTTTGGCCAATTTGTTTGAATAAAATGTGGAGAATTATCACCCCAATCAATTTCATATTTTGAGGTTCCGCTAACGGGTGTGGTTTTATTTTCAACGGTTAAGGTATATATTGAATTTCCATTACAATTCTTAAATTCATCATCAGGATTACTTTTATCAAATAGTGAAATTTGCGGGGCAGGTTTTACAGTTAAATCGTCCTTGCTTGTATCAGAACCTTTATTTGTAATAACTATAATTTTCCCACTTGCAGATTTATAAGATATAATTGCTTTTAAGATTGTGGCATTAACAATTGTAAAAGTATCAACTTTTGTACCCCCTGTTGTTACCTCTGTAGTACCATTAAAATTGTTCCCGGTAATTGTAAGTTCTTCACCCTGGCAAATGGTGGTAGGGGTAAAAGATGAAATTTGTGGCGCCTGACCGAGAACCGTTGTTTTTGTCAGAAGTAATATAAATAACCATATAGGTAAAATTTTTTTAAATGTCTTCAATAAGGGGCAGGAGTCTTCAATAGTTATTTTATTAATCCATTGGGTTTTTTGGGAGTATGCAATTTTGCAGTAACAATTACCAAAGATATTGTTCAATAGAAAGGAGTTTAGGTATAATGATTGTGCGTTACAAAATATAAAATGGTTGTTTAATAAAAAAATCTTTTCCAATTAATTTTTTTACCAATTTAAAACACACATATGAGAAAATGTTCATATTTAATTGTACTTAGTTTCCTTTTTTCAGCCATACTTCTTACCAGTTGCGTTTCTCAAAGAAAGTATGAAGATTCGCAAATTGCCTTACGGTATGCAAGAAACGATAGCGCGATGCTGGCAAATAAAGTGAGTGCTTTGGAAACCAGTATTGCACAGTTACAAAATGATATTATCGGGTTAAACAATCAAATCGGGCAACTTACCACAGATACATCTTATAAGCAACAACAGTTAAGCAGCAGCCAGCGGGAACTGGCAGAACAACAACAAAAATTACAATCATTACAGGCGTTGCTTGACCAGCAAAAACAAAAGTCTGAAGAGATACGTAAAAAAATGGCAGATGCTTTAACGGGTTTTAATGCCAACGATTTAACAGTTACGCAGAAGAATGGAAAAGTATATGTTAGTCTTTCAGAAAATTTATTGTTTCCTTCGGGAAGTGCTGCAGTAAATGAAAAAGGTAAAGATGCTTTAAGCAAACTGGCGCAGGTACTGAATGTTAACCCCGATATATCTGTGAATATTGAAGGTCACACCGACTCAATACCCATACGTGGAAAGTATGAAGACAACTGGGCATTAAGCGTAGCAAGAGCGACCTCCATTGTACGAATACTGGTAAACGATTACAGCGTTTCTCCTCAACGGGTTATTGCGTCAGGTCACAGTTATTACGACCCGGTAGATACCAATGCAACGCCTGAAGGAAGAGCAAGGAACAGGCGAACTGAAATTATTCTAACACCTAAGTTGGATGAATTATTTAAAATAATTGGATCATAAAAAAAGCCTCCCGTTTTAGGGAGGCTTTTTTTATTTTGACAATATCATTTTTTTGGAATCTAATAACCTGTCATCAACAAATAAAGCATAATTATACAAACCGTTTTTAAAAAAGTCCGCATCAATTTCTATTTTTCCTTCACCGGTACCTGATAATGTTATTTGCTTAACCACTGTTCCATGGTTATTTGTAATAACCATTTGCGCGCGCTTAAATGTTTCCGGTAGTTTATAACTAATTGTTGTTTTAGAAGAAAATGGATTTGGTGTATTTTGGTAAAGGGTTCCGTAATTATTTGCTCCTTTTAATCCTTCGTGAAAGCTACCAGTATTATTTAATCGCATTAATTCTTCCAACTTTTGTAAACGCGTTTCCATTTCATTATTCTGCTGTTGCAATGTTTTAATTGCTTCTTCCTTTTCATCATTCATAACAGATAATTCCTGCACTGCTTTTACAAGTGGAACAACAAACTCTGCATATCGTAAACTATAAAGATCATTTTCATTTTTAGGTTTATCTACCCCGCTAAAATCATAATTAATATCAGCTGCAGCCTTTTCAACCTGTTGTGCTATAAAGCCGGAATAAAGAAAATTATTTTTTAAATTATCATCGTGGTTCGCCTCATGTAACAATCTCTTTAACTCATCAGTTTTAAGATGATATGTTACAGGTTGCAACTTATTTATAAAGGTTAGTCCAGGTACATTCATCGCAATATCTTTCTTAAATCTTCCATCGCTTAATGTTGACCAACCAACCTGCCCGCCAATACTTGTGATACCTGCATTTCCAATGCGCACCTGGTTGCTTGCGGTTGTACGGGCTTCGTAGCCAAGCGCCATTGAATTAACAGCGTTCTCCTCTGCATGGTCAGCATAGCTTCCAAGAAAAGTACATTTATTATTTGCCTTGTTCCGATACCCTGCAGAAAAACCAATGGAAGTGTTTAAAACGCCTTCTATATTATTATACATAGCCTCTGTTCCCATAGCTGTGTTATTATAACCTGACCTGTTTGCATACATTACGTTATAACCTATTGCACTGTTACTGTATCCTTCAATATTATTTAACAAAGAATAAGCCCCGTTGGCAGTATTTTTAGCACCCATACTTGCTTTTAAAGAATATGCACCTGTTGCAGTGTTCAGATGCCCGGTAGTATTTGAATAAAGCGCCTGGTAACCATTCGCTGTGTTTCGTGATCCCGAGGTGTTGCTGAATAATGCTTTTGAACCAACAGCTATGTTAGCATACATGCCATCGTTATTGGTTTGCTGGTGCATGAGGGCTGAATCGCCAATAGCCACAAGGTTATTACCATGTTCACTGTTTAATAGGGCTCCAACACCTATACCTACATTGGCATTTCCAAATAAGTTATTATTTAGCGCTCCTGCACCCAGAGCAGTATTGAAAGATGCTGTTTTCACATTTTGAAGTGCCCCGGTACCAACACCTGTATTATATTGTCCATCAAGCGCGGCTTCAAGAGCTTTGTATCCCCACGCAGAATTTCCGTCATTGAAACCGATATACCCTGAAGGTGATTTATTTACTTTAATAAGAAAAGGCGTTTTATCGTTTGTGCCTATGTAATTGTGAAGGGATAACCCGGAATTACCCTTAACCTGCCAACTTTGAGCGCCGGTATTAAATACAGCCATTAAAAGGCATGCGAATGCATACAATTGTTTCATGATAATACGAATTAAATTATAAAAAGAAGAGGTGTTTAACCAGGGTTGCGAAATGGTTTTTTGAAGGATGTATTACTAAAGGTGGATAAAATTTATCATATTTAAATAGCGGGAGAAAAATATATATTTCAAAAAGGAACGGAATAAATTTCTATTTAAGGAAACGCTTCATTTCCCTTGCAGCATCTTTTTCTTTTATAGACTCGCGCTTATCATGAGATTTTTTACCCCTGGCTAAACCAATTTGAACCTTTACAAAATTCTTTTCATTAAAAAATACCCGGAGAGGAACGATGGTAAAACCTTTTTCTTTCATTTTGGTTTGAAGCTTGCGTAATTCTCTTTTGGTCAAAAGTAATTTACGATCGTGCACTGCAATGTGGTTATTGGTGGTGCCCATAGAATATTCAGCGATGTATAAACCACGCAGCCAAAGTTCTCCTTTATCAAAAAGGCAGAAGGCATCATTAAAACTAACCTTCCCACCCCTAATAGATTTTACCTCAGTTCCCAGTAATACAACGCCTGCCTCATATTTATCATCGATATGATAATTATAATAAGCCTGCCTGTTATTCATTTCTTTGGTCACTGATGAATAAATATAGTTTAAGTTGAATGAAGCAATGGCAAAGGGCTAAAGTATATGCCTGCTAATTTTGAAGTAACTTAATAAGTTGGGATAGTTTTTCTTTTAAATTTTTGCGGTCAACAATAAAATCTAAAAATCCATGCTCTAATAAAAACTCGCTTCGCTGAAAGCCTTCGGGAAGGTCTTTTTTAATTGTTTCTTTAATAACGCGTGGGCCTGCAAAGCCAATTAATGCACCGGGTTCAGCAAAATTAAGATCGCCAAGCATGCCGAAACTTGCAGAAATACCTCCAAACGTAGGGTCGGTTAGTAATGAAAAGTAAGGGAGTTTGGCATCGCTTAACTGCGATAATTTACCGCTTGTTTTTGCGAGTTGCATAAGGCTGAATGCGCTTTCCATCATCCTGGCGCCGCCACTTTTGCTTATAACTAAATATGGTAAAGAATGCTTTATGCAATAATCTACAGCACGGCTAAATTTTTCACCCATAACACTTCCCAGAGAGCCGCCTATAAACTCAAAGTCCATACAGGCAATCACCAGCATTTTCCCATTTATTTCGCCTACCCCAACACGCATACTATCTTTGAGATCTGTTTTTTCATGAATCTCATCAAGCCTTTTTTGGTAAGGCTTAAGGTCGGTAAAGCCTAAAAAATCTTTACTGTAAATATTATCAAACAGTTCTGTGTATTTTATACCATCAAACAATATCTCAAAATAATCTTCACTTCCAATGCGATGGTGATAGTTGCACTTAGGGCAAACAAATAAGTTCTCTTTTAATTCATTGGTAGTGCAAATAAAATTGCATTCAGGGCATTTGCTCCATAAACCTTCAGGCATTTCCCTTTTATCGGCAGTAGAAGTTGTTATACCCTTTCTGCGCCTGCTATACCACTTTTGCTTGGGACTGTTAGATAGGTTACTGGAAGTTTCACCGGATAAATCGTTATCAAAATCGTCTTCTTTTTCTTTTGCCATATTGCAAATTTATATAAACGGAAAAGGGCAAGCGTTTATAAATATAAACCCGGCCTGCCAATTTCCAAAGCGAATTTATTGCTTATGCTATGGTAATACTTTCGTCCAGGTACACATCCTGAATAGCTTGCAGCAATTCCACACCTTCATTAAAAGGACGTTGAAATGCTTTTCTGCCAAGAATAAGACCCATACCCCCGGCTCTTTTATTAATTACAGCTGTAACAACAGCTTCCTGCAGGTCAGTTTCACCGGTGCTTTCGCCACCGCTATTTATTAATCCAACTCTGCCCATGTAGCAGTTTGCCAATTGGTAACGGCAAAGATCGATCGGGTTGTCAGAAGTTAATTTTTCATATACCAGCTTGTGCGTTTTACCATGTTTGGTTGCAAGGTATCCGCCATTGTTTGTCGGTAATTTTTGCTTAATAATATCTGCCTGTATAGTAACACCCAAATGGTTCGCCTGCCCGGTTAGATCGGCACTGGTGTGGTAATCTTTACCTTCTACTTTAAAGGCATTATTACGTGTATAACACCAAAGTATGGTACTCATGCCAAGCTCATGCGCCAGTTCAAATGCTTCAGAAACTTCCTTTAGTTGTCTTGCGCTTTCTGCACTTCCCCAGTAAATGGTTGCACCTACACTAACAGCACCCATGTTCCAGGCACTTTTAACGGTACCAAACATGGTTTGGTCGTACCTATTGGGATAACTTAAAAATTCATTGTGGTTTATTTTTACAACGAAGGGAATTTTATGCGCATACTTTCTGCTCATTACAGCTAACACGCCAAAAGTAGAGGCAACAGCATTGCAGCCGCCTTCTATAGCCAGTTTTATAATATTTTCAGGATCGAAGTAAATGGGGTTGGGCGCAAACGATGCACCTGCACTATGTTCAATGCCCTGATCTACCGGAAAAATACTGCAGTAACCTGTGCCTGCAAGCCGTCCATTGTCTAATAATTGCTGCATACTGCGTAGCACCTGGTTGTTGCGGTTACTGTTGGTCCAGATTTTATCTAAATGATCTGGCCCGGGTAGGTGCAGATCAGATTTATTTATAGTTGTACTTTGATAATTTAATAAGCTCTCTGCTTTGTCGCCCAGCAGTTCCACAATTTTTGAATTCGCCATTTTAATGTTGGTTAATGGTTTAAAATAAGTAAACACGCCGGGGTAAACAATGCATGCTGGCTGTATGGGTGATAGATTTTATCAAAAAATATCTAACCAGGAATGGTTGTTTATCAGGCCTGCGCAAATATAGGCACTGTAAACAAAGCATGAAAAAATAATCAGTTTAGAATGGATTGCTTTTCTGTAACTAATGTTTGTAATTTTTTAAAGTAATCAGCGGCTAAAATCATCCTGCTTCCATACCAGCTAAACATCTCCCCATCTACCGTTATTGCACAAGTTTTTAACGCTGCTGAAACCTCGTCTGCATGCACTTGTTTAAAAGGAAAAGGCTCTGAAGAGAGGAAAATTACATCGCATTGCAACGATTTTAATTCATCCAGACTGGTTTCAGGATACCTTGGAACATCTTCGAACACATTTTGAAAACCACACCGGCGCAGCATATCACCAATAAATGTATTGCCCCCGGCGGCCATATACGGATTTTGCCATATTAAATATGCGACCTTTTTCGGCTTAGTATATGAAGATAAGGAAGTGAAGGCTTCTGTAATATCACTAATAAGTTTTACGGCACTTTCATTTTTATTAAGAACTCTTCCAAGAAGACTTATCATTTCCAGGGCATCATTAAAATTGTTTACATCTGTTACGAGAACCGGGGCAATTTTTTGAAGCACTTCTATCTGATCCTGCACATTTTCTTCCTTATTGGCAATAACAAGGTCTGGCTGTAATTTTCTTACGATAGAAATATTTATATTCTTCGTACCACCAACCCGGGTTTTAGTTTTAAACCATTCAGGCGGATGTACGCAAAACTTTGTGATACCAACAGTTTCATCCGCTAAATTAAAATAGTAAAGCAGTTCGGTTAAGGATGGAACCAGGGAAATTATTCTTTTAGGCGGAATTTGTAGCAATTCTATAGTCCGGCCAATCTGGTCGACACATAAATGCATGTTTTTTAATTGAAGATGAGACAAATTTCTATTGAATCATTAAATTATGCAGGTTAAAAAAATATAGAATATCTTTAAATTATCATAATAATAAATAAGTTCTGAAAAACATTCGGGCTGATGGTTGAAATATTTGATAATAATATTTTATACAATTTCAGGCAGCTACTACCTGCAACCATTCATATATTTAGAGTGTTCGATAAAGACCTTGAAAACGAAGTACCTGGCAATAATATTCCTACAAATTTTTTTACGCATACCCTTTCTGAAACAGAACTTGCCCGGCAGGCCAAACAAATTGCGATCTATTTAAAAGGTAATAAGGAAACAGATTTTGTATTCTTTTATCCGTATTCTTTATTAAATAAAGAAAACGAATGGTTATTTAATACGGCGAAAGTAAACCTGTTTTACCAGCGCAACTACTGCGAGGTTGTAATAACATCCTTCGATTTGGGTTTAATGACTACTGAAAAGAAAGGCTTGTATACTGTACTTAATGATTACGGATTTTTTAGAATGAATTTAGAAAAGGTAGCTTTTCTTTCTTTAAGGGAAAAGGTAATCATAAGGTTGTTGGCTAAAGGAATGACAAGCATGGAAATCGCTTCAGCACAACATATTTCAGTTCATACGGTAAATACACATCGTAAAAATATTAATAAAAAACTAAAAATAAAGAGTACTGCAGCGCTACTAAAATTTGCTGAAGTATTTGAATTTAATTAACCTGTGAAGGAATGAGTTATTTTACTCAACAAGAAATAGCAGATATAAACCGTCAGCAGATTTTTTCTTTGGAAAGAAAAATTAATAGGGGAGAATTTAATTTAGAGGAGATAGGAGAATACGTGCCCGGTACATTGGGTTTAGTTGATTTAATTAATGCTGAGACAACGTACATGAATAAAAAGGGATGCAGCATACTTAAACATTCAAAGGAAGAACTTCGGGCATTAGGAGCAGAATACTTTACAAAGTTTTTTGTACCGGAGGAGGTTGAGAAAATTAACATACAATGCCAAGCGTTATATAATGCGCAGGATAATGGACTAACTCTAAATTTTGCCCAGCGGGTTAAGGCTGTGGACGATCCTTATTTCAAATGGTTTTTTACTTCTACAAAATTGTTTTATCCACCAGGTGATGGTTCGGGCAACAAACTAATAATACTGGTAAATGAGGTGAATAAAGCTGAGCAATTAACCAAAAAAATTCATTCTGTTCTGGAAGAATCAGACTGGATGAAAAACCATTTCAAAAAATACTGCCTCTTAACCAAACGCGAAAAAGAAATTATATCATTAATATTTAAAGGGAAAAACAGCCAAATTATTTCTGAAGAATTGCTTATTTCGAAGCTTACAGTTAATACACACCGGCGGAATATTTTCGAAAAATTACAAATTAAAACCTTTGCCGAACTGCTGAAGTTCGCCACCACATATTCTATTATATAGGGTATACAAAAGCTGTAAAATACCTAAACATAGGTATATATATGGGCATATTATTAGGTCAATTTTGTAAACCTCAGGGCATAGGCCCTTGCTTTAATTAAAACGCCTTTTTTCAACCCCAACCCCTAAAATTCTTCATATTTATTTGGCAAGGCTTTGAATTACATCGTATTTGGTAACAATGTGAAAATCGCCTTTCTCGTCTTTTGCCAGCACCGCTCCATTTTCTTTATTAATTAAAGAGCCAATTCGTTCTACGGGCGTATCAAACGAAACCACCGGGTATGGTTTTTCCATCACCTTTTCTATGGTGCAATTTTTTAATTCCGGATCGTTAAATACTTTTTGAAACAACCCGTTTTCACTTACAGCCCCCAACGGCCCCTCACCATTCATTACAGGGATGTGTTCTATATCATATTTCTTCATTAATTCTACTGCTTCGCTAACAGAGTTATCGGGGCTGATGGTCACCAAGCGTTTTGCCGATCTGCCATTTACGATGTCTTTAAATGTTTTAACGTCTAAAAACCCGCGTTCCATCATCCATTGATCATTGTATACTTTACCTACATAGCGGCTTCCATGGTCGCAGAATACAACCACTACAACATCATCTTTTTTAAACTCATTTTTTAGCTGCATAATTCCCTGCAGTGCGCTGCCACTGCTGTATCCTACAAAAATGCCCTCTTCCTTAGAAATTCTTCTTGCCATTACAGCGCCATCCTTGTCATTTACTAATTCAAATTTATCTATGAGCTTCATTTCGTAGTTGGCAGGAACAAAATCTTCACCTATACCCTCTGTTATGTAAGGATGTACTTCTTTCATATCAACCACACCGGTTTCGTGGTATTTTTTTAATAGGGATCCGTAAACATCTATGGCTAATATTTTAACGTCAGGTTTTTTTTCCTTCAAAAATTTGGCAGTTCCTGTTATGGTGCCGCCGGTACCGGTTGCAATAACAAGGTGCGTGATCTTTCCCTCGGTTTGCTCCCAAATTTCTGGGCCCGTGCTTTCATAATGTGCCTGCCTGTTTGCCAGGTTATCGTACTGGTTCATGTGAAAGGAGTTTGGTATTTCTTTTGCAAGCCTGGCAGCCACTGAATAATAACTGCGGGGATCTTCCGGCTCTACATTTGTCGGGCAAACAATTACCTCGGCGCCAACGGCTTTTAAAATGTCTGCCTTTTCTTTTGATTGTTTATCTGTCGTAACAAAAATGCACTTGTAACCTTTTACACTTGCGGCAAGTGCCAAACCCATTCCCGTGTTACCCGATGTACCTTCAATAATAATACCGCCGGGTTTTAATTTCCCCGTTCTTTCCGCTTCCTCAACCATTTTCAGTGCCATGCGGTCTTTTATTGAGTTTCCCGGGTTAAAATATTCAACCTTTGCAAGTACCGTACAAGGCAATTCTTTAGTAATCTTGTTTAGTTTAATCAACGGCGTGTTTCCAATTGTTTCCAGTATGTTATTCAGCCACATAAATCACATTTATTTGGGCGCAAAGATAAATATTTAGTTTAAGGGCAACAGAAGGCAATTTTAATAAAGGTTAAAACAATTATTCATGCTAATTGTAATAAGGGATGATGGAAAGAATAAATATAATGTGGTTTAGGAGAGACCTGCGTCTGAATGATAATGCTGCTTTTTTTTATGCGCTTAAACAGGAAATACCTGTTCTTTCCTTATTTATTTTCGACAGTAATATACTGGATGACCTGGATGATAAACAGGATGCACGGGTTACTTTCATTCATTCCCAAACAGTACGTTTGAATAAGGAGTTAAAAACTTTAGGCAGTGGCTTACTGGCAATGTATGGATCTCCTTTGCAGATATTTAAAAATTTGGCGAAAAGGTTTAACATAGAAACTGTTTTTACAAACCACGATTATGAACAGTATGCCATTGACCGGGACAGGCAGGTAAAAGAGTTGTTGCATGAAAAAAGTATTGCCTTTAAATCATTCAAAGACCAGGTAATATTTGAAGGAAAAGAAGTAATAAAAAATGATGGGACTTCTTTCTCTGTCTTTACACCATACAGTAAACAATGGAAGCAAAAGTTAACGCCCTTCTACATAAAACCGTATAATAACACAGCCTATTTTTCATGGCTTTTTAAACATACACTGCCAGAGGTTCCTTCACTTGAAAGCATGGGTTTTAAACCAGCCACAATTGAGATTCCAAAAGGAGAATTAGCAGAAATATTGTTGCAGAAGTATGCCGAAAAAAGAGACTATCCATCAAGCAACGGTACAAGCAGGGTAGGGGTGCATTTACGTTTTGGTACAGTAAGCATAAGGGATGCATGTGAAAAAGCCAAAACACACAGCGACGTTTTTTTTAACGAGCTTATCTGGCGTGAGTTTTACCAGATGATTCTCGCGAATTACAAACATGTTCGCTTAGGTGAATCTTTTAAGCGCGAATATGACCGGATTGCCTGGAGAAATAATGAGCAGGAATTTGAATTATGGACAAAAGGCTTAACGGGATATCCGTTGGTAGATGCAGGCATGCGCGAATTAAATACTACAGGGTTTATGCATAACAGGGTAAGAATGGTTACAGCCTCTTTTCTCACCAAGCATTTACTAATTGACTGGAGATGGGGTGAGGCTTATTTTGCCAAAAAATTACTGGATTATGACTATGCTTCAAACAACGGTGGATGGCAGTGGGCAGCAGGTTCGGGATGCGATGCTGCTCCATACTTCAGAATTTTTAATCCGACTTTGCAACTGGAAAAATTTGATAAAGATCTTACTTATGTAAAACAGTGGGTGCCTGAATTGCTATCCGGGAATTATCCTCCCCCCATGGTAGATCATAAGTTAGCTAGGGAACGCGCCCTGCAGGTATATTCAAATGGATTAAAAAACTAAATGGAATGGTTAAATTAAGGGCATTGCAAAAACCTTTTCGGGACTATCGAAATTATTGCCAACGATATTTAGAAATTTCATAACTGCACCCTGACCACTTTCGCCTAGGTTAATTGAATAATCATTCACGTACAGGTTAATGTGTTTATGCATTACCTCCGTATTCATTTCAATCGCATTTTCAGTAACAAAACCTGGTAAAGATTGTGTGTAATTTTTAAAGGCATAACGTGTACTTTGTTCAATGAGGTCATTAACTGTTTTAAGCATGCGTGGGTCAATGTTTCTTCGGGATACAATACCGCCAAGTGGAACAGGGAAGCCTGTTTTATTTTCCCAATTGGCTCCAAGGTCCATTAACAACTCGAGTCCTTTTTGTGCATAGGTAAAACGGTTTTCATGAATGATCACGCCTGCATCGGCTTTCCCCTGAAACACGTCTTTTTCAATATCACTAAAAACAGTAAAATATTTATTCTTCGCTCCAGGATAGGCAAACGTTAGAAGCCTGTGCGCGGTAGTATGTAAGCCTGGAATAACTATGCGGGCATGTTGCATCAGCCTGTCTTTTTCGGCAGTTGCATAGGTTTCCGCAAAGCCAGGCAAAGCAATCAATAATGGACCGGTACCAAACCCAAGGGCGCCTCCTGCATTTAATACAGAATAGTTTTTAAGGATCTCCGGAAGCACGCCATAGCTAACCTTAGTAAAATCTGCTTTCTCTTTTAACGCCCATGAATTAAGGGTTTCAACATCCTCCATTAATATCCTGAATTGAATTCCCCTAGTATCAATCTTATTATTTATTAATGCTTCAAAAATAAAAGTGTCGTTCGGGCAGGGAGAAAATGCCAGTGTGTATTCCATGTATTTTCTTTATAGCAGGTTCAGGTACCTGGTAAGGTGATCATTTAAAAAGTGAATGGATTCTTTCATTTTCCATTGTTGCTTGTTTCTCTCTCCAACATAATTACTCGTTGTTCTTATTTGAATAAAAGGGATTTTTAAAACAAGGCACACAGCATGTAGTGCGGCCCCTTCCATACTTTCAGAAAAGGGTTCATATTTTCTCACCAGGTCGTTGATCCTTTTATTTCGGGTTGTTATTTCGTTTACTGTAATAGCATTAACCTCTTTTAATTTTAAAAGATTGTATTTATCAAGGTTTGGATTTATTAACCTTCCGTTTAAAAATGGTGATGCATCCTTACTTGCCAGATTAAGTTCGAAAACGTTTTTAAAAACGTTGTCTTCTTCAACACCAAGATCGCCCAGTACCTCATTTTTTATTACCACCGTTTGTAATAATGGTTCATCGTTATTATAACAACCTGCAATGCCTGCCTGCACAATTAAATTAAATTGAGAATAGTACAAACATTTCATAAGGTTTACTGCAGTTAGTAAACTTCCCACACCTGAAGTAAAAAAACTAATATTATGGAGGTTAGAGAGGTTTTGGTTCTCCTTAAAATGTGTTTTAGTTTCCGCAATCTCAAAATCAGTTGCAGCGATTACCCCTATTTTCATAGCCTGCAAAGTTCGTGGTAAAAAGGTGAAGTTGCAAGCTTTGGCAACCATCCATTAACTTTGCACCCTTTAATTAATGCATGGTATATTTAACGAGGATAGAGCACTTTAATGCTGCCCACAAATTGTTTAACCCCGGTTGGAGCAAAGAAAAAAATGATGAAGTTTTCGGCCTTTGCGCCAATGAAAACTGGCATGGCCACAACTTTGATCTTCATGTTACCATTAAAGGGGAGATTAATGTAGGTACAGGATTTTTAATGGATGCAAAAAAGCTTAAACAGCTAATCACCGATCACGTTTTATTGCACCTCGACCATAAGAATTTAAATCTTGATGTCGATTTTTTACAAGGTAAAATATGCAGTACCGAGAATTTGGCAACTGCCATTTGGCAACAGTTAACACCGCACCTTCCGGGTAATGTTCAGTTGCATTGTATTAAATTGTACGAAACGCCACGCATCTATGTTGAATATTTTGGTTAATACGTATGTTTATGAATAAGGTTGCCGTTTACAGAAAAGAGCATTTTAACGCTGCTCACAGGTTGCATAATGAATTGTGGAGTGATGACAGAAACGCCACAGTATTCGGCAAATGCAACAACCCTAATTATCATGGACATAATTATGAACTGATAGTGAAAGTTACCGGCGTGCCCGATGAAAATACAGGGTATGTGATGGATATGAAAGAGCTAAGCGACCTTGTTAAGGCTGAAGTGTTGATCAAATTTGATCACAAAAATTTAAATCTTGATGTGGCGGCTTTTAAAAATAAAAACCCAACGGCTGAAAATATTGCTATAGTGATATATGATCTTTTGCGGGATAAGATTGATGTATCGCATGACCTTAAGATTATTTTATACGAAACAGATAGAAACTTTGTTGAGTATCCCGCCTGATTAAAACTTAAAGCATTCATACATGTCTTATTCAAAGATTGAACATTACCCTGAAGAGGCTAAAAGTAACCTGATGGAAGCCTACACCAACATCATTAAAATACTGGGTGAAGACCCGCAACGCGAAGGTCTTGTAAAAACACCCGAACGTATTGCTAAAGCCATGCAATATATGACGCAGGGTTATGGCATTGATGCTGTTGAAATACTTAATTCTGCACGCTTTCACGAGAATATTAGTGAAATGGTTTTGGTGAAGAATATAGAACTATATAGCATGTGCGAGCACCATATGCTGCCTTTTATAGGAAAAGCGCACATTGCATATATACCTAATGGATATATAACAGGTTTAAGTAAAATTGCGCGAGTGGTAGATGTGTTTTCAAGAAGGTTGCAGGTGCAGGAAAGGCTTACTATACAAATTATGGAAGCAATAAAAGAAAGTTTACAACCACTGGGTGTTGGTGTTGTTATTGAAGCAAAGCATTTATGTATGATGATGCGGGGTGTTCAGAAACAAAATTCTGCTACCACAACATCCGCCTTTTTTGGCGAGTTTGAAAAAGATTCAACACGAAGCGAATTTTTAAGACTGATCAGCTCAAACCTGAGTTAATAATTTATTTTAATTGTTTAAGCAATGGCAAAACATGCATTTGTATTTCCCGGGCAGGGTTCTCAATTCCAGGGAATGGGAAAAAATTTATATGATAATAATGCGGAAGCAAAAAAATTATTCCATCATGCAAACGAGATCATAGGATTTAATATTAGTGATGTAATGTTTAATGGGTCTGCAGAGGATTTGCGGCAAACGAATGTTACACAACCCGCGGTATTTCTGCATTCTGTAATTGCATATATGGTTTCAGTGAATGAAGTTCCGGGCATGGTTGCCGGTCATTCGCTTGGAGAATTTTCTGCATTGGTGGCAAACAAAGCCCTCAGTTTTGAAGATGCGCTTAAATTGGTGAGCCTCCGTGCCAGGGCAATGCAGGTGGCTTGTGAGTTGGTGCCATCTACCATGGCGGCAGTACTGGCTTTAAGTGATGAAAAAGTGGAGGAAATTTGCCAGCAGGTACAGGATGAATCAGGTGAGGTTGTTGTTGCTGCAAACTATAATTGTCCCGGACAACTTGTTATAAGTGGATCGGCAAAAGGCATTGATATAGCCTGTGAAAAAATGAAAGCAGCTGGTGCCAAACGGGCCTTGGTATTACCTGTGGGCGGCGCATTTCATTCACCATTAATGATGCCTGCAAAGCAAGAACTTGCTGCAGCTATTGCAGCTACTTCTTTTAACCAGCCAGTTTGTGCAGTATACCAGAATGTAACGGCAGAGCCGGTAACTAAACCTGACGAAATAAAACAAAACTTAATTGAGCAACTTACTGCCCCTGTTAAATGGACCCAGAGTGTGGCTGCGATGGTTAGGGATGGCGCCACCAAGTTCACAGAAGTAGGGCCGGGTAAAGTATTGCAGGGGTTAATTATTAAAATAGCTAAAGAAGTTTCAGTGGATGGTATAAATTAAAAAGCTGTCCCTTTAAAAGAGACAGCTTAAAATTGCTTTAACAGTAATTACTGTATTTCAATATTCCTTGAAATTTTTTGTGCGCCTTCTTTTTTAGCAATGCTTAGTCTAAGCACACCATCTTCATACCGGGCTTCGATCTTGTTGGCATCCACTGTGTCATCCAGGTTAAAAGTGCGAACGAAAGATTGCTGGCTAAATTCTTTTCTAATCCAGGTTTTTTGTTCATTCTCCTCATTGTTTTCCTCTTTGTGTTCGAAGGAAACACTCAAAGTATCTCCGTTTACGTTAAGTTTAAAATTCTCTTTCTTCATGCCTGGCGCCATCAATTCAATCTCATAGGTTTTGCCAGTTTCGCGAATGTTTACCGGTATGTTAAATGCGCGGTTCATTCTGTCTGATCCCCATCCTTCATCATCAAAAAAGCGGGAAAGATTGTTTTGAAATACCTGGTCTATAAGACCACTGAATACAGGCACGGGCGAAGTTTCAGTGCCGTTTTTTCTTTTAATGATATTTGTCATTTTTCCTCCTTTTTTTTACCCATTATTTTCAAAATTTATACCATTGGATTATTGCTGAAAAAATTTCAGTTTATAAGAAAAAATTTCATGAAAAAATTTCGGGTACGGAATCACTAACTTACCCGTTAGCTACCTTTTAAAAACCCGCTCGCCAATGCGTGAAATAACATTGTCTCTATAGCTTTTGCTAAGCGGAAGCGTGAAGTTTTCAAGCCGCACTTCAGCCTGGTCAATGGTTTGGATGGCATCCAGGGAAACCAGGTAAGATTTGTGAATACGTATGAAAAGATCGTGAGGTAACTTTTCTTCCATGCCTTTAAAAGTAAGGTATGCCACATATTTTTTCTGGTTGGTGTGTACAACTATGTAGTTACTCATACCTTCAATAAACAGCACTTCAGACATTTTCACTTTTTCGAGTTTTGAATTAGATTTTATAAAAAAATATTCCTGAGAAGGATCTTTAAGAGGCGCCATTTTTAGCAACAGGTCCTGTGCCTTTAATGCAGATTTTAAAAACCTTGAAAAGCTAACGGGTTTAAGCAGGTAATCCAGCACATCGAGTTCATAACCTTCAAGTGCGTAACCGGGATATGCGGTAGTGAAAATTATCAGCGGGGGGTTTGTTAGGGTTTTAAGAAAATCTATACCTGTTTGTTTGGGCATTTGAATATCCAGGAAAATCAGGTCTATTGATTTTTTTTGCATCCACGTTTTCGCTTCGGTCGCGCTTTTACATTCTGCCACGGCATATAGAAAATTTACCTGTCGAATGTGTTCAAGTATTCCTTTACGGGCAATCGGTTCATCATCAACTACCAGGCAGTTAATCATAGTAATTAATTTTTAAGGTGGTTTCAAAAAGATTTTCACCCTGCCTTGTTTTTATCTCGTGCCTGTCTGGGTATATCAACTCCAGCCGCCTGCGTAAATTTTCAATGCCCAGCCCTCCTGCATTTATTAAAAGGTTTACGCGGGTGGTTGTATCGAATGAATTTGTTGTGCTGATAATAAATTGTTCGTCTTGCTGCTGCAGTGAAATATAGATTTTGTTTAATTCAGGATTTTTAAAATGAGAAACATGCTTGAAAGCATTCTCTACAAGAGGAAGAATTAATAACGGGGCAATTTTAAAACCTGCAATCTTACCGCAAATATGAAGTTGTATGTCAGAGCCTTTTTCCATGCGTAGTGTTTGAATAGCTACATAATTCTTAATATAATCTAATTCTTTAGAAATATCAATTTTATCAGAGGTGCATTCATACAATTGATAGCGCAGCATTTCAGATAATTTTTCAACCGATGCTCTCGCGCTTATATTTTTTTTATCTATCTGGAAATAAATAGTATTGATAACATTAAACAAAAAGTGCGGATTTATTTGAGAGCGTAAAAAATTTAATTCGGCATTTACCTTTTCTTTTTCTACCACCATTAATTGCCTTCTAAGACGAAAACTATCAGACATTATTTTTAAACCCCCTGCGCCAAAAGATGCAATCATCGAAGTCCACATAAAAATATTCAGGTCAAAACGAAGTTTATGTGAATCACTTGCAATGATCTGTTTAGATGGATCAAATAAATGATCTATGGTTCGCACACCGAGCATCATTGCAATACCCGAAATAATTACAAGCAGCATTAGTGCGCCAACAAAATGTGCATACTTTTTTTTATAAAGGGTATGGGGAATTAAAACATATGCGGTTAAGTAAAATGGGAATGTTGAAAAAATGATGACGGTAGCAGCATTAAAAATTTGCGGGACGAAAGGTTCTTTATCATTAAAATAAGTAAGAAAGGTAGAGGTGCCTACCATTGCCCACATTACAAAGTGCAGCAGTTTATATTTAAGCAGCCATTTTTGGAAATTTATTTTCATGTGGGTTGTGGTTGCCGGAAAAAAACACCAAATTACAAGGAACTTTTCAGATCATAAATTTCTCTTGTCAAGAAAATTAGCGGCTATATCAAGTAAATGCGCGATTATATATAATAAGCCTGAATAAGTTTAAGCAAACTTATACTTTCAATATCCATAATTCTTTAACGCCTTAATCTTCGACTCATGAAACCAAAACTTATACTCTGCTTATTTATTTTTTGCGGCTTTCTTTCACTTACTGCCAAGGCATATGAAACTGAACCTAATAACTCGCGGGCGCAGGCTAATACACTTGCCCTTAATGGAACGAATTCAGGAAAAATTGATGCTTCCGGCGATGAAGACTGGTGGAAAGTTACTACCACAGGAGATGGCAGGTTAGATATAAGCCTAACCGTATCAAATGCTTTTTATACCTGGGTGTATTTATATGATAATAATGGCACTGAACTACTAAATTCGGGTTATACTATTTCTACCTTTACGCTTTCTACAGATGGATTGGCTGCAGGAACCTATTACATTAAACTTATTCCTTATTATATCGGGCAACTTCCGGCTTACACCATTTCAAATGCCCTGGTTGTGCCTGCACAGGCAAACGATGTTGAGCCCAATGGAACAAGAGCCTCCGCCAAGGTTTTGCCTCTTAATGGAACCAAAACTGGTCATGTGGGATACTATTATAATTTGGCGAAAGACACCTCAGACTGGTACAAAGTAACTACCAATGCGGATGGAGGAATTAACCTTAAGCTAACTTCTCATAACAATAAATATATATGGGTGTATTTGTATGATAATGATGGAACCACGCAATTGGCGGCCCGCTACACACTAAGTGACCTTGAATTTGTTACTGACGGTTTAGCTGCAGGAACTTATTATTTACAAATTAAGACGTTTTACGCATCTGATTATGCACCATATACAATTGCTAATAACCTTATTGTTCCAGTTCAGGCAAACGATGTAGAGCCTAACGATGTGTATTCGCAGGCAAATGTTTTGCCTTTAAATGGAAGTAAGACCGGGCATGTAAATTATTATTATAACCTTAATAGGGATGTAGCAGACTGGTATAAGGTAACTACAGATAATGACGGAATGCTAACTTTAAATTTAACCTCACATAACGGCAAATATGTATGGGTTTATTTATATGATAATAATGGCACCACATTGTTATCCAGTCAATACACCACTACCAGCTTAGAAATTAAGTTAGATGGATTACAGCAAGGCACTTATTATATAAAAATAGCAACATACTATAGCTCAGACTATGCACCATATACTTTAAGCAACACCCTTACCACATACAGCTTTGCCGCTGATGCCGAGCCAAATAAAAGGTTTGTGGATGCAAAAACAATTCCTGCAAATGGATCTGTAACCGGGCATGTCAATTTTTATTACAACGATGCCCGTGATAGTGTTGACACGTGGAAAATTAATTATACAGGATCCGGAAATTTAACCCTGCAATTTGATCAGGAACAAAATAAAATTAGTAATAGTGTAGTGGCAATTTGGTTTCAGGTATATAAGGATACCAATGCTGCACCTATTCACAGTTCGTATTATTATACTTCCAGTAACCCTATTAATCTCACCAACCTAACCCAGGGTTATTATTACATTAAAGTTTATCCATATTATAATAGTCAATTTGCTGCCTATTCAATTTCAAGCACCTTTACACAAGTAAATATTGCCAGTATAAATATTACGCAGGCAACTAGTAATGGTTGCACGAATGGTCAATTGCAAATGCAGGGCAGTGGAAGCAAACCACCGTATACAGTGTATCTATACAGGTTCGGTCAATTGTATAATACATACACATCTTATAATACCAGTGGTTTTACTGCAAGTAATCTGCCACCGGGCATATACTATGCAACAGCTTACGGTGATGGAGCTACAGGTAATGCGTATGGAACAAGCAATACAAAAAGCCTGTTACCACCGGCAACAACAACCGGTGCAACAACTAATATAACAAGCAATAAAGCAACGTTACATTGGACAAAAGTTGATTGTGCAAACGGTTACCTGGTACAATACAGAGTTCAGGGTACAACACCATGGACGCAAAAGATCGTTCTGGGTAATAAAGACAATCTTATTCTTACAGGTCTTGCTGCTAATACAACTTATCAATTCCGTTTGGCAACGGGTGTGGGTTTAGACACGGTTAGCAATTATGTGTTAAGTGCATTTACGCCAATTGATGTGTTCACAACTTCAGCTTCATTAATGGCAAACAATTACGACCTGAACATTTCGCCAAATCCTGCAAACAGTTATTTCATTATTCAAACCAACAAGCAGGGTAGTGACATCATTACCGCTTCTCTTAAAGATGCGTCGGGCAGGATTTTTTGGAAGACATCCGGAATTACTTATACAAATCTCAATAACACGAGAGTAAACGTATCCGGACTTAAACCGGGACTTTACTATTTAGAATATGGAACAGCAATGAAACCCCAATCCTTAAAGGTGATTGTTAACCGATAAAAAATACCTTTTCATAGCTTGCAATCCCTGTGATTTTCACAGGGATTTTTTTTAATGTTGGAGAGAGAAAATTTTTTAATTCTTTACATGTCTTATGCTCTTCCATGAACATTGAGCCTGACTGCGGCAAACCCTCAACGTAATCAGGTAATTATGTATTTTAAGAGGAAAAGCGAATTTTGAATAACCCTGTTTATGGATATAAATTAAATGAGGTTACTTCTGATTGTATAAGGTTTTGACAAACAACCAATTAATTGTTTAATTTATTTTACTGGTTGCTTTTTTGTAAAACTAAAAAAAATAAAATTGCCATTTATTTTGAAATATAGAGATGCTCTAATATTTTAGCAGCTCAATCCAGTCCTTAAAAATTCAATACTCCAATCTCTTCCTGAAGTTCCAACCAAATAATAACCTAATTAAATTATGAAACAAATCTACTATTTGCTGGCAGTACTATGTGCACTAAGCTGGAAAACAACTTTTGCTGCTGAGACCGAGCCCAATAATACACGGGAACAGGCACAGCACCCTTGCCTTAAACGGAAGCAATACCGGAAATACATCCACCCCTGGTGATGTTGACTGGTGGAAAGTAACTACCACTGCCGATGGACGGCTTGATGTAAGCTTAACCATTTCCAATTCTATTTACACGTATTTGAGTATTTATGACAATAATGGAACCACTGTTTTTTACAGTTATTATTCCAATTCTGTTGTAAACACTAGTGTTGATGGTTTGGCCCCTGGTACTTATTATATAAAGGTGAACCCATATTATTCAAGCGAAAATTCTGTTTATTCCCTTTCAAACGCACTGGTTGAACCTGCGCAGGCAAATGATGTTGAACCTAATGGTACAAAGGCGTTGGCAAAGGCCATTCCATTAAACGGATCCAAAACCGGGCATGTGGGTTATTATTACAATAACCAGAGAGATTCTACGGACTGGTGGAAAGTAACAACTAATGCAGATGGAAAATTAAAGGTAACTCTCACATCCAATAATTCAGCTATCGTCTATGTTTATGTTTATGACAATGATGGAACTACTTTATTAAATTCTAGTTATACCTCAGGAACATTATCCCTTGAGAATGATGGGTTAGCTCCGGGAACGTATTACATAAAAGTTAATGCTTACTATAGTTACGGGTTTGCTCCCTATACACTGGAAAATACATTGTTTACCGTGCCGACAGCGAATGACCAGGAGCCTAATAACCTTATTTCCCAAGCAAAAGTTTTACCATTAAATAGTTCTGCAACAGGTAGGGTTGGTTATTATTATAATAACAGCAGGGATACTACAGACTGGTATAAAGTAACAACCAATGCAGAGGGCAGGTTAAGACTTAATCTTACAAGTTATAATGGATCTTATGTTTATATGTACCTCTATGATGGAAACGGAACCAATTTATTAAATTCAACTTATACATCAGGTACCGCAGAAATAAATACAGATGGTTTGGCCGTAGGTACTTATTATGTACGGGTTAATTGTTATTACACTTACAACTTTGCGCCTTATTCTATTGCAGATTCTTTATTTAAGCCGGCACAGGCTAATGACGCGGAATTTAATAATACCATTGCGCAGGCACTAACATTACCCGAAAATGGTTCTACCGTTGGTCATGTAGGTTACTATTATAATAATTACAGGGATAGCCTGGATTGGTATAAATTAACTACCACAGACGATGGTATGATCAATGTAACTATCAATTCAGAAAATGGTAATTACATATATGTCCAGTTATATGATAATGATGGTGTGTCATTACTTGGCAGTACATATACAGCCAGTTCGGGAACGTTAAAAATTGATGGTTTGGAAAGTGGAACTTACTTCATAAAGGTTTTTCCTTATTATAACTGGCAATTTGCTCCATACACCATCAGTACACAAACTACAAAATACAATTTCTTCAGTGATTTTGGTGGTCCGTATACAAAATTCACCATACCTGCAAATGGTTATGAAACCGGGCATGTAGGCTTTTATTATAACAATCAAAGAGATACTTCAGATACTTATAAGGTAAATTATACAGGAACCGGTAACATGAATATTGTCCTGTCCCAGGAAGAAAATAAACTATACAATTCAGTGATCTACATGTATGTATTTGTATATGCAGACACCTTGCAAGCTCCTATTTATTCTAATTATTATTATGGAGGTGGTGAAATTCAGCTTACCGGTTTAGCACAACAGTATTATTATATTAAAGTTCAGCCATACTACTCTTCGCAATTTGCTTCTTATAAATTAGGGGTAAACTTTGAACAGGTAAACATAGCATCAGCAACGATTACGCAGGCAATTAATGGTGATTGTACTACGGGTCAGTTAAAGGTGCAGCCCTCTGGCAGTAAACCGCCGTACATTATAGATTTGTATCGTTTTAATACATATGTAACAAACACAGTGCATAATAGTACACAGCCCTATACATTTACAAATTTGCAACCGGGTATTTATTATGTAAAAATCAGGGGCGATGGTGCAACGGGTACAGCAATAGGAACAAGTAATACAAAATCTTTGCTTCCACCTGCAACCTCAAACACCTCTGAAACAAGCATAACCACTACAAAAGCAACAGTAAGGTGGAATAAAATTCCATGTGCAAATGGCTATGTTGTTCAATACAAGGTTTCAGGTACAGCGGCATGGACACAGGTTACCGTTATGGGTAATAAAGACAGTCTTAAACTAATAAATTTAACTGCCAATACAACTTACCAATGGCGCGTTGCAACGGCGGTGGGTATTGATGCGGTTAGCAATTACGTGATAAGTGCGTTTACCGCAACCGATGTGTTTACTACAGCTGCTTCGCTCATTGCAGGTAATGTTACTATTTCGCCTAACCCGGCTACTTCATACTTTATTATAGAGATGAATAACCGCAGCCAAAGCGAAAATGTTACTGCATGGCTGAAAGATGCAGCAGGTCACACATTCTGGACCAGTGGGAACACCACTACCGCAAGTTTGCACACAACCAGGGTAAATGTTTCTAACCTTAAACCGGGTATTTATTACCTGCAGGTTGGAAATGCATTAACTATGGAGACGCAAAAAGTGATCGTGAACAGGTAAAAGTTTTAATTGATAAATAAAAAGCCCTGTTGCTTCTGCAACGGGGCTTTCTTTTTTGTATTGATCAGGAATTATTTAGGCTGAAAATCTATAACCACTTTAGCATTCTTATTGTTGTCTGATGAAAGAAATAATTCATACCGTTTTCCATCTGCATAGATTACCATTAATGCAGTGTTTGGTGGTATGGAGCCAAGGTTTTCTGCAACCATCACAAACTCATGGTGAGTATTGTTATTATCTGCAGTTATGTTAATGGTGATGGGGGTTCGGGATAATCCTTTCTTGTTCGCAACAATTTCATTGTTGTGATAAACTGTAATTGTATCTCCGTCTATCTCACCGTTATCGTATAACTGTATTTTTATTTCTGGCGAGGTAATTTTAATTGTATTTACCAGGTTGTTTTCCCTTGTCTTCAACACATCTGGCACAGGTAAGCTTTTCTTCGGCAAAGTTTTGTCTTTAACTGTAGGCTCATGCCGGGGTGGAGAAACTTTTACTGTGCTGTCTCCATTGGAAATCTGTGGTTTTTGTGGAACCGGTGGTGGTAAAATTTTCTTTGCTACAGAGGGTTTCTTTATACTGTTTAGCAATTCATTAACCTGGGCATCATCATCAGCATCCAATCTTCCTGAAAAATCAGGAACTTTATTTTTTAGGGCAGCAATGGTTTGGGGGCCTGCAATTCCATCTGCGGTAACACCTAATGCTGTTTGTAATTTTTTAATATTTTCTTTCGCCCTGGAAGGAACTTCTTTTACTTTTACCGGCTCTTCTTTTTTCGTATCGATCCTATAAGCCGGGTCTGGCTTTTTATTCTTAATAAAATCTTCTTTTTCGAAATCTGACTCTGTTACACGTTCAAGCACAACAGTGCCACTTCCACAATCTTTTTTAGTGTTTGCATTTACACTTGTAAAAGTTCCTTTCAAATATTCAGTGTTTCCTTCCTTAGAATAATCGAGTGTACATTCCATTAAACACGGTTCGCTGAGGTCTGAAATTTTCAGATCGACCAGTTTAATTTCTTTAAACTGAACCGATTTTGACTGGTTAAAATAGATGCCGGATAGGGTTGCCTTGCCATAAAAAACCGTTGTTTTATAAGAGTAGGTAACACCCTGCAGCGATTTGTTAGAAAGCTGGTTTAACTGAACCTCATATTTATATTGATCCTGGTAAAAGCCATAGCCTGAAAAAAAGCTTCCCCGCCATATCCCCGAAATATCCTGTGCACCAGCCTGGAAAACAGTAAACAAAAGGGCAAACAAAAACAGTTTTTTCATCATACCACAAATCTAACATAGCCCTTAATATAGTCGCTAAAACAAAGCGTTAAGGTTTAGCCGCAATATATTTCACGATGAAGATGGTTTATCTATATTTTTTTTACGAAATTTAGACTACCAAGAATTTCAGCCCGGCCATTTCTTACCCAATTGAACGGTCCTCGTTTAGCAGTATTCATAGTTGTAGTGGGTTTCAAAATGTAGTCTTTTATTCTTCATATAAAACTATATACCATGAAAACTTTATCCCTTTGCATTTTTTATTTTATGCTTGCAACATTTACTGTTGCTCAAAACTGGCTTACTAACGGAAATAGCGGTTTAAATAGTACCAATTTCATTGGAACCACAGATGCTAAACCGCTAATTTTTAAAACCAACAGTTTAGAAAGAAGCCGCATTTTAAGTAATGGAACCTGGAGGTTTGGTATAAATGGTAATTATGCTAAAATAAATACTTCAGGTATATTAACTTTTGATGGAGATGGTGGTTACCATGTTGGCAGCAACCAATATGCATTTCGTTATAATCTAGATCCCGACTATGGGTTATTCTTTAACTCTACAAATGCGCAGTATGAATTTAGAGATGGAAATGCGGTGCCCACCTTTTATATAAAAGCAAATACCGGCCATTTTAATTTTGAAGGCGATGCCTATAATAACGGCATTAGGGCAATGGCATTTGATGATGCTGCTAATACCATTATTGGAAAAGACGCTTTAACCCTTGTTACAACAGGATCGAGAAATACCGTTGTTGGTTTTGAAGCCCTGCATGAAAATACTATGGGCAATTATAATACGGTTATGGGTTCTACTGCCATGTTTAATAACACACTCGGAAGTTCAAATGTTGCCGTTGGTTTATCTGCATTAAATATAAACGCTACCGGCAGCCAAAACGTTGCTTTGGGCGCACATGCCATGGGTTCTAATTCAGCGGGGGCTGATAACACCGTGGCGGGGTATTATGCTTCAGCAAGCAATACAACTGGTAATGAAAACTGTTCTTACGGAAGGGACGCTTTATACCTGAATAATACAGGAAGTTATAATGTTGCTATTGGCCGGTCTGCATTATTTAATAACATGAGTGGAACCTACAATACTGCTGTGGGTTTTGAGGCAGATGTTACAGCTTCTACTTTTACAAACGCTACGGCCATTGGTAATAATGCGCTTGTTGATGCATCAAATAAAGTGCGCATTGGCAATATGTCGGTTACGTCAATAGGTGGGCAGGTAAACTGGTCTGTATTTTCAGATGCAAGGGTTAAAAAAAATATTACCAAAAATGTTCCCGGATTAAAATTTATAAATCTTTTAAACCCTGTAACGTATACCTATAATATAACAGAAGAAGCCCGGCTTTTGGGTAGAAATGAATCGAAAACCTATAAACCAGACAAAACAATTGAACAAATTAATTTCAGTGGATTTTTAGCACAGGAAGTAGAAACTGCAGCAAATAAAATAAAGTATGATTTTAGCGGAATAGATAATTCATCTAAAATTAAAGCATTGCGTTATGCCGATTTTGTTGTGCCTTTGGTTAAAGCCGTTCAGGAGCTTAGCATATTGAACGATGAAAAAGACCGGGTTATATCAACACTTCAGCAACGCATTGAAAAGATTGAAGGCATTTTAAAAATAAATGCATCTAATTATTTAATGGCAGGTGGGCGGCTTGAGCAAAATATACCCAATCCTTTCAACAAATCAACCTTAATAAATTATACTTTACCGGAAAAATATACTTCTGCAAAAATTGTTTTAAGTAGTAACAACGGAAAAGCAATAAAAGAAATCTCACTTACAGGCAATAGCTCAGGAAGCATTCAAATAAATGCAAATACAATGTTGCCTGGCGTGTACCAATATTCGCTGTATGTGGATGAAAGAATTATCGATTCAAAACAAATGATATTACACAGGTAAATGCCATAAAAAAAGAGATGGGCATATGCCCATCTCTTTAACGTTTAAAGATAATTCCTCCAGAATACTACTGTACAGCAACCTTAATTACTTCGGTGTTATCACCATCAATCACACTTAGCTGGTATAATCCTTTTGGAACTGAGCTAAGATCAAGTTGCTTCATATTAACACCTTTTATAAGGCTCATGTTTGTTTTAATAACCTGCTTGCCACTGATCATTTCATTCATGATAATGGAAGCATTTGCAGATTTAGTAGCGTTTACAGTTAACCTAACGATTCCTTTGGCAGGATTTGGTGAAACCTGTGCCTGTAAGGATGATACTGAAGACTTATTCTCGGTTTGAGAAGAGGTTTTAGCTGCTGGTGGCGTACCACGAACAACACCTACTCTTAATACTGATGAACATCCTTTCTTGTCAGCAATAGTTACATTGTAATAACCAGGGCACAAACCTGTTCTGTAAGAACCTACAAAACCATCTTCCCATGTGTACACATATCCACCTGCGCCACCTGTTGCAGATAAGGTTACTGTACCTACGCAAGGTTTTAATTGAGATGCAGTAGAGGTGAATGAACCTTTAACCTGTGATGGGTGATGCACGTGAATGGTGATCATTTGAGAACAACCAGCCGCATCTGTTACGGTTACAGTATAGTAATTAGCATATAGGTTAGAGCGGTCTTCAGTTGTTACGCCATCATTCCACAAGTAGCTTACCGCACCATTTGCACCAGTAACTGTCATGTCAATAGAGCCGTCGTTGCTGTCCCAGCATTTTGCAGCTACAGTTGTATAAGTAATGTTCATGTTACAGCTAGGTTTGTCTACGGTAAAAGAAGCATTGCTCTTACAGCCTTTGCTGTCTGTAACTTCTACAGAGTAAGTGCCAGGAGCAAGACCACTGCGGTCTTCTGTAGTAACACCATCATTCCAAAGGAAGGTATAACCTGGTGTTCCGCCGGTAACCGTAATGTCTATTGAGCCATCGCTTCCGGTTAAGGTAGATGTATTGATCACTACAGAATTAATGATTATTTGAGTTGACGATTTTACCGTAAATGTTTCGGTAGCTGAACAACCACGGCAATCTGTTACCGTTACAGTATATGTGCCTGCAGCCAAACCTGTACGGTCTTCAGAAGTTGAACCATCGCTCCACTGGTAAGTAAGTGCACCAGAATTAATAGAGGTTGCGGTTATATCTATAGCGCCGTTTGATCCATCGTAACAAACTGCATCGGTAACAACACCAGTAACTGTCATACGGCAGCTTGGTTGCGTTAAGGTAAAGCTGGCAGTTGCTGTACAACCATTTTTATCGGTTATAAGTACACTGTATGTACCGGCACTTAAACCTGAACGGTCTTCAGTAGTAGCACCATCATTCCAAAGAAAAGTATAATCTGGTGTGCCACCGCTAACAGTAAGGTCTATTGAACCGTCAGCACCATTTACATTCGTAACATTTGTTACTATGCTGTTTGTGCTTATTGCACCTGGTTCAGTTACACTAAATGATTTTGTTTTAGAACATCCTTTTGCATCAGTTATGGTCAGGCAATAATTGCCTGCAGATAATCCTGTTCTGTTCCTGGTGGTTGGTCCATCAACCCATGTATAGGTCATTGTACCTGAGTTTCCACTCGGTGTGATTGTTATAGAACCATTAGAACCTTTATTGCATGATACATTGGTTACAGTTCCTGTAAAATCTAGATTACATGTTACAGAGTTAACAGTAAAGGTGGCACCTTTTGTACAACCTTTTGAATCGGTAACAACAACACTATATGTGCCTGGAGCCAGACCTGTGCGGTCTTCGGTTTTAACGCCATCATTCCATAAATAAGTATATGGGGATGTGCCGCCTGTAACAGTAATGTCAATAGATCCATCACTACCATTAACAGTGCTTACATTAATAACAGCACCTGTAACACCAATTGCATTAGGCTGCGTAACGGTAAAAGATTTATTCTGGCTGCAATTTTTACTATCAGTAACTGTTACTGAATAAGTGCCTGCTGCCAAACCAGAACGGTCTTTGGTAGTAACCCCATCATTCCATAAATAAGAAATGGTTCCGATGCATCCGGAAGTAGATAATACGATTGATCCATTATTACCTCCATTGCAGCTTACATTAGTAACAACACCACTAACTGAAATGTTGCAAACTACAGTAGTTGCACATTTAAAGTTTCCTTTATCACTTTTGCCATCATCATAGTTTTCATTAAACGAAGCAAGCGCATCAGATAAAGATTGAGGCGAATAAGTACTTGCACAGCCACCAATTGTTTTGTTGGCTTCAGCAATCACAGCATTCACTGTCCATCCTGCAAAAGTTCCCGACTTGTAAATAAGACTACCTGTATTTATAGTGTTCGGGCTAAAGTTGGCATCATAATTATCAAAGCCGATATTTAATACAGCTGCTGTTAATTGCCCGGCAAAAACATTCCTGTATGTATCACGGGTGGGATTAATTAAAGTGCCTTTTGGTAAAACCGAGGCTGTACTTCCGCTGGGAAGAAAATCTGTTACAGATTGTGCAGAGGTAAGTTTAAGCATATTACCGGTTGAGCAACCCAGGGTAACACCAGCAGGAAAAGCAGAAGCGAAATTTGCATGTAAGTAAGTTCCGTTATTTCCGCCGCTGGGCTTTGATCCCCAGCCTCCCTGCGTTTGCGTTCGAAACCCGGTACAGGTTCCTGATGATTGCGCCATTACCGATAAGGGCAACAGAAACGCAAACAAAATGTTTAAAGCTAAAGTAGAATTACAAATTCTTCTTAGCAATGTAGTTTGGTGATTTCTCATAAATGTTAAATTAGTTTGGGCAAGGGATGCATTTTTGATGCCATTTCACAACATGCTGATAATAAAACCCTTATTGAAATTTTAATAGGATGTTATTTTCTATTTTTAAGACTTAAATTCTATAAGTTGGAGCAAATGCTAAATTTGAGACCTGGATTTTTATATGATTAATAGTAAATTATCATTCGCTAATTTCGCAACCCGAATATTAAACAGAACTCAATAGAATATGATAAAAGTTTCATTTCCCGATGGAGCAGTTAGAGAATATGACAATGGCATTTCATCTTTAGATATAGCAAAGTCTATTAGTGAAGGTTTGGCGCGGAAAGTACTTGCTGCAAAAATTGATGGAGAGGTGTGGGATGCAACACGCCCAATTAATAAGGATGTATCACTTAAATTATTGTTGTGGGATGATAGCGAAGCAAAATCTACCTTCTGGCATTCATCAGCACATCTGATGGCGGAAGCTGTGGAAAGCAAATTTCCCGGGGTAAAATTTTGGGTTGGTCCAGCGGTTGATAATGGATTTTATTACGACATGGACCTTGGCGACACCCAAATAAATGAAGAAGACCTTAAAGACCTGGAGAAGAAAATGAATGAACTGGCAAAGCAAAACAGTTCATTTCTGCGCAAAGAAATTTCCAAGGAAGAAGCATTTAAATATTTTACTGAAAAAGGCGATGAGTATAAACTTGATTTATTACAGAACCTTCAAGACGGCGAAATTACTTTTTATACCCAGGGCAATTTTACAGACCTATGCCGTGGACCACATATACCCAATACAAGTTTTATAAAGGCAATAAAGCTTACCAACATTGCCGGTGCTTATTGGAAAGGTGATGAAAAGAACAAGCAGCTTATACGTATTTATGGTATTACATATCCCAGCCAAAAAGAGTTAGATGATTATCTTCTTATGTTAGAAGAAGCTAAAAAACGCGATCACCGTAAACTAGGTAAGGAACTTGGCATATTTACAATGGATGATGATGTAGGTCCAGGCCTTGCCTTATGGATGCCAAATGGAACCATTATAATTGAAGAGCTTGAAAAACTAGCTAAGGAAACTGAAGAAGATGCTGGCTATAAGCGCGTAGTTACACCACATATCGCCAAAGAAAACCTGTACCTCACCAGCGGGCATCTTCCATATTATGCAGACAGTATGTACCCGCCTATGGAATTGGATGGTGTAAAATATTACCTGAAAGCCATGAACTGTCCGCATCACCATAAAATATTTGATGCGGAACCTAGAAGTTATAAAGACATGCCGTTAAGGCTGGCAGAATACGGTACGTGTTACCGGTACGAACAAAGCGGTGAGTTATTTGGATTAATGCGTGTTCGATGCCTGCACATGAACGATGCACACATTTATTGTACCCGCGAACAATTTGATGCAGAGTTTCGGGCGGTGAACGATATGTACCTGAAGTATTTTAAAATATTCGGTATAGATAAATATGTAATGCGGTTGTCTTTGCATTCCCCCGAGAAATTGGGAAAGAAGTATGTTAACGAACCTGAGCTATGGATTGAAACCGAAAACATGGTCAGGCAGGTAATGACCGAAGCTAATATTCCTTTTGTGGAAGTGCAGGATGAGGGCGCATTTTACGGACCAAAAATAGATGTTCAAATTTGGAGCGCAATTGGAAGAGAGTTTACACTTGCCACCAACCAGGTAGACTTTGCACAGGGTAAAAGTTTTAACCTTCAATACACAAAATCCGATAATAAATCTGAAACGCCTTTAATCATTCACCGTGCCCCTTTAGGTACACATGAACGTTTCATAGGATTTCTTTTAGAACATTATGCAGGTAAATTTCCTTTGTGGCTTTCACCACTGCAGGTTAAAATATTACCCATTAGTGAAAAGCACATAACTTTTGCCAACGATTTAAGAATTAAAATGCGTAAGGCAGGAATTCGGGTTGAGGTAGATGAAAGAAATGAAAAGATAGGTAGAAAAATTCGCGAAGCTGAGTTGGCAAGGGTGCCTTACATGGCAGTAGTTGGAGATAAAGAAGTGGAAGAAAATAAAATATCAGTAAGAAGGCAGGGCAGGGGAGATGCCGGATCGAAAACACTGGAAGAATTCATTAAATATCTTACTGACGAAATCGTAAACCGTAAATCTGCAGAATAATATTATTTTTACCAGAATTTCGGTATATTAATAGGGAGAATATTTAAGAAATATGGCATAATTATTTCTAAGAGTTTACATCCAAAATATTTACAATAACTAAAATCAATTTTTCACCAAACAACACTTAATGGCATTACCGTACAGAGGGGGTGGACGATTTAACCCCAGGTTTAACAGGCAACCCGAACCCGAACACCGAATTAATGACCGAATCCGCGTACCACAGGTTAGACTTGTGGGAGAAAATGTAGAGGTTGGCGTTTACTCTACAGAAGAAGCAAGGCGCATTGCACAACAACAGGAATTAGATCTTGTTGAAATATCTCCAAATGCAGACCCGCCCGTTTGTAAAGTAATAGATTATAAAAAGTTCCTGTACGAGAAAAAACGTAAGGAAAAAGAAATGAAGGCGCATGCCAAGCAAAGTGAGGTAAAGGAAATTCGCTTTACACCAAGTACAGATGACCACGATTTTGATTTTAAGGCCAAGCACGCTGAAAAATTTTTGCAGGATGGAAATAAGGTTAAAGCTTATGTGCAGTTTAAGGGTCGCGCCATAATGTTTAAAGAGCGTGGTGAGTTGGTTTTACTAAAATTTGCTGAAAGGCTTGCAGAAGTTAGCCAGCCAGAAAGTTTGCCGAAATTAGAGGGAAAGCGAATGTTTTTAATGCTTACACCCAAGACCGGCAAAAAGAAAAAAGAAACAGCCTGAGTGGCTTAAATTATATGGTAAAGGGCTGAATATTTTTTCAGTCCTTTTTTTATTTTATTCACATGAATATTGAATCGTTAAGATATTACTGTCTCTCAAAAAACGGTGTTACCGAATCCTTTCCTTTCGGAGAAGATACCCTGGTGTTTAAAGTAATGGAAAAAATATTTCTGCTTGCCTCACTTGATAGTTCTCCGCTGCAGTTTAATGTAAAATGCGATCCGGAAAAAGCTGTATTGCTAAGAGAGAAGTATGATGCTGTGCAACCCGGGTACCACATGAACAAAAAACACTGGAATACCATTATACTGGATGGAACTATTTCTAATGATCGAATAAAAGAAATGGTAGATCATTCCTATGATCTTGTTGTGCAATCACTTCCTAAAAAATTGAAGGATGAGTTATGTTAAGTTTCCTGAAGAATTATCTGTGTTACCTAATTTCCGCATTTGCCTGGTGGTTCTGGAAGTGCCGTCATGGCTCCATCCTGGCGAATCAAACAGGTAATGAATTTTGTCTTTAATTGATCTTGTTTTTTTAAGATCTTTTGATAAATTTATCCATTCGTGAAATGCAACTTTAACGGGGTTAAATGTTTCAACATTTTTCGTTAGTCCGTAGGTTGGGCGGTGTGCTTCCGGTTGAAAAGTGCCAAACATCCTATCCCAGATTATTAAGGTGCCCGCATGGTTTTTATCAAGGTACAACAGGTCACTTCCATGGTGTACCCGATGGTGAGATGGCGTGTTGAAAATATATTCAAACCAGCGTGGCATTTTATTAATTCCCTCGGTGTGTATCCAAAACTGGTACAAAAGGCTTATGCTTTGCATAAAGAAGATCATACCCGGCTCAAAGCCTATTAAAGGCAACCATGTCCAGAACACAAATGTTCCTGTAATATTACCTGTCCAGTTTTGTCGTAACGCTGCAGCAAGATTGTAACGTTCAGATGAGTGGTGAACCACGTGGCTCGCCCAAAACCACCTTACACTATGGCTTATACGGTGAAACCAGTAATAACTAAAATCATCAGCCACAAACAATAAGCCCCATGCCCACCATGCATCGAACGGAATGGTAAAAATCCTAAACTGGTAAAGAAAAAGAAATACACCCAGTAATAGTGTTTTGGTAATAATGCCGGAAATAAGATTTCCAATACCAAGTGCGATACTGGTTGATGCATCTTTAACTTCATACAATTCCCGTTGTGTTTTTAAAGCAAAAATTACTTCTATAACGATCAGTAAAATAAAACCCGGAATGGCATGAAGCAGTAAATTAGGTAACTGGGGCATACAACAAATCTAAAAAATTATATGTTTGAACAAGCCAATAAAAAACAATGATTAAATTTTAATTATCCTAATTTACGGTTAACGATTCACAGTTATGGTTGATAAAGTTTTACGTGTAGGTCTGGTGGGTTTTGGTGTGTCTGCTAAATATATGCATGCGCCATTTCTTGTAACTAATCCGCTTTATAATGTAATTGCCGTTTTTGAACGGCATGCTAATGAATCAAGGTCGCTTTTCCCCGAAGCAAAAATTGTTCGTAATTATAATGAGCTATTAAATATAGATGAGATAGACCTTATCATTATAACGACGCCTAACGATACGCACCGTCCCTATGCCTTACAGGCTCTCGAAGCAGGAAAGCACGTAGTAGTTGAAAAGCCTTTTACCATTACCAGTGATGATGCGCAGGTGTTGATTGATGCTTATAAACGTGCAGGAAAGGTGTTGAGTGTTTACCAGAACAGGCGATACGTTTCAGACTTTCTTACCATTAAACAAATCGTGCAGAATAATTTATTAGGTAATATACACGAAGTGCAGGCGCATTATGATCGCTTTCGCCCAGAAGCACGCCCGGGTGCATGGCGGGAGACCAACACACCAGGTAGTGGGATATTATACGACCTTGGCGCGCACCTTATAGACCAGGCGTTATGCCTGTTTGGATTGCCTCACGAAATTTTTGCAGAGGCTTATTTACAACGCCCGCATGCTAAGGCGGTAGATAATTTTTTTCTCCGGTTATATTATTCCGGGTTAACTGTTACACTTAAAGGAGGGATGTTGGTGCGGGAACCCGGTCCCCGGTATCAGTTGCATGGAGCATTAGGCTCTTTTATAAAATATGGCGAAGATCCGCAGGAAGTTTTTCTTAGGGCTGGAAAGTTGCCTGTTTCACCTGATTGGGGAATGGAAGATGCATCTACTTTTGGATTGTTGCATACCGAACAAAATGGCAAAATTTTAAAAGAGAATTACCCATCTGCAAAAGGCAATTATGGTTTTTATTATAATAACCTTTATAATACCATAGTACGTAATTCACCAAACTTCGAGCAGCCGGAACATGGTTTTAATACCATCAGGTTAATTGAACTTGCTATGCAAAGTGCGCAACTAAATAAAACTATTCCCTGTTTAGATTTAAAAAATGTGGCTTATCCGGGCATGCATACCGTATAAATTAATTAACTTTAAAGTGCAGGCTTTTGGCTTTTACTTTTATCTACAACCTCAATTTTCTACTTGCCCGGCATAAGATTCTGCCTGCTATTTTACCATCTATTAAAAATGCAGGTATGAATTACGATTATCCTCAAACAGATGTTTCCAAAAGTGTTTTAGGTGGTTTGTTCGCCGGTATTGTCGGCACACTCGCCAATGTAATTTTTGTTGCCGTTTATCGAAGCCTGGCGGAATTTTATGAATTTAATGGGTTAGATATTACGGTGATTGTTTTTGGCACATTACTTCAACTGATCACGTGCGGCATAATATTTTATTTTTTTGTGCATTACATGAAATACGGGGTGTCTGTTTATAGAACAGTTGTTTTGGTAATTACTGCCGCTTTAATATTTGCAGGCATTGCACTAAGGCAATCTTTTATGGGAGATGCGCCGGAAGAATTTCGTTTTATGGTAATAGGCACCCAAGTGATTATTGGCAGTCTGGCAGCCTTTCTAATTCCTTACTTATTCCGGCATGATTCCATTATAAGTTGAATATTATGTAACAGCCTTCATTTAACATTCATTGAGCATTTATAATGAACCAATGGCGCTGTAAAACCGTACATTATTGTATTAATTTACAGAACCATTTAATACATGAAAAAAGGAATTATAGCTATAATCGGATGTTTGTTTTTTATCTCAGCCTGCAAGGCGCAGCCAAAGGGGAATTCTGCAGCACCACCATCGCACCAGGCATGGACATCCCTGCTCAAGAAATATGTTAACAGCCAGGGGCTTGTTAATTATAAAGGCATTATTCAACATAAAAGCGAACTGCAAAGCTACCTTGATGTATTAAGTGCAAACCCACCATCAGATAAATGGAGTAAGAATGATAAGATCGCTTATTGGATTAACGCATATAATGCTTTTACAGTTAAACTTATAGTTGATAACTATCCCGTTAAAAGCATAAAAGATATTGGGCTTTCAGTGCAGATTCCTTTCGTTAATACGCCCTGGCAAAAAGAATTTTTTAAAATAGGTGGAGAGGATATGAAACTCGACGAAATAGAACATTCTATTCTAAGAAAACAATTTGATGAATCGCGCATACACTTTGCTTTGGTTTGTGCATCCAAATCGTGTCCAAAATTAAGAACAGAGGCTTATGAAGGAAGCAAGCTTTCTGCGCAGTTAGATGACCAGGCAAAAGACTTTCTTTCAAACCAGTCGAAGAATATAATTACGGCTGATAAACTAAAATTGTCTAAATACTTTACATGGTTTAAAGGAGATTTTACAAAGCATTCAGGCCTTATAGATTATTTGAACAAGTATGCTCCGTTAAAGATCAATTCAAACGCCAGTATTTCGTATCTCGATTATAACTGGAATTTGAATGAACAATAATTATCATTCACTCTAGTTGCTGCTCTATATTTTTGCTAAAACTATTGCGCGGTATTGTACCAGATTATTAAATTTTTAGCAAGGTGTGCGTTATTTTTTTTCTGCAGAAAAATTACCGTTACTAACAAAGACCTTTTTAAAATTAAGGGTCCGTTGCTGCTGGCCGCTAACCATCCCAATTCTTTTTTCGATGCAATTTTACTGGGTGCCTTATTTAAACGCCCTGTTCATTTCCTAACACGTGGCGATGCATTTAAAAAGCCATTTGCAAGAAAGTTGCTTTCCATTTTAAAAGCCATACCCATTTATCGTTTACAGGAAGGAAAGGAATATCTATCTCTAAATGAACCCACTTTCGAAAAGTGTTACGACATTTTAAAACATGGGGGCATAATTCTCATTTTTTCTGAAGGATTGTGCGAGAATCAATGGCAATTACGGCCTTTAAAGAAAGGCACCGCACGCATTGCAATACAAAGCTGGAAAAAATTAAATAATCCTCAGGATTTTCGTGTGTTGCCTGTAGGCATAAATTATCATTCATTTATTCTGTTCGGCAAAAACGTAATAATTGATTTTGGTGAACCACTTACAAAGGATTTATTTGAAAATGATAATACTGAAGCTGAACATGTAAACTATTTTAATAAGTTATTATACCATAGGATAGCCGGTTGCATGGTAATGGATAATGGTAAGGAAGAACTGGTAAAATTTCTTCTAAGTAACCCCAATTTTATTAGGCAAAACAGTCATGCAATTCAGGAAGTGAAAGGCTTGCAGCAAGCATTGCAACATAGGTATGAGGCTTCATCTATTCCTCAAAAAGAATTAAAAAAATTAATTACCTACGGCCACGGATATTGGATAAACGGTGTTGTGTTGGTTTTGTTGTTAATACCGGCATTATTGGGATTGATTATTCATCTTCCATTTTACATGCCTTTAAAAAATTATGTTAGAAAAAAGACCAATGATTCTGTTTTTTACGATTCGGTATTATTTGGTTTGTTATTTATTACCTATCCGGTTTACGTTATTTTGCTGTCATTTTTGGGTATTTGGTTTTTTGGAATGGAAGCTTTATTTACGCCAATACTAATTTTATTTTTAGCATGGTCTTCTATTGCCTGGAGAGAAGCAGCCGTTAGATTATTTAATTCATTTTCAGCAAGCAGCCCGCTTAAAAGAATGGTTAATAAACTTTCTGCAAAAACAATTATTTGATTTTATTAAGCGCGAGCATGCCAATCATCCAATCAGGTAAAGGCTTATCATTTTTACGTGCTTTCAAATTCAGTGACCAGTTTATTTTTTTAAGAATTGGTATGGAGTGTGTTTCTACCAATTCTACCAGTGTACCATCCTGGTCTTCTACGTAACAAAACCTTCCTGATGAAGTACCCATAGAAAAAGATTGAGCACTATCAACAGTAAACTTATAGCCAGCCCCTTCACATTTTTGCTTTAAATCATTCATATTTAAAACATCAAAGCAAACGTGTATAAATCCGCAATCGCCCCAATATCTGTCATTATATATTTTATGCGGTATAAAGTCTAATGCCTGCACCAGTTCAACTTGCACAGAACCCAGCAACTTGCTGAATGCGCCCTTATTTGCTATTCCTTTTTTTAAAAGCGCTCTTTTAAACCGTTGACCATGTTGTTCAATGGCAGGCATATCAACACAGGGTGCAGTTCCTTTATAGATCACTTCTTTTATGCCCAATAGATCTTTATAAAATTCAATGGATTGTTCAATGTTAGATACTCCAATTACCACTCCTGCAACACCGCCGCAAACATTATTGCCTGTTTTAAACCATTCATCTCCTTCAATAACATTAAAATGATTGCCATATACATCTTTTATCCAAAAATGTTTACGGTCATCAGGTGATTCCATTATAGCTGATACTTCAATGGTTTTCTCTTTCGAAAAATGATGGTGGGCTGCAGCGATATTTTGTGTTTTAATCTTTACTGCAAAAATGCCAATGTCTCCAAATCTAAGTGGTTGATGTGGCTTCGGTGGCCTGGAAGTGTATTGCCAAATTTCAAAGCCTCCCCCGCCAGACATGTTCATAGATAGAAGCGCATGACGGCTATGTACTTTGCTGCCTGTATATTGTTGCATGAGGGTTGCCTCTGCACTATCTTCAAAGATCAGCACATCCATTCCGAATAAATGCTTGTAATAATGTTTTGCTTCAAGTGCATTTGAAACACCAATACCAACCTGCTGTATACCTGTTATTAATTCTGACATGGCATTCTATCTATTTATTTGAGCATGGTTTTATAGGCATTCAACATTTCATGTTGAGGGGCACCTTTTTTATACATGTCCACAATTTTTTTATTAGCAAGTTGTACCTTAAGCCAGCTGTTTTTTTCATATTTTCTCGCAGAAACTAGTGCATGGTTTTCCATGATTGCATATTTCGCATACCTGCGTGCCCTTTTAACAAGGTCATATTCCTCCATTAGTAACATGTCATCATTAAACCCGTTAAGTTTATTAAAAAGATCTTTGGTTATGAATAAGGTTTGGTCTCCGCCATAGCAGATAAACCAGTCGAACCGAGTGAAAAAAGCGTTTGCCTTTAAAATAGGTTTCTCACTGTTAAACCGGGTTCTGTATCGGCCGCAATCGAAACCCATGTTCCGGTATTTTTCAATATCCTGATAAAATGAAATAGGGGGTAAGGTGTCAGCATGAACAAAATATAGCATATTGAACTTTGCTGCAGCGGCACCGGCATTCATTTGGTATGCCCTGCTTTGAATATTTAAAGGCAACACTTTTGCCCCAACGGCTAAGGCAGCTTGTGTAGTATTATCAGAACTTCCACCATCTGCTACAATAACCTCTATTTTTTTTCCAGCGGCATTTTCCAATAAATGAACAACTAGCCTGCCTATATATTCACCTTCATTAACCGTTGGAATTATTACACTGAGCATAGTAAAAAAAAATCCGGAACTTATATAGTTCCGGAAAATATACGTAATTAAACTAGTTTAAAGATTTACTTTCCGCCTGATGCTGCTTCCTTTTCAGCTTCAGTTTTCATTTTATCGTTTGCTGTTATTAGAAACTCAACCCTTCTGTTATTTGCACGTCCTTCTTCTGTTGAATTGCTATACTTAGGCATGGTTTCACCAAAGCCTTTTGTAGTAACACGGTTGTATGCAATTCCATGTTCGCTGGTTAAATGCGCTGCAACTGCATTAGCACGTTTTTCAGAAAGAGTCTGATTGTAAGATTCACTACCGGTACTATCTGTATGTCCCTGAATTTCTATGTTAGTATCAGGATATTTATTTAAAATAGTAATTAAACTATGCAAATTTTGATCTGCTGATGGGTTAATAGAATAACTGTCAAACCCAAAAAGCACATTGCTTTCAAATTCAACAACTATTCCTTCTCCAACTCTTTCTACCTTAGCTGCAGGAACTTCATTTTTAATTTCCTCTGCCTGTTTATCCATCTTTCTTCCAATCACTGCACCTGTAGTTCCGCCAACTGCTGCACCAATAATAGCACCGAGCGCAGTATTTCCTGCAGCCTTACCAATCGCGCCGCCTACAACTGCTCCACCTGCAGTTCCAATAACAGCACCTTTTTGGGTTTTGTTCATGGTTTCACATGCAGTTCCCCCAAGTATAGTAAGTGCGAATAAAATTTTTACAGGTAAGTATTTAGTTTTCATATGATTACTTTTTTAAGAAGTAATTAGCCAATTACTATGCCAATTTAAAATTGATATAATTACAAGCTAAAAAGCAATGATATAAAATTGATTAATAGGATGATGATTAGCAACTACCTAACAGCCAATAAAGTAATACGAAAACTACAATAGTGCCGAGGCAGCCTCCGCCTAATTTGTAAGCTCCATAGCCCGCGATGATTGAACGTAACCAATTTTGCATAATTGAAGGTTTTATTAAGAAGGTAATAAAAATTATGCCATTTAGAATTAATTATTTTTTACTGGTCAGATTCAGTGCCGTCCTGCTTTTTTTCAGCACGCATCTTTTGCTCTAAATTCTGAAGTTTCGAAACTTCCTCATCACTTAAGAAACCACGAAGGCGTGCAGCAAGTTGTTTTTTAAGGGCAGTAATCTGCATTTTCTTTTCACGGATATCAATACTGGTATTTTGACGAACCTCTCTTATTTTGGGCATAAATTCCTGTTGAACCACCACAATCGAATCAATTTGCTGTTGAGAGAAATGAAGCGAATCTTTCAGTTGCTGCTTAATAGCCATTTTATTGTTGTTTCCCTTTTGGGCAGATACTGTAAAACTGGCTAGTGTAAATAATGCAATAAACAAAGGAAATAGCTTTTTCATGATCATTTTTTGTTTAGGAAATTTTTTTTAATCAGCACACCTACCGATGCGTAAGTAAATGTAATTTAGGGTTGACAAATTAAACTGTTAATAGTTTAACCAATCAATTTTATTTTCTATTAATCTTCAATAAGCCATTTAATAAAATAGAATATGCCAAGCGATTCTTCTAACAACATAAATGATGCAGCTACTATAAATATTAATAACACGGGGAAACTTGAAAATACTTTCGATGCCATTGTTATTGGGTCTGGAATAAGCGGAGGTTGGGCTGCCAAAGAATTATGCGATAAAGGATTAAAAACCCTGGTACTGGAGCGAGGAAGAAACGTGGAGCATATAAAGGATTACCCTACAGCAACCATGGCGCCCTGGGAATTTCCGCACCGTGGAAAAATGCCATTAAAGTTTTTAGAGGAAAATCCATTAATCTCGAAAGCATCGGGCTTTGGGGAAGATACTGCACACTTCTTTATTAAAGATAAAGATCATCCGTATGTACAGGAAAAGCCATTCGACTGGATTCGAGGCTACCAGGTAGGTGGTAAATCCATCACATGGGCCGAGCCTGCCAGCGATGGAGCGATTTTGAATTTAATAACCCTTCACGCTACGGTTATGGTATAGAATGGCCTATTCAATATAAAGATGTAGCTCCATGGTATTCTCATGCAGAAAAGTTTATTGGTGTATGTGGTTTTAAGGATGGTATTGAAGCTATGCCGGATGGAGAATTTCTGCCACCCTTTGGCTTTAATTGTGTTGAAAAGCACATGCAGCAAAGCATTAGTAAAAACTATGGCGACCGCCACATGGTTCATGCACGGTGGGCACATATAACTGAACCACAGGAAATACATATTCAGCAGGGCCGCGGAAAGTGCCAGGCACGTAACATGTGTATGCGCGGATGCCCGTTTGGCGGGTATTTCAGCTCCGTTTCATCTACATTACCATGGGCACAGAAAACGGGTAACCTTACCATCAGGCCATTTTCTGTTGTGCATTCAATAATGTATGATGAAAAACTAGGGAAGGCGTCCGGGGTAAGAATTATAGATGCACAAACTTTTAAGGTTACAGAATACTTTGCAAAAGTAATTTTTGTAAATGCATCCGCTCTTAACAGCAACCTCATACTTTTAAACAGCACAAGTAACCGGTTTCCTTCAGGCCTTGGAAACGACAATGGATTGCTTGGTCATTATGTTTGTTTTCACAATTACCGCGGGCATGTTCATGGCACTTTAAAAGGGTTTGAAGACATCTACATGTACGGTAGAAATCCAACTGAACCCATCATTGCCAATTACAGAAACCTGCACCAAAACGATATGGACTATGTAGGGGGCTTCACAACGTTTACAGGCGCTTATCGCAGAAGAGGTAATGAAAAAAGTAGTCCTGAAAAAATAGGTGCAAGATATAAGCAGGCGTTAAGTGAACCCGGGGAATGGGGTGTTTATATGTATATGCAGGGTGAAACAATTCCTAAGTTTTCAAACCATGTAAGATTAAGTAAAGAGGAAAAAGACCAGTGGGGTATACCGCTTCTTGTAACTTCAGTAGGATATGATGATAATGATGAAAGAATGCTGAAAGACTTCTTGCAGCAAAGTGTGGAAATGATGGAAAAGGCAGGTGTTACTGATATAGAGCAACGCGACACGAAACAACCACCCGGGTTAGATATTCATGAAATGGGTGGATGCCGTATGGGCAAAGATCCCAAGACATCATTACTCAATAAATTTAACCAGCTGCATACCTGTAATAATGTTTTTGTAACTGATGGTGCCTGTATGGCCACAACAGGTAACCAGAGCCCTTCAATATTGTACATGTCTCTAACTGCAAGAGCTGCAGACTATGCAGTTTCTGAATTAAAAAAAGGTAACCTGTAAAAATAAATTTGCGATCAGGGTTACCTTTCCACTACATTTGCATTAATGTGTAATTAGTACACTTTAAATATCCTAATGATTCAATGCTTTCTGGCATGAATCTAAGCGGCTCCCGCTTCTGATAATTGCTTCGCCACACACACATCGTTTGCCTGCACACGGTTAATTGCCTGCACATTTTTTATAACCTAAATATTCACAATTTATGAAACACACATTTGTAAAATTCACAGGAAAAAAAATCTTCACCACATTATTTTTTGCAACAGCATTATGCTTTATGCAACCGTTGAAAGCAGCAAACACAATTACTACAAAAGAGTTTGTTGTGGATGGATTGGCAGGAACAAAACTATCTTACACAGGGTCAGAAAGCGATTCTTATAATTTTGCGGTAAAGGTCGCAAACCCCGATGGCAGCAGGTTTGTACTATCGGTAGAAGATGAAAATGGCAACAGGTTGTATGCGAGTACTTTTAATGACAAAGATTTTTCAAGAAGAATAAAGTTGCTGAAAAACCCTGATGTGAGTACTTATGTGCTTACCATTAGTTCCACCAACAAAAATCTGTCTCAGTCTTTTGTTATAAGCACATTTGCCAGAACAATTGATGAGGTATCAGTTACGAAAAGATAATGGTTTAGAGTTTTTTGAGTTGAAGGGATATGCATAGCATATCCCTTTTTTTAAAAAATTTTGTTGAATAGTATTCCGGTAAGGAATAATCAATTATCTAATTTAAGAACTGCTAAAAAAGCTTCTTGTGGAACTTCTACATTGCCTATCTGCCTCATGCGTTTTTTACCTTCTTTCTGTTTCTCAAGCAATTTTCTTTTTCGGCTTATATCGCCACCGTAACATTTTGCAGTAACATCTTTTCGCATAGCACTAATGGTTTCGCGGGCTATAACCTTAGCACCTATGGCAGCCTGTATGGCAATTTGAAATTGTTGCCGTGGTAATAGTTCTTTTAATTTCTCACACAACTTTCTACCTAGTTCCTGTGCACGGCTGCGGTGAATTAATGCGCTTAAGGCATCTACTTTATCGTTGTTAAGCAATATATCCATCTTTACAATATCTGCCTCACGGTAACCAATCGGTGAATAATCGAAAGATGCATAACCACGTGTCTGGCTTTTTAATTTGTCGTAAAAATCAAACACAATTTCAGTAAGGGGCATTTCAAATATCAGCTCAACCCTGGATGGCGTAAGGTAATGCTGATTTACAAGTATGCCGCGTTTACCTAAACAAAGCGTCATTATATTCCCGATATAATCGGGGAGCGTAATTATTTGTGCTTTTATAAATGGTTCTTCAATTTTCTCTAACCGAGTCGGGTCGGGCATTTCGGCGGGGTTATTAACTATTATTTTTTGTCCGCGGGATGTATAAGCAAAGAAGCTAACGTTGGGAACAGTAGTTATAACTGTTTGATCAAATTCGCGCTCTAAACGTTCCTGCACAATTTCCATATGCAGCAATCCTAAAAATCCGCAACGAAAGCCGAAGCCCAATGCCTGAGACGTTTCTAACTCAAAAGAAAGGGATGCGTCATTCAACTGCAGCTTCTCCATACAATCGCGCAACTCCTCAAACTCATCGGTGTTAACAGGAAATATTCCTGCAAAAACCATCGCCTTCACTTCTTCAAAACCTTTTATCATTTCGCCTGGGTTGGAAGCAAGTGTTATGGTATCCCCCACTTTTACTTCCTTAGCATTTTTTATTCCCGTGATTACATACCCTACATCACCACACTTCACTTCAGTTTTCGGGGTCATCGTTAATTTCAACACGCCCACTTCATCAGCAAAATATTCATCCCCGGTAGAAACAAATTGAATTTTATCTCCTTTTTTAATTTTGCCATTCATTATGCGGTAATAAACAATAATGCCGCGAAAACTATTAAATACACTGTCAAATATTAATGCCTGCAAGGGTGCATCTTCATTACCACCGGGTGGAGGTATCTTTTCAATAATCGATGTTAAAATGTCTTCTATTCCGATACCAGTTTTTGCGCTGGCTAAAAGAATTTCTTCTTCTTTGCAACCCACCAGGTCTAAGATCTGGTCTTTAACTTCGGGTATCATAGCGCCGTCCATATCAATTTTATTGATTACAGGTATTATAGAAAGATTATTTTCTATAGCCAGATACAGGTTACTTATTGTTTGTGCCTGAATGCCTTGGGTAGCATCAACCAGCAACAATGCGCCTTCGCATGCAGCAAGCGCCCTGCTTACTTCATAACTGAAATCGACGTGGCCGGGTGTATCGATCAAATTAAAAACATATTCTACATTGTCTTGTTTGTAATTTATTTGAATAGCATGACTTTTAATGGTAATGCCTTTCTCTCTTTCCAGGTCCATATCATCCAGCACCTGGTTCATCATATCTCTCTCGCCAATGGTATGTGTAAATTCCAGTAATCGATCTGCCAGAGTGCTTTTCCCATGGTCAATGTGTGCAATAATGCAAAAGTTCCGTATATTCTTCATACGCCGCAAAGATAATCGCCACCCGCAACATTACTATTATGATATTGTAGTTTGGAATAATACTGCAGTTATAGTTGTATTAATGCGATAATCTTGAATACTTGTTAATATATATTACTTTATTGTAGGCGTATCATTACTACCTTCGAGTGCTCATTCTTCAATATTAAAGTGCTTAATAAAACCCGCTACTAATGGAAAATGCGCTAAGTGCGATAAGATTGTTAATGCCTTTTTTTCATATAATTACCGCAGCCGGTCTTATAATTAAGATCTTTCTCATGTTGGGCTTTAGAAATTTTGATCTTCCCTATCTTGTTGCGAGCTACTTTAGATTCTATGAAAGAAGTGATCTTCAAATGGCTGAAGGAAAACAGCGGAGAGCTTACGTTAAATCAAATAACATCATAAATTATTATACTTACACCTATATTTTTCTTTGCCTTATTTGCCTGCTTGCTTTTGGTAGCCTGGTGTAAGAACGGAATTATATAATGAAATAAATTGCAGGCCAATGGTTTCTTCTTTGTATTTCGCAATTGCATCCGATGATATTTCATCGCTTTTATAAAGATGCTTATTCTGCATGATGTAAAGCATTCCTTTTTTTAATTCGTCCATATCATTTTTGTTCACTACAATTCCATTGCTTTTATTTATTGCTTCAGCCACTCCGCCGGCATCGGAGGTAATTACAGGCAATCCACAACACAAGGCTTCAACAACCACGCAGGGAAAATTTTCGTGGCTGCTAAATAAAACAAAAGCATCTGACTGTTGCATTTCATGCGCAACTTTCTGATGAGAAATTTCACCTGTAAAAATTACATGATCTGTTAATTCCAATTTTTCAGCTAAAGCCTTATGATGGTCTTTTTCAGGACCAACCAGTACTATTTCAAAAGGTATTTTTTGCTGGACCAGTGATTTTGCGGTTGTTAAAATTGCTTCAATATTTTTTTGCTTTGCCATTGAAGAAACGTGCAGCCAACGAAAACCTGCGGTTCCCTTTTTATCGGCATAGGTGAAAATTTTTGAATCTACCACGTTATGTACAGTTACTACATTCTTTAAGTGAAACAGGTTCTGTATTTTCTTTCCAATAGTGGCTGAGACATTTGTAACCAAAGTTGCGCCTCTAAACACACGTGCCGTATTCATTCTAAAAAATCGGCTTCTTGTAAAAAAATTATCGGCTGCACTCTTTTCATACATTGATGCATGTTCAGAAACCATGTAAGGAATTTTCCATAGCCCGGATATTTTTTTAGCCACCATTCCTGCCTTCATTGGCACATGCACATGCAGCAAAGCGGGAACGCCATGTTGCTTTTTATATGCTAACAAAACCTGTTTATAGTAATGCAAATACCGGCGGTTGTACAATATTTTGTCAGCAAAAGAGACACCTGTTTTATTGAAGGTGAAGTAATGTATGATCTCTGTAAGGTTGCCGTCTTTATTAGTTTCCACCCGGTTTTCAGCTTGTGCATCTTTACCTAATTGAATTACATGAATTACTGTTACAGGTACGAACCTGGCTACTGCTTTTGCATGACGTTGTATAAAATCACCATTAACAGGTTCGTATATATTGGGATACCAGCTTGCAAGCCAAAGTATATGCATAATGATGACTATCTTTTTTCTTTAACCAGGATAGAGAGCAACCAATGGTAATCAGCCTTTTTCCACCTTACAAATTCAATCCATTTAATTGAATAATCTTTATAAAACTGCCACATACTGTAAGCGAGGTTAACTGTGTAACTTAATGTGCTGATAATTGCTGCGGCGATGATGCCGAACCTGGGCACGAAGATTACATCACAACCAATCATAACGATCAACGCAATTAAGGCACCCTTTACATTTACCTGCACTTTACCTTTTCCAGAAAAATAAGCAGAAAGCAATGCGAGTACGGAAAGCGAAAAAATGCCTGGTATAAGTATGAGCATGGGCAACTGCATGCGGTTGAAACTTTCACCAAAGATCCAGGGAAATATGGCATCGCCAAACACAACCACTAAAGCAAATATTAAAAGAAATAATTGGGAAAATAATCGTGCAATTATTTGGATTGAAGTATTCATTTCCTGCCGGGCAATTACTGTGGCTGTTCTTGGGAAAACAACACTGGCAATTATCTGGGGAATAACCAGAAGCATTTGCCCAAGTTTAGATACCTGAATATAATTACCAAGATCGGCGTCGGATGAAGCTGCACTTGCTTTTACAAAAAGATAATCTATACGATACACTAAAAAGAAAATAACATTGGCAGCCAGCGCAGTTATTGAATATCTAAAGAATGAACGAATATCACTACCCGAAGGAAATCCGAAATTGCCTGCATTTCTGTTACGGATAATAAATGATATGAATACAGTTAAACCCTGAATTAGAAAAACAAAAAAGTAATATAATGTAATGCGGTTAGCCTCCTCAGGAGATATGGTTTCCGCCTTTGGCGGAATAAATAATACAAAAGCAAAGTTTATTACGGCGATCAGCAGGTTAGGCAGTATATAATTATCCTGTGTATAATAAAGCGCCGTTGTATAATTCATTAAAGACATACCAGCTACGAAAAACATAGCATACAAAATGTATTGTGTTTGTAATGCATCAGGCAATGAATTGTCAAAAGCAAAAAATGATAATACCAAAACGGCCATTATAATGCCCGAAACAAAACTCCACACTACAATTAGACCGGTTAATTTGTTTCTATGAATTAGTTCCCCAGATCCGTGATAAATTATTCCTGCTTCAAGTCCCAGGCTTAGCACTACCTGGACAAACGAAAAAATGATGGTAATGAAATAAAGATTTCCAGTGCCTGCAGCCTGTAAATACCTGCTTAAAAAAATGTTTACCACAAGCACTGATAAAAAATATAACCCGCGCCAGAATAAACCTTGTAACAGCAGTTTTTTAAAATTCATGCAGGTTAATGGGTTAGCCTAAACTTTTTATAATGGTAATAAACTCTTCTGCAATTAAAGAAGAACCGCCTACCAATCCGCCATCTACATCAGGCTGGCTAAATAATTCAACCGCATTGGAACCTTTTACACTTCCGCCATACAGAATGCTGATATTTTCTGCCACTTCATTTCCATATTTATTTTTTATAAGGGTGCGGATTGATGCATGCATTTGTTGTGCCTGATCGCTGCTGGCAGTTTTGCCCGTGCCAATCGCCCATATGGGTTCGTAAGCAATAATAACTTTTTGTACCTCCGTTTCATTTAAATGAAACAATGATTCCTGCAATTGTTTTTCAACAAATTCATTCTCTTTATTGCTTTCTCTTATTTCTAAAGGTTCACCACAACAAAAAATGGGGGTTATGTTATTCTGCAGGCAAATATTTACTTTATCGGCTAATTGTTGGTTTGTTTCATTAAAGTATTCACGCCGCTCAGAGTGACCAATAATAACATGGTGAATATTTATGGAGCGTAACATTGCCACAGAAATTTCACCTGTATACGCACCCGACATTTTGCTGTAACAGTTTTGTGCGGCAATGTGCATTCCAGGTTTACCTGAAACTATTTTTTCAGCTGTCATTAAATATGGGGCGGGAACAGCAAAGATTGCCAGGTGGTTTTTTTTCATCTCTATTGAGGCGCCTGTAATTTTTTCCAAAAGGCTTTTGCCTTCATCAATAGTTAAATTCATTTTCCAGTTTGCTGCTGCTATTTTTTTTCTCATGATTTTTAATTTGTATGAACCCCCGTTTTATTTCCTTTTGAATATAAATATTCTAGCACTTTTATTTCGGCCGGTGAAAGTATTTTGTTTTTAAACCTTTTCCAATTTTCTAAATGCGCCAAAGCTCTTTGTAATTCATATGTTTCATTTAAGCCCCATGTAAAATCACTGGTGCTGTTCTGCAAATTTCCGGGAGAAAACAGGTGACTGCAAACACCAATTACACTCCCTGAATTTATTGCTGTGTTTATGGCTGTTCGGGTGTAATCACCCATTATAACGCCGCATTTATCCAGAGTACCAAATTCTTCCTGGGGTAGTATTTTGAAAGATCCTCCTGTATTTTTTACATTACTAACTGTAGTGCCAGCACCAAGGTTACACCATTCTCCCAATACACTATCCCCTAAATACCCTTCATGTGCTTTGTTAGAATAATCATTTAAAACAGAATTTTTTATTTCACCACCGGCAACGCAATATTTTCCCAGGGTAGTCGCGCCATATATTGCTGAAGCCATCTTTACAACACTAAAATCATTTGCAGCAAAAGGCCCGCGAATATTACATCCTTCCATTATCACAGTGTTTTTCCCAATATAGATAGGGCCTGTTTGGGTGTTGAAGGTGGCACAATTTATTTCTGCGCCTTGTTCTGCAAAAAATTTATCACCAATAATTATATTGGTCTGGCTAATGCTGTCAGATGATCTTCCTTTCGTTAAAAGATGAAAGTCAAATTCCTACATTTTATGGTTCATTTGAAAAAAATGCCACGGATAAATTACCCGGTTTACTTCGTGCTTATAATTTTTTGGTTTTAATTTATCCGTTATAAACTGTGCATTAAAATCATTCGCTGCTATGGTGGTTCTGGCCGCAATCAATTGATTATTTTGAAATAATGCGTGATCATTTTCTAAAGATAATAGCGCATCAACCAATGGCGCATCCGGCAGCACGGCGGCATCTATCCACAAGTGTTCACCGGCAGGTATGTCAGAATAAAGAATTTGCAGGTATACCGGCACATGCACCATTACCTCACTATCAAAAATTTTCGACCACCGTTCCTGTGCTGTTAAAATACCGCAACGCATTAAGCCCACTGCTTTAGTTAACGACAGGGGGTAAAGTTTATTTCTTAATTCATTATCATATAAAATAACCAACATAGTTATCCACGTGATGTAAAGATATTGTTAGAACTCATAATGAAATACCATTTACATTGCAGCAATCTTATAATTTTGGGCATTAATTATTTGAGCCCAACATTTTTTGAAAAACTAAGCACCCATTGATGAATTTTTTTTTCAAGCTTCTGATCGTTTTTGTCTTATTAACACCCCTTGTTTTCTCCGCTTGTACGCGAAATGCAAATGATCGTTCTGAGGTTGTAAATGATAATAGTAAAGAAGATGGATTTTTTAATAAACTGTCACCTGCAGAAATAGCGGGTTATAATGAAGCAGTTGAAAAATATTATGATTCTGCATTGCTTAAAAATGGCTTTAACGGTGCAATTCTCGTTGCTAAAAATGGACAGGTGTTATTTGAAGATTATAAGGGTTATATAAACTTGGATACCAAAGAGATTATCACGCCGCAAACGCCTTTTCATCTTGCATCGGTGTCAAAAACAATGACGGGAACTACTATTTTAAAACTGTGGCAGGATGGAAAACTTTCTCTCAATGATTCCCTTCAAAAATTCTTTCCTGCTTTTCCTTACCATGGGGTTACAGTAAGAATGTTGCTCAGTCACCGCAGTGGTCTTCCAAACTATCTCTACTTTATGGAAACTACATGGGATAAAAACAAAAAGGCATCGAACCTTGATGTACTCAATACACTCATTACCCAAAAGCCTGCACTTGTTTGCAGAAGCGGCGCCAAATTTTATTACAGCAATACTAATTATGTTTTGCTTGCGCTAATTATTGAAAAAGTTACAGGCATTTCATATCCGCAGTATATGAAGCAAAATGTTTTTATGCCCCTTGGCATGTCCAGCACTTACGTTTTTACGGCAGCAGATACTGCGAGATATGTGCCTACCTATTCGGTAACAAAGCCTTTTACAATGGATCAATATGATTGTACGTATGGCGATAAAAACATTTACAGTACGCCACGCGATCTGCTTAGGTGGGATAAAGCATTATATGAGCATACTTTTGTTTCTGCCGCAACACTCGATTCTGCTTTTACACCCCAAAGCAATGAAACGCCAAGCAAACATAATTATGGTTTAGGCTGGCGGTTGTATATAAACAATACAGACACCCTTGTTTATCATAATGGTAAATGGCATGGAAGCTATAATGCATTTTCCCGAATTGTTCAAGATACAGCTACCATCATTATTCTTTCGAATAAGCAAAACCGGAACGTGTACGACGCGAGAAAAATGAGCACTATTTTCGGGCGCGATTTTTCTTCTGAAAGCAACGGTGAAAAATAATGTAATACCGGCACCCGTTTTTCATAGCATCGTTCCTTGCGTCGCAATCACTTCATCATTATAATTTTCAATCAGCATAAATGTTTTCAGGAATGATAGTTGGTAATTGTAATTTTATTTTGCCATGCAATTACTTTCTGCACAACAAATACACAATTGGGATGCCTATACCATCACCCACGAACCTGTTTCTTCCATAGACCTGATGGAAAGGGCAGCAGCACAATGCACCCTGTTTATAACTGAACAAAATTGGCATCAAAAAAAAATAATTATTTTTTGCGGAAAGGGTAATAATGGAGGAGATGGATTGGCGATAGCCCGCCAACTGCTCACGTTAAATGCACAGGTAAGTGTTTATATACTTGAATTTGGTGCACGCGGCACCGACGATTTCCAGGCGAACCTTGCACAATTGCACGAAAAGTCAACAGACATACATTTTATACAGTCGCCTGATTTTTTTCCCATCATAAACAAAGATCACCTGGTAATAGATTGTTTATATGGGTCAGGATTAAACAGGCCTTTGCAGGGTTTAAGTGCAGAGATCGTGCAACACATAAACCGGTCTGGAGCATTTGTGGTTTCCATAGATGTGCCCAGCGGTATGTACCTGGATAAAAGTTCAAAAGATAACACCGTAATTAAAGCGCAGCATACACTTACTTTTCAGATGCTTAAACTTTGTTTTCTTGTTTCTGAAAACGAATCCTGCTTCGGAAAAGTTACATTATTAAACATAGGGTTGCACCCGGGGTATTTACAACATGTTGAAAGCACCTATAATTTATTAAGCACCAACATCGTTGGTCATATATATAAGCCCAGGAAAGCTTTCACCCATAAAGGAAGTTTTGGTCATGCCCTTGTGATAGCAGGAAATGAAGGCAAAATGGGAGCTGCCTTACTTGCATCTAAAGCTGCCTTGCGCACGGGTGCAGGACTGGTTTCCTTGTACATTGATCCATCTTTTTTTTCTATTGTTCACAGCTTTGTTCCTGAAGTAATGTGTACGCCCCGAAACACAAAAATGGGGGATTTAGATAAACATTCTGTGGCTGCCATTGGGCCGGGATAGGCACCGGTAAAGAAATCAGCGGTCTTGTACTTCAATTTATTAAAAATTGGAAAAAACCTTTGGTCGTTGATGCAGATGCTTTAAACATTTTATCCTCTCAGCTTAATGGATTGCAAATGTTACACCCACTCACTATTATAACACCCCATCCTAAGGAATTCGACAGGTTATTCGGAATTCATGAAAGTGAATTTGATCGAATGAAAACTGCCATCGAAAAATCCAGGCAATTTTCAATCGTTATAGTTTTAAAAGGTCACCATACTTTAATAGCTTATGGGGGTAAAGGCTGGATTAATAATTCCGGCAATGCTGGGCTGGCAAAAGGGGGCTCTGGAGATGTATTAACCGGAATTATAGGTGGTTTGCTTTGCCAGGGTTATGATATATTGGATGCAGCATTATTCGGGGTTTACTTACATGGTCTTGCTGCAGACCTTTGCCTTGAGAGTGAAAGTATGGAATCCCTGTTAGCCACAGATATTATAGATTCCCTGGGTGCTGCCTATAATAAAGTAACTGAGATAATAAGACTTTAAAATTATATTTCTAATAATCGGTCCAGTACAAAGGTTACCGCGGGGCAGAAAGTTGCATTTTTTAAAGTAATGTGTTGTCTTTTCAATAAAACATCCTCATCAGTATACGGAAACCTGGAACAGTCTGAGGGTCGTACGTCATAAATACTGCATAAATTATCTGCGCCCAAAAAAGGACACGGGGTACTTTTAACTACAAAATCCCCTTCTTCGTCAATTGTCAGGTAAGAATCAATAAAAGCACCTTCTTTTAGTTGAAGGTGTTTGCTTATGCGTTTTATGTCTGGGGTTTTAAAACGGGGAGAGTAATTCTTGCAGCAGGCTGCACAATCGAGGCAATTTATATTGGCGAAAGCTTCATTATGCAACTTAGGCAATGCCTTAAGAGCCACATTTTTATTTATGTTCTTTAGTTTGTGTTTGTATTGTTTCTGCCTGTTTATGTCTGCTTGTTTCAAACCCATAGTTAAGGTCACAAAAATACCGTTAATTTATTGTTCATGTACCCACAGGAATGTTATTGTGGGGGTAACTCATTTTAATAAACGGTTGTTAGCTACTAATTTTGCACCTCTTAAAGCAGGGAAAATTAATATGAATATCGATAATAGCAGGTCAAATGAATTTTGTCACCGGCATATTGGTCCGGATGAGGGGGAAACAACTGCCATGTTGCAAACAATTGGGGTAGAATCTTTGCAGCAACTGGTAGATAAAACAGTGCCTGGAAATATACGGATGGAAGGTGAATTGAATCTTCCAAATGCAATGAGTGAGTATGCTTACCTTAATCACATGAAAGAGGTATCCATGAAAAACAAAGTTTTTAAAAATTATATAGGTCAGGGATATTATGATAGTATTACGCCTTCGGTTATTCAGCGAAATATTTTTGAAAACCCGGGCTGGTACACACAATACACCCCCTACCAGGCCGAGATAAGCCAGGGAAGGTTAGAAAGCCTTATTAATTTTCAAACGATGGTCAGCGACTTAACCGGTTTGCCTATCGCAAACGCTTCGTTGCTGGATGAAGGAACGGCTGCAGCGGAAGCGATGACCATGTTTTTTAATGTACTTAACAGGGATCATGATCATATATCCCGTCCTAAATTTTTTGTTGATCAGGATGTTTTCCCTCAAACAAAAGATGTATTAATTACCCGCGCCATACCTGTAAATATTGAATTGATTTTTGGAGATTACCGGAAGGTTCAATTCGATGAAAGTTTTTTTGGGGCATTGGTGCAATATCCCAATGATAAGGGATCAATAGAAAACTATAGCAATTTTATTAAGGAAGCGCATAATGCAGGTGCTTATGTGGTAATGGCCACCGATTTGCTTTCCCTTACTCTATTGCAGGCTCCGGGAGAATTAGGTGCAGATGTAGCGGTTGGCAACTCTCAACGTTTTGGTGTGCCACTGGGTTACGGCGGGCCTCATGCAGGTTTTTTTGCGGCAACAGATGAGTTTAAAAGAAACATTCCTGGTCGTATTATAGGGGTAAGTATAGATGCACAGGGTAACCGCGCCTTAAGGATGGCGCTGCAAACAAGGGAGCAACATATAAAGAGGGAAAAGGCTACTTCAAACATTTGTACGGCGCAGGCTTTGCTTGCAAATATGGCCGCCATGTACGCTGTTTACCACGGACCCGAAGGATTAAAACGAATTGCTGAAAGGGTTTCAGGATATACGCAGATCGTTGCCCATGAAATAGAAGACCGTGGTTTTGAGCTTCATTCGCAAAACTATTTTGATACAATTGTAGTAAATGTGGATGATGTTCGCAGATTCAGGGAAAAAGCTGAAAGGCAGCACATTAACCTTCGGTATTACAACGACCGTCAAATAGGAATTTCCCTTGATGAAACCGTTATCGCGAGTGACCTTTTTGACCTGATTAATTGTTTTGAAAATGATGTAGATCCTGTATCATTTCAAACTAATGAAGGGGCACCCTTAAATAATATCCCCGGTTTTGCAAAAAGAAATTCCACCTTTCTAACCCATGCTGTATTTAATATTCACCGCAGCGAAACACAAATGATGCGGTATATAAAGACACTTGAAAACAAAGACCTGTCTTTAAATACATCCATGATATCTCTTGGCAGCTGCACTATGAAATTGAATGCTGCTACAGAAATGATTCCTTTAAGCTGGACGCATTGGAGTAAAATCCATCCATTTGCGCCAATAAACCAGGCACAGGGTTACATGCAGATCATCGAAGAATTATCTGCTTACCTAAGCGAGATAACTGCCTTTGATGCCTGCAGCCTTCAACCGAATAGTGGGGCACAGGGAGAATATGCCGGTTTGTTAACCATTAAATCATTTCATGAAAGCAGGGGTGAAGCTCACCGGAATATAATGCTGATACCTATTTCAGCCCATGGAACCAATCCTGCATCCGCAGTTATGGCTGGAATGAAAGTGGTTGTTGTAAAGGCATTACCCAATGGATATATTGATGTAGATGATTTGAAGGCAAAAGCTGAATTGCATGCTGCAAACCTCGCGGGTATTATGATCACATACCCTAGTACATTTGGTGTGTATGAAGAGACAGTAAAAGAAATTACCGGTATTGTGCATGCACATGGGGGGCAGGTTTATATGGATGGTGCCAACATGAATGCCCAGGTTGGTTTAACGGCTCCCGGATTAATTGGTGCAGATGTTTGCCATCTAAACCTGCATAAAACATTTGCAATTCCTCATGGTGGCGGCGGCCCGGGTATGGGACCTATTTGTGTTAAAAAACATTTGGCACCTTTTCTACCCGGACATGTATACTTAAAAGAAGTTGAAAAACAGAAAGTTCCTTCTATCCCAATTACAAAAAAATTACCACAGGCTACGAATGCTGTTTCCGCAGCGCCTTTCGGTTCTGCATCTATCCTTCTTATTAGTTATGGATACATAAGAATGTTGGGTAAAGATGGCGTTAAAGCAGCCACTGAATTTGCAATTTTAAACGCTAATTATATGCGTGCCCGTTTGCAGGGGCAATACGAGATTCTGTATGTAGGTGATAATGGAACCTGCGCCCACGAATTTATTGTTGATTTGCGGCCGTTTAAAAAATCTGCAGATATTGAAACAGAGGATGTTGCAAAAAGGTTGATAGATTATGGATTTCATGCACCAACCATGAGCTTTCCTGTACCAGGAACTATAATGATTGAGCCAACAGAAAGTGAAGATAAAGCTGAATTGGACCGGTTTTGCGATGCCATGTTAAGCATACGAGAAGAAATAAGACAGGTTGAAAAAGGGGAGGCAGACAGAAAGGACAATGCTCTAAAAAATAGTCCGCATACGCAGGCAATGGTTATTAAAACCGATTGGGAAAAGCCATATACAAGGGAAGACGCAGCATTTCCACTTTTTTACGTAACGCAAAATAAATTCTGGCCTTCAGTAGGCAGGGTTAATAACACATATGGAGACAGGAACCTGATTTGTACCTGTGAACCAGTGAGTGCGTATGCCGAAAATGAAGATTGAGGTTTGTGGAATACACTGCACAAACAATCTTTATCAGGTTTAAATTGCTAAGGGCATAATTATATTAGCAATTAAAGCATTCATCACTTTAATTATACGATTATGCCAAATGATAAAACAGATTCAACCGGATATGCCGCTGAAAACCAGGACAGGGAAAGGGATCATGCAGCAAAAGGCGGACCAGCAACAGGCTTAGGTAACCCTGATGATCACCATGGTGTAAGTTCTCCTTACAATGAAGACTTGCAAACCCAGATCGCGGCAAAAGGTGAAAACAAAAATGAGAATAATACTGACGAAACAGTATAAAAAAAACCGGCATTTGCCGGTTTTTTTTATTAACTGAATTTAGATTTAAAAATTTATATATATTCGATACCAAATTCTATTTTTATGAAAAGCCCTTTTTTAGCGCTTTTTATTTTTCCTCCTTTCCAACCCATTTTTTGAAGACTATTGAAGCATTCAGTCCCCCAAAGGCAAATGAATTACTCATACTGTAATTATAAGAGGCAGTTCTGGCTGCATTAGGTACAACATCCAGGTCGCAGCTTTCATCCGGCTCTGTAAAATTGGCTGTAGGTGGCAAAACATTTTGATCGAGGGCTTTAATAGTAATTAATGCTTCAATGGCACCTGTTCCACCTAATAAATGTCCGTGTAAAGATTTTGTACTGCTAACTGCAAGTTTGCCAGCGTGTTCTCCAAACACAGTTTTAATCGCACTTATTTCCATGGGGTCATTGGCAAGAGTGCCGGTTCCATGAGCATTTATATATCCAATATCAGTGGGTGAAAGGTTCGCATCCTGCAAGGCAGCACGCATTGCCATTTCTGGCCCGTGTTGCGATGGTTTAGTTATGTGCCCCGCATCTGAAGACATGCCGAACCCTACAACCTCAGCATATATTTTTGCTTTGCGCTCAATGGCGGTTTCCAAAGATTCAAGAATTAATGTGGCGGCGCCTTCCCCCAAAATCATTCCCTGCCTGTTTTTGCTAAAGGGGCGGCATGTATCGGGGGATATTACCCGTAACACATCCCATGCTTTTAAAAAACCATAACTGATGGGCGTTTCACTTCCACCCGTTATTGCGGTTTTACACATTCCATTTCTTACCATCCAGAAAGCGTTGCCGATTGCATGGTTGCCGGACGAGCATGCTGTTGAAATATTATACGTAGGTCCGGTTATTCCATATAGCATGGAGATATTGCTTGCCGCTGCGTTCGGCATAATGCGTGGTATTGAAAGCGGGTTAATATTTTGTTTTTTTTCTACCAGTAAGTCGTGGAAAGTAGTATCCTGTGTATCCTGTCCGCCAATGCTGCATCCGGTAATTATGCACGTTGAATTTTTCGATTCATCTGAAAATATAATTCCGGAATCATTCACCGCTTCGCGGGTAGATACAAGCATTAACTGCGAGAACTTATCGAGCAACATCAATTCTTTTTGCGAAAAATGATCTTCGGGAATGAAGTGCTTTACCTGTGCAACATTTTTGAACCTGAGATTCGCCTGATCGAAGCCTTGTAGTGGTTCAATGCCTGATTTGCATGTGAGAACTTTTTGCCATATTTCATCCAGTTTATTTCCCAGTGCACAAATGCCCCCAAGACCTGTTACAACAACGCGCATGTAATAAAGAAAGTTTTAGTTTAGACGAACCTCAATGGCTGAAACTGCATCACCAACATTTTTTATGGCAGAAACCTCTTCATTGGTGAGAATAATTTTATAATGGTTTTCAAGATCTGTAATAAGTGATATGCCATCCAGCGAATCCATATTTAATTCTTCAAAAGTTGCTGCAGGCTTTATATCATCCCGGGTAAGATTCTTATTATTCAGTAAAATTATTTCTGCAACTTTTTCAAAAATATCATCCTTCATTTTTCAAAAATAAGTGTATAAAGCTATACAATGAAAGAAAGAATGTTGAGGAATGGCATTAAAGATTTGAAGAAATGGAAAAGGATGGATGGCAAGTATTAACCCCTAAAATCCATTACCTTCCAGTGGTATGATTATAGTGTAAAATATAAAAAATAAACTTTCATTTATGGATACCATCATTCAATCTTTGGGTTTTACAGCCAGTGATAATTTACAATCTTTTGTAAAGGAGCAGTTAGATAAATTACACGGTAAAGATTCTATTGTTCGTGCTAATGTTACTCTTTTTCAAGGTCCGGCAGGAAGCCCCGAAAACCAGTATTGTGAAATACGGTTAGAAGTTCCGGGAAATGATCATTTTGCCAAACGAAGCGGGGAGACATTAGAAAAAGCTGTATTAGATACAGTAGAGGTGTTGCAAAAAATAATGAGAAGATCCAAAGAAAAATTAATAGATCGCAGGCAATCAGGCGGCCTAGAACCTGAAGCATTTTAGATTAGATTTACCGCATAAAAAAATGGTATAAGGCGTTTGCTTTATACCATTTTTCTTGAAATTATATGAGAGTTTAATCCCTGCCCATTTGTTTTAAAAAATTAATGTGCGAGAAAACCGCTTTATACATTCTAGGGTATTCTACGTAAGCGATACCATATTCATGACATGCTTGCTTAATGATCTTGCTAATTGCAGGGTAATGAATGTGTGATATTTTCGGGAACAGGTGATGTTCAATCTGAAAATTTAATCCACCTACCAACCAGGAAATTACACGGTTGCGAGTTGCAAAATTTGCTGTTGTTTTTATCTGGTGTACTGCCCATTCATCTTCAATTCTACCGGTTACGTCTGATGGCATGGGGAAGTGCGTATGCTCAACAGTATGTGCCAACTGAAATACAATGCTTGTTACAATGCCCGCCACAAGTGTTACTGTTAAAAAGCCAATGATAGTTGGTACAAGTCCGGCAACCAAAATAGGTATGATAACAAAAATAAACAAGTGAATAAGCTTAAACAACCAAAACACAACATGGTCAGAAGGATCCATTTTTTTCAATGGAATTTCACCGATCTTTTTAGTAAAATACTTTTTATAATCAGAAACAAAAATCCAATAGATGTATAAAAGGCTGTAAAAAAACCAGAAGTAAAAATGTTGGTATTTATGAAAGGAATATTTTTTTTGCGTGGCTGCCATTCTTAAAAACGGTTTGGCGTTAATGTCATCATCAACACCATCAATATTTGTGTAAGCATGGTGTATAATGTTATGTTTTACATTCCACATAAAATGGCTTCCACCTAACAGTGCGAGGGTAATGGCTGCAATCTTATTAATTACAGGATTATCGCTAAAACTGCCGTGGGCACCATCGTGCATTACATTAAAACCAATTGCTGCTACAATGCCACCGAGCAACACACATTCGGATAATGCGAGCCAAAGCGGCGGAGCAAAAAATACGAGGTGAACATATGTGCCAATGAAAATAGCAAGAAGCATTAATGCCTTTAACCACAGCTTGTAATTACCGGTCATTTTTCTGCCCGATTGTTCAAAATATTGATTGATTCTGCTTTTTAATTCTGCGTGAAAAGAAGGCCTAACTTGTGTAAACTTCGGAGTTTGCATGATAATGATTAACGGGGAAAGTGCTATGATTTTATAAAAAGTATGAGGCTCAAAGATAAGGAATAACAGCTATACAGTTATCCAAAAGTAGTCATTCAATGCGTTAAATTTAAACCGCCATCAAATGAAAAAGGCCTGGTTTACAGGCCTGAATTTTCAATAGAACGATCTGAATTTCCAAATAACTTAATTAGCTAAAAGAATTCTGCCTGGAATTTTCAGCCCAGTTTTGAACACCTTCTGCAGAATTATCCATTGAATTTTCAAATTCATCTTTTGCCTGACCAGCAAACTCGCGAATTTTTTTAGTTAATTTTCCTGTTGTATCGGCTATGTTTTGACGGGTTTCTGATCCTGCAGCTGGTGCAAGTAAAAATCCAACCACAACACCTGCTGCTAAACCTGCTAAGGCTCCAATTACAAAATTCTGTGTACTCATAAAATTTCTATTTTTTCGGTTTAAGTAATACCTTATTATAGCCAATAATCTTGCCAAAACCAAATTTTATTTTGAATTGACAGCCTGTTTTCTATTAACGGTAAATTAGTATGATTGGCTTTTTAAAAATATAAACCTATACTCGAAAGCATAAAAAAGCCCCGCAAAATGCGGGGCTTTATACTATCAGATATTTTACTTCACTTCTTCAAATTCAGCATCTGTAACTGTTTCGCCACCTGCATTGTCTCCAGGCTGGTCACCTGGTTGCTGAGGTTGCGCGCCCTGGTCACCGCCGGTTGCCTGCTGTGCTTTATATAACTCTTCACTTGCGGCTGTCCATGCGGTGTTTATTTCCGCCATAGATGCATCTATCGCACCAACATCCTGACTTTTGTGGGCTTCTTTAAGCTTATTTAAGGCTTCTTCAATTGGCGCCTTCTTATCGGCTGAAACTTTATCTCCAAACTCTTTCAATTGTTTTTCTGTCTGGAAGATCATGCTGTCTGCCTGGTTTATCTTTTCAACTTTTTCCTTTGCCTGCTTGTCTGTTGCCTCATTGGCTTTAGCTTCAGCTTTCATCTTTTCAATCTCTTCACCACTTAAACCACTACCGGCTTCAATTCTAATCTTTTGTTCTTTGCCCGTTCCTTTATCCTTTGCATTCACATGAATAATACCGTTTGCATCAATATCAAAAGTTACTTCAATCTGCGGTACGCCACGGGGAGCGGGAGGTAGTCCATCCAGGTTAAAAATACCAAGGCTCTTGTTTTGGTTGGCCATAGGTCTTTCTCCCTGAAGTACATGAATCTGCACACCGGGTTGGTTATCACTCGCTGTAGAATATACTTCGGTCTTTTTAATTGGAATAGTTGAATTGGAAGGTATCATAGTTGTCATTACTCCACCCAAAGTTTCAATACCAAGACTTAAAGGTGTAACATCTAATAATACCACATCTTTCACTTCACCAGTTAATACAGCACCCTGAATGGCTGCCCCTACTGCTACAACCTCATCGGGGTTTACGCCCTTATTGGGTTTGCGATTAAAAAACTTTTCTACAATTTCCTGCACTTTGGGTATACGGGTGCTACCTCCCACAAGAATCACTTCATCTATTTGTGATGTATTGTAACCTGCATCTTTCAAGGCAGCCTCGCATGGTTTTAAACAACGTGCAAATAATTTATCGGCAAGCTGCTCAAATTTTGCCCTGGTAAGTTTTTTTACAAGGTGCTTAGGCACGCCATCAATTGCGGTTACATATGGCAGGTTAATTTCTGTTTCTGAAGAGGAAGACAACTCAATCTTAGCTTTTTCAGAAGCTTCTTTCAAACGTTGAAGAGCCATAGGATCTTTACGCAGATCTACATTTTCTTCTTGTTTAAATTCTTCTGCCAGCCAATCCATAATCACCTTGTCAAAATCATCACCACCTAAGTGTGTATCACCATTTGTAGATTTCACTTCAAAAACTCCTTCGCCAAGGTCGAGTATAGAAATATCAAAAGTACCACCGCCTAAATCGAAAACGGCAATACGCATATCGCGGTGTTTCTTGTCAAGTCCATATGCAAGGGCTGCAGCAGTGGGTTCATTAACGATCCTTCTAACATTCAAGCCTGCAATTTCACCGGCTTCTTTCGTCGCCTGCCTTTGGGCATCATTAAAATATGCCGGAACAGTTATTACTGCTTCACTTATTTCTTGTCCTAAATAATCTTCAGCAGTTTTTTTCATTTTCTGCAAGATCATTGCTGAAATTTCCTGGGGCGTGTATAGCCTTCCATCAATATCTACACGAACAGTATTATTGTCGCCTTTTACCAGTTTATAGCTCCAATGGCTTAATTCTTCACCCACCTCATCATGTTTACGGCCCATAAAACGCTTTATACTCATTATAGTATTCTGAGGATTGGTAATTGACTGCCTTTTAGCAGGGTCGCCAACTTTGCGTTCTCCATTTTTTAAAAAAGCCACCACAGACGGGGTTGTTCTGCGTCCTTCATCATTAGCAATAACCATAGGCTCGTTACCTTCTAATACAGCAACGCAACTATTGGTTGTTCCTAAGTCTATACCTATAATCTTTCCCATTTCTATTTGATTGAATTATAAAATTTAGTGTTACAACAGATTATAGTCAATCATTATGCCATGAGGGATTAGGGTGAAAAAATGGCAGGTCTTATTTATCCTTCATTAACCACCTGTAGAAATCATCAAAGTGAGACCGCCAGGTATTCTCTGAATGTTTACCCTGCGGGTCAACAATTTCGGTAATGTTGAAGCAATTTTTTCTGCGTAATAGTGAGGCGACTTTTTGCATGTCAGCTACCATTTCACTGCTTTCCATTTCTCCGGCAAACAAATATACCCGGGTATTTTTAAGATAATTTGCTGAATCCACAGCATCAAAAATGGAAGGAGCTACCCAAAATGCCGGAGAAAAAACACCTGCTGCGCCGAAAATCATGGGATATTTTGTAAGCGCATACATAGAAATTAGCCCACCCATGCTGCTACCAGCTATGTAAGTACTGTTAACCTTCGGTTTGGTTCGATATGTTGAATCAATGTAAGGTTTGAGTGTTTGTACAATAAATTCGAGGTAGGCATCTCCTTCTCCCTTCCCAAACTTAGGATTATCGTAAGGATTTAATTCATTAAGTCTTTTTTCGCCGCCATGGTCTATTCCCACAACAATACAATACTTTTTTAATTGCCTGGAAAGTGTGTCGAGGCATTCATCCACTCCCCATTCTCCGAAAGAGGAAGTTTGAACGTCGAAAACATTTTGCCCATCGTGCATATATAAAACCGGGTAAGTACAAGAAACCCTGTCATAATTTTCCGGAAGATAGATCCATATGCGGCGGTGCCTGTTTAATTGCGGAATAAAAAACGCCGTATCTATTACCGAAACATTTTTACTGGCAGTATGTTTAATTTCTTTTGGGCTGAACTGATCTGCCCATGCGGGAATATCAATATATATAGTGGTATCCCGGGTAAGATTAATCATCCTGTTATTTACAGGCTCACCGCTTGCCGAAGTTTCAACGGTTCGCCAGCTGCCCCTTGTTAATTTAAATTCATATACATTTTCAGTAAGGTCTAAGGCAATGGTTTTGGTAACTCCGGCATCTTTTAACAGGGTGTTAAGAGCACCGGGTTGCCATCCATTAAAATTTCCGGCCACGAATACGCTGTCATATTTGCCGGGTGTTTTCGCAACGAGGGTAAGCGTGTATTGCGCATAGGTGCACTGCGCAAGAACAGTAATTAGTAAGAAAAATAAAATTCGCATAAAGCTTCAGAAAAATTTTTCGTTATTGTGGCAAATAAAGTTATGGTGTACAAGTGTGCGACGCAAGAAAAGCCCGGTCAACGCTTAATTGCCGGGCTCCAAAAACAAACACAAAAAATAAATTATTAATGCATGTTCTTTAATACTTCAACGAATTGCTTTTTAATTTCAATCTCTTCGGGCGTTAATTTTTTATTATTGATAGATCTTTGCTCCCAAAGGTCTTTATCCATATTATAGAACTTTGAATAATTTAGGGTGTCGTACAATTTATAAGTTGAATTAAAGACAAATCTTTCTCTTGGTACAAGTCCGTTGTCATTCGGATTATTATCCCAATGGCAGAAAACCCAATCGCGATCCATTCCTGGTATATTGAGCATATTGTCATAAAAAGATACACCATCTAAGGTTCCATAACTGGTTGGTTTTTCAACGCCGGCCAATTCGGCAAGTGTCGGAAGAAAATCGGTATAGTCTATTAAGGTGTTGTTTTTTCTACGGGGAATAATGGTGTTTTTCCAGTATGCTGCAAAAGGCACAATGGTACCGGGTTTGTTGGTTTGTGTTTTGGTACCAACAATTTCTCTTCCTTTAAATTGGGAGGTGATTGCCTTTTGAGTGGCATTATCTGTAATAAACAAGAATACTGTATTTTCTTCAAGACCCGCATCGCGCACTTTTGCGATCACTTTCCCAACCATTTTATCCAGGTACTCCACTTCACTTTTGAAATATTTAGGATCATCTCTTTTTACTTCACCACGGGGGTCCCAGTTGGCATAGTCCGGGTGATCAGGAGACGGAACGTAAGGTGCCGCCACCAGGTTAAATGAGTATAATCCAAAAAAAGGTTGGTTTTTATTTTTACTAATGAAGTTGCACAGGTAATCGGAAAGCATATCCTCTGAATATTTTCCGTTGGTTTCTGATGCGGGCAGGTAATCGCCATTAGCATATAATGATGGGTTTTTATACCGTCCTTCTCGCTGGTTTAACCCACGGAAAGGCAGGTAAACAAGGTAATCCTGGAAACCGGCACCTTTAATGCGAACATCGCCATCTCCACACTGCCATTTACCTACAAAGCAGGTGGCATAACCTGCATCTTCCATCAGGTTACCTATCGTTTTTTCAGAAGCCGGGAGCAAACCCCAGGTCACATAATTTCTGAAACTGTATTTACCCGTGAGCAACGCAAGCCTGGAAGGAAAACCATCTGGATGCATATAGGTTTCACTGAAATGCACCCCATTATTTGCCATAAAATCGAGATTGGGGGTATTATAAGATTGCCCCCCTGTAAATTGAGGTACTTCGTAACCTAAGTCATCGGCAACAAATAAAATTACATTCGGCTGGTGAAGCGGGTTCCTGAAAACATCCGCCCTTTGATTGCTTGGCGAATTTTCTTTAACGTCGTTGAAATCTTTGTTACAACCAGCCATTATTGCAGTAAAAAACAGGGCTGCAGTTACCGAATGAATACGAACAAATTTCTTTAAAAGTTTTCTCATAAGATTAATAATTAGTTCCTAAATACTGAATTTGCCTAAAATACAGGACGACATTTTAATTATACAATTTTTGACAGATAGATTTTTTAAATAATGTTAAAAATCCATTAGAATGTGTCTATAATCAATGAAATAGCTTGTGATTTATGCTGTTTATACTTTTTTGTACAAATGAGTAGTAACTTTGCACTGTTCTTAAAAATCAAGGAAAAAAATGAGTGAAATGCTGGCAACGCTTGAGCAAACAGCCTTAAGCGATTATAAATATGGATTTGTTACAGACATAGAAGCAGATGAAGCCCCAAAAGGTTTAAACGAAGGTATTATCAAGTTTATTTCAGCTAAGAAGAATGAACCTGAGTGGATGTTGGAATGGCGGTTGAAAGCTTTTCGTTACTGGAAAACCATAGAAGACAAGGAACCTGAATGGGCGAACATTACTTACCCAAAAATTGACTATCAGGATATTATTTATTATTCTGCTCCTAAGCAAAAGATCAATCCAAAAAATCTGGACGAGATAGACCCCGAATTACGTAAAACTTTTGAGAAATTAGGTATATCGCTTAACGAACAGAAGCGCCTCTCCGGCATAGCCGTAGATGCCGTGATAGACAGTGTTAGCATCGCTACTACTTTTAAAGAGCAATTATCTGGCTTGGGTATAATATTCTGTTCAATCACAGAGGCTATTCAGAATCACCCGGAGCTTATTAAAAAATATATGGGTTCAGTTGTTCCCATTACAGATAACTATTTTGCTGCCTTAAATTCGGCGGTTTTTACTGATGGCTCTTTTTGCTATATTCCCAAAGGGGTTCGCTGCCCGATGGAGCTTTCAACCTATTTCAGGATTAACGCATTAAATACCGGCCAGTTCGAGCGCACTTTAATTGTGGCCGAAGAAGGTTCGTATGTAAGTTACCTGGAGGGTTGCACTGCACCTATGCGCGATGAAAATCAATTGCATGCAGCGGTTGTAGAATTGATAGCCATGGATAATGCCGAAATAAAATATTCTACTGTGCAGAACTGGTATCCCGGTGATAAACACGGCAAGGGCGGTATTTATAATTTCGTTACCAAGCGTGGAATTTGCGCAGGCAAAAATTCTAAGATTTCCTGGACACAGGTAGAAACAGGCTCTTCCATTACATGGAAATACCCAAGCGTTATTTTAAAAGGTGATAACTCAACCGGCGAATTTTATTCTGTTGCTGTAACAAATAATTATCAGCAAGCAGATACCGGTACTAAAATGATGCACCTTGGTAAGAATACCAAAAGCCGAATAGTATCTAAAGGTATCAGTGCAGGGTTTAGTAATAACAGTTATCGCGGGTTGGTGCATGTGGGGCGCAACGCTTCAAATGCCAGGAATTTTTCCCAATGCGATTCCTTGTTACTTGGGGATAAATGCGGCGCCCATACCTTCCCTTATATAGAAGCGAAGAACAGCACGGCACATTTAGAACATGAAGCCACCACTTCCAAAATTGGAGAAGACCAAATATTTTATTGCAACCAGCGCGGTATAGATACCGAGACTGCTGTTGCCCTCATTATAAACGGTTTCGCTAAAGAAGTGATGAACCAGCTTCCCATGGAATTTGCTGTTGAAGCACAAAAGCTTTTAGCCATTAGCCTGGAAGGAAGTGTAGGATAAAACTTTCATTTTAATATTATACAAACAAAGAATTAAAAGATTAAACGCACATGTTAACTATTAACAATTTACATGCATCGATAGAAGGAAAGGAAATTTTACGGGGCATTGATCTCGAGATCAAAGCCGGTGAAGTGCATGCTATTATGGGTCCGAATGGTTCAGGAAAAAGCACCCTTGCCTCTGTCTTAGCAGGAAGAAGTGAATTTGAAGTTACTGAGGGAAATGTTGAATTTTTAAACAAAGACCTTTTAGAACTTACCCCTGAAGACAGGTCGAAAGAAGGTTTGTTCCTTGCTTTTCAATACCCTGTGGAAATACCCGGTGTAAGCACTACTAATTTTATAAAGACGGCTTTAAATGAAGCCAGGAAGTATCGTGGCGAAGAACCTTTAGATGCTGTTGCTTTTTTAAAGTTGATGAAACAACGCATGGCATTGGTAAATATAGATCAGAGCCTGCTTTCCCGTTCTTTAAATGAAGGGTTTTCGGGCGGTGAAAAAAAGCGTAATGAGATTTTTCAGATGGCCATGTTAGAACCGCGTTTGGCTGTGCTTGATGAAACCGACAGCGGTCTGGACATTGATGCACTGCGCATAGTTGCAAATGGTGTAAATACTTTAAGAAATAAAAACAATGCGGTTCTGGTTATTACGCATTACCAAAGATTACTCGATTATATAGTGCCTGATTTCGTTCACGTTTTATACAAGGGAAAAATTGTAAAAAGCGGTACCAAGGAATTAGCCCTTGAATTAGAAGAAAAAGGGTATGAATTTATTAAACCCGAAGTATTAACAACAGCACTCGAAAATTAAGTCGCAATTAGAAAGTTATAAGATGAATTTATTACAGGCAATACCCCAACAGTTTAATTCTTTACAAAATAAAGAGGATGATGGAGCACTAAAAAAGTTCAGGCAGCATGCATTTGATTACTATAGTAAAGTGGGCATCCCCACCATGAGGCATGAAGAATGGAAATATACCAGGTTAACAGGACTTTTAAATAAAGAATACACATACGATGTAAATGCCTCCGGTTCTTTTAATAGAACCCTTTTAGAAAAAGTGAAAATAGCTGGGACTGAAGAAGATAATGCACTTTTTTTTATTAATGGAAATTTCGATGCTGGTGCCTCAGACATAAAAAATAGCGAACTGATTATTATGTCAATTGAAGAAGCAGCCAGTTGCTCGCATGCAGATATTTTAAAGAAATTTATGGGGCATAGCGGAAATTATATGAAGGATGGCATGCAGGCTTTGAATACCGCATTTGCCGGTAATGGATTGTTTATTTATATAAAGCCAAACGTAACTTTAAGTAGACCTGTATACATTTATCATTTAACAGACAGTACTACAGAAAATGTTTTTGTACAGCCAAGAACATTTTTTTACCTGTCAGAAAATTCACGCGCAGATGTTGTTGAAATATATGCTAATGAAGGCCTGCAGGAAAGTTTCACTAACGAAATAATAGAATTTGTTGTACAGAAAGATGGTGTACTTAATTATCATAAAGTGCAGAACGAAAAACAAAATTGCCATCATGTAGGCACCACGCATATTCTGCATGCAGGCAAATGCTTCACCAATTCCATTACCGTTTCATTGAATGGCGGTACAATAAGAAACAACTTAAATGTTGTATTGGATGCGGAACATAACGAAGCGCACCTGTATGGTTTATACATGCCAACCGGTTCAACTCATATCGATAACCACACGATTGTAGATAATGCGCAGCCTAATTGCTACAGTAACGAATTTTATAAAGGTATAATGAACGATAAATCTACCGGTGTTTTCAATGGTAAGATCTATGTGAGAAAAGATGCGCAGAAAACAAATGCATACCAGAGTAATAAAAATATATTGTTAAGCGATTTCTCATCTGTAAACACCAAGCCACAACTTGAAATATTTGCTGATGATGTAAAGTGTTCTCATGGTTGTACCATTGGCCGTTTAGATGAAGAAGCCATGTTTTACCTGCGTTCCCGCGGGCTTGATGAAAAGAAAGCACAATCATTATTATTACATGCCTTTGCATCAGATATAATAGAACAGGTAAAAATTGAGCCCTTAAAAAATCATCTTGAAAAAATTATAAGTGAACGGTTTGAATTTGAATCCGCATGATCGAAACAGCCAATCATATTAAACCTTTAGATGTAGAATGGGTTAGAACACAATTTCCTGTTTTACAACGCATGGTAAAGGGGAAGCAACTTGTGTACCTGGATAATGCGGCAACAGCGCAAAAACCTCAGGTAGTCTTAGATGCGCTGATAGATTATTACAGCCAGTACAATGCAAACATTCATCGTGGCATACATTCCCTTGCAGAAGAGGCCACAGCTGCGTATGAGGCAACCCGTGATACCGTGCAGGCTTTTATAAATGCGAAACACAGGGAAGAAATTATTTTTACCCGCGGTGTTACAGAAAGCATTAACCTGGTTGCAGCTACCTGGGGCCGGCAAAATATTAAAGAGGGCGATGAAATAATTATTTCTGCAATGGAGCATCATTCCAATATGGTGCCCTGGCAAATATTATGTCTTGAAAAAAAGGCAACGCTTAAAATCATCCCTGTGAACGATAAGGGTGAATTGATTATGGAAGAGTTTGAAAAATTAATTTCTTCTAAAACAAAATTCATTTCTGTTGTTCACGTAAGTAATTCTCTCGGAACAATAAATCCTGTTGAAGAGATCATTTCCATTGCGCATGAAAAAAACATTCCCGTAATGGTAGATGGTGCGCAATCAAGCGTGCACCTTCAAATAGATGTGCAGGCAATGGACTGTGATTTTTTCGCACTATCAAGTCATAAGATCTATGGTCCTACAGGTATCGGTGTGTTATATGGCAAAAAGGAATTATTGGAAGCAATGCCGCCTTATATGGGTGGGGGTGAAATGATCAAAGAAGTTTCTTACGAAACATCATCATACAATGACCTGCCTTATAAATTTGAAGCAGGCACGCCAAACATTGCAGATACTGTTGCATTAAAAGCCGCTATTGATTTTGTTAATGAGGTTGGTAAAGAAAGTATACAGGCGCATGAAGAAGAATTGGTGCGTTATGCAACTGAAAAACTTTCAGCCATACCGCATGTACGGCTAATAGGTACTGCCGAAAATAAAACCGGTGTAGTGTCTTTTATAGTAGAAGGTACGCATCCACAAGATATGGGTGTGTTGCTTGATAATTATGGTATTGCTGTAAGAACCGGAAATCATTGCACACAACCTTTGATGAACTGTTTTAAACTGCAGGGAACTATTCGCGCATCTTTTGGCATGTATAATACGAAAGAAGAGGTTGACTTGTTAGTTGAGGGTGTAAAAAAATCAATTAAAATGTTATTATAATTATGCAGCAACCTGCAGCAAAAAGTTTGGAAGAAACGGAAAATGAAATTGTAGAAGATTTTGCTTTATTCGAAAACTGGGAAGATAAATATGAATATATTATAGACCTGGGTAAAAAACTGGCACCCCTTGATGATGTGTATAAGAAAGAAGAAAATAAAGTGAAGGGATGCCAAAGCACCGTGTGGATGCATGCTGAAGAAGAGAATGGAAGAATATTCTTTAAGGCGGAAAGTGATGCCATAATTGTAAAAGGTTTGGTAAGCATGCTTATAAAAGTGCTGAATGGAAGAATGCCTGATGAGATAATCGGGGCAAAACTGGATTTTATAAATAAAATAGGCATGACGTCTCATCTTGCTCAAACCCGTAGCAACGGTTTGTTCGCGATGGTAAAACAAATGAAGAATTATGCGCTTGCATATAAATTACAACACAATTTATAAAACACTAATATGGATGAAGCAGCGTTAAAAGAAAAAGTGATAGAGGTTTTGCAAGGTATTTATGATCCGGAAATCCCGGTGAGTATTTTTGAGTTGGGGCTGATCTATGAAATAGACATTCTTCCGATAAATAATGTACAGATTGTTATGACGCTTACCGCACCCGGTTGTCCTGCCGCACAGTCTTTACCGGTTGAGGTAGATGAGCGTGTTAGGGAACTGGAAGGTGTAAATGATGTGCATGTTTCTGTAACATGGGAACCTCCATGGGATAAAAGCAAAATGAGTGAAGCTGCCCAGCTTGAACTGGGTTTTATGTAATAAAAAATTTATAAAAAAATAATATGCCACAAATAAGTTTAGATAGCTTAATAGGAAATACGGGACCAACCTATCCCGAACAAATAGCAGCACCTTACCGCGAAGAATTGATCACTGCTGGATTCAAGCAAATGCTTACCCCTGCTGATGTAGATGCAGCACTCAAAAGAGATGACGACAAAATAATTCTGGTTGTTGTTAACTCCGTTTGTGGTTGCTCTGCAAGGGTGTCAAGGCCAGGTGCCATTTTATCTTTATTTAATAAAGTAATCCCCGATTGCCTGTTCACCATTTTTGCCGGTATGGAAAAAGAAGCAGTTGCACATTTCAGGCAGCATTACCTGGCAGGTGTTACACCATCTTCTCCCAATATTTGTGTTTTTAAAAATGGCGAACTGATGCACATGCTTCACCGCTACCAGATCGAAAGCAATTCTGCCGGTGATATTGCAGACCAGTTGATCACAGTATATAATGAGTTATGTGAGAAAGGGAACGATGAAAAAAGTGTAAAAGACCTTCAGAAATTTTTTATTGAAAAGTTTGGCGTAGATCCGCTTAAACCAGAAGACTGGACTTAAGCTTTTCCGTACCCGCGCATACTTAAACATGTACATGTAACGGATACAAAAAAATTATTCATGAAAATTACCGCACAGGAAGAATATGGTTTAAGAATCTTGCTACGTATTGCAAAGTGCGTGGATGAGGAAGGTATGAGTATTCCTCAGCTTGCCGAAGCGGAGGGCTTAACCCAGCACTATGTTGCTAAGTTAACCCGTGTGCTGCGCATGTCTTCTTTCATAAACAGCACGCCAGGTCAAAAGGGTGGTTATGTGCTGGCTAAACCCATGGAAGAAATTAATGTAAACCACGTTTTAAAAACCCTCGGCGGCGCTTTATTTAATAGTGAATTTTGTAATTCTCATTTTGGCTCTGTAAATTTTTGTACTAATTCAGTTGACTGTTCAGCGCGTTCACTTTGGAAAATGATACAATTTTCAGTAGATAGTTTATTAGACCGCATAAGTCTTGCAGACCTTGCAGGCAAGGAAGAAGACTCATCAGTAAAATTGAAAAAAGTATTGGAAAAGCATCCTGTTAAGATAACGCATGAATAATTTTTTATAGTTTATTTATAAAGGTGTTGATTTCAACACCTTTTTTTATGCGCAATGATTTTACAATAATAATGACCTGCATCTTTTCAATTGTTTTAGAAAAAAAACTAATTACGCTTATCTTTCAATTTCAATGGTAGCTTATGTTTTCTAAAATTTTAATTTATGTTCTTTCCATTTTCTTTATTATAGTAACAACCTTGCCTTCCGTACGCAGCGATTACTGGACCTTTAGAATACTTGAATACCCACGGCTACAAAAATTAATTTTAGGAGTCCTGGCACTAATTATTTTGCTTGTGAATAAAGCAGTATTAGATGATGGGTTCTGGTGGTTAACTGTTCCAGTTTTTGCAGGGGTTATTTTTTTGTTGGTTAAGATTATTCCATATACCATTTTCGGAAAGAAGGAAATGATAAAAGCAGTTGATGCCTCAACCAAAACAAGCCTTAAAATATTTACGGCGAATGTGCTGCAAACAAACAACGAATTTGAAAAACTGTATGCACAGATTAAAGAAAAAGATCCTGATATTATTTTTTTAGTTGAAACTGATAAAAAGTGGCAGGCAGCTATGGAAAAGCTGAAGAAAAATTATCCCTATTATTTAGAACACCCACTGGATAACACGTATGGTTTATTATTTTTTTCGAGGTTAGAAGTTGAAGAAAAAAAGGTTAGATTTTGGGTAGAAGATGAAATTCCATCAATAGACGCCACAGTGCTTTTAAAAAATGGAACACCTGTTAAACTCTATGGCCTGCATCCCAAGCCTCCCGTTCCAAAAGAATCTATGTATTCTACTGCCAAGGATAAAGAGTTAATGAAAGTGGCATTAAAAATTGAACATTTTGAAGATCCCTGTATTGTTATGGGCGATCTTAATGATGTTGCATGGAGCCATGTAACCATGTTATTTAGAAAGGTGAGCAGTTTACTTGATCCCCGTCGGGGTCGTGGATTTTACAGCACCTTTTCTGCTAATAATCAGCTTATGCGTTTTCCGCTGGATTACATTTTTTGCTCCAACCATTTTGCCCTGGTTTCCATGCGTCGAATGCCGCATTTCGGATCAGATCATTTCGGCATGTTTATTCATCTCAACTACAGTCCCCGCATTAAAGCCGTACAGGAAAAACCGGAAGCAGATACTGAAGAGAAAGAAGAAGCGCTTAATAAAGCAAGCAAAACTGTGGAGGAATAATTATTATTGGTACCAGTTTTTGATAACTTCTTCAGCTGACCTTCCCTGGGGCGTAAAATCAATTTCCTGTTTATTATGGTGGCGCGGTTTATCAATATACCACTTCCATAAATAACCACCGGCAAACCATTTTTCAGTTGCAAAGGTTTCAAATAACGCCTGTATTCCATTGCTCTGGGCAGCATCATTTTTATTACCCTCATTTTCTTTCCAGGGTTCCGCAGCCGCATAATCAACATTTCTGTAACCGTATTCCGTAAATAAAATTTTCTTTTCACTTTTATCACTTAATTTTTTCAGGTCTCCTGAAAATTTCTTCCATCCATTTTTATAATCATTCACCGACGGGGTTTTATTAGTTGATAAAGGGAAGTATGCATCTATACCTATATAATCCATCTTGCTCCAGTAAGAAAAATATTTGTAGTCATCCCAATTTGCGGCGTAGGTAATTTTACCGTGATAAACCTTTTTTACAGAATCAATAAGTGCGCTCCAGAAAGCGGGTCGTTCTTTTATAGCGGTACCCATTTCTGTGGCAAAGCAAAAAATTTCAGCCTTCATAGAATCGGCCAGGTATGCAAAGTGCATCACGTAATCAGTATAACTTTTTTCCCAGATTACCCATTCTGAATTGGAACCTAATTTGAAATTGCCTGTATATTCTCCATGTGCAATCCATAAGTGTGGTTTAAGCATTACTGTAAATCCATTTTCATGTGCAAGGGAGATTGAACCAATAACACCTGCATCGCTTTCTCCCCACCATTGCCCGGAATGATTGTACTGAATTACGGGATTTTCCGGTGAACAAAAAGCGTATGGCATAACTGCAATACTGTTTGCATAAACGTTTGTCAATGGTTTGAGATCCTGCTTTTGTAATTCATTCACAGGTGCAACCATGCTTATGCCTTTAATAGGAAAATTATGCTGAGGGGTTTGGCCATAAACTGAAACTGCCTCATGATTACTGCAGCTCAAAAACAAAATAACAATTGAGATCTGGGTAATACATTTAGAAATTGAATTATTCAAAAGGTTGTGGTTCAATAATAAATTAAGATTTGGCCTATTATTTGAATGGTCTTTTCTCAAAAGAGAATCGAGTTAAGTTTTAAATGTAATCAAATTTTAAAGGCCTGTGGAAAACGAAATGATTAAACAAGTAAAAATCAATTGAAATTTGAACCTTAATCTTTATTATTTATAATCTTTTATCATCAATCCTTAATTATTTATTTAAAAATTAAACAATGAAAAAATCAATGTTGGTTTTAACTGCTATGCTTCTGAGTAGTTATATTTTTTCCCAGAACACAGCATTCGGGTTAAAAGCCGGGGTAAACTTTTCTAACATTTGGGTAGAAAAAAATGATTTTGATTTAAAAAGCTCCGATTACAAAACGGGCTTTTATGCAGGTGGTCTTGCACATATTCATGTTTCGGAGAAGTTTGCTATACAACCTGAATTATTTTATTCTACACAGGGTGGAAAATCTAAAGGCAATGGGTATACATATACTACCAAACTTAATTATATTAATCTTCCAGTGTTGGCGCAATTAATGTTCGGGGAAGGATTTCGTATTGAAGCAGGCCCACAGGTAGGTTTTTTAGTTAGTGCCAAAGATAAATTTGAGTCTGAAGAATCAGATATCAAGGATAACTATAAAGGAATCGATATCTCATTTCCTATTGGTTTAGGATACCTGATGAGCTCAGGTTTGGGATTAGATGCACGATGGGTACCAGGACTTACTGATATAAATAAAAAGTCCTCAGAGTCAAATCTTGGTGTTGCCAATAATGTTTTCCAGGTTGGGTTATTTTATCAATTTCCGATGAAACATCATGTTGGTCATGATGATCACAAATAAATTTTAAATATTTTTTTGGAAGAGGCTGCCAATGGCAGCCTTTTTTTATTTCTTTTCAAAGTTTTTCAAATAACTTTTAACCTGCTTATGCAGGTTTTCACTGAGCGGAACTACAGGTAAGCGAAGATTATTTTGTAGTAAACCAGCCTCATGCATAAAGGCTTTAACGCCTGCCGGGTTATTTTCAGCAAACATTAGTTCGTAAGCTTCCATCAATTCATCATTCAATTTTTTCGCAGCCGAAAAATCACCTTTTAATGCTAGCTGAACCATACCAGAAAATTTTGAAGGAAATGCATTGGCAGCAACGCTTATTACTCCATCCATACCACAGGCAATTTGTGGAAGCACCAATTGATCATCTCCGCTAACAACCAAAAAGTCTGCATGACGGTGTTTTAATATTTTCATGCACTGCAGCATGTCGCCACTCGCTTCCTTAATACCAGCAATGTTTTCTACTTCTGAAGCAAGTTGCAATGTTGTTGATGCTTCAATATTGCGGGCAGTTCTGCCTGGAACATTGTAAAGAATAATTGGTTTTGGAGATGCTTTGGCTAAAGCTTTATAATGTTCTAACAGGCCGCGCTGAGAGGGTTTGTTATAATATGGTGAAGCGCTTAAAACAGCCGTTGCATTATCTAAAGGAAATGTTTCCAGGTCTTTTATAATGTCTTGTGTATTGTTACCACCAATGCCTGTTACAATTGGTATGCGGGCATTTATTTTTTCGTAGGTAAAGCTGGCAATCTCTTTTTTCTCTTCTTTTGAAAGGGTTGGAGTCTCTCCTGTAGTGCCTAATGTTACAACGTATTGTACGCCGTGTTTTATTACAAAGTCAATGATTTTTTCAAGCGCATTAAAATCGATCTCTTTATTTGAATTAAACGGTGTTACCAGTGCTACACCTGTGCCTGAAAGTAAAGACCTGAGAGACATGAAATTATTAAATATTTAAAATGAATAAGCCTTAAAGCAAGACTAAATGAAAGGCTGAAAGGTAAAATATTATTCGGGCGAGTATTGCAATGATTTTATACTTGTTCGTTACCGGCAAGAAAAGGTTCAGTTGTTTCTGATCCATTTTCATTTTCGGGATATTCGTTCCAGAAGCCCATTTTTCCAAATTTTTCTATTCTTTGTTTAACCCTTTCAGCAGGTGGAATAGGTTTTAGTTCCTGCAAAGACTGTATGAGGTGCGATTTTAAAATTGCTGCTGCTTCTACATAATCCCAATGTGCGCCACCCACTGGTTCAGGTACAATTTCATCTACCAAACCAAAACTTTTCATGTTCTCTGAAGTAAGCTTTAACTGGTCGGCAGCCACTTCTTTCTTTTCCCAGCTTCTCCATAAAATGCTGCTGCAATTTTCGGGAGAAATTACGGTGTACCAGGTATTTTCCATCATCAACACTTTATCACCTACGCCTATACCTAATGCTCCGCCACTGGCACCTTCACCAATAACTACGCAAATAACCGGCACCTGCAAACGTATCATTTCATAAATATTTCTGGCAATAGCTTCGCCCTGGCCGCGTTCTTCTGCCTCAGCTCCCGGGGAATGCACCGGGGGTATCAATCAATGTTATGACAGGTTTATTAAATTTTTCGGCAAGCTTCATCAGGCGAAGTGCTTTTCTATAACCTTCAGGGTTTGCCATTCCAAAATTTCGCTGTTGCCTTGTTTTTGTATTAATGCCTTTTTGCTGGCCAATGATCATTACACTTTCACCATCGAGCTGGGCAAATCCACCCACCATAGCTTTATCATCTTTCACGTTTCTGTCGCCATGCAGTTCTATAAATCCAGTGGTCATATTTTGAATATACTTTAAAGTATATGGGCGATCGGGGTGTCGGCTTAACTGCACTTTTTGCCAGGGAGAAAGTTTTTCGGTTATTTCCTTTCTTCTTTCCAGTACCGACTGGTGTAATTGCTGCAAGGTGGCAGAATAATCAATTTTGGTATTTTTTTCAGAAAGCTTTTTAGTCTGTTCAATTTGTTCATACAGATCCTTAATGGGCTGTTCAAAATCTAAAAACTGTCTGTTTGGGTATTGAGGCATATCAGTCTGCTTGTAAGCAACAAATTTAATGGTAAAATGATTGGTTTAAAAAATTGGTGTTCGCATGGTAAAGTATAAAGGGTTTAATGTTAAAATTTACTTGCTTCCCGCTTTTATCTAAACCCATTATCAATTAAGTCTAAATACCCTTGTTAATTTTCTAAAGTATATATACATTATAATGACACCCATTTTTCACTTAAAAACCTTCATTATGAAAAAGATCTACTCACTACTTCCAATCCTGCTATTTTCAATTGCCTCGTTTGGCCAAGACCAGGCAATGAGAACAATATGTATACATGATAATTATGGTTATGTATGGACATTTACCAACGTTAAAATAAATAGTGGCGTTGTTTCAGGCACCGGAACTGTTTTAGTTTTAGGACAACCCTGGAATGCTACAGGTAAATTTAATAACCTAACAGGAGATGTACTCTTTAACGCTCAAAATCCAAATTCTGATGGATGTATCAACTATTCCGACGGCTTTATTTATGAAGGAACAGGAACAGGCACCATCTCTGGGGGTAATATACTTTTTACGGGTTCAGGAGATTGGACAAGTTACTGCGCTGGAGCACCAATACAATCCGGGGCATGGTCTGCAACAGATTGCTCACACAAAGCACCCCTTAATAATAGGGAAAAGCAACCCGCACATAGTAAAAATATTTCATTAGTTCTAAAAGTCTCGCCCAATCCCGTGGCTTCTACGGCAAGAGTTATTTACAAAATACCTACAGCAGGTAATGTAAACATTACTTTGTATAACAGCATGCAACAACTTGTAAGAATGATTGTGAATGACTATAAAGCTGCGGGAACTCATACTGCAATTTTAGATGTTAAAACCGGAAAATCATTACAACCCGGAATATATTCGCTTGTTTCGCAAATCAATCAACAGGTTCAAAAACAAAGTTTACAGATTTTATACTAAACTTTTAAAATTTAGAAAGAGACTGCATGGGCAGTCTCTTTTTTAAACAAAACGTTAGGAATATGCATTTAAAAAAAAGAGAGGGATTGTTTTGTGGCTGAAAAGTAAATCCCCTTATCTTTGCCAACCCTAAAACGAAAGTTTTAAAGGGGTTTTTGGATCGGTAGTTCAGTTGGTTAGAATGCCGCCCTGTCACGGCGGAGGTCGCGGGTTCGAGTCCCGTCCGGTCCGCAATAAAGCCTCGTAATATTACGGGGCTTTATTATGTAAGGGGTTTAAAATCGCTATCATTATTTAGTCAGAAAGTACCCGTTATCACTTTAATTAGAATGGCTATAAGGTTTTTAAAATTAAAATTGTTAATCATTCAAAACTTTATTTAATATCTCAACCCATATGGCATAGCCTTTTTCGTTTAAATGGGTACCATCACTTGTCAGACTTTTTTTCATAAGATCGCTTTCATCTGCAAATGCAGAGTGTAAATCAATGATTTTAAAATTTTTTTTGTTTCTCTTTCCCAAAATAATTTCATTAACGCGGGAAATTTTTTCTTTCATAAAATCGTTGGCGGTGGGAAGTATCGTTTGAACATAAATTTTTGTTCGTGGTGAAAATTCGTGAATGTTTGCAGCGATTTTAATAATATTTTCAGCCACATATTTTTCTGAAGGAATTTGTTTTTGGTAATGCATATTAAAAAGGTCGTTTACTCCAATTAAAATAAAAACTACCGAAGGCCTGTTGTAGGTTATTTCTCCAAGTCGCAGTAAAACGCCATCTGTAACATCACCTGAGATACCTCGATTTTTTGCATTCGTAACATTTAATTTCTGGCTCCAGTCGTTTCCTCCTTCAGTAATGCTGTTTCCTAAAAAAACAATATCTCCCTTCTTAACCGGGTTGGCCTGAAACTCTTTTATCTTTTCCCTGTAATGATTTATTGTCCATTCTGTATGATACTGTACTACAGTATTTTCCGGTGGATACAGGTTTAAAAAATTATTTTCATTTGTGGGTTTAGTGGTTGCACAACCCATTAAAATATTAAATAACAATAAGATTTTCAGCATTAATGCATGCTTCATAATAAAAATTTGTGAGCGTAGTGAGAGTTATAAATTTTTTATGATCTATTGGTTCCTGGTTAGACCATGAATTTCGATTTCATTTTGTGGAAAAGGAAAAACCAAAAGGTTTACATATTCACTGTAGGATTTTATTCCACCGCCTTCCTCTGGAGTTTTTATAATTCCTTTCTGTAAACGTTTTACATTTAAAAAATGATCGCTTAATTCAATGGCTAATTCCTTCGTACGGTCATTAAAAATGGTATCTAGTGCGGCATCTTTTGAAGGGATGGTTGTTAATACAGTTGTTGCATCTGCACGGTTTCTTAAAATATTAATATCCTGTACATCTTGCTGACTAACTGCATTATTTACCATTATATCCGATTCAGCTCTTGTTAAATACATTTCTGCCAAACGAATGTATGGAAGGTCCATTCGCGTTGTTGAATACTTGCCATTTATGTAGGTTATGTTTGGTTGCACAGTATAAAAAGCTTTCCGCGCATCTTTAATGTTTTTAAACATTAATTGAGATAATATACCTTCTTTGTTTAAACTCAGAAATCCCTTTGCCTGGTTGGCCTGATATGCATTATATAAATTTCTTGTAGGAGAAACATTGTCAACCGGACCATCGCCAGCATTATATTCAAAAACAAAAATATTTTCTGAAGAATTTCCAGCCGGACTAAAAGGCCCGGTTACATTAGAAGACAGGGTGTATTTATTGGCGGAAATTAATTCATTTGCCAACTGGTAGGCCATGGCATAATTTTTAAAATAAAAATAGGCCGGGAACCCAGGGCGGTGGCAGCATAATAATTTGCGACACCGGATGCATTTTTAAAGTAAACTCTTGCCTGTTCTATATCGTCTATAACAGCTTGCATTACATCGGTTGTTTTACTGCAAACAACTTTATCATTTAATTCAATTGGTTTAAATACCAAAGGAATAGAATATCCTGCCGAGTCGAAATAATTATTTAAATCAAAAAAAACCAACGCTCTTAAAAAATGCATATCGCCCAAAATTGCATTTTTTTGACTGGCTGAACCCTCCATGGATTGAATGTCTTTAACTGCAACAGTATTCAACAGACCAAGTACGCGATACGCATTGGTAAACATGCCGAGGTCATCATAAATTTTATGGTCATAGTACTGCGTGTAATTTACGTTGTTGCGCACCACTACATCTCTCACCATAATAGTTCCGTATAAAAAAGATTGTGCAGCATAATATTCTCGTGCCGCGCCGTAAGCTCCATAAATTAAAGCTTGCATCGCCGGTAAATCTGTAAGCTTATCATCTGTAATGCCCGTGGGGGGCGGATTAGTTAAAAAATCTTTTTTGCAGGAAATAAATTGAATCGAAAAGAATAGTATAATAATTGTCTGTTTCATCTTCTTAAACATTTTGATAATTAGAAATCATACGAAAGGCCAAACATGTAAGTTTTAGATTGCGGGGCTGACCTGTCTACAGATAATGCCGTAGTATTACTATAATTCACACCGGTAAATTCCGGATCCCAGTAGTAATCGGGTGCTTTGGTAAAGGTTAATAAATTAGAAACTCTTGCGTAGCAGCTAAAGCCATTTAAAAATGAATTGTTTTTGCTTTTAAATGAATAACCTAAGGTTACATCTTTTAAACGTAAATAATCTGTGCGATTTAAATGTTCAGTGGTGGGTGTCCAATTAATATTTTGCGTAGTTAATTGGGATACTGTTGCATCATCACCAGGATTTTGCCACCTGTCCAATAAAAATACCGGGGCGTTGTATTTTATATTTCCAAAAGGTGCCAGGTATCTTTTCATATCACCCAGGCTAAAATCCATACCGGCAGCGTAGGTAAATAAGATATTTAAATTCCAGTTTTTCCAGGTAAGATTATTATTAAATCCTCCGGTAAATTTTGGCCATGGGTTACCCATGTATTTTTTATTGGCATTAAAAAAGTTGTTGAAATTGCCATAACCCGATATGATCTCATTATATCCTAAAATCTTTCCTGTTCTTATCTCAAGATAGGTGTCTTCTCCTGTTTCTTTATCAACACCTTTCCATTCCACCATTTCCTGTAAGCCAACGGGCAACCCCACTTCCAGCGAAGAAGAAAACAAAAATCCACTTACTGTTAAACCGCCAATAATCCCATCCTGAAGTTTTACAACTTTATTTTCATTGTGATTAAAATTTATACTTGTTTCCCACGAGAATTTTTTGGATTTTATATTTACTGATTTTAAATAAATATCATAACCTTTATTTGTAAGTTGTCCAACATTTTTTGTAATTGAACCGACACCAGATAATTGTGTAACAGGATAATCTAACAGCAGGTTTGTTGTTAGCTTATTGTAATAATCTAATTCACCCGTTATTCTACCCTCGAAAGCCTCAAAATTTAAACCTAAATCTAATTGATTTGTTTTTTCCCAACCAAGATTATCATCGCCCAGGTTTGTTAAAGTAATTCCTGTATTACCATTATAAATTAAAGTTTTATATGTGGATGCATACGTATAGTTTCCTATTCCGGCATTTCCTACAACACCATAACTTGCTCTAATTTTAAAGAAATTGAAGATGTTTTTTAAAGTAGCGAAATATTTTTCTTCACTTGGAATATACCCAACGGAAGCGGATGGAAAATATCCCCATTTATTATTTTTTGCAAAACGTGAGGAGCCATCTGCCCTTAAGCTCATTGATAGCAAATATTTTCCTTTAAAATCATAATTTATTCTTCCTATATAAGAAAGAAAAGAATAAGCCGTTTCAAAATAACTTGCTGATTTATTAGCTGCATCCTGCGGATATTGTAATTCCGAATTAAAATACGTGTCACCTAAAACGGTATTAGATTTTTGCTTGAATTTTTGGGCTTCAGTTGCAATTAGAACATCGAAGTTGTGATTGTTTAATCGTTTTTGATAATTCAAACTATTATTCCAGTTCCATGAAGTTGTATTTCCTATTACTGTTGCTGAAGTAGTTTTGCCGGTATAATTAATGCTTGAATCTTTATGATAAAAGTCGTCGTTGGTTAATAAATTTAAACCGTATTCGGACCGGAAATTAAGTCCGTTAATTATCCTGGCATTTATGTTCCACGTGCCAAAGAACTGGTTACTTTTTAAACTGGTGGTATTAAGGTCAACGCCTGCTACAGGATGGTTCTCATTCAAATAAAAGTAAGAGCCATCTTCTTTTCTAACCGGCCAAATAGGCAGCATCCATGCCACGTTACCTACACCACCTGCCCAACTAGTTGGAACTTGCTGGTTATCTACGTGGCTTACCATCATCTTTGCACCCACTTTTAAAATATTGTTTAACCGGTGTTCCATATTAAGGCGGGTGCCAAAATTTTTATAATCATTTCCACGTATAATTGTGCTTTGATTTTTTAAAAACGCACTTGTATACAAACTTGTTTTTTCATTGCCACCGGATAGAGAAATATTATAATCTTCCATTAAGCCTGTCTGAAGGGTTTCATTCACCCAATTGGTGTTTGTTTTCATTGCCTCCTCTTGCGTTAATCCATCTACAAGAACCTTGCTTTTCGTCCAGAAATCATTTATATCCTTGCCCGAATTAACCCAGGCTTCCTGGGCAAGCATAATATATTGAGGTCCGTTTAAAAAGGTTGGTTTATGCGTTGCTTCAGATGTGGCGAAAGCTCCGGAAGCATGAATTTTTGTTTTTCCGGGTTTACCCTTCTTGGTCGTTACAAGTACAACTCCGTTAGCCCCGCGTGAACCATATATAGCTGCAGCTGAGGCATCTTTAAGAATTTCAATAGATTCAATATCAGAAGGATTTATACTTGCGAGCACATTTGTATTTGCAGCGGTTTGTAATGCATAATTATTTACACCTGCACCCGGGTTATTCGAATTGCTTATTGAACCGCTTTCTACCGGTATGCCATCTATAACATATAATGGCTCGCTGCTGCCTACAACAGAAGATGTTCCGCGAATACGAATACTTACAGCAGAACCCCCCAGGGCACTGCTTTGCGATACCTGCACGCCTGCTGCCTGCCCTTGCAAAGCGCCTTCGAAAGATGGCGCGGATATCGTATTAAGCTTTTCAACGTCAATTGTTGAAATTGAACTTGACAGGTTCTTTTTTATTTGAGTTCCGTACCCGACAACAACAACCTGTTCTAATTGAGATGTTGATTGGGATAATGAAATATTTATTTCCTGACGGCCGTTTAATGGAACTTCCAAGGTTTTATATCCAAGCATGGATATAATTAAAACCTTATTACCATTGGGCACATCAAGAGAAAATTTTCCATCAATACCCGTGGTTGTACCAATTGCAGTTCCCTTTACAGTTACTGAAACATAGCTCAATGGTTTATTATTTTCATCCGTAATCATTCCTGTTATTTTATCAGGCAGAGTGCTGGGAACAGAATAATTTATTTCTTTAATTTTTTCTTTAAGAACTATCGTTTTATCAACTATAGAATAAGAGATAGGAAGATTTTTAAAACAAATATTAAGCACTTCAGATATTGAGACGCCTTGTACATGCAGGTCAATTTTTTCTGCTTTATTGATTAAAGCATCTTTATAAAAAAATCGATACCCTGTTTGGGCATTAATTTCTTTAAAAATTTTGGAAAGGGAAACTTGCTTTTCCGAAAAATTGATGGTTTGTGCAGTGCTTCGGGCCCCTACATGCAGGCTGGCTGCAAAAATCAAGATTGTAAAACACTTCATAATTCGCATTGATTTTATAAAAAGCGCATTATTTGCTTGTAAAAGACAAAATGGTTTTAATTTCATATTTCGTATATGTTTGAGTTAGGCTATTAGCACACTTTTCACGATTTGTTTAAAAGCTTTATTCAGACTATTTGCCGGGGAGTGTACCACCACAACCCGGTTTTTTTAGGAATATTATTTTATTTTAAAACAAATAACTTTTTACCCTCGATCCTGAATTTTAATCCTGCTTCTTCCAAAATTTTAAGCACTTCAGAAATGTTTTGATCGGTACTAACCATTCCCGAAAAGGTTTCTTTACTTGGGTTTCCTTCAAAAACTACATCTACATCGTACCACCTGCTTATCTGTCGCATAATAATGCCGGCATCATTGCTTTCAAAATGGAACAAACCATTCTTCCACGCGATAGCCTGCTGTACATCAATGTTTTTGAGCACGGTTAAATCGCCATTTTTATTTATTTCTGCTTGTTGTCCCGGCGCTAATAAGACATTATGATTATTACTTGCTATTCTTACAGATCCTTTTAATAACGTGGTTTTAATAGCGTTTTCATCATTGTAAGCATTAATATTAAATTGGGTACCCAACACTTTTACCTCTACATTATTTACCTCAACCTTAAAGGGTGATGAAGGGTTGTGTGCTATTTCAAAATAGCCTTCACCTTCAAGTTGTACTGTTCTTTCATTGCTATTAAATGCTGTAGGGTATCGGAGTGAAGATGCGGCATGTAACCAAACCTTACTTCCGTCCTGTAAAATAACCTGATAATTTCCGCCACGCGGAGTGGTTATAGTATTGTAAGTAATTTCACTGGAGTTTGTATTTCGTAAATCATAAACAAGCGTGCCGTTATCTAATTTAGTTATTGTAGTGCTTCCATCTTTTGCAAATTTTCCGGATGCAACAGTATCTAAAATGATTGTTGAACCATTGCCAAGAGTTAGATAGGCTTTGTTTGTACCAGGTACAATAATGTTTTGAATTGAATTTTCTTTACCTGTCGACGAAATGCTGGATTCTGAAACTTTATTATCATATATATAAAAAGAAATTGTACTTATTATTAAAAGTGCCGCTGCTGCTACTGCCCATTTTTTCCATAGGGTAACAACAGGTACATTTTCTGTTTTTTGCATAATGTAAGAATGCATTAATGTTTCAATATTTTCTTTATTCCCGAGCAAATCACTATTCCAATCTTCAGCCTTTTGATTAAAGGAATTGAAAACACGGTTTAATAATTCAATTTCTTCAATTGTAGCTTTACCGGAAATAATTTTATCGGACAATAGCGTTATTTCTTCTTTTGTCATCTTAAATGTTGCTAATTAATTATTAAGGCAATTCGAAAACACCTTACCCCTAAGCCGGAGATATATTTATTTAAATGCATCCAGAATAACAAGTAAAATCAAAGAATTTAAGGAGCTTCTGATTTTACGAATCGCAATGGTTATTTGGTTTTCTACCGTTTTAACGGATATGCCTAACCTTTCTGCAATCTCCCGGTTGTTTAGATTGTGCGTTCTGCTTAATATGAAAATATTCCTGCACTTTTCGGGTAAGTTGGCAATGGCATGCTGAATAATAGCATTCAGTTCTTTGATTTCTATTAATTCTTCTGAAGTGGGTGGCAATTTAGTAGGAGAAAACTTATTCAGATCTTCAAAGAAACTTCCTCTTATTTTATTGGCACGAATGAAATTAGCCACCTTAAACTTTACTGCGGATTTTAAGTAAGGTTTTAGTGATTCAATTTGTATGGTTTGCCGGTGTTCCCATAGCCAAATGAAGATGCTTTGAACAATATCTTTACAGGCATCCGCATCTTGTAAAATGTAAAAAGCAGTTTTATATAATGTTTCCCAATGCCTTTTGTATAAAATTTCAAATGCAATTCTGTTTCCCTGGGATAATAACAAGAGAAGCTTAACATCATCACATTGAAGGTAATCATTCAAAATATCGTAAACTTTTCATTATCTGTTTACAAGGTAATGTTCAATGCTAATATAAAAAATTAATAAAATTATACAGGTGTATAGGGGATAGATTTTGCCAATTAAGAAAAGGATTCAATATCCATATTTAAAATCTATTGTAACCTATCAATCATCGCTTTCATTTCTGCTATTTCTTTTTCCTGCGCTTTTATAATATCCTCAGCAAGTTTTTTTACTTCGGGGTCTGTAATATTAGCACTCCGGCTTGTAAGAATGGCTGATGAATGGTGAGGTATCATAGCTTTCATGTATTGTACATCGCCAACAGGCGTTTGACTGCGCAGGGCAGCGAGCACCAGCCCAAAAACCACAATGCTTGATATAATTATGGTATTATTAGTTTTTTTATCAGGATACATTTTGCCCATCATTAACATCATTACCACCGCCATGGGAGCAACCATTAGCAATGCCATGTAAATTCTTGTAAGACTGGTATAATAATGCGTGATCTCAGTAATATTCAGGAACATTACTATGTACATAATAATGAATGAAATACTCATCATTAATCCAAATTTTTTGTAGGTCATTTTTCTATTTTATTTTTAAATGTGTTGGGGCTTCTCAATTTTTCTATAAATGATTTTTTTATATCTTCAAAAATGTTATTATGGTCATTATCATCTTTGGTTAAGCTGGATAATTTTTCATCGAGTTCTTTATCAAAAATTTGTCGGTGGGTTTCATAGGCATCCTTAAGGGTATCTTCATTTATTTTTTCGTTTTCATACCTTACACTTAGCTCCTCAAGATGAATATTTAATTTATTCTCTGCAAAACTTTTAAATTCTTCCTGTGCTTTATTAGTGTCTGACATAACTGATATTTTATTATTATAATAAATGTTTTACAATAATTATACCTCTGCACTTTTAATGTTTTCTAAATGCTGTTATGTAGAATTTAATCTCATTGAAACCTTGCAGTTCAGAATTATAAAATAAATTTTTACAGGCTATTGCAGTGAGAAATTATTTACACACTTAAACTGGTGATGTTTTATAGGAAAGCTGTTTAAAAAGTATAGTTATAAGTTACATTAAGAGAACTTCTGAGATCTCAATAATTTTAATTTTAATCCCACTTGTTTATTAGGTGTATATAAACTCAATAATTTTATTTCTATTATGATCCAAACAAAACAGGTCAACAACCTAACCGTGTACACCATAGAAAATGCACACTTGAGCATTGTTGTTGTACCTGCACTGGGTGGAAAAATAACTAGTGTTTTTAACAAGAGGTTGAATAATGAATTTCTTTGGAATAATTCATCCCTCGTCTTGCAGGCGCATAACGCCGGTGCAGACTATGATTTAAATTTTTTTGGTGGTATTGATGAATTGTTGCCTAACGATGTGCCTGAAATTATAGATGGCATTTCGTATCCCGACCACGGTGAACTTTGGACAACAAACTTAGAATGTGAGATCACAGGTGAAGTTAGTTTACATGTGTTTGGAACCCTGATGAAGAGCGGACTGTATTACAGCAAGCACATTCAATTGCAGGAAAATAGTCCCGAAATATTAATTGAGTATAAGATTATAAACAGCACCCCACACACCCGGCATTTTCTTTGGAAACTGCATGCTGCCGTTGCTATAAAGGAAGGCAGTTGCCTTATTACAAACGCTAAACATGCACAGGTTGTAGATCCTGAATATTCTCGATTTGCTGACACCTCTACTTTTAGTTGGCCGCAAATTCAGGGTGTGGATGCAGGCCGCGTTCCTGAAAACAACAGCACTATGGACTTCTTTTATTTGTTCAATGCATTAACTGGCGAAATGCACCTGCAGAATGATTCAGGTGATTTATTATTTGGGTATAATTATGATAAATCTGTATTTCCGTATCAATGGTATTTTGCTTCATATGGTGGATTTCTAAATCATTATACAGCCATACTGGAGCCTTGTTCCAATATGCCCATGTTAGTGAATGAGGCCATAGAAAAAAATCAATCAGCTGTATTAAAAGCAGGAGAAGAATTAACGACCACCGTTAAAATTTTTGCAGGTGAAAAAAAGAAATATTTTCAATAAATGAATAGATCAAAAGCTTTTATAACAGGTGCCGGAAGCGGTATTGGTAAAGCCACCGCTATTCGCTTCGCACGCGAAGGTTATGATGTTTGTTCAAATGATATTAATAAGGAGAGTTTAACTCGCCTTAAGCAGGAAATGGCAGAGGGCGATCATTTATATATTCCCGGTGATTTTTCTGATAGTAAAAACATAGCGCATATTTCATCAACCATTAAAAACTCCTGGAACCATTTGGATGTATTGGTGAATTGTGCTGGCATTTCTGACAGAACAGATTTAATGAGCATGGATCTTGCCAGGTGGCGCAAAGTTTTTGATATAATGATCGACGGTTGTTTACTTACTACAAAGCTTGCGGTAAGTTTTATGCCTGATAACGGTCGCATAATACATGTATCATCTATACATGCAAACCGCGCGGAACAGGGTGCTGGCAGCTATTCTATGGCCAAAGCTGCCATTAACCAATTTTGCCGGTCGATGGCTGTGGAGCTTGCCTCAAAAAATATTTTGGTGAATGCGATTGCGCCTGGGTTCGTAGATACTGCCATGTCTATGGTAGATGGTGTAAGTGAACTGGAAGGGGAGTGGTTTAGAAAAAATTATATCGATGGTCACCACCTGCCTTTACAGCGTGCTGCAAAAGCTGATGAAATTGCTGGTGTAGCATATTTTTTTGCCGGCAAAGATGCCTCTTATATAACCGGACAGGTTATTACAGTTGATGGCGGATTGACCATAACTTTTTAATCAATTTAAATGAAGATAGAATCGGTTGAATTCTTTTATGCGAGCATGCCCGAAGTATTGAACATAGGCGACGGGAGCCAGGATGCTTTGCTGGTGCGCATTAGGGCTGGTGGTTATGAGGGCTGGGGCGAATGCGAAGCATCACCCTTAACCAGTATTGCCAGTTATGTTTGCCCGATGTCTCACAGTGCATGCAAGCCGCTTAAATTTTCATTAGAAAATCAAGTGGTTGAAAATGTAAAAGACATTTACCGTATTTCAAAAATGGTTCATGAAAATTCACTGGACCTGTTGCAGGCAGATCATACTTTATCAGGCATTGATATTGCTTTGTGGGACCTTCTCGGCAAAAAGCTCGAACAACCTGTATATACTTTGTTGGGTTATAAAAAAGCATTTCCCAAATTGCCATATGCATCGCAACTTTTCGGGGATAGCGCAGCGCAGACATATGAAAAAGCAAAAACAACTGCAGCAGCTGGTTTTCGGGCCGTTAAATTTGGATGGGGACCTTACGGGTTGTCAGCGGATAACGACACAGAACATGTTATGGCAGCAAGGGAAGGGATGGGTGCTGATGCATACTTAATGATAGATGCAGGCACGGTGTGGGGTGAGGATGCAGAACAGGCAGGGCAGCGTTTAAAATCGTTGCAGAAGGTAAATGCATACTGGCTAGAAGAACCTTTTTATAACAGTGCCCTGGATGCTTATAAAACACTTTCTCAACAAAAACCGATCATTCCGCTTGCTGGTGGGGAAGGATGCAATAATTATTACCAGGCACATGCCATGATAAAATATGCCGGTCTTTCATTTATTCAAATAGATGCAGGAAGAATAGGAGGAATTAGCATAGCGAAACGCGTAGCAGACCTCGCTGTTAAAAATAATACTACCTATGTTAATCATACATTCACATCGCACCTTGCATTAAGCGCATCGCTTCAATCTTATGCGGGCCTGGAACAACATCACATTAGTGAATATCCTGTTGAATTAAAATCGCTGGCAGAAGAAATTGCGATAGAAAAAATTACACCTGATAACAATGGCTATATACATGTTCCGGCAAAACCCGGGTTAGGTATAACCGTTAACACTCAAGCATTAGAACCATATATTGTTGATTTGGAAATAAAAGTAAAAGGTGAAGTATTGTATAAAACACCTGAACTCTGATTCAGTATGCAGGTGAAACATCCGATGCAATCTTCTGAAATCTCTTCCTGTAATCCTTTGGCAGTACTCCTGTAATTTTTCTGAAATGCCTGTAAAAATTTGACAGGTTTTCAAATCCGCTGGAGTAACTTATTTGTGAAATACTTTCATTGTCGAGCATCAGCATTCTGCAGGCATGGCTTATGCGCAGTTCCGTAACGTATTCCGTAAAATTTTTTCTAGTGTGCTGCTTAAAATAGCGTGAGAAGGATGCACAACTCATATTAAGCATGGAAGCGATTTCCTGCATGTATATCTCATGCTTATAATTCTTAATGATAAATTCAAACACCTTATGAATTTTTTTAGTTTCTTCCTGTTGTGCATCAGCATTAATTAACCGGATTCTGGTTGCATAACTGGTAGAAAGAAAAGGAACCAGTTCTTTACTTTCGGATAAACGAATTAATATGTCAAGTAACGAAACCAGTTTGTTTGCAGGATTTTGCGAAGACATTTCTTTCAGCTTTGCAATGGTGTATTTTTTTGATTGGCCCTGGATCTGCAAAGCGTAATTAGATTGAAACAACAGCTTTTGAACCAGCTTCATTTCAGGCAGCTCAAAAAAATAATGCCCTAAAAAATCTTCTGTAAAATGAATGAAAATAGAGGTAGCCTGCAGGCGGGAATTCTTCCGGTAATATTCATCGCTGTTTCTGAAAAGATGTGGAATGTTACTGCCTATAAGCATAAGCTCTCCATCTTCAAATAATCCAACTTTATCACCAATGAATTTTGTGCCCTTACTTTTATCTATCAGCACCAGTTCATATTCTTCATGAAAATGCCATGGCTTATCAAAATAATTACAATTAAGCTTATGGTATAAAAATGAAGTATTATTAATTAAAGGAAGCTTGTGTAATTGCGGTTTCATATTCTGCTGCTAATATCACGAATTTTGGGTGGATGAACGCCTGTGGCAGAACATTCCGTAAATTACAATTGCCACAAAGCACAAGCACGGAACAATGTACGAAGCCTGTACACCATGCGTGTCCGCCACGTAACCCTGAATGGGCGGGAATACCGCGCCACCAACAATGGCAATATTAATTAAGGCAGAACCCTTTTCAGTAAAACTACCGGTGCCAACAATTCCCAGACTAAACAAGCAGGGAAACATTATTGATATGAAAGCGCCAAGGCATAACAGGTAATAAGGATTGTACTCTGAAGTAGTAAATGCAGCCAGCAGGTAAGAAATTATCATTCCAATTCCAAAGACCGTTACAAGCCTGCCAGGTGAGAAAAATTGCAAAAGATATATACCTAAAAATGAAATGAGCGTGGATGCTATATAATAATAAGTAAGGTATTGTGCAGACTCATCTGTAGAGAAACCGGAAACAGTTTGCAGGTAACTCATAAAAAAACCTGCAGTGCCCGCTTCTGCGCCAACATAAAAAAACATGATGATGGCACCCCAAAATAATTGCGGGTATTTTCTTGACCCCCTGATGATAGAAACAAGGTTAAAACCCTTGTCAAGTCCGGGTTTTAGTGCCGGGAATTTTGAAAAGAAAATAGATAGTGCAAGTAACAATGTGCCTGCACCAAGAATAACATAGGGTACGTGAAAAGATGCAACACCATTAGCGCCATAAATTAATTTTGTTGCAAATATGGGCGTAAACGAATACCCGATGCGGCTGAATAACTGTACAATATTTACCCTTACATGGGCACCTTCTTCGTTACCCAGTAATGCCGCTAAGGGATTAGCTGCCACATTTACCAGGGTAACACCAATTGAGATAACAAATATTGCTGAAAGCGCCATTAAAAAAGATGACATAAAAAAGGCAGGAATAAATAATGATGCTCCGACACTGCAAATGGTTAGAGCAGTTACGAGCCCCACCTTATAACCATATTTGGAAATGTAAAACGCTATGGGTATGGGAAAGAAAAGGTACACCAGGTAAAAAGACTGCTGAATGAAAGATGCCTGCAGGTAAGATAATTTAAAAGCATCTTTTAATGATGGCAACAACACATCGTTCATGCAAATGATAGAACCTGTAAATAAAAAAACATAAGAGACAATCAAGAGAGATTTCCACTCATGTTTCATTTTATTTTTTAATTGTTTGCTAACTGCCATATCAATACGTTGCGCGCCCCCCTGAAATGTCATAAATAAACCCGGTAGAAAAACTATTTTCATCGGAAACAATGTAAGCCGATATCGCAGCCACTTCCTCCACTGTGCCTAAACGCTTCATAGGTATTTTAGCCACCATATATTCTAACTGTGCCGGTGAGGTTTTTTCATTTAATGAGGTTTTAATTACAGCCGGTGCCAGCCCGTTAATGGTAATTTCAGTTTCGGCGTATTCTTTTGCAACACCTTTTACAAGCCCGATTACGCCTGCTTTTGTTGCGGAGTAACCGACCATTCCCGGGTTTCCTTCCTTACCTGCCATCGATGAAATAAGAAGTAAACGTCCCTTCCCGGAATTCTTCATGCTTTGCAAAACATACTTTGTTATAAGAAAAGTTCCTGTAAGGTTCACCTTGCAAATTTTATCAAAATCATCTGCAGAATAATCCGTTATATTAGTACTTGTGGGACCAACGATACCTGCTGCATTAATTAAAATATCTATTCGGCCAAACTCTTCTTCAATTTCAAGTATGGCTTCTTTAACTTCTGTTTCGTTGGCAATATTTACAACAAAACCATTGGCCTGCTGTCCCTCATTCCTTATTTCGTTTACGGTAGCTTCCAGGTTTTCCTTATCAATATCAAATAAAATTAACAAAGCGCCTTCTTTGGAAAGCCGCTGCCCTACAGCTTTTCCTATGCCGGTGGCGCCACCTGTAATCAGTGCTATTTTGTTTTTGAAACGTTCATGTAAATACATAAATAATACGGGTTGAATTTTTGTAGTTATTGTAGAGAATTTGAAAAGTAGTTTTGAAAAGGAGAATTATTATTTCATTATATGAATCATAAACCCACCGCCCGGCGCCATATGAATTTTCAGTTTATCATCTTTCATAAGGGTTGATGTTGAAATAGTATAGTCAGCAGCGTACCTATCTGCGTTTACGCCATCTAAACACAATGTTGCCTTGTATTTTTCACCTGCCTCTAAAAAATCAAGTGAAATATCAATATCTCTTGCAGACCAGTCTGTCATTCCGGCTACATACCAGTTTCCGTCTTTTAATCTGGCCGTTATAATGTATTCGCCAACCTTACCATCAACGATCTTCGTTTCATCCCAAACAGTCGGTGTATTGGCAATAAGTTGCATAAAATCCGGCTCCATTAAGGCTTGTGACGGGTTGCCGGCAAAAAGCTGCATGGGGTTATCATACACGGCAAACATGGCAAGCTGGTGGCACCTTGTTCCCTGGCTTTGAACCATTCCTTCTATCATTCTAAAGCCATCTTTGGTCGCGTTATTCAGCATGCCGGGCTCATAATCGAAAGACCCCGCAAGCATGCGTGTATAAGGTAAAGTAACGTCATGCGGTGGGGTGGTTTTATTACTCCAGATATTGTATTCAGACCCGAGCAAACCTTCTCGTGTAACATTGTTAGGGTAGGTGCGGTTAAAACCTTTTGGCGGGTATGCACCATGAAACATCAGCATTATTTTATGGTCTGCCGTAGCTTTTGCAATTCTATGGTAAAAGTTTACTGTTTTTTGGTCATCACGGTCAATAAAATCTGTCATAATATAATCAACACCCCAACGGTTAAACCGGTCTAATGCACTATCTAATTGCCTTTTTAATGTATGTGCAAGTGTCCACATGCTAATTTTTATTCCATTCTGTTTTGCGTAAGCCAGAATGGTATCCATATTTATGTCAGGATTTATTTTAAACAGGTCTGTATTGTCACTCCAGCCCGCATCCATCATAATCCTGTCGAGACCAAACCGTTTTGCGAAGTCTATATAATATTTATATGATGCAGTGTTTACGCCCGATTTAAATGGAACATTAAACAGGTTTACATTAATGATCCACTCATCTGTACCTATGCCGGGCTTAATCCATGAGGCATCACCAATTCTTGATGGAGAGGCGAGACGGTACACCATATCGTTTGAGGGCAATTGCCTGTCTTCTTCAGCGATCATCAATACCCTCCATGGAAAACTTCTGTTGCCTTTTGTACGAGCAATGTAACCTGCTCTTTTACTAACGATCATTTGCGGGTACAGCCCTTCAGTTAATTTTTCTTCAAGCGGGTAGGGAGCAAAATCTCCTTTTAAGGTATTGGTCCCTGAACCTTTCAGAAACATGCCGGGGTATTCTTCCAGATCGGATTCTGTTAATCCGATTTTTGGATGTTGATCATTGGGTACAACCAGCACCGGTGAATAGGCCATCTCGTTTGGCCCAATACTATCAAGCTTTCTAAGGGGATATAATTCTTCAAAACTGGTGTGGTAAATATCTGCATCATCCCTTTTATTAATGCCCGGAAAATAAGCAGATGAACCCTGTGAGAAATTGAATTCAGCAAGCTCACTTTGTACTATAATTGAATCTTTAAAAGCAGTACTAAACCGGTAAGAAACTCCATCATCATATACCCTGAATTCAATTTTATACGGTTGTAAAAGTTGAATAGTGAGTAATGAGTAATCATCCGTAATAATTTTTCTTTTTTCCGGAACGGGAGAAGTTATTTTATTTGTAATCGTGTGTTATTTTATGTGACCGTATACCATTCTTCTCAGAAAAGTTTTGCTTTCCCTGCAACTGCATGTTTGCGTGGGATGGAAGCAAAATAAGTTTATTCTTAAAAGTAACAGAATACACGAGGTCTTTCTCCATCCAGACCTTCACGCAAATATCTCCGGATGGGGAACAAACATGTAAAGAATCAAGGCACCAGCCGGTAAAATAAAAGCTAACAAAAATCGCGATTAGGATTATTTTTTTCATGGTAAAAAAGGGAACCATTTAGCGGTTCCCATTGGTAATTTAAAATACGGTTAATAACCGGGATTTTGAACCAGCTGTGGTGCCCTGTTTATTTCATCTACAGGTATCGGAACCCAATATAATTTTTTAACTGCCGGACCTCTTTGCTGCACTTTGATTTGCTGCCATGTAGTGGTTTTGGTGCCATTATCAAGGTTGGTCGTTTCAATAATATCTACACCCGTTGCATCCTGCAAAGTCTGGTCCAGAATTTTCCATCTTCTCATATCATAAAAGCGAAGGTCTTCATATACAAATTCTATTCTTCTTTCATAACGAAGTGCTTCTGTAATATCTCCGGTAAAATCGGGGAGACCCGCACGGTTCCTTATCATGTTTATATACTTGGTTGCTTCACCTATTTCATTTAATTCTAGGCAGGCTTCTGCGTAATTCAGCACAACTTCTGTATAACGGAATTCAAGCCACGCATTATCATTATTATTAGTTTCTGTTCCGTACACTTCATCATCCTCATACTTCTTAAACGTGTATCCGGTATAAGTTCCATCATCTCCATCAATTGGTCCCTGCCTGGTATCAATACCATACACCTTGCTAACCACCTGACCATTTTGAACAGTAACCCTTGTTCTCCTGTCATAGATGCCTAACGGATCTCTCTGTGCCAGGTCTGGATAACGTTTCAGCCATTTAGCACTGTCGTACAAAATAGTGGCATAAAAGCGTGGCTCCCTGTTGTAGTACATATTTGGAGAACCATATTTCGAGGAAATATTTTTGTAATAGCCATTATTGTCAACTGTATAATGATTGGTGAAAGGCGTTCCATCTTCCATTTGAAAAGCATCTGCAAGGTTGCCCGTTGGTGCATTGCAACCATACATAACAAATCCGTTTGTGCCATTTATAAGGTTCATCTGGTTTCTGCTTCCTACATCTTTTAAGAACATTTTACCCCAGATAATTTCGTTGCTCGAAAGATCTTTTGATTCGAAAAAGTTGAAGAAGTTTTGTGCGACAGCACTTTTATTTGGTGCCCCAAAATCTGCCAGCTGATAAGTGCCTAAATCCATTACGGCTTTAGCAGCGTTTTTTGCTGCAGTCCATAATGCAGCCCTGTCTGCACCTTTGTAGCCAACAATTTCATTTTCTGCAGATCCATCTGCAGTTAAGTTGCTTGCTGCAAACAATAATATTCTCGATTTTAATGCCAGGGCTGCGCCTTTTGTGGCACGACCCATTTCCATTTCTTCCTTATCGCCAAGTAAAGTTGCAGCAGCATCGCATTCTGATGCTATAAAATCTATGGTTTCTTTAAAACCAGACCGTTGTATGGTTAAGTAATCCTGCCCTATTTCAAAGGGTTGTGTATTTAACACCAGTCCGCCGTAATTGCGCGCTAATTGATTGTAGCAAAATGCCCTAAGGAAAATCGCTTCGCCTTTCATCTTGTCTGTTCTGCTTTTTATATCTGCCTGTTGTGCTTCAGGATAAGCAGTAGGAACATTGTCGATGTTTGCAAGAAATACATTCAGCTTCTGAATATTCTTATACATAACATCCCAGGTTGTATAATGAAAAGCCCAGTTACCAAATGGTTCGGTATTACTTGAAGAAATATTTCCCTGCAAATAATTTTCTGTTCCGAAACCATGCGTGTCGTGTGATTCATCGGTAAGGGAAGCATAGGACAGATAACCAAAACCACCTGTGATGCTGTTGTTGTAATTGTCAAGCAGGTAACGGTCTGCAAGGTTGATGTCTGTCCAGATTAATGCATCAGAATATTTATCTAAAGGTGTTTTATCTAAAATTTTATTGCACGCTGCCGTTAAGAAAAGAATCGCAACAAGCGCTATATATTTATTTTTTGTTTGCATAATTTATTTTTTTACAAATACGCTAATGAATGATTTGGTGGTTAAAAAGTAATTCTTGCACCAATTGTATACACCTTCATAATCGGGTAATTAATTGAGCCTGCAGAGGTGTATATATTCTCGTCCCTGTTATAACCCATATTCTCTGTTATTAAACCACCTACTTCTGGATCCATTATCTTATTACCTGAATAAAGCAGGAAGAGGTTTTGGGCAGAAACATAAATCTGCGCATCTTTCATTCTTATTTTTTGAGTAGCATTTTGTGGAAGCGTGTAAACCAATTGAAGGTTTTTCATTCTAGCATATGCCGCATTTTGGTAATTGTAATCTGTGCGGTAATCCGACCTCCAGTAAGCATCGTTCCTGTCGAAGGCGCGTGGCTTAGATGCATCTACATTGTCGGGTGTCCACCGGCCATCGGCATCGTAAGCGAAGTAATTTCCTGCAAGTCCCTGCAGCTGTGCATAAACCAGGCGCATGCTGTTGCCGGCTCCTTGTATCAATCCATTTAGTGCCCAGTTTTTATATTTGAAATTGAAATTGAAGCCGAATGTTATTTCGGGGTTCACAGTTTTAGGAAATAGAATTCTGTCGTCACTGTTAATTACTCCATCATTATTGTAGTCTTCAATAATAATATCGCCCGGTCTTGCGCCATCTACATGCGCTGTTTTGTTTATTTGCTCCTCATCCCTGTAAATTCCTATGGAATGATATAACAATTGTGAACCCTGCGGATGACCCGTTAATACCTGCCACGGAACCTGCTTTGCCGGTTCATCAAAGTCTATCACTTTATTGCGGGCAAAAGCAAGGTTTCCATTTAGTGAATAATAAAAGTCGTTAGCGCGGTCTGAATACCCGAGTACCACTTCAAATCCCCTGTTATCAACTACTCCATAGTTTTCATCAGGTAACTGAATACCTGTGAAATCAGGAACGGATGCATTTCTTTTTACAAGAATGTTGTTTCTGCGCTGGTAAAAGAAATCAGCATTAAGAGTTACTTTATTATTGAAAAGCATTGATTCAAAACCTGCGTTATATACATTGGCAACTTCCCATGTAATGTTTGGATTTGTTGCGCCCTGCTGTGCTAGTCCCGCTGCATACACACGGCTTGATCCCAATACATAACCGGTGCTTAGTGAGTAAGCAGACAAATATTGAAAGGGTGCTACAAGGTCGTTACCTAATTGACCCCAGGAGACCTTCAATTTTAAGAAATCAACAAACTTAACATCGCGAAAAAAATCTTCTTTGGAAATATTCCATCCTGCCAATAAGCTGGGAAAGTTGCCCCAGCGGCCACTTTCTTTTGCAAAACGTAAAGAGCCGTCTCTGCGCATGGAGAACTGGAACAAATATTTTTCCTGGAAATTATAACTTAACCTGCCAAAGTAATTTATGCGTGAATCGATTACCACAAATTCAGAATTATCCTTTTCTGCATCGCCTCCCGCAAACAGGTATGGCAACTGGTCGCTGATGAAATATCTTCTGCTTGCATCTATTCCCTGTCCGAAAAATTCCGAAGTTTCATATGCTACAAATGCACTTAAATTATGGTCGCCGAAAGAACGTGTATAATCGGTTTTTACATTAAAGGTTTTCGTATTTGCATTGTCGTAGAAATTTCTTAGCCATGGTTCGTTCGGGCCTTTAGGCGTACCTATTAAAAACGCCGAACCATCTTCACTGCCTGTGTTTCCGGCAGCGAGGTAAGCTGGTTCATCTAACTGGTAAAGTATCCATGGTTTCTGAAAAACTTTGCGCTGGCCATTATCCACATCATATGAATAATAACTTGAAACACTTAATCCTGTAACCCAGGGAATTTTTAAAGTGGCATTAAAAATGGTGTTTAACCTATACCTTTTTCCGCTGTTAAAACCTGTTTGCGAAGTAGATGAAACAACCGGATTTTGTCCGTATGCGATATCAGGTCCCGGTAAACCATTGGGATAATATGCCGGGGATGTAGGTAAACTTTTTACAGCACCTTCAAAATTAAAACCTGCATCAGTTGAAGGATAGTCCCTGTTTTCCTGGGTTCCATTTAGGTTTATACCAAGTGTTAGGTATTCATTTACTTTTCCATTAACTGTTGTTTTAATGTTGTACCTGTTGAAAGTAGTAGCATTGTTTTTAAAGATGCCATCATCTTGTTGTGTGCCAAAAGAAAAATAATAATTGACTGCGTTGCCACCACCGTTAACTGAAATGTAATGGCTTTGGGTATGACTGTAGTCTGCTAAAGCTGCATTGAACCAATCTGTATTCGGGTGTGTCCATGGATAATCTCCAGACCTGTATTTTTCAATGTCTTCCGGTGAAAATTTCATGTTTGGTTCGGCTACACCATTATAGGTTTGCATTTCCCGTATCATTGCTGCATATGTTGCCGCATCTGCCATCTCGGGTAAACCTGTTGGTGCCAGCCATCCATAATACATATTATAGTCAACTGAAATTGGAGCATTGTCCCTGCCTTTTTTAGTGGTAACAAGTATAACCCCGTTTGCAGCACGGGCACCATAAATTGCCGCGGATGCATCTTTTAAAACGCTGATGCTTTCTACATCGTTTGGATTTATAGAATTGATATCACGATCAAGAATTCCATCAATAACAATTAACGGCGCATTGTTGCCAAGTGTTGCCGTTCCCCTGATTAGAATAGATGCACCGTCTTTTCCGGGTTCACCATTTGATTGTTGAATGATGGCTCCAGGTAGACGCCCTGCCAATGCGTTTGAAATATTTGATACAGGCGAGGCTGTTAATTCTTTATTACTGATGGTTGCAACAGAACCAATAACGTTCACTTTTTTCTGTGTACCATAACCAACTACAACCACATCGTTCAATGTTTTATTTTCTTCGTACAATGTAATTGCAAAGGTTGACCTGTTGCCTACTGAAAATTCCTGGGTTACTTTTCCTGTATAGGAAATTACCAGTGTACTGGTATCACTTGCAGAAATGGAAAAATTTCCTGCTGCATTTGTCGTAGTGCCGGTGCCTGAACCTTTTACAACAATACTTACGCCATACAGTGGTACGTTAGTCTCATCAACAACGCTACCTGTAACGGTTTGAACGTTTTGAGCTTTTACTACATTCGGGACGAGGGTTATGCAAAATGCCAGGAATAATAAGGCGATAAGTTCACCTATTAAAGGGTAGTTTCTTTTCATACGCAGTTTTAAAATCGTTACACAAATAATTGTAGCGATAAAAGTAGAAACAATAGAAAGCCAAATAATTTACAAATTTGGCTAAGAACTATACTTTTTTAACACCTGCGTTTTGCAATATTTATTGTATCTGGTTTAAAAGTGCACTTGCCAATGGGCAATAAAGCGTGTAAGTAATTGAATCAGACCGGGGAAATAAAAAATCCTTTAAAATAAAAAAACAGTAAACTCATTTATTATAAATGAGAAGCAATTTCTGTGGCACTTACTATTCCTTCTTTCCTCCAGGTTTCATTTCCGTTTTTATACACTATAAATGTTGGAAATGACTGAACAGATAATGCATTGCTCAAAGTGGTTTGCTCACCACCATTTATTTTAATTACCTGTATATTATTCGATAAGGATAAAGAATCAATTACCGGCTCCATTTTTTTACATGGCGGGCACCAGGGGGCACCTACATCTACAATCACTGTTTTGTTTGTTGGTATCATTGTATTTAAGGCATCAAGAGTGATTTCGGGAACAGGCTGAAGGGTAACTACATTCAGATTATTTCTTCTCCATGCTGCTATTCCACCATCGAGATTGTAAACTGTATAACCATATTCTTTTAACCATGCTGCAGCCGCACTGCTTCGTGCGCCGCTCTGGCAATAAATATAAACCGGCTTGTCTTTACTGATTGACTTAATCCTTTCAGTAAATTGCGGGGTATTAGTCCAGTCTGCCTGAAATGCATTGGCAATATGTCCATTATTAAATTCACCTATAGTACGAACATCTAATAATTGAATGGAAGAATCTTCAATAGCATTTTTAAAAGCTTCCACCGGGATGGTGCCTGTTTGCCCTGAAACTGAAAAATAAAAAAGTATACAAATTATACTGGAAGTGAAAGATCTCATCGTGGGTGTGTTGTTTAACTTGGTGCAAACCTATTCAATCAAAAGAAAAATAAATCTTATAATTATTTTGACCTTGCCTTAGTTTAGACTGGAGTTTTGTTTTGTTGTAATTCTTTTTGATTTTCTTAATGCGGGGCTGCTGACAATGTATAACCCAAAACCTGAAAGCACCGTTACCAAGCCGAATACCGAGAAAATGCGGAGCAGCCAATTATTAATGTCATCCCTGTTTTGATAACCCATCGTATGACCCATCCATAAAAAATCGAAGATGCGCCATTTATTATTTCTGAATGATTCGACCATACCCCGGTTTGCCGATACATACACTGTAGTATTGGTGGGATGATTGAACGTTACAGCCCAGGCTGGTAAAGGCTTTTCGCGGTATTCATGATCGTTATCTGTATTGGTAATGTATTCTGCTGAAATCACTTTCGGTTCGCCATTAAAACTGTTTGATGCGATCTCGATGGCCTTTTTTTTGTCTACGGGTGCGGCTACTTCACCAGTATTTGCATTTACAAGAAGGGTTAAAGGCTCATCATTCTTAATGTAATTAACTGAATAAAAAGGTTGGGAAAGAATATTTACAAGCTCTAGCGACTTTATAATATCGGGTTGAACATTTTGTAAAAAAGTTGAAGGCGATACCAATTGCATATTCCCGTTTAAAGGAGGTTGTTGTTTGTGTTGAAGGTCGCCATGAATTTCATCAATGTTTGTCCAGCTGAAATACAATCCGCTAACAGTCCAAATTAAAAACTGTATTCCAAGAATTAATCCCAGGTAGCGGTGTAACCTCCTGGTTCTAAGGTGCAATTTTTTGTTTGCCATTATTCAAAAAATTCAATAAAAATTGTGAAGATAAAAATGCTAATATACCAAAGTAACGCCTGCACCAAAACCCATATCACTATCATAATGAGTTGACAGGGCGAACCATTTTTTAACAGTATACTTTAAACCAGCCATGTATTCCTTATCAGTATTGGCCATTGCATTTAATCTTAAACGCGGCGTTAATGGTACGTCTTCCCTGGAAAGCTGTAACCTTAATTTACCTTTAGAATCGACCCTTGCCTGTGCAGTTACCAGCATGGGTAATGTGTATTCGATACCTGCCATAAAAGCTTTTCTATTGCTTTGATTACTTACTTGCCCAAATGAATTTTTGGTTAATTCGTTGTGCATGGGATTGTAATGATAATCGTACCCTATAAATGGAAACCACCATTGCATTTTGCCCAGGTACCTTCCAAAATAAGTTTCACTTTCCACCCCATGTTCGGGTTTTAACCCTATTCGCCATTCTGTCCGCAAAGCATATCTTTCTGTTGAAAGCATTGCCATTCCATCGCTGCCATTACTTTCCAAACCCAGTTCTGCCATAGGGTGTATCATTTGTTCATTGCGAATAAATTTATTGTAGGCTGCTGCTTTGTCGGGTAATTCGGGATTTAACTCTGAATTTTTATAACTGAAAACATTTCCCATACCCGCCATCATGTGATATAAAATGTGGCAATGAAAAAACCAATCTCCATCCTGGCTACCTGCAAACTCTATGGTATCGGTTTCCATGGGCATGATGTCGAGTACATTTTTTAAAGGTGCATATTCGCCCTGCCCATTTAACACCCTGTAATCATGACCATGCAGGTGCATTGGGTGGCGCATCATAGAATTGTTGAATAAAATAATGCGAACATTCTGACCTTTTTCAATTAAAATTTTGTCCCATTCCCTAACAATCTTATCATTTATCGACCATACATAACGGTTCATATTACCCGTGAGTGTGAAGTATAAATTTTTGTATGAAGTGTCTGGCAAAATTGTTTTTTCGGGTGCACGCAACATAGAATAATTAAGGGTAACAATTCCATTACCAGACATATCCATTCCCTGCATTTCGATCATGTTAGATGCTTCTGTTGTGTCTATCGGCTCGGGTTGTACATGATCATGTGTATGTTCGGGTTGAGCGGCTTCATTAAACTCCTGGTACATAACCATATTCATATCCATTTGCTGAAGGCTCATTTTCATATCCATTTTCTTCATATCGCCATTCATTTTCATCATGTCATTCATCATCTTCATACCCTCAAAATATTTTAAGCGGGGAAGAACGGGTGCACGCATTTTCATTCCGCTACCCAACCAGAGAGAAGCAGCTTTTGTGCGGTCTTCAGGCGTTGCCCTTAATTCGTAACTCATATCTTCCGGTATGGTAACTACCACATCATATGTTTCGGATACGCCTACAATAAGCCTGTCTACTTCAACAGGTACTACTTCATTTCCATCGTTGGCGATAACGGTAAGTTTTCCACCCGCATATTGTATCCAAAAATAACTGGAGCCTCCAGCGTTAACAATGCGTAACCTAATCCTGTCACCTGCTTTAAAATCAGGCGCATTCACGATGGGCTTGCCATTTATTAAAAAGCGGTCGTAATAAACATCACTCACATCCATGGCATTCATTCGTTTAAATTCATTAGTGATCTTGGTGCCCAAATGACCGGATTGTATGGCTTCTGAATAACTTTGTACACTGCCTTTTTCGATAGCATACCAGTCGTTTGCTGTGCGTAATCTCCTTTGCACTTCGGAAGGTTTTTCATCGGTCCATTCACTTAATACCACAGTATATTCCTTGTCGTAGGTTCCGTTGCCTAAAGTGGGTGCAGGCATGGGATTGCTATGTTCCATGCCCGGCATACCTTTCATTTCGTGGTTGTGCTGCATGGGTTGATTTTGAATGCTGCTATCTGATTTCATCCCAGGTATGTCCTGCATTTTGTCATCAGTCATAGTCATCATATCATGCCCCTCATGCTGATCATTTTTTTCTGATGCCATCTTCATCCCATCCATCTTATCCATGTTCATCATTTCATGATCATGATCCATCGTATTCAATCCCATCATATCCATTTCAGGAGCTAATTGTCCTTCTCTTTTATTGAATACCAGGGCCCCGTAAATGCCAGCCTGCTCCTGCAAACCACTGTGCGAATGATACCAGTAAGTTCCATTTTGTACAACAGCAAATTTGTACAGGTGCACCTTGCCGGGAAATATAGGCTCGGTAGTTAAATAGGGAACACCATCGAAACGATTTGGTAAAATAACGCCATGCCAGTGAAGCGATGTTTCCTCATCCTTTAAATTATTGTGCAAATAAATCTCTGCGGTATCACCCTCGGTAAAAATTAAATCAGGTCCCGGTATGGTTCCATTAATAGAATATGCATGTTTAAGTTTTCCTGTATAGTTAACCATGGTATCGGTGATGTACAAATCATATCGAACGGTTTTGCCCGGTTGTATAATTAGCATATTACCGATATAAGGGATCTCTGCTTCAGTTGTATCTTCTTGTTCCTTTACCTTATCTATCTTATGATCCCCGTGGTTCATATTCATATTTTCTTCCTGCTTTTTTACGGGAGGGGTTGTCGCAGGTTTAGGTGTTGGTTTTTTAACCGGTGCAGGGGTTGAAATTTTAACCGTTTTTTTAACGAGCGACATACCACACTTAGGACATTTACCCGGCTTATCTGATTTTATTTCAGGATGCATAGGGCAGGTATAAATAACCTTTGTTGATGAGGTGGTGGCGGTTTTTTTTGCGGGCATATTGTGCCCCTCGTGCTGGGCAAATAAGGCTGTACAAAAAATTATTTGTATAAAAAGCAGGAATACTTTTTTCATGGAAGATATAATTCTGTTATTTTAATTCTTCTATAACCTCTCCACAATCCACCATCTTGGATCCGTAATATGGGTTTTTTATTTCCTTGTCCGTACTTAACCAAAAGCCTCCTTTCCCTTTATTATACATGGGGCATTTGGTATAATAAATTGTTTGATCCGGCGACATTGATTTAGCTAAAGAGTACATATTAGTACTAAGATTTTCAAAACTTTCTCTTTGCTTATTTATATTATCTGCATTTGAACTTATTTTGGCCGCATGGTCTTTAATTTTTTCTTTAGTATTTGAAAAAACACTTTTCTGATCAGCTTCAAGACCTGTTTCATCCATAGAATTAATCTCTGTAGTTAAATGCTCTGCAGCTGTAGCTGCCTCAGATGAATTATCAATTACTAAAGCATTTTTAATATGCATATAACTTTCTATAATTGTGCCGATTGACGCATTGGTGGTTACTACTGCAGGCGGAACTTGTGCATTGTTGAGGGATGTATCCGGGGTGTATGTTTGTTCCGGACTTGAATTGCATGACATACAAATTATGGCTGAAACAGTAGTAATAAATGATAATTTCATAAAGTATATTTTATTGCTGATTAAATTAATCTATGGTTTCTTTTAAGCTTCCGCAGGTTAACATGCTGCTTCCGTAATATGGGTTTTTGATCTCTTTTTTGTCACTTATCCAGGATGCTTTCTTCATAGGACAATATTGAATAAACAATGCATCGTTTGAGAGGTCATGCTTTTTTGCGAGGATGGTAATATTGTCAGAAAGGTTTTTAAATATCTTTCTCTGCATACTGATGTCGGTAGAGTTTGATATAGCGCCTGCGTCTTTTAATAAGGCATTTACATTTCCCTCAGAAATTGTTTGGTAGGAAATGCCATTCAGGTTTTTAATGAAGGCCTGTGCGGCGGATTGCGCCTGTACTGTATTATCTTTTACCAGTGCATCTTTTATTTGCAAGTATGTAACAGCAATTTGCTTCAAACGCATATCTCCGGCATCCTGGGCGGAACCTATACCGTAAAAAATTAAAAGTGAGAAGGCGGTGGTCAATAAATATTTTTTCATTTAATAAATAAGTTTTTTGTTTTAACATGTATAACATAATCATGCCATTAATGTATGAATATTATTAAAGGGTGAATGTTAGTAACTATATTATAAGTTCTTTAGCTTACTAATAGTTGAAGCCGGGTCTTTAGAATGAAAAACCGTGCTGCCAGCCACTAATACATCAGCCCCTGCAGCAATTATGTCATGCGCATTTTCTATAGTAATACCCCCATCTACCTCAATCAATACATTCAATTGCTTTTGAAGTATGAGGGATTTTAATTTTTTAATTTTAGAAATAGCATGGGGTATGAATTCCTGACCACCAAATCCCGGGTTAACACTCATTAAACAAACCACATCAATTTCATGTATAACATCGGAAAGTAATTCAACAGGTGAGTGTGGATTAATGGCTACCCCCGCTTTCATTCCCAACTCTTTTATTTGCTGAATATTCCGGTGTAAATGCGGGCATGCCTCCAGGTGTACAGTTAGAATATCGGCACCGGCTTTTTTAAAAGCTTCTGCGTATTTTTCTGGCTCCACGATCATAAGGTGCACATCAAAGGGTTTCTTTGCCACTTTTTTTAGTTGATGTATAACAGGCAGACCAAAGCTTATGTTCGGCACAAAACGGCCGTCCATTACATCAAGGTGAAACCAGTCAGCCTCACTTTCATTTAACATGGTGCAAACTTGTTCCAGCTGTAGAAAGTTACTTGCTAATAAAGAAGGTGCAATAAGAGCCATCTATTAAATTGTTGGTTATCGAAATTATGCAGCGCCTAATCTTTGCAACGCCTGCCGGGATGCATTTAAACCATTATCAAGCTTCAAAGATTGTTTAAATTTTTCAATGGCTTCTGCTTTTTTGTTCATCATTTCATAACACCTGCCCTGGTAATACCAGGCATCTGCATACATGGCGTTTACGGTAGTAGCAAATTGAAAAACGTTTAAAGCTTTAGTATATTCAGCGGCATCAAAATACAATAATCCTTTTTCGATATAAGCCTCCATGTAAGTATAATTATTGGCAATGCTTTTATCAAACATTTTAAAGGCTTCATTCCTGTCTCCTTTCCGGGCATAATAAACTCCTGAAATAAAAGCAGCGTGCGCATCATACTCCCTGCCAAGGGCAAAGATTGCAAATGAGCAGCTATCTGTAAGGCTCGCGCATCTTTCTTTTCTGCATAAATATTTGCTAAACCTAACAAGGCATCTGGCGAATCATAAATGGTAATGGCATTTGTATAAGAATCTTCAGCCATTGTAGTATCGCCGGCATTTTCCGCTATTTGCCCCTTTATATACCACCATGAATAATTAAGACTATCCGCTGCAATTAATGTATCGATTTGCTGTAACGCGGTGCTGTATTCCTGAAGACTGTCCAGGGCATAAATAAGATTGAGCCGGTACTGGGTACTGTCGGGATTTGACTGAACTTTATTGGTGAGTGCCAAAAGAAAATCTTTATGCCCTATTTCCACGTTTGTATTTTTTGATGCAGAAAATCTTTCATCCTTACTATTGCAGCTAAGCAACAATATGCAGGTTGCCATAAATAATTTATAAGCATTCATTCCTGCAAAGTAAATGCAGAGTAAGTGTTTTACAATTATCTGACAATTGTTCAGAGGCACAATCCGATACTTTTGCAAAAATTTAATGGTATGAGGCTTTTGATTTTCTGCGCATTTATATTTCTTGTTTTAAAATCTGTATCCGGTCAAACTATTGATACGCTTGTTTATCCCGAGGAATCGCATTTTAAAAATATGCACCAACTAACGTTCGGTGGTGACAATGCAGAGGCATATTGGAGTTACGATGACAAACACGTTATTTATCAGCGTACAGCCCCAAAAGAAAATATAGTATGCGATCAATTGTTTATGGGAGTAATGCCTCAAAATCCAAATGACGCTTTTGTTACAAAACAATTAACAGTTAAGGGAAGAGTTACCTGTGGTTTTTTTATGAAGAGTGGTGCGCAGGTAGTGTTCGCATCTACCCATCTTAATTCTGATAATTGTCCACCCATTCCCGACAGGTCTGCACTCAACAACAGGTATGTATGGCCTGTGTATGACAGCTATGATATTTTTCTTGCTGATACAAATGGTGTAATAAAAGAGCGGCTTACAAATACGCCCGGTTATGATGCTGAAGCCACCCTTTCCCGCGACGGTAAAAAAATGATTTTTACCTCCATGCGCAATGGCGACCTGGACCTATATATTATGGACCTTGAAACCAAAAAAACTTTGCAGGTTACTAATACATTGGGGTACGATGGTGGCGCGTGGTTTAGTGCTGATGGAAAACAAATTGTTTGGCGCGCCAGTCGCCCATCCACTGCAGAAGAGGTGAAAGATTATATTGAACTGTTGAATAAAGGGCTGGTGGCCCCAACACAAATGGAAGTATTTGTTGCAAATGCAGATGGCTCATCTGTCAGGCAAATAACCCATTTAGGAAAGGCCAACTGGGCACCTAATTTTACACCCGATGGAAAAATAATTTTTTGCAGTAACCATGAATACGAACGGGGATTTCCTTTTAATATGTATGTAATAAACCAGGATGGATCGGGGTTAAGCCGTATAAGCCGTGATAAAGGTTTTGATGCATTTCCAATGTTCAGTTACGATGGAAAAAGAATACTGTTTTCAAGTAACCGAAATAATGGGGGAACAAGAGATACTAACATTTTTGTTGCCGATTGGATTGATTAATTGAGGATTACAATCTCTAAGTTTGTAGATTTGAATAATAAATTGAATTTTATGGATGCCTCTCTTTACCAGATATTACTTCATGTACATAGTGTTGGGCGTTGGATTATTCTTTTATTATTATTAGTAGCCATTTTTAACAGCGCCATTGCCAGTGGCAGACCTTTTATTAAATCAGATAACCGAACCGGTTTAATGCTGATTATAACCGCAGACCTCATGTTGGTTATTGGATTAGTACTCTGGTATTTAGGACCAATGGGTTATAAATTAATTGAAAGTGCCGGCGGAATGTCTAATGTAATGAAGGATGCATCTTTCAGGTTTTATGTTGTTGAACATTTTACAGGTATGCTCATCGCCATCATATTAATGCATATCGGAAAAGCGCAGGCTAAAAGACATATTTCCGATAATGCTAAACACCGCCGAACCGTTTTGTTTTATTCTCTCGCATTATTAATCATTCTTTTAACCATTCCATGGCCGTTCCGGGAAGTGGGTGCTGGTCGCGGTTGGTTTTGATGTTCAATCTTGAAATTTCTTGTATTTAAATTAACAGGGTAAACGTACCCTTCTGGATGCAAATTTGAGTTAATACAAAAAAAATTTGTGAGTCGAAAAAATCTGCTGGGACTGGTATTTATTTCTTTGATTTTTGCAGTTACGCCGTCGTTTAGCCAGGACGCTTCTATTTTAATGAAAGAGGCCGGTGCACTAGACCGCCAGTTTAAAGAGAATGAGGCACTTGAAAAGTATAAAAATATTGTTGCGATAAATCCTCAGTATATTCCAGCACTTGTTAGATGTACTGAACTAAGCTGCACAATCGGGGACAGGGAAACCAACGAATCTGCTAAGGAAAATTACTTTTTAGAAGCAAAGAAGTACGCTTCTGCAGCATTATCAACAAATGTAAACAGTGCCGATGCCAATTATGCTATGGGCATCGCGTATGGCCAAATGGCAAGAGTTGAAAAAGACAAGAAAACCGCAATTGAATATGTAAAGCGAATTAAATTTTACGCTGACCGTGCAATTGCCATAGACCCTAATCATTTAAAGGCTACGTACCTGTTGGGCGTTTGGAATTATAAAATAGTTACCCTTTCCTGGGCTAAGAAATTAGCAGTGAAGGCTTTATTTGGTGGCGTGCCTGATGCCAGTTTAACCGAAGCGATCCGCATTTTCGAAAAAACCCGTTCCCTTGACCCATATTTTGTAGAAAACTACCTGTACCTGGCTAAGGCTTATGGAGAAGACAACCAGCCTGCCCGTGAAATTGAAGTGTTACAAAAGCTTATTCGTTTACCTAACAGAACTTTTGATGATGCGGCATATAAAACAGAGGGAAGAAATTTGCTGCAAAAACTTCAGTAATTATTAAACTTTAAATCCCACTGCTCCGTCAAAATCGTAAATAATTAAGATTTATTTTTTTTAGCTGTTTAAAATATGGCATTAATGTTGAATTAGCCATTACATATTTTAAATAAAATCAGCGTTAAATAAAAAGAATATGAAACAAGAAGAGGTTATTAATGTTGAGTTGATTGCTGAAGCTGAGGAAATTGAAGAAAGGCTTAAGCAGATTGAACAGGATAATGGTGAATTCACTAATAGCAATATGATTGAAGAAGAAGTGCTGGCTCACCTTGTTTTTCAACGCAAGCAAATTTATTAAACGACAAAAGGGGGTTTTTACCCCCTTTATTTTTTGTTTTTATTTTGCTCTTTCGCCCATGTATCTTTTAAAGTAATGGTCTGATTAAAAACCATTTTATCCTCAAAAGTATCTTTATCAAGGCTAAAATATCCTTTCCGTAAAAATTGATACCGTTCCGAAAATTTTGCCTGGCGTAATGCCGGTTCAGCATATGCCGTTTCAATTATTTTTAATGAATTGGGGTTAATATATTCTTTAAAATCACCTTCACCCCCATCGGGATTTTCTACCGAAAACAATCGGTCGTATAACCGAATTTCTATGGTTACCGCTTCTTTAATGCTTACCCAATGCAATGTTCCCTTAACACTCTTACCTGAAGTGTCTGTTCCACTTTTACTTTCTGGAAAATAGGAGCAATGCACTTCAACAATATTGCCGGCCACATCTTTCATTACATCATCGCACGTAATTATATACGCGCTTTTTAAACGCACCATGGTTCCCGGTGCCAGCCTGAAGAATTTTTTGGGAGGGTTCTCCATAAAATCTTCTCTTTCAATATATAATTCGCGGCTAAACGGTACTTCCCTGGTACCGCTATCTGGATCTTCAGGGTTATTTTCACTTTCCAACAATTCTGTTTTTCCTTCGGGGTAATTAGTAATGATTACTTTAATCGGGTCAAACACAACCATCCTTCTTAAAGCGATTTTATTCAGATGTTCCCTTCCACAAAATTCAAGCAGACTAACATCAATCAGGTTGTCTCTTTTTGCTACACCAACGCGGTCACAAAAATCCCTGATGCTTTCCGGCGTAAAGCCACGGCGTCGCAACCCGCTGATAGTTGGCATTCGTGGGTCATCCCACCCATCAACCAGCTTTTCATTTACCAATTGAAGCAGTTTACGTTTGCTCATAATGGTATAGGTAAGATTAAGCCGTGCAAATTCATATTGGTGGCTTGGAAAAATTTCCAGTTTTTCTATAAACCAATCGTATAACGGACGGTGAGGAATAAATTCCAGGGTACACAGGGAGTGCGTTATTTTTTCAATAGAATCACTTTGCCCATGTGCGAAATCGTACATCGGGTATATACACCAATCATCCCCCGTGCGGTGGTGATGTGCATGTTTTATACGGTATATAACCGGGTCGCGCATGTGCATATTAGGCGATGCCATGTCAATTTTAGCGCGTAATACTTTTTCTCCATCCCTGTATTTACCCTCCTTCATTTCTGAAAATAACCGGAGGTTTTCTTCTACACTGCGATTTCGAAATGGACTTTCTGTGCCCGCCTGCGTAGGCGTGCCTTTTTGGGCAGCAATTTCTTCGCTCGAACTATCATCTACATATGCCAATCCTTTCTTTATTAGGTCTATGGCAAATTGATATAATTGTGTAAAGTAGTCGCTTGCATACAGTTCGTTTTCCCACATAAAACCTAGCCATGTAACGTCTTCTTTAATGCTATCAACATATTCAGTTTCTTCTGTACTGGGGTTTGTATCATCAAAACGAAGGTTGGTTTTTCCTCCATATGCATTTGCCACCCCAAAATTCAGGCAAATGCTTTTTGCATGCCCAATATGCAGGTAACCGTTGGGTTCCGGCGGGAACCTAGTATTGATTGAGGCGTACTTACCAGATCTTTTATCTTCTTCAATTATTTCTTCTATAAAATTTAAACTCTTTTCTTCGCTCATATTTACAAAGATAAATAGTAAGGGTATGTAATAAATTAATGCGTATATAATTGAGAGAATATGAACAATGCATTATTAATGGTGTTTATTAAAAATGAAATGTTGGGTAAAGTAAAAACCCGGTTGTCGGCATCGATTGGTAATGAAAATGCCCTGGATGTGTACCGGTTACTGTTAAGCCACACGCTTAAAATATCTGTGCCCCTGCGCGTTGATAAAGTTGTCTATTATTCCGATTATTTGCCCGGTAATGATATTTGGAAGCAAAATAATTTTTTACAAAAGGTGCAGGAAGGCGCTGATCTCGGGGAGCGCATGCACCATGCATTCACAGAAATGTTTAAAAATAATTATGAACGAATAGTTATTATAGGGAGCGATTGTTATGAATTAACAACAGAACACCTTGTACAGGCTTTTGATCTTTTAAAGATTAAGGATGCTGTAATTGGTCCGGCACAGGATGGGGGATATTATTTATTAGGATTGAAAAAAGCGCATGCAAGTATTTTTATGAATAAAACCTGGAGCGATGCAGCTTTGTTTAAAGAAACCATTGAAACCATTGAAGAAATTAAGATTTCTTACGGTCTTTTGCCTGCTCTTACTGATGTGGATGAAGTAAAAGACCTGCCTGAGGAATGGAAGCATTTCACTAAAAAGTAAATGGTATGATCTCTGTTATTGTGCCCGTGTATAATGAGGAATTTACGATCGAAAATACCATAGCAAGGCTAAGGAATACGGCAGATAATGATAATATTAGTGAAATAATAATTGTAGATGGTGGAAGTAAAGATAGAACCCTTGAAATTGCCGGGGCAAACGGAGCTACAATTATAATTGCGAATATAAAGGGAAGGGCAGCCCAAATGAATGCAGGCGCCAAAAAAGCAACAGGAGGCATATTTTATTTTTTGCACGCAGACTCCCTGCCACCCGTGGGTTTTACAAGCGACATATTGCAAAACACCAAAAACGGTTACACAAGCGGGTGTTTTAGGTTAGCTTTCGATTATGATCACTGGTTTCTGAATGCCTGTAGCTGGTGTACGCGCTTTGATGTAAATGCTGTACGATTTGGTGATCAAAGTTTGTTTATAAGTCGTGAACTTTTCTTTAAGATTGGCGGATTCAATGAATCTTTGCTGATGATGGAAGACCAGGAAATAATTCATCGTTTAAAAAAGTTTGGAAAATTTGTTGTTATGAAAGGGGAGGTTATTACCGCTGCCCGAAAATATCTTGAAAATGGTATTATACGTTTGCAATGGATTTTTACACGCATTTGGCTTATGTATTACCTTGGCGCATCACAACAAAAAATGGTTTCCTTTTACCGTGCACATGTAAAGAATAGTAAACTGTAATTTCATTGATGATATAATTTTTATGACAAAAGAGATTTTCGACACTTGGGGCGTTATTATACTGGGAACACTTGTAGCTGTATTATTTATTCTTGAGAGCATATTTAAATTGAGAAAAAGGGTACAGCCCAGGTTTAAAAGGGCGCTCATCAATTTCATTGTGTCTTTGCCCTCGTTTGCCCTTTTAAGATTTATGTTTATACCTTTTATGTTATTCCTGGCGAATGAAAATAAATCCATTCAATTCGGGTTAAATTATTTGTATGATTTGCCTTGGTGGGTGGAAGCGATGATCGCTTTTTTTCTGCTGGATTATGGCAATTACCTCTGGCATATTTTAAATCACAAGATCCCGTTATTGTGGCGGTTTCATCTGGTACATCATTCAGATCATGACCTGGATATTACCACCGCCTTCAGGTTTCATTTTGGTGAGCTGATAGGTTCTTTATTCTTCCGGGGTGCATTTGTTTTTTTTACAGGGGCCGATGTAGCAACGGTTCTTATTTATGAGATCATTTTTGAAGGTGCAACACAGTTTCACCACAGCAATACCCGCATCCCCTTCAGGTTAGAAAAATTTATAAATTATCTTATTGTTACACCACGCATGCATGGCATTCATCATTCCAATATTAAGAATGAGGCCGATGCCAATTACTCTGTTATTTTCTCTTTGTGGGACCGCATGCATAGAACAGCCAAATTAAATATTTCGCAAGACCAGGTAGTAATCGGTGTGCCCGCTTACAGCGATCACGAAGAACTTACCATTGGTAATTTATTAAAGCTCCCTTTCACTAAAATACGAGGTTGGAAAGAATCGCATTTAACCAGGAATGATAATGAAAATTCGGATAAGTTGAAGCCCTGAATTGGGATGATTGTTCCCCAATATTTTCAACAACTTTTTTGTTGTAACGATAGACTGCTCCAAATAATTTAGGTACAGAATTTGGTTTAAGAAAGTATAATTTAGATAACATGGCAACCTCCACTCAAATGACAACCTTAAGTACTGTGCTTGAAAAATTAAGGCTGAAAAAACATGACAATGAATTTAAACTTACTGAAGATGGCTGTTTTACAGCAGGTAAGGGAAAGTCTTATAAATCAGAAGATCTATTAATTATAAAAACATATCGCTTTGAAGGTGAGTCAAGCCCTTCTGAAAATGCCGTGCTTTATGTGATCCAGGCAAAAGATGGATTAATTGGTTATAGTATGGATGCATATGGCGTATACAGTAATAATGAGGCTGCCTACGATGATTTTATTCGTAAAATAGCGGTTGAAGACAGGGATGAACAAAAAATCTTTGGTGAGTCGCCAGAGAGATTAAACTAAATAAAAGATCTATTATTAAACGTCGAAACAAAGTGCCCTGCTTAACCGGGGCATTTTTATTATTGGTACGATGTAGTTTTTGTATGCTGCCAATTTGGATCGTATTTTACAAACCAACTTAACCAGAGACTACGCGACAGGCGCATAAATAATGGTTGCATTACAAGCATAAGAACGGCATTAATAAACAGCCAGTAAAACACCCGGTTATCTTCAAAGGAAATTCCGATTAGCACCCACCATGCAACGAAAGTCGCAACGGAAAACCCTACGGTTAACCCATAACTCACGAAGCCGGTACCATAATAAAAGCCAGGTTCTATTTCTGTAGGTTGACCGCAAACCGGGCACCTGTCATTCATTTTCATGTAGTGACTATTTTTAAACGCGTATGCATTGGTCGTTTCAAATAAATACCCCTCCCTGCATCGCGGGCATTTATTTGCCAGCACACTTAAAATATATGAAGGCTTGCTTTCTCTCTTTTCACTCATCAGAATTACATTGGTTGTAAAGGTAATTTATTCAATCACCCCTTCCATTTTAATACTGCGCGAGCCCTTGATCAAAATCGTAGCTCCTTCGATTTTCTGCTTGCCTAACCAGGCTTTTGCGCCTGTTACGTTATCGACATATATATATGCATGCTCTACAAACTTAAAATCGCCTCCAACGAGAATAACGTTTTTCCATTGGTGTTTTTTTAGAAGGTTAATTATTTGCTGATGCTCCTGAACACTTTCATCACCCAGTTCCATCATGCCACCAAGCATTACTACTTTTTCACCACCAGTCTGTACAAGATTCTCTATAGCAACCTTCATGCTGCTTGGGTTTGCGTTATAGGCATCCAGAATTACGTTATTGTTTTTCCATCGAACCATTTGAGATCGGCTGTTTGATGGTGTGTAGCTTTCAATGGCCTGCCTGATTGCTTCATCTTTTAAACCAAAATATTTTCCTATTGCAATGGCACATAAAACATTTGGCAAATTATAGTTGCCAACAAGTTTGGTTTGAATCTTTTCTATGGCAATGCCTTTTTGCATTCTTACTTCCAGTAAATCACTGCCTTTAACCGCATGCCCCGTAACGTTTCCGTTATTTGTTCCATACCAGAATACTTCCTTTATACCCTTAGTCATCTGGTGTAAATAATCATAATCATTATATGCAAAAGCCACACCGTTGTTGCTTCTTAAAAAATCAAACAATTCACCTTTACCTTTTTTAACCCCTTCCACGCCGCCAAATCCTTCCAGGTGAGCTTTGCCACAATTGGTAATTACCCCATGTGTAGGTAACGCATACCGGCAATACCCTTCAATTTCATTTAGATGATTTGCTCCCATTTCAATCACTGCAAATGCTGCATCCGGTTTTACGCGCAAAATGGTGAGCGGAATACCTATATGGTTATTTAAATTACCTACCGTTGTGTAGGTAATATGAGTCGAGGATAAAACTGCGTGTACTAACTCTTTGGTTGTTGTTTTGCCATTGCTGCCTGTAATAGCTATAAAAGGAATATTGAATTGCTTCCTGTGATGCAAAGCAAGATCGTGCAAACATTTCAACACATCGTTTACAACAATTATATTTTCATTACCGGGGTGCCGGTTTTCGTCTACAATTGCATATGCAGCTCCTTTATCCAGGGCGTCCAGAGCATATTCATTACCATTAAAATTGTTACCCTTTAATGCAAAGAACAGGCTGTTGCCTTTTATTAACCTGGTGTCGGTTACCACTTTTTCGTATTGCCTGTATAATTCGTAAAGTTGTTCAATAGTCACAATAAACAATTATGGTTGCAAGGTTAAAATATTTATCTCAGGTAACAAGATTCTACCGTAGCCCGCTTTTCAAAATGCAGATACTTTAAAGTATAGTCCTATTTTTGTTTTTAAAATCTGGGATTTATGATGACTGTCTTACATCCATGGCATGGGGTTCATTACGGAGTAAATGCACCCCGCATTGTAACAGCATGCATCGAAATATCTCAGGGTTCCCGTGCGAAATATGAAATTGATAAAGATAGCGGGTTATTGAAATTAGACAGGGTGATCTATTCCTCTTTTTACTATCCAACCAATTATGGATTTATTCCGCAAACCTATGGCGAGGATAAAGATCCGCTTGATATTCTTATTATAAGCAGTCTCAAAATTCAACCTTTATGCCTTGTAGAATCTAAAGTTATCGGGGTGATGCAAATGATTGACCAGGGCGACGCGGATGATAAAATTATTGCAGTTGCTGCACATGACCCATCGATCAACTACATAAATAACATTGAAGAATTACCTAAGCATTTTTTTAGTGAGTTACGCCACTTTTTTGAGGAGTATAAAAAGCTGGAAAACAAGGCGGTGGTAGTTGAAGAATTTGGTGATAAAGCAACAGCCCTAAAGATTGTATCGGACGGAATAGAGTTATATAAAGAAAATTTTAAAAAATAATCTGCGTATTTAGCCTTTAAAATATTTAATAGCCTTTATTAGAAGTTTTATATTGGTTACCCTTAATTTTGCCCCACAACAGAAAAAGTATGGAAGCGAGACAATCAACAACAAAATATTGGATGTGGTTTTTTATATGGCTTGTAATCTTAATCATTTTAATAGTATTTGTACGCCAGTTCTTTTGGTTAGCGCTTCCCGGAACGTGTACCTACTTTGCTAAAGCAATGAATATTTTGTAATAATTTACATTTATAAAGTTTATTCATAAAAAATGCCTCTTTCGGAGGCATTTTTATTTTCATTTACTTTAATCCCTTATGGCATTGCCTGCATATTCAGCTATGGGTCCGGGGTGCTTATCTGCAATAATTTGAAGTGCTTCTGTAAATGTTTTGTCGGTAAAATTTCTATAAGCTTCCGGTATTTCGTTTCTAAAAGCAACAATAAGGTCTATACCTGATTTTATTTTCTCAGTATTCTCCAGGCGGGATAAATAAGCTGCAAAAACAGGTGTTTGGTTAAATTTTGATTGCCCGGTACGCATTTTCTTATAATGCTGGGTAAGCAAATCGTAATCTTCTAAGGTGCCATTAACCATAATAACCTCCAGAGCTGCTGCCCCTAATACCCCTTTGGCATTCAAATATTTTTTAGCGAAATCATAAGCGCTTTCACTATTAATTTGGGCAAACCCTTTTAAGGCAGCACCACTTACTGAATACGAAGAATCGTTCAGGTGGCTTTTAAATAAAGAAGCGTATGCCGGATTTTGAGTAGCTGCTAAAAAAGAAAGTGCTTCTGCCTGCACCAATGTGCTCTTATCGTTATTAGCAAGATCTTCAACTTTAGTAATGATTGCTTTATCTGCAAGCGCTGCAGAATCTTCTGCAAGTTGGGATAATGTAAACCTCCTTATCCTAAAAAATGAATCAGTTAGTCCAATGCCAAGGTCTTTATGCAAGTTGTTTTTACTAAAATAAATAAGTGCTTCAAGCCTGTCAGTAAATTTGCCTGCGTTTGTATATTGAGCTATAAAATTTTCCCTTGTTTTATTATCTGTCTTCTCTGCAAGTATAACTTTTTCTGCATCCACATTAATTAGTGTTGGCCGGTTTTCATATTTAAAGGAAAAAGAATCAACAGCATTTTGAAGCCATACATTATATCTTTCTTTCTTCGTGTTATTATACACGTCAATTGCTATCGGAAGTTTAAATATGTTGCCTGAGTCCTGCATTTGTTTTACAATTACGGTTGCCAGTTTGTCGGCATCATTATACCTGTAATCAATGTTTAAAACGGGGTGCCCTTTTCCATAATACCATTGGTTCCAAAACCAGTTTAGATCTTTACCTGTAACGCTTTCAAAAGCGAGGCGTAGCTGCTGTGCCTCGCCTGTTTTAAATTTATTGTCAGTCAAATACTTTTTAAGAGATGCAAAGAAGGCCTCATCACCTACATAATTTCTGAGCATGTGTAATATTCTTCCGCCCTTCTGGTAACTCACCACATCAAACACATCTTCTTTATCCTTATAATAAAAACGAACCAGTTGTTTATCTTCTGCGGCTCCATACAGGTAAGACTGCATGGCGTTATAATTTATGCGGTCACCTGCATCTTTGCCATATTTGTATTCGTTCCATAAGGTTTCGCTGTAATCAGCGAAACTTTCGTTTACGGTAATGTTGCTCCAACTTTCTGCAGTTACAAGGTCTCCAAACCAATGGTGAAAAAGTTCGTGTGCAATTACATCTTCCCAGCCGTTTTCGTCCACCAATTCACGGGCATCCTGGTAAGCTCCTTCCCCGTGCAGGGTAGCAGTGGTATTTTCCATGGCACCACTTACAAAGTCGCGCCCTACGATTTGAGCGTATTTGGGCCAAACATATTCCACACCGGTTTTCTCTGAAAAGAATTTCAACATTTCGGGGGTATTACCAAAGATTTTTCGTGCAAAGGGTGCATACTCTTTCTCAACGTAATAGCTTACTTCCTTTCCTTTGTAAGCATCTTTAATTATTGTATAATCGCCCACACCCATAAAGAATAAATATGGTGCATGTGGCAGATCCATCTTCCAAAAATCGGTGCGCGTACCGTCTGCATTTTTTTTCTGATTTACAAGAAGGCCGTTAGATAGCGTTACAAATTTCGATGGCACGGTCATGGCGATTTCTTCGGTTGTTTTTTGATTTGGTTTATCAATCGTAGGCATCCAAACACTGTTTGCTTCGGTTTCGCCCTGTGTCCAAATTTGGGTTGGTTTGTTTTTGTCCTCGCCTGTAGGGTTTATAAAATATAATCCTTTGGCATCTGAAATGGCTGCACTGCCTTTACCTTTATATTCATTTGGTTTAGCAGTATATTCAATATAAATATTGTATTTCTCGCCACCTGAAATTTTTCTACCCAGGTTAATATGAAGCTGCAGGCTGTCATATATATATTGAAGCGATTTTTTATTATTACCAGAAATGAGAGAGACCTCATGAATGTCCATGCCCTTGGCATCGAGTGTGAGGGAATCGGTAGGGTAGAAGTGAGGCTGCAAAGTTATCCAGGCCTTACCATACATATAAGCTTTTTCTAAATCGAACCTTACATCCAATTTGGTGTGCACCAAGTCATTTACCTTTTCGGCTTCTCCCCGGTAAACTGTTTTCCATTTATCACTCCCGGATTTTATGATAACATCCTGCCCTTGAACATGCAAAAAACAAAGCAACAGCGGAATGATAAAAAATTTGCGCATAAATTTTTTTTAAATCAAATGTACCGGATTGATGATTTACGTTTTGCCAAATGGTACAAAAGGTTAAATGGGCACAATAAAGGTTGCAGTTAAGGTTTAATAATTAAGTATTATAGTAGCTTTGTATCCATAACTAAACTGAACGAACAGATAATGAGGCTTTTAAAAATCTTCTGCTTGCTGGGTATTCTTTTAATTTTCAGGAACAGCAATGCAATATCACAGCAAAACCATTTTGTTTATATACAAGCCTCAGACGAGCAGCCTTTTTATGTGGTGCTTAACAGCAAGATCTACAGCTCTACCGAAACTGGTTACCTTATAATACCTCAATTAATTAATGGTAATTATCCGGTTAGGCTGGGCTTTCCTCTCAATAAATACCCTGAGCAAAACTTTTCCATCCCGGTTCAAAATGTGGATGCAGGCTATGAACTTAAAAAGGAAAATGAAACTAACTGGTATTTGGCAAACCTGCATTCAGCAAGCATTATACCTGCAAAAGGTGCAAATATTACGGCGGCAAATAAGTCTGCGTTCGGCGACATGCTTTCGGAGGTAGTTGATGATTCTGATTTAACCCAAACAAAGGTTATAACTCCTGAACCTGCTATACCGCAGCCTGAGGTAAATGTTTTTGTTGAAAATGCAACGGAAGAACCTGTAATAAATGAATCATCAAGCGATGAGAAAAATGATGCAGAAGAAATGATACCTGGTGAAATTACAGGTGCAAAACCTATTGACGCCAACACTCCATTAAAATTGAGTGAGCAAAAAGATACAGATGGTACAGGTCTTGTTTTTTTGGATGTAACCAGCGCTAACCAGGATACTATTCGCATTTATATTCCTTCTGAAGCGTTTAAGGCTACTGAGCCTGAAGATAATGAGGCGCAAATACAAACAGAACAATCAGTAACCAGTGTTGAACAGGCAAAAATAGAAACCGGTGATGACGTAATTGTAATTGGAAATAAAAGTGATAATGATGTAAAAGACAACAGTGATAAAGGGTTATCCAATCCGTTTTTTAATAAGGAAAAGAAAGATCCTGTTCGTTTACAGGATGAGCCAACAAGCGTAACCCCAGATAAAAATGATGTTTCTATTTCTAAGATGCATGCCGATTTTAGCCACCTGGTTCGCGCTGATTGTACAAACATGGTATCTGATGATGACATGGAAAAATTAAAAAGAAAAATGTTTTCCCAGCGGTCCGATGAAAAGATGATAGACGCCGCAAGAAAAATGCTTTTGGGTAAATGCATAGAAACAGACCAAGTTCGGGTATTAAGTGTATTATTTCTTTCCGATGAAGGTCGTTACAACTTATTTGATGCTATGTACAACTATGTATACGATTTTGGAAAATACGCCACGTTAGATAACCAGATACTGGATCCTTATTATAAAAAACGGTTTGCCGCGCTGATCAGAAATTAGTTTGTTAGTATGCCGCGTTATTTTATAGAATTAAGTTATAAAGGAAGTAATTATAGCGGCTTTCAATCCCAGAGTAATGCCAATACCATTCAGGCAGAGGTAGAACGGGCATTAAACATCTTGTTTCAAAAAACGTATACTTTATTCTCTTCATCCAGAACAGATGCAGGTGTTCATGCACTTCAAAATTATTTTCATTTTGATGCAGAAACAGCGATCGATACCCGGTTGTTGTATAACCTCAATTCCATTTTACCTCACGACATTGTTATTAAAAAAATTATTCCCGTTAAAGATTCATCACATTGCAGGTTCGATGCAAGTGCGCGTAAATACCAATACTTTTTATATCAGGCAAAAAATCCCTTCCTTGCAGACCGTGCTTATTTTTATCCTTATACTTTGAATTTGACAAGATTGAACGAATTGTCCGCAATTTTTTTGCAGCACGAAAACTTCACTTCCTTTTCTAAAAGAAACACGCAGGTAAAAACTTTCATCTGCAAAATTTCGAAAGCTGAATGGACTTCATCAAATGACTGCCTAGTATTTACAACTGAAGCCAATCGTTTTTTAAGAGGCATGGTCAGGGGCATGGTTGCTACCATGTTACACCTTTGCAAGGAGGAAAAACCTGTTGAAAAATTGATTGAAATAATTGAAAGCCGAAATTGCGCCAATGCTAATTTTTCTGCACCAGCACATGGACTCTTCCTTAATACTGTTAGTTTTCCTGAAGGTTATTTTGAATAGATCAATAAATTCTCTGTTTAGATAGCGGAAAAAATATTCAGGTTTAAGAATGCCCAAAAAAGGTATTACTACATTTATCCCAGAAGTTTTTCTATATTTTTAACGCCTTCTCTTGAAAAAGAGGAGCATCCAATTTCCTAAGAATAAACCAATATCCATGAAGTTCAGTCAATCTGTGCTGTTAAAAGCACTGTTGATTCTATCTTTCGGTGTGTGCACTTTTGTTGCATCCTCACAACCAAAGGCGAATTTTTCGTCGGATAAACAATCCGGCTGTCCCCCATTAGTTGTTTCATTTCAGGATCTTTCATCTGGTAACCCAACCTCCTGGAAATGGGACCTCGGAAATGGCGTAGTTTCTACATTACAAAATCCCATCACCACTTATTTTGATCCCGGAGAATATAAAGTAAAGCTTATAGTGCAGGCTGCAAGTGGTTCAGACTCTGTTATAAAGGAAAAATTTATAGTTGTTCATGAAAACCCACAGGCGCAGTTTGATGTTTCAAATACAATGGGTTGCTTTCCGCTCGAGGTTAGCTTTACCGACAATAGTAAAACAGGTAATTCAACTATTACGGGGTATCTGTGGGATATGGGCGATGGAACTATTTCCACAGATCCGGCTCCTCTTCATACTTATACAGGGGCAGGGATTTTTGATATCACCCTGCAAGTGAAAAACAGTAATGGTTGCTCAAACACCATAACTAAAAGCGATCTTATAAAAATTGATAATGGGGTTATAGCAGATTTTGAGATAACCTCTATGGATGTTTGCAAATCACCTGCTCAGCTTACATTTAAAAATAAAAGTACCGGGTCGGGCGATATTACATATGTATGGGATTATGGCGATGGAACAACCAGTACAAACTTTGCACCCTTTCATAAATATTCAAAATCGGGAACGTATACTATTGTACTTACTGCACGCACGGCTGCTGGTTGTGTAGATACTGCAAGCCAAAAGGTTGTAATTGCTATTCCTACCTCTTCTTTCAGTGTTTCTAAAGAAATATGTGCCGGGCAATCCCAAGTATTTACAAACAATTCTGTACCTGCTCCAATTTCTTCAGAATGGTTTTTTGGAGACGGTACTACTTCAACTTCAATTAATGCTGAGAAGGCTTATGATAAACCAGGTGTATACCAGGTAAAACTGGTTAATACTTTTTCAGCCACCTGCAAAGATTCTACAACAACCTCTGTTACGGTAAGTGCTGGTCCAACCCCTGCTTTTACCGCCGATGATACCACTAACTGTACCGCCCCTTTTTCTGTTGTCTTTAAAAATAACAGTAAGGGTGCAACAAAATATGTTTGGAATTTTGGGGATGGAGCAACTTCACAGGAGGAGAATCCTTCCCACTCTTACAAATCTTCCGGCACGTTTACAGTAACTCTAAAAGCAATTAATCCAAATGGATGTGAGAACATTCTTACCAAAACTAACTATGTAATAATACAACCTGTTACCATTACTGGTTTCAAAGGCTTGCCCGATAGTGGTTGTGTACCGCTTACCATTCGCCCGGTTCCATTATTAAATATCAATACTACTATTCAGTCTTATAACTGGGATTTTGGTGACGGGTCTACCTCAATACTTGCAAACCCGGTTCACACCTATAACAAGGAAGGAAGGTTTAATGTAAAGCTTTCTATTATAACAGAAGATGGGTGCACCAATACATTCACCATGCCTAATGCAGTGGCAGCGGGTCATCGTCCTAAAGCCAGTTTTTCGGAAAACGCTGATACCATATGTGCAAATGGAAACATATTAGTAATGAACAACTCTTCAAACGGACCAGTGCATAATTTGCAGTGGGATTGGGGTCCTATAATTCCAGCCATTGAAGGGCAGGTGTATGGTATAGTACCCGTAGACACCGGTTACAGAAATATTACCCTGGTTGCATTTAATTATGGTTGTCCGGATACGTTGATAAAAGACAGTGCTTTTTATGTTTTGCCACCTTTTGCAAGCATCAATGCACTTACCAACTGTGTTGATAAGCTAAATGTGAATTTTGGGGATAGCTCTATTGCAGATGTTACACGTCGCTGGAGTTTTGGTGATGGTAAAACAGACACCACCAAACACCTGTCTCACCGTTACTCCACACCAGGTTTATATAATATCGAATTGATAGCATATAACGGCAATTGTAAAGACACTGCCTATAGCACTGTTCGGTTGATCAATGAATCCGGAAGCATCGCCTTATCAGATTCTATTTTTTGCCGGGACTCAAAAGTTGAATTTAATATAGTCGGGGTAAATGTTGCAAACATAAGAAATACACGGTGGGAGTTTGGCAATGGACAATCACAGGCCGTGGATGGAATTAATACATCTTACATATACGATACTGCCGGTGTATTTAGAATTAAAGCTACTATGACAGACCTGAATGGTTGTCAATATGTACTTACACTTCCAAATGCTATTACGGTTTATGGACCGAAAGGAGCTTTTTATAGCAAAACCCCCGGAGTGTGCGAAAATGGCGCTGTTGAATTTACAGACAATAGTAAAGATGATGGAATTCACTCGTTGGCAAAATGGTCATGGGATTTTGGTGATGGAATTACGCAGGATTATACTTCCGGTCCGTTCATGCACACCTATACCGATACCGGGTTCTTTTCAGTTAAATTATATGTTTCAGATTCGTACGGGTGTATTGATACGGTGAAAAGACCCAATTATATTAATGTAACACATCCGTATGCCTCATTTAATATGAGTGATTCAATTGTTTGCCCGGATAAGCAGGTTGCATTTCGCAACACCTCTACCGGTAAGAACTTAGAATACCTATGGGATTTTGGTGATGGCGCGCATTCTACGGCTACACATCCATCTTATACATACACTTCTGCCGGGTCTTTTACCCCGGTTCTAATGGCTACAGATGTAAATGGTTGTAAAGATTCTTTTTCGTTGCGACCCGTGGTGGTTTCCAACCCTGTTTCGTCATTTAATATGAGTGATTCGTTTTCAACCTGCCCACCATTAACCGTAAATTTTACCAACAAATCTTATAACTATAATTCCTTCACCTGGGATTTTGGTGATGGTAGTACATCAACTCTTCAATCCCCCGCCCATATTTATACATATCCCGGTGTCTATCCTGTAAAATTATTATTGGCAGGCTCGGGCGGTTGCGTCGATTCAATGGTGCGCAATGTTACCATTAAAGGACCCACAGGTAATTTAGCCTATTCTCTTACCAATTGTTATCCAGATGATGTGTCTTTTGTTTCTGTATCTGATAATACAACACAATTCACCTGGGATTTTGGTGATGGAACTACTATAATAAACAAAACAGGTAAAGCCAAACACAGGTATGATACAGGATATTACATGCCTAAACTTATCTTGTCAGATTCGTTGGGATGTAATGTATTATTGAAAGGTAAAGACACACTAAAAGTATTCGATGTAAAAGCGATTGCAACAAATTCAACCAATTTGGTGTGCGACTCGGGCATTGTTACTTACACCGATGCATCGGTTTCAAATGACCACATTAAAGACCACATTTGGATTTTTAATGATGGTTCAACTTTTAACCAACCAGAGGTTACACGCAATTATTCAGGTTCAGGATTTTTTACCGCAAAGCTGGTGGCCGTTACCGATAATGGCTGTACCGATACGCTGCAATTAGCAGAACCGGTAGTGGTTTCAAATAAACCGCATGTAAAAATTCTGAATGATACTGCAGCCTGCACGCCTTCTATGGTTTCCATGTCTGGCGCTAAAACAAATACCGATTCATCCACCTTAAGTTATAATTGGAATTTTGGAAACGGCGGAACCGCATCAGGTCAAAATGTGCTTGCCACCTATACCACACCCGGCACCTATAAAATAACGCTTACCGCTACTAATGAAAGTGGATGTAAGGATACAGCCCGTTCTTCCATTGTAATGAGGGGTCCACCCACCGTTGATGCTGGGCGCGATTCTGTAGCTTGCCAGTCCCAGTTATTTACACTTAAGGCATCCGGCGCAGTAACGTATACCTGGTTAAATGGCGCAGGTCTTAGCTGCACTAATTGTGCATCGCCCCAAATTCAGCCCTTGCAAACAACAACTTACAGGGTTGTGGGTAAAGATGAAATTGGCTGCAGTGCAGTTGATTCTGTAACTATTTCTGTTATTCAGCCTTCTGCTATTACCGCATCGAATTCCGATACGGCCTGCGTGGGAGATAAGATTCAATTAAAAGCATCAGGAGCATATACCTATCAATGGTATCCTTCCACGTTTTTAGATAATCCCACTTCCGCAACACCTGTTTTTACGGCGGTAAGAGATACGACTATAAACTATAGTGTAATTGGTTATGGTGAAGGAAAGTGTTTTGCCGATACGCAACATGTTGCTATAAAATCTTACCCTATTCCCGAAATGCATTTACAGGAAGAAACATACACCCTAAATGTTGGAAGTTCCCTTAAGCTGCAGACCAACAGTTCACCGGATATCACAGAATGGAAATGGCTTCCAGGGCAATGGCTTGATGATCCAACCTCGCCAAACCCAACAGCAACACCACTTCAGTCGGTTACTTACAATTGCCTTGCAGTAAATGGTGGGGGATGTGTGGCCAGAACCCAGGCTACCATAAACGTGGTTTGCGGCGGGGCAAACATATATGTGCCCAACACCTTTTCACCAAACAGTGACGGTATGAATGATGTGTTTTTTGCAAGAGGTACAGGACTTTTCAGCATTAAATCATTCCGGGTATTTAACAGGTGGGGGCAATTGGTTTTTGAAAGATTAAACATCGGCGCAAACAATGCCGGTGATGGATGGAATGGTGTATTCAACAATCAAAAATCTGCACCCGATGTTTATATATACATGATGGAAGTCGTGTGCCAGAACAATAACATTATCCCTATAAAAGGGAACGTAACATTAATACGATAACAATAAAAAATAAATGCTTTGTGAAAAACCCCTGTGGATATTTTGATTTAAATCAATGCATCCACCATATGCCGCATTCTTTGATCAATGGCCGTTGCTAACCTTTTGCATTATCACTAACGTGCTGATTATTGAATGATGGCAATTTTAAAAAGCTCCTTTAAAGGAGCTTTTTAATTATACCAGGTTTATATAGTAAACTATACAATCTTATTTTTGCTGCCTTTATATGTATAATTCAATCAGTGATTTCAATAACATTTTTTTTATAGGTGTTGCCGGTACCGGTATGAGTGCCCTTGCCCAATACCTGGCAGGGAATGGCAAAACTGTCGGTGGCAGTGACCGTTATTTTTTAAAAAATAAAAAAAACGAAATCCGAGAAAAGCTTGAAGAGTCAGGCGTTACATGTTTTGAACAGGATGGTAAGGGAATAACACAGCAAACAGAACTCGTAGTTGTATCAACGGCAATTGAGGATACCGTTAAGGAAGTGCAGATCGCCAGGCAATTAAATATTCAAATCATTAAAAGAAGTGACTTGCTTTCCCTTATTGCAAAAAGTAAAAAAACAATTGCAATTGGAGGAACTTCCGGTAAAAGTTCCGTGTGCGCCATGTTATTCCAGGTGATGCAATATGCAGGTCTCGATGCAGGAATTATTAGTGGTGCAGGTTTAGTAAGCCTGATTAAAAAAGGAAAGATCGGTAACGCACACGTAGGCACTGGCGAATGGCTTATTATTGAAGCCGATGAAAGTGATGGCAGCATTGTAAAATACAAACCTGAAACAGGTGTTTTGCTGAACATTGATAAAGATCACCAGGAAATGGAAGAACTTATTTCCATTTTTACCACCTTTAAAAAGAACAGCAAACAATTTATTGTTAACAGGTCTCACCCGCTTTCAAAAGCCTTGAGTGCGGAGGGTAATTTTGATTTTTCAATGGATGGTGATGCACCGGTAAACGCTGTTGATTTTTTACAACAAGGGTTAGTAATACAATTTCGAATTGGAGATATACCATTCAAATTAAATGCAGCAGGCCGGCATAATATGGAAAATGCTGTTGCTGCAACGGCTGCCGCACTAAGCGCAGGCGTTTCTTTACAAATTTGTGCTGATGCATTAAGCCATTATGAAGGCATATACAGGCGTCACCAGGTTATTGGAAAAAAACATGGCACCTGGTTAATAGATGATTATGCGCATAACCCGGTTAAGTGTGCCTCAAGTATAAAAGCCTGCCAGCCACTAAGTAAAAAAGTGGTTGCATGGTTTCAGCCGCATGGTTATGGTCCCACAAGGTTTTTAAGAAATGATTTTGTTAAAGAGATTGCAAGTGCCCTGCGTGATGAGGATGAAATATGGATGAGTGAAATTTTTTATGCTGGCGGCACCGCCGTAAAAGATATATCGGCATCTGATCTTATAAACGATATTAAAGCGCTCGGCAAAAACGCGTTTTTTGTAGAAGAAAGAAGTAAGTTCATTACAGAAGCAAGGGCACATTTAGAGCCCGGCGCTGTATTATTACTTATGGGCGCAAGAGATCCTTCACTTGAACAATTTGCAGCACAGGTATTTGAGGAACTGTAGATTTAACCTAAATCGAATGTTGAATGTATTCCGGGAACCTCAATATTATTAAAACCTTTTTCAATCAGGGTTTCTTTAAATTCAAGTTGAACGCTATATTCTCCATGAACTAAAAAAATCTTCTTAATGGTATCTTTTTTTTGCCGGCTTATAAAATGTATCAGGTCATCGTAATCACCATGCGCGCTCATGCTATGCATGGAGCCTACTTCACATATTACCGGGTAATAATCACCAAAAATTTTCACTTCCTTTTGACCCCTCATCAGCCTGCCACCCAGCGAGTTTGGTTCGCAGTATCCAACAAGTAATATGGTGTTTTTTACATCACCAATATTGTTTTTAATGTGGTGTTTAATTCTGCCAGCATCAGCCATTCCACTTGCTGAGATAATTATGCACGGTTCAGTTAAAAAATTTAGTTGTTTGCTTTCGTCAGCTGTATGTATAAACTTTAACCCGGGAAAATCAAAAGGATCACTGTCTGTTAGCAACAACTCTTTAATAATCTTATTAAAATTTTCCGGATGTTGTTTTACCACGGCCGTGGCTTCAAAACTCAGCGGGCTGTCAACATATACGGGTATGTTTGGCAAAGCATTTTCAAGATTTAACTGGTTCAGGAAATACAATAGTTCCTGGGTGCGCCCAACACTGAATGCAGGTATTATGAGTTTGCCTTGTTTCTTCACACAAGTTTTTTCAACCCACTGTAACAATTGGTCTGCCGAAGAAAAAATTTCTTCATGACGCCTGTTGCCATACGTACTTTCCAGGATAATAAAATTAGCCTGGGGAAAGTCTTGTGGCGATTTTAAAATTATATCCCGGTACCTGCCAACATCTCCACTAAAAGTTACCTGGCGGGTGACGTTGTTTTCTGTGATCTTCACGTGTACTGCCGCGCTGCCCGTAATATGACCGACATCTGTAAACAATAATTCTATGTTCGGCTCTACAGTAAACCAACTTTCGTAATTTATTTCGGTGAATAATTTTTTTGCTGCATCTACATCCTCCGCAGTATACAAAGGCTCGTAAGGAGGAAGTCCTTTTCTTGCCCTTCTTTTATTTATGTACTTGGTGTCATCTCTTTGTATATGTGCAGAATCTTCCAGAAGAATAAAAGCCAGTTCTTTGGTGGCTGGTGTACAAAATATTTTACCGGTAAACCCCTCCTTCACTAGTTTCGGAATTAACCCGCAATGATCAATATGTGCGTGCGATAGAAAAAGGTAATCTACTAATTTGGGTTCAAAGCCAAAATGCCGGTTAAGGTTATCTGTATCTTGACCCATTCCCTGGAACATACCGCAATCAAGCAACAAATTTTTACCGTTTAAAAGTGTTAGCAGGTGTTTAGACCCTGTTACTGTTCTGGCTGCACCATGAAAAGAAATTTGCATAGTCGTGGTTTTAGATTTCCTTTTTTCTTAATTTAAAACTCCATGTAAAATTAAATTCGGCAACAACAGTTCCATCTGCATTGGTGGCAGTAGACCGGCAATTCACGGTTGCACTTTCTCCGGTTTGGTGGGCTCTGTTAACCGCATCATTTACTGCTTCATTATCTAAACAGGTAAAATAAATTAGGCCTGTTGCTTTTTTAAAATAAACTGCTTCGTTTTTTATCAGCAATAAACTCACTGAAGGTTTTTTCTTATAGACCGCACCAAAGCATAGTATTCCGGTGCTTAATTCAGCAGCCATACTCATAGAAGCGAAATACATAGAATTAAAAGGATTTTTATTGATCCATTTATATTTTATGGATGTAACCGCTTTTACCTCATCATACTCTTTGCACTTTATTCCCGCAATAAATGCGGCAGGCAACTTAGTAAGCAGGAATAGGTTAAACCGAAGCGCGTTTTTTATTATAGACTGGTATTCATGCAAATATGTACTCATTTCTAATACTTGGTAATTTACTTCATTCTCCCTTGCTGCATTTTATTTTTTAGCAAAGCAAAAGAATTCTAATAGCACTTATTTTCTTCACATAACATTGGCAGTAATGAATAATGTACTGTGCAGATTTTGTAGTTATTTCAATGCACAAATTGTGTATAACAAGTTAAGGGTTGTATCAGGGGTATAAATAAATTTGGTATTAAACACCGAAGGGCCCCAAGCCTTTAAATCTTAACCAATAAATCATATTTAATTGACAGAAACCATCATTAATTTAAACACCGTAAATCCCATTGAATTTTTTGGTGTTAACAACAGGAAACTTGATTTACTGAAAAAGAAGTTTCCACTCTTAAAAATGCTTTCGCGCGGCACCCAGATAAAGTTAAGCGGGGCGCCGGAACAAATTGAAAATGCAAAAGAAAAAATAGATCTCATCATTCAGTACATGGAGCGTAACGGGGATATGAGTGATAATTATTTTGAACAAATACTTGGGGGTGATGATGTAGAGACGACCGATAATTTTATAGACAAAAATCCTAACGACATACTTGTTTTCGGGCCAAACGGAAAAACTGTTCGGGCTCGAACTGCCAACCAGAAAAGAATGGTACAGGCAGTAGATAAAAATGATATTGTTTTTGCAGCGGGTCCTGCAGGTACAGGTAAAACTTATACGGCTGTTGCCCTTGCAGTACGTGCGCTAAAAAATAAGTTGGTTAAGAAAATTATTCTTACTAGGCCTGCCGTGGAAGCAGGTGAAAATTTGGGATTTTTGCCTGGTGATCTTAAAGAAAAGATAGATCCCTACCTAAGGCCTTTATACGATGCGTTAGATGACATGATTCCTGCAGACAAATTAGGCTATTACATGAGTACCCGCACCATAGAAATTGCACCCCTGGCGTATATGCGTGGACGAACACTCGATAATGCATTCATTATATTAGACGAAGCTCAAAATTCGAACGACCTGCAGATTAAAATGTTTCTAACGCGTATTGGACCAAACGCAAAAGCCATTATTACGGGTGACCCTACGCAGGTCGATCTTCCTAAAAACCAGCGCAGCGGTTTAGAAAAAGCTATACGAATATTACAAAATATCGATGGTATTGCACACATAGAATTAGATGAAGAAGATGTAGTACGTCACCGGTTAGTGAAGGCTATTATAAAAGCATACGATAAAGATAAAGACCAGCCCTAAGGCATGTTTAATATCTTACATGTTTGAATTTAAGGCGTTGCTTTTTAAGGCGGCGCCTTTTTTAAATCGGTAATTATGAAACAATTAATTTTTTCCATAGCCCTATTTTTTTTATCCTGTAATAGGGCAGGTTACGATGTACCTGAAAATGCTTTGGATGCTGCCAGGGAATTTATTTCTGCAAGACTTGAAGGCGATTTTAAGCGTGCATCCTTTTATATTCTTCCGACAGAAAATAAGGAAAGCCTGGTTAACCACCTTCAGCAGCAATACCAGGAGTTACCTGGCGAACAAAAATTGCAGCTGCACGAGGCTTCAATAATTATAGAAGAAGATCAGGCATTAAATGATACGTTTCATATTATTTATTACAATGATTCCTATACTAAAAAAAGCCGGGAGTTAAAGGTTGTATATACAGATAACAGGTGGTGGGCAGAGCCGGATATGTAATAAAAAACCCCGGGACACCGGGGTTTTTTATTAATTTATTCTAACGGTTATTATTTCAAGTGTTTCTCCCTTTCGTTTCAGCATAAGTGTAAGGTTAAACTTTTCGTTGTTACCTAACAATTTACCAGCGATATAAGTAGTTCCACTCAATTCTCTTTGAGAGATCAATTCAAACCCGTGAATGTCATTATTTTCAAAAAAACTTTTTACAGTGAGGGCTGCCTGCGTTTTGCCAATATTCTTTAATTCGTCCTTGGCAGGTAATTTAAGATCAATAAAGCTGTCAAAATAGCTGGTGAACTGGGCTGCATTAGCTTCGTTCAAAGCACTGATAACTGATTTATTAGAAACCTGCGAATAAGAAATGGTTGTAATAGCAAGACACACCAGTAAGAGTATCTTTTTCATCAGATGTTTTTCCTTTTTTGCTTATGGGTGCTAAAAATATGCCAAAATAAGTTAATAATGTTAACGTGTAAATCAATCTTTCAAATATTCAATTAACGTAGCTTTAGCGCATGAAGAATAAGAAAGTTATTTTGATAATAATGGATGGATGGGGTCTTGGAAAAGTTAAGTCTGCCGATGCCATTCAGCATGCATGTGTTCCTTTTGTTTCATCCCTATACAATAAGTTTCCCAACACAACATTAACAACTTGCGGTGAGGTGGTGGGCTTACCCCATGGGCAAATGGGCAACAGTGAGGTGGGCCATTTAAACCTGGGGGCAGGACGGGTGGTGTATCAGGATCTACAGCGCATAAATATGTCAATACGGGAGGGGAACTTCTTTCAAAATGAAGCACTGCTTGGTTCGGTACGGTATGCCAAAACGAACAATAAGCCGTTGCATTTATTGGGTTTGGTAAGCGATGGTGGTGTTCATTCGCACATAAATCACCTTAAAGCATTAACTACTTTATGTGTGCAGGAAGGTTTAGAGAATGTTTTTATTCATGCCTTTACTGATGGTCGGGATACCGATCCTAAAAGTGGTTTGGGTTTTATGAAAGAATTGCAACAACACCTCAATCAAACAACAGGCAAAATTGCAAGTATTAGCGGTAGGTATTATGCCATGGATCGTGATAAAAGATGGGAAAGAGTAAAGCTGGCATATGATGCTTTGGTTTTAGGCATCGGGAAAAAAGCGGCAGACCCTTTGGCTGCCATAGAAAATTCTTATGCTGAAAATGTGACTGATGAATTTATTCTTCCAACAATCATTATTAACGAAGCGCAACAACCTTTAACTACCATTCAAAATGGCGACGCTGTTATCTGTTTTAATTTTAGAACCGACCGTTGCAGGGAAATAACGCAAGTACTAACGCAAATGAATATGCCTGAATTTGGAATGCATACACTCGACCTGCATTATACGACCATGTCTGAGTACGACACCACGTACAAAAATGTATTTGTGGTTTTTGAGAATGATAACTTAACAGAAACTATGGGCGAGGTTTTAGAGAAAAACAATAAGAAGCAAATAAGAATGGCGGAAACAGAAAAGTATCCGCACGTTACTTTCTTTTTTAGCGGTGGCCGCGAAGTGCCCTTCAATGGCGAACAACGCATTATGGTGCCTTCCCCAAAAGTAGCAACTTATGATTTGCAACCGGAGATGAGCGCCAGGGAATTGACAGATAAACTGATCCCTGAAATTGAAAATAAATCAGCAGACTTTATTTGTATCAATTATGCGAACACTGATATGGTAGGGCATACCGGTTATTGGGAAGCGGTTATTAAAGCCGCTGAAACAGTAGATAAATGTGTTGAACGTGTGGTTACCGCTGCTCTTGAAAATGATTATACCGTATTTCTTACTGCAGACCATGGCAATGCAGACTATATGATTAATGATGATGGTTCCCCAAACACACAGCATTCGCTAAACCCAGTACCCTTGTTTATTATCGATAATGATTTTAAAGGAACAGTTCACCCGGGTAAGCTGGGTGATATTGCACCAACCATTTTAACTTTTATGGGTGTGGAAGTTCCAAAAAAAATGACAGGAAACATACTGGTAGATAATGATGCCTAAAAGTTTATAGTGAGATTTCTATTAAAAAATAAAAGACTGCTTTCAATATTTCTGCTGTTTTTTGTAATGGTACCTGCATTGGCTTTTATGGTGTTGCAATGGCAGGTTGCTCAGTGTAAGGTTATTATGCGCAGAGAACTTGAGCAGCAATCATTGGTTACAATCGTTATTCCTGCAAACGAAATTCAATGGAAAGATGGAAGAAAGGAAGTGTTGATTGAAAATCGCATGTTCGATGTTAAACATTACTTTTTAAACAACCAGAGGCAATACATTCTTACCGGTTTATTTGATGACCATGAAACCGAATTGCTCAGCATCATTTATAATAACAACAATACAGGCAGGCAGCAGCATGTAGTAATTGCAACCTGGCTCAACTGGCTGCTTTTAAATGATACCTTATTGAATGATGATTTACATATTCAACGTATAAGTCAGGTACATTTTATTACGATTACATGTACATTTAATAATCGGGTAATGGATGTTCCGTGTCCCCCGCCATGGGCTTAAATGCTTCATAATAATTATCCGCAAGCTTTCAATTGAAGGCAATTATTTTATTTATCAATTCAACAATTAATTCATGTTTAATATAAAATGGCAAACGTGTTTGTTTGCATGTTGCATACCTGTATGCGCAATTGCACAGGAAACGTATCAGCGCGATACCTTTATTAATCCAAATGCTCTGAATAACGTGGTGGTTTATGCAAATAAATTCCCTGAGCTTTCACGGCATGTTGCCCAAACGGTGCATGTAATTTCATCCACACCAAAATTAAACCTGCAGGCAAACACTGGCGATGTTCTGATAAACAGCGGTACGCTTTTCGTTCAAAAAAGTCAGCAGGGTGGTGGAAGCCCCGTTATACGTGGCTTTGAGGCAAGCCGTGTGTTACTTATGGTTGATGGTGTAAGAATAAACAACGCAATCTTCAGGGCTGGGCATTTACAGAATATTATTACGGTAGACAATATGGTGCTAGACAGGATAGAGGTTATTTATGGCCCCTCCAGCACCTTGTATGGCAGTGATGCCCTTGGCGGAGTAATAAGTATGTTCACTAAAAATCCCGTTTTATCAGTTACGGGCAAAACACAAGTTACGGGTAGTGCTATAACACAATACGCAACAGCTATAGATGAAAAAAAGGGCAACATTTCCATCAACATCGGAGGGCAAAAAATGGCTTCATTCACATCGTTTACCTATGGTGATTATGGCAACATTATCTCAGGTAAAAATGGGAATGATAAATACCCGGGTTTTGGGTTAAAACCCTTTATTGTAAAACGGGTGGGAGATACTGATTCTGCCTTTGTAAACAGCGACCCGCATGAACAGTCACCTTCAGGATATCACCAGTATGATCTTACACAAAAAATAGTTTTCCAGTCTTCTGAAAATACGCGACACCTGTTAAATCTGCAGTTCTCAAACAGTTCCGACATACCACGCTACGACAGGCTAACTGACCAAAGCAATGGAAACCCGGTATACGCAGAATGGTATTATGGTCCGCAAAGAAGAAACATGGCCTCTTATAATTTTTCAGCAGAAAAGATGAATGGTTTTTTTCAGCAGGCTGATATAACTGCCAGTTACCAGCATATTGAAGAAAGTCGTATATCCCGTAAGTTTAAAAGCAATAACAAGGATTTCAGGAATGAAGAGGTGAATGTTTTTGGATTTAATATAGATGGGAAGCATTACAGTGGCAGAAATGAATTACACCTGGGTGCCGAAAGCTATACCAATTATGTGCGGTCTACTGCAGAGCGTTTAAATATTTCAACCAATACGCCTAGCAGAATAACCACAAGGTATGCAGACGGGCCAACATCAATGAGTTACAATGGGGTGTATGCACAGCATACATTAAGGATAAATGAAAATTGGACATTGAATGATGGCATACGTTTTAATTATGTACATCTTAATGCAGTATTTGCGGATACTGCACTTATGCATTTTCCATTTAAAGAGGCAGTGCAAAATAATTTTGCTGTAACCGGTAATGTTGGCATCATCTATTCAACACCCGATAATTTTAAAATGGCACTTGTTGCCAGCAGTGGCTTCCGGTCTCCGAATGTAGATGATCTATCCAAAGTTTTTGAAAGCCAGACGGGTGTTTTAATTGTGCCTAATCCTGATCTCAAACCAGAGTACACGTATAATGCAGAACTAAATGTAAATAAGGTAAACAGTAAGTATGCTGTTGGCGCCGCTGTATTCTATACCTGGTTCAGAAATGCATTGGTAACTGACAATTTTACTTTTAATGGAAAGGACAGTGTTTTTTATAATGGTTCAACAAGTATTGTTCAGGCTGTGCAAAATAAAGCACGTGCTTTTTTGTATGGATTTACAATTAATGCCTCAGCAGAAATAATTAAACAAACTACACTTTCCGGTGTGGTAACCTATACCTACGGAAGGTATAAAGAAGATGCTGATAAAATTCCTTTAGATCACATTCCTCCGGTTTATGGAAGGGTATCATTGAAACATGAAAGAGAACGCTGGGATGCAGAACTGTTCGGTCTTTTTAATGGATGGAAAAGAATTGAAGACTATAATCCAAATGGAGAAGATAACCAACAATATGCTACAACTGATGGAATGCCATCGTGGTACACCATTAATTTTAGAACAGGAATAAATGTGTGTGATCACCTTTACATGCAGGCAGCAGTAGAGAACATTCTGGACAGGAATTACAGGTATTTTGCAAGTGGTATTTCAGCCCCTGGCCGAAACTTTATTATTAGTGCCAAGGTTTCATTGTAGCGCTACAAATAGCAGTAAAAAATGTTATTATAACTTGCGGTATGAAGATCGTTAATGCAAACTATGTTATTTCTTCACCTTCATTCGATAAATGTCCGACTGGCGACAAACCCGAGTATGCATTTATAGGTAGAAGTAACGTGGGAAAATCATCCCTTATAAATATGCTTTGCAACAACCAGGGGCCTTGCAAAAACATCGGTTAATCCCGGCAAAACACAACTTATTAATCATTTTGAAATTGAGAGCCGGTACACTGAAAATGCCAAGATTCACAAATGGTTCCTGGTAGATCTTCCGGGTTATGGTTACGCCAAAATATCTCAAAGTTCCAGGCGAAGGTGGCAGCAAATGATCGAGAATTACCTGCGTAAAAGAAATAACCTAACGAATGTTTTTGTATTACTCGATAGCAGGCACACCCCGCAGAAAATAGATCTTGAATTTATAGATCAATTAGGTGAATGGGAAGTTCCATTTGCCATAGTGTTTACTAAATCTGATAAAGAAAAACCGGGTGCTGTTGAAAGAAATATAAAAGCCTTCCTGGATGAGATGAGGAAAACATGGCAATTTTTACCACCTCATTTTGTTACGAGTGCTGTAAAAAAAACAGGGCGCGACGAAGTGCTTGAATTTATTGAAACCAGTAATCGTGCCTGGCAGGAAATTAAATAAGGTAATGAAGGACATTCTAAAAAAATACAGCAATGAAGATATTACGGTAGAGTGGAGGCCTGCAAGGTGCATTCACTCTACCCTTTGCTGGAAAGAGCCATCCGGGTTGCCAGGTGTTTTTGACCCAAACAAGAAACCTTGGATAAATATTGATGGTGCTGCGACAGAAGAAATTATTGAGCATGTAAAAAAATGCCCGAGCGGTGCTTTAAGTTTTTCATTAAATAATGACGCCGCACATCTATCAGAAGAAACTACACCTACTAAAGTTGAAATAACACAAAATGGGCCTTTGCTTGTCTATGGAGATATCATTGTGAAAAAAGCAGACGGCACAGAAGTTAAAAGAGAAAAAGTAACTGCCTTTTGCCGGTGCGGGTACACGAAAAATAATCCATTCTGTGATGGTAGCCATTCCCGGCAACACTTTAGCGAATAGCTGATTTCTGCACTTCCAGTATATGAAAACCATACGGCTCTATTACAAAGTATTCCTCATCCCTGCCAACATTATAAAATGCATCATTCCAGTGATCGTATAAGGTTTCTGGAACCACGCCGTGTTCTTTAAAAGCATACCAGGTTAACTGCGTTTTCGAATTTTTGAAATTAAAAATGCAGTATAATATGGTTTCTTCGGAATGCCGCAGAAAACAGGCGAGGTGCTGATTGCGTGGGGGAAGCCATAAAAGATTATTGTGATCAGCAAGTACATTTAATTTTTTTCTTAAACTGATTAGTTTTTTTGTTTTTAAAAAAATCATGTTTTCAACCGTTCCCTTTTTTTCAGTTTGTTTATTTTTTTTCCAGTCAATAAGCGGCCGGTGCATCCACCTGTTGTCATAGCTCTTTCCTTTGTCCTTTAAAAATGAATAATCATTTGTATATCCGGCTTCATCACCATAAAATAACATAGGCACACCGCCAATAAAAAAGCTCATTGCCTGCATCAATATTATTTTATTTACAGATTCAGTAACAAACTGCTGGTTGGGCTCGCCATCTAACCCCAGTGCTTTTTCCAAACCGCATAAAGAGGCGAGTGTACCACTTATGCGTGCATCCTGAGTTTTAGGGTTTACACTGAACAGCGCGCCTGTTGCAGGAGAACTTATATAATTGCCCGAATAATAATCTTTTAAAAATTTGCGGTGTTCATAAGCGTTGAACCCTGCCGAGGTTATCATGTAATCTTCATAACCAAGACCAATGTCATCATGGCAACGGGTATAGGTAATCCAGGTAGTGCCCTTTGGTTTTTTGAGTATTTCCTTTTGTGCTGCATACATAACTCTTATATCGCCTGTTGCAATTGCATCCCATTGCAGTGCCATCTGTGTTGCATTATATGCAAAGTCGCACTCTTTTGCTTTTGCATGGCCATCACCAAAATATTTAATGATCTCTTTTGGTGCAACAATAGCTTCTCCCAATAAAGCCATGCCTGGTGCGGCTACATTGGTACATTGTTTTATTAGTTGTAAAATAAGATGTGCATGTGGCAGGTTTTGGCAGGCGGTGCCTATTTGCTTCCATATAAATGCAGGTGCATCTATGCGTAATATATCAACGCCCAGGTTGGCATAATACAGCACGTTATCGAGCATATCAATAAATACATTGGGATTGCTGTAATTCAGATCCCATTGGTAATTATGAAAAACAGTCATTACCCATTTATTGCATTCCGGAACAAATGTGAAATTCCCCGGGGCACTTTCGGGAAAAATGTCGGGCATGTTTTTATCAAATTCATCGGGTATGTGCCTGTCGGGAAACATATAAAAATAATCCTGGTATTTTTTGTCCCCGGCTTTAGCTTTTTCAGCCCATTCGTGGCGATGCGAAGTGTGATTTAAAACAATATCAAGCATCAGGTACATATCGTCCTTCAAAAGTTTACCTGAGAATTTTTTCAGGTCATTTATTGTTCCGAAGCGGGGATCAATTTTTCTGAAGTCGCTAACAGCATATCCTCCGTCGCTTTCTCCAGCAGGACTTTGGAAAACAGGCATCAGGTGCAGCAGATTTACACCAAGAATTTTTATGTACCCAAGCTTTGATGACAACCCTTGTATTTTTCCGCAAAACCTGTCTACATACAAGCTCATTCCGGTTAATTTGTTTGATAAAAACCAATGCCCCTGCTGTAGTTTTTGCAAGTCTCTTTCGCGAAGGTTTTCAGAGCGGTCTTTGTAAGATTGAATGATGGTTGCAAGCAGGCGATTAAATTTTTCATCGTCACCACCCAGATAAATTTCATTAAACAGGGATTTGATCTCAGCAAGATTTGCTGACAGCCGCATACAAAACAATTTGTCATTGAAACTGCGGTCTATTTTATACTTCTTCAACAAAAGTTCTGCCTGCTGGTGAAGAAAATAATTATACATTTTTATGAAATTGTTTATTTAAAAATATCGCTGCTTAAATGTTTAAAAGCTTCCATTGCTCCAAGGTATTCGCAGGTGCGTGCACCTGCCTTGTTAGCATTCGTAATAATCTTTTTCCAGTTGCGCAAGTCAAGCTGTGAAATTTCGGAAACATTTAAATTGCCTAGCTGGTATAAAACTGCACCAACAAAGGCGTCCCCGGCGCCGGTTGTATCTACTGGTTTAACAGGTATGCTTTCTATAATATAGGTTTTTTTATCAAAGCCCAGCAGGGTACCTTCTGCACCAAGAGTTATGGCAAAAACAGCTGAAGTTTTTTGGAGCAATTCTTCCGCTGCATCTTGTAGCGTAAGCCTGCCGGTAAGCAACAGGGCTTCTTCATCGCTCAACTTAAAAAAACTACAACCTTTTAAAAAGATCCATGAGTGATCAATAAACGATTGTTTATTGTTTGCAAATAAGAGGTGACGATAATTTGGGTCGAAGCTTATAAATACGTTTTGCTGCAAGGCTTTTTGCATAAGGCTTTGATAAGCTTGTTGTAAAGGCCCCTGCAAAAACCCGGTAGCTGAACCAAAATGAATGATGGCGTAATCCTGGATATTTATTTCATCAACTTCCTCGCGGGTTAACTGGCTGTCGGCGCCACGGTTAAAATAAAAGTCCCGCTCTCCATCGTGCATTAAAGAAACGAATGCGAACGTGGTAAAATAATTTTCATCCTGCAACATCCATTTTGTGCCTACCCCAAACGACCGCATTACTTCAATTAAATGTTTGCCGAATGGGTCTGTACCAACCTTTGCAGTAAGATCTACGTCTCCGCCTAGTGCTGCAATGGCTGCTGCTACATTTGTTGGCGCTCCACCGGGCTTTTTTAAAAAGTTTTCTCCATGTACCAGGGATGTTCCTTTATCGGTGCAGATCATATCTATCAATGCTTCACCTATACATAAGATCTTGTTCATGGCTTTTGTTTTTTCTGATGATACCTGTTGCTGCTGTACAAGTGTGCGACGCAACAGGCGATGCAAAATGTTATGACGTTGGGTAAATTAATTAATGACCGCTATTAACCGGTACTGAGATCAGGTCTACATCTTTTCTAACTGTGATCTTTACAAACAACACTGCAATAGCTGCAAGTATTAATAAAACGCCCGCAAGCTTTATTACATTCTCGGGATTGCCATTTAAAAATGAATGATAATATAATGGAAGTGTAAAAATTTGTATGATCATAGGTATTACAATAAATAAATTAAAGATACCCATATAAACCCCTGTACGTTCGGGAGGTATACTGCCTGCCAGCATAATGTAGGGGTTACCCATCATGCTTGCCCAGGCAATGCCCACACCAACCATAGGTAAAAATAAAATGGCCTCGCTCTTTATTTCCGGTATCATAATCATACCCATACCCGCCAGTGTTAGGCTAAAGCTGTGCATTATTTTTGGTCCGAACCGCCGGGTAAAAGGCACCATTGCAAATGCGGCAACAAAAGCTATGAAATTATAGAACCCACCTATTTGCCCGTTTACGAGACTTGCATTTCTAAAGCCTTCGGATGAGGCTTCAGTTGTATCGTAAAAAGTTTTTGATAGTGAAAGCACGATATATTGCCAGTAACAAAACATGGCATACCATTGAAAAAGTTTTACAAGTGCAAGCTGCTTCATGGTGGTGGGCATCTCTTTAATAGCATCCCAAATTTCACGAAGGGTGTTAACCATACCTGTGGGCATGGCTTTAATTTTTGCAATCTCATCTTCACTTAAAGGATATTCTTTAGTAGTTCTAACCGTCCATAAAACAGAACCAATAGAAAACACAGAACCGATAATAAAAGCCGTGATTGTTATATAAGGAATATGAAAATTATTTACCGCATTCTTGTTCATTCCAAAAACCACTAGCAGGGTAGGCGTAAGGTAACTGAGCGTTTGGCCTAAACCTGTAAACGCGCTCTGCGTAAGAAAACCCAGTGAATGCTGGCTCTTGTTTAGTTTATCACTTACAAAGGCGCGGTATGGCTCCATAGTTATGTTATTGGCTGCATCTAAGATCCATAAAAGACCGGCAGCCATCCATAGTGTTTGACTAAATGGCATAAACAATAATCCCAAACTTGCGAGCACTGCACCAATTAAAAAATAAGGCGTTCTTCTGCCCATTCTTGTAATGGTTTTATCACTCATTGCACCGATAATGGGTTGAACGATCAGGCCTGTCATCGGACCCGCCAACCATAAGTATGGAAGGCTTGCTTCATCAGCACCCAGGTATTTATATATTGGGCTCATGTTGCTTTGTTGCAAACCAAAGCTGTACTGAATACCAAAGAACCCAAAATTCATATTAAGTATCTGCCAGAACGATAAATGTGGTTTTGTTTTAATCATAGAAGCACTTGCCATTGTTGTACTTAAAAATTACCGGATTGAAGTTAATGGAATTCAGGATTACATTTGTACAGCGTAATTGAATATAAAATTTGACCTCCATCCAGATAAAACGACAAGGCTTTAAAACGGTAACCGTGATCTACTGGTTCCTTCTTGTATATATAATTGCTGCCCTGGTTTGGTGGTTTATAGCGCTCGATAACCAAAACCGCGCTATGTATACGCTGCGTAAAAATGAATTAGTGCCGACTTCAAATGATTATAGTAATAAGATGTTTAAAATTGAGGATGAGCGCAAAAGAAAAACCTCCCAGTACATTGGAGAAGGTGTTACTTTTTTCATTGTAATTATATTAGGTGCAGTTGTCGTTTACCGTGTTATCCGCAAGCAGTTTCAGTTATCGCAACAACAGCAAAACTTTACCATGGCTGTGACCCACGAATTAAAAACACCTATAGCAGTTGTAAACCTTAGTTTGGAGACGCTGCTTAAAAGAACATTAAGTAACGAGCAACAGCAAAAATTAATTGCACAGTCTTTACAGGAGGTAAAAAGGTTAAATACACTAACCAATAACATTCTTGCAACTGCCCGTATGGAGCAGAAGAGGGAATGGTTTGATAATGAAAGAATTGATGTGGGAAGTTTACTTGTTGAAGTTACGCAGGATTATAAAAACCTGTACCCCGGAAGAAATATTGTAATTAAAAATGAGGAAGATGTTTTTATAAACGGCGAACAAATTATGGTGCAACTACTGGCGAGTAACCTGCTTGATAACGCCCTGAAATATTCACCTGCCAACACACCTGTTTACCTTTATGTAAAAAAAGAGAATGATAAGGGCATATTAATAGTAGCAGATGAAGGTTTTGGAATAAATGACATTGAGAAAAAGAAGGTGTTTAATAAATTTTATAGAACAGGAAATGAGATAACGCGCAGTACAAAAGGCACGGGTCTTGGATTATACCTTTGCCAGCGTATTGTAAAAAATCACCAAGGAAAAATAAAGGTGGAAGATAATATTCCACAAGGCAGCATATTTACTGTTACTATACCATTAGCCGTTTAATTATGGATAAAGAAAAGAAGGGGAATATTTTATTGGTTGAAGATGAGGTCGCGCTTCACGAAACATTAAAGTTAAATCTTGAACTTGAGGGTTACTCGGTAACCTCTGCATTTACGGGTAATGAGGCTTTGCGAAAGTTAGAAGAAGAATATTTAAACATGATGATCCTCGATCTTATGCTCCCGGAAATGGATGGCATTACGGTTTTAGAAACATTGCGCTTAAAACATATCGAAATTTCCGTATTGATATTAAGTGCTAAAAATTCAGGATCAGATAAAGTGCTTGGTTTAAAAAAGGGCGCGGATGATTACCTTACAAAACCCTTTAACCTGGAGGAATTATTATTGCGTGTTGAAAAACTGGTGCAGAAAAATAAACAATTGCAACGCCGCGATCCGGTGGGCGACACCTATGTATTTGGAAATAACAAAATTGATTTTAAAGCGCAAACCTGCATAACCTGGCAGGGGGAAATGGTGGAATTGAGCAAGAAGGAAATTATGCTGCTAAAGTTGCTTATAGAAAATAAGAACGAGGTAGTAACACGGGAAAAAATTTTGCAGGCAGTTTGGGGTTACAACGTTTTTCCCAACACGCGCACAATAGATAATTTTATTTTAAATTTCAGAAAGTATTTTGAGAAAGACAGCCGTAACCCAAAACATTTTCATTCTGTACGAGGGGTTGGTTATAAATACACGGGTTAGTTTTACATTTCAAGTCCCTGAATTCGAGTAATAATTGAGGCCAACTTATTATTTAAAAGTTCAAAATTATGGTTGCTGTCTGCATACGCATAAATAGCAAAATCGCAGGTGGCGCAAAATGACTGGATATCTTTTCTAAGCTGTTCGTTTTTGGGTTGTTTTAAAACGATCAGCTCATCGACCATAACAGTTGATCCCCATTTTTCCCTGATGGCAATATTTATAATATGCTTTCCTTTTATAAAAAAATCCCTGTTACCATCGCTATTCTGAAGAGATTGTAATTCCTGGCTGAAATCTGTTAACGGTTTATTTAAAACAGGTTCAGGCTCTGTAACTGGTAGAATAGGTAAAGATGCGGATGAACCATTTTTTTGCGTTTTATTTTTTTTGTTACCAGCAAATAATATAACCCCTGCAATCAAACCAATGGTTGCTACAATCCACAAAAAGCTTTTATTATTTAAATTACCACCTGCCTGTAAAACTTTTTCATTTGGCAAAGCTGCAGTAAAAATAAGTGGAATACTATCTGAGGTAAGGGTTGCATATGTTTGGGTTGAAGCGTCAAAATAATTGAAGTTCACCGGTGGTAAAACAGCCCTACCTTCTTTGGTCCCCAGGTATAAAATATCAAAAACCTTATCTCCGCTTACAGGAAATTTTCCATGATTTATGTGCTGGGTATCTGTTGGTTCAAAGTGTTCAATATTTTCTGGCCAGGCAATTTCCGGAACGTTAATAAGCTGCATATTTCCTGAACCTTTAATGGTTACGATCAGGTGGCCATTTTCATTTATGGGAAGACTTTGCTCTGCAACTTTTGCAGTAAGACTAAATTTGCCGGTGATTCCTGAAAAATCCGGTGGCATGTTTTTTAACGGCAGGGGAATAACCTGTACCGCCTGTGAAATATTGCTTGAAGTAAAATTAAATTTCCTGGTTTGAAAAGGATGGTCTTCATCAAATACCTCCACGTTGTTATTTACCGATGCCTGCCCTAACTGCAAAACTCCTTCATGTAAAGGGGTTAACTGTACCTTACGGATGGTGTATACATTATATTGTTTACCATCTAAAACCTCGCTGTAAGGCTCAGTATTGTAATCTAATTCTTCTACGCTGCAACCGGAAAACTCGGGTTGCTTTACAACCGTTGACTGGCTGTTTACAGCCGAATAAAATTTATATTCTACAAGCAGGGGTTCCCCAACAAAGATTTTATGACTGTTGGCAATAACCCTAACAAACATGTTTTGTTTAATTCGTTGTTCTGTAGTTTGCCCGTTAAGAAGTCCATTATTCATCAGTGCATCATCACTCCATCCCTGTGTTTGCGCACCTGAAAATAAAAAGCAAAATAACACACCCGAAAGAACAAGTAAATGCCTGTAAATATTTTGGGAAATGGTGGTCATTAGAAAGGTTCTGCAAAGATAGCATGCTATATAATTATTTTTATGCAGTGAAGTTAACAGGGGGTTAATTTGGTTTTGGCGATAGCAGCCATTATTGAAAATAAAAATTAATTAAACGATTGTTTAATTTAAACATTTGTTTAGTTTTGTCCGCGAATTATTATATGTCCGATAAAAAAGACCAGATAATTGATGTAGCGCTGGAGCTATTTTCAGAAAAGGGCTATGAGGGTGCATCCATCAGGTCCATAGCTGAAAGGGCTTCGGTTAATATCGCCATGGTCAATTATTATTTTGGATCAAAAGAAAAACTCTTTGAAGCGATCGTAGAAAAGAAGGCCGGTTATATGAAGGGCTTACTCGAAACGCTTGCCAACGACACTTCCCGTTCAGAAACAGATAAAATGGATGCCATTATAGTTGCCTATGTTAACAGGCTGCTGAGTGAAAACAAGTTTCACCGGGTACTGCACCAGGAATTGCTTATGCGGCAAAGAGAAAACCTGCACAGCCACATCATCAGCATATTTACGCGCAATTCAAAACACTTTCGAACTATAATAGAGCAGGGTATAAAAAAGAAAGAATTTAAAAAAGTAGATCCGGAATTAACCATGGCTTCTATTGTAGGAACTATCAACCAGGTATTGTTGTCAGAATCATTGTGCAACTCCCTAATTAAAAAGGCTGAAGACTTCAGCCCGTATACAGATAACGATTTTCGTAAGCGGCTTATAGCACATATAAAACAAATGGTGCACGCCCACCTTCTTATAAATAATAACAGTAAAAATAATGGCCCAGCAAAATCAAAACCGTAAAAAGATCATCCGTTTTGCGATCATAGGCACTTTGCTAATTATTGCAGGTATTTATGCTTACAATAAAATTTCTTTTGCCACTACGCATGAATCAACCGATAATGCGCAGGTTGAAACGCAGATAACGCCTGTTTTAACACGTGTTCCCGGTTATATTAAAACAATCAGTGTACGAGATTATGATTCTGTGCATGAAGGGCAGCTGTTGGTTGAACTGGATGATGCAGAATTGCAAACCCAACTGATGCAGATGGAAGCAGATTTTCGTGCTGCAGAAGCTGACATATTGAATGCACGTGCCGCTGTAAACAATGCCAATGTTTCATTAAAAGGCAACCGCGGTAATATCAGCCTCGCAGAGGTAAAGAAGCAACAGGCGGAAGCAGATTATAATCGCAACCAAAATTTATTTAACGACCAGGCCATTACCAAAAAACAACTTGAGGACAGCCGCTTTGCTTTGGAGCAGGCACAGCAGCAATACATAAACAGCCAGAGTGACCTCGGCACTGCCGGTAGCCGCATCGCGGTACTACAGGCATCTATTCAAAAAGCTATTGCGTCACTGGATGTAAAACGCGCTGCCATTGAACAGCAAAAATTGAAGTTATCATATACCAAAATCGTTAGCCCCGTTACAGGCAAACTTGGAAAAAGCAATGTAAGCATCGGGCAATTTGTACAAGCCGGTGCGCCCTTGTTTGCAGTAGTTAATGACAGCGTGTACTGGATCACGGCAAACTTTAAAGAAACACAAATAAGAAAATTTCACCCGGGAACCGAGGCGCATATAACACTTGACGCTTATCCCGATGTAGAAATAACAGGAACGATTGAAAGCCTAAGCGAAGCAACAGGTGCAAAGTTTTCTTTGTTGCCACCAGATAATTCAAGCGGCAATTTTGTTAAGGTGGCACAACGCGTTCCCGTTAAAATTCATATTAATAACGTGGATAAAATAAGGGAATTGCTACGTGCAGGTTTAAGTGCAGAGGTGGTGGTACCTATAAGCAAATAGTTTAGTTGCATGCAAAGGCAAATCAAAAATTTAAACAACCAGCCATCATGTCTGTAAAGGGCATCGCTAAAGTGATCATTGTTCTTACCACGGTTTCTGCCGCGGTAATGGAACTGGTAGATACATCTATAGTAAACGTTGCCATTACCAATATGGCAGGCAGCCTTGGCGTAAGTATAGAAGACATTAGCTGGGTGATAACCAGCTATGCCATTGCCAATGTGATCATTATTCCGTTAACCGGGTTTTTAGGTGAATATTTTGGAAGAAAGAATTATTACATCGCCTCCATGATTTTGTTTACGGTTGCCTCGTACATGTGCGGACAATCATCCGGTCTCATTGAAATTATTATCTGGCGTTTTGTGCAGGGAATTGGCGGTGGTGCATTGTTATCTACTTCGCAGGCCATTTTATTCGATGCATTTGAACCAAAAGACCGTCCATTTGCTGCGGGTTTGTTTGGAATGGGAATAGTAATGGGGCCAACCCTTGGACCCACAATCGGCGGTTATATAATTGAACACTACAGTTGGCCGCTGATGTTTATGATAAACATTCCTATAGGAATTATCGCCACCATTTTATCCATCACTTTCATTGATAAAAAACCAGATGAAGGAAAGAACAAGAAAAACATTCATATAGATTATACCGGTATTTTATTGCTGATGGTAGGTGTAGGCAGTTTGCAGTATGTGTTGGAAAGGGGAGAGGCTGAAGACTGGTTCAGCAGCCATACCATACAGGTGCTTGGGCTGGTGGCCGTGGTTGGTTTGGCAGCATTCATAATTTATGAATTAAGCATAAAAAATCCTGCGGTCAATCTTAAAATATTAGGTAACCGAAACCTTGCATTCACAACCATTTTTACTTTTGTTGCAGGGTGTGGCATGTACATTTCATTATTTGTATATCCTATTCTTACACAACGCGTGCTGGGCTGGACGGCTTATGAAACCGGGCTGAGTTTGCTCTTGCCCACTTTTATGGGAGTGTTATTATTGCCGATGATAGGAAAGGCCATGAGTAAGGGTGCGCCTGCCATTCCTTTTGTTATTACAGGATTTATCTTATTCTCTACCTATTCTTATCTCACGGCAAAAGTTTCACCCGATGTAAGCCGCGGCGATTTTTTTATTCCTTTAGCCATTCGCGCTATAGGTATTTCAATGGTGCAGTTACCCCTGATAAACCAGGCGGTCGTGGGCTTGCAGCAAAAAGATTATGCAGCAGGTATTTCGCTGAATAACATGATCCGTCAGCTCGGTGGCGCATTTGGCATTGCACTCGCCAATAATTTTATTGCGCACAATTATGCGCAGCACCGCACAGACATCATTTCTAACCTTACCCCGGGGAGCATGGAACTGACCAGCCGCCTTAATCTAATCATGCAGGGCATCATATCCCGCACGGGGGTTGATAGTGCAACAGCATCAAACAAAGCATTGGCTGTAATAAGCAATACTGTAGACCGGCAGGCCTATTACCTGTCGTACCTGGATACTTTTAACCTGATCGCCATTTTTTTTATAGCCGTAATTCCGTTGGTGCGTTTTTTAAGGGCTAAGAAAAAGAGTAAGGAAGAACAGGCACAGGTAATGGCGGCAGTTAGTGAATCACATTAAAAATTATTCTATAAAAATATTATCTATAAAGCCGGACAAATAATTTGATATGAAAAAAATATTATTCATCGCCTGTTCAATATGCTCAATAAATGCATTCGCACAGGTTACTGCGAATGATGAACTCAAAAACCTGGTACATGCATCATTCGAATATTTTCCCCAGGTTAAAGAAGTGGAAAACACGATTCTCATTGCGGAAGAAAAGCTGGAAGCAACAAAAATTAACCTGCCTACGGTAAGTGCGGATGCAATGTACAATTACCTCCGCCCTAAAATAGAAATTGAATTTCCGTTAGGTCCCGAAGGTGAAATAAAGAACATTCAGTTTGTGCCTGTGCACAATGTGAACACGGCTGTTACAGGCAATTACACACTATTCGATTTTGGGAGGCTGAAAAGCGCCATTGAAAAGGCAAAGACCAATGTGCAACTGGCAAAAGATAACGCGGGTGTTGCAAAAGCTGAACTGGCAAGTAAGGTTGCCACCATTTATTACAACATCGTTTATTATAAAAAGGCTATTGCTATCGAAGACAGTGTGCTGGCTTACCTGGGCGATAACAGATCAATCATTGAAAGTAAACTAAGAAATGGCGATGCAATTCGAATTGACCTGCTGAATATTCAGGCGAACATAGATGCAGAAATGAACAGGAAAGTTGACTTGCAAAATGCATTGCAAAAACAATTGAACCTGCTTGCCTATACAACGGGCACCAGCAACATTAGCGGGATGGCTTTTGACTTTAATACCCCCGGTGCAAACGCCGATGAAATGTTATCAGAAGCGCTTCGCCTGAACCCTTCGTTCAATGTGGCTAATACAAAAATTCAACTGGCGCGGGATGAAGCTGAAACCATAAAACTTACTGATAAACCCACAGTAAATGTGCACGCCGGGGCAGGATTTAAAAACGGCTACATACCCGAGATCGGTAATGTGCGGTTCAATTACCTCGCAGGTGTTTCTTTAAATGTGCCAATATACGATGGTGGCAAAACCAAAAAGCAAATAACCATAGCTGAAACCCTTGTTAAGCAAAACCAGCTTTCGCTGCAAACACTCAGCAGCACTTTCAGAATAGATATAGAACAAGCACTCACAGATATAAACACTAACCTGCAACGCATTGAAAACACTGCATCACAGGTTGCCCTTGCCAAGGAAGGTAGAACACTCGCTGCAAACCGATACCTGAACGATGTAGGCACCAATCTTGAAATAACCAATGCAGCTACCAATGTGCAGCGCGCAGAATTTACGCGCCTTCAATATGAATACCAGTTATGCCTGGCACGCATTGAGCTGGCAAGATTAACAGGCTATACGTTCTGGTAAAACTTAACCGTTGTTTTCTGTAAAGTGTTTAAAATTGTCGAGTATAGATTGCCATCCCGCACGCTGCAGGTCAACGGGGTTCAGCGTTTCTGCATCAAAGGTTTCGATAATGGTGGTGGCGCTGCCTTCTTCAGAAAAAGTAACTGAAACTTTTCTTCCGTCGGGTAGTAAAAATGCTATTAGTTTATGCATTTCAATGGCTGTGTAAGTACCAGTAAAATCAAAACCCATACTGCCATCTTTCGATTCCATCCGGGTAAAAAAAATTCCACCTATCGTAAGGTCGTTCAATGCTTTTGGTGCATGCCAGTCTTCTGAAGCATGGTACCATTGCACAATGGCGTCCGGGCTGGTAAAATGTTTCCAGGCTTTTTCCACCGGTACATTAGCTGTAACAGAAACGGTAAGTGTGGTGCTTATTTCCATATTATATCATGCTTCTTTTTCGGTGCAATTAAACATCCAGTAAACATTAAACCTGTCTATGCAGCTGCCGAAGTAGGCGCCCCAAAACATATCCTGTAAAGGCATGGTAACCATTCCACCGGCTGACAAAGCACCGAATAATTTTTCTGTTTCTGCCCGTGTTTCCGGTTCGAGATTTATATGCACATTGTTTCCTGGTTTAACATGAAAACCCATGCTTTCGGGTGCATCTGTACCCATGAGTTTGTGCCCGTCCATAATGGGCAGCTCAACATGCATTATTAGTTCCTTGTCTTCTTCGGCAAATTGCGGCCCTGCAGGTGAAGATGGCATGTCTTTAAAACGCATGAGGCCGCCGCTGCTGAATTCACCACCAAAAACTGATTTGTAAAAGTTGAAGGCTTCTTCTGTTGTGCGCGGGAAATTGATGTACGTACTTACTCGAGACATAGGGAAGGTTTTTATGACTATGTAAGGTAGAAAAAAAACAAATAAGGATTTATAGGCGAAACAACCGCCGGGTTTGCAAGGTTTAGGAAAATGAAGCCATGAATGAGGCGATCATTTACAACCCGGTTTTCCCTTTAGCATTGTATAGGTAAACGTGTTCTGCAATACTGAACCCAACACCAGCATACCAAGCAGGTAAGTGTAATACGTGTGTTCTTTAAACAGGTAAGCGGAAACCAATATAATGACTGCCCAAATTATGGCGTTAAGTAGTAATAATTTTTTCATGTGTTTTTAATTTGAAACAAAATATACTTAAAAATTTTCAGCCTTCTTTTTGTAAGCATTTTGTTACATGCAATAACCCAAATTTTTTCCTGGCTTTACCTTAATGACTGCAATAATTTCTTTCAGATTTTTACAAACATTTTCTAAATCAACAATGCCGGTCACTTCAAGTAATTCTTCCATGTTGTTCAGGCTTTGACTAATTGTATTAAAATCGTTTATAACCGTTGGTATATCCTGCTTACGGGCAAAACAAAAAATCGTAAGGCCTTCTAAAAATGCATTGCTGTAATCGTTATTGTCGTTTATTGTTATAACCAACGGGTGGTTGCATAGCAGGTCCATTGGCATCCATTCGTTAAAGTCGCGAAACCAGTTATATTCTTTTTTAAATGTTTTCGAAAAGAGTAGTTCGTGTTGTGCGAGCAGGTCGCTTACATTATCAGCGATATATTCAATTTCTTTCAGTATTTCAAGTTCTTCGTATTTAAAAACATCTTCATCTACATGATAGTAGAGCAGTGTTTCAGGAAATGAACCGGCGTAACCATCTTCATCAAAAACCACGGCACGGGTAAAAGGGCATTCAAGGGGTTTAAAAATTTTGTTCATAACAGGGTGGTTTTTACGCAGAAATATCGGGGTGTTACAAAGGTGAATTACATGCTTCTAAGCGCTTAAAAATTTTGTTGGTGAGGTAAAATAAAGGGGGATAAAAAAAATGTATTTTTCTTTATCCCCCTTTTGGCTTGTTGGTTTTGCATTAGTGTGTATTTACATGCGGTTTGCACAAACATGCATATGCTTAATTAAACTGTGCGGCAATGTATTCCGTTAGTTTATCGTCGGTCATTTTAATAGACGTGCTGTCTTTGGTCTTTGTGTTTTTAAACTGTGGAGTTTCGCTCATGTAGCGCATCAGTTGCTCCTGCGATGTGCCGGTGCCGGTAATGTGCACTTCTTCTGCGTTGGTCATCAGGTTTAGTATCTCTTTAAAATATTTATGCTGCAATGTTATCTCGCTGTTGTTGGCGGTTTTTTCGCTGCTGCTCGAACTGCTGTTTGTGTTGTCTGCAACACCTAAAACACTGAAGAACTCAGCATCTGCATCTGTTTTACCTATTATAGTTGCGTGCTGCGTGTCTAACCACACACCAAATTGTTTTTTACTCTTCTGGCTCATTTAATTTGTATTTGCAGTAAGGTAACACAAATCGCGGCCGTTATTTTGGGAATGGCGGATGTTTAACAGTGGGGGTTTAATCTATAATTTTTTTAAATTCCATTTTGTGAGCAATGAACTCAATTTCAGCATGACATCATTATCAACTTGATCGTATTTTACATATGGAGTTTTTGAGTGGATATTGTCAAAAATAATTTTCATGCAACCTGGTTCATTCGAGAGAAATTCTTTATAAGGTAATAATAAATCATCAATTTGATATTTGATTCCTTTTTGTATATGATACAAATTGTTAGATTCAATATCATTGATTTCCTGATTATTAATTTGATAAATAATTTCCATAATGTTTTAAGATTGATTCCTCATATTACTAAATTCCCCAACTTCGTTAACGCATAATATTCACAAGAGGAATGTGTTGTTGTTTTTGAAAGGTTATTTAACCTTTCTGGTATTTTTTTAAACTATTTTTTATAAAAGGGTAGATTTTTTCTAGTTCTGATAATAACAGATTATTTAATCCTTCGATATCTTTAGTTCCCATGTCCTGTAATATATATGTTGCTCCTGTGTATAAGCAAATCCATTTCGACCAATCTTTTTCCACAACAAAATTAGACGGTATTGTAAATAAATTTCTTAACTTTTTAATTTCTTTTGACTCAGTTTGTATTGGATCTTTATCTTCAATCCAAATCGCAAATATGAATTTAAAACTATCTCCTTTAGATGGCCTTTTGTTGTTACTTCTCAACATTATACAAAAATCTAAGTCATGCGGTTCTGAGAAATTAGAGTATATTTTGAATTCAATATTTTCTTTTTTTTCAATGTAATAATCTATATCAAAAGTTTTAAGAGGGAAATTCTTGTTTTGCGATAATTTTTGATACAGTTGATCGAATAATTCTTTATAATCCGGATTATAAGTATTTATAAGCGCTATTGCTTGTATTGAATCATCGTCAGATAATATTTCGCTTATTAAATTTTTTGCTTCTCTATCCATAGTTGATTTATTTGTGATTTTTGAAAAATGGGTTGCTAATACCTTTAAAAAAACATTGGCCTGACCTATTGTTTCAGGGAGTATATTTTCAATTATTTTAATCATTTCACTATATGACATGGCAGTACATGGGCAGGAAATTGATTCTTCATGTGAGTAAGGCTTTCGACCTTCCGGGGTAAGAAATATAATATGCTTTTTTGCTTGTGGAAACTTCTCATTTAAAGATTGCTGGTAATCCTTAATCTGGTTACTTCTTTCATAACTCCGTACTTTATTTTCTATGGCAATCACAACAATATCGCAACCATTTTCTTTTACCCGAATAAGAATGTCTTTTCTTAGCCTTTTTGTAATATTATCTTCTTCATCTTTTATTTTGCTGAAAAATTCTGTTTTACATTCAATTGAATATTTTTTTGTGACAAGGAATTTTTTCAATTCTTCAAAACCGTCGCCTTGTAAAATGCCTTCGAAAACTTTTGTGCCTAATTGATGTGGGTTACCAGAATCTATTAAATACGCAAATAATTGTGAACAGGCTGTTTCTTTAGTAATTCCTTCAAACACACTTAACAGGTCAAATTCCTTTTCTTTTTCCCTTATTTCTCCTACACGTTTCTTTAGCTGAACAAAACTTTTCGAGTCGGAAAAATTTTTTAAAATTTGGTATTCGTTCAATATTTAAATATTAATGATGAGGGATAAAAATTAAATTTTTCCTTACGCAAAACGTTTGACCTGATGACCTGATAGCAGTAAAGCACGATGTCACCAGTATGGTTAAGGGAAGGGGTAGTTTCATAATTAAATATAAGATGAAATGTAAAAATTATAAGATTGAAAAAAGGTTTTGAATAATTTTCTTGTGTATCCACACACACAAAAAACCCGCAACTTGTTGCGGGTCTTTGATTATTTAATTTTATAAAATTTACTTCAGTACTTCAGCCAGTTTTTTGTCCAGTTCATCACCGCGAAGGTCTTTGGCTATGATCTTCCCATTGGGGTCAACCAGAACGTTAAAAGGAATGCCTTCAATCTGGTATGCATTTACCGCATCACTTTCCCATTGTTTCAGGTCGCTCATGTGGTTCCATTTCAAATTATCTTTCTCAATGGCTTTTAACCATGCGTCTTTATTCGCATCCAGCGAAACACCGAGAATGGTAAAATTTTTATTGTTGTATTTGTTATACGCTTTTACAATATTGGGGTTTTCCTGCCGGCATGGTGCACACCAGCTTGCCCAAAAATCTACCAGTACATACTTGCCCTTAAAATCGGTTATGCTCATGGCTTTTCCATTAACATCAGGCATAGTAAGGTTGGGTGCATTTTGGTTTAGCAGGCTGCCGGCTGCACCACCCACAGCTTCGTTACCCGCAGCATCGGTATTGCTTTCATTCACCTTTGCCAATGCTGCATTAAAAGATGTTATGCCGCCGTGGCCGGGAAATTTGGCATCTACTTCTTTACCCCATGCAATTAATTTTTGGGGTTCGTTGGTGGCCGCTGCCTTATCAAGTATAAACGCGGCAACTGCCGGGCTTTTTGCATCCTTTATTTCTTTTTCTAAAAAGAGATTCAGCTCGTTGATCTGTGACTGCCCGCTAGCCTGCAGGCTGTTCAATGCTTCTTCCTGCCCGCCGAGATTATGTAATTCTTCGGCACTGTTATACAGGTTGCTGAGCACTGAATCGCGCTGGCGGTAGTCTTCAATAAACGCATATAATTTTTCGGTAGCGGCAGACCCTTTTACGGTTGGTGTTGCAAAGTTCTGCAAGTCAAAGTCAAGATTAATGTTGTCGCCATCGTTAACAAATATTACGGCAGGCTGGTGGTTAAAGCTTAGTACATACAGGTTTTCCTGGGTGTCTTTACCTTTTAAGGTAAAACTGCCATCTTCGGCGATCACAGCAGAATCTATAGTTTGCGCAGGGGCGTTTTCATACGCAAGTTTTTCTAAAAACACAACCGGAACAGGTTTGTTCTTAATGGTTCCGCTTACCGTAAAATCGTGGTTTTCTTCAGTGTTGCAGGCAAATAATCCTGCTATAATAATAATATATACCGGCAAAAATTTTTTCATGCCGCAAAAGTAGTATGGAAAGTTTATAGGTTATGTTATAAAAAATGACCGTGGACGGAGGGAGTTCAGGATAGTTTTTGTTGCAACAAAGCGGTTACTTTCTGGGGGTCGGCTTTGCCACGGCTGGCTTTTTTAACTTCCCCAACAAAAAGACCGATTAACCCTTTTTTGCCTTTTTTATATTCTTCTACCTTGGCGGGCATGCGGGCAATTACTTCATCCACCCAATTTTCCAGTTCGCTGTTGTCTGAAACCTGAACCAGGTTTAGTTTCTCAGCCATTTCGCGGGCGGTGTTATTACCCTGTTGCTTTGCAAGTGCCGGTAATAACCGGGATGATGCAGAAGAGAAATTTACCGTATTGTCTGCCACCATCTCTATGATGGATGAAAGCATTTGGGGAGAAATGCCTGTGGCATTTACAGATACTTTATGTTCATTGGCTAATTGTTTCAGGGGACCATTTATCCAGTTGGCGGCAGACTTTCCATCGACTGTGTGGTTCAACACCTGTTGAAAATAATCGGCTGTTTCTTTTTCTGCGCAAAGTTGCCTTGCATCGTATTCGCTTAAGCCAACCTGCTGAAAGTTTTGTAATAGTTGGTTAGGTAATGCAGGCATTTGTTCACTGATTGCTGCAAGCATTTGATCTGTAATATCGAATGGCGGAAGGTCAGGGTCTGGAAAATAGCGGTAATCGTTTGCTTCTTCTTTATCGCGCAGGGCAAAGGTGGTATCGTTGGTGGCATCAAAGCTTCGCGTTTGCTGAATGATGCGTTCACCTGCTTCAAGTTGCGCCGTCATTCTAGCAATTTCAACTTCAATGGCTTTTTTTACATTGCGGATGGAATTGAGGTTCTTTACTTCTACCTTGGTACCTAATTCGGTTTCGCCTCTTAGCCTGATGGAAACGTTTGCATCGCAGCGCATGCTTCCTTCTTCCATATTTCCATCACATACCCCTATCCACCGAACGAGGCGCCTTAATTCGGTTACAAATTGAAAGGCTTCATCCGCGCTATACAATGCGGGTTCGGTAACAATTTCAACCAGGGTGGTCCCGGCGCGGTTCAGGTCTATGCACGTGAAATTTTCGTCCAGATCATGTATGCTTTTACCGGCATCTTCTTCGAGGTGAATTCGGTTAAGCTGTATGTTTTTCGTTATGCCTTCAGTGGTAATGGTAATATGTCCCCCTTTACAGATAGGCGCCGTATGCTGACTTATCTGGTATCCTTTCGGAAGGTCGGGGTAGAAGTAATTTTTACGGGCGAAATAATTATGTCGTTCAATTTCACAATTGCAGGCGAGCCCCAGTTTAACTGCGTACTCAACCGCCTTTTTATTTGTTTTGGGTAAAGTGCCGGGGTGGGCGAGGGTTATAACCCCGATATTGGTATTGGGTTCTGCGCCATATTGCGCACTCTCTGCAGAAAATAATTTGCTTTTCAGGTCTAGCCGAGCGTGCACTTCTAAACCTATTACTGCCTCATATTTACCAGTTTCACCTGCCATCGAAATTTTTATTTACCCGTATTATCGGGTGGTGTATTGCCCGGTCCGCGTGGTTCACGTGGGGGGCGCTGATCCCGTGGATCTCGCTGGTCTCTTGGGTTACGCTGGTTTCCCTGGTTACCTTGTTGGTTTCCCTGGTTACCTTGTTGGTTTCCCTGGTTACGTTGATTGCCCTGGTTGCGCTGATCTTTCTGGTCGCGGGGCGGTTGGTTAGAACGTTGTGGCGGCCTGTTTGGATTGTTATCCCGCACATTAGGCGGGCGATTATCCCGTCGAGGTTTATTTTGTTGCTGATTCTTATCGCGTTGTCTGCGGCTGGTGCGTTCCAGATTCTGCAGGGTAATTTGCCCAACCACGTCAACAAAGGCATGTTCGCTTTCGCGTTCCTTGGTATTGGTAAGTTCAACATGCTCCAGCTCGTCAGGGCGTTGACCCCGGCTATTTAATTGTTGAATCTCCTTCACCCGCTTAATTGTTAACGGGTAGTGTTTGGTACTGTCTTGCATGGTGTACCACACAAGGTTTTTAAAGATGTCTTTTTTAACCAGAAAAGCACGGCCTTTAGTTGTTTCTAAAACTTCAGCATTATCGGGGAAGTGCTGCAATGCATCGAGGTAGGTATCGAGTTCGTAATTAAGGCAACATTTTAGACGGCCGCATTGCCCGCTGAGTTTGGTTTGGTTAATAGATAAATTCTGGTAACGGGCAGCCGTAGTGGTAACACTTTTAAAATCGGTTAGCCATGTACTGCAGCAAAGCTCCCTGCCGCAACTGCCAATGCCACCTACTTTTCCTGCTTCCTGGCGAATGCCTATCTGCCGCATTTCGACTTTTACCTTAAATTCAGACGCCAGCATTTTTATAAGTTCCCGAAAATCTACCCGGTCGTCTGCTGTATAGAAGAAAGTTGCCTTTTTTCCGTCTGCCTGAATTTCTAATTCAGACAATTTCATTTGCAAATTAAGTTGCCTGATGAGTGTGCGGCTTTTCATCAGCCCTTCTTTTTCGCGGCTTTTATGGTGTTCGTAGCTTTGAATGTCTTTTTCGGAGCTTGGGCGAAGCACCTTTTTCATCTCTGGGCTGAACTCACTAACGCCTTTCTTCTTCAACTGCAGTCGCACGAGTTCGCCTGTAAGGCTTACCTCGCCTACATCGTAACCCATCACTCCTTCAACGGTTACAAGGTCGCCTTTATCAAAGTGCTGCAGGGTAGCATTCCGGAAAAATTCTTTACGGCTGCCCTGTTTAAAACTTACTTCCATCACTTTACAGGCACTATCAATATCGCTAACAGGAAGGTTCATTAGCCAGTCGTGTACATTTAATCGGTTACATCCGCCGGTTGAGCAGCCACCATTGCTTTTGCAGCCACCGGGCTTTCCGCCGGTTTTTGAAGTTCCGCAGGAATCACATCCCATATATTTCGGTTTGCAATTTTAATAATTAGTTTGATAGCAAGAAAGGTATGTATGGGTTATAAGCCAGCTGCAGTACTGCTATAGGTCTGATGTTGTGTCACTCACTTCATCGTTGTGCGGATGGATTGAACAGGATACGGAAAAACACAACGGTTTTATTATATGTTGATTAATAATATAAAGTACAAGTGTGCGACGCAACCAAAAATGCAATAAGCACATAAGCCCAAACCACAAAAACCATTCTCACGATATATATTAGAAACAAAACATTCATACATGATATAAATGCTTTGTCAGGTGGTCAAAAATACTGTTTTATCCTTAATAATATGGTTTAGTTTAATTGTAAGTGCATGGAATAACATTTTGGCATTGGCATTACGTTCTATATAATAAGTGGCGTTATTTAGTTCTTCTATTATGGCAGACTGTTGACTAACAGTGGCTATACCATTTAATTTGCCGGCCATTTCTTTTTCGCTTTCGGTGAGAGATGGGGCATTGTTCATGATGCGCAGGTGCATGCATTGCTGCAGCACATGAGTAAAGTATTTTAAAAATTGTTTTTGTTTTTCACGCCCCTGTTTATTCATTTCTTCAATCCATTTTACCTGGGAAATGCCACCGGTTTGCAAGGTTACATTAAGCCAGTCTTTTAACATAGAATGCCAGTCTTCCCCGGCATGTTGCAGTACCTGCAGTGCTTCGCGGTAATTGCCATCGGCAATGCATGCGGTTTGGTGTGCTAATTGCGGCTCAGTTGCGGTTCGCTGTATCAACGCCTGCTCAATATCGGCGGTAGATAGTGGTGGAAGTTTCACCACCTGGCACCGGCTTAAAATGGTAGGTAATATCTGCTCATCGTTTTCCGCCACAAATATAAAAAGGGTTTTACCCGGTGGTTCTTCTATTAGTTTTAATAGTTTATTTCCTTCTTTGCCAAGGTATTCGGGCATCCACATGACCAGGATTTTATAATCGCTTTCATAACTTTTAAGGCTGATCTTACGGATGATCTCGTTACATTCTTCTGCAGTGATGTTTCCCTGTTTGTTTTCAGCTCCTAAAAACTGCAACCAGTCAAATGCATTACCATAAGGTTGTTGTTTAAGAAATTCGCGCCACTCGCCTGAATAATCGGCGCTGGTGGGTTTTTCGCCCGGTTTTTTTGGAATTACAGGGTAACTAAAATGTATATCTGGGTGAATATATAAGGAAGCTTTCTGGTAAGCTTGTTGACTTTTCTGCCATTCATCAGCCTCTTGCGGGGTAGATGGTAGTGCAGATGCTGAGGATTGTTCTGTTCCACCGCTAAATAAAGAAGCAGCTGATTCTGCGCCACTATCATTTCGGGGAATAAGGCTTACCATCTGCGAAAAAGCAAGGGCAAGTGGTAAGGCCCCCGAGCCTTCTTTACCTAAAAATAAGAGGGCATGGCTAAGCCGGTTCTGCTGCAACATTTCAAGAAGGTGCTGTTTTGTTGCCTGTTGTCCCACGATTTCACTGAAATGCATATAATAAAAAAAAGAGGTTTATAGTAATAAAAAGCACATTTACATAGTTTTAATACATAAATAATTAGGTAGATGCAGCGTAAATTAACCTACAATTACCTTTATTTGCAAATAAAAAGATAATGAGGTACATACTACTGCTGATTACTTTTTTTGCCGCTAACCTAACAAAGGCACAAGAGTTTTCTTTTAGTTTAAAAGGTGGGATTAATAATACCCACCCACGCATTATAAGCACCCAGCTATATAATGATCATACTTTTTCTGACAATTTTGGCTGGCAGGCAGCTGCCGGGGCTGAATACCAGACCGGGTTTCAGTTTTACATTTATACCGGTGTCGGCATTGCCCAAAGGGGTTACCAGGATTATATAGAGCGTTTTGATACACTTTTTACCACCACTTACCGTCCACTATATGTAAACATACCGTTTGGTATAGGTTACAAAAAGAAACTGAACGAAAAATATAACCTAAGGTTTTTCGGTGGAACCAATGTTCAGTTGGGCGTTGGGGGTAAAATAAAAACTGAAGAAGCTTATTACTACAGCACCGACCCCGAAAACGGGCAGTTTGAATTACGCACTTCCGAGGTTTCTGCGCGAAAAATCAGATTCGGGGACAGGAACAAAAAAACCATTGGCTATGATTATGCTATTGCTAACTGGGGTTTTCAGATGGGTACAGCTCTAGAACTTACAAGGATGGCCGAGCTGGAGTTTATTTTTGATCTTGGACTAAATAATATACTGCCCGGTAAAAAATATACTAATGAGATTCAGAAAATGAACATCATGGAACTGAATTTAAAGATCGACTTCCCCAATGATTACCTGAACAAACAGGCAAAAAAATAAAGGCCTCCTTTATTGGAAAGCCTTTTGATTTTTACTATTTATTTACCAGGGAGGTTATCTGCGGATCATCAGGTGTAACCCTGGTATCGAAGTGCGCAAGTAGTTTCCCGTTTTCATCAATCAGAAATTTATTGAAATTCCAGGTGATGGTAGCATCGAGCACGCCATTTTCCGCCTTGGTGGTCAGGTATTTGAAAACGGGGCTGATATTATCTCCCTTTACATCTACCCTTGTGGTTAATGGGAAAGTAACACCATAATTTTTTTTACAAAAAGAAGCGATCTCGGTGTCATTTTCATATTCCTGCCCGCCAAAATTGTCTGAAGGAAATCCTACAATTACCAGTTTGTCTTTGTGTTCTTCATAAAGTTTTTCAAGACCCTCGTACTGTGGGGTAAACCCACACTTTGAGGCAGTATTTACAATCAGGATCTTTTTTCCTTTATACGCAGAGAAGTCAATTGTTTCGCCTGTTATAGATTTTATTTTAAAGTCGTAAATCGATTTTGAAGCGCTGTCTGCCGGTGCTGATGAAGTCATAAAAAGAAAAGTGGCTATGGTTATTAATGTTTTCATTCTCAGGTTTTAAACAAAATTAGCGGCAATAAGGTTTACAACTATAAAACTATTTGCTTTCATAGCAGCCTATATCAGGCAAATTGGTTCTGGAGTCGGCTTCCAGGTCATTTAAAATTACTGTTGGTTTTCCTGCATCTATGCAGGGCGAGCCCATGGACAGGTGAAAGTCAAATTGATTATCCTCCTTATTTACTTCAGTGAAATAAGGGTCTGCATTCTGAATGCAATCCACATATTTAGCCGCCGCATTCCCGGAGCCTTTAAATAAACAATTTGTAAATGAAACTTGAAATTCATTCCCGGTTTTTTGCAGGGCGATTTCATCCTCAAACAAGCCACTTTCTCCGTAAATAATACAATTTGTGAAGGTTGCCCGGGTTGTTACTACCCGGCCATTTTCAAGGTCAGTAATCCATATAATCGGTTGAAGATGATTTAAAATTTGGGTGGAATAGGATGCAAAGGTGCAGTGAATTAAGTCGTAGTTCCCCGCTGAAAGGCTTAGATTATTACCTCCACAATTTGTTATTAAACAATTTTGCGCATATAGGGAGGTGTTAACTGCCTTAATTCCTTCTCCCAAAATATTTTGAACCTTGCATTGAAATAATTTCAATTTATAATCATTTCCCGAATGAGCTTGTACTTCAATTCCGGTAACTGCATAATTTATATTTGTATAATATAATTCGTTTTCGCTGCTGGATGTATGAAAAACCAAACCAGGCCAACTACCGGGGTGCTTGTTATAAGGCTCATCAAGCCGGTCTCCCCTAAAATTCACCTCCATGCTGTCGCCTGGTTCACCATAAACCCTAAGCCTGCCAAATACTTGTACTGCTGCATCAGCATGGCAATAAACCTGAACACCTTTTAAAATGGTTAGGGTAGCATTTTCATTAATGATAAGCGGTCCATTAATAACTACCGGCAGTTTATTATCCCAGGTTGTATCCTTTGTTATCGAAGCATTGTTTAAGTAAAACGCATTTTGACCATACCCATCTAGATAAACAGACCTGGGGAAAGAAGAAAAATCAATTAAAATGCTGTCTTGCACAATAAATGGCAATGATTGAGCATTTGCATTAACGTTTAGTGAAACAAATACGTATATACTGTCATTGGCTGCAATTTGAATATTTGAAAAGCCGGATGCAGACATACCGTTCACGTTGATTTTAAAAGGAGAAGAAGGGCCGCCTCCAAGGTGTATACTTCTTATGGTTATAGGAGAAGCATTTGGATTAAATATTTTAAATGATTGTGTAGGCGAAAGTGTACCAGTGAAAACTGTATCAAAATGAAGGCTGTCGGCAGAGGTAAAGAGAAATGCATTGGAAGTTGATACACTTTCTTTTTTGCAGGATGAAATTGTAAAAAGCAGGATTAATGAGGAAACGAAAATTTGGATGGCTGTCTTTAGAAAAATATTTGATGATTTAAGGGGAAAGGTCCTGTTTTGAAGCATAGGTGTATTCTTCTAAATGACTAAATTTATATATTTGTATTCCTTTTTTACTAAAGATATCAGCATAAATGTATTGATTAGTTTATTATTTTTTTGTTGTTAAGCTTTCTCTTAAATGCAAACGCACTTTAACTTTCATTTTTTAATTATTAAATAAACTCACAAGGTTTTAATTCTATTTTTGATTTCGATAAATTGTTAAAAGATCTATGCAAACACTACCAGGTTTAATATTTAAAGGCAACCGTGGTTTCCTAATAATGGCTGCTATAATAATCGGCGCATCTTTAACGGGATGCCGAAAAGATTTTACCGATCAATTACAGGCTCCCCGCGCTCCCGTTGTCAGGTCTGAAAAGCCAAACATAATTTTGATTTTTACCGATGATTACGGATACGAGCTGCCTAATTATACAGGGGGCGAATCTTACCAGACCCCAAATCTTAACTGGATGGCTGCTAACGGCATGCAACTGTCACAAATGATGAGTCACCCGGATGGTTGGCCTGCACGTATGGCAATGTTTACCGGCAAGTATAATTTTCGCAACTATATCCGCTGGGGATTATTACCTACTAATGAGAAAACTACCGGTAATATGATGGAGGATGCAGGCTATGCCACTTGCTACGTTGGTAAATGGCAGGGCGATGGTGGAGATACCTCTATTCATAACCATGGTTTTCAGAATTATAGCGTATTTCTTCCCTATGGTGGCGACCAGCGTGTAAGGCGATACAAGAATCCTTTGATTTACCAGGATGGCGGTTATTTAGCCGATAATGTTGTTGAGGGAAAATATTCGGAAGACATATATGTTGATTACCTCGAGAATTTTATGGAAGAAAATGCCTCAAAACCATTTTTTGCCATTTATGCACCGGTACTGGTAGCCCAGCCGTGGGTACCCACCCCGGATGATCCTGAATTTGAAAGGTGGGAGCCTAAGAAGGATACCAAAAAAGATGATATTAAATATTTTGCCAGCATGGTAAAGTATAATGATAAAAAGGTTGGACAAATTATTGACAAGGTTAGAAAACTGGGTTTGCAAAACAACACAGTAATCATGTTCGTGGGCGAAAGTGGAACTGATTCCCGCGTTACTTCTGTATTTAAAGGAAGAACTGTGCAGGGCGCCAAAACAGAAACAATAATGAGAGGGACCAATCAACCTTTCGTCGCCTATTGGCCAGGTGTAATTTCTCCTGGAACAATTGATTCATCTTTGGTTGATTTTACCGATTTTTTACCCACGTTTGCAGATATTGCCAATATTTCAGTTCCTGTAAATTATGGAAAGCTTGATGGGGTTTCTTTTTTTGATAATCTAAACCAAACAAGCGGTCCGCAACGCAATTGGGTATTTTGCGAATGGAACAATGAACCCTGGGATGATGATGTAAAACCGGCAGAACGCTTTATTTACGAGCACACATATAAACTGTACGATACTTCTGGTGTGAGGGCCAACAATTTTTATAACATGATTCAGGATCCTGATGAAACCCATCCACTTCCTGACAACCAGTTAACCCCGTACGAGGCTGCATTAAAAGCTGAATATAAAACGCTTCTAAGATCTATGCGTAAATAATGATTTTAAGAAATAATAAAAAAGCCTGCTAATTTTTAGCAGGCTTTTTTATTAGGGTATTATATAGTATATGCAACAGATAATATACTTAACGTTGCTCCCGGTACTTTTAGAATTTCAGATCCGCAGGCTTCAAGCGTGGCGCCTGTAGTAATTATATCGTCTACCAACAACACGTGCTTATTTGTTAATGCTCCCTCATCATTGATCTTAAAAACCCCTTCCATGTTCACCCATCTGTTTTCCCTGTCTTTGTGGGTTTGGGTTTCAGTAAACACAGTTCTAATTACAAGGTTCGATTTAACAGGCTTCTTCCATATTTCAATTATTCCTTCCGCAATTAATTGCGCCTGATTATAACCGCGTTTTCTTTCTTTTTTTTCGTTTAGTGGCAGGGGTACAATAAAATCAACCTCGTCAAATCGGGTTGTAGCCGCTAATTTATAGCCTGCCAGTCTTCCGAGCATTATTCCTGCATGTTTGTTTCCACGGTATTTCAACTCGTTCAATATGTGTTGTAAAAGAGAATGTTTGGTGAAGTAAAAAATGCTGGCTGCATTTTTTATCGGAACTCTTCCATAAAAAACTTTTTCAACCCGGTTACCTGGTTTTTCTTCAAACCCTGTATAAGGTAAATGAGCCAGGCAGTTAGAACAAAGCAATTGTTCTTTTTCAATTGCATCACTTTCACATCCCAGGCAATTGTGGGGAAAAAACAAATGGGCAAAATCGTTGATCGAAGATTTAAGGAAGGGTAACATATTTTAAAGATATAATCTTGTGCGTTTAACCCATAAAAAAAGAGGCACCATTTGGTGCCTCTGTATCTCAATATAATATAGCAATCTAACTGGTTGTTTTTAAAGTTCCCTTTGTGCCAGGTTTGTCTTTTAGCGTGCTACCTGCCACCTGCTTACTTCCCAGGGGTTTGTTTTTGGCAAAATCTACCAGGATCGGTGCTGCAACAAATATGGAGGAATAGGTACCTGTTATTACACCCACTAACATGGCGAATGCAAACCCGCGTGTAACCTCCCCACCAAATATAAACAAGATAAGGATAGTGAGAAATACCGTAAGGGAAGTCATAATAGTACGGCTTAAAGTCTGGTTAATGGCTGTATTAATTATCGTCGCCTTGTCAGTCCCTTTCATAATACGGCTGTCTTCACGAATACGGTCATACACAATAATGGTATCATTCATAGAAAACCCAATCACTGTTAATATCGCAGCAATAAAGTACTGGTCTATTTCAAGCGGGAATGGAACCCAGTTACGTGCAAAACTGAAAACAGCAAGTGTCACCAATACGTCATGTATAAGTGCCACGATCGTTCCCAGGGAATATCTCCAGTCTCTGAACCTTATGAATATGTAAAGGCAAATCATCGCTATTGCGATTATTGTGGCTTTTTGTGCACCTGATTTCAAATCTTCTGAAATAGAAGGCTGAACCGTTTGTGATCCTTGTTTATAAGTATTTGAAAACTCCCTGAATGTTGTTCCGGGCGGAAGAAATGGTGTAAGCCCATTAAACAATGCCGTTTCAACAGTTGAATCTATGGAGTTGCCTGTTTCGTGTATTAGGTAAGCTGTTGTTATATTCAACTGATCAGGAGAACCCACAGTTTTTATGATCGGATTTTCTCCAAATGATGTTCTTAATGCGTCTCTTACCTTAGAAACATCTGGTGCTGTATTGAAGCGTACTGTATAACTTCTTCCGCCTGCAAACTCAACACCTTCATCAAAACCATTAAAGAAGGATGCAATACCTAATAGCAATACCACAACAGAAATGCCGTATGCAATCTTTCTATACTCAATAAATTTAAAAGAAGCATGCTTGAATATTTTCTTTGAGATATTGGTAAAGTATTCAAAGTGCCTGTTTTTATTAGTGTATCCATCTGCTATCAACCTTGAAACTAATATTCCGCAGAACAATGAAAGCAGTAGACCTATAATCTGTGTAGTTGCAAAACCAAGTACCGGTCCTAGACCAAAATAGGCAAGAATAATTGCGGTAAGTAACGTGGTAACATGCGCATCTAATACGGGTGCATAGGATCGTTTATAACCATCAGCAACGGCTGTTTGATAACCCTTGCCACGCGTAAGTTCTTCTTTGATCCTTTCAAAAATAATTACGTTGGTATCTACCGCCATACCTATCGTTAGAACCAAACCTGCAATACCAGGTGCTGTAAGTGTAAAACCCATTGCAGCAAGAACACCAATGGTAAAAAGTAAGTTTAAGATTAATGCAATGTTGGCAACCCAGCCTGCCGTATTATAATAGATAAGCATCAGTGCAAAAATCACAATGAACGAGATTACAAAAGCCATCGTTCCGCCATTTACTGCTTCCTGTCCAAGGGTTGGACCAACGATTTGTTCCTGAACAATTTTAGCAGGTGCAGGTAATTTACCAGATTGTAAGATATCGGCAAGATCCTGGGCCTCAGTTATCGAAAAATTACCAGAGATTTCTGATGAACCATTGGGTATAGCACCATTTACAAAAGGCGCACTGTACACCATGTTATCTAAAACAATGGCAATAGGTTTCCCAATGTTCCGTTCGGTCATTTTTGCCCAAATACGGGTGCCGGTAGCATCCATATTCATTTTTATGGCAGGTCTGCCCTTACTGTCAAAATCCTGGCGGGAATCACTTACATGATCACCTTCCAGTTCTGCCGCGCCATTATCTAATGTTTTAATTGCGTATAAAGGCAATATATTTTTAAATTTCGGATCAGGATTTTCTGATTTGCCATAATAGAAAGCCACATTAGAAGGAAGCTTGGTCTTTACAACATCCATACCGAGGTATTCATTCAATTGCCCTGTATCATTTGTACTTACATAACCAATGTTGGCAGGGTACTGAACACTTCCGTTCTGCCCTTGTTGTGGTTGTGCGAAAGCAGCAAATAAACTGCGAATCGGCGCTTCGTCTCTTCTAGCCTGTGCACTATCGGCTGAGGTCATATTACCCTTTGCAACCTTTGTGGTGTCTCCGGTTAAACCGGAAAGGGTAATGGTTTTAGTGGTATCAGTATTTACACTATCAGCAACAGGATTAGCATTGTTATTTACAGAGGCTGTAGCTGAGGTATTTGTTGTATCAGTAGAAACTTTTCCACCTAACACGGCGGCAAGTGCATTGTCTGCGCTTAACAAGCCTTCACCTACTTCATTTATATTATATACTTCGAAGAACTGAAGATTAGCAGTTGACTGCAGATACCTGCGTACCCTTTCAGGGTCGTTTATTCCGGCAAGTTCAATGCTGATGATACCTTTCTGGGGGTCTGGATTAATATTGGGAGAAGCTACGCCGAAACGGTCTATACGTTTGCTAAGAATGCGAAAAGTATTATCAAAAGCTGCATTGGCCTGGTCTCTCAGGTAATCCATTACGGCCTGGTTACTTGCATCAAATTTTATTTTGCTATTGCTGCGGGTGGCGAAATATGGAGCCAGCTTTCCACCGTTTGAAGTTTTATTAAACTCATCTCCAAAAATGGTTATGAGGTCTGCACCACTATTGGCTTTTTTTCTAACAGCAGCATCCAAAGCTTTGGTAAATACAGGGTCTTTAGAGTAATTAGCCAAAGACCTGATCAAACCATCCATACCAACTTCCATGGTAACACTCATACCTCCCTGCAAGTCCAGACCTAATAACAGTTCCTTATCCTTGGCATTTTGATAGGTTGTTAATCCAAAAGGACCGATATCAGTGGTTTTGGTGCTATCAAGAATTCGCTGTAACCTTGTTTTTTTAAGGTTATTGAGAGAATCGGCATAAACAGCCTGTAAGTTTTTATTGTCGGGGTATTTTGATTCGGGAGAAGGGTAGTTGGCCTTCAGCCATAACCCGGCTTTTTCTTCCATCGCCGATTCGTGGCTCTTCACAATCCAGGTAAAGGATAATTGGTAAAGACAAATTAAAATAAGCGCAAGCGTAAAAAATCGCACTAAACCTTTCAGTTGCATAAAAGATGGTTTACTAAATTTTTGTGAGCGGCAAAGATAATGGATTGCCACATACGGATATATGGAGAAAAAACCCAGAAAATTTTTGTGGGTAAAGTGGTTAACTTACTGTTACTGAACATCTATTAACACGAGGTCATAATAAATGGGCGTGTTTGGTGGCACTACGCCCGTAAATCCGTTGCAACCATAGCATAAAGATGAGGGTATAACCATGCGAATTCTTCCGCCTTCCTGTATATAAGGAATGGCAATTTGCCATCCTTCAATAAACTTTTTTAAGTAATCACTTACAGGGTTGGTGGTTTGTTCATCCAGTAAACTATTGTTTAAAAATTTGGAGGTATAAGTAACGGTGATCTTAGATTCGGATGTGGGTGTGTAACCGGAACCCTGATCTATTACCTGGTAATATATGCCATAAGGATCAACAGTGTAATCCATTCCATTGGCGATGCAAAAATCTTTAATTACCGGTGCCTCCATTTCGGCAGCAACAGGTATACAGGGATTATTATTATGGGATTTAAAACAACCGCAAAAAAAAAGGCATATACATGCCAATAATACCGGGGCGCTCCAGTTCTTCATGATATTAAGACTGTTTAATACGGTTTTTAGCTGCTTGGTTCAGAAGATATAGCCTTCTGCTTTTTTAGCTAGCAGTTCTTTATAGTGCTGTTCATTCATTTCCCACTTATGCCTTTTGTAAAAGACCGAAATAAAAGCAGCTATAAGAATAAAACAAATAAGCAAAATAACGGGGCTCATTTGTGAGGAAGCAACCATTGTCGCACGGGTATACCAACCCCAGTCGAGCATAAACAAAATTCCTGCACCGATCGATGCGCCTAAAACAAAACCCGGTAATAATTGCCGTAGTAAGGATGCTTCATTCTCCCTGTTTTTTTGCCAATGAGTTAAAAACCTTTGTTCACTGTCTGTAAGCATACTGCAAAATTGCATAGTTATTTTGTTATCATTCAATGAATGTTTAGCCTAATTACTGAAACCTTTGGTATTTAATAAAAAAATTTTTTTAAAATGGAGAAGACCTAATTTCATCACCCTAAAAGTTAATTCAAGGACTAAAAGAACTGCTGTGAATAAATATGATGTTTTGATAAGGGAGTACCTGATCACCCATAAAAGTTTATCGTTAGAAAAAATTGGTACACTATCGCTTTCGTCTTCTGTTGATTATTCAGATGATACCGTGGAGAATAACAGGCCTCCATTTACATTCGAATACGACAAGCGAATTTCGACCACGAATGCGCTGGTTGATTTTATTTCGGAACGAACCGGCAAGAAGAGAACCCTTATAGATTCTGACCTGTATAGTTATTTTGAGCAGGTGCGTGAATTTTTAAATATTGGAAAACCTTTTGAAATTGAAGGGGTAGGTATTTTAAAAGCGAATAAGATCGGTCAATACGAATTTTTTCTGGCAGAGATTAAGCCTGCCAGGCATGATGATGAGCATCACAGCCATCGGAAACGCGAAAAAAAAATTTTTAATAAACAACGCTCGGGTGGTTTGCTTAATGTTTTAGCTATCATTATCCTGTTATTGATCTTAGGAACATTAGGTTACTGGGGTTATCAATATTTCAACAATAAAAATTATACAGAAAATGAAGCCGCACCCATGGTGCAGCAAAGTGTGGTAACAGATAGTTTGCCTACAACTATTAATGACAGCACACTCATTAATTATATTTTCGACAGCAGCCGTTCAGCTACAGGATTGAATGCTAAATTAAATAGTTTGACACGTGCAGGCCAAAATAATATAAAGGTAGATACATCTGCCCCGGGCTCCCTAACCATGTACCGTATTTATGTACAAAAGAACACCAGACTGTCAGATACGTCCGTTATAAAAGATTCAATTCAAAAAGTCTTTCAAAAAAATATTAGGATAGAAAAAGCTATTTATTAAAATTGCATATTAATAAATATTCGCATGAAACCACTAACTGTATTTTTGGCTGTACTTTTTTGGGCAGCCGTAATTTTTGATTGTGTTTTAATATCCTCTCACAATTCCAGTTTTCGATATATAACCAAGCTGGTTCTTGCGCCTTTGTTGTTTGGAATGATGATATCTGAAATTGAGCACACTACAAAATGGTGGAGTATCAGAATTATTTCTGTTGCCCTGCTGTTTTCACTTATTGGAGATGCACTGCTTATTAATCCTGATGATATAGTAACATTTATGTTGGGCATTGCTGCTTTTTGGATAGTTCAGGTTTGTTATATTCTTTTCTTTTACAGAAAACGCCCGTTCTTAAAAAAGAATGCAACCTTTTTATTACTCACAGGTTTGTTTATTATGGGTTATGTGGTATTGATGCAATACCTGATGTGGGATAAGCTTTATAATAAAAACGTTTACCTGCCTATTATTTTATATTCTGCCACCATAGGGTTTATGCTGCTTTCTGCAGCTAACATCAGCACCAGTGCAAGAATGCGAGATACTGCTGTAATGTTCTTTATACCGGGGGCAGTACTATTTATTATTTCTGATTCTTTAATAGCGCTAAATGAATTTTATTTTGCCCGGCCTGTATCAGGCGTTTACATTATGCTTTCTTACGCTGCCGCACAATTCCTGATTATAATGGGCTCTATTAAGTTTATTCAAAAATAATCCCGGACCATTCTATTGATCCGGGATGTAAAGCTTTTTAGCTTTTATAATTCTGGAAATTAATAATCCATTCCACCCATTCCGCCTGGCATTCCACCCGGAGCACCACCTGCAGATTTAGGTTCTGGTTTGTCTGCTATAACACATTCTGTGGTAAGCAACATGCCGGCGATAGAAGCTGCATTTTCCAACGCAATTCTGGTAACCTTTGTTGGGTCTATAACACCTGCTTTAAGAAGGTCTTCATACACTTCAGTTCTTGCATTAAAACCATAATGGCCTTCTCCTTCCTTCACTTTCTGAACTACAATAGAACCTTCGATACCGCTGTTTACAACAATTTGGCGAATTGGCTCTTCTAATGCTCTTCTGATGATTGCAACACCTGTTGTTTCATCTTCATTCAAGCCTTTAAAGTTATCCAGTGCACTTACCGCACGAATATATGCAACTCCACCGCCAGGTACAATGCCTTCTTCAACGGCAGCACGTGTTGCATGTAAAGCGTCGTCAACTCTATCCTTTTTTTCCTTCATTTCAACTTCAGTCGCTGCACCTACATACAACACAGCAACACCACCACTTAATTTAGCAAGGCGTTCCTGTAATTTTTCTTTATCGTAATCAGAAGTTGTAGATTCTATTTGGGCTTTGATCTGATTTACACGGGCAGTGATATCATCTTTTTCACCTTTACCACCAACAACTGTAGTGTTGTCTTTATCTATGGTGATGCTATCTGCCTGACCTAAATAAGAAAGGTCTGCATTCTCTAATTTAAAGCCTTGTTCTTCGCTGATAACTGTTCCTTTAGTAAGAATGGCAATGTCTTGCAACATTTCTTTTCTTCTGTCGCCAAAGCCCGGTGCTTTAACTGCAGCTACTTTTAAAGTGCCACGTAATTTATTTACTACCAGGGTAGCCAGTGCTTCACCTTCAAGGTCTTCTGCTATTATTACAAGTGGACGTCCACTTTGTGCAACTTTCTCCAGAATGTGCAGAATGTCTTTCATGGCAGAGATCTTCTTATCATAAATAAGAATGTAAGGATTCTGCATTTCGGCCTCCATTTTTTCGCTGTTAGTAACGAAGTACGGAGAGATGTAACCGCGATCGAATTGCATACCTTCTACCACATCAACAGTGGTATCGGTGCCTTTTGCTTCTTCAACCGTAATAACCCCTTCTTTACCAACTTTACCGAAAGCTTCGGCTATTAATTTACCGATGGTTTCATCGTTATTTGCAGAAATTGCAGCAACCTGCTGAATTTTATCGCTGTCGCTTCCAACCTTTTGAGATTGTGATGCAAGGGCTTTAACAATAACTTCTACTGCTTTGTCAATGCCTCTTTTCAGATCCATTGGGTTTGCACCGGCAGCAACGTTCTTTAAACCTTCGCTGATGATTGACTGGGCAAGTACTGTTGCGGTTGTGGTACCATCACCTGCAATGTCTGCGGTTTTGCTGGCAACTTCCTTCAACATTTGGGCACCCATATTTTCAATGGGGTCTTCCAGTTCAATTTCTTTTGCTACGGTAACACCATCTTTAGTAATTGCAGGTGCACCAAACTTCTTTTCTATAACTACGTTTCTTCCTTTTGGGCCAAGGGTTACACGAACGGCATTTGCCATAGTGTCAACACCCTTTTTCATTTTATTTCTCGCCTCAATATCGAAATATAATTGCTTAGACATACTTATTTGATTTATTATTTTATAAGGTTTGATAAACGGGATGATTTAAACAATTGCCAGGATATCGCTCTCTCTCATTATCAGGTAATCTTTACCTTCAACAGAGATCTCGGTTCCGGCATATTTGCCATATAATACATTGTCTCCAACTTTTACTGTAACGGGCTCGTCTTTTTTGCCTGTGCCTGCAGCTACAACAACACCACGCTGTGGTTTTTCTTTCGCTGTGTCGGGAATAATGATACCACCCGCAGTTTTTTCTTCAGCTGCAGCTGGTTCTACAATTACCCTGTCATGTAAAGGGGTAACGTTTAATTTTTGTGCCATAACTTATGTAATTTTTATTTTTTGAGGTTTTCTAATCCGCAAACGTGGTTTGCGATTATTATGCCATTGTAACTAATAAAGCCAAAATTTCAGCAAAATGGACATTACATGCAAAAATGGTGGGCAATATCAATCGTAAAGGGGCACAAAGGAAATGGTTTTAAATGAAGAATGACAAATTTTCACCTTAGGGAACGATTTGAATTTTGCGGGATTCAACTTTTAAAAAGGGATTATCTTAATTTTAAATGATGCAATCGAAAGCCTTAACTCCTGAAAAATACATGGAAGAACTACCTGAAGACAGGAAAGCCACCATGAAAAAATTACGCACCACTATTTTAGAAAACCTGCCTAAGGGTTTTGAAGAGGTGATGAGTTATGGCATGATAGGCTATGTAGTGCCTCATTCAATTTACCCTCCAGGGTATCATTGCGATCCTAAATTGCCCTTACCTTTTATAAACATAGCCTCGCAAAAAAATTTTATTGCAGTTTACCATATGGGTTTGTATGCCAATGAGCAATTATTACAATGGTTTCTGGCGGAATATGAAAAACTTTCGGCCGGTAAATTAGATATGGGTAAAAGTTGCCTGCGTTTTAAGCCTGCAAAGCCCATTCCCTATGAAATTATAGGAAAGCTTGTTTCAAAAGTAAAACCTGAAGAATGGGTTTCCATTTATGAAAAGGCTTTCAGAAAATAATTATTCTTCTACCAATAGATAGTATATAGTGCAGCCAGTATACCTGTAATGATTAATACCCCTGCCAGGAACCCAGGTGCAAGTTTAAACATCGATTTATCAATTTCTAATCCATTGGTTTTAACACCTCTCTTGTTTTCATACATGCTAATGATGTACATGCCAATAATGCAAATACCAAACACAATTCCCATCCTGTCTAAAAATGGAATTTCATAAACACCCTCTGCCGTTTCTTTCGCAAAACCTATAGGTGCAAGAAACGAGAGATCTGCAAATGCCGGTAAAAATTTAAGAAGAAGGGAAAATAAAAAGCCACCAATTGTAGCAAAAAGGGCTGCGTTGGAAGTAGTTTTCTTCCAGAAGAACCCGAGAATAAACATGGCAAATATACCAGGCGATACAAACCCTGTGTACTCCTGGATATACTGAAACCCGCCTTTTTTATCAATGCCCAGGAATGGTGAAATAATTATAGCTAAAATCATAGCTACTACTATTGCTATACGACCGATGTTCACCAGTTTCTTCTCAGTGGCTTCGGGGTTAATTCGTTTTTTATAAATATCAAGGGTAAATATGGTAGAAATACTATTTGCCTTTCCTGCAAGTGACGCTACAACAGCTGCAGTAAGTGCAGCAAACGACAATCCCTTTAAACCCTGGGGAAGTAAATTCAGTAAAACAGGATAAGCCCTGTCGGGGTTAACTTCACCACCCTGTAGCATTTCCGTAGTAAAACTTCCTTCTTTATATAAAACGTAGGCAGCAATACCAGGTATAACGACAATCAGGGGCATCAACAGTTTCAAAAAGGCAGCGAACATAATACCGCTTCTGGCAGTTTTAAGATCGGCACCTAATGCGCGCTGGGTAATGTATTGGTTACAGCCCCAATAATTTAAATTTGCAATCCATAGTCCGCCAATAAGTACAGTTAAACCAGGCAGGTCGGTATAATTTGGATTATCCTGCTTAAATATCATTTGGAAATGGTCTGTTGCCTTGCTTTGTAGTAACCCAAAACCATTTATGGCACCAGAGGAGCCAAAATGATCTGCAACAAGGTTTAATGCGAGGTAGGTGGTTGCCAGCCCACCCAATATCAGGAAGAATACCTGTATTACATCAGTATACCCGATAACTTTCATGCCACCCAGTGTTATGAATATGGCGAAGATGGCAAGCCCCATCATGCAAAAAGTAAAATTAAGACCTGAAATACTGCTTATTGCCAGGGCACCCAGGTAAAGAATTGAAGTAAGGTTTACAACTACATACAATAAAAGCCAGAACACTGCCATGATCATACTTACTGTTCCATTATACCGCTGATTTAAAAACTGCGGCATAGTGTAAATTTTGTTCTTTAAATATACCGGCATAAAGAAAACTGCGACGATAATTAAAGAGGCTGCCGCCATCCACTCGTAACTGGCAATCGCGAGACCCATTTTAAACCCGCTGCCGCTCATGCCAATGAACTGTTCAGCAGAAATATTACTTGCTATAAGAGAAGCACCTATTGCCCACCAGGTTAATGAACCCTCGGCTAAAAAATAGTCTTTGGTATCGGTTTGTGCTTTCTTTTTACGGTGGTAAATAAACCATCCGTAACCCGCAACAATAAAGAAGTATATGAAAAATACAACGTAGTCAGAAGTATGCAAAACATTCATATGGCTGTATTGTTATTTATTAAAAAATAAATATAGAACTATAATGAATATTTGGCTTATTTGCCCCTGATAATTATTTTTCAATAACAGAATTGCGGGTTGCACTTCTGTTAATCCATAACTTTATTTATAACAATCAAAACACGCTGCATGAATTTTTCCTTATTCCGCACAAAGAACATTGATAAAATTCTGAAAGATTCAAAGCTGGCTGATGAAGCCGGGCATAGTACAGGCCTAAAGAGGGTTTTAACACTTCGCGATCTAACCTTTTTTGGTATTGCTGCGATAATAGGGGCAGGCAGTTTTAGTAGTTTGGGGCAGGCGGTTTTTAATGGCGGTCCCGGCGTGGTTGTACTATTTATTATTTGCGGAATTGCATGCGGTTTCACAGCTTTATGTTATGCTGAATTTGCAAGCCGTATACCAGTTGCTGGCAGCGCATACACTTATGCATACGCAAGTTTTGGGGAGGTGTTTGCATGGATAATAGGGTGGGCATTAATTATGGAATATTCTATAGGGAATATTTATGTTGCGTTTTCGTGGAGCGATTATCTTACCTCTTTTCTTCATAAAATAAATGTTCATATACCTGATTATCTTACCTGCAGTTATATGGAGGCGCATGGTGCCATTGCTGAGTTCACTTCAACACCTGCAGATGCATTAACACGATCTACAGCAGAACTCATTAATGCGTGGAACACAGCACCGGTGGTAGGAGGATTACGTGTAATTTTAGATGCCCCGGCTATAGTTATTAATGTGCTTATAACAATATTGGTTTACGTAGGTGTAAAGGAGTCCCGAAATTTTAGTAACATAATGGTAATCTTAAAACTGGCCATTATAATTCTCGTTATTGCTGTAGGCGCATATTATGTAAACCCGGATAACTGGCTTCCTTTAAATAATGAAGGTGTGAGATCTTTTATGCCCAATGGCTTTAGCGGAGTAATGAGTGCAGTAAGTGGAGTATTCTTTGCATATATAGGTTTCGATGCAATTAGTGTACTTGCAGAGGAAAGTAAAAACCCTCAGCGCGATCTGCCACGAAGTATGATGCTTTCGCTCGTGATTTGCACCATAGTCTATATATTATTAACGCTTGTTCTAACCGGTGTGTTATATTACCAGAACTTTAATAACGTTGGAGATCCGCTTTCTAAAATTTTTGAAGAAACCAATGTGGGGTGGATGCAATTTACAGTATCTCTTGCAGCCATTATCGCCATGACCAGTGTATTACTTGTATTTCAAATGGGGCAGCCCCGAATATGGATGAGTATGAGCCGTGATGGATTATTGCCTGAAAAATTTCAGAAAATTCATCCTAAGTTTCAGACACCTTCTTTCTCAACCATCATGACGGGTTTGTTCGTAGGAGTACCGATTTTATTCACCGATAAAACTTTTGTTTTAGACTTTACAAGTATTGCAACACTGTTTGCTTTTGTGCTTGTTTGCGGTGGAGTATTATTAATCCCCAGGAAAGAAAAGGTGAGCGGGAAATTCGCTATGCCATACATTAATGGCAAATACATCTTTCCACTTATAATTTTAATTGCACTTTCTGTTCTCTTATTATTCAATGGAAATTATCTCACCGACCTTGTAAACAATACAGATGGAAATTCTTCTTATAATATTTCCACTTTAATTTTTTGGATTGTTATGGTTTTGTTGTCGGTATTCACTTTTTCCAGGAGCCTTTCACTTGTTCCATTACTTGGCCTGTCAACCTGCCTTTACTTACTAACAGGTATGACAGGCAATAACTGGGCATGGTTTGCAAGCTGGCTGGCACTGGGGCTCATCATTTACTTTATGTATGGTTACAGAAAAAGTAAGTTAAGAAAAGAGGCGGAAAGCAGGTTAGCCTAAAAAAAATGTTTATTCAAAATCTTCATCCTTCATTAATTCTCTTTCTAACTCTTCCATTTGAAGAATATCCCACGCTTCGCTTTCAGTAGGCGTAATGTTCATGGTGTCTGCGATATCTAAACTCTGCAATTTTTCAAGCACAGCGGGCTGCAATTCACAAATAACAAAAGAGTGATTATCGGCATAAAAATGTTGTTGCAAATAAGCAATTTTTTCAATGCTTAATTCATCAGAATCTTTTACCTCTTTCATGTTCAACACAATATTTTTTATACTATTCGTTAAATAGTGCGAAGCCTTTGTAACTAATTGCTCTGTTAATGTGTCAGATAAAAAATCGGAGGTGGGAGTTATTGTCGTAAATTTCTCTCTGGTATCAATTTTGACCTCCATAAATGTATTAATTGATTAACATTATGTGTATAAGTGCACATTATGATTCGTCAAATTTATTTGTTATAATTGTACAAACAAGATTAAATGGATAATAACTTTTCAGCACAGGTAAAAGAGATCATCTCGTTCAGCAGGGAAGAGGCGTTGAGGCTGGGAAATGATTTTATAGGAACCGAACATTTGCTACTCGGATTAATTAGAGAAGGTGAGAACACCGCCATAAAAGTTTTAAAGCAACTTAACATAGACTTGTACGATCTTAGAAAGGAAGTAGAGCTTGCCGTGAAAGATAAAACAGGTAAAAATATAGCTAACATAAATAGTCTGCCGTTAACCAAGCAGGCAGAAAAAGTTATACGTGTTACAGTGCTCGAAGCAAAAGCTCTAAAAAGTCCTTTAGTGGAAACAGAGCACCTCATGCTTTCTATCCTGAAAAACAAAGAAAACATTGCTACGCAAATTCTTAACCAGTTTGATGTTGACTACGACATTTTCAGGAACGAGTTAGGCATGGTTAAAAGCAATGAACCTCGCAGCGAATACACTGAGGATAACGATGATGATTTTGACGATGAAAAAAAGCAATCGTATTCTCAGCAAAGAGGCAAGCAGGGTGCCAATGCAAAAAGTAAAACCCCTGTTCTTGATAATTTCGGAAGAGACATTACTAAACTTGCAGAGTCAGGCACATTAGACCCCATTGTTGGGCGCGAAAAAGAAATTGAAAGAGTTTCACAAATTCTATCACGCAGAAAAAAGAACAATCCAATTTTAATTGGCGAACCCGGTGTTGGTAAGACAGCCATTGTTGAAGGGCTTGCACTGCGTATAGTGCAACGTAAGGTTAGCAGGGTTTTGTTTGATAAAAGAGTTATAAGCTTAGACCTGGCAGCACTTGTTGCCGGCACAAAATATCGTGGTCAGTTCGAAGAAAGAATGAAAGCTATAATGAATGAGCTGGAAAAGAACCGCGATGTTATTTTATTTATTGATGAAATACATACAATAGTTGGTGCAGGTGGTGCCAGTGGTTCACTGGATGCCAGTAACATTTTTAAACCGGCATTATCCCGCGGAGAATTGCAATGTATTGGGGCATCTACGCTGGATGAATATCGCATGTATATTGAAAAGGATGGAGCATTAGATCGTCGTTTTCAAAAAGTAATGGTCGATCCCCCAACCGTGGAAGAAACCATTCAGATTCTCACTAATATTCAACCCCGATACGAAGAATATCACAATGTTTCTTATAACGAAGAAGCCATTGATGCCTGCGTTAAATTAAGCGACCGGTACATGACGGACCGTTTGTTGCCAGATAAAGCTATCGATGTGCTGGATGAAGTGGGCGCCCGTGTGCATTTAAAAAATATTAATGTTCCGGAAAATATAGTTGACTTAGAAAAGAAAATTGAAGACATTAAGGTTGAAAAAAATCGGGTTGTAAAAAGTCAGCGTTTTGAAGAAGCTGCTGCTCTTAGAGATACAGAAAAAAGATTGGGTGAAGAATTAGATAAGGCCAAAACAGCCTGGGAAGAAGAAAGCAAGCACAAACGTTACCCGATTAATGAAGAAGATATAGCAGAAGTTGTAAGTATGATGACCGGCATACCTGTAAAAAGAATGGTGCAGGCAGAAACAGACAAGCTTCGAAAAATGGCCGATGATATGCGGGGTATGGTCGTTGGACAGGATGACCCGATAAGTAAAGTTGTTAAGGCTGTACAAAGAAATCGCGTAGGTCTTAAAGACCCCAAAAAACCCATCGGTACTTTTATATTCTTAGGTCCTACAGGTGTGGGAAAAACAGAATTGGCGAGAGCCCTTGCCAGGTATATGTTCGACTCAGAAGATGCATTGATACGATTGGATATGAGTGAATACATGGAAAAATTCACAGTAAGCAGGCTTATTGGTGCGCCTCCCGGTTATGTTGGTTATGAAGAAGGCGGTCAGCTTACCGAAAAGGTTAGACGCAAACCATACAGTGTTATTTTGTTGGATGAAATTGAAAAAGCGCATCCCGATATTTATAATATTCTGTTACAGGTTTTAGACGATGGGCAATTAACTGATGGATTAGGAAGAAAGGTGAATTTTAAGAATACACTAATCATCATGACATCGAATATTGGTGTTCGCCAGTTGAAAGAGTTTGGTGATGGAGTAGGTTTTGCCACTGCTGCAAGAATGCAAAACCAGGATGAAAATAATAAAGCAGTTATTGAAAAAGCCTTGAAGCGTACGTTTGCTCCTGAGTTCTTAAACAGGATAGATGATGTAGTTATCTTTAATTCTTTAACAAAAGAAAATATATTCGACATCATAGACATACTGATGAAAGGAGTGATGAAACGCCTGAATGCCTTAGGATATTCTCTTGAACTAACACCCGAAGCAAAAGAGTTTATTGCAGAAAAAGGTTATGATGTGCAGTTTGGGGCACGGCCACTTCACCGGGCAATTCAAAAGTATTTGGAAGATGCCCTTGCTGAGGAGATTCTTAACATGAATGTAAAACAGGGCGATACCCTTATTGCTGATCTGGATAAAGAAAATAGCCTCATTAAATTTTCTTTTAAAAAAAAGGCCGAAAACGCTAACGTCTAGCAATTAATGATATAAAAAAAGGACTGAATTTTTCAGTCCTTTTTTTATGATTTATATTTTACAATAGCTTAAGATTTTCTAATGTGTCTTAAAATCTCAGCCTCTGTTTTTAGTGGAGTGTCATCGTTTTTTTGTTTTATGTAAATAATAATAGATTTGGAAAGCCTGGGGTTAGGTTTATAATAAGCCTTCACAATAACCGATTCACCCGAAAAAGTTGGATCAATTATCAAATCATTTCCTTCCCACTTACCCGTATTACTTGAAAATTCAATGGTATTTGAATTCAGGGGTTTAAATTTTCCATTAGATAACTTCCCATCAACATTTATATAATTATGAACTCCTTTTTTAAGACTGTCAGTGTATAAATTAAAATAAATACACTCAACATCTTGTGCCTTAACCGACTTAAATGTCAGAAGAGCAAGAAATAAGTAAAAAAACTTCATTTTTTTAGTATAATTTGTATAAAAACTATACCAAAAACAGTTATTATGGAAAGGTTGTCATAATTTTAAATCTCCAAATAAATATCCTTTGAGTAAACCTGCCATCCAATTCTACGTATATAATAACAAGTTTAACCAGGAGTGGTTAGAACCTTTGAAAAAGATTTTACAAGGTTGTGTTATTAATGATCCTAAAGCGCAAAAGATCTTTTACGAACATTATTACGGTTTTGCATTAAAGTCAGTTTTCAGATATATATACCGGTACGACCGGGCAACAGATGTTGTTAATGATGGTTTTGTAAAGATCTTTTCAAACTTTAAGAATTTTCAGTGCAATGATGCGGAAAATCTTGAAAAGGTTTTGATGGGATGGATGAGGAGAATTTTAATAAATACCGCAGTAGATGAATTGCGCAGGCAAAACATGATACCCGAAGTTGGAGAATTGCCTGATTATATTTGGCATGAGCCTGACAACGAAATTGCTGCTGATCAAAAGCTGATGTATAAAGACCTTATTGTTCAGCTAAAAAAATTACCTCCTTCATACAGAACCGTGTTTAATATGTTTGTGATAGATGGGTTCTCGCACCAGGAAATTTCTAAAGAACTGGGCATTTCAATTGGAACATCAAAATCAACTTTGTTTAAAGCAAAAGCATTTTTAAAAAGGGTTTTAAATAATGGAGTTTCCGAACCAGACGTATGCAGGATATAGATAAAGATATTGATGAACTTTTTAACTCAGCGGCAGAGAACTATCCCTTAAGAACGGATGGTTCAAACTGGGATAAAGTTGCTGCAGGTATGCAGGCTGCTAAAGAGGGTTCAGGATTTCTCACCTCAGGTAACAGGCGTGGTGTTTTAGTCTCTGCATTTCTTATTTTATTTATTACATCGGGCTTATTATACCTGTCTTCCGATAGTATAATGGGCAATAAAGAAGGCATAAATAATGCTGTAACTGAATCAATAAATAACCCACCGGAAACGCCCCGTGAAAACACAGGACGCAGTTCCCAACCAACTATTGAAAGCGTTGCCCCAACAGCTTTAAAACCTTATAACAGCGAGGCATCAGCTAATAATATAAATAAAAACAATCACACATTTTCTTTAAATAATTCAGGAATTGCTAATAATCTTAATAGTAATTCAAAGAATATAATTTCCGCAACCAAAACTAATATTACCCATAATTCAAACTCAAACGAATCATTGGTTCAGACAGAAACAGTTCCTTATGTATCAACTAACGAATTAAAGGAGAATAACCACATAAAGGAAATTGATCCTGAAAATTCACTAGCAAAAAATGAGGAAAAAATTGAAAATCGCATTTCAAAAAATACTGCTTCAACATCTATAAAAGTAAAACCCATTATTTCAAACAGGTTTTACGCAGGTGTTATAGCATCACCCGAATTTTCATTTGTGCAAAAGCAGGGTACCAGCAAACTTGGTGGTGCATATGGGCTGATAGGAGGTTATAAAATGAACAATACTTTCAGTGCTGAGATCGGGTTAATTCGCGCTCATAAAAATTACCATACCAGCGGCCAGTTTTTCAGCAGGGAAAATTTAAAGCTTAAAAACAGTACTACTATCGAGGAATTAAACGCATATAATAAGGTTACCACGATTCCTGTTTCTGTACGGGTTAATTTCCATGGTAAAAAACAGCAAGGGCAATTTTTTGCAACGGCAGGGGCCGCAACCTACTTAATTCATGAGGAGTCTTATGATTATACCTTAAACAAAGCCGGGAATATGGCAGATGTTAACCGGCATTACAATAAAGGAGAAACCAGGGTATTCTCAAATGTTGTTTTTAGTACGGGTTATGAGAAGAAAATGAATGCAAACGGCAGTTTAAGGGTTGAGCCTTATTACAGTATTCCAGTGAAGGGAGTTGGTGTGGGCAATGTTAGTTTAAGTACCGTGGGGTTAAATGTTGGATACGTAACTGAATTACATTTTAAATAATGATTTTGTATAAAGGTTTGTTTAGTGTTTCCTGCACAACCTAGAAAAACACAAATTTTTGGGGGTTCTTTTAGAGTGATAAACTCGGACCGGGCGAAAGCCCGGTCTTTTTGTTTTAATTAAAAAAGCCGCTTTAAACATTTCAAAGCGGCTTAATAATCATAAAAGTTTTCTTACCTCAGAAATAACATTTCACGGTATTTTGGAAGTTTCCAATTTTCATCACTAACCAGTAATTCTAGTTTGTCCGCTGCATACCTGATGTCATCAAAAAATGCATCCTTTACTTTGTCGCAATAAGTAATGGCTTTCTCACGGGTATTTTCAACTGTATTCGCCACTTTTCTTGCTTCGATCATTTCACTTACTTTAGTGTAGACTTGTTGTAAATGCTTAGATGTTTCTTTAAGAATATTTAATTGTATTCCGTACGCACTTTCATCTAATCCTGCCTCTTTTAACCCACGAATGTTTTCAATAAGTTTATTTTGATAATCAATGGCAGAAGGAATTATATGACTTAATGCAAGGTCTCCCATTATTCGGGCTTCTATCTGAACCTTTTTAATATATTTTTCTAATTCAATTTCATGACGGGCTTCCAATTCAATATGATTGTAAATATTGTTCGTTTCAAATAGCGCTTTTGCTTTGTCTGTTACCATAGCATCGAGTGCAAGCGGAGTAGTTTTTACATTAGGTAAACCACGCTTCTTTGCTTCTTTTTCCCATTTTTCAGAATAGCCATCACCTTCAAACAAAATCTTTTTACTGTCTACAATATATTTTTGAATCACATGCATAATGGCAATCTCTTTCTTTTCTCCTTTTTCAATTAAAGAATCCACTTCCTTTTTAAAATTCTTAAGGGTCTCTGCCATTATCGCGTTTAAGGTGATCATTGCATTGGCGCAGTTCGCTGCAGACCCTACCGCTCTAAATTCGAATTTATTGCCGGTAAATGCAAAAGGAGAGGTCCTGTTCCTGTCAGTATTGTCCAGCAGCAATTCAGGAATGCTTCTGTGCAGGTCAAGCTTAAGAATAGCTTCATCCTGCTCATCAAAATTTTCGCCTACGCGTTGCTCTATATCATTTAAAACTTTGGTAAGGTATTCACCAATAAAAACCGAGATAATGGCAGGAGGCGCTTCATTTGCACCAAGCCTGTGGTCATTACCTGCAGATGCTATGGCTGCACGCATTAGATCTGCATAATCATTTACAGCTTTAATAGTATTTACAAAGAAAGTTAAGGAACATCAGGTTGGTCTTTGGCGTTTTGCCGGGAGCCAAAAGGTTTACTCCTGTATCTGTCGCCATGCTCCAGTTATTATGCTTGCCGCTTCCGTTAATGCCTGCAAAGGGTTTTTCATGAAGCAACACACGAAGGTTATGCCGGCGTGCCACACGGTCCATTACATCCATCAACAAAATATTATGATCTACTGCAAGATTTACATCTTCGAAGATGGGTGCGCATTCAAACTGGCAGGGTGCTACTTCATTATGCCTTGTTCTTAAGGGAATACCCAGCTTATAACATTCTGCTTCAAAGTCGCGCATATAAGCGTACACCCTTTCCGGAATGCTGCCGAAATAATGGTCTTCAAGCTGTTGGCCTTTTGCGGGTCCTGCACCAAAAACGGTACGGCCGCACTGAACGAGATCCGGACGTGCTGTTGCCAGTCCTTCATCAATCACGAAATATTCCTGTTCCCAACCCAGGGTAGGGGAAACTTTGTTTACGTTTTTATCAAAGTAATTACAAACCTCAACGGCAGCTTTATTAATGGCCTCCAGTGCTTTTAAAAGGGGTGCTTTGTAATCTAACGACTCGCCTGTATATGAAACGAATATGGTAGGAATACAAAGTGTTTTACCATTGTCCGATTTCCATTATAAAAGCTGGTGAAGATGGATCCCATGCAGTATAGCCGCGTGCTTCGAAGGTTGCCCTTAATCCTCCGCTTGGGAAAGATGAAGCATCGGGCTCTTGTTGTATAAGTGCGGCGCCATCAAACTCTTCAATGGCAGTACCATCGCCTTTCAGGGTAAAAAATGAATCATGTTTTTCAGCCGTAGTACCAGTAAGCGGCTGAAACCAATGGGTAAAATGTGTCACGCCTTTATTTTCTGCCCATGCACGTAAGCCATTTGAAATTTGGTTAGCAACGGCGCGGTCAATTTTTTTACTTCCTTTTATACTGGATGTAAGGCTTTTATAGGCTTCATCACTCAGATATTCACGGGCAGTTTTAAGAGTAAAGACATTTTCCCCGAAAATCGCTGTAACCTTTCTCGACCCTTCAACAACAATACCGTGGGAGTCGCTGTTCAAATTGGTAATAGCTTGTAATCTTAAAGACATAAGTTTATTTTAATGTGGGCAAAGAAAGCAAAAAAATCTATTTACACTATAATAAAAAGACATAATGTTGAAAAAATTTAATTAAACTAACCAATACCATATCGTTTTTGTGTAAAAAATAACTAAAACTTTTATATTTAAATAATTTTTAATTTATTTTCTTTCAGGGTAGTAAAGGGATAATAGTGATGTAGTTATAAGCGGTAATACAAATGCGCGATACCTTACAATAGCGCCTGTAAGGGTAACTGTATAGCCTAAAAGCAGCAATAAACTAATCGAGAAGCAGAGGAAGAAAACAATTAAGGGTGGAGAAAATTTTTTAGAGGGTGAATTAAAATATTTATAAGCATAAAACAGAAAGGCTAAGAGTAAAAATACATTTTCTATTATAGCCGGCAGGTAGGCAAGGGTTTCATATTCATTAAGGTGGGGCCTAAGAAAAGCCATATCCAATGCATTTGGTAAGAATCTAAAGAACCCCTGGGTATTAGGTTGCAGTGTTGGAAGTATCACCTGGGAATTTCCACCCAAACCTATAAACTCAGCCTGCTTTGTTTGCAGGTACTGCAACATATTCATTTCGTTGCCGAACATTGGACTGATAAGTATCAAGAGCAGACAAAATCCATAAACCATGGACACAATCAAAAATTTTTGGTTTGGATATTTTTTTGAAAGCAACCATGCAATTACAGCGGGAATTAATAACAAAATAAAGTAATTACGCAAGGCAAATAAAACAAGCAGGTTCAGAAATATTGAAAGTACATACTTCAATTTTCTAGTTATAATTATTTTATCAATGGAGTAAACCGTCAGCAGGAATGATGAAAAGATTAAGCCGTCTTTATGTGCCCCGCTATACCAAAATAAAAAGGATGGTATGCAAAAAACCAGTCCGGCAGTAATCCATTTTTTTGAGTGCATGTGTTTGTTCAACAACCTGAAAAGTGCAACAGGACCGAAGAAAAATAAAAAATTAAATAGAATTATGTTGGCGTAATAATTTTTAATAGTGAACACATTAAATATGGCCACAAGTTTTATAACTACATTGGTTTTAAGGTTATTCCAATATGATTGCGTACTTCCAAAAAGGTCGCCGGTGCTTTCATATCCATGATAAAAAAGGTCTTTAAAAAAATGGATGGGATCGTTTATTAACACATCAGTTTCGGCACAACCCTGGTTAAAAAAGCTCCAGGTATCGCTTGTGGCATAATATTGTGGTTGGCTGTAAAACCAGGCATATGCCAGTCCTGCAGCTATCTTTAGATTAAAAAAAATTATCAGCCACAACTTTGGAATGCCTGAATCTGTAAAGAATTTAACCCTGGTAATTATCCAGGAAAATAATACGAGGTATAATATAAATATTATGGCAGATGTCAATAGCAGGTTTAATACAAATGTATTTTGAATGGAGGTAAATGGGTGGTGTAATTATTTTTTTACATCCCGGATAAAGGCAATCATTTTAATAGCTGTAATAGCAGCCTCTTCACCTTTATTTCCATCTTTACCGCCGGTTCTGTCCCATGCCTGTTGTTCATTATTCACTGTTAGAACTCCAAAAATTACTGGCACATCAAGCGATTGATTAAGCAGCGTTATGCCGTCCGTTACTGATTTGCAGACAAAATCGAAATGAGGCGTATCGCCCCGAATAACGGCACCCAGGGTTATAAAGGCATCAGCCTTTAAGCCATTACTATAGCAAGCTTTTATGGCGAAGGGGATCTCTACTGCACCGGGCACTACAAATGTTTTGTGTTTTATGCCTGCTTTGTTTAATATGGAAATGGCGCCTTTTTCTAACATGTCAACAATTTGGGCATTCCATTCTGTTTTAATAATTACAACAAAGGCATCCTTTACTGCGGGGATGCCTTTGTTAACTTTTGTATTGCCTGTTGATGCCATTATTTTATACTGAAATCGTTTGGTTGAATACTAAGGCGGTAAATATATTTATCTGCCTGGTACCCTTTTTCAGTTTGAGGAAACCTTTCCTTTAACTCTTTATAAACCTTAAGGGCTTCGTCATTTTTTCCTGTTGATTCAAGTTTTAGACCTGCCCTGAATAAATATTCAGAAGCAATGGTTTCATCTTTTTCAAAGGTAGTAGATGCCTTTTTATAATAATTCACTGCTTCATCATTTTTACCTAATTCACTATAAGCATCACCCAGGCACCCATAAGCCATCATTTGCACTTGTTTAGCATCTGTATTAAAGTCTTTAAGATATTTAACTGCATTATTAAAATCACCCATCTTCAGATAAATAACTCCTGCATAATAATGCGCTAACTCAGCCTGTTTAGAACCGCCATAATTATTAATGATATACAAAAAGCCACGATGTGTTCCATCACCGTTTAAAGCAAGGTTAAGAGAATCCTGTGCAAAATATTGCTGTGCTTTAAATATGGCATCCTGTGCAGCTTCTTCTTTAGGTTTAACCATGTAATTGGTGTAAGCGTACCATCCGCCTAAAATCACAATCAGTGCTGTAATCGCTATTGCAATTGGTTTTTTAAACTTTTGAATGGTTGTTTTAGTACGCATCACGGGGTCAATATTTTCCTCGTGGGTTTTAATTTCGCTCATTATAAATCCGGGATTTTTTAATTTGTAAGTAACATTTTAGTCTACGATAAAAGGATAATTTTTATCTGCATATACATCGCCTAATAACTCGTTAGCGTCTGGGAAAGGACTTTCTTCAGCAAATTTTACACTATTTTCTACCACTACATTTATTCTGCTGTCAATTTCCTCTAGGTCTTTATCTGTAGCGAATTTATTTTCTTTAATAGATTCTTTCAGAATACCTATCGGGTCTTTAGACCTGTATTCATCTACCTCTTCCTTTGTACGATATTTTTGTGGGTCAGAAATAGAATGCCCTTTATACCTGTAAGTTTTCATTTCGAGCAGGGTAGGTCCGCCACCTTCACGGCATCTTTTAATTGCACGGGCAATAGCCTCATGTACTGCTTCGGCACTCATTCCATCTACCTTATCACCAGGCATTTCATACGCGTCGGCGATCTTATAAATATCAATCACGTTCGAAGTTCTTTCAACCGAAGTTCCCATTGCGTAATTATTATTTTCGCAAATGAACACCACCGGAAGTTTCCAAACCATCGCAAGGTTAAAAGTTTCGTGCAGTATGCCCTGGCGAGCTGCGCCATCACCAAAAAAACAAAGAACAGCATTATCGGTTCCTTTATATTGTTCGGCAAAAGCAAGACCTGCGCCTGTTCCGATCTGGGCGCCTACTATACCATGACCTCCATAAAAAAAATGCTCTTTACTAAAGAAGTGCATACTTCCACCCTTGCCTTTTGCACAACCTGTTGACTTGCCATATAACTCGGCCATACAACTGTCGGCAGGGACGCCTTTTGCAAGCGCCAGCCCATGGTCGCGGTAAGCAGTAATGAAAATATCTTCCTGCCTGGTAGCAGTCATACAACCTGCTGCAATAGCTTCCTGGCCTACGTAAGCGTGAAAAAATCCGCGGATTTTTCCAGCCATTTTATACATTTCTTCAGCCTTTAATTCAAACTGGCGAATTAACTGCATTAACTCGTACCAGTATAAATAGGTTTCTTTGGAAAATTTTGTTGGCAACGCTAAAAATTTTGAGGGGCAAATATAGGTGTTAATGTGCTATTGCCACCATCTGATAAATGCAGTGTGTATATAATTATTTAATTTTAAAAGGCAGCATACTGCAAATCAAAATGTAATTGCAATGTAAGTTTGTGCTTACTACACATAAATTGTAAATGGGTATATCGCTGAGGCACATATGGATTTTGGTTAAAAAAGATATGCTTACCGAGATCAGGCAGCAATACACTTTTTATGGGGTTGTACTTTATGTAGCCTCTACAGTGTTCATAATTTACCTTTCTGCCGGGCAGCCTGCCTCAGATATATGGAATTCGCTTTTTTGGATTATTCAGTTATTCGTATCAATAAATGCGGTTGCTAAAAGTTTTTTGCAGGAAAGCAAAGGCAGGATGATCTATTATTTTAGTATTGCCGGAGCCAGGGATTTTATTTTATCTAAACTGGTTTTTAATGGATTTTTAATGCTGCTGATGAGTTTGCTTACCCTGTTAATTTTTATTTTATTGCTGGGTAATCCGCTAAGTCATTTTTTGCCATTTGCAGGTATCAGCTTTTTAGGTGCCGCCGGTTTAAGTTTTACTTTCACTTTTTTGGCTTCCATTGCGGCTAAAGCACAGCAACAGGCAGCACTTATGGCAATTATGGGTTTCCCACTTATCATTCCCCAGTTACTTTTATTAAATAAGGTTGCTACGGCTGCATTTCAGCCGGTATTACAGGCGGGTTTATGGCAAATGGTTTTGTTACTTGTGCTGCTCAATTTGCTTATTATTATGCTTTCAGTTATATTATTTCCATTTCTCTGGAAGGATTAAGATTTAGTAAACTGTTTGTATGGTATCATTTATGATATAAGTACAATCAAAATTTAATATTTTTTTTATGAGCCAGGCATTTGTTAGAGAAGGGGATGAACAATGGTTACACGACATTTCACCTACCATAAACGCACTGATCGTTTACCTTACCAGGGAAAACAATGGAATTCGTGTTTACCAGCAAAACAGCTACTTTAACGCAAAGGATGGCAAAGAAGTGGTTGTAATGAGTAATGGGCTTTCTTATACCAAAGACATCGATAATAAGTGGTGCGTAGTTTAGGCATAATCAGGTTGTTTCAATAATCATTTTTATATTAAACAGCTCATACCCCTAATTTTGCGGCTCAATAAAACAGCTTGCCCGCGAACCTGTTTGTAAAGAATTCTCTAATGATTCGACAATCCTGGTGGAAAATATTGTCATTTGTTTTACTGATGTATACCTGCACAATGGGGTTTCTTGTAAAAATTCCAACGCTTGATGGAAGGTTACAACAATCTATTCGCAATTTATTTTTTCATGTACCCATGTGGTTCGGAATGATGATACTATTTATAGTGTCTGCAGTTTATGCTATTAAATTTCTTCGATCTCAAAATCCCAACCACGATTATTATTCTGTTGAATATGCCCGAACGGGACTGGTTTTCGGAACCCTGGGCATTATTACCGGAGCCATTTGGGCCAATTACCAATGGGGCAAACCCTGGAGCGGCGATCCCAAACAAAACGGAGCTGCCATTGCACTGCTTATTTACTTTGCTTATTTTGTTCTAAGAGGATCTATGAATGACATAGATAAAAGGGCGCGGGTTAGTGCAGTGTACAATATTTTTGCCTTTGCCATGCTATTCCCCACCATTTGGATTTTGCCCAGGTTAACCGAATCGTTGCATCCCGGTGGCCAGGGAAGCGAGGGTAACCCGGCCTTAAATGGCGGTGACCTTGCTCCCGAAATGCGAATGGTTTTTTGGCCGGCAGTAATTGGGTGGACGCTGCTTGGGGTATGGCTTACAACTTTGCGGCTAAGATTACGGATATATCATGAAAACCTTCTTAATCATGCTTAAAAAAATTGCCTTTTTCATATTTTCCTACTTCTTCGCATGTATTGGCAACACCTTTTGCCAGGAAAATAACCTGGGAGGAGAAACCATTGATTTCATGCGTAGTAATGAAAAGATTTATGTGGTGATGGCAGTGGTTGTTACTATAGTACTTGGTTTATATATTTACCTTTATTTGCTTGATAGGAAAATAACTAGGGTAGAAAAGGGAAAAGAATAATCCTTAATAAAAATGTTTATTGAAATTAAACAGGTAATCTTTTATTTGCAGCCTGAAGGATATGTATACATCATTTAAAAAAACGAACGTTAATTAGTAAATTTATTCATATTTATAAATTCAGATTGAATGTCATCAGCAACATATAGCTTTTTTGAAAGCGTTTCCACCAGTTTCGATAAAGCCTCAAAGTTTACAAAATGGGAGCAGGGCATCCTTGAACAAATAAAAGTTTGTAACGCCGTTTTTCAAACCAAGTTTCCCATTAGAAGGGATGATGGTTCTATTGAAGTTATCGAAGCATACCGTGTTCAGCATTCTCATCACAAAACTCCGTGTAAAGGTGGTATTCGTTTTAGCATGGCTGTAAACCAGGATGAGGTGATGGCGCTTGCTGCATTAATGACTTATAAGTGTGCGATTGTGAATGTGCCTTTTGGTGGTGGGAAGGGTGGAATAAAAATAAACCCGCGCAATTACAGCGATTTTGAATTACAAAAAATTACCCGCCGATATACTTCAGAACTGGTAAAGAAAAACTTTATTGGTCCCGGAACCGATGTGCCTGCACCCGATTACGGAACTGGTGAAAAGGAAATGGCGTGGATACTGGATACCTACTCTGCTATGCATCCCGGTGAGGTTGATGCTATGGGTTGCGTTACCGGCAAACCTGTTTCTCAGGGTGGTGTTCGTGGCAGAACTGAAGCTACCGGTCTTGGTGTTTTCTATGGCATAAGGGAAGTGTGCAGTATGCCAGAAATAATGGAACCCCGTGGCTTGGCAACCGGCATTAAAGGCAAAAGGATTGTTATACAAGGTCTCGGTAATGTGGGCTACCATTGCGCCAAATTCTTCAGGCAGCATGGGGCAATTATTATTGCCATTTCAGAATATGACGGCGCCATTTATTGCGAAAGCGGATTGAATGAAGATGAGGTTACCCTGCACAGAACATCGAACAAATCTATTTTAAATTTCCCCGGTGCAACAAACCTTCATAATAGAAGCGATGCCTTAGAACTGGAATGTGATATTCTAATTCCGGCTGCTCTTGAAAACGTTATTAATAAAGACAATGCAGACAGGGTTAAAGCAAAGATTATTGCCGAAGCTGCCAATGGTCCACTAACCCCTGAAGCTGATGAAATTCTTATAAACAAAAACATTTTGGTAGTGCCCGATATGTACCTGAATGCAGGGGGTGTTACGGTATCTTACTTTGAGTGGTTAAAAAACCTAAGCCATGTTCGGTATGGTCGCATGGAGAAAAGGTTTACAGAAAACCTGAACCGGCATTTGCTGGGCGAGATAGAAGAACTTACAGGCAAAAAAGTAGATGCTGATGAAAGAATGTTTATAGAACATGGTCCGGATGAAGTAGACCTGGTAAACAGTGGTCTTGAACAAACCATGATTGAAGCAACCCGCGAAATCATGCATTGCTGGAACAACAATCCCGCTATTCCAGACATGCGTACTGCAGCTTTTGTAGTAGCCATTGATAAGGTTGGTACTTCGTATGCAGAACTGGGTATTTTTCCATAAAAAAATAAAGACCAGACATTATAAAAAAAGGTTCTCTTTAATGGGAACCTTTTTTAGTTTTCAAATCATTTTACCTTATCCCGTCTTTGTTTTAATTCGCGCCATGTTGTTAGAATAATTTTCTCATCCTGCAAGGCTTTCTTAAATGCCGGGTCAATCATTGCTAGCATATCTCCTCTGCGGGTAGGCCCGCTGTCGCTTATATAACCGAAAACTTCAGTAGGGTCGGTACAATGCATAATGATCATAGTAATTCCTGGTTCAATGGCTTGTATTGCTTCAATGTATTTTGAGGTTTTGAACTTTTGCAATTTTGCACTGTCATCAGCCATATCATCCGCGATCTTCCATTCATAACTTTCATTAAAAAGATCGTCTAATACGGGCAACCCGGCATTCCATAATTTGCTACCAAGCATCCGCAACTGTTCCATTTGCGCATCAGGAAAACGGGTTTGCTGTTGAATTAGCTTTGCCCTTCCGCCAGGCATCATTACAGGAATATTGTTTTCAATTCCCAGCATAATATATTTTTCCAGGAAGGAGGGTATGGCAAACAAAGTGCCCATGTGAGAATCTAAATGAGTAGGTGTAAAGCCCATTGTTTTCGCACGGTTCAATTGCGCTTTAATTTCTGTATATACCTCTTCTGCAGATGCATGTAATACTACTTCATTTACTGATGGGTAAAAGGCATATTCGCTATCAACCAGGCCCGGTGTAACCGATTTGCCTGTTAATGGTCCCCACCTGTAATCTTTCCATTCAGAAGTAAGCGTTAGGTGCAGCCCCGCATCAATGGTGGGGTTTTCTTTTACATAATGTAAATATCCAGGAACCCATGGGCAGGTCATCATTATACTGCAACTGTTTGCTACTCCTTCGGTCATACTTCTAATGGCGCCTTCATTCGAATCGAAGCTCATACCTACGTCATCTACATGTAAAATAACCACTTTGGCACCTTTAGGATAACCCAGTTTTTCCGCATAAGTTATTTGTGCCCGGATATTTTGCGTTTGGATAAATACCAATAACAATAGAATTGTACAAATCTTCTTCATCGTTTATTAATTTTAAAGTCTGCCTCTAATAAAACAATTTTAAAAATGGCAAATACTATTTTTTTGAAACTATAGTATTAAAGCCTAATTAAGGTGGTTTGATGCCCATTATTTTTTTATTTCTGCCTGCATCACCGATATTCGCATATAAGAACCTTAATACATGCGCCTATCCTTTAACGATACCGAAATTGCCTTTGCCTATAAATCTGATAAAGAATTAAAAGGAGGGAGATTTTTGTTTGGAACCATGCGCTACCCATGGTTTTCAGCAATTGGCGTTAGGCTTACTCCTTTTTTAATGAAGACGGGTTTGCCGGTGCATGGGTTAATAAGACAATCTATTTTTAAGCAATTTGTTGGTGGGGAATCTCTGGAAGAAACATCTGTTGTAGCTAAAAGACTGGGAGAATATAATGTTAAGGTTATACTCGATTATGGGGTAGAAGGAAAAAGCGGGGAAGATAATTTTGATAGTGCGGCAGATGAATTTATAAAAGTTATTAAATATGCCTCAACACAGCCTAATATCCCGTTTATCAGTGTAAAGGTTACAGGCATTTCCCGTTTCAGTTTATTGCAGAAATTAAACGACGCCCCCAGGTTGCGCAGTGGAATACATGCGCATGAAGACGAAGCCGAGGAATGGGAAAGGGTTAAAGACCGTATGTATAAAATTTGTGAGGCTGCGCAGGAAAAAGGAGTAGGTGTTTTAATTGATGCGGAAGAAAGCTGGATTCAAGACCCGGTTGACCGCCTTACGATTGAAATGATGCAGCACTTTAATAAAGAAAAAGTGGTAGTGTACAATACCATTCAGTTATACAGGCACGACAGGTTGTGGTTTTTACAATTATCGCATAAAATCGCCCGGCAGCAGGGGTTTCTTTTAGGAGTTAAACTGGTACGGGGTGCATATATGGAGAAGGAGCGTGCACGCTCAAAAGAAAATGGTTACCCTTCGCCTATACAACAGGATAAATCTTTTACTGATGGAGATTTTAATTCTGCGATCGATTATTGTTTTGAAAATATTGATACTGTAGCCTGCATCATTGCTACACACAATGAATATAGCAACCTGCATGCAGCAGAATTATTGAATAAAAAAGGACTAAGAAGAGACCACCCCCATGTTCATTTTTCGCAGTTATACGGCATGAGTGATAATATTACTTTTAACCTCGCCAATGCCGGTTACTCAGTAAGCAAATACCTTCCATTTGGTCCTATAAGAGAAGTTATTCCATACCTCATGCGCCGGGCGCAGGAAAATACAGCCATCAACGGGCAAACAACCCGGGAACTATTATTATTGAACCGCGAATTAAAAAGAAGAACGCAAAAAAGGAAAAAACCCACAAAAAGCTAAACGGGTACACCATCAACCAGTATCATTTTTGTTTCTGCATTAGCTTGTCTTATTTTTTTTGCTCCGGCATATTCTTCAGAATGCCACCAGGCTCTTGCTGTTTCTAAGTCAGGAAACTCAAGAACCACAATACGTTCCGGTTTCCAGTCTCCCTCCAGCGTTTCCGTTGAACCTCCTCTTACAATAAATTTTCCATTATAGTGTTTAATGGATGCCGGGGTTAATTCTTTATAAGCAGAATAGGCATCAGTATTATTTATAGTAACATCCACTATTACAAAGGCCGGCATAAATTCACTTTTTATTACACGAAATTTAGGTAAAATCTTAACGAATCCACCATTCTTTTGGGTTGAACCTGTTTATATATAAGGGTTTTTGCCATGTATAATTTAACAGCTAACCCCTATCTTTGCCCACCATTAAAAAAAAGTAATACGTTATAAACTATGGACAAACTGCTGTTTTATTCTGTTCCTGTTATGGGTATAATAGGATTGATTTACACATTAATCAAGTACAAATGGGTTGCCGCGCAGGATGCCGGCGAACAAAAAATGAGAGAAATCAGCAGGCATATTGCTGAGGGGGCTATGGCTTTTTTAAAAGCGAATGGAAAATACTTGGATACTTCGTGGTTATAGTAGCCCTGTTGCTAGGTATAATGGCATACAGTAATCCTGAAAGTCATTGGTCTATTGCCATTGCATTTATTATAGGTGCAGTTTTTAGTGCCCTTGCAGGTTATATAGGTATGAGTGTAGCTACAAAAGCAAATGTTCGCACTGCCCAGGCAGCCAGAACAAGTCTTATCAAAAGCATTAAATGTTTCCTTTACCGGTGGTTCTGTAATGGGAATGGGCGTTGCGGGTTGGCTGTACTCGGATTGGGTGGCTTATTTATTATTCTGAAAGCCATTTTTGCCCCGGATGTTGAAGCTGATTCTGCTGAAATGGTTAAAACGATTGAAATACTTACAGGTTTTTCTCTTGGTGCTGAATCTATAGCCTTATTTGCCCGTGTGGGTGGTGGTATTTATACAAAAGCTGCAGACGTAGGTGCTGACCTTGTTGGTAAAGTTGAAGCAGGTATTCCTGAAGATGATCCCCGTAACCCTGCTACTATTGCCGATAACGTGGGTGATAACGTGGGTGATGTTGCTGGTATGGGCGCTGATTTTTTCGGATCTTATGTGGCAACTGTTTTGGCAACAATGGTTTTAGGACAGGGAAACGGTCTCGCATCATGATAACCTTTGGAACGGTATTCTCCTATATTATTACCGATGATGATTGCAGGTATCGGTATATTTTTTCAATCATGGCAACATTTTTTGTACGCATCAGTGATAATGCAGGTATTAGCACAGATAGTGTTCAGAAAGCTTTGAATATGGGTAACTGGGGTTCAATTGTATTAACAGCCATTGCTTCTTGCGATTGGTTTATTACATTCTTCCTGAAACCATGAGTTTGCGCGGAATTGATTTTACACGCAATGGTGTTATGGGTGCAATCATGGTAGGCTTGCTGTAGGTACTTTAATGAGCATGATCACTGAATATTATACAGCTATGGGCAAACGCCCGGTAATGACTATCATCCGGCAATCTGCTACCGGTCATGCTACCAATGTAATTGGTGGGCTTGGCAGTAGGTATGGAAAGTACATTTCTTCCTATTCTTGTTTTGGCAGGTGGTATTTATGGTTCTTATGCCTGTGCAGGTTTATATGGTGTGGCTATTGCTGCTGCAGGTATGATGGCAACAACAGCTATGCAACTTGCAATTGATGCATTCGGTCCGATTGCTGATAATGCAGGTGGTATTGCTGAAATGAGTGAATTGCCTAAAGAAGTACGTGAAAAAACAGATATACTTGATGCAGTAGGAAATACAACTGCTGCTACCGGAAAAGGTTTTGCCATTGCTTCTGCAGCCTTAACTGCACTGGCATTGTTTGCAGCATTTGTTGGTATTGCAGGTATATCGATGGTATTGATATTTATAAAGCTGATGTACTTGTCTGGTTTATTTGTAGGTGGAATGATTCCTTTCATATTCTCTTCTCTTGCTATTCGTGCAGTTGGTGAAGCTGCTATGGCGATGGTAGAAGAAGTGCGCCGGCAGTTCCGTACAATTCCGGGAATTATGGAAGGAACCGGCAAGCCTGAATATGATAAATGTGTGGCTATTTCTACAGAAGCTTCTATTAAAAAAATGATGTTGCCCGGTGCAATCGCAATTATATCTCCTTTGATTATCGGTTTTATTTTCGGTCCTGAAGCATTGGGTGGATTTTTAGCCGGTGCTACTGTAAGCGGTGTACTTATGGGAATGTTTCAGAACAATGCCGGTGGTGCATGGGATAATGCAAAGAAAAGCTTTTGAAAAAGGTGTTGAGATAAATGGTGAGATGTATTACAAAAAATCAGAACCACATAAAGCTTCTGTAACAGGTGATACTGTGGGTGATCCTTTTAAAGATACTTCCGGTCCTTCTATGAATATTCTGATTAAACTGATGAGTATCGTTTCACTGGTTATCGCTCCAACACTTGCTCACATGTTTCATACTAAAGATAATGTTGTAGTTGATGATGATGATGTAACCGGAAAAGTGTCAACCATTCTTCCTGTAAATAACATGCACGAAAAAGAAGGTAATTATTGTATGCCCGGTAACTGCAAAACTGGGGTGCTGGCTAAAAAATAATAGCTTCTGATAAAATAAATTGGCCCGGCAGAATTACTTCCGGGCTTTTTTATGTACAGTGATCAATGATATTGTTTAAGCGTGTTGCCCAGTTCTTCTTTTATTCCTTTTTCCTGCGTCGTAAGATCGTTATTAGAAATGGGTTCACCATCAGGCCTGCCTTTTTCTACCCTGATAAATTTACCTGATTGCGGATAGCTGCCTACATCATACAATTTATAAGTTTGGTCCTGTGCCCATCTTGTAAATTCAGGTGCGGTTTCGTAACGGTTTAAAGAATACGCATCATAAATAGACTGCCGTACCTGCAGATCGCTTTTAGAAGTAAAGGTTTTATAAAAACTTACGCCATCGAGAATTCCATAGGTTACAGGTTTTTGACTACCCGAAACATCAGCAACAGTTGGTAAAAAATCAGTAAAGTCTATAATTGAGGTTGATACAGAACCGGCAGGAATATGGTTCTCCCAGGCTGCAATCATCGGCACGTTTGTTCCGGGTTCTGATGTTTCAGATTTTCCACCCTGTACAGCAAAGCCCATGAACTGAGATGTGATATCTGTTGAGGTTCCATTGTCTGACATAAAAATTACCAGTGTGTTTTTCATCAAATCGTTTTTGGTTAAATGGTCGACAATTTCACCTAACTTTTTATCAGCATACTTTACCATGTTGCCGTAGTATTTCATATCACTTTTTCCATTCTTAAAGTCCCAGGTAGCATATGCATCATCATCAGGGGTGGGCGTAAAAGGGGCATGCGGCAATATCATGGAATAGACAGCCAGGAAAGGTTTTTTACCCATTTTTGAATCATCTATAAACTGCAATAAATATTGCGTAAAAGCATCATCCGGGTAGGTGGTGTCGGTTTGTTCAGAAGGAAGATAGTTGCCCGCCTGGTAAAGCTTTGCGCCTTTATAGCGGCTTCCTTCTTCATCTTCTTTGTCAACATAAAAGGGTAACCATACCAAATAATTTTGCCACCCGAATGTTTTTATAGAGGCATCACCACCATCCAGCTGCCATTTGCCGGCATAGCAGGTTGTGTAACCCGCATCTTTTAGCATATTTGCAAAGGTTCTTTCACCTGTGTTCATTTTACCCCAGAGCGTGTAATTGCGAAAGTTGTATTTGCCGGTAAACAATGCAAAGCGTGAAGGGCTGCAAATGGGGGATGAATGGCATTGTGTGTATCTTTTCCCAAGGGTTGCCAACCTGTTTATATTGGGTGTTTCGTACGATGAGCCACCATTGCACCCTGGTACTTCGTAGCCCATATCGTCAGCCATAACAATAAGTATGTTTGGTTTTTGAGGGTTGTTTGAGTCTTCAAGATTATCAGCATTGTTTTTTGAACAACTGCTAAAAAAAATCAGGCTTATTACAAGGCCTACAATGGCCGTTAATAGATTTTTTTTGATGCATGGTTTAGGGTACAAAACCATTGGTATGTTGTTATCTTTTTAAGATGAGAAACTTTAATTTATTGCCGCTGTCAATTTTTAGGTAATACACACCCGCGGGGTTGTTAGACAAATCGAATCTGAAATAATTGGTGCCGAATATTGTTTGTTTGCTGGTGTTTATTATTGTTTTGCCTGAAAAATTATAAATGGAAATGTTTACCTGCGAGGCTGTATCAGTAATATATTTAACGGTAATGTTGCCGTTAGATGGACTGGGGAAAATGAGGGTTTGATGCGTTGGCGTAAAACAGGATGAAATAACCTGCACAGAATTAGAAAGTGTGCTGCAACCTGTACTGTCAGAAACCTTTACCTGGTAGGTGCCGATGATCTTGGGCATAAAAGTTTTTGATGTATCTCCACTAACAATTTCATTATTATTAACCCACTGGTATGTAATATTCTGACCATTGTTTGCCGTAAGCAATACCTGACTATTATTGCACACATCTAAACTTCCTTCAAAAGTAAGTTTTGCAACAGGGTTGGTTTCGTCTACCTGGCCATTGCAATTATCATCTTTGCCATTACAACCTCTTTCAGGTGAACCCGGATTTACCAGGGCATCGTTATCGTCACAATCTCCTTTAGATAAGGCATATCCATTGGGCTTTTCAATTGACAGAATTGAATCTGCTGCAATGCCATATCCATCATTATCCGCATCTCTAAAATATGTTCGTGCAATGTAGGAGGGAGGTAATGCATTTTGCCATCCTCCTTTCAATAAGTCCCTCATTTTTGCGAGGGTATCCTTATAACTATTATTGTTTACAAGATTTTTGTATTCGTATGGGTCATTAATAATATCGTACAGTTCTTCACCCATTGTATCCCATTCATTGTAATGGAAAGTTTCTGTTCGTACTGCTCTTCCCATAAATGTGTTACCTGCATTGTTTCGTTGTACCTGGGAAAATATGGCTTTCTTCCATTTGGCAGTGGGGTTATCTAATAACCAAACAAGGCTAGACCCTTGCTGATTGGCAGCTGCGGGTAGCCCACATAATTCAGTAAGTGTTGGAAAGATGTCAACCAGTTCAACAGGCCTTTCGCATATGCCTGGTTTTTTGCCTGGGGCGCAAATAATAAATGGCACCCTTAATGATTCTTCAAATAATGTAAGTTTTAACCATTGTCCCTGGTGTTCACCTAACTGTAGTCCGTGGTCTGACCAGAATACTACAATGGTGTTATCCCATAAATTAAACCTGTCCATACTGTCGAGCAATGTTCCTAAATGATAATCAGCTTCAATAATTTCACCATAGTATGCATGCCTAATTCTTTTCCATTCGTCGGTTGTATAAGTGAGCGGTTTTTTTAGGGCAATGGATGGAATATCGAGTGTATCGTCTGTTGGTGTATCTGGCAATTTAATATTGGTGGATGTATTACCTTTTACATTGGTTTTTGTTCCATCTATATCTACCGGTAAAACTTCCTTTCCATTTTTATTGCCTGTTTTATTCCATGAAGAAATAAGGGGCGTAAAAGGATTATGAGTTTGTAATCCCAGGGAATAAAAATAGGGTTCAGAAACAGGGATTTTCATTCTTTCGGTCATAAGGGCTGTAAGAGTTCCCCCCACTGTTTCTTCTTCGCGTTGCGGTACGGTGTCTATCCACCAGTGTGGTTGCTGTTCTAACCCATCGCTGGGGTTTCTGTCAATTGGTGCGTTATAATCCCATTTTACCTGTTCTTCGTGGTTGCATGTAAACTTGCCATACTTCTCGGTATGGTAACCATACATTTTAAAATATTCCGGGAGAAATTTAAACGAATCGCCAAGCACAGTCCGGGTACTTTCTTTATTGGTAAAAACTTTTGTACTGTCGGGTCTCATTCCGCTGAAAATCGATGTTCTGCTCGGGCTGCAAATGGGGTACTGACAATAGGTGGTTTTAAAAAACATACCGTGCTGCATTAACCGGGCAAAATTGGGAGCGGGTGCATCGGGGTTATTATAAGCGTCAAACGCAATACTTAGATCATCCAGCCCCACAAAAATAATATTGTATTTTTTTTGGGCCTTCGCACACAGAACATTTATTAATAACACTACAACTAAAAAGCAGCGGGATGTTTTTCTCATAAAAGCTTATTCAAAAAGGTGCAAAGTAAAAACCTCAGGCAGTTAAAGATATATAAGTATATGTATTTTTTATAACTACTTCATTACATTTAAAACACTATCTAACAGCCTGTAATACTTTGCTTCAATAGATCCGTTGGATATTTCAATGGGGTTTAATTCTGCCGGATCGCTGGCAATATTGTAAAATTTGCCTTTGTTTTTTGGAGGGAAGGCTGCATTCGCATCATATTTTTTGTAAGTAGAAGTTTGCGCCCACCTGGCAAAGGATGATCCCTGCCTTTCAGGGTGCGGATAAAAATAAAAGAAACTCCATGGTTTATCTGCTCCCTTTTTACCAGTAGCATTATCCCAGAAAGAAATTCCATCGAGTTTGCCATAATTGGGCACCGGTATATTTGCCATATCTGCCAGGGAAGGCAAAAAATCGCTCAGGTCTACCAGGGCATCACTTACTTTTCCTGTAGTAACTCCCGGCCCCGCAACAATTAGTGGCACATGGGTGCCATAAACATTTGTTTTATGTTTGCCTCCTTCAATCGTTCTGCCTTTATATTTTGAATGGATTAACCGGTCTGTGCCATTATCACTTGTAAAAATTACTATGGTATTATCTGCAATATTTAATTCTTTGAGTTTTGACATAAGCATTCCAACTTGTTTATCCATATAGGAAATCATGGAAGGAAAAAACTTTATGTCGCCGGGGCCGCTCTTGTTTTGCCAGGTTTTGAATTCAGGATCATCAGGGGTTGGCGTAAAAGGTTGGTGGGCGAGATTCATGGTCCATAAGGCAAAAAATGGATTGGTTGCATTTTGCTGCATAAAGTCGAATAAGTATTGCCTGAAGAGGTCTTCTCCATATTTACCCTGCGTTTGGCTGGCAGGTAAATTATTTCCATCCTGGTATACTGCGGGATTCTTGTATTGCGAATTTTCGCCCTCATCATTATTCTGCCCGGATGTAAAAGGGTTCCAAATTCTATATTGATCAAACCCAAAATTCTTAATGGCCTTGTCTCCTCCACCTAATTGCCACTTGCCTGCTATGCATGTTTTATAACCTGCATTTTTTAGCATGTTGGCAATGGTTTTATCGCGCATATCCATATGTCCCCACTTGGTATAGTTTCGAAAGTTGTATTTACCAGTAAGTAACTCAACCCTCGATGGTGAACACATGGGCGTTGCATGGCAGTTAGTAAACTGTGTACCAGATGCTGCAAGCGCATCAATGTTTGGTGTTTTGTAACTTTCGCCGCTGGTGTACGAAGGAATTTCATAACCCACATCATCTGTAAAAATTAAAATGATGTTTGGCCTGGCAGCATCATTGTAAGAAACTTTTTTGCTTATTGATTCTGCATTGGTATTTTCTTCAGAAACCGGGGGTTCTTTTTTACCCGACACCATGCAGGAACCCACGATAAAAATAAGGAAGAGATAGGGTTTCATAAATTACGCTTAAGGTTGTGGTTGAATAAATTTATTACGCAAAAAAACAAAAACATTAATCTTCCCGGCTGCCTTTTTCACCAATAAACCATTGCTCTTTATTTTTAAACAGCACATTAAAAGAGGTAAGGGAACCATAGATACGGGTTATGTATTGCTGAAGGTTTACTTTTTCTTCATCTGATAACTGTTTATTACTGTTTATCTGTTGTTCCAAAACCCGCAGCCTGTCCCGCAGCATTACTATTTTATGAAAGAAAACATCGATGGGAATTTCTTTAGGCTTTTGCGTTTTGTCTTTAGGTTGCAGCAGCATGGTACCGCCCGTCCATCGCTCTCCTAGAGGAACTATTTCTGAAACATCACTCCATTGCCTTAATATTTTTAAAAGAGATCTTTCGGTATCTGAAACCGTCTCAACTTCAATGGTTGCATTTTCCGGAATAATTTCATCGAGCTTATTATCTGTTTTGTCAATTTCCTTTAATCCATGATTGATGAATGAAATTATATACACTGCATACTTAACCCCAACAATAACGCCGGGTCCGAACTGGGTGTGTTGCAACCGTGTACCGATTCCTAATTTTTCCTGCTCCATTTATATCTTTATTTTTCTGTAGGTTCCCTTTTTTCATTCCATTCTCTCCAGCCTCCCGCCATGGAATACACATTTGTATATCCCATTTTCTGCAAGTTTTCTGCTGCCAGTGCCGACCGGTATCCGCCACCGCAATATAAAATCAATTCAGTGTTTTTATCAGGCACTTCTTCAATAATGTCACGTTCAATAATGCCCCTTCCAAGATGTTTGGCGCCTTGCGCATGCCCCTTCTGCCATTCGTTGTCTTCCCGAACATCAATGAGTATGGCCCCTTCCTTCATTTTTTGCTTCGTATCCTCAATCGTCACTTCTTTAATATTCTTTTTTGCTTCTTCAGTTATTCTTTCAAATTCTTCGGAATGTTTCATATTCAGGTTATTAATTTTTATTGATCTTGATTAAAGTTACAACAGGTAATTTTATATCGCTTACATGCTAACAGAATATTGTTTACCGCCTGACACATTCCTTGCTTAATTACTTATATCATGACTAAGAAAAAAATCTTATGGTTATCGTTATTCACCCTGTTGCTCATTGCTTTAGGCTTTGTTATAAGTTACTGCTGGAAATCGTTTCCCATTGTGTCGGGTTATGCAGCCAAATATGCAGCATCCAACATTTTTGTCGGTAATCGGGATGAGGAAAGTTTGCGGAAAGAAGACCTTGGCGCCTTTCCCTTTACCCTGGCATCTTTTACCGTAAATTATTCTGACAGTAGTGTCACTGCAAGTGTTGCGGGATTAGCAAAACGTAAAGCCATTTACCGGAGGGGAGTGGGTTGTACGCTGGTGCAGGGATTAACGGAACAACAATTACGTAACCAGCATTTTAATCTTCCAGTAAAAAGCAATAATGGTGATACCTCTTTTTGGCCAAATATAATTACAGACACTTTTCATTCTATTAACAGCGATAAATTAAGTGAGGCTGTAAATTTTGCTTTCACGGAACCTGACCCGCAGCATAAACTTTTTACCCGTGCAGTGGTAGTTATTTATGATGGAAAACTGGTCGCGGAAAAATATGCACCGGGGTTTCAAAAAAATTCCATTTTACCCGGCTGGAGTATGACCAAAAGTGTTTTCTCAGCGCTTACCGGCATAATGGTCAAAGAAGGTAGGTTACAGGTAAACATGCCTGCACCTGTAAGTGAATGGCAGGGAAATAACGACCCAAGAAAAAACATAACAATCAAAGACATTTTGCAGCAAAGCACAGGACTTGACTTTGATGAAGATTATGCAAAGTCGAGTGATGCTACCAAAATGCTTTTCGGCAGCGCAGACATGGCGGCATACACGGCTTCGCGTCCGCTGAAATTTACGCCCGGCAGTGTGTTTTATTATTCCAGCGGTAACACGAATATTTTATCGCGCATTATGCGAAACAAGCTTGGCGACTCTTTATATTACCGCTATCCAAATGAAAAACTGTTTAATAAATTAGGGATGAACAGCGCGGTAATTGAGCCCGACCCATCGGGAACTTTTGTAGGGTCTTCTTATATGTTTGCTACAGCTAGGGACTGGGCGAAATTCGGTTTGCTTTATTTACAGGATGGTGTTTGGAATGGTGAACGAATATTGCCCGAAGGCTGGGTAAAAGCAACTCAAATGCCGGCCCCAGCTACACCAAAACTGGAGTATGGTTATATGTTCTGGCTGAATGGATTCGACGACAACACACCGCATTTGCGCAGGTTTAAAGATGTGCCTTCAGACATGTATTGTGCAGCCGGCTTCGGAGGGCAAAAAGTGTTTATTATTCCTTCAGAAAAATTGGTGGTTGTTAGATTAGGTGTAAATAAAATTGATGAAAATGAATTCCTCAGAAAAGTAATCGAATCAATCAATAATTGAACCTGCCTGTTTCGTTTTTTGTAGTTGTATCAGATACTCCAGCCACAAAACTTTATTATAAGCCGGGCAATAAAACAGGTAATAAATATAACTCCAGTGTAAAAAGATCTGTTTAAAAGGGGTAGGATAACTGAAGGCAGCCCTTGCCTGGAAAAACACAAAGTGGTCCTGGTTACTTGTTTCAAAATCTTGTAGGGATGGTATGGTTAATGGTGGCGCATCTGCACCGAGGCGCATTAAAGAAGTGCGCAAAATAATTTGATCCATTATGTTGGGGCTAACAGCGAATGTTGCCTGTATATCTTTAATTAATTGGGATTTATATACCTCCAGTTCCGGAATTTTAAAAGCACCCATCAGCCGCGAAATATGGTAAAGTAAAATGGAAGAATGCACATAATAGGGCGACAGGTAAACGGGGTTGCTCATGTACTCCCTGTTTTTGATCATATCTGCAAGCAGTTGTATGGTTGCAGTGTCATGCCGGGTGAAAGGAAGACCTTTTTCAAACATAAAATATAGCACATTGCAATGCACGGCAAAATCAAAATCAGGTGTCATCCGGCTGCCCAAATAAGTGGAATACGCTGGGTAGTCCCTGTATTTTTTATAGGTAGAAATGATCCTGCGTGAAGGTGTGGCCAGGTTACTTACTTGTATCAGTTGTTGTTTTAATGCGGAAGCTTCGCTGCTGTCACTGTTATCGGTCATTAAAATCATTACACTGTCATCCGCATCTTCGCCCTGCCCGAAAACACTTTTTAAATACTGAAAAATATACGCATGGGGCATAATGATGCCGTCGGTGGGCCAAAAACCATAAAAAGGTTTGCCGTATTGGTTTCTGTAATATGGGTAAACCCTCCGGATCTTTTCGAGCATTTCTTCTACCAGCAGTTTATTTTCTCCCTCCAGCCCGGGCAGCATATTTTCAAAGGCGAATGCAATTACCGCTGTGAAAAAAATATTGTTATCGGGGGAAAAATTATGCGGCGCCCCGCCACATTCGCGAAAGGAGGGAAACATGCCTTTATAAAACTCGCCATCTTCTGTAACCTGCATGGCAGCTATGTTCTTTATCAACACGATTTACCAAAGAATCGTTTAAACTTTGCCCGTAACTTTTACCGGTAAATAAAACCGCAACCATGCAGGCGGCAATAAGAAATCTCCTCATTTTAAATAGGTCTTAGGCAACGTGTACATATATTTAAGCCAGCGTAAAATATTTGAAGGCTTTTGCATGTCGCAAATTATTTCTTTTCTTGTTAAGGAAGCAATGTGTAAGGGCCTGCCTTTTTCTTTCTCCAGGTTTATGAAGTGGTCAAGCGCTACAACGCCTCTTGAAATTATAAAATTCATTACGATGCAAAATTCTGTTTTGTTTTTCTTTGTATAAGGCAGTGCATAAATAAGGCGGTAACATTCCGCAACACGGTCCATGTATTTTTTCTTTAATGCTGAAAAATCCGTACACCGGTTGGGAAGCGTATAAATGCCATCAGGCACATCTTTATGCATATCAAAAATATCATTCGCCAGTTGCATTAAGCTACCTACGTAAAACAACGCCTGCCACATTTCAGGCGATGCCTTTTTTAAGGTTTCATGATAAATAATTACAGAATACCCACCTTTTGCATATGTAATGCGTTCTATTTCTTCATCTGTTATTAATGGGTTGGTTTGTTTTATGGTTTCAATCTGAATTTCAAAAACATTTTTGGAAGCATTCGAGGTATGCAACCCTGTCAGGCACATGATGAAGTAAATAAGACTGAATTTCCTTCGCAACTTTTGCTGAAAAGTTTTGTGCCTCATATGCTTCAGGGTTGTATGTAAGCAGGCGTATTTCATCCACATGCAATTTGTCAATATCAAACAGATCATCGCCAACCGGCGTTAAAATGCCAAAAAGTGTTACACGCTTTCTTTCTTCATAAGTAAATGGCTCATTATACAATTTTTTGTAGGATGCTGCAAGCACTGCAGGAATAAAAAGCCCGTAATAGTTTTTTATCTTTTCGACCTGGCCTTTATGAAAATGCCCGTTGATATTTTTTCTGCAGATCCTCTACATACTTCATTAAAAAGGCATTGATGAATTTTCGTTGCTGCTGTATGCTTGCATACAAACGCCTGAATGATCTTATGTAAATGGGAAAAGTCAACACCCAAAAATAAAAAGGGTGAGCGGTAATAATGAATTCCTTCACAAAAAAAGCCGGACTTTTTTATGCCGGCTTTTTTTAAATAAATAAACGCTTATTGTTTTATGAATTGAAACGACTGAGTCTTTTCTTTTTGTGTTACCTGCAGATAATACGTTCCCTGTTTTAGCGTGGAAACATTCAATTCATATGAGGTGCCGTTTGCAATAACTTTTCTCAAAACATTTCCCTGTGAATTGATGATTGTTAATGTGGTTTTGTTGCCTGCACTTAAACCTTCTACATGCAGCACATCTTTTACAGGATTGGGATACACTTTTACAAGACTGTTGTTGCCATTGTAATACACCACATCTGAATACACCGTGCTGCCATTTTTATTTACGGCTGCAATGCGGTAGTAGGTGCTGGGTTGTGCATTGCTTACTGCATAATTGTAAACCTGCTGCTGGCTGTTGGCTGTTGGTTGATGGCTGGCAGCTTTTGCACTTACTCTTTTTTGTTCTGTAAAGATTGTACCGTTGCTGCTGCTTTGTATGCTGTAATAGTTTACGCTGCTGTTATTGGTACTGTACCATGCAAGACCTTCACTACTGAGCCATGATTTAATTTTTGTAATGAGGGCGTTTTCTGTTTTATCGCCAATATATCTTACTAATGAAAAATAATTAGGGCTTTCATCGAATGATGATAATCCGGTTAAGACGATTTTTCCGTCAGGCTGTAAAACCGAAGAATTTGCATCATCATATAATTGCAAATCGGTTACAACCTTTCCGTTTATGCCAAAGCTTGAATCCAGCTTGCCATCGGGCAGGCAACGTGCAAGTGCAAAATCTGAAGTTGCATGAAAGGAGGTATAGGCATTTCCGGTTATAATAATCTTGCTGTTAGATTGCAGTAAAACTGATTTGCCCTCTGAATAATTATTAAACTTGATAGTTACTTTACCTGCGCTTCCAAAATTTGCATCGGTAGAACCATCTTCATTGTATCTCACAAGTGCCATGTTGCCGTTAGTAAAAAATCTGTTGGCAACGCCGGCTGCAATAATCTTTCCATCTTTTTGTAATAAAATATCATGAATTTCTTCGGCGTTTGGGCCATAATCTGTTATCACCATTCCATTATGGCCGAAAGAGGCATCCATGCTTCCATCTGGCAGGTAACGCGCAAGGGCAAACTTGGGGCTTACATCATTTCCATCTCTGCCACTGCGGCCACCTGCTACAATTCTGCCATCATTCTGCAGGGCTAAAGCATTTACAACTTCATCCTGAGAGTTATTTAACCCTGTAACTACTTTACCCTCATCTCCGAAAGAAGCATCTGTTTTTCCATCGGGCATATAGCGAAGTATAAGAAAGTCTTTGAAAAGCTCCAATGGTTGCCCGAATGGGTTAGCAGAATATCCGCCCACCAAAATTTTTCCATCATCCTGTAAGACAAGGGCAAAAGCCTCTTCAATTTTGTCAAAATCTACTTCTATCTTACCGCTTTCCCCGAAAGCTGCATCTAATGTGCCGTCTGGCAGATAACGGGCAATAAGAATATTCCAGTCGGTAATTTCATTTCCCTCTCCATCGTCAAAATTTTTATCAAAATAATGGCCTGCAGCAACAATTTTATTGTCCGTCTGAATAGCAATGGCAAAGATTTCCTGAAATTTATGATTAAAATCCGTTACTACCTGTCCATTAGTGCCAAAAGAAGTATCAACGTTCCCATTACTAAGATACCTGGTCAACAAAAAGCCACCTCCTACAAGTTGTAAATCTGTTCCGGCTGATACAATCTTCCCATTCCTTTGTAATGCGCTTGCATAATTTATTCGGGTAACTGATGTTTGTATAAGTGTCTTGCCATTATTGCCAAATGTTTCATCTAATGTGCCGGGCTGCGTGAAAGCATCAGAAAAAAATAATGAAGTAATTAATAAAAAAGTAATTGTTTTCATGATATAAGTTTTAAAAAATTAATTCTTATTGTTCATTGCAATCTATATCTGCGCAGTTTGCACTTTCATAATCATCAGCGGTATTATCCGTATTGCAGTTACCGTCATCGTGCCTATTGTTTTTACAGTTAACAAACAGATTTTTTCCTAAGGTTTCGTTGCGGGAAACAGACTGAAAAAAAGTAGCGCATCGCTGAACTATATACCTGTACACCTCTGCTTGTATAAAGTTTTCATGATACCAGGGTTTTTGGTTTCAGAAGGCAGTATAAACGTAGCAAATAAAGTTTAAGAAACAAATACCTCTCTCGTTTGCAGTAATCACATGCTCAAGGTGCAGAAAAAAAGATGTCAATTACCATGATCGCCGGGAAAAACATTTTACGGTTGTCTTAATACCATTCTTCCCAATTTCATATAAAACTTAGCTTTGCGCATAAATTAATAACGATGAGCTTAGGATATTTTAATTACCCCATGCCCGCCAATGAACCTGTGCAGCAATACGGCGCGGGCTCCCCGGAAAGGGCTGCCATTAGAAAGGTTTTAAAAGAGTTAAAGGGAAAGCAAATTGAAGTGCCCATGTATATTGGTGGCGAAGAAGTGCATACAGAAAAAAAGGTGGCGCTTCATCCGCCGCATGAGATCAGTCATACCCTTGGAAAATTTAGTATGGGCGATGAAAGCCATGTACATGCGGCCATAAATGCTGCATTGCAGGCAAGAGAATCGTGGGGCAATATGCCCTGGGAAGACAGGGCGCATATATTCTTAAAAGCAGCTGACCTTTTGGCAACAAAATATCGCTATCATATTAATGCCTGCACCATGCTGGGCCAGAGTAAAAATATTTACCAGGCAGAAATTGATGCGGCATGCGAACTGATAGATTTTCTTCGGTTCAACGTGCATTTTTTAAGTGAGATTTATAAGCAGCAACCCATTTCTTCACCCGGTATGCACAACCGCACCGAGTGGAGACCGCTGGAAGGTTTTGTGCTGGCAATCACTCCGTTCAATTTCACTGCTATCGGCGGCAATTTGCCAACCAGTGCAGCCATGTGCGGAAACGTGGTTGTTTGGAAGCCTGCCAATACACAGGTATATGCTGCACAAATGTTCATGCGCATTTTAATAGAAGCAGGTTTGCCTGCCGGGGTAATTAACCTGGTGTATGTAGATGGTCCGACTATTGGTAAGGTATGTTTTGCGCACCGTGATTTTGCAGGTGTGCATTTCACAGGTTCTACCGGCGTATTTAATTTTATGTGGAAGACCATTGGAGAAAATGCTGCCCTGTTATAAATCGTATCCAAGAATTGTGGGGGAGACCGGTGGAAAGGATTTCGTGATGGTGCACAAAAGCGCGAATGTAGATGCCACAGTTGTTGCATTGGCACGAGGTGCTTTTGAATTCCAGGGACAGAAATGTTCTGCTGCTTCAAGGGCTTATCTTCCTTCTAATATTGCAGATGAAATAAAAGAAAAATTAGTTGCCACATTAAAGACCATGAAGATGGGAACGGTGGAAGACCTGGGAAATTTTATTAATGCAGTTATTGATGAAAAAAGCTTTGATAACATAACCAGGTATATTGATAATGCAGCAAAAGATCCCAATGCTAAGATCATTGCGGGTGGAAAGTATGATAAGGGTAAAGGCTACTTTATTGAGCCTACGGTTATTGAGGCAAAAGATCCAAAATATGTAAGCATGTGCGAAGAGATTTTCGGACCTGTTTTAACCATACATGTGTATGATGCAGATAAGTTTGAAGAAACCCTGGAACTGCTCGATAACACCTCTCCATATGCGCTTACGGGTTCCATCATTGCCCATGACCGCGACGCCATTATTTTAGCGACCAATAAACTCAGGCATGCTGCCGGAAATTTTTATATTAATGATAAACCAACGGGGGCAGTTGTTGGTCAGCAGCCTTTTGGTGGCGCCCGTGCAAGCGGCACAAACGATAAGGCAGGCAGCATGATAAACCTGTACCGCTGGCTAAGTGCCCGAACAATTAAAGAAACCTTTAATCCGCCCGTAGATTATAAGTATCCGTTTATGGATAAAGATTGATTTTTTAAAAGTCTTTTTTCTTATGATGTGGTGATTATTTTCCATCATCATATCATTTATTTATTCAGATTCGAAGAGGTGGCGATGGCATGAAATTTATATTTAGTTTTCAATAAAAACTATTTATCCACTAAACATTGCTTATGTCAATTAACTAACTTTAGTTTCTTTAAATTGCTCTTCCAAATGCTAACAGATTTATGTCAATGACCTATTAACAACTTAAAATTTTATGCAAAACGAACAATGCTTATTTCACGGCGGAAATAGATCTATTGTTATGTCTGCCGTTTGTACTCTTGCATTTTTTATTTCAACCTTTTATTTTTCTCCGGCATTTTCTCAAACAACTTTCACCGTAACAGGAACTGTTACCGGGGCCAATAACACGCCTTTGCAGGGAGTAAGTGTTGTAGAGAAAGCCTCAGCACGGGGAACCATCACTAATCAAAATGGATATTTCTCCTTACCGGTTTCGAGCTCAAACGGCACGCTGGTAATAGATTATGTTGGGTACACAACCCAGGAAATCCCGATAGCCGGCAGAACCAATGTAACAATTTCACTTGCACAGGGTGAGAATATTATGAATGATGTGGTGGTGATCGGTTATCAAACCGTAAGAAAGAGAGATCTTACAGGTGCCACTTCAATTGTAGATGTAGAACAACTAAATAAAAACACCACCAGCACCGTTGCTGAAGCACTGCAGGGGTTGGCAGCAGGTGTTTCGGTTAAAACAAATGGGGAACCGGGTGGCGGAGCGAAGATCGATATTCGCGGAACAGGTACATTCGGTCGCAATAATCCATTATATGTTATTGATGGAATGCTGAGTGATGCTACGCCAGATTTTAACCCGAATGATATTGAAACCATTCAGATATTAAAAGATGCATCTGCCGCAGCCATTTATGGTTCCCGCGCTGCGAATGGTGTAATCATTATTACCACAAAAAAAGGCAAACAGGGTCCATTGGTTATCGGCGGTAATGTAAAATATGGGTACCAACAGTTTCATAAGCGTTGGGACCTGATGAACAGCACCCAGTATGCTGCGCTTAATAAACAGGCTTACATAAATTCAGGGTTTACACCACCGGCCAGTTCAGACGCGGAATTTAATCCGGCAATTAATACAGACTGGCAGGATCTGATGATGAAAGATGGAAGCACACAGGATTACATGCTAAGTCTTTCTGGCGGAAGTAATACAGCTACCTATTATTTATCGGGCGATTACTTTAAAAATTCAGGAACACTTATAGATAATAGTTTTGAAAGGGCAGGGGTTAGGTTAAATACAACCGGCCAGCGCGGTAGGTTTAAAGTAGGTGAAAATGTTTATCTCTCTTACACCCACACCGACCCTGCGGAAGGCAACGTTTTTCTCGATATGTTAAGCATGCCCCCAACTATGCCGGTTCGCGATACCAGCCGTTATTACGATGCTGTAGAAAATCCGCAGGCATGGTCTTATGGAGATCCCCAATACGCAAATACTTTCGGCACCAATACATATGCGTTAAACCAGTTGAGGCAAACAGATCTCACATTTTACAAAGTGCGTGGAAATGCCTTTGTTGAATTTAGGATTTTTGACTTTCTAAATTACAAGTATAATGCGGGCATAGAAGCCAGTTTTGATTATGTAAAACAAGACCAGTTACCGGGTAGAATAAGGCAGGGAACACCTTATATGCGCCCAACATTAAATGAAAGCAGAAACAATTTTCTTTCATTTTTAAATGAGCATACCCTGAATTTTGATAAGCAGTTTGGCGATCATAAAATAAGTGCTGTTGCGGGTATAAGCAGCCAGACTTTTAAAGTAAATACGCTTGATATTCAGAAAATAGATTTAGCAGCTTATTCGGGAGAATATTATTTTGTTCCCGGGCAATCCGGTACACCGGTAGTAGGTGGCGGCATTTACAAATGGGCAAACCTCGGTTACCTGGGTCGCGTAAATTACAGTTATGCTGACAAATATTTACTAAGTGGAACCATTCGCAGGGATGCTGATACCAGGTTTGGACCTGCTAACCGTTGGGGAACATTTCCTGCTATTTCAGGAGCATGGCGTGTGAGCAAAGAAAGTTTCTTTAATGTAAATGCCATCAACGACCTGAAGTTCAGGGCTTCTTATGGAGAACTGGGTAATAGTGAAATCTTAAGTCCGTTTCAATATGCGGGTAACATCAGTGCATTTCCGCGTTATGTATTTGGAACCAACCAAACCATTACACCTGGCGCAACAAATATCGCACTCGCTAATCCTGACCTGAGATGGGAAACAAAGAAGACCACTAATATCGGTATGGATATGACGTTGTTCAATAATCGCTTTACTACATCAGTTGATTATTTTATTATTAAAACCTCAGATGTATTGGTAAACCTGCCTATTCCATTAACCACGGGTAATGCAGGTGGCAACCCTCCGGTAAATGCAGCTTCTTTAGAAAACAAAGGGTTTGAATTTACGGGCACCTATCATTCAGCAAAAAATCCTTTTTCATGGAACCTGTCTGCCAATGTAACGGTAATAAAAAACAAGGTTACAAGTTTGGGTGATATCGGAGATAAGTTATACATACAATTGGGGGATACACGCACACTCTCCGGTCAGCCAATAGGTGTATGGTATGTAATGAAAACCGATGGCATTTTCCAGACCCAGGAACAAATAGACGCTTATAGAAACAAAGATGGTGAACTGATAGAACCATGGGCAAAACCAGGCGATATTAAATATGTGGATGTGGATGGTGATGGCGAAATAAATTTTGATAAGGACCGCACTTTTAGCGGAACCCCGTGGCCCGATTTGGAAGCAGGTTTGGTATGGGATGCATCTTATAAAGGATTCTCTTTTTCAATGCAATGGTATGGTGTATTTGGCAATACTGTATATAACCGGCCATTGTATAACCTCGATAAGTTGGGACCATCAGACGACCAGGCTTACCGTGCCGGCATTCAACCATGGACCCCAGAAAATCACAGCACAGAATTGCCACGCATTGGTCATTCTACTTCCCAGCAACCCGATCAGGGTTTGGTATACAATGCCAATCCTCAATCTGACCGCTGGCTTGAAGATGGGTCTTATGTAAGACTAAGGAACCTGGAATTAGGGTATGATTTTTCATTAACTATGTTAGACAGGATCGGGTTTAAAACCGGGCGTATATATGTTAGCGGTCAAAACCTCATCACCATAACAAAATACAAAGGACTGGATCCGGATATTACCGGTCCAAATATTTTTGAGAGAGGTTTGGATTATGGTCAGTATCCGCCATTGCGCATTTATTCTGTAGGTCTTCAATTTGGTTTTTAAGCACCCTTTAATTTTAAAAAGATGAATAGAAAATCAATTAATATTTTTTTAATCATAACAATGATGGCGGGTTTTACCGCCTGTAAAAAAACGCTTGATTTAACCAACCCCAACGGACCAGATGAATCTAATTTCTGGCAATCAGGGGAAGATGCATTGTTAGGCGTTAACGCCATTTATGGCAATAATTATAGAAATGGTTTATACCCCCGGTGGTTCGGTTTGCATTATGATGCAAGGTCTGATGATGGTTGGGGAAGCTCCGGTTGGGATCAAATTTTTACTGCTTCTAATTTTCTTACAACGAATTATGATGCAGAACCCATAAACCGTACATGGGCACATTTATATCGTGGCATTTACCGTTGCAACCAGGTATTAGCAAATGTTCCCGCTATACAAATGGACGAAGCATTAAAGAACAGGTACCTGGCTGAAGCAAAATTCTGGAGGGCTACCTACAACTTTAATCTTGTAGTATTATGGGGCAATGTTCCATTGATATTAAAACCTTCACTTCCTACAGATCTACCGACACAGGCAACACCTGAAGAAGTGTATGCGCAGGTAGAATCTGATTTAAATGAGGCGGTAAACAGCCTGCCGGCTTCCTACGAGGCAAGCAATGTAGGCCGCGTTACAAAAGGTGCGGCATATGCCATGCTGGGCAAGGTGTACATGCAACAACGCAAATGGGATCTGGCTAAAACTGCTTTGCAGTGGTTGGTTGAAGGTAGTGGCGCCGGTATTTATAACCTCGTAAGTAACTATGGCGATAACTTTTCTCCAAATACAGAAAACAATGTGGAGTCAGTTTTAGAAATAAATTTTAAGGCGCAACAATCTGTAACTGATGAAGATGATCCAAATTCAAACGTAGGTAACCAAAGAGAACCATTTTTTGCTCCAAGCCCTCCCGGATTCAATGACCTTGAAATGCACCGCTGGGTTGTGTATGAATTTATGAAAGAAAATACAACTGCAGGGTCCCGTGATCCACGCCTTGCAGAAACGGCAATTTTCGATTCTACAGATGTACGCGGACCGTATTACAGTATTTTCTGGGGCAGAAGTTTTGCCAGTTTATTATCACCTGCAGATAAAAGGGTTTGGTATCGTAAATACACAAACGACCGCACCTCAACAGGAATAACTTTTGAGGGAGAAAAGAATTTTAGGGTTATTAGATATGCGGATGTGTTGCTGATGTATGCAGAATGTTTAAATGAACTTAATCAAACCTCGCAGGCATACCCTTATGTTGACAGGGTTCGCCAGCGTGCAGGGCTTGCAAAATTGTCTGATATACAACCTGGCATGTCCCAGGCAGATTTTAGAAAACAGATAGAACATGAGCGCATTACAGAACTTACCGGTGAAGACACCAGGTGGTTCGATCTGGCTCGCTGGGGATATTTTGATGATGCTGCAAAAATTGCTGAAATGAGTGCAAGGGATTTTGAGTTTGAAAATTTTGTTCCGGCAAAAAAATATTATCCTATTCCACAATCTGAAATTGACATTAATCCAAATCTTGTTCAAAACCCAGGCTGGTAATTTAAGGCCGATGTATTAATTTAAGCGTATGAAAGCATGGAAATTTGTGATAGCATGGATGCTGATAGTTATAATATCTTGCAGTAAAGACAATGGTAACGATGTTCCAATCGATCCACCACCCCCGCCACCGGTAACAGTAGACGATTCAACTTTTACAAACCCGTTACTTTCAAGTGGTCCGGATCCGTGGGTTACGCAAAAAGACACCAATTATTATTACACCCATACTGTGGGCAATAAGCTTGTCTTATTTAAAACCAGTAAGATGAGCGAATTGGATGAAGCGCGTGAAACTACAGTATGGACACCGACACCCAATACAAATTATTCCGATGACATTTGGGCGCCGGAAATACATTATCTGCAAAACAAATGGTACATGTACTTCGCAGCAGACAGTAGCGGAGTAGATGCAACACACCGGGTATATGTAATAGAAAACAGTTCTGCTGATCCTTTAACGCCGTCGTGGACCATGAAGGGAAAAGTCGCTGACCCAACAAATAAATGGGCTATTGACGCCACAGTATTTGAATATAAAAGCGCAATGTACATGGCCTGGAGTGGATGGGAAGATGGACCGGGCATTCAGAATCTTTATATTGCTAAGATGCTTAACCCATGGACTATTGATGGTAACAGGGTTAAAATTTCATCACCCGATTATTCATGGGAAAAAGTAGGCGCACCTGTAAATGAAGCACCTCAATTTTTAGTTAATGCCTCAGGCGATGTGTTTCTAACATACTCAGCCAGCGGTTGCTGGACAGATGATTATAAACTCGGAATGCTTTCACTTAAAGAAAATGGCGACCCGTTAAACCCGGCCGACTGGACAAAAAAATCGGAGCCTGTGTTTACAAAAAACGCTGCCAGCAGTGCATTTGGACCTGGGCACAATGCATTTTTTGTATCGAGAGATAAAACTGAAAATTGGTTGTTGTATCATGCAAACACATTGTCGCATCCAAATAATGATGGGTGTGGAGGAAGCCGTAGTCCGAGAATGCAGCAGTTTACATTTAACGCAGATGGTACGCCAAATTTTGGTGAGCCGGTAAGAATAAATTCAAAAATTTTAAAACCCTCGGGGGAATATTAGGCATGAGAAAAATCGGGATCTGTTTTGTTTCTTTATTATTTATGGGTGGCCTGCATGCCCAGGACAGCCTGTTTACAAATCCGTTATTACCATCAGGAGCAGACCCCTGGGCCGTTTACAATAATGGGTATTATTATTATACCAATACCACCCAAAATAACATTACAATCTGGAAAACGAAGAATATTGCAAACCTGGCAACTGCACCAAAAAAGGTCGTTTTTACCCCTCCAGCTTTTGGTGGCTATTCTAAAGAATTGTGGGCACCTGAAATACACCGGATAAAAAATAAATGGTATGTTTATTTTGCTGCAGACAGCGGCAGAAATAGTTCTCACCGTTTATGGGTTTTAAGAAATAATAGAAAAGATCCTTTTAAAGGAAAATGGAAAATTAAGGGCAAGCTTACTACACCTGGCGATAAATGGTCTATTGACGGTACTGTTTATAATCATAATGGCCAGTTGTATTTGTTATGGTCAGGGTGGGAGGGAGATGTGAATTACCAGCAAAATATTTACATCGCAAAAATGAAAAATCCATGGACGGTGGTTGGTGAAAGACAAAGACTTTCTGCACCAACTTTAGAATGGGAAACACATGGTGATTTGAATGATGCAGATAATCCACCGCACGTGAATGTTAACGAAGGCCCACAAATCTTAAGAAATAAAGACAAGCTGTTTCTAATTTATTCCGCGAGTGGTTGCTGGACCGATTACTATGCATTGGGTATGTTAACAGCAGATGCTTCCATAGACCTGATGGATTCAGCCTCATGGAAAAAATCACCCCAACCTGTCTTTAAAAAATCTCCTGAACATGGTGTGTATGCGCCGGGTCATAATTCATTTTTTACATCACCCGATGGTACTGAAGACTGGATATTGTACCATGCTAATGACAAACCAAACCAGGGTTGCGGTTCGTATCGTTCACCGCGGGCGCAGAGATTTACCTGGAATGAAGATGGCACTCCGAATTTTGGCGTACCGTTGCCCACCAATAAACCTTTAAAAATACCATCAAAAAATTAAGTTTATCATCTTAAAAAACAAACGAATGATTGCATTGCTTCACAAAAAATTTCTTTTTCTTTTTATAGTTCTTTTTGTTGGAATCTCACATGGCTATTCACAAAAGGATATACAAATAATTTCTCCGGAGAAAAAGTGGAGCATTGAAAAAGCAAATACGTGGTACAACCAGCACAAGTGGTTGTCAGGTGCAAATTATATTCCTGCTACAGCCATTAATCAACTGGAGATGTGGCAGGCAGAAACCTTTGATTCTGCGACAATTAACCGGGAATTAGGCTGGGCTCACAACATTGGTTTTAACACCATGCGTGTATTCTTACACAGCATAGCCTACAACCAGGACCAGGAAGGATTTATGAAACGCATTCACACCTTTTTAAATATAGCAGACCGCAATAAAATACAACCCATGTTTGTATTTTTTGATGATGTTTGGAATGGTGAACCAAAAGCAGGTTTACAAATTTCTCCAAAACCCGGCATACATAATTCAGGATGGGTACAGGATCCAGGGCAAAAAGCATCTTACGATTCTACACAGTTTCTGCGGCTTGAAAAATATGTAAAAGACATCATGACCCATTTTGCCCATGATAAGAGGGTGCTTATGTGGGATTTGTACAATGAACCCGGAAACTCCGGCAAACGAGATTCGTCTTTTTCTTTTTTATCGCATGTAATTAAATGGGCAAGGGATGTAAATCCAGACCAGCCTATTACTGTAGGTTTGTGGGCATGGGACTTTGAAAACCTGAATGCACTTCAATTGGTTAATTCAGATATAGTTACCTACCATGATTACGAAGAACCACAATGGCATTTAAGGGTAATTCATTTATTAAAGGCAACTGGCCGGCCATTAATCTGCACCGAGTATATGGCCCGAACACGAAACAGCAGGTTTTCCAATACCATGCCTATGCTAAAAAATGAAAAGGTGGGAGCCATTAACTGGGGTTTTGTAGCGGGAAAAACCAATACTATTTATGCCTGGGATACGCCCATCACTGATGGTGGCGAACCTGTTGAATGGTTTCATGACATATTCAGAAAAGATGGTACACCATACCGGCAGGATGAAATAAACCTAATAAAAAATTTAAATGACATAAAATAAAATCTTTCGATAAATCAATCACTTTAAAAATTGCATAAAATATGAAACAAAAACTACTCTTTCTTTTGGGCATCACTGCCCTTTTCCACCTTTCATCCAATGCCCAGTTTAATGTAACTGAGTTGGAGAATGGTGCTGTACAGCATTCAGAAATTGGTGCTGTGGATATAGATAATGATGGAGACATAGACCTTATCGTTAGCGGCGAAGACGGTGCAGACCGTAAATCAAATGTTTACTTGAACGATGGTTCAGGAAATTTTACATTGTCTACTTCACCTTTTCCGGCAGTTACAAGGCCTACCATCGATTTTGATGATATCAATAATGATGGTAATGTAGATGTAATTATATCAGGCTTCCCTGCAATTGGGCCTCCTGTTGACAGCATCTTTACATCAGACGGTCAGGGAAATTTTACTAATGCCAACATCGCCATACCACAAATGGCGCCAGGCAGTGGCATGGCAGACCTGAACAATGATGGATATACCGATATCTATGTTTTTGGAAATAAGTTTGAAGGTCACGCAAAAATTTTCTTTAATGATGGAAACGGGGGCTTTACTGAGTCAGCTCAATTTGAAGCCTACAATTTTATTGATCCCGATGTTACCGAAGTAGATTATGATAATGATGGGGATATAGACCTTTTTGTAAACGCCGGTTTTGAAGATGGTGTAGGCACAAGGTTTTCTAAAATGTTTGAAAACAACAATGGCAATTTCTCTGAGAAAGACCTGGGTCTAATACCAAAAGGTTACGGCTCAGCAGTATGGGGCGATTATAATGGCGATGGTTTTCTTGATCTATTGTTAAACGGAGATGGTTACCTTGGCTCAGGTGAAGACAATGATGGCGTGTATCGCCTTTACAGGAATATTAATGGTGTGTTTGATATTGCTACGACCTTTGAATTTTACAGGCAAAACAGCACCGGCGATGGTGCAAGATTTGCAGACTGGGATAATGATGGAGACCTGGATGTTATAGTAACCGGCTGGAATGGCAGCAGGCAGGCAACCGATATTTATTTAAGTGCAGGTGGTGTTTTTACACCTTATTCCGGCAACGAAAATATTCCGGGTGTTTCCGAAGGATCAATTGAAGTAGCTGATGTTGATAATGATCGCGATCTGGACATTTTAATAACTGGCTATTCCGGTAATGAATATAATGGTGGTGGAAGTGCATTCAATCGCAATGTTGCATTAGTTGTTGAAAACCCTGCTACCAATGCAAATATTCCACCCCTTGCTCCAACAGATCTAAGGGTAACCGGTAATCAATCAGCGGTAACCTTCCGTTGGGATGCTCCAACAGATGGTACAACACCAGAGGCAAGTCTTAGTTATAACCTTTATGTTGTAAACGACCAGGGTCAAACATTTTTATTTCCCAATGCTGATACTGCTTCTGGCAGAATGTTGGTTCAGCGGTTGGGCAATGTTCAGTTAAATACAAGGTGGACATTGAAAAATTTACCCGCGGGTAATTATTGCTGGGGTGTACAGGCTGTAGATAACAGTTTTGATGGTTCTTCTTTTGCTAAATCTTGTTTTTCAATTAATGCAGATGGAACCCTGCCTGTTGTACTCTCATCATTTACAGCTAAAGCAGAAGGCAGTCGCGCAAGAATTGAATGGGTAACAGCATCTGAACAAAATAGTGATCATTTTGAAGTAAAACGTTCTGTTGATGGAAGAAACTTTTCATTATTGCAGAGCGTAAAGGCAAAAGGAACTACATCTGAGCAAAGCAAGTATGTTATCTATGATAGCAAACCGGTGAATGGTACCAACTATTATAGCCTTACTTACTTTGATAGAGATGGAAAAGTAACAAGCTATGGCATAGTAACGGTTTCATTCAAAAATGGCAATGTTGTAATTAAAGCTTATCCTAACCCAACAGTAAAAGATCTTGGATTTACTTTAAGCAACTATGAGGGCAAGCAGGTTTCAGTAGCATTGATGGATATCAATGGCAGGCTTGTGCATAAAGAAGTATTCCAGACATTGGCAGGCGAGCAATATTATAAATTGCACCTTAACGGTAAACCACAGAAAGGAACTTACTTCCTAATGATTACCGGGGATGATTTAAAAGAAACACAGAAAGTAATAGTAGAATAATTTACTTGGACAGAATGTTTTTTGATCCCGGGAGAATTTTCTTCCGGGATCAATTTTTTTGTACACCTTAGAGCATATATTTAAAATATTAATCCATACAAATAATGTTAAGCATACAACTATCGGGTTTAAAATTTCACGCATACCATGGTTTGCATTCTGTAGAGAAAGAGTTGGGAGGCGCATTTTTGGTTGATGTAGAAGTAATGTTTGAACCTAAATCAATTCCCATTCATCGACTTAATGAAACCATAGATTATACTTCAATATTCCAGGTTGTAAAAGAACGTATGAATGTTCCTGCAGAACTGCTCGAAACCCTTGCAACCGAAATTGCATCTGACCTGTTCAGTTCATTTTTACAAGTTGAAGATGTAAAAGTCAAGATAACAAAAGTATCACCACCAATTCCCGGGTTTGAAGGATCAGCGTCTGTTAAATTTGAAATGAAAAGGTATTCTTCCAGGAGGCATTAATATTACGCGGATAATTTTTTAGCTGCCTCATTTAATCTTGCGCCTTTGTATAAAAATATGTGAAAGCTTAAATTATATAAGCAACCGAACTTTCATTTTTATTGTTTTAAATTTGAACTATGTTCTTCTTTAGAAACTTTACTTATTGGATCGATAAAAGAAAATGGAAATACATTTTTCTTTTGAAGACAATTCAGTTGTCAGCGCCATAAATTTTTATTTCGCAGGTTGTCTTTTTTTCCTGCGGGGGTAATTTATTTCACATCATTTAATTCAACTTTTTATGGCTCACTATTTCAGGCTGGGACAAATTCCGCATAAGCGCCACACACAGTTTCGCAAACCCGATGGTAAATTATATTCTGAACAATTGTTCAGTACCGAGGGCTTTAGCAGCGATTATTCCTTACTGTATCATACGCATCCGCCAACCATGATCATTCATACTGAAGAACCGTATGATGTTATGCCACAAATAGCGGAAGAAAAAATGCTGAAGCACCGCAGCTTCGATGGTTTTAAAATTAAGCCCGCAAAAGATTATCTCGATAGCAGAATTCCTGTTCTCGTTAATAACGATTGTTATGTGGTACTTGCTGCGCCAACGGGGGGAACAGAAAATTATTTTTATAAAAATGCTGATGCTGATGAAATCATTTTTGTGCATGAAGGCACGGGGACCATCACCACGCAATATGGCGAGCTGCCATTTGGTTACGGCGATTACCTGGTGTTACCTCGAGGCACTATTTACCAGATAAATTTTAATGACGAAAACAACAGGCTACTGATCGTTGAAAGTTTTAGTCCTGTTCGTTATCCCAAAAAATATTTAAGTAAGTATGGTCAGTTGCTTGAACATTCACCTTATTGCGAAAGGGATATTCGCCCGCCGCAAAACCTAAAAACAATCGACGAGAAAGGCGACTTTGTAATAAAGACCAAAAAAAGCGGTCGCATGTATCACATACATTATGCAAATCATCCGTTCGATGTGGTGGGTTGGGATGGATGCTGTTATCCATTTGCATTCAGTATACACGATTTTGAACCAATAACCGGTCGCGTGCACCAGCCACCGCCGGTTCACCTCACTTTTGAAGGGAACAATTTTGTGGTGTGTTCTTTCTGCCCGCGCCTTTTCGATTATCATCCCCAGGCAATTCCTGCACCATACAATCACAGCAATATAGATAGCGATGAATTATTGTATTACGTGGATGGCGATTTTATGAGCCGTAAAAATGTGACCCGCGGCATGATCACATTGCATCCCGGTGGTATACCACATGGTCCGCACCCAGGTGCTGTTGAAAAAAGTATTGGCGCAAAAGAAACCAAAGAGCTGGCAGTGATGGTAGATACATTTCACCCTTTAAAATTAACCGTGCAGGCACTTGAAATCGAAAACCCGGGATATGTTATGAGCTGGGCAGAATAATTGATGATTATTTTGGGTATGAATTGGTTGATAAAATATTTTGCCAACGCAGAGAACTACTGAAAATTTTATTTAATTTGTTCATCTAAACATTGTAAGTATTATGATACCATTTAATGAAATTAAAGTAGGTGATTATTTGTTGGGAGAATTTGAGGGAAAGACATGGGAGGGACAGGTAACACGTTTAAACCGCGATGATAAACAGGTTTGTGTGGAAACAGATGTGCAGGAATTTTGGTTTGAAACGGCACATTTGCAACCCATTCCATTGAATGAAGCCAGCATGATGAACTTAAGTTTTGAAAAAGAAGTATTGCCTGACGGCAGTATTAAATATAAAAAGGGTGCTTTTCGCATTTTACTTCCCTCCGAAGGTGATTACAGCAATGCTGAGATTTGGTACAGGCAGGATAAGCGCCATCATCCAGAATTAAAATACGTACATCAATTACAAAATCATTATTTGGAAATGACCAAAGTACACCTTACAAAGGAGGCATTGGTTTAACTTGCTGGTTATGCATGATGACACATGCAAAACATGTTTTTCAGAAAAACCCATCATTCAGCCATCCTGTATTCTATTTACAGGATGGCTTTTTATTTGCAGTGAAAATATATGTTTAATAAATGTTCGCTATTAATGCTGTGTTGCCTGTTTGCTATTTGGCTGCAGGTTTTCTCTCAACAGTTTGGCGGTATTCCACCAGCGGTAAAATATAATCAGATAAATACAAAAGCTGCAAGGGTTATATATCCTGTGCAACTAGATTCTTCCGCACAGATAATTGCTTCTGCCATAACTACCTTACAAAAAGATTATACTAGTCTGGGCAGCAGGCTTAGAAAAATAAATATTGTTTTACAACCGGGTGTAACAGTTTCGAATGCATATGTAGGTTTGGCACCGTATCGAAGTGAATTTTATTTAACGCCGCCGCAAAACCCATTTGAATTGGGTGCCCAAAGTTGGGTATATAATCTTGCCATTCATGAATACCGGCATGTACAACAGTATAGTAATTTTAATGTAGGATTATCAAAAACCATGTCGGTTATTTTTGGTGATGGCGGGCAGGCTTTGGCAAATGCAGCATCGGTTCCTAACTGGTTTTTTGAAGGCGACGCTGTATATAATGAAACAAGTTTAAGCCGGCAGGGCAGGGGCAGGCTTCCTGATTTTTTCAACGGGTACAAAAGCCTGTACTTTCAAAATAAAGATTACAGTTATATGCAATTGCGAAACGGATCTTTTCGCAAATACATTCCCAATCATTATGAACTTGGCTATTTGTTAGTTGCATATGGAAATGAAAAATATGGTGGTGACTTCTGGAAAAATGTTACGCATGATGCTGCCTCATTCAAGCCTTTATTTTACCCATTTCAGGGGGCAATAAAAAAACAAACAGGTAAATCTTTTAGGAATTTCAAAAATGATGCGTTTGCTTATTACCAACAACAATGGCTTCAGGAAAATAATAATACAGTCGAAACAAATTACCTAACAGGGAATGAAAAAAACAACGTTGTTAATTACAGGTACCCTTATGCTGCGGGAAACGATGTGGTGGTTATTAAAAACAGCTATAAAAAAATTCCTGCTTTTTATAAAATAACCAGTGAAGGAAAGCAGGAAAAAATAGGTGCCCGCAGCATTTCCATCGATCCATACTTCAGTTATAATAACAACAAAATTGTATATGCCGCTTACCAACCCGATGCGCGTTGGGGAAATAGGGATTACAGCGTAATAAAATTGCTAGATGTGCCCTCTGGTAAAGAAACACGTATTACCTCGCATAGTAAATATTTTTCGCCTGATATTTCTCACAACAGTCAACACATTGTTGCGGCTGAAATCATACCCGGTAAACAAAGCAGCCTGGTGTTAATGAGTGACGATGGTGTTTTAATTAAGAAATGGAGCAATGATTCAGGGTTTATCTTTTCTCATCCGAAATTTTCTGCGGATGATGCGCAGGTATTTGTAATGGTTCGGGACAATGCCGGTCTTATGGGCATTCAATTATATGATATTGCTTCTGGTAACATGCAATACATATTGCCATTGAACAATCGTATCCTTGGCTTTCCTGTAGTGCACGGCGACACCCTTGTTTACACGGCTTCTAATAAAGGCAGGGATGAGGTTTGGGCATATATCAATTCCGAGAAAAAACATTTTTTGCTTGCATCCAATACAACAGGCATGTATCATGGAACGCTGGTAAATAGTAAGGTGGTTTCATCAGTATTTACTGCAGATGGCTATAGACTTGCATCCACAACCCCACAATGGCAACCCATAAATGTTTTATCAGATACTTTAACAGGGTTATATGTTTTAAAACCCTTTCAAAATTCTCATAATAATCTACAACGATCCATTACAACGCAAAACTATCCGTCAAAAAAATATCCAAAATTCAGTCATCCCTTTAACTTTTACACCTGGAGCCCTTATGTGGAGCACCCGGACTATAGTGTAGTCGTATATGGAGAGAATGTTTTAAACACGTTTCAAACCCAGTTAGCATACACTTATAACGCCAATGAAAAATACAGCAGGGTCGGGATTACAGAAATATATGGTGGATGGTTTTTGCAGCCTTTTGTAGAATTAAATGAAATATTTAACCGCCAGTTTGCATTATCGCAGGACACGGTTGCACATTGGAATGAACTTAATGCACGTTCGGGACTAATACTTCCACTCACTTTAACAGGTGGAAAATATTACCGAAGGTTAACGGTAGCTGCCTCTTATAATTATAATTCAATACAATATAGGGGAAACACAAAAAGCCTTTTCCTCAATAAAGAATTTGGATATGTTCAGGGTCGCTTACAGTACAATACCCAAATGCAAACTGCGGCACAACACATTTTACCCCATTTGGGCAGCAGTATTTTAATGCAGTACAGGCACAATGTCTCCAGCAGAAAAGCCATACAAACCCTTGTATCAGGCAGTCAGTATTTACCCGGTCTTATTTCTACGCACAACCTGGTATTAAACGGCGCATGGCAGTCTAGGGATACGGCAAATAATTATTTTTATACAAATAACTTTCCCATGTCAAGGGGTTACGAGTTAATTGATTTTCCGCGCATGTATAAACTCGGTGCGGAATATCACCTGCCATTGTTTTACCCTGACTGGGGCTTTGGAAATATTGTTTATTTCCTGCGCATTCGAGGTGATGTTTTTTATGATTACACCAATGCTAAAAGCTTGCGAACAGGAAAACATTATCAACTCCGGTCTTATGGATCTGAAATTTATTTCGATACAAAATGGTGGAACCAGCAATTTATAACGGTTGGGTTAAGATATAGCAGGCTGGTTGATTATTCCATAGTTGGTCTAAAGCAAAACCAATGGGATTTGGTGGTTCCTGTAAGCTTATATTAGGGCCTAATTTTTGACTGAGGTAGTAAGATTTATAAAAACGAAAGGAGTTGTATGAAGAAAGGTTATTACGTTTTAATTGGGCTGCTTGTTATAATACTTGGTGTATTCCTATACCTGCATTTTAAAACAGAAAAAGTAAGCTTGGATGAATCAATTGCGAAAAGTGAATCTCCCATAGACCTCAGACCATTAATTATTTCCAAGCTTCAAAAAATGGTAAGTGAAGGGTCGGATGGTTTATACAAATTGCAAATTGAAAAAATTGAGCCCGATGTTTTGGCCGCCCGGATAGATGTGATCAACGCTGTTCTTATACCAGACAGCGCCGTTCTTAAAATATTGGATGAAAGAAAACAGGCACCCGACGATGTGTATAAAATTAAGTTGGGTAACCTGCATATAGCCGGGTTGGGTCCGGCAGATTTTATAAACAAAGACGATATTGATATAGACACCCTCTACTTTTCCCGGCCTGATATAATTGTGTATCATGAACCCAGGAATTATAATGCCCTTGAAAGGAAATTAAATGATTCCTTAACCCTTTATCAAAAACTCACCAAAAATTTTAAAAGCTTTCATGCGGATGCCATTGTTATTGATAACGGTACTTACACCAACCATAACCTTAGTAAAAAGAATAAAAGCACGAAACTTGAGAATGTAGGAATTACGTTATCTAACCTTACCATTGACGCTTCTACCCAATACGATAAAAACCGGTTTCTGTTTTCCAAGGAGGCACAGCTGTCTGCCGGCAATTATTCTTACCGTACACCCGACAGCCTTTATTTCTTTACGGTTAAAAAAGTGCAGTTTATTCACTCACAGAAAAAGCTGATAGCACGGGAGGTGGCGCTTAAACCAAGGTATGGAAAGGATCAATTTATGAAGATTGTAAAAGACCGGACAAACCGCATGGATCTTAAAATAAATGAGATAATATGCAATGATATTGATTGGCTTAAATTTGTAAATGACGATGAATTAATAGCCTCTTCAGCGGTTTTGAATGGAGGAATGCTTGATGATTATCTTGACCGTTCGCAACCTGTTCCTCAAGACTTTACTTACAAAAATTTTCCTGGTCAGGCAATATTAAAGCTGCCTACAAAAATCAATATTTCTGTTGTACAGGTTAAGAATTTTAATATACATTATGAGGAATTCAATCCCTTAAGTAAGCAAACAGGCGAAATTGTTTTTACGGGATTGCAGGGTGAAATGAAAAATGTAACAAACATGCCTTATGTAATTAAGAAGAATAAATACATGGCATTCGATGGCTCCATGAACTTTATGAAAGTGGCGCAAGTAAATATTCATTTGAAATTCGACCTAACAAAACCAGAAACAGGAGATTTTACTGCTAAAGTTACAACTGGAAGTATAGGTAAAGAACTGATTAACCCCGTGGCAGAACCCTTGGGGTTGTTTTCAATTAAGAGTGGCGAAGTCAATAGTTCATCCTCCACTATTGCGGGTAATAATTACCGTTCTAATACCAGTGTTACCTTATTATACAAAGACCTTAAAATTACACCGCTAAAAAATGCCGATGGTTCCGGCGAACTGAAGAATAAAGCTATTACGGGGTTTGTTGCCAATACTTTTCTTATAAAAAATAATAACCCGCATCCCGGAGAAAAAGAAAGAATTGCTAAATTAACTGTGGAGAGGAAAACCAAAGGTTCGTTTTATAATTTCTTATGGAAGTCTATGCTTACAGGCATTCTTGAAACCATTGGATTGCCTACAAAAATGGCACAACAGGAATAATTACGATTGCATTGTTTTGGTGCGTTTTGTTATGTGGCACAAGGGTGCGACGCAACTGGCGATGCCCGATGATGTATGGTTTGCACCAAAATAACATAGCTGTTTTACAATTGATTTATTGGTAATTAACTGCTTTATTTGCAATCTTATTTAACAATTTTGTTTATAGGGTAGCCTTTACCTTCATTCGAAAAATTACGCTGGATGAAAAATTTTTTACTCGTGTTCAATGTGTTGTTGCTAATAGCTGTGGGTTACCTGTATTACGTGCATTTTAATAGTGGGGAAGAAACAAAAGTTACTGCTACTGTTTCAAATAAAGACAGTGTAAATCTAAAGATCGCCTACTTTGACCTGGATACCTTAGAAAATAATTACGAATATTTTAAAGAACAGCGCAATTACCTGAAAGGCAAAAATGATGAGGTGGAGAAAAAATTATCCCGCCTGCAAAATGATTATATGGCTAAGGTAAATGATTACAATAAACGCGGACCTTACCTGTCGCAGGCAGAACAAACACAGATACAGGAGCAATTAATGAAAATGCGTAACGACTACCAGCAACAGGAGCAGGCATTGGGGCAACAATTGCAATCTGAAACCATGAAAAAGATGCTGGATATAAAATCGAAGATCCAGGACTTTTTAAAAGTGTATGGAAAAGAAAGAGGGTACAGTTATGTTTTTGCCACCAGTAGCGACGATAACCTGATGTACTATAAAGATTCGGTTAGAGATATAACCCACGACATTGTATTGCAGCTGAATAAGCAAAACGATTCGTCTAAGAAAAAGTAAATTTGAACCATATTGTATTACCTTCAAATCCCGTTAGAATTAACGGGATTTTTTATAAACCAAATTGCTGCGATAAGTAGTAATACAACTGAATATGCAGGACACAAAAACCACTTTTAAACCCAGCCTGGGATTGATGGATGCTACCATGATAGTAGCCGGCAGCATGATAGGTTCGGGAATTTTTATTGTTAGTGCAGATATTACAAGAAATGTTGGCAGCGCAGGTTGGCTGATTGCTGTTTGGGTTATCACGGGTTTTATGACCATAACCGCAGCAGTGAGTTATGGTGAACTGAGTGGTATGTATCCCAAGGCTGGCGGGCAATATGTGTATCTTAAAGAGGCTTTTAACCCGCTTGCCGGGTTTTTGTATGGCTGGAGTTTGTTTGCTGTAATTCAAACTGCCACTATTGCTGCGGTGGGTGTGGCTTTTGCGAAATTTACTGCCTACATGATTCCCGCATTCAGTGAAAATAATATTTTGTTCGATCTCGGATTTACACAGGTATCTGCCGCGCAGGTAGTAGCGATCATCCTCATCATTTTTCTTACCTATACAAATACAAAGGGCATTAAAGGCGGAAAGCTTATACAAAATACATTTACTTCTGCCAAGCTTTTGTCGCTATTCGGACTAATCATCTTTGGTTTTTTGCTGGTGAAAAATAATTTTTGGGATGAGAACTGGCAAACAGGTTTTACTGCCATGCAAAATATGGGTGCGCCAGTAAGCAATGGTGGCATACTGCCGGTTGAATGGTTGCCCATAAACGGAGGAGTTTTGGTAGGTGCCATTGCAGCTGCAATGGTTGGTTCAATCTTTAGCAGCGATGCATGGAACAATGTTACATTCATAGCCGGTGAAATAAAAAATCCGCAGCGCAACATCGGGTTAAGTCTTTTTCTTGGAACATTTATCGTTACCATTATTTATGTGCTCACCAACTTAATGTACCTGTATGTGCTGCCATTGCAAAATATAGCATTTGTACAGAACGACCGGGTAGCAATTGCAGCGGCAAATAATATTTTTGGCACTGCCGGTACCATTGTAATTGCCGTTATGATTATGGTAAGCACCTTTGGTTGTAACAACGGATTAATACTTGCCGGGGCGAGGGTTTATTATACAATGGCAAAAGATGGTTTATTCTTTAAAAAGACAGGCACACTTAATAAACATGCTGTGCCTGAATATGCTTTATGGGTACAATGTTTTGTTGCCTGCCTGTTATGCTTAAGCGGAAAGTATGGCGACCTGCTTACTATGGTGTCTTTTGTAGTGGTAATATTTTATATTCTTACCATCATTGGTATTTTTATTTTACGTAAAAAGAAACCTGATTTACCCCGCCCATATAAAGCATTTGGTTATCCTGTGCTTCCTGTTATTTATATTTTACTTGCGGTGGCTTTTTGTATAAGCCTGGTATGGGCTTCACCTACCTACGCTCTATGGGGTCTGGCAATAGTACTAGCAGGTATACCTTTATACTTTCTTGCCGTTAGTGTTAAAAATAAAAAAGTTGACGAATAAAATATGATTGACTTTGATCAATTATTTCAACAGTTTACAGCATGCCGCGTTGCGGTAATTGGTGATGTTATGCTGGATACATACTGGTGGGGAAAGGTTGAAAGAATTTCTCCTGAAGCGCCTGTTCCGATTGTATCTCTCGATAAAAAAGAAAAGCGAATCGGAGGTGCCGGAAATGTTGCATTAAACACCGTATCACTGGGTGCGCCCACCACTGTTTTTTCTGTTGTGGGTGATGATGATGATGGGAGCGTGTTAAACAACCTGATGCAACAAAGTGGTATTGACACTTCAGGCCTAATAAGAAGTAAGGATAGAATTACAAGTAATAAAACGCGCATTATAGGCCGCAGCCAGCAGATGATGCGGTTAGACGCCGAGATCACCACCGACTTATCCGAACATGATGCATCCTCCCTGATAGAAGCTTTCTCTGCTTATGTGAAAAACAACAAGCCCGCGGTAGTAATTTTTGAAGATTATAACAAAGGTGTTTTACCTCCGAAAGTGATTGAACAGGTAGTAAAAATCTGCCAGGAAAATAAGATTGTTACCACGGTTGATCCTAAACGTAAAAACTTCTTTGCTTATAAAGATGTTGACATTTTTAAGCCTAATCTCAGCGAAGTAAAAGACGGGTTAAATTTACTGATAGATGATATTGATGAAGACCTGATGAATAAGATTCATGTGCAATTGCAAAGTATATTGAATCATAATATTTCCCTCATCACACTTTCTGAGAAAGGGGTTTATTATCGCCAAAACGATCAGAAAAAAATAATTCCATCTCACATTCGCAACGTAGCTGATGTAAGTGGTGCAGGTGATACTGTTATTGGTGTGGCATCGTTGGTGTATGCTTCAACAAACAATATATACCTGGCTGCAGAAATGGCGAACATTGCAGGTGGTTTGGTTTGTGAAGAAGTCGGTACAGCAGCCATCAACAAAGAAAAGTTGCTGTATGAGTGCAAAACGCTGCTGGTATAATTTCATTTCCTATAAATTGATTTAGTAATCTTTCAAACATTGTGTTACATGTTTAAAAAGCCTTTAAATGGTTCAACTATTTCTTAGAATATTTCCGCAGGTAAAATATCTACTTTCGCTTAAACAGATTATTATACATGGGTAAAATTTCAATGGTTATACACGGAGGTGCCGGCACTATTCTTAAAGAAGATATGACGCCAACACTTGAAGAGGCATATAACAACGGTTTAACCAAAGCATTGAACGCGGGTTACGCGGTTTTGGAAGAAGGTGGTTCAGCAGTCAATGCTGTAAAAGCGGCAATTATTTATTTAGAAGATGACCTGCTGTTTAATGCGGGCCGTGGATCAGTGTTTACAAAAAAGGGCGTGCAGGAAATGGATGCCGCTATTATGGATGGCAGCAACCTGATGGCAGGTGCTGTCTCCGGTGTAAGAAATGTTCGCAATCCCATAGAGCTTGCAACAGAAGTGATGCGCAACAGCAACCACGTTTTTTTAAGCGGTAAGGGTGCCAATGACTTTGCAATTAAACAGGGAATAAAACTGGAACCCGATGAATATTTTTTCTCCCAGTTCAGGTACGACCAATGGAAACAAATTCGTGACAGTGACAATTATTCTCTCGATCATACCCATCTGCAGCTCGAAGAATTAATGAAAGAAAAAAAGTTTGGAACCGTTGGTGCCGTTGCCTGCGATGTGAATGGTAATATTGCGGCGGCTACAAGTACCGGTGGCATGACGAATAAAAAATATGGACGAATTGGAGACAGCCCTGTTATTGGAAGCGGTACATATGCAAATAATAAAACCTGCGCCATTAGCTGTACCGGGCATGGAGAAATATTTTTGAGAACGGTTGCTGCCTACGACGTAAGTTGTTTGATGGAATATAAAGGCATGACGCTTCGGCAGGCTATGGATGTTGTGGTTATGGAAAAGCTTAAAAGCTTAGATGGTGAAGGTGGGATGATTGGGGTTGACAACGAAGGAAATGTGGCAATGATCTTTAACAGCGCCGGTATGTACAGGGGTGCAAAAAATAATGATGGTCTTTGCGAAGTGGCAATTTATAAATGAATGATGAACCAATGCAAAAGTTTGCGGTAATTGTAGCCGGTGGTATGGGAAAGCGTATGGGAAATACCGTGCCCAAGCAATTTTTGCTCATTCATGATAAGCCCGTGCTTTGGTATACTCTGGAAACTTTTCTGCGTGCCTACGACGACCTGCATGTTATACTTGTGCTACCTAACGAGTTTATACAAAAAGGAAAACAAATTACAGCTTCGTTCGGTGAAGCAGCCGGCAGAATAACCATTGCCCAGGGAGGTTCCACAAGGTTTAACTCTGTGCAGGAAGGTTTAAAACTGGTAAAAACACCTTCAGTAATTTTTGTGCATGATGGGGTGCGATGTCTTATATCCATTCCACTAATTCACCGTTGTTATATGCAGGCACTCGAAGTTGGCAGCGCTATACCCGCAGTGGCTGTGGCAGACAGCATACGCATTTCAGAAGGAGGTGATTATGTAGTGAAAGACAGGAATCAGGTACGCATTATTCAAACGCCGCAAACATTTAAAAGCGAATTGTTATTGCCCGCGTTTCAATTGCCCTTCCAGGAATCTTTTACAGATGAAGCAACAGTTGTCGAAGCATATGGTAAAAAAATTTACCTGACAGAAGGTGAATATGATAATATAAAAATAACCCGTCCAATAGATATTGTAATAGCAGAAAAAATTATTGAGAACAGGTTATCGCTTAAAGAGCCTGACAGGTAATGGAAGGTTATTAAATTTTATGCGTGTATAAGGTTGGTTAATTGTTCCGAACTTTTCATAAAAACCTTTAACCCCGGGAATATCAGATCCTTCAAAATTTAATATTAAATCCCTGCCAGCGAATTCATGTATCAGGCTATCAAATAAAAAAGCATTTGCCTCCGTTTTTCTTCCTTCAACCGTAGTGCTGTTCATGATGTTGTACAAATGTTTTTTGTGTTTTAAAAACAATGCTATTGAAAGTACTTCGTCATTTTTATCACGTACGCTTCTTACCAGAATCATATGTTCATTAGACAATTGCTTACACAGCATTTGAAAGTTCATAAAGTCTAGAGCCCCGGCATTAGACAGTTTGTGCTTATACAATTCTTTATATACCTGTATGGCTGTATCTGCCTTGTCTGAATTGTATTGCAGCTGAAATTTATTTGCCTTTTTTAAATTATTATTCAGGTCAGTTTTATAATTGCTTTGCAATTGTTCGTATTGTTGGGTAAGCGGCAGCACATAGTTGTTGCTTTGTTTACCACGGGAAGTATTTTCGGTTATGTTATTTAAAAAATTAAAAGCATAGGTGCCATAGCGGCAAAAATTAAGTAATGCCTTTACAAAGGGCTTTGCAAGCTTTTCATCTACTTCGCCAATCCATCCTAATTGCTGAATAAATGGAACATCATAAATGTATTTTATGCCATATTTTTTTCTCCAGGGTAAAGCCATTACCGTTTCATAATCATTCAGCACTATACCGTTCCAGTTATCGCACATGGCATCGAGATACACGCTCCGCGAATAAATTAATCCATTGGGGGCTGCGTCAACACACGCATCCCATTTTTCACGGTTTATTTTATGTGCAGGAATATTTTCTACAGAAATAAGCATTATAAGGGCAACAAGGTGGTTAGTTTATCGGTCGTAATTACCTGGATGTTTATACTGAATGTAACGGTCTTAATAAAATGCTTTTGACCCAGGTAACTTTTGTAATAATCGCAGTAAGCTTTGCTATACAGCAAGGGAAAATAAATATTGATCAGGGAATTAAAAGGAGAAAACTGCAAACCTGCATCATACAACAAAGAGCCATTAGACGATGATCCATTCCATCCTTCTGCATAAGTTCCAAAATCTGCGAAGAATTTTACAGGAATGTTGATGGGTAAAACTTTAAATGGGTTTATTTTTTCCGGAATATCGCCTGTAAAGTTTATTGCGGCTATCCAGTTATCACTTCTGCCCAGTTTATTTCCAAGTAATGAGGTGTTTACTTTAAAAAAGCCATCCCGCTCTATTACCTGCTGGCTTTGCCATCCTTCAAATTCATTTCTTCCTATAAAATAATTGCTGTAGGTGTAGTCTTCATATCCATTAGGTGCAGAGAGATTTAAATGGTATCGTTGCGTTTCAAATTGATTTATGATGTTCTTCGGTCGCAGGTAAAAAAACTTTCCTGCAAAGAACCGCATCTCAACACCCTTGCCATCAATTACAGGATAATTGAAAAAATATTTTCCTGTAAAACCTGCTCTCAAAAACGCATCGCCCTGTTGCAATGAAAGTTGCAAATTATATGGATATAAAACCCTGTTATCTGCTGTGGTTATTCTAAGTTCATTAATATAAGTTTTTGATGAAATTTTTGTTGCACTGTAAAAGGTGTCTGAAGGTGTGGTGGTTTCTTTAAATCGTAAATTGTCTTCGCTCAATAAAAATGATCTTGCCTGGAAAATCCATTTCTGGTGTGAACGCGGATCTTTGTTATAGCTTGTTATTTTAATGGAAGGAACGACTCGAGACATTTGTAAATACAGGTCTCCATTGTATACATCATTAAATTCATTCACCGAATATTTCGCACCACTTAAAGAATATTCACTCCATGTTCCTGTTTTAAAAACATTATAAGAAAGTCTTCCAACTCCATTCAATTGTTTGCTGTTAATAGCATATACAGGCGCAATAAAAAAATTAAATTTATTTAACGGCAATTGGTAATTGTGAACAGCTGCCCCCACCATTATCTTGTCGTAATTATTATACCCTGCAACTGGCAAAAATGAAACGTAATTATACTTACCGGTTTCTTTTAAATTAAAAAATAAAGTTGGCTTAAGGCTTCTTTTTTCATTATTAAAAGTGCCTGAAGTAAATAAGGTAGCATAGGCTTTTTCAATGTTTGTTTCACTGGCGTTTTCTATGCTTTTTTTAAAATCAGCAGGGTAGGGATGTTTAAATTTCCAATCATTATAATAAGCCTGCATGCTTTTATCAAACACTTCATCTCCCAGGCTGTCTTTTAAATGCTGCATCCACAAAGCAGCTTTTTCATAGACTACCAGGTTATAATTCAGTTCAGTATACGTTTCAGCATTACCGTCTATTGGCTGATCTTTTTTTAATTTGCTGTAGGTAGAAAGCAAGGTGCCATACATATCAAGAGGTAATTTCTCTTTAAAAATTCCTTTTTTATTCAGAATAAAATTATCTGTTCTTCCATATTTCTCCATTTCGTAACGCTCCTGGTAAAAAGTATTCATGCCTTCATCCATCCATGGGTGTTCCCTCTCGTTACTTGCTAAAATTCCATAGAACCAGTTATGCCCTATTTCGTGGGCGATAATTGCATCTAAGGTTTGTCCGCCACTGTAACTGGTTACAAAAGTTACAGCAGGATATTCCATGCCGCCCGTGCCCAGTTGTTCGCTGCCTGCTACAACTGATACTTGGTCATATGGGTAAAGTCCTAATTTTTCTGAATAAAAATGAATGGCATCTTTAGCAAAGTGTATGCTGCTATCCCAATTTTTCACTTGCCACGGATGAAAAAACGAGTAAACATTTACTGCGTGTTCTTTTAATAAAACGGTATCGTACTGAACCAAAAATAATTTGCTGGCAAACCATGCGAAGTCATGTGCCTGTTGAAGTGTATAAGTAAGTGTTTTTGTTTTTGGGGAAGAAGGAGGAATTAAGGCGGTGGGGTTTTCAATATCAAATTCATCCTGTTGTTGAAACCACGAAAAATTTTCTTGTTTATTTAGTGATTGCTTTGCGACGTCCTGAATTTTCTGCACTTCATTTACATTGTTACAGGTGCCTGAAGCGGCAATCCAATAATTATCGGGAAGGGTAATATTTACTTTCCAGTCTGCGAACTCACTGTAAAATTCGCCCTGGTCAAGGTAAGGCATGGCATGCCATCCGCGAGCATCATACACTGCAGGTTTTGGGAACCATTGGGTTACCTGGTATGTTTGACCATCGTGCCCACTCCGTGAAAAATGAGATGGCAATTGTACATGAAAAGGTGTTGTAATTTTTGCAGATTGATGCGGCGGTAATGGCTGGGGTAAATACACTTTTAAAATATCAATGTGCTTTAAATCATCTTCAATTAAAGCAGTTATTCCATTCACCTCAAAATTCAGCTGATTTATATAGCCCCTGTCTTTCTCTTGAGAAAAATAAAATTCGGTTGAGCCATTTTCAATAAGTTGATCACTGAAAGCAGTTCTATCATTTTTATATGCATTCGGGTAAATATGAAACCATATAAAAGTAAGTGTGTCAGGAGAATTGTTAAAGTAATCTATCTGAATAAATCCCGTAAGGGAATGATCAACATCATTTAGCGAAACATCAATATTATAGTTAAGGTGTTGCTGCCAATATTTGTTTTGCGCCATGCCGGAATATGTTGCGGCAAAAACAATTAGCATTATTCCAATTCTTCTATGCACGTAGTTTCACTGTTTATTTTCCCTTACCCAAAACAATGGTTCTAAGGGTATAAATGATGATTTTAAAGTCAAGTAACAAAGAAATATTTTCTACATACACCAGGTCGTATTTCATTCGTTGTATCATTTCTTCTACCGATGATGCATAACCGAATTGCACCATGCCCCAGGATGTTAACCCTGGTTTTACTTTTAAAAGATATTTAAAATACGGTGTCTTTTTAATTATCTGGTCTATGTAGTATTTTCTTTCAGGACGGGGCCCAACAAAACTCATTTCACCAATTAAGATGTTCCATAATTGCGGTAATTCGTCCAGCCGCCATTTGCGCATAAATTTTCCCCAGGGCGTTATGCGTGCATCATTATCGCAGCTTAGGGCAGGACCATTTTTTTCAGCATCACTGTACATTGATCGAAATTTATAGATCCAAAAAGGCTTGCCTTTATAACCCATCCGCTGCTGTGAAAAAATTACTGATCCCTTCGAAGAAAATTTTGTTCTGACCGCCACAAAAAGAAACAGGGGACTCAATATTATCATGGATATAAATGACAGGCCTATATCTATCAGCCGCTTCATATTACTTTGCCAGGCGGGCATTAAACCGGTATCTATATTAATGAGTAAAGCACTGTTTACATTTTTAACCTTAACTGATCCTGAAAGTATTTCAAGGGTTTGCGGAACCATTTTAATTTCTACATCGTGTTCGGTTAAAGTGCTGATAATTTCATTAACCTGTGGCTCATCATTTTTGTCTAATGCAACTATTACCTCATGAATATGATTGTGTTTAATGATACCGGGTAAATCATTCATATCGCCAAGATGGGGTAAGAACTTAGATAAACCATTCTTTGAAAAATTGTTTAACGATACAAAACCCAAAACCCTGTGCCCAGTTTCTTTATAACTATGCAATAATTCTTTCAATGCCGAGATGGAACGCTGATTATTTCCAATGATCAATGCATTAAAAACCACTTTCTTTTTAAGAATGTGATTGCGTGCAATGGAAATTAAAATGAGACGTCCAACATAAGTGAATATGGTTTGGAGAATTAGCAGTAAAAAAAATACTTTATAGAAATAGGTGTAGTTCTCTTCGCTGTCGTTTAGAAACAAAATAAAAAGTAACAGTACAGAACCGATCATAGTCTCTATGCAGGTTACTGTTAATTCTGTAAGCCGTGATTTTTTATAAATGGAGTTGTTATAAGATCCTGCAATGGAATATAAAATTATCCAGAACAGAACATCAAGAAAAAGAGATTGTTTAAAAAAATAATCTTCAGTAAATAAACCTTTCAGAGTATATGGACCCTGTTGAAGCATTATTTTTCTTTGGAGTGCAATAATAATCCAAACGGCAACAGAAGCTATAACGTCTGTTGCAACATACCAGGCAATATGTAATGGCTTAAATCGCTGCATGCAAATAATGTCAGCTCAAAATACTGGTGTTGCTTATCTTTTCCAAAATCTGGTGGGCTACTTCCATCGCAAGATATCCATCAATCTCATTTATCACTGTGGGCTTATTTTCTTTAATTGAGTTTGCAAAGGCCTTTAGCTCCTCGAGTATCGCATTACCCTGTTTAATTACAGGGGTGGCAATGGCGAGTGTTTTTTTTCCATTCTGTGTTTCTATATCAAAAGAAAATGTGTCTTTATCTGTGGACTGTTTTAATTTAATGATCTCAGTCTTTTTTTCCAGGAAGTCTATACCTATATATGCATCCCTCTGAAAAAGGCGCATCTTACGCATCTTCTTCATGCTAATGCGGCTGCTGGTTAAATTGGCAACACAACCATTATGAAATTCAATACGCACATTCGCTATATCGGGCGTGTCGGTAATAACAGCCACACCACTGGCATGTATTTGTTTTACATCGCTTTTTACCATACTTAAAATGATATCGATATCATGTATCATCAAGTCTAATATCACACTTACCTCTGTGCCCCGGGGGTTAAACTGAGCCAGCCGGTGCACTTCTATAAACATGGGTTGAAGCTTCATGTGTTGAACAGACAGGTAAGCCGGGTTAAACCTTTCAACATGCCCGACCTGGAATTTGACATTTGCCTCCTTAATCATTTTTATCAGGTGTTTTCCCTGCTCAAGTGTGTCAGCCATCGGCTTTTCAACAAAAACATGTTTACCTTTTCGCAACGCCATTTCACACAGGTCATAGTGAAAATTGGTTGGAGCAACAATATCAACAGCATCTACTTTACTTATTAGGGAGGTAGCATTGGTATATCTTTTTATATTATATTTTTCAGAAACTTCAGTAGCATTTTTATCGTCGGGATCATAAAAACCCACCACCTGAACGCCATCTATTTCAAGCCAGTTATTCAGGTGAAATTTACCCAGATGCCCAACACCAAATATTCCAACTTTCAACATAAAAAAATATTAGTCGTAAAGGTAGTAGAAAGCCTGCAGGGTTTCTTAATCTATAAGAATACCGTCTTTCATATGTAGCTCCCGGTCGCTTAAACGCGCCAACTCTTCATTGTGCGTTACAATTAAAAATGTTTGATTGAATTTGGTTCTAAGGTCAATGAACAATTGATGCAATTCTTTGGCATTTGAACTGTCAAGGTTGCCTGTTGGTTCGTCGGCAAACACTATATCAGGCTTATTAATTAATGCTCTTGCCACTGCTACACGCTGCTGCTCACCACCACTCATGGTTTGTGGTTTATGTTGCAGCCTTTTATCCAGGCCAAGCATGCCTAATAATTCGGCGGCGCTTTCTTCGGCTTCTTTCTTTTTTCGTCCGGCGATCCAGGCTGGTATGCAAACATTTTCAATGGCGGTAAATTCAGGAAGTAAATGGTGAAACTGAAATACAAAACCTATATGTTTATTTCTAAAGGCAGCTAATTTTTTTCCTTTTAGCAGGTGTACCGCCTGGTTATTTAAATATATTTCCCCACTATCAGGCGAGTCGAGGGTTCCAAGAATATGCAACAGGGTGCTTTTACCTGCACCGGATGAGCCTGCAATTGCCACAATCTCTCCTTTATTAATAGCTATGTTTACACCCTTCAGCACTTTAAGATCACCGTAACTTTTAAATATGTGGCTGGCTTTAAGCATATAAAATTCAATCTGTTGTTGCAAACCTAAGCACAAAGGGGTTAGATTATGCCTGGCATCATTTTAAAAATATAATTATTTTAACCACTTTGTGTACAGTGCCATTTGGTTTTTTCGTTACAACACTTACTTTTGCGCAAAATTTACGAGCCCATGTTTTGGACATTAGAATTAGCCAGCTACCTTGAAGAAGCACCTTGGCCGGCAACAAAAGACGAGTTGATCGATTATTCCATTCGTAGTGGCGCTCCACTTGAAGTGGTTGAGAACCTGCAGGAATTAGATGATGAAGGTGAGGTGTATGAAAGCATTGAAGACATTTGGCCGGATTACCCAAGCCAGGAAGACTTTATGTTTAATGAAGACGAATATTAAATAAACTATTTGCTATTAAAAAAACCGTTGTTTTAAGGCAACGGTTTTTTTATGCATCAATATATTGTTGTTTACTTTTCCATTTGTTCAATAACACCCTGCGTTACACCGGTAAAGCTAAACCCACCATCATGAAACAGGTTTTGCATGGTAACATACCTGGTTAGATCGCTGAAAAGTGCAGCACAATAGGCAGCACAATCCTCACCGGTAGCATTTCCCAGCGGACTCATTTTTTCTGCATAAGAGATAAAACCTTCAAATCCTTTTACGCCACTTCCCGCTGTAGTTCTGGTAGGAGATTGAGAAACGGTATTAATTCTTACTTTCTTTTTAACGCCATAATGGTAACCAAAGCTGCGGCCTATGCTTTCAAGTAACGCTTTTGCATCAGCCATTTCATTATAATCGGGAAAAACACGCTGCGCTGCAATATAAGTTAGCGCCACAACACTGCCCCACTCGTTTATGGCATCCATTTCCCACGCGGTTCGTAATACACGGTGAAGGCTAATGGCAGAAATATCATTTGTTTTTTGATTAAACCCGTAATCCATTTCTGTGTAGTGCTTTCCTTTTCTAACATTCAAACTCATACCAATGGAATGTAAAACAAAATCAACACCGCCATTAAAATGGGTCATGCTTCCCTCAAACAACTTTTTAAGGTCATCCATGTTTGTTACATCGGCAGCAATTACGGGAGCCTGAACCGTTTCAGCCAGCTTATTAATTTCACCCATTCGCATAGCAATAGGCGCATTGGTTAATACAAGCTGGGCACCTTCCTCATGACAGCGTAATGCAGTTTTCCAGGCTATCGATTTTTCATCAAGTGCCCCAAAAATAATTCCTTTCTTTCCCTTTAATAAATTGTAAGCCATAGCAGGTTAAATTATGTGTGCGCCAAAAGTAAATGATAGGTATTGAAGTGCAAAATGAACCCATGGTCACCATATTGTTTACAGGAAAAAATGTTATTAAGGATGGCATGAAATAACTTAATCTAAAACCGAAGTATATTGCAGGTTTACCACAAGCATCTTTTTTATGAAACACTTGCCACTAAATGCATCTATTTTTTCTGAAAACAGAAAACGGTTTATTTCTCAAATGCAGCCTAATAGTATTGCCATTTTTAACAGCAATGATGAGTTGCCTAGCAATGGTGATGCCTTGTATCGCTTTCAGCAGAATACAGACCTGTACTGGCTTTGTGGAATTGACCAGGAAGATACCATGGTGATTTTATACCCTGATAACCCAGATAAAAAATATAGAGAAGTGCTCGTGCTTGTAAGACCTAATGAACTTAAAGAGAAATGGGATGGGCGCAGGTTACGTGAAAAAGATGCTAAAGAATTATCAGGTTTTGAAACGATTATTTGGCTTGATAGCATGGATGCCATGTTGCAGGTTTGGATGCACATGGCAGATACAGTTTACCTGAACAGTAATGAAAACGACCGCAAGGCAAGTTTGCTAGAAACGAGAGATTACCGATTTGTAACTGAAATGAAACAACGCTATCCATTACATCAGTACCAACGTGCCGCCAAAATAATGAAGCAACTTCGCTCCATTAAAACAGGTTTAGAAATCGAGGTGGTACAACAGGCTTGTGATATTACAGAAAAAGCATTCAGGAGGCTTTTAAAATTTATAAAACCTGGTGTAATGGAATATGAGATTGAAGCTGAAATTGTTCATGAATTTTTACGAAACCGGAGCAAAGGCGAGGCTTATAGCAGCATTATTGCCAGCGGAGACCGGGCAAGAACCTTACACTATGTATCTAATAATGAAGAATGCAAAGATGGAGAATTGATATTGATGGATTTTGGTGCAAATTATGGCGGCTATGCTGCAGACCTTTCCCGCACAGTGCCTGTAAATGGAAAGTTTACTAAAAGGCAAAAAGAAGTATATAATGCTTGTTTAAACCTGCATAATTATGCAAAGAGTTTGCTTAAACCCGGCACTATCATTAACGAGTACCACGAGAAAGTAGGAGATGAGGCAACAAAACAATTTCTAAAAATTGGGTTGCTTAAAAAAGAAGATGTGAAGAATGAAGACAAAACAAACAGGGCATACCGAAAATATCTTTATCATGGAATAAGCCATCATCTCGGGTTGGATGTGCATGACCTCGGTACCAAAACGGAAGGCTTAAAGCCGGGTATGTTGTTAACCGTTGAGCCGGGTATATATATTGAAGAAGAGCAAATGGGCATACGTATTGAAAACAATGTGTGGATTACAAAAACCGGCAATAAAGACCTGATGAAAAATATACCAATTACTGCCGAAGAAATTGAAAGATTAATGAAATAGGTTTTTACAGACGTACACTCAGAAATTTATTTATGGTTAAGCACATTCCCAATTTTTTTACTTTATTGAATCTTTTTTTTGGTTGCCTCGCAATAATTGCTACGCTGCAGCCCGGGCTTGTTCCTTTATATACTGCAAACGATAATGGACTTTACCCCGAGTTGAATAATGCAGGAGTTCAATACATTACCATACCCGTTCAAATTTGTATGGCTTCTGTATTTATTGGGTTGGCAGGGCTGGTAGATTTCCTGGATGGCTTTATTGCCCGCGCGCTGAATGCCACTTCAATTTTAGGAAAACAATTAGATTCTTTAGCAGACCTGGTTAGTTTTGGTGTTGCCCCTGCGATGATCCTTTATCAGTTCTTACGGCTTGCATTTGCACAGCAACAAACAGGATTAAACATTTACAGTGCTTTTCTTTTGCCTGCTTTACTTTTACCCTGCGCTGCCGCTTACAGGCTGGGCAGATTTAACATAGACTACGTTGCAAAACTCGGTTTTTCAGGTTTGCCAACACCCGCTGCCAGTTTACTGGTTGCATCATTTCCTTTAATTTATTGGTTTGATAATGTGCCCTGGTTCACTAACTTGTTGTTGAATGCATGGTTTTTATATGGCGTAATTTTACTGCTTAGTTTTTTAATGATTAGTAAGTTGCCCATGCTCGCTTTAAAATTTGTAAAAGGAAATTACAGGGCTTTGATTCCTTTTGTTGTGTTGTTTGTTTTAGCCACAATCTTCGCAGCCATATGGGGTTGGATCTCGGTGCCTCTAATTTTTGTTACCTATGTTCTTTTATCTTTGTTCGTAAACTTTAAAAGGAATGACGTTTAATGTTCAGATAAAGGTAATGCTGTTAAAAGATTTGTTAGATCCCCAGGGAAAAGCCATTCAATCAGGCATGCAAAATTTAGATCTCGGTAATGTGCAGGATGTAAGGGTGGGTAAACACATAACCTTGCAGGTTAATGCAACCTCAGAAGAAGAGGCTCACAAAATAGCCGAAGAGGCTTGCAAGAAATTACTGGCAAACCCTGTAATGGAATATTACGAAATTGAAATGATCAACTGATGATTGCCGCAGGCTAATACACTTGCTGCCTGCCCGGTTAACAATTATGCTTTACTTAGTTCCCACACCGGTTGGAAATTTAAAAGACATCACCCTTCGGGCATTAGAGGTATTACAACAAGTGGATGTTATACTTTGCGAGGATACCCGAACCTCTTCCAAATTGCTGAATCATTATAACATTTCAAAACCTCTTCTACCTTATCACCAGCATAATGAGCATAAGATTCTGGCAACCCTGGTAGACCAATTATTAGCCGGTAAAGTAATGGCTCTGGTAACCGACGCCGGAACACCCGGTATTTCCGACCCGGCATTTTTACTGGTAAGAGAATGCATAAAAAATGATGTAAAAGTTGAATGTTTACCCGGCGCTACTGCTTTTGTACCCGCTTTAGTTAATAGCGGTTTACCTACTAACCGGTTTGTTTTTGAAGGGTTCTTGCCCTTGAAAAAAGGAAGGCACACCATGTTAACTCAGCTTGCAAATGAAGAACGAACAATGATTTTTTATGAAAGTCCTGTTCGCCTTAGAAAAACACTGGCAGATCTTATAAAATATTTTGGGGCAGAAAGAAATTGTAGTGTAACCCGTGAGCTTTCTAAAATGTTCGAGGAAAATTACCGCGGGTCATTACAACAGGTTCTGGATCATTTCACATCCAAAAATGTCAAGGGAGAAATTGTTGTGGTGGTGGAAGGAAGTGCCTTCAAATCTTAAAAAAGGTTTAATTGTATTTTTATTGTGGGTGTTTTTTTTCACTTTGCAATAGTTTTATATATGCTGCAAATGAAAAAGTGTTTCACAATATTGTTTTTAAGTAGTCTTATTGGTTTATCTGTATTCTCTCAGAATAAGATTCCCACTCATGTAGAAGATGCACTTTTTACTCGTTATCCTCATGCGCAAAAAGTTGAATGGCAAAACAACCAGGTTAATTACAATGCCACATATTTACTAAATGGACACCAGATGATTTCTGAGTTTACCCATAATGGTGACTGGCTTTGTACCGAACGATTAATAAAATTGGAAGATTTACCTCACAATATTATTTCCAACCTTTCTAAAGGGGAATATGCAAACTGGAATAAGCCAGTGGTTAAAGAATGCAGGCCCTCCGGTGATCCCATTCAATATATGGTTGTTGTAGAAAAGAAAGGTTTCGTTAAAAAGCAGCTAACATTTAATGCTGACGGAAAACTATTAAAAGCAGTTGCTGCACGGTAATTCCATAAATAATTTATTCCATTTTTTTGCAGCTGTTTATTTACTTGCACCCCGTTATAAAAAATTTGATCTTATGAAAGGACCTTTCGTATTAAGCATAGTTATGTTTTTTTCCTCCGTAATTTATGCTCAGCCAGACAGGTGGCAGCAAAAAATAAAATACAATATAGATGTTGATATGAATGTGCAGACAAATATGCTGCACGGTATTGAAAAAATTGAATATTGGAATAACTCACCCGATACGCTGCACCGCGTTTTCTTTCATCTTTACTGGAATGCCTTTAAACCCGGAAGTATGATGGACGTTCGCAGCCGGGAGTTAGGTAAAACACTTTTGTTTACCACTAAAAATGGAGATGAGATTTATGATTGGGATGGGCGGGTAGAAGATCGCATCAGCAAATTATTGCCGGATGAAGAGGGGTCGCAGGTTGTAAGTTCTTTGAGAATTGCAGGCAAACAACAAAAACTCATAAAACACGAAACCATTTTGGAAGTAGTGCTTTCAGAACCCATTTACCCTAATTCAAAAACTTCAATAGAGTTGAATTTTGAGGCGCAGGTTCCTATACAAATTCGCCGCAGTGGCAGGAATAATGCAGAAGGCATTCGATATAGCATGAGCCAATGGTATCCCAAAATGGTTGAATACGATTACCAGGGCTGGAATGCCAACCCCTACATTGCAAGAGAATTTTACGGTGTTTGGGGAGACTTCGATGTGAATATTACTATCGATAAAAATTATATGCTTGCTGCAACTGGAACCCTTTTGAATAACAATGAAATTAGGTTTGGATATGAAACCTCTAAAGTAGTAAAGCCAGCCGCTTCCCTAAAAAACTTTACCTGGAAGTTTTCAGCGAAAAACGTGCACGATTTTGTGTGGGCAGCAGACACCGCCTTTACTATGATTAAGAAGCAGGTAGCAAATGGTCCGCTTATTTATGTGGTTTATAAAAAGGTTGATAGTCTTCAGCAGAAATGGATGAACCTGGCAGAGACCGTAGAAAAAGCATACCCCTTTATAGAAAAGAATTTTGGTGCTTACCCATATAAAAATTATTCATTTATACAGGGTGGCGATGGCGCCATGGAATACCCAATGGCAACACTTATTAAATCACCCAGTGTTGGCACAGCCCTGCACGAATGGATGCACAGCTGGTACCAGGGAGTGTTAGGAACAAATGAAAGTTTATATGCCTGGATGGATGAGGGTTTTACTACTTATGCCGAATTAAAAGTCTCTGCGTGGTTAAGAAATGATTCAGCCTTTGCTTTTAAAGGCAGTTATGCCGGTTACTTTAATTTGGTTAAGAGCGATAGGGTAGAACCTATGAGCACACACGCCGATCATTATAAAACCAATTATGGCTACAGCCAGAATGCCTATTCAAAAGGTGCTGTATTTCTTGCACAGCTTGGGTATATTGTTGGCGACAGTGTATTAAATAATATACTTCGTAGGTATTATGCTGAATGGATGTTTAAACATCCCAACCCAAATGACTTTATTCGGATTGCTGAAAAGGAAAGCGGCCTCATTCTTCAATGGTATAAAGAATATTGGATCTACACTACTAAAACCATTGATTACGCATTGGGTGAGATAAATGGTAAAGGAGATTCTACTACCATAAAAATTAAAAAATTGTCTGACATGCCGATGCCGGTAGATGTACTAATAACTTACAAAGATGGCTCTGTAGAAATGCATTATATACCAGTTAATTTAACTTATGGTAATAAAAGTAACGAGGCAAACGTTTCAAGAACTATTCATAAGGAATGGAACTGGGTAAACCCTGATTATGATATAGAGATCGGTCATAGTGTGAGTGAAATAAAGTCAATAGAAATCGATCCAAGTTTAAGACTGGCGGATGTAAACAGGGCAAACAACAAAATTATTGTTCCGCAGCAACCATAAAATATGAATGTTATTTTAGAAGGAGTGATCTGTTAATGCATCTGTGTTTGAAAGCCGAAATCAGTTAAATAAAATTTAAAGCAATCAGAATTAAAGAATTACGCATACAGGCAGGCAACCGATTCAACAAGTGTGCGTATATACATAAACAAGTTACCATCCCTATTATCACATTAAAATTTTTAATAATAACAATTTATTTTTAATTTGGACAGTATGGGGTACAAGATTATTTTTGCGTGCCTTAAAAAAAACATCAAAACCAATGCGAATGTTCCAAAATGCTTATAGCCGGATATTTGTTTTTGCGGCTGGCTTTCTTATTATATCTAACCTTTTTTCCTGTAGAACCGACAGAATCGCTTATTTTAAAGATATTCCAGACACCCTCCGGTCAAAAATAATTGTTCCCAATCCGGTTGATGCGCCGGTAATTCATCCTGACGATGTAATTAATATTACCATTCAAACACTTGATCCTAACGCTAACCTGATTCTTAACCAGGGCAATCTTCCGGTTAACAGTGGTGCTGTAAGCAATGGTGGAGGCAATAATTTAAACCAGGCTGCCATAGCCGGTTACCTTGTAGATAAGAAAGGCGTTGTTCACCTACCTTATGTGGGGGATGTTTTCGTAAAAGATTTAACTACATCAGAAGCACGTACACTCATCACCGAAAAAATTGCTATCTATTTTAAAGAGCCGGTGGTTAATGTGCGTTTTTCTAATTTTAAAATAACGGTTTTAGGTGAAGTAAGAAATCCTACTACCTTTTTAATACCCAACGAAAACCCTACGATTATTGACGCTTTGGGTTTAGCGGGAGACATAACACTTTATGGAAGAAGGGATAATGTAATGCTTATCAGAACAAATGATGCAGGGCAAAAAGAAATAGTTCGTTTAAATATGGATAGCAGCAAGGTTATCACCTCACCTTATTTCAATCTCCGTCCCAATGATGTAATCTACGTTGAGCCATCATCCGAAAGGGTGGCAAGCGCAAGTGCATACCGTACAAGAGATATAGCCATAATAGGCAGTGCTTTATCCCTGATGGTTGTAATTGTTGCAAGGCTCATCAGGTAATCTTATTCACAAAGTTTTTCTATTTAATTATAATAATTCAAAAAATGCAAGATTACAGAAATGAGTATGGAACAAATGGTGTTTCTGCTCATCAGGATGTAGATATAAAATTTCTTGTTGCAAAAGTTATTGGTAACTGGTACTGGTACGTTTTGTCAGTTATCCTCTTTTTAGGTCTAGGCCTTCTAATTATGTTGTATACCTCGCCAAGGTATGCTGTAACAGCAAGGGTTCTTGTAAATGGTTATACATCGCAGGGAAAAGGACTTACAGGTTTAAGTGAAGGAAGTCTTTTGAATGATTTAGGGCTTTATTCTGTTCCAAATACTATAAGTAATGAGTTGGAAATTATTCATAGCCGTACATTGGTTGAAAGAACTGTTCGCGATCTTCAATTAAATGTGGTGTACCTGGGTCAGGGGCCAATTCGCTACGAAGAAACTTATAAAAATTCTCCGTTTTTTATTGAATTATTATCACTGACAGATGTATTGGCAAATCCTATTGAATATGATATAAGGATCAACAACGATAAGATAAAATTTAAAGACGCTGACTCAGACAGCACATTTACCGCAACCTGGGGCGATACACTTTCTTTTAAATATGGTAAATGGGTATTGGTACGCAACCCTGCAGTTTATGAAAATAATCCCAAGCATGAGCTTGGAATGACCATTTCAACATATGGTGCTGCATTAAATAAATACCTGGCTGATATTGAAGCCATAACTACCAATGAGTTTGTAAACATCATTGATCTTGAAATTGACGGACCAACACCTGCCAAACATGAAGATGTTTTAAGGCACCTGATTGAATTATACATAAGTGCAGATATAGCAGAAAGAAACAAAGTAGCCGACAGTACCATCTCATTCATAGATAGCAGGCTGGGTGGTGTTTCCTACGAGTTAAGTAATATTGACCGTGGAATCGAAGGTTTTAAAAGAGCCAACAACCTTACCACTTTAAGTGAAGATGCAAAAGTACTGTTGAACAGTACAACACAGATTACACAAAACCTCGCAGAAAAAGAAGTTCAGTTAAGAATTATAAATGACCTGGAAAGATACCTGGCTGATGATAAGAATAACAGCCGGATAATGCCTACAACTGCACCTATACAAGATGCAGCATTTGTAAACACCTTAGAGAAATACAACAGCATGCAATTGCAAAGGCAGGCGCTGTTACAAAATACTACCGAAGCTAACCCTTCAGTTAGAAACTTAGATGTACAATTAGGGCAACTTAGAGGCGACCTGTTGAATATGATGCGCACTTACAAAAGAGGTGTATCAATGCAACAATCAGATCTGGAAAGAAGAACAAACGAATTGCAGGGTGCTATTAAATCTGTTCCCACACAGGAGCGTCAGTACCTGGATTTTACAAGAAAGCAAAATGTTATGCAGCAGTTGTATTTATACCTGCTTCAAACTAAAGAACAAACTGCTGTTTCTAAAAGTAACAACATTGGTCCCATCAGGATAATTGATCAGCCAATGCGTAACCCCGTTCCTTACTTCCCGAGCCTTGTTATTATTGTTGCAGCTGCATTGTTCCTGGCTTTGGTTATTCCTTCCATAGTCATTTTCATGAAGGAGTTACTAAATACAAAAACGCTTACTTCAGAAGATATCAGCAAATCAACGCTTGTACCTATTGTTGCAGAAATTAGTCATAGTAAATCTCAACAGCAAATAGTGGTCGGAAATGAATCAAGAACCGAGGTGGCAGAGCAATTCAGAACATTGCGAACCAATCTTCAGTTCTTACTTCCAAACCCTTCTGAAAAAATAATAATGACCACCTCCAGTATGGGTGGTGAGGGTAAATCTTTCATTGCAATGAACTTGTCTGCAGCGCTTGCCATATCTGGTAAAAAAGTGTTGCTGATGGAAATGGACTTACGTAAACCACGTATCTCAAGTGCATTGGGCGTAGATAATTCTATAGGTTTTAGTAACTATATCGTATCTGATATAAAGCTGCGCGATATTATTAAACCTTCCGGCATTCATCCCAACTGCATGTTGTTAAGTTCTGGTTCATTGCCTCCAAACCCCGCAGAATTATTGACCCACGATAAGGTTCACCAGTTATTTACAGATGTTAGAAACGAGTTTGATTATATAGTGGTTGACTGTTCGCCAGTAGGTCTTGTTACAGACGCTTTATTGCTTGGTAAGTATTCAGACATTGTATTGTATGTGGTGAGGCAGCGTTTCACATTTAAAAAGCAAATTGATATAATCCAGGGCTTGTATAACGACCGTAAGTTTAAGAAAATTGACATTGTGTTCAACGATGTTAAAGCAATACCGGGTTACGGCTACGGTTATGGTTACGGTTATAGCTATGGGTATAAATACGGATACGGATATTACGACGACGATAGAAGCTCATTCTTTAAAAAGCTGTTTGGTATGGGCAAAAAGAAAGGTAAAAAAGCCTCCGTTTAATTTTGACAGTTAAACATCCGGCTTCGCCGGAAATAGAATAATACATTGAGTGAGCAGCGCATCTGCTCACTCATGTTTTTTTAATACGTTTTGTTGTGCACGCGTCATGGTTAAAAAAAGACAGGTAGTTCAATCAGGTGTCTGGCAGATATTTAATGTAGGCATTAAAACCTTTTCACAATTTGGTTATTATGCCGTTATGGTGCGTATTATGCCAAATGCAAAAGTTGAACTGGGTATTTTTGCTTTGCTCAACTCCTTCATGAATATTGGTAATATTTTGGGTGATGGTGGTATGGGTGATGCTTTACTGCAGCGAAAAGAACACGACAAAGAGCATGTAAATGCAACTTTTTATTCTGGATTATTTATTTCCATATTGCTGTACCTTATCATTTTTATAGCAGCACCTTATATCGCAGATTCCTACGACGAACCAAGCCTTGTCTCAAGCCTAAGAATTTTTACAACGGTCTTTATTTTCGGAGCCATTTCATCAGCCTCTTTAAACCTGCTCCAGAAGAATTTCCGGTTTAAAAGAATTTTTTATGGTGATGGGTTATTCCTGCTACTATCAAATTTATTAGGTATTTACCTCGCCTGGCAGGGCATGAATTACATGGCTTTCGTATGGTCTAACATTTTTTATTTCGTTATAAAAATGATCCTCTTCCTGTATTATGAACCCATTCCTTTAAAAGCCGGTCTTTCAAAAGCTCACTGGAAGGAAATGTTCAGTTATGGTGGCGGATTAACACTGATTCGGGTTAATAATTACGTTGCCAATTTTGGTATTGTGCTCGAGGTAGGTAAACTGGTAGATAAAGCTACCCTGGGTATCTTCGACCGCACATACCGCATCATGAATATTCCGCAGCGGTTTTTATACGATACCGTACAACGTGTTATGATGCCAGCAATGGTAAAGAAAATGGGTGGCAAAAGAGCGGTGTACAGTGTGTTTGAAAAAACACTTTCACTCATGAATTCCATGATGCTTCCTGTTACCTTATTCCTTGTTCTATTCAGCAAACCGGTTGTGCTTATTCTTCTTGGCAGGGATTGGATGGATGCGGTTATACTCATGCAAATATTTTTTCTTAATCTTCCTTTTAGAATGGGGTCGAGCCTTGGTGATACACTAATGCGTGCGCATGGATTAATCAGGGTTAACCTGTACAGAAAGATCGTAAACTCAATAGCGGCTTTGCTGTTCATATACCTGGGCTATCTATATAACGGTTTAGTGGGCATAGGGTGGGGCGTATTCGCAACTTCATTACTTTCTTATGTTCAGATGATCTTAGTAATTAGAAAAAGGATTTTTCCTGAAGAGTGGAAAGAATTATTGTTCAAGCCATTTTATACAGGGTTTAAACTTGCCGTATTATGGGTACTGCCCACTTATATTTTTTACCTGTTGGCAAAATATTTTGTGATAGATGAAGTTATAACCTTTGTTATAGTTGCCTCTGTTCTTTTTGTAGGTGTAGCCGTTGCGTTTTTAAAGAAACCGGCGCTTATTGGTAAAGACCTCGCTTACATTCAGGGAGATATAATGGATATGTTTTCCATGAAAAAAGGAAAAGGGAAAAGGAAAAAACCGATGCTTGGCGATGCGGATACAGAGTTACCTGCGGCGGAAGAGAATTAAATGGGCGATAATAGTTTTAAATAACTTTGAAATTCATTTTTTATAAAGAGGTATTTTTAAACAATGTCTCTTATTAATTGCAATAATTATGGTTCCTTTAAATGGGTTGCCCCCGACTAACCGGATTACACTAAAAGTTAAAGACATTGTTTTCTGGTTTACCCTAATAATTTTTAGTCTTGCATTGTGGACCTCGCTGGTAATGGTCACTGCCATGCCCCTGATCATAATTACCTTACCGATGATCTTGTACGACCGCGCTTACTTCTTCCCAATATTTATGGCTATTCCCCTTGCGCAGGGCGCCTTCATTTCAGGGGAAATTGATACCGATTCCTTTGCAGAATCTATTGCAATTGCCTCGGTATTGCCCTTATTGTTGTACGATATAATTAGTAAGAAAAGTAATGTTGTGCCATACAGGTTCGTGGTGTACTATGTAATTTTTGGATTCTTTATAGTCCTGGGTGTTTTCGTTTATTACCAGCATACAGATGTAAACTATAAAGGTTTAAATGGTGCGCCGGTATGGAAGGCTGTTGTAAGATCAATAGTAAAATTGTTTAAAATATCTTTCTTCTTTATTTATTTAAAAGTACTCATCAATTATCCGAAGGCTACACTTTTGCGAACGCTGGATTTTTCCCGGCGAATTGCACCTTTTATTGTAACAGTTTTAGGTATATACCTCGTTCTATATGGACAAATGAAAAGTGGTGCTTCGACTGCGGGTGCCGATACACTTCAAATGGGGGATGCCCACCACGGTGCTTTTACCTCGCAACTTTGTTCCTTGGGTATTTTTCTGTATATCACCCTATTTATGAAAGAGAAAATATGGAATAAAATGATTGCAGCAATTGCCATCTTACTCATGTTTATAATGATCATGCAAATGGGTTCCAGAAATGGTCTCGTAACTTTTGCCCTTGTTTCTGCGCTGGGATTATATGTAAACCTGAAAGGAAAACGATTAGACTTTCAGTTCCTTGTATTATTTTTCGTTGGCATAATTGGCGTCATTGGTGTTATTTATTCATTGGATTCACCAACAGTTCAGCGTGCTATTTATATGACAGAAGTTGAAGGTGGTGGTAACCGGTGGTATTACTGGGAGGCAGGTTTGGAAGCACTTTCAAGAAATCCATTTTTGGGGTTGGGAGGCGATGAATCGTCATCAATTGGTGCGGTAAGTAAATATGCACCGGGCATGTTAGACGATAAGGTAATGCACAACAGTTACCTGGAGATGGCTGTTGAATATGGCATTTTCGGTTTAATATTTTATATGGCCTTCCTTTTTATGGTTATGAAGTGGGGGTACAGGTTATTCAAGTTTGGAATGCGGGGGGAGGGAAATCTGATCCTTACAGCTCCTGCCGTCAGTTATTTAATTTTAATGGTGTCGGCTATATTCGTGAGTCGTATTTGGGAAACGGCAATTTGGTATAACGTGAGCTTTGTACTTGCTTCAGCCATAGTTTGGGTGTACCCTGAATTTATTAGGCGAAAAAGAATAAATACTTTCTCGCCCATGCAACATCAAATGCAACAATCAAACACGCCAATGCCACATCATGTATAAATATTTAAAAGCGCCTCATGGCGCTTTTTTTTAGTACCTGGGCAAAATAAATTCAATTTTTGCATGATTAAACTTTGTATAATTTGTGAGTAATTTAATCTCATGCAGCCTTCTCCAGAAAAACCTTCGTATTCACTTACCCAGCTTGTTTTATATTTTTTAAAATTGGGATATTCTGGTTTTGGAGGTCCGGTAGCCCTCGTTGGATATATGAACCGCGACCTGGTTGAAAAAAGGAAATGGATTTCTGAAGAAGATTACAAAGAAGGATTGGCACTTGCACAACTAGCTCCCGGCCCGTTAGCTGCCCAGCTGGGCATTTATATTGGTTTTATACATTATGGAATTTTGGGAGCTACGCTGGCAGGGATAGCCTTTGTAATTCCGTCATTTATAATGGTTGTTGTAATTGGTATCGCTTACAAAATATATGGAGGACTTCCATGGATGCAGGCTATTTTTTATGGAGTGGGCGCGGCAGTGATAGGCATTATTGCAGTAAGCGCTTATAAACTCACTGCAAAGTCTGTAAGTAAGTTTGATGCTAAATCAGTATCATCAAACTGGTTGCTATGGGTGTTTTATATTATGGCTGCAGTAATAACAATTATTACCCAGACCGAAGAGGTTTTATTGTTCGTAGCTGCAGGGGTTATTTATATGATGATAAAAGCGCCACCGGCATGGATTCGTAAACCAGCCTCTCTTCCTTCCATAATTTTATTGAGTGCCGGTTTTTGGGAATATGAATCTGGCACACTAATGCAGATAGCCTGGTTTTTTACCAAGGCAGGTGCCTTTGTTTTTGGAAGCGGGCTTGCAATTGTACCCTTCCTTCATGGTGGTGTGGTAACAGAAATGCACTGGCTTGATGAACACCAGTTTGTTGATGCAGTGGCTGTAGCAATGATAACCCCCGGCCCGGTTGTAATAACTGTTGGCTTTATTGGATACCTGGTTGCTGGTTTTCCTGGGGCTGCGGTAGCTTCGCTTGCCACCTTTTTACCATGCTACCTGTTTACTATTATTCCAGCCCCGTATTTTAAAAAAATTGCAAAGAACAAATCGATCAAAGCATTTGTAGATGGTATTACGGCTACCGTTATCGGCGCACTTTCAGGTGCTGTAATAGTTATTGCAGGCAGAAGTATTATTGATATTACCACAGCTTTAATAGCCCTTGCTGCTATCCTAACTTTGGTGTACGTAAAAAAAATAAATGAACCTTATATAATACTTGGTGCTGCTATTATTGGTATTCTTTTAAAATCAGTTTTATAGAGGGCATGAATTTTAAACATTTCATCAGTCATTTGTTATAATATCACCAGTTGTTGGTTATATAAATATTAATTGTTTTTTTTGCCCGGTGCAAAAAATCTAAATTGACTGGTTAATAGTCAATACAAAGGATGAAATAAGATGATCTCCAAAAAAACTAAATACGCCATAAACGCGCTTGTTTACCTTGCCCGGGAATATAAATTGAACGAACCTGTTCAAATTAGCAGAATTGCAGAAAGTGAACGCATTCCCCGCAAATTTCTTGAAGCTATTTTACTTGATTTAAGAAATGCAGGTATGTTGAATAGTAAGAAAGGAAAAATGGGAGGGTATTATCTTCAAAAAACGCCGGAAGAAATTAATATTGCCGATGTTATGCGCTTATTCGATGGTCCTATTGCATTGTTACCCTGCGTAGCGCATAAATATTATGAAAGGTGTGATGAGTGCATAGATGAAAATGTATGTGGAATAAGGAGTGTTTTTGCTGATGTGAGAAATGATACCGTACTGTTACTGAAAAAAGCCACACTGGCTGAAATTATTAAACGTTCCGATTCTTTAAATCACCCAAAATAAAATTTAAAAAAATTTGATTTTAATTCCTATAATTCCGATAGATATTATATATTTGAGTATTCAATTGATTTTATGCAACCAAAAACACTATTTTTTATAATCTGTTCTTTTATTATGTGGAGTGCCAAAGCGCAAGACTCAGGCAATACTGCTAAACCTGCGGCAAATGCAGATACAACCAAAAAAATTATTAAACCAAACACCCTTATTATTTCTGCCGACCTCAGGGTTCGAACAGAAGTAAGGCATGGTTACAGGGTTTTACCAACTACCGATACTTTACCGGCTGTTTTTACAAACCAACGCACCCGGTTAAATTTTGATTATAAAAATAAAAATTTTGACCTCTATGCTTCGTTGCAGGATGCAAGGGTATGGGGGCAGCAGGACCCACGGCAGGGGCAGGGTACCGTAACCCCGGTAGAAAATACCACGTACCCTTTATATATGTTTGAAATTTATGCCGAACCCCACTTTACAGACCGCATATCTGTAAGAATAGGCAGGCAAAGGGTGATGTATGATAATCAACGCTTGTTTGCTGAAAACGATTGGAGGCTCGTAGCAAATTCTCACGATGCGGTGCGGTTTATTTATAACAATAAGACCAATTTTTCTACCGAGTTATTAGGTGCATTTAACCAATATGGTGAAAATAATTTTACTACCAATTATAAACCCGTTGGTTTTAGTAATTACAAGGTTTTATTGGTGCATTACCTTAATTATAAGCTAAACAAAGAGTTTACGCTTACTACAATTAATGCCGCAGATGGTTACCAGAGTTCACGCAATTACAAAACCACAAATATGCGTTTGACCAGTGGTGGAAGAATTGAGTACAACAAAAACCAATGGTATGCAACGATTAGCAGTTATTACCAATACGGTAAAGACTCCGCAGGTAAATCACTTTCTGCACACTTTGTTCAACCTGAAATAAAGTATACCGGCAAATTCTTGTCAGTTCGGTTAGGGGCTGAGTATTTCAGCGGACAGGATTCAACCGAAAAAGAAAAAGAGAACAACTTTGTTCCATTGTATGGGGTTGCCCACAGGTTTAATGGCAATATGGATTTTTTTACGTCCTTTCCCGGCGATCTTAACAATGGAGGTTTAATAAATCCTTACCTCATGTTTCAATACCAGAGCAAGAATAAAAGACTAACTCTACGCCAGGAAAATCATCTTTTCTATTCCCAATCCAACTCAGGTTTAAAAAGTTCTGCCAGTGATAGTAAGTATCTGGGCTACGAGTTTGATTCAAGGTTGAACTATAAAATGCTTGATAACATTATGGACCTTGAAACCGGCTTTAGCTGGGCATCTGTAACAGAATCAATGTACGTTGTAAAAAAATCAGGAGAGAAAGGTGCATTCCCCTGGTGGTATTATGTTAGTATAAGGTTTACTCCGGCATTAGGGAAATTTAATTTTTAATTTTCATGGAGCTCTCAATAGATTCTATTTAAAAAATTATAAAGGTTGTGGATTTTTCGGATTTAAATTACCGGGCTGCCTGTTTAGGCGGTCCGTTTTTTTTATGCACAGTTTATTACCGTAGCTTGTCAATATGATTACTTTATTACCTTGCAACCATGAAGGAATACTTGAATTTATTACAGCATATTGAAGAAAATGGCGTAGTTAAAACAGACCGTACAGGTACCGGTACAAAAAGCTGTTTCGGATACCAGATGCGTTTTAATTTACAAGACGGGTTTCCCCTGGTTACAACAAAAAAACTCCACGTAAAAAGTATTATTCATGAACTGTTGTGGTTTTTAAAAGGCGAGACAAACATTGGTTATTTAAAAGAAAACCAGGTTAGAATCTGGGATGAATGGGCTGATGAAAATGGTGACCTCGGACCAGTTTATGGAAAACAATGGCGTAATTGGCAAGGCAATGACGGAACTATTACAGACCAGGTTAAAGAAGCGATTCACCAAATAAAAAATAATCCTGACAGCCGCCGGATAATTATAAGTGCATGGAACGTGGGCGAATTATCGAAAATGGCTTTGATGCCCTGCCATGTGTTGTTTCAGTTTTATGTGACTCCCGAAACTGCAAATAGCAGGGCAAAATTATCTTGCCAGTTATACCAGCGCAGTGCTGATGTTTTTTTGGGTGTGCCTTTCAATATAGCATCTTATGCATTACTTACTATGATGATGGCGCAGGTTTGTGATCTTGATGCCGGTGAATTTATTCACACTTTTGGTGATGTGCATCTATATAGCAACCATTACGAGCAGGCCAATCTTCAACTTACCAGACAGCCTTTCGATCTTCCTACTATGAAGCTCAATCCTGCCGTAAAAGATATTTTTGATTTTACTTTTAACGATTTCAAACTTGAGAATTATTCCTGTCACCCTTCAATTAAAGCACCTGTTGCTGTATAAATAATTATGATCTTAAGTTTAGTGGTGGCTGCATCAACTAATAACGCCATTGGTAAAGACAATAAGTTGTTATGGCATTTACCCAATGACCTCCGTTTCTTTAAAAATACCACCTGGGCCATGCCCGTGCTTATGGGAAGAAAAACCCTGGCATCCCTTAATGGAAAACCCTTAAAGGGTCGAATGAATTTAGTACTTACTACTAAAAAAGATTTTGAGTCAGAAGGTGTAACCGTTGTTCATTCTATAAAGGAAGCAATAGCAATAGCAGCACAACATAATTATAAAGAATTGATGATATTGGGCGGGGGCGAAGTATATAAGCATACAATTCATTTGGCAGATAAGATCTACTTAACCCGGGTACATCATGTGTTTGGTGATGCAGATACTTTTTTCCCTGCTTTTGATGAGGGAAACTGGCAATTGATTATGGATAAGCCGCATAAGAAGGACGATAAGCATGCGTATGATTACAGCTTCCAGGTATGGCAAAAAAAAGAATCAGTTTCATAAAAAAAATCGAATGTATTCAAGGCTTCAGTTAGCAAAAAAATACCTGGAATATTATATATCAGCAAAGAATGGAAAGGGGCATGGGGTGCATTCCCCTTTTGTTTTCGATTTTATTACAAAAGTTTTAAATGATTATACGGAATACCCCTGCTATAGCCAGATTGAAAAGGTGCGTAAAGAAATGTTGCAAACCAAAACCACTGTACAGGTAGAAGATTTTGGTGCAGGTTCAGTAACAGGTAATATAAAAGAACGCAAAGTTTCAACTATTGCCTCTTCTGCGCTAAAACCAAAAAAGTTTTCCCAATTACTTTTCAGAATTGCCCAATATTATAAGACAGAAAATATTATAGAACTGGGTACATCGCTCGGTATAACAACATCATACCTTGCTTCAGCTTATGCAAAATCTCAGGTAACTACTATGGAAGGGTCAGAAAATATTGCCTCTCTTGCAAAGAGCAATTTTTCAAAACTTAATTTAAAAAACATTAAAAGCGTGGTAGGCAATTTCGATGAAATATTGCAACCCTATCTTTTACAATTAAGCAAACCGGTTGATCTTGCTTTTATTGACGGCAACCATCGAAAGCAGCCAACAATAGATTATTTTAATATTCTAAAGCCATATATTTCAGACAACAGCATTTTGATCTTTGATGATATTCACTGGAGCGCTGAAATGGAAGAAGCATGGAAGGTTATAACCGGGGATGCATCTGTAACTTTAAGCATAGATTTGTTTTTTATAGGTATTGTTTTTTTTAGAAAAGAACAAAAGTCCAGGCAACAATTTATCATCAGGTTTTAAAAAAATCTCTCATGAAATATTTTCTCTTCTTACTGCTGTTTGCAAGTCAGGCCGCTGTTTCACAAACCAATAATTTATTAAATGCGTATGAAAAAAGAATGTTTATACGGGAGGGAGATACATTATTATACAGGCTACTTTCTCCCATAAATATGAAAGCAGGAGAAAAATACCCGGTGGTAACTTTTTTACACGGATCAGGAGAAAGAGGTAATGATAATGAACTTCAACTTACCCATGGAGGTAAACTCTTTGCAGATACAGCTTTACGTGAAAAGTATCCTGCTTATGTAATATTTCCACAATGCCCCCTTTCTGCATCCTGGACAAGTTTCCTGGGTAAAAACAAAGATGGTAATGATGGCGAAAGGGAGAATAAAAATCTTCCTGAACCCAAACCGCTACAATTAACCAAAATGCTAATTGATAGTTTCGCAGCCACTTCCCAGGTAAATGAAAAGCGTTTATACATCGGTGGATTGTCGTTGGGAGGTTTCGGCACCTTTGAAATATTGCAGCGATATCCAAACACCTTTGCAGCCGCCTTCCCCATTTGTGGGGGAGGAAATCCGGACGATGCCAAGAAATATGCATCCAATGTAGACCTTTGGATTTTTCATGGAGGAAAGGACAATGTGGTGCCCCCGCAATTGAGCAGGGATATGGTGCATGCATTAAAAATTGTTGGCGCTGATGTTAAGTATTCAGAATATCCTGAGGCTGTGACAACAGTTGGGATGATGCTTTTGCCGAACCCGGACTTTTGCCCTGGATGTTTTCTAAAGAAAAAAAATAATCTTTTTTTAAAATGTTGAATTAATTTTCCAATACATGATTATAGCCATTCTGAAAGAGCCGGCAGGTGAAAGACGCGTATCATTAATGCCTGATCAGGTGGAGGTGCTGGTTAAAAAAGAATTTACTGTTTTAATTGAAGATAATTGTGGTGAGGAGGCATTTGCATCCAATGAAATGTACACTGCGAAAGGCGCATCAGTTGCATCCCGCCAAGAAATTTTGCAGCAGGCAGATGTTATCCTTTCGATTAAAATGCTTTCCGAGAGCGATATTGCTTCTATGAAAAAGCAGGCGGTATTGCTCGGAGTTTATCAACCACTCACAAATCATTCCTTCATTCATAATTCTGTTAATAAAGGAATTACTGTTTTTAGTATGGACACCATTCCGCGCACAACACGTGCCCAGGTAATGGATGTTTTGAGCAGCCAGGCGAACATTGCCGGATATAAAGCAGTTGTTTTGGCTGCCTCTTTATTTCCAAGATATTTCCCTATGTTTATGACAGCTGCAGGTAGCATTCCTCCTGCGCGTGTGCTGGTGTTGGGTGCCGGCGTTGCAGGATTGCAGGCCATTGCAACAGCGCGTCGTTTAGGGGCTGTGGTGGAAGTGTTTGATACACGCCCGGCAGTTAAGGAGGAAGTGTTAAGCTTAGGTGGAAAATTTATTGAAGTGGAAGGCGCCGCTGATGCGTCATCTGCCGGTGGTTATGCCGTTGAACAAACAGATGAGTACAAACAAAAGCAACAACAAAAAATTACTGATACAGCCATTAAGGCGGATATAATTATTACGACGGCACAAATTCCGGGCAAGAAAGCTCCCTTACTTATTACACAGGAAGCATTAGATAAAATGAAACGCGGTTCCGTTATCATAGACCTGGCAGCTTCAACAGGTGGTAACACTGCTAAAACTGTAAACGATTCAACTGAAAATTATAAGGGAATAACAATCGTGGGCAACAGTAATCTGGCCTCCACATTACCTTCTGATGCCAGTAAATTGTATGGTAAAAATGTGCTTAATTTCTTGCAGCTTATTCTTGGAAAAAATGGGAATATAGAATTGAACTTTGAAGATGATCTTGTAAAGGGTACGTGTATTACTTATAATGGTGAGATTACAAACGACAGGGTAAAAACACTTCATAATAACGCCTGAGGGTTTAATTATAAAAACGAATAATTATGTTAGAATGGATCAGCCAGCACCAGGAATATATTTACATTGTTATTCTAATGATTTTTCTTGGTATTGAAGTGATTGGCAGGGTGCCAAGTGTGTTACATACACCATTAATGAGCGGCGCCAACGCCATACATGGTGTTGTAATTATTGGTGCTATCATTGTTATGGGAAAGGCAGAATCACATAATTATATTGCCCTTATAATAGGGTTTCTCGCCGTTATATTAGGTACATTAAATGTGGTCGGTGGTTTTGTTGTTACAGACCGAATGCTTGAAATGTTTAAATCAAAAAACAAAAAAAACACCCCGCAATAAATGGAATCTCAAATACTCACGCTTTTATATATTATTGGTTCGGTAACTTTTATTATTGGGTTAAAGATGCTTTCAAATCCGGCTACTGCACGGCGGGGAAATTTGATTGCAGCCGGTGGCATGACACTTGCCATAGCAGGTACCATTTTTCTTTATAAGGATGAAGATGGAAATGCATTGCATAATTATGCCTGGATTTTTGGCGGGCTGTTAATTGGAGGCATTGCCGGTACACTCGCAGCTAAGAAAGTTAAGATGACAGCGATGCCCGAAATGGTAAGCTTGTTCAATGGCATGGGAGGCGCCTGCGCAGCATTAATTTCTATTGCGGAATTCAATCACCTGCTAAGCCTGTTTAATAATTCAGATGCATCTACGTTTTCACAAAAAGTGCCTCTTGGGCATTATCTTACAATTATTGCAGGGCTGGTGATCGGCAGTATTTCATTTGCAGGCAGCATGATAGCCTGGGGAAAATTAAATGGCAAGGTCAAAGATTTTGTTTTTTCTGGTCAGCATATTGTTAACCTGCTGGTGTTCTCAGGCATTCTTATTCTTTCAGTTCTAGTTTATATTTCAGCTCCGCCATCTTCCCACTTACTATTTTATACAACACTGCTTGTTGCATTAATATATGGGGTACTGTTTGTATTGCCCATTGGTGGAGCAGATATGCCTGTTGTAATTTCTTTACTCAATTCATTTACTGGTGTGGCTGCTGCCTGCGGAGGATTTTTATACGACAATAAAGTAATGCTTACCGGGGGAATTTTGGTGGGTGCTGCAGGCACCTTGCTTACCATTCTCATGTGCAAGGCAATGAACCGATCTTTAAAAAATGTATTGATAGGAAATTTTGGTGGCGGAAATAAAACAGGCACCTCTGCCGGTGTTACAGGCAACTTTAAAGAAATTTTAGTGAGCGATGCAGCTGTTGCTATAAGCTATGCAAAAAAAGTGATGATCGTACCCGGCTATGGTTTAGCGGTTGCGCAGGCACAGCATGTTTGCCATGAACTTGAATCGATGCTTGAAGAAAAAGGTGTGGAGGTTAAATATGCCATTCATCCCGTTGCGGGCAGAATGCCTGGTCACATGAATGTGCTGTTAGCGGAGGCAGATGTTAGCTATGACAAACTTTTAGAAATGGAACAGGCTAATGATGAATTTAAATCAACAGATGTGGTTTTGGTGCTGGGTGCAAATGACGTGGTAAACCCGGCAGCGAAAACTGATACCTCCTCCCCAATTTATGGTATGCCCATACTGGAAGTTGAAAACGCAAAAATGGTGATCGTAAATAAACGAAGCATGAAACCGGGTTATGCCGGAATTGAAAACCAGCTTTTCTTTCAACCTAAAACAAGCATGCTTTTCGGCGATGGAAAAGCCGTGTTTCAACAACTGGTAAGCGAAGTAAAAATGCTATAAAGCTTATTCTTTTTCCGGGGTTAATAGAAAACATATGTTTATCCAGAATAGATTTCCGATTTCTAAAAGTACATTTGCCCCCCTAATCTTTCATTCAACAAATAATTTTACATGTCAATACTTGTAAATAAATCTTCTAAAGTAATTGTTCAGGGTTTTACAGGAACCGAAGGTACATTTCATGCCACCCAAATGATTGAATATGGTACCGATGTAGTGGGAGGGGTAACTCCAAATAAAGGAGGAAACACACACCTCGATAAACCTGTATTCAATACTGTAGCAGATGCTGTAAAACAAACCGGTGCTGATGTAAGTATCATATTTGTTCCGCCTGCTTTTGCAGGAGATGCAATAATGGAAGCAGCAGAAGCAGGCATTGCCTTAGTAGTTTGTATAACTGAAGGCATCCCTGTACAGGATATGGTTAAAGTAAAACACTATTTACAGGGAAGCAAAACAAGATTAATTGGCCCAAATTGCCCGGGTATTATAACCGCAGGTGAAGCCAAGATTGGAATTATGCCAGGATTTATATTTAAACCAGGAAGAATTGGTGTTGTGTCAAAATCCGGAACGCTCACTTACGAAGCAGCGGACCAGGTAGTAAAAGCTGGGTTAGGAATAAGTACAGCGATAGGTATTGGGGGTGATCCTATTATTGGAACAACCACTAAAGAAGCAGTAGAATTATTTATGAATGATGCCGGAACAGATGGCATTATTATGATAGGGGAGATTGGCGGGGGAATGGAAGCAGAAGCAGCTCACTGGATTAAAAATAATAACAAAAAGCCTGTTGTTGGTTTTATTGCCGGTCAAACAGCACCTCCGGGAAGAAGAATGGGTCACGCAGGGGCAATTGTAGGGGGCGCTGAAGACACAGCCGCAGCCAAAATGAAAATTATGGAAGCCTGTGGTATTCATGTGGTAGCTAGCCCTGCCGATATTGGAAAAACAATGGCGCAGGTAATATAATAATCTGTTTAAAGAAAATGACTTCAAATAGATGGTACGTTACACAAAAAAACATACCTAAATCTTGATTATTATACTTCTAACGGGTATTTTAGGGGATGAATTTTCAATATAAATCTCATTTTACCGTTATAGCCATTACCTAACCATTCAAAAATGAAAGTTTTATACACCAAACCCTTATTGTTGGCTCTTGCCACAACCTTACTTATTACCTCGTGTAATAAGAATGACGTGCAGGTAAATCCAGATACCATTTCACCTTCAGCACGTAAATATTCAGGGGAGCCTGTTCGTAATTATTTTACCTTAATGTGCAGGGTTTCTAAAAATACCCCGGGGTTTTTTCCACCACAGGTTGCCCGGGCATATGGTTATATAGGTATTGCTGGGTATGAGTCTGTTGTATATGGTATTCCAAATGCAAAAAGTCTTGCCGGGCAACTAAACGGACTTAACCCGTTGCCGAAACCTGCCCTTAACGTGGAATACAACTGGGCGATCAGTTCTAATGCCGCTCTGGCTGAAGAGTTTAGAAAAATGTTTGATAAAAATCTTTCTTCGGAAAGTTTAGCATCTATTGACAGCCTGGAAAGCGCCAACCTAAATAAGCTTTCATCAGGGGTAGCAATGGAGATAGTAAACAGGTCAATCGCTTTTGGATACGAAATAGCTAATGCTATATATCAGTATTCTATTAATGATAATGGGCATGAGTCTTACCTTGATCCTTTCCAGTTGCCGTATGAGCTTGCTATAGATGAATTTTGCTGGGTGCCAACAAGTACAACACTTCATCCCATCAGTCCCTATTGGGGTAATAACCGTCCTTTTATTGCTGATGATGTAGACCACACCCAACCTGAGCCACACCTTGCTTTTTCTACAGCTCCAAATTCGGAATTTTACAATATTGCATTAGAAGTTTATAACCAGGTAAAAAATAATACCAGTGAAGAGGTAGAAATAACCAAATATTGGGCTGATGATCCTTTTGCTACATGTACCCCTGCAGGGCATACGTTTAATATTATGACACAATTGCTCCAGGAAGAAGATGCAACTTTAGAAAAAACGTCCGTGGCTTTTGCAAAGCTTTCCATTGCTGAAAACGATGCATTCATCACTTGCTGGAAAGGCAAATACAATTATGTATTAATTCGCCCCGTAAGTTATATTCAGAAGTATATTGATCCTAATTTCCAGACTGTAATAGGTACGCCTCCTTTTCCAGCCTATGCTTCGGGGCATGCAACAGAAATGGGTGCCGGCTCCCAAATATTTATAGAGATGTTTACCAATGGCGATGGCGCATACAATTTTACTGATCTAAGCCAATTGCAATTTGGTTATGCAGCCCGCAGTTTTTCCAATTTTAATGATATGGCACAGGAATGTGCAGACTCACGTCTTTATGGGGGAATTCACTATAAGATGGATAATGAGATCGGTTTAAAGTGTGGCAGGCTGGTAGGCAAGAATGTAAATACACTTCTTAATTGGCCCCACGACCTTAAATAAAAGGGCATGTTTTTAAAATGTCTGGGTTTTTTCCTTATTTTATTTGTGCTGTCTTGTAATGCTGATGAGCATCCAAAACTTAATGCTGTAGCAGAATCTTTTTCAGACCTGGAGTGCCGTGCAATTAGTTTAAGGAAACAACGCTATAAACTTGCCGATGAAATTCGTTTTACACAGGATACTTTAATTCACACTAAAAAAGATACTGTTCATCATTCTGCAAACCTGCGTTTAATGGAAGCAGAACGTGAAATATTAACCGCACAAAGCCTAAGCTTGGCAGATACCATTCGCTTACAACTCGATTCACTTATGAAATTTGTTTTGTTGCAGCCTGAGGAAAAACAGCAGTTTAGTAAAGTGCTCGATAGTATTCTTATAGCAAAAGGTTGTATAGATCCTTAATCTTTTTTTGGTACTTTACTCTTCATCCAATAAGAAAGAATAGTGGTGAAAGTTTTTTTCATTTCCTCAAAATTGGTTTCCTTAATAAATATACCGTTAACAGCTATGTCGTAGGCATCTTTGATCTGTTCTTCTGAGGCATTGCCGGTCCAGATGATAAAGGGTATGCTTTTATACCTTACATTTTTCGTTTCTAGCAGCTGCTTTCTTAATTCTAACCCTGAAACCTTTGGTAAACGCAGGTCAGATATAATTATAAAAGGAACCTGATTATGCGTCATAGCATCTATCAACGATTCGCTATTTTCAAAAAAGCGCAAGGGTATGTCGTGGTATTTTAATTCCTCCCAGAGTTCTTTCACAAACAACCTGTCATCCGCATCATCACTAACAAAGAAAACCGGTCGATTTTTCATTCTATATTTTATTAAAAAAGGCACTAAAAATTGTGCCTTTTTAATAAAATCGGTTTTATAACAATTACTTCAACCTGCTCTTCATTTCATCCAGCGGCATAGTAATCATTCGTCCAACTGGCTTTTTGCCTTTGTATGTAATTACCTTAAGAGCGGTTGCGTCTTTTGGGGGTGTTAACGGTGCCGCATATTTCGGATAAAAATTATCAGGAAAAGAATTATCAAATGTGTAATAAATATCTAAGCCTTCAACTTCAGTGGTAAGTTCAATTTGCATATTTCCTGAAGCATCTTTTACTGCTTTAAAGTCTGGGTCGTACATGCTTGGGGAATATTTTACCTCTTGCAGGTTAAAGCGTGTAAACTGGTCTTCTACCTTGCTAACAAAATTGTTCCAGTTCTTTTTTTCTTTCGGAGACCATACCGTTTCTGCAATGGCAAATGCGCGTGGCCAGGTCATGTACTCGGCTTGCCTTATATTATATACTTGCTCAGTCCATAAATTGCCCTGCCCACCCTTTATTAATTTGGGGTCTATACCTTCCGGTACGGGTTCAAACTGGTAAGTTTTATTTAATCGGAGCGATGCATAAACATGGGGTTCAACAACCTTATCTCCCTGCATATAATCCAGGTAAACAAAAGTTGTGGGGCTCATAACAACCTCGTGACCAAGTTTTGCAGCTTCAATTCCACCCTTCATTCCGCGCCAGCTCATTACCGCCGCATTGGGTGCAAGCCCTCCTTCTAAAATTTCATCCCACCCAATTAATTTTTTCCCTTTTGAATTAATGATCTTTTCAACACGTGTGGTAAAATAACTCTGAACTTCATGCATGTTTTTAAGGCTTTCCTTCTTCATCAATGCTTTTATCTGGTCTGATTTTTCCCAGAAATTCTTAGGCGCTTCGTCTCCGCCGGCATGTATATATTCGAAAGGAAAAAGTTCGGCTACCTCGGTAAATACTTTATCTAAAAATGTATAAACCTTTTCATTTGCCGGGCATAAAGTATTATCAATTTTAGCTGTGAAGGTTCCATCGTTATGCCAGTCCATTATGCTTTCGCCGGAACGCACCTGGTATTTGTCTGCTCCCGCAGTGCAGGACAGATCGGGATAAGATGCAATGGCTGCAAGGCTGTGCCCGGGCACATCGACCTCGGGTAAAATATTTACAAATCTTTCTTTAGCATACTGAACAACTTCTTTAATATCATTCTGTGTATAAAAGCCACCGTAGTTACGGGGTTCATTTGGTGCTGGCGGGGTGAAGCTTCCGAACGATCCAACTTTCATTACATTCCATGCGCCAACTTCTGTAAGCCTTGGTAAAGAATTAATTTGAATACGCCATCCTTCATCGTCAGTTAAGTGCCAGTGAAACAGGTTGAATTTATACCTGGCCATTTGGTCTATATAATCCATTACCTCCTGTTTGGTAAAGAAATGGCGCGATACATCAAACATTAATCCGCGCCAGCCAAATCTTGGGTAATCAATAATATCAACATTCGGAACCATCCAATTCAACATTAGTTACCTGATCTTGGCTCTCTATTTCATCAGGAAACAATTGCATTAAAGTTTGCACCCCATAAAATATACCTGCAGGTTTGTTTGCAGAAATTGAAATCTGGTTAGATTTTACGGTGAGGTGATATCCTTCATCACCAAGGGTTTTATCTGTTGAAGTATTCAGCCAGATTTTAACTGTTGCATTCTCATCGGTATTGTTTATTGATACATGTGCGCCGGTGGCAGTAGAAAGTTTTTCCTGAAGAAAAACCAATGTGTGCTTCAGGTCTGTCAGTTCAACAGTGTTAATGGTTACATGGTGCGGAAGAACAAAATATCCTGTGGTTCGTGTTAGCTGCACCGGTTCTGGAATAATTGCAATGGTAGAATCTTTTTCATGTGCCTGCGAACCAAGGGCAATGAAAATGAAATGAACGATAACTATCAATTTTTTCATATTTCAAGCATTTGAAATAAAAATACTGATAGTTGTTTAGTTAAAAACAAACAATATTATTAAAACAGGGATAATATATAAAAGCAAAGCAGGAAGGGGGGGTCGCCCTTCCTGCCTGTAGAAAGTTACCTGATGTTTAAATACTTATTTCTATAGTTTCTTTTTCGTCAGATACCTGAGACCCGCCTTCTATTTGAAGCCGGTTTCCATTAGAAAGATAGTTCAACACATATGTTACATGAACCTTTTCCTTTTTATTATACAGAAAAGGAATAGAGATGCCTTTTTCCACAACCCCGGGAACTACCAGCGATTTTTTAAATGCTTTAAGTTCATCAGGATATTTCCTTAACAGCTTAGGGCTCATTACGGTATCCCAAACCACTGTTCGTTGATGATTGTTTATTCTTTCGACAACAATATGAATATCCAGGGTGGTGTTTTCGTACACTTTAGATGTGTATTTTCTATCTTTAAAAATTGAAAACTCAACTGTTTTATCAACCGGTGTATACCTGATTGCATTACTAATAGGCTTATAACCGGCTACACCTACTCCTGTTACTACTACTGCGACCCATAACCAATACTTGTTCATAAATACCTCTCTTTTAAAACTGTTTATGGCAAAAACCTTCGTTTTAAAATTCCGGTTAGCAATCGGTATTCATGCAAAACTAATGCATTTGTGTAATTAATACACGTTAGTATTAATAGGTAACCCAATACTAATAGGTTGCTTATATAAGTTGTTGCAAACCATTGTATTAACAAATTATTTAATTTTCATTTGTATCTAGGAATTTTAACCTGTACTTTCAGAACACTTTAACGATAATCAACTTATAATTATCTGAACCCTTAGAATTAAATTTTTAACCTAAAAATGAAAGCTATGAAAACAACAAAGTTTACCCTGGCGGCACTATTAATGTCGTTCGGGATTTTAGTTGGCTGTACCAAATCAGAATTTATGCCTGGTGCTGATAATTTAACATCAGATCAACAAGCGTCTTCACTCAGAACCACCACGGGAGATAAGGATGATGACGATGATGATGACGATGATGACGACGACGATGATGATGATCAAAACTGCAAAGCAGTGGTTTACAAAATGGTTGATGGAAAAAATAAAAAGTCATCAGGTTCCATGACGGTTAGTAACGACAAAGACAATATCTATATAAAATTGGATTTGAAGTTTGGTACATTTAAAATGTACAATGCCTGTCTGGTTGTAGGCACGCTGGATCATGTTTTAGCAGCGACCAATGAAACCGCCTGGCCTGTTTACCAAAATGGACCAAACCCAATTGATTATTACAAGGCATTTAAGCCAGATGTAGTAACCTACACTTTTAAATTGCCTTCCAGCAAATACCAGGATTGTTTTTATATAAATGCAAGCTCAACCTTGTCTAAACGCAACTCAAATAACCAGATCATTGCACGTGATATCTCGGTACTTGACAGCGATACAAAAGCAAGCAAACATTGCTGGAGTGCGTATGTGAAATATTGTAAGTGCAAAAAAGATCATGATGGTGATGATGATGACGACGATGACGACGACGATGACGACCATCATGGAGATGACTAAAAGAGATATTCGTTAAGGTAATATGAGAACCCGGCTTTTTGCCGGGTTTTTATATGAGGCATATTAAGAAGTAGCTGATTAAAAAATGATTTTCTTTGTAAAAATTACATGCAATGTTTGAAAGCGTGGGTTGGAGCCAACGGGCAAATGTTTATGAGGTTAATGTTCGGCAGTATACCCCGGAGGGAACATTTAGAGCCTTCTCACGCCATTTACCCCGTCTTAAGGATATGGGAGTTGACATTTTATGGTTGATGCCAGTAACGCCCATCAGTAAAGAGAAAAGGCTTGGTTCGTTGGGCAGTTATTATGCATGCAGCAGTTACGTTTCTATAAATCCCGAATTTGGCGATAAAAAAGATTTTCAGAACCTGGTTAAACATGTTCATAAATCGGGGATGAAAATTATTATAGACTGGGTAGCCAATCATACCGGTTGGGATCATGAATGGACCACCTCTCATCCTGAATGGTATTTAAAAGACAATGCAGGAAATTTTACAGAGAAAAATAATTGGGCCGATGTAATTGACCTGGATTATAGCAACGAAAAGATGCAAAGTGAAATGATAAGGTCTATGCAGTACTGGGTTAATGAATTTGATATCGATGGATTTCGCTGTGATATGGCTCACCTTGTTCCACTTGATTTTTGGAGCAATGCCCGCAGGAAATGCGAAAAATTAAAAAAGCTTTTCTGGCTGGCGGAGTGTGATGTAGAACGTTATCACGAGGTTTTTGATGTAAGTTATGCATGGACGTGGATGCACCTTTCTGAGCGTGTAATGAAAGGAGAAAAGCCTCCCGGAGACATGAGGCAATTAGTAATAAATCAATTTCCTGCGATTAAGAAACTGTATTTTACCACCAATCATGATGAGAACAGCTGGAACAGTACAGAATATGAAAAATATGGCGATGGTGCTCACGCTATGGCTGCGCTAACGTGTACGTTGCCGGGTATGCCTCTTGTGTATTCCGGGCAGGAATTGCCTAACAAAAAAAGACTGGCATTTTTTGAAAAAGATGAAATTCCCTGGGGAAATAATAATCCTATACTGCACAATTTCTACAAAAGCCTTTTATTACTTCGAAAAGAAAACGCGTCGTTTGATGATGGTGCTACTTTTGATTTTGTAACAACAAACGTGGGTGATAAAATAATTGCTTTTAAACGCAGCAAAGGAAACAATAAGGTTCTCGTTATCATTAATCTTTCCTCTTCATCACAATTAAGGGTTGAGATAAATGGAATAATTGAAGACAAGTATACCAGCTTTAATACCGGGTTAACTTATAATTTTAAAAATAACGAAACCTTCGAAATGCAGGCATGGCAATACTTTATTTATACCGCTGAATAATTACCGCAATTGATAAGTGTTGATATATGAGGGATGGGCATCATCATGCAAAATGGTAATATCTGCGGTCATAAAATCCTTCTCCGATGCTGCGGGTATGCGCATAAACTTTTGCGGGTTTCTGTCAACCAACGGAAACCATGAACTTTGAATTTGAACCATTACCGCATGGCCTTTTAGAAAGGTGTGTGCAATATCATTCATGCGAACATTTACCTGCGATATTTTTCCGGGTGTAAATGCGGTAGGCTTTTCTAAACTATTCCGAAATTTTCCTCGCAAAACCTCTGCCCGTAATAGTTGTTGTGTATGGTTATCATCAGGCAAAACATCAATAATCTTTACAATGAAATCTGCATCGGTGCTGTTTACGGAAACTTGCAGGTTCGCTGAAATGGAACCGCATAAAGTAAAAGCTTCTGTTAATACATCGCTGGTATATGTTACCACATCTTTTCTTTTTGATGCAAATGTTTGGTCTGCTGCCATGTATTCACTCAATCTATCAGACGAGGTTTTATTTATGTAAGGTACAGGGTCTGATGGATTTGAAGTATACGTATCACTTCCTGTAGTAGATTTTTTTGAAAGCTCAAGCCTGTGATCATTATTTAAATACCATTGAGAAGGCTGAATATTTTTAGGCGGCCATTTTTCGAAGGAGCGCCATTGGTTACTGCCAGTAATAAATATTTCTGCTTCCGTATCATTAAGTTTGCCTTGATCCTTCAGGTAATAATTAAAGAAATTTAATTCCCTTCTTTGAAAGTAACTGCTGGTATTCCCATTGAAATCGTAGGTTTCAAAATGATTCCAGTTAGAGTCTTGCCATGCGCCGTGCGTCCAGGGACCCATAAATAACTGGTTCTTATTTTCCGGGTTAAGAGATTCTATGGCTTTGTATGTGTTAAGGGCACCAAACATATCTTCTGCATCAAACCAACCGCCTACAACTAGGGTTGCCGGTTTAATATTATGCAGGTTTGTTCTAATATTTCTTGCTTTCCAGTAATCATCGTAGGTGTCGTGCTGCAGGTATTCATTCCATATTTTACTTTTATTTTTCAAATACCTGCTATTATAACTTACCAGGGTTGCATTCTGCTTGTAAAACTTAAATACATCATCAATATTTAGCGAATCATTAATTGCCGGATTTTCTGCGCGTGGGGTGTTTCGGGGTGCATCAAAGAAATTGATAAAACTAAAATTATCCATTAAAAAAAATGCACCGTTATGATAAACATCATCACCAACAAATTCATCTGTAACAGGGGCCTGCGGCGATACGGCTTTTAAAGCAGGATGTGCATTTGGCAATGATGCCGTTGCATAAAAACCGGGATATGAAATACCGTATATGCCTGCTTTGCCATTATTGTTTTTAATGTTTTTAATTAACCAGTCAATAGTATCAAACGCATCAGTACTTTCATCTGTGTTTTTGTTTTTCTGCATTTCCTTTACTGGGGTCATCTCTTCAAAGTCGCCCTCGCTCATGTGCCTGCCTCTTACATCCTGGTAAACATATATGTATTCTTCCTTTTTAAATAAGAGGCTTGGTCCCAACTTTTTCCTGAAATTTTTTTCACCATAAGGTGCGCATCCATAAGGTGTACGCATAATTAAAAATGGATATTGTTCTTTCGTTTCGTTTGGAATATAAATGGCGGTGTATAGTTTAATGCCATCCCGCATAGGGATCATCTGTTCCATTTTTGTATATCCTGTTTGAACATTTTCACTGGTCTTATCGGGGTTAGTTCCCTGGCAGGATGCCATAAGCAAAAGAAGGAAAACAGAAAAAAAAATCGCCTTCATAATAATGATTGTGCTGTAAAAATAATTGAAGAATAATAATGTTTAAGTATTATAAAACCAACGCTTTGGCAGGATCCCAGAAAATTGCATGGAAGTTAACAACCTCATCATCTTTAACTTTAATACCTTCTTTCAGTAAGAGTTCTTCCATTTTTGTTGGAGTACTGAAATGTGCTTTACCGCTCAGCATTCCGTTTCTGTTAACTACACGTTGCGCGGGAACTTTGGGGGAAACATTAAAGGAAGCATTCATTGCCCAACCTACCATTCGGGCAGAAGATTTGGTGCCGAGGTAATTTGCAATGGCCCCATAGGTAGTTACTTTACCCTTTGGTATTTGCCGTACAACATCCCACACATCTTCAAAAAACGATTGATTTTTATTATGGATATTTATGGGAGGGTCTTTTACAGATGTCCTTTTCATTTCTTTTTTCTTTTATCACGTATGGCAAGCAATTGGGTTCTATAAGGTTCTCCCACGCCGGCATATTGGTAGGGGCAATGCAGGCACCCGTTTCCGCAGCAGAATCCTTTTTTTAAATGAAATTTTTCAGTAAGTACCATAAGCCCCTTTTCATTTAAATAATAATCTTCTCCTTCAACCAAAATATTGCTCACGCTGCTTGTTTTTTAGAATAACATCTTTATCAACAGAAAGTTCAGGTTCAACCGTAAATTGAAGGTAATGAACCTTTTTACTACCGGCTATATCGAGACTTTCATAATAGGTTTTTATTTGAAGTTCAGGAGACGTTTCTTTGGATGCATACACATCATTTATATCTATTAATAGTGGCAGGTTGAATAAATCAATAACGTCTTTTGTAAAATTGTACAACAACGGGCTATCAGTTTTTAAATGAACCTTCCCACCTGGTTGTAAAATGGATTTGTAAAGCCGCAGAAATTTAGGATGTGTAAGTCTTTTCTTCCCTTTTGAAAACCGAACCTGCGGATCGGGAAAGGTTATCCAAATTTCATAGACCTCGCCTGCTTCAAAATATTCTGTTACATTATCTATTGGTATTCGTAAAAAAGCAACATTGTTTATGGATTGTTGCAAAGCAATAGTTGCCCCTTTCCACAACCGGTTGCCTTTAATGTCTACCCCAATAAAATTTTTTTGTGGGTACATTTTTGCAAGTGCCACAGCATATTCTCCTTTTCCGCAAGCTAATTCAAGAATTATAGGGTTATTATTTTTAAAATGTGTGTTCCAGTTTCCACGCATATTTTCGGGATGTTCCAACACATTTGGCAGATGTTTTATTTCCTCAAAACGTTGTAATTTATTTTGCCCCATAAGCAAACAAAGTAATAGAAGATTGTTTATCAAACTTTATAAAAACAATAATTTTTAATTTGTCTCATCTGGTAATAATGAAATAAATTTAAAGTAAGAAACACCAAATTTCCAGGCTAATGCGGCTTATAGTTTTTATATTATTTCCTAGTTTTTTTCATTCTTCAGGGGCACAGGTTTTAAAGTCTGAGGCCCGCATTCAAAAAAACAGCCGTTTTTCATATGCAGATTACCCGGAAACTCTTGCAGCAGAACTAAGCAAAGATTGCAGGTCTGATAAAGAAAAAGTCTCTGCTTTTTTTAGCTGGATCGTTAATAACATAGATTATAATGTGGCACCTTTCGGTGGTTTTAATTATTACAGGTATGGTGCGAATGATGAAGTTGATGAAAGGTATGATACCTGTGAACTTGATATTAGGGTTGCAGCCATTGTGCTTAAGCGAAGAACCGCTCTTTGTGATGGTTATGCAAGGCTGTTCAAAGCCTTGTGCGATATTTCAGGCATACAAAGCGAAGTTATAACGGGGTATGGAAGAACGGGTACTGCAAAGCAATTCAAGTGTAACCATAAATGGAACGCTGTTTATTTTGAAAGTGAATGGCATTTGTTAGATGCCACCTGGTCTAGCGGGTACATCAGTTATAACAATCAATTTGTAAGAAACACCAACTACCAATATTTTCTTTCCTCTCCACAGCAATTCATTACAGATCATTACCCGGACGACCCCAAATGGACGTTATTAAATAATTATGCTTTACCCCGCGAATACAACCATTCGCCTTTTAAGAATGATGCATTTTCTAAATACAGGATAACAGGTTATCAGCCTCAAAAGGGAATTATAGATGCTAAACTTGGCGACAGTATTCTTATAGAAGTTGAGACCCAAGCTCAGGTAAAAAGCCTTAGAATCACTGATACGTTAGGGATTGATTCCTTAGTACTTTCTTCCACAGGATGCGACGATAATAAGCCTGTTAACTATGCTGATGGGAAAAAGATTTTTGCCTATTATTTTGTTGAAAGCCAACAGCCGCAATGGTTGCAGGTAATCTATAACAATGAGGTTATTATGCGGTACAAGTTAAATATTCGTTCGCCTAAGGCAGAACCTTCAATTGAAGTGGCGAAATATTAATTTAGATTTATGCTTTTGCAATGTTAGAAATTGCTTTTACAAGGGTATCTAAATCTTGTATAGTAGTATAAACATGTGGCGTTATTCTTACGCAATGAATATTTTCCCAATTAATGCCAACTGTATGTATTTTATAGCCATTAAACAAAGCGCTGTCTAAATCCCCAGGCGAAATGTTGTCTATACTTACACCACAAATGGCACAGGAATATTCTGGTTTTAACGAGGTGTGAATGTTTACGCGTGGAATTTGTGCCACTCTTTCTGCCCAATAATTTTTTAAATAAAAGATGCGATCCTGCTTTCTTTTTTTCCCGATGGCATTATGAAAATTTAACGCCTCCCCAATGCCCTGTTCTATAGGAAAGCTTCTGGTGCCAAGGGTTTCAAATTTGCGGATATCATTACCTTTTGGGTTATCGTTGCATAATAAGGGCCATATTTTATTGATCTTTTCTTTTTTTATGAATAACATTCCCGTTCCGATCGGTGCACTTAAAAATTTATGCAGGCTTGTACCAAAATAATCGCATTCCAGATCAGGGATATTAAAATCCACCAAACCGAAGGAGTGTGCACCATCACATAAAACTTCAACACCTTTTGCGTGTGCCATTTGTGCAATCTTCTTTACAGGCATCAATTGCCCTACCCAATTTACCATATGCGTTACATGAAGCAATTTAGTTTTTGGGGTAATTGCTTTATTATATACCTCCACAATCTCCTCATCATTCTCAACCGGGAAATTGAAGTTTACCTGTTTATAAACAATGCCCTCTCTTGCTGCACGCTGCTTCCATGCATTGATCATATTCGGATAATCTTGTTTGCAGCCTATTATTTCATCGCCGGCTTTTAGATCGTAACCATAAATCACGGTATTTAAGGCTTCTGTAGTATTGCGGTTTATAGCGATTTCTTCGGCATCACAACCCGCCAATTGTGCCAGTTTATTCCGCAAAGGTTCCCTTCCCTGGTCTATGATTCGCCACATATAATAAGAAGGTCCTTCATTGCTTATTTTATTATACCTGTCAACGGCATCCTGCACAATTTTGGGGGATGGACTTACCCCGCCATTGTTCAGGTTTATGATGTTGGGGTTTACAGTATAGGCTTGTTGTATTACGCTCCAGTAATCCTCATCACCCGCAACCTGCACATCCGTATGGTTTTCGACTGCTTTATTTGCATCAGATACAGCGCGGGCATGGGTTTGGTTAAACAGGCTGGATGATGAGAAAGCACCAGCTGTGAATAGTACCTGGCTTAAAAATTTTCTACGGTGGCTCATTAGTTAAAACAATTAGAAAGATAATAATTTAAAATGGTGAGGGCGTATTTTTGTGGCGGTTTATTAAGAAAAAAATCATGAATAAAAGCCTGCGAAATCTATTTTTGCTGATCATTGTTTTAATGCTGGCAAGTATTGAAATGGTATCTGCCCAATGTTCTATTTGTACAAAAACCGCTTCTCAACTTGGAGAAGAATCAGCAAAAGGTTTAAATGGGGGTATCATTTATTTAATGCTTACTCCAATTTCTATTGCTCTTTTTCTGGGATTCAGGTGGTGGAAAAGAGAAAAAGCATTCAATAATTCAAACTAATTAGTGCACTTTATTGGTTGATGATGGATCTTACAAAACGATAAAGGTTAAATTGGTTTCCCAACCCTTCAATTTTTTTCAACAATTCGTCTTTTTCAACATCCTTCATTTTATAGGCCTGGATTAACTGGTACGCTTTTTCTGCGAGCAGGAGATTTCTTTTTGAATTAAGGGTTGGCGTTTGCTGTATTTGAATAATTGTTTTAAATAATTCATCAATACCTTCTTTTTGCGTGGCGATTGTTTTTACCACAGGCACATCTTTATTTCTGCTGTAAACAGGTGCCATGCGTAACCTAAGATTTCTTATGTAGGTATCTGCACCCGGACGGTCAGCTTTGTTAACAACAAAAATGTCGGCTATTTCCATCAGACCGGCTTTCATAGTTTGAATTTCATCGCCGCCTTCTGGCACCAGCACCACGATGGTTGTATCTGCAAGACCTGCTATTTCTACTTCACTTTGACCTACGCCTACAGTTTCTACTATAATTTGGTCAAAGCCCGAAGACTTCATTAAATCTGTAATTTCTATAATTTTTGGATTTAACCCACCAAGGTTTCCTCTTGATGCCAGGGACCGGATAAAGACATCGGGATGATTATACCAATCGCTCATTCTTAACCTGTCTCCTAACAATGCACCAAAATTAAATGGGGAAGAGGGGTCTACGCAAAGTACACCAACTCGCATTCCCTGTTGCACAAACGCATGTATAAGCAGATCGGTTATGGTGCTTTTTCCTGAGCCCGGCGCGCCGGTTATACCGGTTATTTTAGTAGAGGATTTTTCAAGATCAAGTAAAATTTGCTCATAACCATTTACCTCGTTTTCAATTAAAGAAATGTTTCTTGCAATGGATTTCATCCCGGGTAAATTATGAGAACTTTTATTCATTGTGTAATTAAAATTACAAGTATTGATCGATGCCGTGAAGAGTACGAACAGTTTTGGTTTTCATAACCTCATCATGTATTTCCCAATTTTTATTTTCGTTGGCGCGGCTGGCTTCTTTATGAAACAGGTGATAAGCGATGCCTCCCATTTTAATAAATTTTTTACCAACGCCCATAGTAAGAAGGCGAACCGCTATCTCACTATCCTCTACACCCCAGCCTTTAATATTTTCATTATAACCGTTTACGGCCAATAAATCTTTTTTCCAAAACGCCATATTGCATCCTTTTACATAATGTAAGTACTTGCCTTTAATCTTATATCGTTTGGCGAGAAAAATTCGCAAAGTGCGGTTTCGTAATCCGTTAAGAATATTTTTAGAACCCGGGCTAAATTTTTGGAGTGTAACAGTTTTTCTATTTAAAATTTTTTCTGTTGTGTTCTTGGAAAGCAACTGCCTGCTGCCGGTAACAAAATATCCAGGTTCAGCATGTTGAATATGATCTCGAATAAAATAAGGATGAAGTATAAGATCGCCGTCTACCTGTATAATGTAATCTGCTGTAGATGCCGCAATGGCCCGGTTGCGGATCTTAGCTAACTGAAATCCTTCATCTGCATGCCATATATGTTTCAGGGGAACGGAAAATAAGGATTTGAATTGTTCAATAAGTAAGGATGTTCTTTCATCAGACCCATCATCAGCAATTAAAATTTCGTTTGGTAATTCTTTTTGCTGCAGAATACTTTTTAAGCAAAGTTCCAACGCCTCCGGCCAATTATACGTAGAAATGATGAGGCTTGTGGAAGGATAATGTTTCACATTGCTGGAATTACATCATAATAAGATAAGCAATTACCTGGCTTATGGTGCCAATGAAAAGTCCCGAATAAATTTCTGTGGTTGAATGATGTTTAAGTACCAGGCGCGATGTACATACAAGCCCCGTAATTAAAATAACCATTGAAACATCAAAACCCAAATATGTACTGTAATAAAAACAGGTTAGAATAACGGCAGTCATTATGCCGCTAACACCCATAGCATGCATACTTATTTTAAAAAAGTTATTGATGATTAAACCGAAAATTGTAGAAACAAAAATGCCGAAATAAAAGAATTTTAGTACAGCCGGCTGATCAACAAAAAACCTACTGAGGTACCACATCCACCAATAAAAAATCATCGAAATGATATAAGGAATAATTCTTTCTCTTTTAGTGCCTAAAAATACATTGTCAATAAATTTTAATCGCCACAATAAAAAAATTGAAAAGGCAGGAAAGAAAGCAGTCATCAGTATTACATTCAGTTTCCTGGTAAAGAGATCAAAAGCGGTAATGCCTGCAAATTCATATGGAACGCGTATTAACAACCAAAGAAAAAAATACGTTGGAATAAATAATGGGTGAAAAAGATAGGTGAAGATCTTTGCCGGAATTTTTAATAAAAGCGGAACCGGGTTTTGTACAACAGTGCTCATCTATCCTTTTTAAATTTCTATAGTTCTTTTCTTAAACGGGCAACCGGTATGTTTAACTGCTCCCGGTATTTTGCAACGGTACGCCTTGCAATGTTGTAGCCTTTTTCCTGGAGCATTTCTGTAAGTTTTTCATCGCTAAGAGGTTTCTTTTTCTCTTCGCCTTCTATCATATCACTTAGAATTTTCTTTACTTCCCGCGTGCTCACTTCTTCACCACTGTCAGTACTCAGCGATTCACTGAAAAAGAATTTCAGCCTGTATGTTCCGAATTCGGTTTGTACAAATTTGCTGTTGGCAACACGGCTAACAGTAGAGATGTCAAGAGCTGTTAATTCGGCGATATCTTTCAATATCATAGGGCGAAGTGTGGTTTCGTCGCCTGTTAAAAAGAATTGCTCCTGGTAATTCATTATCGCTTCCATGGTGCTAAGCAGTGTATGTTGCCGCTGCTTTATCATATCAATAAACCATTTGGCGCTGTCTATTTTTTGTTTAATAAAAAGCACAGCCTCTTTTTGTCTTTTGTCTTTCCTGCTGCCGCGATCGTATTCTTTTAGCATATCCCTGTATCCTTCACTAATTCTTAGGTCGGGAGCATTTTTTGCATTAAGTGTTAATTCGAGAGCGCCATTATTATTCAAAATAAAAAAATCTGGAACAATGTAACTTTCTGCCTTATTTATCTCACCAATATTTCCACCTGGTTTTGGATTTAGTTTTATGATGGTGGTAATAACTTCTTTCAACTGGTCATCGTCAAGGTTTAAGCCACGTTGTATTTTTTCATAATGCTTCTTGGTAAATTCATCAAAATATTTCTCCAGCACTTTTGTGGCCAGAGACACATCGTTTCCATCGGCAGTGAGTCTTTTTAATTGCAGCAACAAGCATTCCTGCAAGTCTCTTGCTGCCACCCCCGGCGGATCGAATTGCTGAATAAGTTTAATGATCTTTTCAATGTCTTCTTCTGAAGCCATGATGTTTTGCCTGAAGGCAAGGTCATCAGAAATGGAAGAAAGTTCTCTTCTTAAATAGCCGTCATCATCAATGCTGCCCACAATTTGTTCGGCTATTTTATATTCCTGTTCTTCGAGGGATAGCATACCTAATTGCCCAATAAGTAATTCGGTAAATGAGGTTTCAACTTTTACTGGAATAACTTTGCTTTCTTCCTGATCCCCATAATTTTCATCCCGCAAACGGTAATCTCCTACCTCATCATCGCCGTCGGAAACGTATTCGGTTAGGTCAATATTTTCATACTCATCTTCACTGCCATCCACATCATAATCATCTTCATCCGCGAATTCGTCTTTGGTATCATCGGCTTCATGGTTGTCTTCAGACACTTCCAGCGCAGGGTTTTCTTCCAGTTCTTCCTTAATTCTTTCTTCAAGGTTAGCAGTAGGTACCTGCAGCAATTTCATTAACTGGATTTGCTGCGGTGAAAGCCTTTGAAGAAGTTTTTGTTGAAGCGCTTGACTCAATGCCATTCTGAACTACTTTTTGCAAATATTTTAAATACTGTTTGTATTATGCGGTAAATTTACTCACAATTATTTCTATGGGATTGAAAACCGCTACTTTGTTGATTGTTAAAATGTTTTTTTGTGCATCATTGTATGCTCAAACTCTCTCCATTCAACACGTTCCCGGTTCGGTTCCTTTTCAATTTTTACCCTATAATAATATAAATAATTTTGGTAAAAAGGTAATGCTGCCTGTTCCTCAAAATTTTTATTCTGCTCATTTGCCGTTCTTTTGCCAGGCTGAAGCCACCTTTCAAAAGAAGACCAATATTCCCCTTCGCTTTCGCCTCGGTTCTCTTGCATATTGTAACATGCTTGAAGGAAAATAAAATTACCTCGCGCTAATCCATTCGTTTTTTTCTTTTTTAAGATGAATGATATTACTGGTAACGCTTTCATTATTTTCTTTATCCACGCAGGTTACAGCTATATAACAATTCTTCCAGTCTTCATCTATTAATGCATTCGGAATAATTAGTTTGAAATGACGTGTTGTATCTGCTGCAGAAATTATTTGCGGAAGATCATTTACTGAGTGAATTGAATTGCTTACGTAAACCACGTAGTTTTTAACCTTCTCAGATTCATGTTCGCCAGAAGCTATTCCCTGTGCTATATAATATCCTCCAGTGCCTTTCACCACCTGGTTAAAACCAGTAATTACCGGGGCTTTCGGGGCTACTGTATCTACCCAATGCATTGGAGGTATAAGTGCGGGGTATTTATAATAATTATTTTTTAAACTGTCTGCCCAACCATTGGGGTTTTTAAGAATGCTCTTACTGCTGAAAAAAATACTACCGTTTAAATTGGGGTTGCTACGCAAAACTTTTATTTCATCTGGCAACTCATCCGGGTTACTCCACGCAGCATTAGGTTTTTCTAAACCTTTGTACATCGCATGACCCACATAAACCTGTTTGCCATAATTATTTTTTCCCCACCAGTCTACAAGTGTATTGTAATCGCAAAGACGGTGACCAATTTCCCAATACAATTGCGGTGCAACATAATCTATCCATCCTTTTTTAAGCCAGAGTAAAATGTCTGCATACAGGTCATCATAATTGCTCACACCGGCCCTTGTCAGACTTCCATTGGGGTCTTTGCTACTGTTTCTCCAAACACCAAATGGACTAATACCAAAACGAAGCATCGGTTTGGTATTAAGTATGGTTTCATGTATCATTCTTACTATGCTGTCGCAATTGCTTCTACGCCAATCATCTTTACTTAAACCATTTCCATATTTTCTGTAAGCCGCTTCATCATTAAATTCTTTACCTGCTATTTTATAGGGATAAAAATAATCATCCATGTGAACGGCATCAATATCATACCTCGTAACCAGGTCTCTTACCACATCAGTTACAAAATTCATTACTTCGGGAAGCCCGGGATTAAAATATTTTTTATCGCCGTAAGTTATAAACCATTCCGGGTGCTCCCTGGAAATGTGGTCTCTATGTGTTGTTGAGGACCGAAGATTCATGGTTGCCCTGTACGGATTAAGCCATGCATGAAATTCCATGCCGCGTGCATGCGCCGCATCAATCATAAATTGAAGGGGATCATAGTAAGGCGAGGGAGCCTGTCCCTGCTTGCCGGTTAAATATTCACTCCATGGTTCAAAAGATGACGGATAAAATGCATCTGCTACGGGTCTTACCTGTACAATCAGTGCATTAATTCCTGAAAGCTGAAGATTATTAATGAGATCTATAAATTCCTGCTTTTGTTCACTTACAGACAATCCTTTTTTACTGGGCCAATCAATATTAGCTACTGTGGCTATCCATGCCCCACGAAATTCATATTTCGGTTGGGCACGCAAAACATTCGAAAAAAGTAAGAAACAACCTATGGTAAGTGAGAAGAATACATTCATTTAGTCGAAGGTAAAAACCTGGATTTTAAAAACAGTTAAACGTGTGTTATGCCTGTATAATTGTTTATAATTATAAATATTTAAACACATTAGCTCAATTTATATTTACTTATTTTCGGCACTAAATACAAATACATGGCAACAACAAAAATTACGGTGAATAACAACGGCTCTTTAAAAGTGGAAGGTGATTTTGAGATATTAGATAGAAATGGAAATAACTATGACCTGGGAGGAAGAGAAATTGTTTCTTTTTGCAGGTGCGGATTATCTCAAAACAAACCTTTTTGTGATGGTTCTCATAAAGGTCACTTTGAACATGATGCGGTTGCCTTTGCTCTCCCGCCAAAAAAAACAATCTAAAAATAGAGGATATGAAGGTAGAATTTAAGAAGGGTGATAATGGTGATGATGCTTTCTTGTTATTAGATAATGAAAAAGAAATAGGAAGGATGGATGTTAAAATAAGAGGTTCACTGCTTAACTCCGTTCATACAGAAGTTTTAGAGGCACACCAGGGAAAAGGTTATGGTATTATGTTGTTTGATGCAATGGTGGAATACGCCCGTGAAAATAATTTAATGGTTAGGCCTATTTGCCCGTTCGTGCAGGAAAGGCTTAATGTAAGCCCGGCTGAATATGCCGATATATATAAGCCTCAATAAAGTTTTAAAATGATATTATAAAAAAGCCCCGCAATTTGCAGGGCTTTTTTATAAATGATTCTATTGCATTTTCCAGTCGGGAAGTCGACCCGGTGTATATGGTGCTTTGTTTTGTTCAAGCAGTTTCTCAAGCCTGTCAATTTCAGCAGAGATTGATTTTACCTCTGTGAATACCGGTGTGAATTGTGCTACCGCATCCTTATAAGAATTCATGAAAGTATTGGTGGTTGCACCTGTTGTGCTTATCAGTCCTTCCATTATACTACCAATTCTGTATGCAAGAGGTGTTGGCGCTTCAAATTCTCTTCCGGCAAGTGTCACATCTCCATTTAAAACAGTAGAGACTGCATTAAGCCTTTTTTCGGCAGCGATCATATTGTTCATTATTGCCGGATCAATGCCCGGAGTTTGCAACGCAGCTTCTTTCATAAACTGCAATTTGTTCTTTAATTCGCTCATGTATGCGGTGGTCCCTAATACAGTGCGTTGCAGTTCCTCTACTTTTTTGGCGAAGTCGTATAAGGCCTTTTTATCTGTAGCTGCCAAGGAAGCCATATTCAAAGCTTCAACAGTAAAAGTAACCGGCTCGGTAAGTTTTGTAAAGGCACTATCCTCAAATTTAGACATATACACTTTGTAATTTCCCGGTAATACTAAGGTGCCAACATCTTCTGAGCTAAAGGGATTTGAAGGGTCGAATGGGGTTAAACTTACAGGAACCTTTGTATCGGTTCTAAAATCCCATGTAATGCGGTTAACTCCCTGTTTGGCTGTCGTTTTTAATCTTCTCACCACATTGCCTGCTGTATCTGTAATTGTAAAAAGAAGATATGGTTCAGGCTGCAGGTCTTCCATTCGTAAAGAATCTATGGATGGATAGTATACAGGATCACCAATTTTTATTCTTTGTTTCTCTGTTTCCTGCCTTTTTTGTTTAAGTGTTTGCAGGTTATCTTTTACATAATACGTGAAGGTTGCGCCCACTTTCGGGTTTGAAACATTCCAGTAGCTTTCTCCCTGGAAGCCTTTGTCACCAACACCTAACGGAAGAGACTCCACGTACATCCATGATTTTCTTACAGGAGAAATAAAAGCTGGCTGTTCCAGGTCTTTAGCTTTTAAATTTCTTAATGATGTATAATCATCCATTACATAATAACCACGGCCGAAAGTTGCCAGCACCAGATCATTATCTCTTTGGTGAATTTCCATATCGCGAATGGCGATGGTTGGAAGCCCCCCTTTTAATTGAATCCATTTAGCGCCGCCATCTATTGAAAAAAAGACCCCGAATTCGGTACCTGCAAAAAGCAGGTTTGGATTTATGTGGTCTTCTGCTACGGAGTAAACCGAGCCTCTTTCAGGCAAATTGTTTTGAATGGGTTTCCATGTTTTTCCGCCATCTTCCGTTTTGAAAAGATATGGTTTAAAATCGCCATAGCGATGGTGATTAAAGGCGGCATAAGCAACATTTTTATTGTGGGCAGAAGCAATAATCATATTTACATAAGTGCGGTTAGGCACACCAGAAATATTATCTGTTTTTGTCCAGTTCTTTCCTCCATCGGTTGTAACCTGTATTAAGCCATCATCGGTGCCTGCGAATAATAGATTTGCATCTAGCGGAGATTCTGCTATGGTAGAAACCTGCCCATATATGTCCGTCGACTGATTTTTAGCTACCGCATCTACGCTCCAAACTTTACCCATAACAGTAAGTTTGTTGCGGTCTATATTTCTCGACAAGTCCGGGCTTATCAGCTTCCCAGGTGCTTCCCTGGTCGTTGGTTCTAAAAATTTTATTGGAGGCAAAATACAACCGCTTGTGATCGTGTTTTGAAATTAATAAAGGTGCATCCCAATTCCAGCGGTATGGTGCTTCACCCGGTGCTTCTACAGGGCGAATATCTATTCTTTCACCTGTTTTGCGATCGTACCTAACAAGGCCACCGTACTGCGATTCGGCATATACAATGTTTGGGTCTGTATAATCAACCTGGCTTTCAAAACCATCTCCTCCATTTGTTATAAACCAATCACTGTTAACAATGCCATTGGCACTTCTTGTACGTGATGGGCCCTCCTAGGCTAAAATTGTCCTGGGTTCCGCCGTACACATAATAAAAGGGAAAACTATTGTCGAGCGCTACCTTGTAAAATTGTGTTACCGGCAGGTTCGATTTAAAATCCCAGTTACTGCCACCGTCGTAACTTTCATATAACCCACCGTCGCAACCTACGAGGTAATGTTGCGTATTGGAAGAATCAATCCAAATTACGTGATTGTCTACGTGTTTATTTTTTTCACCTAACATTTTAAAGGTTCTGCCACCATCTACGCTTACCTGTAAAAAGGTATTCATAGAGTAGATCTTATCTATGTTTTTTGGATCACAAAAAATTTCTGCGTAATAATTTCCAGATGTAGAGTGGCTGCTTCTTTTAACCCAACTGGCACCCATATCTGTCGATGCATAAAATCCACCTTTATCATCGGCTGCTTCTACCACTGCAAACAAATAATCTGGATTTACAGGACTTATAGCTAAACCTATTCTGCCTATATCCATTCCGGTAGGCAAGCCCTTCATAATTTTATTCCAGGTTTCACCGCCGTCAGTGCTTTTGTATACAGCACTTTCGGGACCACCACCTATGTAGGTAAATACCTTTCTCTGCCGTTGATGGGCAGCTGCATATAATACATCACTGTTTCGGGGGTCCATCCATACCTCATTAAAGCCGGTGTATTTACTTACAAACAGAACCTGTTTCCATGTTTTACCCCCATCGGTGGTTCTGTATATTCCCCGGTCTCCACCATCTTCCCACAAGGGACCATATGCTGCAACAAATACACGGTTAGAGTTTTTAGGATCAACTGCAATCATACCGATATGTTCAGAGTTTTTTAGCCCCATATTGCTCCAACTTTTACCGCCATCCTCGCTTTTGTAAACACCATCACCATATGCCACAGAGCGCTGGTTATTGTTTTCGCCTGATCCTACCCAAACTGTATTAGCATTAGATGGATCTAATGTTACGCATCCTATGGAATAAGAATTTTCATTATCGAACAAAGGAGTAAAGGATATACCTGCATTATTTGTTTTCCATACCCCGCCAGAGGCTACCGCCACATAATATTCAGAAATATTTTTTGGGTTTACGGCGAGGTCTACTATTCTTCCGGATGTAATTGCGGGACCTATGCTTCGAAATGATAAGCCATTGAAAGTAGATTCCTGCAAAGGATTTTTTTTCTCGGATGAATTCTCTTCTGTTGAATTTTTCTTCTGTGCCATCCCAATATTTCCTGCAAGAAATATCAGGCACACAACACCTAGTACATAAAGTTGTCTCATGCTTTATTTTGATTTTTAAAAATGAAGATAAAATAAAGAATAGTAGGTTGATGTTGTAAAGACAAATACATCTTTTACAGGGGACTATAAAATATGTTAACGTATAAAGGTTTGGTACTCTCGGCAATTTTTCGTATCATATAAGGATACTGGTAACAAATGATAATAAATATTTTAGTACCGGTACAATAATAATCATCACAAAAAATTAAAATGGAAAAAATTATAAATCTTGTTACAGAAAAAGCAGGAATCTCTAAAGACCAAGCTGAAAAAGCAGTAGAAACTGTGGTTACTTATTTAAAAGACAAAATGCCGGGTGGTCTTGGCAGCCAGGTAGAAGGATTTTTAAAAGGCCGTTCAAGTGTTGAAGGTGCTACCGCAGGTCTTGGCGATAAAGTAGGCGGCATGTTTAAGTAACAGATTTTAATTATTTAACCAAAGGATTAGGTAAGGTTCATCCCCTTCACCGGGGTGATATTGAACAGGTAAAAGTTTAATGAACTTTATATAACCAAAGCTATCTTCGTAGGCATGATAGATTACAGAAGTGATACTGTAACAAAACCTACCCCTGCTATGCTCCATGCTATGCAAAAAGCAAAAACAGGAGATGATGTTTTTGGTGAAGATCCAACGGTCAATACCCTTGAAAGCCTTGCAGCATCCATGTTTCACATGGATGCTGCGCTATTTTGCCCCAGTGGTACCATGACAAACCAAATAGCCATTAAATGTCATACTCAACCCGGCGATGAAGTTATTTGCGACAGACTTTCGCATATATACCAGTATGAAGGTGGCGGCATTGGTTTTAATTCAGGATGTTCTGTAAACCTGGTAGAAGGCGACAGGGGGCGAATTAATTCTAAACAGGTTGATCAAGCCATAAATAACCGTAACGATATTTATAAAGCATACACCAGGTTAGTGTCTGTTGAAAATACAGCCAACAGGGGTGGGGGCAGTTGTTACGATTTTAAAGACCTCGTAGCCATTCGTAAAGTGTGCGATGATAATAATCTTGCCTACCACATGGATGGTGCAAGATTGTTTAATGCCTTAATTGAAAAAAATGAAGAGCCTGCGGCTTACGGTAAGTTATTCGATACAATTTCAATTTGTTTAAGTAAAGGATTGGGCGCACCTGTAGGTAGTTTACTGCTGGGCAATACAAAAGTGATTGCACAGGCAAGGAGGTACCGCAAAGTATTGGGCGGCGGAATGCGCCAGGCAGGTTACCTTGCTGCAGCTGGCATATATGCCCTTGAGAATAATGTAGAAAGGCTTAAAATTGATCATGCGCATGCACGGCAAATTGCAGATGCATTGTCAGCAAAAGAATTTGTACCAAATGTGTATCCTCCTGAAACCAATATTTTAATCTTTGAAGTTGCCGGCAAATATTCGCCTGCATCCTTTGCAGAAGCATTAAAGCGGAAAAATATTTTAGTATTTGATATTTCATCAACACAGGTAAGAATGGTACTTCACCTGGATATTACAGAACAAATGGTTACCGATACTATTCGTGTAATTCAATCATTGTAAATCATTATAAAACTTAATTTATGTTTCCTTCAGTTAGCCCTACAACCACACAGGCATGGCAATCCCTCCAAAAACATTATAATGAAGATGGAAGGTTCTTGCAGATGAAGGAGATGTTTGCCAATGATGCGGAAAGGTTTAAAAAATTTTCACTCTGTTTTAAAGAGATCATTATTGATTATTCAAAGAATATTATTAATGAAAAAACTCTTGACCTTTTGATAAAACTTGCTGAAGAATGTAAAGTGCAGCAGGCAATTGAAGCAATGTTTAACGGCAGTATAATTAACCAGACAGAACAACGCGCCGTTTTGCATACTGCTTTGCGCAACTTTACCGGGCAGCCGGTCTTACTTAACGGTAAAGATGTAATGCCTGATGTTGAAAGAGTGCTGAAACAAATGGAAACCTTTTGCAATAAGGTGCATTCCGGTGCATGGAAAGGATATTCCGGTAAGAAGATAAAATACATTGTAAATATTGGTATTGGTGGAAGTGATTTAGGTCCTGTAATGGTTACGGAAGCGCTGAAGCCGTACAAAAAAGAAAATATTGATGCTTTTTTTGTAAGTAATGTAGATGGAACGCATATAGCTGAAACACTTAAAAAAGTTACCCCAGAAGAAACATTGTTTCTTATTGCCTCTAAAACTTTTACCACGCAGGAAACCATGACCAACGCTAATACAGCTCGCGATTGGTTTTTAAAAACGGCAAAAGACGAAAAATTTATTGCTAAACATTTTGTTGCACTTAGTACCAATACAAAAGATGTAACGGCCTTTGGAATTGACGAAGAAAATATGTTTGAATTCTGGGATTGGGTTGGTGGCAGGTATTCATTATGGAGCGCCATAGGTTTATCTATTGCTCTATATATGGGTTTCGCGAATTATAAAGAATTATTACTTGGTGCGAATGAAACAGATGAACATTTTAAAACATCAGGTTTAGAAAAAAACATACCCGTCTTATTGGCTTTGATCGGTATTTGGTACACAAATTTTTTTGGCTCTCAAACTGAAGCCATATTGCCTTATGATCAATACATGCACAGGTTTGCAGCTTACTTTCAACAGGGCAATATGGAGAGTAACGGAAAATATGTAAACAGAAATGGCGATGAGGTAAATTACAAAACCGGACCTGTAATTTGGGGTGAGCCGGGCACTAACGGTCAACATGCTTTTTATCAGTTAATCCACCAGGGAACATTGTTGATTCCATGCGATTTTATTGCACCTGCTATTTCGCATAACCCGATTGGCAACCACCATAAAATATTGTTGAGCAATTTTTTTGCACAAACTGAGGCATTAATGATGGGTAAAAATGCAGATGAAATACGTGAAGACCTTAAGAAATCCGGGAAGACTGAGGAAGAAGTTGAGAAGTTGCTGCCGTTTAAGGTGTTTAAGGGTAATAAGCCTACCAATTCTATTCTGCTTAAAAAAATTACTCCAAGATCGCTTGGTAATTTAATTGCAATGTATGAACACAAGATTTTTGTGCAGGGTGTAATCTGGAATATTTTCAGCTTTGACCAGTTTGGGGTGGAGTTAGGTAAACAACTTGCCAACAAAATATTGCCTGAGTTGGAGAATGATGATAAAATCACTTCTCATGATGCATCTACTAATGCACTAATAAACGCCTATAAAAACTGGGTGTCAGGTAATAATTACGAAGCTACTTAACCTGGTCTCTCCATTTATCGATATTGTTACGAAACTTCTCTCGTTGTTCAGGTGTTAAAACAGCAAGCACTTCTTGTTTTGCTTCTTGCCTTGCATCTTTTACAGCATCGTGTTTATTGATGTTTTGCGTGGTACCAATACCCTTACGTTCGCCACGGAATTCTTTAAAAATAGTTTCAATTTTATGTTGCTGTTCTGCTGTTAATTGTAATTCAGGTTTAGCTATCTCATATATCTGCCTGAACTTTCCCCTAAAGCCCGGGCCACCTTTTTTACCTCCGCCTAATAATCTTCCTAATATTCCCATGATATTTCTTTTTTATTGTTATAAATGTAATTCATTTCAAATAAGCGAAATAAAAAACGCCAAAATCAAAATGTATGGATAAAAATGAAGCCTGATGAGGTATTTATTTATACGTGGTATTATTATTGGGCCTACACTAAATCATAAATAATTAAATACTTTGAATATTCGTGACATTAAATTTGTAATTTCGCCCGCTGTTTTTTACTATTATATAATATTTAACTCTCGGCAAGCAACATCGAGGTTACTACAACACGCTTTTAAACGTTTTAAACCAGTAATATACAATTATGAGGCAGCTTAAAATTGCCACACAGATCACTAATCGTGATTCGCAGGCGGTAGAAAAATATCTGCAGGAAATTTCTAAAATTTCCATGATAACTCCCGAAGAGGAGACCACACTCGCCCAGCGGATCAAAATGGGAGATCAGAGAGCTTTAGACAAATTGGTGCAGGCCAACCTTCGTTTCGTGGTATCTGTAGCTAAGCAGTACCAGCACCAGGGCCTTTCACTTAGTGATCTCATCAACGAGGGAAATCTCGGCCTTATAAAGGCGGCGCAACGCTTTGATGAAACAAAAGGTTTTAAGTTTATTTCTTATGCAGTATGGTGGATTCGCCAGTCCATTTTACAGGCATTGGCTGAACAGGGCCGTTTGGTTCGTTTGCCACAAAACAAAATTGGTACGTATAATAAAGCCAACAAGGCCTACATGGCTTTTGAGCAGGAACATGAAAGAGAACCTTCAACTGAAGAATTGGCCGACATTCTGGAAATGAGCGAGACTGAGATCAACAACATTTTCCAAAGCAACACACGCCACACCTCTCTAGATGCACCGGTTCATGAAGCTGAAGATGTAGCCATGGGCGATCTTTTAGAAGGCAATGATGATACGGATGATGATGTGATGAAAGATTCATTGCGCGAAGAGATTCGCCGGGTATTAAAATCATTAAGTCCACGCGAAGCAGAAATTGTAAATGCTTACTTCGGCCTTGAAGGAGAGCAGGGTGTTACTATTGAACAAATAGGAATGAAATACGACCTTACAAAAGAACGCATTCGCCAAATTAAGGAAAGAGCAATTAAGCGTTTACAAAAAGCACGCTACAGTAATGCGTTAAAAGCATACTTAGGTTAATCTTTCCCTGCAAAAAATATTAAGCCGCAGTAATCTGCGGCTTTTTTATTACATGCTTATCCACCAGTTCATTTTAATAATTATGCCCCGGTTTTTGTTTTTAAAAAGTGGGTCGGTAAAATAGTTGTCTGAATACACAAGATAAATATCGCTCATGGGCTTAAATCGCCACTGCAGCCTGCTGTTTATATTCAGGTTATTAAATTGTGTGTTGTACTGAACAAAGGTTGTCCAGAATATTTGTGTTGAAAAACAGATTTCAACACGCGATGCTACAAGAAATAAATTATCGCTGCCATAATCAGCAGGAAAATTTATTTTATTGTATTCTGCGTTCAGCGAAAAATTTCCCCAGGGTTGTTTTCTAAAATTAATTTTAGCCTGGTACTGCTGAATAGTTCCATTATAAAATTCTCCGACTTTAAATCCTAAAACGGCGTTTATCAATTTTCTGGTATCGGTGTTATACTCAATATTACCGGAGTTATAATAATATTCCGCAGGTGGTAATGGAAAAGCTTCATTATCCGATACAAATTTTACCCCGTACTGCAGGTTTTGGTATTGAGTTGTAAAACCACCGGAAAATACAGAACTGTTTTTGAAATTGATGATGTATGAAAGCGTATGACTTCTCTCATTTAATGTTCCATCAGGGTTAAAGATTACATTGTTATTCAATTCTGGCCCATGATTAATAATATTTCCATTTGTCGGATAAAAAGAATATTGCGAATTATTAAATAGACCTTTAAACCCAAGCCTGAATACAGAATCGTTTATTGCGTCGTAATTGTTGATGCGGTTAACGAATCCCATATCAGTATAATAATTTGTACTCACAGCATCCCACGCAACAAATGAATTAAATTTTCTTTCGGTGTAACGCGCTACCAATTGGTAATATTTGTTTTTATCATTGATGCCGGGTTTGAATGAAAGATGATAACCACCCTGAAAATTCCATAAACCTTTAGAATCAGAATAATTAAACTGAAGGCCTGCATTTCTTCCAAAATTGTCGAGTGAATCTTTAACCGGAATATTATCTGATGAAAATGCCTGCCTGTTTAAAAAATATCCTTTGATCAGTGACCTTTTTAAAACACTATGGTTAAATGCGAAGGCTGAATAATTTTGCGCCGCGACATCATCTTTACGACTTGTCTGAATGTTCATTACACCTATTCGTGTTTTGGGAGTTATATTTCCTGTTAAGCGTGCACCACCAAGTATAGGTATGGCATTTCCATTTTGATCAAGTCCAATAGTTCTTGAATAAAAAGGTTTAATTACCGGTGCGCCGAATGATGTAAATAAGTCTGCATTCTCTAAAAAGAAAGTGCGCTTTTCAGGAAAAAAAATATTAAACCTGGTTAGGTTTGTTACCTGTTCATCTACTTCAACCTGGCTAAAGTCCGGGTTAAAGGTCAGGTCAAGATTCATTGAAGAGAAGAGCTCTGCTTTAACATCAAAGCCCCCATCAATTTTTGCTTTCCATTGCTCATTGTCTTGTTTGTTTTGTGTAAACGCGCTTTTCCCATAGGGAATAAAGTTGATGTTTTTGCCCGTTGCCACAGGTGCTTTATCCCAAAGCAAAGATCCATTAAAACCCAGATCTGAGAATTGTTGCGAAACAGGTACCGGTGCCCATAAAGAATACTCATAATTTTTACGGTCACCTCTTCCGAAATTTATACCCCATGTTGTGTTTGAACTTGAATAATGCAAGGTTTTAAAAGGAATGGCAATTTCAAAACTCCAGTACGTTTCATGGTGCGCAGTTGCTGATAACCATTTGTTATCCCAACTAAAATCCAAATCTTGTTTTCCACCATTAAGAATTATGTCTTCTGCCTGAACATTGTAGGGAGAAATGTTAAATAAGTAACCGTTTGTTCTTTCATTCATCGGATCTAATATCACCAGGAACAAATCGCTTTCCGGTATTTCTGAATCTCTTTTCAGGGTTTTAATAATATAATAATTAGTATCGTAGGCAATACCTCCTATATATAAAAACTGATCATCGTAAGTAACACGGCAAACCGTTTGTTTTTTTGGTAATCCATCATCCGTAGGAAAGTGCCTGGTAAAGTAAGAAGTAGAATCTGCTGTTTTCCAAATTGCTTCATTTAATTCGCCGTCTAGCTGAATTTTTTCTGAGGTTTTAACTATGGATATTTGATAATTTTTTCCGTTGTCAAGTCCCGGCGTTTGGCTTTTTGCGTTCAAAAAACATAATAGTGAAAATATGGAAATGCATATGGGTAAAACGCCTTTCATTCTATAATTATAGATAAAAATAGTTATTATTTTTCCCGAGAAAGTTATACCAGGTATATTATATTATTGGTTCTCCGAGTGTTTGGGTAAGTTTTTTAAAGGATGAGTAGATTTGATCCCGAATAGAGTTACCCGATAAGTTATTAATGCTTCTGCCATCAATCTCTTTTACTGGGGTTAATTCACCCATTGTTCCCGTGGTAAAAACTTCATCTGCATTGTAAAATTCTGCAATTGTAATATTTCTTGTAATAACAGGAATTTTAAGTTCATTGGCAAGTTGTAAAACAAGCCCCCTGGTAATTCCTGGTAGGCAGGCATCGGCTGTTGGCGTAAGTAATGTACCATTCTTAATCATAAAAATATTGCAGGCATTTGTTTCGGCAACGAACCCTAAATTATCAAGCATAACTGCATCATCAGCTCCTGCATAATTTGCTTCAATTTTTGCAAGTATATTATTCAAAAGATTGTTATGATGAATCTTAGAATCAAGGTGCATAGGAGAGTTACGCCTGGTGTAACTGGTAATTAGTTTAACGCCTTTCTCATTGTCATAAACAGGGGGTTTATATTCTGCTAATACTATGAGGCAACTGCCAGACTGGTTAAGGCGCGGATCCATACCAGAGGTAATTTTTTCACCACGTGTAAGTGATAGCCGAATATGCGCATCAGTAAAAAAATTATTGGCTGTAAGGGTTTGTTTAACCGCATTGCTTATAAATTCTTTTGAAGGAATATCTTTAAACGCAAGTGTATGCGCGGATGCCTGAAGTCGGTAAACGTGCTCATTAAAGCAAAAAATTTTACCGTCATAAATGCGCAAACCTTCCCAAACCGCATCGCCTCCCTGCACCGAACTGTCAAATACAGAGATTTTGGCTTCACTTCGAGGGTATAAACGGTCTTTAATAAAAACCCGGATGTGTTGATTTTGCTGATAAAACGGTTGCTGCATGTTTAGGCTTTTATGGAATAAGGTACAAGTTTATCGTAATAAGTTTTGCTTTGTTCATAAAGCGGTTCGAGGTATGAAGGTAATGCCCTGCTGCTTGTTTCCTGTTGCAGAAAGCCCGTAGACTGGTGCACATTCCCGTACCAGTATTTTGCCCAAACACCATCTTCAGTTCGTGCTCCTGCAGTCCATGAAAGCATAACAGGGTTAAACTCTATGTTCAATCCGCTACACAATTGCTTTAATACTTTTTCAGGGGCTTTTAATAATTCCCCGCTATCAAGAACTATGGGTAAATGATTTTTTTCTTTCAGATATGAAAACAACTGCCATTGCATTTCCATTCCAATATCCTTCATATTTACTTCATCTCTAACCGCTGCGTAGGAAGTAATAATTTGTTTGGGATCTCTTATGTAAATGATGTTTGTTGTTTGTAAAAGAAAATTCCAGGGTAAGTTTACCAGGTGATGAGTCATTTGTTTAAAAAACACAACCGGTTTTAAATAATCCTGAAAGATTGTATTATTAATCACTTTATTACCATCATTTACCTGAGATTCAAGTATCTCATCCCTGCCGGGATGATCTGCTGAAGTTTCACGTAAATAATGTGCGTATAATGGTTCATCAACAATTGTTGTATCGGGCCGTTGCGCAAAAGAATACATTAACGCAGTAGAAAGATTGCGTGGGCTGCTCCATAAACAAACGCGTTGAATATGCATAGATAATTGTACAGGCTAACAAGATAAAACAAATAATAATTTAGGGGTTAATGTGCTACGATCAACCTTTCGGTGTGCTTCTCTGTATCGGTATTTACATTAATGAAATATATACCGGTTGAGAAATTTGCAACCGGAATCTGCAATTGCTCCCCTGCTAAAACCTGGGTTTTACTTAATGTAAAGAAAACCTTTCCTGTAGCATCAGTAACCATTACCTGTACATTGTTTGCGGGATCGGTGAATGAAATAAAGCCGTTATTAACTGCGGGGTTTGGTTTAAGTATCCAGCCTACACCGGTATAATTAATGGATATAATTATCTCGGAAGAATACGTTACAGATCCATCTATACTTACCTGTTTAAGCCTGTAATGGTTGGGTCCTTTATTTGGGTTGTCATCCCTGAAAGCATATTGTTGCTGCTGTGTAGGATTGCTTCCTGCAGGCACCGTTCCAATGGATTTAAAGTTCACATTATCCTTGCTGCGTTCTACTTCAAAATGATCATTGCCAGATTCTCTTGCAGTAACCCATTGAAGCTGAATGGCACTGTTTCCAATACGCTCACCGGTAAATGACAAATATTCAACATCGAACGATTTGTTTATTTTAAAAGATTTATTGTTGATATCAAAAAAGATATTGTCAACACCCTCAACCTTAATACGTGCTTTAGAAGTGGCCGAAGCAACAATCGGCACGATCACCTCTTCGCTGCCATCGTTAGGTGTATTTGAAAGGGCTATGTATGGAAAAGTTTCTCCCTCATCAATTGAAAATAAAATATTAACCGATGTGCAATTTACAGGTGCTGTATTTGTCTTTGCCACATCCCAACGAACTGATATAGGGGTGCCTTCATCTACAGTAATGGTATCACTCTCAGGATATGTAATTACAAACGGGCCTGACAGGTCTGATACAGTAACTACCATATCATCTGCTTCATTAGCACCGCCACCGGTATGGTTGTCTCTAACTGTAAAGCGGAAATTAAGATCTCGTGAAACTTCAGGCAAAGCTTCCCATTGATTAGATGTAGCACCTTTTAAAACAGTGGAAAGGTTAGGAAGCATTCTGTTAGGTGAAGCATTGTATTTTATAGAACGAAACTGAGGGCTATGGGTTTTATTTGTATTGGTTTGTGGAAACCCAGAATATGTCTCAGACCTGTTATCAATTTCTTCCCAGGTGTAAGAAAGTACATCATTTGCATCAGCGTCGCTTGACTCTCCTGCTAAAATAAAGGGAGTGAGTTTTGGGATCGTATAATTTTTACCTGCATTAGCAGTAGGTATTTTATTTAATGTGGTAATTACATTCGCGCATTTACCACCCCCATTTGTATTTTTTATAAAATTTGTTATTTGAGCAATACTTGCACAACTAAAATAATCGTCGCTATGTTTTTGCACATCAAATTGTCCCGTTATACCTGCATACCCCATAGTGGTAGAACCACTGCCTGGTTCAATTTGCACTTGCGTTCCTTCTGGTTCATCTTCAGCACCGCCACTTATACGGCTGAAGGTATGATTTGCGCCAAACTGATGCCCAACTTCATGGCTCCAATAATCCACCACTAAATAATCAATTAGAGATGGGTTTGAATAAGAGGTCATGCCACTACCTTTTGAACCGGTTTTACATACACACCCTACACAACCAGCATTGCCATTATCTGCTCCTTTATGCAACACATGGCCTATATCGTAGTTATCGTTACCAATAATTGAATCACAGGTTTTTTGGCAACGCGCATTTAAATTGAAGGAATTAAAACCATCGGATTTAGGATCGAGGAAAATGAGTTTATCCTCATCACTAACAAATACCAGCCTTACAGAAAGATCGCGCTCATATATTGCATTGTTTCGAACAAGAATCGTAGTGAGTGCAGAGAGTACACTTGAAATACTATCAGCCTTGTTTTTTTCATTCCCTGTTAAGAAAAAAAGTGAAAACTCACCTGTACTGCAAAGTGCAATTTTAAATGTTCTTAATTTTCCATCATCCGCATTGCCGGATGGCACATCTAAACCTCCCAGACCTTTTTCTGAAAAACTATTTGGCGTTAAACAATATTTATTTAATTCAGTAAAATCATTCTCATTCCTGGCATAAACAGCATAAAGATTTTTATTAAGGTTTATTGGGTTTACGTAAATGGTTGGCTTGCCGGGCAATGAGATGGTAGCATGAAACCCAAGCGGGGTAAGGTCTGCGTGCAAAGTATAGTTTGGGTTATTAGTGCCCCAGCCTGTAAATGCACGAATATTTGGATATTTAGCCGCAAGTGCTTTATCCATTACAGCAACTTCTACTATTGTAAATTGTTCTGTTTTATTTGCTGATACAGGGATTGTAATAATAAATTTTAAACCAGTGCTTTGTGTAACATTATTATTCTTCGGAACAGCCTGCATATAATTTCTAAAAAGCTTTTCATCTAAAACGAAAGTTGCGTATGCGGCAGGCGAAAAGTTCTTGGTAAATAATACTTTTCCATTGTTTATTTTATTTGCATAATTAATGGAAACAGGCTTCCAGTAAATATTTTTTTGTGCAAAAGAATTACAACAGAAAAGGGCTAAGAGAAATACCAGTATTAATTGCCTCATAATTGGGGTTAATCAAAAGCTAAAAGGTATATAAAGCTAACTGAATTTGGGCTTACAATAAAAAATGGAGTGTTTTTTAAAAAGTTAAAACACTCCATTTGCAATTATAAATAATGGTGGAATTTACCTGTTGATCATCACTTTTTCTGTTCGTGTACCCGTTGGTGTTGATACCTTTATAAAGTAAATCCCTCTCTCTAACTTGTTTACAGGAATGGTAATTATTTCGTTTTCTGCTACTTCGGAATATTGATGCTGATAATATATTATTCCAGCAGAATTACCTACTGTTATTAATCCGTTTAATGAGCGCTTTCCAAAAACAAGTTGTGTAAATTCTTTTGCAGGATTGGGCTGAATTTTAAATGCAGGCCTGTCATTTTGTACAGGTGTTGTTTGAGGAGGGCGAATTATAAAATTTGAATCCATAACATCATAAAAAATATTATTCGCTGCCTTAATGGCAATTCGTGCCCTTACTGTTGGAGTGTTAGGAATAATAATTGTTTTTTCCCCATCATTTTTAGTGTGAGAGGCTAGCATGTCGGTAAATGTTTTACCGCCATCAGTAGAAAGTACAATATGTACGTTACTACAATTAACAGGTTCCATATCTGTATTTGCCACATCCCATTTTACTGTATAAGGCGTACCTGCAGTAAGTACTTCCCTGAACTTGAGGTTAGTTATTTTAAATGGTCCGGCAAGTTTTGTCACTTTTATAAGTACATCATCACTTGCATTATTTCCTCCTTCTAAATGGTTATCAAAAACAGTTAGCCTGAAGTTTATATCGCGGGTAACTGTAGGTAATACTTCCCATTTATTTCCTGCTAATCCATCCAACGAATTTTCTTCTACAGGAAAATGGCGGTAATTACCCTCAGAGTAATTTATTGACCTGAACAATGGTCCTTTAGTTGATGTGGCTTTAGGTACAGTGTTAGAACCAGATTCGTAAGCATCTGTTTGTTCCCAACGGTAGGTAAGAACATCATCACTGTTTGCATCTGTGCCTTTTCCTTTAAGTACGAATGGTGTGCCTATGGGAATAATTTCATCAGGACCGGCATTTACATTTGGTGCAACATTTCCGGTATTTACGGATAGGGCGCATCCGCCACTTGCTGTTTTAAAATAATTGCTTACCTGTGCAATGCTGGCACAGCTAAAATAATCATCGCTGTGTGGTTGAATATCGGTATTGCTACCTGTAATTCCTGCATAGCCCATAATGGAAGAGCCGCTGCCCGGTTCTATCTGTGCACTGGTACCTTCATTAGAAAAAGTAAAAGTATGGTTAGCCCCGAACTGGTGACCCAATTCATGTGTCCAGTAATCTACTACAAAATAATCGATCAATGAAGGATCGTGGTAGGTGGTTGCACCACTTCCTTTTGCGCCATTTTTGCAAACGCAACCAATACATCCGGCGTTGCCATTATCTCCTCCCTTGTGCAATACGTGACCTACATCATAATTATCGTTGCCAATTCTTGAATCGCATGTGCGCTGGCAGGGATTGTTTAAATTATTATTGCTGAAAGGATCGGTAGACGGGTTAAAAAATATTAGCGTGTCTTCATTATCTACAAACAACATTCTAATTCCGAAATCACGCTCATATACTTGGTTGGCGCGTGTTAAATGTGTGGTGATAGCAGATAGAACAGTAACTATACTGTCATTAAAACTCAGCTCACTTCCGGTTAAATAGAATTTTGAAAATTCGCCGGTAACACACAAGGCAAGCCGATAATCTCTTCTAATACCATCATTTGCATTTCCTGAAGGGGCAACCTTATTCGTTACCTCCATGTTTTTTTCTGAGACTGCAGTACTTAATGCACAATTGAAGACATTCTCTGATTTGTCTGCCTGGTTTCTTTCAAAAATCGAATAAATATTATGTTGCTTGCTTAAGGGATTTATGTAAACCGTTTTACTGTTAGCAGAAGTAATCATTCCATGAAAACCAAGCACAGTAAAATCGCACCACACGTGCTTTGACGGATCATCAATACCCTGGCCGGAAAAAGTTTGAATTGATGGATATTTCTTAGCCAGTTTCTCGGTCATTACTAAAGATTTTTTCAGAAGAAATCTTTCAGTGGTACCATCAGGAAGCGGTAGATAAATAATGCTTCCAACACTTTTACTATTTGCATTCTCTACCGGTAAGGATAATAAATCTTTATTTAATTTATTGGCATCTAAAATAAATAATTGGTAGGCTGCCGGTATAAAATTCTCACTGGCAAAAGATATGGTACCGGTAAGCTTTGTGCTTTCCTGGTTCGAAATATTTTTCCAGTAATTGTTTTGAGAATTGGCGCTAATGGTAAATAAAAAACAGGCTAAGCAGGCAAGGGATAATTTCATAATAATAAATTGATGATAAAGATATTGGTTTGGATATTCTATAATAATAAAAAAAGATACAACTTTTTTTACAAAACCTCAGCCATAAATAGCTTGTCACTGCTTTCGAAATTGGCTTTTAATAGCTTCTTAAATTCTGCTCCACTTATCAATTCAGCACCGAGGGTTTCGAGGTGTGTTGTGTAAACCTGGCAATCGATCAATGTTACCCCCTCATTTACGAGGTAATCAACATATTTTATAAAGGCAAATTTGCTTGCATTGTTTTCGTGGCTAAACATGCTTTCTCCATAAAATACATTGCCTAAACGCATACCATATAAGCCTCCTACTAATTTGCCATTTAACCATGCTTCCGCGCTTTGAACATAGCCTAACTTATGTAACTCTGTGTAAGACTCTTCAACATCCTCCGTTATCCATGTACCTTTCTGGTTAGGTCGTTTAATATTTTTACATTGTTGAAGTACCTGTTTAAAGGCGGTATTCCTCCTAAACTCAAAAGTGTTTTTTTTAAGCAGTTGATTCATTGACTTGCTCACTTTTAAATTTTGGGGGAATAGAACGCATCTGGGGTCGGGATACCACCACAATGGAATCTCATCTTCATACCACGGAAAAATTCCGTTTTTATAAGCATACAATATCCGTTCAATGCTAAGATCGCCACCAACCGCAAGCAAACCTTCGGATGTGGCTTCTTCAACAGGTGGAAACCAAATCTTTGAATTAAGTATATGTAAAGGCATAAAACTGTGAGAACATTACCAACCATTATTTGGTAATAAACAATCGGTAAGTTATTTAGAAACCATTTCTTCAATGGTAGCACTTATTCCTCTATCGGTAATGGCTTCACGCATAGGTTTTAAGGTGTCGTAGTCGCCATTTTTCACTGCATATTTTCCATTGAAGTGAATTATATAAGCACATTGTTCTGCCTGTTCCTGCGAATGATTGCAAACATCTTTTAGTGTTTCAATAACCCACTCAAAAGTGTTTACCTCGTCATTCCACACTATTAGGTTATAAGATAGTTCACTTGCGGTTAGCGTTTCGTTATCATCTTGTTTAAAAGGACTCAATAAAGTTTCTGGAAAATCTGAATTCATGACACAAATTTACGCAAAAACAATGGTAAATTTTACACTGTAAACCAACAAAATACCACTTTGCAGGCTTTAACCTTATTTTTTGCTTTTAAAGTCTCCTCTTTTCCAGGCTTTGATAAATTCATTCCATGCAAAAGGGTTAAATATATTTTGAGGAGGAGCCTGGCCGGCATAATAATATTTTTGTGCCTGCTGCCGAAACTGGCTGCTAACAGCTTCCCTGCCATCAGCTGGTAAAGAAGCAAGCAGCACCCTGCGTTTTGCTTCATCGGTGTTCTGCCGGGCTATTTCAAGTTCATCTGCCGGCACATTTGTATTAACAAAATCTCTTTCAAACTGGGCGCGGGATGCACGGGGTTTAAGAATGGTTGCAGGCAGGTAGGCAGTGTCGTTAACCATTAACTGAATTACGCTGTACTGGTTGCCCTGCAGGTTGTGTGGAATGGATATGATCTTGTCTTTAAACCCAACACTAGAGAAGCGAATATTGTCTCCTTTAAGCACCACAATTGAAAAGACACCATCATTATTGGTAAGCGTTCCTCGTCCTTTATTTTCAACAATAACACTCGCCGCATCCAACCCGCGTAAACTATCTGCGGTCATTACAACACCATAGAGTTGAACTACAGAATCGCGACTGTTGTTTTGGGCGAATGATTTTGAAGTTCCTATAAGGATTAAGAAAAATAAAATAATGCCTGATAATCTTGTCATTAAAACAGCCAGTTTAAATTTCGTTGCCTGCAGATCAACATATCAAAACAAAATAACCCCTTTGACGGTTAACTTTGCGGCGACGTGCCTCTTTTTAACAAAAATATTGATGATGACGGAAAGTGAAATTTTATCAGCTTTAAAAAATGTGCAGGAACCGGACCTTGGAAAAGATATTGTTACACTGAATATGGTGAAGGATATTTTTTTTGATGAAACAAAGGTTGAATTTACCATTGTACTTACTACGCCAGCCTGCCCGTTAAAAGAAAGGATACGCAGAGAATGTGAAAATGCCATAAAAGAATATATCAGTCAGCAATTATCTGTAGTTGTAAATTTTGATGCAGATACCACAAGTATTAGAAAGGATACTAAGGTTATGCTTCCGGGTGTAAAAAATATAATAGCGGTTGTGAGCGGAAAAGGTGGAGTTGGAAAGAGTACCCTTGCCGCAAACCTGGCGCTGGCTTTTGCAGAAGATGGTGCCAAAGTAGGATTAATGGACGCTGATATTTACGGACCAAGTGTACCTATAATGTTTGGTGTAAGAGGTGAAAGACCTACCATGCGTAATGTTGATGGAAAAGGCTTGATTGTACCTTTAGAGAGATTCGGGATTAAATTAATGAGCATAGGTTTATTGGTAGATGAGAAGAATGCTGTGGTTTGGCGGGGTCCCATGGCGAGCAGTGCGATTAAACAATTTGTAAGTGATGTGGATTGGGGCGAACTCGATTACCTGGTAATAGATATGCCCCCCGGCACTGGAGATATACACCTCACAATAATGCAAACCGTACCTGTAACCGGGGTAATAGTTGTTACCACGCCACAGAGATGTGGCACTGGCTGATGCTAAAAAAGGCATTGCCATGTTTGCACAGGCACAAATTCATGTTCCCATAATTGGTATTGTAGAGAACATGGCTTACTTCACTCCGGCAGAATTACCGAATACTAAATATTACATTTTTGGAAAGGAGGGAGGACGTAAACTTGCAGAAGAATATGAGATACCTTTTTTGGGTGAAATTCCCTTGGTGCAAGGCATTCGTGAAGGGGGAGATGAAGGTGCCCCTGCAATGGTGAATGATGATGTGGTAACAAAAAATGCATTCAGAGATGTTGCCGGGTTAGCAATACGCAACATTGCCATTCAAAACGCCCATGTAGCGGCAGTGGCTGTATAAAATTAAAATGCGGGGGGCAGCAAACTATCAGAAACACTAATCGGGCCTTTTGCATTTGTTATGGTCCACCAGGTAAAATTCTGGTCTGCCTGTAAACCTGTTCCATCAATCTTTTCATCCGGTTTTCGTATGTGCACCGCAGTGTTCGTGTAAATGCGTTCACGATCTTGGTCCCACCAAAGTTCATCACTTAATAATGTGTCTTTCTTTACATTATATACAACAACGCTATCTTTAAGATATACCAGGTTTGTTTTTTGGTAATATATGCCATAACGTGCGGTAAGATTGCTTTCTACCTTGCCGCTGTCATTATAAAATATAACTTTTAGTGTTTTAGGAAATTCAATTTGTGGAGAGTCGTTTTCCACGCTGCGCATGAGGGGAGCAGTAAGTTTGGCTTTTAATATTCCACCCTGGCTTAGGTAACTTTCCACATTTACTGCTTCATCCACCGGTTGCTTCTTGCGGGATAGGTCTCTTACTTCATTTATGTCATTCTCACATGAGAAAAACAGCGTCAAACATATAATTACAACAGTACCGAAAATATTTCTGTAGCTGTTAATCATATTTGCGATGAATAAACCACAGGTCGCTTAACGCAAGACCCACAGACAATTTAAAGAATGTCTCAGTAAGATTATTTACACTTGTGCCACGTTTACCAATCTCAAATGCCGTGTTTATAAGTGTTGACTGATTATCGATTGAACGGAATTTTCTTAGGTTGAAAGCCGTACCAAAAGTAAGTGCGCGTTCATTATATCCATTCCCATCAGCATTAATATAATTTTTACCTGCGTAAAATCCAACTTTGTATGTTGAGCGCGACCAAAATGTATTACCATTTAAAGGGTCTGGCGTTATTTCTCCGCCAGCACTTACCCTCCAGCTATCGTTGATCTGATCAGGTTGATCAAAAAAGCGATAATCTGTCCATTTAGTGGCGGTATAATCAGCACCGAAACTCCATTTGGTTACAGGTATAACCCTGGGCGATTCTGCGCCCATCATTTTATAAAATCTAAAACCCGCGGTGTACGACAGTGGCATTTCAATTTTTCCTTTAATATCTGCCAGTTTGTAAACACTGTCTATCTGAATGAATTCACCAGAGGTACCATAGGTAAATGTTTGCCTGTTTACCGATTTGGTTGCATTAAGATGTTGTTGCAAAGTGCCTGAAGCGCCAATGCTTAAAAAATATGTTTCGGGAATTTTTGTGGTAGGGTTATTTACCTGCTTTAATTTAAATGCAGAATAAATACCAGGGTTTATAAAAAAGCCTCCAAAGCTGGTAGAATCAGATGAATTTGAACGATAGTATAAAACGGAGTCATTTAAAAAATCAATTTTTGTGCTGATGTTTTTCTGACCGAATTCATACCCTGCATTTACACCAAAACTAAAATTACCAATGCGTTTTCCTAAGCCAATAAATGCCTGGTTTAATCCTCCATTCCCTTCATAAATGGTTTGCATGGAATCGAATGATCTTTTATTCTCCTGTACGCTGTAACTAACCTTGGTTGCTGGGCGTAATCCAAAAACAAGCCCTGTGCTGCTTTTTAAATTGTTGCTTAACGGTACACCAATCTGCACGTAGGATGGAATAAAATTTACCGAGTTGAATTTGTCTGATGGTGTTGCACTGTGCAATCCACGTGTATCGATAGTTGTACCGATCTCGTATACAACACGCCCACCTTTAATGCCATTGCCAAGATCCAGAAAACGCAGGGAGCTGTATGTGGCAGGGTTTACTGAATTTATCCACTGAGATGGCTGATAAGCGGCAGATATGCCACCCATTGCCCGGGAGCCTATATTCTGGGAGGGATAAACATCGCCCAGTCCATACCGTGAGAAGGGGGAGTTTTCCTGCGACTGTAAATTTGTACAGTAAAAAATAACCGCCAGTAAAACACAAAACCTATTTATTACATTCGCAGATAGCATATAATCCTTTATATATTAAGTAAGGGTTGGCAAATATCTTCTTTTTGATATGAGGCGCAAAAAAGCCCATATCTCCCCCGGTTAAAAGCGCGTTAAAGTTGGCATACCTTTTTTCATATTCAGAAATTACCCCTTCAATTTCTTTACTAATTCCGAGTATTACTCCGCTTAAAATATTTGTGCGTGTATCGTAACCAGTAAGCGGGAAATTGTCGTCGGGTTTTATTAAAGGAAGTTTTGCAGTGTAGGCATGCATACTGTTAAAACGCATATTAAAACCTGGTGAAATACTGCCTCCTAAAAATTCATGAAAACTATTTATAAAATTAAAAGTAATACAAGACCCCAGGCTTATAACCAGGTTATGATGACCGGGGTACAGGTTCACAGCAGCCGCGCAAAGGGCTAGCCTGTCTGTACCGATAGTTTCGGGCTTGCCTACAGGCGAAGTAAATGGCAACTTGCTTTTGTGTGACAGTTTATGAAAGTTCGTTTTATTAGTTAGCACATTTTCTATTTCTGGGTCATGATCTATTACAGAAGATAGAATTGTATTTACAGGTAAATATGTTTGAAGCAGGTTGTCTACAGCTCCCGCTGAATTTTCTGTAAGGTTTACCACTTCTTTCAGATCATCGCCTTCAAAAACCGCGCACTTTAAACGCGTATTTCCAAAATCGAAACAAAGTGTTGATTGCATAAATTGAAAGGGCTGCAAGATAACCTTAATGAAGTAAATGTGCTTTTGGTTTTGTACACATAAAATGCATTAAATATCGAATCCCTTTAATTCCCTGAAATGACCATTCAGTTTTATTTTATCTTTTAAAGTTTCAAGGCTGGTAATTACGGGTAACATTTTTTGGAGATGTCTTTTTAAATATTCAAGCCGCTGGTCTTCCCTTAACAGTTCCAGTAATTCGTATTCTTCTTTAAGTTGAAGACCTGCGTGATGCGCAACATCATAACTAAGCATTTCAGGTATAGGTTTAAGAAATCTTTTGTTCACCTTCAACAACTTGTGCATCTCCTTAATAGACTCAAAAAGAAGCGCCATGGTTTTTGGTTTAGGGACTATATTATTGCCTGGATGGTTTACAATGGCGCCACTGAAAAGCTTATCCGGAATAGATTTAATGACTTCTAAAATTCTGAAAATACTTACACCGCGTGTAATAATATCCATTCTGCCATCATCGTAAGTGGCAACGATCTGGGTAATTTCTACAAGGGTGCCCATTTCGGTCATTACAGAATTCATAACTGTGGGTACGCCAAATGGTTTTTTCTCTTTAAAGCATTCAACAACCATTTGTTTGTACCGTTCTTCAAAAACGTGCAGGTTAAGTATCTCACCGGGGTAAACAACAATTTCAAGTGGAAATATTGGAATAAAATTGGTCATGATGATATGCAATTTAATTATTTTATACAGGTAAATTCCTCCGCCTTATTAAAACATCAAGCCACGTTCATAGTATTTGTAAATGGAAATAATATTTTTAAAAAATCGCATCATTTATCGTATTTTTACGATAAATAAGAAAATGGCTATACATAAAAAAGAACAGTTTACAAATAAAGAACAGGAAGTTGCTGCATTTGCCAAGGCGTTAAGCCACCCTGCGCGTATAGCTATATTAAAAATTATTGCATCACGAAATGAATGTATTTGTGGTGAACTGGTAGAAGCGTTGTCCCTGGCGCAAAGCACTGTTAGCCAGCATATAAAAGAATTGATAAATGCAGGTCTGGTAAAGGGAACGGTAAACGGTGTTAAAAGCTGTTATTGTATTAACTGGAAAATTGTTGACAAAAACCTGCACGAGATTTCTTTATTGTTAGGGGTACTAAAAACAAAAAATAAAGCATGTTGCTAAAAAATAGTTTGCAAACAAAACAACATTTTATAACCTTAAAAATCTAATGTATGAAACAGAATGAAGCCATGCAATGCTGCGGAACAGGCTGTTGTACGGTGGTTGAAGATATACCACCGGTACCCTGTTGCGGCTGTTGCTAGAGAACAAGCCCTCCGAAACGGAGGGCTTTTTTTGTAAATGTTTGTTCATAAAAAAAGACCGCCGAAGGCGGTCTTTACATTAAATCATTTTTTATTTAAGCAGGCACCTGTGCCTTATTGGTAGCCCATTCAATTAAAATATCAGCTACTTCAGGACGGGAAAACTCCATTGGAGGACGCTTTCCTTCCTGTAACATTTCGCGAACTTTTGTTCCGCTTAATGAAATGGCTTCTGCATTCTTTGGAGCAGTTTTACTGCTTGCCATGCTTTCAGTATTTACACACCAGAAGGTGTTTTCAAACTTCAGGATCTGCATACCTATGCTGCTGCCTACTTTATCCATCATTTCCTGTGCTTCGTACGTTCCGTAATATGTGCCCACACCTGCATGGTCTCTGCCAATGATCATGTGTGTGCAACCATAGTTCTTGCGAATGATGGTATGGTTGATCGCTTCACGCGGACCTGCATAACGCATAGCTGTTGGTAACACGCTAAGCATCGTATTATCCTGGTTAAAATAATTATCGATCAATGCTTCGTAACAACGCATACGGGTTGGGGCAGGTATATCATCACTTTTTGTTTCACCAACTATCGGATGAATAAGTGCTCCATCCACAATCTCCTGCGCACATTTAATTAAATATTCGTGTGCGCGGTGTATGGGGTTACGTGTTTGAAAAGCAACGATGGTTTTCCATCCGCGTTTTTCAAATTCTGCGCGGGTTTCGGTGGGGTCAAGAAAATATTTGTCTTCAATATCATCATGACGTAATGGGCGGTTTACCATTTCAAGCGGTCCCGCAATAAACCTGTTTCCGCCTTTTTTAATAGCCTGAACACCCGGATGTTTTTCTTCTGTTGTCTTAAAGCATTTCTGCGCAAGATTATCAAGGTCAAGTTCAAACTTTTCATCAACGGTCATTATTGCCAATACGCGGCCAGACCTGTCTAATAATGCGATCTCTGCACCCGTTTGAATGTTATCATACTCATTACCTGCAGGTAACAAAATAGGAATGCCCCAGGTTGTTCCGTTGGCTAAAGTCATGTTTTCTATAGAAGATTCAGAATCGGCTTTACCCATAAAACCGGTAAGCGGGCTGAATGCGCCAATAGCGATCATTTCAACATCTGCACCGTAACGGTCTTCGATTGTTAATTGAAAAAGCCCTTCAGCTTTCTTTTCTAGTTCTTTAATACGTGCGCCTGTGGCAATTTTATTTACCAGCACACCACCATGTGGTTGATTCATTTTAATTATGCAGTTTGAGTTATGAGAAACAGATTCTTTCTTGTTGATGTATCCTTTGCTTTCAAGGTAGTTCATAACCTCCGCAGCACAGGCTTCCAAAGATTTTTCACCGGTGTTAATAACCAGTTCAGCATTTTTCGGAGCTTCATAAGGATCGTCAATACCTGTAAAGTTTTTAATTTCACCTGCGCGGGCTTTTTTGTAAAGACCTTTTGGATCGCGTTCTTCACAAACATCAAGCGATGCATTTACAAACACTTCAATAAACTCGCCTTCTTCCACCAGGTTTCTAACCATTTCACGGTCGCTCTGGTAAGGAGAAATAAATGCAGTTGAAACAAATGCGCCTGCATCTACAAATAATTTTGCTACTTCACCTATACGGCGAATGTTTTCTTTACGGTCTTCGGTAGAAAATCCCAAACCTTTATTAAGACCATGGCGAACATTATCACCATCAAGTACATAAGTGTGAAATCCACGTTCAAATAATAATTCTTCTACCTTGTTAGCAAGCGTAGACTTTCCGGCTCCTGATAAACCTGTATACCAAAGAATTGCAGATTTATGGCCGTTCATACGATGGCGGTCAGCTTTAGCGATTGTGGTTGCATGCCACACGATGTTTTTAGTTACTTCCATTGCGGATGAAGTTTTTTTAGTTGTTTTAAATGAATATTGGCCGAAGGTAATTCTCTTTTGTCGTAATTCCTATAAGTGTTATAGAATTAAAAGGATTAATCCCCCTCTCATTCTATAACGCAAATCAGGTGCTTTTCTTGTGTAAGGATGGATTTCCTTAGTTTTGCACATGGCAACACTAATCAACGAATCAGACTCATACAATAAGCGCTTTTTTGGCGAAGGACTAACTTTTGATGATGTTTTGTTATTGCCGGCATACAGCCAGGTCTTACCGCGCGAAACTGATACAGGATCCCAACTTACCAAGAACCTTAAATTAAATATTCCCATACTTTCCGCAGCCATGGACACGGTAACTGAAGCCGGGTTGGCAATGGCTTTGGCCCGGGAAGGTGGCATTGGCATTCTGCACAAAAACATGTCAGTAGAGCAACAGGCTGCCGAAGTTAGAAAGGTAAAAAGGAGTGAAAGCGGGTTAATAATAGACCCAATAACCCTTTTGGTAGATGCTACCATTGGCGATGCACAAAAATTAATGAAAGATAACCGCATAGGCGGAATTCCCATTATAGATGAAAATGGTTGCCTGGTTGGTATTTTAACCAATCGTGACCTGCGGTTTGAAACCAACAATCGAATATTAGTGAAGGATGTAATGACCAGGGAAAACCTGATTACAGCCCCGGAAGGAACAGATCTTAAAAAAGCAGAGACCATTTTAAAAAAGTATAAAATTGAAAAACTTCCCGTAGTAAATAAAAAGGGAAAGCTAACCGGGCTAATTACTTACCGCGATATATTACAGTTACGCAATTATCCTAATGCCGTAAAAGACCAGTACGGCAGACTTATTGGTGGGCGCCGCTTTGGGAATTACAAGGGATATTGAAGAAACGGGCCATTGCTTTACAGCAGGTAGGGGTAGATGTTGTTACATTAGATAGCGCACATGGGCATAGTAAAGGTGTTATCGATGCCCTTAAGTCATTGAAAAAAAGGTGCAAGGACCTGCAGGTTATTGCAGGTAATGTGGGAACGGGGGAGGGCGCAAAAGCATTAGCCGAAGCTGGCGCAGATGCGGTTAAAATTGGTATAGGGCCAGGGAGCATTTGCACAACTCGAATTGTTGCAGGTGCCGGTGTGCCGCAGTTAACAGCCGTTTTAGAAGCGTCTGCAGCACTTAAAGGTAAAAATATACCGATTATAGCTGATGGTGGTATACGATATACAGGCGACCTGGTTAAAGCTTTGGCAGCCGGTGCAAACACGGTTATGATGGGAAGCATATTTGCTGGCGTTGAAGAAAGCCCTGGCGAAACCATAATTTATGAAGGACGAAAATTTAAAGAATACCGGGGAATGGGAAGTATAAGTGCGATGGCGCAAGGGAGCAGTGACAGATATTTTCAGGATGTGGAGGATGGCATTAAAAAACTGGTACCCGAAGGCATTGAAGGCCGGGTGGCATATAAAGGAAATGTTAGTGAAGTGGTAACCCAATTTGTGGGTGGTTTACGCGCCGGTATGGGTTATTGCGGGGCAAAAACTATTTCAGAACTGCAACAGGCAACATTTATAAAAATTACCAATGCAGGTATGCGCGAAAGCCATGCACACGATATTGAAATAACCAGGGAAGCACCAAACTACAGCCGCAAATAAATAAACTTAATCGCGCAATATGCTGCGGCTTATTACAATCCGCTGTATTTCGCTGGTGCCTTCATAAATCTGGGTGATTTTTGCATCGCGCATTAACCGCTCAACATGGTATTCTTTTACATACCCGTAACCACCGTGTATTTGTATCGCTTCAACAGTGCTCCACATGGCAGTTTCTGAGGAAAAAACCTTAGCCATGCTTGCGCTTAGTGTATAATTCCGGTTAGCATCTTTATCACAAGCTGCCTGAAAACATAATAACCGGCTCGCTTCAATTCGGGTTGCCATGTCTGCCAGTTTAAACTGTATTGCCTGGTGATTAAAAATCTCGGTTCCAAAAGCCTTTCTTTCCTGGGCATATTTTAACGATAGCTCATAGGCGCCGCTGGCTATTCCCAGGGCCTGGGCTGCAATTCCCAGCCGTCCGCCATTTAGCGTTTTCATGGCATAGGAAAACCCAAATCCATCGGGTCCTATCCGGTTTTCCTTTGGCACTTTTACGTCGCTGAATGAAATGGAAGTAGTGTCGCTTCCACGAATGCCCAGTTTGTTCTCTTTATTACCAACCGTAACACCAGTCCATTCTTTCTCCACTATAAGGCAATTAATTCCTTTGCTTCCTTTAGACGAATCGGTTTGAGCCATTACCAGGTAAACACTCGCATTGTAGCCGTTCGTTATCCAGTTTTTTGTTCCATTCAATAAATAATAATCACCCATGTCTTCCGCAGTTGTTCGCTGCATAGTGGCATCGCTACCGGCTTCTGGTTCGCTTAATAAAAATGCGCCTATATATAATTTATCATCCTTTTTGCCCCGTGCAAGCCCGGTAAGGTATTTCTGCTTTTGTTCCTCATTTCCAAATGCTTCCAATCCCCAGCAAACAAGGCTGTTATTTACACTCATACAAACACTCACACTTGCATCAATCTTGCTAATTTCTTCAATAGCAATACGTAACTTACCGTATCCATTCCGCTCCCGCCATAATCCGGGCTTACCATCATCCCCATAAAACCCAGGTCAGCAAGTTTTAAAACCTGCTCCATGGGAAATTGTTGCTTTTCATCCCTTTCAATTACACCGGGTAAACATTCTGTTCTCGCAAAATCCCTTGCGGCGGATTTTAATCATTTCTTGTTCCTCGGTTAATGCAAACTCCATATATGGTGATTTAATATTTCGGCAAAAGTAGCAGAACCCATCTTCTTAAAAACTAACAGATATTAGTTTTAGTCTGTAATAATTGAATAAATTTAAACCAGCACCTCAATTTAAAATGGTTTAACTTTGGATGCGTTGCATATTTGCACAATATGTAAACTAATCCACTTTTAAACAGATAATGTAAGTTGCATCTATGATATTAGTAGATACGCATTGCCATTTATACCTTGATGAATTTAAGACCGATATTCATGAGGTTATGATGCGTGCACAGGATGCGGATGTAAAATATTTTTATTTACCTGCTATTGACAGTACCACCCATACCCAGATGAATGAATTTGAGGATAATTATCCGGGCAAATGTTTTTCAATGATGGGGTTGCATCCCTGTTCTGTAAAAGGTAACGTTAATGATGAACTTGATGTTGTAGAAAAATGGCTTGGAACAAGAAAGTATGCGGCTATTGGAGAAATCGGGCTCGATTTCTATTGGGATAAATCTTTTATGAATGATCAATACTTGGCTTTTAACAGGCAAATGCAGTGGGCTTTAGACTTGAGTTGCCTATTGTAATTCATACCCGGAATGCTATGGATGAAACTATTAGAAGCTGTGAAACCATTTGCTAAAAAAGGATTTAAAGGGAATTTTCCATTGTTTTGGAGATTCACCTTCAAAAAGCCCAGGCTATTGTATCTATGGGTTTTTATTTAGGTATTGGTGGGGTGCTTACCTATAAAAAATCAGGGCTTTGGCTGAAACACTTAAAAATAATTGATATACAATTATTGTACTTGAAACCGATGCGCCTTATTTATCGCCGGTTCCATACCGGGGTAAAAGAAATGAAAGCAGTTATTTAAGAACATATTGCCACTGAACTTTCAATAATTAAAAATATTTCGTTGGAAGAAGTGGCGGAAATAACTACAGCCAATGCTGAAAAAGTTTTAGCGCATTGGTAACCACATAATATTATTTTTGCAGCCTTATTGAAAGGAGAGTTGTCCGAGTGGTTGAAGGAGCACGCCTGGAAAGTGTGTATACGGGAAACTGTATCGAGGGTTCGAATCCCTCACTCTCCGCTTAGATGTTTTAAGTATAATATTTTTAACTAAAGAACATATAGATAATTTTTAATTATAAAGAAATAATATTTTCTTAATTGTTAAACAATTGTGGAGAATTTTGTACGTTTTATATAATTAAATATATAATTTTGAAACATGTTTTCATAGGGTACGGATTAAAAACGGGCTGAGGTTTCTACCTTAGCCTTTTTTATTTATATGAACACGCGGACATTTTAGGTTCGTTTTGACTACAAATTGAATACTTTTTTAAACAATATTCTATATGTCCTTTAACCATTCAATTGATATAGCAGATTTCCTTGAACCTGCCGAAGTTTATGAAAAAACTTTCCATTCTGATAATTACACGACCATAGGAGATACAGTTACTTTTTTTAATAATGATCCTGGGGAATTATTTGGTGCAGATTTAATTATTGTTGGTTGTAATGAAATTAGGGGAGGAGAGATTGATTGCATAAATCAGGCGCCCGATCAAATTAGAAAAGAACTATATACACTGTTTAATTGCTTTGGTGAAATTAAAATTACAGATCTTGGAAACATAAAAACCGGGAAAAATATTGAGGATACTTATGCTGCAGTAAAAATTGTTTTAAAAGAAATTATTCCCTTAAATAAGCAGGTTATTTTTTTAGGAGGCACCAACGACCTTATGCTTCCACAATACAAGGCATTTGAAGAATTAAAAACTTTTATTGAAGTTACCTGTGTAGATGCTTTGATTAATTATTTACCGGCAGATTATGATTCTGCCAACCTCGGTTATTTGATGAAAATGCTAATGGCTGAAAACAATCATATAAAGCATTATAACCATATAGGATTTCAAAGCTATTTCGTTCATCCAAAGCTTCTGGAGTCTATGAACAGGTTGCGGTTTGATTGTTTCAGGCTGGGTGTAGCTAAAGAACATCTTAACGAAATGGAGCCGGTAATTAGAAACAGCCAGCTTTTCGGCTTTGATATATCAGCCATACAAAACACTTTTGCGCCTGCTAATAAATTAACGCCTAATGGGTTTAACGGCGAAGAAGCCTGTACACTTATGCAATTTGCCGGGATGAGTGCAGTAAATAACATAACCGGCATTTATGATTATTATGTGGATCAGGATCGCGATTACATAACTGCCAAACAAATTGCTCAAATGCTTTGGTATTTTATGAATGGAAAATTTAACCACAGAAACGAAGCTGCAGTTGCTGAATCGAACAAATTCAACGAGTTCAGGTTAATTTTTGCGGATATTGAAACAACCTTTCTTCAAAATAAATTTTCAGGAGCCTGGTGGGTTCAGCTACCCGATGGTAATTATATGCCGTGCAGCTATACCGATTATCAAAAAGCCTGTAATAATGAAATTCCTGAGAGATGGTTACGCGCCGTTGAAAGAAGTTAGATTTATGAATCTATTTTTTCTTTCCACGCTAACATTCCACCTGTAAGGTTAACCACATTTTTAAAACCCATTTGCTCAAGAAACAATGCTGCATGCCCGCTTCTGTTTCCACTGCGGCAATAAGCAATCACTTCCTTATCTTTCCACTCTTCCAACTCATCTGTTTGCATACGTTGAATGTTTCCCAGGGGAATATGTTTTCCGCCAATATTAAACTCGGTGCGTTCGCTGTTTTCCCGAACATCTAACAAGTTTACTTCTTCACCCGCATCTATACGGGCTTTTAATTCTTCTGCTGTAATTGATTTCATATAAATTATATTATTCGACTTCAGGATTAATTATGCTTGTTGAATCTTTAATCGGAGGTACAACACTTATCCAAATATCCATAATCTGCCCTGCACTAATGCGGTTAATCATTTTGTCTCCCGTTGCAATTATGGTATATGGTTCCGGATTTTGTTTTACTACAAATGCGGCAGCGGTGTCTGTAACATAATCATTAACAACTATGGCACCCAGCCCAATATGCTGGCTTCCTAAATACGAACGAGCTTCAAAAACCGTCATGCCTACCAGGTCTGGAACTTTAAATTGTTCATCTCCAATACCACTGCCCAACACAAAACTTACTGCGGTTCCCATTCTTATTTTTGCTCCGGGAGCAATAGAATTACCATTCACCAATTGTTCCTTTACAGCATTTTTAGCAATGTCTGGCACAAAGGTCGTGTCGCCTAATTTTAACCCCAGACTTTTAAGGTACATTTCTGCACTTTTAATTGAAAAGCCGCGCAGATCAGGCATATCGATCAGGGGTGGTACAGCCCTGTTTATAGTTAGGTAAATAGTTCTGTTAACCTTAACATTTTCATCTGGTTCAGGATTCTGTCGTGTTACCTGCAATGGAGGCATGGTATCTATATACACGCTATCACGTACTGCTACCTCAAAACCCTGCGATTGCAGTAGCGAAGCCGCCTCAGACAAATTTTTTCCAATAACCAGCGGAACCCTTATGGTTTTATCGTGCTTGGTAACAGAGCCCAGCGAATAAAAAAAGATGAACACCAGGGCAAGTATAAGTGCTATGGCAACCAAAAGATTTACATAAAACGGCCTGTTGGTGAGAAACCCAAAAACGGGAGAATTATTTTGTTGATTACTTTTTTTAGCCATTATTATTTTGCCCTGCTTTATAAATTAAATGCTTCTTCTATTAATGCGGAATAAAATTCTTTTAATGTCCATCCCATTGCCTTAACCTGCATGGGAATAAGGCTTGCAGCACTTTGCCCGGTACAGTATTCACTTCCAGCATAAAAGGTTCATTCACTTCTTCGTTATAAATGAAATCTATTCTAACTACCCCATGACAATTCAATACCGAATAGATTTTTTTTGCCGCACTTCTTACCTTCTCTAAAACATTTTCATCTGCCTGTGCCGGTGTAACTTCTTCACTTAATCCACCGTATTTAGCCTCGAAATCAAAAAACTCCGTTTTACAAATTATCTCTGTAATGGGCAAAGTAATAACATTATTATTTCTTTTAAATACACCAATGGTAAATTCCCTGCCCTTTATAAACTCCTCTACCAATACCTGGTCGTCTTCTTTAAAAGCTTTTTCCAGGGCTTTTTCAAGATCTTCTTTTTTTGACACCAGGCTCATGCCAATACTACTGCCTCCATTGTTAGGTTTTACAAAGACCGGCAAGGTTAATTCTTTGAGAATAGCATCTTTGGTTACAGGTGTATGCTTAAACAGGTGTTGAGAGCGGGCAACATGTATGCCTGCAAATGCGGCCACCGCCACTGTAAATCTTTTATTGAAGGTTAGGGCCGATGAAGCAGCATTGCAAGTGGTGTAAGGCAATTTAATGCTATCGAAATACCCCTGCAACTTACCATCTTCTCCCGGCGTACCATGGATGCACATTAGCGCGGCATCAAACGTTATCTTTTCACCCTCTGAAATGATCGAAAAATCGTTTTTATCAACCAATGTTTTTTCAGATCCATTCTTTATAAAAAACCATCCCTGCGGGTTAATGTCAATTTTATACAGGTTGTATTTTTCAGTGTCAACATTTGCCTCCACGGTCATAGCACTTTTATAGCTTATTTGTGCTTCGTTGCTGTAACCACCGGTAACCAATGCTATATTTTTCTTCATCTGTATTTCTAAATTTTTGCTCAAAGAAATAAAATTTTAAATGAACAAAAGGTGAATGTTTTTTGGCAGTTATATAGCCATAAAAAAAGGTGTAGGACTTAGCATCCTGCACCTTTTGTTTACCGGAAAATATCACCCGGCGTAAAGTGTTGCCGTTTTACCTGCAACAATTATTAATACATGTAAGGTAGGCAATTATTATTTATTCTGCTGCAGAAAAGCCACGAAGCGTTAAATGTGCATCTTTTCTTTTTTTGCAAGCAATTCATCTACAGTTTCACGATACATTTCATCGGGTACGCAACAATCTACCGGGCAAACTGCCGCACATTGTGGTTCCTCATGAAAACCCTGGCATTCTGTACATTTATTTGGAGTAATATAATAAGTATCAACGCTTACAGGCTCGAATCGATCATCTGCATTTACAACGGTGCCATCCATTAAGGTAAAAGTTCCTTTGATCGTAGTTCCATCGGAAATAGCCCATTCCACCCCACCTTCATATATTGCATTGTTGGGGCATTCCGGTTCACAAGCCCCGCAGTTTATGCACTCATCTGTTATTTTAATTGCCATACTATAATATTTATAAGCAGATAAAAATATTTTTGCCCTGTAAAATTAAGGTTCAAACATGAATACACAAGAACGAATTGAATTGTTGGCCAGGCTAAAAGGTTATTTATTAAGAAATGATGAGGAGCTATCGGCGGTAAAGCGTATGGCAGTAATGCAAAACCCCTGGTTTATACCGGAATTTGTAGACCTGGCAATTGAAAACGTTGCAGGTGAATACATGGATTCTGACAAATTATCTGAATGGATGAATAATTACGACGAAACTTTACCAAATGCAGGTAAGAAGGTTGGTATCGTAATGGCTGGTAATATTCCCCTGGTCGGTTTTCACGATTTTCTTTGTGTTTTTATGAGTGGGCACACTGCCGTAATTAAGCCTTCGTCAAAAGACGAGGTGTTGCTTAAACACCTGGTCTCGAAACTTGCCGGTTGGAATAAACAGGTTGAAAAGCAAGTTGTTTTTGCAGATAATTTGAAAAACTGTGATGCATATATCGCAACTGGCAGCAATAATTCCGGCCGTTATTTTGAGTATTATTTTGGAAGATATCCTAACATTATTCGCAATAACAGAACTTCTGTTGCTTTACTTAAAGGTGATGAAAGCGAGGAAAATCTAGGCCTTCTATCCGATGACATGCAACAATATTTTGGGTTAGGATGCAGAAATGTTACTAAGGTTTTTGTACCTGAAGGGTACGATTTTGTTCCCCTGTTGCAGGCTTTAAAAAAATATGATCATTTCATAGATCATCATAAGTATAAGAACAATTATGATTACCAACTTGCACTGCACATGTTAAACAGCCAGTATTACATGACCAATGGCTCGGTTATTCTTTCAGAAAACAATTTTATTTTCTCACCGGTTAGCCAGGTTAATTATGAATATTACGCTGATTCAGTTCCGGATTTCAATGCATTGGAAAATAATGACATTCAGTGCGTAGTGGGTAAAGATCATACACCTTTTGGCAAAGCGCAGCAGCCCGGCCTTTTTGATTATGCTGATGGTATAGACACCATGAAATTTTTATTTAGCCTGAAATAGCACCAAACAATTTGATTAAACTTCCTTCGCCCTTACTCGAATCTTTGCTAAACCAGGTAGATTTTAATAAAGATGCCTTTGTGCTTGCGCATGAAAAACCTGTATCGCTAACTTCTATCAGGGTAAACAATTATAAAGCAACCATTCAGGATGTTTTTGATTCTCTTGGTATAGAAACAAATGCGATAGAACCTGTAGAATGGTGCGAGAAAGCATATTACCTTCCGCATCGTCCATCATTTATTGCAGATCCGCTGTTTCATGCGGGCGCCTATTATGTTCAGGAGGCAAGCAGTATGTTTCTTTGGGAGATATTAAGCCAGTGCGTTTCGGAATATGCCAATATGCGGGTGCTTGATGCTTGTGCCGCCCCCGGGGGAAAATCAACTTTATTGTCCTCTTATTTTAAAGACGGGTTAATAATTTCAAACGAAACTATTAAAAGCAGGGTAGGGGTTTTGCAGGAAAATATTTCTAAATGGGGTAAGGGAAATGTTGTTGTTACAAATAATGATAGCAGTGATTTTAAAAAGATACCCGATTATTTTGATGTTGCTGTAATTGATGCGCCGTGCAGCGGCAGTGGGTTATTTAGAAAAAATACTTTGGCTATAAATGAATGGAGTGAGCAAAATGTAGAGATGTGCAGTAAGCGCCAGCAAAGAATATTACAGGACTTATATGGATCGGTGAAGAAAGATGGATTAATTATTTATTCTACATGTTCATTCTCGACTGCAGAAAACGAACAAATCGTTGATTGGTTTTTAAATGAATACAAGGTTCAATCTATTAAACTGGATATAAAAAACTGGAACATTGTAGAAACGCAAAGTGGCGAAAATAAAGGTTTTGGTTACCGGTTTTACCCGGATAAAGTAAAGGGCGAAGGTTTTTTTATTGCTGCTTTTAAAAAGTTGGATGGTGGTGAAACCTCAATTTCCCAAAGCAAAAACCTGCCGCCGGTTTCCCCCTACGCGGCACATCTTTCCGAAGGTTTTATTCAACCATCAGATGATCAATTTTTATTTCTTCAGCACGAAAATATTTTAGCCATAAACAAAAAATTTGTTCCGGATGTTGCATGGCTGCAAAAATTCCTTTACCTGAAACAGGCAGGCATTACAGCCGGAGTAATTAAGGGAAAGGATTTTATTCCCGACCATGAGCTTGCGCTTAGTTTAATAATTCATACAGGGGTCCCGGTAATAAACTTAACCCGGTTGCAGGCGGTGCATTATTTATCTAAAAAAGAAATACAATTACAAAATGCTGAATCAGGGTGGTGCATTGCTGCATATAACGGTTATAAATTGGGCTGGATGAAGGTGCTAAAAAATAGAATTAATAATTATCTTCCGCTGAACCGGCGAATTTTAAAAGAAATTAACTGATTGTGTGCATAAAAATTCTTCTGTTACCCTTTAGTTTGCAGGGTTAACGATAATTTTACACGGTTTCTGGAAAATATATCTCATGAATAAGTTGCTTAGAATCTATCATATCCTCTTTTTTGCAATTGTTACCTTTAGTGTGCAGGCTCAGGGACAGAAAGTATCTTACCATATTGTAAAGCGAGGCGAAAATTTGTCGGCCATTTCAAGGCAGTATAAAATTACGCTTTCCGAGATTATGAAGATGAACAACATGAATTTCGAGAGCAGGTTACAGGTAGGTGATTCAATTAAAGTTCCGGCAACTGCAAAGGTTCAACCTAAACCTTCTGTTGATGATAAAGAATTCACTGTTACCATTGTACAGAAGAGATTTATTCCGATTAAATATGTTGTTGTAAAAGGCGATAATTTATACCAGATAAGCAAGCGGTTTAATGTTCCCCTGGATGAGCTTAAAACATTTAATAATATTGTTGATGAAAATCTTAAGGTTGGGCAGGTACTTATTATTAACAAACCCACGGATGAACATGCACATGATAGTATGAATCTGCAGGCAATTAATGACTCTGTTCCGGTTGAAAAGTCTAATGCTGATACCCTCAAAACAATAGTAGACTATACAAAAAAAGTTAAGGCTGAATTAGAACCAAAGATTAGCAATACGACATCCCAGGAAGAAATCAATTACGAAAAAATTAATGCTGAGCCCGTTAAAGCCAGTATTGCTGTACCAGGAGACAAAGGATATTTTTTTGATGAATTTGGAAAAGACGTTGATGGAAAAAAACCCGGTACAATAAAAGGTATCGCCATGATTTTTAAAACTGCTGCAGGATATGAAGACCATAAGTATTACATACTCATGGACAATTTAATGCCCGGCGCTATTGTTAAAATAACCGCAGATAACGGGAATGAAGTGTTCGCAAAGGTTTTGTGGAACATGGAAAATATTAAGGAAAACAAAGGTGTAGATTTTAGGATAAGTAATGCTACCGCAGATGCGCTCGGCATCAACGATTCAAAATTTAATATTACCATTAGCTATTTTAAGTAGCAGATACTTCAAAAAACTTTCTATTACCCCGTAAAAATTCCTGTGCGGTCATTCTTTTTTTTCCCTCTAGTTGCAGGTTGGTTACACTTATCCAGCCATCTGCGCAGGCAAATTTTATAAATAATTCTCCATCAGTTTTTACGTAACCGGGAGGTGCATTAGTTACCCCTTTTTCTTTTTCGGAACTGAAAATTTTAAGCACTTTCCCGTGCACCATACAATAGGCACCGGGTTGTGGTGAAAGTCCGCGTATTAGATTATAAACATCTTCAACGGGCTTATCCCAGTTAATTTTACATGTTTCTGAAAATATTTTTGGGGCATGTTTCAATTTTTCTTCCACGCCTATTACCTGCTGATTTATTTCGGCAATGTTATTTTGTTGTAACCCTTTAATGGTTTTTACCAGTAACTGTGAACCTGTTTCCTTAAGGCGTTCATAAAGTTCTCCCGCCGTTTCATTATCACCGATTGCTACTTTTTCCTGCAATAAAATATTCCCTTTATCAATTTCATGAACCAGCTTAAAAGTTGTTACACCAGTTTCTTGCTCGCCATTTATTATGGCCCAGTTAATAGGTGCTGCACCACGGTATTGTGGAAGCAATGATGCATGCACATTGATGGTTCCCAGTGTTGGTAAAGACCATACAACCTCTGGTAACATCCTGAAAGCCACGACCACCTGCAGGTCGGGTTTTAAATTTTTTAATGAATTGATAAATTCGGGATTCTTTAATTTTTCGGGTTGCAGAACGGGTATTCCTTTTTCAACTGCATATGTTTTTATAGCACTTTGGTGAAGTTTCATTCCCCTTCCCGCAGGTTTGTCTGGTGCAGTTACAACAGCCACGACATTAAAATTATTTTCGACAAGTTGTTTTAAAGAAGCTACTGCAAAATCAGGCGTTCCAAGAAATATTATCCGCAAATCTTCTGTCATTCGTTCGCTATTTAAAAATCTTCATATAGCAAATATTTTTTCCTAATCAATTTAAATGCACACAAATCGGACTGCCAGCTTTTTCGAATTTCAATTTCTGGTTTTCCTTCCTTTATTTGCTTTCTTAATAAGGAATTTCCCGCCAGTTTATTAAAAAAATAATCTTCTTCATTACCAGATTTTGGTTTAATAAAAAAGTTTTCTTTATCTGGAAATAGTGAATAAGCCTGAAGCAGCCACGATAAATCGATGTTATCAAAAGCATTGTTTTCACAGGTGTTCCAACCATAGCATAACTGGTTTTTTAATTTTGGATTTTTTGCTCCTTCTGTTTCTTGTGGGGTAAACGAAAAGAGATTTTTAGGTAATGACGGATGACCTATATAACAAAATGGTGCCGTTGTGCCACGCCCTTCACTCAAATTCGTTCCTTCAAAAAAACAAGTGGATGGATAATTATAAATGCTTTGCATAGTTGGCAAATTAGGTGAAGGTTTTACAGGCAAGGTGTATTTGCTTTTATGGGTATAACCCCCGCATTTTATAACCTGGAAGTGAAAAGATGTATCAGCAGAATTTTTTGCTTTAAGATAATACGCATATTTATTGTTTGCCTTTTCGCTGTTTAACCAACCTTCCCCCGCAATCATAAAAGCATATTCACCAAGGGTCATACCATACACTACGGGCACAGGCTGCATACCAACAAAGCTTTTGTATTTTTTTTCAAGAACCGGACCGTCAACAAAATACCCATTGGGGTTGGGGCGATCGAGTATCATCATAGGTTTGCTGTTTTCAAAAGCCGCTTCCATTAGGTATTGGAGGGATGATATATAGGTGTAGAATCTTACCCCCACATCCTGAATATCAAATAAAATCACATCTACATCAGCAAGATCTTCAAATGAAGGTTTTAGTTTTTTACCATAAAGTGATACGACCTTGATTCCTGTTTTTGTATCAGTATAAGAATCTAATTTTTCTCCTGCATCTGCCGTTCCGCGAAACCCATGTTCAGGTGCAAATATCTTTACAATATTTACCCTTAATTTTTGCAGGGAGTCTGCCAAATGTGTTTGCCCGATCATACTTGTATTATTCGCAAACAGAGCTACACGTTTGTCTTTAATTAATGGCAAATACACTTCTGTTCTATTTGCCCCGGGGTAAATACTTTGGGAATGTAATTCTTCCCCTTTAAAAAAAAGTGCGACTAATAACAATACAAAATACTTCATATGCCTATATAATTACATCTTATTAAATAATACCGTTTGTCATATACCACAGCCCTAAAGGTTTTATAAATATTATTTTTATTTAAATAGCTAATCCTCCTTAAGGAAACTTTCACAGTTAATTGTAAACAAAGTAAGTCTCCTTTTTTCTCATTCCTCGTATGTTTAAACCAAGCTAACCTAATGCCGAACAAAAAAACCGCTTTAACCGAAAAATACATCAAAAGCATTTTACACAGTAATTCAGACGTTGCGATCGTAAAACAAATGAATTATTTCAGTAATAAAAATGAGAAAATTAAATCTGCATTTCTAGAAATGCATTTTGATGCTTTTTCACATTCTCACTGCTTTATCCTTCCTTCTTAAATTCATCATTAATTATTGATATAATAATCCATTACATTGCAATCACACAAATTGCTTTTTAAATGCATGTTATTGGTTTAATAAGAGAGGGAAAATATCCTTCAGATAACAGGGTTGCCTTAACACCTGCACAATGCCGCTGGATTCTGGATAACATTCCCGCTTGTAAAATAATTGTTCAGCCCTCACCTAACAGGTGCTTTTCGGATGATGAATATCGCAGAGCTAACATTACTGTAGAAGATAATATGGAAAGCTGTTCCATTTTACTGGGCATTAAAGAGGTGCCTGTAAATATGCTTCTTGAAAATAAAACCTACATCTTTTTTTCGCATACCAGGAAAAAGCAGCCCTATAACCGACCGCTATTACATGCCATTATGGATAAAAAAATAACCCTGATGGATTACGAATGCATGGAGCATGATGACGGCCAAAGAATAATTGGCTTTGGATTTCTGGCAGGTGTTGTAGGTGCACATAATGGTGTAATGGCATTTGGCGAAAGAACAGGTGAATTTTTTTTAGACAGGGTATATAAACAGAAAGATTACTCAAAATTAATTCACACGTATTTTGGCTTAAAATTGCCCCCGGTTAAAATTGCGGTGACAGGTAGTGGCAGGGTAGCTCACGGAATTTTAGAAATCATGAACCTGATGGATGTTCAGGAAGTTGACCCTGAAGACTATCTTTCTACAACTTTCAGATACCCTGTATATGTGCATTTAAAAGGTGGCGACCTGTATAGGCACAAGCTTTTAAATAATTATTCCAGGAGCGACTTTCACGCCAACCCCGGTCATTATGAATGTTTGTTTAAGACATATTGCAGTAAAACCGATATTTTAATGAATGGAATTTACTGGGATGAAACCATTCCACGTTTTTTTACCATGAACGATTTTTTCGATCCAGATTTCAGCATTCAAACCATTGCAGATATAACAGATGATGCAGGGGGCAGTGTGCCTTGCAATCTTGGGGATGCAACCAAAGAATCCCCTGTTTACGGTGTTGATAAAAGAACAGGAGACAAAACAGATCCCTATCTTAAAACAAGCGTAGACCTTATGGCTGTTGGTAATTTACCAAACGAGCTGCCTCGCGATTCAAGCCGATACTTCGGGGAACAATTAATAAAATATATTCTTACCGACATACTTGGTGGCGGCAGCAACGTTACTGAAAGAGCTACTATTATTAAAAATGGTTTGCTTACCGACCATTTTAAATACCTCTCGGATTATGCCGCCCATTAAGCGATGGTCAATTATTATTGTTTTCCTTTAGGGGTTAACATTAAATTTCACCAGCACATTTTATCTTTACCTTTTACCAAAAATTTTATTCTGAGGCTATTTTTTAAAATATTGGCCCGCACAATACTTATTCTTCTCGGGCTTGTATTACTTATTTGGTTATTGCTGCAAACCGAAAAGGTTCAGAATTTTATTGCCTCTAAAGCCACAACCTACTTGTCGAGGGAGCTAAAAACCGAAGTGAAAATTAAGCACGTAAGTTTTGCTTTATTTAACAGGATGGACCTGAATAAAATACTGATTCGCGACCGGCAGAAAGACACATTATTATATGCTGGCGCATTAAAAGTTAGAATTACCGACTGGTTTTTTCTTAAATCAACAGCTGACCTTAAGTATATCGGGCTCGAAGATGCCATTATAAATCAAACACGTTCAGACTCCATTTGGAACTACCAGTTTATAGTGGATTATTTTTCTGTTCCCAAATCTTCAGATACTTCTAAAGGCATCACTTTAAATATTCAAAAAGTAGATTTCAAAAAAGTGACCTTTATTAAAAAAGATTTTTGGATTGGTCAAAATGCTGTAATTAAAACAGGGAGCATGTTACTCGACGCCCAAAAAGTTGATTTTATAACAGGTGATATTTTAATAAATTCTGTACAACTTGATAAGCCTTATTACAGCATATATAATTATAAAGGATTAAAACCTCCAAAGAAAAAACCATTTAAAACCGTTAACGATTCTGCCATGTACTTTAACCAGGCAGGGATTAAAGTATTGGTTGATAAATGCAATATTACCAATGGCTTTTTTGCCATTCAAAATGGAGAGTCGAAATCTGTAAATAATGTATTTGATGGAACTAATATTCGGGTATCCAATATTTTTGGAGATATTTCTTCCTTTGCTTTTATTAATGATACTGTTACTGCGCGGGTAGATGTAAAAGCTGTTGAAAGAAGCGGTTTTACTGTAAAGCAATTAAAGGCAAATTTTAAATTAACGCCGCAAATAATGCAATTCAGTAACCTGCTAATTCAAACACCGCAAAGCAGGCTTACCGATTATTATGCCATGCGATATAAAAGCTTTAATTCAGATTTTGCCTCTTATGTTACCAATGTGGCGATGGATTTAAAATTAAAGAATGCCAGCATTAATAGTGATGACATAGCATACTTCGCACCTTCTCTAAAAAAATGGAAACAGCGTCTTACCGGATCAGTAAATTTTCATGGAACAGTTTCTGATTTTAAAGTGAATGATTTATTTCTGCGTAACAACACTAATACCTATGTGTCCGGCGACCTGGCGATGAAGGGTTTGCCTGATGTAAATCGCACCACAATTAAATTTAGCGATGCTATTGTACAAACCAATAGCCGGGAAATCTCATTTATATACCCGGAAATTAATCATATTACCAAACCTAATCTTGCAGCCCTCGGAAACGTACGGTTTGCAGGAAATTTTACGGGTACTTTCAAAGATTTTGCCGCCAAAGGAAATTTTACCAGTGCGCTTGGTGCCATGTATGCAGACCTGTCTATGAATTTTACTAAGTCCCAACCCTCATATCGCGGCAATTTAACAACATCAAGGTTTGATATAGGAAAATTCATTGGCGTTAACGGTCTGGGAAATGTAAGCTTTACAGGCGATGTAGAAGGGTATAGTTTTGTGCTTGATAAACTGAATGCAAAAATTAATGGAAACTTCAGCAGTCTTGAATTTAATAATTATACATATTCCAATTTAAAATTTAATGGAACTGTTGAGAAGAGCCGTTTTAATGGTGAGTTTATTGCGGATGATCCTAACTTCAATTTTACAAGTAGTGTTTTGGTAGACCTCTCAGGTAAAATCCCTACCATAAATGTTTTAGGTGATCTTCAAAATATGAATTTAAAAAACCTGAATTTTCTTAAAGAAAATGTTGAGGTTACTGGCTTATTTGACTTAAACTACGCAGGTAGAAATATTGATGAATTTATCGGTTCGGCCAAAATTTTAAACGCTTCAGTTTTACATAATGGGCTGCGGCTCGATTTTGATTCACTCTCTGTTAATTCCTATTACGATACAGAAGGAGACCGTGTTTTAAGTGCCGAAAGCAATGAGTTTGATATAATGGTGAAGGGCGAATATAACATAATGGAACTGCCAAATAACTTCCAGGCTTTTCTTAGTAACTATTATCCTGCGTACATTAAACCTCCAAGAAAAATTCCAGTTAACCAGCAGTTCGTATTAACAGCAAACACGCGCAATTTTGATAAATATGCAAGGGTGCTCGACAGCAATTTAACGGGTTTAAGCAATGCGACTATAATAGGAAGTATAAACACTGTTGGTGCAAGAACATTTACGCTTACAGCAGATGTGCCATTTATAAAATATAAAAATTATAAATTAGAAGGTGCCATAATTAATGGCAGGGGCACAACTGATACGCTTAATGTAATTGGAAATATAGATCGCATTAATATTAAAGACAGTCTTTATTTTCCTAACACGCAACTAAGTATAATATCCTCGCACGACCATTCGGTTGTTAAGCTTGCAACCAGTGCCAACATCAATTTAAATAAAGCTGAATTGAATGCTGATGTTTTTACCCTGGCAGATGGGGTTCGAATTAATTTTCAACCATCAGCTTTTGTTTTAAACGATAAGCAGTGGGATCTCGAGAAGCAGGGCGAGCTGGTAATACTTAAAAAATTCACCTCAGCGCACAATGTAAAATTCGTTCAGGGTTTCCAGGAAATATCTTTTGAAACGGAAGAGAATGCCGAAAATACAAGCAACCTCGTAGCCCGTTTAAAGGATGTAGACATGGGCGATTTTATGCCCCTGTTTTTACGAAAGCCAATGATTGAAGGAATTGCAAACGGCAACGTTTACCTGCGAGATTTCTATGGTAATTTTAATGCGCAGGCTGATATAAATGCTTCGCAATTCAGGATGGATAACGATTCTGTGGGCATTGTTAAGTTAAGTGCTGATTATAGCAGCAGGAGTGGTATTGTTGATTTTGATGTGTTATCAGAAAATGAGAAATACGATTTTTCTGCAAGTGGCATGTACAATATTAAAGATTCAGCTGGCAGTCCTCTTAACACCACTGTTCAATTAAAAAATGCAAAGATTAATTTCATTAACCAGTTTCTTGGTTCACTGTTTAGCGATATAACAGGGCTTGCAACAGGTGTTATAACATTGCGTGGAAATATTAATGCACCTGTGGTAACCGGTAAGGTGCTTTTAAGGCAGGGCGAGATAACTGTAAATTTTACCAAGGTGCGTTATTTCATAGATTCTGCGATCTTTAATTTTAGAGAAGATGCCATTGACTTTGGAGAATTTGCAATAACAGATTCCAGGGGAAACGCAGGACTTGTAACAGGTGTGCTGTATGAAAAAGGGTTTCAGGACATGCGTTTTGATCTAAATTTTTCATCAGATAAATTGTTGCTGCTTGATACAAAGCCACTGGATAATGAAAGCTTTTACGGTAAAATTATTGGGCAGGCATCATTAAGCCTTAAAGGTCCTGAAGATGATATGCATATGGTAATATCAGGAGAAATTAATGATTCATCCCAAATATATATTCCTACATCCGATGGCGGAGAAAGTACCGATGCAAACTTCATTGTGTTTAAAAAATATGGTACTGCAATAGAAGAAATTGTTGCCTCAAGCGAATCTAACCTTACCATAGATGTAGATGTTACTGCAAACAATAAAGCACAAATTGATGTAATATTAGATGAATTAACAGGTGATATAATTAAAGCAACAGGTAATGGCAGGTTACAAATTCACATGCCGGCAAACGGCGACATGACCATGAAAGGCCGCTATAATATTGAAGGCGGAAAATATGATTTTAATTTTCAGTCCCTTGTTAAAAAGCCATTTGAATTAATGCAGGGCGCTAACAGTTATATTGAATGGAATGGCGACCCATTTGATGCACAAATAAATATAGATGCTTTATACACTGCTAAAAATGTAAGTCTTGGCAGCCTGGTTAGCAGCTCCGGCTTAAATCTGGGGGGAACAGTACAGGGCTACAAAGGCGATATATATGTAATAGCGAAATTAACAGGCAGACTAACCCAACCAGACATACGGTTCAGGCTAGACTTTCCGCAAGGAAGCCCGATAAAAAATGATGATAACTTTAATCTTTTTCTTTCTAAACTGCAAAGCGACGACAATGAGATGTTGAAGCAGGTTACCTGGTTAATTGTATTCGGATCTTTTTCTCCATACGGCAGTATCAGCGCAACCTCAGACCTGGCGCGCAATACAGGCATAAACACCATCTCTCAAAAAATTGCTTCTGAAGTAAATAAACTGGTTTCAAATTTTCTTTTCAGGTTAACAGGCGATAAAAGTCTGCGATTCGATATCGGTACGCAAACGTACAGTAGTGCCACGCTATTTAATAACGGAACATCTGGTTCTAATAATGCACTTGACAGGCAATCTGTAAATCTTAAGTTGAACCAAAGTTTACTCAATGGTAAACTGCTGATCACTTTTGGTGGCGATCTTGATTTTAATTTAACCAGTTCATCCGCTGCACAAACCGGTAACTTTCAATGGCTGCCCGATATTTCAGCACAAATTATTTTGTCTAAAAGCGGCAACCTTAAAGCCATTGTTTTTAATCGCAGCAGCCTGGATGTATATGGCGGTGCAATTGGCAGAAGAACACGGCAGGGCGTAAGCATCAGTTATAGCATGGATATTGACAGCGATAAACTGTATGGAGACAAACCGAGAACATTAAAATCCCAAAGAAAAGATATTGAGTTTGATCCTTCAACCGATTAACAGAATGAGATTAAATGAAAGCTGTAGAGAAGTTAAGAATTGATAAATATTTGTGGGCAATTCGCATATTTAAAAGTCGTTCACTGGCACAGGATGCCTGCGATAAGGGCAAGGTAAAATTCCAGGGAAGCGCAGTTAAGGCATCGCGAAATGTTATGGTAGGCGATGAATATGAAATAAAAACAGAGGCACGCAAATGGGTTATCCAGGTTACGGGTTTATTGCCATCCCGTGTACAATATATAGAGGCAGTTAAATATTACATTGACCTTACGCCAGAAGAAAAATTGGATGCAGGCGTGTACCAGCCGACAAGTTTTCATACCGGTAAACGATTAAGTAAAATAGGGCGCCCCACAAAAAAGGAAAGAAGGGATATGGATAGTTTTACCGACGAATAATCAAATTACAATATGCGCATAGACATCATTACAGTGCAGCCAGGATTGCTTGATGGCTTTTTTGACCATAGCATTATTAAACGTGCGCGGGATAAAGAATTATTGATTATATCTGTACACGACCTTCGAAAATGGGCAATAAATGAATATGGACAGGTTGACGATTACCAGTATGGTGGGGGCGCAGGTATGGTAATGATGTGCGAACCCCTTGCAAACGCTATTGAGCATTTACAAAAAGAAAATAAATATGATGAGATTATTTTTCTTACGCCTGATGGGAGCAACTTCAACCAAAAAATTGCAAACAGGTTATCGCTTAAGCAAAACATTATTCTTATTTGTGGTCATTATAAAGGTATTGATCAACGCATTCGCGATCACTTTGTAACTATGGAATTATCTATTGGAGATTATGTACTTAGTGGCGGAGAAATTGCCGCTGCTGCTGTTACAGATGCTATTGGAAGGTTAATACCAGGTGTATTAAATAATGAAACTTCTGCATCTGTCAGATTCTTTCCAGGACGATTTGTTGGCACCCCCGGTTTATACCCGGCCGGTTAATTTTAGAGATTGGAAAGTGCCAGATATTTTATTAAGTGGTGATCCCAAAAAAATAGCAAACTGGCGCCACGATATGTCTTATAAAATTACCCGTACCCGCCGCCCCGACATTTTGAACAAAAATGAAACAAGCGACTAGAAAATTACAAAAATGGGAAAGTTTCCAATATCCGGAAAGCAAACTATTAGTCTGATACGGATATTAAGTAGTCGTCCGGTTTTTTAAAAATTTGTATAAGATATCTATATTTATTCCGGCAATTTGTTTTGCTAAAGATTTTTTTTTGACGTTTAATAGATAACTCCTGCAAATTTCCATTTGCGGGTTTTTTTTTATTTAGGTCTCCCGCAAGCCTCATATCCTTAATGTTTAATACTGTCTTATGTGGTTACTTTTTTAACTTTATTCTTGTTAATATCCTCTAATGTTTAATAACCTTGTGTTAGCAATTTATTACTACCCCGAATATTTAAAATCCAATATCAATAGAACGCGATTTAAGATCGAGCTTAATCCATGAAAAACACCGCGAGGTTGCCTATAAAAAGGCAACCTTTTTTAATTTTTAAATTCGTAAGAAATTCTATTAAATTTTTGAATGTTAATTAAATGTGGATAACCCTTGAATAACTTTTTTTAATGTTTAGGTAATCTCACCAAATTTTTGTAAGAGTAAAAGGTAATTTTAAGCTACAAAAATTTGCAATTGAAAAAAGCTCCATCCCGAATCGAGGGCAACATCATTAATATAACCGGCAAAAATATTTTTTACGGTTCCCTTAAAATCAGTGGGGGAAAAATTCATTCAATAGAAAAGATATCGGACAGCTTTCAACCTTCATCCAACTTTATTCTTCCCGGCTTTATTGACGCACATGTTCATATTGAAAGCAGTATGTTAACTCCTGCCGAGTTTGCAAGGCTGGCGGTTGTACATGGCACAGTAGCCACTGTGAGCGACCCCCATGAGATAGCAAATGTTACCGGCATTAAAGGGGTTGAGTTTATGATTGAAAATGCCAGGTCAGTTCCTTTTCATTTTAATCTCGGTGCTCCCAGCTGTGTGCCTGCAACCACCTTTGAAACGGCGGGTGGGGAATTAAGCAGTAATGAAGTGCATGAACTCTTAAGCAGAAAAGAAATTCTTTACCTCAGCGAAATGATGAATTTTCCCGGTGTGCTTGCAAATGATAAAGAAGTGATGGCAAAAATACGGTCGGCTAAATTTTTTAATAAACGTGTCGATGGTCATGCCCCGGGGTTGCGGGGAAAAGAGGCAAAGCAATATATTGATGCAGGTATATCTACAGACCACGAGTGTTTTACGAAAGAGGAAGCAATGGAAAAGTTGCAGTTCGGAATGAAGATCCTTATTCGGGAGGGTAGTGCCGCAAAAAATTTTGAAGCGCTAATAGATTTACTGAATGATCATGAAGATGATATAATGTTTTGCAGTGATGATAAACATCCGGACAGCCTTGTAGAGGGGCACATTAACCAATTATGCGCAAGGGCGGTGGCAAAAAATATCAATGTATTTAAAGTGCTTAAGGCTGCCTGTATCAACCCCGTTAAACATTATAAACTCCAATCAGGAACCTTGCAAACTGGAGATAATGCAGATTTTATTGTGGTAGAAGACCTAAAAACTTTTAAACTTTTAAAAACTTTTATAAATGGTTACCTGGTAGCAGAAAACGGAAAAACCTGCATTAACCAGGTTCCATCCCCACCCCCTGTAAATAATTTTAATTGCAAAGAAATAAATGAAACTTCACTGGTAATAAAAACGAGCGGCAATAATACAATTGCTGTTATAGAAGCACTCGACGGGCAACTTATTACAAACAAAATTTTCGTTCAACCTGTTGTGATTAACAATGAAATACAAGCAGATGTTTCTAGAGATATTTTAAAACTGGTTGTTGTTAACAGGTATAGTAATGCGCCCCCAGCTGTTGCATTTATTAAAAATATAGGATTAAAAAAGGGAGCGATTGCATCATCCGTTGCTCATGACAGTCATAATATAATTGCAACGGGGGTTGATGATAAAAGCATCGCCGAAGCCATTAATTTAGTTATTCAGCATACAGGAGGTATTAGTTGTATTGCGCCTTTTGGTAAAGAGGTCTTACCACTTCCTGTGGCAGGTTTAATGAGCTTGGATGATGGTTATAAGGTTGCAGAAAAATACACCACGATTGATGCAATGGCCAAGAGATGCGGCTCTACATTAAGTGCACCTTTTATGACTTTAAGCTTCATGGCTTTATTGGTAATTCCACATATTAAATTAAGTGATAAGGGACTTTTTGATGGAGACGCATTTGCATTTCTTTAAAATCCCTTTTTATTTTAAATTGATTTAACCACTTATTTTGCAGGTTATGACAATTGAACAAATCAAAGTTTTGCGGGACCGCGTTAGTGTTCTAAGGAGGTTTCTTTGACGTTGAAAACCGCACATATAAAATAGATAGCGACAGGCAGCTTTCCGTTTCTCCCGGCTTCTGGAACGATAATGATCGGGCCACAGCCATTATGAAAGAAATTAAAACCAACGAATTTTGGTTAAAAATGTTCAGGCAGGTTGAAACTGCGGTTGAAGATTTTGCCGTTCTGTTTGAATTTTGGAAAAGTGGAGATGCAACCGAAGAAGAAACACGCTCAGCCTTCGAAAAAGCAATTATCGAAATAGAAGATGCAGAATTTAAAAGCACCTTAAATGAGGCTGAAGATGAGTTGCCCGCAGTGCTGCAGGTTAACCCGGGCGCAGGTGGTACCGAAAGCCAGGACTGGGCAGAAATGTTACTGCGCATGTACCGAATGTACGGTGAAAAACAGGGTTGGAAAGTTACAGAGTTAGACTACCAGGAAGGCGACGGCGCCGGCATTAAAGCAGCAACACTTCAGTTTGAAGGACCATTTGCTTATGGATTTTTAAAAGCGGAAAGTGGTGTACACCGGTTAGTGCGCATTTCTCCCTTCGATAGCAATGCCCGTCGCCATACATCTTTTGCAAGCATATTTGTTTATCCATTAATTGATGACAGTATTGAAATAAATGTAAATCCTGCTGATCTTGAATGGGAGTTTTACCGCAGTGGGGGTAAAGGCGGGCAAAATGTAAATAAAGTAGAAACAGCCGTAAGGTTAAAGCACATTCCATCATCTATTATTGTTGAATGCCAGCAATCGCGCACGCAGGGCGAAAACAGGGAACTTGCCTTAAAAATGCTTAAGAGCAGGTTGTACGAAGAAGAATTGCGTAAACGGCAGGAAGCAAAAAATGCAACCAATGCAGGTAAGAAAAAAATAGAGTGGGGGAGCCAGATTCGCAGCTATGTTTTTCATCCGTATAAAATGATCAAAGACCATCGAACCGATTTTGAAGTGGGTAATGTACAGCCTGTTATGGATGGAGAGTTAGATGAGTTTATCAAGGCTTATTTAATGATGCAAAAAGAAGAAGAGTCAACCTGATTAGTTTTTTTGTGAAACGGGCATCAGTGCTGCATGCATCTTTACTTGCGTCGCACACTTCAGCTTTATAAGTACATTCAGCAAATACGATAATCACATATGAATATAAATTTACGACACGCAGAAAAAAGAGATTGCAACAAGTTATTAATCCTCATAAAAGAACTTGCTGAATATGAGAAGGCACCCGAAGAAGTAACGGTAACATTAGAACATTTTGAAGAAAGTGGTTTTGGTGAAAAGCCTGTGTGGTGGGCAATTGTAGCAGAAAGCGACGTGCCCGCTACAGATAATAAAAATACAAATGCAACAAAAGAGATCGTTGGTTTTGTACTTTATTATATAAGGTACAGCACCTGGAAGGGGCAGCGGATGTATCTTGAAGATTTTGTAGTTACTGAAGCATGCAGGGGAAAAGGCGTTGGCAAATTGTTGTTTGATGCACTTATAGAAGAAGCCCGTACAAAAAAGTTAAGTGGTATAATATGGCAGGTGCTCGAATGGAACGAACCTGCCATAAATTTCTATAAAAAATACAACTCAAAGCTAGACAGCGAATGGATTAACTGCTCAATTAATGTATAATCATTCTATTGGTTTATATCTTTTCCTTCCTTAAGCAATTCAATGTTTTTTTGAACCATAGCTTTATTTTGTTCATCAGGCGCTTGTGGTAATGCAGCTGTTGCATACTTTAATGCTTGTTTATAATCACCCTTAGCAGATAGTCCGCGTGCCATGCCAGTGTTCGTGGTAAACGTATTAGGATGTTGTTTATAATTCATTTGAAAAATTTCTAACGCCTTATTTACTTTGCCTTGTTGTAATACAGTTCTGGCATACATGTGTAGTTCGTTTTCTGATGCCATCGGCAATGCTTCGTTCATGATTGCCTCAGCTTCTGCATCGCGGTTTAATTCCCATAGTAATGTGGCCCTGGTTGCCATATTTTTAAAATTTTTTTCACCAATAAACCTGCCATTCACTGAATAATCAGACCACTGCAAAGCTTCATCAAGATTGGTGTGATGCGTTGCGGCAAATTCGGCAGCCTGCTGCCAGGCATCGGCTTCAAAACCTTTATTTGAATACAGTTCGCGGCGAAAAGATTCCATTTGTGTTTGTACATAATCAACAGCTATAAGTATAGGAAACATTTTTCTTTCCCATTGCAATGCGAGTGTAGCGGTAGAATCAGTTTGGTTAATAAATTCATACGTTAGCCACTCTTTACTTTTCTCCATATCCACTGGTTTCACCTCTACGCGTAACGCATCATTCTTATCATTATAAAAATAACTTCCCCAGGAATTATTATTTTTTGAAAATATAAAAATCGATGATTGGGGATCATACGCTAAGAACAATCCGTATTTACCCGCAGCAAGCGGTTTTCCATTTATGGTAACATCTGTAGAAAATTCAATGGTCGTATTTTCATTAGCGCCTGCCCGCCATGGTGCGGCTTTGCTTTCACCAAAACCAAGATCACTGAAACCTGTATGTACCAGTTCTCCCCATATTTTTCCTTCTCTGCCTTTTACTCCAGGCCTGTTATAATTTACAGTAACCTGTGTTAGGGCAATTTGTTCAGAGACTGAAGCTTTTTTATTTCCGCCGTTTGGTGGTATAGTTAACTGGGCATGTATTGTTTGTGTAAAACTGAAAAATAAAAAAAAGTAAATAAGCTTTTTCATGACAAGTGGTTTAGTTATAGAAATGTAAGAAATATTTTCCGTTTATCTCTTAATAAATATGAATAAAAAAAGGAATGCCTTTCGCATTCCTTCTGAATATAATGTGATTGAATAAATAGTTACAGAACAAAGCCATTGGGAAGAATGGCGCCCTTCTTCACCACAACAATTCCATCTTTTACGGTGTATAAAGTGTGATCTGTATTTTCTAAATGGGTTCCGCCATTAATGCGCACATCGTTACCAATGCGACAGTTTTTGTCAATGATGGCATTTTTAATATAGCAGCGGTCGCCAATTCCGAGCCTTGGTATTCCGGTGTTTTGGTTTAGTTCCATATCACTAAGGGTTTCATACATATCATTACCCATCAGGTAACTATTAACTACTGTTGTGCCATGCCCTATGCGGCTCCTAATGCCTATTACACAGGTATCGAGCCTGCTTGCCATTATTATACACCCTTCGGTAATCACCGTTTTCTCAAGGGTTGTACCACTTATCTTGGCGGGTGGAAGCATACGGGCACGTGTATAAACAGCCCGTGCATTATCGAATAAATTAAAGTGTGGAATATCCATAGTTAGAGCAAGATTGGCTTCAAAGAATGAATAAATATTTCCAATGTCTGTCCAGTAACCATCGTACTGAAAACTTTGCACTTTATATTTTTCTATGCAATTAGGAAGAATTTCTTTACCAAAATCCGTAGCAGACGGATACTCATTCATCAGCAAATCGTCCATCAGTTTTCGGTTGAAAATATATATACCCATTGATGCAAGGTACTTTCTGCCCTGCCTGTTCATTTCATCACCGGTTTCGCTTACCCACTCTGGCAATAATTCTTTTTTGGGTTTTTCTATAAAGCTGGTTATTGCATGTTGTCCATCAGCTTTTAGTATACCAAATTCTGGTGCCTCCCTGTCGGCTACCGGAATGGTGGCTATAGAAATGTCTGCCTCGCTGTCAATATGATTTTGTATCATCTCTGCAAAATCCATTTGATACAATTGATCACCACTTAGAATTAATACATATTCATATTCATTGTTGTGCATGTGCCGCATAGACTGCCTTACTGCATCTGCTGTACCCTGGTACCAGCCTGGATTGTCGGGGGTTTGCTCTGCTGCCAGAATATCAACATATCCGGTACTGAATGCACTGAAATGATAGGTGTTTTTTATATGCTTATTTAAAGAGGCAGAATTGAATTGGGTTAAAACAAAAATTCGGTTAATGTTAGAATTGATGCAGTTGCTTATTGGAATGTCTACCAACCTGTATTTTCCGGCTATCGGCACTGCAGGTTTAGACCTTGCTGCTGTTAAAGGGTACAATCTTGATCCTGCCCCTCCTCCAAGTATTACGGCAATGACTGATTTGGTTGTTAGATTCATATAAATGGTTTTAAAAAAATTTTATTTGTGAGGGCAATCAATATAAGTAAAAGGGTTCATTAAAAATATTATTTATCGCTTGTTATTTACAACCTATTGTAAACTTGCATACAGATCCAGGTATTGCTGTACACTGTTTTGCCAGCTATTATCGATCTGCATCATCTTTTTCCGCATTTTCTGTAATCCCGTATTATTGTTATAGAAAAGATCTTCGGCGCGGCTTACTGCATGAATAACATCACCTACACTGGCATGATTGAATCTTATTCCCCAGCCATCATCACCCATATCTATAACCGTATCTTTTAAGCCGCCGGTGCTGCTTACCATGGGTACTGTTCCATATTGCATGGCATACATTTGGTTTAGTCCGCAAGGTTCTACACGACTTGGCATCAATAAAAAATCTGCGCCTGCATACATTTGGTGGCTCAACGTTTCATTGTATCCTATAACGGCATTATAACTGCCCTGAAAATTATTTTTCATTTGATCCAACTGCCACTCAATATGTGTTTCACCACTACCCAGTATTAAAAAATTCAACCTGTTTTGAAAACCATATAAGCATGCAGTAATGGCATCGGGTAAAATTTCTGCAGCTTTTTCACCTACCAGTCTTCCAATAAAAACAATGAGGGGTTTATCAGCATTTAGGTTAAATTGTTCGCACAAAGCCGTTTTATTTGCAAGCTTACCTTTCTCAACATCTTTTATTCCATAATTTTTTGTAATAAAAGGATCGGTTGCAGGGTTCCATACATCGGTATCAATGCCATTTAAGTATACCAATACATTTTCCTTTTTCATATTCAAATAAATCTTCAAGACCATTACTGTTAAAACGTAATTCTTCCAGGTAACTCGGGCTTACGGTAGTTACCTTCCATGCATTTTTTACTGCAGAAGCAAGTGGGTTAATTGAATTTTTCCAATCAAGCATGCCATGTTTCCAGGTATCCCAGGCAGGCAGGTAATAACTTTTATCCCATCCCATCCAACCCTGGTATTGTGCATTGTGAATAGTAAATACAGTAGGAACACCGGCAAGTGCATTGTAATTCATAACAATACTTCATCATAAATGGAACAAGCCCTACATGGTAATCGTGACAATGCACTACATCAGGTTTATGCTGCCAGTGAGATAAGCCAGTTAACAAATGCAATTTGAAATGCAATGAATCTTCAATATCATCATCATAACCATAAATTTTTTCCCTGTCGAGTAAACCATTTATATCAACAGGTAAAGTTCAAAACCAAGTGTGTTATGTCTTTTCTTTAATAACGGTATAATCAAACCACCTGTCGCCCATAAAAGTGCTTCCTTTAAAATCAACATCCCATTCATTATTATACAAAAATTTGGTTCTGTACATGGGCATAACCACTTTGGCATGTATGCCCCATTAAGGTTTGGTACTTTGGAAGTGCCCCTACAACATCGCCCAAGCCCGCCAGCTTTTGCAACGGGATAACATTCTGCGGTCAGGTGTATAATATCCATAAGCAAACAATAATATTTTTATCAAATTAAGCATGATTTTCTTATGAACAAACAATAATCAAAATTTACTAGGTAAATAATTTCTTTTATTTTCAACCTCTAAAATCATTATTTGCCATGGCAGGAGCAACTGGAAACATTTCATCCGGACCCAAAATTCAATCACAGGGAATTCCTACAAACTACGGGGCATTGGGTACATTGGTCACAGTTTTTTTTTTCTGGGGATTTATTGCAGCCGGTAACAGTGTTTTTATTCCATTCTGCAAACATTATTTTAATCTCGATCAGTTTCAAAGTCAGTTAATAGACTTTGCATTTTATGGTGCTTACTATTTAGGCGCATTAGGCTTTTTTGCTTATGGTGCATTTGGTGGTAAAGATCTTGTTGGTAAATGGGGTTATAAAAGAAGTATAGTTTATGGTTTACTCTTTTCTGCCCTTGGAGCGGTGGCAATGATCATTGCAGTAAATGCAAACACTTTTACGGGTATGCTTGTAGGATTATTTGTAGTGGCATTGGGTTTTTCATTGCAACAAACAGCGGCGCAGCCTTTCGCAATTACGTTGGGAGATCCATCAACAGGTGCAGGGCGAGTAAATCTTGGCGGTGGTGTAAATTCTTTCGGAACCATGATTGGGCCTATTATTGTAGCCTTTGCCTTGTTTGGTACTACCGCAGCCTTGTCTGAGGAACAGATAGCAGCGCTTACACTTGATAAAGTGATCATTTTATATGCCTGCGTAGGTGCTTTATTTATTGGGGCAGCAGCATTGTTTTATTTTTCAAAAAAAGTTCCGCATGGCATTTTAATAGAGAAAACGGAAAAGGCAAACAAAGCATTTTATACCTTATTAATTATAACGGGTTTGCTCATTATAATGTTTGCTCCTGTTTTTAACAGCTATAAAACAGACCTTACCAACGCTACTGCTGAAGAAAAGCATACCTGGAAACATATCGAATGAAATGGTTGTTTGGTGCCTTGGCTGTTGTTGTTGGAGGTTTATTATTATATAAATGCGTGCAAAAAAGAATTCAGAAGGCTGGGGTGCCATGCAATACCCACAGCTTGTATTAGGCATGTTGGGCATATTTGTTTATGTAGGCGCAGAAGTAACCATTGTAAGTAACCTGAGTGAATTGCTTAAGAAGCCTGATTTTGGTGGCTTACAGTCATCACAGGTTGCTCCATATATTTCCATGTACTGGGGTAGTTTAATGATTGGGCGATGGGCCGGATCAATTTCTGTTTTTAACGTGTCTAAATCAACCCAAAAATTATTGTTTACCATTGTTCCGCTGGTAGCGTTCGGAGTGGTGATCGGTGTAAATACATTAGCCCAGAACGACATGCGGCCGTTATATTTTTATGTTGTTTGTGTAATAATTCAGATTGTGGCATTTTACCTGAGCAAGGATAAACCTGCAAGAACGTTACTGATATTTAGTTTGCTTGGCGTTTTCGCAATGGTAATTGGTGTCTTAACTACTGGAACCATTGCTATATATGCATTTTTAAGTGGGGGGTTGTTTTGCTCTATTATGTGGCCCTGCATATTTACACTTGCCGTAACAGGTTTGGGAAAGTATACAAGCCAGGGTTCTGCATTCTTAATTATGATGATATTAGGTGGTGGTATTATTCCCCCGCTGCAGGGTAAACTGGCAGATTATCTTCAGTCAAAATCTGATGTAGTAGGTGTGGGAATACACCAGTCTTACTGGGTACCAGTAGCCTGTTTCGCATACCTCGCTTTCTTTGCATTTGCAGTTAAGGGAATTTTGAAAAGGCAGGGTATAGATTATGAAAATGTAGATGAGCCGATGACGCCACTTGCCTCCTCTGCTGAAACGAGTCCGGCAACTGTGCAATAATTATTTTACTTTCAGAGAATAACCTGGAAGGAATTTTTCCTTCCGTATAACATAACGATTATGGCTAAGGCTGCTAAAACTGCTCCTGCTACTTCAACCAATTTAAGTACCATAGAACCTCTTGCTATTGGTGTTGATGTAGGCGGAACAGGCACCAAGTTCGGAATTGTAGACCGGGTAGGAAATGTGTTGTTTAGTAATGAAATGTCTACGCGAAAACATGATAAAATTGAAGATTTTATCAATGAATTGTATGAAAACCTTTTACCCTTAATTGAAAAGGCAGGAGGCATAGGAAGAATGAAGGGCATTGGTGTTGGCGCCCCTAATGGCAACCATTATACCGGTACTATTGAATATGCACCAAATCTTATTTGGAAAGGAATTATTCCACTTGCCAAGATGATTCAGGATAAATTTAAATTACCCATATCACTTACCAATGATGCCAATGCTGCAGCTATTGGCGAAATGACTTATGGCGCCGCAAAAGGCATGAATGATTTTATCATGATTACGCTTGGCACCGGTGTAGGTAGCGGAATTGTTGCAAACGGAAAATTGGTTTATGGTCATGATGGTTTTGCGGGAGAACTTGGTCACACCATTATTATTCCCGATGGCAGAACACATGAAGGAACAGGTAAAAAGGGATCATTGGAAAGTTATGCCTCGGCAACAGGGGTGCGCCTAACCACTTTGGAACTGTTGCAAAAAACAAATAAAAAAAGTTCACTTAGAAGTGTTCCTGTTGGGCAACTAAACGCAAAAAAAGTATATGACGCCGCAATTCAGGGAGATGATCTTGCTAAAGAAATATTTGAATATACCGGTAAAATATTGGGTATGGCATTAGCCAATGCTGTAATGATGACCAGCCCGGAAGCCATAATATTATTTGGTGGTTTAACTAAGGCTGGCGACCTTATTTTAAAGCCTACTCGTGAACATATGGAAGCTAACCTTATCCAGGTGTTTCAGAATAAGGTTAAGATACTTGTTAGCCATTTAAGAGAATCCGATGCTGCTATATTGGGTGCCAGCGCACTTGCCTGGGAATTAAATTAATCAATGCCTTCCACAAAAATTATTTATCAACCTTAGCACAACTTTTGAAGTGGGGTTGGATATGGCACTTTCAGAATATAAAAAAAAGAGAACCTTCTCAGATACGCCTGAACCAGAGGGCGGTAAACCAGGAAAAGCAAACCTGCAATTTGTAATTCAAAAACATGACGCATCTCACCTGCATTATGATTTCAGGCTGGAGATGGAAGGTGTTTTAAAAAGCTGGGCTGTACCCAAGGGTCCCTCAACAGATCCTGAGGTAAAAAGGCTTGCCATGATGGTTGAAGATCATCCGTTCGATTACAAAAATTTTGAAGGAATTATTCCCGAGGGAAATTATGGAGCAGGGTCTGTGATCGTATGGGATGAAGGTACTTACGAACCTGTGGAAGGCGATGCTAAAACTAAAAAAGATAAAGAAAAAGAACTGCTGAAACAACTAAAGGCAGGCAAGCTAAAGTTTGTCTTAAAAGGAAAAAAAGTAAAAGGAGAATACGCGCTGATTAAATCTTATGGCAAACAGGAAAACGCCTGGTTGCTTATGAAATTAAAAGACAAATATGCCGCTACCTCTGATATTACTAAAAAAAATAAATCAGTAAAATCATCCCAAACAGTTGAGCAGGTTGCAAAAGAAAGTGATAATGTTTGGCAAAGCAATCGAAAATCATCTACTAAAACTTCTGCTAAAAAATCCGCAAGTGCTACGGTTAAAAAAAAAGCCCTGAAAAAAGCAAATGATCTGCCTGATAATGAATTAAAGCAATTATTGGCAGATGCACCCGATGCTGTTTTTCCAAAGCCTTTTAAACCCATGCTTGCAACACTTGTTTCAAAGCCTTTTGATTCTGAAAATTGGATTTATGAAATTAAATGGGATGGCTACCGGGCCGTCGCTTATGTACAAAATGGTAAAGCAGAAATTACATCTCGTAACCTCAATTCATACAATGATATTTTTCAGCCCGTTGTTGCAGCCCTGGAAGAATGGAATGTAGATTCGGTGCTGGATGGCGAGATCGTCGCTGTGAATGATAAAGGTTTACCTGATTTTCAAAAGCTGCAGAATGTGCGGAATAATGGTGAGGCTGCAAGACTGGTGTACCATATTTTTGATCTATTATGGTATGATGGAAAAAACATTATGGAGCTGCCTCTTTTGCAAAGAAAAACCATTCTACAAAAAATATTACCTACAGATAGTGATGTATTTAAATACAGTGATCATATTAAAGAAAGAGGAACAGCATTTTTTAACCTGGCTGTTGAACAACAGTTAGAAGGCGTTATTGCAAAAGACGGTGACAGCACATATTCAAAAGGTTCGCGCAGTAAAAGTTGGCTTAAAATAAAAAATAATTTACAGCTTGAAGCAATCATTTGCGGGTACACAGAACCCCGTAACAGCCGCAAAATGTTTGGTGCGCTTATACTCGGGCGATACTTTAATGGCGAGCTTAAATACATTGGGCATACAGGTACAGGGTTTACTGATAAAACATTAAAGGAAGTTCACAAGAAAATGCAACCCCTTATTACAGATAAAAGCCCCCTAACAGGAAAAACAAAAGTGAATATGCCGGCTACGTGGTTAAAACCCGAACTGGTTTGCGAAGTAAAGTATTCGGAAAAAACCAAGGATAACTTATTACGGCACCCCGTGTTTATGGGTTTACGGGAGGATAAGCATGCGGCAAATGAGAAAGGTGAAATAGTAGTGGCACCCCCGGATGAAACCGAAAAAAACAAAGCATCATCTTCTAAAAAAACCACCAAAAAACAACCTGCATCTCCAAAGAAAAAAGCTACAGCAACTAAAAAAAAATTGATGAAAGTAAAAAATTAATTGATGATAGTGAGAAGCAGAAAAATGTTACGATAAACGGTCACATACTTCAATTAAATAACCTTGATAAGATATATTGGCCTAAAGAAAAGATTACGAAGCGGGATATGCTTAATTACTATTACGATGTAATGGAATTTATGCTGCCTTACATGAAAGATCGTCCACAAAGTTTAAACAGGCATCCGAATGGTATTAATGGAAAAAGTTTTTACCAAAAAAATGTTGAAGGTAAAGTGGCACCTTGGATAACTACTTATGATTATGACAGCGAAAGCGGCAGTGATAAAAAGTTTCTTGTATGTACAAACGAAGCCAGCCTTTTATACATTGCTACATTGGGTTGTATAGAAATGAATCCATGGCACAGCAGAATTCAATCTGCAGATAAACCGGATTGGTGTGTAATTGATCTAGACCCGGACGATAATCCGTTTGAACAAGTGATAGAAACTGCATTAGAAGTTAAAAATGTAATAGACTCAGCAAACATCCCCAGCTGCATTAAAACATCTGGCTCTACCGGTATGCATATTTATATTCCATTAGGTGCAAAATATTCTTACGAACAATCTAAACTATTAGCGCAGATAATTGTAACGCATGTGCACCAGCAAATACCAAAGTTTACCAGCCTGGAGAGATCACCCTCAAAACGAAAAGGAAAATTATACCTTGATTTTTTACAGAACCGCAGTATACAAACCATTGCAGCACCCTATTCTTTGCGCCCTAAGCCAGGAGCAACGGTTTCTGCCCCATTGCATTGGGATGAGGTAAAAACCGGTTTGCAAATAAGCGATTTTAATATTTATAATATGCGCCAAAGAATTAAAGAAACAGGTGATATTTTTAATCAAGTTTTAGGTAAGGGTATAGACCTGGAAGAAACGTTACAGAAACTTGGGGCGCATTTTAATGGATAATAATCTTAAAACAACGCTTCAACTTTTTTCATCTCTGCCTGTATTTCATCATTACACAAATTTCCTATGCTGCCTTCATGCGTGTGTAGTAAAGGTTTTAATGCATCGAATGTAAATGAGCCTTTTTCTATTTCATTTCCAACCTGTACATATGCCTCACGAAAAGGAATTCCTTTATTTACCAGGCTATTTACTGCTTCTACACTAAATAAGTATTTAAACTTTTCATCGCCCAGTAAATTTTCTTTTATGGTAATATTTGAAAGCATTAACTGCATAATTTCTAAACAATTTTTGAGGTCTGAAATGGCGGGAAACAAAATTTCTTTTGTTAACTGCACATCCCGGTGATAGCCTGATGGAAGATTGCCTAACAGTAAAGAAAGTTCATTAGGTGTGCTTTGAATTCTGTTACATTTTGCGCGAATTAATTCAAAAACATCCGGATTTTTTTTGTGTGGCATAATGCTGCTTCCCGTTGTTAGCTCCGGCGGAAATGAAATAAAATTAAAATGCTGGTTTACATATAAAGTGCAATCCATAGATAACTTAGATAAGGTGGCAGCAATGGTACTTAACGCCATAGCCACAATTTTTTCAGTTTTGCCGCGAGTCATTTGCGCGTAAACAACATTATAATTTAAAGTTGCAAATTGCAACAGGGCAGTGGTTTCTTTTCTGTTCAATGGAAGAGACGAGCCATACCCGGCGCCACTTCCCAGGGGATTTTTATTGCACACCCTGTACGCACCTGCCAGCACTTCAAGGTCATCAACAAGGCTTTCTGCAAATGCTGCAAACCATAAACCGAACGATGATGGCATGGCTAATTGAAGATGCGTATAACCAGGCAGAAGGTGTTTCTTGTGTTTTTCGCTTAATGAAATAAGCTGGTTAAATAATGCAATTATTTCATCCTTTATTTCCTTTATTTCATTTCGTAAGAATAGTTTTATATCAACCGCTACCTGGTCGTTCCGGCTTCTGCCGCTATGAATTTTTTTACCGGTTTCTCCAATTCGTTTTGTGAGTGTAAATTCTATTTGGGAGTGAATGTCTTCCACGCCTTCCTCAATTAAAAATTTTCCCTGGTTAATTTCATCTGCAATTTTCTCTAATTCAGTCACTGCAGTTACCGATTCTTTTTTGGTCATTAAACCAGCATTACTTAGCATTTTAACGTGTGCTATGGATCCCTGTACATCGTACCTAGCGAGCTGCATGTCAAATTCTTTATCCCTTCCAACAGTAAAATTTTCTATTAGGCGTGATACCTCTGTATTATTTTTTTGCCAAAGTTTCATAGCATAAATTTTAGCATTTTAATGTAATCTTCTATGCCTGATGCAATTTCGTGCAGGTAAATAAATTCATCTGAAGAATGACTTCTTGCACTGTCACCGGGTCCCATTTTAAGTGCTGGTGCAGGTATTAAAGCTTTGTCGGAAGTAGTTGGCGAACCATAAAAAGTTTTGCCAATGGATACGCCTGCCCGAATCAATGGATGATTAATAGGTATGCCTGACGACCGCATGCGCATGGAGCGCGCAGTGACTTCGGAAGATACGTTTTCCCTTATTGTTTGCAGTACTTCTTCTAAGGTATATAATTCATTTACGCGAACATCAGCTACATAATTACAGGTGTCAGGCACCATATTGTGTGCTTTGTTTTCTGTGTTGATAACAGTTACATTTATAGAAACTTCTCCAAGTAATTCACTTGTTTTTTCAAACCTGATTTGTCTCATCAATTCAATATCTTTCATTGCGGCATAGATTGCATTGGTTCCTTCTTTTCGTGCTGCATGCCCGGCTTTGCCTTTAGCAATGCAATCCAGTACTAAAAGTCCGCGCTCTGCAATTGCCATTTGCATTAAGGTTGGTTCACCCACAATTGCACAATCAATTTTTCCAAGCAATGGTAATAAAGATTCAATTCCGTTTTTACCGGAGTTCTCTTCTTCCGCGGTAGCGGCTAATAGCAGGTTATATTTTAGGTCTTTCTGTTCATAGTAATGAAGAAAAGTTGCTATGAGGGAAACAAGTGGACCACCAGCATCATTACTTCCCAACCCAAATAATTTTCCACCAGTTACCTGAGGTTTAAATGGATCCAGCCTATAACCGGGATTGGGTTTAACTGTATCGTGATGGGAATTTAGCAACAATGTAGGTTTAGACGAATCATTATATTTATTGATTGCCCAAACATTGTTTTGTTGTCTGTTTGCCTGTATATTTTGCGAAAGAAAAAATGTTTCAATGCACTGTGCCGTTTCTTGTTCTTCACCGCTAAAAGAAGGAATCGCAATGAGATCTTTGAGAAGATCGGTTGCGAGTAATTGTATTTTGGAGAGGTTATTCATTAATGATATGCGTGCCTTCACCCTTTGTTATCAGGTGTTGCAAATTTTCAGCGTTTCCAATAATTACTTTACTCACTCCTTTTTCAATTGACATAAATGCGTTATCCAGCTTAGGGATCATGCCCGAAAAAACCTGATTATTTTGTTTTAACTGCATGTATTGAGATTTGCCTAAAGTTGAAATAATAGAATCTTCGTTATTAATATCTGTTAAAACACCAGCTTTCTCAAATCCATAAACCAAGGTCGTATCATACATTGATGCAAGTGCAAGCGCTAATTCATTGGCGATTGTATCAGCATTTGTATTTAAAAGTTGCCCCTTCTTATCATGCGTAATGGCAGAGAATACTGGGCAATATGCATGTTGTAAAAAGGTTATTAATGCTTCTTTATTTATCTCATCAATATCGCCTGCAAAACCATAATCAATGGATGAGTTTATACGTTTGTGTGCGCGGATGATGTTGCCATCTGCCCCGCTTAATCCCATTGCGTTGCAATTCAAAGCTTGCAATTTGGCTACAATGTTTTTATTTATGTAACCGGCATACACCATGGTTACAACTTGTAATGTTTCAGCGTCTGTAATTCTTCTGCCATCTACTAATGTTGGTTGAATACCTAGTTGCACTTGAAGTTTAGTCGCCATTTTTCCACCTCCATGTACCAAAATCTTATTGCCTTTTATTTCAGCAAACGACATTAGGAATGATGCAAGTTTATCTTCATCATCAATAATGTTTCCCCCAATTTTTATGATGTATAATTTATCCATGGATTATTTCGGATAATACTGCCTGGGCAGCCCATACCCGGTTGCCGGCCTGTTGTGTTACTAAACTTGCTTCGCTGTCTAAAACCTCGTCGCTCAGTTCAACGTTTCTTCTTACTGGCAGGCAATGCATAACACGAGCATTATTAGTTAACTCCATGTGATTATTTGTGAGCATCCAGGAATTATCCCTGGTAAGAATTTTTCCGTAATCAGAATAACTGCTCCAATTTTTTACGTAAACAAAATCTGCATTATTTAATGCCTCCTGCTGGTTATTTGTTATGCGTGCGCCTTCAGTAAATTCTTCTTTTAATTCATACCCTGAGGGATGTGTAATTACAAATTCTGCGGCACCCCACGCCAGCATCCATTCAGCAAAACTATTAGCCACGCACTGTGGCAATGCTTTTACATGCGGAGCCCAGGTTAGCACAACTTTAGGTTTTCGATTTATTTTACCTGATAACAATTCTTCCTGAATGGTAATAATGTCTGTAAGGCTTTGCAGCGGGTGGCGTGTTGCACTTTCTAAACTTAAAACAGGCACACCGCAATATTTAATGAACTGTTTAATTACAAATTCGCTGTAATCTTCTTCGCGATTAAGGAGTGATGGGAAAGTACGCACCGCGAGTAAATCAAAATATTTTCCTAATACAGGTGCAGCATCCTTTATATGCTCTGCTGTTGTACCGTTCATTATTGCGCCGTCTTCAAATTCTAATGCCCAGCCCTCTGATCCAACATTAAAAACAATAGATTCCATTCCAAGATTCTGTGCAGCCACCTGCGTACTTATACGGGTACGCATACTGGGGTTTAAGAAAAGGCATCCCAATCTTTTTCCTGTTGCTGTTTTGCTTTGTATGTTTTCTGATTTAAAAGCGAGTGCCTTGTGTATTAAACCTTCAACGTCAGGAACATCATTAACGGAAATAAATTGCTTCAACATTAGGTGGCTTAAATTATTAATTGTTAGATCATTTAAACGCCTCAGGCATTTTCCATTGTTTCTATTTGCATTACGCTTATCTCTTCTTCAAGAGCCTCAAGAAATTCATCTATTTGCTTTCTTGTAATAGTAAGTGCCGGTAAAAGCCTTATGGTATCAGGTTTTGCCTCACCTGTGAAAATATTGTGCCTTGAAAGTAATTGCTGTCTTAAAGTTTTAAGGTCCTTCGGTACATCAAAACCGATCATTAGACCTGCACCTCTTACATTTTTTAAAATATTGATCGATTTTAGTTTATTCTGAAGATATTGCCCGCGTTGTTTTGCTTTATCAATCAGGTTTTCCTGTTCTATAACTTCCAAAACTGCAAGAGCCGCGGCACATGCCAGGTGATTTCCCCCGAAAGTTGTACCAAGCATGCCATGTTTGGGTTTAATAAAAGGCGCAATAAGCACGCCACCAACAGGATAACCGTTACCCATGCCTTTTGCAGTAGTATATATGTCTGCATTTATTTCATAATGATCTGCGGCAAAAAATTTACCTGTACGACCATACCCGCTTTGCACTTCATCCGCGATCATAACCGCATCATACCGGTTACATAATTCTCGAATGGATTGTATGAAACCTTTGTTTGCCACCTGTATGCCACCTACACCCTGAATGCATTCAATAATAACCGCAGCTACATTGGGTCCTTCTTTATTAAAAAATTCAAGCAATGCCTGTTCGTTATTAAAAGGGAGGAATACTACATTATCAGTCTGGTTTACCGGTGCAATAATGGAAGGATTGTCGGTAGCACTTACAGCCAAAGAAGTTCTTCCATGAAAAGATTTCGAAAAGGCAACTACCTTTTTTCTCCCTGTATGAAAAGAGGCCAGCTTTAATGCATTTTCATTTGCTTCTGCGCCGCTGTTGCATAAAAATAACTGGAAATCTTTTTTATTAGAAAGTTCTCCCAGCTTATCAGCCAGGGTTTGCTGTATAGGTATTTGAATGGAGTTTGAATAAAATGAAATTTTATGCATTTGCTCCTGGATGCTTTTGATCCAGTGTGGGTGCGCATGACCAATACTAATGACGGCATGCCCGCCATACATGTCAAGATATTTAGAACCCTGGTCATCCCACAAATAAGATTCTTTAGCTTTTACAATATTTATATTTTGAACAGGATATACGTCGAATAATTTCATAGTGTTTTTTTTTAAATTAAAAAGCAGCAGGTTTTAAATTTAAACCGCTTTTTTCATCCAGGCCACACATTAAATTCATATTTTGAACAGCCTGCCCGGACGCGCCTTTTAATAAATTATCAATGGCGGAATGTATTACCAGTTTATTTCCTTCCTTTTCAAGTTGAATAAAACAATTGTTGGTATTAACCACTTGTTTTAAAGAAATGGGTTCGGAACTTACCTTTATAAATGGATGCGCTGCATAAAAATTTTTATATAACTCAAATGCATTTTCAAGGCTGTCATCATACCTCGTTGTAGAGCTTACAAATATTCCCCTTGTGAAATCTCCACGCCAGGGTATAAAATTTATTTCAACATTTGAGTTGCCGGTTTTATACAATGTCTCTTTTATTTCATTAAGGTGTTGATGTGTAAGCGATTTGTAAGCCTGAATATTATTTGACCTCCAGCTAAAATGTGTAGTTTGTGATAAGCCTTGTCCTGCGCCTGTTGACCCTGTAATGCCTGTTGTATATGCTTCTTGTAATATTCCTTTTGAAGCAAGTGGTAAAAGACCCAGTTGTACCGCAGTGGCAAAACAACCCGGGTTTGCAATATTATTTGCCTTAATTATCTCTGGTTTATTTATTTCGGGTAAACCATAAACAAATGTTCTGGTTTTATAAACCGCATTTTTTGTTAACCGAAAATCCTGTGACAGATCAATGATTTTTATATGTTCATCAACCTGGTTATTATCTAAAAATTTAACAGCTTCGCCATGCCCGGCACATAAAAATAAAACATCAGTTTTACTTAAATAATCCATTTCACTAACAAAACATAAATCTGTTTCATCTAATAAGTCCTGGTGAACGGAGGAAATTTTTTTCCCCGCATTGCTGCGGCTGTGCACGAAAGATATTTGTGCCGCGGGGTGCTGCAGTAACAACCTGATAAGTTCGCCTCCAGTGTACCCTGCGCCACCTATTATTCCTGTATTAATTTTCTGCATCTGCGGCCTTTTTAACCTGTTGATAAATTGCAGACTGGTTACCAAATATCTTTGTAAAACCCCTTACATCCTGCCCGCTCCAACCTGTATTCATTTCACCATATTTACCGAAGCGGCTGCTCATGAGATCAAAAGGAGATTCTATACCAGTAACCATAAAACGATACGGCATTAATTGCACAAAGACCTTACCTGAAACATGTTGTTGTGTGCTTATAAAGAATGCTTCAATATCCCTCATAACGGGATCGAGAATTTGCCCCTCATGTAACCAGTTGCCATAGAAAATTGCTAGTTGATCTTTATGAGTTAATTGCCATTTTGATAGTACATGCTTTTCGAGTGTATGGTGCGCTTTTATAATGATCAATGGAGCAGGTGCTTCAAAACCCACACGACCTTTAATACCTATAATAGTATCGCCCACATGAATGTCTCTTCCTATACCATAAGGTGCGGCTAAATCGTGAAGGCAGTTAATTGCTTTAACGGGGTTGCTGAACATTTTATCCCCAACACCAACCAATTCACCTTTATGAAAATGAAGTGTAACAGACGATTCTTCATTTGCTGAAACCGGCGTGGGCCAAGCATCTTCGGGGAGCATGCCATTGGACTGAAGGGTTTCTTTACCACCCACACTGGTGCCCCATAAGCCTTTATTTATGGAATATGCGGCCTTATCAAAATTCATATTTACCTGATTTTTTTTCAGGTATTCTATTTCTTCTTCACGGCTTAACTGGTAATCTCTTATGGGGGTTATAATCTCGATTCCGGGCAGCATTATATTAAATATCAGATCGAAACGAACCTGGTCGTTGCCTGCACCCGTGCTTCCATGGGCTACTGCTTCTGCACCTATGCTTTTAGCATATTCAGCAATGTGCAGTGCCTGTATCAAACGTTCGGCGCTTACACTTAAAGGGTAGGTATTGTTCTTTAACACATTTCCAAATACAAGAAATTTTATAATGCGATTATAATATCCATTTACAGCATCTACAGCAGTATGTGTTTTAACACCAAGTGCATATGCATGATCTTCTACCTGTTTTAATTCATCCTTTGTAAACCCACCTGTGTTTACAATTATACTATGCACCTCATAGCCCAGGTCGGCACTTAAATATTTTGCGCAATAAGAAGTATCTAATCCTCCGCTAAATCCTAAAACAACTTTTTTACTCATAGTGTCAGTCAAAAATTAAATAATTGAAAGATGGCAGACATAAGGGTTGTTCCCTGCTTTTTTTCTTTTCTTTTTAATGCGCGCAACAATTTTGTTTGCTTAAAATGAAGAAGTCTTTCATACACTTTTGATTTTGATTTAAAGTGTGCCTTGGTTTCTTCAGGTTCGTAATGGTCTTTTGGGTCGTACAACATAGCTGTACACATGCAATTCTTTTTTTCTTTGCTCATGAGAATATCATAATTCACACAGCTTTTACATCCTGCCCAAAAATTCTCATCTTTTGTAAGCTCAGAATACGTAACGGGTTCATAACCCAGTTCACTATTGATCTTCATTACAGCCAAGCCTGTTGTTAAACCAAAAATCTTTGCGTTAGGATACATTTTTCTGCTTAGCTGAAAAATGTTGCTTTTAATTGATTTTGCCACACCACTTTTTCTGTATGCTGGAGAAACTATTAACCCTGAATTGGCAACATATTCGCCATGGCTCCAGGTTTCAATATAACAAAATCCTACCCAATCTCCTGAAGGGGTTAATGCAATTACAGCTTTTCCTTCCTCAATTTTCTTAATGATATAATCTGGTGAGCGCTTTGCAATGCCCGTACCACGTGCATTTGCAGAGGCTTCCATTTCATCTGTAATAATGCTGGCGTAAATAATATCTGAAGGCTGAGCCACCCTAATAATGATATTGTGGTGTTCCACTTAATAATAATTAATGTTGAAAAAAGGGATTACCAATCCTTAGAATATAAACGGGAGAATTTTCACTGATAGGGGCCCTGGTTAACGACTCGTCCTATCAGCAGCCAGGTCGTCGTGTGAGGTAACAGAAAATATCAAAACATACAGAATATACACCTGAGGTAATTGGTGCGTGAAAGGCAAATTGCTTTGTATGTGTTATGGAATTGTTCACTTTATTTTATATAACAAATATGATGCGCAAATATATGAGTTATTAAAGTACCTGAGGTTTAATTAACAGTAAAATTAATTGTACCAGTTGCTAATGTTAGTTAGTTTTATACCACAACTTTTAAATAATCTAGTCATGAAACTTATTCCCTTTTTGGTTGATTGGTTAAATGAAGAAGCCGAAACCACGAAAAAAATGATTGAACTTGTTCCGGAGGAAAAATTTACCTGGAAGCCGCATGATAAAAGCATGACACTGCTTCAGCTAGCAACGCATATTGCGGAGATCCCATCCTGGATACCGATGATGATAAACCATTCTGAACTTGACTTTGCTAATTTTGATTATAAGCCTACACCTGTTGCAAATACCGGGGATCTTACAGCATTATTAAAACAGTCTTTAGACGCAGCATTTGCAGCATTGAACAATGTACAAGAAGCGCAGTTAGATGAAGAGTGGATAATGCGAAATGGAGATACTATTTATTTACGATACGATAAATCGCAAAGTGTTCGACATGCCTATAGCCAGTTAATTCATCATCGTGCACAATTAGGAGTTTACCTGCGTTTATTAGATATTCCTATACCGGGTAGTTATGGTCCAAGCGCGGATGATACATCGTTTATGGGGGGCTAAAAACCAAAAAATATTTTTGCGTTATGGTAACAAATATTTTGTATCATTTCTCCCAACAAATTCTCATCAGATGGTAATTCCCCATTCTCCATATCTGTGCCGATAAGGTTGCATAATATGCGTCTAAAATATTCGTGGCGTGGAAAAGAAAGAAATGATCTGCTGTCTGTAGTCATGCCAACAAAGCGGCTAAGCAAACCCATATTGCTTACTGCATTTAATTGATCTTCTATGCCTGATTTCTGATCGAGGAACCACCATGCTGCACCATACTGCATCTTGCCTGGAATACTTCCACCCTGAAAATTGCCCAACATAGAAGCGATCATGGCATTATCAGCAGGGTTTAAATTATACACGATTGTTTTGCCCAAATTGCCTGCGTTATCAAGCCTTTCGAAGAATGCAGCCATAGTTGCTGCATCAATGGTATTGCCTATGCTGTCTGCGCCGGCATCTTTACCTACACTTTTTAATAGTCTTGTATTATTGTTACGAAGGGAACCAATATGATATTGCTGAACCCAATTTTTATCATGATCCATAAGGGCAAGCCTGTACAAAATTTCTGAGCGAAAGAGGTCAGCATTGTTTTTTTCTAATCCTTTTCCTGAACAAAGTTGGCGGAACAAATCATTCGCCATTTCAGTTGAACATTCACCAGTATACATTTTTTGTAAACCATGATCACTGATGCGGCAACCTGCAGCTGCAAAATAATCGTGGCGGATTTGTAAAGCTTCCATCAGGTTAGTAAAATTGCGGATAGAAATATTTGCTTCAGTTGAAAGCCGTTGTACATACGCTATCCATTCATCAGGCTGTTCAACTTCAAGGATTGCATCCGGCCTAAAAGCGGGAAATACGTTAAACCCGGGGTTAATTTCTTTTATTTTTTTATGTTCATTCAGTGAATCGCAGGGGTCATCTGTTGTGCATAATACCTCTACATTCATTTTCTTAAGAAGAGCATTAGTACAATAAGAATTCTGCTGAAGCAACGCATTGCAATGATCATAAATCTCTTTTGCCGATTGTTCATGCAATAATATATCAACATCAAAATACCGCTTTAGCTCTAGGTGGGTCCAGTGATACAAAGGATTTCTTAGTGTTTGCGGAACTGTTTTTGCCCATGCAAAAAATTTTTCATACTCTGAGGCCTTTCCTGTTATAAAATGTTCAGGAATGCCATTGGCACGCATGGCACGCCATTTATAATGGTCGCCTGCAAGCCATAATTCGGTAATGGTTGTAAACTTTTTGTTGTTGACTATAAAAGTAGGGGAGAGGTGATTGTGATAATCAATAACCGGAAGGCTTTCAGCAAATTGTTTGTATAACGACCGGGCTGCAGGTGATTGTAAAAGAAAATTTTCTTGAATGAATGATTTCATGCAGCCAACAATTTAACGGTTTTTCCTTTTATTCACCGCGGGGTAACGGATTTCCATTGTCGTCGTAAAAAGGATGCGGTAATGGTGCTTCTCCGTCATTAAGTTTTTGATCGAAGACCTTTACAACATGTACCCATTTTCCATTTTTCCATTGAAACCCTTCATAATCACCATCCGGAATAAGGGTAAACTTTTTTTGGGTTTCATTGCTTTCACTTACAAGATGATCAAAAATAATCATATCCATTTCGGCATCATAATTCATTCTTGCCCGCCCGTCTTTTTTATATTCCAATGCAAACCTATAAGCAGGCTGCGCAGGCTTCAGACTGTCTTCATCATAATCAAAAAACTTACCGCCAAATAAGGGGGTATTGTTGTTATCGAAGTGAAGTACTTCAATCCATTTCCTGGTGGTGATCAGGTCATTATCGTCATACCCTAATAATGTGTAAAATTTATTGTTCTGAAACTCCTTCATCACAATTCCGTAATAAATGGCTCCAATCCAGTTTTTATTTGTGCGCACCGAATCTGCGGGGCGGCTGGTAAAATCACTCATATCTATTAAAGGCAACAATTTCAGCGATCCATCCGGGGTATTCATTTGAATGGCGCCATATTGCCTGTAATAACTTTGATCTTTCTCTATTTGCCAGCTGAATATTCTAAACGAACTATCGGGTGCATACAAACGTGAAACCGTTATTAACGAATCAAAAGGATAGTGGAATGAGTTAGGCGTTGTAAGAGATTTAACAAGACCTTTTATAAAGATGGTATCTGCATAAAAACGTGCGGAACCATCTTCTTCAAAGATCATTTTCCTGGCATACACCTTTAATGTATCTTCTGCAAGAGTTAATGCCTGCTTTTGCTCTTTATTGATCTTTTGTGCGCAAACCGGTAAAGAGATCACCAGTAAAATAATTAGAAAATACTTCATGTTATATATGAGCAACGAATGTACAAAGTACTTATTGTGGTTAGCTGTTAAGTGGAATAGGAGAGCAAGTTTTAGTATTTTATTATCATACCAGAATGTTTTCAGCGAACGCTGCAAGGCTGTCAAATTGAAGGTCTATCAGGTTTTCTGCATTCTCCGGGTCCGGATCGGTGGATGCAATGTAAACGGTGTGCATGCCTGCATTTCTGCCAAACTTCATGTCTGATAATTTGTTGCCAGCCATAATGCTTTTACTAAAATCAATTTGTGGAAAATCTTTTGCAGCCTGTAATGCCATACCGGGATTAGGTTTGCGGTTGGGGCTGGTATCATCCCAATCTGTACAATAATAAATTTTATCTATTCTTGCTTCTGCGCCAATGAGTTTTTGCTGCATATAATCATGCACATCATGCAAATCGTCTAAGGTCATTAATTGTTTAATCACACCTCTTTGGTTTGTTACTAAAATGATTAAACCGAAAAGATCAGATAACTTTTTTATTGCTTCAACCGCACCTTCATAAAAAATAAATTGTGAACGGTTAAGAACATATTCATTTCTTTTTTCCTGATTTATTACGCCATCGCGGTCAAGGAATAAAGTCCATGATTTGTCTATTTTATCCAGCTGAAACATGTTTATGGTTTTAATTCTTGCTGAGCTTTTTCGTAATCTTCTTTAATTCCAATATCTATAAAGTAAGCATTCTCAACAACGCCAAACATTCTTCTTCTATCATAGAATTTTTCAAGATATTCCTGTTCAAAAGAAAATTTATGCGGGAGTTCTTCTTTTAGAAAATCGGATTTGTTTAATGCATAAAAACCTCCATTTATCAACCCTTCGGCCAACCATTGTTTTTCACGAAATTCTTTTAAGGAATAATCATGATTAAGTTCAACAGAGCCATACCTGCTAAAATCTTTCATTGGTTTTAATGCGAGAGTACATTGTGCCCCACACCTTAAATGAAAATCAGAAAATTTTGAAACGTCGATTGTAAAAAGTGTGTCGCCATTTGTGATCAATACATGTTTACCTGTAGCAAGTGAACATGCTTTTTTAATGGCACCACCTGTTCCCAGAGGTTCATTTTCAACAGAAAAAATAGCATTTATTCCAGGTAAATTTGTTGTTATGTATGCCTGAATTACCTCGCTTCTAAATCCTAAGGAAAAAATAAAAATTTCTATTTTTTCAGTAAGCAAAAAATCTATAACGTGCTGTATGAAAGGCTTTCCTGCAACAGGTGCCATGCACTTTGGCAGGTCCGGGACCGTTTCTTTCAGACGTGTTCCTAAACCACCTGCCAGAATGATTACCTCTTTAATCATGAAAGTATCATTTAAGCAAAAATATTTTCTTCAACCAGTTCACAAATGATGTGACCCACCAAAATATGGGATTCCTGAATGCGGGGTGTTATGTTGGATGGAATATTAATTAGGTGGTCGCTTAGTTCCTTCATTTTTCCACCGGTATCTCCTGTAAAACCTATGGTTACCATTTGGAGTTGCCGGGCAGCTTCAAATGCTTTTATGATATTCGGTGAATTGCCTGAAGTGCTTAAGCCTACAAGCACATCTCCTTTTTCTCCCAGTCCTTCTACAAGTCGTGAATAGATCACATCATAACTGTAATCGTTAGCTACAGCAGTTATGTAAGATGTATTACAATGCAATGCTTCTGCGGGTAATGCCCTTCGGTTTTTATAAAACCGGCCTGAGAATTCAGCGGCAAGGTGCTGCGCATCGGCTGCACTGCCACCGTTTCCGCAAAACAAAACTTTTTTGCCATTTTTAAAAGAGCTTGTTATGGCAATTACAATTTGTTCTATAGTTTTTTGAAGCACTTCATCCAGTAAAATATTTTGTTTTACTTCGATGGATGCTTTTATTAATTCATTTATCTTTTGTTGCATAATTACTATTTAATAAATCCTTATTCAGGATGAGGTCCATGTGGTTAAACCACTTTTTGTAAACCTGTATGGTTTTATTTCACCTCCAAAATTATTTAAAGCACTCATTACATTATAGCGTGTACTTCCGGGGCAGTAAAAAATCATGAAGCCTCCGCCACCGGCGCCACTAATTTTCCCCCCGGTTGCACCGGCATTTTTAGCAGCGTGATAAATTTCCTGAATCCGGTTGTTGCTAATATTTTCTGCCATTTTAATCTTTTGCTCAAAACCATAATCGAGTAACTCCCCCATCTCATGCAATTTACCTTTAAGCAGAGCTTCCTTCATCATTCTTGCCTGTTCTTTTAACTGGTGCATTGCCTCTATTGATTTTTCATTTTTCTGCTGCACATTTTTCTGCTGTTCTTTTATAATGGTAGCCGATTCCCTGCTGGTAGATGTAAAATACAAAACAAGATTATTTTCCAATTCATTCAAATATTCCTGTTTTATCCTAAGTGGATTTACAATCACTTTATCATCGCCATAAAATTCCATAAAATTAACCCCGCCGAATGTGGCTGCATATTGGTCTTGCCTTCCGCCAGCAAGGCGAAGTTGGTTTCTTTCAATTTCATATGCGTAATGCGCCACATCATATTCGCCTAAGGGAAGTTTTAGCATTTCCGAGAACGCGCCGACTATTGCCACCACCAGTGTGGATGATGTGCCTAATCCGCTTCCTGCGGGTGCATCTACATAAGTAGTTAACCTGATGCCTTGTTTTAAATTTCCATGGTCTTTGCAGATGCTGTTGTATACGCCTTTCAAAAGGTCTAAATGTCCATTAACCGGTAGTTCTTCACCCATATTAAATTCAATGTATTCGCCCCGGTCAACTGCATTGAGAATAATTTTTTGTTCATTGATAATTTCAATATCGGCCTGTGCATAATGAGAGATTGTTGCATTTAATATAGCCCCGCCAAATTCATCGCTGTAAGGGCTTACATCTGTTCCGCCACCAGCTAAACCAATTCTAAGAGGTGCCCTGCTTCTGTAGATCATTTATTGCAGTAATTTAAACTTGGCGAAAATATCACTTATTAAATGGTTATTACTCAATTTGCACGCTGCATATTATGGCCTGTTATTTATGGAACATCTTCGCCTGCAGAGGCTGAATAAATTTTAAACCAGTCTTCGCGGGAAAGGTGAATATTGTTGGCTTCTTTTGCCTGTAATAATCGCTCAATTTTGGTTGTGCCAACCACGGGAAAAATTTTTGAAGGATGTGATAATAAAAAAGCCACCAAAACCTGGTTTATACCCGTGTTATACTTTTTAGCAAGGCTGTCTGAAACATTAACTATACTTCTAAAACGGGGATGAGAATCATCCTGGAATGAACCTCCGCCCAGGGGAGACCATGCCATTACCGCAATGTTATTTTGCAGGCAATGATCTAAAACACCATTTGTAAATGGAAGCAGGTGACTGAATGAAATTTCTAACTGGTTAAAGGAAACTTCCACATACTTTTTTAAGAGATCTATTTGATGCGGAAGAAAATTTGAAACGCCAAAGCGAAGAATTTTTCCCTCTTTTTGTAATGTGGTGACCGTTTCTGCTACTTCCTCAGGATTCAATAAAGGGTCGGGGCGATGAATTAGCAATACATCTATATAGTCGGTGTGGAAATTTTTTAGCGACCGTTCTACGCTGTTAATAATATGCTCCCTACTTGTATTATATGATTTTATGGAATGGTGCGGCCTGTTTTCGGACAACATTTGAATGCCACACTTTGTAACGATCTGCAACCGGCTTCTTAAAGATGCATTGTCTTTGATCGCCATTCCAAATTCTGCTTCCGTAGTATAATCACCGTAAATATCTGCATGATCAAAAGTTGTAATGCCATATTCAATACATTTTTCAATAATAAGCCTGTATTCTTCCGTGGTAAATGCGGCACCCCATTTACCCCAGCGCATGCATCCGGCAATGGGCGAAGAAACACCTGTCATATATAAGTTTAGTTGAGAAGTGATTTTATTCTTCATCAATAATTATGCACTAATTTTTTCGGGTAGTTTTTTTTCTACAACCTGCAGGTAGGTTTCCATATTAATAGCGTTCTCGCTTTTTGCTATGACAACTGTTGCTACACTGTTTCCAATAAAATTTATGATTGCCCTTCCTTCACTCATAAACCTATCAACTCCTATTAATAAAGCAAGGCCTTCCAGGGGAACAACCTTAAGAGCGGTTAAGGTAGAGGCCAGCACTATAAATCCGCTTCCCGTAACTCCGGCGGCTCCTTTACTGGTTATAAGTAACACGCCGATCACTGTTAATTCCTGCCCAATTGAAAGGTCAACATTATAAACCTGCGCTAAAAAAATAATGCACATGCTCAGGTAAATCGTAGTGCCATCCAGGTTAAAACTATAACCTGTAGGAACCACTAAACCTACAACCTCTTTGTCGCACCCCGCAGCTACGAGTTTTTCCATTAAAGAAGGCAGGGCAGCCTCGCTGCTGCTGGCACCGAACACAATTAATATTTCTGCCTTGATGTACCCTAATAATTTAAACAAATTAAACTTGTACAATCTCGCAACGAGAAAGAGTACCACGAAAATAAAAAGCAAACCGGTCACATAAAAAGTGATCAATAATTTGCCAAGTAAAGCAAGACTGGTGAAACCAAATTTTCCGATGGTATATGCCATACCACCGAATGCTCCAACCGGGCTTACACGCATTACAATCTTAATGATATTAAAAAGCACTCGATTGATATTGTCAAAAACATTAAGTAAACCCCGTCCTGCATCTCCCATCCATTTAAGCCCTACAGCAAATAATACACTGAAGAACAAAACCTGCAGAATATCCCCTTTGGCAAATGCATCTACAATATTCGGAGGAACCATGTGTGAAAAAAATTCACCCCAGTTCATTTGGTGTGCGGCTTGTTCAGCAATATCACTCACCTGCCCGTTTGAGGAGGAGGCATCTATACCTGCTCCCGGTTTAACTGTGTTTGCCACAACCAGCCCGATAATCAGCGCAAGTGTTGTAATAATCTCAAAATATAAAATGGCTTTGCCGCCAACCCTTCCCACTTTGCGCAGATCGCCTGCCCCGCAAATGCCTGAGACCACTGTAAAAAAGATAAGAGGCGCAATCACCATCCTTATCATGTTTATAAAAGTATCGCTGATAAGTTTGGCTGATGGTGCAAAGCCTGGAAAGAAATATCCCACTATAACACCCAGGATAATTCCAATAATTACCTGAACATATAGGACCTTTAAAAATTTCATTACTTTAAAAGTATGCACACAAACGGAACATGAATAAAAAAATTTTATGAAAAAAGGAGGCAAATAGCCTCCCAGTTTTTTAGTGTTTTATAAGCTTTTGTACATAGTTTAAATTCCCTCCAGTTATTTTAATGTAATATACAGCTGGCGGAAGTTGTGCAATATTCAGTGTTATATACTGCCCGTACATGTTGGCAGATGTAACCTGCTGCCCGCCTGCATTGTATAACTTAACAATAAGTTTTTCCGTATTGCCTGTAATAGTGACTTTTATTAAATCGCGTGCTGGATTCGGTGAAATGGAAATGAGCGCTTTAAGATCGCTAAATGAAACTTTTCTAACCTCGCTATAGCTGTATTTTCCATCAGCATCTACTTGTTTTATCCTGTAATGATCATCGCCATTCAACGGATAATTGTCTGTAAAGGAGTAATTGTTTACCACGGAATTTCCTCCCTTCGCCATCACTTCACCAATGCGTAAAAAATTTACCGCATCAGTACTTCTTTCAATGATGTATTTTGAACTATTGATTTCCTGCACCACTGTCCATTTTAAGAGGGAGGTTTGATTTTGAGCAGTTGCTGTAAAGTTTCCCCAGGTTATGGGTAAAACTTCTTCATTAAGCATTGAGATTGCTGATGAATTACTTACTTGTCTTTTTTCTCCATCAAACAGGGCCACAGAATTATATATGCCTGCCGCACTTTCTAATAAAATATCATCTATATACCAGCCATCGAATGAAGTGCCCACATCACAAGAAAATGCAAATCGAAGTTTAATGCTTTTTCCACTGTATTTGCTAAGGTTAACCGTGGATTGAATAAAGCCAGTTGACAATCCCGCAAAAGCATACCGGTTACCCCTTGCCCCTACGAGCATATTGTTGTTATACGGGTTTAAAATAAACAAGGATGGATCTATGTACTGCCATGTTTTGCCGGTATCAGTGCTTATTTCTAACCATCCTCCATCGTAACCGCCTTCCGTATTAAAATAATGCCAGAATGAGAGGGTGCTTATACCTGAAAGACTAAAAACATTTGTCGTTTCAAGATAGGCACTGGATGTTGAATCTACCTCGTTTGCAAATAAAGAAAAACCGCTGCTGTGCGAAAGTTTGTTACTAACCTGCCAATTGCTTTTACCTGTTTTTGTAACAGAAAATGCTGCAGGAATTGTATTTGCAGGTATGGTTTCATTTAAATGTTGCTGTGTGGCAAAATAGGTTCCGGTTTTAGTTGTAGCGATTAACGAAAAAGTTGCAGATGAATTTTGCGGAAGATCTATGGCTGTAAATGATACTGTATTATCTGCGCCATTATAAGTTCCTCCTGAAACATAAGTGAGGTTGTGCGGAAGGGTATCAGTAATTGTATAGTTGGAAATGGCGGCGCACTGGCTGGTTAGGGTAAATGTATATTGAATATTTTCGTTCTGACCAACGATACTTTTGTCGGCAGCTTTAGTAACTATGGCAAAATTGTGTTCATTAAAATCTGCCCTGCCATCTTTTAAACTATACGGGCTGCCCTCATATGCGAACTGCCCCATACCACGTTTTGCAAAAGCTTTCCAAATGGTGCAAGTGTGTACACCGCTGTAAAGAATTGTGTCTGCTTTTAGAATGGCATCCCTTCCATCTATAAACCCGGGGCTGCATGTTTGCAATTTCATTCCCAGCATAACTAATTTTAGTGCAACATTATTTCCACCCAGCGCATCTGCATCATGTAAATTTTTACTTATGCCATTTGTTTCAATCAATGCCCAGGTCATTTCCCACAAAGCTTCACACCAAACTTCACCAATAAAATGGCTGTCGAAAAAGCTTTCGCTTTGCTTGGTTACATTGTCGTAGGTAAGATTATTAATCGTTATGTCGGTAGAGTAGGGGCGTGTTCTAAAACCATTGCCGGTAATTTTTTCATTATTAACATAGGTGCCAATTGTTCTTTTCTTTGTACCATCATTAATGGTTGCTGTTGACCAGTCTGTGGTAACCATTAACGCGAAATAATCACTCCAACCTTCACCCATTTGTTCTGAGTTCTGCAAACAGGTTGGGTTTGAGGGTCCACCCGTTAGTCTGTTTGAAATTCCATGCGTGTATTCATGCGCTATTACACCATTATCAAGGTCGCCATCTAATTTGGGATTGCCTGTAAAAAGAAACATTTGCATACGCGGCGTTTGCCCATCTGATGGAGTGCTAAAATTAGCATTGCTGGTTCCCGATCCATCCTGTGCATCTGCCAGCACATAATCGTTCCCTGCACCGCCACGTCCTAAATTATTTGCCTGAAAATTTCCGGCAGGTTCATCAAAACCATAGAGATAGCTTAGATCGTGCATAATGTTATTCCAGTAAAACAAGTTGGTGGTAGCAAAAGATAAGTTGACGGGTAAATTGGGATTTTGTGTAAAGTCTGGCGTAAAGTCAAACAAAAAATCAGGTTCTCCCGTTTGTGAATGAGGAGATGATCCAAATCCATTATTGCCATTTTTATCGTCTTGTGCTAAAACATTATTTCCTCTTGTGCTATCGTACACCCGGTTGCCATCATCGTGCCATTTTAAAGTAGTGGCCTTACTGTTTGCGGGTGCCAACTCCCACGGATTAATATGAATAGAAGGTGCGCCACCCGGATGAATTGGGCTTTCTGAGGGAAATTTAATTACCCTGTAACCTGCATTGTTATTGGAAGTATTGGTTGAATAATTTTCACCAGGAATTTGATTAAAAGTATGATCAAACGTTGCAGGATCGTGGTCTGTATCAAAATTGCAATACACAGTCAGATTGTCTTTCCCGAGAATCGAGGCATTCTTTGCATCTACTTTTACTAACCAGTAATCTGAAGAATGTAGGGGCTGAACAGCCACCTGCCAAGTAAGAAATAATTTTTTACTTTTTACATCCCGTACCCACACCAAAGTGCTTTTAATATTGTTTGATGCAATGCCGAGGTTGCCAAATTCATATACTTCAGGTAGTAATTTGTTTATAGCATTGTTTACTATTACCGGGGTTAGTTGCAAATGTTTTAATGCCGCTATTACTGCATTTACGGGTGATACCAATGGTTTTGCTGTTGTAATGTCATTATTTTTAAACGGGATGGAAATTCTTTTTCCTGTAAAGGATGCGATTACATTTTTATTTAATGCAAGTGTTTGAATACTGTTCAATACGTCATATCCCATGTAGGTTTGTTGCATGTAAACCATGGTGATGCCTGAAGCAGCATCAATATATGCATCAGAAATACGCATGTCCCGAATATCACCATCAGACAATGCAAGTATTTTTTGATGTGTTTTTATAATGGCTGAAACCGCCTGTACGTCTACACGCTGGGCATTTAATACATTCAGAATAACGAGGCAAAACAATACAGATATGCCTTTAAGCACAAATTTTTTAAGCTCTTTTTTCATTTAAAATTGAAATGGTGGTTTGGAGAGAATCCAAATATATATTGAATTATTCTTCCAACATGCATCTTTCAACAAATGAAAAGTTCGGTAAGATTTAATAACAAAACATTTTGCTACTCTATCAACTAGACATAGTTTATGAAACCTGGCCCAAATTATTTAAATTACTGTAACCGGGTGGTAAGTTTTGCCAATTTTGTTTGGTTGAAACAAACAGATTTGTTGGTACAAGTAATTGCTGATCAAAATACTTGTTGGCTGCATTTTTATTTCCTGTATTTAGTAAGGCCAGCGTAAGAAGGTTTTTTGTTAGTTGCAATTCTATTAAACTGTTTGAAATACCAAACCGGTTTTTTTCTTCATCTGCAAATGCATTGGGGTTTACACCTTTAGCGCACTGGTAAGCCTGAAGCATTTGAATAAATTTTTCTGCGGGTGCCGAACCTAAAATGTCGTTATAGCTTTTGTATGCATTTACAATTCTAGAAATTAGTTTTTCTACATTTTCCGTTGTACAGCGTTCATATTCAGTAATACCAAAGGGAAAAAATTCCTGGTATTGCTGGCTGTCTTCACCGAAATAATTATTTAATAATGGTTCCCGCAGATGAATTTCTGAAATGAAAGAATTAACTATTCGTGCCATGCTGTTTAACCTGCATTGTTGTAAAATATTACATGTTGAAGGATCTATCAGGGCGCCAAAATGGTTCTGATATGCATGTAAAGTTTGATTGATCATATCATCGTACCGGTTACCATCATTTTGTGCCGCCAATTTTGAAAGATGATCTTCGCAGAAAGAGCGCAGTGCTTTACGGGAAACTTTATTACAGGGAAAAGGAATTTCGAAGAATTGTTCGAGGTTAATCATGGCAAGTTTTGGATTTTTTGGATATTATAGACATCAATTTTACCAGATGGGAGCCTATCAATCAAAAATTTGCTTTTCACAATAGGTCAATATGGATCCACATCTATAAGCACATCCACACTTTTATATGGATTTGTAAAATTAAGCAACGCAACCTGCTGCAAAATATTGTCTTTGCATTGCTTTATGGTAGCTGAATCTTTGGGAAGCCTGATCAAAACATTCCATAAATATTTATTTCGGATTCGTGGAATAGTATTTTGTGCAGGACCAGTAAGGTTATCTCTAAATTCTTGTTGCAACCCTCTTGTTAGAATATTTGCTGCTTCTTCGGCTATATGGTTTTGCTTATGCCTGAAGGTTAATTGTATAAGCCTTGCAAAAGGAGGATAGAAAAATTGTTTCCTGTTATTTATTTCAAATTCATACAACAACTTGTAGTCGTGCTGCAACACAAATTGAAGAACAGGGTGGTGTGGATTGCTTACCTGTATAATTACCCTGCCATTGCTATTCGTTCGGCAGGCCGCCGCTAACCTGCTCCATTAGCTGGTAGGCTCTTTCATTCACACGAAAATCTGTGAAGTATAATAGACTGTCGGCGTCAATTATTCCCACAACATCAACATGCTCAAAGTCAAGTCCCTTTACAACCATTTGCGTTCCGACAAGTATGTCGAACCTTTGTTGTTCAAATAGTTTAATAAGTGTGTCATGTGCGTTCTTGCCCTTAACACTGTCGAAATCCATTCGCGCTATTTTTGCCTCAGGGAACTCATCAGTAAAAACTTCTTCAATTTTTTCTGTACCGAAATTTTTTTCTTTGAATTTCTGGCTTCCGCAGGCAGGGCAGGTATAAAACAATCCATATTCGGTGCCGCAGTAATGGCAGATCATCTTTTCTTTTCCCTTGTGATAGGTAAGAGTAACATCACAATTATTGCATTGCGGAATCCAGCCGCAAATACCACATAACATAAAAGGTGTGTACCCTCGCCTGTTTTTAAAAACTATAACCTGTTTTTTTTCAGCAAGACTTTTTTCTATCGCCAATTTTAATGGCGGTGAAATGATTTTTTCTTTGGATGGAAATTGTTTTAAATCAATGATATCAATTTCGGGAAATGCAGCATTACCAAATCTTTCAAGCATTTCTACAAAGGCATATTTGCCTGTTTGTGCATTGTGATAACTTTCGAGAGAAGGAGTAGCGCTTCCTAATAAAACCTTTGCATTAAAAAGAGACGCATAATAAATGGCTGCATCCCGTGCATTATACCGGGGTGGGGGCTCCTGCTGTTTGTAGGATGGATCGTGCTCTTCGTCGGCGATAATTAAGCCAAGGTTTATAAATGGCAGAAACAAAGATGAACGTGCACCAAGTATAACTTTTATCTCACCTGATTTTACCCTGTTCCAAATTTCTACTCTTTCGTTTGCATTAAATTTAGAATGGTAAACGACAATGTGCCCCCCAAAATGTTTTTGTAGACGTCGTATTATTTGTGCCGTTAATGCAATCTCCGGAAGCATATATAATACCTGTTTATTCATTCGCAGGTATTGTTCTATCAACTTAATATATAATTCTGTTTTGCCACTGGCCGTTACACCATGTAGCAGGCACACTTCCTTTTCAGTAAAACCGGTGATGATGTTGTCGAATGCATTTTGCTGCGAAGCAGAAAGCATAAAATCAATCTGAATATTTTTGGGTAAACTATGTATCCTGTTGTACTGATCGTTTTTCTATAACAAGAATATTTTTATCAACCAAAGCTTTTAGTTGTGCAGCATTTGCATTTGCTTTTTTCAACAGTTCTACCTGTGAAACCTCCCCGGTTGTTTTAACCAAATGCAAATAACACAACAAAAGTTCCATTTGTTTTGGAGCACGTGTTTTTGCATTAAGTAGTTCCGCCAATTCTTCTTCTGCCTGGTATTTAGGAGCAAGACTAATAAAACTTTCGTTTTTAACCTTGTATTTATCACGCAGCTCTTCCCACACATAACAAACCCCGCGGTCAATTAATTGTTTTATAACAGGGTAAACCGAAGTAGCATCAAGCAACTGTTGCACTTCAGCGAGCTTTAATTGTTTTTTAATTGATAATGCTTCAGCAACAATATATTCACGATCATCAAGCGAAGAAAAATCATCTCCAAAATCTTCATTACTCACCAAAATGGTTTCGCTTGATAATTTTAAATTGGCGGGTATTGCCGCCAGCATTACTTCACCTTCACTGCACATATAATATTCCGCTACCCATTGCCACAATTTTAACTGGTGCGCAAAAATAACGGGCTCCTCATCCAAAATATTTAATACGGGCTTGGGGGTAAAACCAGCAGGTTTTTCTTTGGTGATTTTTTTTATGATGCCTGCATATCTTTTATTCTTGCCGAGGTTTACTTCAACCCTAATACCGGGTTTAACTGCAGTTTGAAATTCTTCGGGAATGCTCCAGGTGTAATTTTTAGGAAGGGCGAGGGGTATAATAATTTCAGCATACAATTGTATTTCTTCGTTGAAGCTTAATAAATTATCGCCCTCAGTATTAAGATTATTGTTTTCAATCATAATCACAAACTGCTACAAGTTTTTCCTGTATTTTTTTAATCCTTCTTCCATTGATTTATGTACCTGTTCTTTTAATGCCTGCATGTCTTTCGTTCCGATAAAATTATCTAAACTTATTTCATCCAAGTAAACCACGCGGTTTTTGCCAGGAGTTAATGAGAAAATACTTTTCCAGTGTAACCTGTTTACACAATCAAGAAATAATAAAGGTTTAATGGGTGTGCCAGTTTCCAGCGCTATGCGAAATGCGCCATCATAAAAATCTTTAAGTGGCTCGCCGGATTCATTAAAAGTTCCTTCAGGAAATATAAATACCGAAATGCCTTGTTGAATAGCTGCTTTCAACGCTCTTAAACTTTTTGCCCTGTTTGCAACACTACTCCTGTCAACAGTAATTACAGTGGCTCTATATACGATGCCAAAAATGGGGATCTTCAGCATTTCCTGTTTTCCTAAAATTCTTACGGGTTGGTGAATGCTGCAGACAGCAGTGGGAATATCCAGGTAAGAAGAATGATTTGCCACAAAAATATACTGGCGTTTTGCATTGTGTGGAGAAATGTAAATTTCTTTATACCTGATTGCAATTAGTAAAAAGCCCAGCCTGCAAAAAAAATTACACACCTTGTAAATAAAATTGCCTGCTTTTATTTTGCCTAATATTAATGCAAACAACACGAAAATACTTATGATGGTCACAATAATTGCCAGTAAAAGAATGGTGTAAATGCAATAAACTATTTGCAGAAATTTTAAAATGTATTTCAGCAATTTCGTCATTAAGAAAATTAAAATTTTTGATGCAGAGATGGGGGGGTGTTTAATCAAATAAAATGCGCACCCTTGTTTGATATAACAATTTATCTTTTAAATTAGAGTTATGGTTTTCTTTAAATCCAGACAGTCCGAATAAACCTGCCAGGTTGCCACGGTTAACAGCAATCTCGAGATAGCTTGCAGAATTAAACCACGCGAGCACCTGCCCTTCTTCTACCGAGGAGTAATCGTTGCTGAGTATTGAAATGTCTTCGTTTCTCGTAAAGATTATTTTAAATTTTCTGCCTTTTCTTATTTCCTCAAACTCATCATAACAAATATTCACCACTACATTTTCAAAATTGTCTATAAAGATTATCTGGCTTTCAATCCAATCTTCGCCCATGGTAGAACGCATAGGATATTTTTCATCAACCTCTGTTACTAGGTGTTCCTAACTTTTCGATCGGAATGCCCTGTGATATTTTTTGAAATGCGTTAACCCAAACCTGTGTGCAATGCATAGCAACCATAAATTTTTTTGGAGGCACCGGAAGGGATATGATGATAGAAGGTTTTTCGCCTGTTATCATAGTTAATAATCCATTGTCAGCACAGGCAATATATTGATTATTGTATTTTGCAATAAGCAGGTGACCGGGGGTGGATTGAAACATATTCACTATAACCATATGAAATGTTTCATCTGGATAAAACCTAAAAGCATTTTTACAGATATAAGCTGCCGGTAAATAATTTTGTGAAGGAAGGCAATGAGATATGTCTGTTATTGTAACCTGCGGAATTGCTGAAACCAATTGGCCCTTTTATAGCTCCTACTATAAAATCTGACTGTCCGATATCTGACGAAAGGGTTACAATTGGCATTATTGAAAGCACATTGCTAAAATTATTTAATTAGTTTTCCGTCTTTAAAAAAGAATTTCTTTATAAGCCTGTCGGTAAATGCAGGTAAAAAATTGTTCATTAAAACTGTTTCTTTTCCCTGCAATGTTAATACAACACTTCGCTTCCTGTTTTCAATTGCATCTAAAATATGTTTTGAGCATTCTGATGAGGTCATTAATTTACTTTCATCCATTGGTGTATCACCGTGCGGCTTTGCATTTTTATCCAGCGCCGTATTTCTTATGTTAGAAGCTGTAAATCCGGGACTTACCCATAAAACATTCACCCCGGTATCAAGCAATTCAGTTCTTAAAGCTTCGAGCCAGCCATTTAGCGCAAATTTAGATGCGGAGTAACCGCTTCTTCCAGGAAGCCCGCGGTAACCAGCTATGGATGAAATACCTGCAACTGTTCCCTTTTGTTTTAAAATATGCGGAAGGGCATACCATGTGCAATAAACCGACCCCCAGTAATTTACATCCATTACGCGGCGCATGGTATCAAGAGTAGTATCCATAAACAAAGCGCGCATTGAAATACCTGCATTATTTACCAGGATATCTATTTTACCGTAAGCGTGTATGGTTTTTTCGATAAATTTCTGACATTCCTGTTCGTTGCTAACATCAACCGCATGTGCAATTAATTGTGTGCCGGGATGCTGGGTTTGCAATTGGTAAATTTTATCGTGGTTTCTTCCACAAGTACTTACTTTGGCACCTCGTTTTATTAAATCTTCCACAAGGGCTTTACCAATTCCATCAGAGCCACCTGTTACAACCACCACCTTATCAGTAAAAAAAGACATATGGGATTAACTTTATTTGCAAATTTAGCTACTTCAAATTTTTAAAAGAATGTGTAATTTATAAGGGGGAAAATAAAATATTGTTTTTTTAGTTGGGTGCCTACTTAAATTCAATTATTTTTGCACCCTTTATCAGAGAAAATGATCTTGTAGCTCAGCTGGTAGAGCACAACACTTTTAATGTTGGGGTCCTGGGTTCGAGTCCCAGCGGGATCACTTAGTAAAAATCAAAATCCCCTGCAAGTTTATTTAGCAGGGGATTTTTTTTATTCTGTAATTAACTCATCTTTTTTTGGCCTGTTATTGTAAATCGGTTAAACATTTTTTTCTAATCTTATTTGTAAGCCGCCATATATTTCCGTTTCCCAAATCATTTAACTCTAAGCCATATCTTTTATTTATAGTCAAAAGCAAAGTATTAAAATCACCATCCATTAGATCCTGATAATTTGAATACTTGGAAAGCCAGCAATTATAAAAGTTGTGTTTTACAATATAAGTAAACAAATCCAGGATATACTCATCCATAATATAGTTCCCACTTAGATAACCAACGACTATAGGTCTTAAATGTGTAGGAATTTGATCCGGACTCTTACGCACCTCCAAAAATTTTTTTTCAAGGTGTGCGTAGGCCAGCATTCGGGTAATTCCTGAACCCTGAAATTCTTCCCAATTTTTTATATGTGCCACCCAGCCAGGTTTCTTGCCCCGATATTTCCTTTGCTTTGGTTTTTGAAAACCGTTTAAATTTTATTTCATAATCCGATAAAATAATTTTTTGCATTAATACTACATTTTAGGTTGAAAATAAACGGCACCTAAAATTTTAAATGCCGTTTTTTGATTTTAATACGCATTCATCCAATAAGCCATTTCTTCTTTCGACAGATTTTCAAAACCATTTTTAACAAGGGCTGACAGCATTTTTTGATGACGCACCCAGTTTTCGATCTGCTGTTTCTTTTTTTCTTCGGGAGACTGGGTTTTGTTTTCCCCCATTTCTTCGGGGGGATCATTGATTTTTTCCTGCATTGTTTTTAATTTTTTGGGTTGAAAAAAAGGGGAAATTTACAGGGGCTTTAATCCAATAATAAAATCTTGTTCTATAGTAACAGGTGATTCCAATCCCCTGTTAACCAAAACTTCATTAAGTGCATATAAATAAAGCGCCTGCTGATGAGAACCTATAATACCTAGAGAACACACCTTTTCACAATTATTTGTAGTTGTTCGTCACTGTAATTTTTAAGTTTTGCAAGGTATTCCAGGTACGATTCTCTATCCCCACTTCTGGGGATATAAAGTTGGGTTAGGGTCATAATACTTGATTTAAGGGTTTGAGTCAGGGGCATATGTATTCATGCCCTTGACAAAAGTTTTAAAGTTTAAAAAATTTGCAATAGGGTTACAACCCGGTTAATTTGAAACAATGAAAATAGTAGGGAATGATGCATCGTTTATTTTGACCCTAGCCGTCCGCATTGTTTTACCACCGTGGTGTCGGACACTCGGTTGGTACCATCTTTTAGATGAATTCGTAATGCTTTGTGCAAATGTAGAAATAATTATTGTGTTCGAAAAAAAATCTTATTGATTATTTTTTTTCTTGCTTTTTTTTGATGTGGCAATAAGGTCATTTACCTGTTTAGACTGTAATAAAGAAGGATTTAATTGTATAAATTTTTTAACCATTCTCGGTGCAGTGTTTAGGGCAAATTGCAACTGCAACAATCCTTCCTTTTTTTTACCGGCAGTAAGAAGAATAGCGCTGAAAATATAGTGAAATATGGGTTTGCCATCTGTAGCTTTCAAAGCTGAAAGACATTGTTGTTTTGCTTCTTCGTGGTAACCGGCCTTAAACAATGTAGTTACCAGTGATTCCCATGCAGTAACGTTTTTGGGGCGGCTGTGCACAACTAAACTAAACGCCTGAATAGCATCTTTTAACCTGCCTGTTTCAAAATAACATTGGCCTAGCGCTAATTTATAGTCAGGCATGCTTCGGTTAATGCGCATGGCATTTTCCAGATGATTAATAGCTGTTTCCCATTGCTTTTCCTTTATATAGGTTAGAGCAATTTTATAAATTAGTTTACTGTCTGATGGATTCATATGAGAAGCCTTCCTAAAATTAAATCTAGCAGGGGCATACTTGTTCATTCTGAAGTAACAATGCCCAATGGCCTCGTAAATCACTTCTTCGGGGCGGGTTAGTTCAAGTACCTTTTCCAAAACATCGATAGCATCTTTATATTTTCTTAACCGAATAAATGCATCGCCCATATTGCGATAGGCATAATCGAATTTTTCATCGATTATTACCACATAATGATAGGCGTCTATAGCTTTCTCAAATAATTTTAGTCCCTGGTAAGCAGCCCCAAGGTTAAACCAGGCTAATTCGTTATAGGGGTGTTCATCAATTATTTTATGGTGAATTCGAATGCTTTCTTCATTTCTCCCTGTAAAATCAGTCCAGAAGCATATTTTGTATAAAGCTTCTTCATTGCGGGGAGATAGTTCCAGTATAATTTTTAAACAATCAAAAACCTTGTCAAATTCCTCGTAATCATCATATACATCAGCCAGTTCAAAAAGTAGTTCAATTTTATCCTGACCTTCAAATTGCCTCAGGGCTTCTTCCAATAATTCAACCGCTTGTGGCTGCATATCCAAAGCCAGGAGGGCATCCGTTTTTAAAATGAATATGTTTATATCTGTATTATCAAAAAGCGATGCCTGTTGTAGAAATTGCAATGCTTCGCTATAATGCGTAAGAGCAATAAGCAAATCGGCTTTTTTTATTAATAACTGGGCAGAGAAAGGAAAATATTCAAGAGCTGTGTCGGCAGCCTCAAGGGCTTTATTCAGGTCGTCTTTTTCATCGTAATGATCTATGATTTTCTCAAAAGAATCTTCTTCTAAATAGATGTAATTTTTGCCCGACCTTAGATTGTTATATTGTTTTAAAAGTTCCCCTAATTCATTCATATCGTGTGAGGGATATTCTTTCATGGTTATTGAGGTTTCCGAAAGATAAAGACGAAAAAGAAATAATCCAAGTTTATGTAACAATTGGAAATCAACAAACGTTAATAAATAAGTACGCTTTTGTTAAGAATATCCAAAAAGATTTAGTAATTTTGTACCTGAAATGAACACAAAGCCTATTTATATTAAAATATTGTTGTCTGCAGTATTCTTTATGCTTATAAACGTTGGTTCTGCAACATTTATAGGAAAAAAGGGTTCTACGGATGATGGAGCTAAGTTTTCACTTAAATATTTAGGTAAATACAAGAGCCACGTATCGCTTGCTAATTTTAAGCTCTCACAATTTCATTTTGCTGGTTCACAAGATTTTTCTCCTTCTACCAGAAATGGTATACAATTCGAGTCCATGCTAAGAATGGAAAGAGGAAATACTACTTACGTCTTTCCTTATAAAGCTAATGTGCAGATTTCAAGATTTAAAGCCCCTGTTCCCCAAAATTCTCATTAATTTTTAATTCTCCAATTTTCTATATCCAGAAGAAGGGATAGTAAATTTTATGGCTGGCACCGGGCTAAAGCTAATGCTGGTTGCTGAATATTTAATTAAAGATTCACCTTTCCCAGATTCATATTCCAAAACCAAACCCGGAACATTTTTAAATTGAAAAGGATTTTCAGTTGCCAGTGGTTTAAGATCTGGTGTGTAATACAACACAAACTCACTTTCATCAGACATAGTGGCGATTATTTTTTTGCAGTTATAACCCAAAATCTTTTTCGTTTCACTGGCAGGCTGAAGCTGAAGATTTTTAAATTGCGCATTTTGTTTTTGAAGGCCGGCTTCATCAACCTCCTGAAGATATTTTTCTGCCCCGATCTCTTTTAAAATTGCTCCAAAACCAGTATTGTAATTATATATAAAAGTTTGTGTGAATGAGGTGCTGATCATATCAACCCTTATTTGCTTTCCTTTTAAATACACGATCTTTTTTCCAAAGAAATTTTTTGCATTGGCAATGTTGTTACCTGAAATACGGTATTCAAGCGTACAATCTCCAATAATCTTTTGGGCGTTTAAACCCAAAACAGAACATAGGCATAGCAATGTAATAAGCAGTATTGGCTTCATAGTAATGGTTCTACTGTAAATATATTCAAAAAAACAAAGACCCGCATCAACTTAATGCAGGTCTTGTTTTGTTTAAAATAAACTAATTTATAGGTAAACCCTTAGCCTGTTGCATTTGCTCGCAGACTTTAATTTTTCCAGGGCTTTATCTTTAATTTGCCTAACCCTTTCCCTGGTTAAATGAAAATGCGTTCCGATATCTTCCAGGCTAAGGGGATGGTCTATCCCAATACCAAAGAAGAAACATAGCACATCTCTTTGTTTTTCAGTTAAAAGGTGCATGGCTCTTTCAATGTCAATTTTCATTGACTCGACATGAGCGAGGTTTTGATCAGCCCTTTCAGAATTCGGGTTCTCTAACACATCTACCAGGGTAAAATCTTCGTTCCCGGGAGTTGGGTTATCGACGCTTACATATTTATTTACAACATTAAGTGTAGAGGTTATTTCATCTTTTTCAATTTCAAGGTAATCAGATAATTCGTCTGTTGTTGGTTCGCGTTCAAACTCCTGTTCTAACAATTGGTAAGCTCGGCTTAATTTCTTTGTAAGCTCAACTTTGTTAACAGGAAGCCTAACTATGCGGCTCTGTTCAGCCAGTGCTTGCATGATGCTTTGCCTGATCCACCACACTGCATAGCTGATGAATTTAAATCCGCGTGTTTCATCAAATTTGGACGCAGCCTTAATTAATCCTACATTCCCTTCATTAATAAGGTCTGAAAGTGAAAGTCCTTGGTTTTGGTACTGTTTAGCAACAGAAACAACAAAACGAAGGTTGGCTTTGATTAGATTATCCAAAGCTTGTTGATCTCCTGACTTAATTCTTCTTGTAAGTGCAGCTTCATCATCCGGGCGAACCAGGTCTAATTTGCTAATTTCAAGAAGATACTTTTCGAGGCTTTGCGATTCCCTGTTGGTAATCGACTTGGTGATTTTTAATTGACGTAAACTCATAGGTGTAGATGTTTGTTTTTATAAGGACGAAAAAATAAGAAACGCGATTATTACTTTAAAGTTTTAAAAGTTAATACGATTAATTCTTTAAGTGCGTGGACTTTGCACGGATTTGGAATTGGAACGAGAGTTCTACGGAGTGTTTCTTTGAGGGGATCGCAGAATTCAAAGCAAATTAGGTTAAAGCTTTGTTATCACCAAAATATTTTTTTATTATTCCCGGAAGTAGAATTTGCTTTCATAGATTATTTTCTTACAGTTCATTATTAAATAATAATTAATTGTTTATCAATAAATATGAACCATATTTAAGCTACTGGTAAAAAAATTTTTATGGTAGTAATTATTTAATATTATTGCAGGGTGCAACAACTGCATGAATAAATTTTTAAAATGGCTAAGAAGCAATTATATGTTCTGGAGTATCCCGTACGTTGCTCTCCCGCAATATTGTACGAATACCTGGCAACACCCGCAGGATTGCAGGAATGGTTTGCAGACAAAGTTGATGAATGGGAAGGAGTGTACAGCTTTCATTGGAATACTTCGGTGGAGAAAGCTGAGGTGCTGGAAAAGGAAGAAAATAAATTTATTCGTTACAAATGGGATACCATGGATAAAGACGAGTATTTTGAATTCAGGATTGAAAAAACAGAGATCACTAATCAAACCATTTTAGTTATTAAAGACTTTGCAGAAAAAGGTGAAATTAAAGATCAGAGCCTTTTATGGGAATACCAGGTAAAAGATCTGTTTCACCGTTTAGGCAGTTAAACCTTAGCCAGCCTGTAATTTCGGAAAACGCACTTTCAAAAAAATCTTCTGCATTTTCCCAATTTTCCAGCATTGTTTTTCGCGCTGTTTTAATAAAAGGTTTTTCTCTTAGCAAAATTTCTAGCTTCTCTTTTTCAATAAAGGTATGAGCAGGCATGTAGTTGTCGGAATTAAAATGATGATGCCATTCATTATCATTTATACATACATACCATTCTGCTGGGTTTTTTAAAATGCCATCCATTATTCCTGTAAAATATTTTTGGGCAAATTCACCTGAAACGTGCAGGGTTATACTAAAAAAATTTCCCCACCAGAAAAAGCTTCTGACGGCAAAAATATCGCGGCCAGAAAAGTTGCGCGGATAATCCAATGTAACATAAGGAAGACTTTCATATTGCTCACCTTTAAAAATTTTACCTCCTTTATTAAAAGCAGATTCGTTCTGCAACCATTTATTGGTTTTGGTAATTGATATATAACGCTCATAAATATTTGCCATGAGGTGCATAACCTTACTAATAATATGGTTCTTTGTTAAAATGAAATCCGGCGTTTTTACCAGTTCCATTTCCTCTTTTGAAAGGTTTACATTTGCATGCGCCATAACATTAATGTTTCAGCAAAGAGATGAAAAAACTTGATAAGCTAATTATTCGTGCTTTTATTGCTCCATTTCTGGCAACATTCCTCATTTCTCTTTTCGTGCTTATCATGCAATTTTTCTGGTTGTATATAGATGACCTGGTAGGTAAGGGGCTTGATTTTATAACCATCATTAAACTTATTGTTTATGTAGGCGCAACAACCGTTCCCCTTGCATTACCCCTATCTCTCTTGTTGTCTTCAATTATGACTTTCGGAAACCTGGGAGAAAGTTTTGAACTCGTTGCCATTAAATCCTCAGGTATTCCTTTATCGAGATTTATGCGGCCGTTGTTTATACTTTCAATATTCATCGCCGGGGTCGCATTTTTATTTGCGAACAATATTATTCCCTATGCCAACTTAAAACTAAATGCGCTTAAGTATGATATAATAGTGGCAAAGCCTGCCTTTGATATTAAGGAAGGTGTTTTTTATGATAAGATTGAAGGATATGCCATAAAGATTGGAAGTAAAGAACCTAACGACAGTATCATTCACAACGTAGTTATTTACAAAAAAAGTTTTGGATTGCAGGATCAATTTTTAATTGCCGAGAGCGGTGTTATGCGCGTCACCGCCGATAAACGTTTTTTACAATTTACACTTAAAAATGGCTGGAATTACCAGGAAAATGGTAACCGGTATAATGCGAATACAGACTTTATAAGATTAGGATTTAAAGAGTATAAAAAAGAGTTTGACCTTAGCAGTTTTCAAATGAACAGAACTGAAGACAGTTTGTTTTTATCTGATCCAAAAATGCTTAGTGTACGGCAATTGAATTTGGCTGTTGATTCATTAAACGAGCTAAATAACACTTTTTATGGGCGGTCAAAAAGAGAGTTAAGAAATTTTTTGAAATTTACAGCCTATAAAAATGTAGCATGGAAGCCTGTTACAAAAGCAATAGATAAAAAAGCAAAAACACTCAGCGACCTTATACCCGACTCCCTGAAAAATGTGGTTATAGACAGGGTTATTTCGCGGGTTAGTTCTGTAAGCAATTCTGCGAACATCACTGCAATAGAATATGGCACACGCCAAAACACAGTTAGGAAACATTACATTGAATGGAACCGGAAGTTTACGCTTTCAGTAGCCTGCATTGTATTATTTATGATTGGCGCACCGCTGGGTTCCATAATTAGAAAAGGCGGATTAGGCACACCGCTTATTTTTGCCATCATATTTTTTGTAGTCTTTCATTTACTGAACACTTTCGGCGAAAAATTTGCTAAAGAAGGTGTTACATCTACATTTATGGGCATGTGGCTATCAACATTACTCCTAATTCCTATTGGAATTTTTTTAACCATTAAAGCAATGAAAGACAGCCAGCTTTTTAACCAGGAATATTATTATCGAACCATTAATAAAGTGCGAAACAAATTCAGGCGACAGAGAGAAGTAGAAATATAAAAACAGCACACAAGCCATTTACTTTTAAATAAATTTACTTGGACTCTGCTAAGCAAAATTATCGTATTCAACAAGGGGTAACTGCACTTTCAATATTGCTTTTTGCTGCCAAGCTTATTGCCTATTATTTTACAGGCTCCGTTGCGGTTTTAAGCGATGCACTTGAAAGTATTGTAAATGTTTTAGCTGGTTTCATAGGTTTATACAGTTTATACGTTGCCGCCAAACCACGCGACCAGGAGCATCCATTTGGGCACGGCAAAGCCGAATTCATTTCATCTGGCATTGAAGGTGGATTGATCATTGCCTCTGGGGTATTAATTCTTTACCAGGCGGCCAATAATATAATTAATGATCATGTAGTGCAGCAACTGGATGCAGGTTTAATTATAATTTCCATTACAGCAATATTAAATTTTTTTGCAGGAATATTTTGTTCAACTGTTGGCAAAAAAAACCATTCACTGGCATTACAGGCTACCGGACGTCATTTAAAAGTTGACACTTATAGCACCTTAATAATAATAGCGGCCCTTGTTGCAATTTATTATACAGGTAATAACTGGATTGATATTGTTGTGGCAATTATTTTAAGCGTGGTAATCATGTACAATGGTTATAAAATTATCAGAAAGTCGCTTGCAGGAATTATGGATGAAGCTGATTTGGTTTTATTACAGGCAATGATAAACCTGTTAAACAAAAACAGAAAGGAAAACTGGATAGACCTTCACAACCTGCGAATAATAAATTATGGAAGCATCATGCACATGGAAGTGCATTTAACCGTTCCCTGGTATTTAAATGTAAATGAAGCACATAATGAAATTGATGCATTAACGGATCTGCTAACAGAGGAATACGGAGACCGTATTCAATTTGCTGTACATAGCGATGGATGCCAGAACTTCAGTTGCAACATTTGTACAAAAGAATTTTGTACCGTACGCCGGCATCCATTTAAAAAACAATTAACCTGGACTTTAAAAAACATTTCTTCTAATGAGAAACACAGGTTAGATTCAGATGTATTATTTTAGAAAAATAATATGGGGCTATTATTTCTATCATTATCACTTGTTCAATTATTCAATAATAACCTTTACGTTATTCTCTTTTAATCTGACTTTTATCCATTGCTCAATTTTCCTTTTTTCCCTGCCGGGAATGGCATACCTGAAATCGAGGATGGCAAGCAATACGTCCTGCCTTTTTACAGATGTATCTGCAACAATAATAGAACGGTTTAATATAACAGAATTTAATTGGGGATAATTGACTTTTAACTCGCTGTAAACCTGTTGTGCATCCTCCTGCCTTTTAATGCTATCGAGCCTGCTTCTCAGGTCTCTTACTTCAGCATCTTTTCCCTGCAGTGCAGTACTTAATTCATTCATTCTCGAATTTTCATCCTGCCCCAGTGTATTATCATTTTCTGAGAGAAAGGCAAACCCCTGTTGTATCTGCAACTTTGCATCAGTTAGGTTGTACGATTTTAATTTGCCTTGCAGTTCCTTAATTTCATTCTGCGTTATTTCACGTCCACCGTACGTTAGGGTAATGGTTTCTTCTTTTGGATCTACTTTTTTATTCAATAAATAATCGTCTGCAAAAACGGCTTCACGTTCAATAAAAATATTTGCCCTTTGTATAAAGCGGTCCCGCTCAACAATATCATAGCCAAAGTAAAGGCTTGGTGCAAGGGTTAAAAACAAAACAAGTATTATCATTCTGTGTGCTCTCTTTTCAGCCTTTGCATCGGGTAAATGTTTATAAGGAAACTTTAATAACCTTACAGTGAAAAAAGTTGCAGCCGCAATAAATACTGTATTGATGATAAACAGATAGGTAGCACCAAAAAAATAATTCCAATGACCGGTTGCCAGTCCATAACCTGCAGTACAAAGCGGGGGCATCAATGCTGTTGCAATGGCAACACCGGGAATTACATTTCCCTTCATTTTGCTTGAATTTGCAACAATACCTGCCAGCCCTCCAAAGAATGCGATCAACACGTCATAGATACTGGGAGAGGTTCTTGCCAGCAATTCACTGTGAGCTTCATTCAAGGGTGACAAGGCGAAGTATAAAGTAGAAGTAATTAAACTTACCAACACTGCGAAACCATAGTTTGATAACGATCTTCTCGTGAGTTCAAAATCGTTAATACCAAGACCCAGCCCAAGCCCCATAATAGGACCCATGAGTGGTGAAATTAACATGGCGCCGATTACAACTGCGGGTGCATTAATGTTTAATCCAAGCGAGGCAATAAAAATGGCAAATATTAAAACCCACAAATTAGTGCCGCGAAATGCTACACCATTCGAAATGTTTTTTTCAAGAATGTGATATTCTTCTCTTTCATTCAGTAATGTAAAGCGCTCCAAAAAGTTGCCTGCCATTGGTATAAAATTACTTTTTAATTTTTGGAGAAATAAAAAAACAAACATTTATAAGAATCGCAAGGTAAACATCAATAATATAAAAAAACAGGATGCTTAAACAAATATTCTATCTGCTTGTGTAAAAGCTATTCAAGTAAAGTAATATAAATTAAATAAGTTTGGTGTAAAGCATACAGTTCTAAAAATAAAACAATCCCATGTTTATGAAACCTTGCTGCAGGTTTATTATTTTCTGCCTGTTTTATATTGGCTGTTTAAATTCTGTAACGGCTCAAAATACTGCCTCCAGGGATAACATAGCCGACAGTGCACAAAAGGCCGCAGAAAAATATTTATTGCAACAAAAGGAACAACAAAGATTAGATTCTATAACCACCTTTCAGTTGGAGCAGGAGCTTGAAAGAGGGCAAACAGGTGGAAGGAGAAAGGTTGAATTGCAGGATAGCCTTCGATCAATGTCTGCGAAAGATTCATTAGCAAAAGATGCGAGGTTATTGAGGATAGACGAATTGAAGAAGACGGCAAAAGACTACCCAGTATACCTTTTAACCGATACCTTATTTTATATAAACACCCGCATTGGTTCTTTCAGCGCTGCGGAGCGAAGCGAGGCCATTTCAGCCAGAATAAAAAAATTATATGATGATGCATTCTTTGATGCCGATACTTTAAAAGTGATCGGTAATGAAAACACTTATGATATAGTTTATAACAACGACTACATTATAATGTCTATTACCGAAGTGGATGGTTTATGGCACAACATGAATCCCCGGGAATTAGCAAACGACTATCTCCAAAAAATTAAGACGGGCATATTAACCGCGAGAAAAGATAACAACCTTTTTAGCTGGTTAAAACGAATCGGGTACATATGTTTAATTATAATAGGTATATGGATAATCATCTATGGCATTAACAGGCTTTTTAAAAGAAGCGCAGCCTTTCTTGCAATTAATAAAGAAAAATATTTTACAGGCTTTAAGATCAGGAATGTGCAGATTTTTTCTGAAGCACAACATTATCTTTTTGCGATAAGAGTAAATTCTTTTCTGCGCATCATAATTATTATACTGGCAATATACCTCGCCCTGCCATTACTTTTTAGCATATTTCCACAAACAAAATTTTTCGCGGATATGTTATTGACATGGATAACTACTCCCGCTAAAGCGATCTTTAATGGCATCATAGATTTTTTACCAGACCTGTTTACCATTGTTGTTATTTATATAGCTACTAAGTATTTTGTTCGATTCATAAAATATTTCGCGACAGAAATTGGAAATGGGAATATACAGTTGAAAGGTTTTTATGCTGATTGGGCTTCTCCAACGTTTAACGTTATACGCATTCTTATTTATGCCTTCATGTTTATTTTAATCTTTCCTTATTTACCTGGGTCGGGTTCTCCCGCCTTCCAGGGAGTAAGTGTTTTTTTAGGTGTGTTGTTTTCACTCGGTTCAACCTCCGCCATTTCAAATATGGTAGCAGGTATGGTAATCACTTACATGCGGCCGTTTCGTCGCGGTGACAGGGTTAAGATTGGTGATGTGGTAGGCGATGTAATTGATAAGACCATGCTTGTTACACGCATCCGAACCATTAAAAATGAAGATATCACAGTTCCTAATTCAACCGTATTAAATACACATACCATTAATTACTCTACCAATGCGCCCGATACTGGTTTAATCATTCATACAACGGTAACCATTGGGTATGATGTTCCCTGGAAAAACATGCACGAAGCGCTGCTAGAAGCTGCGGCACGTACTTCATTAATTGTAAAAGAACCTGCACCATTTGTTTTGCAAACCAGCCTTGATGATTTTTATGTTTCTTATCAGGTAAATGGATTTATAAGAGAGAGCAATAAACAGGCGTTCATTTATTCCGAATTGCACCAGCATATACAGGATGTGTGCAATGAACGAGGAATTGAAATTCTATCTCCTCATTACCGGGCTGCACGGGATGGTAATATGTCAACAATTCCTGCGGATTACCTCCCCAAAGATTATAAGGCTCCGGGTTTTAATTTTAATGTGAATAAAGAATGAATAGTACACGACGTAAATTATACCGGGTAGTTTTTGAGCATGATTCAATTGCGGGAAAGAAATTTGATGTGTACCTGCTTTGGATAATACTTGCCAGCGTAGCCGTGGTAATGATAGAAAGTGTGCCGGCATACAGCAAAAATTATAAATCATTTTTTCTAGCTGTTGAATGGGCGTTTACTATTGTTTTCACTATCGAATATTTGCTGCGAATTTATATAAGTCCAAGACCACTCAGGTACATATTTAGCTTTTGGGGTCTTATAGATCTAAGTTCTATTTTACCCACCTATCTTTCACTGTTTTTATTCAGCTATCACTACCTGATTGTTGTACGTATATTTCGATTGTTACGCGTATTCCGTATATTAAAACTGGCAAGGTTTAGCATAGAATCCCAAATGCTGATTAATGCATTAAAAGCAAGTTCTTATAAGCTGGGTGTTTTTTTGCTCGCCATCTTTTCGGTAGTCGTTTTTATGGGTACGATCATGTACGTGGTAGAGGGGGGTGAAAAGGGGTTTACCAGTATTCCGCAAAGCATTTATTGGGCCATAGTTACAGTAACCACTGTAGGTTACGGTGATATGGTGCCACATACCGATTTAGGAAAATTTATTTCGTCTATTGCCATGATCATGGGGTATGCGATCATTGCAGTGCCAACGGGTATTCTTACGGTAGAAATGTCAAAGGCCTCTTTAAATAAAATACAATGTACCAGTTGTCATCATTACAATGAATTGTTCGCCAACTTCTGCATTAATTGCGGAAAGAAATTAGAGATTATTTAATTATTGAAAATGGATGAAGAAATTCAGAAAATATTACACAACCCTACCATAGGCAAGCTAGTCACCATTTTTTTTGGAATAGCGGTTATCTGGCTGGTGATTAAATATCTGCAGAAGCGCATGTTTTCAAAGATCCGGGAAAACGATAACCGGTACCGGGCCAAAAAGTTCAGCACTTTTATTGGATATATCCTAACCATTGTTTTATTCACTGTGGTATTTAGTGATAAACTGGGTGGACTAACGGTTGCACTTGGGCGTTGCAGGTGCCGGAGTTGCATTTGCATTGCAGGAGGTGATCGCATCTTTTGCGGGATGGCTCGCAATAATGTTTGGTGGTTTTTATAAACCCGGCGACAGGGTGCAACTGGGTGGCATAAAAGGCGATGTAATGGACATAGGTGTATTAAGAACAACTATTATGGAAACAGGGCAGTGGGTGGATGGAGATTTATATAATGGCAGAATAGTTTTAATCGCCAACAGCTTTGTATTTAAAGAACCTGTTTTTAATTATTCAGGAGATTTTCCTTTTTTGTGGGATGAAATTAAATTGCCCATTAAGTTTGGAAGCGACTATGCTAAAACAAAGGAATTATTAACCCGCGTTGGAATGGAAATAGCCGGTGAATTACCAACTTTGTCCAAAGAAAAATGGAACCGGCTTCAAAATAATTTCCGGTTAGAAGATGCACAAACAGAACCCATGGTGTCTTTAATTGCAAACGATAACTGGGTAGAATTTACGCTGCGTTACGTGGTAGATTATAAAAAAAGAAGGGCTACCAAAACCGAATTGTTCACAAAAATTCTTTCAGAAATCGATAATTCCGGTGGAGAGATCGGTATGGCCTCAGCTACATTCCACTTAGTGGAAGCCCCGGAAATAAAGGTAAAAATGAGGCAGTAATTATTTTTAATTAAAGTTTTCATACATTCTGCATATCAAACAATTTAAACTAACCCTATGGATGTTAAAAATGCATACGAATTAATTTCCCAAAAATTATCTACATGGGTTAATGGGTTCATACAAATGTTGCCAAACATATTGTTGGCTGCGGTAATACTGGTAATGGGTTTGTTTATATCGAAGTGGATTAAGAAACTGGCAAGGCGGCTTATTGGGCGCATTTCTAGAAACACCACATTAAATAATTTATTCGCTTCCATCATTTATTTCTTTTTTATTGGAATTACGTTTTTTACAGTGCTGAGTATTTTGCAACTGGATAAAGCCGTAACCTCCATTTTGGCCGGTGCCGGTATATTAGGGTTAGCGCTTGCATTTGCCTTCCAGGATATTGCCGCCAATTTTATGAGCGGGGTTTTCATATCATTCAGGCGGCCGCTGCATATTGGCGACATCGTAAAAATTAAAGATTACATGGGCAGGGTAGAAGAGATTAACCTGCGCGATACAGTGCTTCGTACTTTCCAGGGGCAAATGGTTATCATTCCTAATAAAGATGTTTTTCAAAATCCGATTGAGAATTATTCCTTGCTGGGTAAGAGAAGAATTGATATTGAAGTGGGCGTTTCGTATGGCGATGACCTTGAAAAAGTGAAGCGCATTACTTTAGCCGCAGTGCAGGGTATTGAAGGTATTTCTCCTGATGATGAGACTACTTTTTACTACAGGGAATTTGGGGATAGTTCTATTAATTTCTTATTACGCATCTGGCTCACCTCACCCGAACAATCCATGTATTGGACTGTAGGCAGCGAGGCAATTATGCGCATTAAAAAAGCGTATGATGAGAATGACATTATGATTCCTTTCCCTATCCGTACACTGGACTTTGGCATTAAAGGAGGAACGCCGCTGAACAAAATGTCAATTAAAATGGCAAATGAATAACTACCAATTGCTTTGGATAATAAAAACAATTACACCTGAAAAATAACCCAACAATGCAAGTAAACTTATCTTTTTAAGGTACCACATAAAGCTTATTTTTTCTATACCCATAGCCACTACACCTGCCGCAGATCCAATAATTAATGCACTGCCACCGGTACCTGTACAATAGGCAAGAAATTCCCAGAACATATGGTCGGTAGGGTATTGCTCAAGGCCGTACATGCCTTGCATTGCCGCCACAAGCGGTACGTTATCTATTATGGCAGATAGCAAACCAATACTGATTACAATTACATTTTCGCTTGCTATATTATTAGACATAAATGTAGACATTTCCCTAAGCATGCCTGTAGATGCGAGTGCTGAGATGCTGAGTAAAATTCCAAGAAAAAACAAAATACTTGGCGTATCAATTTTACGGAGTGCATACACAACCGAAAGCACATGCTTATCCCGGTCGCTAACTGCGCGTTGTGTTATTTCAGTAATAACCCATAAAATTCCAAGACCGAGTAAAATACCCATGTAAGGTGGTAAATGTGTAACAGTTTTAAAAACCGGTACAAGAATTAAAATAAAAACACCGGAAAAGAAAATGATGTACTGGTGTTTTTTGGGAATAGCCATAAAATTTGGATTTGCCATTTCTGCCGGTCGCTGCACCTTGCCCTTTAAAGTGAAAGACATATAAATGAGCGGAATTACCAGGCAAACCAGGCTGGGTAAAAACAAACGGACAATTATATTATATGAAGTGATTTGCCCACCAATCCACAGCATGGTGGTGGTAATATCTCCTATCGGAGACCAGGCCCCGCCTGCATTTGCGGCAATTACTGTTATGCCTGCAAAGAATAACCTGTCTTTATCATCTTTTATTAATTTTCTTAAAAGTGATATGATAACGATGGTTGTGGTTAAGTTGTCAAGTATGGCAGACAAAACAAAGGTTATGAAAGAAACGATCCAAAGCAGTTTAACCTTATTGGTTTGTGTAATGCGGGCGGTGATTATATCAAACCCATTGAACACATCAATCAGTTCCACAATGGTCATGGCACCCAGCAAAAAAAATAGTATACCGGATACTTCACCTAAATGATGGGTAAGCTCTTCTTCTACAAATGCTTTATCATCAGAAAATAGAATAAATATGGTCCAGGAAAGTATGCCCGAAATTAAAGCGGAGGCTGCCTTATTTATTTTAATGGTGTGCTCAAAAGCAATTGCCATATAACCAATCACAAACACAAGAATGATCAGGGCCTCCATCATAACATTATAATTTGAAAAGCAACAAATCTATTAATTGTTTAATCCGCAAACAAATGTTCTGCCATCTTCGAATCATGTCCATAAATGTCATCCCTGAATTGGACCGCACCTTCTTCGTTTACCCAGGCAGTAAGATAAGTTATAAATACAGGCACAGGCGTTTTTAAGGATACCCATTTTTCTTCGTTGGCATTCATGGCTTGTTTAATTGAATTCTCATCCCATGTTTCATTATTTCTTAAAAGATACACTGCAAGATCGTAAGGGCGTTGCAACCTTATGCACCCATGGCTGAATGAGCGGTTGTCGCGTTCAAATAAACTTTTGGCTGGCGTATCGTGGAAATAAATATTAAACCTGTTAGGAAAAATAAATTTAACCCTGCCCAGCGAATTGCTTCCCCCGGGTTTTTGACGCACCACCGGCAACCCATTGCTGTAACCCGTTATTTCCATATTTTTTCTTGAAATATAGCTGCTGCTTTTATTCATGGCAGGTACAATTTCGTTTCTTACTATACTTCTTGGAATGTTCCAATAAGGGCTAAACACCACGTATTGCAACATATCTGAGAAAATAACCGTTTGGTTAGCAGCTTTTCCTACCACCACCCGCATTTGCATTACTGGTTTTCCATTTTCTACTGCAGTAAATGTGTAGTCTGGAATATTTGTAATAAGGTAATCATCTGGAAGTGCAGGCATCCAGCGCATACGCTCTAAATTTATAAGTAACTGTTCCAGTCTTTCTTTAGCTGGTACATTAAGTACTTTTATTAGTTCCGCATCAATATAATTGCCGGCAGGTAGCCCGAAGTTTACCCGAATGTTTTCAAGCGTAATTCCCAGTTCTTCATTAAACAAGAAGGAGGTATCGGATAATGGATAATCTCCTGAAGCCTGCAACCGTAATTTTACCTGGTAAATAGCACTGTCTTGCTGCCCTTTTTTTAATTTATTTTTTATGGTTGAAATTTCTTGCCATCCCCCTTTTTCAATTATATTTTTATAATTAAAGACCGCTTTCTCCAGCAAATTAAAGTTTCGGTTCATGGGCTTCCATTCGTTAATGGAGGCTGAACGTATGATCAATGAATCAAGCCATTCTTTAGCATTGATTTTTCTACGGGGTATATGCCACTGCATATCTTCCGGACTTACTGAACTTTCGTATACATTCTGCACATATTTAAAAAAATGCCTAGTTAACCCCATTTCTGTTTTAGCAAGTGTTGATCTCTCCGGATGAAAATTAGAATCAAGGTTTGTAATCTCCCCCATTTGTTCGAAAAGCCATTTATTGTAAATGGAACTGTCATTAAATTCTGTAAAATATTGTTTTTGCGTGTTCCAAAAAGCCTCCGCCTGCTCCGTAAGCCCTTTTTCATTAAACCAGGCAAACTGGTAATTACGGCTGTTATAAAAATTTTTCATTTTATTTGCAACGCTGTCATCTTTGCCGTTTTCTTCTATATACCGCGCTACCTGCGTACTGTCCAAAAAAAGATTGGTAAATGCATTTTGTGGTGTGATGGTAGTGTCGCGTTCAACAATTTTATTTTTGCCGGCTCCATTAGAACATGCAACAATTAATATTGAAATAAATAAGTACAAAGATTTTTTCATGGTTAAATTTTACTTTATAAAGGCTTTAATGCTAGCCTTAAATTTTATACAAGTTTAATCAACAATAAATTTGGTATCAGGTATTTTCAGGTTGGTCGTATAAGTGAGTCCATTATAAATTAAAAATGGCACATTAGCAATACTTAAAATTTTAAAATTTGTATGCGTAATAACCATTTAAAATTTACTCTAATTATTTTCCTCGTGGCTTTAACGCCACATGTGTCTACAGGGCAGGATTTACCTGTAGCAGAAATCGACCCTGTTGTAGCTCCATTGCTGCACAATTTGCGTAATTCACCCGGTAGAAAAATCCAGGTTCAACCTAATAAAAGAATTTATACAACATTCGAAACTATATGGTTTAATGTTCAGGTATTGGATTCTGTAAGCAACAAACCATTATTTAATAACAATATTATTTTTGCAGACCTTGTTACTGAAGAAGATTCAGTATTACAAAACCTAGTGCTGCATAACACCTCCGCACAGTCAACAGGTTCTTTTGAAATAATTGATACCTCGCTAAATGGTGTATATTTTTTACGTGCATATACCCTTTCCGGAGCAAAAGAAAAAAATTACAACATGGGTATTTACCCAATATTTATTACAAATGGCAATGCTTCTATAGCAACCCGGTTTAGTGAGAAGCAAATTAACCCCGGAAATAAATCTTCAGTTGATACGCTTGTAAATATTTACCCTGAAGGTGGGCACCTGATTTCAGGTATCGAAAATATGGTAACGCTGAAGGCCTTTAATTCTAACGGCATTCCCGTAAAAATTTCTTTTGCCATTCGCGATGCGAGAAACAAATTAATGGTACAATTTGAAACAAATGATAAAGGGATAGCCAGCTTTCAATTTTCACCTTATCTCTATGGCAGGTATAAAGTATTGATGCAACGCAATGGAGCAGAAGATTCGGTTACCATGCTTCCCAGGGTGGATCCGTTTAGCATGCAGCTTGCAGTTACCTCGCAAAGCCAGCAAACCATACGGGCAAGGGTATTGCTGGAAGATTCAGTGTTTAGAAATGATTATAAAACATACCTAATAGGTATTAGCAGGGATAGTGTTTGTTTTGCGGGCATTGGAAAAGGAAATTACGAGCTAAACATTCCTGCTGGCTCATTTCCACCGGGGCTTGCAACATTATTGTTGTTCGATGAGAAATACAAAGCCGTTAGTCAGCGTACCATTTTTATCGATAAAAATAATGTAATCGCTAAGGTTGAAACAAACAGGCAGGTATATTCTACAAGGGAACAAGGTGATATAAAAATATCGCTTATGCAACCTGGCGGAAAACCAATGATAGCGGCGCTTGCTGTCTCAGTTGTACCGTCGCAGGCAACTGATACATTTCTTTCGAATGAAAAATATGCAGGATATTCCCAGGCTGAACTTATTGCAATGAATATTTTTGATGAGCAATGGTTTAAGGATTCTCTTATACAAAAGCCTTCAAGGGAAAATTTCTTTACTTTCAGCGGACAAGTTTTATCTGGCGATAAACCTGCCGGTAAAGGTTTGCAGGTATCCCTTATTTCTAATAAAGATTTGTTTTTGGTGTTGCAGGATACCACAGATGCTGATGGAAAATTTCAATTTGAACTGCCACCTTTTAATGATGGACAGCCATTTAATGTGCAGGTCAAAAATTTAAATGGACAAAATGAACAGTATAAAGTGACTTTTGATAAAAAGATGGTACCGCTGGTACCAACTTCTACGGAACTTAAAAAGGATTTTTATACCGATTCATCATTTATTCAATTATCGCGCGCTATTCAAACTGATTCATTTTTCAAGAGTGAAGGTAAGCAATGGCTGATGCCTGTGATTGTTAAAGCCGAAAAACAAAACGATAAACGATCTGCTGTTTCGCGCGACATCATTACAAAGGAAATGTTACTGGCAGGCGGTGTGAATAATATTGGCAATGCGGTACTTGCCAGCGGTAAGTTTCAGTTAATGGGTGGTTATTTAATGTATGGTGGCTCAAGCGGCTTTGCGCCATCTGCAACCGATGAACCCTTAATTGTTATTGATGGTATGCAAATTTCAACGGGTGGCGATATTGGTTCCGATGCTACAGAATCAAGCCCTGTTTTATCTTACCTGAAGCAAATTCAACCGCAACAGGTAGATTATATTAAATTATTATCTGGTGCGGCTGCAGGTATGTACGGTGTACGTGGCGGACATGGAGTTATTGAGATACACACCTCTACAGCAAATAATAATTCTTTAGATGCCAATGGTCTTATTGCTGTTTCTTTAAAAGGAATTCACCAGGCAAAGAATTTTGAAACACCTGATTACAGCGATAAAAAAAACAGGTCGTCCAAAGCAGCTGACCTGCGTACTACCTTATATTGGAATGGTGATGTTATTACAGGCGCTAATGGCACACCTAACCTGCAATTTTACACCTCGGATATTAAAGGAAAATACACTGTTTTTATTTCTGGTACGACCGCTTTTGGAGAACATGTATTTGCATCGAAAGAATTTGAGGTAAAATAATGAGGTAATTTAAAAAGCTGCTCCATTTTATATAGTACAAGTGTGCGACGCAACGGTAGCTGCGCAGAGAGATACTGTTGATAACATAATTGCCCGCTTCGTTAATATACCTTCCAAATAATTTATTTTCGCCCCAACCAATTAGTGTAAAGTGGAGGATGTAATACAGTTATTACCGGATAATATAGCTAACCAGATTGCAGCCGGTGAGGTAATTCAGCGACCTGCAAGTGCAGTAAAAGAATTGTTGGAAAATGCGGTAGATGCAGGTGCGAATTATATTCAACTGATCATTGCCGATGCAGGGAAAAGCCTGATACAGGTGATAGACAACGGCAAGGGCATGAGTGAAACGGATGCCCGAATGAGTTTTGAGCGCCACGCCACCAGCAAAATAAGAAACATTGAAGACCTCTTTGCCATTCGTACCATGGGCTTTAGAGGCGAAGCGCTCGCCTCAATTGCGGCCGTGGCCCAGGTTCAATTAAAAACAAGAAGGGCTGAAGATGAGTTAGGAGTGGAGCTGGATATTGAAAACAGTTTGGTACAACGCCAGGAACCCTGTGCCTGCCCCGTTGGAACCAACATTTGCATGAAGAACCTTTTCTTCAATGTACCGGCCAGGCGTAATTTTTTAAAAAGCAATACTGCCGAAACCCGCCATATAGTTGACGAATTTATACATGTGGCGCTGGCATTTCCGCAAATATTCTTTTCACTTACAAGCAACGGGCAAGAGGTTTTTCACCTTGAGGCCGGCAACCACAAACAACGGTTTCTTCAATTATTAGGCAGCCAGTATGAAAGCAAACTTGTACCTGTAAAAGAGCAGACCGACTACCTGAACGTATATGGTTATGTAGGCAAACCAGATGCAGCCAAAAAAACCCGTGGCGATCAGTATTTCTTTGTAAATAACCGTTTTATCAGAAGTGCTTACCTGAACCATGCAGTAATGAGTGCGTTCGATCAGCTGCTCCCCAAAGAAAGCTTTCCGTTATATGTTTTATTCATTGAACTGGATCCTGCCCTGGTCGATATAAACGTGCATCCTACCAAACAGGAAATTAAGTTTGAAGATGAAAAGATCGTATATGCATTTGTGCAGGCTGCTATTAAACATGCCCTCGCACAATTCAGCATTGCACCATCCTTAGATTTTACCCTTAATCCAGAGATACAACAGTCAGCTGCAGTAAGCAAACCTTTTACGCAGGAGAATTTGCAATCGGTTACCTCATCCAACCTGTACAAAACTTTTTCGCAGAAACACCAGGCGCATATTATTGAACCGGGCGGAAAAAGCGAGTTAAGGAACTGGAAAGATTTCTTTCAAACGCCTGCAGCATCAACCCAGGAAGAATTGGTTGGCGGTCTTTCAACCAGTGCAGCGGTGCCTGAAGAAGGAAGCCAGATTTCCATTCCTGCTTATAAAAAATATGAGTTTTCCGGTGTTACACAAATACATAATACCTATATTATTTGTTCCGTTGCAAGTGGGTTTTTGCTTGTTCATCAGCAACTGGCGCATGAAAGAGTGCTATACGAAAAATACAGCAATGCAATAAGTGGAAAACGCGTCGCTACACAGCAAAGCCTTTTTCCTGTAACGCTTGAATTGTCTGCTTCTGACGCTGTTTTATTAAGTGATCTGTTGCCCGACCTTGACCAGATTGGTTACCGGATAGAATTGTTTGGAAAAAACAGTTTTATTATTCAGGGTACCCCGGCTGATGTATTACAGGGTAATGAAAAGCATTGCATTGAATTGCTGCTAGAACAGTTTAAGCATTTTAGTACAGATATCAAGTTTAGTAAACGCGAAAAGCTGGTGCGTTGTTTTGCGCGTCAGCAATCTATAAAAGCCGGTCAGGCCCTTGGCAGTAAAGAAATGAACGGTCTTATTGAAGATTTGTTTCAATGCAAAATTGCCAATGTTACGCCCACCGGGTATGCCACCTATATTGAGTTTAATGAGAATTATTTAATGAAGCTATTTGGTAAATAGATGTACACATAATAGTGTGAATAATGCGTGAATAGGTGTGATTGTACATGTATACGGAGTGTATAACAAACCCCATAAAAATTTGGAATACGGTAGTTGAATGATGTATGTTTGTTTTGCAATTGAGTAGCGAGGCATCCTTCAAAAAGATGTTTCAAGCTCAAAAGCCGAAAAAGCATTGGGTTAGTTATTTTTTCTTATTTCGGTAAGAATTTTGAAGCAGACCTGGTGCTTTTTTCATTGCTAAATATTGAAGCAGAATTTACAGAAATAAAAAAGTTACAAGCCTCGTAAGCCGGATTCTGTTTCAACACTATCATTTATCTATGCTGCCTACCCTGAGCCTTGAGCGGGCCGCTCTTAAAACGGCTCTATACGTGGCATTACAGCACCCAAGGTTTACCCTTCCGCACTGTTACCAGCGCGGAACGTGAGCTTTTACCTCACATTTTCACCCTCACTTCTTGCGAAGCAGTTATTTTCTGTGGCACTCTCTGTATGCTCTCGCATCCCCTGCTTTCGCAGGGTGGGTTGCCCTTTGCTGTCCGGACTTTCCTCTTCAATAAATTGAAGCGATAGTTCGGGCTTGTAACAAAACAAAATTAAATTATTATGCCTTCACCTCCTTTATATAAAAAGGCAACAATTATTTATATTGAAAGAAGATTTCTGTAGCACCGTAACCAAAACGGGGATCATATTGGTTAATGAAGGTTTTTACCTCTTTCGTAGTTTTTAAAATTTCATGAATTTCTTCTTTTAATCTTCCGGTGCCTATGCCATGCACTACAATTAAACCGGGTTGCCGGTGTGCAAGCGACAAATACATCCATTTTTCAAACTCTTTTAACTGGTAGGTGAGGATCTCGAAATTAGTCATTCCTTTATGGTCCGCGGTAAGCTTTTCTATATGAAGGTCAACAACAGAGCGGGGTGGGGGCAGGTGTTGTGCAGATTTTGCCGCATCATATATTTTTACTCCGCTGGCAGATGGCAGGGGAACATCTTCTTTAATTTCCGGGAGTTTGTCCGGGTATTCATTAAACAAAGGAAAGGTGATGGTAGGGGTGTTTTTTTCCTTCATTTCCTCTATTTTCCTGAAGGCTTGTTTCGCTTTTAGTTTTAATTCTGAAGTGAAAAAATCGGCTTTCTTTTTATTGGGCAGCAATAAAGAAAATTCAAAAAAGAAAACCGGGTTATCATTTAAAACTTCAAAAGCAATATCGTGCAGGTAAAAATCGTGGTGGGCCAAAACCTCGCTGGTTAATTCAAATACAGCAGTGTTTTTTATTTCCTGTGTATAATTAAATTTATATGGCTTGTCTGTTTTATTTACCAGGTAAATCTTGATTACATCAACAATCTCATCATCAAATTCATCCATATTAAACTGTGGTAACAGTGCCAGCCAAACCCCATCTTGTGTGCGAATGGTACTTTTGCTGCTGAACTTCTTTTCTTTTTTAATGTCTTCCACATACTGCTTCACTACTTTCTTTTCAGGTTGTTGCAGCTTCTTTTTACTAAACCGGTGAAAATAGGGAAAGTCAATCTGGTCTATATATGCAGGAAAACGAACGCCCCTTATTTCTATAAGCACCATTTTGTCATTAATGATCTCAATCACCTTGCCTTCTTCACTGCTATGCAGCACTATAATGGGATCTCCTACCTGGTATTTCAAAATAATATTTTTAAAAATTACTGAGAATATCTGCCAGGTGCATTGTTTTAAGTGGCATGCCTTTATATTTTATATAGCCATCAATGTGCATCAGGCAACTAATATCTGTACTTATTATAAATTCTGCACCAGTTTCCCGCGCATTAATAGCTTTCTGATCTGCCATAGCAATACTTATGGGTTCAAATTTTACCGCGAATGTTCCGCCAAAACCACAACATGTTTCAACTGCATTCATTTCTTTAATTTCCAAACCTTTCACATTTTGTAATAATATGCGCGGTTCCTGTTTTATGCCACATTCCCGAAGGGCGGCACAACTGTCATGGTACGTTGCCTTTGCTTTATAAGTAGCGCCCACATCCGTTATTTTTAAAACATTCACTAAAAAATCCGAAAATTCAAAGACCCTGCTTTGCAATGCATCCAGCTCTTCTTTCTTTTCTCCGTCAGTAAATAATTTTTGGTAATAATTTTTTATGAAGCCGGTACAACTTGCACTGGGTACAACAACGTAATTAGCTCCTTCAAAATCTTTTATAAATTTTGAACACACCTCTTTAGCCTCTCCCCAAAACCCTGCATTAAATGCGGGTTGCCCGCAGCATGTTTGTTTATTATTATAATGCACTGTGCAGCCGACTTTTCGTAGCACTTTTACCATGTTCATAGCTACTGTAGGGTATAATTGGTCTATAAAGCAGGGGATAAAAATTTCTACCTTCATTCAAACTTTGGTTATAGCCAAAACTAATAAAGAATTTTTGTTAAGGTGATGGTTAAATACATGAATGTGCTTTCTAAAACAAGAACTTAACTGATTAATATTCCGAGACAATTTAGCGGTTCATTACCTTTGCAGCTTAAAAATCATTGTTTCAGGCACCTGCTGTACATGAAAGTATGTACCCGATTTATGGGAAGTTCTTCTTCCTGTTTCTTTGCAGGTTTAATAATATTTAGATGGAGGTAACAGTACAAACCGCAGAACAGTTAAGGATCACACCTGAGGAATTTGAGTTGATCAAAGAAAAGTTAGGACGCACACCCAATTTTACTGAATTGTGTGCATTTAGTGGCATGTGGAGTGAACACTGCAGTTACAAAAATTCTATCAGGCTTTTAAAAACACTTCCACGCAGTGGCGGCAGAATGCTTGTGGAAGCTGGTGAAGAAAACGCCGGTTTAATGGATCTCGGAAATGGGTTTGGCGTGGTGTTTAAAATAGAAAGTCATAATCACCCGAGTGCTATTGAACCTTTTCAGGGTGCAGCAACGGGTGTTGGTGGTATACAGCGCGATATTTTTACCATGGGCGCGAGGCCTATAGCATCACTAAACAGTTTGCGTTTTGGTAATATTGAAGATAAGAAAACACAGCGGCTGCTGGCAGGTGTGGTAAAGGGTATTGGTCATTATGGAAATTGCTTCGGGGTGCCTACCGTTGGCGGTGAAATTTATTTTGAGGATTGTTACCACACCAACCCGCTTGTAAATGCCATGAGCGTTGGAATAGTTGAAGTAGATAAGACCATCAGCGCCACAGCAAAAGGGGTAGGTAACCCTGTATTTATTGTAGGTAGTGCCACCGGGAAAGATGGAATTGGTGGGGCTAGCTTTGCCTCTGCAAATATTACCGAAGAGAGCGCAGAAGATCTGCCGGCTGTTCAGGTGGGCGACCCCTTTCAGGAAAAAAAATTACTGGAAGCCTGTCTTGAGGTAATTGAAACCGGCGCGGTTGTAGGCATGCAGGATATGGGTGCGGCAGGTATAATTTGTTCTACATCTGAAATGAGTGCCAAGGGTGAAGTGGGCATGGTTATAGACCTCGACAAAGTGCCCACCCGCCAGGCAAATATGAAACCATGGGAACTGTTGCTTAGCGAGAGCCAGGAACGTATGCTTATAGTGGTAGAAAAGGGTAAGGAAGAAGCAGTTTTAAAAGTTTTTGAAAAATGGGACCTGCCCTGCAACGAAATAGGCACAGTTACGGGGGATGGATTACTTAAATTTTATGTAGATGGTCAACTGGAAGCTGAGTTGCCTGCTTATGAATTAGTGCTCGGTGGTGGCGCACCGCAATATACCCGACCAACAAAAGAGCCATCTTATTTTAATAATATCAGGGAATTCAGGTTAAGCCAGGTTGAGGAAGAAAGTGATCTAAGATCAGCTGCGGAAAAATTAGTTCAGCTGCCCAGCATAGCTAATAAACGATGGGTAACCGTGCAATACGACAGTACCGTAGGTAAAGCAAATATTGGAACCAATGCCCCCTCGGATGCTGCAGTTGTTTTGGCAAAGGGCACGGGAAAGGCGCTGGCTATGACGGTTGATTGTAACAGCAAATATGTATATGCCGATCCTTATACAGGTGCAATGATTGCAGTTGCAGAAGCATCGCGCAACATTACTTGTAGTGGTGGCGAACCTATAGGCGTAACAAATTGTTTAAATTTTGGAAATCCTTACGACCCTGAAGTGTATTACCAGTTTCAACAGGCAATAAGAGGAATGGGTGATGCCTGCAGAAAATTTGAGACACCTGTTACTGGTGGCAACGTAAGTTTTTACAACCAAAATCCGGATGGTCCCGTATACCCCACACCCACAATAGGTATGGTGGGCATCATTGAAGATGTAGAGAACCGGATGACCATGGATTTCAAAAATGCAGGTGATGCTATTTTGTTGTTTGGAGAGGTGAGAGAAGACCTTGGCTCATCAGAATACCTGCATAAAATTAAAAAGGTAGCTTATTCGCCGGTGCCCCATTTTAATCTTGAAAAAGAATATTATTTGCACAAGTTTATAGCACGTATTATAAAAGAAAAGAAAGTAAAAAGTGCACATGATGTTAGTGAAGGCGGTTTAATAATAACCCTGTTGGAAAAGGGTTTTAACCGTGGATTAGGATTCAGGGTTTCTCCGGAAATTAATATAAGAGAAGATGCCTTTTGGTTCGGTGAAGGACAGGGAAGGGTAGTAGTATCCTGTGATAAAAATGAAGTATCAAATTTAATGGATCTCGCTGCGGCCGTAAACATAGATTGCCTGGAATTAGGTACCGTTTCCGATGCAACAATAAAAATAAATGATGAAGACTGGCAACCCATCTCTTTTTGGAAAGATTTATACGACACGGCAATTGAAAAAATACTGAACAAATAATGAATGAACAATCAACCATACTAATCACCGGCGCTGCAGGTTTTATTGGCAGTTGCATGGTACAGCATTTAAATGAAGCGGGCTATAACAAGCTGATACTTTCAGACAAATTCGTTCCTGAAAAAGAACAAAATTATGCCAATAAGCATTATCGTTTTTTGGTAGACCGCGATGAGCTTTTTGAATGGTTGCACAAAAACAAGCCTGCTGTAGATGCTGTTATTCATTTAGGTGCAAGAACCGATACTACCGAACAGAATATCGAGATTTTAAGAGAGCTCAATGTAGAGTACTCCCAGGATATATGGAATTATTGTACGGGTTACAATATACCGTTGGTATATGCCTCTTCCGCCGCTACATATGGCGCTGGAGACAATGGGTATAGTGACGATCATGAAAACATTAATGAACTTCAGCCGCTAAATCCATACGGGCAAAGCAAACACGATTTTGACCTTTGGGCTTTACAGCAAATGAATCAGCCACCCTTTTGGGCAGGGTTAAAGTTTTTTAATGTGTACGGACCAAATGAATATCATAAGGGGCGTATGGCCAGTGTTATATTTCATGCGTTCAACCAAATAAAAAACGAGGGTTTGGTAAAGCTTTTTAAAAGCCATAAGGAAGGATATAATGATGGCGAACAACTGCGTGATTTTATTTACGTAAAGGATGTAGTTAAAGTAATCGCATGGATGTTACAAAACAACCGCTCTTCAGCTCTTCAAAACGGCATATATAATTTGGGAACGGGCAAGGCACGTACATTTATTGACCTGGTAACAGCCACGTTCGCAACCATAAATATGCAACCTGATATTGTTTTTGTTGATATGCCAAAAGATATACAGAACAACTATCAATATTTTACCGAGGCCAAAATGGATAAACTTAAAGCCGCAGGGTATGAAGAAGAATTTTTCACACTGGAAAATGGTGTGGAGGAATATGTGAAAGAATACCTGATTGGCGCAAAGAATTGGTAATTTTACAGAGCAACCATTTCATATTTTCAATAACCGCAAAGCTGCATCAGGATTCACTTTTGTAAAGTTTTTCTGAATTACAGTTATTATCACAACATGTTTATGAGCAATAAGATCGCTATAATCGGTGGAGGAAATCTCGGTACCGCAATTGCTGAAGGCCTTATAAGCAGTGGGTTTGTTTCTCCTTCAGAGATCATCATAACAAAAAGAAACATAGTAACCCTGCAACCTCTTGAAGAAAAAGGCGTAACAGTTACAGATGATAATATTTATGCAGTTAACAACGCCAGGTGGATCATATTTGCTGTGAAGCCCTTCCAGGTTAAAGACATCATGCAAAAATTGTCAGCACATCTTAATGCAGACACACATATTATTATAAGCGTAATTACAGGAGTATGGATTAAGGATTTGCGTGAAATTCTAAGTGATGACTTTACCTTATTTCGTGCCATGCCCAATACTGCCATTGCCATACAGGAAAGTATAACATGTATTTGCTCTCATAACAGTACTCAGCAGCAATCTGATTATGTAATAGAATTGTTCAACCAGTTAGGAAGAACCGTAGTGATTGAAGAAAAGTTAATGGATGCGGCCACTGTTTTAGGCGCCTGCGGAATAGCTTACAGTATGCGATATATTCGCGCTAACATACAGGGTGGAATTGAAATAGGTTTCGATTCTGCCACCGCCTCCTTAATAGCTGCGCAAACTGTAAAAGGTGCAGCAGAGCTTTTATTAAAAAGAAAAGAACATCCCGAACAGGAGATCGATAAAGTAACCACCCCTAAGGGATGCACGATCGCCGGCTTAAATGAAATGGAACACCAGGGGTTTAGCTCATCCCTTATTAAAGGGCTGGTAACAAGCTACAATAAAATTATTAATGACATGTAATTGTCATTCACTCCCGATAAAATAACTGTCTTTCCCTATTTAAGAAATGGCATAAAGAGCTTTATTGATTATCAATGAATTATCATTGGCACCGGGTTTGAATTATAGGTTGTGCATTCAATTACCTATAAAAAACCACCTGATGCTAACCATTTCACAAAAAGCCTTCATCGCACACATCGTAACCATTTTTATTTTTTTACAACCATTCTTTTTTATCCTTAAAGTGGTTGAACTGCTCAATACCCGCTGGTTGTATATTTTTTCACCCATGTGGATACTGGCAGTAACCTGGAGTGCTTTTGTTTTTATTAATACGGTTAATGCATCTGCAAAAAGCTATAAACGATTACAGTTTCAGTCATAAATGCAAGTTTGTTTAGTGTTTAGTAATTTCAACGGCAGGTGAATTCTTTTACCTGCCCTTTTGTTTTTTAACGCACTTTACTTTTGTATTTTACAATTGCTTGCAGTACTTTGATCAGCATAAAATGCTTGTATGTTATCTGATTTTTCTCTAAAAGATAAAGTCATCATTGTTACCGGCGCAACAGGTGTGCTGGGCGAAGCCTTTGTGCAATGTATCGCTGAACAGAAAGGGGCCGTAGTTCTTATTGGCAGAAACGAAGAAGTGGGGAATGCACGGGCAAATAGCATTACAACAACAGGGAGGAGACGCGATCTTTATTAAGGCGGATGTGCTTTCTAAAGACGACCTGGTAAATGCACGGAATATCATTCTCGGGAAATACAAAAAAATTAACGGGCTTGTAAACGCTGCCGGCGGAAATATTCCAGAAGGCATAATTCAGCCGGGCGAAGACATTTTTGATATAAATGTTGAGGGATTAAGAAAGGCTTTCGACCTTAATTTGTTTGGTTCCATTTTACCCGTTTCAGTTTTTGGAAAAGATATGATGGAGTCCGGTAACGGAAGCATCGTAAACATTTCTTCCATGGCTGCGCAATCTGCCTTAACCCGCGTGTTGGGATATTCACTTGCCAAGGGTGCCATAGATAATTATACGAAATGGATGTGTGTGGAAAGCGCTATGCGTTTTGGCGGAAAAATTACGGTTCAATGCCATAGCCCCGGGATTTTTTATTACACACCAGAACCGCGCACTGCTTACGAAAGAAGATGGCTCATTTACTGAAAGGGGAGAAGCTGTAATTCGTAATACACCTTTTAAAAGATTTGGGGAGCCGGAAGAATTATGCGGTGCATTGATATGGTTATTAAGCGATGCCTCCAAATTTGTTTCAGGCGAAATTATCTGCGTTGATGGTGGGTTCAATGTATTTTCAGGTGTCTAGTATTAAACAATCAAATTAAATAACTATAGCCCTTATGGGAAAATTATTAGAACAAACATGGCGATGGTTTGGTCCGGATGATCCGGTCACCTTGCAGGATGTATTGCAAACAGGCGCAACAGGTATAGTAAATGCCTTGCATCAAATACCTCATGGAGAAGTGTGGACGGTTGATGAGATCATAAAGAGAAAAAATATGATTGAAGCCGCCGGACTTACCTGGAGTGTAGTTGAAAGTGTTACCATGCACGAAACCATAAAAACACAAACCGGCAACTATAAACACTACATAGAAAACTTCAACATAACGCTGCGAAACCTTGCGCAGTGCGGCATTTATAATGTTACTTACAATTTTATGCCGGTGAATGACTGGACGAGAACCAACCTCGATTATATAATGCCTGATGGTTCACGTGCGCTGTATTTCAATTGGTACGACCTGGCAGTGTTTGATATTTTTATTTTAAAAAGAAGAAATGCTGCAGAAAGTTATACCGATGAAATTGTTAGGGAAGCCGAAATAAGGCATAAAAAATATTCAGCCTCGCAACTGGAAGATCTTTGGCGCATGATATTGTTTGGCTTGCCCGGCGAACATAAAAAAACACCTGAAGAAGTGCGTGAAAAACTGGACTGGTATAAAGACATTGATCATACTTTTTTACGGGGTTCACTACAGTATTTTTTAGAACAGGTGGCACCGGTTGCTGATGAGGAAGGTATTAAACTGGCTATACATCCCGATGATCCGCCTTTTGATGTGCTGGGTTTGCCACGGGTGGTTAGTAATGCGGATGATTTAAATCATATCATTACTTCTGTTCCCAATAAAAGCAATGGCATTTGCTTTTGTACGGGATCGTTGGGCGCATCTGCTGCGAACAATCTTCCGGAGATGGTCCGTAACCTCGGTAACCGGATTCATTTTGTGCATTTAAGAAATACAACCCGGGATGAAACAGGCAATTTTTACGAAGCCGATCATCTTGGTGGCGATACCGATATGTATGCCGTAATGAAGGAATTGTTGCATATTCAGCAACAGGAAGATCAGGCTATTCCTTTCAGACCCGATCATGGTCATGTTATGTTAGATGATATGCACAAAAAAACAAACCCAGGATATTCCTGTATTGGTCGCATGCGTGGGCTTGCCGAATTGCGGGGACTTATGACAGGTATTGACCGGGCTTTTTATTCTTAATACTTATGCCGCAAAAACCAACCAGATACAGGTGGATTGTTGTTGCACTATTATTTTTTGCAACTACGATCAATTATCTCGACAGGCAGGTGCTGGGTTTATTAAAACCATTTTTGCAAAAAGACCTTAACTGGACTGAAACTGATTACAGCCATATTGTAATGGCTTTCACCGCATCTTATGCCATTGGTTTTATTTTATTCGGAAGAATTATAGATCGCATCGGAACAAGGTTGGGTTATACAATTTCAATCATTGTTTGGAGCCTCGCTGCTATGGCGCATGCACTTGCAAAAACAACCCTGGGGTTTGGTGCAGCGCGTGCCGCACTTGGGTTAGGTGAGTCAGGAAATTTTCCTGTAGCCATAAAAGCGATAGCAGAATGGTTTCCTAAAAGAGAAAGGGCTTTCGCTACAGGTATCTTTAATTCCGGAACCAACATCGGCGCTGTAGTGGCACCTGGGGCAGTATACTGGCTACAACAAAACTATGGCTGGCAAAGCGCATTTATTGCTACAGGTGCCATTGGGTTTCTGTGGCTTGCCGCGTGGTTACTATTGTATAACACACCTTCAAAAGTTGACCACGTAAATAAAGCAGAGCTGGATTATATACACAGTGATGAAAAGGAAAAGAAAATAAAACCCCACCCCTCCATACCATGGAAGAAATTGTTTTTGTTAAGGCAAACATGGGTGTTCATTGCGGGTAAATTTTTTACTGATCCTGTATGGTATTTTTTTCTTTTCTGGTTACCTTCTTATTTTTTCGACAGGTTTAATGTAAACATTTCAGAAAATTATGGATTACCGATAATGATCGTTTATACCGCCACAATGTTTGGTAGCATTGGCGGTGGATGGCTTTCTTCAAAACTTATAAAAAATGGAATGCCTGTATATAAAGCCAGAAAAATATCGATGTTCATTTTTGCTATTCTTGTTGTTCCCATTATTACCGCAAAATTTGCAGGAAATATTTGGGTGGCTGTTGCCCTTATAAGCCTTGCTGCTGCTGCACACCAGGCATGGAGCGCAAATATTTATACAACCGTGTCAGACATGTTTCCCAAGTCTGCCATCAGCTCCGTTATTGGTATTGGCGGAATGGCCGGTGCAGTAGGCGGTATTTTCTTTCCCATGTTTATTGGCTGGCTTCTCGATCATTACAAAGCCCTGGGCAATATCAATATTGGCTATAACATTATCTTTTTTATTTGTGGATGCGCCTATGTTGTTGCGTGGGTGATCATTCATTTTTTAAGTCCGAAGATGAAGGCGGTAGAATTATAGTAGGATATGCTTTCCACTACTTGTGTATATTTAATTTAAAGGTTTTATTTAATTGTAAAATAATTTTGTTCTGGCAATTTTTTTATAAATTATTAAAACCAGTATCAATGGAAAAAACAGAAATTTTATTAAATAGGCTCCTGGTTATTCAGGGTGAAATAGATAAGTTAAATTCTTCAAATATTAAATATAAAGAAGAACGAGGATTTTTATTATACGAATTAAAGAGGGAAGGGAAGAAATTTGTAGATCAATTGGATAACCTTGAAGAGTTAAAAGAAAAGATAAAAATTAATGAAGACACTATTATTAGATTAAATAATGAAGGAGTTGAAATTGAAAAAAAAATAAGGAATAGATTAAAAGATGTTATAGGAATTGCTTTTTTTAAACGCAATAGCGAATATGGAAATGAATTGAAGGTTTGTTTAAATGGGGATGAAATTAAATGTGAATTTGTTAAATAAAATAGTTTATTAAAATTTTTTCATCCCTCTACTTCCCCCAATCCTTCGTTAACTCATTTAACTTATCCACTTTTTCCTTGAAATCTCCTTTCAGTGATTGACGTATGCGTTCCATGTTATTCAGCACATCATTAATAGATTCTGGCAATAATTCATTAAAAGTTTCTTTTAATCTTTTGGCCAGTGTGGGAGATTTTCCATTGGTTGAAATTGCCAGTTTAAGATTGCCTTTGGTAACGATTGAGCCTAGATAAAAATCACATAACTCTGGTTTGTCAGCCACATTTACAAGCAGTTTTTGCTCATGTGCTTCGTTTAGAATGTGTTCACTGGTCTCAATATTATTCAGGGCAGTAATAACCACGTGAATATTGTGTAGGTATTCTTTCTTAAACGTGTCTTCAACAAGGGTAATGTTGGGGTAAGGTGCGGCTAGTAATTTTAATTCATCAATAAATTTTTCTGCAACGATCAACACTTTTGTTGCGGGTGAATTATTCACTACTGCCTGTAATTTCTCCAACCCCACATTGCCGCCACCAACTATAAGCAGGTTAAGCTTTTCAAGTTTTAGAAAAACAGGGAATAGGTTATTGCGATCTTCCATAGATCAATTTTTTAGGGCCTGCTCACAGGCAAATATGGTTGCATCGAGGTCTTCATAACTCAGGGCATTACTCAAAAACCAGCTTTCGTATGCAGATGGCGGAAGATAAATACCCTGCTTAAGCATCGCATGAAAAAAAGTGTTGAAGAAGGAATTGTCTGCAGCTGCAGCATCTGAAAAATCATTTACTGGTTGATGGCTGAAATGCACTGACAGCATAGATCCTATATAATTTATTACAAACGATTTTTCACTATTTGCCAGCACTTTACTTAAACCAGCTTTCAAATAATTTCCTTTTTCTTCAAGCTCGTTATAAATCGATGGGTTGTCTTTTAAATGCTTAAGTAAAGTATAACCTGCAATCATTGCAACGGGATTGCCGCTTAATGTACCTGCCTGGTAAACATTTCCCAGCGGTGCGATGTGCTGCATAATTTCATTGCGTGCACCAAATGCGCCAACAGGCATTCCTGCACCAATTACTTTTCCATAGGTAACAATATCCGCATCAATTTTTAATCGTTCCTGTGCACCACCGGGTGCCAATCTGAAGCCGGTCATCACTTCATCAAAAATCAAAAGAATGCCTTCTGCTGTGCATAGTTTGCGCAAACTTTCCAGAAACCCCGGTTGGGGTAAAATGCATCCCATATTACCTGCAACAGGTTCTATTATAATTGCAGCGATTTCTCCTTTATATTCCTGCGCCAGTTGTTCAACTTCACCATAATTATTGTATGCCGCGATCAGTGTATCCTGCGAAACGCCTCCGGTAATTCCCGGTACAGTTTGAATATTTAATGTTGCCATACCGCTGCCTGCTTTCACTAAAAAGCTGTCTGCATGCCCGTGATAACAACCTTCAAATTTTATTATTTTATTTCTTCCGGTAAAACCTCTTGCAAGCCTGATGGCACTCATACAAGCTTCAGTGCCACTGCTTACCATGCGAATCAGGTCAACATTTGGCACCATACTTTTTACCAGTTCAGCCATTTCAATTTCCAGTTCGGTGGGCGCACCAAATGAGGTTGAATATTGCACTTTATCCTGCACCGCTTTTACAACAGGTTCAAATGCATGACCAAGTATCATGGGTCCCCACGAATTAATGTAGTCTATATATCTTTTCCCATCCACATCAAAAAGGTATGCACCCTTTGCATGGCTCATAAACACCGGGGTTCCGCCCACACTTTTAAATGCGCGCACCGGCGAATTCACTCCACCCGGAATACTTTGCTTTGCTCTTTCGAATAACTCACTGCTTCTTGTCATTTTTTATTTTTTGTAGCCGGCCAAAATCATCTAATCAACTATCGTTGCGTCGCACACTTGTACAGAAACAAGTACATCAACAGTTAACCCAATAATCGCACTGCATCTTTTGCAAAGTATGTGGCAATCATATCTGCACCAGCTCTCTTCATGGATGTTAAGGTTTCAAGAATGGCTTTGTCTTCATCAATCCATCCCATTTTTGAGGCTGCTTTTATCATGGCATATTCACCACTGATGTTGTAACAACTGACAGGAACATCCACCGCATTTTTTACTTCGCGAATAATATCAAGATAACTGAGTGCAGGTTTTACCATAACAATATCGGCACCTTCTTCCACATCCATCAAGGCTTCTTTAATGGCTTCGATCCGGTTGCAATAATCCATCTGGTATGTTTTTTTATCACCAAAACCGGGTGCAGAATCAAGCGCATCGCGAAAGGGTCCATAAAAACAACAGGCATATTTTGCACTGTAAGCCATAATGCCCGTTTTTGTAAAATTATTTTCTTCCAACGCCTGTCGTATCGCACCGATTCTTCCATCCATCATATCGCTTGGGGCAACAAAATCAGCGCCTGCTTCGGCATGGCTTACACTCATTTTAGCCAATACTTCAACAGTTGCATCATTCACTATTTCACCATTCTCAACAATACCATCATGACCATAAGAAGAAAAAGGATCCAGCGCAACATCAGTCATAACAAGCATTCCAGGCACAGCATCTTTAATGGCTTTAATGCTTCTTTGCATTAATCCATCGGGATTTAGTGCCTCTGTTCCTTTATTATCTTTCAGTTCGTCTTTCGATTTTACAAACAACAACACACTTTGTATGCCCATGCTAAATAATTCTTTTACTTCTTTTACAGTAAGGTCAATGGAACGCCTGAAATAACCGGGCATGGAGGCAATTTCAGATTGTTCGTTTTTGCCTTCAATAATAAACAGGGGCGCAATAAAATCATTTGGCGAAAGGCTCGTTTCAGCAACCATATTTCTTATAGCTGAGGATTGGCGTAAGATGCGGTTTCGTCGTTGTAGAATCATACTCTTATAATTTTTATTTCACCCATTCCCGCGGGTTCAGGCATGCCTGTAATAGCTTATCTTCTTCGCTGCCCGCAATTGGGTTGTCGTTATATTCAAATCTTGCTGTGGGCGGCAGGCTCATTAATATACTTTCGGTTCTTCCATTGGTTTTTAAACCAAACAATGTTCCGCGGTCGTGCAAGAGGTTAAATTCTGTGTACCTGCCCCGTCGAATTTCCTGCCAATGCCTTTCGGCTTCTGTATATAAATTGTTTTTTCTTTTTTCAACAATTGGAAGATAAGCATTGATGAAAGCGTTTCCGCAAGCCTTCGAAAAATCCATCCAAAAATTTTCATTGTGTTCATCATCCGCACGTCGGTAGTCATAAAAAATTCCTCCAATACCTCTTCGTTCATTTTTTCGGTGCGTATTCACAAAATAATCATCACAATTCTTTTTAAAAGCAGGATAAAATGTTTGGTCAAAGGTATCCAGTACGTTTTTATATGTTCTATGAAAATGCATGGCATCTTCTTCTATTAAATAATAAGGTGTAAGGTCGGTGCCACCCCCAAACCAACGATCTGTAAGGGTTTCATCAGCATCATACAATTCAAACATCCGGTAATTACAGTGTACCGTGGGCACAAAAGGATTTTTTGGATGTATTACAGAAGACAATCCGCAGGCAAACCATTTGGCACCATTGATTTTTAAGTGCGCTTTCATGGCATCTGTAACATCGCCAAAAACCACGGATGTATTTACCCCGCCTTTTTCTATTATTGCGCCATTGCTAAGAATTCTTGTTTTGCCGCCACCGCCTTCTGGCCTGTTCCATTCATCTTCTTTAAACTTTTCATTTCCATCCACAATTTCAATCGCCTGGCAAATGTGGTTTTGCAGGTTGTGAATAAATGATATCCAGTCTTCTTTAAAACTCATGACATAATTATGCTTTTACTTCCTGTATTCTTTTACAGCATCAACAAATGCTTTGGCATGGTCAACAGGTACTTCCGGTGTAATGCCATGCCCAAGGTTTGCTATATAATTCTGCACGCCAAAACCATCGATCATTTCTTTTACCCATTGTTTTATTTGTGGAATAGGTGCCAGTAATTTTGAGGGATCGAAGTTACCCTGTAACGTTTTATTTCCAGCAAGTGAGCGCGCATATGCCGGGTCTACGCACCAATCTAATCCTATTCCTGAGGCATTTGTTTCACTTAATTCTTTAAGCGCATACCAGCTTCCTTTCGGAAATAAGATAACAGGGGCACCGGTTACTTTATCTGCAATTTGTTTCATGTAGGGTAAAGCGAAAATATTGAAGTCTGCAGGGCTAAGTGAACCTGCCCAACTGTCAAAAACCTGCACTACGTCTGCGCCTGCTTTAATTTGCGCATTCAGGTAAGTAATGGTTACATCTGTTATTTTTTGTAATAGGGAATGCGATAATGTTGGTTCTGTGTATAAAAATTGTTTTGCCCGGTTCCAGGTTTTGCTGCCTTTGCCTTCTACCATGTAACATAAAATAGTCCATGGAGCACCGGCAAAACCTATCAGCGGAACACGGTTATTCAGTTCTTTTTTTGTAAGCGACAACGCGTTAGTTACGTAAGATAAATTTTCTTCAATACCGGATGTAATTAGTGCATCCACATCATTTTTATTTTGAATGGTTTTGGGCAGCGAGGGACCTTTGCCTTCTTCCATTAAAACCTGTAAACCCATGGCCTGTGGAATTACGAGTATGTCAGAAAAAATAATGGCTGCATCTACGCCTACAATATCCACCGGTTGCAATGTTATTTCTGTTGCTAGTTCAGGGGTTTGCACCCGTGTAAAAAAATCATACTTTTTTCTGAGCTTAATATATTCAGGCAAGTATCTTCCTGCCTGCCGCATCATCCACACCGGTGGCCGTTCAACTTCTTCATTTCTCAATGCCTTTAATAAAAGGTCATTCTTTAATTCATTCATTTACTATTATTAAAAAAGTGTTCAATAATGTTTTCAGCCATTGCAGATTGTGCAGGTTGTTTTGCAACAATAATATTTTTACAGTGGTCTGAAATAGCAGTGGCAGTAGTATTACCAATGGCAAAACAAACGCATGCTGACTTTAGTTTATTTACGCTGAAAAAACTTTTAACAGCGCTGGGACTAAAAAACAATACGCCATCAAAATTGCCTGCGATTTCATTGGCATTTTCTACCGTATTGTACAAGACGACTTCATTCATTTTTATCCCGGCTTCCTTTAATTTAACCGGTAATTCATCCTTTCTTATGTTACCGGAAAAAAAACTACAATCGGCAACGTCTTTTATTAATATTTTTTCTGCAAGCAATGCTGCATTATCTGCGTACACAACCTCTTTTATCTCATTTTTTTCAAGGCTTTTGATAGCCTGCAGGGTTTTTCCTGAAATGCAGAATATGTTGAATGATTGCTGTGTGGTAATTAATTCCCTTTCATTAAAAAAGTTCTTAAAAATTTCAACTGCATTTGAACTGGTAAATATGAGGTTAGATGAAAATTGCAGTGCATGTTTTATTTTATTTTTTATTTCCACACCGGTAACCGGTTTTATAGAAATAAAAGTCTTAATGGTTATTTTAAATCCTGCCTGCACCAACCGATCCTGTACCCCGGGGTCTAATTCTTTTGTACTTAATAATTGAAATTCTTTCATAGTGATGCGTTGCTGCGGATGCCCCGCATAATATGCTCACCGCCATTTTGTAAAATTTCGGAAGCGGCATCTTTTCCCAACGATATGCCATTCGAAAATGCCGCGCTTTTTTCTATTGATAGTTTTTGTTTCCCATCAGGTGAAAGTATACTCCCATTAAAATATATGCATTGATCTTTAATTTCCGCCAAACCACTAATAGGGGTTGAACATCCTCCCAGCAACGAACTCAAAAAATCTCTTTCAATCTTTGTACACAATGCAGTATCAGGGTCGTTGAACGATTGACAGGTTTCATAACTTTTTTGATCATTATCCCTGCAAACCACCATGATGGCGCCTTGTGCAGGTGCAGGTAACATCCAATCAAGCTCAACAGCGTTTGGAGGACGAATTTCAATTCTTTCTAAACCTGCAGCAGCGAAAATGGCGCCATCCCAATCACTTTCCTCTAATTTTCTTAACCGCGTTTGCATGTTGCCACGCAGGTTTTCAAATTGTGTGTTAGGATACCTGTTCAGCCATTGCGCCATGCGTCGAATACTGCTTGTGGCAATTGTTAACGAATGGAGTTGTGTTAGCCTCTGCATTGTTACATTCGTTATTTAAAAAATTTATTTGCCGAAGAACTTCTTCATTTTTATACACCAGCAAATCTTTATGCGATGCCCGTTTAAGCACTGAAGCCTGCATTATACCCTGTGCCAATTGGGTAGGTACATCTTTCATGCTGTGCACTGCAATATCAATACGATCATTTAATAAAGCAGCGTCAAGAGACTTCGTAAATATTCCCTGTACACCGATTTGATACAAGGGTGTAACAGTATTTATATCGCCTTCACTTTTTATTAAAACCAGTTCAGAAGTATAACCTGCATCAGATAATTGTTGTTGAACAAATGTTGCCTGCCATACAGCCAGGCGGCTGTCACGGGTTCCTATCCGTATGTTTCCTGCAGGCATTAATTTGCGGTGGGCGTTATAAAATCATTGATCGCGGCAATAAACTGGCAGCCCTTTTGATTTTCTGTTTTGATTTTTCCGGCAGTGTCATTCAATACACGTTGGATTTTTCCATCTAACACTTTAGCGCAGTGTACTGCGGGTTGAACATTCAGCGGATGGTCGTTTATCTGGCGAAGTTTTGTTTTAAGATTTTTGAGCATGGGCACGTGTTTCCTCATGTCAATCCAATTATAAAAGTCACCTGAAATCTCCCGGATAATAGCATTAGCTTTCGGAACCTCTGCCTCCCGTTTTTTCAATGTTTCATCTTTTAGCCGGCTGAGTTCATCAACATTCACCAGGTGAACATTAGGTAAATTACGTGCTTCATTTTCAACGTTGGAAGGAACTGAAAGGTCTATTATTAATTTATCCCCACCATCCTGCAAATGTTGCATCGTAATAATAGGAGTGGCTGAATTGGTGGCTACAAGAATAATATCTGCCTGTCTTATTTCATTATCAAGTTCCTCAATGGGTGCTGCACGCAGGTTCATTTCCGTAGCAAGTTTTAAAGCCTTGCCCGGCGAACGATTAATGATAGTTATATGTTTTGTTTCTAAATAATCAACCAGATTTTTGCAGGTATTGCGACCTATCTTTCCTACGCCTATCAACAAAATATTTTTAGTTCTAAGTTGCTTAACAAATTTTTTAATATACTGAACTGCAGCGAAAGAAACGGAAACAGTGCCACCACTAAGCAACGTGTTATTCTTTATGTTTTTAGACGATTGCAATACCGCATTCACCAGCCTTTCAGAGAAAGAACCCATAAACCCATTTTCTTTAGAGAATTTAGTTGCTGCTTTTATTTGTCCTACAATTTCATAATCACCCAGAATTTGCGAATCGAGCCCGGCGCCTACCTGAAACAAATGTTCGATAGCGGCATCGCTCTCTTTTTATATATGCAAAGGTTTTAAATGTTGCAGCATTACCGGTAGTTTCTGTGCAAAGAAGGTTAATCAGGTCATCTACATTTTGTGCAAAACCATATATCTCTGTACGGTTGCAGGTAGAAAGAATAAAAATTTCATTTAAACCATGGGCAGTCGCCGAGGAAAGAATAGAAGCGTATTGGTCGTTATTAATTGCAAATAAACCTCTTAATTCCGCACCTGCTTTTTTGTAATTTATACCCGCCACAAAAAAGTTATCGATATTCATCATTGGTTTTCTCTGTCTCGCGCAAAAATACTGCTGCATGGGTTAAGCACCGAAATACAAGGGAGGTATATTGTCATATATGTGTCATGTTTGTATTATTGTCCGAACCAAACACCTGCCACGATCATTACATTTGCACTTTATGAAAGATAATAGCCGGGCAATTCTTCTTATGAACCTTGGTTCGCCGGATTCAACCGAAGTAAAAGATGTAAGAACATACCTCAATGAATTTTTAATGGATGAAAGGGTAATTGACAAGCCTTTTTTATACCGCTCCATTTTAGTGAAAGGAATAATAACACCATTAAGGGCGCCACGTTCTGCAAAGGCATACAAATCTATTTGGACCGAAGCTGGTTCGCCGCTAATTGTTATTTCAAAACAGTTGCAGGCGAAAGTTCAAAATGAAATGGATGAACCGGTACACATAGCTATGCGATACGGAAACCCTTCAGGAGAATTTGCTATTGATAAAATAAATAAAGAAAACCCGGAATTAGAAGAACTTATTCTGTTGCCACTGTACCCGCATTATGCCATGTCAAGCTATGAAACAGCAGTTGAGCAGATTAAAGAAATTCATTTAAAAAAGAAATACAAGTTTAAACTTATTACCATAAAACCTTTTTATGATAATGCGCTTTTTATACATGCTTTAGCAGAAAGCATACGCCCATACATACAAGAAGATTACGATAAAATTTTATTCAGTTATCATGGCATACCCGAAAGGCATGTGAAGAAAACGGATGTTACTGGTAACCATTGCCTGCAGGTTAAAGATTGTTGCAGTATTCCATCTTCTGCACATGCGTTTTGTTACCGCCACCAAACCAAAAAAACAACAGAACTAGTTGTTGAAAAGTTACATATACCATTAGAAAAGGTGGAACAAACTTTTCAGTCGCGTTTGGGTCGCGATCCCTGGCTTACGCCTTACACAGCTAAACGGCTGGAAGAATTGCCGGGTGAGGGCATAAAGAAATTACTGGTTGTTTGTCCAGCTTTTGTAAGTGATTGCCTGGAAACCCTCGAGGAGATTGCTGAAGAAGGCAAACAAAGTTTTCTTGAAAGCGGGGGTGAAACATTTACTGCCATTCCCTGCATGAATATTCAGCCACTTTGGATAAGCGCAATAACAACATGGCTTAAAGATTATATGGCGGGCAAAAGTGAAATGATCATCACTTAAACTATTTTTATAGAATGGCTTATGAATACCTGAAAGCGGCGCATATCATTTTTGTGGTTACCTGGTTTGCCGGACTATTTTATATGCCACGTTTATTTATATACAATGTTGAAGCATTAGGAAAGCCGGAACATGTACGCATTGCGCTGCAGGCCCAGTTTTTAATAATGATGAAACGTTTATGGTATGGTATTACCTGGCCTTCTGCTGTTATTACATTTGTGCTTGGTCTTACAGTTTTATTTAGAGGCGGGTGGGATGTTCAGATATCTGATGGGGCTGCTAAATGGCTAATAGTAAAATTGGTTTTCGTTTTTCTCTTATACTTATATCATTTCACGCTTCATGCAATTTATAAACAACAAACAGCAGGTGTTTTTAAATATTCTTCCAGGCAATTGAGAATTTGGAATGAAGTGGCAACGGTGTTTCTGGTATCTATCGTTTTACTCGCTACCGTAAAAGAAAGCTTCAGTTTTATTTACGGAATAATTTTTCTCGTGGCTTTTATTGCATTGCTCTTTAGCGCGATTCGTATTTACAGCATAATTCGAAAAAAGAAATAATTTGTTTACGTACTGTCGTGTGTATGGCATCGGCTGTTGCTACGCTCAGTTCAAGGTTCAACTTTATAATGAAGCAAGAAAAATTACACCCATTCTTTTCTAACCGCAAAATCACCAAAAGTTTCCCCGGTATTTCTTTCTTTACTATAAAATCCAAATAACTTATCCAGCTCCTGTAAAATAGCCTCTTCGTTTAGTTTCTCCTTATACTTTTTATTTAGCCTTAGCCCGAGCCTGTCGCCACCAATATGCATATTATATTCACCATAGGCAGTGCCGATAAAACCAATTTCTGCAACATAAGGCAGCCGCAGCCATTGGGGCAACCTGTCATGCGCAGGCTTATTGCGTCTTTATGCAAGCCATGTTTTGCAAGCAGCGGTTCAATTTTTGAAATAAGTTCAGGCAGGTATCGTTGTGCTTCTGCAAGTGCAAGGGGGCACGTGTTAAATGCAACGCAGGCAATGGAATTCTTTCTTACTTCACCAGCGTTTTCAGTGTGTTCGGTCAATAAAAATTTTTGCAATATTTTTTCTATTGCTTCTTTATCAGCAGGAAGTATATCGCTAATAATCACGTTTTGATTACACGTAAACCTGAAGTTTGCTTTGCCTGTTTTTGCAATCTCTAATAAGGCTGTTTTCATTGAAGTAGTTTCATCATCCAGCACCCTTCCGTTTTCAATAAATAGTGTATAATACCATTTGCCTTCATGGTTTTGATGCCATCCGAAATAATCCCTGCGCTCAAAAAATGAAACGGCCTGGCCTGTTCAAAGGCAAAGCCACAGCGTCTTTCAACCTCTTGTTTAAAATATTCAATGCCCATTCTGTCAATGGTGTATTTCAGGCGTGCGAGTTTGCGGTCTTCCCTGTTACCATTGTCGCGCTGGGTAGTAATAATTTCATAAACAGCTTTTAAAACTTTTTCTTCGGTATCTAAAAAGCCTAATAAGGTTCCGAGGCGTGGATACGTTTCCGTACTGCCATGCGTGGTTCCCAGACCGCCACCCGCTACAACGTTAAAACCAAGAAGCTGATCATTTTCAATAATGGCTATTAACCCTACATCATTTGTAAAAACATCTACATCATTATTTGGTGGAATGGCAATTGCGATCTTAAATTTTCGGGGCAAATACCTGCCCTGGTATAGAGGATCTTCCTCAGATTTTTTATCAGCCAGCTTTTCTTCATCGAGCCATATTTCGTAATAAGCATTGGTTTTTGGCAAAGCCATTTCACTGATTTTGCCAGCATATTTAAAGATTTGTTCGTGAATTGCTGATTGCATCGGATGCGCGCTGCAAACCACATTGCGGTTTACATCACCACAAGCTGCAATTGAATCCAGTTGCAGTGTATTAAAGTCTTTTATGGTAGGTTTTATGTGAGATTTAAAAATGCCATGCAATTGAATGGTTTGCCTCGTGGTGATTTTAATGACACCAGTCGTATGTTCGCCTGCAATGTGGTGCAGACCTATCCACTGTGCAGGGGTAAAAAAACCACCAGGCAGGCGCAGGCGAATCATGAAGGAATATAACCATTCCAATTTTTTATTACTTCTTTGCTCACGCACATCGCGGTCGTCCTGCTGGTACATGCCATGATGCTTTATTAAAGCCTGGTCAGGTTCTCGTATTGCGCCTGTAAGTGCATCTTCCAAACTTGCAGCTAGTGACCCGCGTAGTCCATCACTGGCCATTTTTATTTTTTCAACTGGATGTAAAACTTGTTCTTCGTTCATTATTCAATTTTATTCTGTTTACAATTAATACACATCTATCAGGTACCGTCCTGCCTGTTTAAGTTCGTTCAGGTATTCGGCAGACTCATTTTGTGAGCGGTTACCATATTTTTCTATCACTGATAAAATGGTTTTTTCAACATCCCTGCTCATTGGCGCTTTTGCGCCGCACACGTATAAGTATGCGCCACTTTCAATCCATTCAAAAAATTCTTTGCCATGCTGGTAAATTTTATCCTGCACATATATTTTTTCCTGCTGGTCCCGAGAAAAAGCTACATGTACATTATTCAATAATCCGGTGCTGTGCCATGCTTGAATTTCGGTTTGGTATAAAAAATCTGTTGTAAATTTTCTGTCACCAAAGAACAACCAGTTTCGTCCCTGTGCACCCTCTGCATCACGTTCATGTAAGAAAGCGCGAAACGGCGCAACACCGGTGCCGGGACCAATCATAATAATATCGTTTTCATTCGCAGGTAATTTAAACTGGCTATTACCCTGCACATAAAATTCAATTTCTGATTCAACCTGTAACGATGCTAAATGGGTGCTGCATAATCCATACTTTACTTCTTCATTCACACAGAATATATCTTTTGCAACAGTTATGTGCACTTCGCCGGGGTTTGCTGAAAGTGATGAGGAAATTGAATATAGCCGTGGAATTATAGGATCTAAAATAGCTATCACTTCCTCAAACTGTGCCGTGTTTTTAACAGGATATATTTTCAGAAGATCTGACAAGCCTATCCTCGTGTCAGGTATAAATTGACCAACAATATCTCCATATTTTTTCACTGTTCTTTCATGCAGGTATAAGATATTTAGCTTTGAAAATAATAATTCCGAAACGGTGTAAGTTCCCTGACTTAATGTGATGAGTTTAGATGGTTCCATGGCACTTATAGCAAGAATTTCATCTACATATTGCACCGGGTTTCGTGGAATTATTCCAATAGAATCTCCTGGCTGGTAATAAAGGTCATCAGCAATTATTTCAATGTGATGCGTTTGCTTATCTGACGCCTTATCGTTTAGTATAATGTTAGTAATGACTTTACCTGCATATGTTTTTCTGCCCGTTTTTGTTTTAACGTTAACCGCTGAAACAGGAGAATGGACCAACGTACTTTTATTTTCAGCACCTGTACCTATAAAAGATAGCACATTGGTAAACCATGCATTCGCATCGTTCTGGTAAGAAGTATCACATTTCAGAACATTGGCTATACGTGAACCTCCAAGCGTATGCAACCTCGCATCGATGTCTTCGCCCGTTTTGCAAAACAAAGGATAAGCAGAATCACCAAGGGCAAGCACAGCATATTTTAAAGTATGCAATAACAGGCTTTCGGCATGAATAAAATCGTAAAACTTTTTTGCTGCCGCAGGTGGTTCGCCATCGCCATGCGTACTCACAACAAATAACACATGTTCTTCTTTGCCAAGGTCTGAAAACCGGTACTGGTCAAGTCCTGAAAGCTTTACAACGAGGCCGGCTTTTTTTGATAGCGCTGCAAATTCGGTCGATAATTTTTTTGAATTGCCTGTTTCTGTCCCGTAAAGAATGGTCAATCTTTTCTTTGTCGTGAGTGGTTTGGAAATCGTTGTTTCGGGTTCGTTTTGTACCAGAAAACCAGACATGTATCCATGCATCCAAAGTATTTCTTCTTTTGTAGATGAATGAACAAGATCATTAAATAATTTAAGTTTAGGTTCTGCTATCATAAAAAAAATGTTGATGTTAATCTGAATTGGTTAAAGAAAATAAGGGTGCTGCAATGGGGTTGAAGTGGTGTTGGTTTGAGTAGTCATTTTTAATCCACTTATATTTTTCATGCAGGTTTACAACAGCTCCAATAATTATAAGCGATGGCGATAAAAACCTTTTATTATACCATGATTTATTTTTCAGAGAGTACAAGCTTGAAACATATACATGCTGCCTTGGTGTAGTTGCCTGTTCAATTATTGCAATTTTTTTGTTTGACGCAATGCCTTGTTGTGTAAGGTTTTTAGCGAGTGATTGCACCATGCCGGAAGACATGTAGAACACCAGCGTATCGCTTGTTTCAGCAAGGTCAATCCAATACCTCACATTTTTTTCATCGTTTTTATAATGTGTTATAAACCTAACGCCATCTGCATAGTTCCTGGCAGTTAGGGGTATTGCTCCATATGCAGATGCGCCTTGTGCGGCAGTAATGCCGGGAACAATTTCGTAGTCTATACCAAAAGAACGGAGGGCATGTAATTCGTCTAGCATGTTTGAAAAAAATGAAACGTCGCCACCCTTTAATCTTATTACCAGTTTGTTTTGCAAAGCATGTTGCACCATTAATTCATTAATCATTTCCTGTGGGGTGGAGAAATTGCTGCTGCATTGTTTTCCTGCAAAAATCACTTCTGCATTTGCCGACGCATATAGTGTTATAATTTCCTTACTTACAAGCCGGTCTGTAATAATAACATCTGCTTTTTGAAGGTACCGAACGGTTTTAAGTGTAAGCAATTCAGGATCTCCCGGGCCTGCCCCTGCAAGTATAACTTTGCCCGCTGAACAAATAGATTGCGCCATGAAAAAGTATTAAACTGGGTGAAGAATTGGTTCAGGAATTAAATAAATAGTCCAGTAGCCTGAGCCTGTAACGTGTAAGAAAAAATTTTGAGAATGCTCTTTAAGCCTTACAACAACATGGCATATACATGCGGCAACAACAACACATGGCTACATTGCAGGATGCAGTGTTAGCGTGTATTTGCTGTGTAGAAATAAATGTTGCCTTTTTCATTGTTGTAATTAGTGAATACAAATGTATTGTGCTTTTATCATACAACTGCACATTTATAAAAATAAACTTCTATATACAAACGAATGTTTGTTTTAGGAAACTCTTTAATTGCAAGGGTTTCAGTTAACAATAACATAGCAATGTTTCTTAGGGAACAATTATTTCATTCGTTATTTTTGTTACTCCTGAAAACAGAAAATGCCAAATGAAAGTTTCTATTAAAGCCCATTCATTTATCATTTAATATACCCAGGTTATACGTTATGAAAGAAATGGACCAGCTTCAAACTTCATTTAATTTTAATGAGACCGCCCAGCGATTAAAAGGTGTGGTGAACCGAACGCCCTTAAATTTTAATAGTCACCTTTCATCAAAATATAAATGCAACATTTATTTGAAACGGGAAGACCTGCAGGTTGTTCGTTCTTATAAACTTAGAGGTGCATATAATTTAATGAGTTCTTTATCGCATGATCAATTGCAAAGAGGTGTTGTTTGTGCCAGCGCCGGTAACCATGCGCAGGGATTTGCATACTCATGCAAAAAATTGCATTGCAAGGGTGTTGTTTTTATGCCCATTATTACCCCCAAACAAAAAATTCATCAAACAAAAATGTTTGGTGAACATTATATTGAAGTGGTGCTAACCGGCGATTCTTTTGAAGATTGTGCTGAAGCAGCCAGGTCGTATACATTAGCGCATAATAAAACATTTATACCACCATATGATGACTACAAAATAATTGAAGGGCAGGCAACTGTAGGTATGGAAATACTGGAAGACGAAAGTAATATTGATTATTTATTTGTTCCAGTCGGGGGCGGTGGGCTTGCAGCGGGTGTAGGTTTTTATTTTAAAATGTATTCACCTGCGACAAAGATCATAGGGGTAGAACCAGCCGGCGCGCCATCTATGTTACACGCTTTTAATGCTGGAGCTCCTGTAACACTTCCGCATATAGAAAGGTTTGTTGATGGTGCCTCTGTTAGCAGGGTCGGAGATATTACTTACAGCATATGTAAAGATGTGCTGGAAGAAGTGCATTTAATACCTGAAGGAAAAGTATGTACTACAATACTTAAAATGTATAATGAAGATGCTATTGTTGCTGAGCCTGCAGGTGCTTTATCTATTTCTGCATTGGATGATTATAAGGAAGAGATCAGGGGAAAAAATGTTGTGTGCATTGTAAGTGGCGGGAATAACGATATTGACAGAATGCAGGAAATAAAAGAACGTTCTCTTATCTACGAAGGTTTAAAACATTATTTTTTGGTAAGGTTTGCTCAGCGCCCAGGTGCGTTAAAAGAATTTGTTAATGAAATTCTTGGACCTGATGATGACATCACCCGTTTTGAATACATGCAAAAGCATAACAAAGAAACTGGTCCCGCCTTAGTGGGTATAGAGCTTAAGTATAAAAAAGATTTTGAAGCACTGGTGCAAAGAATGAAAGATTGCAATATTGATTTCACCGAGCTGAGGAAAAATGATGTAATATTCGAATACATTGTATAATGTGCAGGGCTGACTTTTCAGTTCTGAGTAAAATTTAATAATGAACCAGATAACGAACCCGGCACTGCAATCTTTTAACAGTAATGTTGGCATAAAATTTCAACTGTATAACAGCCTGTTCACATCGCTTCCTTTTCAGCGAATAGAAAAAACTGGGGTAATGCTTTCATTGCTATTGGATAGCTGCGAAGAAGGGTTTCGTAATAATTTAAGTCCCAATGAGATCATCGATAATTTTTTCGAAAAACACATTACTTATAAAACCGAGAAAGAAAAATTAAGCCTGCTGTTTCTTTTTATTCAATATGCCGAAAGGCAGGTGGTATTGTTCGATGCTGTTGAAGATGCTGCATTCAACGAAATTCATGATGATAACGAACCCGGAACCATGCGGCATCTTACATCACAGGTTGTAGAAAATAAAAAGCAAAGCCAACTTGCAGAAAAACTCAAAGACTTTTCCATTCGTCTTGTGCTTACTGCGCATCCAACACAGTTTTATCCCGATACTGTACTTGGTATCATGACAGATCTTTCAAAAGCGTTGAGAGAAAACAATGCAGGATTGATCAATACATACCTGCAACAATTAGGTAAAACAGCCTTTCTAAAAAAACAAAAACCCACGCCATTAGATGAGGCCATGAACTTGTTGTGGTATCTCGAAAACATTTTCTACCCTGCTGCCGGCAGAATTACCTCTTTTATAAAAAGCCAGTTTCCAAAAGCGATCGATGACAGTAAATCTATCATAAACATGGGGTTTTGGCCGGGAGGTGACCGTGATGGCAATCCCTTTGTTAATACAGGTATCACGCTGCAGGTGGCAGAAGCCTTACGCGGAAGCATTCTTAAATGTTATTACCTGGAGATACGGCGTTTAAAGCGCAGGCTTACATTTAAAGGCATTGATGTAATTCTTGTAGAACTTGAAAAGGAATTATACGATAATGTGTTTATTCCCGGTGCAAAAACCGAGATCAATAAAAAGCGTTTATTAACAGAACTTAATAAAATTAAAGAGATCATTATTAATGAACATGACGGGCTTTTTCTTCACCTTGTTCAAAACCTCATAAACAAGGTGCATATTTTCGGGATGCATTTCGCGTCTCTTGATATACGGCAGGAGAGCAGTGTACATACAAGGTTAATGCAGGTGCTTTCATCCAAAGGGAAAATCGTTCCTAAAGAATATATTCAATGGAATGACGATAAAAAGATTGCTTTTTTAACTGAAAACAAAAAAACACTGCCAAAGGAAGATTATGGAGATGTATTAATACAGGATACGCTTGATTCAATTAAAGCCATTAGAACCATTCAAAAACAAAATGGAGAAGAAGGATGCAACAGGTATGTAATAAGCCAGTGTAACAGCGTATTAAATGTGTTGGAAGTGTTTGGACTTTGTGTTTTATGCGGATGGGATCCGGATGATATAAAGGTTGATATTATTCCTTTATTCGAAACCATAGATGACCTTGAAAATGCCATGGACATCATGCGCAGTTTATACAGTAACCCTGTATACCGGAAGCATGTTCAAAAGCGTAACAACACTCAAACCATCATGCTGGGTTTTTCTGATGGTACAAAAGATGGTGGCTACCTGATGGCGAATTTTGGCATATACAAAGCAAGAGAAGCACTTACTGCGATATCCAAAGAATTTAATGTTGATGTCGTGTTTTTTGACGGCAGGGGAGGACCACCTGCACGCGGCGGTGGAAAAACACACAATTTTTATGCTTCTATGGGTAAGAATATATCAAACAAGCAAATTCAACTAACCATACAGGGGCAAACGGTAAGTTCAAATTTCGGCACCATTGAATCTGCACAGTATAATATGGAACAATTACTGCACGCAGGCATATACAGTTCAATATTGGCATCCAACGAACAAACATTTTCAAAGGAGGAAGAAACATTAATCCGCAGCCTTTCTGAAGCAGGATATAAATCTTACATATCGCTCAAACATCACCCCTTATTTGTTGATTATTTATCGGATGTTAGTCCTTTAACTTATTACAGCGAGGCGAATATCGGTAGCAGGCCCTCGAGCCGGGCGAAAAAAGAAAAACTGAATTTAAAAGACCTGCGGGCCATTCCATTCGTTGGCGCATGGACACAAATGAAACAAAATGTGCCAGGATATTTCGGCGTAGGGTCTGCGTTAAGAGAGCTTGAAAAACAAGGAAAATTCGATTACGTAAAAGCATTATATCAAAACTCCCTTTTCTTTAAAACCCTGCTGGATAATTGCGAGATGGCAATGAAAAAATGTTTTTTTCCCTTAACCCAATTTCTTTCGAAGGAAGAAAAATATGCCGAAATATGGAACATCATTTATGATGAATATCAACTTACAAAAGAATATATTTTTAAGTTAACAGGTAAGGAGTTAATGAGCGATTTTCCTGTAGACCAGATGTCGGTTGTTATGCGGGAGAGAATGGTATTGCCCTTGCTTACCATTCAGCAATTTGCCATTACCCGTATTCGTAAAATAAAAGAAAGTAAAAAGAATGATCCATTACTTGAAACACTTAGAAAACTGGTAATTCGCTGCTCTTTTGGAATTATAAATGCCGGGCGAAATTCTGTATAACTTAAAGTTTGATCTTACAACCTTTTTACTTTTTAATTACTATCTTAAACTTTTAATCCCTTAAAAAGATTTGATTAATTATTTCTAATTCAAAAAAATAAAAAAGAAGAATGGCTTTATTAAATTTCAAAAACATGCGGAGCTTCTGCTTGTCACTTGTGTTTCTGTATGCTATACCAACATTTGCATACGCACATGAAAAGGAGTTTTACCAGGTGAGAACTTATATACTTACATCCAACGAACAAATTGAACTAACTGATCAATACTTAAAAGAAGCTTTATTGCCTGCCTTGCACCGCTTACATATTAAAACCGTCGGTGTTTTTAAGCCCATTGCTAATGATACGGCTTCATTAAAAAAGGTGATTGTAATTATACCTTTTAAAAACCTGGATGAATGGCTATCGATGCAGAAAAGTTTAAACAGTGATAAAGAATATATCTCCACCTCAAAATTCTTTTATGCCGCTTCTGCAGATGCTGCACCCTACAAAAGAATGGAATCTACTTTATTAGAAGCTTTTCCTATGCATAGCATATTAACCGTGCCCCAATTGAAATCGCCTAAAACCCAACGGGTATACGAGTTACGCAGTTATGAAAGCCCCACAGAACATCTGTATGAAAGAAAGGTTAGCATGTTTAACGAGGGTGATGAAATAGGACTGTTCAATCAACTAAATTTTAATGCTGTTTTTTATGGCAGTGTTATTTCAGGTTGCAACATGCCTAATCTGATGTACATGACATCTTTTGAAAGTATGGAAGACAGGGATGCGCATTGGAAAAGTTTTGGCGATAGCCCCTTCTGGAAAAAGATTTCTTCTGATCCTGTATATGAAAACAACGTGTCTGTTTCTCACAACGATATAACCCTGATGCACGCCACCGATTATTCTGATCTGTAATTATTATTTTATGAAAAGTATTGTGCTGGTATTTTCTGTTTGCCTGGTTTATATAAATGTAACTGCGCAACAACATCCTCATGGAATTTTTGAAGATCATTCCGATGTAGGTAATGTGGCTATAAAAGGCAATGCGGTGTACGATGAAATAGACCAGTCGTATATTATAGAAGGTGCGGGAACAAACATCTGGCATACCAACGACGAGTTTCAATTTCTGTATAGGAAGATGAGCGGCAATTTTATTTTAACCACGCATGCTAAGTTTTTATCAGCCGGTGTTGATCCGCACCGTAAATGGGGTTGGATGATACGCAGATCTTTAGAAGGAAATTCAGCGCATGTTAATGCAGTGGTGCATGGAGATGGGTTAACCTCATTGCAGTTTCGAAAATCAAAAGGAGATTCAACCCGCGAAATTAAATCCGCAATCACCCATGCAGATGTAGTTCAGTTAGAAAGAAGGGGCGATACCTGTATCATGTCCGTTGCGAGAGATGGAGAATTATTTATAACCAGTCAAACCATAATACCCTTAGGCGAAGAGGTTTATGTTGGCTTATTTGTTTGTGCACATAATCCTGCGGTTATTGAAAAAGCTAAATTTTATAACGTAAGAATTACTAAGCCTGTTTATAAGGGTATGGTAATGTATAAAGATTACCTGGGCAGCAGGCTCGAAATTTTAGATGTTACCACTTCGCAGCGATCTATTTTATATCAGTCACCTAGGTCGTTGCAAGCGCCTAATTGGACAGTGGATAATAAGGCACTGGTTTATAATAGCGATGGATTATTATATCATTTCGACCTTGCCACCAGGCAACCTGTAATTATAAATACCGGCAGTGCCAAACAGAATAATAACGACCATGTTATTTCATTCGATGGTAAAATGATAGGCATTAGCAATTACAACGATTCATTAAAAGGATCTTGTATTTACACATTGCCCATAAGCGGCGGCGAGCCCACACGTATTACAAATATGGCGCCTTCTTATTTACATGGCTGGTCGCCCGATGGAAAATTTCTAACCTATACTGCCGAGCGCGAAAAAGATTACAATATTTACCGCATACCCTCCACCGGCGGTCCGGAAGAACAACTTACTATTTCAAAAGGGTTGGATGATGGGTCGGAATATTCTCCCGATGGCAATTATATTTACTTTAATTCTGTTCGCAGCGGCACCATGCAGTTGTGGCGCATGTTTCCCGATGGCACCAACCAGCAGGCTGTAACCAGCGATTCTTTAAACAACTGGTTTCCCCACATATCACCCGATGGCAAATGGATAGCATACCTCACATTCGGTCGCGATGTTGAACCCGGCGATCATCCCTTTTATAAACATGTATACCTGCGGTTAATGCCTGTAGGTGGTGGCGCAAGTAAAGTGATCGCTTATTTATATGGAGGTCAGGGAACAATCAATACACCATCGTGGTCGCCAGACAGCAAACACATTGCTTTTGTTAGCAACAGCGATTTTTTATCACCGGTTTATCCCATTGAAAAGCCTGTAAAAAAATAAATTATTTTTTGTAACCGGCTGCAAGTATTATCTCAACGTTAGTTGCGTCGCACCCTTGTGCGTTCTGTACAAAATGCGACAGGCTTTCCAGAATAAAATTTATGCGTATCAATTTCAATGATTAAAGCTTTCGGTGTATAATTCAATAGGTTGCCATAGGCTTTATTCTACGGTTTAAACAAAAAGAAATTAACACCTGTTGTTAAGTTGGGGCCCCCTAAAATCAAAAACTTTTTATTAGTTTGTAATGCAATTCAAACTATGAATGTGAACACCGAAATATCCGCCTTGTTTAACCTGATAGATGATCCTGACGCTGAGGTTTTTAATACCGTAAGTGAAAAGATTGTTGAATATGGAAAAGGTATAATTCCCAACCTCGAAAATCTTTGGGAAAATACGGTGAGTGAAGATGTGCAGGAACGTATTGAAATGCTTATTCACCGGTTGCATTATTCAGACCTTGTAAATGATTTTACAGAGTGGCGCAACAGCGCTTATCAGGACTTGCTTTTTGGTGCATTGCTGGTAGCAAGGTTTCAATACCCTGATCTGCAAACTGGCCCCGTTATACAGGAAATAGAAAAGATAAGAAGGAATGTTTGGCTTGAGTTAAACAGCTTTTTAACGCCATTGGAACAAGCCAATGTTATTACCAGCATTGTGTATAATTATTACAATCTTAAAGGGGTTGAGGTGTCTTATAACAACCCTGATGAATTTCTATTTCACAAAGTGCTTCAATCAAAAAAAGGAAATACTATTACCAATGGAATTCTTTACCTCGTTCTTGCAGAATTACTTGCAATGCCGGTACGCGCCATCAATATTCCAAAGCAATTTGTGTTAGCATTTTTTGGTAATGTTAACGAAGCATCTGATGCAACCAATGATCCTAAAAAGCAAATAAGTTTTTTTGTGGATGCTACTACCGGGCAGATATTTAGCCAGAAAGATGTAGATAATTATTTCAACCGGCTTTCCATACCGTCTTCTTCATCTTATTTCAAACCAATGAATCACGTAAGGATCATCCAGATGTTACTGGAAGAACTTTCAAAATGTTTTGACACTCCCGAGAAACAATATAAGCGGTTAGAATTATTACAGCTTTCATTGTTGCTTGATAAATAAAAAAAATACCGCCAATTGGCGGTATTTCTATTTAATACGAATGTTTTTTTATTCACCATCAGCGGGCATTTGCATGCCTGGGCTTCCTCCTGCCGGTGCAGGTTTAACATCAATGATTTCCATATCAAAAACCAGGTTTGAATAAGGTGGCATTTCGGGGCCGCGACCCTGTGAACCATAACCCATCATGCTTGGAACAATCACTTTACCTTTAGCACCCTTGCCAAAGTAAGGTAACGCTTCATCCCATCCCTGTATTACCTGGTGTGCACCAACGGGAACCTCAATAGGATCTGTATGTCCTTTAGAAGAATCAAGGTTGGTATCGAACACAGTACCATCAGATAAAAAATAACCTTTGTATTTTATTACAGCGATCATTCCTGAATCTGCTTTCACTGCCGCATCCCCCGGGGTTTCAATTATAACGAAAGCACCATTCTTGGTTTTTTCACCTTTTAAATTGTTCTTAGCCATGTAGGCAATTATTTCCTGCCCTTCACGATCTTTTTGAAAGTCAGATTCTTTCTGGTAATCTGCCATCATTAAACTGTCTGTTGCAAATACATCCATCAGTTTCAGGCGGCACGTAATGGTTCCTCCTTTTACAAATGTGGCATCATAGTCAGGAATAAATTTCCTGTTCTTTAATGTATCCACGCTTAGTTTAACCACTGCACTGTCTCCTTTACTCATAAGCGGTATAATTTCCATAAAGGTGTACTGCGACCGTTGAGAAGTATCAACAGGAGAGTAACCGGGAATTTTACCGAACGAAGAGTTAAGTACGCTGTCTTTATCTCCAATGGTATATTGAAGGTGAAATTTTACAAATTCACCAGCTTTGGGTTTTTCTGTGCCCTTGCCAGGGAAAATTTTGTACACCAGCCCAGAAGGTGTTTTTTCATAATTTACATTACAGGCAATAAGCCATAATGCGGTAAATGCTACAATTGTCGTTTTCATTTGTTTTACTGTAATTGATTTTCGTATTGTTTAAGAACTTCTTTAAATTTTTCTACATTTTCTTCAATCGATGCGGAACTTCTGCCACCCGCAGCGTTAAAATGACCACCACCTTCAAAATGTGCACGGGCCAGTGCATTTACGTCAAAATTACTTTTACTTCTGAAACTCCATTTCCTTTCTTCAGTACGGTCTATAAGTAGTGCGCCAAATTTAATACCTTCTATGCTTAAAAGGTAATTAACGAGACCTTCGGTATCGCCGGTTTTAATTTCATATTTCTGCAAATCTTTGCGCGGTATAACCATAAGCGCAGTATTGTACTCATATAACACTTCCATTCTGTACAATAGGGCATTGCCAATAAACTTAAGGCGGCTCTCAGAAAAGTTATCGTAAATATTATCGTGTATAAGGGAATGTTCTATTCCAAGGTCTTTAAAATGTGCAACCATTCTATGCACATTAGCCGATGTTATGGCAAACCTGAAAGAACCTGTATCGGTCATTACACCTGTGTACAGGCAGGTGCCAATATCTTTCGTCATTTTATCACTAAAAGGGGATGCCGCAATAAAATCGTAAACCATTTCGCAGGTTGAACTTTTTTGTGTATCACTATATCCATAATCATACACCCCTTCCGGCGGTTGCTGGTGGTGGTCTATTAGTACTTTAATACCGGTAGCCTGTGTTAATGGAACTTCCATTCTTTTGGTGCGTACCATTATATTAAAATCAAGGCAGAATAATATGTTTGCCTGGTTAATTAACTGGATACATTTATCCATTTCAGCTTCAAAATTTACCACCTTATCGGAACCGGGAAGCCAGTTTAAAAACTTAGCCCAGTTGGTAGGAGAGATTACGGTAACCTCGTGCCCCATGGATTTAAGAAAATGGAACATGCCTAAAGATGATCCCATTGCATCGCCATCGGGTTTCTGATGGGTCGTAATAATTATTTTTTTCGGTTCATCCAGTAAGGGATAAAACTTTTCAAGTGCCTGCATATAATGTGGCGGCAAAATTGCGCCTTTAAGCCCATTCCTTCAAATCAATTTTAGGTCTATTGTATTTGTTAACATAAAAAACCATAAACTAAGCCGTTTATACCCTTAGTTTTGCGCCATTCAATAAAATTTATGAGCAATACAACTTTTACCATGGTGAAGCCTGATGCTACAGGCAAAGGATATACAGGTGCTATTATTGACCGGATTTTACAGGCTGGTTTTACAATTAAGGCGTTGAAATGGACACGTTTAACCAAAGAACAGGCAGGTGAATTTTATGCTATTCATAAAGAAAGACCCTTTTATAGTGAGCTGGTTGATTTTATGAGTAGTGGTTGCATTATAGCTGCTATTCTTGAAAAGGAAAATGCTGTGGCTGATTTTCGTAAACTGATTGGTGCAACAGATCCTTCAAAAGCAGATGCAGGTACCATTAGAAAAGACTTTGCCGCATCCGTTGGTGAGAATGCCGTACATGGCAGCGACAGCGATGAGAATGCGCAGGTTGAGGGCAGCTTTTTCTTCTCTTCTCTGGAGAGGTTTTAATAAATTTCTCCGGATTGCTGCTAAATGTGAAATAAAATAAAAATCACCTTTAAAGTCAATTTTTAATGCAATTATCATCCCTACTTCAACGGTTCAGTGAACCTGAAACTTTAAAAATGGCCAAACTCGGCCGTGAACTTCGTGCCAAAGGAATTGATGTAATAGATCTTAGTTTGGGCGAACCCGATTTTGATACCCCTGAACACATTAAAGCGGCAGCTATACAGGCAGTAAAGGATAACTGGAGCCACTATACCCCCGTATCTGGCTTTGCTGACCTGAGGCAGGCAGTTTGTACAAAATTTAAAAGGGACAATAACCTTGATTATGCCCCCGAAAATATTATTGTATCTACCGGAGCCAAGCAAAGTTTAGCCAATATAATTTTTGCCCTGATTGATGATGGCGATGAAATGATCATCCCAATTCCATATTGGGTAACCTATTCTGAACTGGTTAAAATGGCAAGGGGTAAGGTTGTAGAAATTAAATCTTCCATTGAAAGCAAATTTAAAATAACACCAGAGCAGCTTGAAGCCGCTATCACTCCTAAAACAAAAGCTTTTTTGTTTTCTTCACCCTGTAATCCATCTGGTGCCGTTTACAGTAAAGAGGAATTGAAGGCGCTGGCCGATGTGTTTGCAAAGCATCCTGATGTATTTATTATTTCTGATGAGATTTATGAATACATAAATTTTGTAGGCAAGCATGAGAGTATTGCACAGTTTGATAATATTAAAGACCGCGTAATTGTGGTTAATGGTTTAAGCAAGGGTTTTGCCATGACAGGCTGGAGATTAGGTTTTCTTGCAGCGGATAAACAAATTGTTGCAGCCTGCGAAAAACTGCAGGGGCAATTTACCAGCGGAACGAATGCTGTTACACAAAAGGCTGCAGTTGTTGCATTAACCGCAGATCTTGCACCGTCTTTTGAAATGGTGAAAGCGTTTACAGAAAGAAGGAAACGTGTTATGGAGCTGGTGGGAGAAATACCGGGCTTAAAATGCTTTGAACCTGAAGGCGCTTTTTATATTTTCCCTGATGTTTCTTCGTACTATGGTAAATCGAATGGCGATATTAAAATTAATAATGCCAATGACCTGTGCATGTATCTTCTAAATACTGCGCACACTTCTTCAGTAATGGGAGATGCTTTTGGAGAACCTGCCTGTGTTCGATTTTCTTTTGCTAACAGCCTTCCCAATATTGAAAAAGGATGGGCCAGAATAAAAGAAGCCTTAGCAAAACTTTCTTAGAAAGAATATATTTTTCTTATATAAAACGCACCTGGTGAGGGTGCGTTTTTTTTGTGTTGGTATCTTTAGTTCTACTCCTCTAAAGAGTTACTATTTCCTTTCCACGATAAAGTAATTTTGAATGGATTCAACCTGCAAGCGCACCTTCGTACAAGCTGCTAATATTTTTTGAATTCTTATATAGTTTTAATAACAGGGATCCCTTAAATCAACCCTCTTAATTTCCATAGCCACCCCCCACTTTGTATGAAATTTTTTATATGGCTTTCTTTGTTAATTACACTACATAATTATTGCATTGCGCAAGAAGAACCGCTATGTAATGAAAATATTTGTTATCAGGATGAGCCTTGCTATACGTCCTCAGCTATAGACAGCCAATCCTACGTTTATTCAACTGTGAACAATGTTTATGGTAATGGCAATGTATCCATTCAATTATATATAACTGTTTATTCTGCCTGTGTCTTACCACGTAATTTGACTGAAAATTCGTTGCCGGCAGCATGTGCTTCATGTGCAAAGCCATTTATGTTATTAATGCATGGTGGCAGCATGCGGGTAGGTTGCAGGTTTGATAATGATGAAAAATGCCGAGAATTTGCAAGGCGTGGATATGTCGCAGCTTCAATTGCTTATAGATTAGGCTGGGTAAAGGGAGATGAGAAGGTCGCATGTGATCCCTCCTTTTGTGCATCCCCTGAAAAACGTTGCGCCGCACTACTTGACGACAGTTGCCAGGCTAAATATAAAGATTCACTATATTTTGCTTTTTACCGTGGGGTTCAGGATGCGCACGCAGCAATGAGATTTGTGTCCCATTTTTCAAAACAATTTGGTGTAAATCCCAATTATTTTTATGCAGGTGGGTATAGTGCCGGTGGTAAGCTTGCCATTGACCTAACGTATATAAGTCAGGAGGAATCCAATATAATAGTTCCTGCTGCCCCTGCTATATTGGGCAACTTAAATAATTACGGCAATAGTTATACCGATAAGTTTATCATTAAAGGAATCTTTAATAATTGGGGTGGTATAACTGACACTGCGTGGATTGATGGAAACGACAATGCTGTTCCAGTATTCTCTGTACATGGCATCGATGACAGGGTGGTACCTTTTATAAAGGGGCCACCAGTTCTTGGATGCAATAAAGATATTTATGGTTCCCTAATGGGGAGTGATCTTATATACCGAAGAATTACCAACAAATACAAAACAGTGCCAATGGAGGTGCTGGCTGCATATGGAGGTCATGGAATTTTTCAAGGAAAACCCAAAGACCTTAAAGTGCTTTATACTTTGCGCAAAGCTATATGCTTTTTTAACCGGGCAAGAAATGGTGATACAAGCCATATATATACAAGGATTGACAAAGATGAGTCTATAATAACTTTGGCCGAACTTGAGGCTACTTCATCCGTAATTTGTACTTCAAATGTTTGTGTGCCCCCTACTATTAATTTTACGATTAGTAATGAAGGTTGTGCTGAACTGCAAACTGGATCAATAAATGTTTTTGATAATCCATATGATTCAGTAAAATACAATTGGACTGGTCCAAATGATTTTGTTTCTACTCAGCCCAATATTAATAAACTTTCCTTTGGAAATTATCATTTGCATGCCATCAACAGAAAAGGATGTGTTTATGATACCACAATAAATATTTCTGAAGCAATACTTCCCGTTCCACAAATAAATAAACAATCCCAGGGTGCTGCCTGCACAGGAGATAGCGTATTGTTGTCTGCCACACCAGGATTTTCACATTATAAGTGGAATACGGGTGACACTTTATCTAATATTTACGCCAAATCAAATGGAATTTACTTCGTTTCCGTTGTGGATTATAATAATTGCCAAACCTCATCCCCAAATTTTAACCTGCAAACCATTTCGGAACAAACCACTTACTACCTCGATGCTGATAAAGATGGATATGGAGATAACACACAATCAACACTTTCCTGCACACAGCCTGAAGGCTATGTACCAGATAACACAGATTGTGATGATACACAGGCAACGGTTTATCCCGGAGCTCCTGAGCTGTGCGATGGATTAGACAATGATTGCAATGGCGAAGTGGATGAAGGAGTAAAAACCACTTACTACCTCGATGCTGATAAAGATGGATATGGAGATAACACACAATCAACACTTTCCTGCACACAGCCTGAAGGCTATGTACCAGATAACACAGATTGTGATGATACACAGGCAACGGTTTATCCCGGAGCCCCTGAGCTGTGCGATGGATTAGACAATGATTGCAATGGCGAAGTGGATGAAGGAGTAAAAACCACTTACTACCTCGATGCTGATAAAGATGGATATGGGGATAACACACAATCAACACTTTCCTGCACACAGCCTGAAGGCTATGTACCAGATAACACAGATTGTGATGATACACAGGCAACGGTTTATCCCGGAGCTCCTGAGCTGTGCGATGGATTAGACAATGATTGCAATGGCGAAGTGGATGAAGGAGTAAAAACCACTTACTACCTCGATGCTGATAAAGATGGATATGGAGATAACACACAATCAACACTTTCCTGCACACAGCCTGAAGGCTATGTACCAGATAACACAGATTGTGATGATACACAGGCAACGGTTTATCCCGGAGCTCCTGAGCTGTGCGATGGATTAGACAATGATTGCAATGGCGAAGTGGATGAAGGAGTAAAAACCACTTACTACCTCGATGCTGATAAAGATGGATATGGAGATAACACACAATCAACACTTTCCTGCACACAGCCTGAAGGCTATGTACCAGATAACACAGATTGTGATGATACACAGGCAACGGTTTATCCCGGAGCTCCTGAGCTGTGCGATGGATTAGACAATGATTGCAATGGCGAAGTGGATGAAGGAGTAAAAACCACTTACTACCTCGATGCTGATAAAGATGGATATGGAGATAACACACAATCAACACTTTCCTGCACACAGCCTGAAGGCTATGTACCAGATAACACAGATTGTGATGATACACAGGCAACGGTTTATCCCGGAGCTCCTGAGCTGTGCGATGGATTAGACAATGATTGCAATGGCGAAGTGGATGAAGGAGTAAAAACCACTTACTACCTCGATGCTGATAAAGATGGATATGGAGATAACACACAATCAACACTTTCCTGCACACAGCCTGAAGGCTATGTACCAGATAACACAGATTGTGATGATACACAGGCAACGGTTTATCCCGGAGCTCCTGAGCTGTGCGATGGATTAGACAATGATTGCAATGGCGAAGTGGATGAAGGAGTAAAAACCACTTACTACCTCGATGCTGATAAAGATGGATATGGAGATAACACACAATCAACACTTTCCTGCACACAGCCTGAAGGCTATGTACCAGATAACACAGATTGTGATGATACACAGGCAACGGTTTATCCCGGAGCTCCTGAGCTGTGCGATGGATTAGACAATGATTGCAATGGCGAAGTGGATGAAGGAGTAAAAACCACTTACTACCTGGATGCCGATAAAGATGGATATGGAGATCCTGCAATATTTATAATGGCATGTTCAGCTCCTGAAGGCTATGTTTTGAATAATCTTGATTGTAAGGATAATAATAAAAATATACATCCCGGAGCCCCAGAGGTATGTGATGGGTTAGATAATGATTGTAATGGTCAAATTGACGAAGGTGTAAAAACAACATTCTATCGGGATGCCGATGGTGATGGATATGGCAATACATCAATAACAAAAAGTGCCTGTTCTGCACCATCAGGTTATGTAAGTAAAAATGGGGATTGCAACGATAATAATGCAACGGTTTATCCCGGTGCACCTGAGTTTTGTGACGGTTTAGATAACAATTGCAATGGTCAAATTGATGAAGGTGTAAAAACAACATTCTACCGGGATGCCGATGGTGATAGTTATGGCAATACTTTAATAACAAAAAGTGCCTGTTCTGCACCATCAGGTTATGTAAGTAAAAATGGGGATTGCAACGATAATAATTCAACGGTTTATCCCGGTGCACCTGAGTTGTGTGATGGTTTAGATAACAATTGCAATGGTCAAATTGACGAGGGTGTAAAAACTACATTTTATCGTGATGTAGATGGTGATGGTTATGGCAATACTTTAATAACAAAAAGTGCCTGTTCCGCTCCTGCCGGTTACGTGAGCAAGAATGGTGATTGTAATGATAATAATGCATCAATCAATCCCGGCGCTCCTGAGATATGTGACGGGATAGATAATAATTGTAATGGAAAGGTTGATGAAGGCGTAATAAAAACTTTTTATAAAGACGGCGATAACGATGGCTTTGGCGATCCATTACTAACCACCACATCTTGTAGTCAGCCTATAGGCTATGTTACTAACAATTCAGACTGCAATGATAATAATGCAGCTGTGTACCCGGATGCGGTTGAAATATGCGATGGACTTGACAATAATTGTAATGGACAAATTGATGAAGGTGTTTTGATCACCTTTTATAAGGATGCTGATAATGATGGTTTTGGAAACCCGGCAATTTCAAAAAGTGCGTGTTCCGCACCTGTTGGCTATGTAAATAATAATCTGGATTGCAACGATAATAAATCAAGCATAAATCCGAACGTTATTGAAAATTGTTCTAATGGTATAGATGATAATTGTAACGGACTTATAGATGAAACCAAACCAGAGGCCATTATAACGGCTGCCGGCAGTCTGGACATTTGCTCTACCGGTTCTGTTTTATTGAAAGCTAATGTAGGTTCAGGCTATAATTACCAATGGAAGAGAAACAATACAAATATTTTAAATGCTACGGCAAGTACTTTTAATGCAAAATTGGTTGGATTTTACAGGGTAATTGTTACAAAACCGGATGGCTGTACTAAGACATCTGATGTAGTAAATGTGGTAAATGGTTGTGCACGCAGTACTGCTGAAAATATTACGGTAGAAAAGACGGCGTCCCCTATATCTGATCTCGTAATTTATCCCAACCCATCCGATGGAAATATAACTATAGCATATAATGCCGCAAAGAGTGCTGGTTCAGAAATTTTAATTTATTCAGTTGCGGGCAAAATATTATTTAAAGAAAAAGTAAATATTTTGAAAGGAAGCAACCAATGGAAATTGAAACTTTATCAATTAATTGCAGGTAGTTATTTTCTTGAACTAAGCAATACAGGGAAAATAAAACAATTTAATATAGGAAAATAGGCTTTTAAAAATCGTGGTAGAAATTATAAATATTGGTTCGTATTCCAATTTTAAAAATAAATTCCGATTGGTCTACTATGGTTGAAGTTCTTTTACGATAAATAACATCTCCTTGTATGGAAAGCCTGTTAGCAGGGTTAAGCAGGTAACCGGCCGAAAGTTTGTTGTATGAGTATTTTGTTTTAATTCCCTGTAAAGTTTTGCTGCCAAAACGTGGTACATCTTTTTCGCCACCAAAAAGGTCTTCACCGTTGTTGTAGGGTAACCCCGGATTTTCACCGCGTATTGTATATATATTTTGCAATACGCCAAACCATTTGCCTGACGCATAATTAAACAAAGAAATAAACTCATGAAAGTTTGACCCGAAAGGATCGGTAAGTGATTGGTAGTAGTGTGTATAGTTTAGGCTGATGTTGTTACCAACACCATGGCCATAGGTATAAGGTCTTACTCCATTCCATTCAAACCGATGGGATAGACCTTGTACATTAAAAATGTCTTTATTCCAAACGCCGAGTTGCAGCGAATATTTATTGCCATAATTCTGCTGGTGCTGCTCAAGTGATTGCTTAAAGTTTATGTCGTCTAATGCAATCTGCCCGTACACGTATCCTTTTTTGTAAAAATTAAATTTTGCGCTCATGCCTATCATAGCATTATCCGGTGAACCTATACCAAATTCAAGCGGGCGCATAAATATTAGCGGATTTAAATACTGAACATCGAAACCGCGGTTAAAATTGGTGTCTTTAGCTATAAACGTAATATTATCAAACAACCCCACCTGCAAATTTTTAGTGGCAAAACCCAGATAATGAATAGTACTGTATTTTGGCTGTGCTTTTCCATCTACTTCGTACCAAAATTTATTGATATAGCGGTTATACAATACGTTATAGGTTAGTTTCCATAACCTCGCCTGCAACCTTACAAAGGGGCTGTTATTCGCATTATCGCTTAATAATAAACTTCGGTATCCATCCCCTAGAAATTGTTTTCCATAACCGGTAGATATCAAAAAATATTTACTCGGGGTATAGGTGAAATTGAAATTAAAATTGGTGTTGGAAAAGCGGTCATGGTTATTAACCATTGCAGCATTATCGCCAGGAATGATATTATTCCGTTCATGAATTACACTGTCAACATACAGTGGGTACTGGTTAAGATTTGCAATAACATCCAGGTTAAAAGAAAATTTATTATTAAACACGGCCTGCATTCTTGCACCACCGGATAAGCCTGCCAGCATGTTATCTTTTTCACTTGATTTTGAAAGCGTTGCTTCGATATAAGGGTCTATTGTAAAAACACTGTTATTGCCTGAAGCTTTTACCCAGTTATTGTTTTTTAAATTTGCAAGTGAAGAAGCATCTATTCCAAAAATGCTGTCTGATACTTCATTTTTATGTATAATTCCCAATTGTTTTAATTCAAGCCAGTTCATGGATCTAAAGCCTGAAAAAACTGATGAATCTGCTTCCATCAGTAACTCATCAAGCCGGTTTTGAACTTGCTGGTTAAGTGGTATTTGTTGTGCCTTCGCAACCGTTGCGGAACCCACTAACAACAAGCAAACGACAGAATATTTTAAATAAAATTTCATTAGTGCAGTTAATTAAAAATCATAAATAAGTTTTCTGAAGGTGGTGCGAACTCCAAAATATATATACAGGTCTTTGTACGATTCTCTTTTATTGCTTTCATTCCTGTAAACAGCACCGCCTTCTACACGAAGGTTTGTTTTTTTATTAATTATATAAGCAAGCTTCACATCTCCATAATACAATTTTGTATATAATCCCTGGCTGCTTTTTATGTCTGTTTCTTTGCTGTGGAGCGATAGTGGTTTAAATACATTTTGCCCAAAATTTGTTTCGGCTGTAGAGTCAGCTCCATACCTGTTGGCGAATGCCTCAGCCCTTATGTACCAACGCTTATAAGAAAAGTCACTTACAACAATGGCTTCTTTAAAGTTTGCGCCAAGGGGGTGAGCAAGAGGTTGACTATTATGTGCAAAAACGGTTGTTACGGTATCGGTTGCATAGGTATAAGGGCGAACATTATTAAATTCACCCAAAGCATTCCAACCCTTTACACCAAAAAGATTTGTTACGCGCAAACCTACCTGGTACCCATACCTGTTTTCCCATTCTACCTTACCAAAATTATCGGCAACAAACTGGCCGTATAAGTGAACACCCTGGGCTGCAGTATATTTTACATTCAGGCCCGCCACATCATTATTGCTAACACCAGCTTTTGATTTATTGCTGTGTAAAAACATTACGGGGCTGAAAGAAGACATATTGAGTGCAATAGAGTTAGTTTCATCTGCATAAGCCGATATAACTGAATTAAATAACCCCAATGAAAGATTTTTTGTGGGCTGATAATTGAGCAGGTAGGTTTGCCCCCATTTGCGTGGATATCCATAAGCATAAATATTTCTGCTGGTTTCACTTATATATTGTGAATACATTACGGAATACTGAAATTTTCCGAAGGTTAGTGCCGTACGGAAATAAGGGTAAGGGGTATTATAATCAGACAAAAGTAATGAGCGATAACCATCGCCAATAAAATTGGTTCCATAACCTAAATTAAATAGGAAATGTTGATTAGGCCTATATATAAGACTTGCTGTGGAATAACTAAAATCAAAACCCTTGCCGTCTCCAAAATTTTTAAACCGGTTTTGAAAGGGAATAATGGTATCGCGCCGAATAATGCTGTCTATGTAACCCGGAAACCTGCCCTGGTTTTCAAACAATGCGGTCTCAAAATAAAACTTGTCTCCAATGTTGCCGCTGGCTTCATACCCACGGGTATTCATCATTAAAACCTTGCTTTTGTTATCGCCCCTTTTGCTGGTGGGTATGCCCCTTTTACCAACACCTATATATTCATCTATCACCATATCGGCGAAGATGTTGAAATTGGGTTCCTGTACCTGAAGTAAATGTTCTTCAAAGAATTTTCTATGCAGCCACGACCGGTTGCTTTTAGTGTATAATGAATCTATGAACAAAACCGGTTTCCACGTTGTGTGGCTTATTGTATCAGTATCGTATAACACCGAATTCTCGTTAAAACTGTTGGTGAGCCTTAACACAGGTGCCTGGGTTGAAGCATTGAATGGAAGAAAAAAGCAGGCAAAAAAACAAAAAATCAACAGCCGCAAAAACTGTTTATTGAGGGAGGTCGTTTTGTGGTGCATTCAATATTGCTTTAAAATATAAAAAGACACATGACCAGCTCCGGAACGAAATAAGCATGTTGACCTGATCAGGTTATCAATTCATTATTGAAAAACAATAATACATCAAATTTGTAGAATCCATCAAAATACCACTATTGATTAATGCACATTGGTATTTCAGTAGTAAACATTAAAATCTGATCGGGAAGTATTTAATCAATTTCATTCGTGTTGTTTATATAAGGTGCATTGGCTGCAATATGCAATGCAAACGCAGCTAAAGCCGTGTCTTTAAGTAAACTTATCAGTGCCATTTGCTGCATTTCCACAGAACCTGATTGCAGGTAATTAGGCAGGTGAATAGTTATTACAAAAATAAAAAGAAGTGCAGCCAGAAGGTACCCGGCAAGCTTCACCATTTTGTTAGTGATAAAAGCAATAGCCGCAAGAATAAAAGCGATGCCCACAACATATATCCAAATGTTGCCGGGAGGTAAAAATGATGGAAGAAAGTTGATGAGGTTTTTTGGATACATAAAATGATATACCCCAAAAACAGCCATCACTATAGATAATATTACAATTGATATCCGGGAGATAGTATGTTGGGTCATAACAGGGGATTTTAGTCCTTTCAAGTTACGAAAATTCACTCTTTCAGTCAAATGTTTTTATGCCGCCATACTTGGTATTTGCTACCTCCCTTTTTTATTATTTTTTTCTTCTTGAAGTTTTTTTAGGGGGATTTGCTTTCGCATGTTCAATAATATCTTTTACCTCTTCTATGGTTAAGTCTGCAGCTTTTTCCTGCTGGTCTTTTGTAAGCTTATAATTTTTTAAACCTTGTTTAATGTAAGGGCCATAGGGTCCGCGTAACAATTGAATTTTTTCTTTCTCAAAAATCTTAATGGTTCTTTGTTCTTTAGCTTCTCTTTTTTCGGCTATATGCGGGGCTATTTCATCTATATTAACACTGTATGGGTCCATGTCTTTATTCAGTGAGTAAAAAGCTTTTGCATGAGACGCATATGGCCCAAACCTACCAATATTCACAACCACATCTTCACCTTCAAACTGCCCGATAGTTCGGGGTAGTTTAAAAAGCTCATGTGCTTCATCAAGGGTAATGGTTTCTATACTTTGAGAGTTCTTTAGTTTGGCAAACCTTGGTTTTTCTTCGTCGTTCACATCCCCAATTTGTATCATTGGCCCATAACGTCCCATCCGTGCTACTATTTTTTTGCCGGATGCTGTATCTATTCCCAATTCGCGTTCACCTTTAATTCGTTCGGCATTTTCAATGGTATTCTCTACATCTTTTTTAAAGGGTATATAAAAATTATCGACCATGGTGTTCCATTGTTTCTTGCCGTTTGCTATTTCATCAAACTCTTCTTCGATCTTGGCAGTAAACTGGTAATCCATTATATTATCAAAATACTGGTTCAAAAAATCAGTAACAACTAAGCCAAGGTCTGTAGGAAAAAGTTTTGATTTTTCAGCACCCGTAGTTTCACTTTCAGTTTTGCGCGAAACATTGTTTTCTTTAAGAATAAACACCCTGAATTCTCTTTTATATCCTTCTTTATCCCGTTTTTCTACATAACCTCTTTTTAAAATGGTTGATATTGTTGGGGCATATGTTGATGGGCGGCCAATTCCTAACTCTTCCAGTTTCTTTACAAGCGATGCCTCTGTAAAACGAGGGGCTGCACGTGTAAAACGTTCAACCGCCTTCATTTCCCTGAATGCAAGTTTCTGCCCTACATTTAAAGGTGGAAGTGCATTGTTATTGCCTTCATCTTCCGCAACATTTTCCTCATCCACATCTTCCATGTACGCTTTTAAAAACCCGTCGAATTTAATTACTTCGCCTTGTGCAGTAAGGTCTGCCTTGTTAGTTGATATGTCAATTTTGGCGATTGTCTTTTCAATTTCTGCATCTGCCATCTGGCATGCAATTGTTCTCTTCCATATCAATTCATACAAACGTCTTCCATCATTATCATTGATGGTGTTGTTTTGCATGTATGTAGGGCGTATGGCTTCATGGGCCTCCTGCGCACTTTCATTTTTGCTTTTATATTTTCTTATTTGCACATACTTTTTGCCATACTGGTTTTCGACCTGTGCTTTAATATCATCAATCGCAGTTTCGCTCAGGTTTACACTATCTGTACGCATGTAAGTAATGTTACCGCTTTCGTACAGTTTTTGTGCAACAAGCATTGTTTTAGCAACACTGTATCCTAATTTTCTGCTAGCCTCCTGTTGTAGGGTTGATGTTGTAAATGGCGCGGCTGGTGACTTTTTCGCAGGCTTAACCTGGATATCTTTTACGGTGTAATCTGCGCCCTTGCATCCCTGCAAAAACTTTTCTGCGCCCTCGGCATTATTTTGTTTTGCACCCTCTGCTTTAAAAGTTACAGGTTTATCGTTAATGTCTTTATGCGTAAAAAATGCTTCAATTTTAAAACTGCTTACAGAATGAAAAGCGTTGATCTCCCTTTCTCTTTCAGCAATTAATCTCACAGCCACACTTTGTACACGGCCTGCGCTTAAGGCATTTTTCATGCTCATTTTACGCCATAGAACAGGGCTGAGTTCAAAGCCAACAATACGATCTAAAATTCTTCTTGCCTGTTGTGCATTTACCAGGTCCATATCCACAGTGCGTGGATTTTGAACAGCTTTTTGAATGGCAGGTTTTGTTATTTCGTGAAAGACAATGCGCTTGGTTTTTTCGGGTTTAACCCCAATACCTCGCATAGGTGCCAGCTAATGGCTTCACCTTCCCGATCCTCATCCGTTGCGAGCCAAACCTCCTGAGATTTTTTTGAAAGTTGTTTTAATTCTTTTACCACTTTAAGCTTATCATCCGGAACCTTGTATTTAGGCTTATAATTATTCTTTACGTCAATCCCCATATCTTCTTTCTCCAAATCGCGAATATGGCCATAGCAACTTCTTACTTCAAAGTTTTCCCCTAAAATTTTCTCAATGGTTTTTGCTTTGGCGGGGGACTCTACAATCAATAAATTTTTAGACATTCTTCATTTAAGTTTTTACTTCCTGCACAAGGAATATTATATACGAACGCTTACCGAATTTTTTATAAAAGGATGTTTCACCGATGTTGATGAAACGTTTAAGCAACCTCTTTCATTATATCCTTTAATCGATCATTAAATCGCGTCAACATACTGTGTTGTACCGCTGCAATATTAATTTAATCGGATTAAACACAAAAAATGTTAAATACTTTCTCTATTAAATAACCGGTTAAACTGTAAGAAACAAGAGGCATCTTAATAGTAATAAAAATTATAGTCTATGAAACAAATTTTACTTATCATTTTTTTATTCATGTGCGGTGCACTTTTAGCCACACAGGCTTCAGCGCAGCACCATTATCACAAAAAGATGCATGTAGTTAAACCGAAAAACCAGGTTTATTATTATTATCCACGAGCCAATGTGTATTACAATACCTACACAGGCAATTATTATTATCCTTACCGTAATGGTTGGGTTCAGGGCCGGGCATTACCAAGAGGGTATGTTGTTGCAAATTCTCCGAGGTACGCCGTGAACCATTGTGGAAATGATGTTTACAGGTATAATCAATATCACAGGCAAAGGTACAGGGTATATAATCCTGCCCCGCCGCCACCACCATTGGTTATCCATCAGCCCGTTTATCCAAGACCCGGGGTAAGTGTGTCAATTAATGCAGTGTTTTAGTGTTTAGGTTTTATTTTAATTGAGGGTGATTAAGCGCTTCTTTTTTAAGGAGCGCTTTTTTTATAATTCATATCTAACTTGATGGTTATTATTTTTACCATCTTTACTTTTTATTTTTTACATGCGTGTTTCATTAATCGGATCGGGGAATGTGGCCTTTATTTTGGGCAGGTTGTTGAAGGCTAATGGCATCGACATTTTGCAGGTTACAGGTCGTAACAAGGCACTTGTAAAAGAATTGGCTGATGAAGTTAACGCTGCGGTAAATTACCAGGTGGAGGCTATTAACCCCGATGCTGACCTTTATATAATATGTGTTTCGGATAGTTCTATTCAATCAGTAGTAAAAAGTTTTCCGGTCAAAAACAAAGTGGTCGTTCATACCTCCGGTTCAGTATCAATGACAGTTTTAAAAGAAGCCTCATTAAAATATGGTGTCTTATACCCGCTGCAAAGCCTTAAAAAAGAAATGGATCATTTTCCTGACATTCCATTTTTAATAAATGGATCTTCTATAGAGGTTACAAATAATCTCCTCGATTTCGCAAGGGGCATTGCGAAAAAAGTGGAATTTGCGGACGATGTTACCCGGGAAAAATTACATACCGCCGCGGTTATCGTATCAAACTTCACCAATCATTTATATGCGTTAACGCATAATTTCTGTCAACAGGAAAAAGTAGATTTTAATTCGTTAGTGCCATTAATAAAGGAGGTTGCCAGCCGAACAGCGTTTTATTTGCCTGCCGAAATGCAAACGGGTCCTGCCATTAGAAACGATCAGGTTATTATTCAGCGACATTTAGAGATGCTTTCTCCATATCCCCAGATAAAAGAAATTTACAGCTTGCTTACAGAAAGCATATTAGTTTCACAAAAAAACCTTTAAGCCGCTAAAATTTCTAAAGATGCAGCGATAATTTCAACGCATTCTTCCAGTTGTTTTCGCGTAATATTTAATGGAGGTGAGAACCTGATTTTATCTCCATGGGTTGGTTTTGCTAAAAGCCCATTTTCTTTTAATTCCTCGCAAAGTTTCCATGCAGCATCCTTGTGGGGATGATTTATTACTATGGCATTTAATAAACCTTTACCTCTAATAACCGAGATCAATGGCGATTGTAATTTTTTTAATTCCTCGCGAAGGAAGGTACCCATTTTTTCTGCATTTTCAACCATATTTTCTTCCTGTAAAACTCTGAGGGATTCTATTGCAACAGCACATCCAAGCGGGTTGCCTCCATAGGTTGAACCATGTTCACCAGGTTTTATATTCATCATAATTTTATCATCTGCCAATACTGCCGAAACCGGTACTGTGCCCCCGCTTAATGCTTTGCCTAATAACAAAATATCAGGCCGCACATTTTCATGGTCACAACAAAGCATTTTGCCGGTTCTTCCTAACCCCGTTTGTATTTCATCAGCAATAAATAAAACGTTGTTTTGTTCGCACAGGGATTTTGCTTTTGATAAGTATCCATCATCCGGAACTACAACCCCGGCTTCGCCCTGAATAGGTTCAACCAGGAAACCTGCCACATTCTTATTTTCCAATGCTTTTTCAAGAGCAGGAAGGTTGTTGTAGGGTATTATTACAAAACCGGGCATAAAGGGACCAAACCTCGTGTATGAAGTTGGGTCTGTACTAAAGCTGATTACTGTACTGGTTCTGCCATGAAAATTATTTTCACATGCGATGATCACAGCTTTGTTTTCTTCTATTCCCTTGTTTTCGTACCCCCACCGGCGGCAAAGCTTAATGCCTGTTTCAACGGCTTCTACCCCGGTATTCATTGGTAAAACCTTATCGAAACCAAAAAATTCGGTTATGAACTTTGAATATTCTCCCAATAAATTATTATGAAAAGCACGCGAGGTAAGTGTAAGTTTTTCAGCCTGTTTAATTAAAGACGCTATAATTCTTGGGTGGCAGTGACCCTGGTTAACGGCTGAATAGCCGCTCAAAAAATCATAATACTTTTTGCCATCCACATCCCATAAAAACACACCCTTTCCTTTTTCTAAAACAACCGGAAGTGGATGATAATTATGAGCACCATGGTTACTTTCAAGGTCAAAATAATACTGGCTTTTGCCGGATAAAGTTTCGGAGGTTATCATAAAATTTAAGAATAATTATTAAAAAAAACAGAAGAATTGATGAATGCAGGCTCGTTACCAAATGTTTAGTAACATTTGGTTTTCTCTTATTTATAGGGAGTGAAAGAGAAAATCAAGGTTTATATCGAGAAAGTGGATATACATTTATATGACAAATATACTGTTTATTAAGATTTTATTAATTTATATGGGGAAAATAACTTAAACTTCTTTGTTTAATTAAACAGTATTTACCTACTTTTGCAATCCGAAAAAATAATTAAAATGGCTAGAGTTTGTCAGGTTACGGGTAAGAAGCCTATGAAAGGTCACAAGGTTTCTCACTCAAATATTAAAACCAACAGGAGATTTTTACCAAATTTACAAACCAAGCGTTTCTTTTTTGCTGAAGAAGATCGTTGGATATCATTAAAGGTGTCTGCCGATGCGATTCGCACAATTAACAAAAGGGGTTTGGCATTGGTAGTTAAAGACCTGCGTGCAGAAGGCATGCATATATAATTTGTTTAAAAGCATTTAATTTATAAAAATGGCAAAGAAGGGAAACAGGGTACAGGTAATTTTAGAATGTACCGAACATAAAACCAGTGGTAAACCGGGCACAAGCCGCTACATCACTGAAAAAAACAAAAAAAATACCCCAGAAAGAATGGAAATGAAGAAATTCAATCCAATTCTTAAAAAGGTTACTGTTCATAAAGAGATAAAGTAATTTCTAATAGTTAAACTGATTTATTATGGCTAAGGCAGCAAAAACAGCGATTAAAACAAAAGACCAAAAGGCCGCGTCTGAGGCAAAAAACTGGAGCAAGGTTATTAAGGCTGTACGCAGTCCTAAAACCGGCGCTTATACTTTTAAAGAATCTATTGTGCACAAAGACAAGGTAAAAGAATATTTAGCCCAGGGTAATTAAGATCGCTTTCAAAATAATTTAAGCTGTTTCATGTATATGGAACAGCTTTTTATTTTACAGCGTTATGCATGTTCAATTCATTAAAACGTATTTGCCTTCCCGGTTAATCGAGATAAGGGGCAATAACTTTTCTTTCTCAAAATAATCAAAGACATCTTTTAGACTAACGGCGAATTTTTGCAAATCCTGGTCTTCTTTTGTTGCCTGTGAAAAATATTCCATGCTGCGCTTGTTATTAAACCTAACCGGAAAAATATGTACGGGAATAAAATCCTGACCGCTATTTTTTGCACTTGCAGCAAGCAGATATAATTCTTCAATTTGCTGATCCTGAATAGGAATGCAACCTACAGTTATACAACTTCCGTGAATGTAAATATCGCCTCCCGGTCTTTTACTATCACTCAAAATTTTATCAGACGCATTCGGATAATTAATACCTAAAGCCAGGTGGTAATTGCTTACCGGCTTAAATTCATTTATATAATAAAAACCTTCAGGCACCTGGTAATCACCTTCAATTCTTTTTGGGCCCATGGCGCCTGCTAATGCACATACACGGTATGTTTTAAATAATTTAAATGGTTCACGATCATTGTTTCTTGCCCATACTTCTAACTGGCTGTCGTATTTAAAACTGCGTATGTAAATCTTTTTGCCGGCCAGGTTAAACCGGCTGCATGCAAATTGCTTTCTTAAAGTATCTTCTTTGTATTGAATGGCTTTTGCCACCCTGGGAAAATTTCTTTGATAATCAGAAAAAGAAGGCTGTGCAAAACAGACTGCATTGAAAATAATACCAATAAGTAAGAACAAAATTCTCATAGTAAAAATAATAAAAAGGAATAACGCAGTTTACAACAAAAGCACTAATAAACAAACGTGAAAAAATTTAATGTTTATAAATTGCCCCTTAATGCCTGTTCCCTTTCAATCGCTTCAAAAAGCGCTTTAAAATTACCTTTTCCAAAACTTTGCGCACCCTTACGCTGAATGATCTCAAAAAACAAGGTAGGGCGGTCTTCTACAGGTTTTGTAAAAATTTGCAACAGGTATCCTTCATCATCCCTGTCTACCAAAATGCCCAGTTTTTTTAGAGGTTCCATGTCTTCATCAATTTTACCAACACGTGCCTCTAAATCGTCGTAATAAGATGAGGGAACCATTAAAAATTCAACGCCACGTTGTTTAAGTTGCTGTACTGTGCCAACAATATCTTTTGTAGCCATAGCAATATGCTGGCAACCTTCACCATCATAAAACTCCAGGTATTCCTCTACCTGCGATTTCTTTTTACCTTCAGCCGGCTCATTTATAGGAAACTTTACATAACCATTACCATTGCTCATTACTTTGCTCATGAGGGCAGAATATTCTGTTGAAATATCTTTATCGTCAAATGAAAGTATGTTGCGAAAGCCCATTACATTTTCGTAAAAAGAAACCCATTTATCCATTTGGTTCCAGCCCACATTTCCCACGCAATGATCTACGTATAGCAAACCTGTTTCAGGTGGATTATGTTCTGTATGCCATGGTTTATAACCAGGTAAAAAATCACCATTAAATTTATTCCGGTCAATAAAAAGATGTACCGTATCGCCGTAAATGTGAATGCCGCTCATAGTAACTTCCCCGCTTTCATCTTTTAATATTACAGGTTCCAAATAGCTTTTCGCACCGCGGGATGTTGTTTGGTGCCAGGCATCTTTAGCATCATCTACACGTAATGCAATGGCTTTAACCCCATCTCCGTGCCTGTAAATATGATCTGCCAGTTCGTTTCCACCTTTTAATGGCGCGGTAAAAACAAGTGTAAGTTTATTTTGTCTAACAGCGTAACTAGCCCTGTCTTTAACGCCAGTTTCTGGTCCTGCAAAGGCCACGCTTTGAAAACCAAATGCGTTCTTGTAAAAATGGGCAGCCTGTTTGGCATTACCCACGTAAAATTCTATATAATCTGTGCCTAGTAAAGGCAAAAAATCTGCGGTGTTTGAAGCACTCTTTATTTGTACAGTTTGTGTATCCATAAATGTTGTTGTTTTTGTTACCGGCAATAGTTAAATAATCATCTTCTGTTGCGTCGCACGCTTGTACGTTCACAACCTTTATCAACAGGTATTTATGAGTGCATTGAAAGCACTTCCATCAAAAGAAAATAATTATTTCTCTTGTCTTTAAATGTTTTATGCGGATAGTCGGGGAGCATAGTAATGGCAAAGTTACGCCAAATTAAGTTTGAGGATAAATGCATCTAAAGCTAAAAGACCATATATACCTGTATGATTTATCTTCGCAATCATGAAAATAGGAATTCTTGGCGGTGGACAATTAGGAAGAATGTTATTACAGGCAGGCGCTAATTACGTGGTTGAAACACATGTTTTGGAAAACGATGAAGAATGCCCTGCAGGCACATTTTGCAATCATTTTACGAGAGGTGACATCCGGGACTTTGATACCGTGTATAATTTCGGAAAAGTGCTTGATGCTGTTACCATAGAAATTGAATCAGTAAATGTGGAAGCGCTTGAAAAATTGCAACAGGAAGGTGTAAAGGTTTACCCAAACCCTTCAGCTATAAAAATCATTAATAATAAAATTCTTCAAAAGCAATTTTACGATGATCACAACATTCCCACTGCTGACTTTCGAATAACAACTAAACAGGATGATTTACAAAATCTAAAACATTTTTTACCCGCCGTGCATAAAATAGGGCAGGGGGGGTATGATGGTAAAGGCGTACAAATACTACATTCAGAAAATGACTTGGATAAAGGTTTTAAAGGTCCGGCAGTACTGGAAAAAATGATCAACGTTAAAAAAGAAATTGCGCTGATAGTTGCCAGGGGAAATGATGGAAATACAACCTGCTTTCCCGCTGCTGAAATGATTTTTGACCCTGCTTTAAATTTATTAGATTACCAGGTAAGCCCTGCGGATCTTGAATCCAGCATCCTTAATAAATGTAAAGAAGTGGCACTAAAACTTGTGAGTGCGTTTAATAGCCCGGGAATATTTGCAGTTGAATTATTTGTTTCAGAAAATGACGAAGTAATTGTAAACGAAACGGCACCCCGCGTGCACAACAGCGGGCACCATACGATTGAGGCGAATTATTGCAGCCAGTACGATATGCTTTGGAGAATAATGCTTAACTATCCTCTTGGTAATACAGAACCTATTCAACCTGCTGCCATAGTAAATTTGTTGGGCGAAGATGGTTATTCAGGTAATGCCAAATACGAAGGCTTGGATGAAGTTTTAAAAATGCAAAACACCTTCGTACACTTATATGGAAAAAGTAAAACAAAGCCTGGTAGAAAAATGGGGCATGCAACCATATTAGGGAATGATAAAAATATACTGGTTAAAGATGCGCAGAAAATTAAGCAGATTCTAAAAGTTGTAAGTTAAGTAATCACCAATCGGTAAATTGCATTTTATAAAAAGTATGTATGGGCAATGAAAATTCTTTACCTGTTGTGGGAATAATAATGGGAAGCGATAGTGACCTTCCAGTTATGCAGGATGCAGCCATTGTACTAAAAACATTTGGTATCGAGTTTGAGCTCACCGTAGTCTCTGCACATCGCACACCAAAACGAATGATGGAATATGCAGAAACCGCAAGGAACAGGGGAATAAAAGTGATCATCGCCGGTGCTGGCGGAGCAGCACACTTGCCGGGCATGGTGGCTTCATTAACCATCATTGCCAGTAATTGGTGTACCAATTAAATCTTCAAATTCAATGGATGGATGGGATTCTGTACTTTCTATTTTACAAATGCCAAATGGCATACCTGTAGCTACCGTTGCACTAAATGGGGCAAAGAATGCAGGAATATTAGCTGCATCTATTTTATCAATTGAAGACGAAATTATTGCCAGTAAATTACAGGAATACAAAACGCAAATGCAACAGGCGGTAGAAGGTAAAGCAGAAGAGCTTTCTAAAAAGTGGGCAAATAATTTTGATAAAAAATAGTCTATTTTTCAAGTAAATAAATTACTCCAAATTGCTGCTGCAACCCCGTGGAATGTTTTAGCATAGCATTAAAAATGTCTTTACTGTACCTTGAATAAAAACCGGAAAAATTTTCTTTTCTCTCTTGTAAACTATTGCCTGGAAAAAGATGGGCTTTTAATTTTTCAAATTTTTCCTGCTCTATAGCATATTTCTTTTTTTCTGACCTCAAGATTTTCTTTTCCAATTCCCTTAAGCGTTTCAGAGCTTTTGTTTTTAAGGCTAAAGTGTGGTCTTGTAAACTTTTATTTATAATACCTGCTTCGCTCGCAATAATAGTATACAGGTTTTCAATTTCCATTATTTCATTGTTGAAATCTGTTTTTACCTTGCTATTTTGAAGTACGACTTTTTTCATTATTTCATGCACGGGTAAAAATATTTCTGCCGGTTCAATTTGCAGAGCTTCAATTTCTTTTTGCCAGCGATCTGCTACCACAACAAATGAATTGCGTAAAACAAGCATTGGGAATTGCACCCCTGCTGCTTTGAATATCTCCTTCAATTCTAACCAATAGGCAATCTCGCCGCCACCGCCAATAAAAGCTAAATTGGGCAACACCATTTCCTGCAAAACACCACGCAGCATTACGTTAGGACTAAATCTTTCAGGGAACTGATTTGCTTCCTGCATCATTTCTTCTTTTGTAAAATGAAGATTTAATGCTTTTATAATAAAACCATCTTCAGATAATTCTATTCTTTCCCTCTTATTATTTATTAGATAGAAGAGATTTATGTCCCTGCCTGCAGCCTGCACTCTATAATGTTCCTTTAATTGATCGATGGTTTGTGCGGCAGCTTTGTGAGAAAATAATTCATTAAGCTCCTTATGAATTACAGGAAGAAATAATTTTTTGAGTTGAGGATTATCAGGAATTAAAACCACAAGGCCATAATCGCCAAATAAAATATTTATTAATTCAAGGGTTGCCTGTTGAATTGACTTTCCATCAGTATAAACCTGTTTGAATATGGATGAGAGTTCATCGCCATATGGTAAAACACCAAGCTGTTTTTGTATTTCATTTACTAATTGAATAAATTTTTTATCAACCCGCATTCTGCCAACTGCACCGGTCTGCTCTGTAACCCATTTATAAGGCTTATCATCTATTTGAATAGTGCCTAATTCATCCAGATCAGCATCTTCACTTCCCATAAAAAATACGGGTACAAAATTATACTGTGGCATTAAAACCGACAGCTCGTTTGCAAACCGTATTACATGCAATATTTTGTACACCACATAAAGTGGTCCGATAAAAATATTTGGTTGGTGTGCGGTTGTTATGGTGAAGGAATTATCTTCTGAAAGCCTTGATATGTTTAGGTTCACCAAATCAGTAACAGGTAAGGATGCATACTGATCTTTAAGGATTTGGGTCAGATTTTTTCGAAACGGAAAAATTTCTCTTCCGACAATGGCCTGCTGAATGTTTTGTAAAGAAGGTTCGAAATTATAGAATGGTTTTAACTGTGCATCCTGATTTAAATAATTAACAATAATCTTAGAAAAATATCCTGTTTCGCTATAGGGCGTAAATGTACATTTTGATTGCATGTGTAACTTTTGCCTGCTGAATGTTCAGTTATTAAACCAGTGTTGCCTCAAGATCATAATCAAAGGCGGCAGTGATTTTTGCCGTTACAAAAGTACCCGGCGATAATTTTTTATCACTTTTTATAATTACTTCATTATCCACTTCTACACTATCAAACTCAGTTCTGCCAATATATCGGCCTGCTTCTTTTTTATCAATTAATACCTTGTATACTTTATTAATTTTCTCTTCATTTTTCTCAAGACTTATTTCTTGCTGCACTGCCATAACCTCTGAGGCCCTTTCTTCTTTTTCTTCGGGGGAAAGCAAATCTGCCAGGTGATGGGCAGTAGTATTTTCTTCATGACTATAAGTAAATACACCCACCCTGTCAAAACGTTGCACCATTAAAAAGTCTTTCAATTCTTCAACATCATCACGGGTTTCTCCAGGAAAACCTGCAATAAAAGTTGTACGTAAACAAATGCCCGGAACCTTTTCTCTTATTGCTGCCAGGGTATCTTCTATCTCTGATCTTGTACTTTGCCTTTTCATTGATTTTAACATGGCATTGCTTGCATGTTGTAAGGGCATATCTAAATAATTGCAAACATTATCCCGGTTGCGCATTACATCCAAAACATCCAGAGGAAAATTATTTGGGTATGCATAATGTAATCTAATCCATTCTAAGCCCTGAACATCAGCAAGCCTATTTATTAGGTCTGCCAGCATTCTTTTCTTATAAATATCCAAGCCGTAATAAGTGAGTTCCTGGGCAATAACCATTATTTCTTTAACACCCATCCTAACCAGGCCTTCTGCCTCTGCAATAATATTTTCTATTGTTTTGCTTATGTGCTTGCCGCGCATTAAGGGAATGGCACAGAACGCACAGGTTCTGTTGCACCCTTCACTTATTTTCAGGTAGGCATAGTGCTTAGGAGTCGCCAACAATCGTTCGCCAACAAGTTCAGTCTTATAATCTGCATTCAGTTGTTTGAGTATGAGAGGCAATTCAAGCGTGCCAAACCAGGCATCCACTTCAGGTATTTCTAATTCAAGATCATTACGGTAGCGGTGGCTTAAACAACCCGTTACATACACTTTTTCTAACTGCCCCTTTTTCTTATAATTTACCTGCTGCAGAATGGTATTTATACTTTCTTCTTTTGCTTTATCAATAAAACCGCAGGTATTTACGATAACAATATTATGATCGGGCTTACGGCTTTCATGGGCAACATCAATATCATTAGCTCTTAACTGCCCGCTTAGAACCTCGCTGTCTACCAGGTTTTTACTGCAGCCAAGTGTTATAATATTTACTTTGTCTTTTTGAAATGATCGTACTTTCATCAGGTTTGCAAAGATATGTTGTTACAGTTTGATGAGGGTAATAACCACACCATACATAGATGTAATATTGATTATTTGAAAATATCTTAACACGCGGTTAATAACATTGCCCGATTACCTTGCGTTGTGTGGTTTAATATTGTGCGTTATGAAGAAAATTTTTTTACCGGTTTTTCTTTTATTCTTGTCTTTTGCCGTTAAGGCACAACCTGCATATAACCAGGCAGCCGGGTTAAAATTCCCGGGAGGATTTTCCTTTACCTACAAAAAGTTTGTAACTGACGTGAATAATTTGGAAGGGCAGATGACCATTTGGAAAAAAGGATTAAGGGTAAGCGGATTATATGAACTGAACTTTTATTCATTCAATAAACTTCAGAATTTGTCATGGTTTGTGGGGCCAGGGGTGCATGTAGGTTTTTGGAAAGATGAATATAAAGATGATTATAAAAGCCGCGTTGACCTTGGAATTGATGGGATCATAGGGCTGGATTATAAATTTGACAACGCACCAATAAATATGAGCCTTGACTGGCAACCATCTGTAACATTAATCGGTAGTGCCGGGTTTACCCCAGTTTATGGTGGTATTGCTGTCAGGTATACCTTCTGAGTTTTTAATATACATTTGCGCACCAAAAACAAAAACACATGAAAAGATTATTGTTTACGGGATTATTCCTGGCAGGATTATTTATTCAGGGAAACTCTCAAAGTATGGGCTCAAGTTACCAAACCGCCATCGGTGTTAAGTTTTATCCGGGTGCACTTTCTCTAAAAAGTTTCACTGATCCAAATATTGCTGTGGAAGGGTTAGCTTATTTTTATAATTACGGATTCAGGCTAACAGGCTTGTACGAAATTCATGGAGATATAAATGGCGCACCGGGTTTAAAATGGTACGCTGGTCCGGGTGCCCACGTTGGTGTTTTTAATAATAAATGGAAAGATTTCAGGGATAACAATAGCTCTGTCTCCATTGGGATTGATGGAGTTTTAGGTTTAGACTATAAAATAAATAATGCACCACTAAACGTAAGCCTAGACTGGCAGCCCTCATTTAATTTTGTTGGATATAACTACTTTGAAGGGGGTTGGGGTGGTTTAGCCATTCGTTATGCATTCTAATTCTAAACTCAACAACTTTATTTCATTCAGGCTGCCGGGGCAGCCTTTTTTGTGCTCTAAAACATGTCTATTTTCTGCCTGGTTTCATAATTAAACGGAATATTTACAAAGATTCCTCCCTTTCCCACCTTTGTTGTACCCTTTACCTGTATAAGCACCTCATTAAAGAATAGGGTAGTGAAAGCATTTTTAAAAATGTTCTTCATATCTATTTTCATTTTTGAGGGCACAACAAATTCACTTCGCTTGGTTATATGCATAAGCGTATCCAGCACATATTTGCCAAGGTATTTCTTATCGATATACACATCGCAGTCCACGTGCTTTAAATCGATCCCATAATTGTTTGGATTAAAATACACTAATGATAAACTAATGGTAGAGGTGTTCATCCCCAGGCTGTCGATTTTAAAATCACGCACATCCCTGTATTCAAAGGAGGCAGGTTGCTTGCAACCTATGAAAAGAAAAGCCAGAAAAGTTCCAGCTAGAATTGAAAAATTTCGCATAGTGCAAAATAGAAGAGAATTCCTCAATTAAACTCTAAAATTAAAAATAATATATCTTTTTTACCAGCTATTTAATTTAGTAAAAAGAAAAAATTTTTGCAAATCTCCTTACTACATTTTTAAGCATATAAATAAATATATAAATAACTGAAATACAGACCATACTCTTATGTAAATAAAAATTAAATCAATCAATTTAAAACTTAAATTTTCATTTTACGCCTTAAATTCAAAAATGAGTTTTTAAGTTTTTGTGAATAATTTTTATTTGTATAAATAAATGAAAATTAATTTCTTATAAAAAGTATGTGAATAAAGAGTTTATTAGAATTAATAAATTATAAAAAAAATTAAAGTAAGTTTTCCAACTTTATCATTGCACCACATAATTAACAACATGCTAATGATTAATCCATTCCTTGGTTACCCCCTATTTTAGGGCATGTATTGCTAATTGGTAATTGTTTCACCCTTCAGAAACTTAGTCCCCTTTTGCTGCATACGGCTTGTTTCATTTATTTTAGTGCGAAATTCTTCAGAGTGAAATCAATACTTACTGCCAGGCAGGTAGAACTTACGGTAAAGCGACTCGCTCACCAGATACTTGAGAATCACCTTAACCTGGAGAATACAGTTCTTGTAGGTATACAGCCCCGCGGCATTTTTCTCAGCGACCGCATCGTAGAAGAGTTAAAGCAACTTCTTCCCGGAGTTGATATCAAATACGGAAAGCTCGATATTACTTTCTACAGGGATGATGTACGCCGCGAAATAAAAATCGCTAACCAAACCCATATTCCTTTTAATATGGAAAATAAAAATGCTATTGTTATCGACGACGTTTTATGGACTGGCCGAACCATCCGGTCTGCCTTAGATGCCCTTATTGATTTTGGTCGCCCGGCAAAAGTTGAGCTATGTGTGCTAATTGATCGCCGTTTCAGCCGGGAGTTTCCCATACAAGCAGATTATGTAGGTAAAACCATTGACACTTTCGCCTCGCAAAAAGTTTTTGTTCGCTGGAAAGACAATAGTGAGGACGATAGCGTGGTTTTGGTATAAACTCATTAATTGGTCTAAAGGCTGCCTTTTATATTTTTCATTTATCTTTGATTTTTAATGAAACTGTCAGCGCAACATTTGTTGGGAATTAAAACGCTAACCAAAGAAGATATTGATTTAATTCTCTCTACCGCAGCCCAGTTTAAAGACGTTTTGCAAAGGCCCGTAAAAAAGGTTCCTTCCCTCCGCGACATTACCATTGTTAATTTATTTTACGAAAATAGCACAAGAACCCGCATGTCTTTTGAACTTGCAGAAAAGCGTTTGGGAGCGGATGTGCTTAATTTTAATGCCAATGTATCCTCATCTGCTAAGGGCGAAACATTACTCGATACCGTAAATAACATACTCAGTATGAAAGTGGATATGGTGGTAATGCGCCATAGCGCAAGCGGAGCGCCACACTTTCTTGCCAAACATATTCCGGCTGCCATAATAAATGCAGGCGATGGCATTAATGAGCATCCCACTCAAGCCTTGCTCGATGCCTTTTCAATGAAAGAAAAGAAGGGAAGTCTGGAAGGATTAAAGGTGGCATTAATTGGAGACATCATGCACAGCAGGGTCGCACTCAGCAATATTTACCTTCTGCAGAAAATGGGTGCAGAAGTTATGGTAGCAGGGCCGCCAACGCTCATTCCAAAGTATATTAAAGAAGCCTTACATGTACGGGTTGAGTATAATGTAAAGAATGCACTTAAATGGTGCGATGTAGCGAATGTGTTACGCATACAATTAGAAAGGCAAAATCAACCTTTGTTCTCTTCCCTTAGAGAGTATAACCTTGCGTATGGAATAAACCGCCGTATGTTAGAAAGCCTTGGAAAGGAGATTGTAATTATGCATCCCGGGCCCATTAACAGGGGGGTGGAGCTGGATAGTGATGTTGCCGATGGTCCGTTTTCTATTATTTTAAACCAGGTAGAGAATGGAGTTGCCGTTAGAATGGCCGTCCTGTATCTATTAAGTCCCCAAAACGAAAATTAGTTTTTTGTGCCCGGCAAATAGCTACTATAAAGCTTTGGTTGCGTCGCACACTTGTACATACAGAACCTAACTCAGCTTAATTACTTAACATGGAGCGAATTTGTCTTTTTCCCGGAACCTTTGACCCCGTTACACTTGGTCATGTAGACATTATAAACAGGGCATTACCATTGTTCGATAAAATTATTGCCGGTGTTGGAGTAAATGCATCAAAAACACCGATGTTCAGTGCGCAGCAAAGGGTAGTCTGGTTAAAAGAAATTTTTGCGGAAGATCCCAAATTCGATGCAATAACCTACGAAGGGTTAACCATAAATATTTGCGAAGCCATTGGTGCGCAATATATAGTTCGCGGTATACGATTCGCTAGCGATTTTGAATATGAGAAAACCATTGCAGATGCAAATCGCACATTAAATAATAAAATTGAGACCATCTTTCTTACAGGCGAACCCAAATATACTTCTGTAGCAAGCACCATTGTACGCGACATTATTCGCAATGGGGGAGATGCCTCACCCTTTTTACCAGAAGCCGTAATAAAAACACTTCGAAACAAAACTTAAAAGTGCCAGCGAACAAAAGCTTCCATTGCGGCATATTTGGTTAGCCCCAATGCAGCATACATATTGGCTGTATTCGCATTTCTTTCTTCAGCACGCTGCCAGAATTCCCGTATGTCACTGCCCTGAAAGGGAACCATATCTTTTTGGCTTTGATGTATAAATATGCCGTAACGTTTTTTCATAACCTGGTCTGGGCTCATTGGTATGGCCATTTCAATATCCGCAATATCCCATTCCTGCCAGGCACCCTTATATAACCAAACCCAGCAATCATTGATCCATGGTTCATTCATCGATTTTAAGCGGCGCAAACTTTCAAAAATCACATCTAAACAAACCTTGTGTGTTCCATGCGGATCTGCGAGATCGCCTGCGCAAAATACCTGGTGGGGTTTAATTTGCTGTAACAATGCAATCGTTAATTCAATATCTTTTTCACTCATTGGGTTTTTCTCGATAACGCCTGTTTCATAAAATGGCAAATTTTGAAAATGCCAGTTTCGTTCAGGTAAACCAACATATTTGCAGGTGGCTTTTGCTTCGCACCTTCTTATCAAACCCTTAATGGCCCTTATCTCCGGCGTATCCATCTGGTTCGATTGTTTGGATGAAAGAAATTTTTGAGCATCTGCAAGTATGCGCCGGCTCTTTTCATTATCCATATCAAACATGTCTTCAAAACCAACAGCAAAATCTATGAACCTGGTTACAAATTCATCGGTTACTGCAATGTTGCCACTGGTCTGGTACGCAACATGCACATCGTGTCCCTGGTCGTGCAGCCGCATAAAGGTTCCTCCCATGCTTATAATATCATCATCAGGGTGGGGAGAAAATATCAGGCAGGTTTTTGGGTACGGTGTACTTCTTTCCGGGTGTTCAGGTATTACCGCATCCGGCTTGCCGCCGGGCCATCCGGTAATACTATCGCGCAACAGGTAAAATACCTGCAAATTAATTTCATAAGCATCCCCTTTTTCTACAAGCAAATCCCCCAAACCATTATCATTATAATCGTTGGTGGTTAAACTAAGTACAGGTTTATTTAATTTAAGCGCCATATTTACTACAGCTCTTTTTATCATGATGGGCGACCATTCTATATCTCCTGTAAGCCACGGAGATTTAAACCTTGTAAGGTCTGATGCCGCTAATTCATCCAGTACAAAAGTTACATTGTTGTGCTGTTGCAAAATACTTGCTGGTACCTGTTCTGTAACATGCCCCTCAACGGCCTTGGCAACAATTCCAGCCTTGTGCCCCCACGCCATCAGCAATATCTTCTTTGCACGCATAATGGTGGTAATACCCATGGTTAGTGCTAACCGCGGTACGCGTGCTATATTCTGAAAATCTTTTGCGTTTGCAACACGTGTGTTATTGTCAAGGTTTGTCAATCGTGTTTTTGAAAAAAAACTTGATCCCGGTTCATTAAATCCAATGTGGCCGTTATTGCCAATACCGAGTATCTGCAATTGAATGCCACCTGCATCTTCAATCATTTGTTCGTACTCCTGGCAATGTTGTTTTACATCATCTTTAAGAACATTGCCATTGGGTATATGAATGTTGTTTTTATCAATATCAATATGATTAAAAAGATGACGATGCATGAAGCTCCAGTAACTCTGGTATGCATCTTTTGTAATGGGATAATATTCATCCAGGTTAAATGCAATTACATTCTTAAAACTTAAATTTTCTTCTTTATGTAACCTTACCAGTTCTGCATATAAACTAATGGGGGTGCTGCCAGTTGCAAGACCCAAAACGCACATTTCATTCTCAGACTGCTTTTGTTTTATATGTTCAGCTATTTCACGGGCAACAAAGGCAGAGCCTTCTTTTGCAGAAGCAAATATTTCAACAGGAATTTTTTCAAAAGAATCTACCAGTGTGAAGGATGGATTATCAATGGCATTATGTTGTTCCATATCGTTTATTAATTCAGCTTTTTACATTAGCAAAATAGAAAGCATAAAATGTACAGGTAAATTACAGGTTTTAGTATCCTGAATTTTCACCCGCAAAATTGATCAAGCTACAAATATAATGTTTGAAAGGATTAAAGGTTCTCCATAAAAGAATCCCTGTTCAATTACTTTAGTACAGGCAATATTATTTTGGATGCATGTTGTGCATCATGATAAATATGAATGTTGCTTTTGATAAAATCTTTTTCCACGGCATGATAAATATCTAAAAATTGCTGGGGATTTCTGTCAACCAAAGGAAACCAGCTGCTTTGCACCTGTACCATTATGCGATGACCTTTTTGAAATGTATGTGCAACATCGGGTAAAGTAAAAGTTACACTATCAATTTTGTTTGGGATAAACGGTTCGGGTTGCTCGTAACTTTTCCTGAACTTACCCCTGAATATTTCACCTCTTACCAGCATTTGGTATCCACCCATCGGGTAAACATTTTCGGGGTCATCTTCGGCATATATATCTACATCGGTATAACCAAAATCATTTGGAAATACATCAATCAATTTTACTACAAAATCCGCATCGGTAGTTGAAATGCTGGTTAATAATTCTGCGACAACGCCGCCTGTTACAGTAATATTTTCATTCAGGATATCTGTTTCAAATAACAAAACATCAGAACGTCTTGAAGCGAAGCGCTGGTCTGCGGTCATATAGGTGCGGGAGCGGTTAAAATGCACATCCTCTTCATAAGGAACTGGCTTGGCAGGATCACTTGTGTATTCGCTGAAACTATTGCTGCCACCGGGTTGTGATTCTGTTAGTTTCTCATTATTTGCAAAGTAAAGTGATTTTTTTTCTATATTTTTCGGAGGCCAACTTGCAAACTGGTGCCATTTATTTTCTCCGGTTACGTAAATAGTTGCTTCAGCAATATCATCCACACTTCCTTTGTTTTTCAGGTAGTAATTAAAGAATGGAATTTCTACTTTGTTCTGAAAATATTCGCTGGTGTTTTCTCCAAATTGAATATTGCCTAAATGCGACCCGTCATTAGATGCCCATTGACCATGGTACCACGGTCCATTAATTATTTTGTTGAAGGCTTTGCCGGGATTATTTTTTTCTGCCGCTTTATAAGCTTCCCAGGCGCCCCAGCAATCTTCAGCATCAAATAAACCACCAACCCAAAGCATGGCTGGTTTAAGATTTACAGTGGCATTGCGGGCATCTCTTGCTTTCCAAAATGAATCGTAGGTAGAATGATTCATTAGGTCTTTCCAGAAGGCAATGGTATCTGCCATGTAGGCTGATAAATTATTAAGCGTGCCTGCCTCTAAATAAAATTTATAATTATCATGAATTGGAAAACCAACAGACCTTGCAGGTATAGAAGTGGGAGCGGGGTGTGGCTGACCAAATCCAAAACCGAGCGGTGAATAAAAGCTAAATGCATCCATTTGAAAAAAAGCACCGTTGTGGTGAAAGTCATCGCCAATAAACCAATTTGTAACTGGCGCCTGCGGGCTAACTGCAACCAACGCGGGATGGTTACTCGCTGCTGCCATGGTGGAAAAAAAACCCGGGTAAGAGATGCCATGAACGCCCACTTTACCATTATTATTCGCAATGTTTTTTATTAGCCAGTCTATGGTGTCATATGTATCGCTTGCCTCATCAATTTCTTTTCCTTTCTTATTTGAATTAAATGGCCGAACATTTACAAATTCGCCTTCACTCATCCATCGACCGCGCACATCCTGGAATACCATGATATAGTTTTCTTTCATGTATTCCTTTACATAATAATTCCAAAACGGGGCAAACTTTTCTTCGCCATATGGTGCGCAGGAGTAGGGTGTTCTGGTCATTAAAAACGGATGTTTCTCCGTAGTGTTTTTAGGGATGTACAATGCGGTGAAAAGCTTCACACCATCCCGCATAGGTATGTACACTTCTTTTTTTGTAAAATTGTCTACAATCCAGGCTGAATCGATGTTATGAGCCTTTGCACTGAATTGCGCAATCAGCAAAAAACCAAAAATTAATTTTTTCATTTGAAATATTTGAAAAGTAAATACAGAAAAAAAATCCTGCTTTTTAAGGCAGGAAAAAGAAATCTAAATGAAAAGTAAGAAATTATTTAATGAACCTTGGTGATCTTTAAAACATTTGTTGGAAGGTGCAAATGCACAGGCGTGCTGCCGGTATTTACAACGATGTCGCCTTCTTTTACAAAACCGCGATCTTTTAAAATGTCTATCTGGTCGAAAATAATATCATCGAGGCTTACCTCGCTGGTGTATAAAAATGCGCGAACGCCCCAGCTTAAACTTAACTGGTTTACCAGGCTTTGTTTCTTGGTAAAAATATACAGGTGCGAAAAAGGGCGATAGCTGCTAAGCATAAAAGCTGTGTAACCGCTTTGTGTCATGCCAATTAATGCGTCGGCCTTTACATCATGGGCTATTTTGCAACCGTTATAACAGATCGCATCACTTAAAAAAGATGGTGACTGAGGCAGCGGTTTCAGGTCTTCTTCGCGATTATACCGGTATTCGGTTTTCTCAACTTCTAAAATAATTTTACGCATGGTTTCAACCACTAGTGCGGGATGTTTGCCAGTAGCTGTTTCAGCGCTAAGCATTACCGCATCGGCACCTTCTAATACTGCATTGGCAACATCTGTAATTTCGCTACGGTTAGGCTTTACATGATCTATCATGCTTTCCATCATTTGTGTTGCAACAATAACAGGCTTTGCCCGGTGTATGCTTTTACGAATGATCTCGCGTTGTGCCATAGGCACTTTCTCAACGGGCAGTTCTACGCCTAAATCTCCGCGTGCAACCATAACCGCGTCTGATTCTATAATAATATTTCTAAGATCGCGGAGGGCAGATGGCATTTCAATCTTTGCAATAACTTTTATATCGCTATTTCGATCTGCCAGTCTTTTCTTAAGATCAATTATATCTTCTGCCTTTCTTACAAAAGAAAGCGCAACCCAATCAACATTTTGCTCTAATATAAATTCCAGGTCGTGCAGGTCTTTTTCTGTTAAGGGGGGTAAAGAAATTTCTGTATCGGGCAGGTTAACCCCTTTTTTGGGCAGTAAAATACCGCCATGTGTAACAGCGACTCTTACATCGCCTTCAGAAGTAATTTCAATAACAACCACTTCTAACTTACCATCATCAATTAATATTTTATCACCCACTTTAACATCGAGGTGAAGGTTGGGGTAAGAAACATAAATTCTTTCCTTTGTGCCCAGCACTTTTTCTTTAGAGCTGAAACACAGCATGTCGCCGGTGTTTATTTCAAGTAATCCATTCTGTATATCGCCCACGCGCAACTTAGGTCCCTGCAGGTCGGCAAGTATGGCAATGTTATAAGGTTCCTCCTCATTAAGACGGTTAATAAGTTTTATGATCTCTAACTTGTCTTCGTGTGTACCGTGAGAAAAATTTAACCTGAAAACATTTACACCTACACGCACCAGTTCTAATAACTTGTCGTAGGTATTGCAAGCAGGTCCAACAGTGGCAACAATCTTTGTGCGATGAAAACTATGCTCTATGCCTGCCTGTTTATTCATTTCCTTATGCAGAAACTGTGAAATATTTTCAGCCATCAGTAATCGTTATTTTATGGTTTTATGTCTCTGTTGAAGAAAAATGAAGGTATATTAAAACTGTAAATTACTTAAATATCAGCTCGCAAGGATTTTAACTATTTTAAGCCATTCTTCGCTAACTTTTTGCTTTTCCCTAATAGCAATTTCAAGTGGGGTATAGGTTAGATGATTGTTCATAATACCAACCATAACATTATGCCGGCCTTCTAAGAGGCATTCAACGGCATGGTACCCCATTCGGCTGGCAATAACCCTGTCTATGCAGCTGGGTGCGCCACCGCGCTGTATGTGCCCGAGAATGGTTACCCTTGTTTCAAGTCCGGGAATTTTTTCCTGAACTATGCGTGCTACTTCATTGGCGCCTTTTATTTGATCGTTTTTACGATCAGGTAAATAACCCTCTGCCACAATAACAAGGTTTACAAGTTTTTTTCTTTTTTCTTTTTCCTGGAGGGATGAGAGCAATTCTTCAATGCCCGTATCAATCTCCGGAATAAGAATATTTTCAGCACCGGTACTTATGCCACTGTGTAGGGCAATGTAACCTGCATGGCGGCCCATTACTTCAACCACAAATAACCGGTCGTGTGCATCCGCTGTATCCCGAATTTTGTCAATGGCTTCAACCGCGGTATTAACTGCTGTGTCGAAACCTATGGTAAAATCAGTTCCAAAAAGGTCTTTATCAATAGTGCCCGGAAGACCTATACACGGAATATCGTGTTCGCGGCTAAGCTTCATGGCGCCGGTAAAACTGCCATCGCCACCAATTACAACAAGCCCGTTAATTCCACGCTTTTTCAGGTTCTCGAAAGCCATCTTTCTTCCTTCCGGACTAAAAAAGTCTTTGCTTCTTGCCGTTTTAAGCATGGTGCCGCCACGCTGAATAATATTGGCTACAGAACGGGAGTCCATTTGAAAAATATCATCCTCTATCATTCCATTATAGCCACGAACAATGCCAAAAACTTCAAGGTTATTATATAATCCTGTTCTTACTACCGCCCGTATTGCGGCATTCATACCAGGAGAATCTCCTCCTGAAGTTAAAACCCCGATCTTGGTTACTTTTTTTGCCATTTAGGTGAAAGCTTTATCGATTATAAGCTACATCTTTTTCATACGGTTTGTATGATGCCCAAAAATAAGGGTTTTGCATACTAACAAGTATTATTTAAGGCGGATGCATGTGGGTAATTATTTATTCTTCTATAAAATGTATAAAGTTTCTAAGTGAATGATTTATTGCTAAATTGTGTTTAATCAAAATTTTTTTATCCATTGCATTGTGTTTAAAAAACTCTCAAAAATCTAAACCTTTTTATCTGTATTCAGCTTTCATGGTATTTTCTACAATAATGACTTACTTACCCCTCTATGAAAAAGAAGGCAAATAACCTTATTGAACATACACCGATTAAAAACCTTTGCCCAGTTGTGGCTATAGGCGCATCTGCCGGAGGGTTAGAAGCAATTTCAGTTTTTTTAAAAAACCTGCCCGCCAAAACCGGGATGGCTTACGTGTATATACAGCATTTAGACCCAACGCATGAAAGTTTGTTATCTGCTATACTTTCCCGGCTAACTAAAATGAAGGTGTTAGAAGCTGAAGACAGAATGCCCGTAAAGCCCAATCATTTTTACATCATTCCACCGGAAAGTGACTTAAGAATTGATAATGGTATTTTAAAACTTGTTGAACGCAAAGAGAAGCCACACCTGCATTTGCCTGTTGACCGCTTTTTTACAAGCCTTGCCGAGAGCCATGTGCCAGGTGCTATAGGTATTATTTTATCGGGTAATGCGAGTGATGGAACCATAGGACTTAAAGCTATTAAAGCCGCGGGGGGTTTAACCTTTGCACAAGATGAATCAGCAAAATTCAGGGGTATGCCCCAATCTGCAATAAGAGAAGGGTTAGTGGATAAAATATTATCGCCTCAAGATATCGCAAAGGAAATTGCGGGCATCAGCAGTAATAAGGAGTTAATCAAGATTGCCCTCGCAGATGCTAATGAACCCGCCGGTGTTGACAATGATGAGGACCTTAAAAGCATACTGCTTATCATTAAAAGTTTTACAGGAATAGATTTCACCCATTATAAACCTACTACCATAAGGCGGCGCATTATAAGAAGAATGCTTTTATTTAAACTTGAATCGTTTAAAGACTACATCGGGTATTTAAATACTAATAATGAAGAAGTAGATAATTTATATAATGACCTTTTAATTAATGTTACAAATTTTTTCAGGGATCCTGATACATTAGAGTATGTAAAAAAATCTGTTTTCCCTGCGATCATTAAATCCAAGAATGCAAATAATCCCATTCGCATTTGGGTGCCTGCCTGTTCAACTGGTGAGGAGGCCTATAGTCTTGCTATTATTTTGATGGAAATATTGAATGATAACGCAAATAAGTTTCCCATTCAAATTTTCGCAACAGACCTCAGTGAAAAGGCAATTAAAAAAGCACGCACCGGTTTGTATTCTCCACAGGAGCTTGCTTCAGTTTCTGAAGACAGAATTCAAAAATATTTTGAAAAAATTGACGGGCACTACAGAATAATTAAAGTTATTAAAGACAGTTGTGTTTTTGCGCCGCATAATTTATTTAAAGATCCTCCCTTTTCCCGGCTCGATTTTATTAGTTGCTGTAACCTGATGATTTACCTGGATGGTGTTTTGCAGAAAAAGATCTTGTCTATTTTTCGATATGCGCTCGGTAATGAAGGATTTTTAATGTTGGGTAAATCGGAGAATATTATTGCCTCGCCCCAATTATTTAACCAGGCAGAAAAAAAGTATAAAGTTTTTACCCCAAGAAAAGATGCCGCAAACAAATCGTGGTTCGACATAAGTTATCGCACTTCTGATGCCGGGTTTAAAAACATGGTTAATAAAGAGAGCAATCAAAGTGGTGCAACAGGTGTAGAAATGGACAAACTGGTTGATGATATTTTGCTTAAAAATTATATTCCGGCAAGTGTTCTTATTAATGAAAATCTAGACATTCTCCAGTTTCGCGGGCAAACAAATTTATTTTTAGAACCTATGCCGGGCAAGGCAAGTTTAAACCTGCTTAAAATGGCCCGCCCCTCCATTTCAATTGAAATAAGAAATGCCGTTGTTAAAGCATCCCGTTCGCAAACACCTATAAAAAAACAAAAGATAGAGGAGGGTAAAGATGGGCAAACCAAAATAATTACGTTAAGAGTAGACCCTGTAACTCAATGATGGTAAAGAAAAATTGTTCCTGGTGGTTTATGAAGAAATGCCATCCCCGGAAACCTTAAACCTAAAGCCCTCGGTTTCCAAAGATAAAATGGTAATACAGCTGCAGGCAGAATTGGTTGCCCTTAAGGAAGATATACGCACAATGATGGAAGAGCAGGAGGCAGGTAATGAAGAATTGCAGTCTGCCAATGAAGAGATCGTTTCAAGCAACGAAGAATTACAAAGCATTAATGAAGAACTGGAAACCTCTAAAGAAGAACTGGAAAGTACCAATGAAGAATTAATGACCATTAATGATGAATTGCAGGTTCGTAACCTGCAGTTATCTGAATCAACCGATTATGCAGAGGCGGTATTTGAAACCATTCGTGAAGCTGTGTTATTGCTTGACAAAGATTTGCGCATATTGAGTGCTAACAAGGCATTTTACAAAACCTTTAAAATTCGGGAAGATGAAACAGAAGGCGCAATGTTCTATGAACTTGGAAACCAACAGTGGCATATTCCGGAATTAATGATGGAGCTTAATAAAGTTATACCACTTGATTTTCACCTTGTTCATTACGAAGTAACCAATACATTCCAGTTAATTGGCGAAAAAACCATGTTAATAAATGCTAAAAAAATCCAGAAACCATTACAAAACCAGGAGCAGATACTACTTACAATAGAAGACATTACAGAGCACAGGGCAGCACAAAAGCTTTTAGAAGAAAAAGAGAAGTGGTTCCGGAACATGGCAGACAATGCACCTGCGATGATATGGGTAGCCGATACAAGCCGAAAACGAACTTTCTTTAATAAAACCTGGTTAGACTTTACAGGACGAACGCTGGAGCAGGAAATTAATGAAGGCTGGATAGAAAATATACATAAAGATGATATTGAAAGGTTATTAAAAACCTTTAATGAAAACTTTACAAACCGCACGCAATATACCTTAGAATTCAGGCTGCGAAAATTTGATAAAACCTATCACTGGATGCTTGCAACAGGCAAGCCAACTTACAATGCTTTAAATGAATTTACAGGTTATATTGGCACACTTGCCAATATTAATGATCAAAAGGTGGCAGAGCAATTATTACAGGAAGCATCAGATAAATTACACACCGTTTTAGATGCCCTCCCAAATATTGCCTGGATAATTAACAGGGAGGGAAAGGCAGAATATTTTAACCAACAATATTTTCGCTACACAGGTTTAAAAGAAAATAAAAATTTTGATGAAACCTTAATGGCCAACCTTTTTCACAAAAAAGACATTAAAAATTATTTTCCAATCAATTCAAATCGCCTGGAAGAAAATTTTATTGAAGGAGAAGCTCGGTTAAAAAGACATGATGGAGAATTCCGGTGGCACCTTATACGTGGTGTGCCTGTTAAAGACGATAATGGCCGCGTAAAATTATGGGTAGGTACAGGTACAGATATTCATACTCAAAAAACCCTGAATGAAGAATTAGAAATGCGGGTTGTTCAGCGTACCGCAGACCTTCAGCAAATCAACAAAGAAATGGAACGCTCTAACAGCGAACTTCAACAATTTGCGTATGTTGCCAGTCATGATTTGCAGGAACCGTTAAGAAAAATTGTGACCTTCGCAGACAGGTTACTTAATAGTAAAAGCGATCTGCCTGAAAAATCACAATTTTATATTGATAAAATAGTCGCGTCTTCGCAAAGAATGACTGCTTTAATTGAAGACCTCTTAAATTTTTCCCGGATATCAAGAACCGGCAACAAATTTACCCTGGTTGATTTAAAAGAAAGTCTTTTAAAAGTGCTTAGCAATTTTGACCTTATTGTAGCACAAAAAAATGCAACCATCACCTATCAGAACTTGCCGGTAATTGAAGCTATACCGGTACAAATGGAACAATTATTCCACAATTTAATTAGTAATGCATTAAAGTTTAGCCAGGATGAAACGCACACCTGTAATTGAAATTACCGGAAGAAAAGTTACACCCGGAGAAACTGAAAAACTTGCAGGATTAAACAAAGACCTTAGCTATGTAGAAATTGTGGTAAGAGATAATGGTATTGGATTTGATAATGAATTTGCAGAGCAGATCTTCGTGATCTTTCAAAGATTAAATGACAAGCAACATTATAAAGGAACAGGTATCGGGCTTGCATTGTGCAGAAGAATTGTAGGAAATCACGGAGGAAAAGTATTCGGAATTTCAAAGGAAGGAGAGGGTGCAACTTTCATAATTATATTGCCCATAAAACAAGGCTAGTTATGAGTTTGAACAAAGCGATAGACGGACCTATACTTTTAGTTGAAGATGACCCGGACGACCAGGAAATGATGCGTGAAATTTTAAATTCTCTTGGCGTAAAGAATGAACTTGTGGTTTTCTATAACGGGCACGATGTCCTTAAATTTTTGAGGGAAACTTCTGAACAACCATTTCTAATACTTTCAGATATAAACATGCCTAAGCTTAACGGGCTTGAACTTAGAAAGGAAATTAATTCTGAGCAATCTTTAAAACAAAAAAGTATTCCTTTTGTATTTCTTTCCACAACAGACTCCCGGCAAATTGTTCTTGAAGCCTACGATTTAACTGTACAGGGCTTTTTTAAAAAGCCAAACTCCTACAAGGAGTTTAAGGAAATGCTGAAGATGATCATTGATTACTGGCGCTTTTGCAAGCACCCGAATAATTAATTTTCCAGGTTAAAAAGGGTGTCTACAAATTCGTGTTTATCAAAAACGATCAGGTCATCGATTTTTTCTCCTACCCCAATATATTTCACAGGAATTTTAAACTGGTTGGCAATTGCCAAAACAACACCTCCCTTCGCGGTACCGTCTAATTTTGTAATGATAATAGAAGAAACCTCTGTAGCGGAGGTAAACTGTTTTGCCTGCTCTACCGCATTTTGACCGGTTGAGCCATCAAGTACCAATATAACTTCATGCGGCGCATCAGGTATTATTTTAGTTATAACCCTTTTAATTTTTGAGAGTTCTTCCATCAGGTGTGCTTTGTTATGCAACCTGCCTGCGGTATCTATTAACACTACATCCGATTTGCGCGAAACCGCGCTTTGCACCGCATCAAAAGCTACAGCACCGGGATCGCTGCCCATAGCTTGTTTAACAATGGGCACGCCCACTCTTTCACTCCAAATGGTTAACTGATCCACAGCAGCAGCTCTAAAAGTATCTGCTGCACCCAGCAACACGCTCTTCCCAGCTTTTTTATAGTTATGCGCCAGCTTTCCTATGGTTGTGGTTTTACCAACTCCATTTACACCAACAACCAAAATCACATAGGGTTTTTTACCCGGTGGAATTTCAAAATTTTTATAGGAATCTTCCGATGAAGTAGCCAGCATGCTTTCTATTTCTTCCTGCAACAGCCTGTTTAAATCACTGGTGGTTACATATTTGTCTTCTGATACACGTTTTTCAATTCTTTCAATTATAGCGATTGTGGTATCCACACCTACGTCAGCGCTCACTAAGGCATCTTCAAGATTATCCAGCACTTCTTCATCAACCGTACTTTTGCCGGCAATGGCTTTGGTTATTTTTGAGAGGAAACCTTCCTTCGTTTTTTGTAAACCTTCGTTTAAACTTTCCTTTTCTTTTTTGCCAAATAATTTTCCTAAAAAACTCATTATGTCTGTTGGTTTTGGTGTAAAGAGCGGTTTGATCTTAAGAGAAAGTTTTACAACTTTTCAGATAGTATCTCATGCCCGAGTTTGTCTCGTTTTGTAGTGAGGTATTTTTCATTGTGCAGGTTTGGAATAATTTCAATGGGAACTATATCTACTATTTCTAAACCATAACCTTTTAGTCCGGCTCTTTTCTTCGGGTTATTGCTCATCAGTTTTAACCGGGTGGCACCGAGATATCTCAATATCTGCGCACCTACACCATAATCTCTTTCATCCATTCCAAAGCCCAGGTGTAAATTGGCCTCAACAGTATCCAGTCCCTCTTCCTGCAACTTGTATGCTTTTAGTTTGTTCATGAGTCCAATACCCCGGCCTTCCTGGTTCATATATACTATAATTCCTTTACCCTGCTGTTGAACCATCAGCATTGCCTTATGCAATTGTTCGCCGCAATCGCAACGTAGACTGCCCAGTATATCGCCTGTAAAACAACTTGAGTGAACCCTTGTAAGAATGGGTTCATCTTTTTCCCAGGAACCTTTTATAAGTGCCAGGTGTTCTCCGCCGGAGCTGGTTTCTTTAAAGGCAACCAGTTCAAACTCGCCAAATTGTGTAGGCATTTTAACCCTTACAATTTCCTCAATTAAAGAATCGGTTTTTAAACGGTATTCGATCAGGTCTTTTATTGAAACAATTTTCAGGTCGAATTTTTTAGCAAGCGATTTTAGGTCGGCAAGCCTCGCCATTGTTCCATCTTCGTGCATTATTTCAACCAATACTCCTGCAGGTTCAAATCCTGCAAGTCTTGCAAAATCTATTGTAGCTTCTGTATGCCCGGCACGGCGTAAAACGCCACCTTTCTTTGCCCTTAAGGGAAAAATATGCCCGGGTCGCCCCAAATCAGATGGTTTTGTGGAAGGGTCAATTAATGATTGAATTGTCTTTGCCCTGTCATGCGCACTGATGCCAGTTGAGCAGCCATGCCCGATAAGATCTACGCTAACAGTAAATGGTGTTTCATGTAATGCGGTGTTATTATTCACCATTAAGTTTAACTGTAACTCATTTGCGCGGTCTTCGGTAATGGGGGCGCAGATAAGACCACGTCCATGCTTACTCATAAAATTTATCACTTCCGGGGTAACATTTCTGGCAGCAGTAACAAAATCACCTTCATTTTCCCGGTCTTCATCATCGACCACAATGATCATTTTTCCAAGCTTAAGGTCATCTATGGCACTTTCAATAGAGTTAAGCATTCAATGTATTTTACGCAAAATTACACCTATTGTTCAAACCTTTAAAAACATGGTTATTAAGTTGGCTAAAGGTTAAGACATATATTATAAAGACCGTAAAATGTTTCTATTTTCCCAATTATACCTCCCTTGCTTTCCCAATTGTTTTCTTAGTTAAAAACATTAAAAAAGAGATATTCAAATCGTAACAGAAACCCATTAGGCGCTGTACGCACCATGTTACTATATAGCTGTTGCTTATAACCAAGGTCTAACCTTGCCTGGCTATTAAAAATAAACTGAACTGATGCAGTTGCATCAAGGTAACTTTTGCCGTTTGCAGGTAAAGTTTGCCCGAGAACTTCTGTCATCAGGTTCATATTGGTTTGTTTGTAACTTGTATATTTTACAGGCAGCATTAATTTGCCTGCAGATAAGGTATAATTGATGCCTGCATTCGCCTGTTCGTCCGGGAATTTATATTTCTCGTTTCCAAGCGCTCTTTCATAACCTGCAGATGTAGAAAGCGCTACTTTATTAAGCAACTGGGTTGCAATAATTCCGCCTTCATAACCGCTGTTGTGACCGTTAATATCAATTTCATCCTGGTGTATATCGCTGTTGTTGAAACTGTAACGTGCGTATGCAGCCATTCGAAAATGACTATGCACTTTATCATTGCTTAAAAAACGATATTTACCATAAAACCCAACACCCTCACCCACAAAAGAATTATTCCGGTTACTTATAAAACCTTCTGCATGCAGCATCAGGTTTTTATTTACTCCCCACATTAATTCCGGTAGCACATGCACATTGTATGTGTTATCATCTTTTTTCATCGCGTAGCCCGACAGCCTTGCGCCAAGCGAATGTGCAGGCATGTTGCTAGCGGGTTCAGTAAATACAAACAACTCCTGGGCACGTATAGATGTGGCCACAAGGGTTGTGATCATAAGGATTAAAATTCGGTTTAGCATATAAATTAAGGGGCAGATACGCTGCCCCTACAGTTTTAAAGTGTTACGTGGTAAACGCGTTGATTACCTGATTTGCTTGTATTGCAGCATGCTTCCATTTGTCCTGTTTCCATACACTTCATGGTTGTAAATGCCGAATATTTCTTAAAATCATTATCGGATAAAAAGCCTTTATCAACAATATGTAAAGTGACTTCACCATTTAATTGTTGCTGTTTTGCATTGATGAAATGAAAGGTGTTATCTCCAACTGTTACGTGCGCATCTTTTTTTACATCAACGTTATTTACATTGGTTGTAATCTTCATATTCGCTACATTAAAACCCGCATCTACTACGGCATTTCTAACCGCATCCAGGTCTACCGGAATGTTTTTTTTGAATTGAATGGTGTAGCTTGAATTTTCAATATTTGCTTTTACCGATTCGATTGAATTTACTTTTGTCAGTGCCTTATATATAGCCTTTGAACACATTGAGCAGGTTAACCCGCTGGCAGTTAATTCTGCCGATTCAAACTGGGCATTGGCTGAAGTAATGCTGAAACCTATCAGCATTACCAGTATTAATTTTTTCATTTAAAAATAATTTATTGGTGAAAAGGAATTAGCTTTTACTGCACTTGCCATCAGCGCAACAATTTTCGCCGGCTGCATGGTCTTTGCAACAACTCATGTCTGCTTTGCAGCAGCCATCTTTTTGGCAATCGTCCATGTTCTTGCAGCAGGTCATACCGGTTGCATCAGCAGAAGCAGTTCTATCATATTGGCAGCATTCATCAAGGTCGTTGTATGCGTCTTTGGTTGCCTTAACTTTTTCAGTATCGTAACCTGCCTTAGCAACTGACTCCTGAATCGCCATATTTCCAGATTTAGAAGCATCATAACTTACAACCAGGAATTTTGAATCTTTATTCCAGATAGCAGACTCGGCGCCGGCAGCTTTAGCCGCTTTTTCTATTTTGTTTTTACACATGCTGCAGTTACCTGCCACTTTAATGCTGTCTGTTTTAGATTGTGCGAATGCACCTATAGAAAGGAAGGAGAGTAATACTGATAATACTATTGTTTGCGTTTTCATTGAAATAAAATTTTGATTTGTTTTAATAAAAGTCTTTAAATACGAAATGCATGGTGAATATCCAAGCATAAAAGGGTGCGCAGTAAACTGCAACACATTAAATCAAATCAAATTCTGAAAACATTATTCCTAAGGTAAATTTCCTCTGTAATAAGGGGAGGAGCGTGCGGATTGTTTGCCACCATGCTTATCGAAGCAAATGTGGAAAATAGATTATGCCTGTTATTAGGCAGGTTTTCTGAGGAAAGAATTTTTAAGGGAGAATGTGTTACGCTTGCGGTAACGTTATGTGCATCGTTTATTTTTATAACCTTCACATCGTCTTTACAACAACCTTTGGAGGAGGCTTCACCACAGGTAGACCCGCAATTATTATTAACCTGCTTGTCAATAGTTATAGACGAAATTTTACCCATGCAATAGTGTGTATCCACAGCAAACCCGGATGTGAAAACCAGGTAAACAGATGCTAATATGAATGCCACTATTTTGTTCATGTACAGTGTAAAAGTACTTAATACAATTAAATAAAAAATTAGGTGAATGTTAATTTACAAAATTCCACCAGATACCTAATCTAAACCAGAGAGCCCGCGTTGCATAATGCGGGGCTGCAAAGTCATAATGTGTAAATGCAAAGCCATCCTGCGGATTAACTGAATTAATATTTTCAAGCCGAACAAACCCCTTAAAACTTTTAATACGCATATTCAAATACAAATCTATACTGGGTCGAATGGCTATGATATCATCATCCTGAACAAAGAATTGACCGTTTAGGGGAGAATAATTATCAGCCTTATAATTCGTGTAATAGCGCGCTTCAATTCCTGTTGATAAAAATAAATTGGTAAAGAAATTCCCCTCGAAGGCAAATCGGTTGCGGGTATATATCATTGGCACATGAATGGGAGCGTTGCCGGTAGTTTGCTGCAGGTGCACTTCGCTATACAAATTAAAATATTTTGAAACGGCAATTTTTTTTGACAGTGAAACATGAAGCATATTTATCACACCCGATTCCTGTTCTGCCCTGTATAATGAACCCATATAAGCATAGTTACTTATAAGAAAATATTCGCCCGATAATTTTAAATTTGCCGGCGGTATAAAGACCGTTGCAAAAAAACGTGTGGTATTTTCTTTTTTAAAAGCTTCATGTGGTAAAACGGGAAAGGCAGATAAACTGTCTGATAATACAAATGATGGCGTGCGGTTTACATTCTGGAAACCTATTTCAAGTGAGCCCGTATTTCTTTTTAGCGAACGCTTAAGGCTTATGAATCCAGCATAATCCCCGGAATAATCTCCTGTAACATATAGTTTGCCATTCGCATTTACATCCCACAACTGGTTGCGGGTTCTGTTTCTATATTCACCACTAACGTAGGTGTTCTGAAAATCTTTGGTGAAAGGAAACACTTTTCCCTTAATTAATTCTAGCCCGGCACCCACCTTAATGTATTGATTTAAATTTTTTTTATCGGGGAAAGAAATGATACTAAAATCATTTGTAAGATTGTACCAATCTTCTTTAAAATAAACAGTGTCATTTATAAGCGTGTAATCCAGGTAATTTAAATAATCGCTGTACACGGGGTAAAAGTCTTCAAAAATATATTGGTCTTTGCTGTATTTTATGGTATGCTGCAGTCTAAGCCTTGGGTAGAATAACCTGTACGTTATGGTGTCTTTAACCAAAGAATCTTTTTGCCCGAAGTCGTATGAATGTTGCATAAGCAACACTGTCTCTTTATACGAGGTTCCTGTATTTACCTGGGAAGAAAAAAAGTTTCTATAATTGAAGGTAGAAGAACCCAGCCGCGTTTCAGCTTCAAAAGGATTGTTTAATGAAAGACTGTCTAACTTTTGATCACTCTTAACCCCACCGTTTTCCGACGATTGTATTTTATTGTTTATAAAAATAAACCTGTTTGTATAACGTTTATTCTTGCTTTGAAACTGCGTGTTGAACCGCAGGCTGTTATGGTTGGTGTTTTGATTTTTAAATCCACCGGGCGAATTAAATACACGAAACTCTAAAGCAAAATTTAAATCAGCATTCCTGTTTTGTGTGTGAAACAAATCTATCATTTGTTCAGCCTTACTACCCAACAGGTAGGCTGTCTCAGAATAGGGCCGGGTAGTTTGATAAAACTTTGTGGTTGCAACATTAAAGCGATAAATATCATACGCATGAAATCCTGCATCGAAGCCCGGTTGCAGATTTGGATTAAAAATTATTGAACGTGCCGCATTCCCCAGGTTGCCGAGGTCAACGTAATGAGCAGGTATTGGAAACCTTGTATAAAAATCGTTGATCGAAGAATCTATGGTAATAATTCTGGAGGAATCGTAATAGGAATAAAAAATAGTTATGGAATCTGCCAACGGGTCACGGTGCTGAAGGGTTTGGTTGGTCGTGTCGCGCTTTATAGGTTTTCCTTGTCCATCAAATGTAACAGGCGCCTCGTTTAAATTGCCCGGCAATTCTTTAACCTGTGCAAATACGGTTGCGCAATAAAACAGGGAGATCAGCGATATAATAATTTGGCGCAACAGTACCTTCACAGCATGCAAAGTAAAATGAAACCTGTGAATGAAACTATAAAGAGTTGATCATCATCAGATCACCCGAACCATTTCTTTAAACAGGCTGGTTAGCCTGGGTTCTGCTTCGCTTGCAGCCTGCAACACTTCAGCATGTGTAATTGTATTTTCTTCATCCCGTATTCCTATATCAGATATTACACTTACAGCAAACACTTTTAAACCCGCGTGTACCGCGGTGATCACTTCCTGTACGGTACTCATTCCAACTGCATCTCCGCCCAATAATTTAATAAGCCTGTATTCCGAACGAGTTTCAAAAGTTGGACCGGTAACACCAGTATATACACCTTCTTTGAGGTTAATGTTTAATGAAGATGCAACCTCCCTTGCTTTTTGCGCTAATTCTTTATTATAAGGTTCACTCATATCCGGAAAGCGCATCCCGATATGGTCATCATTCTTACCGATCAAAGGATTGTTTATAAAAAAACTTATATGGTCGGTGATCATCATCAAATCTCCTACCTTAAAACCTTCACCCACACCACCGGCTGCATTTGATATTAGCAAAGTAGAAATACCAAGCATTTTTAAAACACGTATAGGATAAGCTACCTGTTGTGGTGTGTAGCCTTCATAAAAATGAAAACGCCCAGCCATTACAACCAAATTTTTTCCGTAAAGTTTTCCAAAAACCAGCTTTCCACCATGGCCTTCTACAGTACTTACAGGAAAATGTATTATGTCTTCGTATGGAATTTCAACCTCTACCTCAATTTCTGAAAGAAAATTTCCCAGTCCGCTACCCAGTATAATTCCGGCTTCCGGAATTTGGGTATGCCTGGTTTTTATATAATCAATAGTTTCCTGTAATTGCTGTAATACCGGGGACATATTTTTTTGCGGCAAATATAATAGGACCTTTTATACGGGCAGCATTAAACAATTATTCTTCCTTCTACACTGTCATCTTTCTGATTGCCAGTTACAGCAGCAGCAGCTATTTTAAAAAAAGAAATCATTTTTCCATGTTGGGTATCCCAGTAATAAGCTTCTTCTGGTACAACCTTTAATAATGATAGGTTTGGATCATCTTTACCTCCGGGAAACCAGGCTTTCAATATAGGCGACCATAGTTCATCAACCTTTCGGCTATCATTAACAGCATGAGCGGTGCCTGTTACCGTTAAAAATTTTGATTCGGAAGATTTGGCATAGATCAATTGTACCTTATCATCCTGCTTTACCTCATAATCTTTGTTGCTGTCTTTCTGGCTAAAAAACCAAAGATTTCCATCTTGGTCAATATCTGCCGTAGACATGGGCCTGCTTTCAAAAGGAAGGGTTTCTACCTGCGTGCAGAACATACAAATGTCAATATCTTCTACTAGTTCCTTTATTTTTTTTATACCTTCTTTATCTGATAAATTTTTAAGTTCTCCCATTATAATTTTCTGGGATAAGTTTAAAAAACTATGCCAAGGCAAAAATTGTGTATGTAAATGGATTTTGATAGGTTAGAAAGCAGGTGGAATATTGTGTCGATTCATCAAAAAAATTCTGCCTGCCACCTGTTTCTCCTATCTTCGCCGCTTAAAATTTTGCGTATGAACTTACATGAATACCAGGCAAAAGAATTAATAAAAAAATTTAATGTTCCCATTCAGGAAGGCATTGCCGTAGATAATGTTATGGCAGCTGAAGAAGCTTACCGCCAAATTAAAAATGAAACGCAAAATAGTTTTGCAGTTATTAAGGCACAGATACATGCAGGTGGCAGGGGCAAAGGTACAATTCAGGGCACCCACCAGCGGGGAGTTGCTGTAGGTAAGAACCTGGAAGAAATCACCACAATCGCAAAAAATTTATTGGGCGGTACACTGGTTACCAAACAAACCGGTGAGGCAGGAAAAAAGGTGAACAAGATACTTGTAGCGCAGGATGTATATTATGGTGATAAAGAAAAGACCAAAGAATTTTACCTGTCTGTATTACTAGATAGAGCAACAGGGCAAAATGTAATTATATATAGCACGGAAGGCGGTGTAAATATTGAAGAGGTTGCAGAGAGCACACCTGATAAAATATTTAAAGAAAGAATTCATCCTTCAGGGAAGTTGCTACCTTTTCAGGCAAGAAAAATTGCTTTTAATTTAGGATTGAAAGGCGAGGCATTTAAAAACTGCGCCAAATTCGTATCTAATCTGTATAACGCATACATTGGACTTGATTGCAGCATGGTTGAAATAAATCCATTATTTAAAACCAGCGACGACAAAATAATAGCGGTTGATTGCAAAATGAACCTGGATGAAAACGCATTGATGCGCCATCCCGACCTTGCAGACCTCCGCGATATTTCAGAAGAAGATCCAACAGAAGTAGAGGCTGGTCAGTACAACTTAAATTTTGTAAAGCTTGATGGAAATGTAGGATGCATGGTTAATGGAGCCGGCCTTGCTATGGCAACAATGGACATGATTAAATTAAGCGGGGGAGAGCCTGCAAACTTTTTAGATGTTGGCGGTACTGCTAATGCACAAACGGTAGAAGCAGGTTTTAGAATTATACGGAAAGACCCCAATGTAAAAGCCATTTTAATTAATATTTTTGGTGGAATAGTTCGGTGTGACCGTGTTGCGGCAGGCGTAATAGAAGCCTATAATAAGCTTGGGAATATTGATATACCAATTATAGTACGCCTGCAGGGAACAAATGCCGTAGAAGCAAAAAAATTAATTGATGAAAGTGGGCTTAAAGTACAAAGTGCAATTTTATTAAGTGAGGCTGCAGACCTGGTGAAACAGGCTGTGGCTTGATAAACCTATAATACTGTTCAATTTGCTATTGAACGATTTTTATTTGTCATGATGAAAATTATCCCTGGCTTTTTTCTTGCCATTACAATTCTATTTTCTGCATGTAACGAACCTGAAAAACCTGAAGTTGCTGAGATTGAAAATGATCCCTTGTTATTGCAGAAATGTAATTACGATCTAACTGACATAATAGTACATGATATTTTTGCACCGCCTGTAGCAAGCCGCATTTACGCATATGCATCGCTGGCTTACTTTGAAGCTATCAGGTATTCAAATATTGATTCGGTTCCCCTGCCTTCTTTGGTAAATCAATTAAAGGGTTTTTCCAAAATGCCTGAACCTGAACCAGGGGTTTATTACAATTTTGATGCTGCTGCGATTAAAGCTTTTTTTTCTGTAACAAATCAATTGACCTTTTCAAAAGATTCAATAGCCCAGTTGCGTGAAAAATATCTTGCACCATACCGCGCAGGCGTTAAGGCAGAAGTGTTAGAAAGATCGTTGGCTTTTGGCGATTCAATCGCAGCCAATATTTTAAAAAGAAATGAAGTAGACCATTATAAGCAAACCCGCAGTATGCCAAGGTACAGCGTGTTTAAAAAGCCTGGCTTATGGCAGCAGACACCACCCGATTATGCAGATGCTACTGAACCACACTGGCAACAGGTTATGCCTATTTTAATGGATAGCGCTTCACAGTTCAAACCTGCGCCACCCACAACCTATAGCACCGATCCCAAAAGTAAATTTTATAAAGAGATGATGGAAGTGTATAATAAAGTAAATACACTCACACCGCACGAAGATTCCATTGCGCGATTTTGGGATGATAATTCATTTGTTGTAGAGCATAGCGGACATATGATGTTCGCTACAAAAAAAACAACTCCGGGTGGGCATTGGATCGGTATTGTTTCAACACTCTGCGCAAACAGGAACCTGTCAAAAACTAAGTCATCGCAGGCAATTGCACTTGCAGCAGTTACCATGTACGATGCTTTTATTTCGTGTTGGGATGAAAAATATCGCAGCCAGTACATTAGGCCCGTTACGGCAATTCAGGATATGGTTGATGAAGGATGGAATCCCCTTTTGCAAACCCCTGCTTTCCCCGAATATACTTCAGGACACAGTGTTATATCGTCTTCCGTTGCGCGAACAATGACTCACTTTTTTGGAGGTCCAATTCCTTACATCGATTCTTCGGAGTATGAATACCTGCACCTGGTACGGTCATTTCCTTCAATTGAAAAAGCAGCTGAAGAAGCCTGCATTAGCAGGTTATACGGAGGTATTCATTTTAGACCAAGTATAGAAAATGGAGCGATGCAGGGTAAAAAAGTTGGGGATCTTTTTATAGAAAAAATAAAACTGAATTAGTTATTGTTACCTGCTGTGCAGTAACATCAGGTCGGCAAGAACACATGCGGTTACTGCTTCTAAAACAACCGGCACCCTCAATGCAATGCAAAGGTCATGTCTTCCTTTAACAGAAAGGGTTTCTATTGTATTGCTTTCCCAGTTTAAAGTTTGTTGTTCTTTAGGTGTTGATGAAGTAGGCTTAATGGCGATTCTAAAAACGATCTCATTACCGTTTGTTATTCCTCCCACAATGCCTCCTGCGTGATTCGTGGTGGTTTTTCCTTCGTTGTTTTCTATGGCATCATTATGATCACTGCCAAACATTTTTGCGGCGGAAAAACCGGTTCCAAATTCAATTCCCCGCACAGCCGGTATGGCAAATACAGCATGTGCCAAAAGCGATTCTGTACTTTCAAAAAAGGGTTCACCCCAACCAAGCGGCACTCCGGAAACGCGGCATTCCACTATACCTCCTATACTGTCTTTTGCTTGAATAGCTTTTTGTAAACCTTCTTCAACATTTTTTTCTCCGCCGGCCTCGAGTATGGATGCTGTTATGTTTAATGAATGTTGCTTGTGTTTTAAAATTTTTTTTGCTATAACACCTGCCGCAACCAGGCAAACGGTAAGCCGTCCGCTAAAATGCCCGCCGCCCCTGTAATCTTCAAAACCATTGTACTTTTTATGGGCTACGAAATCTGCATGTCCCGGTCGGGGAATTGCACGTTGTTTGGTGTAATCTGCTGAGCGAATGTTATTATTTTCAAATAAAATGGTTAATGGAGCACCGGTTGTATAATCATTGAACAAGCCACTTTTAAATATCGGCAAATCACTTTCCTGGCGCGGGGTTGCACCTTTTTGTGTTCCACCTTTTCTTCTTTCAATATCAGGCAAAAAATCTTCCAGCGAAACAGGAATGCCGGGTGGTATGCCATCAAGCACCACACCTACACTTGCTCCATGCGACTCACCAAAAATATGAATGCGAAATATGCGTCCGAACGAATTCATTTTATTTTATTTAAGGGATGATTTCAGCAACCTCTTTGTTATATAAAAGTTTTACCCCTGCACTTTCCAAATGATTGTAAAAGGCAGGATAAGATTTATTTACCGAGTCTGCACCATGTATATAAACTTCTTTGTCGGCCTTTAAGCAGGTTACTGCACATGCCATAGCAATGCGGTGATCGTGGTGCGCATTCAGTTGATTATTGTTTACGGTAATTTTTTCCTTACCATGAACAATCATAACATCTTCGTTCAGTTCAATTCCGATTCCTAACTTTTCAAATTCTTCTTTCAGTGTTAATCCACGATCGCTTTCTTTATGTTTTAATCTTTTTAAACCTTTTATAACTGTAATACCATTGCAGTGTGCTGCAAGTGCAACGAGAGGAGGAAAAAGATCAGGACAATCTGTTGCATCGAATGAGAAAGGTTTTAAATATTTATGGCTGATAATTATATAATCGTCAAATACCCGGAGGTTTGCGCCTGCCTCTTTTAATGCCTCTAATATTTTTTTATCTGCCTGTGTAGAATCTCTGCGGAGCCCTCTTATAGTTAACTCGCCGGCGATAGCTGCTGCCACTAAAATTAGAGCACCACCGCTCCAGTCACCTTCTACTGTAAAATCAATAAAAGGTTTTTCTGTAATAGGGGAGTGGTCAAAATAAAAGGATGCATAGTTTTTATTTACAGGAGTCTTCAAACCAAACTGATTCATTACTTGTAAGGTCAAATCTATATAAGGCTTGCTTTTAAGATCATTAACACTTATAATAACATCAGTTGCTTTAGCAGCAGAAAACGACAATAGCAATCCCGTAAGAAATTGAGAACTTAAAGAGCCATCAACCGTTACGTTATTTGGTGTTAAGGGTCCGTGCACACTTAAAGGAAGTTTACCATTTTTTGAAGTGACCTGAACACCAAGCAGCGGAAGTATTTCATCAAAAAAATTCATAGGGCGTGTTAGCAGGCTTCCTTCCCCTTCAATTAAAATGGTTTGATCACTTAAAGAAATAATCGGGGTAAACATGCGAATACCTAATCCACTTTCACCGCAGTTCACTGTATTATTAACCGGAGTAACCCCGTTGCTGCTAATACGAATTTCATTTTCACTTAATTTATTCACCTGCGCTCCAAGGTCTTCAATCATTCGTAAAGCCGCCAAATCATCGTTTGATGTACCGGGATTGCGAATAATTGCAGAACCTTTATGCAACAATGCCGCTGCGCATGCCCGCTGCATCACGCTTTTAGAAGCAGGGGCCTGAATAATTCCTTTTATAGATGAAGGATAAATTGTTGCGATCATTTTAAAATTTTATAATTGCTGCATCTTTTCCGACACGCTTACAAGCATAGGTTTTAATTCATTATAATTAATAGGATGCACCGTTGCGGATCCAATTTTATTTAATAGAATAAATTGTAACTGGTCGTTCTGCTTCTTTTTATCTGCCTTCATTAATTTCAATACCTCTTCTACATTAAACGTAATCGATACAGGGAGTTTGTATTTTTTTAATAATGAAATAACCCTGGCGGTTTCTGTAAAGGATAACTGTTGCGCACTGATATACGAAGCCGCACACATTCCAATAGAAACTGCATGACCGTGTGGCAACTGAAATTTATTTTCAATGGCATGTCCCAATGTATGACCAAAGTTGAGCAATTTTCTATTGCCTTTTTCAAACTCATCCTCCATCACCACTTTGCTTTTTAATAAAGCATTGCGTTGAATTAGTTTATTAAGCAACATTGCATTTTGCCTGAATTTTTGAAGTGAATTGTTCTCCAGTAATTTAAACATTGACTGGTCTTTTATACAAGCGTGTTTAATAATTTCGGCAAAACCATTTATCCATTCTTCCTGTGGAAGTGTTTTTAATAGGCTATAGTCGTAAAACAAAAAGGATGGTTGTTTAATAGTCCCTACCATATTTTTATACAACCCAACATCAATTCCATTTTTTCCACCAATTGATGCATCAACCATTGCGAGAATGGTAGTAGGAACAAAACCAAATGAAACACCTCGAAGATAAATAGCGGCAACATAACCTGTAATGTCTGTCACCACGCCACCGCCAACACCTACCAGAAATGTATTCCTGTCTGTACCAAAAGCTATTAACTGGTCAATAATACTATTAACTGTTTGCTGAACTTTGTGTTGTTCACCTGCCTTTATTACAATTGTTTTATAAGAATGAAATAGCTTTTTTTGTTTTTTAAAAATATTATTATCCGTAATAAACACTGCTTTTTTTTCACCAATTAATTTCTTAAGGGCGCCAGGTGCCGCATTAAAGTAAAACGTTGTTGAAGCAGTTGAAAACTGGAAGGTTTTTTTTGTCATTAATTTTTAAAGAAAGTGTTGAAAAAACACTTAATCGTTCATAATTCTATTCTGGTGGTTAATGCTTTCCATGTGCACTGCATCGAAATACTTGGTAATAAATTCTTTGCTTAAATTGTGTTTGCCACCTTTATTAAATGCGCGTTGCAGAATTTCGTTCCACCTGTTCGTTTGTAAGATTGTGATGTCGTTTTGCTTTTTATATTCACCTATTTGTTCGGCGATCTTCATACGCTGCCCAAGAATTTGCATTAATTCATCATCCAGGTGGTTTATTTGCTGCCTTAGTTTTTCAAGTGCTGCATGCAACGCTTCAGAAGGTATGTCTTCTATTCTCCACGTTATTCCATCTAATAATTCGGCGAGTACTTCTGGTGTAATTTGTTGTTTGGCATCGCTCCATGCATTATCAGGATCAATATGACTTTCAATCATTAAACCATCAAAGTCTAGGTCTATGGCACGTTGTGCTACTTCCTGTAAAATATCCCGCCTTCCGGAAATATGCGATGGGTCGTTTATCATCAGCATTTCAGGATTGCGTCGTTTCATTTCAATTGCAAGGTGCCACATGGGTGCATTGCGGTATTCTGTATTTCCGTAGCTGCTGAACCCACGATGAATTAATCCAATATTTTTAATGCCGCTTTTCGCCACACGTTCTACTGCACCTAACCAAAGTTCTAAATCAGGATTTATGGGATTTTTAATGAGCACCGGAAGATCTACACCACGCAGGGCATCTGCCACTTCCTGAACACTGAATGGGTTTACGGTTGTTCTTGCACCGATCCAAAGCATGTCGATATCGAAATGCAACGCATCTTCTACCTGCTTTGCGGTGGCAACTTCTACAGTGATTGGTAAACCTGTAAGTTCCTTAGCTTTTTGTAACCAGGGAAGACCTTTGGTACCAATACCTTCAAAACTTCCGGGTCGTGTACGCGGCTTCCAGATGCCGGCACGAAGTATATCTATTTTGCCGGTTTTTTGTAGCCGAACTGCTGTTTCCAGCACCTGGGCTTCAGTTTCTGCGCTGCATGGGCCGCTTATAATAAGCGGACGTTTTTTCCATACATCATCCATTTTTTCTTTAGTTGATTGTGTTGCTTGCATAATAACTTTATTGTGATGGTTGAGTTTTACCTGCTGTTGGCATCATTCATTCTTATTCTTCTGCCTTTATAATTTTTTCCATCCATGGCACTCATCATTTGGTTGGCTGCCCCGCTTTCTACTTCTATCCAACTGTTCATTTCTTTCATATCTACTTTCCCCAATACTTCTTTTCTCAGGTCGCTCATGTCTAAAATAAATTGTAAAAAGCTTGCTTTGTAAAAACCATCTTTAGTGCCCAGGTTAACAAATAATCTTTTATAATTTCCTGAGTATTCTTTGCGGGTATTTCCTTTTCTGTCATCACTTCCGCGGGTTTCCCTGCCACGACCCTGGGAAGATGGTTCCCGCACGTTAGAACGTGCATTCAGGTCTTCGGCATTTGCATAATAATTTAAAAATCTTCCGTATTCTAATGCTGCCACACGTTTCAGCACTTCTTCCTTAGAAATTTCTTCAAACTTTTCTTTCAACATAGGCAGGTATGTTTCATAATCGCCATGGCTGATATCTGTTTGTAAAAGTTTATCCATAAAATGAAAAAACTGTTTACGGCAAACATCTTTACCGGTTGGTATTTCTAATTTATGAAATGGTGACTGTGCTATTTTTTCTATTTGTTTAAGCCTGTATAATTCACGGCTGTGAACGATGCTGATGGCAATACCCGTATTACCGGCACGACCCGTACGGCCACTTCGATGGGTGTACACTTCCATATCATCCGGAAGTTCATAATTGATGATGTGTGTGATTCCCTGCACATCAATTCCTCTTGCGGCAACATCTGTTGCAATTAATAACTGCAAAGTTTTATCGCGAAACTGGCCCATTACTTTATCGCGTTGCCCCTGGGTAAGATCACCATGCAATGCATCGATATCATAGCCTTCCCTGGTTAGTCTTTCCGCAATGTTTTGCGCATCTGCCTTCGTCCTGGTAAAAATGATACCATATATACCGGGGTTAAAATCTATGAGGCGTTTTAAAGTTTCATACCTGTGCTGGGCCTGCGTTACATAATATTGATGATCTATACTTTTATTACTGGTGTTTAATTTGCCAACAGTAATTTCTAATGGTTCGCTCATGTAGCGTTTGCTTACCCTGCGAATTTCAGGGGGCATGGTTGCACTGAACAACCAGATACTATCTTTTTTAGGGGTGTTTTTAAGAATAAATTCAATATCATCCTGAAAGCCCATATTAAGCATTTCATCAGCTTCATCAAGAACAACATATTTTATCTGTTCGAGATTGATGGCTTTTCTTTCAATCAGGTCAATAAGTCTTCCAGGTGTTGCCACAATTATCTGCGCGCCTCTTTTTACATCCCTTATTTGCATAGAGATACTGGTACCACCATACACAGCAACCAGATTTAGGTTGCTGCTGTACTTCTTAAATAATTCAATTTCTTTTACAATTTGAATACATAATTCACGAGTAGGGCAAACAATCAATGCTTGCGGATACCTGTCTGCTGCTTCAATTAATTGTAGCAATGGAAGCCCGAATGCAGCTGTTTTACCCGTGCCCGTTTGTGCAAGCCCGATAAAATCTTTTGTGCCTTGTAATAAAACAGGAATTGCTTTTTCCTGTATAGTTGTTGGTTGGGTAAAACCCAGTTCGGCTACGGCTTTTAATAATCTTTCTTCTAAACCTAGCTCTTCAAAATTTGCCATTTCAATGTAATTTTTAATTCTGTTTTTGTTTTGCGTAATCTAATACAAGCTGGCATAAAGCTTTTACGCCAACATCTAATTTGCTATCATCTATAAAAAAATCGGGAGTGTGATGAGGCACTGCTTTTGCCGGATCCATGCCTGCGGGCATACCACCAAGATAAAAAAAGAAGCCCGGTATCACCTGCTGGTAAAAAGAAAAATCTTCAGCCCCGGTAACCCAATTTATTTCTTTAACATTATTGGCACCAGCTGCTTTTTGAAGGCTGGGCACCATTTTGTATACTAATTCTGGTTGGTTATATGTAACCAGTGTTTTGTTTTCAATTATTACATCGGCCGTGGCGCCATTCATAGCGGCAACATCCTTTGCTGTCTTTTCTATTTTTTGTAAAACTGATTTTCTGATTGTGCTATCGAGGTTGCGGATAGTGCCTATCATTTCTGCATTTTCTGGAATGATATTAAACCTTACCCCACTATGAATAGCGCCAACAGTTATAACCACCGGTGCAACTGTAATATCGCTTTGCCTGCTTACAATAGTTTGGAGGGCTTCAATTATTTGTGCTGAAACCACTATAGGATCAACCCCTAACCATGGCTGTGATCCATGAGAAGATTTGCCATTTACCGTAATTTTAAACGCATCTGCCGAAGCCATGAATGCACCCGGCTTATAACAAATGTTACCTGCCGGAATGTTTGATTCTATATGCAAACCGAAAATCACTTCCGGATCAGGGTTTTTTAAAGCTCCCTCTTTTATCATTAATGGTGCGCCACCTTCTTCACCTTCAGGAGCCCCTTCTTCAGCAGGCTGAAATAAGAACACAACAGTACCTGGAAGTTTTGCTTTTTCTTTACTTAATACAGTTGCTGCACCCATTAGCATGGCTGTGTGCGAATCGTGACCACAGGCATGCATAACACCCACCTGTTGTTCATTATATATAGTTGTTACAGTTGACGCAAAAGGAACGTCGGTTCTTTCTATTACAGGAAGGGCATCCATATCTGCACGCAAGGCTATGATTGGTCCGGGCAAACCACCTTTTAAAACGCCTACAACACCTGTTTTTGCCATTCGTTTTACTTCGATACCAAGTGACTTAAGGTGGTCTTCTACCATTGCAGAGGTTTTAAATTCCCTGTTAGATAACTCCGGATGCTGGTGCAGGTACCTGCGCCATTCAATTACTTTTTCTTTTATATCAGATACATCTTTATCTAATGACGATTGTGCAAAAGAGCTTGTTCCCACCAGCAAAAGAATGGAACAGGTAATGACTTTTATTATGTTTCCGGGTATCATTTTAATTCTTGCAAAGGTAATCACGAATGCTTCCTTTTTAAATGTATTGTTTTAAGTTTTTAATTGATTTTAGGCTATTTAAGAATGCGTTTAATCTTGTTTGCATTTGTAATTAATTCTTGCAGGTAGGCAATGTTTTCTTTTTCTAAACAAGCTTTGAATTTTCTTAATTGAGAGATATGTTCATTAAGCACATCTAAAATATTTTCACGGTTTTGCATAAAAATCGGTACCCACATATCAGGGTTGCTTTTTGCTAGCCTTACCGTACTTTCAAAACCCGCACTGGCTAATTCGAAAATGGCGTCTTCTTCTTTTTCTTTTTCTAAAACTGTATTAGCTAAAGCAAAGGAGGTGATGTGAGATATATGGCTGATGTATGCTACATGTACATCATGATCCTGCCCATTCATATACACAATATGCATGCCCAGAGTTTTGTATAACTGTTCTGCGGTCTCAACTGCGTCTGGATCACTTTGGTCTTTGCTGCAAAGCACTGTTGCTTTTCCTGTAAAAGCGTTGCTAAGGGCGGCTTCCGGACCGCTGTACTCGGTTCCCCACATTGGATGTGTTAAAACCAGCCTGCCGCGTTTTGGGTGATCTTTTACAATTCTAATTAATCTTTCTTTTGTTGAACCCACCTCAATAATAACCTGGTTTGTAATCAATTCCAGTATTTTAGGTAATAACTGTTCTGAAGCATCCACAGGTATGGCTACTATAATTACATCACTGCTTTTGACAAGCAAAGAAAGCGGCATAATTTCATCTACCAGGTGCAGGCTTAATGCTTTTTGCTCGTGGTCTTTATTTTGATCATATCCAATAATTTTAATTTGGTCTTTGCCTTCTTTTAAAACCAGGCCCATTGAACCCCCAATAAGACCTAAACCAATTATTCCGAAAACACTGTGCTTATCGTTTCCTTCTCTTATTTCTTCTGGTGCACTTTGCATATGGTATGTGCTTTAATTATTGTTTATCCTTTTAATAGCGGTATCGAAAGTTTCTTCAGATGCACAAAGGCTAACGCGAACAAATTTATCACCCATGGTTCCAAATATTCCACCTGGTGTAATAAACACGTTGCTGTTATATAATACTTCATCACTCAGTTTAAATCCATCAGTTTTATCTTCAGGCACTTTTGCCCAAACAAATAATCCAACCTGGTCCTTTGAATAATCGCAGCCAAGAATATTAAGAAAATGAAACGCTTTTTGTCTTCGACTGGAATAAGTTTCATTCACCTGTGTATACCACGTTTCATCGAGTTCCAGGGCTTTAGCTGCTGCTAATTGAACAGGAAGAAACATGCCACTGTCCATATTGCTTTTGAAACGTAATATTTCTTCAATCCTTTTATTATGCCCGCAAACCATACCAACACGCCAACCGGCCATATTGTGCGATTTGCTCAGGGAGTTTAATTCAATAGCTGTATCAAATGCATTTTCTGTCTGCAGTATGCTTAATGGTTCTTCGTTAAGAATAAAGCTGTATGGGTTATCATGACAAATTAAAATTTTATGTTTTAGCCCAAAGACAACCAATTTTTTAAACAATTGTTTAGATGCTTTGGCACCTGTAGGCATATGCGGGTAGTTAACCCACATAATTTTTACTTTAGTAAGGTTAAGTTTTTCCAACGCATCAAAATCAGGGAAATAATTATTTTCTGAAGATAAATTATAATCGAGGCATTCAGCACCTGCCAATGTAACTGCGGCTTTGTAGGTGGGGTATCCAGGGTTAGGAACAAGTGCCATATCACCTATATTTAAATAGGTCATGCATATGTGCATTATTCCTTCCTTGCTTCCCATAAGTGGCAAAATTTCGGTATCTGGATCGATAGTTACACTGTAAGCATTTTTGTACCAGTTGCTTATTGATTTTCTTAGAACTGGGGAGCCTTTATAGCTTTGATAAGCATGGGTATTGCTTTTGCCGCTTTCTGTTTGTAAGGTTTCAATTACCGAAGGGTGGGGAGGAAGGTCGGGGCTTCCGATTCCCAGGTTTATAATATTTTTTCCCTGGGCATTAAGGGCCTCTATTTCCTTCAACTTTTGTGAGAAATAATATTCTCCTATTCCTTTTAACCTTTCTGAAGTTGCAATCATTTCTATTCTTTTGCCGGTTACTAATTCTTATTAATTAATGCCTCTTTGCCATTTTTATAAACCCCATATACCCGAAGGTGTTTTATATGTGGTTGTATGCTTCGCAGAATATTATTGAACTGCTCGGTACTATCGAATTCCATATCCGCATGAAAACTATATTTAAAATCTGAACCAGGTATCGGAAAACTTTGCAACTTGCTAAGGTTTACCCCTCCTTCAGCAACTATTGTCAGCACTTTCGCCAAACTACCCCTAGAATGGTCCGTATGAAAATTTACTGAAGCTTTATTAGCACCAGGAATTTCGTTAGCAATCCCATCTTTTGCAAGCACTAAAAACCGTGTGTAATTATTTTTTAAAGTATGAATGTCGGGCACCGCGATATTCAGTCCATATAGCTCAGCAGCCATAACCCCCGCAATGGCGGCAATGTGTTTACTTTTATATTGATGAACATGTTTTGCGCTTAAGGCTGTATCTTCTGTTTCGATCAACTTCCAGTTTTTGGTTTCTAAAAAATCTAAGCATTGCTGCAACGCCATTGGATGCGAATGAACTTCCCTAATGTCTTCTAAAGATACCCCGGGGTTAACCAGCAGGTTCTGCCTTATATGCAGGTAAACTTCTCCAATAATTTTTAATGTACTTTTTTGTAAAAGATTGTAATTGGGCAAAATGCTACCGGCAATAGAATTTTCAATGGCCATTAAAGCCCCACCACAGGCCGGGGAGTTTGAAGTTGTTTTAATAAGGTCAGAAAATGTAGAGCAAGGAATTACTTCTGTTTCATTACCTAGAAAAATTCTGGCAGCCTGTTGGTGAAAACTACCTTCAAATCCCTGGATTGCAACCGCACCAGGTAAACTTACCGTAGTCATTTTCTTATTTTGGGCTGTTAACAAACCATTTTCCATTATTAGTAATAATAAAAATCCCGGTCTTTTTAAGACCGGGATTTGCAGATGATTTAATATTATTAAGCGTGCATAAACCGGTCAATGCTTTTAAAATAAAAGTAAAAAAAGTAAAAACCAGTATGGGTACTATTTGTCTTCATTAAAAACCAAATGTAAAAAAAAAATGGGGGAAACCAATAAAATTTTACAGTAATTAAACTAACGTTAGTATGTAATAATCAGCACCTTATAGATTCTTTTAAAAAAAGAAAGCCCCCTTGAGAACAAGGCGGCCTCTAACGATTGCTTGCCATATGAAAATTTTTAAAAGACTATCTCTTTATGCAAGCTTAATCACGTTTCAATTTCACTATAGTCTTTTCAGAATTTTTTAGTGAGCTACTGTATCCATATGAACAGTGTCCATAGGCATCATAGTAGTATCGGTTGTCATCGGAACGATAGTAGTAGTGTCACTTTCAAGGATGGTTGTTGTATCATCATCAGTATCACCAGTACCATTACCGCATGCGGCAAATGCTCCAAGAGCTAAAACAAATAACAGCTTTTTCATTTTTGTATTTTTTGTGAATGAATTATTGTTGTTTAATACCCGATCTAAAGAAAGGTAACCTACTGTAACAGGATTTTTTTAAAAGTTTATTCAGAAAGTTTTTGGGTTACTTTTACCCCCTTCTACGTATTAAAATCTACGGTGTGAAACCTGACAATAGAGAACAAGCATTATTAAAGGGGTTAGTGAATAATGATTCTAAGGCTATTGAAACCATTTATAAGAACAACTTTAAAATGGTACAAATCTTTATCCTTAATAATAATGGTTCTTATGATGATGCAAGGGACATATTTCAGGAGGCAATGATTGTGTTATATGAAAAAGCTCAATCAGATTCATTTATACTCACCTCGCAATTAAAAACGTTCATTTACAGTATTTGCCGCCGCCTTTGGCTTAAAAGATTGCAGCAAATGGGCAAATTTTTAAGTGTAGAAGGGTATTCTGAAACGGTATCGGTAGAAGAGGATGTGGAGCTTCATGAAAAGAAGAACATGGACTTTAGTATAATGGACAGAAGCATGAAGAGCCTGGGAGAGCCTTGTAAAAGTTTACTGGAAGCGTATTATATAGAAAAAAAGGGCATGAATGAGATTGCGGCAGACTTTGGATACACTAATGCAGATAATGCCAAAAATCAGAAATATAAATGCCTGATGAGACTTAAGAAATTATTTTTTGCACAATACAATATCGGTGAATAATGGAAGATATTATTTTATTAAATGCAATTGAACGTTATCTGGAAGGTAAAATGCTTCCGGATGAAAAGCGTTTTTTTGAAAATTTACGTAAGACAAAACCGGGAATTGATCAACTGGTTGTTGAACATAAGTTGTTCCTGCACCAAATGGATGAATATTCTGCAAAAACCAACCTGAGAAATACACTTACAAACGTGCATAATAAGCTGCACGAAACAGGCGATATTATTGATTCTGATGCACCTGTTAGCACTAAAGGAAAAATTGTTCAGTTCTATAATAAATATAAAAGGGTTACAGCTATTGCTGCCGTAATCGCCAGCATTACTGCTTTATTTATTAGTGCATTGGTTACTTACTTTACCCCTACCATAAATCAAAACGATCTTCAGCAATTATATAACCAGTTAAATGAGGTGCAGCGCAGCGATATGGCGCAGAATGAAAAGTTGCGTGAATTTGATACTAAGATACCTGCAGGTTCTACAGTTACAGCAGGGGGCTCCGCGTTTTTAATTGACGGAAGCGGCTACCTTGTTACCAATGCCCACGTTTTAAAAGGTTCCGGTGCTGTGGTAGTTAATAACGCAGGGCAGGAGTTTAAAGCTAAAATTTCGCATATTGATCCCATAAAGGATTTAGCCATTTTAAAAATTGACGATGCGGACTTTACGGTTTATAATTCCATTCCTTACACTATTAAGAAATCAAACGCTCAACTAGGCGAAGAACTGTTTACGCTTGGTTATCCACGTAATGAGATTGTATATAACATGGGTTATTTAAGTGCTGTATCTGGCTATGATGGTGATACAAGCAGCTACCAGATTTCACTCAATGCAAATCCCGGAAATTCCGGTGGTCCGGTATTTAATAAAAATGGTGAATTGGTTGGTATTTTAAGTACAAGACAAGCACAGGCAGAAGGTGTTGTTTTCGCTATTCGGGCTCAGAATATTTACAGCTTACTGAATGATTTTAAAAATCTCGACAGTTCTTATAATAAGATTAAGTTGCCAACAACTAATTTAATTAAATCTGAGGACAGGGTTAATCAAATAAAATCTATTCAAAATTTTGTATTTCTTGTTAAGGCTTATAATTAGTTTGATAAGGTGAAGGAATAAAAAAATCCGCGATACAGCGGATTTTTTTGTATAATGTATTAAGTGGTTTAAGTCCAAAGGTTTTCAGGGTATTTACCTGATGATACAAGATCGTCAATGCTTTGCTTTACTATGGGCGCATCTTCTTTATAAGTTACACCAAACCATTTGGAAGAGGTAGGCACCATTTCAATTACTCCCTTACCAGATTTAATAAACTCATCTGCAAGGCGGGGAATTAAAAACTCTGCTTTTAAATTCTCCATATTCTTATCTAAAAATTTGGGGAATTCGCTTGCGCACAGGTCAATATAACTGGGTGCAAGGCAAAAGAAGTTCATACTAACCTTGGTATCTACAGGTAATGGAATTAATTGTTCATTTTCTTCAGACACAATCTGGCCAGATTGTTCATAAATTTTTAATTTTTCTTCGATGCCAGTCAGCTCATTTTTGCTGTTGGTCGAGATTACACCACGGCTTACACTACCATGATCGCTTAGTGTATTTTCTAATTGGTAACCAAGCACAGCAAGTGTTTCATTATTACACCGTGTGGTTAAAAATTCGTACGCTTTTTTAAAAGCATCCTTGCCATAAAAATCATCTGCATTAATAACTGCAAACGGTTCATTTACCGTACCCTTACAGCACAAAACAGCATGTGCAGTTCCCCAGGGTTTGGTTCTTTCTTCAGGTATATGGCGATCACCTACAAAAGAATCTTTTTCCTGGAAAACGTATTCAACATGTATTTTGCCTTTTAACTTAGGTTCAAAAATCGATTTAAAGTTTTCATGAAATTCTTTTCTTATTATAAACACAACGCGCTTAAAACCGGCTTCAATAGCATCAAATATCGAGTAATCCATTATGGTTTCACCGGAAGGTCCAAAGCTTTGAATTTGTTTCATACTACCATAACGACTTGCGGCGCCGGCAGCTAAAATCACGAGAGAAGGTTGCATGTAATTAATTTTAATAAATTTTGCGAATCTAAAGGTTAATGGCTATAAAGCCAATTGTATGATAGAAAAGATAGCATCTTATCTGCATTTTTCCGATGCAATTTGCGAGCCACACCAGGCAATGTGGGTTGATAGGACCAACATTTCTCTAGATGTTTTAAGGTTAGACAAATTACACGAACATATAAGTGGCAATAAATGGTTTAAGCTTAAATATTATGTTGAAAAAGCGGTGGAGCAAGGCTTTCAGCAAATTGTTACCACTGGCGGGACTTATTCCAATCACCTAGTTGCCACAGCGTTTATATGTAATACTTTAGGTATTCGTTGCACAGCTGTTATCAGGGGTAAAAAAGTAGAAAACCATTCAATAGAGATGATGCGGCATTACAACATGCAAATTTTATTTGTAGAACATAATGCGTATAAACAGCCGCAATTTTTTAAAGAAAATTTTCCCAATCATTATTTCATTCCAATGGGAGGGTATGGATCTGAAGGTTGTAAGGGTGCGGGCGAAATTTTATCTTTAGTAAATAATCTTCAACAATATCAACATATTATATGCGCCGTTGGCACGGGAACTATGCTTGCCGGTCTCATCACAGCCTCAAGTCCTCACCAGGTAATTACTGGTATAAGTGTTTTAAAAGGAAACCAAACAATTGAAGAAGAGATAAGAAAATTATTGCCAAATGGTGAAAGTGAAAATGTACATGTTTTACGTGAATTTCATTTTGGCGGTTATGCAAAATTTAATAGCGAACTATTACAATTTATGACCGATACGTGGCATGAAACAATGCTGCCAACCGATTTTGTTTATACAGGCAAAACCCTTTTTGGCATCAAACAACTGGCTGAAAAAAATCACTTTAATCCAGGCAGTAAAGTGCTTATGATTCACAGTGGGGGGTTGCAGGGAAATAAATCTTTACCGGTCGGGGTTTTACCATTTTGATGATTTATGCAACATTATATTTGCAACTAACCAGGGATTTTATATGAAAATTATTTTGACCGCTTTTTTAATTTCCTTTTTTTCTTATACGTATGCACAAAATCCGTTACCGGAATTTAGGGTTGAAAATCTGGCCCCGGAAAAACAAAAATTAGCTGGGTAAATAACTATGGCGAAAACCTGATACAGGTTAATGTGCAAAAGTCTTTTGATAGTCTTAAATTTTTCAGAACCATTTTTTCCCCGCTTTCTCCGGGTTTGCCAGAAAATGGTTTTATCGATAATAAGCCTGGCGGATCCCCGGTTTACTACCGCATCTTTTACGTATTGCAGGATGGGCTTTATTTTTTTTCAAAATCCAAACAGCCTTCAACAGGTTTTGATGCAACTGAAGAGTTGTTGAATGAAGAACATTCTGACCTTGTGATTACTATTACCATGGAAGATTCTGTACTTGGTAATCTACCATATTCCCAATTTAAATTATTTCGCGATTCTATAGTTACCAATACCAAAGACAGTTTGTTTGTTGTAGGGCCGAACAGTGTTTTACTTAAAAAATTTGACAGTTCTAATTTTTGGTTGCCCTCACCTTATGTATTTACAAACTCGGATGGTTATGTTCATATAATTTTACCTGAAGCTGAAAAAAAGCATTATTCTCTGAAGATCTTTGACAACCGCGGAAAAATGCTTTTTAATATTCATAGAATCTCAGAACCCTTTCTAATGATGGATAAAACCAATTTTATGCATGCAGGCTGGTTTAAATTTGAATTATTTGAAAACGATAAATTAAAAGAGCGAAATAAGTTTTATTTGCAAAAAGATTTTTAACCCGATTGTTTTGTATTTCGCTTTGGTTTAAAACCCGGGAGGGGTATATGTATCTTTAAAAAAAAGTTTTTATGGTAAGCGGTTTACGACAAAAATTTAATGGAGCATTCACCCTCGAAACCTATGAGGCATATGTGAATGAAATGCATGCCAGACACCCTGGTCATCTTGATTTCAGGGTTGCCGAAACCCCTGTATTTGTTGATAAAGATTTTAAAAATAAAATGCTCTCTGCTTGTGAAAGCATTATTGACGTAATTACCCAATTCAACTTTAAGTCGCTAACTGCACACGCTATTCCAGATAATATATTGGTGCCGGGTGAAAATGAACATACACATTTTATCGCTTTCGATTTTGGGGTGTGCGAAAATGATAAAGGTGAACTTGAACCTCAATTAATTGAAATGCAGGGCTTCCCTACATTGTTTGCTTACCAGGTTTTTCATGACGAGGTTACAAGAAAACATTTTAATATACCTCCCAATTACGATGCCTATCTAAACGGTTTCAATAAGGAATCTTATCTCCAGTTATTGAAAGAGATTATAATAAAAGATGTGCAACCCCAGGAGGCAATTTTGCTGGAAGTATTGCCCCATCAACAAAAAACACGCATTGACTTTTACCTTACGCATGATTATTTGGGCATACCAATAGTTTGCCTGACTGAACTAATAGTTGAAGGAAAAAAATTGTTTTATGAAAGGGATGGCAAAAAAATACAGGTGAAACGAATATATAACAGGTTGATCTTTGATGACCTTCAGCAACAGGATGAAGCTATAAAAGAAAAGGGGGAAATACTATCTAAGGAGTTGGAAGTTGAATGGGTACCGCATCCTAACTGGTTTTATAGAATCAGTAAGTTTACCCTTCCTTACATCAACCATCCATATGTTCCTGAAACAAAGTTTTTAAGTGATATTAAAATCATTCCCGAAGACCTGGACAATTATGTATTAAAGCCATTATTCTCTTTTGCAGGACAAGGTGTTGTTATACATGTTACAAAAGATGACATAAATAAAATAGAGGACCGCCGTAGCTGGATTCTTCAGCGCAAAGTAAAATATGCTGATGTGATCATTACTCCCGATGTACCTGCCAAGGCAGAAATAAGAATCTTTTATTTTTGGAAAGATGGTGAGGCGCGACCGGTAGCTACAAACAACCTGGCAAGGCTAAGCAAGGGTGAAATGATAGGGGTTCGTTATAATAAAGATAAGGAGTGGGTGGGGGGTAGTCTTGCATATTTTGAAAAATAAAAACCAGGAAACTTATTCCGTTTATGAAAAATGTGCTGGCCAGAATTTTGGCATTATGGGCTTTGATTTTTTTTGTGCCTACTATGTTTATTGCAATCATTTTTTATTCACCATGCTTTGTTTTAAAAGAACCACAAAAAGCACAGTGGCACAGAAAAGTTTCCCAGGTATGGATGGGGTTATTTATTTGGGTGTTAGGCTGCTCATTGCGCGTAAAAGGCAAAGAAGTATTTAAGGGGTTAGAAAGTTGTGTTATTGTCTGCAATCATAACAGCCTGATGGATGTACCTGTAACCACTCCCTTTATGACCAGGGCAAACAAAACCATAGCAAAAAAAGGGATGAGCAAAATTCCTGTTTTTGGCTGGATATATAGTTTTGGAAGTGTACTTGTTGACAGGGATAGCGATAAAAGCCGAAGAGAAAGTTACATGGAAATGAAAAAAATGCTCAAATACGGGTTAGACATGGTTATATACCCGGAAGGTACACGTAACAGAACCAATGATCCATTGAAAACCTTTCACGACGGGGCTTTTAAGCTTGCCGTAGAAATGAAAAAGCCTGTTGTACCTACAATTGTTTTCAATACAAGAAAAGTATTGCCCGTTAATAAACCATTTTATGTTTGGCCACAAAAATTACAAATGCATTTTTTAGAACCCGTAAGTGCTGAAAACATTACTTCAAGGGAATTGAAAGAAAAAGTGTTTAAGATTATGTGGGATTATTATGCAGCCCATGCTAGCTAATCTATATAATCTGCAGGCACTAATAACTGCAGCTTTTTAGGTAAAACCTTTGCTTCAATAGATTTAGCCTTCCCAATATACTCGCCATCAACCTGATAATTCAGGCTTTTATCCATATTTATTTTTACTTCAGATACCTTAAATATTTCAATAACCTTCGGATCATATCCTCTTTTTTTCCAGAATATTTTCAACAATTCCTTAAACGAAATTTTGGTAACTACCACAACCTCGAAAAGTCCATCCGTTAATTTACCCTTGGGGTTTATTACAGCACCTGTTCCGTAAGTTTTTGCATTTGCCACCACTATCATTAGCGCACTGCGGGTAACAGTTTTATCGGGCATAATTATCTCGGCAGTAATTCTTTTCTTTTTTATTAGCATTTTTAAAAAACCGCGGGCATATCCAAACTTACCTTTCCAGTTTTTCATAGCTGAATATTTAACCAGGGTTGCGTTTAGACCAACATCGCTTAAATGAATACAAAGCTCATTATCTTTTAAAGCGATCAGGTCTGTGGGTTGTATCACATCCCCGGTAACTATATTTAATGCAGCTTCAGCGTCATCCGTTGGGATCTTTAATTCTGTGGCCATGCCGTTTGAGGAACCACCAGGCAAAATGCCCATGGTTAATGAAGTTTTTATTAAATACTCTGCAACAAATTTTACAGTACCATCACCGCCCACTGCCACTACACGGTCGGGCTTATACCGGTCTATCCAGTATTGCAAAGACTTGTCATTATCATTTCCATTTAATTCAAAAGTTTCGTAGGCATGTGGTGTTTTTTTAAAATATTCAATGATATGAGGTTGCCAGTTAATGCTTTTTTTACCACCTGAAGATGGGTTTAGAACAAACAGAAATTTTAGCGGCTTTTCGGGCATGGTGTAATTATTGTGTTTTATGATTATTGCAATATCTAAAAACAAATCCCGTACCTTCTAATTTTTTGTATGTTTTTTTATGGGTTTAATACACACTATTTATAAACTGTTACATATTTCTGATAAACCTACGGTAAAGGTGTACCATGGATATGGTGATGATAAACAGGTTTTGGTGTATGGTCATGTTTTTCGGTTAAGCCCTAAAGAAAGAAAAAGATACCGGAAGAATTTTGTAACAAATTCTTTCGCGCTGCTTCGCCTTTTTATGATAAAACCTTACAGAAATACGCGGGTTAGAATTAATTGGGATGGAAGAGAAATGACAACAACCACGGCAAACGATGGATTTTTTAAACTTGAATGGGATGTAAAACAACCCCTCGAACCCGGTTGGCATGAAATAATGGTAGATATGCTCAGTGCAACAGGAGAGGTGGTTACCTCAGGTAAGGGAAAGTTACATGTACCTTACAGCACACAATACGGCTGCATTTCAGATATTGATGATACTTTTCTTATATCGCATTCTTCAACTATTTTTAAAAGGTTGTATGTATTGTTAACCGAAAATGCCTACACACGCAAACCTTTTAAGGGTGTGATCGATCATTATAAATACCTGGCGTATGCGGCCACCATACCCGGAAAGCCAAATCCTTTTTTTTATGTATCGAGCAGCGAATGGAACCTGTATGATTACATCAGGGATTTTAGCGAAAAAAATGAAATGCCGGAAGGTGTTTTCCTGCTGTCGCAAATTAAGCAGCTTAAACAGTTATTTAAAACAGGGCAAACAAAGCATTCAGGAAAATACATTCGTATTGTTAGAATTTTAAAAGCTTATCCTTCCCATCGTTTTATTTTATTGGGAGATGATACGCAACAAGATCCCTACATCTATGCATCAATTATAAAAGACTTTCCCGGGCAAATTATTGCCGTTTATTTAAGGCGTGTAAACAAACGAAATGTTGAAAAAGTTACGGAAGTAATTAAGGAATACAATATGGCCGGAATTGAATATTGTTATTTTGAAAACAGCACAGAAGCGATTGATCATTCCAGGAACCTCAATCTGTTGGCTGAAAAAGAAAAGCCAGTTTAATCTTCTTCTATTGAATGTTTTAGTGGGATAATAATGTGGATGGCGGTGCCCACACCTTCTTTAGATTCAGCATAAATTTCACCATCATGTATATTCAGAATTTTGCGGCAAAGGGCTAATCCTATGCCGGAACCTTCGTATTTCTGGCGTGAATTTAATCGCTGAAAGATCATAAAAATGTTTTCTGCATATACCTGGTTAAATCCGATACCATTATCTCTGAATACAATTTCGTAATAAGGAATTTCTGATTTTCCCATTTGCTGTAATTCGTGCTCAGGAATTAACCTGCACGTAATGTCGATTGTTGGGGTAACTTCTTCTTTCGAAAATTTAAGTGCGTTACTTAACACGTTATGAAACAGTTGGTTAAGTTGCATTGGAATGCCCTCAACAACCGGTAATTTTTGTGCTTTTACCTCAGCATTCTTTTGTTCTATTTTCAATTCAAAATCGGTTAGAACATTTTTCAGCACATCATTCAGATCCACCCTGGTGAACTCAGGATTTAAGTTAATTACTCTCGAGTAATGTAACATATCTTCTATAAGGTGGGTCATACGGTCTGATGAACTGATGATCTTTTCGAAGTAAGATTTAGATACATCATCCATATTCATCTGGCTATGATCTTCGAGCCTGTCAGTATATATTTTTATTTTTCTCAGCGGCTCCTGTAAATCGTGCGACGCTACATATGCAAATTGTTCCAAATCTTTGTTACTCCTGATTAAGGCAGAGTTTGCATCAGTTAAATCTTTCGTTCTCTCGGCCACTCTTTGTTCAAGGTCGTCAGCTTCACCGGTTTTACTTACATGTATGTCGTTGCAGGCACCAATATAACCTTCAAACTGTCCAGCAGGCGTATACCGCGGAATTCCCGTTTCAGATATCCAACGGTAATTGCCATCATTTTTTAATAGGCGGTATTCAATTAAAAAATTATCCCTTTTATCGAAGGCCGCATTAAAAACTTCATCCCATTTATTAATGTCTGCGGGGTGAATATTTTCTCTCCAATTTTTAAAGGAAATTGGGTTTAATTCTTTTCCTGTAAACTCCAACCATGCTTTGTTGAGAAAATTGCACACTTTATCTGTATTACACATCCACATCATCATCGGGGCGTTATTTGCCACGTTCTTAAAACGGTCCTCACTTTCTCTTAATGCCTGTTCTTCCCTTCTATTCTGCGTTATGTCTATAAGGTTATTAACCGCTCCAATCATTACGCCATGCGCATCAAAAAGAGGTTTCGGGTAAATGAGTACATTAACACAACTACCATCGGATTTTTCGATAATCACCTCATTTCCATACCTGGGTTTTTTATTTTGAAGTATAAGGGCAAGGGGAGAATTATTTGCAGAAATGGTTAATCCATTCAGGTCTTTCATTCTCAAAGCCCCTGTATACCTGGTTTTGCCTGGTTCGGGTCTGTTACCCCAAATTTTTGCCGCGCTTTCATTAAAGTATGTGATAAAACCATCGAGGTCGCACATATACACTGCTACAGGTAATGTGTCGAGTATTTGCTGGTAGTAAAATTCATTTTTTGTTACCTGGTACAAAGAAGAATTCCCGGGCTTCAAATTGGTAACATCAGAAAAGTTCAAAATTGTGCTCATGTTATTTATATCAAAAAGAGAGTGCTCTCATGGTTATATCTGTTATAAAAAGGGATAAAAATCATGCCGTTAAAGTTTTTTGAAAAGTAATACCCATTGTCTATTAAAATATACACAACGTCATACCTGTAAACCATTTATCGCTATTTTTATCGCTATAAGCAAACCAATGAGAATTTTAGCTTCGTTATTTTTTTCGCTATTAACTATTGCTCTAATTATTGTTTTAAATACCCAATTGGATGTTGGCGGAAATAAAACCCCGAGGTTAGGATTTTTTCTCTCGCCCCAAACAGGATTTTGGCAAAATGCAGAAGATGCAGACCTTGATTTTTCCACGCAAATACATGGCGGTTTAAAGGGTAACGCTGAGGTTTACCTGGATGAAAGGCTCGTGCCTCATGTATTCACTGAAAATGAGGAGGATGCTTATTATATCCAGGGTTACCTGCATGCAAAGTTCAGGCTTTGGCAAATGGAGTTTCAAACGTATGCCGCGGGCGGACGCCTGAGTGAGATTATGGGCGACAGCGCCTCAGGCACCAATTTTCTAAAAATTGATAAGTTTTTCCGTAGGCTTGGCATGGTGTATGGTGCCGAAAATTCTTTAGAAGCCATGAAGGAAGATCCCCAAACATGGCAGGCCTGTAATGCATATACCGCAGGCATTAACGCTTATATAAATGCATTAAAAGAAAAAGACCTGCCTTTAGAATATAAAATGCTGAATTATAAGCCGGAACCCTGGACCAATTTTAAATCAGCACTCTTTCTTAAATACATGTCATGGGATCTGGCGGGTTACGAAGAGGATTTCGAAAGAACCAATGCTATGACGGTTTTTACACAGGAGCAATATAGTAAGTTGTTTCCCCACATGGCAGATTCTACACGGGCTGTAATTCCACGGTCATATCCGTTACCGGTTTCCAAATTCTCGGTAACTATACCCGACGGTTTAGATTCAAATTACTTTAAGTTTCTAACCCCGGTAGAACCTGCGAATAAGGCTTTAAAACCCGAAAAATTATACGGAAGTAATAATTGGGCGGTAGATGGTACTAAAACAAAAAGCGGTAAACCTATTCTTTGTAATGATCCCCATCTGGGTTTAAATCTACCTGCCATTTGGTTTGAAATGCAGATTAGTACGCCAAATTTTAATGCGTATGGCGCATCTTTCCCCGGGTCTCCTTCCGTTATTATAGGTTTCAACGATAGCTGCGCATGGGGTTTTACAAATGCCGGAAGGGATGTGAAAGATTATTATGAAATCACTTTTAAAGACTCAACCATGCAAGAATACTACTTTGATAGTGCATGGATAAAAACAGGGTGGAGAAATGAGATAATAAAAATCAGGAATAAGGCGGATGATACCATTCACCTGCCTATGACTGTTTTTGGACCGGTTATGTACGACAGAACTTATCCAAACAATCTAAATAACAATAAAGCTTACGCTGTTCGCTGGATGGCACACGAAAAGAGTAATGAACTGAAAACATTTTACCTGCTTAACCATGCAAAGAATTTCGATGATTACGAACAGGCAATTTCGTTTTATAAATGCCCCGGGCAAAATATGATCTTCGCGGCCAAAAATGGTGACATTGCCATTCGTCAGCAAGGCAATTTCCCCGCTAAGTGGAAACAACAAGGCGACTTTGTGATGCCTGGGAAAGACAGTACTTATATGTGGCAGGGCTCAATCCCTGATTCACTTAATATTACCATGCTTAATCCCCAGAGGGGTTTTGTAAGTAGTGCCAATCAAAGCCCCTATGACCTGGCAACCTACCCTTATTATGTAAATGGAAATTTTGCACTTTACCGCGGATGGATGATTAACCGGGAGCTTTCAAATATGCAGCAAATTACGGTGGAAGATATGGGGTCCCTTCAAAATAACAATTATAACCTAAGGGCGGAATCTGCCCGGCCCGTGTTTATAAAATACATAAATAAGAATCTATTAGATAATGATGAGCAAGGATATTACAATATTGTTACATCATGGAATTTGCAGAATGATGCCAGGGAGAAAGGAGCCACCATCTTTGAAATCTGGCTAGACTCTGTAATGACAACTATGTATGCAGATGAATTTAGCCGGTCAAATCTTAAAATGCCCTGGCCAGAGGTAAGCACCATGATCGAAGGCATTGCAAAAGACAGCTTGTACGAATTTGCAGACAACATTAATACAGCTGAAAAAGAAAATATTTCGGATGTGATAACGGCTGCATTTAAAAAAACCTGCACCAAATTAAAAAGTTTGCCGGCAGATGAAATGGAGTGGGGCAGTTATAAAGATGGCGGGGTAAGGCATTTATTAAAATTAGAACCATTCAGTAGGATGCATCTTAAAGGGGGTGGAGGTTACGAGATCATCAATGCATTTAAGAAAACCGCTGGTCCAAGTTGGCGCATGATCGTTGAATTAACTGATGAGACAAATGCCCGTGGTGTATATCCCGGTGGGCAGAGTGGAAACCCAGGTAGTAAATACTACGATAATTTTATAGATGATTGGCTGGCAGGTAAGTATTATGTGCTGCATTTGTATAAAAGGGACGAGATGGAAAAGAAGAAAGACTTAAAGGGTATTTTAACATTCAGTAAATCATAAAATAATTATGAAGTTTTTTGTTGCACTTATATTAACTGCCCTGCTCGGATATGTAGCGCCACTGTATAGTGTTTGGTGGACTTTTGCCTTGACTTCTTTTATTGTAGCACTTTCAGTTCCACAAAAACCTCTGGTTGCACTTGCCTCAGGATTTCTAGGCGTATTTCTTTTATGGTTAGTTATGATAATAATGATTGATAGCTCTAATGACCATTTATTATCAGGTAAAATGGCTTATATATTGCCTTTTAATGGATCAGCTGTGGTGCTTATTTTGTTGTCAGCCTTTATTGGTGGGTTGGTTTCAGGTTTTGCAGCACTCGCAGGAAATTTTGCCAGGCTTCGTGCCTGGAATGTGATGGAGAAAAAAGTTTTACGAAGGTCAGTACCATAACCTCGCTTCAACTTCTCTTAAATATTTTAATGTGGCACGTTTAACAGGTTGTCTTTCTTCACCTGTAGATATTTGCGCCACCTGTTGCCATCCCATAAAAAAGCCTCTAAGATTAAAGCCCGTTCGTTTTAAATATTCCAAACTCCACATGAAAGCCGTTGAGTAAAAATATTGAATGGGCAGGTATTTGTAAGCCACACGCGATTTATTAACCCACATCATGCGAATCTTTTCATCAGGTGATTTTCGTCCCAGCGGTGATTCTTTATGGTGTATAACAACGCTGTTAGTATATGTTATGGCATATGATTTATCTATTATCCGGTATGCCAGGTCGTACTCCTCCATTCCATAAAAAAAGTTAGAAGGATATTCACCTGCGGTAAGCCATGCTTCTTTTAGTATTGCATGTGCGCAGCCGGCATAATAATAGGTATCAAATTGAAGTTTATCCTTGTACTTTCTATAATTTTTATGCGGAAAAGCATTTACCTGCACCCTTCCGTTTGCGGTATATAAAACCTTGAAACTGGCAACGCCAACTTTTCTGTCTATGGTTTTTGGAAATGCCTTTATTACATTTTCTAATGTATTTAGTTGCTTAAGATTTGTATCATCGTCTATGTAAAATAATATATCTCCGGATGCGAATGAAGAGGCATAATTTCTTCCCCGTGAAACCCCAAAGTTTTCATTGGCTTCAATATATTTAAAAGGAACATGTGGCTTGGTGTCAATAATATTTTTTACTGCTTTATAACTTACCTGCGAGCAATTATTAATAATGATGACTTCTTTTAAAAGATGAAGATGAGTAAGATTTGAAATGTCCCCTAAAAGGTCGGCAAGATCATCCGGTCGATTATAAGTAATGATGATGATACTAATTTGCTGCATGCGTTCTTTGATATATGTATGCCTGTTTTATTATTTGTAAAAATACATTGAGGGTGCATTCTCCAATACAGAAATATTAAAGAGATTTGCCCGCATCTTTTTTATAAGTATAATTACTGCATTTTTGCACGATGCAGGTTCATTAATTAAAGCACTTCTAGTATGAAAGTAGTGATTTTTGCTGGTGGGTTAGGTACACGTATTTCCGAAGAAACCGATGTACGACCAAAGCCAATGGTTGAAATAGGCGGCAAGCCGGTGTTATGGCACATAATGAAAATTTACAGCCGGTTCGGATATAACGATTTCATTATTTGTCTGGGTTACAAGGGTTATTTAATAAAAGAATATTTCAGCAATTATTTTCTACACAATTCAGATATAACTATAGATGTTGCGCGTAACAGCATGGAAGTGCATGGCAGTAACAGCGAACAATTTAAAGTTACACTTGTAGAAACAGGCGCCTCTACAAAAACCGCGGGACGATTAAAGCAGGTGCAAAAGTATATTGGGGAAGAAGATTTTATGTTGACCTATGGCGATGGTGTTGCAGATATTGACATAGATCGTTTGGTTGCCCACCATCATTCGCAAAAAAAAATAGCTACGGTTACTGCAATTCAACTTGGCTCCCGGTTCGGAGGTATGGATGTTGCTTCAGATGGAAAAGTGGTTGCCTTCCGGGAAAAAGAAAAAGATGAAAATAAATGGATTAATGCAGGTTTTTTTGTTTTAAGCTCCGGGGTGTTTAATTATTTGCAGGGAGACATGGATGGTATGATGTGGGAAGATGAACCCCTTGAAAAATTAGCTGCGGATGATCAGCTCACTGCCTACAAACACGTTGGCTTCTGGAAGTGTATGGATGCGCTGCGCGATAAAATTGAATTAGAACAATTATGGCAAAACAACGATGCTAAATGGAAAGTCTGGTAAACCAGCTGGCTAACCATTACCAGGGTAAAAAGGTTTTTATTACAGGGCATACCGGTTTTAAAGGAGCCTGGCTTACCGCACTTTTACAGGTAATGGGTGCTGAGGTTTTGGGTTATGCCTTACCACCTGATGATGGCCGCGCCTTATACCATCATATTCCTGCACACCACAAAAGTATATTTGCTGACATACTTGATAAAGAAAACCTTTCCCGGGAAATAAAAAATTATAAGCCTGATTATATTTTTCATTTAGCTGCCCAGGCACTGGTAAGAAAAGGATATCAATTTCCATCAGAAACTTTTAATGTGAATGTTACCGGTACCGCCAATGTGCTGCATGCTTTGCATAACATACAGCATGCATGTTCTGTTGTTGTAATCACTACAGACAAGGTTTATGAAAATAAAGAAACAGGTGTTTTATATAAGGAAGAAGACAGGCTTGGTGGCTACGATCCATACAGTGCAAGTAAAGGCCTGCGCAGAATTGGTGGTAGAAAGTTTAAGGAATTCATTTTTTAATCTGTCTAAGCTGGATGCGCATCAAATATCCATTGCAAGTGCCCGAGCAGGTAACGTAATTGGTGGTGGTGACTGGAACCCAGACAGGCTTATGCCCGACATCATACAGGCGCTACAAAATAACCAGGTTATTAAAGTGAGAAATCCTAATTCAGTTAGACCTTGGCAACATGTGCTTGAACCGCTTTTAGGATATTTAATTTTAGGTATGCAACTGCACCTAAATCCAATAGCCTTTTCAAAGCCATTTAATTTTGGTCCTGAAAAAGATGACCATTTAACGGTTACAGATGTAGTAGAAAATACCATAAAAAATTGGGGCAGTGGTGAGTGGATAAATGCCTTCGATGATAAAGCCCCGCATGAGGCCGCATTATTGAAATTGGATATTTCGCGTGCTAAATCTGAATTGAATTGGTCGCCAAAATTTAATGCGTCAACATCTGTGGCGTGGACTGTTAATTGGTATAAACAATCCAATCAAAATAAAGTAGCCTACACCCTTAAGCAAATAAATGATTATCTGGCATTATGAAGTTTACTGAATCGAAAATAAAAGGTTGTTTTATTATAGATCCTGTTATACATGCGGATAACAGGGGATGGTTTTCGAGGATCTTTTGTGCAAACGAATTTAAAAAAATAGGTATTCAAAAACCCTGGGTCCAGATCAATCATTCATTTACAAAAACCAAAGGAACGATAAGGGGCATGCATTTTCAGGTACTTCCTCATGATGAAATTAAACTGGTTCGATGCATTGCCGGCAGCGTTCAGGATGTGGTGGTAGACCTGCGTAAAAATTCATCAACTTTTTTACAACATTTTTCTGTTGAACTTTCCCCGGAAAATAAATCAATGATCTGCATTCCCGAAGGGTGTGCGCATGGTTTTCAAAGCCTTGAAAATGATACACAATTAATCTATCATCATTCCAATTATTATACGCCGGGTGCTGAGGGTGGTTTGCGATACAATGATCCCCACCTGCAAATAACATGGTCGTTGCCAGTATCCGAAATTTCTGAAAGAGACGCTAATCATCCTTTTATGCAAAACAATTTTAAAGGAATTTAATTATGCAATGCAGATTTTGCGGAACGCGTTTAGAACATGTGTTTATAGATCTTGGAAATTCACCTCCATCCAATTCTTTTCTTAATAAAGAGCAATTGAATGAGCCTGAAGTATTTTATCCTTTAAAAGTTTTTACCTGTCATAATTGTTTCCTTGTGCAAATTGATGAGTATAAAAAGTCAGGTGAAATATTTAATAACCTGTATGCATATTTTTCATCTTATTCAAGCAGCTGGTTGCGGCATGCAAGCAACTATGCCGACATGATGGTTGATCGTTTTGGATTTAATGAAAATAGCAGGGTAGTGGAAGTGGCTTCTAATGATGGATACCTGTTGCAATATTTTTTACAGAAACAAATTCCTGTACTTGGTATTGAACCAACAAAAAATACTGCCGCAGTTGCAATAGAGAAGGGGATTGAAACAGTAATAGATTTTTTTGGTGTTTCTCTTGCAACGCAACTCGCAAAAAATGAACAGCGAGCTGATCTTTTACTTGGTAATAATGTTTTGGCGCATGTTCCCGATATTAACGACTTTGTTGCAGGATTAAAGATTTTACTTAATTCATCAGGTATAGTTACCATGGAATTTCCACACCTGATGCAATTGGTTGACAATAGCCAGTTTGATACCATTTACCATGAACATTTTTCCTATTTATCCCTATATACTGTTAAACAAATTTTTAATAAGCATGAATTAGAAATTTTTGATGTGGAGGAATTGCCTACACATGGTGGTTCACTTAGAATTTTCGTTAAGCATGCAGATAATAATGAACAGCCTGAATCTAAAAACGTTGAAAATTTGCTGGCAAAGGAAAAGAAAAGGGGAATGAAAGAATTGCACTATTACAAAGGGTTTAAGAAAAAAGTTGAAGATGTTAAAATGGGATTACTGCAGTTCATTGTAAGTGAAAAGAGTAAAGGAAAATCAATAGCTGCATATGGCGCCGCAGCAAAAGGAAACACACTTTTAAATTTCTGCGGTATCAGGAATGATTTTATTGATTTTGTGATAGATGCCAATCCGCATAAACAAAATAAATTCCTGCCTGCAAGCCATATACCGGTTTTGAATGAAGAGCATCTTAAAAAAGAGCGTCCGGATTATGTTTTAATATTACCATGGAATTTGAAGGAAGAGATCATGCATCAGTTAGATTATATACGGCAATGGAATGGCAAATTTGTTATACCCATTCCTGAGCTTCAAATAATTTTATAATGAAGGTATTGGTAACAGGCGCCACTGGTTTTATAGGTAATTATGTTGTGCAGGAGTTATTGAATAAAGGGGCATCGGTAATTACTACATCTACCTCGCTCCATAAAGCGGAAAGTTTTCCATGGTTTGTAAATGTCAGGCATATTCCATTTAATATAAATGATGCAGAAAATGAAATGAATCTGTTTTCATTTTTTCATTCTCCGGATGTATTGATTCATCTTGCCTGGCAGGGGTTACCCGATTACAAATCACCAGCCCACACTGATCAATATTTACCAAAGCATACCAGGTTTTTAAATAACCTAATTGAGCATGGATTGCAAAATGTAACAGTTGCCGGAACCTGCCTTGAATATGGATTACAGGAAGGGTGCCTGTCTGAGGAATTGGATCCTAAACCATCAACTGCGTATGCAATTGCAAAAAATGAATTACGAAAAACGTTGGTTGAAATGCAACAACAGTTTCATTTTAAGTTAACCTGGGTTCGGTTATTTTATATGTATGGCAAGGGGCAAAATCCCAAATCGTTATTTTCGCAACTTGACAAGGCGATTGAACAAAAGTTAGAAGTTTTTAATATGAGCAACGGTGATCAGCAGCGAGATTACCTTTCGGTAAAAACGGTAGCAGGGCACATTGTATCATTAGCGCTTCAGGAAAAAGATTTAGGAACCATAAACTGCTGCAGCGGCGTGCCTGTAACCATTTTGCATTTGGTAAAAGAATTTATAAGTAAAAAGAACTCAAACATCCGGTTAAATACCGGGTTCTATCCTTACCCGGATTATGAGCCTAAATTTTTTTGGGGAGATAATAAAAAATTAAAGAAAAATTCAGATTATGAGTGATCCTATACAGGATTTTATTAATGAAAGAAATCACCGCATTGCCGCAAACGCAAAAAACGAAGAACTGAAAAAAGCGGCTAAGGATTTCAATACAACTTCAAACAGTGCGAGGTATTCCTATAATTTTTCGTGGATGGGACGACCTATTATTCAATATCCGCAGGATATGATAGCCATGCAGGAAATAATATGGAATATTCAACCCGATCTGATTATTGAAACGGGCATTGCCCATGGTGGTTCGCTGGTATTTTACGCTTCGATATTAGAGCTGATTGGTAAGGGTGAAATACTTGGAATTGATATAGATATCAGAGCGCATAATCGTGCAGCCATTGAAGCGCATTCTATGTTTAAACGCATTAAAATGTTGGAGGGGTCCGCTATTAGTGAAGAAATGCTTGAACAGGTAAAACAACATGCAGTTAATAAAGAGAAAATTATTGTTTGCCTTGATTCTAATCATACCCATGAGCATGTAAAAAAGGAGCTGGAATTTTACGCGCCTTTTGTTTCAAAAGATTCTTACCTGGTTGTATTTGATACCATTGTAGAAGAATTGCCCGGCGATTATTTTCAGGAAACAAGACCATGGAGTATTGGGAATAATCCGATGACGGCAGTAATGGAGTTTTTACAATCGCATCCTGAATTTATTATAGACGAAACCATTGATAATAAACTTCTGATAAGTGTGGCGCCTAAGGGGTACCTTAAAAAAGTGAGATAACCTTACAATCCCTATGTCATGCCTAAGTATTCAGTGATTTTACCCGTTAGAAATGGCGGCAATTATGTAAAGGATTGTGTGAATAGTATCCTTGCTCAATCCTATGCTGACTTAAACCTTTTGATTCTGGACAATTGCAGTACAGACGGAACTACCGAATGGCTGAAAAGTTTACACGATAATAGAATACAAATATTTCCTGCAGGGAAACTACTTACTATTGAAGAGAACTGGTCGCGCATTGTTGGTTTATCTAAGGCAGAATTTATGACTTTTATTGGTCATGATGATTTAATGGAACCTGATTTTATTGCGGTTATGGATGAATTAATTGGCAGGCATCCACGGGCAGGTTTATACCAGGCTCATTTCAGGCTAATTAATGAAAATGGAAAAACTATCCGTTATTGTAAACCAATGGACGAGGTGCAGGATGTGCATACGTTTCTTGCCTTCTTTTTGTCTGGCATGTCAGAACTTTCTATAGGACAATTTATGCGTTCCGCAGATTTTGATGCAGCGGGTGGTATTCCCCCTTATCCAAATTTGTTGTATGCCGATCTCGAATTATGGGTACACCTCATCTCAAAATCTTACCGGGCAACCACTTCAATAGAATGTTGTGCATACAGAATTCATTCTAACAGTACCACTAATTCATCGTCTCACTTAAAATATTATCATGCATACCTTCGGTTACTGGGCTATTTCGAAGCCCTGCAGGCTCGCGATGATACCTTTAAGGAAGTCTTTAAAAAATACGCATTACCCTTTTTGCAGGTTTATTGTAAATCCATGGCGCATCACATTTTGCGCATACCTAAAAAGGAAAGAAAAGATATTACTGTTGACTCATTTTTATTAAAATGCAAAAAAAATGCTGATATATTGGTTCCGGGAAATGATTATGAACCTGCATCCATATTTAATATAAAAGTTGCGAAAGAAATTGATGACAGCAGTTTTTTACATGCCCTTTTCCTTGGTTTTAAAAAATTATATTCAAAACCTGTTTTGAAATAATTACATATGCCAGACAACGCACCTTTTATTTCTGTATGCATACCTGCCTATAAAAGACCGCAATATCTTTTACGGGCCTTAAATTCTATCGCCGAACAAACTTTTAAAGATTTTGAAGTTATTGTTACCGACGACAGCCCGGACGATGAGGATGAAAACATTTGTGCTGCTTACAGCAATAAGTTTCATTTAACATATGAGAGAAATTTTCCTGCATGCGGAACACCGGCAAACTGGAACAAGGCTATTTCGCTGGCAAAAGGGGAGTGGATAAAACTACTGCATGATGACGACTGGTTTGCTTCTCCCGGTGCCTTACAGCATTTTGCAACAGCCTGCCAAAGTAAAGTTCCCTTTATTTTTTCGGGGTACAATAATGTTTTTGAAAATAAGTCTGCCATTGAACAAGTTGGTATTACGGATCTGTGGAAAAAGCTGGTACTTACAGAGCCTAATGTTTTACTCGCAAAGAATGTGATTGGTCCGCCAAGTGTTACGCTGATTAACCGTTCTGAAAAGGAACGTTATGATGAACAACTAAAATGGCGGGTTGATATGGAATATTATATACGGTTAATTAAGAAGAACGAAAAATTTCATTACATTGATGAACCACTTATAAACGTTGGTATCAGTGAATCGCAGGTAACAGAAGACTGCTTGTACAATCCATCGGTTGAATTGCCTGAAGGGCTGCGCCTGTTAGAAAAACATGGAACAAAATGCCTACGTAACATATTGGTGTACGATGCCTGGTGGCGTTTATTGAGGAACCTTGAAATAAAAAAAGTGATAGATCTTGAGAACTACACACCAGGAAAAAACTGGCCCCCTGTAATAAAGCAAATGATCAAACACCTTGCTAAGGTTCCATCATTTTTATTGAACAAAGGAATTACTTCTAAATCCTTCATGTCATTTTCATATTTGGCAAACAGATTTAAATAAGATATTTGCCACTAATGCCTGCATTATCTGTAATCATTGTTAACTACCGTTCTGCAAAATATATATTGCAATGTTTACGCAGCGCATTTCAGTTTCAAAGTGCAAATAAATTTGAATGGATTGTTGTTGATAATGATTCGGGCGATAACAGCTTTGCACTAATAACCCGCGAATTTCCCGCGGTGAAATGGATACAAATGGGTTACAACGCAGGTTTTGCAAGGGCAAATAATGAAGGCATACGCAGGGCATCATCAGATATTTTGTTGTTGTTAAACCCAGACACCATAATTATAAATGATGCTATTCAACTTTGCCTTGAAAAATTTTCTGTCTCAAACCATGTTGCCTGCAGTGTTCAGTTACTGAATGAGGATGGCACGTCTCAAATAACGGGGAATTTTTTTATGACAGGGGGGTTAAATCATTTATTGCCTTTGCCCTATACAGGAAAAATTTTAAGCTTTATTGCCTTACAGGGTGGTGCAAAAAAAACCAATGTTCCAAAAGCTTCAGTAGAGCAAAAAGTTGACTGGATTAACGGTGCTTTTATGATGGTAAAAAAAGAAAGTGCCGAAAGATCAGGGTTTTTTAATGAAGATTTTTTTCTTTACGCAGAGGAGATTGAATGGTGCAGCCGGCTTGTGAAAATAGGTAGTATTATTGTTTACGGAGACTTGCACATTATTCATTTGCAGGGAGAAACGATCAATGCAGAAACTGCTACAACAGACAAGGGCTATACTAATTTACATGATAGAAAAGGGTTGCAACTAATGGTTTCAAATAACCTTAGAATACGAAAACAATATGGAATTTTTTGGTTTGTAATTCACCTTTTAGGATACACATTTACTATCCCTATTTTTTTATTACTTGGTTTTATTTCCGTTCTATTAGGTAAAGAAAAGTGGCCTTTGTTCTCATCGAGTTTTACAGGGTTTGTAATTAACGTAAGCCGGTTATGGCTGCTTTCCTTTAAGATCATAAGCAACAAGCCGTATTTCTATAAAATGTTGTAGGTGTTTCGCATTATTTGTATTCTCCAAAAACATCCCTTAATACATTGGCTATTTCCCCCAGGGTACAATGATGTTCTACAGCATCAATTACCAGGGGCATTAGGTTTGTTGCATCTTTTGCCGCTGTTTCAATATTTGCAAGACAGGATTTTACATTTTCTGAAGACCTTTCATTTTTTAATTTGTCTAACTTTTTTACCTGTACGTTCCTAATATTATCATCCACTTTAAGCAGGGGTGTAGAGTAGCTATCATCAGAAATATATTTGTTTACACCTACTATTATTTTTTCATTTTGCTCTATTCCTTTTTGATATTCATAAGCACTCCGGGCTATCTCATCCTGCATAAAGCCCTGTTCGATTGATTCTACGCTTCCACCTATAGCATCGATTCGTTTTATAAGTTCCCATGCTTTATCTTCTACTTCCTGTGTTAAGTTCTCAATGAAATAACTTCCGGCCAAAGGATCAACCGTATCTGCAGCACCACTTTCAAATGCCACCACCTGTTGGGTTCGTAATGCAATGCGTGCTGCCTCTTCTGTCGGAAGGCTTAATGCTTCATCATACCCATTGGTGTGAAGGCTTTGCGTGCCTCCAAGTACAGCAGCCAATGTTTGTAATGTTACGCGTGAAATATTGTTTAGCGGTTGTTGAGCAGTAAGTGTGCTGCCACCTGTTTGCGTATGAAAACGAAGCATCATTGCCTTTTCATCAGTGGCTCCCAAATCTTTCATTATTTGTGCCCACATTCTGCGGGCGGCTCTAAATTTAGCAACCTCTTCAAAAAGATTATTGTGTGCATTAAAAAAGAAAGAAAGTCTTTTACCAAACACGTTTATATCCAAACCTTTTTTAAGTGCTGCTTCTACGTAAGCTTTGCCATTACTTAAGGTGAACGCTACTTCCTGCACCGCTGTGCTGCCTGCTTCACGAATGTGGTAGCCTGAAATGGAGATTGTATTCCATTTAGGAAGCTCTTTACTGCACCATTCAAAAATATCTGTAATGATACGCATGGACGGTTTGGGCGGATAGATGTAGGTGCCCCTTGCTGCGTATTCTTTTAAAATATCATTTTGTACCGTGCCTGTTATTTTAGTTAGATCAGCCCCTTGCTTTTTAGCTTGCGCTACATAAAATGCGAGCAAAATAAAAGCGGTAGAGTTGATTGTCATAGAAGTTGAAACATCCTGTAAGTTGATGCCTTTAAACAGTGTTTCAATATCAGCCAGGCTATCAATTGCCACACCTACTTTACCTACTTCTCCTTCAGCAAGCGGGTGGTCACTGTCATAACCGATCTGTGTAGGAAGATCGAAGGCCACGCTTAACCCCATTACACCCTGCGATAATAAATAGTGATAACGTTTATTACTTTCCTCCGCGGTAGAAAAGCCAGCATACTGCCGCATGGTCCATAATTTTCCCCGGTACATATCTGCCTGCACACCGCGTGTATATGGAAACTGACCCGGCGCTTCTAATGTTTTCTCAAAGTCTTTTTCGGTGTAGGTTTCTTTTATTTCAATTCCACTGTCAGTAAAAACATTCTTACGTAGCATGCAGGCTTTTTAAAAAGTTAGATAAGTTTTTTCGCTTCGTAACTAAGCACCTCGCTTACTACTTCGTGCAAGGCTCCTTTTTTATCATTCATTAAATATTCGAGTAATAATTTATTCAGGTCAGATGCAATGGCGGCTGGTGGCAAAACCTTTGCCATCTGATTTATGATCAACAGGTTTTGTTCTTTCAGGTTTTTAACTGCCGTCCATGCTTCGGTTGAGACATATGCCTGTTGTGTAATGTTGTAATCAAACTCTGCCCGTATGTTTTGGGTTAATAACAGGTGCATTTCATTTGCACTTGCCTGGGGTTGATTAATACGGCTAATAAGGTTGGGTAAGGCAATCCTGTCTACCAGTAACAATAACCTTTCATATGCCTGCAGTTGCATTTGCAAAGTATTGCTGTTTTGATTTTGAGGGCGTGGTATGCTTTCGTTGTTTATTTTAGACCTTGAAGTAAGCAGGTAAACAACTGTTGCAGTAATGAGAATCGTTGCCACAATTATAAGTACAATATAACCGGTATCTAAATTTTGCATAGCCGCAAAAATAAGTAACTGTCACCACCCTAAAAGTAAAGTGGTATTAAATAAAAAAGCCTCCATGTAGGAGGCTATAGTTGGTGTTCTTCTCAGGACCTGGGTTTTCTACTGTTTTCCCTGTTATTATTTTGCCTTTGCTGCACCATTGGTGTTGATCGTTGAGACCTTTCCATGGGTGCATTAAATTGTCTGTTATCACTTCTATTAACTGATGGTCTTTGATTATTTAATCTTTCAACATTCTGGCGGCTTATTTGCTCGCGCCTGTTATTTTGGGCGAGTTCTTTTTGCTGCATTTGGGCTCTTTCTTTTATCCTGTTTTCATTTACCCCCGGTCTTTGCATTTGCTGCCTTACGCGTGGGTCGTTCTGAACAGCCCTTTCTTTTATTTGACGCTCATTTACGCCTGGTCGTTGAACCTGTTGCTTAAAGCGTTGGTCGTTTTGGATCCTGGCTTTGTCTCTTTCAATTCTGTCTGCCTGGTTGGGCTGGTTACGCTGAGGTTGAATAGTTTTGCGAGGGTCATTTCTTACATCATTCTGATTATTGCCTCTTTGAGCGTTATTATTTCGGTATTGATTATTCCTGTTAACATCCTGTTGATTCCTGTTTACAGTACCATTATTATTGCGATTGAGATTGTCCCTGTTTATTTGGTTACTCTGCCCTGAAATATTTTGCCTTCTGTCGTTATTGTTTTTTTGCACAGATGCACTATTTTTCTTAATAGCATTTGGGCGATACATTTCTAACCTGTTATTATTTAACCTTGTTTGTCCAGGGCGAGATGCATTATTAACCTGTACAACATTTACGCGTTGGCGTGTATTTCTTTCTACCTCAACACGACTTGGACCAGAAACATAACGCCTGTTATTGTAAGTGTTATAATTGTTGATGATGGTGGTATTGTGAATGATGGTTGTATTTCTTCTTGCGGGCATACAATACCTACCTACATAAGGGCTGGTTATATACCGGCTTGGTGCAAACATCCACAGGTTGGCAGAGATGCCGCCGTATCCGAACGATACGCCTACATTAACACCCATACTGGGTGCAAGCGGCGCCCATCCATAATATCCGCCTCCACTACGCCATGCTACCCATGCCGGACCCCATGTATAGCCGGGAACCCACATCCATCCATGATAAGGGTCTGAGACCCAGCGACCATAGTGAAAAGGCGCCCAACCCCAGCGGTAATTTGATACCCACGTCCATCCATAATTACTATAAGCCCAGTGACCACCTGTTTGGTATGGTCTGAAACCTGCTTCGTTATAAACCCATGCACGACCATATGTAGGAGAATTAACCCAGGTGCCATAAGGACTTAGTTCGTTATAAAAAACATCTATGTCAACGTCGGCACGGCGATCATCATTGTAATTATCATTGTCATCATAATTGTCGTCGTCGTAATCACCCTCGTTATAATTTCTTTCGTTTTGCTGGTAATTGTCGTTGTACTGGGCTAATGCATTTACCGGTAAAGCGAAAGCCAATACTGCAATCAAAAAACCAAGGCACAACGGCAGCATGTTGAATTTTGCTTTCATAATTTTTAAATTGATTTTTTTTGTTAAAGAGAGATTGCAGTAGGAATTAATACATTTATTCATCACATTTAAGACGCATACACAATGCGCAGGTTTAACATAAAAAACCATTTACTTTTATTTAACTTTTATATTTATTATAAGTGATAAAATATTTTTGGAAGAATCCAGACTCCTTTTATAACCTTATTAACTTTATAAAAAATTAACTATGCCTTCATTTGATATTTCCAGTTCTGTAGACCTGCAAACGCTTGATAACGCGGTGAATGTTGTTAAAAAGGAAATTACTAACCGCTTTGATTTCAGGGATTCTCCTGTTTCTTTAACACTGAATAAAAAAGATTTTGTAATTGATGCAGAAGTAGAAAGTGATATGAAAATGCAGCAGGTAATTGATGTGCTTATAAGCCGCAGCATTAAGCAGGGAATTGATGCCAACGCTTTTGATTTTGAAAAGGATGCTTACCCCAGTGGCAAAGTGGTTAAAAAACAAATTCCGGTTAGAAATAAGTTAAAGCAGGAAGATGCCAAAAAGGTAGTAAAGGTTATCAAGGATTCAGGTCTTAAAGTTCGGCCCAAATTATGGATGATATTGTACGGGTAACAGGAAAAAAGATCGATGATTTGCAACAGGTAATTACATTATGCAAAAATGCGGATATTAATATACCACTGCAGTTCACCAATATGAAATCGTAGGGGTTAAAATCCCCATTTAATTAGTGTGGCACCCCAGGTAAACCCGCCCCCGAACGCTGCTAACACGAGATTATCACCCTTATTTAATTTTTGCTGCCACTCCCATAAACAAAGGGGAATAGTAGCTGCTGTTGTGTTGCCATACTTTTGAATGTTTATCATAACCTTATCCTTAGAGATTCCCATGCGATTTGCAGTGGCATCAACAATTCTAAGATTTGCCTGGTGTGGTACAAGCCAGGCTATATCGTCGGCAGTTAAATTATTTCGCAGCATTATTTCTGCACTAACATCTGCCATTCCTACTACCGCGAATTTAAAAACTGTTTTACCTTCCTGGTATGCAAAATGTTCACGGGCAGTTACAGATTCAATGCTTGCAGGCTTTAAAGATCCACCGGCTTTCATATGCAGATAATCCCGCCCACTTCCGTCGGTCTTTAGCACACTGTCTAAAACCCCAAATCCATCTGTATTGGCTTCGAGAAGTACAGCTCCGGCAGCGTCTCCAAATAATACGCAGGTATTTCGATCTGTATAATCAGTAATAGCACTCATTTTATCTGCGCCTACAACAATAACTTTTTTATACCGGCCACTTTCAATAAAGGCGGCACCCGTGGTAAGTGCGAATAAAAAACCACTGCAAGCTGCGTTTAGATCGAAGCTGAAGCTTTTTTTTGCACCCACTCGGTGAGAAACTATATTGGCGGTAGAAGGAAACACCATGTCTGGGGTAACCGTAGCACAGATTATACATTCTATTTCATTAGGATCTAGGTTTTTATTCCGGATGATTTCTTCAATGGCTGGAACAGCTAAATCGCTGGTGGCTTTACCTGGTTCTTTTAGAATTCTTCTTTCTGAAATACCAGTTCTTGTTCGTATCCATTCATCATTTGTATCAACCATTTTTTCAAGTTCCTGGTTGGTCAAAACATAGTCAGGAACATATCCTCCAACTGCGGTAATAGCGGCAGTGATTTTTTGCATGCCTAAGAATTTTGGGATGTCAAAAATATTATTTTAAGTATTAGGTTAATTGTAACCAATAAAAAATTGCGCAACGACCTCGCCATTATAATGAACGGAGTAATTTAAGCAATAATTGATCAGGCTGAGTAAGCAGCTGTTGCGGGAATTATTTAACCACTTTTACGTTTACCGCATTTAAACCTTTTTGACCGTGCTCTACTTCAAAGGTAACCCTGTTGTTTTCCTTAACAGGTGCCTGAAGCTGATTTACGTGAACAAAAATGCTTTCATTGGTTGATTGATCTTTGATAAAACCGTAACCTTTCGCATCGTTAAAAAAGGTAACAATGCCTTTCCGTATGGTTTCCATAGGCTCTCTTTTAGGAACACCTATTTCAATATCATCCTGGTTTACTTTAATTTTTTTAAGGGGATCTGGCGGGGTAGAGGAGATATTGCCATTTTCATCAACATAGGCCATCATGTCTTCAAAGCTTTTACCAGAGCCGGCACTGGCTTTACGATCTTCTTTTTTTTGAATCTTGTCTAATCTCTTTTTTTGTCTTTTCTTTTCATTTTCTTTTTTATTCCATGTTTCTTTCGATTTTGCCATATAACTTTTAGTGACGTTTTAGTGATGAATAAGGTATAAAGTAACCTTAAATGAATATTTGTTCCTTTAAAGGACAGGAAGCATGCAAATTTACAAAATAATGATGAAAGGCTAAAATTAAGTAAAGCGCAATCACGAGTTTATTTTGGACACAAAAAACTAAATTTAAACCGTCAGAGGCTGTATTCATGGAACTCCCCGATTTTTTGGGGGATATTCCGTAAGAGTAGTTCTTGAATTTAATGTACCCTGTCTCCCCGTAAACACATATTGTTTATTACACCTGCTTCAAATGTTAGCCATTCATTCCATCGATTTCTTACCAGTTGTTTGTTAAAGTAAGTTTCGGCAAGGGTTATAAATGTTGTGTAGTGTCCGGCTTCGCTTTCCATAAACCTGCGGTAAAACTTTTGCAGATATGCATCCTCTAATTGCTCACTTAAAATTTTAAATCGTTCACAACTGCGGGCTTCTATAAGCGCGCATAATAACAATTCATCCATAAGCCTGCCTGCTTCACTGCCGCCGGTTTGTTTAAATTTAAATAATGCGTTAACGTAATCATCTTTTCTTTGTTTGCCTAATGTTAGTTTTCTTTTTTTTAATTCGTGCAATACCAGTCTGAAATGTCCCCACTCTTCGGAAACAATAGAGGATAATTCTTCAACCAGCTTTTCTTTCCCGGGGTACCTTTGTATAAGAGAAATGCAGGTTGTGGCGGCTTTTTGTTCGCAATAAGCATGGTCGGTTAAAACTTCTTCAATTGTTATAATGGCAAGGTTTGCCCACCTGGGATCAGTGGGAAGTTTTAACCCTAGAATATTATTGTCAGTAGCGGGAGTATTCATCTTCTGTTACATCATTAAAATGCGAAGAAAATCAATTTATTGAAAAATTTCCTCTCACCTTCCGGTTAAAATTTTAGTTTATAAATTATATTACCCGTCATGAAATGTTTATTTTTTGTTTTATTGGAAATTATATTTTTTATTCAGCCCTCTCATGCTCAGGATGAAATAAAAAACAAACCGATTGCTTTGGCAGTGGCCGGGCTTACCCATGGACATGTACATTGGATTCTCGGGAAAAATGATACTACCAGGTTTAAGGTTGTTGGTTATTATGAAAAAGATACGGCTTTGTCATCCCGTTATGCAAAGCAATATAACCTTGACAGAAAATTAATTTTTACAGACTTAGAGGAAATGCTTAAGGCTACCAAACCGCAAGCCGTAGCAGCGTTTGGGTCGATCTTTGAACATCTTGAAGTAGTAGAAGCATGTGCCCCCAGAAAAATTCATGTAATGGTAGAAAAACCATTGGCTGTAAATATGCAGCACGCCCAGCGTATGGCTTTCCTGGCAAAACAAAATAATATTGAATTGCTTACAAACTTTGAAACCTCATGGTACCCAACAACCATTAAAACATACCAATTGGTAAATGACATTAATTATTTAGGTGCCATAACAAAAACTGTTATTCACGATGGGCATAACGGTCCAAAAGAAATAGGCGTAAATAAAGAATTTTTAAACTGGCTTACCGACCCCATTCTTAATGGTGGTGGTGCAATTGTAGATTTTGGCTGTTACGGCGCTAACTTAATGACCTATTTAATGAAAGGGCAGCAACCCATTGCCGTAACTGCGGTAACCCGCCAATTTAAACCAGAAATTTATAATAAGGTTGATGATGAGGCTACAATTATTGTTGATTACCCAAATGCGCAATGCATTATTCAGGCTTCGTGGAACTGGCCATTCAGCAGAAAGGATATGGAGGTGTACGGCAAATCGGGCTACATAAAAGCAGACAACAGCAATACTTTAAGAATAAAAAACATTGATTCCGTTCCCGAACAAACTTTGCATCTTACACCAAATGATGTTCAGGTGTACACAGACCCGTTTACCTATTTTGCTGATGTGCTGAATAAAAAAATAACGGTTGAACCATTTGGACTGTATTCACTTGAAACCAATTTATTAGTGGTGCAAATACTTGATGCAGCGCGTGAGTCTGCCAGAACAGGAAAAAAAATTGTCTTAAATAAATAATTGCTGATAATAGTTATAGTGATGAACGGATTGCGACGCAACGGGGATGCCTATAATCACAAAGTTGGTATTTAAAATTTATAAACGCCAATTTATAGGTTGTAATCCTTGCTGCACAAGTAATTCATTTGTTTTACTAAAATGACCGCAACCAAAAAAACCTTTATCGGCACTGAAGGGTGAAGGGTGCGCTGCCTTTAATACATGGTGTTTTGTTTCATCTATCAGCACTTGTTTTTCGTGTGCGAATTTGCCCCAAAGTAAAAAAACCACACCTAATTTTTCCGCTGAAATCTTTTTAATTACGGCATTGGTAAAATCCATCCATCCAACTTTCGCATGGCTTGCCGGTTCATTAGCCCGCACCGTTAATACTGCATTTAATAAGAGTACTCCCTGCTGCGCCCATTTTGTAAGATTGCCGGAAGTTGAAAGGGGTAAACCAAGATCCTTATAATCTCTTTAAATATATTGATGAGTGAAGGAGGAGGATTAATTCCATCCGGAACTGAAAAGCATAAACCATGCGCCTGCCCTGCTCCATGATAGGGGTCTTGCCCAATAATAACAACCTTAACCTGGTTAAATGGAGTTTGATTAAAAGCGTTGAAGATGAGCGAGCCAGGAGGGTATACAATTTTGCCCTGTGCTTTTTCTGATTTAAGAAAAGCAGTCACTTGTTGAAAATAAGATTTATTAAATTCGGATTGAAGCACTTGCTTCCAACTTTCTTCGATCTTTACATCCATATTTGCAGATGTTTGGCTGCAAACTAATTAAAAATTATTTTTGCGCGGCATTGGTAATAATGCATGTTCTTTACACAAATGGTCTGGTAGCTCAGTTGGATAGAGCAACAGCCTTCTAAGCTGTGGGTCATTGGTTCGAATCCAATCCAGATCACACCATTTTTTATAGTTTTTAATCCTTATTAATCAGCACTTTTAGCAAATGGCGTAAATGTTACCAAAAAAGCCTTGTAATAATAATATGATGCTTTTCGTTGTAAAATTTTGCTTGTGCAATAGCCTTGCCCCGCAAAAACATTTTCGATAATTCTTCAAACCTTATGAAAATTTTCCTGACCATTATAGGATTGTTTTTTTCTGTTATACTTTTTTCACAGGTCAATGTATATATTGCCCCGGGAGCAATGAATTATGCCGGAGATCTTCAACGATATTCTTATACTTTCGATCAGTCTAATTTTTCATTTGGAGCTGGCGTAAGTGCCCCTATCATTAAAAATGTAAGTGTACGGGCAGATTTTTTAACCGGTAAGGTGCAGGCAGATGATAAAGTTTTCGGAAAACGACGAAATCTTAACTTCTCAAGTAAAATAACCGAGGGCAGCCTGAATATTCAGTACGATTTCTGGGATATTTTTCAGCTAGGCTTCAGACCTTATATTTTTGGCGGCGTGGGGGTTTTTCATTTTGATCCGTACACTTACACGGCAGATAGTGTAAAGGTTTACCTGCAACCTTTAGGCACAGAAGGGCAGGGATTGATTGAATACCCTGACCGGGATTTTTATAAGTTAACCCAATTAAATAATGTTATAGGCGGGGGTGTAAAATATAATTTCTCAGACCAGTTTGGGCTCGCTTTTGAAGTCGCCTATAGAATATTATACACTGATTATTTAGATGATGTTAGCACTACTTATCCGAAACAAGATGCTCTTTTACAGGCACGTGGACAGCTGGCTGTTGACTTGTCTTACCGTACGCCTGAAGTCAAACCACAGTTTGAATATAAAGATGATGGTAAACGCGGTGGTTCGGGTATAAAAGACAATTATTATAATACGAGCATTAAGTTCATTTTCCGCTTGCAACCCTCCTCCGAAAGACGTGGCGGATTTAAAAAAAATGCAACAGGTATAGATTGCCCAAAGAATGTTTTTTAGCTTTTTAGGTTTTTACATAAGAAATTTGTTCTTCAATGGTTTGAATAAATGAATTATTCCTCACTCGAAGAATGCCTGATTGATCTTGAAAAGAACGGGCACTTAATTAGAATTAAAGAAGAGGTTGATCCGCATCTCGAAATGGCGGCAATTCACCTCAGGGTGCAGGAGGCAGGAGGACCCGCCTTGTTATTTGAAAATGTGAAAGGAACAAAATTCCGTTGTGCATCCAATATTTTTGGTACCCTAAAAAGAAGCAAATTCATTTTTAGAAAAACGCTGGCAGAGGTTCAAAATCTTATCAATTTAAAAAAAGATCCTTCAGATTTTTTTAAGCATCCTTTAAAAAATCTTCAAACAGGTTTTGCCGCAATCAATGCATTGCCCCGTAAAAAAAAATCAGGAAAAGTTCAATCCGGCTATAAAATTTCTGATTTACCCTTAATAAAACATTGGCCATTGGATGGGGGTGCCTTTGTAACCTTGCCCCAGGTTTATACTGAGCATATAAACAAACCGGGCATTCAGCATTCCAACCTGGGCATGTACCGTATTCAGTTAAATGGTAATGAATATGAAACTGATAAAGAAATTGGATTGCATTACCAGTTGCACCGTGGCATTGGTGTTCACCAAACCCTTGCCAATAATGCAGGTAAGCCATTAAAGGTTAGCATTTTTATAGGCGGGCCGCCTTCACATTCGTTGGCTGCGGTAATGCCCCTTCCGGAAAATCTTAGTGAAGTTAATTTTGCCGGTGTTCTAGGAGGCAGGCGTTTCAGGTATTTTTATGAGGATGGATATTGTATTAGCGACGATGCTGATTTTATAATAACAGGCGAGGTGTATGATGGTGAAAACAAACCCGAGGGGCCTTTCGGCGATCATTTAGGTTATTATAGCCTCCAGCATTCTTTTCCACTTATGAAGGTGCACAAAGTTTACGCACGGAAAAATGCCATTTGGCCATTTACCGTGGTTGGGAGACCGCCACAGGAAGATACCAGGTTTGGGGAATTGATACATACCATAACAGGTAATGCTCTCCAAAACGAAATTCCTGGTTTAAAAGAAGTAAATGCTGTGGATGCCGCAGGTGTTCACCCTCTTTTACTTGCATTGGGAAGTGAACGTTACACACCCTTTATGCCAACTAAACAGCCGGCTGAAATCTTAACTATTGCCAATCATATTTTAGGCACAGGGCAATTAAGCCTGGCGAAGTTTCTTATTATAACAGCGGATGAAACAAATAGTGTGTCAGTTTACCGGGAGCAACAATTTTTTGAATATGTTTTAGAAAGAATTGATCTTGAAAGAGATATTCATTTTTATACCAACACAACAATTGATACGCTTGATTATTCGGGCACAGGTTTAAATATGGGAAGTAAAGTGGTTTTTGCTGCGTATGGAGATGTTAAAAGAAACCTTGAAAACATTATTCCCTCTTGCATGGAAGTTATACCAGCTATTAATTATACCAAAGTGGCTTTACCCGGCGTAATTTGTATTTCAACCAAGCTTTTTACAACATATGAATCTGCAAAGGAAGAATTAGCGCAGTTAAGTGAACAATTTATGGATAATAAACGTGAGCTATCTGGTTTCCCGTTTATTATACTTTGCGATGATGCCTTATTTACCGGCAGTACTTTAAAAAACTTTTTATGGGTAACTTTTACAAGATGTAACCCGGCAAATGATATGTATGGGGTAGATTCTTTTTATGCAAACAAGCACTGGGGTTGCAGAGGTTCATTAATTATTGATGCACGTATTAAACCCCATCACGCACCACCGGTTGAAAAAGATCCTGTTATTGAAAAGCAAATTGACCGGCTTTTTAAGAAAAGTGGAAGTTTATACGGTATATAAAAAAATTGGGGCTGACTGAGAACAGCCGCCCCTTTTTTCAACCCTAAACCCTTAAAAAACAAATATAAATAAGAAAATATGATGCCAAAGGAAAACGACATATTTTTTGCAAAAAGTTTTGTTTTCCAAAATTATTTTTAATGCGAATGTTAAGAATTTTGTATTACAAAACAACCCCTTAAAGATTCGTAATCAATCCGGTATTAAACGATTGTATGCCGCTTCCTCCTGCAAAACCTTTAGCATAAATGGTGTATGCCCTTCCGCCTTCTAAAGTGTTTGTAAACGAATAAATAATATTCGATGTTCCGGTTTCCCTTATTTCAAAATTATATATGCCTGCCTTTAATCCCACGAATCTGGCAAATGAGGGAACAAAATTCTGGTCATTAAAAGTTCTATTTGTATACAGAACGGTACTGTCTTTAATAGCCAGGTCAATACTGGGAGAATTAGGACTTAAATTTAAAAAACGCAATTTTATAGAATCTGCTGAAGGAGCCAAAAAAGAATCTACAACTATAGAAAAAGAAATATCATTTAAGGAATCAATAGTAAATATCGAATATCCGGTTGAAGGTAAAAGGTTAACATTGGTTTCGGCAAGAACATTTTGAGTACCTGTTTCCGTTATTTTAAAATTTGAAGTTCCAGGATTAATTCCCACGTAAATGGTATTTGCCCCATATGGAAAATTGTTCAACAGGTTCTGGTCATTAACAAAAACATCAATGTTAGGTGCATCAGGTGAGGCGTGCGCAACCAGGAAGGCTGCGTTGGTAGGTGTGGATGTTGAATTGTTATTTACATTACAGCTGGTTAAAAAAGCTCCAAGAATGGCTATGGTTAACAAAATAAAAAAGTTATTCTTCATAAAATGGTTCTTTAAATTAATTTGATTTTCAGGTCAATTTGCAAAGGCAGTGCCAAATAGCAAAGTTTAATTTTATATATGCACACCTATGGTGGTTTAACTATTTAATAATAAATAATCAATTGCAGTTGGTAGTTTTAGCTTGTTAAATTTGAAATGAATGCCACACGAATCAATTTCTGTTTTTGATATGTTTAAAATAGGGATAGGACCATCCAGTTCTCATACACTTGGTCCCTGGCGTGCTGCTCTCCGGTTTATTTCCTCCATAAAAGAACGGTACAATATTCAGCAGGTATCATCCATTATGGTTCGGCTTTATGGTTCTCTGGCAAAAACTGGCAGGGGTCATGGAACAGATGTAGCTGTAATACTTGGGTTGTGTGGTAAAGACCCTGTTACTTTTGATGTAAATGCCATAACTCCTGCCATTGAAGAAATTACAAAATCGAATGTTTTGTTCCTGAACGATGAAAGCGAGGTGGCATTTTCGCCATTAACGCACATCCGTTTTTTATTTAACGAGTCCTTGCCTTATCACCCAAATGGTTTGTCTTTTGCAGCCATTATGCAAAATGGTGATTTGCATGAGGAAGTATACTATTCAACCGGTGGCGGTTTTGTTGTTCAGGAAGGAGAACGAAAAGACAGCAACAGCCTTGTGCAACTTCCATTTCCCATAAATAATTCTAACGACCTGCTGCACTGGTGCATGAAAACAGGCCTTTCAATAAATGAAGTAGTATTGGAAAATGAAAATACCTGGCGCAGTGAGGAGCAAACAAGGCAGGGCATTAAACTAATTTGGGAAACCATGCGTGATTGTATTTACCGGGGATGCCACAACAGTGGTGAATTGCCCGGGGGATTGCATGTTCGCCGCCGAGCTTCTGACCTCAATAATAAACTTACTCAAAATGTTTTTTACAACGATTATGACTCGTGGGTTAAAATAATTAAACAGGGCGGACAATCGTTTAAATATATCCTGGATTGGGTAAGTTGTTTTGCACTCGCTGTAAATGAAGAAAATGCATCTTTCAGCAGGGTGGTAACAGCACCAACAAATGGTGCTGCAGGTGTAATTCCTGCGGTGCTTATGTATTACCTTTTGTTTACTGAAGATGCAGATGAAGAAAAAATAATTTCTTTCTTATTAACCGCGGCCGAGATCGGAAGTATATTTAAAAAGCAGGCGACCATTTCAGCCGCTATGGGAGGGTGCCAGGCAGAAATTGGAGTTTCATCTGCCATGGCAGCAGCTGCCTTGACAGAGTCGCTCGGGGGTACACAACGCCAGGCATTAATGGCTGCAGAGATAGCCATGGAACATCACCTCGGTCTAACATGCGACCCTATTGGCGGGTTGGTACAAATACCTTGTATTGAACGTAATACCATGGGTGCTATAAAAGCAATTACAGCCTCTCAACTTGCATTGCAAAGCTCGCCGGATTATGCACGGGTGAGTTTAGATAAAGTAATAAAAACTATGTGGGATACTGCACTTGATATGAACAGTAAGTATAAAGAAACTTCGGATGGCGGTCTTGCTTTAAATATACCGCTGGGTTTAAAAGAATGTTGATGTTATTGTTTATAAACAATGGTATTGTAGCAACAGTTGTCGTGTAAACACACTTCAGCTAAATTTTTATGTGAATGATTTTTTTAGTTGTAATTCTTTGCCAGGGTATCATCCGCAACATTTGTAATGCTGTAATTATTTATTTCGTTATATAAGGTATCTCTTTCAACAGGAATTCTTTTTACCTGTTGAATAAGTGAAACAAGTTGAGAAGTTGATAGAGATGGATTTTGTTCCTCACTGCCTGCCATAGAATAAATTTTCGTTGTATCATCTATGGTACCATCAAGATCATTAACACCAAAGGATAAAGAAAGCTGTGCATTTTGCCTGCCTAACATAGGCCAATATGCTTTTAAATGCGGAAAATTATCCATGTACAAACGAGCAATAGCGTATAGCCGCATATCTTCTATAACTGAGGTTTCAGGTATATGACTCATGTCATTATTCTGGTTCCTGAATTTTAGCGGGATAAAGGTGTTGAAGCCATGTGTTTCATCCTGCAAATGCCGGAGTTTTTCCATATGGTCTACACGGTGCCGGTAATTTTCCACATGTCCATACAACATAGTTGCATTAGAATGCATACCTAATACATGTGCAGTTCTATGTATGTTCAGCCACCCTGCGCCATCCACTTTATCTGCGCTAATTTGTTTGCGAACTTCTTCATCAAAAATCTCTGCGCCACCACCTGGAAGAGAGTCGAGCCCTGCATTTTGTAAATATTTCAATCCTTCTTCAATACTCACCTTTGCTTTACGAAACATATAATCTAATTCTACTGCTGTAAAGCCTTTAATATGAATGTCGGGTCTCTCTAATTTAATGTTGCGCAAAAGCTCTGCAAAAAATTCAAGATTCATTTTAGGATGAACGCCCCCAACAACATGCACTTCTGTAACGGGCTTATCTTTATAGCCTTTTACAATCTCCAGCATTTGTTGCATTGTTAATTCCCAGCCTTCATCGCGGTGGGCATACAAACGTGAATAGCTACAGAAATTACAACTGAATACACACACGTTTGTTGGCTCTATGTGAAAGTTGCGGTTGAAATAAGTTTTATCACCATGCAATTTCTCGCGAACAAAATTCGCCAGAGATCCAACAAATGGGAGAGAGGCTTTTTCAAAAAGCAAAAGCCCATCATCAAACGTTAGCCGCTGATTATTTAATACCTTTTTCCCGATAACTTTCAGGTCATGATTTTCAAGGCTTTCAATCATCCATGCTACATCCTTAACCATATTATTAATTTCGGCGCAAAGATAAGAGATGCCTATCCGTTATAATAGAATGACTGGTTAATTAAAGCTAAACAGAATGAAAGGAATTTAAAACTCGCCCTCTGTGTTTTTGTTGTGCCTGAAAAAAAAGATATAGGTTAACCAGGCAAAAACAACCAGAAAGCCTACATAGACCAATACAGAATAAAGCGAATGAAAGTAAATAGATTTTTCCATGGGATATATAAGATGCGTTAAAGAAAAAATAAAATTAACCTAAAGTGTAATTTGAACATATTCACAAAAGACTTATAAGTATTCGTATCAGACAAGTATAAAGAAGTATTGATTTTTATGTAAATAGATAATACATCTTAAGTTTATAAGTCACTAAACAGTGCTAACCTCAACACATAAGTATAAAATTCTAAATAGTATTCGGTTCAATTGTTGCAAAGTGCCGCCTTATTACTGGCACATTTACTCATGTGTTTAAAAATTTGTTGAGATATGAATAACAAAATTGCTTCACCTTCTTATTTTTTATTTGAACAATTAAAAACAGAAAGAATCAATTTTTATTCTGCAATTAAAGAAGGGAAAGACTTCACGCAATTGCGCCCCATAAGGAAACGTATTTCTGAATTGGAAAAAGAATTAAAATCTAAGCAATCAAACCAAATTCTTGAATTGCTAGGATCAGACATTTGGAAAATGGATAAACCAGTTTAATAGATTTAATTAGATAAAAAGGTCATTAATTTTGACCACGCCCTTTTCGTTTCTTCAAATTCTTTAAAATGTTTTTGAACATTCCTGATATATCGTTTTAGTTCTCCATGAATTTTTTTAAAATCTTCGGTTTTAAAATAGTGGCAAAGCTTATCTACTGTAGCATTTAAATTTTCTTCTGTTTTTTGCATTACCTCAACATAATTTTCGCGGTTAGTTATGTAAACCATTAGTGGTTTATACCTTATCCAACCTATAGTTACACTTATAAAACGTTTTAGAATTACGGGAGAAATACTATCAATCGGTTCTAACTCTACTGGCAATACACCGTTTAACAGGTTATCGTACATTAAAAAACCATCATGAAAAGTATAACACGGCACCTTTAGTACTTTTAATTGAGATAAAGCCGTACTCATAAAAGTGTCTTCTCCACGAGCCCCGGGTGGGTTATAGAAGGGAGGAAGATTTTTTGTATCTTTGAGATTAAAACAAAGATTCGCGCCGGAAATAAATTTCATGCCCATTTCTTCTTCAACCTCTGTACAAATTTCTTTATTAATTATATCAGGGTCTGCGTAAGTAACCCCGTTGTTTTGCATGGTTAAATATTTAATTTTTTCCCAGGTTACAATTTCATTGCTTATACCTTCTATAAACATTTTAAAATCGTTTTCAGTAAGTTGATCATTAAATCTTATATAAGGTATGGGTGAAATGTACCCACAGTGATGCCCATGGGTTATGTGGGCATCACCACTGAATTTTAAATGGGTTGCAACCACGCTTTGACCCATCCATAATAACCTGTCATATTCATTTTTCATAGTGGCAATCGGGTATTCATCATCATCTATGAATATTAACCGGTCCATCTTATTCTTAATTGCAAAATAGGTTACCACATTACGTTTTCTGCCATAACCTTCACCAAACAAAAGTTTGGCCTCTTTATCGTTAAGAACATCTTTCTTTTTAAGTGAAGCAATTTCTTTTTCAATTTTTTCGGATCCATAAAAATTTAATGATGCAACTTGTTTTGCCAATTCAGGCGGCACATTTTTATAATCGCTAATCTTAGTTCCGTGGTATTTTAAATCGTACGCAACAAATATGTGAATGTGAATACTTTTATCTTCCAGTAATCCATGTTCAACCCAATTATTAATATATAGCTTCAACACATTTTGAAAATGCTTTCTGCCCGTTACGAATCCTATTCCAATATTCATTTTATTTTTTCTTGTATTTGATGCACCCTATAATTTAAATCCATTTAAAAAGGGTATAAAAAACAATCTGATTATATATATCAAATCAGGCTAAAGGTATTACATTAAGATTCCTGCAATGGATGCAGAAAGGTAAGAAGCCATGGTTCCGCAAAATAATGCCTTTAACCCAAGTTTTGCAAGATCTGCACGGCGTTCAGGCGCAAGGGATCCTATGCCCCCGATTTGCATACCTACACTACTAAAGTTGGCAAATCCGCAAATGGCAATACTTACTATTAAAAGTCCTTTTTCAGTTACAACCGGTACTGATTTATTGGTGAGATTTTGAAAGGCTACAAATTCATTTATACTTAGTTTTTGCCCAAGCAATGTAGCCACACTGTTTATATCAGCAGAGGGTACACCCATTGCCCATGCGAAAGGGTAAAATATTTTTCCAAATATCCAGTTAAGTGAAAGGTTAAAATCAGGGTTAAAAATATGACCAATGTGAATAAGCAAATAATCTAATAATGCTATTATGGCTATGAAACCGATGAGCATTGCAATAACATTCATGGCAATTTTAAATCCGTCGGATGCGCCATGAGAAATAGCATCGATCATATTAGTATATTGGCTTTTTACTTCGAGTTTTACTTTGCCAAGCGTTTGGCTTTCCTGCGTTTCAGGAAAAACGATTTTAGAAATTACCAGCGCGCCGGGCGCTGCCATTAAACTGGCAGTAATTAATTTTGGCGCTAAGTTTAAACCTGCCTGCGCACCCATGTTGGCATACACTACCAAAATACCACCTGCAATACAGGCTAAACTTCCGGTCATGCTTGCAAGTAATTCACTTTTTGTCATGCCTTTTAAATAAGGCTGAATCATTACCTGTGCTTCCACCTGGCCTACAAATGCGCTGGCTACATTACTCAGGGCTTCTGCGCCACTAACCCGCATTATAAAATTCATGGCGCGGGCTATAAAAGCAACAATTCGCTGCATAATTCCAAAATGGTAAAAAATAGCGACCAAAGCACATACAAGAATAATGGTTGCGGTAACATTAAAAGCAAATACAAAACCACCATTTACATAGTTGGCTATGGTACCATCTAACTGCTGAACGCCTAGTCCCCCGTAAACAAAAGAAGCTCCCTGCCAGGCAAAATGTTCCAGGCGTGCCATACCTGAACCAAGCATTTGAAAAAAGTTCGAAACCGGGGTTACTTTAAAGACTAACAATGCAATTGCCACCTGTAGGCCAATGCCGCTTACCACAAGCCTGTAATTAATTTTTTTTCGATTGTTAGATGCTAAATAGGCGAGACCCAATATCAACAAAATTCCCAATAGTCCGTGGAACCTTTCCATAGCAGTTTTTTAGTTGGGTTTGAAGATATATTATTGTTTAATATGTACATCAGGTACAAAAAAAAGACTGTCAAAATTTTTTTTGACAGTCCATTATTTAGCGGGCTTTGGAATACCTGTTTGGCATTCGTTGCGTCGCACACATCAACGTTTAACTTTCATTTCAACAATTACATATGTGCCTGTATCTTTTTTTCGAGAATAGATTTGGGAACCGCACCAATTTGTTTGTCAACCACTTTTCCATCTTTTATAAAAAGTATAGCGGGTATAGAAGTTATACCATAATTCATACTTACCTGTGGGTTATGGTCAACATTCACTTTACCTACATTTACCTTGCCGTCGTATTCTTTTGCAAGGTCTTCAATAACCGGCCCAATTGCACGGCAAGGACCGCACCACTCTGCCCAAAAATCAATCACTGATAATTTATCACTATTTAAAACCGTAGTTTCAAAATTTGAGTCTGAAAATTCTAATGCCATAATTGTTTATTTAAATTTATTAATGTCTGTTAATACAAGTTACCCAAAAATAACTCCAAACTTTTTTTACGAGGGTATAACCTTATTCAGGTATGTGCATTATGACGAAATCGCTGCAAGACTGACAGCAGGTCAGAAACGGTTATGAAAGCAGGCTTTGCCGGGCTAAAAACTCCAGTTTGTGGTTTATATCAAGCAGCTTATTTGCCAGGTCAAGATTTTCTTTTCTTAGGCGGTATACTTCAAAAGCGGTTTCGATATAAATTTTTACATCAGCCTCATTCCATGGTTTGGTGAGGTATTTATACACTTGCCCCCGGTTAATGGCATCAATCACTGCATTAATATCTGTATACCCTGTTATAAGAATGCGTATAGGGTTTGGATGTGTTTGTAAAATAGATTCAAAAAATTCTATCCCGGTAATTTTAGGCATGCGCTGATCACTCAGTATAACATGCATTTCTTTTTCTTCTAAAATCTTCTTCCCATCCTCGGCAGATTCAGCTAAAAAAATATTGTATTCTCTTCTAAATGTGGCGTTAAATGCAGTAAGGTTATGGGGTTCATCATCGATGTATAATACATTAATCGTCTTTTCTTTCATTGTATTCAATAACTTCTTAAATTACAGTATAAAAGCTCAGAGATAAGCATTAAAGTTAATATAAAAATATTTTTTTTTGTGGTTAACTTTTTTACTTTCACTGCCTTAGCCTATTAACTGCACCAACGTACTCTGTGAATTAAAGTGAGATGTAAAAAGCACAAGAATTCACCAAACCTTAATGGAGAAAGAATTAAGAATCAGGGCCTTCAGGGCACCTAATGACCCCCAAACATGCCATAAATTTATGCTGGGTCATAGAAGGGTTTTGATTAACCATGGGGTTAACAAGGTTTCATCTGCCGCAGAGGAATGGATGAGCAACCCTTCAGTTTTCGTGGTGGTGGTAGAGACGATGGATGGTGAGAAACTTTACGGTGGAGCAAGGGTGCATGCTTATGAAGGCACACGGGTTCTACCGATTCAGGAAGCCATTTCTGCCATGGATGCCGGCATAAACGATGTGGTAAATAAGTACGCTCCAATGGGCACAGGAGAGCTATGCGGACTATGGAACTCTATTGAAGTTGCAGGTTTAGGCATAGGAAGCATTTTTCCCATTCGTGCCGGGGTGGTTATTGCCGAACAGGTAGGGTTAAATTCCCTCTTTTTTTTGTGCTCACCCCTTACAGTACGGTTTAATAAATGGGTTGGCAGCCGTGTGATTTCTGAAATAGGAAATGAGGGAACATTTTATTACCCTAAAATTGACCTGATTGCCACCGCGGTGGTTTTAGAAGATGCCATAACTGTTGATAATGCCCATCCCCGCGAGCAGGAAAAAATAAGGTTTATGAGGCAAAACCTGAATTGCAGAACCGAAGAAAAATCTCCCTTTAAAAATGTAGATATAATGGTTAATTACCAACTAGAATTACATGACGCCCAACCAAATGAATTTCACATACACCAGTAAAGCTTTGTTGAAACGGGTGCTTTATTAAACTCTTTCCTTTAATTATCATTTACCTTTTTTTGTAATTTGCGGCATAACCGAAAACTAACACCCCCTGAATGAGGTAAACTGATGTGTTTCTTTATAAGTAAAGATTCATAATCAGCGTTTTCAACCAATTAAAAATGACAATAAAAAGTTTTTCCTTTCGTTTTATTAATTCGGGAAAAGCCAATTTTTCTGCATTCAATATCCAAAATTTTTCTATCAAACACTTTTCTGCCATTCATTGCTTTTTTAAACTAAAGGTTTGTAAATCTTTTTCAGGCTTAATAATATTGTTTTGCTTTTTCTCAATTCAATGTTTTGGTGGTGATGTTTATTTAAAGGATAAGGACAACCTTTCACTTGTTGGAAAGAAAATGGAAATGCTGTCAGATACGGGCAATCAATATAATGCTGCCAACATCTCCACCGCCACTCAATTTGCACCTGCTAAGGCCAAGGTTACCATTATAGGTTCCGTTCCCAAACATGATCTTTGGTTAAGGTTTACTGCTCATAATTCAACTACTCAACCAACCATTTACTTTTTCCTTAAGTTTTTTAATATTTCTGAAATTGATTTATACAGGGTTAACAACGGTAAACTTGAACTGATATACAGGGATGGACACCGTTTCGATAATGCTGAAAATTTTTCGCTTATACCTTCTTATGTTTCTGACCTGCACCTGGCACCCAACCAACAGGCCACTTTTTATGTAAGAATATTTAGTTCACATCCTGTTGTTTTACCCGTATATATCGGCGCACGAAATCATATTAAATCAGTTCTTGAAAAAGAATCATTTATTCTATTTGCATATGCCGGCATGTTGCTGGCTATTTTTCTGTATAACCTTTTCTTGTATTTTGTAACAAAAGATAAGAATTACCTTATTTATGTTGCTTATGTACTGCTATTATGTATTGCACAATTAACTGTTCCGGGATATACGCTTCGTTTTTTCTTTAATTTTAATTCGGTCGTAAACGAGTTTGCTGTACCGGTCACGACTTCCGTGGCTGTGCTAAGTGGTATATTATTCACCATCTTCTTTTTACGAACCCGAATTTATACACCCACCGCGCATAAGGTACTGGTAGGTTGTTTTGTGTTATTCCTTGCGGCTATTGGGTTTAGTTTGGTGGGCAATAACGAGGTTAGTTACCACATTATAGTTGTTACCCAATCTATTGCAGGCATTACTTCCATTATAGCCTCCTATATTATTGCAAGAAGCGGGTACAGGCCAGCATTATTTTACCTTATCTCGTGGTTGTTCGTAATGGTTGCCCTGGTAATCCTAACCCTGCGAAATTTCACCATACTTCCTTATAATAACTTTACTACTTACGTGCTGCACATTGGTACAGCACTCGAAGCTGTTTTAATATCCATAGCACTTGCCGACAGAATAAATACGCTTAAAAAAGAAAAAGAAATAAGCCAGGCTGAAGCATTACGCGTTTCGCAGGAAAATGAAAAACTGGTGCGTGAACAAAACATTGTTTTGGAACAAAAGGTTAACCAGAGAACTGAAGAACTTCAAAATACTAACAGCCAGTTGAACCGTGTTTTAAGTAATTTGAAAGAAACGCAAACCCAACTTGTAGAAGCAGAAAAAATGGCTTCCCTTGGTCAGTTAACTGCCGGTATTGCACATGAAATAAATAACCCTATCAATTTCGTTAAGTCAAATATTTCACCGTTACGTTTAGATGTACAAGACCTGATGGAAGTTTTGGATGAATACAATAAACTGCACCTGTCACCGGAGGGAGCATTAGAATCACAGCTAAAAACGATAAAGCAATTACAAAATTCACTGGATATAGGGTTTATTAAAAATGAAATTAACGACCTGATTAAAGGCATTGAAGAAGGCGCAGAACGCACTGCAGAGATCGTTCAGGGATTAAGAACATTTAGCAGGCTTGATGAATCTTCTCTTAAAAAAGTAGATTTACATTCCGGAATAGATTCTACACTGGTTTTGTTAAGAAACAGTATTCCATGGTATATAAATATTAGAAAAAAGTTCGAGGCAACCGGCGAGGTAGAATGTTACCCCGGAAAATTGAATCAGGTATTTATGAACATCATAAACAATGCTGTGCAGGCAATTGGTTCAAAAGATGAAAAGCATGATGAGGTCATTGAAATTTCTACAAGAAATGTTGGTGATGCAGTAGAAGTATCTATTAAAGATACCGGAATTGGCATGACTGAAGATGTGAAGCACAGGATATTCGAACCCTTTTTTACAACAAAAGAGGTAGGAGAGGGTACCGGCTTAGGCATGGCGATCACATTCAAGATCATTCAGCATCATAATGGCAAGATCCTTATAAATTCTTCACCTGGCAAAGGGGCAGAATTTATTTTAACTTTACCCTGCGAAATAAATGAAGTAGCTGTTTCCTAAAAAATCCAATATATGCAAATTGATGAAAAACGAATAAGAGTACTTTATGTTGATGATGAACAGAATAACCTTCTTTCATTCCAGGCAAACTTTCGCAGAAAATACCAGATTTTCACTGCATCATCCGCTGCAGAAGGCTTAAAAATTATAAGGTCGGAGCCTGGTTTTCATGTAATAATTGCTGATCAGCGCATGCCGCATTATACGGGTGTTGAATTCTTTAATGAGGTCAGAAAAAATAATCCGGAGCCATTAAGAATTCTTATAACCGGGTTTACTGATGCAGAGGCAATTATTGACGCTATTAATAAAGGCGAGATCTATCGCTACATTAAAAAACCCTGGGATGAGATAGAACTGCAGAATGCCATTCAAAATGCATATGATATTTATATAACCCGCCAGGAGTTGGAAAAGAAGATGATTGAATTGCAAAAAACAAATGATGAATTGAACAGGTTTGTGTACAGTACCTCTCACGATCTTCGTTCTCCACTTGCATCTATAATGGGTATTCTTAGCCTTGCACGTATAGAAGAATCAGTTGTTGACCCCAACAATTATTTATCAATGATAGATACATGCGTAACCCGCATGGATATGTTTATTCAGAAGATAATTGAATATTATAAGAACATTCGCGTAGATGATGAAAAGAATATCATTGATCTCAAAGCTGTAATATCAGACAGCATTACGATTTGTAAAATGCAGCGCCCGGAGGTAAACTTTCAATTGCAGGTGCACCAACCCGTTGAATTTATCAACGATAATTTCAGACTTTCTGTTATTGTTGACAACCTGATATCAAACGCGGTGAAATATCAGAAGCCCGAGAGGCCCGATCCCAAGGTTATTGTTCGCACACTGGTAGATAATGAAAAAGCATTAATCGAAGTAGAAGACAATGGCATTGGTATAAAAGAAGACCATTTAAACAATGTATTTAAAATGTTTTTTAGAAGTACCAGCAGCGAAAACGGGTTGGGAATAGGTTTGTTTATTGTAAAAGAAGCGTTAACGCGCATTAAAGGAAACATTAGTGTTAGCAGTGACTATGGTAAGGGAACCACCTTTAAAATCACTGTTCCAAACCTTGCGGGTCAAACTGCAACGGTTCCCCTGGTTTCGGCATGATGTTAAAAATGAATTTTGTATTTATTTTGTAAGCAATAATTATTTATTTCGTTGCATAATTTAAAACATGCGCAATCTTTTTTTTATTGTAACGGTACTTTTTATATCAATAAATTCATTGTTTGTTTTCAGCAATTCACATGGGTCTGTTACCAATACTATTGCCCTTAAAACAACCGAAGAAACAGGTATTGTTTTTATCGAGGATGACTGGAAACTTGCCCAGGATAAAGCGCATTCAGAAAACAAGTTAATATTCCTGGATATTTATGCTACATGGTGTGGTCCATGCAAAATGCTAAAACGTAATACATTTACTAACTCCGAGGTAGGAGAATATTTCAACAAAAATTTTATAAATATTACAATTGACGGGGAGAAAGGTGTAGGACCTTCATTAGCTAAGAAATATGGTATTCCTGGGTATCCTACACTAATTATTGCTGATGAAAAAGGCAACCCTGTTTTATATACTGCGGGTTATATTAATCCGCAACAGTTGTTAGAATTTGCCAGGGAAGCAGTGAGTAAAAGAAAATAAGTCATAGTTTTCCCTCCATTATCATCAGTTTAATTTTAAGCACTGCTGCCACGGTTATAGCATCAGTTATTTCGTTGTTTATTACCATTTGATATACTTCTTCAAACGGTACTTTTTTTACCTGTAATTGTTCTGTTTCTTCTGGTGTTGCATTAGAAAGTGCATATATGTCTGTTGCTAAAAAAACTTCGCAATATTCATCAGTAACTGAATTAGACAGGTACATCTGCATTATCTTTTCCCAATTCCTGGCACTTAAACCAGTTTCTTCTAATAATTCTCTTTTTGCTGTTTCCAGTGGCATTTCATCAATCGGGCAACCGCCTTCAGGTATTTCCCAACTGTATTGATCAATCGTAAACCTGTATTGCCCTACCAAATAAGTATTGTGTTCATTATCCAGGGGAAAAATTCCGATGGCTTTATTTTTAAAATGCACTTTACCGTAAATGCCATTACCCCCTGATGGATTAAGCACATTATATTCTGTTACTCCTATCCATTTGTTGGTGTATTTAACGGTATTATCAAGAATTTTCCAGGGATTGTATCGCGTGTCCATATTCGGTTTTATTAACTAATATAAATTAACAAGCACCTTTTAAAAAGTTATTTTAAAAAGAAATGTTCATTAAAATGCAATGCCTTATTTTTGCTCAGCTTTAAAAATGATTAATCTGTTGCACATACATCATCATAATCTACTTACACAGGTAAGCCGGTGATGTTTTGCATAGAATGTATTAAAGGCTTATCATAATGGTAAGCCTTTTTTATTTAACCGAATTAATATGAAATTAAAACTTGCTATTCAAAAGTCTGGCCGGTTATACGAAGGGTCTGTGCAACTTTTAAAAGAATGCGGCATCAGCATTTCAAACGGGGGAAATGTTTTGAGGGTTGAAGCAGACAACTTTCCGGTAGAAGTATTTTTTTTACGGGATGATGATATTCCCCAGTATGTGGAAGACGCTGTTGCTGATATAGGAATAGTAGGCGAAAATGTAGTTTATGAAAAAGGAAAATCTGTGGAAGTAATTGAAAAACTTGGATTTGGAAAGTGCAAATTGTCGATTGCTGTTTCAAAAAATGTTGATTATTCAACTGCATACCTAAACGATAAAAAAATTGCTACCAGTTACCCTCGACTTTTGCAACAATTTTTAAATAATAAAAAATTAAACGGGGAGATTCACGAGATACGCGGCAGCGTTGAAATTGCTCCAGGTATTGGCTTGGCAGATGCCATTTGCGATTTGGTTAGCAGTGGTTCAACATTATTTATGAATGGCTTAAAAGAAGTAGAAACACTTTTGCAATCCCAGGCTGTGCTTATAAAAAGTAAAGACCTGGAAAATGAGAAACAGTTATTATTAAATAAGTTATTATTTAGAATTCAGGCCGTTAAAAAAGCTAAGAACAATAAATATATTTTGCTTAATGCCCCAAACAATAAATTGGATGAGGTGTTTAATTTATTACCGGGCATGAAAAGCCCCACAGTTCTGCCACTTGCAACTGAAGGATGGAGCAGCGTGCACAGTGTTGTAAATGAAAATGATTTTTGGAATATTATAGAACAACTTAAAGAGGTGGGTGCGCAGGGAATATTAGTGATACCTATTGAAAAGATGGTTATATAATTCAATGAATAAATAAATGAAAATTTTTATTGAACCCGCTAATGAGGATTGGCAAAAAATTATTCAACGACCTGTTCTTGATACTACGTATTTAAGAGACAGGGTAGAATCCATTTTGAATGATGTAAAGTTCAATGGGGATGAGGCACTACGCAGGTATACACATCAATTTGATGGGGTTGAAATTCTAAATATTAGGGTTACTGAAGAAGAATTTGAGAATGCCGAAACCATACCTGCTGACTTAAAATCCGCAATTAAGCAGGCAGCCAAAAATATTTATAGGTTTCATAAAAAGCAGCTTGTAAAACCTCAGGTAATCGAAACAATGCCCGGAGTGAAATGCTGGCGCAAATCTGTAGCAATTGAAAAAGTTGGGTTGTATATTCCGGGTGGTACAGCACCATTGTTTTCTTCTGTTCTTATGTTGGCAATTCCTGCAAAAATTGCTGGGTGCCCAGAGATTGTTATTTGCACGCCTCCTAATAAGGATGGAAAAATTCATCCTGCAATATTGTTTGCGGCAAAGCTTTGCGGCGTTTCGGAATTATATAAGGTGGGAGGTGCGCAGGCTATTGCTGCGCTTGCATTTGGAACCGAAAGTGTCCGTAAGGTGTTGAAAATTTTAGGACCAGGCAATCAATTTGTAACTGCTGCAAAATCTATGGTGCAATTATCAGGAACATCTATAGATATGCCTGCTGGTCCAAGTGAAGTTTGTATATATGCCGACGAGTCTGCCCAGCCATCATTCGTTGCAGCAGACCTGTTAAGCCAGGCAGAACATGGGGCAGACAGCCAGGTGCTGTTGATTTGTACGAATGAGCAGACCTTACAGCATGTATTAATTGAAATTAAAAATCAACAGAACGGATTAACAAGGAATCAGGTAATCATAAAGGCATTGCAAAACAGCCGTGCCGTAGTTTTGAAAAATGAATCTGATGCCATTTCGCTCATAAATGCGTATGCCCCGGAACATTTAATTCTGTCCTGTAAAAACGCTTCGAAAGTTGCTGATAAAATAATCAATGCTGGTTCGGTTTTCCTGGGAAATTTTTCTCCTGAAAGTGTAGGTGATTATGCCAGTGGAACAAATCACTCCCTGCCAACAAATGGGTTTGCAACAACATACAGCGGTGTAAGTGTAGATACCTTTGTTAAAAAAATTACTTACCAGAAACTCTCAAAAAAAGGATTAAAAAACATTGCCCATACAGTACAGGTTATGGCACATGCAGAAAGACTTGATGCACATGCAAATGCCGTTGCAGTAAGACTTCAGGGTATAATAAAATAAAACAGTATGAATTTTAATGTTGAAAATATTACGAGGGAAAATATTAAAAAGCTGGTTCCGTATTCATCCGCCCGGGATGAATTTAAAGGTTACGCGAAGGTTTATCTTGATGCAAACGAAAATAGTCTGGGCTCTCCTTTAACCAAATGGTATAACAGATATCCAGACCCGCACCAGGAAAAATTAAAACATGAAATAGCCACCATCAAAAAGATTTCTCCTGTTAATATTTTATTAGGAAACGGCAGCGATGAGTGTATTGACCTTCTGTACAGGTGTTTTTGCGAACCGTATAAAGACAATATCATAATTATGCCACCTACGTATGGCATGTACGAAGTGAGTGCTAATATTAATGCGGTAGAAATAAGGGTTGCTCCATTGAATGAAAATTTTCAACCTGACCTTATTCACCTTGAAAACTTAATTGATAAACATACACGAATCATTTGGATATGTTCACCAAATAATCCAACAGGAAATAATATTTCGAGAGAAAGCGTAGAAATGCTATTGAATAATTTTGATGGTTTGGTTGTTATTGATGAGGCTTATATAAATTTTTCCCGGCAACGATCATGGATCGGTGATCTGGCAGAATATCCTAACCTGGTGGTGTTGCAAACATTTAGTAAAGCCTGGGGTTTAGCTGGTTTACGAATTGGAATGTTATTCGCTTCCAAAGAAATAACCGATACACTAAACAAGGTTAAAGCCCCTTATAATATAAGTGAACCATCTCAGCAACTAGTTTTAAATGCAATTAAGAATATTTCTCAGGTTAATGAAATGATCCTTGAACTGGTTAGTATGCGAAATGCGCTTGCAGAGGTTCTTGAAAAATTGCCCATAGTAAATAAAGTATATCCTTCCGATGCAAATTTTTTACTTGTAAAAATGCATGGTGCTAAAGAAATTTATGAATTTCTTAAAAGCAAAGGAATTGTTGTTAGAGACAGGAGCAATGTTACCCTTTGCGAAGGTTGTTTAAGAATAACCATCGGCACCGAAAATGAAAATACCATGTTGGTGGATGCATTAATAGAATATTCAAAATCTAATCGATGAAAAAATCTTTTACAGGAATGTCTGTTGCTAAAAGCACTGGTAAAAAATTATTGATCATTGACCGGGATGGCACCTTAATAAATGAAGCGCCCCCCACTTACCAGGTGGATGACTTTTCTAAACTTGAGTTTTTTCCGGGCGTATTTAAGTTCTTGGGGCGTATTGTAGATGAGTTGGATTTTGAATTGATTATGGTGTCTAATCAGGATGGGTTAGGTACGGACAGTTTTCCTGAATCAACATTCCACCCGGTGCACGACCATATTTTAAAATCATTCAGAAATGAAGGGATACATTTCTCTGAAATACTTATAGACCGCAGCTTTCCGCACGAAAATTCGTCAAATAGAAAGCCTTCAACTGGTATGCTTACCAATTATATAAACAATGCAGATTATGACATGGCAGCCTCATTTGTAATTGGTGACCGCTTAACAGATGTTCAACTCGCAAATAATTTAGGGTGCAAAGCCATTTGGTTAAGTATTGACCCCGGTCTTGGGGGTGAAGAAGTGGCAGAAAACAGGAAAAGTTTAGATGATGTAATCGCCTTGGAAACCAATAACTGGCAGCAAATTTATTCCTTTTTAAAACTTGGGAAAAGAAAAGTTATCGTTGAAAGAAATACCAATGAAACGAAAATAAAAGTTGAATTAAATGTAGATGGAAATGGGACTTCAGCCATTTCAACCGGGCTGGGATTTTTCGATCATATGCTCGACCAGGTTGCGCGGCATGGAAAAATGGATCTTGCTGTAACATGTATTGGTGATCTGCAAATTGATGAACATCACACCATAGAAGATACTGCAATAACATTAGGCGAAGCCTTTTCAAAAGCATTGCAGAATAAAAATGGAATGGAACGGTATGGATTTGCATTACCAATGGATGATGCTGAAGCAAAAGTGCTGATTGATTTTGGAGGGAGAAACTGGCTTGTTTGGAATGCAGAATTTAAGCGTGAAAAAATAGGTGAGATGCCTACCGAAATGTTTTTTCATTTTTTTAAATCATTCAGCGATGGCGCAAAATGCAATTTAAATATTGAGTGCCGAGGCGATAATGAGCATCACAAAATTGAAGCGATTTTTAAAGCATTTGCAAAAGCAATGCGCATGGCTGTAAAGCGGGATGCATTCAGTAATTATTTACCAAGTACAAAAGGGGTTTTATAATGCGCACGGTAATCATAAAATACAATGCAGGTAATATACAAAGTGTATTATTCGCCTTGCAGCGTATTCATGCGGAAGCCTTGGTAACAGATGATGCTGACGAAATTTCTTCTGCTGATAAAATTATATTCCCCGGAGTGGGCGCTGCAGGCAGTGCCATGCAATACTTAAAAGATCGCAATTTAGATATTCTTATTAAAAATCTAAAACAACCCGTTTTAGGTATTTGCCTTGGAATGCAATTAATGTGTGATTTTTCAGAAGAGGGAAATACAACCTGCCTTGGAATATTTAAAGAGCAGGTAAATCGATTCCCTGCAAGTTCAACATTTAAAATACCACAGGTAGGCTGGAATAATGTTTCTGCATTAAAATCACCTTTATTCCAAAATATTCCTACCGAGAGCTATTGCTATTTTGTGCATAGCTATTACGCTTCTTTAGGTGCAGATTCTATTGCAACTACCGATTATATTTTGCCATTCAGTGCAGCTTTAAATCGTAATAACTTTTACGGTGTGCAATTTCACCCGGAGAAGTCGGCAGGGGTAGGAGAAAAAATTCTTCAAAATTTTTTAAGCCTGTAACATGCAGATCATTCCCGCAATTGATATTATTGATGGTAAGTGCGTACGGTTAACACAGGGCAATTATCATGAAAAAAAAGTATACAATGAGCATCCGCTGGAAGTAGCTCTGCAATTTCAGGATGCAGGTTTGAAAAGGCTTCATTTAGTTGACCTTGATGGGGCTAAAGCTGGTGCAGTAAAGAATTGGAAGGTACTAGAAACAATTGCTGCCAAAACAAATTTGATCATTGATTTTGGCGGAGGAATTAATGATATAAAGGATGTTGACATAATTTTAAATTCCGGGGCCACTTATGTAACTGTTGGGAGCATTGCAGTAAAAAATGAAAAACTATTAACACGCTGGTTGGAACAGTTTAACCCGGACAGATTTTTACTGGGTGCAGATGTTAAAGATGAAATGATTGCGATAAACGGGTGGCAAAAGATTACCGACGTTCCGGTTCTCGATCATATCACCCGGTTTATTGATAAAGGCATTAATAAGATATTCTGTACAGATATAAGTAAAGATGGAAAATTGGAAGGTCCATCCATTCAACTTTACAAAAAGATTATAGACAAATTTCAATCGTTATTTTTTATTGCAAGTGGCGGTGTATCCGGATTGGATGACGTGGAAATATTGCAGCAAATCGGATGTTCGGGCGTTATAATCGGAAAAGCTATTTATGAAAATAAAATTAGCCTGAAAGACCTTGAAAAAATCAATAATAATTAATGCTTACAAAAAGAATTATACCATGCCTCGATATAAAAAATGGCAGAACGGTTAAAGGTGTAAATTTTGAAAACATCAGGGATGCTGGCGATCCTGTTCAACTTGGCGCATACTACGCCCTGCAGGGTGCAGATGAATTGGTTTTCCTTGACATTACAGCAACCAACGAAAATCGTAAAACTCTAAAAGAATTGGTTCGGCAAATTTCATTGCACGTAAACATTCCATTTACAGTGGGTGGGGGAATTAGCAGCGTGGCCGATGTACATGATTTACTGAACAATGGTGCTGATAAAATTTCTGTAAATACGGCAGCATTCAGAAATAAAGACCTTATAAAAGAACTTGCTGAAAATTTTGGCAGTCAGTGTGTAGTTCTTGCCATTGATACACGGCTGGAGGAAGATGGAGAATGGTATGTATATTTAAACGGGGGGACTGTACGCACCGGTGTTAAATGCGTGGACTGGGCTAGTGAAGCTGTACGCCTTGGAGCAGGAGAAATCTTATTAACCTCCATGAATAATGATGGCACTAAAAAAGGTTTTGCCATAGACATTACAAAGCGACTTTCAGATATGTTAGATGTGCCGGTAATCGCATCAGGCGGTGGAGGTTCAATGGAGCATTTTACCGATGTGTTTACAATGGCAAATGCTGATGCAGCACTTGCTGCAAGCATTTTTCATTTTAAAGAAATTGAAATACCGGATCTTAAAAAATACTTATCTGAACAAAATATCAATGTTAGGCTATGAATATTGACTTCTCGAAATATACCGATAGACTTGTACCGGTTATAATACAGGATATTAAAACGAATAAAGTGCTAATGCTGGGTTTTATGAATGAAGAAGCATTAAAGATTACTGAACACTCAGGGCATGTAACCTTTTATAGCAGGTCTAAAAAGCGATTGTGGACTAAAGGTGAAACAAGTGGCAATTACCTTGAAGTAAAAAGTATAGCAGCGGATTGTGATAACGATACAATGCTTATTAAAGTGCACCCCCTGGGACCTGTTTGCCACACTGGTGCAGATACGTGTTTCTTCGAAAAGAATCACCCGGAAGATTTTATTAATTATTTGGAAAATATTATCACATTAAGAAAGCAGGCTGGTGAAAGTGAATCGTATGTCTCATCTCTGTTTAAAAAAGGTGTACCGAAAATTGCACAAAAAGTTGGGGAAGAAGCTGTAGAATTGGTTATTGAAGCCATGGGAAACAACACCGACCTATTTGTTAATGAGTCTGCAGACCTGCTATTTCATTACCTTGTTTTATTGCATGCCAAAGGTTTTTCACTGCAGGATGTGATTGAGGTACTTAAAAAACGACACCACAAACCATAACATTTTATGGCACAAACTCTTCAACAAAAATTAAGGATTAAAACCGGTAATAACATTCGAATTATAAATGCGCCGGACGACTTTGCTGATACATTACTTAGCCTGGTGCCTGAGATAAACATTGTTTATTCAAATAAAAGTTTTAACCAGGTCCATTTATTTGTTAGAAGTATTAATGAATTGACCGAACAATTTAAAAAGGTTTATAAACTATTAAATACAGATAAAATTTGTTGGGTTTATTTTCCGAAAGGAACATCAGGAATTCAAACGGATCTGAACAGGGACAGGGGTTGGTATATCATGGAAAAAAAATATGAAAATTTACAATGGCTTAATCTTATCTCTTTCGATGCAACGTGGAGTGCATTTGGTGTAAGAATAGTTGAAGGAAAAGGAACCTTACAACCAAAAGAAGGTAAAATACGGGAAATAACTAATTGGATAGATTCGGAAAAAAAAATAGTTTTAATTCCCCCTGCACTTAAACAATTATTTAAATCTGAAGAAAATGCCATGTTGTTTTTCGATTCTCTGTCATTTACAAATAAAAAAGAAATCGTAGAGTGGATTGTTTCAGCGAAAAAAGAAGAAACAAAAGAACGACGATTAAACGAAACAATAATAAAATTAAAAAAGGGGTGGAAGAACCCCCGAAATATATAAAAAGCACAGCTTGTTAAACTGTGCTTTTTCATTTATAAATAATTTTTCTTAAAGACCAAACATTAAACCAAAGTTTACACCGATGTTACGGTTTTTCTGATCAATGTTGTCGTTTTTAGAAACATCTTTCAAACCGTGGTAATAAGCAACATCTGTATTTAACCAGGTCTTATCAGACAGTTTAAAATTTACACCTGCTGTACCCTGAAGACCAATGTCAAATTTTTGAAAATAATCTTTGGTTTCCACTTCATTTTTTTCGCCACCAGTTAGTTCAGTAACTGTTTTACCATGAACCAGCAAGCCTAATGATGGTCCGGCAGTTAGTGTAGGTCTGATCTTATCTCCGCGGTTTCCGAATGAATAAATAGCTTTTAATGGAATGCGGATATAATCTGCATTAATACGTGAATTTGTTACAAATTCTACATCACCCACCATGCTCTTTGCATCTAGTTCACCCCCTTCTGCAGAGTATTTTACATCAGCACCAAAACCAATGTGTGACTTTGAAGTGTAATTAAAAGATAGACCAACACTTGGTGCGGAATTAAACTGTCTGTCTCCTTCCATGTTATCTATCCAACTATGGGCATACCCAACGGTAGGTCCAAATGTTAAGGTCTGTGACTTTACTGCCGTTGCCAAAAATGGCATTGCAAGTAAAACAAATAGTGTCTTTTTCATAAAGTTTAAATTTTTGTTTTTCAACTATGCCTCTTTCAAAATATCGTGCCAAACAAAAATGTTAAATTCATGTAGTTAATGCAGCGTTTTAGAACTGTTTAAATGATTTCGCTTAATTCAAGCCAACGCATTTCTTTCACTTCTAATAATGCGATGATTTCTTCAATGCGTTTACTGTGTAAGTGTAGGTTTTCGTATGGAAGGGTAGGGTCACCCAGGTTGTCTTCTATCTTTTGTTTTTCAGTAGTTAGTTGTGCAATTTCTTTTTCAAGCATTTCAAATTCACGTTTTTCTTTAAAGCCCGCTTTCTTTTTTTCTTTTTCTAAAACAGGTTCCGGCTGCTCTGCAATTTTAGATGTTACATCGCTATATTTATCAAGCGCATCTTCTTCCAGCCTGTATTGTGAATAATTGCCGGGAAAGTCTTTTACTTTTCCATCCCCTTCAAAAACAAACAGGTGATCTACTAATTTATCCATAAAATACCTGTCGTGTGTTACAATAAGCACGCAACCTTTATAATCAATTAAAAAATTTTCAAGCACTTCAAGTGTAGGTAGATCAAGATCGTTGGTCGGCTCATCCAGTATCAGGAAGTTTGGATTTTGGAAAAGAATGGTAAGTAATTGTAACCGCTTTTTTTCTCCGCCACTCAGCGAGTTTAAAAAAGTAAATTGTTTTTCAGGAGTGAATAAAAATAATTCAAGGAATTGCGCAGCGCTTAAACTACCACCATTTGCCAGGGGAAAACTTTCTGCAAAGTTCTTAACGTATTCGATAACCCTAACATTCTCTTTAAATTTCAATCCCTGTTGCGAAAAGTTTCCGAACAAGACGGTGTCACCAATATTTACTTTGCCGCTGTCTGCAGGTTCAAGCTGTTGAATAATATTAAGAAAGGTAGATTTGCCGACACCATTTTTCCCCACTATCCCCACGCGTTCACCTTTCGAGAAAGTGTAATCAAAACCTTTGAGAATGGGTTTGTCTCCATACGCCTTATACACTTTTTTCATTTCTACGATTTTACCGCCAAGCCTGCTCATTCTAACCTGTAATTGTAATTGGCGGTCTTCAATCTTTTGATGCGCTACAGATTCAATTTTATAAAAATTATCCTGTCGTGATTTGCTTTTAGTAGTTCGGGCGCGGGGTTGCTTTCGCATCCATTCCAGTTCTTTACGGTAGGTATTTTTAGCTTTGTCTATTGTTGCCTGCTCACTTTCTAACCGTGCCGCCTTTTTCTCCAGGTAATTGGCATAATCACCTTTATAAAAGTGCACCTGGCTTCTTTCCAGTTCCCAAATTTGCGTACAAACAGCATCTAAAAAGTACCTGTCATGCGTAACGAGTAACAGGGTTATGTTTTCTTCACTTATATAATGTTCAAGCCACTCTATCATTCGTACATCTAAATGGTTCGTTGGCTCATCCATCATCAGTAATACGTGCTTGTGTTCAAACCCAATATTTATAAGAGTTTTGGCAAGTGCCACACGCTTTCTTTCACCTCCGCTCAATAACCGCACATTATTCTGAAGATGATGAATATTCAGTTTACTTAAAATTTCTTTCACCTTGGCTTCATATTGCCAGGCATTCATTTCATCCATTGCATTTATTGCCAGCAATAAAGCTTCGGTGTTTTCGTGGGTTTCCTGTTCGTTTTCTATAGCTGCTTCGTAAGTTCTTATGGCATGTAAAACAGGGTTATCATCCTCAAAAATATTTTCAAGAATAGATTTATCTTCATTAAAAGATGGGTCTTGTTCAAACAAACCAACTGTAACATCCTTATGTATCCATAGTTTGCCTTCGTCTAATGTTTCTTTTCCCGCAAGTATACGCAGCAATGTTGTTTTTCCGACACCATTTCTGGCTATCAGCGCAATTCTTTCGCCTTCATGAAGGTTAAATGAAATATTTTTAAACAGTGGGGTAATACCGAAACTTTTGGTTAGCCCTTCTCCGGAAATGTAATGCATGGGTGCAAAGATAACCGTTACAGGATGCTATGTTTAAGTAGCAAGGTTCATTATATTTTTTTATGCTGATTTTTCCTTCCATTAATTTATATATCTTGTTTTTGCCAAAACTGCTGTATGAATCACCTTAGTTACCAGGACTATGTTGTATTTCTTATCTATTTTATTGTAGTTGCAGGTTATGGATATTATATCTATTACCGTAAGCGATCAAAAAAAATGGATTCAAAAGATTTTTTTCTTGCAGAAGGTTCGCTTACCTGGTGGGCAATTGGCGCATCCCTTATAGCCTCTAATATATCGGCTGAACATTTTATAGGTATGTCGGGATCGGGGTTTGCACTCGGACTTGCCATAAGCACTTACGAATGGATGGCAGCAGCAACATTAATAATCGTAGCGGTTTTTTTTATACCCGTATATCTAAAGAACAAAATATACACCATGCCGCAATTTCTTGCAAAGCGGTATAATGATAAGGTTAGCACTATTATGGCTATTTTCTGGTTGCTCGTGTATGTGTTTGTTAACCTTACTTCTATTATTTATTTGGGTGCTTTAGCCATAAATTCTATTTCAGGTATCAGCTTTGAATATTGCATGCTTGGGCTGGGGATTTTCTCTATTGTTGTAACACTTGGCGGAATGAAGGTGATTGGCTACACAGATGTTATACAGGTGCTTGTTTTAATTATGGGAGGGTTAGTAACCACTTACCTTGCTTTGCATTTATTGTCGGAACAATTTGGTTATGGAAAGGATGTGCTAAAAGGATTAAGTATAATAAGAAAGGAGGCGCCAACGCACTTTCATATGATCTTCGATAAATCCAATCCTTATTATAAAGATCTTCCAGGATTGTCTGTTCTTATTGGAGGCATGTGGATCAATAATTTAAATTATTGGGGATGTAATCAATACATTACCCAGCGTGCATTAGGTGCCAGTTTACCTACGGCCAGGGCTGGAATTCTGTTTGCCGCTTTTCTTAAATTACTTGTACCGGTAATTGTGGTAATACCCGGTATTACTATGTATGTAATGCATCAGCACGGTATGTTTCAGCAAGAAATGATGAGTGATGGTGTTGTAAAACCAGATCATTCTTACCCTACATTAATGAACCTACTGCCTGATGGTTTAAAGGGGCTTGCTTTTGCTGCATTAACTGCAGCAATCGTTGCATCCCTTGCGGGTAAGGCCAATAGTATTTCAACGATATTTTCGCTGGATATTTATAAAAAATATTTCAATAAAAATGCCTCAGAAAAAAAGTTGGTATTAACGGGACGAATAAGTGTTGTAGTCGCTATGGTGCTTGCGGGGTTGGTTGCACCTGCCCTAAAAAATCTTGACCAGGCATACCAGTTTATACAGGAATATGTTGGCTTTATTTCCCCAGGCGTGCTGGCAATTTTTCTGCTGGGTTTTTTCTGGAAAAGAACCAATGCAGCTGCCGCGCTAACTGCGGCTTTACTTACAATACCGCTATCAACAGTTTTAAAATTTTTACCTGCATGGACCAATGGATGGTTTCCTGATTATCCTTTTCTCGACAGGATGACGATTGTATTTATCATTATTATTGCGCTTATGGTAATCATCAGTCTTAATTATAATGAGAAAGATCATGAAGACAAAGCTTTAATTATAGACACTTCCCTGTTTAAAGTAAGACCGGGTTTTGCGATAGGTTCTGTTTTAATCATTGGAATACTTACTGCTTTGTATACGGTTTTTTGGTGATCTTTTTTTATTTGCATGTAAGTTTTGAATTGTTTGCAGTCGGCATTTTATCTTAACGAATAAATAAAGTAATTTTAAGAAAATACATTGCTATGAAATCTTCCCCTTTTACTGAAAAAGAGATCAGTCCCTTACAAAGTATTGAACAATGGGAAGATGATGTGCTTGAGCGATATCCGGAAGAAGGAACAACCGCCAAGGCTAAAGAAGAATTTCGAAATTATGATGATCCTGCAAGGGAAACTGTGCGGGAATTTTACCGCATGAATCATACATACCAAACGTATGATTTTGTTATGGAAAAAAAGAGGGAATTTCTTCAATTCAATCGAAAAAAATTGAGGGTTTGGGAAGCAATGGAATTTTTAAACACACTTGTTGATGATTCAGATCCAGATACCGACCTCGATCAGTTGCAACACCTGTTGCAAACTGCCGAAGCCATAAGAGCAGACGGTCATCCGGATTGGTTCGTTTTAACTGGGTTTATTCATGATATGGGCAAGGTGCTATGTCTTTTTGGTGAACCGCAATGGGCTGTAGTAGGCGATACTTTCCCTGTTGGCTGTAAGCATTCAGATAAAATAGTTTATCCGGAATTTTTTAAAAATAACCCCGATGCACACGATGAAAGGTATAACACTAAATATGGTATTTACAAACATGGATGCGGTTTAAAAAATGTGCACATGAGCTGGGGGCACGATGAATATTTGTATCACATTGTCAAAGATTATTTGCCTGAAGAAGGATTATACATGATTCGCTATCATTCTTTTTATTCGCAGCACCGGGAACACGCATATGAACACCTGATGAGTGATCATGATAAAAAAATGTTTGCATGGGTCGATAAATTTAATCCTTACGACCTTTATTCAAAAAGTCCTGAACCTCCCGTGGTTAGTGACCTTAAACCATTTTATGAAGCACTTATTGCTAAATATCTTCCCGAGGAGATCTGCCTTTAAATTTCAGTTTCAATATATATTTTGTATTGAACTTTTGCTATGTTTTTCGTTTATTTATCCTGTTCTTTCACAGGATGGACCCCAGGTTAATTTAGGAAATTTCGTAGGTGTACCAACTGGTATAATGTTCAACGAAATACTTGACCCGCAATGGCTGGCCAATAATGCAGATAAAGGATTTGTAAAAAATGGATATAGTGGTATAAAGGGTTCTCCCTTTTTTAACGATGATCCTGCAGAAGGATTTATCCTGTTTAAAAATCAAAAACTGGCGAAAGAGGTTAAGCTCCGGTATAGCTTGTACGATAATGAATTGTATTTTTTAGATAATGGTAAAGAATGGACATTGAGTAATATGAATGATGTTGCACAGTTCGGAATTTATAATGATAAGGAAAACAGGTACTTTATATTTCGGAATGGTTTTCCTCCCGTAAATAAAAATACCGCTGCAACATTTTATACCTATACCTCCACAGGAAGAATAACCCTGTTACGTTTGTTTAATAAGAGCCTGATGCAAGCCACCAATGCTTCAGGGGCACCTGAAATGAAATTTATCAACGATGAAAAATGGTTTATTTACCAGGCTGATACCTTTAATATGAAGGAGATTAAAAAAAGCAAGAACGCTTTAATAATGACCTTGCCTGGTTTTGCCGATAAAATTGAAACTATAATAAAACAGCAGAACCTTAACCTGAAAAATAGTGCCGATTGGGATATACTTTTTGCTGCAATGAATAATTAGCCTGGTAATATTGGCAGATAATTTGAATAACATTTGTTTTACCACAAAAACAAGGAGGCAATATGTTAGTTAAAAACTTAAATGTAGTAAAATCTGCAGCCATGCATGTTTCAGCGGAAGGAATTCTTAAAATTTTAAACACAGGTGGTAGCAGCGCTGCAGAAGGAGGCATGGGAACGGGTGCGGATGAGGATACCGAAAAAGGAGAAATTCAGAAGGAAAATCAACAGGAGGTTAGGGAAAATAATGAAGATCATTTTGATCCTATCAAAAAAAATGTTGAGCGTGCAGAACAGGAAAGAAAAAACAACGACAGATAGAAAATAAAAAGTCCTGCAAAAATTGCAGGACTTTTTTATATTATTTTGTTTTTGCCCATGCATCCATTTTCTTATCCAACACTTCTAATGGCATTGCACCGTCTTTTAAAATCTGTGTATGAAATTCAGCAAGGTTAAATTTATCCTTTAACTGGTTTTGATATTTATTTCTTAACTCCTGAATTTTTAAAGCGCCGATCTTATAGCCTAGCGCCTGCGAAGGTATGGCCATATATCTTTCTATTTCTGCAGTAGCTCCCTGTTCACTTATCGCTTCGTTATCCATCATGTATTTAATGGCTTCTTCACGTGTCATACCTTTTGTATGCAGCGCAACATCTACAACAAGCCTAATGGCACGGTGAATTTCATCTCCCAAAGCACCCATGTATTGATAAGGGTCCTGGTACAACCCAAGTTCTTTTCCCAAACTTTCTGAATATAAAGCCCAGCCTTCTATGTATGCATTGTTGCCACCAAACCTGCGAAAGCGCGGCATGGTAGTATCTTCTTGTTGCAGAGATATCTGGTAATGGTGCCCGGGAATGGCCTCATGAAGAAATAGCGATTCCATACCTGACGTAGTATTGAATGTGGTTGCATCTAATATCGGCACATAAAATATTCCCGGGCGTGAGCCATCGGGTGATCCCTGGTTATATTCTGCACTGGCACTTGCTGCACGAAAAGCTTCTGTTTGCCTTATTTCAAATTTTGTTTTTGGTGTATCTACAAACATGGTTTTAAGATAAGGCTGCATGCGTGTATGAATATTTTCAAAAGCACCCAGCACATCTTTCGGTGTTTTGTATGGAGTAAATTGTTTGTCTGTTTTCATGAACTCAAAAAATGCCTGGAGGTCTCCCTTAAACCCAACAGCATTTTTTATGCTATCCATGATGCCGCGAATACGTGCAACTTCACTTAAACCCGTTTGATAAATCTCCTCCGGGTTTTTATTTGTAGTGGTAGAAAGGCGAACCAGGTAATTGTAATAATCCCTGCCATTTGGAACATCAGAAATGCCGGTTGTTGTTCTTGCATTCGGTAAATATTCTTTTTGAAGAAAACTATCCAGCTTTTTGTAGGATGGCACAAGCTGTTGATTTATAAGAGTTGTAAAATCTTTTTGCAGCCGTTTTTTATCTGCAGCTGAAAAGCCTTGTGGAAAGTTTTTTACGGGGTCGTAAAACAGGCTTTGCTTAACATCACCCGTTACCATGGCATGCATTTGCGGAATCATTTTTTCAACCAAAGATTTTGGTAATACATAACCTGCATCCATTCCCTTCTTGAAATAAACAATGGCAGAATCGGTCCATGCAGAAAATTTAGAAGCCCTGCTTACCCAGTTATCGTAATCTTCAACAGTTTTAAATGGTTGCATTCCCGAGCCGCTTCCCAATTGCCCCATGGTAAGTGTTAGTCCATAAAATTGATTAAAAGGAATGTAGTTGTCATGAAATTTTAATCCTTCAATATTCATTTCTATTTCCCTTTTAAAAATATCGTAGCTTATTATATTTGATGCATTCAGCGATTCACGATCATATATATTTATTTCTGCGAGGTAGCGGTTAAAGAAATTTTTAAGCGTATCTCTGTAACCTTCCGTGAAATCTGCAGGCAACTTGTCGTTATAAGTATTTACACCAATAGCTGTGGCCTCTAAGGGAAATAATTCAAGCCTTTCATCATAATAATTTTCGAATAACACCGAAATGGTGCTATCATTAAATTGAGAACTGTCTTTTTTTGTTTCTGTGTTTTCGTTTGAGGGCTCGTTGCAACTAATAAAAAATAGAACTCCTAATAAAAAGACATTGATTTTCATAAATCAAAAAATTTATTTTTAAAACCTGGTAAGTTATAAAAGTAAATGTCAAAATCAATAAAAAGAGAAAGAATAACCCTGATTAAATAATTTTACGAACTTTCTGCCTTACCGGTAAAAAAACCAGATGCGTAATATAATTTTAGGTGCTATTGTTTTCATTTTATTTTCATGCAGCAAGGGTGGGGTAGACCCATCTCCTGTTACCGTCCCTGAGCCTCAAACACCCTATTTTGTAAGGGGTTTGGATCTTTCTTTTACACCTGAAATTGAAATGACCGGCACTGAGTTTTATTCCGGAGGCGTATCAAAATATATTTTGCAAATAGCAAAGGATAAAGGCATTAATACAATACGGCTAAGGTTATGGAATGATCCTGCTAATAATCATTCTGATTTGGAAGAAGTGGTGAAATTTGCCAGGGTAATAAAATCTTATGAGTTAAAATTCTGGCTCGATCTGCATTATTCCGATACATGGGCCGACCCCGGAGCACAAACAAAACCTGCTTCCTGGCAGGCTTTAAATATCTCGCTGTTGAAAGACAGCGTATATGCATTCACAGGCAATGCACTACGCACCTTGCAATTAAATAATGCATTGCCAGATTACATACAGATAGGTAATGAAATTAACAGTGGATTTTTATGGAATGATGGAAAAGTGAATAGTGTTAATGATTCTAATTGGGATAATTTTCAAGATTTATTAAATGAGGGAATACGTGCCACCAGGGAAGTAAATCCTGGTATTAAAATCATTTTACACGTTGCCGGTTATGATTATGCCGAGCAATTTTTTTATAAGCTAACACAGAAGAATACAGATTACGACATTATTGGTTTATCGTATTACCCATGGTGGCATGGAAAAGATTTGAATGTATTCGGAACAACTGCCGGAAAACTGGTAAAACAATTTAATAAACCAGTTTTGATCGCGGAGACTGCATATCCTTATACCCTTGACTGGGATGACAATACAAATAACATTATAGGTTCGAACAGCCAGTTATCCAATGGTTACCTGGCAACGATTGAAGGTCAGGCTAAGTTTATCAGTGATCTTGTAACAATTGTAAAGAGTAAGGTTACGTTAGACCATGGCGGCATTTGTTATTGGGCACCCGATTGGGTGGCATATAAGGGACCCTTATCAACAGAAGGGTCTTCCTGGGAGAACCTGGCACTTTTTGATTTTCAACACAATGCTCTGCCGGCTTTCGATTCGCTTGGACAAAGGCAGTGATTTTTTAATTGTAAATAATAGTTGACAGATAAATCATTTCCTCATCAAAAATGGGTAAGGTGGCGCTGGTAATCACGACTGGGGTTTTACCCACCGTAATTACTTTAGTTCCGTCGCTGGTTTTTACCTGCATTGGTATATCCATTTCCAGGTTTAACAAACCAACGGTGTATGCATCAACATTATTCGAGTCTTTGTTTTGGTTAATTATTCTTTCTACATACACCTGTAGTTTATCGGGGGTGCGAAGAAATAAATTAAAAAAAGGTGTAAGGTCTTTGCCTGCTGCTTTACTAAAATGGTTGATGATATCATCTGTTGTAGCCAGGTTATCATAGGTGTAAGCAGGACCGGTGATCAGGTTTTTTAATGCAGGGAAGAAAATAGAATCACCTAATATGTACTGTAAAGAATGCATTATAAAAGCGCCTTTGCCATAAATATCGCTGATGTATGCAGACTCTTCATCAAGGTCAGTTCCCTGAACAATGGGCTTTTCGTTTTGAAAATAAACGGCCTGATCTCTAAAGCTTTTTAAATACGATTCCCTGCCCTCTAATTCCAGTATGTATAGTTTATCACCAAAGGTGCAAATGCCCTCGTGTATCCACATATCAGCCCAGTCTTTGGCGGTTATTTTATTGCCCCACCATTCATGACCAAATTCATGATGCATTAACCAGTCAAAATCTTTTCCACCAACCTGTGTATACCTGAATTGATTGCCATAGGCATTTAATGTCTGGTGTTCCATGCCAAGGTGCGGTGTTTCAACGATGCCTATTTTTTCTTTTACCCAGGGGTATTCTCCAAAGTATTTTTCCTGCACATGTGCCGTACGCTCAAACACATCCAAGTGATGTGGCGCCTGCGAAGCATGGTTTTTTAAAACGTAAAACTGCATGGGCACCTTGTTGCCATTAACGGTGGTGAATTGTTTTTCTACCATGGTATAATTTCCTGCATTAAAAACAATGCTGTAATTATTTATCGTATAATTCGTTTTCCAGTGGTAAGTAGCTTTGCCTTTATTTACTGATACATTTTTAAGTAAACCAGGTCCGGCTACTACCATACCTTTCGGTACAGTTATTATCATGTCTGCGCCATCATTGGGTTCGTCTGACGGATGGTCTTTACAGGGAAAGAATATTTTTCCACCGGTTCCCTCAGCAGTTACTGCTACCCAGGGATTTCCGAGGCTATCTGTAGTCCAGGTGAAACCATCATCCCAGGGTGGTCTGATTGCGACATGTGGTTTACCACTGTATGCAATGGTTGCAGTTATTTTTCCTGCAGGAAAATTATTTGTTGACTGAATCCGAATCAAATTATTTTCATATTTATATGTCTGCGATTTTCCGTTAACAACTACGCTTTTAATTTGAAAAGAATCCAGCAGGTCGAATAATAAGACATTAGTTGTTTTTGAAAGATTAAGATCAATAGTAGTGAAACCTACAATAGACTGTGTTGCCGGATCAACATTCAGCGAAACGGTGTAATGGCGAATATCCATTATGGCCTGTTCTGGTTTTAATTTACCACCTGAGGTTAAATGATCCTGTGCAAAAATTGACAGGCTGCTTATAAGGAATGCCGCAAAAAATAATGATCTCATAAATTGTTTTTAAACTTAATTATTTACAAGTGATACAAATACATCTACATCAGGATTGTGAAGCAGGTAATCTGCCATTTCTTCGTTCATTCCAAATCCTCTAGCAGAAGATAATAAACTAATTTCCATTTTCTCTGCCTCATCTTTCACTTTTAATTTTAAGGTGGCCTGTCCGGGATTTTTCTTCACATTTTCCGTAATAAAATTTACCATTGATTCTGTTAAAGCGGAGATGTTGAATTTTAATTCAAGGCATTTGGTTAGGGTTTGTTTGGCTGTTTCGAGTAACGAAACCGATTGCGCTTTAAATTCAAATTCATCCTGCTTGTACCTTTCTTTGAAGTACCCTGAGATAAGCAGGTTTTTTCCAGCTTCAATATAATTCTGAAATCTTACATAATCATCGCTCCAAAATGTAAGTTCTGTTTTTGCACTGAAATCTTCAATTACAATTGTTGCAAAGTTGTGTCCTTTTCTGGTTACTTTATGTTGTGCGCTAATCACTAAACCTGCAATTCTAAAATTCTTATTCAGGTTAAGTTTTGTAAGCTCAATCGAATCATTTACCTCATTAAAATCCGCCAGGTTCATGATACCATAATGATTGAGTTCAAATTTAAAATGATCGAGCGGATGCCCACTCATATACATTCCGGTAACTTCCTTTTCATGATCCAGCAATTCCGTTAATGTCCATGGTTCGCAATTTGGAAGTTTTGGTGTGGAAATATCAGGCATTGTACTCTCTCCAAATAAACTTTGCGCACCGGTGGTTTTATTAACCTGGTATTGATTACCGAAACCAATAATTTTTTCAATACCGTTTTTTGTTTCATTTGGCGGAATAAAAAAGTATTGCGCACGATGCATTTCTTTAAAGGTGTCAAAAGCACCGGAATAAGTCAGGCTTTCAATAGAGCGTTTATTTACACTTCGCTGGTTAACCCTTTTTATAAAATCGAATATGTTAGTATAGTACCCGTTCTTGTTTTTTTCTTCGAGTATGTTTTCTATAGCTGCTTCGCCAACACCCTTTAAGCCTCCAAGTCCAAAACGAATTTCTTTTTTCTGGTTTACTGCAAACCCTTTCTGCGACTCGTTTACATCTGGTCCAAGCACTTTAATGCCCATGCGTTTACACTCTTCCATATAGAATGTAATTTTTTCAATACTACCTGAATGATTCAATACCGCAGCCATATATTCACTGGGGTAATGGGCTTTTAAATAACCTGTCTGGTAGGCGACAAAAGCATAACATGTACTGTGAGATTTATTAAAAGCGTAATGAGCAAAAGCCTCCCAATCTATCCAAATTTTTTCAAGAATTTTTGGATCGTGGCCTTTTTTAGATGCACCATCAATAAAGCTGGTCTTCATTTTATCAAGCACAGCTTTTTGTTTTTTACCCATTGCTTTTCTTAGCACATCCGCTTCACCCTTAGTAAAACCTGCAAGACTTTGAGACAAAAGCATTACCTGTTCCTGGTAAACGGTTATGCCATACGTTTCTTTCAGGTGTTCTTCCATTGCAGGCAAATCGTATTCTACAACCTCTTTGCCATGCTTACGCAAAATATAACTGGGTATATAACTCATGGGTCCGGGGCGGAACAATGCATTCATGGCAATAAGATCATCCAGTTTATCCGGCTTTAATTCGCGCATGTATTTTTGCATGCCTGTGCTTTCGAATTGAAATGTTCCGTTTGTTTCTCCTTTCTGAAAAAGCTGGTAAGTTTTTTCATCATCCAGCGGAAGATTATCGAGGTCTATTGCAACCCCATAATTTTGTTTGATAAGTTCAAGCGCCGTTTTTAAAATAGATAAGGTCTTTAAACCTAAAAAGTCCATTTTTAAAACACCAGCATCTTCAATTACATCTCCTGAGATCTGTGTAACCCAAAGGTCTGAATCCTTTGCAGTTGCTACGGGTATTAATTCGGTAAGATCTTTTGGCGCGATGATGATTCCTGCTGCATGGATACCTGTATTGCGTACATTGCCCTCTAGGCGTTCTGCTTCTTTAAGCACCATTGCTTTAAGGTCATTACCATAATAATACTCTCTTAATTTTTTTACCTTTTCAAGATCTTCCGGGCCGAAATTTTCTTTTTCTGCCAGGGATTTTGGTCCTTCTTTTTCTGTTAAAGGCGCTTTTAAAATGCGTCCAAGATTTACACCCGGTTTATCAGATACCATCTTAGCAAGGGCATTGCTTTCAGCAAGTGGCAGGTCCATTACACGCGCCACATCTTTAATACTCATTTTGGCAGCCATGGTGCCATAAGTAATAATTTGTGCCACCTGGTTCTTGCCGTATTTTTTCACAACATAGTCAATCACTTTTTGTCTTCCTTCATCATCGAAATCCGTGTCTATATCCGGCATTGATTTTCGATCGGGGTTTAAAAACCTTTCAAAAAGCAACTTGTATTTTATCGGGTCTATGTTTGTTATGCCTATGCAGTACGCCACTACACTGCCTGCTGCAGAACCGCGGCCGGGACCAACGAACACACCCATGTTTCTTCCGGCTTTAATAAAATCGCTTACAATTAAAAAGTAACCGGCAAAGCCCATTGTTTTTATAGTGAACAGTTCAAAGTCTAAACGTTCCCGAATCTCTTCGGTAATTTCTCCATACCTGTCTTTTGCACCCTGGTAAGTTAAATGATGAAGGAAATTCCATTGGTTTATATTGCTGTCTGCCGTTGTTTGAAATTCTTTAGGTACAGGGAATGCAGGCAGCAGGATGTCTTTCTTTAAATTTAAAACTTCAATTTTATCTACAATGGCATTGGTGTTATCAATAGATTCAGGAATGTCTTTAAATAATGCAGACATTTCTTCTGTTGATTTAAAATAAAACTGGTCGTTGGGGAATTTAAACCTGCGGTTTTTCATTGTCAGGTCATCATTCACAAAATCATCATAACCGGGTGTTGATTGCTTTTCTCCAGTATTTAAGCAGAGCAAAATGTCATGGGCATTGTAATCTTCTTTATCAGTGTAATGGCTGTCGTTTGTAGCGATAACCGGAACATTATATTTTTTAGAAAACTTAAGCAGGGTAGCATTAATTATCTCCTGCTCTTTAATATTGTGTCGTTGTAACTCTATATAATAATCTTCATGAAAAAGATTAAGCCACCAGCGAAATTCATTTTCCGCTTCTTCCTCTCCCATATTTAATAATGTTTGCGGTATGTGAGCACCAATGCAACAGGTTGTTGCAATCAAACCTTCGTGGTATTTTTCTATCAATTCTTTATCTATACGCGGGTATTTACTGTAATACCCTTCTATAAATCCAGCGGATGTAAGTTTAATAAGGTTCTGGTAACCGGTTTTATTTTTTGCAAGCAACACCTGGTGATAACGGTCATCTTTCTGTTCTTTTGTAAAGCTTTTTTTGTGCCTGTTTTCAACCACGTAAAACTCGCATCCTACAATGGGTTTAACTACGGGTTCAAGAATGTCTTTACCATTTTCATCCTTCCCAACAATTTTTGTATTCTTCCATGCAGAATTTACAAAATCGAATACACCAAACATATTTCCATGATCAGTTATAGCAACTGCCGGCATGTTAAATTCTGCGGCTCTTTTATATAAGCTGTCTATAGAGGCAGCCCCATCTAATAGTGAATATTGCGTATGTACATGCAGGTGCGAAAACTTCATAATAACACGGCTTGATAAAACGTTAGGATAATAGTGGCTAAATTACAGGTAACGGCAAAATTGATTGTTTTACGTTTTGTGAAGATTGTTAATTTATCCACACCAGTTTGGCGTGTAGTATAATTACGACACTGTATGTTATACACATTTGGGAAAAAGTTAGTTCCTTTGCCGCAACTTATCCCGATAGTTTATTTGAACCTTTTTGGTAAACTATATTGTGCAATTGATGAATAATAAAAAAATATTACTTCCTCTTGCTGCTGTGTTTTTTCTTACCAGCTGCCAAAGCTTTAAAAATCTTTCTGCTAAAGATTATACATCAGCTTCGCGCCCGTTAGCTTCTAAGGTAAATAGTGATCCACGGTTTCTTGAGGATATAGCGGTAATTCCAGAAAATAAAACACAGGAAAGCAAGTATTCTTACAACAACAAATCCAAGACAAAAAGATCTTCCATTAAAATAAAAACTCCGGAAGTAGTTGCCAGTCCCTTACAAACAAAATATTCCATTATAATGGATGTTAATGCTGAAAACCTTTCAAATACGGCGCTATTGCAGCAAATTGATGATTGGTGGGGAACAAAATACTGCCATGGCGGTGTTAATTATTCCTGCATTGATTGTTCAGCATTTACGCAAATGATGTTGCGGGATGTTTACCATGTTCGCATTCCACGAACAGCAGTAGAACAATATAAACTTACAAGACGTGTTAAAGAGAATGAATTAAAAGAAGGGGATCTTGTTTTCTTCAATACTACTTCTTCAGGTATTTCTCACGTAGGCCTGTATCTTACCAATGATAAATTTGTACATGCCAGCAGCAGTAATGGTGTTATTATTAGCGACCTTAATGAAGCCTACTGGAAAAAAAGATTTTCCGGCGGCGGCAGGGTTGCTTTCGACGCCTTCTCATCACCAGACTTTTCTGAAGACAAAGCTTCTACCAAAAAGTAATTTTATTGTTGCAGTGGATTTTGCAGTGCATGTTGAAATTCATTCCATACTTCTTCAACAATAGTTGCTGCGGATGAAATTTCATTAATAAGTGCACTTGACTGGCCTATTTCCAGTTCCCCTTCATCAAGGTCACCTTCAAACATCCCTTTTTTAGCGCGCCCACGACCTAGCAATGTTTTTAATGAATCTTCCGAGGCACCCTCTGTTTCTGCATGGTTCACCTGTTTGAAAAATTTGTTTTTTAAAAGTCTTACAGGAACTACTTTTTTTAATGATAACATGGTATCTCCTTCGCTGGCTTGTAATACTGCTTCTTTAAAGTTGATATGAGAAGAGGCTTCATTACTACACACAAACCGGCTACCCATTTGTACACCCTCGGCCCCAAGTACCATGGCAGCCAACATCTGCCTTCCGGTTGCAATACCGCCTGCAGCGATAACAGGTATGTTTACTGCCGCTTTAACCATTGGAACCAACACAAGGGTTGTGGTTTCTTCGCGACCGTTGTGGCCGCCAGCTTCAAAGCCTTCTGCAACAACAGCGTCGCAACCAGCCTGTTGGGCTTTAACAGCAAACTTGCTGCTGCTTACTACATGAATAACAGTTAGGCCTGCTGCTTTAAACACGCCGGTATATTTTGATGGATTTCCTGCTGATGTAAACACAACCGGTACTTTTTCACTAACAACTATTTCAACCAGTTTTTCTGTTTCGGGGTATAGTAAAGGAATATTTACACCAAATGGTTTATTTGTTGCTGCTTTGCATTGGTGAATGTGATGCAATAAATTCTCCGGGTGCATGCTGCCACTTCCAATAACACCCAGCCCCCCTGCATTACTAACTGCGCTTGCCAGTTTCCATCCGCTTGCCCACACCATTCCCGCCTGTATGATCGGGAAATTAATTTGTAACAAACGCGTAATGCGATTTGAAAATACCATGCAGCATATTTTGGGTAAAGTATTAATGATCCTGCGAGCCACCAAAATCAAGCTCTGTATTATCGCCTATGTTTAATTTGCGGCTTACACCTTTTACACTGGCATCGCTGCCAATTAGTGAGTTGTCCAATACCACTTCGAACAAAGCAGTAAAGCTGCCAACTATGCTATCGCGAATAATAGAGTTTTGAATGTTGGCATTAGCACCAATAGCAACGTGTGGGCCAACGATGGAGTTTTTTAAAACGCATCCATCTCCCAGGCTAACGGGTGGAATTATGATAGAATTTTCGCTTTTAATATTGTCTGAGATTATTCCGCCATATTTTTTTAATAATGTTGCGTTGCTCTCTAACAAGGTTTCTTTTTTACCGCAATCAAACCAACTTTTAACCTTAAACGATTTAAATTCAGCGCCGCGTTTTATCATGCAATCCAATGCATCCGTTAGGTTATACTCCCCATTATGCATGATGTTTTGCGTAAAAAGGTTCTGCAAACATTCATATAAAAACTGGGTGTCTTTTATTTTATAAATTCCTACCAAAGCCATGTTGCTTTTGGGTATGGAAGGTTTTTCAACTACATGTTCAATAAAATTTTCTTCATCTATTTCGGCTACACCAAACTTCCTTGGGTCATCTACTTTTTTAATGCCCAGCATGTTGTAGGGCATGGCGATTACCTCCTTCACATCATACTCGCATATAGTATCACCAAGTGTTACCAAAATTTCATCATCTCCTACCAGAGTTTTTGTGAGTTCGATCGCATGCCCCGTTCCCTGCCTTTCATGCTGGTAAATAAAATGACAATTAAGGTGGGGGTATGTTTGTTTTACGTACTCCTGTATTTTTTCACCAAGGTATCCCACAACAAAAATAAAATCATTTATGCCTGCTTCACAAAGCTGGTCTACTATAAAACGCAAAATGGATTTTCCTGCAATGGGTATAAGTGCCTTTGGCTGTGTATATGTATGGGGGCGAAGTTTAGTGCCTGCCCCGGCAACTGGTATTATGGCTTTCATGAAAAGTATTCCTATTTCATAAATAGCAATGCGTACTATCTACACTACTAATTAAAGCGTGAAAGTAGTAATTAATTGAAATAATAAAACATGCATATTTATTAATTGCAGAAAGCACATGCTTATCTTATTAATATGTGCATTTCTTTTAGTTAAGTTCAATGTGTAAAAAATCAACAATAATGTATTCTTCTATCTTTGCCGCAAATTTAGTTTAGGTATGCAAAGAGATACAGCAGTATATGATCTTATAAATAAGGAATTAAAAAGGCAAAGGCAGGGAATTGAATTGATCGCCTCTGAAAATTTTGCCAGTTTACAGGTTATGCAATCTATGGGTAACGTTATGACTAATAAATATGCTGAAGGTTATCCCGGTCGCAGGTATTATGGTGGGTGCGAGGTTGTTGACGAATCTGAACAATTGTGTATTGACCGTTTAAAGGAGATTTTTAATGTTCAATATGCAAATGTGCAACCACACAGTGGTTCACAGGCAAATGCTGCCGTGCTTTTAGCAGTTTTGCAACCCGGCGATAATATTCTTGGGTTAGATCTTAGCATGGGTGGACACCTTACGCATGGGTCTCCGGTTAATTTCAGTGGCAAATTATATAACTCTTTTTTTTATGGGGTTGACAGGGAAACTGGAATTATTGATTATGAAATGATGCGGGCAAAGGCAAAAGAAACAAAGCCCAAACTTATAATATGCGGTGCAAGTGCATATAGCAGGGATTATGACTATAAACAAATTAGGGAAATTGCAGATGAAGTAGGGGCGATGGTACTTGCAGACATTGCGCACCCCGCAGGTTTAATTGCGAAGAATTTGCTGAACGATCCTTTCGATCATTGCCAGATAGTGACCTCTACTACTCACAAAACCTTGCGTGGGCCGCGTGGTGGAATTATAATGATGAGAAATGATTTCGAAAATCCTTTTAATCAAAAAGACAATAAAGGCAACCTGAAGATGATGAGTAATTTGCTTGATATGGCTGTATTTCCCGGTGTTCAGGGTGGGCCGCTAGAGCATATTATTGCATCAAAAGCAATAGCTTTTGGCGAAATACTTACCCCGGCATTCAACGATTATGCGGCGCAGATAATAAAGAATGCAAAGGCTATGGCCAGGCTATTTATGGATAAGGATTATAAAATTATAAGTGATGGTACAGATAACCATTTAATGTTAATAGACCTTAGGAATAAAAGCATTACTGGAAAAAAGGCTGAGAAATGGTTAGGCATGGCAGACATTACGGTAAATAAAAACATGGTTCCATTCGACGATAAAAGCGCTTTTGTTACCAGTGGAATAAGGATAGGGGTACCAGCTATAACCACGCGGGGATTAAACGAATCGCATATGGGTTTTGTAGTTGACAAAATTGATGAAGTGCTTCACCTCACCTATGAAAATGCTGTAACCAAAATTAAAACGGAGGTAAATGAATTTATGCAGCAGTTTATTTTATACCCGGAATTAGGATAATTATTAAAATAAAAAAAGCCGGTCAAAACCGGCTTTTTGCATTATCAGAAATCCACTATTCTTTTATGTTATTTAGTATATCCCTAAAGGTTTCTCCAGTTGTTCTTAAACTATATGTGGGATTTGTTGGATCAAAAACTAGGGTGTTATGTAACGCTTTTACATCGTAGGTTGAATTTCCATCTGCATCATAAAACACTGCTATCGGAAACGCATCGCATGGATGTGACAATATCTTATTTGTAAGATTGGCTGTTAAAATAGGTGATGTTGTTAATTGCCCCGTTTCATTGGTCATAACCTTTGGTGTAAGATTTTCGCACAGGTAAGCTAAAACAGTTTCCAACGCTCCTGGAGATAAATCATCCAAGCTTTTTCCGACTGAAGCAGGGTCACCACCTTCTTTTGTTGAATTCCAGGCTCTTAAAGCAACAGGCTCGTGCCAGTGAATATTTATGTAGCTGAGATTTAGCGTTTTATAACCTTCTACCAAGGTTTTTATAATGGTTAACCTGCTAACAATATATTGTGGAAGCTTGGTCCGGTCCATATCTTTGGCTGAGTTAGGCCCCATTGCATTTTGCACAAACTTGGTTGCACTTTCAGGATCGTTCTTTACATTCTTTAACCAGTCGTGCGTAGCGAAAGTGAGCTGCCTGGTCATTAAACCTCCGTTGGTTACTTTAACCCCTACTTTGCCATTCCACCACCTGTACCTGCTGCAAACATCAACAGCTGTTCTTAATTCATCAATATAAGGCTGAAGACTGGCTTTTATATTTTCTTCACTTGATGTATCAATAATGTGTTGAAAACTGTTGCCTTCTTCATTTTCGACAACAATAACTGCGGGTCTGTATTGCAGGGCATTTAATTCATCCAATACTTCCCTTAAAAATTTTGCATATTCACTAGGTGCAGGAAAGGGGGTTTTGTTGCCATCTGTTTCTACCCAGTTAACATTTAAAACTGCCTGAATACCGGCATCATTCATCTGTTTATAATACTTTAAAAAAGAACTTTTGCCTACGGGATCTTGCCAGCGGTCGTGAGAGACATGCATCCGGTAGTATTTAACCCTGTAATCCATTGAAAGATCAACCGTCATTTGGTTGCTTGGTTCGTATTGGTATTTTGAATTGGTTGTTTTACTAATGTTATCGCTGGATGCGCTGGCACCTGCAAAAATTCCAAAGGGATTTTTATTGTAATTAACCGGGTTATCAGGTGGGTTTAAGTAATCGCAACCACAACTTAGGTTGCCACCGGTAATTGTTGAATCATCTCCACCACCACCGCCATTTCCGTCGCCACCGCCACTTCCGTCACCGCCTCCATTTCCGCCGCCTCCTGTAGAGGTTGTATCGTTTCCAAAAGAATCTCCATTGATGCTTTTTTGGCACGATGCAATCAATAAAGTTAGCGTTACATAAAATAAATAGAGGTACCTGGTGGTAAATCTGTTCATAGTGGTATCTGGATTATTTATAAAAAAATAAAAATATATCAAAAAAATCCTAAAGCAAAACTTTGTGCAAAAATCAATTAAGTTTTGTCAAAATGGGATAAGAATATGACCAGCAGTAAGGGTTCTAGGCAATTGTTAAATTTGAATTTTCTTTTTCAGCATCTTCGATTATGGAATAATCAGATAAAATCATTGCCTTGTCTTTTTTAATGCAAACATCATGTTCAAAATGAACAGAAGGCTTACCATCACGGGTTCTTACTGTCCATCCATCTTCTTCTGTAAATACATCTTTTGTGCCAAGATTGATCATGGGTTCTATAGCAATAACTATATTTTCTTTTAATCTTGCCCCACTCCCTCTTTTTCCAAAATTGGGAACCTGGGGGTCTTCATGAAGGCTTTTCCCAATTCCGTGACCTACCAATTCTCTAACTACTCCATAGCCATGCTGGCGCTCGGTATATTCCTGAATGGCAAAGGCAATATCACCCACGCGGTTTCCTGCAACTGCTTTCTCGATGCCTTTATATAAAGATTCTTTTGTAACCCTAACCAGTTTTTTAGTTTTCTCATCCACTTCACCAATCATAAATGTATAGGCGTGGTCTCCATGCCATCCATTTAATATTACACCCATATCAATAGAAATAATGTCACCATCTTTTAATTCTTTCTTATCGGGGAAACCATGCACTACTACATCATTCACCGATGCACAAATGGTAAAGGGATAGCCCCGGTAGTTTAAAAAAGAGGGGATGGCTTTATGATCTCTTACAAACTCAGCACACAATCTGTCTATTTGCAAAGGCGTAACACCCGGCTTAAGCATCTTTGCAACTTCGGTAATAGTTTTACTAACAAGCAAGGCGCTTTCCTTCATTTGTAAAACCTGTTCATCTGTTTTGTAAATAATCATAATTGCATTTTCCGCTTAAAATGTTGCAAATGTGAAGAAATTATTTAAAAGGGTGGTAGAATAGTTTAAGATAAAGTTCCGACATTAATTTAATGCTCATGGTGCTATTATATTTGCGGATTAAAGTTTTGCATTAATTGAATTGCCTGCTATGAGTTATAATTATCTTCCGCTAGACAGCAAATGGTTGCACTTTGAACAGGTTAAGAACCTGCTTAAGTTTCAGCAATTGGTAAGCATAACTTTTGATGCCCATGAAAAAATTTTAAAATGCAGAAAATATCTCGATAACAAATTATCCGGCTCAGATGAATTGTTTTATGGAATAAATACCGGCTTTGGTTACCTGCAAAATGTAGGTATTGACAGATCTCAAATTGAACAATTGCAATATAACCTGCTTACCTCGCATGCATGCGGAATAGGCGATAAAGTACCCATTGAAATTGTTAAGCTGATGTTGATGTTAAAGATCAAATCACTAACCTATGGCAACAGCGGGGTGCAGATTGACACGGTGAAGCGTTTAATGGACATGTATAATAATGATGTGATACCTGTAATATATACACAGGGGTCGCTGGGGCCTCGGGAGACCTTGCCCCCCTCAGCCATTTAAGCTTACCCATTATTGGTTTGGGCGATGTTTATTTTGAAGGGTCTGTTCAACCTTCTGCAAAAGTGTTGGCAAAATTAGGCTGGCAGCCTGTGCACCTTCGCAGCAAAGAAGGTTTAGCATTAGTAAATGGTACGCAGTTCATGAGCGCATACGGCATGTATTGCCTGTATAAATCTGAACAGTTAATTCAAATGGCAGACCTGATTGCCGCTCTTTCCTACGATGCTTTTGATTGCCTTTTAGACCCATTGCATCCGCTAATTCACCAGGTGCGTCCATTTAACGGTCAGGTTAAAACAGCTGAGAAAATACGTACGTATCTCCATGGTAGCGAAATAAGTGGTCAATTAAAAAAACAGGTGCAAGATCCATATTCATTTAGATGCATACCACAGGTTCATGGTGCAACCAAAGACACTTTCGATTTTGTAATGAATACTTTCTTAACTGAAGTAAACTCTGTTACTGATAATCCAAATATTTTTCCTGATGAAGACAAGATTGTGAGTGGAGGAAATTTTCATGGGCAACCTCTGGCTTTGGGTTTAGACTTCCTGAGTATTGCTATGAGTGAATTGGCAAACATCAGTGAAAGAAGAACATACCAATTAATCAGTGGTCAGCGCAACCTGCCCTCATTCCTGGTTACTAATCCAGGGCTTAATTCTGGCTACATGATTCCGCAATATGCTGCTGCGAGTGTGGTGAGTGAGAATAAACAATTGTGCACACCAGCAAGTGTTGATAGTATTTCATCATCAAACAACCAGGAAGATCATGTGAGTATGGGTGCCAATGCGGCTACCAAATGCCTAAGGGTGGTAGATAATGTGGCCAAAGTATTGGCAATTGAATTATTAACCGCTGCGCAGGCAATGGAATTTCGGAGACCTATGAAAACATCGGCCATACTTGAGCATATATTATCTGAATACAGAAAAGAAGTAACCTTCTCAACCGAAGACCGGGTGTTACACGATGATATTGTGCGCTCCGTAGCTTTTGTAAATACATTCCAGCTTCCATAACTTCTAATTTTTTATTATGGCTGAAAATATCAAGGTATACGATGCTGTTAAATATAAAACACCAACTGGTGAAAAATTAAATTGTAAGGGTTGGATACAGGAGGCAGCTTTAAGAATGCTCTTAAATAATTTAAACCCTGAAGTGGCCGAAAAACCGGAAGAATTGATTGTATATGGTGGCAGGGGAAAAGCTGCTCGAAATTTTGAATCGCTGGATAGGATCATTGCCTCCTTAAAATCATTAGAAAATAATGAAACCCTGTTAGTGCAAAGCGGTAAGCCGGTAGGCATTTTACAAACCCATGAAAATGCTCCCCGTGTGCTTATTTCAAATTCGCAACTGGTGCCTAACTGGGCTAACTGGAAACACTTTGATGAACTGGAACAAAAAGGGTTGATGATGTATGGGCAAATGACCGCCGGTAGCTGGATATACATTGGCTCACAGGGCATTGTTCAGGGAACTTATGAAACTTATGCAGCGATTGCCAACAAGCATTTCAATGGTTCTTTAAAAGGAACCCTCAACGTTTCTGCGGGTTTAGGCGGCATGGGTGGCGCTCAGCCTTTAGCTATTACCATGAATGAAGGCGTTGCTCTTATTGCTGAAGTAGAAAAGTGGCGCATTGAAAAAAGAATTGAAACCAGGTATTGCGATAAAATTTTTACAAATATTGATGAAGCTATTGATGCATCGGTCGATGCAAAGAATAAAGGCATACCACTTTCTGTGGGTGTACAATGTAATGCGGTGCACCTGTTAGAAAGGTTAATTGAAAGAAACATTATTCCTGATACATTATCCGATCAAACATCTGCACACGATCCTTTAATTGGTTACTGGCCACATGAAATATCTTACGACCGTGCAAAAGAATTAAGAGAAAAATCACCCTATGAATACCTTGCCTATGCATTTAATAGTATGCATAAGCATGTTCAATTAATGCTACAGCTGCAATCAAGCGGTGCTGTTACTTTCGATTATGGAAACAATATTCGCGCACGCGCCAGGGAACACGGTTTACAAAATGCATTTGATTTTCCAGGTTTTGTTCCTGCGTATATCCGACCGCTTTTCTGTGAAGGTAAAGGACCCTTTCGCTGGGCTGCATTGAGTGGGGACCCTGCTGACATTGCCGTAACTGATGCCGTTATTGCTGAAATGTTTCCTGAAAATCATGGTCTGCAACGGTGGTTAAAACTTGCCAAAGAAAAAATTGCTTTCCAGGGTTTGCCTGCGCGAATATGCTGGTTGGGGCAGGGAGAAAGAGAAAAAGCCGGGATGGCATTTAATAAACTGGTAAAAACAGGAAAAGTGAAAGCGCCCATAGTAATAGGGAGGGATCATTTAGATACGGGCAGTGTTGCAAGCCCCAATCGTGAAACAGAATCCATGCTTGATGGAAGCGATGCCGTAGCAGACTGGCCTTTATTGAATGCCTTATTAAGTACTGCGGGTGGCGCGAGTTGGGTTAGCCTGCATCATGGTGGTGGGGTTGGTATGGGCTACAGCATTCATGCAGGTATGGTTATAGTTGCAGATGGCACTGATGAAGCTGGTGAACGATTACAAAGGGTGTTGAGAAATGACCCCGGAATTGGTGTAATCCGCCACGCTGATGCAGGTTATGAAATCGCTAAAAAAACTGCTGAAGAAAATGGGCTTAACCTTTCTGCAAGGCTTGATAATGAAGGATAAAGGGAAGGTCTTAGAAATTTTTGGCATAATTAATGACCTTTTACATTCAAAGTATATACATGAAAAAGGCTTTAAGAACAGCAGGAATTTTTATTCCAATCATTATTTTATTTACAGCCTGCAGTACTTTGTCCGGGCTTCCTACCAATACCACCGGCGGCGTATTTTCATTAAATGGTAGCTGGAAAATGACCAGTACCACCGAAGGAAATGCTATGAATGGCACAGTTATAAATGTATTGCCTGTTATAAGTGATGGCAATGTAACAAGCCTGCAAAATAATACTTACTGTGTACGGGTAGGAGATGCCATGTGGAAAAATATTAAGTCGGCATCAACAGGCGGTTTTAATTTAAACAATCTGGTGGGTGCCTGCGATGGTTCTCCAGAATATACTTCAGCAACCCTTACTGTAATTAATAACAATGAAGTAAAACTGAACGGACAAACCCGGAAAAAAGAAACCCTGACACAAACCTGGAAAAGAATTACTAAATAAGCTATAAAACAATCGAACGTTATGAAAAAATCAATCAATTTAATCGTGTGCCTTGCAGCCATTCTTTTAATTTCTTCTTGTGTTAGTTCTAAAAACACCAGTGCTTCAAAGAGAGATTTAAAAGGAACCTGGACATTAACAGGTGTTACCTATATGACCGCAGCTAATGAAACAGTTAAAATCAACCTTTTTGATGATGCTGATATCAGCTGCTTTACAGGCAGCACATGGGTTTTGCCCGCTAATGGTTATGGTTCATATACCATCAACTCTAATAATGACGGGTGTAATGCAGGAACAAGAGATATTATTTGGTCTTATGATGATAATACCAACCAGTTCCAGTTTAAAAAATTGACCGGCGATAAAGCTAAAAATATTGATGAAGGTTACCGTTTAACAGTTGCTTCTGCAAGTGATAACCAAATGGTGCTTCAATCTTCAGCAAGCTTTGCTGGTGGAAACCTCATGCTGAATTATAATTTTTCAAGGCAATAATAACCGCATTAATTAGAAATAAGAGAGTGCATTCATTGCACTCTTTTTTTATTGCAATATTCTTATAATTTCTTTATTAACAATTCCAAAAACGTTTGAAGATTTCTTTGCCTTTATTATTGCCAAACCTGTGAAATGGCCGAAAGCAGGTAAAATGGCGTACTCTATTCCAAAATAAAAACAAGGAAATTTTAAAGCCTGCCTGCTACTGCTTTTAATGGCGATGCCCGGATGTATATGCCCGCTAAAAAAGTAATGTTGTGTTATTGCATTTGCATCAACATCATTTATATCATGGGCAAAAGCAAAATTTCCCATTGTTAATACCTCATCGAATACCTGTATTCCTGAATGCTGGTACCACTCTTTTTTAAGTATGTCATGATTACCTTTTACCAGCAATATGTTTAACGCAGAAAGGTCGTTTCTCCATTTTAAAAACAGGTCGTGTTCGCGGTTGTTCCGGCTATGAAAAAGATCGCCCACAACGATCAGTTGCTCTGCCTTATAAAATTGAACAAGGTTGAATAACCGGCGTATATCATCCATAAAAACTGCCTGCGGTACGGCGATACCTTCCTTTCTAAAGTGCCCTGATTTGCCAAAGTGCGAATCAGAAATAATAAGCGCTTTTTGATCTTCCCAAAAAATTGCACGCTCTCCATGCAGCCAAAGGTGTTGATCTTTCCAAAAAAAATGATAGGGGTTAATCAAAATATTTCTTCCTTTTTTTCTTACCTGAACTTTACCAGTTTTAAACTGTCTGACATGTATGTACGAAACTGCAGGTATTCAGTATAATGTGCATTCCGAAGTTGCTTAACATCTGCTATATAAAAAGCGTTTTTATCCGATCCATCAGCATACCTTAAAACTTCATTTCTCCTTGTGCCTAAATGAAAACTAAGGGCATCAGCTGTACCGAACCTTGCCCCTTTTAAAACATACAGCGACTGTTTATCCGTAATTCTTAATATTTTCTTAGATAACTCCACCGCTTCTTTTGGAACTTCACCTCTTTGCGGAATAACGAACCAGTTAAAAGCGAACCGGGCAAAAACAATAGCAAATAGAAATGTGTAAAGCCTCCATTGCTTATATTTTATCATGTAATAAACTACGGCACCAAATGCAAGAAATAACACTATGGTTTTAATGAAAACATCAGGAACAACATTTGTAAATGGCAGTAAAGGGAACAGTGGAATACACGCTGTAACCAATAATGAAACCCACAAAACAATTTTATTAATGATTTGTTGCTGCCAGCCATTGGTCTTTGCTATATCATCATACAAATAAAAAAATATTGAAAAGATCAATGGAAGAAACATAAAAAGATATCGCGCATACACCTGTGGCGACGACCAATAAATGAAGAAATTTGTAAGGAATACCCAGAATGTATATTGAATGAAAGCGTTTTCCTGAATATATTTCCAGGTGTTCTTTCTTATAAGCACTATGAAGAATATTGTCCATGGAGCATAGTGGTACAACATCTCAAACGGAAAGGTGATCAAATGCAATACAGTTGCCCAAAACCCAAACACAACACCTGTACGTTTAGCGCTTTCGTTAAAAATATTGGTAAACAAGGTTGATGGGGGTAGATTGTTTTGTGTAAAATACAAGTAGTAATATATGCCCAGCAACAAGAACATTCCCCCCAGTGCAATAAAATGCGCCGGTTTAAAAAGGGCTTTAAAGTTTTTAGTGAGAATAAAATAGGTTAGTAGGGTTATTCCCTGAAAAACAAAGGCTGGCAAGCCTTTCATCATATAGGTTGCTGCAGTAATAAGGTATGTAATTAAAAACAAAGAAGTATACTTCTGCTTTTTGCCTAAGAAATATACCAGCATAAAATTCAGGTAAACAAGCCATGCGAAAGAAGTATCTATTAAGCCTTGCAACGAATCGTAAATAAGTATTCTGCCATTTGTGGCGTAAGCGAAAGCAGTAAAAAAGGCAACAAAATTATTCGTGAATTTTCGTGTGAAATAAAAGACGGTTAACGACATGCCAAGAGTAGCCAAAATAACTGGCAACCTGAACGCGAACATACTGTAAGAGCCAAAGAGTTTAAAATAAGCGATCACCATCCAATTATACAATGGTGGTTTATTCAGGTAAATTTCACCGTTTATGGTGGGTGTAATATAATCACCTGAAATCATCATCTCTGCCGCAACCAACGCCCGGCGTGGTTCATCAGTCACCGTACTAAGGGGCAAATACCCCAAATGGCTCAGGTAGGCAATGGCAAGTAAAACAGAACAGGTTATTCCGGTAAAAAGTTGAATTTTATATTCCTGTTTCTGTAAAATCTCCATTGGTACTATTAAAATGCTGCAAAGATGTGTGTTTTTAAAATACCTGTAATTCCCTCCCGGCTAAAGGTTATGTTGCGCATCCTTTTAACAACATTTTCAAAGGGTTAACCATAGCTTTGAATTAAACTTTAATAACAGGATGAAATATTTTCTCATAATCATACTTTTTATAGCGGGTTCATATAAATCTGATGCACAGGTAATGCAGGCAAAGGCAGAATGGGCAACCATCTCCGTTCCCCAGTTAAAATGCTTTGAATGCAAACAGAGACTTGAAAGATATCTTACATTAGAAAAAGGTCCACAGGCAGATGCCGGCATCGTAAAATGGGTTATAAATATGAATACCGCCACAGTAAGAATTCAGTTTATACCAGACAGGATGACCCTTGATTACCTGCGCACTTCTATTGCAAATGCAGGATTTGATGCCGATTCAGTAACCGCTGAGCCCGAAAGTTACAGGCGGCTGCCACCCATGTGTAAAAAAGTTGAAGATGGCGGCGGTCCTTTTAAAGGTTGCACCATTGCACCCGACGACAGGGTAGGGATGCTGAAACCTTAATCACATTTCTTCCGGTACCTGTATTCCCAACAGGTCCATTGAATTTTTTATAACAGATGCGGTTAATTGAGCGATTTGCAACCTGAGTGCTTTTTTTCCGGGTGTTTCTGCATTGGCAATGGAATGTTCAGTATAAAATGAATTAAAGTTCTTCGCCAGGGTAAACACATATCCTGCGATTTTAGATGGATCCAATTCTTTTGCAGCATCATTTATCACTTCCGGAAATTGTTCCAGCAGTTTAATCAATTGTTTTTCTAAGGGCAGCAATCCCTCTTGTAAATCTACTTTCTGAAAACCGGACAGATCTCCAACTTTCCTGAAAATACTTTTAATTCTGGCATAGGTATATTGAATAAACGGTGCTGTATACCCATGGAAATCTATGCTTTCTTCTGGGTTAAATATCATGCGTTTTTTTGGATCGACCCGCAGCAGAAAAAATTTAAGTGCACCAAGCCCAATAGTGTTTATTAAAATGTTTAAGGCCTCAATATTAAAGTCTTTTACTTTTCCGAGTTCTTCGGTCTTTTGTTTTGCCACACTGATCATCTCATCAATTATATCATCTGCATCTACCACGGTTCCTTCGCGGCTTTTCATTTTACCATGAGGCAGCTCTACCATGCCATAACTTAAATGATACATTTTTTCTGCCGCGGGAATTTCCAATTTTTGGCAAATGAGTTTTAAAACTTTAAAGTGATAATTCTGCTCATCACCAACAACATAAATGCTTTTATCTATTTTATATTCTTCATATTTATTTAAAGCGAGTCCAATATCCTGCGTTATATACACTGCCGTGCCATCTTTTCGCTGAACAATTTTTTCATCCAAACCATCCTTGGTAAGATCGATCCAAACACTGCCATCCTCTTTTTTAAAGAAAACATTTTTTGATAAACCCACCTTTACCAACTCTTTTCCCAACAGGTATGTATTGCTTTCATAATACACCCGGTCGAAAGTTATACCTAACCTCTTATAGGTTGCATCAAAACCCGCATACACCCAACTGTTCATTTGTTTCCAAAGATCAACCACATCCTGCTTTCCATCTTCCCAATCAACAAGCATTTGTTGTGCACCTTTCATGATTGGCGCTTCCTTTTCTGCACTCTCTTTAGAACTTCCACCTTCTATTAACTTAGCAACTTCAGTTTGGTATACATCATTAAACTTCACATAATAGTCGCCCACTAAGTGATCTCCCTTAATGCCGGTAGTTTCAGGGGTAGCATTATTGCCAAATTGTTTCCAGGCGATCATACTTTTACATATGTGAATGCCCCTGTCATTTACAATACAGGATTTAATTACTTCATAGCCACACGCCTGTAAGATCTTAGCAGTACTCCATCCCAAAAAAATGTTTCTTAAATGACCGAGATGCAAGGGTTTGTTGCTGTTTGGTGAGGCATACTCCACCATTATTTTTTTTCCATTGGCTGGTTGAAATCCATAGTTTTCAAACTCGAAATTGTTTTGAAGAAAATACAACCATTCATTGGGGGCGATTGTAAGGTTAAGAAAACCTTTGATCACGTTAAAACCGGTAAAAAACTGGGCATTATTCTGAATGATATAAGAACCGATTTCATTTCCTGCCACATCGGGTTTTTGCTTTATCTGTTTTAACAGGGAGAAAAGTACAAGGGTGTAGTCGCCTTCAAATTCGGGGCGGGTTTCATTTATTACTACTTCATTTACTCTTATATCTGCCTGGTACAAATTATTTATTGCAAGGGTGGCCAGCGCTGCAACAGTCTGTGTTATTGATTTTTGCATCATAAAGGGCCAAAAGTAATGAAAGAGTTTGCTTATATTTTGGTTTGTGTTGTGTGAAAAGATTCTAAAAACAAATGGTTGGTAAATAATGCTTTATAATTACTTATACCTTCGCGGTGCTTATGCAAAAAGTGCACAAATTCGTTCGGCAATCTATACTTCAGGTCATTGACCGGTTTTACCCGCCGTTCAGGTTTTTTATGCCACTGCAAACCTTTAGGTATGCTGCCTGTGGTGGTGCAAATACAGCTTTAGACATCCTTATATTTTACGTCTGCTATAATTTTATTCTTAATAAAGAGATTGTTTATTTGGGTGCATTGGCTATAAGTCCGCATATTTTTTCATTTATTGTTGCATTCATTATAAGTTTTCCTACAGGTTTTTATTTAAGCCGGTACGTGGTTTGGCAACAAACACAAACGCGGAAGAGAATACAGGTATTCAGGTATTTAATGGTAGTGTTGGTTTGCGTGCTGTTAAATTATGCTTTTTTAAAACTATTTGTAGACGTATGGGGCTGGTGGCCAACAATTGCAAAAATAGTAACCTCTGTATTTGTTATTTCATTCAGTTATGTAACTCAACGGCATTATTCTTTTAAGGCAACAGCAACAGAAGTTGGGGATTAACCATGTAATTTTGTAATGAAATTTTGTTCCGCCTATAACGGAATCCATAGTTATCATGGAACTTAAGCAATAAGCTTTTGTCTGAAATTATTATCAATGGCAGTATTACATAACCGCATCAGCAATGCAGAGCTGAAACAAAAAATGATGCAGGAAACTGAGTTTCGCATCACGTTAAGTTTTTATAAATATTTCCCGGTAGAAAATCCGCAGCAGTTGCGCGACCAGTTGTATAAACATTTAAAAGACCTGCATGTTTTCGGAAGAATTTATGTGGCCCACGAAGGTATTAATGCGCAGGTTAGTGTTCCCGAATCATCGTTTAATGCTTTTAGGTCGTACCTGTATTCAATTTCAGAACTAGACCAGTTACGTTTAAATATTGCAGTTGATAATGACGGAAAAAGTTTTTGGGTTTTAAAAGTAAAGGTGCGGGAAAAGATCGTTGCGGATGGAATAGATGATGCCGGCTTTTCTATGGCGAATAAAGGTAAATATGTGAACGCTGAAGAAATGAATGCGATGATGGACGACGGGGATACAGTAGTAATTGATATGAGAAACCATTACGAATTCGAAGTGGGTCATTTTGAAAAAGCGATTGAAATTCCATCAGACACTTTTCGTGAACAGCTACCCATGGCTGCAGAAATGATGAAAGAAAATTTGGATAAAAATATTATCATGTATTGCACCGGCGGCATACGTTGTGAAAAAGCGAGTGCCTATATGTTGCATAATGGGTTTAAAAATGTGTTTCACCTGGAAGGCGGCATTATTAATTATGCTTCAGCGGTTAGGGAAAAAGGCTTGCCCAATAAATTTGTTGGGAAAAATTTTGTGTTTGATAACAGGCTCGGCGAACGCATCTCTGAGGATATTATTTCTACCTGCCACCAATGCGGAATGAAAGCAGACTCACATACCAATTGCCGGAATAACGGATGTCACCTTTTATTTATCCAGTGTGCGGAATGCGCTAAAAAGTACGAAGGATGTTGCAGCCGCGAATGCCTCGACACAATTAATTTGCCCGTTGAGCGTCAAAAGGAAATTAGGCGTAATATGGATAAAGGAAGAAATGTTTTTAATAAATCTAAGGCTAGACTCAGACCGCGGTTAAATGATAAAAAATAAAAATCCCGGGAAAATACCCGGGATTTTTATTTTCAATTTCGCATAAAATTTAATCACGATTGGGTTGTGGTGTATACCTTAAATAAGGTTTAATTACATTAACGCCTTTCGGAAATTTCTTATGTGCATCTTCTGTTGAAACTGCAGGTACAACAATAACATCTTCACCATCTTTCCAGTCTGCAGGTGTTGCCACGCTGTGGTTTGCTGTTAATTGCAAACTATCAATAACACGTAAAACCTCTACAAAATTTCTGCCTGTAGAAGCAGGGTAGGTGATCATCAGTTTTACCTTTTTATCGGGACTGATGATGAAAAGCGACCGAACCGTTGCCGTTTCCGAAGCATTGGGATGAATCATGTCATACATATCCGCAACCTTGCGGTCTTCGTCTGCGATAATAGGAAAATCAACCTGAACATTTTGTGTTTCGTTAATGTCGTTTCTCCAGCCGAAATGTTTATCGATCGGGTCAACACTAACAGCCAATACTTTTACATTGCGTTTTTTAAATTCTTCTTTCAACATAGCTGTTCGCCCGAGTTCAGTTGTACAAACGGGGGTATAGTCAGCAGGGTGGGAGAAGAGTACACCCCATCCATCGCCCAGGTATTCATAAAATTCTATATCACCCTCTGTGGTCACTGCTTTAAAATTGGGAGCAGTATCCCCTAGTCTTAAGCTCATAATTAATTTGTTTAGTGAGAGTATTTGGTTGCTTACCGCAAATTTACGGATTGTTAGCTACCTGCGAATTTTCCGTGGTTTTACAACATGTTGTTATTGCTTTAACCATTTATTATACAAGCCTTTCCAGTATTAAATCGATCTTTTGTTTTGTTTCGATATCTGAAATGTCTTGTGGAGTAAACGCTTCACCAATTACTTTTTCGTATAGTTCAATATACCGGTTAGAAATGGTGTGCACCCATTCATCACTCATGGCAGGTACCGATTGCCCTTCTTTGCCCATAAAATCATTTTGAATCAGCCATTCCCGCACGAACTCTTTACTAAGTTGTTTTTGTCTTTCACCATTTCGCTGTCTTTCTTCAAAACCATCAGCATAAAAATACCGGCTGCTATCTGGTGTGTGCACTTCATCCATCAGGTAAATTTCGTCACCCAGTTTTCCAAATTCGTATTTGGTATCTGCCAATATTAACCCGCGTTTGGCTGCAATTTCTTTTCCCCGGTTAAATAATTGCAGTGCATATTGGCTAAGCATCTCCCAATCTTTTTCAGACGCCAGGCCAAGAGAAATTATTTCTTCTTTAGAAATATCTTCATCATGTCCCTCGGCTGCTTTTGTTGATGGAGTAATGATGGGTGTATTAAAAAAATCATTTTCCTTTAGACCATCTTCCATAACCGCACCGCATAAATTGCGTTTTCCACTTTCATATGTTCGCCAGGCATGCCCTACGAGGTTTCCCCGAACAACCATTTCTATTTTAAATGGAATGCACTTTTTTCCGATAGCTACATTTGGTGCAGGAACATGAAGTAGCCAGTTTGAGCAAATATCTTTTGTCTTGTCTAGCATATATGCCGCGATCTGGTTAAGCACCTGGCCTTTATATGGAATTTCACGCGGAAGTATCACATCAAAGGCTGAAATGCGGTTACTTGCGACCATCACTAAATAAGTATCTGCAATGGTATACACATCCCGAACTTTTCCTTTATAAAATTGGGTCTGGTTGTTAAAATCAAATTGGGTAGTACTCATTCTGCAAATGTATTTCTATCAATTTATTTTTCCGAAACACAATATTCATGCGGCTTTTATGGTTGTGCACAGTTGTGAACAGTTTTTTAATTATATGTTAAACAACAATCGTTTATTTGTTTCTTAAAATTTGCCTTATGCAGAAAATAATATCCTTATGCAATTCCGTGGCTCTCTGTTTAGTTTTATCCCTTAGTGCGAATGCTCAAACAGGAACTACCGTTTCCGGGTCTGTAAAAAGCAATCTGAGTAAAGAAGGGTTATCTGCTATTTCTGTCTCTGTTCAGGGAGGCACTGCAGGTACGTATACGGATGAACGCGGTAACTTCAGGTTAACCGTGCCGCAAAATCCACCATTTACTTTAGTGATAAGTTCAATTGGATACGCTGAAAAATTGGTAAGCATTCAAAGCGCAGGTGATAATGTTGCCATTGAGCTGGAGCCTTCTTATGTGCTTGGCGCAGAAATTGTGCTTGCAGCAAGTCGCATACCTGAAAGAATTTTAGAATCCCCGGTTACTATTGAACGTATCAGTTCAGCCAATATTCGCAATGCGCCTGGACCCAGTTATTACGATGCCTTGGCTAATATAAAAGGCGTAGATGTAATTACATCAAGCTATACATTCCGAACCATCTCAACCCGTGGGTTTAATGGTAGCGGTAACCTGCGTTTTAATCAGTTTGTTGATGGAATGGATAATGCAGCACCAGCCCTTAATTTTTCTGTAGGTAATGTTATTGGTTTAACAGATCTCGATGTTGATAATATGGAACTGTTATCCGGCGCATCATCAGCGTTGTACGGTTCCGGTGGTTTAAATGGAACCTTGCTTATAACCAGTAAAGATCCCTTCAAATACCAGGGATTAAGCGTTCAGCTAAAAGAAGGCATTATGCATGTGAATGATTACAGGCATTCCGCTTCTCCATTCCATGATTTTGCATTTCGCTGGGGTAAAAAAGTTTCTGATAAGTTTGCCTTTAAAATTGGCGCAGAATATATAGATGCAGATGACTGGCGTGCTGATGACGAAACAAACCTGGAAAGAAATAATGTACTTAGTTCTATTAAAGGTGGTAACCGCCAGACTGATCCTAATTATGATGGTGTAAATGTGTATGGTGATGAGGTAAGTGCAAGTATGCAGAACATTGCACTTGCAGGTGTATTCGGACCCGGAAATACAAGCCTTCCAACGGTTATAGGTTTATTAGGAATTAACCCCACTGATGGGTTGGATGCCGGCGAACAGGCACAGATTCTTAGTTTTTATTCAACGCAAGATCCGGCCGCGTTTGGTCCATTACCGGTGTTTAGCGCAGGTGTATTGAACGGAACCTATATTGGTGCAGATGGAAAACCCATACAGGTTAGCAGAACCGGTTACCAGGAAAAAGATATGGTGAATTACAACGCTCACAATTTTAAAGCATCTGGCGGCTTATACTATCAAATGAGGGGTAATGTTCTTGCTTCATTAACCGCCAATTGGGGTGAAGGAACAACAGTGTACACAGGTGCTGACAGGTATTCTCTTAAAAAATTTAGAATCGGACAATATAAACTTGAATTTAAAAGCCCAACGTGGTTCCTGAAAGCCTATACAACACAAGAAAATTCTGGTGACTCTTATGCAACTACATTAACTGCAATCGCTATAAATAATGCATGGAAAGATAATGGAACCTGGTTTGGCGAATATACCGCTAACTATGGTGGCGCATCTTTGGCAGGCTTGCCTTCAGACCAGGCAAATGCAGCGGCAAGGGCAGCAGCAGATATGGGCAGGTACATGCCTGGAACTCCTGAGTTTAAAACAGCTTTCGATAATTCTGTTACAACATCTATTAGCAATGGTGGTTCTCAATTTGCTGACAAGTCAAGTGTATACCATGTAGAAGGTCAGTATAATCTTTCACAATATGTAAAAGTGGTTGATGTGCTGGTGGGCGCTAATTACAGATTGTATAATCTTAATTCTAACGGAACCATTTTTGCAGATACCGCCGGTCCAATTAAAATAAATGAATATGGCGGTTACATACAGTTGCAAAAACAATTGTTTAATGATGTTTTAAAACTCACAGCTTCTGGCAGGTATGATAAGAATGAAAATTTCGAAGGAAGGTTTACCCCCAGGGTAACAGCATCTGTGGCTGTTGCAAAAGATAATAATATTCGCTTGTCTTATCAGCAGGCATATCGTTTCCCCGCAAACCAGGATCAATACATAAACCTGCAAACTCCGGGTAGTATTCTTGTGGGTGGCTTACCCAGTTTTAAAACGTTCTTCCACTTCGATACCAACCCTGTTTATACAGCACAAAGCGTAGCGCAATACCAGGCAACATTAGACCCTACAGTGCTTGTTGTTTCTGAGTTTAATACAATAAAACCAGAAAGCATGCAAAGCTATGAAATAGGTTACCGTGGTGTATTAGGTAAGAAATTATTGCTGGATGTTTATTATTATTATAGCAAGTACAAAGACTTTATCGCACGCCAGGCAGTAGCGCGCGGCGCCAGTGGTAATGTGGAAACCTCGGTTGCCGAGTTGTCAAACCCCTTTACCTCTACAAATTATTCTTTTGTTACCAACAGTCCAACCCCGGTTGAGGCAACAGGATGGGGCGCAAGCGCAGGGTATAACTTTTACAAATCGTACATGATAAACGCCAATGTATTTAGTGATGAGTTAAGAAATGTACCGGAAGGTTTGGTTACTTTTTTCAATACACCAAAGATCAGGTATAACCTGGGTGTGGCTAATCCCAATTTGTATAAAAACTTTGGTTTTAATGTTCAATACAAATGGCAGGATAAGATTAACTGGCAGGGTACTTTTGGAACAGGTACTATACCTGCATATGGAACGCTGGATGCCCAGGTTAGTTACAAGTTTACCGAACCAAGAATTATGTTGAAACTTGGCGGTACAAACCTTACCAACAATTATTATCGCAGTGCGTTTGGCAACCCTTATATAGGTGGCTTATATTATGTAAGCATAGGATATAATGTATTTTAATTAAACACTTTTTATAAAACAGAAATCCTCCTTTCGGGGGATTTTTTTTTGGTTTCTTTCAGTTGTGTTTATAGTGGCGGTAATCGGTGGCTTTTAAGCGGCACCAAATGATTTTGTTTCTTTATTGAAAACTTTCAGGAAAAATCAAACCTGCTTTTTTATAATTAAATCTTTCTAATGGGGGTTATATCCTCACAAATGCACATCTTTAAAAAGAAATCAATCATACCTATTACTGCTATATGAACAAAACATTATTATTCTTTGTCTTTACCGCTTGCGCATTAATTTGCGGCGCCCAATCCAGCGTGCAAAAACTCTTAACTGAAAACAGGCAAAACCCAATTGGATTGGACATTCAAAATCCAAGGTTTTCGTGGCAATTGCAAAACACCTCCCGCAACATCTCGCAAATCGCCTACGAAATAAAAGTAAATAATGAAGGTGAGGTGGCATGGAATAGCGGCAAAGTTTTGACGGATTCCTCGGTACATGTTGCATACCGCGGAAATACTTTAAAAAGTGGAACTCGATATACCTGGCAGGTTAGGGTATGGGATAATACTTCGTCAAAGCCTTCTGCATGGAGCCCTGTTGCCACTTTTGTAACCGGTTTGTTCAACAATTCTGACTGGTCAGCAAAATGGATCGCACCTGGTTATGCAGAAGATTCAGTTATGCGCCCGAGTCCTTTATTCAGAAAAGAGTTTTCTGCTGATAAGAAAGTAAAATCTGCCTTTGCTTTTATTACTGCACATGGTATGTACGAAGCAGAGATAAACGGAATGAAAATAGGGAACGATTATTTCGCTCCGGGTTGGACCTCGTACAACAAAAGGTTGCAATACCAGGTATACGATGTAACTGATTTACTATTACCCGGAGCCAATGCAATTGGGGTAACATTAGGCAATGGATGGTATAGGGGCATCATTGGTTTTACGAATAGTTTTAATTATTATGGAAAAGATATTGCCCTTCTTATGCAGGTAAATATTACCTACACCGACGGTTCAACAGATCGTGTTTTCACCAATGAAAACTGGCAATCAACAGATAAAGGACCAATTCGGTATTCTGAGATTTATAATGGAGAAACGTATGATGCACGCATGGAGTTGAAAGGATGGTCACAACCAGGTTTTAATGATAAAGGTTGGAGTGGCATAAGCCTGCCTTCCATTGCTATGAATGTTTTACTGGCTACATACAATCAGCCCGTAAAACAACAAGAGTTAATTCAACCTGTAAAAATATTTACAACCCCGAAAGGTGAAAAGGTGATTGACTTTGGTCAAAATCTCGTTGGCTGGGTGGTAATGAAAACAAAAGGAAAAAGGGGTGATACTGTACACCTTTCACATGCTGAAGTACTCGATAAAGAAGGGAATGTTTATCTTGATAACCTGCGATTCGCAAAAGCGGAAAATAATTATATTCTTAGTGGGGAATCACAAAAATACCATCCGCATTTCACCTGGCAGGGATTCAGATATTGCCGTGTTGAAGGTTTAAATGAAGAATTAAAACCGGAAGATTTTGAAGCGGTTGTATTGCATTCTGATATGCCTGAAACCGGCACTTTTACCACATCCAACGAATTAATAAACCAGTTGCAGCATAATATACAATGGGGCCAGCGCGGCAACTTTTTAGATGTTCCAACCGATTGCCCGCAACGGGATGAAAGGCTGGGATGGACGGGAGATGCGCAGGCTTTTTCCCGCACCGCATCTTTCAATTTTAATGTGAATGCTTTCTTCTCAAAATGGTTGAAAGACCTGGAAGCAGACCAGGAAAATGGTGTTGTTCCCTTTGTAATACCTAATGTTCTGGGTGCTGCATCAAGCAGTGCCGGTTGGGCCGATGTGGCTACGATCGCACCATGGAATATGTACCTCGCATATGGCGACACGCGACTACTGCAAGAACAGTATAATAGCATGAAAACGTATGTCGAAAGCATCAGGCGCGTTTCTAAAAATGATTTGTGGAATTCAGGCTTTCACTTTGGGGATTGGTTGTTTTACCGGCCTGGAGATGACAATGATGGAAGATCTGCCGTAACCGATAAATACCTGATAGCCCAATGTTTTTATGCCTATTCAACACAGTTGCTCGCAAACGCTGCTCATGTTTTGGGAAATAAGAAAGATGAAGTTGAATATGGAAACTTATTAAAAAATATAAAGCAGGCTTATAACAAAGAATATGTAACAGGCAATGGGCGTCTGGTATCCGGAACACAAACTGCGTATGTGCTTGCGCTTCAATTTGACATGCTTCCGGAGGATCAGCGGCTACAAGCTGCACAAAGACTTGTTGAAAATATAAAAAGCTATGGCAATCATCTTACAACAGGTTTTTTAGGTACGCCATACCTGTGCCACGTGCTTACCAGGTTTGGGTTTAATGATGTAGCGTACCAGTTATTGCTGCAAGACACCTATCCATCCTGGTTGTACCCTGTAAAAATGGGCGCAACAACTATTTGGGAAAGATGGGATGGGCAAAAACCTGACAGCAGTTTTCAAACTCCCGGAATGAACTCTTTCAATCACTATGCGTACGGCGCAATTGGTGACTGGATGTACCGTAAAATGGCAGGCATTGATACCTATGAAGATGGTGTGGGGTATAAGCATATTAAAATTAAACCGCATCCCGGGGGTAATTTTTCCTATGCCAAAGCATCTTACGATACTTATTATGGAAACATAACCAGCGCATGGGCAATTGAGGGAAAAAATTTAGTGATGGATGTTAGCATTCCTGCAAATACAACAGCAAATATTTTTATACCTGCTGTAGATGATGCTGCTGTTACAGAGAAGGGAAAAGCAATTCCTGGTAATATGATAGCCAACAAATTAAAAGATGGCTATGTAGAGGTAAAAGTGGGTTCGGGTAACTATCATTTTGTTTCAACAGGCGCGGCCCTAACCAGCAATGAAGTGCAGTTAGATGATTATGTAGGAAAATATAAAGTGGAAAGCGGTATGCTTACCACAATAACAATTAAAGTAAATAAAGGAAAGCTGGAAATGATCGCACACATAAACAGTGGAGAAATTACACCCGTGCCTGGCGAAAAAGATGTGTTTATCAGCAGTGATGGCACCAAAGTATTTTTTAACAGGGATGAATCCGGAAAAGTTACAAAAGTAAAAATGGAAGATATCGGGATGACTTTCGAAGGCGTAAGGGAGTAAATGTAAAAGCTGTTTTTTAAAATCGAATAGCATTAAATACACACATACATGCAGGTTATATTCGGCATTATTTTTCACTTTATCGGTGGTTTTGCCTCAGGCAGTTTTTATGTGCCGTATAAAAAAGTTAGAGGCTGGCATTGGGAAAATTACTGGATCGTTGGCGGCTTGTTTTCATGGCTCATCATTCCACCCATCGCGGCCTGGTTAACCATTCCCGGCTTTGCTGAAATTATTTCAGGTGCAACGGCAGGTACATTCTGGTGGACCTTTTTTTGGGGCATTCTTTGGGGCATTGGCGGGCTTACATATGGTTTAGGTATGCGCTATCTTGGGTTGTCACTGGGTAATTCAGTATTGCTTGGTTTCACATCCGCCTTTGGCGCATTGGTACCATCCATATATTATAATTTTCATCCCGTTGAGGGCAAAACAACATTCAGCCAGCTTATCAATACTTCATGGGGACAAATAGTTCTGGTGGGCATTTTTCTTTGTCTTTTAGGTATAGTGATTTGTGGCAGGGCAGGACTTTTAAAAGAAAGAGAATTGCCCGAAGAGAAAAAGAAAGAAAGTATAAAAGAATTTAACCTGGTAAAAGGATTAATTGTTTGCACAATTTCGGGCATTCTCAGCGCATGTTTTAATTATGGAATTGAAGCCGGTACACCAATGGCTGAAGTTGCCAACAGTGTTTGGAAGTCAGCCCACCCAAACGAAACAGCTGAATTTTTGTACCAGAATAACGTAATCTATGTGGTATTGTTGTGGGGTGGTTTAACAACCAATTTTATCTGGTGCATGTTTCTGAATGCCCGCAATAAAACCTTCGGAGATTATACCGATACATCAAAACCATTAAAACGAAATTATTTTTTCGCTGCGCTTGCCGGCACCATTTGGTTTCTGCAATTCTTTTTTTATGGCATGGGCGAAAGTAAGTTGGGCAACGGCGCCAGCAGCTGGATCTTACATATGGCATTCATCATTTTAGTAGCCAACCTCTGGGGAATTGCACTTAAAGAATGGAAAGGTGTAAGCCGTAAAACAACCTTAACCATTACCGCAGGTATATTAATGATTCTATTTTCCGTGATCCTTGTTGGCTATGGTAATGCATTAAAATAGACCAGATAGATTTTTGTAAAATTATTTTATGATAACACCGTCGAAATTTAAACACGTAAACTATTTATGGGATGATAAAAAAGCAGATGAACTTAAGCACGATGAAGTAGCACTGCTGGTTTACCGGTCAAACCTGTTGGGTGCCGACTTACGGCTTACCAATTACGGCGGGGGAAATACCTCGTGTAAGGTAATAACAAAAGATCCATTAACAGGTGCAGAGGTAGATGTAATGTGGGTAAAAGGAAGCGGTGGCGACCTTGGTACGATGAAGCGGAGCGGGCTTGCAGCTTTGTATGTAGACCGCCTGCAAAACCTTAAAAGTGTATATCGCGGAGTGGATTATGAAGATGAAATGGTAGAGTTATTTAATCATTGCATTTTCGATCTTTCTTCCAAAGCGCCTTCAATAGATACACCGCTACATGGGTTTCTTCCGTTTAAACATATCGATCATTTACATCCCGATGCAGCCATAGCCATTGCTGCATCTAAAGACGGAGAAAGAATAACAAAAGAATTATTTAATGGAAAGATCGGATGGGTAAAATGGCAGCGCCCGGGGTTTGAATTAGGTTTAATGATGAAACAGTGCCTGGATGATAACCCCGGTATTCGCGGTATTATGCTGGGCTCTCATGGTTTATTTACGTGGGGTGATACGGCTTATGATTGTTATGTTAATACACTGGAAGTGGTTGAACAGTGCGCACAATACGTTGAGGATAATTTCAGCAAAAAGGGCGATGCATTCGGAGGTCAGAAAATCGAATCACTTCCAAAAGAGAAACGCAACGAAAAAGCTGCGGCAATTGCGCCATTATTAAGAGGATTGTGTTCTTCGGAAACTAAAATGATCGGTCATTTTACTGATGATGAGCGGGTACTGGAATTTATAAATTCCAATGATGCAGAAAGGTTAGTGCCCATGGGTACCAGCTGCCCCGATCATTTTCTTCGTACGAAAATTTCTCCGCTTGTATTACCACTGTCACCTGGTGATGATGTGCAGGACATGAACGCGGTTAGAAAAAAGATTACACCTCGGTTTGAAGAATATCGGAATATGTACGCTGAATATTACAACACATGTAAACACCCGAACAGCCCTGCAATGCGGGATGCAAATCCGGTTGTAATAATATATCCCGGTGTTGGCATGTTCACTTTTGCAAAAGACAAACAAACCGCTCGGGTTGCATCAGAGTTTTATATAAATGCTATTAATGTGATGAAAGGTGCCGAAGCAATATCCACTTACACCTCCCTGCCAAGGCAGGAAGCATTTAATATTGAATATTGGTTATTGGAAGAAGCAAAACTGCAACGCCTCCCAAAACCAAAATCTTTAAGCGGCAGAATTGCATTGGTTACAGGCAGTGCAGGTGGAATAGGAAAAGCTATTGCAAAAAAGTTTGCTGAGGAAGGTGCATGTGTGGTATTAAATGATGTAAATGAAGAAAGGCTGGCCGGTGCTATGGAAGAATTCACGAAACAATTCGGGAAGGATATAGCAACATCTGCCTTGCTAAATGTTACAGACGAAGTGGGTATTCAGCAGGCTTTTGCTGCTGCTGCACTAGCATTTGGCGGTGTCGATATTGTTGTTAATAATGCAGGCATCAGTATTTCAAAATCAATTGCTGACCATTCTTCAGAAGAATGGAATAAATTATATGATATTTTGGTGAAGGGTCAGTTCCTTGTTTCTAAATCTGGTATTGAGATCATGCGTAAGCAGCAAATGGGTGGCGATATAGTGAATATCGTCTCAAAGAATGCGGTGGTTGCCGGTCCTAATAATCCCGGTTATGGCAGCGCAAAAGCAGCGCAGGCGCACCTCACACGATTGATGGCTGCTGAAGTGGGTGCCGATAAAATTCGCGTAAATACCGTAAACCCTGATGCAGTAATATCAGACAGTAACATTTGGGCTGGTGGATGGGCAGAAGGCCGGGCAAAAGCATATGGTATTTCTGTAGAAGAATTACCTGCGTATTATGCCAGGCGAACTTTGCTGAATGAAACCATTTTGCCTGAAGATATTGCCAATGCATGTTTTGCTTTTGTTGGCGGGTTATTAAATAAGTCAACAGGTAATACATTGAATGTAGATGGGGGAGTTGCTGCAGCATTCCCTAGATAATTAAGTATACTTATTTCAACTAGAAACCGATGCATATAGAACGATCAGCCATTGAAAATTTTAATCAGCCATTTCTTGAAGATCATAAGCGTAAGTATAATTACATTTCGGGTGAACTTGAAAACGCGGATGAAATAATACAAAAACTAATAGACTTCCAGGTAGGCATACCTTCATGGGCCTTAGGCACAGGAGGCACACGCTTCGGAAGATTTTCTGGTGGTGGAGAACCCCGCACACTCGAAGAAAAAATTGAAGATATAGGTTTGCTGCATGCATTAAATAATTCAAGTGGTTCAATTTCATTACATATACCGTGGGACATACCAACTGATACCAAACACATTCAGCAACTGGCAGCGGAAAATAATCTGCGGTTCGATGCTATGAATTCTAACACTTTCCAGGATCAGCCAAACCAGCAACATAGTTATAAGTTTGGATCGATGCAGCATGTAAATAAAGATGTAAGAAAACAGGCGGTTGAACATAATATTGAAGTGATTAATTATGGTGTAGCACTTGGCTCAAAAGCGCTCACTGTATGGCTTTCAGACGGCTCCACCTTTCCGGGGCAACTTAACTTCAGGCATGCTTTTGAAAACACATTAGAAAGTTTGCAACAGGTATATGCCGCACTGCCCGCTGATTGGAAAATGTTTGTAGAATATAAAGCGTATGAACCCAACTTTTATTCAGCCACTGTTGGAGATTGGGGGCAATCGCTTTTGTATTCTAATAAATTGGGCAGTAAAGCATTATACGCTGGTTGATCTGGGTCACCATTTACCGAATGCAAATATTGAACAGATCGTATCTCTTTTATTAATGGAAGAAAAATTGGGCGGATTTCATTTTAACGATAGTAAATATGGCGATGATGATTTAACTGTTGGTAGTATAAAGCCTTACCAGCTTTTTCTCATTTTTAATGAATTGGTTGAAGGCATGGATGCCAAAAATATGAATCATACAATGGATTTAGCATGGATGATAGATGCATCGCATAATGTAAAAGATCCACTAGAAGATTTGTTGCAATCAGTTGAAGCAATCATGATAAGCTATGCGCAGGCACTGCTTGTGGACAGAAAAAAGTTGAGTGAAGCTCAACATAATAATGATGTAGTAACGGCACAGGAAATTTTACAACAGGCATTCCGAACTGATGTGCGCTCCCTGGTAGCTGAGGCGCGGTTCAGGTGTGGCGCGGCTTTGAGCCCCATTGCTTTTTTCAGGAATTATAAAATTCGTGAAAAATTAATTGAAGAGAGGGGAAGCCAAGCAAAAGCCACAGGTATGTAATCCAAATGTTTCCAGTGTTAACATACGGTATATAATGGGTAAGAAAAAAGTAGTTGCCATTTTTGATATCGGGAAAACAAACAAAAAATTTTTGTTGTTTGATGAAAACTATTTAGTGGTTCAAGAATCTTCACAAACGTTCGAAGAGTCTGTTGATGAAGATGGCTTTCCGTGTGAAAATTTTTCTCTTTTATCTGAATGGGTTCTGGATAGTTTTAAAAATGCTGTTGACAACACCAATTACCAGGTATCTGCAGTTAACTGTTGTGCGTACGGTGCCACACTTGTATTTTTAAATGATGAGGGCAACGTATTAACACCCATCTACAATTATTTAAAACCTTTTCCTGAAGCATTAAAAAATAAATTTTACAATACTTACGGGGGAGAAGCGCAGGTTGCTAAAGAAACTGCTTCACCGGTATTAGGCAGTTTAAATTCCGGGTTGCAACTGTACCGCCTAAAGCATCAATCACCTGAAATTTTTATGCAGGTAAAATATTCTCTTCACCTGCCGCAGTATATCATGTACCTGATTACGGGCTTGGCCGCCGCAGAAATTACCAGTATAGGATGCCATACGCACTTCTGGAATTTTGAAAAAAATGATTATCACGATTGGGTGCGGCAGGAAGGATTACATCAAAAATTTCCTCCCTTAATAAGCAGTGAAAAGGTGTTTGCAGCCAAAAGTAAATCTCCTGAAATACTTGCCGGCATTGGATTGCACGATAGCTCGGCTGCATTGATTCCTTATCTTTTTTCTTTTCAACAACCGTTTATTCTTCTTTCTACAGGTACATGGTGTATAAGCCTGAATGCTTTTAACCATTCTGATCTTACCATGGATGAATTGAATCAGGATTGTCTTTGCTTTTTAAATTATAAAGGTAGCCCTGTTAAAGCATCACGATTATTTGCAGGCAAAATGCACGACCAACAGGTAAAAAGAATTGCTGCTTATTTCCATACCAGGGAAGATTACTTTACATCCATTGCATACAATGATGAAATTGTAAAAGTGGTGAATGAAAAAAATAATTTATATGGTCATAGTAAGCAAAACAAATCAGTCAATTTTATTAAGCGTGAATATAAAGAAATTTGCATCTTATGATGAAGCATATTATTGTTTGCTGATGGATATTATAGAAATGCAGAAGGCATCTACAAATCTTGTAATGAATGCATGGATTAAACACCTTTATGTAGATGGTGGATTCAGCAAAAATCAAATTTTTATGCAATTGCTTGCTAATGCATTTCCACAATTAATGGTGCATGCAGCAGAGATGTCCCAGGGCGCTGCATTAGGCGCCGCCCTTGTTATTCATAATCATTGGAATAATAAAAATCTTCCTCTAAACCTGGTTAAGGTTTGTTTATATACGCCCCATTTTGAGCACTAAATATAATTGCCGGTTAATTTTATTTTTTTCGGATATTGCCTTTTGTAATTATTTTCCGATTTCTTAATTACATTTTCAATCATTCAAAAATAAACCCAATGAACCCAAACAAAGCCTTATGGGAAAAAGGAGATTTTACCCGCATTGCAGAAACAATGCGCCAAAGCGGCACTGACCTTGTTTCTAAACTTGAAATTAAGAGGGGCATGAAAGTGCTTGACCTTGGCTGTGGAGATGGCACAACAGCTCTGCCTGAAGCACGCTTAGGGGCCGAATGTATTAGGTATTGATATTGCCTCAAACCTTGTAGAAGCCGCCAATAAACGAATTAAAGAAGAAGGTCTTACTAACATTACCGTTAAAGAAGGAGATGCCACTGATTTAAAGGAAGTTGAAGATGAAACTTTCGATCTGGTTGTGAGCATTTTTGGGGCATGTTTGCACCAAAACCAATGGATGTGGCGAAAGAAATGGTGCGTGTTACCAAACGAGGGGGTAGAATTGTTATGGGAAACTGGATTCCCGGAGACCCCACACTGGTGGCTCAGATTTTAAAAATTAGTTCAGCTTATACACCGCCGCCGCCAGAAGGATTTGTTAGTCCCATGTTGTGGGGAGTTGAAAGCCATGTGATTGAACGCTTTGAAAATGCCGGCATATCAAAAGAGAATATATCGTTCGAGAAGGAACCTTTTACTTTTGCCGGAGACTTTACTCCCGCAGAACTGGTTGCCAGGTTTAAAGATTATTATGGCCCCACTATGAATGCTTTTGAAGCCGCAGAACATGTAATAGTAGATTGGAGTATAGGTGTTTGTACCATGATAATTAATGTTTATATTGGTATATGTTGCAAGGTTTCATGCATTTTTCTGCCCTCGCGTACAACGATCTCAATAACCTCTTTTATATCTATTACTGAAGTTCTGAAATTTACAATGCACGCCCGTAAACAATATTTTTCCTTAATCACTGCGTTTGATAAAAAGATTTCACCTGACTGTTGCAGTACATTTAATAATTTTTCGTTCAACTTATTCAGGTAACGTTCATCAATTGTTTTTTCACCACTTGCAGGAACATACCGGAAGGTTGCTATGCTTAGGTTCTGGGTAATAGCTTCCAGTTCTTCATGCCTGCTTGCCTCATTAAACATTAATTTAGATAATTCTATGTCATCTTTTATCATTTTAATGTAGCCCTGTTTTCCTGCCTGTTGCAAACCCATCCAAACTTTAAGCGCCCTGAAGCCCCGGGAATTCTGAAAGCCATATTCGTAATAATTAAGTGTAGGTTCATCTGCACTGTTGTCAAAATTATAATACACCGGGTGGGCGCTAAAAGTGTCAATTAAATGTTGCGGATTCTTCACTAATGTGCATCCCGCTTCCAAAGGGGCATACAACCACTTATGCGGATCAAGTGCAATAGAATCTGCCTCCTCTAACCCATTAAATATATTTCTGCATTCAGGTATGGCTGCAGCAGGTATGCCATAGGCACCATCAATGTGCAGCCACAGGTCGTGCGCTTTACATATAGCTGCAATTTCCTTAATGTTATCGGTTGCTCCGGTGCTTACATCGCCTGCATTTGCGATAACGAGAAAAGGTTTTTTGCCATTGTTTACATCTTTGGTTATCGTTTGCTTCAAAATATCAGTGTCCATTTTATTTTCATCATTTGTATTTATCCACCTGATGGCTTGTTTACCGTGACCAAATAAAGCAGATGCTTTTTCTATCCATGTATGGGTGGCACCGGAGCAATAAAATACCATGTCTTGTTCCAGGCTCTTTAATCCTTCTTCCTTTAATGACTTTGGTGCTTTCGCTGTTCTTGCTGCAAGAAATGCTGTAAGGTTCGCCATGTTGCCCCCACTCACTAACAAACCACCATAATGCGATGGAACCCCAATAAATTCCGCAAGCCATTTTACTGTTTGTTTTTCAATAGCTGTTGCCATTGGGCTTAATACATTAGCACCTGCGTTGGCATTTACAGCGGCTGCGAGCAAATCGGCTAAGGCACCAATCGGGGTTGGGGAAGAAGTGATGTATCCAAAAAATTTCGGATGACCATTGAATAAAGAATGATTTAAAAGTAGATCAGTTGCACGAACAAGAATGTCTGAGGCAGCGATGCCGTTTTCTGGCAACGTATCTGAGTCTAAATGCGATTGAATTTGGTTAGGTGTTTCGCCGGTAGTAACTGGTCGCTTATAAAGATTCTCGTAAAATTCGGAAAGGTTATCTATCAGTTCATAACCAACTTTTTTAAACTCATTTTTATCCATATTAAATGGAGAGTCACGCTTATCGTTATTCATAAAAAAATTTTGTACGAACACAAAATATTATATAGCAAACAATACTATTTTTCTTAATTAACTTTTTTTCGATAAAAAGTATGTAGCAGGTTTTGTATTGCTTCGCTCAATTATTTTTCTTGCTTCAAGATCAAGTTTTACAGTTTCACTGTACCAGGGAATATTGCCCTCAAAATTTCCTGTCATACTTTTTTTCATTTGTTCCATTAATGCTGAATGGGTTTGCGCACCTCTTTCTAAAACCAATAACATTGTTTGTTTTATCAGCTTATACTTATCAGCATCAATTCTTTTGTTTGTTTTTTCAGGATCGGGATGCATGGTTTGTATTAGTTCAGGTTTCATTTCTATGAAGTTTACTGTTTAATAAAAAGAAGGCAATTAATAAGAGTGATGGTTCTGTTTGGAAATTAGTAAAATTGCCTGGGCTGCTAACGTGTTTGATCAATTATCCACTTTAAAATTACAGATAATGCATCAGGAGAAAAAGTTTGCTCAATTAAGGCATATTCTGCTGGTGAGCCGGTTGCAGATTTCTGGAATAAATGATTGAGTCCGGGTAAAATAACTGTAGTAACATTTTTGTTTCCACCCAGGGTTAGTGCGGTTTTTATGGCATCTATGTTTTCTTTTGCCGGAACCTGCAGATCATTTTCTCCATTCAGGGCCAGAACCGGAACAGTTACTTTTTTTAATGCAGTTGATGGATCATACTTTAAAAAATATTGCATCCATGGGCTGGCTAATTGTTCTACCTGTAAGCGTATAAAATCTTCTTTTGATGTTCCTTCAGGTATTTTTGTTTTAGGATTTTTATCTATAGCGGTGCTAATTAAATTCTTCAACTTTTTGTTTAATTCGGTTGAATCTTTTGTATTGTTTATTATTTTAAATGCTTCGCGGTTTATGTCGGTTGCCTCCTTTATTTCATCCTCATCCAGCCCATATGCTTTGCTTATTAATTGCTGTTGCAGAAAAAGGAGGCTATCGCCTGAGATTCCGGTGCCTGCTAATAAAACAATGAAAGCAATTTGGTTGCAACGGCTGGCTACCAGGGGTGCTATAATGCCGCCTTCACTGTGCCCGATCAATCCAATTTTTTTATGATTGATCTCATTTCTTGTTTGCAAATATTTTACGGCTGCTTCTACATCAGTAGAAAAATCATACGAGGTAGCTTTAGAAAAATTGCCTGTGGATGAAAAGGTGCCACGGTCATCATAACGCAATACTGCAATACCATTTTTTGTGAGGTAATCGGATAAAACAAGGAAAGGTTTATGACCCATTAATTCTTCATCCCTGTTTTGAGGTCCACTTCCACTAATTAAAATAACAGCAGGAAATAAACCTTCTTTTTGTGGCAGGGTAAGTGTTCCCGATAAATTTATACCTGCATCTGCATTTTTGAATGTTATCTTTTCTGAGTAATATGGATACGGTTTTACAGGATCTTGTGGTCTTGATATATTTACCTTTTCTACTTGCTTTCTAAATAAGTTTAAAGGAATAGATTGCCCTGCCTGTTTAAAGGTGCCCGTAATACTGCCGCTATCATTTAAAATTCCTTCATAAGTAATACCTGCATTTGCTACCTTAAGAATAAGGGATGGAGAATTAAAATCAATTGAAGAAACAGGAATTCCTCTTGCCCCCTGGTCCGGACTATCCATGGTTCCCATTAACCCACTGTCAGTTAAATTTATATGAAAAACTAAGCGTAACTGAATTCCCTGGAAAGATAAAATACCATTCCAGTCACCTATTACTTCTTGCGAAAAAGTGATTGTAGAAATAAAGAGAAAGAGTAGAGTAATAATAGGTTTGTTTAAATTTTTCATTTGTATTTACCTGTTAGTACGTTAAGGCAAAGCGCAGTGCATCCCTTCTTTAAAATGCTAATACAAATTTGCCTTCATCCTGATAATACGGTTAGAAGTAAAACTACAATTCCCTGCCTACCGGGTAAAGGAGGTAACGGTCATCATAATATTTTGTTTTACTGTAAAACCAGGTAAGTATCGCATTTTGATTGCCGGCAAAAGCAGCATCAACTCTTTTCTTTTCTTCAAACTCTTTTTTTAAGGCCGGTGAATCTTCCAGCATCTTTTTGGCCATAGGTTCCATAACATACGCTTCTATATATTCGGTTCGTTGAAAAATGTTATTAAAAAATCCCCAGCTTAAATAAGAATCTTTTGAAGAAGGCTCTAAAAGTATAATTGCAAGATCGCCCAAAGGCTGGTCGGTAGAGATGTACACCGATCCTGCCGGATATAGCTGGTTGCGCATTTCAGTTTTAATAGTTCCATGCACCTGTATATGCCCCTCAAAAGGCTGCACCTGATTATCTTCGTTTCCAAAAATTGCATTTTCAATTCTATACATTTCAACAGCAACTTCGCGGGGTTCGGTTATTTGCATCATTTTAATTCCATGCATATTTAATCGGCTAATAACCTCCTCGTTTGCGGGCGGTATCCAGTAGCCTTTGGGCCGCGCAATAAAATCGGTAGCTTCTGAAGCTATGTAATTAACTATTTGCGTGGTTTCGGGTTTGCCAAGCCATTCAATATACGTCGCACCGGTTACAGGTGATTTTAATGTTCTGGATTTTACGCCAAGAAATTTCAGGCTATCGGGCGCAATAGCAGCATTTTCATTGGTGCGCAGCTCTGCAGCTTTTTCAAAATTTACTGCACTGGTCATTTGCGGTACTTTAAAAGCAATGGGCAAAGGGTTTTGTCTTTTTGCTTTATCCTGTTCAGTAATAGCTTTGAGCGTTGATCCCTGCGATGCCAATTGCTGCAGGGTGCTTTCAAGCAATACATAGGTACCCAGCACCCTTTGTTTAAAAGGTTTCAAAGAATGATTTTCGACCAGCACTGTTGGCATATGCCGAAGGTTGCCATAACTGTCAGAAAATCTTGGTCCGCCTGCAATAACCACGTTACCTGCGGTAAAATCCATATCATTTAATGCGAATAATAGTTGCCCGGGTATATGCCCGTTTGCTAATAAAGATTTGTCTGCCGCAGGTTTATATTTATTTTCCAGCCAATCAGCGATGCCAGGTGAATTGCCCTGTTGTCCAATTCCACCAAATGTAATGTCGTACTGGTAGTCGGCACCATCCGTAACGTGTATATCCATGTATAAACTGGGGTCGTATTCGTTCATCACGTTTACTACGGCACGTACTTCTTTGGTATCCAGTTTTGCATAATCCCTGTTGAGGTTCAGGTTTTGTGCATTGGTTCTCCATCCCATATTTTCAGGCCCGCGTTGGTTTGGACGATTGTAGGGTGAGGAGCGTTCATGCGCGTCCACACTTAGTATGGGAATGAATAAAAAATTCACATTGTCAATGAGTGATTGCTTGTTGCCAAAAGCAATATCGCGCAACAACATCATGCCCGCATCTTTTCCATCAATCTCACCTGAGTGAATGCCTGCCTGCGCCAGCAACAAAGGTTTGCCAGAATTCTTTAATGCTTCGGGTGTTGTGAATTTTTCTGTGGAAGCAACGATCATGTAAATATCCCTGTTTTCTACACTTTTACCGATAGAAACCATAGTAAGAAGCGGGGAAGCATCAGCTAGCTTTTTAAACCAGTCCATTGTTTGCTGGTAGGTTGGTGTCAGATTGAAAGATGATGTTTCTGCAGGTGTGATCCAAGGGTCGTTCGCTTTGGCAATTAGTGCTTCACTCTTGCCATGCCATTCCCGCGAGGGTGGCAGAAAATTTTGCGCGGCAGAAGTAAGTGAAATGAATAAGCAGAAGGCAGAAAAAAAAGGAGATTTTTTAAAACTAGTCATGAATAGATTTTTATTTATTAATGCATGTTATCATTGTCAATATCAACAGTTTTATTTTTCAATTTTATGGTAATGAAATAGATGATACACACAAATGCGAGAAAAATGAGCGTTGAAATTATTTCTGATTGTTTTAAACTGGTAAGTACCCAAATAATAGACAGGATGCCTATCACAGGAAACAGTAAACCTCCCGGCATTCTGAAAGTTTTGCCTGTGGCAGCCTTCGGTTTATTTCTTAGTTTAATGGTTGCTACTATTACAGCAAGGTAAACAATTAAAATGGCAGCAGTAGCGAGCACGGCTAACTGCGTAAATCCCCCGGAAATGGAAATGATAAAAATCAAAGATCCATAAACAATAACCGACACGTACGGGGTTGAAAACCGGGGATGCACCTTGGATAGCATGCGCGGGAACATGCCATCCCTTGCACCTGCAAACAATATTCGTGGGGTTGCTAAAATGTCGGCACTTACATTTCCACAACAGGAAACTGCTGCGGTGAGTAATAATATGGTGGCGCCTGCCGGGCCTACAATCGCTTCTGCCACCGCGGCCAGAGGTGCATTCTGGTAAGCGGCCATATTAGCGCCTAACATGCCCTGCGTTACGAACTGCAGCAACAGGTAAACGACAAGTATTAATACTCCACCGAGCAGTATACTCAGTGGTATGGTGCGTTGCGGATTTTTTAATTCACCGCTTACGCTCAGGCAGTTTTCAAAACCTGCGAAAGCGAAGAATAAAATAAGGGTGGAATTACTAAAATTTTTAAAAGACGGTACGTTATTAAAAGTAAAATGAACAGTATTCACGAGGCTGAGCCCAAAAATGATGATACCAAAGAGTGGCAATAATTTTATGATAGTAAGCAACTTCACAAAACCCATTCCCTGTTTGGCGCTGCGCACATTAACGAAAATGAGCACGGCAATTATTGAAAAAAACAGAGCGCCCCGGTATAAAGGATTACTGAATGCAGGAAGTATTATAGCAAGCGAATCAGCAACGACATTCAATAATGCTGCACTGCTAAAAATACTCCACGCAAAAAAGTAAACCCAGTTTACGATATACCCTGCTAAGGGTCCGAATGCAGCTTCTACATACGCATAAGAGCCTCCACTACTTGTAACTATGCTGCCAACCTCTGCGTAGCAAAGCATGATGGAGGCGAGCATTAGCCCGCAAAACAGGTAACCGATAAACGCATATGTATTAAGCTGAACACCGACAATGGCAGGCAGGGCAAAAATGCCTGCACCAATAACACCATTCACAATCCCTAATGTTAAACCCCAAACGCCAATTTCTCTTTTTAAACCTTCCGACGTTTTGGTTGACATAATTATTGCTGAGAATGTATGGTAATTTTATCAACCTGTAAAATAGAAAATAATTTTAATCAAATTCAAACTTAAATTCATTTAACCGTCTTGCGTATTTATTATAAAAAAGTGCTTCTGCTAATTTTTTAAATTAAAAGTTCAGCTTTTGCTTTTCATTTAGTAGTGATGTTAATTCACTTTAATACCTGTAAACCATAAATGAAATTTGCCATCTTTCGATTTGTGTTCCTGTGCTATCATCAACCCATTAAAGTCATCATAATTTTCCCAACTTGTAACCAACGGATCTTCCATGGCACCTCCAGGATGAAAAGCCCATTCCTGTATAAGTTTCTTGTCATCCACAAATACTTCATACATATCACCCGGTGTAAATCCATCTGTATCATTATAACTTACAACCCATTTATTTAAGGTTTTTCCGCTAATTGGGGCAGCCACTTTTCCACTTTCTTTTATTTGCGCACCGCTATCCCATTTCATGTGCATAGGAAATAACAACCAGTATTCATCATTTGTAAAACGGGCGTTTAAATTCTTTAATTCCGTTGTAGATGTGTCTGTCCGGCTGAAACGTGTGCTGCTGCTGTCTGTTACAAAAACAGCTTCGTTCGTTTGTGGATACCATTGCCAGTGCCTGCTGTTGTCTTTTAAAGTATCAACCTGTATATTAAATGTAAATTCAAGCATTTGAACTTTATTGAAATTTTCAACACCGTTTGCCACTGCAATATCGTGGGCTGGTTGGTTATTCTGCGTGGTAGAATTACATGCAAAAAATAATATTGAAAAAATGAATGCCCATCTCATAATTTAAAATTGAATGGTGATTAAGTTTTAAAGATACGAGTGGCCGGTAAAGCAACACACATTTGTTTATCTCTAATTCTATTTTTAGAAAAAGAGATTAATCAATATTGATTAAAGCAAAAATGAATTTGATTTATTGCTATTATACGCAGAACAAAATAATACTTGCTTATTGCGACAAAAGATTTCCGGTGTAACCGAGGTCCATCCATTGCTCTTATTGTATTTAACAAGAATGTATTATTTTCGAAATACAAAATAATCATCTTCCCTTTGACCCTAATTCTCAGGATCCTCCTCTTTATATCTTTTTTATTCTTATTACAGCAAAGCCGCGCCCAAAAGTTTCCCTTTACTATTTCAGAATGCGTTAAGATGCTTAGCGATGGAAACGACAAAGAAAATGCTTCAACAAAAAAGATTGTGAGCTGGCTCGTTTATAATGTAGATAGTTCGCAGGGTGTGGCGTTTTTAAATAACTTATGGGAAAACCGTAGATCAGGTAACCTCTTTTTTGAACCAAGATATTTATGTATCAGGCAACAATTTATTATCAACAAAATTAACCCTGCATATTTAAACGACTATAAAACCCGGTGGTTGCCAGAAATAACCAGAGCCATGAACCTGGCTTATAAAAGTGGCGACCAGGCTTTAATAGCGTTTGTTAGTTCGCAATACGCCTCGATTGCGTCAAGGTTTAACGAGACTGGTTTGGCAGTTATGTATATGGTTAACAGTACATCGTTGTATGAGCAATTAAATATTAAAAGCAGTCCGGGGAATTACCAATTATTGGCAGAACTTCTTTATAAGATCCGGGAATATCGCAAGTCGTTGGAATATGCAAAAAAAGCAGTAGAGGTGGGGAAACAGTCAAAGAATGAATTTTTCTTTATTGTGTCATGTGTTAATACTATAGCATTGGGTTACCACAGGTTAAAATTGTATGATTCAGCTTTCATCTTTTACAATCAGGCCTTAGAACTTAGCAAAAAGTTGCCTGATTCTTCTTGGAGGGGTTTTGTTTTGGGTAATATGGGGCAAATTTATTATGAACAAAAAAAATATGACACAGCCTTAGCCTTATTGTATAAGGATGCTGCTTTTAGCAGGGCGGGAAAATATTACGACGATGCTGGGAACGCCATGCAGTGGGCGGCGAAAACACATCTTGCACTTGGCAATACCAATAAAGCCCTGGATGATGTTCGCACCGCATTTAACCTCCTAAAATTATGGCCGGATGCTAATTACCAGAAAAATGCCTGTTATACTGCCACACAAATATTTAAAGCAAGGGGGGAATACGACAGCGCATTTTATTACAACAACTGTTATTCGGAATTAAATGATTCACTCGAAAAGGTAATTAACACAAGCAGCATATCTATTTCGCAGGCAAGGCTTAATGATGAGACAAGCAAATATAATATTCAGAAATTACGACAGGAAAAGGATGCACAACTGATGCAGAGAAACATTTTGATTGGTGGAATTCTTATTCTTTGCCTTCTGGCGTTGATGGTAATTAGCCGGCAGAGGTTAAAGTCAAAAATGAAAATGGAAAAAGTAATTCAGGAAAAGAAATTAATGGAGCAGGATATAGCATCTGCCAAAGAACAGCTGAAATTGTTTACTGAAAAAATAATTGAAAAAACAACCCTTATTGAAAAACTGGAGAGCCAGGTTAATCACCAGCAAATTTCTGCATCCCAACAGTCCCTTATTTCTGAACTTAGCCAGCAAACCATTTTAACCGAACAGGATTGGTTAAGTTTTAAATCTCTTTTCGAAAAAATTTATCCCGGTTTTTTTGTCAACCTTAAAGATCGCGTGGCAGATATTACCCTCGCAGAACAACGAATGGCGGCCCTTATTCGCCTGCAATTAACCTCAAAACAAATGGCCTCCATGCTCGGAATTTCTGTTGACAGTGTGCACAAAACACGACAGCGTTTGCGCCAGCGTTTACATCTTTCAACTGAGGTGAATTTGGAGGAATATGTTGCCGGTGTATAATTAAATAATAATTTGAATTCGTATTGTATACTGGATGGTGTATTCATCAAAAACTATTTGATACACAATCTGCAAGGCTAAGCTACCATTGCTTTGTCCGGTCTTTGTCCGGTAGCCTGTCCGGTTTTTGTACCCCCCTGTCAGCCTTTTGTCGCCTGTATTACTTGGAAAGCTTGTGCGACCCATAGTACCTTACTTAAGGCAAAAATCTTTCATTTTATTTAATCAACAAAGAGCCATTTCATCCGCACATTTAAACCCAAAATCATGAAATTATTTTTAAAAGAAACACTCAGGATAATAAACCAAAAAATAATCTGGCCCCTATTCCTTAGAATTTCAACGATTTTTTCTATTACCCTCATGCTAATTTTTTTTAGTTCTATTAAACTGAACGCTCAATTGAAGGAAAGCCCCTTAACTGCCAATAAAGGGGTATATAATCTTGTTCAAACCCTGGTTCATTGGGACATTGAAAATGGAGGTGGTAGTTCCACTGATAATTGTAGCGAGCAATATTTTGTTTTAGATGCAGACAATGATGATTATTATTATGGCGAGGACGTTTATTTTCAATGCAAATCCCCGGGCGCAGGCTATGTGCTTCTTGGTAATAAAAAACCGGGCGACTGTAATGATGGAGACCCAGCAATTCACCCGGGCGCAACAGAACTTGCTAATGGCATTGATGATGACTGTAATGGTATTGTTGATGACATAACGGTAACCTACAAGTTTTACCTTGACAATGATGGTGATGGATATGGAAATGCCGCCATTTCAGTAACAAGGGAAACAAATGATTTGCCAGCCGGTTATGCAAGAGAGAATACAGATTGTGACGATGAGAATGCAAGCATAAATCCCGGAACAATTTGGGTAATTGATGTGGACCATGATAATTATTTTGTTGGTACGCCGATAATTCAGTGCACATCCCCGGGAACTGATTACGTGATATACATTAATCAGATTGCACGCGATTGCAATGATTATAATGCCGCAGCTAATATTTTACTTACCTGGTTTAAAGATGCAGACAACGACGGGTTTAGTGACGGCGTGATTAAAAGACAATGTACCCGACCCTATGGCACCTATAAAAAAGAAACAGAATTAATAAGTATGGCCGACGATTGTGATGATGATGATGCGGCAATAAATCCTAATGCGATTGAGGTTTTGGATGGTATTGATAATGACTGTAATGGAATTATTGATGATGTCGCAGGCAACTTTACTTTTTACAGGGATGCCGATGGAGATTCTTATGGTAACCCGAACGACTTTGTTGAGGTAAATACCAATGCCGCCCCAACAGGATATGTAAGCGATAATACAGATTGTAATGATAACAATGCACATGTAAACCCTGGCGCCCCAGAAATTTGCGGTAATGGAATTGACGACAATTGCAACGGCCAGATAGATGAAAATTGCTGTAACAATATTTCCGGTGGAACTACAACTAATATTACCTCTAATAGCGCGCAATTAAACTGGACAGCAGCGGTAAATCCCAAATTATGGCAGGTAGTATATAGGTCCACAAAACCTGGTTCTTCCTGGGTTTTATTGCCAAATCTAAATGGTTCAGTTCGTTCTGTATTGCTAACTAACCTGTTGCCAAACCAGGGATATAACTGGAGAGTAAGGGCAAGGTGCGGAACAACGTGGACAAGTTATTCTGGGTTTATAAACTTTAAAACGCTGAGAAATACCTCTTTTGCAAACGGCGGCAATCAAATGAATAACAGGCAGGGTGAAAAAGTTGAGGATGCCTTGTCATTAAAAACCAACGCGCTGTTGGTGTATCCAAACCCTTCACAGGGGGTATTTATGTTGGAGTTGCAACTAGGTAACCTTAGTAATTCTAAAGCCCGTATTCAGCTTACGGATATGGCTGGCAAAATAGTGCATACTGTGGAAACTAAAATGAATAATGGCATGATGCAGAAATTGATCAGCATGCCGGGTACATTGGCAAATGGAAATTACGTTGTTAATGTTTTAATTGATAATACAGTGTACAAAACAAGACTGGTGTATGCCAAATAGTTTTGAGACTGGTTTTAAAAGCCCGGCTTTTGCCGGGCTTTTTTTTAGGAAAAAATATAGCATCCATATTGAATGATACAGCAAGAACAATAAGTTATGTTAAGGGCTATTTGCTTTTTAGTGAATCACTCATCAGGTTCAATTTATACAATAGGTTTTTTCTTTTATTAATAACCATTCCAAATAGGGGTTCAGGACTATAGCTATCCGCAGGCGCCGCACCTAAGAACATGCTGTATCCTTTACCTCCTGCAAAGAAGCCTGTTTCGCCATCTTCCATCACTGAAATGCCTGTTGCATCCGTTCCATTTTCTCCATCAAGGGCCATAACCACCCGGTTTTCGTCATTGCCTACGTTAAGTACGCCAATGCCTCCCCTTTCAAAGCCATGGTTGTCACAAAATATAAGACCGGTTTGTTTACCAATGCGTTGCCCGATGTTGGCATCCGGTACACCGTCACCCATGCAAACCCTGTCATAACCCTGCTCATCTAAAATTAGAATACCATTGGATTTATGATTATAATTTTGGTACCATTTCATATACTGGTCAGCATTTCCAAACCGGTGAGACCAGAGCGCCCTAACCCGCGCGGTATCGGTGCGAACACGGTTTCGTGCCTGTGGTACTGGCGCCCCGATCAATATTCTTTCCCTGCCTTCGTTATCAACAATGATTAATCCTTTAGCCCGAAGTACTTTATTCTCATCCGCTTCGCTAAATGAAAACAGTAATCGTGAAGCGAGACCAAGTATGATTAATGATGCTAGTAAAATTATTTTATTCAGAAGTTTTTTTTGCTGAATCAATTGTTGTTGGAGTGATTGGAGCTGATTATCCATATGATAAAATTTTAAACAATTTTCTTTCTAATTATTTATAGTTAATAGGCCTGTGCGTTTTACTGTGAAAGGGCTGGTGTTGAAATGTCGACCACATTTTTCCATTGGCCATCACTTTGCTTACGCCAAATGCTTACTGCATCATTTTTTTGGGTGATTATTTTTCCGGTTGAGTCAGAGATAGACAGTTGCGAATCTTCCAGTATGTAGGCCATATCACCGCTTTCAGAAATATGAACGCTTTTGGGTTGCCATTTTATCTCGAAGCCAGGCATCGTAAAGCTTTCTGCTACCATTTGTTTTATTTCTTGTTTTCCATTCAACTTTGGCTGACCTGCAGACATTAATATTGCATCATCTGCCCAGTAACTAATGGTTTTTTCGAGATCTTTTGATACGGCTGCCTGTGACCATTCTTTACTTAACTGTAACAGTTTTTCTTCATCAGCTTTCGTATCAACAACACCCTGCTGGTTGCAACTTAATATTCCAAAAACAAAAGCGAGCGCTATAATTTTTTTCATAATTGAACGGTTTAAAAATGAATAAAGGAAGGATCGAAGTAGGAAGAACCCTGCAATGGTAAATTAAGATTTTTAGCACATTACTTTTTGATCGGTATCAACGTATTCCAAAATATCTACCGGCTGACAATTTAAAGCTTGATTATAAACTGCTATTCACACTGTGTACATCAACACCTTTAAAAAGAAACCTAAGCGCCAATAGAAAGCATGGCAATAAGCATGGGTAATAGAAGTATATCCGTAGCGAAGGATGGAATAAGTACCAATAAAAAATTTCTAAGTATAAAGCAGGCACCACCTATTATGTATAATATTCCCAGGTATTTGGGTATATAACTTGCTTTGTAAATAAGATATCCGCGAATAATGGATGCCATGCCGTAAAACACCATAAAAACGCCGCCGGCATAGCCGTATATTTTCAGCGAAAACATAGCAGCATCATTCAATTGAATTTGAGAAAATGATGTTGTAAAATTTCCTTCTGATATAACAGGGGCAATAATGTAAAACAACTCAGCAAAGGCGAATGTTGCTGTTGCCATCAATGCGAAAAATGCCGCCAGTAGTGAAAAATCTTTTCTCACTGATTTTAATAACTGGTAAAAGATTAAGGCAAGTGAAACATCACATATTGCTTCAATTAAATAGGCAGCAAATCCCAGTCTGTAAAGGAACAATGACTCATGAATATTCTGTGCCGTTGCATGTGCATCACCCGGCACCACCAATCTCGAAGTAACAGCAATCTCACCAAAAATCCCCGCTAAAATGGACATCAATAATAAGGCACCGGCTATTCTTGCATACCGGTTAAATGATGTTTCGTTTATTACCCGCTGTGTTTCCATTAGTGATTTTTTTTATTGATAAAATCGGAATTGCAAACGGTACGTGCATCATAAATAACTCAGCCACCATCGTCCCTGCTCGGCTTTGTATTTTCCATACCAAACACAAGGCTTATACATTACAACCACAACGCCTATCCAAATTAAATAAATAATTTCCAGCGAAACACCGCTCGCTACATTTGGCGGCCTGCCGAAGGTTCCCGTAGAAAATGCAAACTGTGACCAACTGAAACCCTGGATGAACAGCATGGCAAGCGTTAAGAGGTGTATGAGGTAAAAATGAATAATAAAGTAAAACAAAGGCACCCTTCCATATACCATTAATATTCCTTTTATTGAACCCTTTAAATAGTCGGCAAATTCAAGCATAAAAAACATTATTCCCAGGGTTATTAAACAAAACAACAGGGATGGCGGATACTTTGTTACGTTCATAAAAGAAAGAAAAGTGAACATGGCATCTTTCTGAACCGCCCATGGAACCGGGTCTCCATACAGATTTATGAAGCGAAGGGCGACAAATAACAAAACGAAGGCCAACCCGATTTTTATAAATACTTTTTTCCGTTGCTCATCCGGCAATTTAAAAAGTTGACCGCAGGCAAAACCAAATAGTAAAACACCCAGCCAGGGAATAGGAGGGTAGGCAATTATAAAAAATCTTTCAGCACTTAATGGAATTGCACCGGGACTAAAAAATGGCATAACGATACTTTTAATGAAAGCGTTTTCACCAAACGGTACGAGAGATATAAGGTTGTGGCTAAACATAATTATCAACCCGGTTACACCAATAATTTTTGAAGGTACCCTAAGCATCAAACCTAAAATTATAAAGCCGAAACCAATGGTCGCTAATACCTCAAATAATAAAGAATGGAAACCCGGATCAAAAAATAAAGCAAAATTTAATAGCGTAAAATCGATAATGATTAACCAAATACCCCGTAGAATAACATGCCTTTTTATTTTTGAAAAATCTTTCTTTGAATGGAGTGATATATAAACAGAAGTACCTGCAAGGAAAACGAAAACTGGCGCGCATATATACGTTATCCACCTTGTAAAAAACAGCAATGGGGTAGTGGTTGATAAGTCAGTAGGGCTTTGAGTTATTGAAGGGCTGTGCATCAGGTCCCGTACATGGTCTAATGCCATTATGATCATTACAATTCCCCGGGTGATATCAATAGAATTAATTCTTTTCATCTAAAATTGTTTTGATGTTGGGGCGGTGTGATTAGTGCTAAGTTTTAATGTTTTTATTAATGAATATCTGCATTTTTAGTAACCTGCAATAATGGTTTCTTTATGTTCAATCTATTATTAGTTTTAACCCATCACAGAACAATGAATTTGGATCGGAAGCTTTCTCCCCCTGCTACTAATTTTATAATATACATGCCCCGGGCAATGGTTACAGGTATAGTAAACTTTCCACCTTGTGAAACAGGATCAATCTTATTTGTTTGAACACGCTGCCCCAGCATGTTATAAATCATCACCTGACCGCCCCGGGTTAACGAGGCGCTTGTTACAACAGTAAGGTTACCTGAATGATGTGGATTGGGGTAAACCAAAAAATCTGGTTTTACAGGTATACTATCAGGCAGCAAAAACAATTGTGAAGTGGGTATTACCTCCCTGCCTTTTGTGGGTCCGCTCCATTCAAGTTTGCACACGGCGTCGCCACCGTTTTCATAAAACTCTACGCGTATGCTGTTCTTTGTGCATTCAAGTAAGTTGATGGATGCGCTGTATTCGGTTGCACCCTGGTCTATCCATTTATCTATAAGCAACTGGTTGTTTACCCATAGCCGTATGCCATCATCCCCCGTTAAATAAAAAGTATAGGTGCCCGCATCAAGGCTTTGCACAAAGCCGGTAAATCTTGCTTTAAACAGATCGTTGCTGATGCCTTGCGGACTTCCTGCTCCCCAACTAAAATCTATTTGCGGCTCAACCTGTTTAACATCAGCGGTTGCAGGGAATGGCGCGGCAACAGGGGTATTAGAAAAATATTCAGCCATTAACCCTGTTCCGTTACTGCCGCATTTTGCAGTTGATGCGAACAATTGCGAAGCAGGAATATTTTGTTTGCAAACATTTTGTTCACTCCATTGCAAAATGCAGGTAGCGTCATTTGTATTGGAATAATATTCAAGACGAATATCATACTCACTGTCTTTTAAAAGAGATACCTGCGCATTATGTGTGGTTGTTGGTTTATCAGTCCAGCTATCAATTAATAAAACATTATTTATCCAGAGCCTAACACCATCGCTGGCTATCACATACAATGTGTATTTGCCATCGGTAAGTGGTTTGAGCCTGCCTGTCCACCTGGCTTTAAATACATCTGCACTAATGGTTTTTGCAGGACTTTCTTTACCCCAATTAAAGTTAATGGTATTATCAAGCCTCACTACACCTGGCAATGCATTGTAACCTGATGTAGCCGTACTTTGGTTATAATATTCAGCTTTTAGTCCTGAACCATCGGCGTAAGATAAACCTGCTGCTGCGCACCCGGTACCATATATTTTCAATGCTTTTGAAAAGGTTGGAACATATACCTTTCCGTTTGCTATGGTTGGTGAATTGAATTTGGCAAAATTTCCAACAACATCATTTTTTATCTGATCGCTGTTCCATAGTTCACCTGTTGAAACGTCGTTTGCGCGGTAAGCCGCGATGGTGCCCGGTCTCACCTGGTTATTTGCATTGCCCGAATAGGGAAAGCATGCCCAAACAATGGCTGATGAGGTATCTGAACCATCAGACGAAAGGGAAAGCATTGCGCCCGGCATACCATTATCAAGGTTGCGTGCTCCCTGTTTAAATTCATCAGCAAATGTTCCGGTATTCCTGTTGAAGGTAAACTGCCGCAGTTTAAAAGTTTCTGCCCAGGCATACACGTATTCTCCATTATCAAGACTGGCATATACAGGCGAACCGTGTACATGTACATATCCTTGTTTTTCCGGGTTAAAGACAAGCGTATCTTTTACCTGGGCATTGGCGGCATTAAACCTGCCCATATTGTTATAATCTACCACGTAAGAAATTCCTTCTTTGGAACCTGATATGGTAAGCGTGGTATTTGGAACCAGCAAGGCACCATCACAGCCATAATCCAGGTCAAGCTGATCGAGGTATTCGTAATTGGAAGGTGTGAACCAGTCGAGCAATTGAAGCTGAGGCGATAATTTTAAAAGGCTTTCGCTTCTGCCGCCCCGTAGGTTGTTGTTATCGGCACTGGTTGTTCCATTGCCTGTTACCGCGTACAGGTTTCCATCTGCACCAACAGATATTCCCTGCCCTGCCATCCATAATCCACCCGCCCATCCATCGGGCGTAGTATTATAAGTATATTTCAATAAAAGTGTGTTTGCATCAAATCCCAATATCCATCCATGATAAGGGCCCCAGTCGCAATGCGATGCGCTGGCTACATACACTGTGTTATTATAAAGCAATAAGGCGGGCCGCTGGTTCTGGTATTTTGCGAGGTAGCTAACAGTCCCATTTTCATTTCCTTCTCCATTACCCATTACTTCTGCGGTAATTAAATGTGGACTTCCGGCTTTATGCATACCAGTTGATAAATCCAGTGCATTCAGGTATGCATAAAAGTTTCCATTATCGTCAATGGATTTTGTGGCTACATAAATTGTATGGGTAAGGGTGTCAATTACAGGGGTGCCCACCAGCCCAACCCGCCCGGAAAAATCCCGGTAAATTCCGCCACACGGGCTTCCGTAGTAATCATCTTTTAAATCAAAGATGGTGGGAGCCCGCTGCCCGGCTGGGTTTAAATTAATTTGCCATAGCGGTGCGCCTTCCGATACATCATCCGCATTAAAAGCGTACACTGAATTATTGACCGTGGCAGTGAATAATACGCTGCCCGAATAACCACCTGCCTGTATGTTTTGCACAATAAGAGGCTGTGCATATATTTCATCATCTACACTAAGGGTGCCAATACATCCAAATTTGGAGGGGGTTACGTTTGCATGATTTAATATTTTTTCCCTGTTATTCCATCCTGTGCGGTTCAGGTCGTTGTGCTGGGTTAAAACAGAAATTTCGGATTGAGAATAAACATTACAAAAGAGAAGAACCAACAGGGCGGTTGAAAGTAACCTCATAAAATTTTGGTGCAGTTAATGATCAGCTTTAATGTTATGCCGGCTGAAGGATGCATTCAGCGATAAATTTATCAATATTATGTTGATATTGAGCGCGAAAAAAAATGTTGATTGTAATGGTTACATTCAATTGCTATTAACAATAATAGTTTGAATTTGTTAGGTAAAATTTACCTGGGTTTAGCATTTACCCATTAATCATAATCAAAATCATACGCTGCCTCAATTTGCTCAATTAAATTTTCCCCTTTTTCCAGCACCTCTTTTTTATATTGATAAATTCCGATACGCGTATTTTTTATATAATGCACCCAGGCTGCCAGGTCGCCGAGCAGTTTAGGATCATTAGTTCGCAGGGGTGGGTTATTTACCGGTCTTGAAACAATATTAAGTGCTGATGAGTTTATTTGGTTGAATACACCAGCATCGAAAACTTGTACCGCTAATCTTCTGTAATCATTAGATTCTTCATTATCACCAGCATCAAGTTCTTTTATTTTATCTACTACGGCGTAATACGACATGATGTTTGATACAACCTCGTTATTCTTAATAATGGTAAAGCCACCAGTGTTTTTTATTTGGTCGAGGGTTCGTGTATTTACATAAAAAGCATAATTTTTTGTAGCCAGTCTTCCGTAATAATACAGATCGTTTGTGTTTGTAACACCGGCAGGTGAAGTAAGTAAATAAATAAAGCTATCCAGTAAAATCACATTTTGGTCGAACGATCTTAAATTCTGGTTTATGATCGTGGTATCGGCTTTAATATCCTGCACCAGGGATTCCATAAATAATTTTTCCTTTTCGCTGTTGGTAATGTTTTCACGAATGCTCTCTGCAATGAAACCCATAGTTACAGCTAAAAATATCATGATAAACTCCAAAAAATATTCTTTGAAATTTTTCTTTTCTACGTGTGGATGATGATGTACTTCCATATTTTCAGGTGATGATTGTCTGTTTAAAGTTGATGGTTCAGCAATCGTACTATCATTTTCAGTTGCCTGCGGAGTTTCGCCTGGCTGCTCTTTTGTATTTTCTGCTTCAATCATTTTCTAAATTGATATTCTTTTTCTAATAAGCTTTGCAATCGAACAGCAAGTTCTTTTACCTCTTCTAAATACTGTACAAACAGAATACAATTGTCTTTATCCATTTCAAGGGCAAATGAAAAGTCTTTTAATTGATCGGTATTGGTATTGCGAAGAACAGGGTTTTCGTAAGGGGCTCTTTCATATCTTTTATCAGGCAATGCGCGAATATACCGGGCATCAATCAACTTTCCGGAGGCAAATAATGCTCTATAGTTAAGATCTATATATTGAGGTTGTCTTGTTTTTTCATGATAATCTACTTTCGCGGCGTAAAAAGCAATGGCATCGGATACTTTTTTATTGGTTACCAATCTAAGACCACCGGCATTTAACAGCTGGTTCATTGTTCGTTTAGAAAAAGGGATCTCTGTAATATAGCCTACATATTTCCAATGCATCTGATACAACAAATTTACCTGTTGTGGAGATTGAACACCATTCGAAATTAATTGCACTATAGAATCCTTACCACGGATCTGAAAAAGTGTTTTTTCAATCCCACTATTTAATGTTTTGATATCATTCCGAACATCTTCTGTAAGGCTTTGCATATATTCTTTTTCCCTGTGTCTTTCAACTGAAGTCTCTCTGATATTCTCAGCAACAAAGCCTAGAAACACTGCAAAAAATAACATAAAAAATTCCAGTAAATATTCGCCCCATTTTTTTTTATGCGTTACGTGGTGTGGGTGTTTGTGTACTTCCATTATTCTATATTGTAATGTTGTTTAAGATAGTTTATTAATGAAGTAGCTTTTGTGCGTGCATCCATTTGTTCTCTTATGCTACTTTCTAAACTGCCTGATGCATTTCCCAAAACATTATATAGTTGCGTAAGAGCAACCGGATCCGTTGTTAAAAAAATAGGACGATCAACAGGGATAATGTAAACGGAAGAATCCGTCCACGATGATGCCGCTCTTGGGTAACCGCATCAAACTTTGCATTTTGTGTGCAACGTCCAGGAAGTTCAATTCGGCATATTTTGTATCAAAGTTTACATTGTTGTCGTAGTAATTGTACAAAGAATTGATCGAGTCTTTTGTTTTGTCGCTGCGTAAAATATTGAAGCCGCCTGCTTTTAGTTGGGAAATAGTATTGGTGCTGGCAGTAAATGTTGGGACAAACGAATAATATAGAAATGTGTAATGAAAGAAAGTATCCTGAACATTGATATCCGTAAGCCGTTCAGGGGCAATTTGTATTGCGCTGTCAAGCATTCTCATTAGAACGCCATTATATTTCATGGCGCGGTTAAGTGCTGCTGTATCTGCCCGCAAATCGCCTACAAGGTTTTCCATGTAATGCTTTTCTTTTTCTTTATTTACAAGCGACTCCCGGTAATTCTCTGTCAAAAAGCCAAGAAATACGGCAAAAAAAAGCATGAAGAATTCTAAAAGATATTCTCCCCATTTCTTTGGATGTGTTACGTGGTGTGGATGTTTGTGTACTTCCATTACTTCATCGTTGTGTTGAGTGTTAAGTGTTGTGTGTTGTGTGTCACCTTCAGAAACATTTTTATTTTCTGTTGGCTGATAATTGTCGCCTGTTGACTGATCTTCCAATTTTTCTTCGTCACTCATTTTCTAAATTGTACTCTTTATTCAAAAGATTTAATAGTAATGTTTCATCTTTCAAAATATTTTTATACAATCCAAATAGATCATGAAGCAAATAATCCACCTGGTCTATCCTGGCAAGAAAATTTAAGAATCTTGATTTATCATAAGTTTTGAACTCGGAAACTTCCGGCACATCCTCATCAGAGATGGATCCATATTGGGCATTTGTTTTTTCATATGCTTTTGCAAGCAGTTTTTGCATCGCTCTTCTTGGGATAATGCCTGCAGTAGTGGTATCAACCACATGTTCTGTTGCAACTACAAACTGGCTATATATTATATAATTGTTTATGAGTGTGTTCAGGCTAATTATTGCCTGCTTCACTTTTTCATTACTTATAAACTTAAAATTTCCGGAACTTTTTATAACGTCGAAAGCAACCTGGGGAGGAGCATATAAATTCCAGTTGGTAGCATTCGTCATCGCTTTGGCTATTTTTTTTTCATTGCCTCTCAGTGGTAATGTATTAATATAAAGCTCTACAGAATCTTCCCAATTTTCATGCTCCGACATGTATTTATAAATAATAACATTAAGGTTGATTGTATCCTGTTTTATATCATTATACAAAGCTGTTATCATTTCTTTTTCATTTCTCTTTTCCACGTTATGCTCCCGGAAATTTTCCGCAACAAAACCCAGATACACGGCAAGAAAAAGCATTAGAAATTCCAGCACATATTCTCCCCATTTCTTTTTATGGGTTACATGATGTGGGTGTTTGTGTACTTCCATAATCGTTGGTGGTTGTTCGTTAATAGTTGATGGTTCGGAAACATTATTATTATTTTCCGTTAACTGCGGAAGGTTGTCTTTTGGCTGCTCTTCTATGTTTTCTTCTTCACTCATTTTAATTGCTTTTGACTTGATGCCATACAAATGCAACCACAAACCCAATAACAATATAAACGAGAAACCGTATTAATTTTTCTTTTATTTGGGGTGTCATTTTAATTTTGATGTTTACTTTTTTCTAAATTTTCAATTGTTTTCTTAGCAGCAGCCAATCGTATTGCTTTGTTCTTTTCCACTAATTTTTCTTTAAATATGTGTTCCATTTTATGATGCAGTGGAATTAATAATGCCGCGATCATAACTAATGCAAGCAGCATTAACACGGGGGAGTGGTGGGTAATACTTTCCAACCATGGATGAATAAGCAAGTTGATAAATTCAAACACGACCAATAATCCAAGAATGGCAAAAAAGGAAATCAGTCTTTCATTAACGACCACTGTTCTGCTGAGTAATAAAAACAGCGTGATAAAAATGATAATGCTTAGGGCAATTAAGGCGTACTGAATATTTTGCCGGCGCTCTTCGTTCTCGCGCCTTATTTTTGATTCTTCGTCTATGTCTTTTAGCTTTTGAGAAAAGGTGAGATTTTGAAATTCGGTGAGACGCTTTTGGTTGCTTGCGGAGTCTTTATATGCAATCTGCATCAATGCATATTGGTAGGCGCTGTCCCTGTTATTATTATGGCTATATACTTTTTGTAAAATTTCTGCCGCTGCTGCCAGGGCTGTAAAATTGTTTACCTGTTTCGCAAAATTTATATTGTCATGAGCTATAGCTTTTGCTTCGGCATATTTGCCCTGCCTTAATAAATAATAACAATATTTATTTCCAACTATGAGTTTAAAAGTGCGTATTCCCTTTTCATTGCATAGCTGCAGCGATTTTTTATAATAAACGTTAGTAAGCTCGCTATCACCTTTCAGATCATATGCCTTTGCAATTTCACCAAGTGCTTGCGCATACCCGTTTGGATCTGGTCTTTGCCTATTATCTCCTTCAGTTTTTTGTAAATATTCCAAGGCAGAATCCGGCTTATTTATGCCATTATATGCCATACCATAATATAAGTTCTTAAACAATTGAAAAGTCGGAAAATCCTCTGAAGCGTTTAATCTTTTCAAATATTCCAGCGCCATTTCATTATTGTTGCTCCAGGCATACACTCCACCCGCGTTAATGGTTACGCGGTTTATGCGTTTGGGATCTTTTGCATATTCCAATGCTTTTAAAACGTTTACTAGTGCATAATTAAAATCCTGCTTAAGCAGGTATCGATTGCTCATTACAGCATATACATCGCACAACAGGGAGTCTCTGTTAAGTTTTTTTGCAATTGCATACATCTCTTTCTGTACCAACTCGCTGCTGTCGAATAATCCAACATTCATATAATACCTGTCGGCACCATAGTATCCATAATATTTACCTTCAGGCGTGGTGGCATTTGCTATTACACTTCTTGCAGAATCGATAGGCAGGTAATGAAGAAACTGCTGGGCAGGCAAATGCATGCAACTAAGCGATAAACCTATTAATACAATCAATTTTCTCATCGGTTGTTAGATTACTTCTTCAACAGTCTTTTCGCCTGATAGCATTTGGATAGTTTTTTTTCGGCCTGGTAAGAGTATATAATTATGTTTCTAACAGCTCAGTAGTTTTAGTTATACCTCAACGGAATTATTAAAATATTCACAACGTTGGTGTATTTCCGCAGAAAGATATAGATTTTAATCTCGCACCCCTATTACAAAAGCTAATTATTTTACGTTCAATTGCCGGGAAATGAATTCGTAGGTGGCTTCATAAGCCTTAAGCCAGTTTTTATATAGCAGGAAAGAATGCACTTCATCGGGAAAAACCAGTTGCTCAACATGAACATTTTGCCTGCGAAGTATTTCAGCCACATTCACCGATTCACTAAAAGGTACGTTCCTGTCATCATCGCCATGTATCAACAAGACAGGCGCTTTCCAGTTTTTTATGTATGAAACAGGGGAGGAGGCTAACGCTTTGGTTGCCATCTCCGGGTATTTGGCATAATCATACCACGGTGCGAAAGTTGGAATTTCATCATTCCAGTTATGTACGCCATGTATATCTACGCCGGCGGCAAACACATTTGGAGCCTGTGCTAAACCATGTGCCGTTAAATAACCTCCATAAGAACCGCCCCACAAAGCAATTTTGTTTGCCAATATATCTGTTCGCTTTTGTAAATAGACACCTGCTGCTAACAGGTCTTTCACTTCACTTGCTCCTGCGGCACCATAGTTAAGCGCCTCCCTGAAATCGAGTCCATAACCAATACCACTCCGGTAATTTAAAGCCAATACAATGTAGCCATTGCGTGCAAAATATTGATTGAGGGCATAGGCGTTGGAATAGTATGGAGAATAATTAAAACCCAAAAGCATTTGTCTTCTTGACCCCCCATGAAGAAATATAACAGCCGGGTATTTTTTTGCGGGATCATAGCCTGCGGGTAAAAACATATCTGCGGTGGTCTTTATTCCATCTTCGGCAGTTATGGTTATAGCTTTTGGCTGTACCAGGTCTGATGGAAAATTTGCAGGGAAAAGATCTTCGGCAATAGCGGTTATTTTATTTTCATTTATAACAGCTGGCCATGCGGGGCGGGTAGCAGTTGCTTTTAAAAAGGCGATTCCATTCTCTGTTTCTACCGGCGCCCATTCAATATCACTTCCTGTGGTAATTTTTACGGGATCACCAGCAGAAATATTTACACGCCAAATATGCCTGCGGTTTATATCTGTAATGTTAGTTGTATAGTAAATGTTTTGTTTGTCATTAGAAAGGGTAACGTTTTCTACTTCGCCATCACCATGGGTTAATAACCTCAGGTTCTTACCTTGTTCATCAAGGGCATACAAATGAACCCATCCATCTTTTTCATAAGGAAATATAAGTTGCTCCCTGGCGCTCCACCATAACAGTTGGTCCCCGCTGGGAAGGTCCGTAAACAGGGCGCTTCCTCTTCCCGGCGCAGCCCTCCATACCTCCGTTGCCTTTTGAGAATTGAAATCATAAGAACGAATACTCCATGGATTGGCTGTTCTAACCGGGGTAAACGTAAGCAGGTTGTGCATATTGGGAATGCGAATGAATGCAAGTTTGCTTCCATCCGGGGACCATGCAGGTGATATATCGAGGTCAATACTTGTTTCTACAAATTGCACCTCTTTTTTAAGCACATCGTACACACCAATAAACGAATGGTCTTCGCGGTTGCTGACAAAAGCAATTTTTTTACTGTCAGGCGACCATTGAATGGCTGACTGGCTGCCCCGCGACTGAAAAAGCTTAATGGGTTTTTCTGAGGTGTCTTCTATAGATGCGAGCCATAACTGTTTGCCTGATATAAAAGCAACCGATTTATCATCGGGAGAAATTTTTGGTGAAGTACCAGTGCTTATTTTTCTTACAGACTGATCCCTGGTATTTGAAATGTAAATATCGCTTTCGGTTGATGACTGTAAGAATGCCGGGTTTGCGGTTTCGCCTCTTCCGTTGGGTGTGTTGCCATACACATACACTATTTGGTTTCCATTAGCGCTTAACTGAATATCGCCAAGTTCCATTCCCACATCACCGGTATAATTGGTAATTTTTTTTACGTTGTTTCCATCAGCACTGGCTATGTAAATATTCCGCGAACCCTTATCATTAAACACCCAGGCAATTACATTTCCATTTTTACTGCTCACGAGGTTTGAGGGAAATGGGGCAGAGAGGTAATCACTTATTGCCGGCTGCGCAAAAACCGCAGTTTGAAGAATAGTGAATGAAATAAAAAGGGTAATTCTATTCATAAATTATAATTGATAACAAGTTCTCTCAATTTTTATGAATGATTTAAAAATTTTTGTTTCTAATGAATTTTTTCCGGGGCAGCATTATGTATCATTTACGTTTTTCTTAGCAGTGCTACCTCGAAAAATTTATATAGCAGCCAGCAGGCAGAGAATAACACTAATCCTCCCAAATTATATCGAATATCTTCCCAGTCAAATCTTCCGTGCCCTGAGTAAAACCTTCTTGAAAATTCCTGTGCACCTTCAATAAAAATTCCGAAAAGAAGCAAAACTGCAAATATTAGAAAATGGCATTGTAATTTTTTGCATGAAAAAAAGATGTTTAAAAAAGCGGCCGCCCAAAGTAAAACAGGGCATGCAATTCTTTATGGTACCGCGAGAAAACAGAAGGAAGCCTATCATAAAACCTGCAATGGAAATGGTAATAAAATGATAATCCATATAACCTGGTTTTGGGGCTTTAAATTCAAAAACATTTTTAGTAAACAATATTGTTGATAACGAAGTATCTTATTTATAAAATTTAAACTTGTGATCCTAAAGTTATGGTCCATTAATCTGATTTAATGCTGTGGGATCAATAATAATCACAGCGTACCCCCAAAAATAAACGCCTTGTTAAAACGTTATTCTGTTGTACCCGGTTACCTTTACTTATTAAACTTCCGAGTAACTTTCGCGCATGAAACTGAGTGGCAGGCTTCTTCTACCTTTTGCTTTTACTTTTTTATTTGTTTCTGCCGCGCACAGCCAGTTCAGAAAATACTCGAATGAATTTTTAAATATTGGTGCAGGTGCCCGGGGGCTTGGTATGGGCGGCGCACAGGTTGCCAGCACAGATGATGGTAATGCCGGTTTCTGGAACCCGGCCGGCCTGGTAAACGTGTTTGAATATCCGTCCCTCACCTTTATGCATGCAGAATATTTTGCCGGCATTGGCAAATACGATTACCTGGCTGGCGCTTTTCCCGTAGGAGATAAGTTCAAAACGCTGGGTGTTTCGTTGTTACGGTTCGGCGTGGATGATATTCCCAACACCCTTTATCTTGTTGAACCTGATGGCAGCATCAATTACAATAATATACAAACCTTTTCTTCGGCAGATTATGCACTACTGTTATCGTATTCGCAACTAATAAAGGAAGATGAACATTCGCAGTTAAGCTGGGGTGCGAATACTAAGATCATTCACCGCAATGTGGGAAGCTTTGCCAAAGCATGGGGATTTGGCTTTGATGCTGGAATTATGTATAAAACTTCTACCTGGCGTTTTGGAGCTACACTACGGGATGTGACTTCAACTTTTAATGCCTGGAAATTCACCTTTACCGAAGAAGAAAAGGAGGTACTATACCTCACCAATAACGATATTCCAGTTCGGTCAACAGAACTTACTGCACCGCGTTTAGTTGTTGGAAGCGGGTATAATTTTAGTTTTGGTGAAAATTTTAAGCTTCTTGCAGAGGCCGACCTGGATGTAACCTTTGATGGAAAACGAAATACTGTTATCAGTACAGATGCCTTTAGCATAGACCCTAAAATTGGTTTAGAAGGAAATATTCACAATACTGTTTTTATTCGTGCCGGCGCCTCTAATTTTCAGCAGGCATTGTCGGATGGCGATACACTTAACCAGCAAAAAGTTTGGATATTTCAGCCGGCAGTAGGGGCTGGCTTCAGGGCAGGAAATGTTAAGATCGATTATGCATTTACCAACCTTGCCAACCAAAGTAATCCATTGTACACGCACATATTTTCTTTAGGAATTGATCTGTTGCCAAAAAACAGGGAGAAAAATGCAAAAGGCACTTTTCCCCAATTACCAAAAAGAGAAAAGAAAACGAAGGTAAAGGGGGCTTACCCTGTTCAATGAAAAAATTTATAGCCATATCACTTTTTGTTTTCGCCTGCCTTACAGCAGGTGCACAGGAATTTTATAATAGCTGGATTGACTATAACAAAACCTATTATAAGTTTAAAGTTGGCAAAACAGGTGTATACAGAATTGGGCAACCGCTGCTGGCTTCCAATAATTTAGGAAGCACACCTGCAGAACAATTTCAGTTATGGCGGAATGGAAGAGAAGTGCCGCTTTTTACTTCTGTATCAAACGGAACCTTGCCTTCAAATGGGTACATTGAATTTTGGGGTGAACAAAATGATGGTATTCCCGATAAAGCGTTATATAAAAACCCTGCAAACCATTTGTCGGATGCCCTAAGCCTTGAAACAGATACCGCTGCATATTTTCTCACGATAAATTCCGCAGGAAATAATCAGCGTATAACGGAGGGAACTAATAATGTGGCAGGCAACACGCTTGCTCCTGAGCCATTTTTTATTTATAACTATGAGCAAAATTTCAGGGAGAAGATCAACCGGGGCAAAGCTGAAAATTTTGGGGAATATGTTTATTCTTCCACCTATGATATTGGTGAATTCTGGAGTACAAGGGATATAACCCCTGTTACCCCATATACCCATAATGCCGGCAACCTGTATGTGGCATCCTCCGGGCCCAATGCAATTTTGAATGTTTCTTTTGCAGGCAATTCGTTTTTAGGATATGCCCGCAATGTGCAGGTAAATATAAATAACTCACAGGTAATAAATGCACCGTTAGGTGTAATGAGCGCAGCAGTTTTTACCAATAATAATGTGCCGCTTTCACTCATCAGTTCACCGGCAACAGGTTTTACATTCAGTGATGCCAACGCACCAAATGAAGACCGGATCGTAACGGGTTTTCTTCATCTTCAATATCCGCGCCTGTTCAATTTTGGCGGGGCAAATAATTTCCCGTTCACTATGCCTGCAACTACAACAGGGAATTATATTGAGATCAGCAATTTCAACAGTGGGGGCGCCGTTCCTGTTTTATATGACCTAACTAATTTAAAAAGATACCAGGCCAACACAACAGTAACAAACCTGTTGCGATTTGCATTACCGGCTAGCAACAGCGAAAGGCAACTGGTTTTGGTTAGTGAAGATGCAAATAACATTTTACCTGTAACCGGTTTAACTCCGCGCAATTTTATTAATTATGGTATTTCTTCAAACCAGGGAGATTACCTAATTATTTCCAATAAAATACTAATTGGTTCCGGTGGACCTGTACAGGGTTACCGCGATTACCGCAGCAGTGTTGCCGGCGGTTCTTTTAACGGAAGGGTGATTGATATAGATGAGCTGGTAGACCAGTTCGCTTATGGTATTAAAAAACATCCACTGTCAGTTAAAAACTTCTTGGGTTTTGCTCGAAATAATTTTTCAGTCAAGCCTAAATATGCATTGCTAATAGGCAAGTCAGTAACATATGATGAATACCGTTATAATGAAACCTCGCAGTTTGCCGACAGGCTAAACCTTGTGCCTACATTTGGTTGGCCGGCATCTGATGTATTGCTGGGTTCTGCAAGTTTAGATCCTGTACCTGCTACACCAATCGGAAGAATTTCAGCCATATCCCCTGCAGAAGTACAGGTATATTTAGATAAGATTAAGTTGTATGAACAACAGCAGGCAGATGCCACGCAGACCATAGCCAATAAGGCGTGGATGAAAACCATTGTGCATGTAACCGGGGCCAATGATGCCAGTCTCGATGCTTCTTTATCTGCCAACCTGAACAGCTATAAACGCATTATCACAGACACTTTTTATGGGGGTAATGTTTATAGTTTTAATAAAACAACAACTGGCAGTGCAACGCCGATAACTGATGCACTTATGACCAACCTTTTTAACGATGGCATAAGCCTGTTGAATTATTTCGGTCACTCAGCAGCCACAACCCTTGATTATAACCTGAACGACCCGACCGATTATAACAACTATGGAAAATATCCCGTGTTTATGGTGGGTGGTTGTAATGCAGGCAATATTTATTCTTACGATACCTCCCGTTTTTCAGTGGTAAGTTCTTTGTCTGAAAAATACGTGCTCTCAAAAGATCGCGGATCAATCGCATTTTTAGCCAGTACACATTTCGGTGTGCAAAGTTACCTGGACAGCTATAACCAGGGATTTTATAGATCGTTTGGTGTTACAGATTATAACCAGCCCATCAGCAATAATATTTATGATGCGATCATGAATTTACTGGGCGGCTTTGGCGATTCAACACGTAAAACATTACATGCAGAAGAAAATGCGCTGCATGGCGATCCTGCCTTAAAAATAAATGCGCATGCAAAACCAGATTTCGTGGTTGAGGAACCGCAGGTAATTATTAACCCGTCTTTCATTTCTGTGGCTGATAATAACTTTAATGTAAAATGTTACTTCTATAATATTGGTAAAGCCACGGGTGATTCTGTTTCCATACTTGTTTCAAGAAAATATCCTGATGGAACAAATAGCATCCTGGCTTCTCAGAGAATTAAAAGCGTAAGGTTCAAAGATTCGGTTGAGTTCACCATTCCCATCATATCCTCGCGAGATAAAGGTCAGAATTCAATCAGCGTAACGATAGATAATGATAATCGTTACAGTGAGCTGAGCGAAATGAATAATTCGGTTACAAAAAACTTTTTTATTTACGAGGATGAATTAAAACCTGTATATCCCTACGAATTTTCTATTGTAAACAAGTCTGGCATTAAGTTATACGCATCTACTGCAAACCCATTAAGTTTAACCAGGGAATACCTGATGGAAATTGATACGACCGCCTTATTCAATTCATCATTAAAAAACACGCAGTCATTAACCTCAGTGGGCGGAGTGCTGGAGTTTACACCAACCATTGGATTTACAGATAGTACCGTGTATTACTGGCGTGTTGCACCTAAGCCTGAAAATAATGAGTACCGTTGGAACAACAGCAGTTTTGTATATTTACCATCCACGGGTGCAGGTTATAATCAGTCTCATTTTTACCAGCACACCCAATCAAACGGTGAAAGAATTTACATAGACAGTGCCAGCAGAAAATGGAAATACGATAAAGTACTTTCTGCATTAACCATGTACAATGCGGTGTTTGGTTACAGCGGTTCGGATGATGCCCAATTTAGCGTGCAGTTAAACGGGCAAACCATCACACAATCCGCTTGCCTTGGGCATTCCATCATCTTCAATGTATTTGATCCGGTAACCTTAAAACCGTATTACAACCAGAAAAATCCATCCACAAATCCATCCGGAATTTATGGCGGATTTATGGGTAGCCACAGCAATGCAGGCTGCACCAAGAAAGGAAAGGATTACAATTTTGAATTCCATTATTCCGATTCAAGTGACCGCAGAAAGATGCGTGATTTTATGGACTGGGTACCGAATGGCTTATTGGTAACCATGCGTTTGATATATGATGAACCATTTGACCAGACTGCCCAATTGTGGCAATCAGATCAATCAGTATATGGCGTTGGAAATACTTTTTATGACAGGCTGAAGCAAAATGGTTTTACCGGGATTGATTCATTCAGTTATCCAAGAACGTGGGTATTTAATTATGAAAAGAACAACGCGAATTTTAATCCTGAATGGCAATTTAGCGAAGGCTTGTACGATATGGTTATTTACCAGCGAAACATTGCTTCATCCGATACACTTGGATATATAACCTCGCCCGTGTTTGGGCCTGCGCGTGCATGGAAAAAAGTTATTTGGAACGGTTATAGTACCGATGCAACCTCCGGCGACAATGCCACTGTTCAGGTAATAGGCATGGATACGCTTAATAATGAATCGGTGCTGTACACACTTACAACAACACAACAAAATGTAGACATAAGTTCAATAAATGTTACCGCATATCCATTTATAAAATTAAAGATGCGCAATGCAGACAGCATTAACCTTACGCCCTATCAATTGAGGTACTGGCGTTTGTTGTATGATGCTGTGCCGGAAGGTGCGCTTGCCCCTAATATTTTATACAAGTTTAATGATACGCTTGCCGTAGGGCAGGATCAGCAGCTTTCCATAGCATTTAAAAACGTGAGCGAAACCTCTTTTGCTGATAGTATTAAAGTAAAGCTTGTGTTATATGATGCAGGCAACAACGCAACGGTTATTCCTGTGAAGGATCTGAAAAAATTAAACGCAGGAGATACTGCTATCATTAATGTAACTATTGACACAAAAACACTTTCGGGAAGTAATAATATTTACCTCGATGTAAACCCGGGTAACGATCAGCCAGAGCAATTCCATTTTAATAATTTTCTATACAAAGATTTTGCAGTATCCATAGACAATTATAAACCTACCCTCGATGTAACATTCGATGGCGTGCATATTTTAAACAATGACATTGTTTCGGCACAACCGCATGTTCTGATCACCATGCGCGATGAATCTGATTACCTGATGCTTGACGACACATCGCTATTTACAGTTACGCTTATATATCCCAATAATGAGCAGCGGCGGTTTTATTTTAATTCTGATACGTTACTGTTTACACCCGCAAGCGGTCAGGAAAATAAAGCAACAGTGGAGTTCAACCCATACCTGACAGAAGATGGAATTTACCAATTGATCGTGCATGGTAAAGACAAAACAGGTAATGCCGCCGGCAATACCGATTATAAGGTGAGCTTCCAGGTGTATAACAAACCCATGATCACAAACATGTTTAATTACCCGAATCCTTTTACCACATCAACAGCATTTGTGTTTACGGTTACCGGCAGCCAGGTACCCCAAAATTTGCGAATTCAAATTCTTACGATAACAGGAAAAATAGTTAAGGAAATAACATTAGCCGAATTAGGCGACATTCATATCGGGAGAAATATAACCAGTTATAAATGGGATGGAACAGACCAATATGGCCAAAAACTGGGCAATGGAGTTTACCTGTACAGGGTGCTTACAAACCTTAATGGGAAAGGGTTGGATAAGTTTCCAACCTACTCAAGTGATGGATATACGCCTGCAGATACAGATAAATATTTTAATAAAGGTTACGGTAAAATGTATTTAATGAGGTGATATTTGCAACATGAAAAAAGTAGGTATTGGTACGCGGGTGGCAAATTTTTTAGTTGATACTTTATTAATATTTGGTTTAAGCTATTTGGTATCTACCATTTGGACCTTTTATTCGCAATACTATGGATTGTATTACCTGCCTTTCTATATTATGTTTTACGGTGTACTGTTTATTTATTACCTGTTGTTTGAGTTTATTTTCAAGCGCACACCGGGCAAATGGTTAACTATGACCAAAGTAGTAAACAGGAAAGGAACAAAGCCTTCATTCATTCAAATTTTTCTACGCAGTGCATTGCGGCTTACTATTATAGATTGTTTTTTCTATCCCTTTTTTGAGAATACGTTACACGATCATTTAAGCAAAACAGAGGTTGTGCAGGTATAGTTTTTTATTGTACTTCCTTTATATTTTCAATTGAAAGCCTTTTGCCACGCTCGTTTCAGGTTTCATTATTTTTTATGGCAACTACTTGAACATTAGATCTTTTACTTTTTCCCGGTCATCTTTTTCTTTATGTAAATCGAACATGGTTCCAAAAACCCTGTCCCATAATGTAGTACTTACTCCAAAACCCTTTTCATCATCTTTATAATGGTGCAAATGATGATTTCTCCACAGGGGTTTCATCCATTTAAAAGGCGGGTTCCATGCATGAATAGCATAATGCATACTTCCATACATTAAATACCCCAGTAAAAAACCCGGAAAAAATGCGGCAACATTCCAGCCCATTGCGAGGTATATTAAAAAGAAAATTACGCAGGCTAAAATAAGGCTGGGTATGGGAGGCATAAACAGTCGTTCCTTGTCGCGGGGAAAATGATGGTGGTTGCCATGCATGATGTAAATAAAGCGTTTAGCTTTTTCGCTTTCAGCAATGTAATGAAACGCAAACCGGTGCATTACGTATTCAAATAACGTCCAGGCCAGCATACCCAAGAGAAAAAATATAACTACCTGCATACCGGTTAGTCGAAGGGGTATGAGTGCATAATACAATAACCAAATAATTATCGGCAGATAAATTCCCCAAATAACAAGCGGGTGGGTTTTGGTTAAAAATTCAACATAGCGGTTTTGAAATAATTGCGCCTGACCTTTATTATGAATTTTTTCAAACTTCATGCTTTAAAATTACGAATTGTATAATTAAAACTTTCAGACTGTTAATAACCGTGCATTACGTGTTCATCTTTAATAAAGGGGTAGAAATGTTTTTCATTAATTTACGTGCCGATGCATAGATCAATCAGCAAATTTGCCGTTCCAGTTATCTCGCTGGCTGCCTGCCTTTTTGCTTTGTGGATGTATCACCCATGTTACCTGTATTTTCAAAATGATGATTTAATTCATATTCCACTAAGTAAAGCTGGCGTAATTCTTCAACACAATTCTTTTCGGCCTGTTTGCGATTTAGTAATGATTTTAGATTATAATTTTTGGCTTAAAGAAGCCTGGGGCTATCACCTAACAAATCTTGTGCTGCACATGGCGGCAACTCTGCTGGTTTATGTGCTTTCAAATGCATTCATAAAAAAATATAGCCCAAATGAAAATGCGTCGAAAACCGCGACAATGGTTTCGGCGTTATTTTTTATTTATGCCTGCCACAGTGAAGCTGTTTTCTGGATACTCGGTCGTTCTGCCATTATAGGCACACTGTTTTTTTTACCTGCCTGTATTTTTTACTTAAAAAGAGAACGGATAATTTTTTACCTGTTAGCTGTTGTGTTTGCTGTTCTAGCCTGGCTTAGCTATGAATCTACTTTATTTTTACCGGTAGTTTTTGCCACTATTTCCATTGCAGATTATAAAAAAGGCAATGCCACTTTAAAAAAAGAAATGGTTTATGCAGGCATCCCTTTTATTCTTGCAGCAATTTACCTTGTATCCCGGTATTTTTTTATGCAGGAGCTAATTGGCGACTACGAATCCGGTGTATTAAAATCTGACTGGAGTTTATTGCCACTGAATTATGCGAAACTGGTTTTGCGCAGCATTATTCCGCCTACAGAAAATGCTTATGTGCTCATATTTTGTTTTTTGGTTTTTGCTTTAGCCCTAACATATTTTATATATAAACAAGACAAATCGGTTAAACGAATTTTGTTGATAATAGTTGGTTTCTGGTTACTTTCATTAACGCTGTATGCAACACTAGGAATTGATACACGTGGCTCGGAAAGTGAAAGATTTATTTACTTGCCCTCATTTTTCATTTGTCTTTTAATTTCTATCCTTTTGATGAAGATTAAATCCTTCTCCATAAGGTTAATAGTGTTTAGTGTAATAATCGCATCACAATTAGTTTTCTTATTTACCAGTATGCAACACTACCGTTTTGCAGGTGATGTGGTTAAAAAAACCTTCAGTGAAATAAATAGTTATAGCAATAAAAAGTTATTGCAGGTTAATCATGTTCCTGAAGAATCCCGCGGTGCATTAATACTGCGAAGAGGATTGGAAGAAGGTTTTTACTGGCTTAAAAATGATAACACCATTGACAGCATTCAAATTAAAAGCAATATGCTAAAAGAGATGCCAATGCAGCCAAATTATAAAGTGAATAAAATAAATACCGGAAAATTTTTGCACACTGAAGGAAAAGGGAATTATAGAATTTGAATTTACCCCGGAACAACTCAACATTTCAGAATAACTAATTACTGGTAATCGTTCTCGCTGTTATTACTTGTTTCTTCATCATCCTTATCTTTCTTTTTCCAGAAAGGTTTTTTCTTAGGCATTACAGCTTTAGGTTCGGTTGCCGTATCGGCTGCCGGTTTAACAGTTTTAGTTTTTGGTTTTGGTTTATCACCGTAATCATTGTTGTCAAAGTCTGTATTGCTTTCTGCGCCAATATCTTCAGGTTGGTAATTATCATAAGCGCCTTCACTGTAATCAGCAGCATTGCCATTACCTTCATCTTCATACTGTGCACCTAATGGAATATGCACCTGGTTTACCCAGTCGTACGCCACCTCGTTATCTTCAAATTCTGGTTTGGCAAAAACGGAAGCATTCGAATAAGCGAGTTTTTTATCATCAATTACCTTCTTATAAAAATATGCCCAAACCGGCAGTGCCACTGAAGATCCCTGCCCAACAGCAGTATTGCTAAAACGAATAAACCTATCGTCGCAACCTGTCCATGTACCGCATAATAATTCTGGTGTATAACCGATAAACCATGCATCTGCATTGTCGTTTGTTGTTCCTGTTTTTCCAGCTATTTCACCGGTAACGCCATAGCTCCACATTCTGCGACCGGTACCATTTTTCATCACGCTTTCCATCATCTGTATCACTTCGTAAGCAGTGAGTTCACTTACCACTTCTTTTCTTTGTGGTGCATTCGTTTGTAATATGTTGCCATTCTTATCTTCAATTCTTGTTATGTAAATAGGTTTTACATTAAAGCCTCTTCCCGGAAAAATGGTGTACGCCTGCATCATTTCATATAATGAAATATCCGCACTGCCTAATGCAATAGAAGGGTAGGGCGGTATTTTGGTTTGCACGTTGCAACTTTTTAAAAATTCGGCGAAACGTTTCGCGCCGTCGTTACCTGCTCCACCAATTTGTTTCATGATGTAAGCTGTGGCGCAGTTGCGCGAATAAGTAAGCGCTGAGCTCATTGGCATGGTTCGTCCTGTACAGGAAGTAGAAGTAGCCGGAACCATTCCAAATCCGCCAAAGCTTTGCTGCTGGTCTACAACCATAGTATTGGGTGTAAATCCTGCTTCTTCAATGGCAAGGCTGTACAACAATGGTTTTATAGTTGAGCCAACCTGTCTTTTCGTGTTTATGTTTACGTGGTCGTATTTAAAAGTTTTAAAATCAATTCCACCTACCCATGCTTTCACATCTCCATTCAGCGGATCCATTGCCATAAAACCTGCCTGCAACATTTGCCTGTGGTATTTTATAGAGTCCATTGGCGTCATTACAGTATCGGTTTCCCTTTTTGAATTCCAGGCAAACACGCGCATATTAGTTTCCTTGCTAAATGATTTCCTGATCTCTTCGTCACTGGCACCATTTGCTTTCATGGTCTTCCAGCGGTCGCTTACTTTCATGGCAGCTTCCAGCACTTTTTCATTGCCTTTCCAAACCGTTTTATTTTTAATGTTTGACTGGCTATTTAAAATTTTCTGCATGTAGCTGATGTGCTTTGCAACTGCTTCTTCTGCATACATCTGCATGCGCGGATTAATGGTAGTGTAGATTTTTAATCCATCGCGGTATAGATCGTATTTGCCTCCACCGTCTGGTTTATTATGGGTTTTGCACCATTTTTTCATTTCCTCACCCAATACCATTCTAAAATATGGTGCAAGCCCGGCAGTCTCATCCAGCTTGCGATAATTAAGTTGAATTGATTTTTGTTTGATGGCATTTGCTTCACCTTCAGACAAATAATTATTGCGTACCATTTGGTCTATAACGGTATTGCGTCTGTCTCTTGCCCTGGCGGGATATACACGCGGATTATACGCGGTTGATGCCTTTAGCATACCAATTAATACGGCAGCTTCTTCAACGTTTATCCTGTCTGGTTCTTTTTGAAAAAATGTTTTTGCACCGTTTCTAATGCCATACACATTATCACCAAATGGAACAGTGTTCAGGTAAAGTGTAATGATCTCTTCCTTGGTAAAATTTCTTTCGAGCTTAATTGCAATTATGGCTTCTTTTAATTTTTGAACAACCCTTGCAACAGGGTTGCTGCTTGGGTTATCTGTAAATAAATTTTTAGCGGTTTGCATGGTTATGGTACTCGCACCTCCCTCAGACCCTAACGAAAAGGCTGCACGCAATAGGGAACGTAGATCTATACCGCTATGTTTATAAAAGCGCTCGTCTTCAGTGGCTACCAGTGCATCTACAGCATGTTTGCTGATATCGCTATATTTTACGTTAACCCTGTCTTGTAAATAATATTTTCCCATGAGCGTACCGTCGTCGGCATACACCTGGCTGGCAAGTGAAGCGGAAGGGTTCTGCAACTCTTCGATAGAAGGCATTTTACCAAAGACACCAAAGTCTGCTAATAGTATCATCAAAACAAATGACCCTACTCCCGCAAAAAATACGATCCAAAGAATTTTTACTGACTTTTTCATATTTCGAATAACAATCTGCTTACCTGTGAATCATTCAAAATTATAATGCGCACTGCAATTATTATAAACGAATTTAGACAGATGAGGGGGATTATGGTGATTATTGAATTGATTTAAAATTTTGTTGTGAAAAAAGGGTTGTGAAAAACAAAAAAGACCAAATACATGGTCTTTAATTATTTAAAAAAGTTGTTTGAGAGATTAAAACCTTCCGGGAATCACTTTATTAAGCAAGGCTTTGTAACCCTCAATGTCCATGGTTTCCTGCATTACCTGCAGGTTTGCCTGGCTGATCATAGTGAAACTATATTTTTCTGCTTTTAACCACGGAATAATGCGATTGCCTGTTACCGGTTTTACCTTATCAATATAGGTATATGCAGTAGCTGCATCGTCAAACGGGCCAATGAGCACAATGCTATAATTACTATCCAGTTTACTGCTGGTTACCGTTGGTTTTTGCGGACCATAAAACTGGCCCATATTGTACCTGTTAAATGCATTACGGGTTTCGTTTATGTACACAGGGTCTACCTTGTTTAATAACACCGCTATATATTGTTTGTCAGTAGGGTCAAACACATAGGTTCGTGCTATTTCGCGAACAATTTTTGTTGTATCAGTTGAAACAGCCTGCTGCTTTACCACATTGTTATTCACCATGCTGTCGCGCTTAATTTCCCTTCGTTCAACGGTTGTTTCTACGGGGTTCAGGTTAATTACACGCGCCACTTCTTCATCCTTGTACCGGGTTATTTCCAGTGCAGTTAAATAGCCTTCTATTTCCTGCCGCCGGCTAAGGACGTCGATCATAGTTGCCGCTTTTTCTGCAAGTGGGGTTTCGGCATACATTTCCTGCATCTCAGAAAACTTTTCTATGGCAATACTATCTTGCCCCGACGATACATAATACACAGATTCAATGTACTGTAACTGGGGAGTCCAGTAACTGTTTCCATACACACTATCGGCTTTTGCTTTTTCCTGTCTTGCCTCATCAAACCTTCCTTCAATAAACATATTATATATTGAAATATATTTTTGTGTAGCGGCATCATTCTCTTTTGTTGCATCACCCGATTTTAAAACTTTAACCCATTTACTTTCCGGAAATTTTTTGAGAAGTACCTGTACTGAAGAGTCTACTGAATGCTGAATGCCTAATTTATTATAGCAATAAATAAGGTTAAATAAACTTTCATCCAGGTGGTCATTTTCGGGGAATCGTGTGTTAAGGTCTTCAAATGCATTGATCGCTGCACGATAATCTTCCAGGTCATTTTTAAAAATTAATCCATTTCTGAAAATGGCATCTGCGATCCTTTTATCAGACCTCTCAAGCCTTGTTTCAGAAAGCGGTAAACGGTTTAATAGACTTTCGAAAGTTATGTCTGCATCATCCAGTTTTTCATTCTCTTCAAAAAAGCTTTCATCTTCGGCTTCATCTCCACCTTCAACAAGTTCTTTGCCTGGTGGAAGCGCATCAACAGTTTCATCTACATCTGCAGCCTGGTTTTTTACATTCATCTGCTGAATGGCTAAGGCCTTATTCACAGCAGTAAGCCGCCTCCAGTTATCTACATTAGGCCGGCTACCCCAGGTTGCTTTAAAAGTATTAGCACCTGAAGATTTTAAAGAAGGATTATTAAAATACCAGTCACCATTAGTTGTTTTGGCAGTTAAATCGGGTACGGCAAGAGGTTGTGTTGATTGTACGGCGGTATTAACGAAAGGAGCAGCCTCTTCTTCTTCTTTTAAACCCTGCGCTTTGCGTAATTGTTTTACCTTCTTTTTTATAGCAGCGGTCCTTTCCGCCTCCGGTAACGCAGCAACAGTTTGCAAACTATCCTGGTAATCTATTGAACGGTAATTGATAACAATATTTGCCAAAGAAGGTTGCCGCTGGTTTATCCGTGCTTTTTCAACCTCGGTTGTTATATAGCCCAATTCAACACTGTCATAGAAATTTTTTGATGCTACATAATTGCCCCGGTTATATTCTATATCTCCCAATAACATAAAAGAAAAACTGCGTTGGGCGGGATTGATGGAATTGTACTGTATGCTCTTCTTCAATAATTTGGTAGCCTCTTCACCATTATTGCGGTCGTTTTCCAGTTGCGCAGCAAAGTAATAAATGATATCGCGGTAGCTTACAAATTTATCGCGGTGAGCAAGCCTTATTAAACTGTTGATTTTTTGCTGTGCAATATTCCCGGTATCGCGTTCTGCTACTTCAATGGCTTTTAAGGATGCATACACAGCCATAACCGGATCTACCGCATGGTCTGCACTGCGTGCATAATATTTTGCAGACTCATCCACATTTCCGGAATATTGATAAAGCTGACCCGTTAAATATTCCCAGCGGGCTTTTTCATGCGCGTTTGCAGCAAGGTCCATGGCTTTCGTTAAATGTGCAGCAGCACTATCGTATAAATGCTCATGGTAATACCAATATGCGAGCACCTCGTTAAGCAAGGGGTGCAGGCGTTCGGGAAACTGCGGATCGTGCCGCAAAATTTCCAACAATGATGCTGCACTGTACACATCTCCGGTTTCGAGGCTATTCTTTGCCAGCCAAACAAGATTTTCATTACGGCGTGGTGGCTCGGATACAGCTTTTTTTACCAGGCCGCTTTCTTCTTTTGTGGCAATGGTAAAAATGCCCTGCTGGTTGGTGACGTTGCTACCCATTGGAATATTGTATCCATCGTCTTTGGGGGCAAAAGCATAATTCACGTATTGAAAAACATGATTGGCTGAATCGAAATTTTTACGAAGAAAATATGCTTTCCCAAGCAGGAAATATAAATCATCTATCCAGTCATTCCTCAGGTCGTGCAGCAAAATACCTGCATTGCATTTGTAGATAACACTGTCGAGTTCACTATCAAAAGAAGTAACATCGAGGCTGTAATTATAAAAGGGGAGGAGTTTGTTATAGTCGTCTTTCCACACTGCTTTGGCACGCGATACAATTTCATTCAGCCTGGTTTCTGCATTAAAATAGTAATTATAGTGGGTGAACAGGTTTTGAAAAACCTTTTTAGACCCTTTCAGTTTTCCTTCGGTGGTTCGTTCTGAGCCCAGCACCCGGTTCTCGTATTGCTCCGGTTTCTTTAATTCAATGGTTGTTCCCGGTTGTGCGCCAGCTTCACTCAATCCACACAACAAAAACCCGAAAACCAGCGGAATGATCACATTTTTCATTAAGCAAATATTCTAAAAATTATTCTGAACGGGTACCAGCACTTTTTATTGAATGGATTACCTGTTATAAAAACCTTTTGCAGGATTAAAAAATTAAGATTCAAAGCTTTGTATATAAACAGAAAAGGGGCGTAAATTATTTTAAAACGTCCTTATTTTTTAATCTCTTTTCATAACTATACGTTAAGTATTACCTTTAATGCGATTAGATGACGTATGACGAAAACAGAGATAAATTCTCCGCTTAAAACGCTGAAAAACCGTTACCGGCTGGTTATTACCAACGATGATACATTCGAGGAGGTCATCACTTTTAAGCTTTCAAGGCTGAGTGTTTACATAACCATGAGTACTATTTTCGTTTTGCTGGTTGGTTTAACTGTAGCCCTGCTGGTACTTACCCCTTTAAAATATTACATACCCGGTTACGGAAGAAAGGATTCTAAAAGTGAAATGCAGGCATTAAAAATGCGAACCGATTCTTTAGAAAATGTTTTGATGAACAAGCAGGTGTATCTCGATGACCTGAAGAAGGTACTCAGCGGAGAAAATCCTGTACAAAAAGATACCACATCTGTAACCGTACCAAAAAGCGAGATATCCCACGATTAACAAAAAAACGCATGAGCACTGACAATAGACCGGCACGTTCGCTGTTCTTACCCATCATTATCATTTTCATAATCCTAACCGGAATTATATTGGTGATTAGTACCTGGCTTGATGAAATGAATATCAATCACCAGGTTTTACTGGGGGCAAACACCTTGTATTTTGTCCTGGCAATCTTTACCGGTTTCATGAAACTGAACGCGGTAAAAAATCCCAACCCGAATGTGTATGTAAGAACCGTATCTGCCATCTCGTTCATTAAATTAATGGTGGTGGCGCTGGCTGCGATCATTTATCTATTTACAGCAGGAGAGGAGAGAAGCCCTTTCGCTGTTATCGCTGCCATGGGTATATACGTTTTTTACATGGTGGCAGAAACAAGGGGCGCCATGCAACTGAACAAAAAGAAAAATGGCACAGGCATCTGAGCATCCCATGCAGGCGCTAATGGAATATGTTCCACCTGCCGCTTTTGAAAAAGTGGCTCAATACCTGCACCGGTATAAAGTGCATCTTACCATTACCCGCGAAAGAAAAAGCATACTGGGTGATTACCGCAATGCCAACTCAGGAAAAAATCACCGCATTAGTGTGAATGGCAACCTGAATAAATATTCTTTTTTATTAACGCTGTTACACGAAATAGCACACCTGCTTGCCTTTGAACAATATGGCAACCGCATATACGCACATGGCAGGGAATGGAAAAAAATTTATAGTAGTATGCTGGATGATTTTTCTTCCACTAAAATTTTTCCTCCGGATATTGAATATGCCGTTCGTCAATCACTGCAAAACCCTGCAGCCAGCAGCTGTGCAGAGGAAGGCTTGATGCGTGTGCTAAAGAAATATGATGTACACAAGCCCCATCATTTTTTTATTGAACAATTGCAACAGGGCGAAAGATTCATGACCACTGACGGACGAATTTTTGAGAAGGGTGCAAAACTGCGTAAACGTTTTAAATGCAGGGAAGTACAAACGGGGAGGGATTATCTTTTCAGCCCGATATACGAAGTGGAGAAAGTTGCCCGGTAACCTTTTTTTTATTACATTATCAACTATGAAACATGTACTGGTAACAGGCGCCTCCGGCAACCTGGGCTTTGCCGTGGTGCAACGATTTACAAGAGAAGAAATGTTTGTGATGGGTACCGTGCGCCCCGGTGATACCAAGATCGATCACTACGAATCGGAGCACTTTAAAAAGTTTGAAACAGACCTGCTGAATGAAGCTGCCACGCAGCAATGCGTGAGCGATATGTTGTTTGAACACCGGCATATAGATGTGCTGATTGCCACAGCAGGTGGTTTTGCCATGGGCAATTTGCGCGACTCGCGTACAACGGATATTTACGAGCAGGTACGCATCAATTTTGAAAGCGCTTATAACATGGTACGCCCTGTTTTTTTACACATGCAACAACAACATTCAGGCAGAATATTTTTAATAGCATCGCACTCGGGTATAAACCCCGCCAGCGGTAAAAACATGGTGGGCTATACGCTTGCCAAAGCCATGCTGGTTAACCTTGCAAACATTTTAAATGAAGAAGGAAAGGAACAAAATGTGGTAACAACCATTATTGCCCCCGGCACGATTGATACTTTCCAAAACCGGCAGGCAATGCCCGCATCAAGTATGAAAGACTGGGTAACCCCCGAACAGATCGCTGAAATTATTTATTTCTATAGCACAGAAGCGGCGGAGGTTATTAGGGGTGGGGTGGTGAGGGTGTAGGGGGGAATTGATTTTTTGCAGCCCTATAACATCTATAATTTTGCTTTTAATTTAATTATTATTGCGAATTAAAACACGAGAGCTACTAATCTATTTTGTAAACCCTTAATACAAATTTGTGGAAAAGAAATATTTTACAATTCAAACTGATTTCACAAATAAAGAGTATAGAGACTTATCATCAGCAATTAGATCAAAAAATTGGTTAATAATCGTTATTACCGGAAGGTTTAAAAATTCTGAAAATAAAATGCTTTTTACTTTTGATTTTGTTAATCCAGGTCAAATTGTAGAAAGCAAGGAAATAATTATAGGAGAATGGTCTGCAAAATTAAAAGAAACAGTTTTTACCGAATCCATTATTAGAACATCCCATGATTTTTCATTTTCCTCCCCTCAAGGGGAATTAAAAAGAATTACAATTGATGGCTTAAGTAGGGGATATGCATGGATGGAAGAAATTCCAAGAATCATTCAAAAATTAAGAATTTTAAATAATTTCAGTAATTGGCAAGAATATGAATTGAATGAAAAAAATATTTTTTTGCAAAAAGAAATTGAATCACTCAAAGTTGAAATTAAAAGGATAATTGAAACTGGAAAAGAATGATTTAATCGATTTAATGAATAAATAATATGCAACCCGAGTATTCACTTACAAGTTTTTCTATAAATAACTTTAGAATCTTTGAAAAAAAAGCTTCATTTAATTTTTTGCCATTAACCATTCTCACCGGTGCAAATAGCAGTGGAAAAAGCAGTCTTACAAAAGCCTTGCAATTATTAACCCGTTCTTACCTTAAAAACGGACTCCGCAGACTTGAATTAATGGAAACAGAGCTAAAATTAGGGAGCTTTAATGACATCCTTAATTACGCTTGCAAAAAAAATCCAGTATCATTTAATTTTTCACTTAGAGAAATACAAGATAATGGGGGGGGAGGAGGATGTAATAAATAAAAAAAATAAGAAAGAATATAATATTTTACTGGAATTTGTAGAGAAGGGAATATCTAGAATTGTTGTTAAGGATAAAAATCAATTTCCACTCTTCAAGCAACTTTTTGAATATCCTAATTCAGAACCCGAATTAATAAAAAGTTTTATCAAATTGCCGGATTCCATTATCAAAAAAAATAAATTAAGACAAGTCTTTTATGGTCTTCCCGATAATGACTTTGATATTATTTATAAATCTATTAAAAAATATCTTCAAAATAACGTAAATGTGCATTCCTATAAGTTACCTAATTTATACTATGATATCAATTATGATGTGCTTGAAGAGCATTATGCCCGGGTGATTGAAGGACTTTTTAATATTGGAAAAATATCTCATAATTCGATAGAAACTTATATAGATGAAATTGAAGAAATAGTAGATGCTGAGTACGATGAAGTGGTAAGCGCAAACCCCCGGTTAAAGGATGTATTGCCTGAAAATATTTTAAGTATAACTTCAAAAAAAATATCGAATGAATTTTTGTGTGAATACCTAAGCGTTAATGTATTTCTAGAATTTTCATTTTTCCCCATTAATCTTTTTAAAAACCTTTTCAAAAAGTTTTTATTTATAGAAGGAGTTAGGGCTAAACAAGAAATTGTTTATACTAAAGAAAACTCACCCGGATTTTTTGATTTACTTGACTTGGCATACAAAGAAGGTTTTCAAAATTTTAATAAAAATGATGAACTAAATAAATGGGCATCATTATTCAAAATTATTAATCATGATAAAAATAAGGAGCTAGAAAAATTATTTGAAATAGTTCAAATAGGGGGATATGGCTACAGAGTTAAAATTCACAATAACAACAAAGCAGGTTTGTCCGGATTGGGATATGGCATAACCCAACTTTTCCCAATCCTGTTAAGAATCGCAATTTCCAGAAGTAAAATAATTGTAATAGAAGAACCGGAGAGTAATCTTCATCCTGCCCTTCAATCAAAACTGGCAGACTTATTTGTACAGGAAATAAATAATGAACCGCTTTTATCCCTTCCCAACAATTTTATTATAGAAACCCACAGTGAATATTTAATAAGGAAACTTCAATACCTAACAGCAAAAGGAGTTGTTGATAAAGAAAAAATACAGTTATATTATTTTATTCACCCTGAAAACATAACTAACGATACCAACCAAATTACTTTAATAAATATTAATGATGATGGTAGTCTAACCAATGAGTTTGGAACCGGCTTTTTTGATGAAGCAGATAATATTGCTCTTGAGTTATTCCTATTGAAATCAAGCCAAAAGAATTAATGTGGAAATTTATATTTCAAAAGCCTATTTTTCAAAGCTCGATGATATATGGCATTCACCCTCTGTATCCATACATGACCGAAAAAACGCTAACATGGTGGCAATAAGCAACCTGCTTTGCGCTTTACCAATTTATACGGATGTAAGTGTTGAAGAAATCCAGGCGATCTATTTAAAAAATTCAGGAAATAAAAATTTTAATTCCTTCTTAAGTGCTGTAATAATGCAGGCTATTAAAAGCAATCATCTTTATGAATATAGTTTTGAAAAGGAATTAATAGATTTTAATAATTTAAGTGCCTATTATTTTATTCACATGCAAAATTTAAATAGTTCAGAAAAAGATAATGGTATTATCTGTAAAGGATCAGAATTTAATGGAGAAAAATTTTATGAGCATTGTGCAGTTACCGATTTGCCTATAAAAAACTTGGAAAGGATTAGAGATTCCATCCCTCCAACCAATTCCATGCTTATTGTTGACAAATATGTTTTTGAGCAAGAGAATAAACTTTTTCATCTTATAGAATTTATTAAATTATACAAAGGAGAGCTAAAAATTCCTTTTCACCTCACTATATTATTTTCGAAAACAGATGATTCAAAGAGGATTCAAAAATCCTTTAATGAATTAAAGGAAATAGGGAATATTGAAATACAACTTTATTATGGAGATAAAGTGCCGCATAGAGATAGAGTAATTTTTACTAATTATTGCTCAATAAATATAGGACATCCTTTTGAGGAAAATATGACTAGGTTCAATCAAAAATTTATTGGTTTAGGGAATAGTAGTAATTCAGTCAAAGAACAATATAATGACTATTATTCTGATTTGAGATTTTATAAAAAATACATTGATTGTATACCAACAAAAATGGGAATGCAAATGAGAATTTGGGAAACCACCAAATTTTCTAACCGTATATTTGATTTTATGAAAAAACTATAAATATAAAAAAGGAGCAACCCCAATTGCTCTTTTTTCTTTTTTTTCTGTGACCCCCCATGACACTTTTCAAACCACATATTAAAGAGTTTTAGGAAAGGGTATAAAAGCTATTATACCTGTTCAAAGGCTTTCACCTACTAATTGATCACCTGCCTTTCTTACTGTCAAAAAGGTGCGTATGCAAAACAATACATCAGAAATAAACTAATGGATCATAAAACTTATATTAATACACATAGAGGTTATCCCGGAGAATCGTGACAGGTTATAGAATGCGTGTAAATAATTACTTATATTTATTTATTCCGGTTTCTCATTTAAAATAAAACGATTGCTTGTTCATAATCTTTTTCGAGTTTGTCCCGTGAAAAGCTTTATAAATAACCAGTGCATTTTTACAGGCGTGATTTCAAATAAAATCACTAAAAAAGTTAGCTTAAATATTATCCCAAACAATTAGTACAAATTTTACTGAATGATTCAAAAATCAAGGTTAGAAATTTTAAAGGATTTTAAAGAAAAAATTGCAAGTGGCAAACCCATCATTGGTGGAGGGGCAGGAACAGGAATATCTGCTCAATGTGAAGAAGCAGGAGGCATAGACCTGATAGTGATATATAATTCCGGACGGTACCGCATGGCGGGCAGAGGGTCATTAGCTGGGCTGTTATCCTATGGCAATGCCAATGATATTGTGAAGGAAATGGCATACGAAATTCTACCTGCTGTTAAAAATACACCGGTGCTTGCAGGTGTTTGTGGTACAGATCCCTTTATGCTGCGAAATTCTTTTTTACAAGAACTAAAAAATATGGGTTTTTCCGGCATTCAAAATTTTCCCACCGTAGGTCTTATTGACGGAGTCTTTAGAGCCAACCTCGAAGAAACAGGAATGAGTTACCAGCTTGAGGTTGATTGTATAAAACATGGTCGTGAACTTGATATGCTTACAACGCCTTATGTTTTTAACACGGATGAAACGATATTAATGACAGAAGCCGGAGCCGATATTATAGTAGCCCATATGGGGCTTACCACCAAGGGAAATATTGGCGCTAAAACATCCAAATCTATGGATGAATGTATATCGGAGATACAGCATATTGTAGATACTTCAAAGCAGATCAACAACGAAGTAATTGTACTTTGTCACGGTGGTCCTATTGCCACTCCGGAAGATGCGCAGTATGTATTAGAAAGAGTTAATGGCGTGGATGGTTTTTATGGCGCCAGTTCTATGGAAAGACTTCCCACGGAGATCGCTATTACAGAACAAATAAAGAAATTTAAAAACATCAGTTTTAAAACTAAAGCACAAAATATTGGCTAAAAAAATTGTGGTTATCGGCGCCTTCGATACGAAGAGTATTGAATACAAATTTTTAATAGACCTCCTCCGGGAAAATGGTTGCGAGGTTATAACGGTGAATACTGGTGTGCTGGGAAGTACTGATCTGTTCCAAATCAATATTCCTGCGGAAGAAATTGCGATAGCCGGTGGAACTGATTTAGAAACTTTAAGAAATGAAAATGACCGTGGAAAAGCCATACAGGTGATGTCTGATGGTTCAGCAAAAGTGATAGAGAAAATTTTTTCAGACGAAAAATTTGATGGCATAATTGGAATGGGCGGCACCGCAGGAACAAATGTTGTAACCTCCGCCATGCGGGTGCTTCCTTTCGGTGTTCCAAAAATTTGCGTTTCCACCGTTGCATCCGGTGATGTTTCGCCTTATTTACAAACCAGTGATATTATCCTGATCCCCTCTCTTACAGATGTCGCAGGAATAAATTCTTTAAGCAAAGTTTTTTTTTACCAATGCAGCGGGTGCATTGATGGGTATGATAAATATGAGTAAAGAATTTACGGATGATAAACCTGTTATCGCTGCATCCATGTTTGGTAATACTACCCCGTGTATCGATCACTGCAGGCAAATTCTTAATGAGAAAGGTTTTGAAGTTCTTGTTTTTCATGCCACCGGCGCCGGTGGAAAAACAATGGAAAAATTAATAAAAGAAAGGACAATGCAGGGCGCTTTAGATATAACCACAACTGAGTGGGCAGATACCATCTGCGGCGGTGTTTTTGATGCAGGCCCTGAAAGACTTGATGGCCCCGGCCAAAAAGGCATTCCTCATCTTATATCTCCCGGTTGTATAGACATGTGCAATTTCGGAAACCCTGCTACTATTCCTTCCAAATATAAAGACCGTCTTTTTTATCAATGGAATCCAAATGTTACTTTAATGCGCACTACTGCAGAAGAAAATTATCGAATGGGAGAAATATTTGCAAAAAAGGCAAATGCCTCGAAAGGACGGGTAGCATTTCTCATCCCCTTAAAAGGTTTCTCCATGCTTGATTCAGTAAATGAAAAAAATGAGCCGCAAATCTTTTGGGATCCGGTCGCTGACAATGCATTTATTGAAGCGTTGAAAACCCATATTAACCCCGGTATTGAAATCGTGGAACTGGATGTTAATATCAATGATCCAATTTTCGCAGAAAAGGCCGTAGAGATTTTTTTAGATCTTATGTAATTGCTCACCATTAAAAATGTTTAACAAGAATGAAAAGCTTACTTTTTAATTTACAAAATAGCGTCAGACCCTTTTACAACAGTAAAATATTTTCTACTGTTTTTCTTCTCCTGGTAGGTTTCTCAATTTTTGTTACATTATTAAACAATAATTCTTCAAATAGCTCAACTGAAAGTGTAACCACATTTATACAAGAACCAACGGAGGCAAACGATATTCCTGAAGTGCAGGTGTTAGTGCCGGGATTTTCTGTAAAAGAATTACCGGTTTCGCTTGATAATATAAATGCTATCCGATATGGAACTGACGGGCGGCTCTATGCACTGGGTTACGATGGATTTATTTATGTGCTAACCGACAGCAGCGGTGATGGATTGGAAGATAAAGCAGAAATCTGGTGGAATAAAGAACGCCTTATAGATCCTGTGGGTATGGTTGTTTCAGAGGAAGGTATTTATGTAACTTCCAAAAATAAATTGTCGCTGATAAAAGATGAGGATAAGGATGGAACAGCGGATGTAGAACAGATAATTTCTAAAGACTGGACTAAAGCCCTGGTATATACCGGAACAATTGGCGAAGCTGCCGGTGTGGATGCTTTTGGTATTGCGAAAGATAAAGCAGGCAATCTTTTTTTTGCATTAGGAACCGCCGACTTTACGAATGCCTATTCTGTTGATGATGAAGGTAAATTTCATTATGATATAAAAAGTGAACGTGGTACAATATTGAAAATGGCACCGGGAAGCGATAAAAGAGAAATTTATTGTTCAGGCACACGCTTTCCTGTGGCAATGGCCTTTAATGAAGAGGGAGACCTGTTTGCAACAGACCAGGAGGGTGCCACCTGCTGGCGCCCGGGACACTGTCTTCCCAATGGTAACCCATTTGATGAATTATTGCATATTCAGCAAGGGAGGCATTATGGTTTTCCTCCGCGCAACCCAAAATATTTACCTGATGTTATTGACGAACCAAGCGTATTCGATTATAAGCCTCAGCATCAGTCTACCTGCGGTTTAAACTTTAATTTACCTGTAAATAACGGAGCAACATTTGGCCCTTCATGGTGGCGTGGAGATGCCTTTTTAGCGGGCTACTCACGTGGTAAAATATACAGAACAAAACTCGTAAAAACAGATGCCGGTTATGTTGCAGAAAATTCAATTTTTGCATGTTTGGTATCACTTACGGTAGATGCATGTATATCACCCAAAGGAGATATGGTTGTTTCAACGCATTCAGGTTTTCCCGACTGGGGGTTTGGACCAAAAGCTAAAGGCAAACTCTATAAAATTATTCATAATAATACTGACCTGCCTAACCCTGTTGCTGCATGGACATCGAATCCGGATGAAGTAAGCATTGCATTTGATAAGGCTGTTGATAAAGGTTATCTTAAAAATCTTACAGAAAAAATTTCCATTAAATATGGTCAATATACACAACCGGGAGACAGGTTCGAGGTCGTTCGCCCCGGTTATAAAACAGTAGAAAGACAACTCAGGTTTCCTGTTGAAAAACTGGAAGTAAAAGATGCAGCGCTTTCTGAAGATGGACGTACCCTCATCATCTCTACTTTTCAACATATTCTGCCCGCCACATACGCTATTACCATTCCTTCCTTTAGTAACGATGAAAAGTTAGCCAACAGTATAAAGCAAAGCCCCACTTACGATCTTGCCTATACGCTAAATGGAGTTGATGCAACCTGGCAGTCTGCCTCAGGCGGTCAAAAATTGAATGGCTGGTTGCCTCATCTTGATATGAAAGTGAACAAGGCGTTTATGGAAGCAGTTTCCGGTTATAACGAAATGCAAAAAGCATTGATACAGCCAGGTAGTGTTACATGGAAAACGCAGCTAAACTTATTAAACATGCTGCGGCCTGAATCGCAACCTGAATCTCCACTTGATTATAAATTACCTCCGGAAGATGTAACGCTGGTACTTCGGTCATCCGAAACTTTACAGGTTAAAGCCGGCGACTTAGCAATCGTTTCAGGATCTGTTAAAAAAGGTGACCTGTATGAAACCAGCATAACTTTTAATAAGGTAACAAGACAAGCATACCCGCTGGAAATAACTATGAACACTTCTTCAAAGGAACCAGTAATGTTAGTGCATTATTATACGAATGAAGATTCCCGTCCCCGCGCTTTACAGGTTCACCGTTTTTTTGTGCCCTGGGCCGGCGAAATATTTGAAAAAGAAACCCTTGGTAGTGAAGTAGAGATCGCGGAATTGGCTGGGGGAAACTGGACCCGCGGAAGAAAATTATTTTTTAGTGAAGCAATGTGTGCAAGTTGTCATAGTATCGGTGGCAAAGGAAAAGAATTTGGTCCTGACCTTTCTAATCTAATTTTTAAAGATTATAAATCTGTATTTAGAGACATACATGAACCAAGCTCAGCCATCAATCCGGATTATGTTGGCCATACCGTGGTATTGAAAGATAAAAACGAGTATACAGGTTTGGTATCATACAAACATGATTCAGTAATTATAAGAGATGTTGCAGGCAACAGAACCGTTATTGCTGTAAAGGAGGTAGACAGCACATTTGCTATGCCGGCTTCATTAATGCCTGCATCATTAGACCTGTTGCTCGGCAAACAAAAGTTTAAAGATCTGATGACTTTTCTTTTGTCTTCCATGCAACCTGCACCTATCGAAAATATATTTGTGCCGCTGCCGCGAAAGATCACAGAAGCAAATGATGTTTTAAAAAATACCAATAAAATAAATTTAGAAAAAAAACCACAAAAGATCTTAAAAGTACTATGGGTTTCGGGACCCAAGGATCATGGACCTGATGAACATGATTACCCGCTTCAGCAAAAACGCTGGTCGAAGCTTCTTTCTTTTGCTGATAGTATAAAAGTTGATACTGTATCGCGTTGGCCTACTTCATTGCAGTTTCAAAATTCCGATGTGGTTGTATTTTACTGGAACTTTCCAAACTTCACTGAACAACATGGAAAACAATTAGATACTTTTCTTAACCGCGGTGGGGGATTGGTGTACCTGCATTATGCCGTTGATGCCACAGCAAATGCGGAAGCTTTAGCAAACAGGATTGGCATGGCATGGAAGGGTGGAAGCGCAACATTCAGGCATGGGCGACAGGAACTTGATTTCAGTGGTAATAAACATCCAATAACTGAAGGCTTTGAAAAAACGGTATTTGAAGATGAAAGTTACTGGCAGTTAACTCCGGGAATAAAAAAGATAAACGTTTTAGCGACAGGCGATGAAAATGGAACAAAGATACCCATGCTGTGGACAACAACCCAGGGCAAAGGAAGGGTGTTTGTTTCTATATTGGGTCACTATAACTGGACATTTGATGATCCTTTATTCAGGATATTATTACTCAGAGGAATTGCATGGACAGGAAATCAATCTACCGACAGGTTCAATGATCTTATTACAATTGGGGCCAGGTATGGAAAGTAAAAAGTATACTTCTTAAAATAATAAATCAGATCAATGATAGAAATGAAAAGAAAAATATTGGGTGCATTGATTATTTCATCGATTTTATCAGCATGTGAAAGTAAAGAAAACAAGCAAGAAGAAATTGATTCTGCAGCTACCGTTAGCTATAAGATAGACAGTGTACAAATTAAGCCTGATACAAGTACGGATGTTGTTTTGCAAGCAGAAACGCCTACCGTTTCCCCGGTTAAAAGTGAATCATTAGTGGTGAAAAAAACGGTAGCTACACCCGCAAAAGTTGAAGCACAAACAATTTCCTTATCCGATTCAACCATACGTGAAGGCAAATTATTAATTGGAAGATCAGACTGTCTTACCTGTCATAAAGTTGAAGGAAAATTAATCGGCCCAGCTTATACTGATGTTGCTAAAAAATATAAAACTACGGATGCCAATATCAATTACCTGGCGGGTAAAATTTTAAATGGGGGCGGTGGTGTATGGGGCGAAGTTGTTATGACCCCGCATCCTAATATCCCTTCAGAAGATGCGAAAAAAATGGCCAGTTATATTTTATCTCTTAAAAAGTAATAATTAGGTATTTAGTTTTAAAGAAAAAAAAGAGCAACAACAGTTGCTCTTTTTTTAATTTCCAGTGACCCCGTCAGGATTCAAACCTGAAACCTTTTGATCCGTAGTCAAATGCTCTATTCAATTGAGCTACGGGGCCATTTTTTCAGGTGGCAAATATAGACAAAAAAAATTCCCCTCATCTATACACCAGCATTTAATAAAAAATGGCACTACTTTATCGCATTTCATTCAAAAATTATTTTAATCCCCATAGTTCAATATGTGCTTTATCTACAGGCCAGTTAATAATGGTGCGATACACGAATACCACCTTTTTTAGTTTGCGGTTTCTGCCGGGGAGGTCAATCGGGGCAGTGTATTGACCCGCATTGTAATCACTTTTTATATTTACATCTTTCCTGGTTCCGTTCTCAAAAAAAACCTGCATACTGCTTAAATAAACCGGTGCATCTACAATCTTTAACTGTAATTGTTTAAACACATCCGCACCAATAATTGTAATCTCATCTTTTTCTGTTTTAAAGTTCACCGTTGTTTCTCCTATCTTATGCCATCCGTCTTTATTGTTTGTAACAACGGCAACCGTTTGTGCCTTTAGAATTCCTGAAATGCAAAGCATTAATACAATGGCTGTTATCGTTTTTTTCATACAAAAATTTTATAAGAAAAAACAAAAGTCATTCCATTATACCAACAGAAAAAGTAATAAACTCATAAAAGTTATTGACTTTCCAGCTGGGTTTGCATGCGTTTTATACGGTCGCTTAATTTCTCGCTGGAAAGGTTATACCTGCTAAGCCCATCCACAATAATTGGGAAGGAGAGGGGAGTTAACCGTGAGGGGTACATCAATAATATTTCGTTTTGCTGAATGCGTTGTAATGCATCGCGCAGGCGCTGTTCCTGCATTTGCTGCTCGAAAACTTCGTGGTAAGCCTGCCGCAATAATATGTTGTTGGTGTCGTATTCACTAAACACTTTAAAAAGTAAAGACGCGGATGCCTGCAGGTGGCGCGCTTTCTTTTTTTCCCCGGGGTAACCCTGGAATATCAATCCGCCGATAACAGCAATATCGCGGAACTTGCGGGCAGCCATTTCAACTGAGTTTACGCTGCGCTGAATATCGGTAACGAGGTTGTCTGTCGTAAAGAGTTCATACACATTGGCATCATCCAACGGTATGGGTATGTCGCTGAGCAATTCAAAACCATAATCGTTCATGGCGAGTGAAAATGTTATGGGCAATAATTGCCCGATGCGATAAGCAAGTATAGCGCTCATGGCTTCATGCACCTGCCTTCCCTCAAAGGGATAGACCATTAAATGCCAGCCATCGCGGTCCTCAATTTGTTCTATCAGCAATTGATTGGCGGATGGAACCTTAGATAACCTTTGCTGCAGTGCAAATAATCCTTCCAGCGTTTTTAACTCGCGTTCAGCATATTCGCCGGTTACAATGCTACCCATGGTTTGGCGCAATATATGACCAAGGTTTGCAGTAAGGCTCATACGACCGCCCATCCAGCTAGGCACAATGGCTTTCTTTTTTGCGGTGGATATGCGCACGATAACGGTCATATCTTTTACCATGATCAATTCTAAATTTCTTCCGGCAAGTGTAAACACATCACCCGGCTCTAAACGGCTTATGAAACTTTCTTCTATCACACCCACATAACCCCCACTCAGAAATTTTACTTTCATCATGCTGTCACTTACAATGGTGCCTATGTGCATGCGGTGGCGTAATGCAAACCGCTTGCTCTTCATGCGAAATAATCCATTTTCTTCCTGCTCTACTTTTTTGTATTCATCATATTGCTGCAATGCTTTGCCACCTTCGGTAATCTGGAATAACAACTGAGTAAAATCTTCTTTGGTAATATCGCAAAAGCAATGCGTGGTGCGCACTTCTTCAAAAATTTCATCCCCAAAAAAACCTTCGCCTATGGAGAGTGTACAGAGAAATTGTGCAAGTACATCAAAACACAACATCATGGGCTGCCTGCCTTCCACGACCTTTTGACTGATGGCTCTTTTAAGTGCTGCAGCTTCGACCAACTCGAGTGAATGGGTGGGAAGAAAATAAATTTTGCTGGTCTCACCGGGTGTGTGCCCGCTTCTTCCGGCGCGTTGTAAAAAACGAGAAACCCCTTTTGGAGAACCAACCTGTATAACAGCATCAACAGGACGAAAGTCAACGCCAAGGTCTAGGCTGGCAGTGCATACAACCGCTTTTAATTTTTTTGTATGAAGAGAATCTTCTACCCACAGGCGCAACTCCTGTTCAATACTGCCGTGGTGTAAGGCAATGATGCCGGCCAATTGCGGCGCGGCATCAAGCAGATTTTGGTACCATCTTTCACTCATGCCACGGGTGTTTATGAACACGAGTGTGGTGGTATGTTGTTCTATAACTTCAACCACCTTATCTACCAGTTTTAAACCCAGGTGACCGGCCCACGGGTATTTTTCAATCTCATCCGGAATGATGGAATGCACCTCTATATTTTTATCGAGCAATGCTTTTACAATTGCACACTGAACAATTTCGTTTGAATGAAATTCCTTTTTCTGCAGGTTGCGTAAAGGTGCCAGCAGCACTTCTGCAGCTTCATCTAAATTGCCTATGGTTGCGCTGATGCCCCACAAAGAGGGAAGCGGGGATGGGTTAATATCATTATTGAATTTTCTTTTGCACCCGATTATGCGGCTGATAGCCAGTTCAACCTGAACACCACGTTTGCTGCCTAAGAGTTCGTGCCACTCATCCACAGCAATGATGCGCAGCGTTTTAAAAATTTCGGGATAATTTTTTTGCGCTAAAAAAAGGTGCAAACTTTCCGGAGTGATGATTAGTACTTCGGGCATGTTGCGTTTTTGTCGGGCCCTTTCATTCACCTCGGTATCGCCGTTTCTGATACCTACGCGCCATTGCATACCAAGTTCTGCAATGGCTTCTTCCATTGCCCTGCCAATGTCTTTGGCGAGTGCCCGAAGCGGTGTGATCCACAACAGTTGTAAACTATTGTTTTTTTTGGTAGTAAAGGTTTTGGGATTTTCGTTAATGAACTGAATGATTGAACCCAAAAACACCGAATAGGTTTTGCCACAACCGGTAGGTGCATTTACCAGGCCGCTGGTGTTATTAATGATATGCTGCCATGTCTCCTGCTGAAAAGCAAAGGGATGCAGGTCTTTGCCGGAAAGCCAACCTGCAATGGTTTTATACCCCGGGGTTTTTGAAAGCTTCAAAATTGGTTGGTAAAAAAATATTTATGTAATGGCTATCAGAATGTAACAAGTTCACCCACAGCCATGTTCAAAAAATTTGGCACGACATGGTTATAGGTGTACATGATCTTGTCAGGGTCTTTTAATTGTTCTATCATATTGTGCCATTTGCGTTCGCCATGGCTTTCTATCACCATATCCTTTTTATCAGTGCGATTAAGATACATGGTCATACCTACAGCATCTGCCTCGGGATGAAACTGTGTTCCGATACAGTAATCATTGAAACGGATAGCCATAATAGCCCTCTCAAGTGGAACATGACTTCTTTCTTTTTCTATAGCGAGTATCTTTCCACCTAAAGACCGGATGCGCTGGTGGTCGGGGTTGGTTGCCTGGTATTCGCGGCTGTCCATGGCATAGAATGGGTCTTTCAGTCCTTCAAAAACGGTTTCTTCCTCACCATTTTGCAGCATGTGAACGGGAAATACTCCAAAGGAAGTGGACTTTCTCTTACTTATATCAGCCACTTTAAAATACCTGCATGCCAGTTGAAAACTGTGACATATAAATAAAATATGTTTTTTAGGATAATTTTCGGGATTGGCATTCCAGTCTTCGATAGATTTTATCCATGCAAAGTATTTTTCTTCCCATTCCGTGCCTTCGCTGTCGATTGGTGAACCCGGACCGCCGCTGGATATAAAAATATTGAAATTAAGATCAGGTAATTCCTGCTTTAACCTAACATCACACTCGGAAAGCTGTATGGCATAATGGTTTTGCTCTGCCCACTGGTTAATTATCTCCCTTAAACAACGCATTCCCTGGTTAGGATGCCCCTCATAAAGATCAAGAATGGCTATTTTGATTGGCTCGTTTCTATTCATATTATCCCGCAAAATTACACAGAAAATAATTTACCTCTAATGCAGTTATAAACACCTGTTAGTCAAACAAAAAAAATCGGAATATTTTATTAAAATCTTAAGTATTTAAAGGCCTTTTTTACTTTACAAAACCATATTTTTATACATCATTCCATCTCTATTCGTATCATGTTATCGCAATTTTTAGCTTGTACTGCCGTTTATAGAGAATCTTTTAGCCATGCAATAAAAGATTCAAAATAAAATCCAATGAAGTCCTTTATACTATCCTGCACTCTGGTGCTTTCTTTTTTTGCCACTATACATGCACAGACTTATAAAAATGAATGGATTGACTATAACAAGATCTATTATAAGTTCAAGGTCGGCCCTTTTGGGTTTGATGCGGTTAATGCACCCATCAGGGGAGGTATTGTTAGAATTTACCAACCCGCATTAGCGGCTGCCGGACTTTCCGAAGTTCCATCAGAACAATTCCAGCTTTTTACCAATGGAGAAGAGGTGCCATTGTATGTTTCAAAAAGCTATGGCCCGCTTACATCGCAAGATTTTATTGAATTTTGGGGAAAGATTCCCGATGGTAAGTTAGATCGCGACCTGTATAAAGATTCAACATTTTACCTGGCAGATAAGTGGAGTTTATCTACCGATTCTGCATCGTATTTTCTTACGCGCAATACATCGGGCAGTAACCTGAGGTTTAGGAATACCGCTAACAATGTAGAGGGAACCACGTTAACGCCGGATGCAAATTTTATGTACACGGTTGGCAGGTATTACCGAAGTTACCTGAATAATGGTTATGGTGTTTTCCAGGAAAAACCATTGTTTTTATCGAGCTATGAAAGGGGAGAGGGATTTAGCAGCCGGTCTGTTAGTCCAAACAATTGTGGATGTTCGCAAACCCAGTTACCTCAGTACTTTACACAATTGAAAGCCGATGCAACTTCAGGTTTACCAGTTACTGTTCGTATAAATATGGTTGGTAATGCATTAAATAACCGCACGGTTAAAGTGTTCCTTAATAATGATTCTATCGGGTTTTTAAACATGGGATACTTTCAATCTGCGAAACCTGTTTATCAAAATATTAGTTCCGCCAAACTTACCTCAGACTCAGCTTTGATTGTTGTTCAAAATTTATGCACGATCACCAGCGATGAGATGAAGGTTATACAGACCGAGGTTACATACCCACGAAAATTCAATTTTAATAATGCATCAGACTTTGAATTTCTATTGCCATCCTCACCTGTTGGCAGGTTTCTTAAAATAACCAATTTTAATGATGCGGGTTCCGTTCCCGTATTGTACGACCTGTTAAACGGAAGAAGGTATGTGGCGGATAAATCTTTACCTGGCACTTTGCAGTTTGTGCTATCACCCTCTTCGAATGGTTACCAGCTGGTATTGGTTAGGGGTGATGGTTCTTATGGAAAAAATATAACCACGCTAACACCGCGCATTTTTACTAATTATAGTGATGCAGCCAACCAGGGCAATTTTTTAATTATCTCCAACGCTGTTTTATTAGGATCGGAAAGTACCAACTACCTTGAACAATATAAAGATTACCGCAACTCTGTACAGGGTGGAGGATATGCTGGTAAAATCTATTTAATGCAGGATTTGGAAGACCAGTTTGCGTGGGGAATAAAATTTCATCCACTTGCCATTAAAAACTTTCTTCGCTATGCGCGAAATAATTTTTCTACACCACCATTATATGCTTTCCTGGTAGGGAAGGGTATATCGTATAATAATTACAGGCTTGATGCAAATAATCCAGTAAACCTTCAAACCAATCTGGTTCCCACTTACGGCAGTCCGGGTTCTGATAATTTATTAAGTGCTGATGGATTTAGTGATGTTCCTGCTACACCCATTGGCAGGCTGTCTGTAGTTAATGTGCAGGAGATAGGAGATTACCTGGTAAAGGTGAAAGAATATGAGAAAGCACAACATAGTCCTGGTGACAGTATCGAAAATAAGAAATGGATGAAAAAAGTATTGCACCTAACCGGTGCAAACGATGCTTCGCTGGGAGGTGTTTTAGATAACTATATTCAAACTTATACCACTGTTGTTAGAGATACTTTATTTGGAGGTAATGTAACCAGTTACAGTAAATCAGCTAACCCATCAACCTATCCCGATGAAGTAGTAGATTTTACCCGAAATTATAATGAAGGAAGCGGGTTGCTTCAATACTTTGGGCATTCATCTTCATCTTCCATTGATTTTAGTTTGGATGATCCTAACAATTATAAAAACACTGGCAGGTATCCCGTATTTATTGTGAACGGATGCCTTGCGGGTAACATTTTTGATTTTGAGCAGGTGCGCAAAACCAATCTTACCACATTGTCAGAAAAATTTGTACTGGCGCCACAAAAAGGAAGCATTGCATACCTTTCAACGAGCAGTTATGGCGTGGTGAGCTACCTGGATATTTTTACTAAAGAAGTGTACAACAGCCTTTCCATTACCGATTATGGTAAAGGAATGGGCGATATTACCAAACGTGCTTTTGCTGAAGGGCTTTTAAAAACCGGCACACTAGATTTTTATGGAAGAATGCATGCACAGCAATATACATTGCATGGCGATCCAGCATTGAAATTAAATAATTTCGGATTGCCAGATTACGCTGTTCAGGCTAATTATATACAGGTAAACCCGGGTTACATTTCTCCGGCAGATACCAGCTTTTCCATTAAGGTACGATTGTTTAACCTCGGAAAAGCAACAAGCGATTCGGTTCATTTTACGTTAACGCGTGTCTCAACAAAAGCAGGGAAAGAAGTTGTATTCAGCCAGAAGTTACCTTACATTAATTCAGAAGATTCATTAGTCATTAATATTCCTATTATTCCCAACAGGGATATCGGTAAAAGCACTTACACTGCAATGATTGACGATGAACTTGCAGTTACTGAAACAACAGAAAAAAACAACAAGGCAGAAGTAACCGTAAAAGTTGCAGCCAACGACATTAAGCCTGTGCATCCGTACAACTATTCTATAGTAACGGCAGATACTGTTTCTTTTGCTGTTTCTACTGCGTATGCTCTGTTAGATAACCTGAGCTATTTGCTGGAAGTTGACACAACTGCTTTATTCAACAGCCGTGTAAAAATTAAAAGGTCTGTAAATTCTGCAGGTGGAATTATTCAGTTTGAGCCCATAAATATACCCAAGGGAACAAGGGTGTATTACTGGAGAATCGCGGCAAAAAGTACGAATCCACACTGGAATGTATTTTCATTCATTCATAAAGAAAAAGGCGCGGATGGTTTTGAGCAACAGCATTTTTACCAGCATACAAATTCAGACCTTCACCAGATAGCACTCGACACCACTGCAAGGCAATTTAAGTTTGCCGATAAGCTTACTAACTTATTTGTATTACAATCCATTTACCCAACCAGCGGAATTGAAGATGGTGAATTTAGTGTAACCGTAAACGGTTCTTATATTGGTAAAAGCGCCTGTGTAGGAAGCTCGATTGTTTTTAATGTATTAGACCCGGTTACTTTTAGACCAATAACAAATAAAACAAATCCTTATGGTGCCGCATCACCATGCGCACCTTACCGTGAAAATAATTTTGAGTACAGTACACAGACCTCTGCCTCCAGGAAAAACGCAATGGATTTTTTAGATAATTATGTTCAACAGGGATATTATGTGGTAGCAAGAAAAATTTATGACCTGGGTAATGCGGACTGGGCGCCAACGGTGTGGGCGAAAGACACTGCATTGTATGGTTCAGGAAATTCATTGTATCACAGGTTTAAAGACCAGGGATGTATGATCGATTCATTTACCTACCCAAGAACTTTTGTTTTTATATTTAAAAAGAATGACAGCACTACGTTTAAACCGGTTTCAACCTTCACCAAAGGTTTGTACGACAGGTTAAGCATGTCTGAGAATATTCAAACAACAGATACGATAGGGGTGGTAACATCACCAAAATTTGGACCTGCATTAAAATGGAATAAAGTACAATGGGTAGGCAAAAACTCTAATAAAAACAACCGCACAAATATGGATGTTATTGCGGTAGACCTGAATGGAAACGATACGCTATTTTATTCGCTCGACAAATTTGATACAGCTTTCAGCATTTCTTCCATTAAGGCGGCTAAATACCCTTATATAAAATTGCGGATGCAAACCCGGGATTCATTAACCGCCAATCCTTACCAGTTAAGTGACTGGATGGTGACTGGCGAATTTGTACCTGAAGGTGCAATGGCACCAAACCTGGGAGTTCAGATTCCTGAAAAGCTAAATTTCGATCATCCTGCAAATATGATGTTCGATACATTATCCGGGTTCGTGGTGTTTAAAAACACAGGCGCATCCGCATTAAATCCATTAAAAGTAAAATTCAGCCTTACGGATCTGCAGGGGAAAGAATATCGTTTTCCATTTTCACGCACACGTGCTTTGCCTGCAGGCGATACGTTGCAACTTGCTTTTAAATACAACCTGAAATCGCTTGAGGCAGGTATGTACAATTTAATTATTGAAGTAAACCCCGATAATGATCAGCCAGAGCAATTTCATTATAATAACTTATTGTACAAATACATTTACATAACCAGGAATGAGGTTAAAAATCTGACTGCGAGAAGCGGTAATACGCAGACAATACAGGATTTGGGTGTGTATCCAAGTCCGTTTAAAAATACACTGAATATTTCTGCATCAAACAGGGATGGCAGAAGCACTTTTAATTTATACAATATGGATGGAAAGGTTATGTATCACCAGGTATTTACATTTAAGGAGACACTCGATGTAAGCAGCCTGTTACCGGGCATGTATGTTGCAGAGATCATTTCAGGAAATACAGTAAAAAAGGTAATGGTGGAAAAACTAAAAAAGTAGGTGAATAACCTAATCATTCGGTGGAAAACCTTTTTGTTTTGTGTGAATTCACCGTGCATTTCAGGTGTAAATAAAAATTATACATTATTTGGATACAGGTAGAAAAAGTTCTATCTTTAGTTTACTGAAATGCAGCAGAATCCGTCAAAAAGATTTAACTGCAGATCTTTAAAAAGCATTTGGTTTTGGAGGGCATATTTAGAATTTCGGTTTTGAAACTGCCATCTATCCCAGGTGCTTTTTTAATTGGGGCATCCTTGTATTTTGTTACTTGGAAAATCAAATTTTTTTTTTAATATCTTGCCTTTACCCTACCTGATTTAGCGGAACAAAAATGCTTCATAGAACAACCCTTAAACTTTCAACCGACTTATCAAACGATGAGATTGCAAAGGCTATTTCAGAAACGGTGGGTATACCTTATGAGCTATTACCACATATCAACTTTGAGGTAGAAATTGCTAAAATAAATAATGAAAGATCAAGGATTAGCGAACTAACGAAAGATTATAAAGCCAGGTTAGATTCCGACTTGAAAATTGAAAAAGGCAAGTATGAAGAACTTGATGACTTGGGAAGATTTATTCTTGGTTTAAATCAGGATTACAAAATTTTCACCCCAAAAGAAATTCCAAAATATCCAGACTTTATCCTTTTAAAGGATGATGTGAAAATAGGAGTCGAACATACACGATTGATGAGTAAGCAATCCAAGACAATTTTCCAAATAGTAAAATATTGCATCAAGAAAGCTGAAGAGCTTATTCCGAATGAATTAAATAATCATTCTAAAACAATAAACATTTTTTTTGACTTAAGTGTATATCCATTTGTGAAAAGTAATTCAAGGGTTAGAAATCTTAATAAAGAACAAAAACTAAATGTTGCTAAAATTATAGCTGATTATATTAAATCGAAATTAACTGGAGGAAGTGTTCCCAAACCGGACTTTATATCAAAAATAAAAATTACATCGAATAAAGATTCAAGGGTTGACCTAGAGTTTGCTGAAAGTTATTTTACAAGCCCACAAATAGAAAACTTATTGATTAATCGAATTCAGGATAAGGAAATCAAAGCTAATAAGTATCGCATGGTCAATCCACTAAGTGAACTTTGGTTACTTATTGTTGCTGACGATATTAAGAGTTATTCTGGCTTTGATCTAGAATTTTCTGATTTGCCTGCCTTAACAAAATCAGATTTTGATCAAATTTTTTTATTTGAAAAATACAGTGGGAAAATCTATACATTATTTAAGACCTAAGATAAATAAATTTTATATTTATTCCTATAATTAATATTATGTTAAATAGAGTTTTAAATCTCTTGACCCAAATCATATCCAATAAAAAAGCCGCTTCTCAGCGGCTTCCTTATTAGATCTATTAAATTAATTCTGGTACTTGTTGTGCTCAGCATCGTACTTTTTGTACTCAGCATCATACTTGTCATAATCCTTGGTATTGCTGCTGGTTTTGCTTTTATCTCTTTTCCAGTAGTAAATATTTGCCAGGAAATCTACCGCCCTGTTAAGGCTGTTATTTTCATTGCGGTTACGGTCTGTTTTTGCCTTCAAAATATCGTAAGCTTTTACCAACCAGATTGCGGCTTCATCAGCATATTTCATTTGCTCTTTTTCAATTTCTGCACGCTTAGCTTTTAATGCTGCGGATTCTCCGCGGTAACCAAGATATCTTTCATCCAGTGTACCAAATATGTTGTAATTAATTACACCGGTGTTGTAAGCATACAAACCATTTGTAGGATTTTTTTCGAATGCTTGTTTAAATGCATCTGCAGCAGCAAGTTTTATTTCAACCTGTGTGGTGCTGTCTAGCGCATCTAATTGTTCTTTAGTGGCAGTGGCAAAGGTTTCAGCATAGTTGAGGTATTTGTCCTCATCCATGGTTCCCTGTTTAACCTCATCATTATATTTTGTAAGTATTTCTTTTAAACCGGTGTTTGCTGTCAACTGGTTCATTTCCATTTGAGTCCACAAGGCATTTGAATTGGGATACAGGTCTTTTGCAATTACCAATAAGTTGTTGAAGTTATCAGTCTGCCCTTCCCTGCTATAATAATCCAATAAAAACCTGTAAACATCTTCGTAATCCTGTCCGCTTATTTTACGATCAGCAATTTGCTTGTAATATGTTGCCGCATCATTAAAAAGTTTAGCGTTTTGCGCAGCATATGCCGTATAAAGAACAGTTACAGTATCAATATCAATTTTATTCTGGCTTAATCCATTGTCGTTAATAAACCTGCCCATTTCTTCTGCCAGTTTAAAATACTTAAAGGCATCGGCCCAGCTGGTGTCGCGAAACTTATCGCGGCCGTACATAAATGAAGAATTATATAAAAGGGCTAATCCACGAACGCCGTCTTCTTTTAATAATTTTAAACTTGGCTCAGCCTCCTTGTATTTATTAAAAGCTTCAATAGCTATTTCATCACTGTTTGGATATTTTGGATATAATGTGGAATCAGCATATATCTCACTGTATACCCTTAATTTCCAAAGGTATGTTTCCGCTTTATTCTGGGCTTTAGGATTTGCAGCCAATGCATCTACTTCTTTCTTTGCATCTTCAATCTTTCCCTGCATATAATTGAGTTGCACTTTGGAATAATCCTGGGCAAATGTTATTGCAGAAACAGTTATTAGGGCAAAGAACAATAGAAATCTTTTCATAATGGTAATCGTTGTTAAGTTTAAAATTTATTCTGAAATGTCTGCTGAAGGCAATTCGTTGTCAGTGTTTTCAGTTGGGCTGGAATTCGATTCCGGATTTGTTTCAGAAGTTATTTCGGTTTCGGCATCTGCTACTTCTATTGCCGCTTCATCTCCTTCTTCCACTTTTGAAATTCCGGCAATGGCATCATCTTCATCGAGACGGATAAGAATTACACCCTGGGTGGCCCTGCCTGCTTCTTTAATATTTGTAACCGGGGTTCTTAGAATAATCCCGGACTTACAGGTGATTAGCAGGTCATCATTTTCTTTAACATCCATTATACCAACCAACTGACCGGTTTTTTCTGTGATGTTAATTGTTTTAACGCCTTTGCCTCCCCTGTTTGTAATGCGGTATTCATCTATGGAAGTTCGTTTTCCAAACCCTTTTTCACTAACAACAAGAACTGTACTTTCAACGTCGTTTTTATTGGCACATATCATGCCAATAACCTCATCTTTTACATCATTAACTTCTATACCAAATACACCAATGGCGCCCCTTCCGGTAGGCCTAACCTTGCTTTCGGGAAACCTTATTGCCCTGCCGCTTTTTACAGCCAGCATCAATTCGCAATTGCCATCAGTAAGTCTTGCTTCCAGCAACTCATCACCTTCATTAATAGTTATGGCATTTACACCTGATACCCTGGGTCGGCTAAAATCTTCCAGCAGGGTTTTTTTAATAATTCCTCTTTTAGTGCATAACACTATATAATGACTGGTTACGAACTCCTTATCATCCAGCTTTTTTACATTTATGATTGCCCGAACCTTATCTTCTGGAATTAATTGAACCAGATTTTGTATAGCCCTGCCCTTTCCTTGCCTGTCACCATCAGGAATTTCATAAACCTTAAGCCAGTAGCAACGACCCATTTGGGTGAAAAACATGATGACATCATGGGTACTTGCAACAAACAGGTGATCTACATAATCTTCATCCCTGGTTTTGCTGCCAATGGCGCCACGACCGCCCCGGCGTTGTTGCCGGTATTCAGTGGCACTGGTTCTTTTAATATAACCTAAATGTGAAATGGTTATAACAACATCTTCTTCTTCAATAATATCTTCAATTCGCATTTCATCTGCGAGGTATTGAATTTCTGACTTACGTTCATCTCCAAATTTCTCTTTTACCTCGATCAATTCTTTTTTAATCAGGTCGTATCTCAACTCTTCACTGCCTAATAATTCTTGTAATTTCTGGATAAGTAACAGTAATTGTTCGTGCTCTTCTTTGATCTTATCTCTTTCCAAACCCGTTAAACGTTGCAACCTTAATTCAAGGATTGCTTTAGCCTGAATTTCATCTATTCCCCACCCTGCGTTAATTAAATTTTCTTTGGCTTCATCCGGGTTAGTAGAACTTCTGATTAATCGAATCACTTCATCCAGGTGATCGAGTGCAATGAGGTAACCCATTAAAATATGATCTCTCTCCTGTGCTTTGCGCAATTCAAATTTTGCGCGCCTGATAACCACTTCCATCCTGAAATCAACAAACTCACTAATCAGGTCTTTCAGGTTAAGAATTTTGGGACGCCCTTTGGTTAGTGCAACATTGTTTATACCATAACTGGTTTGCAACTCAGTATATTTATATAACTGGTTGATTACCACGTTGGCTACAGCATCTCTTTTAAGATCTGCTACAATACGGGTTCCTTCTCTTTTATTACTTTCATTATTAATGTGCGCAATGCCTTCAATGGTTTTAGAATTAACCAGTTGTCCGATTTTGTCGGTTAAACCATCCAGGTTTACCTGGTAAGGCACTTCGGTAATTACAATTTGTTCCCTTCCACTTGGCTTGGTATGTACACTGCATCTGCCTCTAACCACTACCCTGCCACGACCGGTTAACAAACCCTGCTTAACCCCTTCAATTCCGAAAATAATTCCGCCAGTTGGGAAATCGGGCGCCTTCACATATTTCATTAACTCTTCTGCTGTAATTTCTTTATCTGCTATATAAGCTATACAGCCATCCACCACTTCGCCCAGGTTATGCGGCATCATGTTGGTTGCCATACCCACAGCAATACCACTGCTGCCATTTACAAGCAATTGAGGAATGCGGGTAGGGAGTACAGTTGGTTCTTTAAGAGAATCATCGAAGTTCAGCTGGTAATCAACCGTGTCTTTCTCAATGTCTTCCAGCATAGCCTCAGCTACTTTTTGCAATCGAACCTCTGTATAACGCATGGCTGCCGGGGGGTCACCATCCTGGTTTCCGAAGTTTCCCTGCCCATCGATAAGCGGTGTACGCATCGTCCAGCTTTGGGCCATACGAACGAGGGTATCATATATGGCGCTATCGCCATGAGGGTGATATTTTCCCATTACTTCCCCAACAATACGTGCAGATTTTTTATATGCCCTGTTGCTGCTATTGCCCAATTCATTCATGGCGTATAAAACGCGCCTGTGAACAGGTTTAAAGCCATCACGCACATCTGGCAGGGCGCGCCCTACAATAACAGACATTGAATAATCAATGTAAGAGGTTTTCATTTGCTCCTCTATATTCACCTGAATTATCCGGTCGTTATCCGCTGTTTCTTCAGGTATTATATTTTCTTCCATATTAAAAAAGGTTGTAAAACTGATGCTATATCATTTTCCGGAGGTTTTCAGGTGAAAATCACCACTACACCGGGATGAATGTTAGAGCATGTAAAAATTTTTGGGAAGGTTTAAGTATATTAATATTAATTACTAACTTTATAGCTCGCAAATTTAATCTATTAAGGGCATAATAACCCGGAATTAAGACGTTTTTATTATATTCCCGATCTTGCCGTCGTGTTTATTAACATACAGTTTATTCTTTAATTTTTGTAGTTCTTATTTTATAATTTCTTTTACAATATTGGAAGGATTTTAGTGATTATAATCAGTCAATAATGTGAATGCAAATTGTTTAAACATGAAATGTTACAGGCTTTTACGCAGCAATAAGGAAACGGGACCGTTTACCAGTGAAGAACTGATAGAAATGGGGCTAAAACCATATGATCTTATTTGGGTTGATGGTAAGAGCGCGGCATGGCGGTATCCCAGTGAGATAAATGAATTGAAATCTTTTGCACCTGTTGTAGAGGAACAACCCTTTGACCGGTTTTATAAAAAGCCTGAGGAGGAGGTTGCCGAACTACAAGAGGCCCCAGGAATTGAATTAAGGCAGGCAGATAAAGCGCCTGTTATAAATGGAAGCAAACCCGAGGTAGCACCCCAGGCGAAACCAGAATTTATTCCAGCTGAAATAAAAAAAGAGGCACCTGCCCATAAAACCGAAAAGCCCAGGATAAGAATTAAAGCTGACTGGAGCAAAGTAGAACCTGTTATAGTAGCTACTACTTCAGATAAACAAGCTGATGCACAAGTTTATTCAACTAATGGCAATCATCAGAAACCCGTACACCAACAAAATACATCCTCCTCGAGTCCTGTAGAATGGAGCCAGGCTTATAACAATTGGGAAAAAGAGAAGACGGAAGAAGTTAGTAAGAAACCTGCACCCATTGTTGTTATACCTGATAAAGCAGATCCCGTAATTCTTGAAACCAAATTTGTTCAGCCACTCGATGCTATAAAAGAAAGGTATGAAAAAACGGTTCTAAACAGAGTTGAGGAAAAACCTCCTGTTAATAAAAATTTAAGGATCGTTGCACCCACCGTTTTCTTTATTGCTGTATTGGTCTTCGGCCTTTATTGGACAAACAGGAATGTTCCTGAAAATAGCACACCACCTTCTGAAACCAGTCAGGTTGTGAGCACTGGTGAAGAACAACCTCAGCAAAATAACATTGAAGAAAATAATTCGCCTGTTCGTAAATCTGAATCAGAAACTGCACGAATAACTACTGAAAACAGTAATGATGTTGTAACTGATAACAGGCAAGCAAATACGGAAAATAATAATGTTATAAAAAATTCTGATAACCCGGTTGAAACTGCAGCTGCAAAAAATAATATTGATGAAGCAGACAGGATAATTGCCGTAAACGATAAATTAAAAAAAGAGGAAGAAAAAACAGAGGTTAAAAATGAAAGCACTGCGCCTTCCGAAAAGAAAACTAATTATTCCTTTGCCAGCAAAAATAAAACTGTTGATGATTACGTAACCACAAAACGAATGGTTCAAAACGCCAACCAGGGAGAAAACATGAGCATTGATGTTCGTAACGTCAGCGATATTCCCCTTGATCTTGTTGTGGTCGATCTTCAATATTATGATGCAAATGGCAAATACCGTAAAGGAGAAAGTATTTATTTAAAAAACTTTCCTCCATCTAAAACTGTACCTGTAAAAATACCTGGTGATAAAGAATCTGTAAAGGTTACGGCAAAAGTTTCGTTGCTAACTTCAGAAGCAAGAGGTATTTATTTGATCGCTGATTAATTTTTTCTAACTATATTGATACTGTTGAATTATTACGCCGCTAATTTAGCGGCGTAGTTATTTTATACTGTTTATAATATTCCTGGTATGCAAAAACACATTGTATTATTTGGTGCAGGCAAATCGGCCACCGTACTCATTGATTTTTTGAAAAACCTTTCTACAGAAAAACAATGGAAAGTTTCAATAGTTGATAACAACCTTGCCAACGTGCAGGCAAAGGTTGGCGAACATGCTTTCACCATTGCAAAAGAAGCTAATGTGTATAATGAAATTGAACGGGTGGAATTAATTAAAGATGCGGATATAGTTATTTCTTTATTACCACCCGATCTGCATTTTTTAATTGCCCAAACATGCCTTGCATTAAATAAAAGCCTGCTAACTGCATCGTATGTAGATGACAATTTGCGTGGTATAGCTTCAGAAATTAAAAATAAAGGTTTATTGTTTTTGTGTGAAATGGGGTTAGACCCGGGTATAGACCATATGAGCGCCATGCAAATATTTGAGAAAATAAGAAGCGAAGGTGGAAAGGTTACTTCGTTTAAATCTCATTGTGGTGGGTTGGTTGCTCCGGAAAGTGATGATAATCCGTGGCATTACAAAATAAGCTGGAACTCCCGCAACATAATTATGGCAGGCAAAGATGGGGCTGTATATAAAGAAAATAACGAGGTACATAAAAAGGATTACAAAAATTTATTTAAAGATTGTGGCCAGGTAAATATTCCGGGTTATGGGGATTATGCCTACTACCCTAACCGGGATTCTCTTTCTTATATTCCACTATATCAACTGGAAGATGCGCATACATTTATGCGTACGACCTTGCGCCATCCCGATTTTTGCGCCGGCTGGAAAAACATAGTGGATTTGAAATTTACGACCGGAGACAGAATGTACGATACAGATGGAATGAGCATTTCATCTTTTTTTAAAAAGCATTTTAATGATCAAGGATTTAATAAATGGTTAAACGAATTGCTTACAACCCGAATTAGTTATGCTAAACGAATGATGGATAATCTTGCCGATTTGATGGAAAACGAACAACGTGCAGATTTGAGCGACACCACCGGTAAAGGACATTTTTTATCTGTTGATGAATCAGGCAATCTTAAAACTGCTGTTTCTGATGATGAAAAAGAACAACTGGCAGCAAGGATCGTAGAGCAAATGCACGAAGCTAACCTTAGCATTTCACAACTTATTTTCCTGGGTTTGGATGATGATACCCTTATCAATAAAGGGCTGTGCAGCCCTGCTGATATTTTACAATTTATTGTTGAAAGAAAATTAGCATTGCAGCCATCAGATAAGGATTTAATCATAATGATGCATGAAGTGGAATATGAAAAGGATGGACAAAAAAAAGAAATTAAAAGTCACCTTGTTGTGAAAGGTGATGACAGTACATATACCGGTATGGCAAAAACTGTAGGACTTCCGATTGGCATAGCTGCCCAATTAATTTTGGAAGGAAAAATAAAAGAAACAGGTTTACATATTCCAACTATTGAAACTATTTATAAACCTGTATTGCAAAAACTTGAAAAGTACGGTATCGTGTTTCAGGAACAAGTGAAGTGAATTCAATTCAACAGGCTAAATGTACTGTTTCAGATTTCGTTGTAATTCAACGATGCCTTCAGTTGCAGGTTTAGGTATTGCTATTAGATTATCAACTCCCGTTGTGATCGGTACCTGTTTATCAATTATAAATTTGGGTATTTGAGGTTCTGCATATTTTATTAACCCAGCGGCAGGATATACAGCCAGGGATGTACCGATAATCACGAAAATATCAGCATCATTAACCATATCAATGGCCTCTGCAATAAGCGGAACGGGTTCTTCAAACCAAACAATAGCCGGCCGCATTTGAAACCCGCCTAAGCTTTTGTCACCAAGGTTTATATCGGCCTTAATTTCACGCACCTCGTTTTTATTTCTTTCACAACACATTTTAAATATCTCGCCATGCAAATGCATAACATTTAAAGAGCCTGCCCGTTCGTGCAGGTCATCTATATTTTGTGTGATTATTTGTACATCAAAATTGTTTTGAAGTTCTGCAAGACCAATATGTGCGGCATTGGGTTTTGCTGCAGCCACATCCCTTCTTCTCATATTATAAAAATCCAGTACCAGTTGTTTATCTTTTTGCCAGGCACGAGGTGTAGCCACATCCTCTACATTATATCCATTCCATAACCCATCACTGTCCCTGAAAGTTTTTAAACCGCTTTCGGCACTGATACCTGCACCAGTGAGCACAACAAGCTTTTTCATTTTTGTTATTAAATATTTTTTGTAAAACTACATCATCAAAAACATTCAACTCCTACACTGTTTTAATTAAACATTGTAATGTTGCAAAGAATATTTGCCCATGTATCCAAACCTCTATTATGCATTAAAAGACCTTACTGGTATTGAGATCGATGTGTTACATGGCGTAAATACGATCGGTTTTTTTATCGCACTATGCGTACTTGCGGCAATTTATGTCTGGAATAAAGAATTGAACCGTTTATACAAAAAGGGAAAGCTTACCCACCTGGAAAAGAAGGTTGTAGCAGGCAGGAATGTGAATGTGTTTAAGCTGGCGGGCGCATTTGTTACCTGGTTTATTGTTGGTTATAAAATAGCAGGTTTTATTACCATTAAAACCGCCTGGAATAATCCTTCTTCATTTTTATTTTCATTTGATGGAAGTGTATTTGGAGGAATACTTACCGGACTTGCAGCGGCCCTTATGCATTGGCTTGAAGTACATTTTAACCGTTTGCCAAATCCTGAAATCATTACTAAAAAAATAAAACCTTCAGATTGGCTTATCAAAGGAATGGTGGTTGCTGTTGTGACAGCAGTGATCGGTTCAAAGGTTTTTTATCTTTTTGAAGAATCTGATAAATTCTTTGCAGAGCCTTTAAGCAGCATCATCGACCCCACAGGTTTTAATTTTTATGGAGGGTTAGTGCTATCGACCATTGCCATGTGGCTTTATTATAAACCGTGGGGAAAATATCGCATGCGCTTCGCTGATGCATTAGCCCCTACCCTGTTTTTAGGGTATGGTATAGGAAGAATTGGATGCCATGTTTCAGGGGATGGAGATTGGGGAATAAATAATACTAATCCAAAACCCTTTGATGATTTTCCCCGCTGGTTATGGGCATATGACTATCCTCATAACGTACTTCAAAAAGGTATTTACATGCAGGATTGTGACTGGGGAAATTATTGCTATCGCTTAGCTGTTCCGGTTTACCCTACCCCACTGTATGAAGCTTTTCTTTCATTCCTCCTTTTTGCATTGTTAAGAAGATTCAGGCACAATTTTAAAACAGCCGGACGACTTTCTGCTGTTTTTTTAATGGCGAATGGTACTGAAAGATTTTTTATAGAAATGATAAGAATTAATGAAAGGTATAGTATAGCCGGGCTTTACTTTACCCAGGCACAAACGGTTGCAATTCCATTTATAATTGCGGGAATTATTTTATATGCATTGTCTCCAAGACTAACTATCAATAAAGAAAATAATTTATTTCCGGCTACTGCTTAAATATTTTTCACGAATAACCTGGCTTAATTTTTTTCCATACACTTTACTTTCAACCCACGAAATAATATCGATGTACGCAAATGAGCGGGTTTCGTAACGACTTGTTTCAAACTGTTTTATTTTTTGAAGAAACTTTTCCAGCTCTGTTTTTATCTGACCCTTTTTTATATAGGCAGATTTTCTAAGAAACCTGAATATCTCTTCTTCTACCACTGTAAAGTTTTGCATTTTAGACATAAACCTGTAAACCGATCTAACCAATGGTTCCATTAGTTCAAAATTTCCAAGTTCGTAATGCGCAAGCAAATGCATTAAGCGGGCATAACATTGCAGGTCGTACCGCAGATCAATATTTTCGTTTATGATCCGGTGCAGATAGTCTATGCAAATTTTATAATCTTCACTTCCAAAATAAAGCGTTGCAATTTTGTAGTTAAATACAAGAATTCTGTGCGGATCGAGAAAAAGAGAATATTCTTGAAGCTTTTCTTCTATGTGGGGTACTAGCGATAGTCCTTCCTTAAAGGTACCGTGTATAAAGTGCTGGTTTATTTTTGCACTGTGTATATAAACAAAGGTTTGAATCTTAAAATTATCATGTTTAATAACCCTTTCAGTAGTTGAAAATGTTACGAACTTTTCTAAGGTATCGGATAATCCCCTGTAATTCTTCAGGTCAAAATGCGCATTCAGTAAATTATGTACGCCTTTAATGTAATTCCCTGTTTCAACCCTTATCATGAAAGGTTCTTCCTCAAAAAGATCAACCCATTTTTGAGCATATCGATAGTACATTAAAAAATTCTGCCTTATAAATGCCTGCAGGCAGTAACTCTGATACAGGTATAATTTTTCAAAAAATCCATTAGCTTTCTTTGCACCTGTCGGTAAATTCTGGTTGAAAAATTCTACCACAGCCGCCTCATCCGCGTTGTTTCTTGCATGGCCGTATTGAATATACCAACTAAAGAGTTGAAGGGCAAGATTAGAAAGCCTGGCCACCATGCTTACATGTTCACTCACTTCGATCGCCTCTTTGGCTAATTGCCGGGATTTACCCTGCATGCTACGGGTGATGTGTAATGTTTCAATTCTTTTTTCAAGAGAAATAACCTGGATTAAGAAATTGAATTTCTGATGTGCCCTTGCTGTTTCACGCGCCTTTTCAAGTATGCGCAGGCTTTGCAGAAACAAACCTTTTTTATAAAGTATGTGGGCATAATCGAATTGCTCATTTAGCTGCAGATCAATGCTGTCAGTACTTTTTAGCAATCTTAAGCTGGCAAGTAATTGCTTGTAAAGGTGTGTTTTAAGATTAGAGAGTTGTGGCTTTTCAATACCGGGCAATTTTTTTAAAAGCCGTTTTTCGTCATATTCATCCAGCTTATCCACCACATCAAACAACTGCACTATTTTTAATTCCTCGTTTGCCGAACTACGTTTTATATACAGCTTAAAATGCCGCTTTTCGGATTTTTCCAAAGAATGGATTAGTTGAAATAATATGTCTTGATTTCTGTTGGACATAAAGGCATTAAATTAATAAAAACCAAGCCCTGTAAGGCTTCTGGTAGGTTTATATGTCGTTTAACATCATTAAACCCCCAACAAAATGCACAATAATCATTAGGAACAGTTGTTATTTTTGTTCGGCAATTGATTCTAAAATACGGCAAAGCAAATCGAGGAAAAAGTAACCGTCAGAGGCCCACAGCAAAGATCAAAAGCATTTGACCCGAATATATCAAGATTTTCATATGGCAAGCAATCGTTAGAGGCCGTCTGTTTCTACAGATGGCTTTTTCGTTTGTAATTATAATGCAATTTTAATTTTCTATCAACCATCTTACTTGCATTTATTTAATAGATTACTACTTTTCAACCTACTTTGATTCTTAATTCATACAAATTTACCGTTGGGCATAATTGCATAAAAATAATAAAACATAAGCTACATAAGGGTTTCAGCCTGGTCAAATAACGGTTGGCATCATTAAACCATGCCGAATATGCATAATAATCAATTGGAACAGTTGTTATTTTTGTTCTGCAATTGATTATTAATATGGCAAAGCAATCGTTAGAGAAGAATCGTTAGAGGCCTAAAACAAAGATCAAATTGCATTGATCAGAATTTATCAAGATTTTCATATGGCAAGCAATCGTTAGAGGCCGTCTGTTTCTACAGGTGGCTTTTTCGTTTGCAAGTATAACAACAATTTTACTTTAATCGGTTTTTTTTCTAAAACTTTTTTGAAGCATTTTTTTCCGGCTCCCGTCTATTCCCCTGTAAAACTCTGAATGCTCCAAAAAATAAGCAGTATTAAAATACTTATATAAACCACCAGTAAAGGCATTCTTGTACTTAAGGTTTGATAAGTATTGGTATTTAATGAAACCACTTTCACAAAGGGATCGGTACTCATTTCTTTCATCACTACTTCTCCCGATGCATTAATTAATCCTGAATAACCATTGTTGCTGTTTATGGCAATATCCTTCCTGGTTTCAACAGCGCGGAGGCGTACGTTATAAAAATGCAGGTCTACCAGGTATGTATCATTAAACCATCCATCATTACTTAAATTTACTATGAACTCTGCACCATTCTTTACCATGTCTGCAGAGGAACGGCTAACTGCTGACTCGTTACATATCATAACGCCTGCTTTACCAAATGCTGTGGGTAACGGGTCTGCTGATTCTCCTGCTTTAACCAAAAAACCTCCGCTGGAAAAAAAAGGAATATATTTTCCTGCTACAGGTTCTTCAATAAAGGACAGTAAATATCTTTTATCGTACCTGCCATCGAGTCTTCCCTGCGGGTTAAAAGCATAAACAGAATTATAAACAATATTATCTTTAAAGTCAGAATTGATACCAATAATATGTGTTGAATTTGAAGGTGCAGAAATTTTAAGAAGGGTATCTAAAAGATCATCATCCGGGCGGTAGGTCCATGGAATGGATGACTCACTCCACAATAAAATATCAGGTTTAAAGGAGGCTCCTTTTTTATCCAGCTCCATTAATTGTTTCACTAATTGGTTACCTGTTTTATCATCCCATCTAATCTCAGGTTCAATATTTTCAGCTAAAATGGCTATTGATACTTCTTTGCCGGTGCTTATTTTATTTTGAAGATTATTTTTAATCAGGTACCCGCTAACTAAATAAACAATTACGAGTGTTGCAGGCCAAACTAATTTAATTGGTTGCTTTTTATACAGGCTGTCTGCAACTAAATAATTTACAAAAACAATTATGAATGAAATACCATGAATACCAAAATATTCCGCTGGTTGCAAAGCATATAGATCGTTAATCATTGCATTGCCGGAATGCAATCCAAACCATGGCATACCATCAGATAATAAAGTAAGCAGCTGCTCACCCACCACGTAAATGGCACTTATTAAAAGCGCCGACGAAATGGTTTTGTATTTTGTATGTATTTGAGGTTGAAGGCTTTTAAAACCCCATGTAAGTAATGAAAAATAAAAAGGAATAAAAACAGCGGAAAGGACGTACACAATTATACCATAAAACATGGCGCCCCCGGTAAACCGTACAGCCCCGGGAATGATCCAGAATAAAGATGTAAGAGAAAGTGTTACTCCAAAAATGTATCCGGCCTTAAATGCCTCTTTTTTATTTAATACCCTGTAAGGAAATGAATAATGGAACATAGCAAATTAACCCCGGTAAAAAATGAATGTATACATCAGCATACAAAACCAATAATGCTGATATGATCGCTGCAAACTTATAAGACCTTAAGAATTTTTGCATGGCTGCCTGGTTATCCTGCACAATTTAATGTTGCAAAATAATGCGTTTGCATTAACCAAACTAAAATCCTACCTGAAGGCCTATATTCATTACCCGCTGGTTTAAATAAGAGTCGCCTGCGGTGTTTGATGCTACTTCCGGATCTTGCTGGTACAGTGAATAATTTGTCCATGTTAACAGGTTATATCCACTGAAATAAAATCGCGCATTATTAATTTTCAATGGCAATGCTTTTGGCGGAAGCTGGTAACCTACTTCAACAGTTTTTAAACGAACATACCGCGCATCAATAAGCCAGAAGCTTGAGGGGTATGCAGTGGGGCTGCTGGTGGTGGTCATAGAACTAAGCCTTGGAAATGCCGCATTATTTGAGTTTTGCGGGGTCCACCTTTCCTGGTGTACTGGTTGTAACTGGCTTTGGAAAGGTTCTATACCAATACCCAGCACAGAGAAACTATAATTAAATGCGCCCTGGAAAAGTACACTAATGTCTAAGCCTTTATAATGCACGCCCAATGTTATACCTGCAGATGTATTGGGTAAATTAGGTTTTCCAATTGGGCCCTGGTCGCCTTCGTCGATTATACCATCTCCATTTAAATCTGCGTATTTCAGATCGCCTGGTTTAATGATGGCTGGATCAACCAAAGGTTTCGGGCTTTTTGCGATGTCTTCTTCATCCTGGTAAAAACCTACCCATGTATAGCCGAAAGGTTGCCCGATGGGGTGACCTGTGCGTGCAAGCCATGGATATGCAGGGTTTGGTTCATCCTGGAATAAAATTTTATTCTTGGCATAAGAGAACACACCGGTAATATCAAACTGAACATTGCCAATCTTATCCTGGTATTTCAATGATCCATCAAATCCTTTATTTCTAACGATCGCTAAATTTTCGCGTGCAAAACCAACACCGAGAATTGATGGCACAGATCCCGGAAAAAACAGCTGGTCGAACCTGTAGTCGTTAAAGTAATCTACCGTAAGAGTAATTTTATCTTTAAAAAGGTTTGCGTCTATACCAACATCAAATTTGCGCGCCTTTTCCCAGGTAACGTTTGTGTTACCCAGACTTCCTTCAGAAATGCCCCACACACCATTTGGTGTTTCACCAAAATAGTAAAATCCTCCGCGATTATACACCTGGTTGTACAGGTACCTGTTATCAGGTACCGCATCAGAACCCACTAAACCGTAGGATGCACGTAATTTAAATAGCTGAACAAAATCGTAACGGTTTTTAAAAAAATCTTCTTCCGCTATATTCCATCCCACACCAATTGCGGGAAAAAATCCATACCTGTTGCCGGCCTGAAAACGGTCAGAGCCGTTAAAACCTGCATTAAAATCAACCAAATATTTTTTCTGGTATTCATACCCGACTTTGCCTGTAAAACCCTGGAATTTTTCAGGGACACTTTCACGGAACGAATAGTTATTCCTGTTAAATAAAAGTAGGGAATTAACGTGATGATCACCAAAGGTTTTGTCGTAATTAAGGAACGCCTGCAGGTTAACCCTTTTATTAAAAATACCATTACCCGAATACAACCCATACGTGCTAAGGGTATAATTACCATGTTTATCGAGTGTATAACTGCTGTCAAGTGGATTATAATGAAATGATGGTGGCACTTCTCCCCTGCTCAATACACGAATGATATCTGCTGTGCTTGCATAAGCAATACGCGCCTCAAAGGATAGTCCATTAGTTATAAAATCCAGTTTTTCAGTTACACCAAAAAGTACGTTATAATCGGTACGTGTAGTGCGGTTATATCCTAGTGTGGCAAGCCTTGCATTTAACGTTGGTTCGTTTGTTAACTCCGGACCAAAAGCATATGCGTAACTGCCATCGGGATTAAGCACCGGGGCAGCATACGGAGTAATGCGATGAAAATCATAAATTTCCTGCATAATTCCCGAGGTACCCGTGCCAAAAGGATAAGGGTAAAACAAGGGCTGATTGATTTGCCCGAACCTGCCAGTAACATCCAATCTGAATTTAAGTGACCGTGTGGCCTGGATATCGAGATTGCTTCTGAAGTTATACCTTTTAAAATAATATTGATTATCTACGCCCTGGTTGCGCGGATCTGTGAAGTCGTTGAGGTTACCGTTTTGTGAAAAGGTGCCGGCAGAAATAAAATACCGCACTGCTTCCGAACCGCCAGAAATGTCTATGTTGGTATTTGCCTGGGACGAATATGGCTTGAATATAACATCGTACCAATTAACATTCGGATGCCCGTATGGGTCCTGGTTATTTTGAAAAAGTGTTAGGTCTTCCTGGGTAAAACGAGGTTGAAGTCCATCATTCACCAAAGCTTCGTTAACCAAAGATGCGGTTTCGAAACTATTTAAAAACCTAGGTTGTTTGGTGGGTGACTGCCTGCCCATTTCTACACGAACATTTACCTGTGGAACAGATGATGCACCGCGCCTTGTTCTTACGATCAATACGCCGTTTGCTCCTTTAATACCATATATGGCGGTTGTTGAGGCATCTTTTAATATAGAGATACTTTCAATTTCATTTACGTTTATTTGTGCAAGTTGTTCGTAGGTATATTCAATATCATCAACAATAATCAGCGGTTTGTTTCCATCTGCATTAAGCGAGCTAACACCACGTATAAAAAAGTCAGACGCATCTTTACCCGGCTGCCCTCCACGTTGTACAGAAAAGAAACCCGGCAGTTTTCCCTGCAGGGTATTCTGAACATTGGCTGTAGGAATATTGCGAATTACCGATCCTGAAATGGAACTCACCGATCCTGTATTGGTAATACGTTTTTTTGTACCGTAACCAACCACAACCACCTGGTCGAGGCTTTGGTCATTAGCCTGCATTATTACATTTACATTGTTTTCTCCTGCAGGTATTCTTACATCCTGTTCGGAATAACCAATACGTTTTACAATAAGCGTTCTTGAGCTGCCTTTTAACGTAATGGAAAAATTTCCATCTTTATCTGCGGCTGTTCCATTTGTTACAAGGCCTTTCTCAACAATGGTAGCTGATGGTAAAGGGCCATTTGCATCTTTAACGTTTCCCGTAATTTTTTGGGCATATAATGCCATATTGAAAACAAGGGATATGACTGATAGCAGGAATATTTTTTTCATAATCTCAAATGCAGTTATTAGAATTTACCAACCCGGGTTTTGAACCATGTTTTTATTGCTAACTAATTCATTGTATGGTATAGGATAGAAATACATTTTGGGTATTTCAAAAACAGTAGTTAGAACAGGTACCCTGTTAAATGTAAGATCGCCCGCTGCACTTTTAATGATGCTCATGCCATGCAGTGGTTTGTTATATACTTCATCCGCAATCATCCATCTTCTTATATCCCAGTACCGGTGTTCTTCAAACGCCAATTCTTTACGGCGTTCCTTTCTTATTATTATTCTCATTGAATCCTGTGAAATACCCTGGGGAACAGTAAAGGGTAAAACATCGGCGCGTTCCCTAATTTTTTCAACCGCGTCGTACACATCGGCATCAGGTCCTGAAAATTCGTTTTGAGCCTCTGCAAAATTTAACAGAACCTCGCCATACCGGAACATGATAAAATCACTGTAATGCCTGGAATAGCTGGAGGCATTTTCAAAATTTCCCATGAACTTTCTGAGATAATAAGATGTTTGTGTTTGAACACTTGTTCCGCCGGGGTTCGCAAAACCACCCTGAAAAGTTTCCAGGGACGTACTCAGCCACCTTGAGCCATTGTATAAGATTGATGCATAGAAACGCGTATCGCGATTAACATATGGACTGTCTGGATTGTACCCTGAATTTGGGTCAGTAATATCAAGTCCATTGCGCATACCAAAAGCATCAACCAACTCCTGGGTCGGGCTCGTGTAACCTGTTGCAAAAGCCGATGACATATTGGGCGGGCCGTTGTCGGTTTCTACTTTATTATTTAAATCTTCGAGCCTTGCCCAAATAGTTTCTACACTATACTCCCGCAGAAAAAGATCTTTGAAAGAGGTATCTAAAGCAAACACGCCATAATCAATTATTTCCCTGGATGCATCTGCTGCTTTTTTCCAGCGGTTGGCATCGTAACTGCTGTAACCCGTTAACTCGTTTCCCGGATTTTTACCATTGTGCCTTGGACTGGCTGCAAATAATAATACTTCCGCTTTTATTGCCATTGCGCCCCCTTGTGTCCATCTGCCTTCATTAGCCGAAGCAATTGGATCAGGCCGCAGACTGTCTTTCGCCAGATCGCATTCATGTACAATATAGTTGATGCAGTCTTCAAAAGAATTTCTTGGTACTTCAATATCTTCTTCAAGGGTTTTAATTGAGTCTCCTATTATTGGCACCCCTCCCCATCTTTTGACAAGTTCCCAATAAAACAGGGCTCGCATAACTCTGGCCTCAGCCATCCGGTATCTTTTTTCATCAGCATCACGCAAAGGAACGATCCCAAAATTATTCAGGAAGATGGTAGAACGGCGAATGCCGGAATAATTTATACTCCATGTATTATCCATACCTGAACCGAAGAACACATTCATACCGCCCGTTGCCATTGTGCGAACACTGCTTTGCAGCCGTGATGGGATAGCATCATCTGAGGCAGCACATAACAAATCTTTATCCAGTCGGTTAAACCCAAAAGGCATTAAGGAGTAGATTTGGTTAAGGTAACGCAAAGCATTAACGCCATTTGAATCTAAAGGATCCCAAAGGTATTCATCCGTAATCTGTTCAACCGGTACACTTTCGTAATGCTTTTCGCAGGATGAAAACAATACTGCCATAAAGACTGGAAAGGAGACTATTAAAATAATTTTTTTCATGCTTAATTTTAATCTTCGTTTAGAATTTTAAGTTCACCCCAAAATTTACAACGCGTTGGTTGGGATACACCTGGTTATACACCTCGGGGTCTACCCTGTTATAATCTGCCCAGGTAACCAGATTAAGCGCATTTGCAAAAACCCGCATTGATGATACTTTAAGCCGGTTGGTGATTTTATAAGGTAGTGTGTAACCTATATCAACATTTTTCAGGCGCAGGTAATCACCTGAGTGCATCCAGAAAGAATTGACATTGCCTCCAAAAAAAGGATTGATATCGTTGTTTGCATTAAATCCTGGTGTTAACCTCGGATAAGTTGCCTGGTCGGCAGTTTCCGGAGTCCACCTGCCAACTATATAACCAAAGGCCTGGCTTTGCCCGTTTTGGCCAAAAGATGGGTCGGTTAGGGAGTATACCCTGTTTTCAACGCCCTGGAAGAGAATGCTCATATCAAACCCCTTAAAGTTAAATCCGAAGGTTACGCCATAATATGTAAGTGGCTTGGTTGTGCCAATGGGTGCAATATCATATTCGTTAATCGTGCCATCGTTATTAAGGTCTTTTAATTTAATGTCGCCTGGCTGCAGGGTGTAGCCAGTTGAGGCTGCACTTGTTCGTGCTTCTTCTTCTGATTGAATAAACCCATCAGCAACATAACCGAATGGCATACCAACAGGTAAACCAGTACGAACCATCCACGGGTAAGGCTGTTCAATTTCATCCATATATAACACCTCGGTTCTTTCTATTGAAAGGTTGCCGGTAATAAAATAATGTAAATTCTTATAATTGTTTTGGTAGGTCAAAGAAAATTCATTACCCGTGTACCTGTTAACTCCAATATTTTCAATAGGATATTCTATACCTAAAATGGAGCTTCTTTTTCCGCGAAGCTGCATCAGGTCAAAATATTTGTTGTTGTAATATTCTGCGGTTGCCTGCAAATGATTGTTAAAAATTGCGAGGTCAATACCTACATTAACCTTATCAGCTTTCTCCCACGAAACAAGCGGATTTGCCAGCCTGTTTTGCGCAATACCATTGGTTGAAGCCCTGTCTGGGCCAAAATTATAAACATCAAATGTTCCATTAGAAACATTGCCGCCAAGGTAATCGGTTCTCCAGGTAAAATATCCAATATTATCATTACCTGTTCTGCCATATGTTGCCCGAATTTTAGCCTGATTTAACCATTTAAATGAAGCATTTTCAACAAAAAAATTTTCCTGTGCAAGATCCCATCCCAACCCTGCTGCATAAAAAAATCCGAATTGGTTTCCTGGAGGATATCTGTCACTTCCACCATAATTTAATACGCCTTCTATAAAATATTTCCGTGCAAAATCATAAGAGGTAGCGAGCGAAATATTCTGATTGGTTTTAGGTAGGTCAAATCCAAAAATAGATTCGTACCTGTCGTAAAATAATTTTGTGCTCAGGTGATTTTTGGAATTAAAGTCATGATCATATCCAACGGCTGATTGCAAATACCAGAACTGCGCATTATTTGTAAAACTGAATGAATTGGATTGATCTCTCGTAGAGCCGAACCGTGTGTAAGTAGAGTCTCCGGCGGGTGATATTGCAAATTTAAAAGAAGGAACCTGGGAACTTCTATTAATAGTATTAGAGCCGTAAACTGAAAGGTTACTTTGTATTCTGCCCCAAAGGCCTTTTACCCATTCGTCAAATTTATAGGTTAGAACTACGTTTGCAACGATATCGCGGGCATAATCAATTACATAACCCGAATTGTTAACCATGCCATACAGGTTTCGGCTAAAGTTTTGTGAACCACCCAAAGAACCGTCCGGATTAAATACAGGATACGCGTTATTAGGTGTATTATATAATCCTGTAATAACGGCATCAGTCCCTGCACCCGGCTGATTGCCATCCTGTATTCGGGCAAATAACTGCAACTGGGTAGTGAAATATTTTGTTACGTTCACATCAATATTTGTATTTATGGTATACCGCTGAATTTGCGCGTTGGTATTATAATCGGGATTATCATCCCTGAATAAGCCTTCCTGGTTAAGATAACTTAATCCCACGGAATAACGGGCAGTACTTCCTCCGCCGGAGAGGTTTAAATTATAATTGCTGATCAGAGAATTCTTTTTAAGAATAGTGTTGAACCAGTTCACATCAGGATGTCCATAGGGATCAGTATGATTTCGGTATGCATCAAAATCTTCAAACTCATATGCAGGTCTCTGGTTGGTATTGTATAACGCTTCGTTATACAGATAAGCATATTGATAAGCAGGTAAAGGCTCCGGTAAACCCAATGGCGTTTGAATGCCCGCCTCTGCAGTAAATGAAACGTGGGGAGTGCCTGCAATCGGTTTTTTAGTAGTTACTAATATTGCTCCACGGGAACTGCGAATGCCCAGCATCATTGCAGACAAACCGTCTTTTAAAACAGATATGGATTCAATATTTTCAGGGTCTATTGTAAATATGTCGCGCTGAACCCCATCTATCAGTGTTACGGGGTTTTGCCCTCTTAATCTTAACAGTACTTCGGTATTGTCGTTAGGTCCGGCCAGCCCACGAACAGGGTTTTCGCCACCAATTCCATTAAAAACAGTTATAGAACTTCCACTTTGAGAGGCTATACCCCTTGTTTGCTGCGTATACAAACCGGGGAGCCGTCCTGCCAATGCATGAGCATATAAAGGTGCGGGGGTGGTTGTAAGCTGATTGGTATAAACCGTTGCAATTGACCCAAGAGTTTTATCAGCAGCTTTGGTTTCATACAAAACATCTACTGAATCAGGGTGCTGCAAATATTTTTCAGAAAGCCGGGCTGATATATTTTTATTTACCTCTGTAACACTAATTTCCAACGAATAAAATCTGGGATGTGTAATAACAATAACAGCATTTGAAGGGAGCGTAATTTCAAAATTGCCTAAATCGTCTGTAAGCACGGGAGCGGAAGTACCATTTTTTATTGAGATTTCCGCATTTTGTAATGGATGCCCATAGTTATCCAATACCAAACCTTTTGCCACGATAGGCACCTGGTAAGAGGCAGAATAATTATTTACCGGATGTGCGCTTGCCAACCTGCCTGACCCTGCAAGCAGGATAAAGAGCAAAGCAGAAGATTTAATGAAGCAATTTTTTATTCTGGTTGTCATATAGTTCTGGTTAGAATATAATCTGGAATTATTTTGCAATGAATAATTTTAATTGCATTTAAACTGGTATTTGAAAGGTTCAGTTGTATTACTGTAACCCACTTTATTATTTCCGGAAGCATCCATAAAATAATACTCCAATCTGTCAATTTCCTGGCTGGAGTAAGGTTATAAAATTCAGCAGGCCAAAAATCTATGCGCCATTTATTTGTTTCGTACAGTATAAGCTTTGTGTCGGCGGATGCCTCACATTTATCTATAATGGTGCCGTCGGTTAAATAGGCAATTGAACAGAAATAAATGGCAGTTTCATTATGCAGCGAAGAAGTATCTACAAACCCATCGTATTTAAAAGTAATAATATCGTCTTTTGTTGCATTGCTTGGTTCACCAATTCCGATTTGAGGATTACAAAAATCCTGAAGGTCCCCTACACCATCTACCACTTCAAGGCACTCTTTCCATGTGTTAGCATAGTAACCGGGGTCGGCATCTGATAATCCGTCTTCATTTTCACAAAATGCATAACCGGGTTTGTACTGCAAATTATTGAGGCCGGTTTTGGTATTGATCGTTACGCTGCCTGTTGGGTCTGTTTGATTGGGCACAAAATAGGTTTGATCAGTCCAGAATACAACCCACTCCACATCATCCAATAAATTAGGCCCTATTCCAAATTTTTGAAGAAACGCATCTTTCCAGGGAAGTCCCGTATAGGGCTCTTTCTGATCTGAAGGAATTTTACTCATCGTTCCTTCACCAACGGTGCTGCGCATATACATTTTTGTATTATCATCACCCTTCCAGCTTTTGGGCATACATACGCCCACTACCAGTCGCTGATTTCTGTCGAAGTTTGTTGCCAGCCATTGTATGTTCATTACAGAGCGGGCAGTATCGCCTGCAGTAACGGTTACCGGCTGCTGAATACTTTGGATTACCGCAGTACATGCTGCAATAATCAATGCAACAGAAGTGATAAGAATAACTGTGGTAGCAATTTTTCTTTTGGCAATAAAGAATTTTTGTATGGCTTGCTTTGTCATTTTTAATTACTGAATTTTTGAGAAACTGTACACATAGGTGTTTGTTAAACAACCGGGGCTAAATGTAAAATCGAGGTTACGTTTACCTTTACTTACTGGGGTTGCTACGTTCGCCACCACCGTGTTTGTGCTGTCACTTCCTTTAAATGAAATGTGATAGGGATAAATTGGATCGTCTGCTGACCATGTACCCCCGCTATTTATTACAAATGGAATGTCATTATTTTCCAATGTATAGGTTTCATCGCTGTTCAGGTTTAGCCTGAAGCCCGTAGTATCTATGTAAGGCGTAATATCAACGCTGTTGCGCACAACCTTAAGTAATGCCCATTTTCCCACAAGGTCTTTTACCGGTTCTTCGGGAACCACATCTTTTTGCTTTTGGCATGCAACCATAAAAACCAAACTGCACATTAAAAACATTTTTATCAGTTTCATACTAATATTTTTCAATTAATTAATAACCGGGGTTTTGTAATAAGTCGGGTGATTTAGCGGTTTCTGATTGAGGTAAGGGCCACAGATACATCGCTGTTCTAAAATTATGATCTCTTACATCTACCACATTATAAACATAGGTTGAAGTACTGTTATCTATGGTTATTTTCATCCCGGTCATAGTTTTATTTTCGGTTATTTCAGCAATTTTCCACCGCCTTACATCCCAGAAACGGTGTTCTTCAAATGCAAGTTCTACCTGCCTTTCGTGCTGAATAACTTTTCTCATTTCATCTTTCGATAAACCCAGTGGAAGTGCAAATGGAGACAATCCTGCGCGGTACCGGATGCTGTCTACTGCATCATAAACCTCCTGCGTTGGGCCCTGGTATTCGTTCAGCGCCTCCGCATACATTAATAAAACATCTGCATAGCGAATAAGCGGGTAACATCTTTTGGTATCTGTAATCCATTCTGGACGTACATCATCTTTACACATTTTATTTGTATAATAACCTGTTGGAGTGCCATTCCCAAACCCATCTCCATTTGGTTCGCCAACATAGGTATATACAGGATATAAGGTACTGCTTACCTGCCCGTCGGCGATTTTAGAACCGTTTCTTGTTGCCGTATAATCGAGGCGTGGGTCGCGGTTAGTATAAGGATCCTGTGGATTGTATCCTGAATTGGGATCGGTGATATCTAAACCATTATTCATCTGGAATGCATCTACCAGGTTTTGGTATACCCAGGATCCGGAAGTACTGCTGCCACCGCGGCTTGGCGGACGCCATAAATTTTCAAAATCGCGGTTGTTATTAAGCATTCGCAGAAAAATAAATTCGTCATTAATTCTTTGGGTAAAAAGGGAATAAAAACCGTAGCCGGGTTTAACCGTATTGTTTACATAAATATGATATACCTGAAGGTCAATGATCGCTTTTGCAGCATCTGCAGCGAGTTTCCAGCGATTGGCATCGTAACTGGCAAAACCGGTAAGGGAGCGCAGGGGCTCATCAGTAGCAATCTGTCCGCCATTAAATAAAGGGCTTGCAGCATATAATAAAACACGTGCTTTTAAACCCATGCATGCGCCTTTTGTTATTCTGCCATAATCTAACCCATTGTAGCTGGATGATACAAGGTTTAATGCAGAGTCGCTCTGAGAAATAATGTAGTTTACACACTCTTCGTAAGTATTTCTTGTAGTTTTTATTTCATCGCTAATATCGTAAACAGTGTTGCCAATTAATGGAATACCTCCATAATGTTTTAATAATAAGGAATAGTACCATGCTCTTAAAAACATAGCCTCTCCCCTGGTGCGGGCTTTTAAAAATTTATTGAAGGGAATGGTATCTTTCCGGGAAGGATCTGCTGAAGCGCCATCTAAATGAAACAGGAACTGATTAACAGCCCTTATTTGGGCATAACAAATATTCCATGCATCTGTACTAATGCTATAAGCGCTAACCGAGCCAGATGCAAACTGGTTATATGTTGTTATTGTAGTGGAACTTGGACCTTCAGCCTCGTCTGTACAAGCTTCAAGCCCTGCGCGCCCCGAAAACCGGGCGGGATCAAAACTAAAACCTATGCCTGTATATATCTGTGAAATAGTCCATAGAGAGTGCACTGTCTGAAAATACAGATTCTTCATTTAAACTAGAGGTTTCTGTTTGCTCCAGAAAGCCTCCGTTTTTCGTACACGATGTAACCAGGGCTGTAAAACCAACAACCAAGAGCAGAGGCCATAATTTTTTCATACGATTACAAGTTTTCAACATAGAAAACAATATTGCTATTAAATATATTATTAATGTTGGCTGCAAGCACCATTCAGATCCATGGGAAAAGAGAGACAAGCACAACCTATTTGTCACATCTTACCGCCACCACCACTATTTTACCTGATAATTTTTAGGCAATTATTAAATTAAAAAGCAATCTATCAGAAGGCTGGCAAAACTACTGTTGCAAAATAATTGGCAAGAACTATCAAAAAATCAAATAATATAATATGTTGATAAATACTTAGACAAACTGCAGATGAAATCTGCTGTTTAGACTTTAAAATATTATAAATAAAAAACCCCCGTATAAATACAGGGGTCGATAAACATTCAGTTTTTTTAGTGAATAGAAACTTTTATTGACTCTTTCAAATTATCTGATATTACCTGTAGCAGGTAGTTGCCAGGCACAGGCTTATTCTTTATGTTTAACCTGAAAACGCCTTGTGAATTTTCTGTAACAACTTCATTTATTATTACAGCTCCGTTCATATCAATCAGCATGGCAGTAACCTTACCATTTTTATTGCTAAGGGTAAAATTTATCATGTTACTTGCAGGATTCGGGTACACGGTGGCAATTACATTAACCATATTCATTGAAACCATTTTTACCAGTTTCATTAGATCTTCCATCAAGGTCAAATTGCTTAATGCGGTAGTAATTATTTCCACTTTGCGGGTTGTAATCGTACACCAAATAATCGTGTGGTTGCGTAGTATTGCCATAGCCATTTTGTGTGGCAATCACCTTCCAATTATTTCTTCCGTCATTACTCCGAAGAATTTCAAAATGGTCGTTATTATGCTCGGTGGCCGTTGTCCATAAAATTTTAACCCTGTGGCCATGTTGCATAGCATTAAAGGCACTTATTTGAACGGGCAACGTACTATTGGCAGTAACTAATATAACCGGTGACGGATAGCCAATACCACTTACCCGTAGGTAATGATTGGTGCTATTAAAAAATGATGCGGTAGGTTTTATAACCCACTCCATTTCTGTTTTGGTTTTAGCGGGTAAAATAAACAACGGTTGTTCTTCTGAAATTACTTCCCGTCCCTTTATGAAAGGAAGGTCGGACATACCTGACAGTTGCCTCGTTGTTTCCTTCCCGTCTTTGCCTGCTTCACTAAACCCTGCGAGCATAAATGCCCCCACTTCTGAATTTGCTGACACTTTAACCCATTTGCCTGTTTCCTCGCAGGAATCTTCCAATAATAAACTTACCGGCAGGTTTATTAACCCTTCATTAAAAAGCTCTATACGAAGCCTTACATTTTCGTAATTATATAATTCAGGGGCATTGTTTTCCGGGGCTAACCAGGTTGATGCAAAAGTAATTTTAGTGTCTGATCTCATGCGCCAGTTACCCTGAAGTACCTGCTGAGAAAAACCCGAAATAAAAAAGGTTATGAAAAGGGTAAATAATACCATTCTTTTCATAACCTTATATTTTGAAAGTGACATTGGATAATTTAAAACAAAAACCGAGAATCAGTGCAAATTATTGTACTGAAACCCGAATACTTTGGTCTAAATTTTCACCTCTTAATTGCAGTATGTAAGTACCCGGTGCAGGCTTGCCTTTCAGGTTTAACCTGTAGCTTCCCTGGCCGTTAACTGAAATAACTTCTTTATGGGCAACACCGCCTTTCATGTCTACCAATAAAGCTGTTACATTTCCGCTATAATTATTCAGCGTAAAGTTAATTGCATCCCTTACCGGATTTGGATATACACTGGCAATTGCTTTCAGCAACTTCATTGAAACCATTTTAATTTCAGTTTCTTTTGCCTTACCATCAAAATCGTATTGTTTAATACGGTAGTAATTATTTCCGTTTAATGGACTGTTATCATATGCGGTGTAAGAATGAGACTGGGTTGTGGTGCCGCTTCCTTTTTGGGTGGCAACAACCTTCCAGTTGTTTTTACCATCGCTGCTGCGGAGAATTTCAAAACGGTCATTATTCTGCTCTGATGCGGTTGACCAGGCTATTTTTACACGGTTACCATCTGGCGCTACATTAAAGCTTGAGAGGGTAATTGGTAATGATCCTCCTGTTATTAAAGATATAATAGTGCCCGGGTAATCAACCGAACCCGACAATCTGAAATAATATACGGTATTAGGCTGCAGGTTACCTGTAGGTTTTAAAACCCATTCAAATTCTGTTTTGGTAGTAATGGGTAGTGAATAAGAATAGGTATCTGAAGACACTAATACCAATCCCGGTTTAAATGGATTTGTAGACATGCCCACTAACTGGTTTGTCGTCGCTTCCATATCTGATACAAAAGGACTTGAACCGGCAAGCATAAAAGCATTTGTAGTTGAGGTGCTTGTTATGGGTGTCCAAACTCCACTACCTGCAACAGAATCTTCAAGAATATTATTATTAAAATCAAACGGATCTGCATCATCATTATAAATTTCCATGCGCAACCTAAGGTTAGCCATGGAAGTAATGATTGGTGCGGTATTTTCATCAGCTATCCATGTGGCTGTTGTTTCAGTGCCATCATCTGACCTCCATCGCCATGCGCCCTGTTGCAGGTTCGCGAAAACCTGGCTGCATGCAATGGAAAGAAATGCAATGAGTAAAACTTTTTTCATAACGTTATGTTTTTTATTTTTTAAAAATCTCACCTATCAAAAGGTTTTCTTAGTTTGTTTATGGACAGGTGTTTTTGCTATACAATATTACTGAATTCCATTAATGAAATAATTTATTTTTAATGTGTTTTTTGCGAATTTATCCACCTAAATATTCAATTTTCAGCAGGCAACTTTATAGCTCTTTTTTAAAGTTTACGACCTCTTCAACAAAGTTTGAGATTAGAAAAATTGATTATTCCGTGGCGTTAACAGACCGGTTTATAACGGCATTTAAACTTCCGGCTGCTAAGGGAACCTTTTTATTTAAGAAATTAACCGGCATTTTATAAAATCCTACGATCCCCTGCCCCGATGAATTCCTGATACAGGGGGAGCCACCAACTAAATGTCCATAAAAAGACAAATTTGATATTAAAGCTGGCTTGTTTAGCGTGAGAATAATTGCTGAACCATTTACTTCACCATTTGTTACGAATACATTTTCCTCATGGGTTGCAAAGTCATTTTCCGTTCCCGGCTCCCACACAAGGCCGTCTTGCTTATCCTTAAATTGTAGGGTAACTTTATCGGGGGCAGTTTGAACTATACTTTCTACAAATGGTGACTGAATATTGCGAACCACGGGAGAAGGATGGAGATAGTTATCTATCATAGCAAACAACTGGTCACCAATTAATTTATACCCATCATCGTAGGTATAGTGACACCAGGCACCCGGACCAAGATGTTTTAAACCATTTGTTGCAAGAATGGAGGTTTGTGGCAGTTCCATGTATAATTCCCTGTGCGCTTCCGCAATTTTGCAGGATGCTTCTGCATCTGCCAGGCAGGATAATTTTGTTTGAATTATAAATAACCTTTGAAAATTTTTATAATCAGATTTCCAGTCATTATATAATTTTTTAAAACTTTCTTTATAAGCTTCTACGCTGTTGCCAGGGTTTGAATCACTTTCTCCCTGGTACCAGAAAATTGCCCGAATGCTGTTTTGAAATCCTGTTCCTACTACCCTTTGTTTTAAGAGCAAATAATTGTTTGTGGTGCCCGGGTAATCTTTCAGAAAATAATTTATGGGTTGCCCTCCATTCGCGCCATTAAATATTACGATGGGTATTTTTTCTTTATCCATTAATAACCGTGCAAGCCTTAGCCCCCATTGTCCGGCATTTCCGTTTACATATTGTTCAACATCGCCATTTGCAGTGTACCATTTTTGCCGGTATCCACCACTGGCAGAACCCCATACTCTTATAAAGGTGCTTTGATTTTCGGGGTTGCTGGGAAAGCCTCCAAACCTGCCGGCAACAGCATTCGACTGCCCCTGTATAATAAAGGCCTCCCCTGCCAATAATGAATCGGCAGTTTCCAGCAACACTTCATCATTATTATTTACTCCAAATACTTCCAGCCGGTAATTTGCCAGCTCCGCCTTTATAGAAATATTGAATAAGAAAGGTGCAGCATTTCCACTTAAATCAAGCGATTGATCATACTGTTGTTGCAGGACATTTTCCCTATATTTTTTTATACGGATAGATGCATAAGCATTATTGAATACCATGCCTTTAATAACCGCATTACCGGTGTTTGTTTTGACGTTTCTGGGGTAAACCTGCTTATGAAGTGGCAGCGTTATAAATTCAACATTTTCTTCTGCAATTGAATTAGCATGCGAGCCATAACAGGTTAACACGCAGAACACAAGTAATATTAGTTGTCTCATGAATTTATATGATCATTATTATTGAATAAAAACTTTGGCAGAGTAGGTTTTTCCTCCACTGATCACCTGCAAATAGTAAACACCTTTTGTATGATGGAATTCTTCGCTTAAAGAATAAGTATTACCTGCATTTGACTTAAATGATTGTTGATGTACGACCTTTCCTTTATTGTTTATAAGTACTGCATTAAATTCCCTTTCATCAAAATTTTGAATATTGAACTTTATGGTTGATGTGGCCGGATTAGGGGAAACCTGTAACAAAACTTTTCTTTTATTAAATGTTACCAGCTGAACAGATGACAGGCTGATTTTTCCATCCATATCAATTTGTTTTAACCGGTAATAATTTGTTCCATTCAATGTGTTGGCATCGTAGGTATTATATGATTGCGCCTCTAAAGAATTTCCTTTGCTATTAACTGCACCAATGGTCATCCAATCTCTTTTGCCATCGCTGCTGCGTTCAATTTCAAACCTGTCGTTGTTTGTTTCGGTTGCTGTTTTCCACTGTAATAAACTTTTATCGTCTTCGGGTTTTGCAGTAAAACTTAAGAACCGAACCGGCAATACAGAATCGGTGAACGGTGATAACAATCTAAGGTCAGCTTTCATATAAGAAGGCCAGTAAACAGTTTTGTCATTTAGCATATGCCCTATGTCGCCAATATTTGAATACGAGTATGTGTATACACCATTGTTTTCGGTTTCCTCATGCAGCAAACCAAAATAAGAAAGAATGTCTGCCTGACCTTCTATTTGACCAACGATGCTTCTGCCCACCCAGGGACCGATGGGTGTTTGCGCATATAAAACTTCAATTTTATCGCTTAAAGGGTTTAAGAATAATGAAACATAATGGTTGGGTCCCAACCTCGCCACCGAAAACAACTGAACATCTGCAATGTTTTTGCTGTTGCTTTCTGTATAACTCCACCCTGTATCTGTAAGAAACTGCCAGGGGGTTACGGAATTAAGCATGCCTGTTGGAAACCGTGCAACTACTGCGTAACTCTCTACAGAATTTACAGGCTTACTGCCGTATGCATAAGTAAAACCATCATCAGCCCTGCAAAGGGCAATGTAATATTGCTTACTTAACCACGGCATCCATTCAATACTCCGCAGTGTTAAATCGGGTAAAGAAAATACACCAACAGCTTCACGGTTTCCATCAGATAAATTATCACCCTGGTTCCATTGTACAACATCCGGAAGTAAAACTTTAAGTGAATCATTTTCAACGATCATATCGCGTGGCCAGAAAAAGTTGTCATGTCCATGCGGGTTTGGTGGCTTCATTATCGCATCTGGTTTTTCGAGCGTACCACCAATTTTCGTAATTAAAGTTCCATCAGGCGGTGGTTCGCTTTGCACTACCAAAGTGTTTCTTAATAATTGGTGTGTGCTCATAGAATTGGTGGTAGTGTCGTTATACCCGTACCATCCGTCAGAGAAGGTCCAAACAGCTCTTCCATCGGGCAGCCCTACGGAATTTTCTCCATCAGCGCTTAGCCATGCATATTGATCAACCGGGCGTTTGTTTTGCCACATGTAATTCATAGGCACATCAACTTCTGTATTATTTTCATCCAAAATATCTATCAGGTCAAGGTGATATTCTGTTTTAAACTGAAACAAAAAACTTAAAGCAACAGTTGGTTCAAAAGCTTTAAATGCAAACTGGAATTGCTGCCATCCTGTATATAATTTGTAATCGTAAGTAAGTTTTTTATTGCCTGTTAATACAAGTTGCATTTTAGCGCCATTTTTTGTTGAATAGGCCCAAAACCTAACCATATAAACCTTTCCCACCTGCGTTTCAACAGGCTGATGTGTAAGGGAAACATCACTTGCCATAATGGTTTGAGTAACATTTACCTTTAATGATTGTACACCTTCTTTTCGCTGGGTCTTATCAAAACTTGTTGTGGCTGCAGCACCTGCATTAACATTAAAAACCCAGTTATTCAAACCATTTTCAAAACTGCCATTTGTTATTGCATTTGATTTCGCATTTATTGTTGCAGAAGTTTTTAAAGCGGGTAAAGCAACAGGATATTCGCCACCGGGAACACGAAAATAATAGATTGTATTAGGCTGAATGTTTTCTGTAGGCTGTATGCTGTATTCAAATTCGGTATTGGTGTTGGGTGAAAGATTGTACGCCAGCGTATTTGTTTTTACAATATTTTACCCGGAAAAAAAGAATTTGACGATCCATTAATTTGTGATGTGGTAGGCGTAAGATCACCGATTTCGTTGTTGGCTGAGGTAAGTATAAAAGCATTGTTGCCGGGATAATTTATTACATATCTCCATGGGCCGTCGGGTGCAGAGGCATATTGCAGGTTTGCATTTATTCCTTTGGGATCAGCGTTGTTGTTTTGCAATTGAATCCGCAACCTGATGATGCTGTCAATCGATGTTATGGTTATAGGAACATTTTGTTCTGCGCGCCATGTTGCATTTGTTTCTGTGCCATCGTTGTTGCGCCACCTCCAGTTTGCCTGGGTAACATAGGCATTTGCCTGTGCGCCCAATGCGAGTAGGCAAATAATAAGACAGATGTTTTTCATGTTTTTTTAGTGTTAGTTTGATTTTATTACCTGGTATGAACCGGCTTTTAAATCGTTATTAAATAAAGCAACCGTGTAGCTTCCCGGCGCTACCTTTTTTCCAGAAAAATTTTTGCCATCCCAAATAAATTTGTGATCGCCGGCAGGCACTACCTGTTGCATACGATGCTGTAGCTGGCCTAAACTGTTATATACTTTAACCTGCACATTTGCCTGTTCTTTCGCATTTACCGGAATGGTTATTTCATTTGAAAAAGGATTGGGAAATGGCGGAAAGCTTTTTAATATTATTTCTCTCTGCATATTACCCTTCTTTAAAGAAGAGGGTTGATTGATCATTGTATTACCGTCTGCATACTGCTCAATCAGCAATTTGGGCGAATCATCCTGCGCTAATAAAGAAGCGTCGAACTCTGCCGTAAAATTTTTGATCTCACCTTTAACCAGAGAAAAATAATTATCATTCATGTACACAGGTAATATGCGTTTGCCGGTTGCTGCACTTACCACCTGCACCCTAACTGTAAAAGCGATTCCTGCTGAATTAAGCGGATTTTCAATCGTAGAATTTATTTGAAACTTTTCACTTTGTTTACTTACCTGTGTTTGAACTTTAAGGCTTACAGGTTTAAGTGTATTTAATAAAGTATAATCATTTGATTTACCTGTCCAGTAAAAATTATCTGATACGACCTTTCCGCTTGAATCCTTTAACTGTAGTTTTAAAAAATGTACATCGGTAAGACTAACCCTGTCGGGCCCGTATACCTCAAATTCGTACATGGAATATCCGAAAACGGTTCCGCGTTTAACGCCCTGCATACGTACATACCGGGCATTTATTTTTGCAAAGTCAATTTCATCTACATTGCCATCACCGGTTTCCGTTGAAAACACATCCATCCAATCCTTTCCGTTTGCTGATAGCTGAATCTTATAACTTTTGCCATAAGCACCTTCCCATTTTATTACAACAGCACTAACAGGCTTTACTTCGCCAAGGTCTACAGCTATCCATTGATTATCGCTATAGTTACTTTCCCAACGGGTTTCGGTCTTACCATCAAAAGCTTTATCTACTGTATTTGTACCTTTTGATGAAGATGCCGAACCTGTTTTACTATACGCATAATTAAACATGCGGGCATATTTGCCGAACACATCAAAGCAATAGGCTGAAGTGTCTTTTATTGAGTTAACATTGGCAATGCTGCCAAGCTGTTTTATTTCGGTTCCATCTAAATTATAAACTGTAGAAACAGCAGTAAGGTTTGTAAGATTGCGGTTTGTGGTATTTATCACTTTAACTGAATCATCCGCAGCGCTCCATTGAATGTGTACAGGTTCGCAGGCTTTTTTAACGCCCCAGTATGCTCCATTGCAATCATAATAGTAATCATAGGTTTGCCAAACAAGCGATGGATAGGCGCTTTGACTCATCCAGTTTAAAATGCCTGATGCATCGTTCCAAATATTATCCAGCCACCCTTCGTACATGGCTTTGTTCGTTTCTATATTAACAAGTTGTGCCTTTCTGCAGAAATCACGAATGCCCGTTGCGGTTCCATATTTATTGTTGATGGTTCTTTCATACGTGTCGGGACCTGCATTAGCACCAAGGGGTCCAAAGAAATGTTTGTTCCACATTTCATTTCTCGGCCACCAGTTTTCTTCAGGAATAAATTCTTTAAAGCTTTCAAAAGTTGTAAAGACGGCGGTGCCTATCTCGCTTCTTAATCCCCATTTGGCGTTTACAAAATTGGTTGGTCCTGTAAAATATTGGCGCGGTTCAAAATTTGTCCAAAACCCGCTGCCGGAAAGGTTTCCCTGGTTTGAACAGGGCTGGTAACGGCGGTCACTGCTATCATAGGAAATAATATGTTTTGCCATAATAGCATTTAATTCCGGGGAAGGATACGCCTCATTATCTCCACACCAAATGGCGATGCTTGCATGGTTTCTAAGTCTTTTTATTTTTTCAACTACGTTACTGTCGAAGCGCGGAACATCTCTTAATGCCGTGAAGAAATTATTCAGCCAGAAATCGTCCCACACCATTATTCCATATTTGTCGCAATTGTCGTAAAATTCTTCATCGGTGGTAGAACCTAGCCAATTGCGGATCATGTTTAAATTCATGTCTTTATGAAAACGCATTTTTGTTTCATACTCATCCCCACGGCACCTGAGCATGTATTCACTCATACCCCAGTTTCCACCTTTTAAAAAAATGCGTGTTCCGTTCACATGTACATGCAGCACACCACCAATGGAATCATAGGAAAATTTTCTTATACCAAAGGGTGTTGTTACTTCATCACTAACACTTCCGTGTGGTTTTAAACGAAAGTTTTAACTGATACATGTTGGGGTCTCCATACCCGTTCGGCCACCATAATTTAATGTTTCTTAAAAGCTGGTCATTTACAGATACATGCCGGGTTTCATTGGGTGCAAGTTTTAATGGGCGAGAAAATGTGAGACCACCCGGTTGAATGGTTGCCTCTAATATTCCATTTGTTATTTTATCGGAATGATTTACAACATCGGCAGAAAAATCCATTTGCGCGGAGGTTGCGGTTATAATGTTTTTTGTTCGCACCCATGGGTCTTTAATGGTAACATTCACCGGATGTGGTAAAATACACATCATCAGTAATACCCATATTCAGGCCCGGTACATACGGCATCCAATCCCAGCCGCCGGCAGATAAATATGTAGGGCTTGCCCAGTTTACGATTGGCTCTTCCGGCACATAAACCAGTACAACAAGTATGTTAGCGGCTCCTTTTTTAAGAATGTTTGTAACATCATATTTACCCCTTCTCATAAAACCATCGAGCACGCCTAATTTTACATTGTTCAGGTAAACATCTCCCCTGCTGTTGATGCCCTCAAAATTCAGCCATACCTTTTCAGACTGCAGCTTTCCCGGTACTATAAACCGGTTGCGATAAATAAAATTTTTATAGTATTTCTTTTTATCAACCCGGTAAATATTATCACCATAATTGGGGTCTTCTTCTATACCCGCATTAACATGATCGCCGAAAACTGTGCCGGGAACAGTCGCTTTAACCCAGGCAGACATATCGTAGCCATCATTAAATAAAGCAGGCAATTGTGTAATGTCTCCCTGTGCACTAATGCGCCAGTCACTTAAGGTAATTTTTAACTCCTGTGGAAAACCGGTTACCGCGAAGCAGATTAAATTAACCACCACCATGGTAATTGCAATAAAAAAACTATGGGTTATACTTCTCATGATTATTTTTAATATTAATAAGTAACGTGGTTATAGACTATACCACCATTGCTAAATTTTTAGCAAGAAAATTTAATTTTATTTGCAGGTTGGGATAAAGGCTGTTGGCATAGAATAAAAAATCCTGGCGGTTTTTATTAATGCTATTGAAAAGAATGTTACAAAAAATTACAGTTAGGGACTAAGAAAATATGGATTATTAAATGAAATAAACAAAACGCAAAAATTTTGCGGTAACTTTTCAGGAAATATTTAAAACAAAATTTATTTGAAATGAAACACGCTATTAAATGTTATCTCGCTGGGTTTATTCTACTCGGCTCTATTGGTTTAACCTCCTGCGGAAATGATGCAGATGATAATGATGATCATGATACCACCACCGTGGTAAATGAAGATATTCATGCAAGTGCCATGGCGAGGGCTGATATTAATGCCACTTTTCCTGATACCACTTTAATGGGATCAGCAGTATTTACCGTAGATAATGGCAAAGTGAAAATGGTTTTTGATATTACCGTTCCTTCACGCGCCGGTAAGAGTGTTGCCGTGCATTTACACGAGCATGGTGATTGCGGCGATAATGGAAAAGGTTCGCATGGACACTGGAACCCCACCAATAAACAACATGGAAAATGGGGAAGCGATAATTTTCACAGTGGCGATATTGGCAACGTAGACCTTGATGCTGAAGGAAAGGGTCATATTGAAATGTCAACAGATTTATGGACAATAGGTGGCGACTCAACAACCAACATTTTAAATAAAGCCGTGATTATTCACAGTGGTGTTGATGACCTAAAAACGCAACCTTCCGGCGATGCAGGCAACCGGATAGGTTGTGGCGTAATAGAACAAAAAAACATGTAAAAGCCATTTAAATTAGTTTAGCCTGCTATGGATAATAGCGGGCTTTTTTATGATACCCCTAACCTGAAGGGAAAGCTTTTTATTTTATCTCCTTGCTGGTCTAGAATAGATCCAATAATTATTATTTTTTTGCCGGATCGTAAACGGCCACACCTACTTTACTGTCTGCAGCGCCATAATACAAGTACCATTTTTCTTTATATAATGCCAGACCTTCAATGAACACAGTGCCGGCGGCATATTGCCCGGTTTTTTCAAAGGGTTCAGCGGGTGCAAAAAATGGTGCATCCAGCCTGGCAATAGGTTTTGTAAGATCATTTTTATCGAATAATACCTGGCCGGCGGTGTATGTATTGGCGTTATATTTTTTATCACGCCTTTCATCACCTGCATTCTTGCCGTTGTACAACAGTATGATTCCATCATCAGTCATAACAGCTGGCGGCCCACACTCTGTAAGATCACTGTCAAAAAAACCTTCACGCGGGGCTATGAGTTGTTTTAGATTTCCATTTTCATTCAGCATGGGTTCCCAGTTCACAAGGTCTGTTGATGATGCGGGATTTACAAAATGCTCACCCCAGTACATCCAGTATTTACCATTGATTTTTGCGATAACAAGTTTGCCATTCACAACCTTGGTTATAATGGATGCAGATTTACTTGCAGTATCAAGATATCTTCCTTTATGTGCGGTTTTAAATATCGGGCCATTCTTTTTCCAGTGAATCAGATCTGTGGAAGTTGCTGCGCCAATTCGCGGCACTTTGTTATTCCATTCGGTATATAGCATTACAAAAGTTCCGTCTTCCGTAACCGCTACACGGGGGTCTTCGCAGCCACCTTTCCACTCGTATTCTTTTGCATTGTCTTCTGCAGGAAATAAAACCGGGGTTTCTCTTCTAACCATATTTATACCATCTGCAGTTGCAGCATACCCAATGCGGGATGTGCGTTCACCAATTGCAATTCCTGATTTGTCTTCGGCCCTGTACAAAACAATAATAGAATCGTTTTTTACAACAGCTGCGGGGTTGAAGGTATCGTTAGATTCCCACGCTACCTGTTGTTTACGCATCGGGTCGTAGAAGGTAGATTCACTTCTTGGAGAAATGACCGGGTTAACATCGGTTCTTACAAATTCTCCCAATGCCCAGTGTGGAAGGCATTTGTGATTTAAAGAATTCAGTGCATCCGCGGTAGCGAAGAAAGATGATGCAGGTAAACCGGAAGCATTAAATAATGTAGAAGAAGAAGTGTCATAATAAGCATACCGCACTGCTGAAGGGCTTTTGACTTCGGGTGAACTTACTTTCAATAGGTTATTCTCAACGACTGCTGATGCAGGAAAAAAATTTCCATCAACACCCGCCATTTCAAAACCGTTATCACCCTTAAGATGCAATGCTCCATCAGTATGTTCAAACGAAAGAATGGCGTTACTTCCATTTACTTCCATCGATTTAAACAAAGGACCTGAATATGAAATTTCTTTACGGTTATAATCTTTAGCCAACGCCCAAAGAGCGAGCCTTTCGCCAACTGCAGGTTTGTTTGATGGATGTATGTCGTAGTTACTGTTTGCATCCAATATCACAGCCATACCGGTATTTGGGAGTGAAAGAGATTTTCGTTGTGCATCCCTGAGGGCTGCGGATGAGGTGCCGTTGCCACCATATTTAAATGGTGCGATCTGTACAAAATAAAAAGGAAAATTACCCTGCTTCCATTTATTACGCCAATTCGTGATCATGGTAGGGTAATAGTTTTTCGTATTGCTCTGCCCTGCCCACATTCGATTCTCCCTGGTACCATATGGCGCCTTTTATTGCAAACGGTACAAGTGGCGCAATCATTCCATTATATAAAACCGTAGGTACATTTGGGTTGTTTGCAATTACTGTAGGATTTTTTACCAATTCAATAAAGTATTTCCATTCCCCAGCAAGATGTATGGTATCTGTTGAACCCGCCCCATCAGGATAAATTTTTAAAGCATTTTTATTCCCTAATAATCCACCTTCGCCACCTGTATCTATTACGCGAATTGTAAGCACCGCCTTACCATTTTTTACCACGTTACCCGGAATGGAATACGACCGTGGCTGGGACCATTTACCTTCCTCCATGGTTTCACCAACTTTGTTTCCATTAAACCATGTTATATCCATATCGTCAACAGGTCCCATTTCAAGTTTTAAATTTTTTCCCTGCCATTTGCGGGTACAATAATTTCTTGTTTAAACCAAACAATACCGTCCAAACCGGGGTTTCCTGCTTCTTCCCATTTATTAGGAACCTCCATACTTTTCCATGCAGATACATCTAGCTCGTTATTTACATATTTTGATCTGAATATTTTGAAAAGAAGCTTCCCATTGTTTTTTGTTTTGATCGTCCTGCTCCATTAATTTTTGAATGTTTGGTTTAATGGAATCAATCCGGTTTAACTGGTCATCAAAATCTTTCAACAATCTTAATGATCCGGGGCTTGTCCATGCCTCTGCAACGGTTCCTCCCCAACTGGTATTAATTAACCCGATGGGTACATGCAATTCATCATACAATTTTATGCCGAAGAAATAAGCAGTAGCACTAAAATCGTGCCACACTTGCAGAAGTGGCTGATGACCAGGAACCGGTGCAATCTTCCTGTGGACTGTAAGCAATTTTTTTAGCTACAGTGAATAACCTAATGGATGGATTCTTTGCGTTTTTTATTGCATCTTCAGACTGATCGATTGGTGAGCCGGGCCAACCCTGCACAGGCATTTCCATGTTAGACTGCCCTGAGCAAATCCAAACTTCACCAATCAAAATGCCTTTTAAAGTTTTAACCGCTTTACCTGTAATAGTTATTTCGTATGGTCCGCCTGCAACGGGCGTTTTAATACTTGTCATCCATTTTCCCTGTTTATCTGCAACGGCAACCGCTTTTTGATTTTCATCCCACGACCCTTGCAGTGTAATGTTTTCGCCTGCAGAAGCCCAACCCCATAACGGCGCATTTGTTTGTTGCTGCAATACCATGCTGTCACCAATAATGGAAGGAAGCCTAAGTTGTGCCTGCGCATTATTTATTGTTAATGACAGGATTAATAAAAGGCCGGCAAACATTACAAATCGTTTCATAGTAATAAATGTTAATTCAAATTATTTGCCTTTTTATAAGTAAGGCTTTCTATGGAAAGATGGCAATTTTTAGTGAGTAAATAATAACGTTATTATATTTTATTCTTAAACTTATTCTTTATTGAACATTGCTTCCGAGATTCCGGAATTTGTTTGCAGTTGCAAAACATACAAACCTTTCTTTAGAATGCTTACGTTTAAATTTTTTGTGATGTCGCCTGCCAAAGAAAATCCGTCATTTACCTCTAAGTATTTTTTTCCGGAAATATCCTGGACTGTAAATATTACAGTTGAAGTTTTGTATAATTTAAATTTAATAATTAGGTTTTCTCTTGTCGGAACAGGGTACAACTTTTCTATTTTTATTAAGCCCACTGGTGCAAAATCAACTTTTGGAGCAGTTGCATTTTTTACTTGCAATTTATAAAAGCCAACCATCCCAGCTTTGCCGGCATTACGAATACAAGGTGAGCCACCCACCATATGCCCATAAAAAGAAAGCGAATCTACTTTAATGTTCTTACTTAAAGTTAGAATAACACTTGCCCCGTCAACAACCCCACTAATTACCTGTGCATTTACGCCATGAACAACAAAATCAGTTTCAGTTCCCGGCTCCCAGTAATAGGTATCAGATTTATTTTTGAAATATAATGTCAATTTGTTGGCTGCTGTTTGTTCAACTTTGTTCACCAGAGGAGATTCTATATTTTTTATGCCTGATAAATTTCTAAAGTCTCTGTTAACAATTGAAAATAAAAAGTCGCCAATTTTTTTATAACCATTTTCGTACGCATAATGGCACTGATCGGTGTGGTGTGTTATGCCATTTGTTGCAAAGATTGAAGCTTCAGGAATTTCATCTGCAAGCTGCCGGTGAGCTTCCTGAATTTTTGTGTTTGATTCAGCATCAGAAAAACAGGACTGCTTAATTTGAATAATATACAAACGCTGAAAGCCTTTATAATCTTTCTTCCATGCTTTGTATAAATCAAAAAAGCTTTCTTTATAAACGGAAATACTATTGCCAGGATTAGAATCGCTTTCTCCCTGGTACCAGAATATAGCCCTGATATTATTAATAAATCCACTTTCGTAAACACGTTTTAATAAGAAGGCATAGTTGTTAGTGGAATCCGCTTTTTTATTAAACCAGGTAATTGGTTTGCCACCATGTGCACCATTAAACACCACCATGGGTATATGTGTTGAATCCATCAGCCTTTTTGCAAGCCTTAGACCCCATTGACCTGTATTACCTTCATTGTTTCCTATAGCTCCAACATCACCATTAGCAATGTTCCATTGTTTATTCCACTTACCGCCGCCGCTGCCATAAACGCGAATAAAATTACTACTGTTTTCCTCATTTGAAGATCCTTTGGTCATAACAGATTCTGCGTTTGACTGCCCTTGAATAATGAAAGCATCCCCTGCGAGCAAATCAGTTGCTCCTTTTATGAAAAAAGGAGAATCATTCTTTACACCGAAACATGCAATTGAATAGTTTGCCAGCTCTGCCTTTATAGGAATAGTAAAAGCAAAACCAGTGAGATCATTATTATAAACCAGTTGCTGAGAATAGCTTTTATACAGTTTGCCTTCCCTATAAAGTTTAACTGCAATTTCTGTATAAGCATCTTCATCCGTTACGTTACCACGTATAATGATATTCCCCTGATTGGTTATTGAATCTCTTGGAAATACCTGCCGTGAAAGTGGGAAAACTGAAAAGGTAACTTCTGTTTGGTCGACCCTTTTAATATCGCTTTCGGTATGATCGACTTTATTTTTGTTTGCAGATGCATTAAAGAAAATGGAAAATATAATAGAAATAAATAGAATGTGTTTCATTGGAAATTTTGTTTAATAAATTTTTACTTTTTAAAGGCATTAAAAAATTCATCTGTCCCTAACATATCATATTTGCTTATTGGTATTTTTTAGCAGTCATATTATCAGTCAGCATCTTTGCCACGAATCCTCCACCTGGTTTTAGGCGTAAATGAAAAATATCTTTATTTGTAATGCGTCTTTCTTTAATAAAAACTTTATCATAAGCAGAAGGGTCATCTTCAATGGTTAAAACCTTAAAAATTCCATTAGGTAAATGTTTTAGATCAAGGTGCAGAATGGTTGAATCAGGTCCATTGATGACGGCGAGGTACCATGTTTCGCCTTTTCTTCTAGCAAAACAACTCAATTGCCCTGGTTTGCTTTGGGGTAAAACTATTGTTTCATCCCAGTCTACTGGCACATCTTTTAATATGTCTTTTACCGGGCTTACTATTAATGAGTCAGGGTTTGCCCCAATACACATTAATGGCGAGGTAAACGTAACAACCGTTGCTAACTGGTGTGCCAAAGTTGTTCCTTTAATAAGCTCAGTATTCAGGGAAAAAGGAGTATAATCTGCAGGCCCTGCAAGGAACCGTGTAAAGGGCAAAATGGTATTATGTTTTGGCCAATTTGTTGCGCTGTTTTCCAACCCCCTAACACCTTCCCGCGTCATTTCATTTGGCCAGGTAAAATTTTGACCGGTTGGTTTATTGGTTCCATGAAAATTTAACATAAGATGCAACTTAGCTGCATCGCGTAATGCATCCTTATACCATTTTAAAACTTCCTGCTTTTCACCAGGAAAAAAATCTATTTTGATTCCGGCTACACCTGTTTGTTTACATTTAATAAAAAATTTCCAACGGGCAATAGAATCTTCTATTCCTGCAACACCTAACCTTTCTGTATAAGATTTCCAGACCCAGATCTTTACATTGAGTTTTGCAGAAGAATCTACCAACTGTTTTAATAAAGTCCAGTTGTCTTTTCCAGCATCTGACCAGTATGCCCATCCTTCGTCTACCAGATTATATTGAAACCCTAATTTTGATGCAAGCGTCGAATAATGTAACATATTCTGATAGCTTACCCCGAAAAGACCACCGTTGGTTTCAGATAACCAAGACCAAACACTTTTACCGGGTTTCATCCAGTCCTTGGAAGAATTATAAGACAAAATAGAAGTGTCGGGTAAACTCGACAGATTTTGAATAATGTCACAATTCACCAATGTATTAAGATCTTTTCCTATTTCGATAACATGCCAGGGTGTTTGTATATCTCCTTTAATTAATGTTTTTTCTTTTAACCTGGCTCGGAAAATTCCATTGTTTTCATACTTTAAGCTCATACCTGCAAAGCCATTGTTGCCTGCTTCAGTAATAGAAATATAACTTTGGTTAATAAGTTGAGCCGTTAAAGGAGGACCAATTCTAAAACTGCTTTCAATATCTGATAAATTCTGCTGCCTGATAACCGCCCTCATAAAATTCTATATTTGGCTGACTCCATATATTACTTCCTGCGGGTAATGTAAAGGCTGTGGTGTCTTCATTTATGAAATTATAACCTTCCCTTTTCAGCAGGTATCGAAATGCGACTCCATCATTGAAAGCTTTTATATTAATTATATAGACCGTTTTATTTTCGGTGTCTTTTTGCCTCTACATAAGATTCTTTACAATAATTAATGGCAATACTATGCACACCCCTTGAAGGCGTAATCGTGTTAATGGTCGCCGTACTTTTAAGTTCTAATGAACTTATCTTACTCTTAAAAGCTTTATTAATTATAAGTCCCATTAAAGAAGGCTCAATTACTGCTGAATTATTAGAAGAAACAGTATATAAAAGTTGTTCGTTTTGCAAATACAGGCTTAGTTTTATGGTGCTGTCAGGGCTGAACAAACTATAATGCTGTATGCGACCATCAAAAATTTGAGCATTAGAAGAAGCACTAAAAAAGGAAAAAATCAGTGGAAAAAGGAATTTTATAAAAGGTGGATTTAAACGTACCATTGTATATTTATTTGGATATTTTAGTAGCATCCGGATTTTATTTTTTAGTTTTTTTCTGTTTTAGATTAATTGGCTGGATGCCTTTAGATTTGTCATAAGCTTTTAAAGCAAAAGAATTATCCGAAATGGTAACGGGTGAATCACCCATAAGCTCAATCTCCGCAACCTCGGTCGAATTGCCACTATTAGCGCCAATTTCGAAACGGTAATATTTGTATGGAGTAGTATTGCTAAAAATAAAATTTCTTAACTGTGGATGCATGGTAAAATGTTCATTTGTCCTTGTGTCAAGTGTTACCCATGATCGGTTGTCGTTCGATGCTTTCAGAGACCAATTCTTAGGATCCCGTGCCTCAAAATTTGCAGATGTTATAGTGTACATGTGTACCACTTTAGAAGAGGCAAGTTCGTATTGTATCCAGCATACATTGTTATTCACTACCCATTTACTGTCGGCATTATTGTCAAAAGCCTTTGTTGCCGTGTTTGCCCCAGTTTCATTACTTGCCGTAACGATACCATTCAGGCAAACGTCCTTCATTTGATTTAGTAGGAAACCTTTTGTTACAGAAGTGGGTACGTCGTTTTCCCCTGTTCCCCAGGAAGATGGATTTGGCCCCATATTTAATACAAGAACTCCACCGTTCAAAATGTCGGAATGCGATATAAAATTTTTTTCATAATTCAAACCGTTTAAAGAAGCGGTTTGCACATACTTATTTATAATGCTGTTGTTAGGTGCAACCACTGAAAAAGTTTTACCATTTTCCAGCTTAATTATTGTTTTATTAAATAAGGGTGAACCTATTATGTATTCAGGTACAGCGCCACCTGCAGGAAACAAACCCAAAGCACTGAAAACATACCATGCTGACTGCGAGCCATTATCCTCATCTCCTGAATAACCATTTCCCGTTCCAATGCCCGATTCATAAAGCCTGTTCATAACCTCTCTTGCCCTTGCTGCTGTTTTTGAAGGGGTGCCTGCATAGTTATACATGTAGATCATTCCATGGTCGGTTTGGTTTGCCTGCACATACTGACCCATGTTGGCATTATATGCTTCTTTCATTTCATGAATAACGTTGCTATAACTGCCTGTTAAATATTCCCGCGGTGCATTAAACACATCATCAATAGCTGTTGATAATGCAGCACGGCTGCCAAACAGGTTTGCCAGTCCCTGCCCATCATGCAAAGGCGCTATTCTGTATTGCCATGCATTACCTTCAATGTTTTCATAGCCCCATTCGTTCGGCTTGAAATTAGCATCAGAAGTACGCCAGCTTCCGTCTATCTTCTTACCCCGAAAAAAACCGCCAACAGTTGTTGAAAAAATATTTATATAATTGAGCGATCTGTTTGCAAAATAGGTGGCATCACTGTTCTTGTCCATCGCCGTTGCCATCCGACTAATAGCAGCATCGCAAATGGAATTCTCTAATGTCCATGAAGCTGCTGCATCTACATTATCCATTGCCGTATAACCATCATACATTGCATGCGCGTTATCATTTCTACCGGTTAATGGTGGGCCCTGGGTTGTTGTGGAATGTTTGAGCATTGTTTCGTACGCCGTTGTGTAATCAAAATTTCTTATACCTTTTACATATGCATCTGCAAACATTATATCCGAGTGCGAACCTAACATGGCCCCATTGAGTCCGGGTCCGAACCAGCGTGATATTACCCCGGCGGTCTTGTAAAAATCAAGAAATCCATTCAGCATTTCGCCTGATAGATTTGGTGTGAGCAAGTTGTATAATGGCCATGCAGCTTTGTACGTATCCCAGAAACCATTATTAGTGTAGAATTTTCCATAATGAATTTGACCGTCAGAAGGGCTGAAGTATTTAGGTGTGCCATTCACCATTTCCCAAAAGGAAGTGGGATAAGCGTATGAGCGATACATACAGGAATAAAATGTAACTTTTTGCTCGGTTGTACCACCATTAATAGTTATTTTCTCTAAAAGTTTATCCCACACCGTGGCACTTTCCTCTTTTAATGTTTCGAAACTTTTGTCGCCTACTTCTGCTTCGAGGTTTGCTTTCGCCTGCTCAACACTTATGTAGGATGTTCCTATTTTAATAACAACCTCCTCATTAGCAGTTGTATTAAAATCAACATTCGCACAAACGCCTGCCCCAGCAGGATATCCGAAAGATTTTAAAGGTTTATTACAAGTGATATAAAAATAAATATTTGGAATTGTTTGAAACCATGAAAGGTTGGGATCATAAACATAACCGCTTGCTGCATTAATCCTTCTATCAATTTTTATAGATCCTGTGTTTTGATTTTTTGTATCAAACAATAAATGTGCATCATTACTTTCAGGGAAAGTAAAACGCATCATGCTGGAATGTGCAGTAGGTACAATTTCTGCTACTATATTATTATCTAACTTAACCCTGTAATAATGTGCTTTGCCTATTTCGTTCTTGTGAGAAAAAGTGGTCTCTCTTGCTTTATCGGAAACCTGCAAGGGCCCGATCTCCGGCATTATATTAAAGCTTGCATAATCATTTATCCAGGGACTAGGCATATGTGATGCTCCAAACCCCTGTATGGTGGAATGATTGTATTGATATATCCAGCTTTTATCTTTTGCGTCAGTTATGGGTGTCCAGTAAGTAAAACCCTGAGGCAATGTAGTTAAGGGAATAGTGTTGCCACGAGAATAATCTCCTCTTTTGTTATTACTGCCCCGAATAGTATTAATATAATCACTTAAACGCTGGCCACATAAATTAAAATTGGCTAAGCAAAATGTACTTAGAAAAAAAATTACAGCTTTTTTTTGAAGAAAAAGATAAAATGGTGACATATTAAAAACTTATGCTTGTGATTATTGTAACGCCAATGACTCAATACCTCTACTTTTCCGTTTATGCGCTAGTTTTTTATCAGATAAACAATTAATAAAAAACAACAGATGATTACTATAATCTTTCATTTATATGATTTTTTATACGTTAAGCGGAGATGTATGGATAATTTAATTTTCTTTACAAAAACCACAGTATGAATAAAACTCACGGAATATTTGTTTCACTAATCATCACCATGTTTACTTTTTCTATATATGCACAAACTGCCCCGGGTACAATAATAAAACCTAAACATCCTAACGTAATTATAATATATACCGACGACCAGGGATATGCAGACCTAAATATATATGGATCAAAAGATTTGGTTACGCCCAACATGGATAGTCTTGCACGCAGCGGAACAAGGTTTACACAATTTTATGCCTCTTCCTCCATTTGTTCGCCTTCCCGGGCATCCCTGCTCACAGGCAGATACCCGCAACGTGCAGGACTTGAAGGCAATGCAGGAAACCTGCCGGGGGCTGGCGGCATGCCGGGAAGCCAGTTTACTCTGGCAGAACTATTTAAATCTGCTGGATATGCAACCGGGCATATTGGCAAATGGCATATGGGATATTCTGAAGAAACCATGCCCAACAAGCAGGGTTTCGATTATTCATTTGGTTTTATGGGTGGGTGTATTGACAACTATTCGCATTACTATTATTGGGGTGGACCTAATAAACATGACCTCTGGCGTAATGGTAACGAGGTATATGAATGGGGCAAATTTTTTCCGGACCTGATGAATAGTGAATCGGATAAATTTCTGGAAGAAAATAAAAACAACCCATTCTTTTTATATTATGCTATAAGTACGCCGCATTATCCTTTGCAGCCTGAAACAAAATGGCTTGATTATTATGAAAATTTGCCTATGCCACGTAAAATTTATGCAGCTTTTATTTCTACTATGGATGATAAAATTGGCGCGCTTTTAAAGAAGGTGCAGCAACTTGGCTTAGCTGAAAATACTATAGTTGTTTTTCAGTCAGACCAGGGACATTCAACCGAAGACCGGGGCTTTGGAGGCGGGGGTTCGTCAGGACCCTACCGTGGTTCCAAACTTAGTCTTTTTGAAGGCGGTATTCGAATTCCTGCTTTTATAAGCTGGCTGGCCACATTCCTCAAAATGCTGTTCGAGATCAATTCGTTTCAAACTTGACTGGTTTCCCACCCTGGCAGAGTACTGTAACATACCACTTCCCGCCCGGAAAATTGACGGAAAAAGCATGGTTAATATCATTCAATCAAATTCAGTAAATAGTACCCATCCCTATTTTTTCTGGAAATGTTTAGGTACGAAAGAAAACCCCCAATGGGCTGTTCGCGATGGCGATTGGAAGTTATTGCACAAGCCCTGCTGAAGCAAAGAAACATGAATTGACCGAAGACAATTTTATGCTGGTGAATATGGCTGTGGACAGCGCAGAAAAAATAAACGTTGCAGGCACCAATCCTGAAATTGTTCATCGCCTTAAAAAGAGATATGAAACGTGGATTGAAGAGGTGGTAAACCAGGATTAATTCTATTGTTTCAATAAATTTTTGAACTGTTGGGCAGATGGTTTATAATGCATTTATAAATCACTCGGGCATGAAAGTATTTATCATTTATAGCGTAATTTTTTTTATAACCATTCCATGCTGTGTTTGCGCACAACAGGTTGAAATTGTTTATAAAACTTATTGCGGAGGTTGTCATGGGGCAGATCTTCAGGGAAATTCTGCAACGGCACTTATTAAATCTGAATGGAAACATGGCGCTGAAAAGCAGGAATTATTTCACACTATCAAAGCCGGTATTCCAAATACCGACATGAACGGATGGGGTGGTATTTTAAAAGACGAACAGATAGCAGCACTTGTTGATTACATAAAGGGATCGCAGGGTAAACCTTCAAAAATTAAATCGGAATTACCTTCCCACATTACAACAAAAGAGTATAATCTAAAAATAGAAACCCTTGTTACCTCCGGGATAAATACACCATGGGGAATTGAATTCGTAAATGCGCAGCAGGCTTTGGTTTCAGCAAGAAATGGGAAACTACACTGGTTGATCAATGATCAACTGGACACTGCACAAATAACCGGGCTGCCGGTTACGCATACCAAAAGCTCAACTGGCGGATTTATGGATATTGCATTAGATCCCCAGTACACAAAAAATGGGTGGATTTATTTAGCCTTCAGTAAAGCAAAAGGAAATAGCGAGGAAAAAAATGCGCCATCTATGACTGCAATTATAAGAGGTAAAATAAATGATCATGCATGGGTAGAAGAACAAACTTTGTTTGAGGTTGAGGACAGTTTGCTGGAAGTAGAAGGTAATCGCTGGGGTTCCCGTTTTTTATTTGATAAAGAAGGGTATTTATATTTTTCTATTGGCGATATGGGTAATGCAGATGCCTCGCAGGATTTAAGCAGGGCCACAGGAAAAGTATTTCGTATACATCCTGACGGATCAATTCCTTCAGACAATCCATTTGTTCATACACCAGGCGCTTTACCCGCCATCTTCACAATTGGTAATCGAAACGTTCAGGGTATAGCGCAGGATGCTGTAACCGGAAAAATTTGGGCAACAGAACACGGACCAAGAGGCGGCGATGAATTAAATATTTTAAAGAAAGGCGCGAATTATGGATGGCCTGTAATTTCTTATGGCATTGATTACAACGGGGAATTGGTAACAGAAAATATAATGCATGAAGGAATGGAACAGCCTGTTGTGCAGTGGACCCCTTCTATTGCCGTATGTCCTGCAGAATTTTGCAACAGTCAGCTATTTCCAAAATGGAAAAACAACTTGTTCATCGGAGCACTCGCATTTGAAGAAGTAAGACGACTAATAATTGAAGATGATCAGGTGGTAGACCAGGAAATTATTTTTAAAGATTATGGCAGAGTTAGAGAAATAAAAACAGGGCCGGAGGGCGCCCTGTATTTTTTATTAAACAAGCCTGATATGATCATCAGGCTAACACCTGAAACAAACTGAGCTAAAATTTAAAATTTCGTTTCTTATAAATTTCACAAATCCAAACCCTGGAAACTTCGCAGCAATTTTTAAAGCATTGTCACGATAAATTTAATTATTGAATTATCACCATCGCTCCTAACTTTTCCTTTGAATCACTTACAGTAAGGTAATAACTGCCGGGTTTTGGTTTAGTCTTCATATTTAATTTATACATGCCATTTTCATTTTTAATATCAATATGCTGCTGGTGTAAAACCATTCCTTTAAGATCAGATAAAACCACATTAATTTTTTGGCCGCTGTAATTGTTTAATGAGAAATAAATATCGCCCACTACCGGGTTAGGTTGCACCATTATTGAAGCGTAGCTCCCTGTGTTCAGGCGGGTTTCCGGAATTGTATTATAAGATGTTGAACGGTTGTTTGTAAATGGTGAAAGTTGCAGCAAATTTGCTTTTACATAGTAAGGAATATAAGACCCTTTATCAGACAATTGCTGTGGCACATACCCGGAAAAAGGATACACCGAATAAGAGAAAGTATATACCCCATTTTTGCCACTGCCTGCATCTATGTGCCCAAAATAGGGCAGTATTCCTTCCTCAACGGGAATGTAGCTGATCACCGTTTTATTAATCCATGGACCAACGGGTGAGGGTGCAAACCATACTGCGATCTCGTTGCTTAAATTTGGAACTCCAGACATGGCGTAATTATTCTCGCCCAATTTTACTACGCTACCAGCTTCTACGCCGGCAACAATTCTTTTTGCCTGTGTATGGTCTGTACTCCATGTATTACTGTTGGTATAAAATTCCCACTGGGTGGATGCAGAATATAATGCGCCTGCAGGTACACGTGCAACCTGTGTATAGTTTTCAAAGGTGCCAGCGCGCTCACCGATATACATGTAATTAAAACCGCCATCCTGAAAAACGGTGTTTGGTGGATGTTGTCCATGATAACTTGAAAGCACTTTAGATTCAATGGTAAGGTCAGGTAATGAAAGTGTTCCCACATAAACGTTACGTGCAAAGTCAAGCCCTGCAATTTCAAGCAGTAACACATTCAGTTTATTGTTTTCAACCACTCCCCCGCTGTTCCAGAAAACATTTCCATTGCCTGGGCTGAATAATGCCTGTGGATTTGATTGTGTTCCCTTATAAATGGTTCGGTACTGATCATCTTTTTCGTGAACGATCACATTATTTATAATCGGCGCACTGCCAATAATATTGGAATGTGGGTCGGGTATTCCGAGAAAGGAATCGCTGAATATCCATGCAACACTTCCATCCGGTAATAAAACTGAATTATCATTATCTCCCGACAGCCACCCATAGCCATTCTGATTGTATTGCCAGTTAAATTGTGAACGAACATCGTTCACTTTATCGTTAAATGCAATCACCTCAATATCATCCAAAAAATATGTAGTGTTGGTATTAAAACGAAACTCTAGTGTAACAGGGCTTTTCGTAACCTCAAAGGCATACTGGTACATCTGCCATTGATGCTGAGTATTATCAAAACGGTTATTGATTTTAAAGTCGCAGGTATTATTTCCTGCTGCAGATAACAGGTTTACATTCATTAATGCATCGCGATTTTTTGCGAGCGCCCAAAATCTAAGCAGGTATTTTCCCTTCGGAACTTTTTGTTGTTTATATGAAAGCTTAACTGAATTTTCAGGTCCCTTATTTGTTATTGCTATTTCAAGCGCCTTCTTGCCAAAATGATAATCTGACGAGATGGAACTAAAAGTTGCAGTACTGCCATTTATATTAGTGCCAATCCAGTTAGCAAGGTCGTTTTCAAAGCCTCCGTTTTTTATATATTCGGGTTTCACTGAGAAATTGGTGCCTGTTCTTATATAAGGGGGCGTACCGTCAACATCGCCGCTTGCAGCTTTAAAATAATACACTGATTGTGGTTGCGCATTCGCTGTTGCTTTAATATTCCATTCATACTCACGGCTTGTACCAGGTAAAAGGCTGTCGTTATTAATGGTTGTTTGACCGGTAATTATACTGCCGGGTGAAAAACTTCCTTTGGTTGCAGTTAGTTGTTTTGTTGTGGGTTCTCCATCCCTGATAAAATCATTGTCGCCTGCAAAAACAAATGCCTGTAATGAAGTGGCATTAGAAATAACATACCATGGACCATTTACAGATGTAGCATATAACAAATTATGATCGAATGGTTTTGTTTCCTGCAAGCCATTATAAATTTCCATTCTCAATCGAAATGGTTCTTTATCGTTTACAGATATAGGTGAATCCTGCGCTGTTTTCCAGATGGCTGTGGTTTCTGTTCCATTATTGTTTCGCCATCTCCAATGGCTTTGTGTAAGATTGGCAAATGTGTGTGACATACAGCACATCATCAAAAAGAAAAACAACATTTTTTTCATACAATATAATTAAGCGACCAATTTTTATATGCTAATGATATGCTTGAGAATGATCAAAATAATTTTTCATAAACAACAACTGGAAATTTATAGAATTAGCCCAGTAATCCCACGTATGTCCACCCGGGCGCGAAATAAAATCGTGCGGAATGCCCATATATAAAAGTTTTTCATGAAGTGCGACATTTACTTTATAAAAGAAATCGTCAGTTCCGCAATCAATGATAATTGAAAGGGAATTAGGCGTTAATAAATGAGTAAGATTAATAACGGAATTGTTTTCCCAGTTTTGTGGATGATCTGCATAGGTTCCTAACAAATTACTCATACCCCAATTGTTTGGATATGGACGAAGATCAACCCCTCCACTCATGCTACCTGCAGTTCCAAAAACATCCTGGTGTTTAAACGCGAGGTACAAGGCTCCGTGCCCACCCATGCTTAGCCCGGTTATTCCGCGGCCCTTTCGTTCGGCAATGGTTTTATAATGCCCATCCATATAAGCAACAAGTTCTTTTGCAACATAGGTTTCGTAATGAGACGCTGTGTCTGCCGGACTATCAAAATACCAGCTTGAAAAACCGCCATCGGGGCAAACAATAATTACACTGTCGGCGTCTGATAATTGTTTAAGACCTGGAACCTTACTTATCCACGATGCATAATCTCCGCTATAACCATGCAATAAATAGATGACAGGAAAATTTTCTTCTTTATCATAAAAAGCAGGTTTAATAATTACGGCTTTAATGTTTTTGTGCATAGATGCACTGAAGGTTGAAACAGTATCAACACTTGCGGCATGAGCAGCCTGAAAATTTATAACTATAGAAAGGATGAGCAGTAATTTTTTCATACAATAAATTTATTGAGATGAAATTGAAAAAGGTTTATCTGCATTCTCAATTCCACGCTGCTTATTTGGCAGCTTACCCATAACAAATTTTAGCTCACCACCATTTACAATATCAGCGTGTTTAATAAAGTTTTTTGTGTAAGGTTTACCATTTAAAGTGGCAGATTGAATGTACACATTTTCTTTGCTGTTGTTATCTGCAACTACCGTAAACTGTTTTCCATTTTCAAGCGTAATGGTTGCTTTATTAAAGAGTGGACTACCCAATACATATTCGTCTGTTCCCGGGCATACAGGGTACATTCCCAGTGCACTGAATACATACCACGATGAAGTTTGTCCCTGGTCTTCATCACCTGGAAAACCGTTCTCGTTTGAATGGTATAATTTATCCATTGTTTTTCTTGCCCAGTATTGCGCCTTCCATGGTTCCCGGCTGTAATTATAGAGATAGATCATGTGTTGTATAGGCTGATTGCCATGTGCATACTGCCCCATGTCTATCAGTTGCATTTCAGTCATTTCATGTATCATAGTTTCATACCAACCAACATGAACAGTATTTGGTAAGGTGAAAATAGAATCGAGCCTGCCGGTGAATTTTTCGTCTCCACCCATCAGGTTAATCAAGCCATTTACATCGTGAAAAACAGACCATAACCAATGATAGGCATTGCCTTCTGTATACGGTCCCCCCCAGGCAAATGGATCAAAATCGGGAGACCAGTTTCCATTCTGCTGCCTTCCACGAAAAAATTGCGTTGTTGAATCCCAAAGGTTTTTATAGTTATACATGTTTTTTGCAAACAGGTATTTATAAAAATCATTATCGCTTTCTTTCGCTAACTGGTATCCGCACCAGTCATCGTAAGCATATTCAAGGGTTTGTGCTGTGCTGCCATGCGACTCAGGAAAACTTACATAACCCAACTGGTAATAATCTTTCCATCCGGCACGGCCATTTGCACCACCCCAGGGTCCTTTGTTAAATGCTTCATGCTGGTATGCTTTAAGTGCAGAATCAGCATTAAAACTTCTTATTCCTTTTACCCACGCATCTGCCAGTAATGAAATTGCGTGGTTGCCCAGCATACCACCAGTTTCCCCGGGAAATGACCAGGAGGGCAGCCAGCCGCATTGCTGTTGTGCATCTAACAAAGCCTGCATATACCTGCCATGCCTTTCAGGGTATAAAAGTAATTGCAGTGGAAGTTCAGCACGAAAAGTATCCCAGAAACCATTATCGGTATACATAAATCCTTTATGAATTTTTGCATCGTATGGGCTGAAATAATATGGCTCTCCATTTTTATCGTATTCAAAGAATTCTCTTGAAAATAAACTCGACCTGAAAAGACAGGAATAAAAAGTGGCACGATCTTCTTCAGTGCCACCTTCCACCATAATATTTCCAAGCACTTTATTCCAAATATCGCCCGCTATTTTTTTGGTCTCTTCTACTGTAGACTGGTTGCCCAATTCTCTTTCAAGATTTATCATTGCCTGCTCTACACTAATGTAGGATGAAGCCACTTTAGCCTGAACTGTTTCACCTTTATTAAACTGTATATATGCACCAACATTTTCACCAAGAATATTTGCCGCATTTCTAAAAACAGAATCCCCGGCTTCTTTCCATGTTCCGAACGATGTAAAATCTTTATCGAAGACAACAACAAAATAGCATTTAAATTCTTTTGGTGCAAAGCGCTGGTTGGTAACATACCCGGTAATCATTCTTTTGTTGGGTAATACCTGCACCATACTTGTTTTTACATATCCATCTAACACCACGTAGGCATCCTGGTTTTTAGGAAATGTAAATCGCATGTGCGCACCGCGAGGTGTAGGCGACATTTCCGCCTGAATTTGATTATCGAGCTTTACGCCATAATAATGCGGTTTAGCCGTCTCATTTTTATGTTGAAATTTGGCAGCCCTTGCGTATTGATTAACGGCTAGTTTTCCGCCAACGGGCATTAGGGAAAACACCGCATAATCACCAACCCACGGACTACATTGGTGCGCCTGCTGAAATCCCCGGATGGAATCTTTAAAATACTGGTATTTCCATCCTTCGCCATTTGTACCTGTTTGAGGACTCCATAAATGTTGAGCGAAAGGCAAACCCACAGGGGGATATGTATTGCCCCAACTCAGTTCGTATTTTGAATTGGTGCCTTGCAAAGTGTTTACATACTGCACAAGATTATTGGCTTGCGACCATATATTATGTAGCAGGGTAAATGACATTAAAAAGCAAAGCCCTTTTTTCATTGTTAAAATATAAAATTTATGAGAGAAGTCCCTTACTAAATCGATTTAGCAAATTAAACCTCAACAGTTGTGCGAAGTACTTTTAAAGCCTTGGTTATATGTTTTTCAACAGTACTTACCGAAATGCCCAGGCCTCCTGAAATATCTTTATAAGAGAGGTTTTCATTACGGCTCAGTTCAAAAACCGTTCGGCATTTAGTAGGGAGTTTATTTAACCCTACCTCTATTCGTTCCATGCACTCCTTGGCTTCAAGAGATAATGCAAAATCGTTTTTGCTATAATCCACAAAAAAAACATTCTTATTATATTTTTCTCTTACAATCCTCGAGCGCATAACATTCATCATTTTATATTTTAGCGCCTGGCATAGATAAGCTCTTAGCGAAACTTTAAACTCCAGGGTGTTTCTTTTAAGATAAATACTTAGAAAAAGATCCTGTACAATGTCTTTAGCACTTTCCCGGCATTGTAACCTTTTGGAAGCAGCTTCGATTAATACGGGAGAGCATCTTTTATAAAGCTCATCAAAGGCTCGTTCGTCTTTATTTTTAACCAGTGAAAAAAGTTTTTCATCGGTTAATTGCACATATGGATAATCGGTAACCGTCATGATAAAAAATTAAGTGAATAGGCTAATATAATAGAAAATAAATTTTATACCCGCTAAAAAGGGTTATTTTTTTTCTTTTTTTTACTAACGGTAGTTTTCTCAAGTTGATTCCCTTAGTACAAATTCAGTCAGAAGTTTGGCATTTAATTCTCCTGTATCTTCCTCAGGGTGTTGCAATTGCTGCATTAAAAACTTTATAGAAGTAGTGGCAATTTTTTCAATAGGCTGTTTAATACAGGTGATGGAGGGCGTGTATAGTTTAAACACATCGTGGTCATCAAAACACATAACTGCAAGTTGATCCGGAATTTTTAACCCAATTTCTTTAATACTGTTTAAACCGGCAATACCTAAATAATTCGTAGAAAAAAATATGGCATCCATCTCCGGGTTGCTTCTAATGAACGAAGATATTTCATTTGAAGTTTTACCATTCACATCAGCATAGTGTAATTTTAATAAAAGCTTTTTGTTTGGGCGCCTGTGTTTTTTTATGGTATCGTGATAGGCTCTTTCCCTGTCTTTCATCTGCGTAAGATCCAGGTCTACCGTCACAAATGCAATGTTGTTGTACCCCCGTTTTATAAGGTGTTCTATGCCATTGCAAACACCTTCATAATTATCAATGATCACATAAGGAACCTGCAGTTTAGGAAAGTACCTGTCAATTAAAACAAGTGGCTTGTTTTGAGCCATTAGCAACTTAACATTTTTCTCCATTCCCGATGTTGGGGTAACAAGATACCCGTCAACCTGCCGCTGCAGCAGCATGTCCACCAATTCCTTACCTTTCTTATTGTCGTTTTCTGTGCTGCAATACACAGCGCGGTAACCATGCTCCTGTACGCCATCTTCAATAACCTTTGCAAGGGTGGCGAAAAAATTATTAGAAATATCCTCTACTATTAATCCTAATATTTTGGTGCTGCCCTTTCTAAGGCTTACCGCTACATGATTGGGTGTATAACCGGCCTGCTTTGCCAGCAGTTTAACTCGTTCAGTCAAGCTATCGCTAATACGCATTTGCTTGGCTTTACCATTCAGCACCAGCGATACGGTGGAAGGGTTAACACCAGCCATTTTAGCGATATCTTTTAAAGTAACATTTTTCATAAAACTGTATTACCGGCCATGGATTATATGGCATCGTCCCTTGCGTCGCAATCCGTTCAACTGTATATCCTTTAGCATCAAATTTATTTGAACCAATTTTTTTCTGGTGAACTTCCCATAAATAATTCAAGGGTTCCGCCAGCCATTATATCAACATATTCAATGGAGCTGCTGTGGTATGGTTTGCCATTCAGCAATGCTTTTTGTATATATACATTTTGGTTACTGTTGCTATGTGCAATAACGGTGAACATTTTTTTCTCGGTACCAGGTGTACTTATATTTAATTGTGTTTTTTGCCACATTGGGCTAGTGATCTCAAATCGCGTACCGCCCGGTGCCAGGGGATGCAAGCCAATTGATGATAGCACATACCACGCCGACATTTGACCTACATCTTCATTACCTACCAAACCATCAACTGCATTCTTATACGCCTGTTTGCAAATTTTTCTTGTAAGCTGTTGTGTTTTCCAGGGTTCATTTAGCCTGTTATATAAATATGGAACGTGGTGCACAGGTTCATTGGCATGGTTATAAAAATCATTCCACATAAAATCTTCCGGGGTGCGCGCAAAAAAACTATCCAGGTCTGCGATTACTTTTTTTCTTCCCCCCATCAACTGCACCATACCATCCACATCGTGCGGTACAAACCATCCCTGCTGGTAAGGGTTTGTTTCAAATGTTCCATACCAGTCTTTCATTCGGCCTTCCTTGGGCCATTCAACCCAGGATCCATCTTCGTTACGTGGGCGAAACCAGTTGTGCGTTGTATCAAAAATATTTTTATAATCCATAGAGCGTGCAGCATACTTTTCAGCCTCGGAATGCTTGTTCATTTTCCTGGCCATTTGAGACAAACTCCAGTCGGCAAATGCATACTCCAGGGTATTTGCAATACACACCGGTACGGTATATCCTTTTTTACCGTTTCCAAATTTTTCAACCGTATTTACTGCGTATAGAAATGCTTTATCAGCATCATAACCACGAATGCCTTTGTTATAGGCATCAGCTAAAACAACTACTGCAGGATTGCCCAGCATACAACCACTGTACGCATTTAAAATTTCCCACCTTTCCAAATAATTCTGACCACTTTGATCAGCCATTGTAACCAAAGAATTTATTACATCGTTTACCACATCCGGGCGAATTATGGTTAATAAGGGAAACTCACTTCTAAACACATCCCATCCGCTGAAGATGGTGCGCTTTTTAAAATTGTCTGCATAATGAACAGATAAGTCACCACCATAATATTTTCCGTCGACATCAGAAATGTTTCTGGGATCTAAAAGCGTATGATAAAGCGCGGTATAAAAAACATGGTTTTGTTCTTCATTAGCACCTTCTATTGAAATCTTCTGCAAAGCCTCATTCCATAATTGTTTTGTTGCAGAATGAACCCTATCAAAATCCCATCCCTCAATTTCCTTCTCAAGATTTTTTCGCGCACCTTCAATACTAACAAAAGAAATTCCTGACTTTAATACCACCTGTTCCCCTGCCTTTGTTTCAAACTCGGTAAAAAAACCAATGTGTTTCCCTTCCATTTGCGAAGCATTACGAATTACGGTTGCATTGGCAATCCATTGCTGGTAATAATCGCTTTCAATAGCCTCCCGTTTCCGGTTGGCGGTATCAGGAATATGAGCGCTGTAAATCCCGGTCTTTAATAATGGTTTGCTAAATTGCGTATAGAAGTAAACCGTATAATTAGCCTTTCCTTCACCATTGCCCCAACCACCACCTTCAGGTGTGCAATGCATCCACCCTTCTATAGTTGAGTCGTTTAACACATGTACATACTGGCTGGTAGAAGTGCCCCCTACCCTGCGGGCCAGATCTATTTGAATACGGGATAATTTATTGGCAGGGAAGGTAAATCGAAGCATGCCACTGTGTGGTGCTGCCGTGGCTTCTGTGTAAATATTATGATCTGTAAGTTTAACCGCGTAATAACCCGCAGATGCCTTTTCTGAAACCTTATCGTAGGCAGAGCGATAACCAGTGTATTTTGATGATGAAGGCTTTCCGGCAGCAGTCTGTAATTCTCCTGCAGTAGGCATAACCAGGAAATTACCCAGGTCGCCAAACCACCCCACACCGCTCATTTGCGTAAAAGCAAAACCTTCTATAGTAGTATGTTCATAACTGTAACCTGAACCATTGTCGCCGCCAGTTATTGTATTTGGACTAACCTGTACCATTCCAAATGGAGCCACGGCACCGGGATAAGTTTTTCCTAACCCATGGTAAACACCTGCTGCTTCGGCACTGGTACTTGCACCAATAAAAGGGTTTACATAATCAGCCGGCTGCATGTTCTGCCCCCCTGCACATAAACCGTGTAATAAAAGAATTCCGGATATTACTTTCTTAAAGGGAGGAGGCATAAATTTTTTAAAAGTTTGATCAGGATGACAAAATAAGTCACTCTTAAAAAAGCTTACCCCTATTTTATGATGAAGAGACAACAGAACGCACAAGTGTGCGACGCAACAACAGTTGATTATTAAACAAAGGCCGGGAACAAAAAATTAAACATTAACTGGACCCAGTGGTAAAACAACACGTTTATACAATTCGTTCAATAAATTGGCGATGCCTGTATAAATGGCCGAAAGTCCGCAAATGATGCCTTCGTAACCTGCAATTTTTATAAGATTTTCATGACCAGGAATATGCCCGATCGCTAACAGGAAAAATAGAATGGTTAAGGTTGCGAATACAAATTGAAGAGCGCGGTTTAAACGTAGCGTACCGAAAAACAACAATAATGTAAAGATGCCCCACATGCCAAGAAAAAAGGCCATGCTTTCAGGAGATGCTGCCGGTATCCAGCCGAGTTTCGGCATAACAATTAGTGATACCAGTACCATCCAGAAAAACCCGTAAGAGGTAAATGCGGTAAGACCGAAAGTATTGTTCTTCTTAGATTCCAGCACGCCGGCAATTACTTGTGCAAGGCCGCCATAAAAAATTCCCATGCCCAGGATCATTGAATTCATTTCAAAAATGCCTGCGTTGTGCAGGTTAAGTAATACCGTTGTCATTCCGAAACCGAAGAGTCCGAGTGGAGCGGGATTAGCACTGTTATCTGTAACCGTTAAATGAGAACTTTGCATATGGCGATGTTTAAGTTTTTGAAAGATAAATGTATTAAAAAATGTTACTTCAATTATTCTTTTACTGCATCAGAAAACCGCAATGTGGAAAAAGTAAAAGGAGGTAATTCTAACTCGATGTATTGTTTGCCTTTGCCGGATTTTATTACAGGAATATTTTTTTTAATTGTGCCATTTAATTCTATCCAGTCCACTTTTTCGGCTTTGAAATTAAGCCAGACCTTTTTCTTTATTGAAATCTCGTTTCCTGCATTATAAAACCGAACAAGGAGGTCGTTATCTTCGAAAGTGATGGAAGTAACCTGCCATTGTTCGTTTTCAGGAATGAGCAGCGACCAGTTTTCCGGTAAATTTTTATCATAAATAGGAGAAACAATAACAGGTTCATTTAATGCGGCGGCTACATTATTTAAAGAAGCCTGCGACCAGTTGCCATCGTGAGGCATGATGGCATAGTTTAATTCTGTGGGTTGTGTAATGGAATAATTTCTGCCCCATAATCCTCGTCCCGAAAATTGAACATTTAACGCAAGAGGATAATTTTCTCCATGTACATAACTTGTGGTATGATCTGTAAACAGAGCAAACCCTGAATTATTCTTTTCATCATATACATCTACCCAGTTAAAAATAATGTTGTTTTTAATACTGTCCCACCGGGAAAAAAAGGTGTTGGTTAATGCACTTTCGGTAACATCCATCGGGGCATCTTTAAATACTTTTTGATGATCTACATTAACAGGAAATAAGGCAAGGAGTTTAAAGGTGTCATTATAAAATGCTTTGCGCCTGTCGGTGCCTTTGTATAAAGAGTCAGGCTGAAAATCATCACCAATGCCAGTGTTGCTTTTCCAGTTGATTTTTAGATTTACTTTAATTACGGGTTCCTCCTGTTCAAAAGTTAGAACCTGTGTGAACGGATGAGATGCTATAAAACCATCAATCTGAATTTTTGTTCTTAATGCATCATCTTCAATAATAGAAACCGTTGCAGGTGTTTCTGTGCTGGAACGAAAGCCCCCCTCCTGCTTAAAATAACCGCGCAATTCGTTTAGTTTGTATTTACCAGACACAGAAAATTCTTTATTCAATTTTTTAGAGTAAAGGTTTTTTAAAATGCCGCCATTCTTCGCATCAATGCTAACCTTATACATATCTGTTTCAATTATATAAACACCATTCTTATCCCCAGCTGTTTTTACAGGTTTTGTTACATCTGAAACTGATTTAAAATGATAGGTAGAAAAGCCTAGCGGTGGAACCTTTGCTGCGAAAATTATATACGCACCCCGGTCACTTTTTAATACATGACTTTGTACCGTTTTGTTTTTATTATCAGTAACTACCCAATTACCCGAAACATTTTCAGGAAGTTTCCATTCTACGATTTCATTTCGTGAAAGAGAAAGTGTGTTGAACAGTATTACTCCCTGCAAGTCTACTGACGTTTTATTGTCTAATGCATTAAGCATAATGCTATCTGCTGACTGAACTGTGTAACCTGTCCAACGTGTAACCTTATCTGCCCATGTATTCCCGGTTCTTCCATTATAGGGAACGATCCAGCAATCGTGATGCTGTGCCAGCATTAATCCACGCCATCCTTCATCAATAACACTTGTTGGGTATGCGTTTTCTTTTAATAATTTATAGACTGAAGCGATCTTTTCGGCCATCACTATTTTATTTTCAGCAAGCCGAACTTCCCGTGCCAACCGTTGCATTACCTGGGAGCCCCATACGAGGCTTACCTGTATATCTTCCTGAGAAACGCGCCAATTTTCTGTAGGGTTTTTAATGGCGATATTTTCAAAATAGTTTCTCCATGTAATGTAGGTTGATGGCAGCCTTTGTTTTGCACCGAGCCATGGCCCATTCTTCCAGCCTGCATCTTGCAAAGTCATACCAACAGGATGCTGAATACCGTAATTTTTTGCCGCGCTGATATATTCAGGGCTGTTGGTGTATGCAATGGTTTGCCAGGTAGAACTATCTGCCAGCGCCTCTATTTCATAGCGGGGAACAGTAGGAATGATTGTGCCATCTGGTCCAACCCAATTTACCAATTCACCATTGTGGTTTCGGGTATAGCCACCCCAGCATGTGTTGGGATTTTTAAGCACTGCACCCGTAAACCCGAGTGAACGAAGCACCTGGGGCAATGCCGTTGTAAAACATGGCTCTTCAGATGAATACGTTGTAAATTTTGCACCGGGAAAATGCTGATGCAACTTTTTTATTCCGTATTGAAATTGGCGAATAATACTTTCACCTGAAATATTAAACAAATAACTCTGTCCGTAAGAAGGGTTAACATATTCTATGCGGGCCGTTGCGGTCTGGTCTTTTATAATTTCTTTTAATTGGTTGAATGCTTCGGTGTCATTAACCAAAACAGAATCCCAGGTTTCGGGTTCAATTTCTAAGTTTATTTTCCAATCGGGATTATTATTAAGGGTCTCTAAAATGAATTGGGTATAGTTACTTGGGTAATGCCCATAGACCCCGCCATGATATCCATCTGCAAAAAATATTTCCTGTGCATGTGGGGTTGTTGACAAAAAACATAAGTAACATACGAACACCAGTTTCCATTTCATCATAGAATGATATCTTTTAAAAAACATAAAACTTCTATAAAAAATTCAGGGGCAGGAATGCCCCCAAATTGCCTTTTCAAATTGACTAAAATCTAAACTACAATCTTTAAATTATTTTACTTCAGTCACTGTTATTTTATGTGCCACAGGTTTGTTAATGGTATAAATTGTATTGATCAGAAGGTCCATTTCTTTTCTCCATGTATCGCGTATGGCAGGGAATCTTGCCTTAACATACTCCTCTTTATTGCCACGCAAAAAACCATTTTGCGCTATGTTGGCTTCTACCGAATCCATTGCAGCATCATTATCCGCAAACAATAAATTTTTATCTTTTAAAAAATCGTATTGCACCCAAGTATACCGCCTTAGTCTTTTTTCTATTTCCCATCTTTCTTCATTAAGGTACATAACCTGTAAAGCTTGTTTATATTGTGGTGTGGTGGTTATTTCTGCCAAATTAATCCCTTCAGAAAATTGTTGACCAGACCACTCGCCAATGGTGTTGCCGTCTATTTGCAGCGCATATTTTTTACTTATTGCAAGCCCGTTAACCTGCAAAAATTCCCGGTTAAATTCCTGCATAAAAGGAATCAGGTTTAATGCATCTTTCATACTGCGCCTTTCTTCCCAGCCACGCGGAAAAGTGTCTATAGGAAAAGGAAGTGAATTAGCGAGGTATGTAAATGCAACCTTCGTGTCTGTAACAGCAAGGCCGGTTATGCTGCAATTGCTAGCCTGATTTACTTTTTTAGTTGCGGCATCAATATTTATTTCAGCAACCGGTTTGCCCGCAAATCCCTGGGCTTTCAGGAAAAGACTTGCCATTACGAGGTGCCCGTCATTTCCAGGGTGAATGCGATCGCGCCCACTAAGTGTGTACGTGCTATCTTTCTTTTGCTGCAAACTATTTATTTCAGTCATTGGCCTAAAGAAGTCAACTGTATACCAGTTGTTTTCCCTGGCTGAGGCTTCCTGGAATTCAACCACTTTAAGCATTGCAGCGCTTTTACCGGGAAAATAATTATTTAGTCCTTTAACCGTCTCATCGTAAGGAGATGTTGCGATCATTATTTTTTGCACTGAAGGATGTTGCTTAAAAACGGTTTCAAATTTTTTATACCTCTCATAGGTTTCTTTAATTCTTTCACTGGCAAAAGAATCAGCATTCGGTTTTAAAAAATCGTAATACCCCACATCATTCATTCCGAATGTTAGTGTAACTACCGTAGGCTTATGAATAAATACATCTTTCTCCAACCTATCATACATCTGGCCCACATTATCTCCGCCAATGCCTGAATTAAAAAATTCAATGCGGCGGTTTGGTAAATGGGTCATGTAATATAACCAGATGTAACTATGGTAATGCCCGCCATCGGTAATACTGTTGCCAATAAATGCAACCCGCTCGCCTTCTTTAAACGGAGGTAATTGCGCGTAGGTAATTTCTGTGAACAGCAGCAGTAGAATTAACGAAAGTATCTTGGGCATACACGTAAGTAACGTGGTAGATAATTTTCCGCTATGGACTTTGAATTTTTTTATTAATAAAAAGGACTAGGGTGTTTCTGCTTTAAGCAGGTTTAATTCTTTGGTCAGTTCTTCCACTATTTGCGGGTATTGGTTATAAACATTTTCTTTTTCATAGGGGTCGTTATGCATATTGTATAACTGCCCGGGCGTTTCAAACACCTGGTCGTTGGGTATATATTTATTTCGCAATCCGCCTCCTGAATTATTACAGGCAATCAGTTTCCATTCTTTTTTCTCTATACTTAAGCAACCTTTTGAAGAATGAAAAACTATATTTTCTCTTTCAGTTGTAACAGGCGTATCTGAAAATAATGTGTTAGAAAAATCATAACTGTCAATTGCTGTTCCTTTTGGTATGGATGAATTTATGATACCCGCGCAAGTCGCAAAAAAATCTGTGAGACCAATTGCCTGGTCGTTTATTCTACCCGGTTTTATTCTCCCTGGCCAATAAACAGTAAGGGGAACGCGGTGACCACCTTCCCAAATATCGCCTTTGATTCCTTTAAATAATCCATTGGATAAATGCCCGAATATTTTATAGCCTGCACCATACTCGGCCCATGCAGGGTTTGTAAGGTATGGATCGCCTGCATCCATTGTTGAACCATTATCACTCGAGAAAATGATGATGGTATTCTCATCTATATTTAATTGCTTAAGAAGGGTATTTATTCTACCTATATAATCATCCATTTCAACCACCACATCTCCATAATCACCGTCGCCACTTTTTCCTTTATAAGCCTTATTGGGTGCAATAGGATAATGCGGAACGGTGAGAGGCAGGTACAAAAAGAAAGGATCATTTTTCTTTGATTGTGTTGAAATGTATGAAAGGGCAGTGTCTATTAGGGTAGGAAGAATTTTGTGTGAATCCCAATTGGGCTGCATCATTCCTTTGAGGCCTGCCATAGTGTCCGGCGTAAGGCGGTCAGGTAAAGGACCCACAATCCGTCCATTTTCTATAAAAGCAAACGGAGGCAAACTGGGTATGTCTACACCAAACTGGTAATCAAAGCCGCATGACAATGGACCTGACCTGAATGGTTGGGTAAAATCAATTTTCTGTTCTCTTTCTAATGATTGCTGCAAGTTGCGAAAATGATACCTGGTGGTATCTATTTGCGCATCTTTTTTTACCGGGTATTGCCATCCTAAATGCCATTTACCAATGATCGCAGTTTGATATCCATTGTCCTGCAAAAATTCTCCTACCGTATATGTGGTGTCGTCAATTAGCGGCCAATCATACGACCATAAAACGCCAGCTTTAAGCCTCGAGCGGAATGGATACCTGCCCGTTAAAATGCTATACCTGGATGGCGTGCAAACAGCAGAAGGCGAATGTGCATTGGTGAACATGATACCATTGTTGCACAAAAAATCTATGTTAGGTGTCTGAATTTTTGACTGAGAATTATATGCAGAAACATCTCCGTACCCCAAATCATCGGCAAGAATAAAAATGATGTTTGGATTTTTTTTTGTCGTGATGGGTTGAGCTTGAACTGAAAGTGCTACCTGCAATAATATGATGAAGAAAATCTGTTGTACACCCATTAATAAAATATGATTGATTTAAATTTTTAGCTCAATCTCTTACTCATAAATTTTTCCTTCTTTCCAATGAATCTCGTTATGCCCGTCAGCATAATTGCGCGTGGCCAATGCCACGATGGTTGAATCATTTTTTACAAACAAAGAATTAAAGAAGGCGCCTTCATTTGATGGCAAACCAGCCCAGGGGTATGTCTGTGCTGTAAAATTAGTTGCCATACTATTTCCGATACGCACCAGCATATTACTCTTCTTCCAATCTCCTCCTGTATTTCTGCCTGCTTCAGAATGACTGGAAAGCACCGTTAATTTATTAGGTAATTGAACCAGGTATGGTCCGCCATCCCAGGTAGTTGTTGCGGCTGTCCAGCGGCGTTTATTATTTGTTGTACCAACGCCATCATTATATTGCCAGTCGGCCTGCATAGAAGACCAAACGATCCATGGTGAATACGTGTTATACACCGACTCTATGCTAAACACCATCCCTTTATTGTCTGCAAGTATAACCGGTGTGGGCATACCATCGCGGTTATTATAAGTATATGCCACACGCAACGGCGTGCTCCAATGCAAACCATCCCTTGTTTTCACCATTAGGATTTCCTGGTTATGAGGCATAGTGCTGCCGGGTCCGGGCCACCAGGCTGCTTCGCTGCTATAAAATAATTCTACCTCGCCGCTGGGTAATTGTATCATGGAAGGCTCCCACGATCTTCCTGTGGCAACAATTACAGGCTTGCTCCAGCTAACGCCTTTGTTTTTGCTCAGGCATACCTGTACATTAGAATGTGCATTATCATCGGGATTTCCTCTGCCCACGTATGCGAGAACCACCCAGCCGTTTTTTAATACCAGAACATCAGGGTTTGAAATTCCATAATAACCTGTTTGTGGCGGATATATTATTTGTACCGGTTGCCATGTTGCGCCATTGTCTAAACTGCGCCGGATTCCTATTTTATCCCACAGAGAAAAATAGGTTCCGAACTGGTATGTAAGTATCAGCGTGTTTTTATCTACCCGGTGCACACGCGGGTACTCTGAGTTGTAGGTTTCGTGAGAAATTTTTATATCCTCCCTTCCCCATTTAATGGTAGCTGTTGGTGTTGAGTAATCAACCGGCGGAAAATCCGGATCTGCACCGTAGGCATTTAATTTTTGGGAAGATGGGATATCACCTTCTCCCAGCCGGCTTGCAATATCTTCTTTTTTACATGCTGCAAACAGCAGAATATAAACAACAAAATGTATAAATGATCTCTTCATATGAAAGCAACTTTTTCACAAGGTAATATCAGTTATTCAATATATAGTCAACCGGAACGCGAATGGCTTTAGGCCTGTAATGGTCGGGGTAACTTCTTCCCTTGTCGCAATCGGGTAAACAATCGTGGTATCCGTTTATGCAATATGTTATCAGCAGTTCATTTTTTTCATTTATATATTCCGGATGTATTGCAGGTGTATAGAAAAATGGAATGTGTCCCTGCAGCGTATCATCTATAGTAAACACTTCTTTTGGTTTGCCATATGGGCCGGTCATATTTTCAGCAGCTATTGTAAATACCTTTTTACCCATATTGCAGGCTACACTTAATTCTGTTGCAACAACTACGAATTGATCGCGAACCTTATCTACCTGAAAGGCAACGAGCGGAGCTTCCATTACACTTTTAATTTCATTTACATCATTCACCCAGTTGCTTCCACTCCAAAATTGCCAGGGAGCATTAGGCGCATCTGCAGGAAACCTTGCAACATAAAGATGCGTATTAATGTATGCACCATTGTTATCGCCCTTTTGCCCAAACGCATAAACAAAAGCATTTTCCCTAACAAAACCGCACCCAAAATTTATATTGTTGAAATTCTGAATGTCGCTGTATTGCACCACCTCCATTTCGGGATACTTAATTTTTGCCCAGTAGTCAAAACCCGCGGGCCCAAAACCCCACATTCCCGGACCGGTTTTCTGCAGGCTGTTGCTATACACATAGATCGTGTCTTTAAGCTGAATGCCCATGCCCGGCCAACTGAAAAATTTATTATCCTGCTTATTTTTAAATAAACTGTTTGTGTGCTGTTCACCATGCCCCACCATGGTTTTGGTATTGTGCCAGTCCCAGTCGTTTGGTGGCTGATGTAAAGCTGCATTGCGCACCTGGAAAAGACAGGGCAACGTATTGGTTACCGTATCCAGGTCATCTATATGGCTGTCGCCCATTAGCCATAAAACACTGCCATCTTCCAGGGGTACAGACAAGGCCCCATCGCTGGCAACCCATCCATGTGTACGCTGGAAAAACTTGATTACCGTGCTGTCTTTATATGCACCGCTAATTTGTTGTGCATGGGCTATAATGGAATAGAATGAACAAATTAATAGGAGAAATGATTTCATGGCAAATAATGAATGAATGAACAAGTGAACAAACTAAAGTAACAATTAAGGGTTGAAGCCCCTACAGGAACAATCTTTTTTATATTTTAATTATTAATTTATGATGATTTGAAAATGATAGGTTTAATAATTATTTTCATAATAGTATTTACCCAAATTATTTTAAAGTGCCTAAGCCCAAAGACGTCTTGGTCGTTACTACAAACAATGTTGATGGAACTAAAGTTATTTCCTATATCCAAACAGTATCAGCACATATTGTTGCAGGAACAAATTTCTTTAATGATTTTATTGGGGGAATTACGGATATAATTGGAGGGAGATCCAATACATATCAGAAACAATTAGTTTCCTTATATAATGAAGCTATTGAAAGAATTAAATTTTCTGCTTATGAGGTGGGTGGAAATGCGGTATTGGGGTTGTCAATAGATATGGATGAGATTTCTGGAAAAGGAAAATCAATGTTTATGTTAACAGCAATTGGAACTGCTGTGATTCTTGAAAATAATAAACCTCATTTTGAAAATATTAAAACTATAAAAAATTCCATCGTTGATCTTGAAAAGCTAAATGTAACAAAAAGGAAAAAGGAAATAATTAAAAAAGCTGATGATAATTCAATAATACTAGACGATGATACACTTGACTTCATCTACCAAAATAAAATAATTGAAATTTATCCTTTTTTAATAAAGAGATTTCAATCTTCAATATTGAAAAAAGACACTCCAACGGATTCAATTGATAGAATATATAAATTCTTTTTAAAATTTTTTAGTGCGCTAGATTTTGAAACACGAATAGAATTACTATATGATACATTAATTACAACAAGTGAAACAATTTTTATAAACCATATAATAAAGCTAATTACGGAATTAAATTTAATTAGCTACGATAGAATAATAAATTTATTAAAGGATAATTTCACAATGCAAAAATCTGCCTTAAAAATTATATGTTGCGATAAACTCACTTATGACCATGATGATATCTATAGGTTAGAAGAAATAATTAAATTAATTGAAGAAACATTTAAGGAAAGAGGAACAAGATCAACTACAAAACAATTTTTGAGTTCAAAGGACAAAGAGGTTTGGAATTGTGAATGTGGACAAAAGAATATAGTAATAAATGCTCATTGTGATAAATGCTTTAATGATATTTATGGGTTTACAGGAACTGAAAAACATTATACGGAGGTGTTAAATATTATTCAAGATAAAGTATTGCTATTAAAAGAATGTATCAATTAGCTCCCTATTTTAAACCTTACAAAAAAGGGAGCTGAATATGTTTAATTTTTGTTTGCGTAATCTATTATTTATATTTCTATAAATTATCTCACCTACAACCAAACCACCCATGGCAAAAAGAATTTTTACATTTCTCATCATCAATTTTGTGGCGCTGGGTATTGGCAGCGTACTTATGAACGATGGGCCTAAGTCTGACTGGTATCTAAACCTGAATCATGCACCGTGGACACCACCCGGGGCAGCTTTTGGCATCATCTGGTCAATTGTTATGGTATGCTTTGCAGTGTATATGGCGAAGGCTTATGAAGTCGTTCAAAATGAAAGTACGTTAACCTGGCTCTTTATAATTCAATGGATATTAAATGTGGGCTGGAACCCAGCCTTCTTTCACTTTCAACACGTTACCCTGGGTCTTGTAATTATTATTTTGCTAACTCTTGTGGTTGGTTATATGTTTTTCCGCTACCTGCATTTTTTAAAATTGTATTCCTTATTACTGTTGCCTTATCTTTTATGGTTACTGGTTGCTACTTCATTAAACGCATATATTTTAATGAATAATTAAGTTGTTAGTTAGTTGCATTTACCGCTTAAATAAAACAGGGAAACAGAAATTATACATTGGTGTATATTAATTAAACACCCCGGTGTGATTGCCGTTGTTTAACCAAAATTTACTACCATGAAAAAGTATCTTGTAATGTATCATGCCACGGATGAGGCTATGAAAGAAACTGAAAACACCAAACCGGAAGAAAGAAAAAAAGCATGGATCAATGGATGCAATGGGCGCAGAAATGCGGAAGCAACCTGGTTGATATGGGTTCTCCCCTGCAATCCGGTCAAACTCTTGGCACAAAGGGAAAGAGTTCCCAAAGCAAACAGCAGGTAGCCGGGTATTCTATTTTACAGGCAGAAAATATTGATGCAGCAAAAAATATGCTTGATGGGCATCCGCATTTATCATGGCATGATGGCTGCTCTATTGAAGTGCACGAGTTTTTGCCTATGCCCGGCATGAAATGATTTCTTGATACTTCAAAACATCGGCCGCCTCAACCGGTTGTACTATTTAAGAGAATTTATTTATTATTCCATTGCTGTTCCAATAGTTTAATAAAATATCCCCCAACCACACTTCTTGCCTGGAACCCAACCTGCTCGCCCGTTGTGGTTTCGTGCCAGTCACTCAGCGGAACTCTTGTGGGTGTTTCTGTTGCATACTGATATACAGGGTGAACAAAAGATTTAAAATCGTCGATATTCCCGGCAAGGGTTGCTGTCCATAAAATCCAATCTGATTTGGTGTAAGTTTTTCTGCTGTCGAGTGGCAAACCAAACTTTTCTTGTTTAGTTAAATAATAAGCCACTTCTTTCTCGTATACCGCTGCAGGAAAAAGGTGCAGGTTTAATAATTTATCCCAAACCAGATTATACTTCTGGCTCCAGGTATTTTTCGCATCAAAAGTAAGTGCATAGTGATCACCGTCGGCAGCCATTTTTTCCCACTTTGTTGCCATTTCTTTTGCCATTGCACCGTATTTTTCGGCAGTACTTTTTTCGCCAAGTGACTCAGCCATTTGCGCATAAGCGCCTATGGCAACAATGGCTTTTACTGATAGGTTTGCATTGCGTGCAAGATGACCTGCAAAATCATCTGTGCATAATTGATTGGCAGGGTCAAACCCTTCTCTGGCAAGGTATTCAACCCAGGTGGTTAGTGTTTTCCAATGTTGTTTTGCATAGTTTGCATTGCCATCTTCTTTGGCTATGGCTGCTGCGAGAATGATCATATTTCCCGATTCTTCAACGGGCATATCTTCCCCATAAGTTTGCCCGGTTGCAATGGGGTAAGTGCCCAGATCGTGGGCGGCAAAAGGCTTTGTCCAATTACCGCTTTCGCTGTAATAAAAAATACCATTCAGCAATCCCTTAGCGAGGTTTGTGTTATACAGAAGAAATAATGGTGCTGACGGATATGTAACATCTACGGTATGTATTGATCCGTTACTAAAATTTTCTTTTGATAAAAATAACAGGTCGCCCTGTGGGCTTTCAACAAGTTTATGTGCAGCAATAGCCTGCCTGTATGCCATAATACAAAGCCTTGCATACTCCTCACCTCCTGCATGAACGGCGTTATGATACAGCGCTGAATCGAAAAGCAAACACAGATTCATGATGCTAGAATATTCTGCTTTTGCCTGAACCAGCAGATCATTAAAACTTTTATCACCCTTTGTGTTCCAATAGGCATGTAATGGGGTGTTGAAATAATTGATGGATGAAATATCATCGTACCCTAACATCATGTATTGCGACGAAATCTTATCGCCTGTATTTTTAAATGACAATAAGGTACCTAATGCAAGACTTTTTCCTGTTACGGGTAATGTTGAAGATTTTATTGCGCCCCAATCTTCAGTTGATTTTTCAAGCGGAACAATACCTTGCTTTGCACCATTGTCTGGGGCAGCAACATAGAGGTATCCCCAGTCTATCCGCACATTATCTCCTTTCTTTTGTAAAATGGGTTGGGCTGTAGTTCCTACCTGTAACACCTTTAATCCATTCACTTTTACGGGCTGTGCAATTACCTGTTGGTTAGGCGTATTTACAGATAAATTGCTGCTGGTATTGATCAAAATTTCTGCATTATGCAACTTATGGTCATTCGATTTTACATCGAACGTAATGTATGATATAGGCCTCGAAAGCAGTTGCAGGTCATTCATAAGCAATGGTGATGTAAAAGTAACTGCAAGGTCAACCTGCCCACAAGTAAAGTGATATTTGGTTTGGGTTGCAGTTACCAATAATCCGGTTTGTATTGCAGTGGGAATTGCCTGTTCAATTTTTTCGGCATCTGTTACCAGGCCTGCATCAAGCCACTGACCGCCCGCAGTATTTTCAACATGTATGGCGAGAACATTATTTTTTTGTTTTAAAAATTGAAGTACACTGTCTGCCAGGGGAATTATATTATACCGGTTATCAGTCCAACCATTTTTTTCATACACTAATTTTCCATTCAGGTAAACATGCACATTATCATCATGATCCATTTTTAAATACAATTTTTTTAAATCGCTTTCTTTCAGGTCAAAAACACGACGGGTATACAGGTTATCAGAGGTCCACGCCGTGTTAGGGGCACCGCCACCTTTATCAGCGCCAAAAGGTGCAAGACCGGTTTTCCAGTCACCATCGTAAAAGGCAGGTAGTGTCCATTCACCGGTTGGTTTTGTTTCTGTATATTTTACCGGGTAGTTGTTAACATCAGCAGCCGGTAAAACATCTTTAAAAAGCGCATCTTCACTTCCCATAAAACGATATGTTTTACCATCCACTTTTATAAACCCTGTAAGTGAATGATTAATGCCCGTCCAGTGTTTCGTGGGTGCATTGTATAACGTATCATTGAAAGACCAAATGCTGAAATACGGGTCGTGGGTAATTAAAGGATAAGCCGGTGCTTTTGTAACCTGCGCCTGCAGGTTGCAAGCAGAAATAATAATTATCAGAATGCTTATGAATAGTTTTTTCATTATTTGTATTGTTTATCGAAAATAATCTCCTTATAAATTATTTATCGTGCAGTAGTGAATAAGGTACACGAATTGCTTTAGGGCGATACAGGTCCGGATCCATTCGCCCGCCTTTGCAGGTATTTACGCAATCGCCATATCCATTTACATCATACGTGATGAGCAATTCATCCCCCTCATTTCTACATTGTGGGTGAGCGTTTGGGGCATAGAAAAATGGCAGATGCCCCTGCAGCCGTTCGGGTATCTGGTAAAATTCTTTTCGAGGGGTAAACCTTTCTGTAGGGTGGTTACTTGTAGAAAAATAAAGGCGTTTACCCTGGTCGCAGCCTACACTGAACTCCGTGCTTATGATCACATATTTATCCTTGTATTTAACAACGGCAGTGCCGCTGGATGCGCTCTCTCCCACCCTTCGCACATCTTTAATGTTTGTACTCCAGCCGGTGCCCGCCCAAAAACGCCAGCGCGCATTGGGATCGTTTGCAGGAAAGCGTGCCACGTAAATGTTATTATAAATAAATGTTTGCCGCGCACCGAATGCATAGATATATCCGTCGCTTTCTTTTATAAATCCAATTCCAAAATTTATTCCATTGAAATTTTGTATTTCACTGTATTCAGCAACCTGCATATTATTAGCTGTAACCTTTGCCCATACGGGGTTTCCATATTCTTCCCATCCCCATGTGCCAAGGCCCTTTTTCCTGAACTGTGCATTGTATACATACAAGGTATCGTTGCCTTCGGGCTGAAACCCGCACCCTGGCCACAACCAATAATCGTCGCTGGGATTGTTTTTAAAATAACTGCGGTTTCCGGGATATGGATTTCCAATTAATGTACCCGTATTTTCCCAATGCCAGTTATTAGCTGCAGGCTGTATTAATGCAGCGTTTCGCACCTGGAAAAGACAAAACACTTTTTGCGTGTTTTCAAAATAATCATCAATATGGCTATCGCCCATAAACCATGCAACCCTTCCATCATTCATTAATGTGCTGGCAGCGCCATCACTGGCAATCCAGCCTTTTGTGCGGCGAAAAAAATTCTCTGCATCCACATCAACATAAATAGCATCGATCGGAGAAAGCTTCCATTTTTGCTCTAGTGATGGATCTTTTATGCGACCTGTAACCTGTCCATCAATTTCCAGGGTTATCCATAAGCCATAGGCTTTATTTTGAATGGAGAATGAAAAGTTATTTACCTTTTTTATTGCCCAAAGCTGGTTGTCGCTTGTGTCGTACCGGGATTGATATAAGGCGCTGCCATTAACTCCGTCGGTGGTAAGCACCCTTCCTGAGTATGCATTGCTAATCCTAAAAAAACCTTGGCCTATATGTGAGAACCTCCACAGGTGAATGGCACTGTCTTTATTATAATTTTTCAACTGAACAAAAACATTATTGTCCTGAGACGTGCTTTCCAGCGAAATGGTTTTTCCTGGTTGATCAACAGGAGAAATTTTTAAAGTTGCAGCCTCCGGAACTCCTTTACTGGTTAAGTTTTCTTTTGTGATAATACCCGGTTCACTATCTGGTTTATTACATGCTAAAAAAACAAACAGGAAAACTAAAAAATAACATATGACAAACTTATTTAAAAGCATAAGCGAACAATTTTTAATTCTGGAATATCTTCTTATTTAAGACACCGAATAGTTCCTGAACCCCTAAGAAAGTATTTTAAAATTATTTTATCACCTGGCAATTATATTTTAATAGAGCATTTTATGCTGATCATTTTCTTACCTTGACAAACAATGGATACAACTACGCTTGCTGTTCTAGTTTCAGGTTCCATCGTTGCCATTATTCTGCTCACCTCCAAGTTGAAAGTAAATGCTTTTCTTTCTCTTTTTCTTGTTTCATTAATGCTTGCCATACTAGCCCTACCCGGAAAAGATATTGTTCAGATTCTAAAAGAAGGGTTTGGAAATACAATGGGTGCTACCGGTTTCCTGATCATTTTTGGTGCGGTGATCGCTATCATTCTTGATAAGACGGGTGCTGCCATTTCCATGGCAAAATTCATTCTATCTAAAACCGGTCAGAAGCATGCAGCAGCCGCACTTGGAACGACTGGATTTATAGCAGGCATGTCTATTTTTTGCGATTCAGGTTTTATTATTTTAAGCGGGCTGGCTAAATCTTTCAGCGCAAGGTCTAAGGTTTCTATTGTAAGCATTGCCACAATATTGGGCAGTACATTACTGGCTGTGCACTGTCTTGTTCCGACTCACCCGGGTGCACTGGCTGCTGCAGGAATTCTGCAGGTGAATATCGGCATGTTGGTGTTAATGGGAATTGTATTTGCAATTCCCGGAGCACTGGCTGCATATTTCTTTATAAAAATCATTACAAAGCATAAAAATTTCCCGCCTGCTGAAGTGGATGAAGGTGTTAATAATGATATGTCTACGCCACCTGTTTTAGTTTGCTTCATACCTGTAATATTACCCTTATTGTTGATTGGGATTGGGACGATTATCCAGGTACTTCATTTCAATAACACTGGTGCATTGGTAAGAGGATTTCTTTTCCTGGGGCAACCCGTTATAGCTTTACTTGCCGGTGTACTTTCCGCATTATTTTTATTGCGGAATAAAAGCATTCATACTATTAATGAAGTATTTGAATTTGCCATAGCTAAGGCAGGACCTATTTTAATTGTTACCGCTGCAGGTGGCATGTTTGGTTTGGTAATTAAAGAAACCGGTTTGGGCACTTCAGCAGCAAAAGTAATTAGTGATACCAGCTTAGGGCTTGCCGTTCCTTTTTTAATTGCATTCGTTTTAAAAACAGCACAGGGTTCATCAACAGTAGCGGTAATAACTGCAGCTTCTATAATGGCGCCAATGTTACCCGCCATGGGTCTTGGATCTGAACAGGGAAAATTATTTTCACTGCTTGCGATGGGCGCAGGCAGCATGATGATATCCCATGCCAACGACTCTTATTTCTGGGTAATTACGCGTTTTTCCGGCATTAGTATGAACAGTACCCTGCGCGTATTTTCAACAGCTACTATAGTTATGGGCATTACTGTTTTTACCTGTGTATATGTTGTTTGGCTGATGGTTACTTAAATTGCAGTCGTATAAATAAATTGATTAATTAAGGTGGAAATAAGTAATTGCACAATCGCAGACATAGAAGATATATTCCGGTTATACGCTCTCGCATCTGCATACCAAAAATCAAAAAAAACGGTAGTTGTTTGGCCCGAATTTTCACAAGAAATGGTGGAGAAGGAAATAAGTGAAAACCGTCAGTGGAAACTGATGATAGATGCACAGGTGGCCTGTGTTTGGGCAACAACTTTTGAAGACGAACAAATTTGGGAAGGAAGAAATGCAGATACCGCAGTGTACATTCACCGCATAGCTACAAATCCGTTATTCAGGGGAAGAAATTTTGTTTCTATTATTGTTCAGTGGGCAAAAAAGTATGCCCGAAATGAAGGAAAAGATTTTGTTCGACTGGATACCATAGGCAATAATACCCGGCTAATAGAACATTATAAAAACTCCGGTTTTAATTTTCTTGGCATGTTTCCTTTAAAAAACACAAACGGACTTCCTGAACATTATAAATATGATGATGCATGCCTTTTTGAAATAAAATTATAGCCGCTATTAAATAATTAAATTCAATTTATTATTACCGTACTTTTAAAATTCTTTTTTGTTTACATCATCTTCTCCATTTTTTTAACCATCTATACGAATGAAAAAGGTTTTTCCCGCATTAATGCTTTGTATATCTTTTTCTGCATTAAATGCACAACCTCCACGGCTTGTTGTACGAGGCGATGATATGGGGTATACACATTCCGGGAATGTCGCGTTACTTAAATCTTTCACCGATGGAATTGAACAATCTATAGAAGTGATCGTTCCTTCACCCTGGTTTCCCGAAGCAGTTAAAATGATAAAAGCCAATGCAGGTATTGATATCGGTATTCACCTGGCACTAACAAGTGAATGGGAAAATATTAAATGGCGGCCGCTAACAGACTGCCCCAGTCTTAAAGATGGCAATGGCTATTTTTTTCCGATGGTTTTTGCGAATCCAAATTACCCCGGGCAATCCATTTCAGAAAATAAATGGAACATTGAGGAGGTTGAAAAAGAATTCAGGGCACAGATCGAACTTGGTTTAAAATTATTGCCGGGTGTAAGTCACATTTCCGGGCACATGGGTTGTACCTTTTTAAATGATGATGTAAAACATTTATCTGATAAGCTCGCAAAAGAATATGGACTTTCTAATGAAAGTGATAAATACCCCGTTCTGTTTGGATTTGGACCAACAGCGAAAACCGCCGAGGAAAGAGTAGCTGTTTTTATTGACATTCTAAGTAGACTTGAGAATGGAAAGACCTATATTTTTCTAGATCATCCCGGAATAAATAACGATGAACTACAAGCAGTGTATCATATTGGTTACGAAAATGTTTCAGAAGACAGGCAGGCTGTAACAGATGTGTTCACAAGCGAAAAAGTAAAAAGTTACATAAAAGAAAAAGGCATTCAACTCATCAGTTATAAAGATTTAAAATAAATCTTCAAATAAAAAAAACAGGTTCAGTTATATTATCTTTCATCAAATAAAATCAAACAAATGAAAACTCTAAAGCTGCTATCGTTCATTTTAATTTCCGGATCCTTAATCCTTACGGGTTGTGATAATGATAATGAAGAAAATGATGATGCCCCGGTGGCCTCTGCCGATAACAATCACTCTTTCGATCTTGGCAGTGCCAGAACCGCCATTGAAGGCGCCAATACAAAATTTGAACAAGCTTTAAGTAACGGAGATTCTGCTGCCCTTGGTAGTATGTATACCTCTGATGCGAAAATGATGGGTAATGGTATGGAGGCCACTGTTGGAAGAGAAAATATACAATCTGTTATAGGTGGCATGATTCGGTCAGGAGTAGGAGGGGTTGAATTAAATACAACCGATGTTTGGGGTTGTGAAGACATGGTCGCTGAAGAAGGCACCCTTGTTATAAATGGAAAAGGTGGTAAGCAACTGGATAAAGGCAAATACATAGTTCTCTGGAAGATGGAAGATGGACAATGGAAACTTTTCCGGGATATGTTTAACTCAGACATGCCGGGGCATTAAATTAAAAACATTTTATATTGCCACGCACCAATGTGCGTGGCTTTTTTATTATGGGTGTAATTCAATTCTAAGTCAACGGGAAAAAAGAGAATAACTTAACTTGCCAGTATAATTCTTTCTATGAAAAGTTATGACACCATGGTAGAAGCGCTGGCAGACCTTAAGAAAAAAGGATATACTACCGATTTCAATCTTGCTTTTGATAAAATTAAATGTTCTGAAACGGGTGTCTGTTTATCTACAAATCAGTTTGAGATAATTGATCATGTTCGTTTTGAAGGTGAATCTAACCCCTCCGATGAATCTGTGATTTATGTGGTTGAATCAAAAGACGGGTCTATGAAAGGAATTATTGTTAGTGCATACGGCATGTACAGCGAACCAATAGCCGAAGAAATGATCAGAAAATTAGCCGTAAGCAATGCCTGAAAAAAAGCTGATTACAAAAACAGTCTGGATGCTTTCTTTCGTAAGCCTGTTAACCGATATGGCAAGCGAAATGCTATACCCGGTTATGCCCCTTTACCTAAAAGAAATTGGTTTTACCATCGCAGGTATTGGCATATTGGAGGGCTTTGCAGAAGCCATAGCTGGCTTAAGTAAAGGTTACTTCGGTACATGGAGTGACCATGTAGGTAAACGTGTTCCCTTTATAAAATGGGGATACGCTCTTAGCGCCATCAGCAAACCCTTGATGGCGATTTTTATTAATCCCTGGCAAATATTTCTTGCCCGTGCAATTGACAGAACAGGGAAAGGCATTCGCACTGCGCCACGCGATGCCTTGCTGGCATCAGAAGCCACTAATGAAACCCTGGGAAGGGTATTCGGTTTGCATCGTGCTATGGATACGTTAGGCGCTGCTATTGGTCCTGGTCTTGCACTTGCTTTTCTATATTTTTTTCCACAACAATACCGTCCCTTATTTTTAATAGCTTTTATTCCGGGTGTTGCAGCTGTTTTATTAACGCTCTGGCTCAAAGAAAAACCTGCCGCAGTAAAGCCAGAAAAAAAGTTCCCTTCCTTTAAAGCATTTTATACATACTGGGTTGCATCAACAACTGATTATAAAAAATTAACAGGTGCGTTGCTTGTGTTTGCACTCTTCAATAGCTCTGATATATTTCTTTTACTGCGTATGAAAGAAAGCGGGATGGATGATGTTTTATTGTTAAGCATTTACATTATTTACAATGCCATTTTTGCTTTGCTTGCGTTTCCCGCAGGTATTCTTGCAGACAGGCTGGGGTATAAAAAAATTATGGTAACCGGATTCCTCATTTTTGCTCTTGTATATGCAGGCATGAGCCTGGCTACAAATGTTTTTGCTTTTGCCGGGTTAATGATCTTATACGGTTTATACGCCGCCGCTACGGAAGGTGTGGCGCGTGCATGGATAACCCGCATGGTGCATAAAGAAGATACTGCTAAAGCCATCGGAACATACACCGGGTTTCAAAGTATCATGGCGCTATTAGCCAGTACTATTGCAGGTTTAATATGGTATAACTTCGGATCGATGTATGCCTTAATATCTTCTGCAATCGTTTCAATTATCATAGCTATATTTCTTCACACTAAAACAAGATTACCATGATGCACCGCAGAAGGTTGCTGCAGTTAGGGTCTTTGGGCATGGGCACATTTATATCAGCAAAATTAAACGCCACGAAAAATTTTTCTACTACTCACCGGCGTCCGCTGGTAATTTCTACGTGGGATGCAGGCATTAATGCCAACAAAGCGGCATGGGAAATTTTGCGGAAAAACGGCACTGCATTAGACGCTGTTGAGGCAGGGGTTATGGTTACTGAATCAGAAATTGTTTGCTGCGTTGGTTTGGGTGCATTTCCGGACAGGGATGGTTATGTTACCCTCGATGCATGTATAATGAATGAAAAGGGAGAGTGCGGAAGTGTATGTTTTCTTCAACGGATAAAACACCCCGTTTCTGTTGCAAGACTGGTGATGGAAAAAACGCCTCATGTAATGCTTGCCGGAGAAGGCGCCCAGCAGTTCGCACTGCAGCAGGGTTTTACCCTTGAACCAAATAACCTTAGTGACAGCGCGAAAAAAGCATATGATAAATGGTTGCAAGAATCTAATTACAAAGCCGGAAGTATTAATCACGACACTATTGGTATGTTAGCAATAGACGCAGCAGGAAATCTTAGTGGAAGTTGCACTACCAGCGGCATGGCTTTTAAAATGCATGGACGTGTTGGCGATTCCCCGATAATAGGTGCTGGACTGTATGTGGATAATGCAGTGGGTGCGGCAGTTGCAACAGGTGTGGGTGAAGAGGTGATCAAAATTTGTGGAAGTCATTTAGTGGTTCAATATATGGAGCATGGAATTTCTCCGCAGGATGCCTGCAAAAAGGCAGTAGAAAAAATCATCAGCCGTAATACAAAAGAAAAAATAAAAGATACACAGGTAGCTTTTGTTGCACTTAACAAACAAGGCGAATACGGTGCATACAGCGTGCAAAATGGTTTTGATTACGCTTTATGTTTTAGTGATGATAATAACAAACTCATTAAGTCTGATCATTCCCTTACTTTTTAGAGGATTATTTGTAATGAATTATGACGCGCATACTTGAAATAGCTGTGTTTAATTTGCAGGCAGCTTTAATTGCGGCCACAGCGGGCGCAGACCGGCTGGAACTGTGTGAGAATGTAGCAGATGGCGGCACAACACCCTCATATGGAACACTGATGCAGGTAAGAAAAAAAGTTACAATTCCCGTGTTTCCCATTATTCGCCCCCGGGGAGGTGATTTCGTTTATAATGAAGATGAGTGGGAAACTATTTTGCACGATGTAATGCTGGTAAAGCAACTCGGATTTGAAGGAATCGTTAGCGGCGGATTATTACCCGATGGAAATATTGATACAAACAATACCCGGCGGCTGGTTGATGCGGCCTACCCCATGGATGTTACATTTCACCGCGCATTTGACCGTTGCATCGATCCTCTGGAAGGTCTGGAAAATATTATTTCGTGCGGGTGCAACCGCATACTTACCAGCGGTCAAAAACCTTTGGCAACTGATGGTATGGACCTTATAAAAAAACTGGTTAAACTTGCAGATGACCGGATAATTATTATGCCGGGAAGCGGTGTAAGAGGTGATAACATTATTGAGTTAACTGTAGAAACAGGCGCAGTTGAATTGCATTCATCAGCAAAAATTATAATGCCTTCCCCGCATTTTAATAAAACAGAAATGGAAGAGGAATTAAAAAATATATATGTTGATAGTAATGAAATAAAAATGATGAAGAAAGCCTTGCATTCTCTTAAATAAATCAATGCTGAAGCGGTCTTCGTTTGATCATTCCTCCACGCGTATCTTTAACGCTATTCATTACCACAAATGCATGCGGATCTATCTTCTCAAGCTCTGCATTTAATTTACTTATTTCGAGCCTGGTTAATACAGTATAAACAATATCTATGTCAGCAGTCTCTCCGCTTTTGCCATGCCCGCGCTTTCCTTTATAAACAGTAACGCCTCGACCCATTACCTCAACAATCATTTTTCTGATTTCTTCATTGTGCACAGAGATAATGGTAATGCCGGTATATTCTTCAATCCCTTCAATTATAAAATCTACTGTTCTTGATGCTGCCAGGTAAGTGATCATGGAATATAAAGCAGATTCAATGGAAAGCAAAGTTGCTGCAGCAGAAAAGATTAGAATATTAAAAATGATTATTACATCACCAATAGTAACACTAAGTTTCTTACTTAAATAAATGGCTAATACTTCGGTCCCATCTATTACGCCGCCACCACGAATAGAGAGCCCGATACCTGCCCCAAGAAAGAAGCCTCCGAATATGGCGACAAGTAATTTATCGTGGGTGATGCTTGGAAAATGTATTGTGGCAAGAACCACCGCCAGTAAAGTAATTGCAATTGCAGTTTTAACGGCGAATTGTTTGCTTAAAATATGATAACCAAGAATAAGAAACGGAATATTTATGATCACCAACAGTATGGAAAGCTTTAATGGTGTGATCTCTGCCAGTAAAAGTGCAATGCCTGTTGCACCACCATCAATAAAACTGTTGGGTAAAAGAAACCCTTCCAACCCGAATGCTGCTGATGCAACCCCGAGAATAATTAAAAAAGCATCTTTAATTAATGTGGAAACAGTTATTCGGAAACGACGAAAATCTTTCGCCATCTGGAATGACGTGGCAATGCGTTGCGCCTCCCCATCTCCTTCTTTGGGTTTGTAAAAAGTACGCGCTATTATTTTTGATATATACCGCATGCATTCAGCTTGTTACATGCAAAATAGATAATTAAAGGAGTAAAGCAATGCCAGGATAGAATGCAGAATTAATCAATCGGCTGTAACACAGTGCTTACAAGTATTACAGGCGTAGAAGTGTGCGACGCAACTTAAGCTTAATACGTGCAAATTCGCCTGGTTAATATAAAACCCTAACCTTAATGGTTTCTTTTACGTGGCGCAATAATTCGTGTGCTTTTGATGATAAACGTTTGTCTACATCTAAAACCACGTAACCAATTTCATCATTTGTTTTTAAATACTGCGCAAGAATGTTGATATTGTTATTAGATAACTGCGTGTTAATGGCACTTAATACACCGGGCACATTGTTATGAATATGCAGAATGCGGTGCGCACCTTCAACAGGTGGCAGGCTTAATGATGGAACTGTATGCGAGCCATTACTGATACCTCGCTCCAGATATTGAAATAGTTTTGCACTAACATCTTCTGCAATATTTTGTTGTGCTTCCTGCGTGCTGCCTCCGATATGAGGAGTAAGAATTACATTGGGCAATTTTTGTAAAGGTGTTGTAAAAGGATCTCCATTTTTCTCAGGCTCAGACGGAAAAACATCAATCGCGGCACCACCAATATGTCCCGATTTTATAGCATCAGCAAGGGCATTTAAATCGATGACGTTGCCACGGGCATAATTTATAATCAATGCGCCCTTCTTGCATAATTTAAGGTTTGCCCGGCTCAACAAATTCTTTGTTTGTGGCGTGTCGGGCACGTGGAAAGAAACGATGTCTGCTTTACCCAGCAATTCTTTTAAGTGGCGGCTCCCTGCTGCGTTTCCTAACGGCAACTTAGTTTCTGTATCGTAGAAAAGCACCTTCATTCCGAGGGCTTCTGCCAGCACACTAACCTGGGATCCAATGTTGCCGTAACCAATAATGCCGAGTGTTTTGCCACGCAGTTCATAGCTGCCTTCTGCCTGCTTTAACCAAATACCATTGTGTGCGGCAATTGTTTTATCCGGTATGCGCCTGATGAGCATTATGCACAAACCAATAACAAGTTCTGCCACACTTCTGGTATTGCTGTAAGGTGCATTAAAAACCGCTACTCCATTACTGGTTGCTGCATTAATATTTACCTGGTTAATTCCTATGCAAAAGGCCCCAATTGCCTGCAGTTTTTTTGCGGCGGCTATCACTTTGGGAGTAATCTCGGTTTTACTGCGTATGCCTAGAAGATGTACATCCTTAATTTTTTTAATCAACTGGGCTTCATCCAGGGCGCCGGATACTTTTTCAACGTTTACGTACCCATTGCTTTGAAAATAATTGACTGCCTTGTCGCTTATGTTTTCAAGCAAAAGAATTTTTATTTTTTCTTTAGGATAACTTGTTTCCCTTGTCATTTGTTGAAGCTTGCTTTGTGGATGATCGTGTAACAATATTAAGCATCATAAGTTTAAAGCGTTGAATAGCTTTAAAAACAAAAATCTCCCCACAGCAATGCCGGGAGAGATCTTTGAAAAGAGATAATAAAAAACTATTTCTTCGCGTAACGCTTTTTAAACTTGTCAATACGTCCGGCAGTATCTACAAGAACATTTTTACCAGTATAAAAAGGATGCGAGGTATTAGAAATTTCAAGTTTAATCAAGGGATATTCATTTCCATCTTCCCATTGAACTGAATCTTTTGAAGCGGCTGATGAACGGCTGATGAAGCTGCTTCCATTACTCATATCTTTGAAAACTACCAGCCTGTAATTTTTAGGATGAATGTCCTGTTTCATATCTTAATTATTAAAGAGCGGCAAAGTTAATAATTTACGCTATACGGTGCAAATGTAAAATCATAAACTATCAACAATTTATTAAGGTTAACTATTAGAAAATTTAATTCCATAAAAATAAGTAAAAATTTTCGTATCGATCTGCCAGTCAATTAGTTACATTTAAAATTCCCTGCATGTTTTTGATTAAAGAAATAGAAATATAAATACTTTAGATAAAACTAATTTAATGACAGATAATAAATTTCCATTCAAAGGTCATACATCTGTAGCCATGCATGCCGCAGAAACCAACTTTCCTGAATCGTCTCACCTCTCTCCTATATATGCAACTTCCACCTTTACGTTTGATACTGCCCATCAGGGTATGCAGCGGTTTGCGGGAAAGGAAGATGGATACATTTATAGCCGATGGGGAAACCCCACTTTCACCGTGGCTGAACAAACCATAGCTGCCCTCGAAGCCTTTAATATAAAAGATGAACATGGAAATCCATTGCAGTTAAAAGCATTGCTGCATGCGAGCGGACAGGCTGCACTTACTACCCTTTTTATGAGTAACCTTAAAACAGGTGATAAAGTACTCTCCCATTTTTCTTTATATGGCGGCACACATGAATTAATGCATAAGGTACTTGCTCAAAGTGGTATTACCCCGGTGATTGCTGATCTGCGAAACCTAAATGTGGCTGAAGATATTCTTAAGAAAGATTCTTCCATAAAAATGGTGCATATTGAAACGCCTGCTAACCCTACAATTCAATGTGTGGATATTGAAGCTATCACAAAGCTGGCTAAACAATATGGTTTGATAGTTTCGGTGGATAATACATTTGCTACACCATACCTGCAACAGCCATATAAATACGGTGTTGATTTCGTGATGCATTCCACCACAAAATTTTTAAACGGGCATGGAACCGCGATCGGTGGTGTGCTAATTGGCAAAGACATCAACTTTATGGAAACTAAATGCCATAGCTGGCACAAACTGCTCGGTGGCAATAGCAACCCCTTTGATGCCTACCTGCTAACTCAGGGAATGAAAACTCTTGAAATAAGAATGGACAGGCATTGCACAAACGCTGCAGCGGTTGCCGGCTATCTTGAAAAACATAATGCAGTTGATAAAGTAAACTATACCGGATTAATATCTCACCCCGATTATGCCACTGCCAAAAAGCAAATGCGGCACCCCGGAGCCATGATCAGTTTTGAATTAAAGGGCGGTTTGGAAGCAGGAAAAAAGTTTATTGACAACCTGCAAATGTGCGTACGTGCCGTTTCCCTTGGTACGGTGGATACGCTTATTTCACACCCTGCGTCTATGACGCACTATGGCGTAGCAAAAGAGTTGCGTGAAAAGTATGGTATTACTGATGGTCTTATTAGAATGAGTACAGGCATTGAAAACATTGAAGATATTTTAAGCGACCTGGATCAATCGTTGAAAGGTGCAAGGGGTTAAGGTTCTAAAAGTTGGTGTAAGAAGTGCAGTATATTTTCATCTGGTTTCATCCATTGAATAGTTGCGTCTTTTTTAAACCAGGTTAACTGCCGTTTGGCATACTGCCTGGTATTTTGCTTTATGTTTTCCACTGCCATGTGGCGCGGCATCTTATTGTCAAAGTAATCGAACAGTTCTTTGTAACCCACTGTTTGCAAAGCATTCAAATGGCGATATGGCAAGAGCCTCTCAACTTCTTCGGCTAATCCATCCTCCATCATTTCATCTACCCTTTCTTCTATATTATGATGCAAATGATCCCTTGATATATCAATTCCAATCTTAATTATTCTAAATGGTCGAATAACATTCTGCGATTTTCTAAACGATAATATAGATCTGCCTGTTGACATTACCACTTCCAGGGCACGCATTAACCGCTGGGGGTTTTGTTGTTCCGCCTGTTCCCAGAACTCAGGATCAGCTTTTATAATTTCTTGTTGCAACCACACCAATCCATTTTCCCAGTAATCATCCTGTATAGTTTTCCTGATATTTTCATCTACGTCCGGCACTTCATCAAGTCCTTCACAAAAAGCTTTAATGTATAACCCGGTGCCCCCTGCCATAACTACAACATCTTGTTTTTTGAATTCTTCCGTTGCTGTATTCAATGCATATTTTTCAAAAACACCGGCAGTTACTTTATCTGAAATAGAATGTGTGTTTATAAAATAATGTGGAACTGCAATAAGTTGCTGGTACGTAGGTTTAGCAACCCCAATATTTAGTTCCCTGAAACATTGCCTGCTGTCTGCAGAAATAATAGATGTATTAAAATGCTTGGCCAGTTGTAAGCTCAGTGAGGTTTTTCCGGAGGCAGTGGGTCCGGTTATTATAATTACAGTTTTCTTCATGTATTTACCCGCAAAACTTTTTTTTATTGGGGAAGCACATAATTCACTACGTCTTCTGTAGTAATCGTTTTACCTGATAATATTACAAGTCGTTCAACCACGTTTCGTAACTCGCGAATGTTGCCCGTCCAGTGGTGTTTCTGCAAACTTTCCATGGCTTTTTTATCAATGATCTTTGGTGCCTGCCCGTACTCTTCGGCAATGTCCTGTAAAAACCTGTCAACCAGCAAAGGGATATCTTCTGTACGTTCGTTTAATGATGGAACGTTTATCATTATAACACTTAACCTGTGGTAGAGATCGAGCCGGAATAATTTTTCTTCCACTTCTTTCAACAGGTCTTTATTGGTCGCCGCAATTACCCGCACATCTACATTCATTTCTTTTTCTCCCCCTACCCTTGTAATTTTTCCTTCCTGCAAAGCACGCAAAACCTTTGCCTGGGCGCTCAGGCTCATGTCACCTATTTCATCTAAAAAAAGAGTTCCGCCATTTGCCTGTTCGAATTTTCCTATTCGTTGTTTTATGGCAGAAGTGAACGATCCTTTTTCATGACCAAACAATTCGCTTTCTATCAGCTCTGATGGTATAGCTGCGCAATTCACTTCAATCAATGGATATTCGCTGCGGTTGCTTTTTTCGTGAATCCATTTTGCTACAAGTTCTTTACCTACACCATTTTCACCGGTAATCAATACACGTGCATCGGTGGGTGCCACCTTATCAATGGTTTCCTGTATGCGTTTCATTACTTCGCTTTCACCGGTCATTTCCTGCACCTTTTTAACCCTTCTCTTTAATGTTTTGGTTTCTTTGGTAAGGGTGTTAATATCCAGCGCATTTCTGATTGTGATTAGCAGCCGGTTTAGATCAGGAGGTTTTGAAACATAATCGAAAGCACCCTTCTTTACCGCATCCACGGCGGTTTCAATATTTCCATGCCCACTGATCATTATAATAGGCACTTCCGGGTTTTCCTGTGTGGCTTTGCTCAGAAATTCTATGCCATCCATTTTAGGCATTTTTATATCGCACAACACTACATCGCAGGTGTGCTTGCAAAAAAGCTTCCACCCTTCTTCTCCATCAGCTGCTTCAATTATTTTGTATCCTTCGTAAGAAAGAATTTCGCCGAGGGTTTTTCGTATTGCTTTTTCGTCGTCAATGATCAGTATTTCAGGCATTGCACAAATATAGATGGGATTTGTAAAGATTGTTTAGCACCATTCGCTCATTAAAAAGTTAACGCGACGCCTGCCTGGTAATTTCTTTTTGCCGAAGGATTAAAATACCTGCCTCCAAAAGCATTGATATCGTTGCCCAGGCTATACATTCTGATTGAATAAATTGGTCTATAAAAACGAAAGTATTTATTCCAACATCTTTTAACTGGTGGCGATACCCTAATTTAAACTGGAGCAATTGGTAATCGCTCGGCATACACAGTGTTTCCATCATTCAGTGGAATGGAAGAAATGGATTGAAATGAGATGTTTGAATAAACATTACTCTTAGTATTTACATCCAGCGCGGCATTGTACATATTTTTCGGAACACCAGTCAGGCGTTTTCCTGAATAATCAGTACTGCCAATAATGTAATTTGAAAAAGTGTATGGCTGGTAACTATACCCATTGCTAACATCAAAGTTTTTCACGAATCCCGAATTATTGTTTATGATGTGTGCCTTTGTCCACAACTCCACGCCGTGTTGCTTTGTACCGCCTGCATTGGTAAAGAATTCTGCACCGGTATTATCCGTGCGGCGCACAATAGCATTTTTTAAATTAAAAAAATAAGTTGCTGCATCAAATTCAAAACGACCCTTAAAAAGAAATCCTTTCAGTCCACCTTCAAAATTATAACCATACTCAGGTTGCAGGTCGTAAAATTTTCCTGTTGATGGACGGATCTCTGCAAGCGTTGGAGGTGAAAAACCTTTGGCTGCAATTGTGTATACCGAAACAGTTGGCGTTAATGCATACAAAATACTTACCCTTGGCGCTACAGTTGGTTTTGGAGACTGCGTAGTGAAACCATTTTCAATATCTGAAAGGCGCGCATATTTAACCTGCTGGTGGTTTACACTTATTCCGGCCTGCACTGTGAGTTTTTTTACAGGATTTAAAACAATTTGAGAAAAATAAAAATATTGCGTAGCGAACAACTCATCTTTAAACTGCAGTGTATCGGGTTTGCCGCCAAGATTTCCAAAATTCGTGATGTCAGAATGGTTGCGCAGCCATTCCACTCCGTTCAACCATTGAAATTTAATGGCACTTGCCGCAGGTTTAAAACCTAATGTGGTTCTGCCACCAAAATTAAATTCATCCCGAAACTCATAGTTTGTTATGAATGGATTTTCAAAACCAGTATGACTTAACACTACACTCGTGGTATTAAAAAAGTTTTTACCAAGCACGGTATAAAAATTAAAACCTGCAAAAACCGTTTTGTTATACACCGCTGTTCTTTGTTGCACTGCACCGGGTAAACTGGATGTAGGTTGCCGCGCAAGTGTAGGCAGCGAATCCATTTGAGCAAGAGTTAGTCCGCCGGGAATTTCGTACTGCAGGTCAGTATAAAAAAGCAAGGCTGATAAAGATGCTTTGTCATTCAACAGAAACTTTGCATTCCATTGCAGTGCATCCCTGCGCATGGCGCTTTGTTGCCTGTAGCCATCACTTTGCTGGTGCGACTGGCTTAAAGCAGATGAGAACTTACCTTCTTTGTATTGCCAGTTGATGTTTTCTTTGAGCGTATTAAACGAGCCATAAGAAACACCTGCATTAAATAAGCTGTAATCACCTTTAGTTGTGGTGTTGGATTGCAGCAACACTGCGCCACCTGTGTTAGATCCGTATAAACTTCCTGCAGGCCCTTTAATGATTTCTATTGATTGTAGCTGCTCTACATCGAGCAGGTTTAAATAGGTGTTTCCCCCGGCATCTGTTAGAGGAATATCGTTGTAGTACACTTTTACATTGCGCACACCAAAAGGCGAACGCAATAAACTTCCCCTGATGGAAAGCCTGTAACTGCCGGGGCTGCGTTCTTCCATACGCACTCCGCTTACCATATTGAGTGCAGGCACAAGTGAAGTATTACCAAACCGTTGCATTGCTGCTTTATTTAAAAATGCAACAGCTACTGGTGCATCTTTCCATTTTGTGTATGTAGAAAAAGCAGTAACTGTTACCTGTTGTAATGATGCTGTATCTGCATTTATTAAAGAGTCTTTTTGAGCCTTAACCTGTACTGCAAATAAAAAACAAAACAGCCCAAGGCTGAAGCGTTTGCAGGTGACGAACGGAATACGACGCAACGAAAGCATAATAGTAGTAATGCAGTTTGATTAAAAATAAAAACCCAATGTAAAGTAGATTATACATTGGGTTCTAAGGAAAACTAAACGTCAAAACATGAATTATTTTTTTTGGTACATCACCTCTTTAACCAGCTTTACCGTTTGGGCAACCGTTGGCAGGTAACCTTCTACAAGTGTTGGCGCATAATGCATCGGCGCATCGGCGCTAGTTAAGCGGCGAACGGGTGCATCCAAATAATCGAAACCTTCTTTTTGTATGCGGTATGCCACTTCTGAAGAAACCGAACACATGGGCCATTGCTCTTCTACAATCACCAGGCGGTTGGTTTTTTTTACACTTTCTAATATAGTTTGCCAGTCAAGTGGGCGAATACTGCGCAGGTCAATCACCTCGGCGCTGATGCCTTCTTTTTCCAGTTCTGTAGCAGCAGTCATCGCTACCTTCATCATTTTATTAAAAGACACGATAGTTACATCGCGACCCTGTTTCTTAATATCTGCCTTCCCGATAGGTATGTAATATTCTTCTTCAGGCACATCGCTTTTATCACCGTAACTCACTTCACTTTCCATAAAAATCACAGGATCTTCTTCGTAGCGAATGGCTTGTTTCAGTAATCCTTTGGCATCGTACCCATTGGAAGGTGACACCACTTTAAGCCCGGGAATATTGGCAAAATAACTTTCGAATGCGGTAGAGTGCTGTGCACCTAATTGCCCAGCAGAACCACCTGGTCCACGAAAAACAATAGGACAGGTAATTTGTCCCCCACTCATTGCCAGCATTTTAGAAGCGGTATTTAAAATTTGATCTAAAGCCAGAACTGCAAAGTTCCAGGTCATATATTCAACTATGGGGCGTAAACCATTCTGTGCAGCACCTACACCCACCGCGGTAAAACCAAGTTCTGAAATAGGGGTATCGATAACGCGCTTGGGTCCGAATTCCGCCAGCATTCCCTGGCTCACCTTATAAGCTCCATTATATTCTGCAACCTCTTCACCCATCAGAAAAACAAGGTCATCCCTTCTCATTTCCTCGTTCATGGCTTCACGTAAAGCCTCGCGGTAAGCAATTAATCGCGGCATAGTAGCATTAAATTTTTGAAGCGCAAAAATATGGCTATTGGGGTTATAAGCAAAGGAGTATTCTAATGAAAGTAAATAAGGCCGTTGTAATGGTATTTCTTTTTTATACCGGCATTTGTTTATCATAGCATCGCCTGTTGCGTCGCACACTTGTACTGGTGAACCGTTATGCAGCCATGTTCTGATTTATCCAGATTTATCGCGGTGCATGCCGCTGTAATTCAAATCAGGATTATATTGCGTTACACTTTGGTGAACATGCGGAACACTTTTTCAACGGTACTCAATAGAATATCACTAATAACCATTACCGCATGTATTATTTGTATGCTTTTGGTGCAGCATGTTTCAGCACAATGCGCCATTCCTGTTTCGACATTTCCCTATAAAGAAGACTTTGAAAACAGCAATGGCAACTGGGTCACCGGCGGTGTTTTGAGTGACTGGGCATGGGGCAAACCTTCCAAACCGGTTATCAACAACGCGGGCAGCGGCAATAAATGCTGGATAACAGGTGGACTCAACAACAGCGGTTATAACGACGGAGAATTTGCCTGGGTGCAAAGTCCCTGTTTTGATTTCTCTAACCTTACCTATCCCTACATCAGTTTTAAAGTTTTCTGGGAAACAGAAGGCGTGTACGATGGCGCCACCCTGCAGTATTCCATTGATGGGGGAAACAACTGGAACTCTGCCAGCTATGGTCAGCAGGATTGCCTGAATTCAAACTGGTTTAATACCAGCAGCATAAAATATATTTCAAACAACAGCGGATGGTCTGGTAACATTCAAACCAACACGGGCAATTGTGTTTCCGGTAATGGATCCGGAGGTTGGGTTAATACACAGGCAACACTACCGGCTCTCGCTTTTGAACGACAGGTGATTTTCCGTTTTTTATTCGGCGCAGGCACGCAATGCAACAATTATGATGGCTTTGCTTTCGATGATATTACCATTGGCGAAGCGCCCGGCAATAATGCTGACTTTACATTTGATTGCAATGCAGATAACAGCATTGATTTTTATAATCAGTCCACTCTGTGCCCTACCAAATTTTTATGGGATTTTGACGACCCTTCATCAGGTGCAGCAAATACCTCAACGTTAGAAAACCCGGTGCATGTTTTTTCAGGGTTTGGAGCTTATATGGTGAAGTTGACGGTAAGCAGTAATAATAATGCACCTTCAACTGTTTCCTATAAAGTAAATGTGCTTGCATTAAAAGATGCAGGCACCACTAACCCTACCTGCAGCAATACCGCAGATGGATCTGCCACCGTAAAAGCACAGGGAGGATATGGATATCAATACAGCTGGAACACCAACCCTGAACAAACAACAGCCACAGCGACAAACCTTACGACAGGAACATATACGGTTACAGTTAATGCACCCAATGCCTGCACCGTTACAAAAGATTTTACTTTAGTGGCGCCACCACCTATCAACATCACATTCACTACGCAAAATGCGGCATGTAATAATAACAACGGTCAGGTTTCAGCTTCAGCAACGGGTGGCAATGCACCGTATACTTATACCTGGCAAACGGGTGAAAACACATCTACAATTACCGGGTTAAATGGCGGCACATATAATGTTACCGTTACCGACATGAATGGCTGCTCCAATACAGGCAGCGCTGTTGTGCTGGATATTAATACGCTTGGCGTATCGCTGGGTAAAGACACTTCCCTCTGCCCGGGTACATCCTTTGTTTTAAAACCAGGAAATTATGTTAGTTACGCCTGGCAGGATAATTCTACTACACCTACCTATACCGTAACTCAGGAAGGCACTTATTATGTAACTGTTACCGATGCACAAAACTGCACTGCCTCAGATACGATCGTTGTAAAAAATGAGTGTAACGAAATTGAATTTCCCACGGCGTTTACACCCAATGGCGATGGACGTAACGACCTGTTTGGCCCGCTTGGTTCATTGCCATTAATTTCATCATATAAACTCATTGTGTACAATCGCTGGGGACAAATAGCCTTTACTTCTGCAGACCCGTTTAAAAAGTGGAACGGTCTCGTAAACGGCAAACTTGAAACCGGCACCTATGTTTGGTTTGCGCGGTACAATTACCGCGATATAACCGGCATTTTACAGAAAGGAACGGTGACGGTGGTGAGGTAGAAGCAGCTTGTTTTTAAAAATACACCTGAACACCTCAAAGAAGTACTGGGCTTCAAAGGATAAAAAAAAACTGCCGAGGCTGCTCCATGCTTTGCCAGCAATATGCAGCATAGCAGCCATAACCCAAATAGGAAAAGCGCATTACTAATGATTATTAAGCATGGCAGGCGAATTCCATCTACACACAATGCAATTCCACCACTCCACAATCTCATGGCATACTTTTTTCATACTCTACACTTCATCCATAATATATAACATATGTTTTATCACGTAAAAGAACTTCAGTTTAACGCAAGGGTATCCAAGCCAGATCCCGCGTTTGCCACATTGCTCCTGGAACAATTTGGTGGCGCCAATGGGGAACTCGCAGCGGCATTAAGATATTTCGGACAGGCTTTTGGGGCAAAAAATCCTTATCCGGATAAGTATGATCTGCTGATGGATATCGCCACAGAGGAATTCAGTCATTTGGAAATTGTTGGCGCAACTATTCAAATGTTGCTCACCGGCATTAACGGTGATTTAAAAAATGCTGCCGAAAATTCTGAGATCATGCAGTTGCTTGATGGAAAGGCAGCTAAAGAAAACATGATTCACCAGGCAATGGTGGCACCACAACTTTTTGTAGGCACTGCAGGTGGACCGGCTTATACCAACAGCCAGGGTGTGCCATGGACGGCAGCTTACATTAATGGCGATGTGCAGGGCGATCTTACTTCAGACCTTCGTTCTAATGTTGGTGCCGAGACAAGAGCCAAACTGGTATATGAATACCTGCTTCAATTTACTGACGATCCGTATGTAAAAGAAACACTACGATTTTTAATGACCAGGGAAGTGCCCACTTTCAAATGTTTGAAGCAGCGTTGGAAACTATTCAGCCAAACTTTCCCCCGGGCATTTTACAAAGCGACCCGCGGTACAGCAATTTGTACTTTAATATGTCAAGCGGTAATGATTTTACAGGGCCCTGGAATGAGGGAGTAAGTAGCCGCCTTGGAGAAGAGTTTCAATATATTGAAGATCCCATCAGGCATGTAATGGAAACCAATGGTCTTTTAAATCAGAAGGCAGCAGGTACCGATCGTACTGAAAAAGAAGTGCAGCAACTAAATAAAACTTTAAGTAAAGAAAGAAGTGCTGAAGTGAATGGTGCATCTTCACCGGGCACGCAGCAATGGAATAAACCAGAAGATGAAGAACCTGCTGCGCAGGAAGAAAAAACGCAGAAGCCGAAGCAGGAAAAGAAAAAAAATTAAGGCTGAAATGAATAATGATCATATTGCGGATCAGGTAGAAATTACGTACTACACTGATCCGCTTTGTTGTTGGAGTTGGGCACTGGAACCGCAGTGGCGCAGGTTCAGGTTTGAATACCAGGAAAATATTTCATGGCGGTATTGCATGGGTGGATTAATACCCGCGTGGAAAATTTTACCGATCCTGTTCACTCCATAAGCAGGCCTGCACAAATGGGACCGTTGTGGATGGAGGCTGCACATTTATCTGGCATGCCCATTCAAAATAAAATATGGGCATTCGATGCCCCGGCTTCTTCTTACCCTGCCTGCATCGCGGTGAAATGTGCGCAACAACAATCTCACGCAGCGGGTGAGTATTATCTGCGAAAGCTTCGCGAAGCGGTAATGATTGATGGAAAAAACATTGCAAACCAAAACATTCTTATTCACCTGGCTGAAGAATTATCAGCAAACTTCCCATCTGTTTTAAATGTGCAACAATTCATAGCGGATATAAAAAATGATGCGGGAATTGAAAAACTTCGGGAAGACCTCGATGAGGTGCGTGCTAAAAATATTAAGAGGTTTCCCTCATTGGTTTTTAGGAGGCATGGTCACGAACCGTTGATTTTACAGGGTTACCGCCCTTTCGTGGTTTGGCAGGACCTGATGACCAAACTTGCTCCCGACATAAAAAGAAAAGAAATTTCAGACGCTGAAGCCTACCGTTCGTACTGGCCAAAACCTGCTGGAAAGGGAAGTGCAGGAGTTGCTTACAAAGGCAGCCAACCTTCCCAGATAATCATCCAAAACTTCACGGTGAAAGTCGCCCAAATAATTCTCCGGTTTTAATATATCAGAATACTTTTCATTAATAGCATGCTGGCTTAAAACATAACAAATACAATTACATCGTAAAGCCCTTAACGTTACATTTTTCATTTAATCTAAATGCAGGCTTTGATGAGTCTAGAAATGCGAAACAACAATCCTTTATAAAAAAAAATTTGTTTCTCCAATCAAGGTGTTTCGCCAAATAAGGTTAGATAATAATATAGAAGAATCTGCACCGGTTACGAAATACGTTCATGGCGCTGCAAATTTTGTATACGTTCTTGGGTCGGCATCATTAATTTAAATCATTCCTTATATTTAATTATAAAATAATAATTTATGAAGTTTCTTTTCACTGTTGCTTATGTAATGCTTTGTGCCATTGGTTTTGGACAGCCTTACCTGGTTGGAGATCGGGTAGATGTATTTGCTACCGATGGAAAATATTATGCGGCCAATGTTTTAGAATCGGCAAATAACCAGTTGAAAGTACGGTACCTTGGTTTTGGCGCTGATCGGGATGCCTGGTTGAAAGAAGACGATGTTGTTCGCGGCGGAGCCAGGGGTGATAAGATTATAGTAGTTGCTGCCTCAGGAACTTTTGAGGGAACGATAGAGGAAGTATCGGTCAACGGATACACCGTGCGATACGAAGGTTACCCGGAAAGTTATTCCCTTACCCGCAGCATGTTCAGTTTTATAAGCTCTCCTTCAGAGAGCAGGAAGAATTATGCTCAGAATAGTACAGACACTGTCACGAACACAACTACCCAACCTGTTAAACCTGTGCAACCCGTTACCACAACTGCAAATGGCACATATCTGCCAGGGACTAAATTGCTTGGTCTTGAGGGTACTACCTGGTATGCGGCAACTGTAAAGGAATTTACGAATGGTAAGTATTTGGTAAAATGGGACGACTATAATTCTGAAGCATGGCTTACTGCCGACCAGGTAAAACTTAAACCAACACTTCCTGCCGATAAAGCCGGTGTAACAAATGGAAAAGTGTACCTGCGTAGCATGAGGTGGATAGCAACAGGAAATACCGAATTAAGCTGGTTTTTCCTGGGAGACAATGGCCTTATTATCGTTAATCCAAAATTTGGGCTTAACCCGGTTAACCCCAATCTTGAGCAGGTTAATAATTACATTAATGTGGGATTATACACTATTGGGAAAGGTACGCTTGATGTGAAATGGCTAAACGGAAAGACCACCTCGTACGGAATGAAAACAAGGGATGGAGACATCATTGAACTGGATGCCGGGGGCATTATGGTACGTCAGAAAGGTTTGCCGGGAAACTTTAAACTGAATGGAACATACCAGGGAAGTATATCACTTGGAGAAGTTAGCAGCAGTGCAACCTATACGTTTCGAACCGACGGAACAGTGAGTGTAAATTATATGGGTACCGCTGCACAGGGGCGTGCTGAAAATAATAAACAAGGTAAATATTACATAAAGGGAACCAATTTGGAAATGTCGTTCACCGACGGTACTAATATAATTGCAAATATTGGAACTGCTGATGGTACCGCCAATAGTAATATCGTTATAAACAATACCTGGTTTACAAAATTGTAAATATGCTTACGGTATGGTTGTCATGAGTTCACCTTAAATTCTGCATGTTGTAAAAGGGAGAATGATCTGTAAATTCTTGCCCTCTATGAAAACCATAGCTGCCTGTTAATTATGCAGCATGTTTTAATTAAAAAATTGCCTGGCAGTCCGGGCTGTTATTTAAGTATTTTTATTACCTAAAAATCTTTTAATGAAAGCATTGCTCCTGTTATTATTATGCCTTCCTTTTACATCAAAGTCACAATCATTACCATCCATCGAAGAAAAAACAAAAACCCTGAAATCGTACCCCGGTTTTTTTAAATTCTATTGGGATGACAGCGAGGGAAAAATATGGCTCGAAATAAACAAACTCGACTCAGAGATCTTATATCAAACCTCGCTACCTGCAGGCTTAGGATCGAATGATGTGGGCTTAGACCGCGGTCTGTTGGGCAATACTTCCGTAGTTAAATTTACGCGTGTAGGAAATAAGGTTTTGATGATTGAAAAAAATTATACCTACCGTGCTGTAACAAACAATGCAGCAGAAAAAAGGGCAGTCGAACAATCTTTTGCACAGTCAACATTATGGGGTTTTACGGCAGAAGCCGAAAGTAAAAACAGTGTGTTAGTTGATGCTTCAGCTTTTTTAATGCGGGATGCCATGCATATTTCTAATACGCTTCAAAAAACCAAACAGGGCGTATATACTATTGATCCAACACGGTCAGCCATGTACCTGGCGGGTACAAAAAATTTTCCGCTGAATACTGAATTTGAAGCAAGCGTAACCTTCATTACAAAAGATGTAACACCCGGCGATTATGTGGCTTCTGTGGCACCTTCCGGCGATGCTGTTACATTGCGCATACATCATTCATTTGTTCAGTTACCCGATAATAATTATCAGCCAAGAGCTTTCGACGCTCGTTCAGGATTTATTCCCCTCTCCTATTTCGATTATAGCACGCCCGTTACTGAGCCACTTCATAAATCTTTCATCATCCGGCACAGGCTACAAAAGAAAGATCCATCCGCGGCAATCAGCGAACCGGTAAAACCGATTGTGTATTATTTAGACAATGGAACTCCCGAACCCATTCGAAGTGCTTTGCTTGAAGGTGCGCAATGGTGGAACCAGGCCTTCGAAGCTGCAGGATATAAAAATGCATTCCAGGTAAAAATATTACCCGATGATGCTGACCCCATGGATATACGTTATAACATGATTAACTGGGTGCACCGTTCTACAAGGGGATGGTCATATGGTTATGCAGTTGTTGACCCGCGTACCGGGGAAATTATTAAAGGCAATGTAACCCTGGGTTCACTGCGTGTACGCCAGGATTATTTAATTGCACAAGGGCTTTTAGCGCCTTTTGAAAACGGAATACCCGCAGATAACAAGATGCTCCAAATGTCGCTGCAAAGACTTAAACAACTGGCAGCACATGAAGTGGGACATACCATCGGTTTAATGCATAATTATATATCCAGCGCGCAAAACAGGGCAAGTGTAATGGACTATCCGCCACCTGTAGTTAGCATAAATACTAATGGAGAATTAGACCTCGCAAATGCTTATACGAAGCAGATAGGCGATTGGGATAAAGTTACCATTGCATATGGCTACTCCGATTTCCCCACAGGCACAAATGAAGCAGCAGCTTTAGATAAAATAATTGCAGATGCAGCAAAGAATGGCTTAACTTTTATTTCAGACCGCGATGCAAGAGACCCCGGTGGTTTACACCCTGCGGCACATTTATGGGATGTGGGTGAAGATGCGGTTCAGGGTTTAAAAGATATACTGAAAGTGCGCGAAAAAGCATTAGCGCAATTTGGAGAAAACAATATTGTAAAGGGTACGCCAATGGCATTGCTCGAAGATGTATTGGTGCCCATATATTTATTTCACCGGTACCAGGTAGAAGCTGTGGTTAAGCAGGTAGGTGGCATGAACTATACCTACGCTTTAAAAGGTGACGGGCAAATGATAACCGAGCCGCTTACAAAGCAGCAACAATTATCCGCATTACATGCGGTTGCTGATTGCATGGATCCTCATGCATTGGCAATTCCTGAAAAGATCACTAAACTTATTCCGCCCCGGCCGGAGGGTTACGATTACAACAGGGAATTATTTAACCGTCGCACCGGTCTGTCGTTCGACCCGCTTGCCGCTGCTGAAACGGCAGCCGATTTACCCTTGTCACTTTTATTTAACCCGTCACGATTAAACAGGATGGTTCAAAACCAGGTAATAAACGATGGATTGGGTATAGATGAAATGATTAATGTGCTGGTAAATAAAACATGGAAAGCACCGCGCTTAAAGGGTTTGGAAGGATTAATCCTTCAACAGAATGAACAGTTGTTGCTGACTTATTTAATGGGTGCAGCTTTAAACTCAGATATATCTTTTGCTACCCATGCAGCAGTTATAGAAGGAATTGAAGAAATAAAAAATTATGCTACCAAACAATTGCCATCTGCAAGTGGTGCAACAAAAGGATATTTACTGTTAACACTCGATAGAATTAAAAACCGGAAAGATGAAAAGCCATTCATACCCGAGCCCATACCGCCGGGATCGCCCATTGGTTGTGATATGGATTAAGAATGTTTGTTTAAAGTTGTAAGCAGCCGGTTAACCTTTGGTCTTTTCGATCATATGATCTATTACCAAACTATGTTCGTGCTGGGGACTAAACAAAACCATTTCAGCATCTTCATTTATCAACACATTATGCCCGGGTGGCCAGTAAAACAAATCGTTGCCGTTCACCACTTCCTGTTTGCCCTCGGCATTAGTGGTGGTAACCTTTCCACTGAGTAAGTAACCCCAGTGCGGGCTTTGGCAAAGATTGCCTTCAAGACCCATAAAAAGTGGCGTTGTATCAACTCCTGCAGACAAGACTAAAATATTCACCACTTATTTTTCCTAATCCTGTTGCATCTCCAAAATCTTTTTTTTGACGAAGCACCGCACCGGGTATATCCAGCTTTACCGGGATATTCTCTTTGGTAATTTTCATGGTCGTTAAGTTTAATAGTTTAAAAAGTAAAATTTAAAAACAGTATTAGCTTTAAGGTTAGTTTAGAAGGTAACCATTTTTTTACACACCATCCTTTCGTATGGTTTTGCAAATCTTTCTTCAGGATGCTAATTGAAAAATTTAATGTAATACGAAAAATTTCGTATGTTAGTATAAACTTTAATAATGAAAGCAATTATTTCGCTAATTCTTCTTATTTCATTTTTACCATCCTACTCCCAGCCGAAACCGGTAATGCGATACGAAGACAAAATAAGAATCAGGGAGTCTATGACCATCTCCTCAAAATTTGGAGATAAATTATTTGAAGGTTTTAGTAATATTCCCTTTGCATTTATTTTAATTACTGACAGTGTAGAGTATTTAATCAATCATCCAAATCCATCACCTGACTTTACATTATTGGGATATGATGACATTTTAAAAACCAATATTTTTTATAGAAGCACCATATACAACAAACACTTTCTGGCAACCTTCCCGGCTGTGAACGGCCTTAGTTGTATTGTTGCAGGCACCCCGGAAAATACCAATACGAATTCATCAGCATGGGTAATAACCATGCTTCATGAACATTTTCATCAATATCAAAACGCTTATCATGATTATTTTATAAGCGTAAATGAACTTGACCTTTCAGGGGGCGATCAAACGGGAATGTGGATGCTCAACTACCCCTTTCCTTACGACAGTTTACCGGTAACAAATCAGTATAAAGCCTATACAGAAGCATTATATAATACTGTACTCAACCGAAATAATAAAACATATAATTCATACCTAAAGCAATATTTAATTGAACGGGAAAAATTTAAGCAGGTTTTAAAACCTGCTGATTATCGTTACTTCTCTTTTCAGATATGGCAGGAAGGGCTGGCAAGATTTACAGAATACAATTTTTTACAGCTGCTTAAAAATTATAAACCATCTAAAGAGATGGCTGCATTACCTGATTTTGTTTCTTTTGAAAAAATAAAAACTGCCATGTACCAAACCGAAACTGAAAATCTTATAAAAAATGAACTCAAACAAACACAAAGAGTTTCGTTTTATTCTGTTGGCTTTGCCGAAGGTATTGTATTAGATAAAAGCAACAAGAGGTGGCGAAAAAATTATATGGCAGATAAATTTTTCATTGAACACTATTTTAAAAAATACAATTTTTGATGCTTATTAACCTTGTAAAACATACATTGGAACGCAATGCAAATCAGGATAAAAATAAAAATGTAACTGTGCACAACGCACCATTTCAACCTTGTTTGCGAAAACCGTAGTGATCAAATAACAATAAAAACTTCATGATGATTTCAACAAACTTCAGCCATTTAAAAGCGATGTATATAAACTGCACGCTTAAAAGATCCCCTGAGACCAGCCATACACACGCTTTAATGAACATCTCTAAAAACATCATGGTTAAAGAGAAAGTTTCTGTTGATGAAATACGTTTTGTAGATCATGACGTGCCAAATGGTGTGTACCCCGACATGACTGAACACAATTATAAAGTGGATGAATGGCCTGCCTTATATAAACGAATTATGAATGCCGATATACTCATTGTTGGCTCACCGATCTGGCTGGGCGAAAAGTCTTCTATCGCTCAAAAACTAATTGAGCGTTTGTATGGCATGAGCAGTAAACAAAATGATAAAGGGCAGTATATTTTTTATGGTAAAGTAGGCGGGTGTGTTATAACAGGAAATGAAGATGGCGTTAAACATTGCGCTATGGGCATTTTGTATGCACTGCAACATATCGGGTATTCCATTCCCCCGCAGGCAGATTGTGGATGGATAGGTGAAGTGGGTCCCGGCCCAGCTACAGCGATACAGAATGGAAAGGAGAAAAATTAAATAACCCGGTAGGTTACGACAGTGATTTCACCAATCGTAACACTACGTTTATGACCTATAATTTACTGCACCTGGCCTCAATGCTACAAGCAAATAATGGTTATCCTCCTTACGGAAACTCCAGGAAAGAATGGGATGATGGTACCCGCTGGGAATTTGAGAATCCCGATTATAGATAAGGGTTTAACTACCCATGGTTGTCAACAGGAATAGAAAAGATTGAAAATAGTTTTAAAAATTTCGACCACTTACATCCATAGAACTAATAATTAAAAATTCACGAATCATGACTAAAATGAAAAATTCATTTATTACTTCATTGCTTCTTATTGCTGTTATATTTTTTTATAATTGCGGCTCAAATCAACAAGAAATTAACCTGAACACTAACCGGGATGTTGTTAGAAAATATCATGAAGTTTGGAGTAACGGGCAAGTGACAGAATTAGAAAAAATATTAGCACCACAGTTTGTCTGCCACTTTATAAATGGAATTGAGTGGAAGGGAATTGACGGAGCAAAAAGTGAAATTTTAAGTCATAGAAAATCATTTCCAGACTGGAATGAAGAAATAGTTGATATGATAAGTGAAGGCGACAAAGTAGTTACAAGATATAAATCGACAGGCACTCAACAGGGAATATTTAATGGAATGGACTCTACTGGAAAAAAAATTACTATTTATGAAACTTCTATTTACAGAATTGAGAACGGTAAGTTAGCTGAGCAATGGGGTTTTCCTGACGCATTAAGTTTGAATAATCAACTTGAAGGTAAACAGTAGCAATGCAAAAAGAAAAACGGCATACAACAAGAGTATTGCATAGTGTGGCGGAACGTTGCAGCATTCGGAAGTCAACTATTATTAGAATTATCCCGGCTTGATGAATTTTATTGAACATTAAATAAAACTTTAAACTTTATATTTAAATTGAACTTCAGTTGCAAGGCTGAACGTTCATTAAGTACCCAACCATCGGCAATACCTGTTCGCTAGTAGCAATGCAATACGACCCCTCTAATTATTAACAAATGTTATGAAAATTGACAACCTCACTTTTGCAATCTTAATGACAATAATCATTAATTCATGTCAGCAAGAAAACAAAAACACAGGAAGCCAATTAAAAGACGGGAGAATACATTTTGTTTCTGAAATGACTTCGGATAAAATAAAATCTCTTGACAAAGAAAAAACAATCGTACTGCTCACGGGAGGGATTTTAGAGGAACATGGACCTTATCTTCCGATTTTCACAGATGGTTATTGGAATGAAAAATTCAGAGATACACTTGCCAAAACAATCGCATCGAGACCTGATTTACATGTTTTGATTTTTCCTACAATCCCGTTAGGAAATAGTGGAGCAAATGATGTAGGATTGAAGTATTCATTCCCAGGTACCTTCACTGTTCGTTTTGAAACGCTGCGTTCAATATTTATGGACTTAGCAACAGAGTTAGGGGAACAAGGTTTCAAATACATTTTTGTCATTCATGGTCATGGTGCTCCCAATCATCAAAGAGCTATTGACCAAGCTGCTGATTTCTTCAACGATACTTATAATGGAAAAATGGTAAATCTCTTTGGGCTAAATCGCATAATGGAAAATTGGTTTTCAGGACAAATGACTGAAGAACAAAAGAGAGAAGACGGTTTTAGTATTCATGCAGGCATGACCGAAACAAGCAGCATGTTGTATATCGTTCCAAATTTAGTTGACACCAAATATAAACGTGCCATTGCTGTAACAGGAAATGACATGAACCATTTAAACCAAATTGCTAAAGAACCGAATTGGTTAGGTTATTTTGGTTCTGAAAGATTAGCTAATAGAGAATTTGGTGAGGAAGCATGGAATAAAAATGTAAAAGATTATTGCAATTTTGTAATGAATATTATTGATAACAAAATCAACCCAGACACCATTGCAAGATTTGGAAACATAATGAAACAAAGTCCGGTTGATGTGATGCTTGACAGCCTTTCCAACATCGAAGAACAAAGAAGAAAAACCATTCAAACAAACTGGTTAAATAGAAAGAGACTTTACTAAAACATAGACTTTCACTGCAGCCAACATCAGGTTTGTGCAAGTGTGGCTTGGCGGTATACAATCAGCAGTGGTAACAACATTGTACTTCAGTTGGGGGGGTGCGATCCCGGTTGCTATCGGGGTCAAGATTTGGTACTTACTATTTAACTTTATCAAAAAAGCCAGGCAGCGGTTCCGGGCAAAAAAACTAAATTGACCGGAATATTTAATCACCCAAAAATGGTCAACCTATTTCAGGGGAAGACACGACATCACTATATGGACAAAATAAAAATATCAACTGCACAATTCGAGAACAAAAGTGGCGACAAAAATTATAATCTTTCGGTTATTGAAAGCCTTGCACAAAAGGCATCAAAAGAAGGTTCGAATGTCATTGCTTTCCATGAATGTTCTATCACAGGTTATACCTTTGCAAGAAACCTTTCAAAAGAACAAATGCTTGATTTAGCAGAATTTATTCCTAACGGGCAAAGCATTGTAAAACTTACTGAAATTGCTAAACAAAACGACATCATTATCCTGGCAGGCTTATTTGAAAAAGATGAAAATGACAGTTTATTCAAAGCTTACGTTTGCGTGGACAAGAACGGTATGATTGCAAAATACAGAAAGCTACACCCATTCATAAATCCATATGTGACCCCAGGTGACAGTTATTGTGTTTTTGAAATCCATGGATGGAAATGTGGAATTTTAATTTGTTACGATAATAATATTATTGAGAATGTTAGGGCAACAAGACTTTTGGGCGCAGAAATAATTTTTATGCCTCATGTAACTATGTGTACGCCATCTACCAGGCCAGGTGCAGGTTTTGTTGATGCTAAACTTTGGGAAAACCGGGATAATGACCCAACTTCTTTACGTTTGGAATTTGAAGGAATGAAAGGCAGGGGTTGGCTAATGAAATGGTTGCCGGCAAGGGCTTATGACAATGGAATTTATGTAATTTTTTCAAACCCAATTGGCATGGATGGCGACCAACTAAAAAATGGTTGCTCTATGATTATTGACCCTTTTGGTGATGTGATTGCCGAATGTTGTTCATTTGAGAATAGTTTTTCAACAGCGACAATTATCCCCGATAAACTTAATCAAGCAGGTGGACAACGATATATCAAAGCAAGAAGACCTGAACTGTACAAAGATATTATTGGACAAGAACACAAATCAGAACAAAAAGTAGTTTGGCTTAACACAGACAAAAAATAAAAGCTGCATAAAACATTTGGTTTTGTGCAAGTTGGGTAGACGGAATACTAATTTTACTTCTACTGCAAGCACTGTTCGTTGACGGTCATTGTTCAATAAATTCTTCTGGATTACTAACCACCAAAAATTAATGACAGAAAAAAAAGTATACTAGCTATTATTGGAAGTGCAAGTTCATATTCTTCCAATCTAAAAATTGTGGAACAAATCGCAAGTCTGACAGAGATGGATTTTCAATTAAATATTTTTAACGAACTAAAATCACTTCCTCATTTTGACCCAGAACTTTCGGCAGACAATCCACCCAAACAAATTGTTGATTTCAGGAAGACTATTAACAAAGCAGACGCAATAATTATTTGTACACCAGAATATATTTATAGCATCCCTAGTGGATTAAAAAATGCTATTGAATGGTGTATTGCAACAACTATATTTACCGACAAGCCAATTGGACTTATTACAGCTGCTGCAGGTGGTGAAAAAGGACATGAAGAATTGCAACTGATAATGAAAACGGCATTGGCAAAATTTACAAGCGAAACAACATTGTTAATTCGGGGGATTAAGGGAAAATTTGACTTGAGTGGCAACATAATTGATCAGGAAACCAAGACACAACTAACACGGTTTATTGAAGCTTTGAAAAAATTAATGGTATCCCAACTAACGAAACAATAAACAACCCGTTCGCCAACAAGGATGCTGTGCAAGTGTGGCTTTACGGATTTGTAATCAGCAGCAGTAATTTTTCTGAACTGCAGTACGGGGCTTGACGAATAAAGCCCGACTATGGCACTAACTATTTAACTTTATCAAAAAGCCAGGCAGCGGTTCCGGGCGGGACTTTATAAATATCCGCCTGCAGCATTACCTGCCATGCTGTTGGAAATAATTACACTTTTGTAAACACAATATCATGACAAATCAAATTACTGATAATTGGTATGAAAACTTTTTCCAGGGAATAAATTGTGAAATATGGGAAAAAGCTTTACCTGATAGTGTAACAATACAAGAGGTTGACTTTTTGGTAAGTGAGATGTTCTTGCCGCAAGGTTGCCGAATACTTGACATACCATGTGGTTTTGGCAGACATTCAATAGAATTGTCCAAACGAGGATATAATCTTACCGGAATTGATATTTCTGAAACTTTTATAAACAGTTTAAATAATAGAATTACTTCAGAGAATTTGAATATTAAAACCATTCACGCAGACATTCTAAACGTTCAATTAAATGAGAAGTTTTCGGGAGCCTTCTGTTTAGGCAATAGCTTTGGTTATTTCAATATCGACAAAATGAAATCCTTTGTTGAAAAGATTTCTTCGGTACTTGAGACAGGGTCAAAGTTTATTATTAATTCAGGCATGGTAGCGGAGAGCATATTGCCTAATTTCTTACATTATTCTAAAAACAACAAATATACAGTTGGCAATATAACCATGGAGGTCACAAATACTTATGTGGCGAATGAAAGTTACATGATAAGCACCCTCTTGTATACTAAGGAAAATCAGAAAGAGGAGCATGGCTTTAAACATTATGTATATACCCTGGGAGAAATTCTACGGCTTTTAAAATCATCCGGATTTAGTATTGTTTCCACATATGGTTCGACAAATAAAGAAGGGTACAAACTTGGTGACCATCAAATTTATATTGTGGCTGAAAAGGAGTAGTAAAATTATAGTCAATTAAATATAGTGACAATGATTTTTATTTAAAGAAGCACGAACCGCTAACAAGATTATTGCCAATAGTTGGGCGGAACGTTGGAGCATGATGAGTAATACAAAAAAATGTAAAATATTAATCATTAATGAAATGAAGCATGATCTTATATTGCTACAGTAAATTGGAGTCATACACTACCTCAACCAAAAGCCTTTCGCCTCTAATCGTCGTTACTTCAAGCCACTGACACAGAATCTGACTTTTTATTTGATAAATAAAAAAACATTGGTATGATCATTTCCAATAAGAAAAATGTAAACATCCTAATCTGCATCATTATTTTTTCTTTCTGTTTCGCAAACTGCTCAAATAATTCATTAACAGACAAAAACAAATTATTAGCAGGAATGTACAAAATGTACTCAATCCAAAGTCAGGACTCAACAGGCTCCTGGAAAGAGTCTGGTGTAGCAAATGGAGGAGAAAGTTATATACTTTATGATGGACTTGGGCATATGGCAGTCCAAATAACTCCGAAGGGATATAATGACTTCAAGTGGCTCGAAGAAGAAGTTGCCCTGAATTCAAAAATGTTTCAGGATAAAGTAGAAAGCATGTCTGTACCGGAACTAAAGCAAGCCGTTGAAAATTTTGCATCGTATTATGCCTACGTTGCCAACTACAGAATAGACAAGGCAACAAATACTTTAATACATGAACGCTTGATAGGCACTATTCCTTCAATTTGGGGAACTGACGTAAAAAGGCAATTCTCATTCAGTGGAGATACTTTAATTCTTATCAATCCGGTTGTAAATAGAAGATTAATTTGGTTACGACAAAAATGAAAACTTTTTTTTGAAAAGGCATGGCAGGTAACATTGGGTTCGTACAAGTGTGTCTTGACGAAATAACAATCAGCAGTAACTTTTCTGTACTTCACTTCAGGGGCTGACGAAAGCACAGCTTTGTTATTTACTGTTTAACTTTATTAAAAGCCGGGCAGCGTTGCCGGGTAGGCAAAACGCCTTGCCCCTTAGCTACAACCATCTAAAACCTAATAGCTATGAATACTTCAATACCACGTTTTCCACCCCCCGCCTTTATGGTGTTAACGGTTTTATGTATGGTATTAATTAGCAATTATGCTCCCATTGGGCATTGGTTAAATTATCCGGGGAGGTATCTTGGAATTATTATAATTATTTTGGGGTTCACCTTAAGTCTTGGAAGTGGGCTTTTCTTCAGGAAATTAGGTACTAACCCGAAACCAGGAGCTAAAGCATCTGTAATTGTAACAAAAGGTGCTTTTAAATATACTAGAAACCCAATGTATCTTGGCCTTATGACCATTGTCACTGGTGTTGCAATTCTATTAGGTACATTCTCACCTCTCTTTTTGATCCCGATTCTTTTTATAATACTCCATACTCAATTTGTTCTTCGAGAAGAGAAGTTGATGGAGGAATGGTTCGGTGAACCTTATTTGGAATACAAAAAAAGAACTCCAAGATGGATTTTATAAACCTCCACTCCCTTGCATACTAACACTGGGGGTTCGTGCAAGTGTTTCTTAACGAAATAACAATCAGCAGTAACTTTTCTGTACTTCACTTCGGGGGCTGACGAATAAAGCATGTCTTTGGTACTAACTATTTAACTTTATCAAAAAAGCCGGGGAGCGTTTCCCGGCAGCACGTTATAAAATATCCACCTGCAGCATTACCGGTTCGTTGAGTGTAACAATTGATTATAATGGTAAATTAAAAATTATGAGTAAAAGGTCTTTTGTAAGAAAATCTATCAGCTTTATTAGCCTTTTATGCCTGGCAAATTCCGCTATGGCGCAGTCTGATAATGATAATTTTATTGCGCGATCCTTATATGATACCATATATGTAATGGATAGTATTTTTTTTGAAGCCTTTAATACCTGCGACACTACCAAGTCAAAATCATTATTTACAAAAGATTTGGAATTTTATCACGATGTTGGGGGATTGACGAATTATGCCCAAAATTTGGAATCAATCCGCAACAGATGTAATAGTGCAAATAAAGTTAGAAGAGAACTTGTAAAAGGTAGTTTAGAAGTGTTTCCAATTAAAAATTATGGAGCTATTGAAATTGGGCAACATCGATTCTATTATACGGAAGTTGGTAAAAAGGAGAAACTGGATGGAACCTACAGGTTTACGCACATTTGGGTTCATAAAAATAATGAATGGCAGATTTCCCGGGTAATCAGTTTCGATCATTAAAAAATGAGTCAATATAGGTCTTGGTTTACTTTTATTATGGCTTACGAAAAGCAACCGCATAAAATGGATTTGTATAAACAGCAGGTCGAACAGTCCGAATATTTTGCCAGTGCAAATCATCAATATTAAATTATAAATTGGGCTTCAGTAAGCCGGGCTTAACGGAATTCCTATTACACTTATTTTTCCATGCCCTGTTTGTGGTTAAACACACCCTGCAAATTTAAATCAGTTAGAAATAAACCATTATTTAACCTCAGTATGACCAAAATAAATCATCATTTACACTCAAGAAGACAATTCCTAGGAATGTTTGCTGCTGCTGTTCCATTATTATCATTCGGAAAAATAGAGCCTGAAATTATATTATACAATGGAAATATTTTCACCATCAATCCCAAAGAACCGACAGCACAGGCATTAGCCATTGCAGATGGAAGGTTGATAGCCGTTGGAAGCAATGCCGAAATATTAAGATTGGCTACTGCCAGAACAAAAAAAGTGGATCTTGGATTTAAAACCGTGTTGCCGGGCTTTATAGATGCACATACACATCCTGCTTATTCGGGTATCAAACATATAAAAGAGGTGGACTGCGATTTACGTTCCATTAAAGAAATTAAAGAAGCTATCAGACAAAGAGCTGCTAACACGCCCAAAGGCAATTGGGTACTGGGTTTTAAATATGATGACACCAAAACCAATGAAGGTCGTAAAATAAACATGGCTGACTTAGACGATGCTTCTCCTGAACATCCTGTGCGAATAACACACCGTGGCGGACATACTTATTATTGTAATTCCCTTGCTTTTAAAATGGCAGACATTGACGAATTAACCCCAAACCCAAAAGGTGGTGAATTTGAGAGAACACCTGATAATACATTCACAGGCTGTGTAAAAGAAAGCGCTGCCGATGTTTTTGACAAAATCATTCCCGATTTGGAAACCCGTAGTGAAAGACAGGAAGGCGTAAAACAAATATCGAAAATGTTGGCGAAAGCAGGTGTTACCTCTGCCACCGAAGCTTATGGAACACCTGATTATTTACAGGCTTACGAGGATGCTTATGAAGCCGGTGATTTACATACCCGAATTTATAGCATGATTTCTTACAGGCACATAGATAATATGATTGCAGCAGGTGTAAGAACAGGGATGGGAAATGAATGGGTGAAGTTGGGAGCAATGAAAATTACTTGTGATGGTTCCATTTCTGAACGAACCGCAAGATTGTCGCAACCTTATACAGGTCGCCCAAATGACTACGGAATCATTGTAATGGATGATGAACAAATGTATCCGTATGCAAAAAAAGCATACGATGCAGGCTGGCAAATTGGTGTGCATGCTAATGGTGATGTGGGCATAGATATTACACTCAAATTATTTGAACGCCTACTATAAGGAAAGCCCTAAGAAAGACCCGAGGTTTAGAATTGAACACTGTACAATGATAAACGATAATCTCGTACAAAGGATGAAAGCATTGGGTGTTATTCCCATGCCGTTCTCTACCTATGTGTATTATCATGGCGAGAAAATGAAAGCCTATGGTGAAGAACGTTTGAAAAATATGTTTGCCTTGAGAAGTTTTCTTGATGCAGGTATTCGTCCAACAATTGGGTCTGACTATCCACCCGGTCCTTTTGAGCCCATGATGTTTTTGCAGTCAAGTGTTACCAGAACAGATATGAAAGGAAATGTTTGGGGTGCTAACCAAAAAGTTACCGTGGAGGAAGCCATTAAAATTGGTACCATAAACGGAGCGTATGCTTCTTTTGAAGAAAAGATAAAAGGTTCATTGGAAGTAGGAAAACTTGCAGACCTTGTAGTGCTTGGTCGCAATCCTTACAAAGAAGACCCTTCTACCCTAGTCTCGATTCCGGTTGAGCGTACAATGACAGGAGGTAAATGGGTATATGAAAGCTGATAAAAGTAACACGAAGAAAAATTGTAATGACAAAAAATTTTGTGCAAGGGTGTCATTTGGAATAAAGCCTGCCATTGGTACTAACTATTTAACTTTATTAAAAAGCAGCGGTTCCGGGCAGTGGGGAATGCGTATTCCACACCTGCAGAAAGCCCTGCCCGTTAGCCGCAACCCCATTGAACGCAGCTGTAGTATAGGCAATAAAAAATAAATTCATCTACATCTATAATGATACAATTATACAAAGCCAATAGAGCCAGGACGATTCTATTTTTTGTCTTAGCCTTAATGGTTATATCTTCAGTAATCAACGAGGAGATACCAATACTTTTCAATAAACCTGCTGACCTGGAGAGACTTAAATCAATGAGTTGGTTACTAATTCCGCATATTCTTTCTTCGACCATTGCATTAGTAATTGGTCCTTTTCAGTTCTCATCCCGAATTCGTTCAAACAACATCCGCCTTCACAAGAAATTAGGTAAGCTTTATATTATTTCAATAATCATTGCTGCACCTTTTTCAATTTTGCTTAACATCTATTATCCCCCACCGGGTAGTCACATGACCTTCGCATTTGAAAATATTACGCAAGGTGCTATTTGGCTTATCTCTGCATTATTAGCGTGGTTAGCCGCAATAAAAAGACAAATAAATTTGCACAAGATGTGGGCTGCACGTAGCTATGGAATGACATTAATTTTTGTTTTTGCAAGGGTATTTAAACCGATACCGTTTTTTGGAAACTTGTCATTAGCCGACCTTAGTCATTATTTATGGTTTCTCATTGTAATGGCTTTGGTTTTACCTGATTTGCTGATATTTTCTAAAGAACTATTCGGAAACAGGAAATTGAAAACAAAAATTTCCCGGCCTGCTGCAGAACCGATGCATGATTAAATTGAGAATCTGTAAACTAATATTCATCGATGTGGATTATTCAGAAAGAAGGGATGCAGCTAAAAAAAGTATTTGCAAAAGCATTGCTGGACATTGGAAACATAAGCTATGTACTTCAATGAAGATTATTTCGGGCGTGAAATTCATGTTCGGCTTTCATTTAACTTCAACAAAATTTTTTTAAATGAGCAATTGTTCCGGCTGGGCTTACAATGATTTCAACCACCGGCAATATCTGATCGTGGACTGAAGACCTTTAGCTATAAGTTGATTGTGCAAAAATATAAAACTGTAAGACTTAATAAATGACGGCAACTCCGACAAAAAACAGAATTGGATCTCTCGACCTTTTGAAAGGAATAGTGATGGTTTTAATGGCGCTTGATCATACAAAAGATTTCTTTTATAAAGCGCCAACCCTATTAGACCTAACTAATCCAAATAACGCAACCGTTGGCGGATATACTACCCGCTGGATAACTCATTTTTGTGCACCTACATTTTGCCTGCTGGCTGGAGTATCTGCTTTTATGATCGGGATGAAGAAGTCAAAAAATGAACTTTCCATTTTTCTTCTGAAACGTGGTTTGTGGCTGGTTTTTCTTGAAAGAACGTTCATTGGATTTGCATGGTATTTCGACATTGGTTTTCATAATAATGACTTCGCTGTTATTTGGTCGTTAGGCGTGAGTATGATTGCTTTAGCCGCCATTATCCGGATGCCTAAAAACTGGATCTTAATATTTTCGTTGCTCTTAATTTGTTGCCATAATTTGCTTGACAATGTTCATTTTGAAGGAAGTATTCTTTGGAGTATGTTACATGAGTTCAACTCATTTAAAATATTCGACGGCTACTACATAAATATCGTGTACCCGGTTATTCCATGGATCGGTGTTATGTCGTTAGGGTATTTTTTCGGAAAATTTTATACTAAATCAGTCGAGCCATCTGCAAGAAAAAAATTGTTTAATCGAATTGGATTAATTGCGATTGTAAGCTTTTTTATTCTAAGATTTACAAACACCTACGGCGATTTAACGCACTGGCAATATTATGACACAACCACGAAAACAATCATGTCGTTCATGAATGTAAACAAATATCCCCCTTCGCTTTTGTATTTGCTTGTTACCCTTGGTGGTACATTTATTTTTTTGGCAAACGCGGAAAAAGTAAAAGGAAAAATGGTAGAATATTTTACGGTGTTTGGGCGGGTTCCGTTCTTTTTTTATATCATTCACTTGTATGCTATTCATATTCTCGCAACCATTTTGGCAGAAATTAGTGGCTTTGGTTGGAGAATTATGATACAAGACAATTTTGATCCTGATCTGAAAGGATTTGGTTATAGTTTACCTGTCGTTAGTTTAATCTGGATTGGTATTGTGGTAACACTCTATCCTGTCTGTAAAAAATTCGATGTTTACAAGCAAAATAATAAAGACAAGTGGTGGTTGAGTTATTTGTAAAATAATTCATGCACGAAACTGGCATTTAAATTTGGCTGCTGTATGCCAGGCATGACGGAATTCTATAATCCTCGGATAATCCTGCGCCTACCTGGGGTGGGCTTTAGGCTTTATGATTGGAAAAAGATGGGCGGAGGGATCAATTTAATAAAAGAGGTTTGGTATATTCAATCAACCGAAGAGAATATAGAACCACTAATATGTATGTTGCTGCAATTTGAATTCGACGTTGGAGCATTTGGGAAATATTTATCAGGTTAAATCAACATGCAATGAATGCGATACTTAAATAAGCACGATGAGCATTGAAGAAATTATTGAATTGATAAAAACAGGTAAAAACAAGGATCTGGAAGCAGAATTAAAAGATAACCCATCACTTGCTGAAGCCAAAACAGAACAAGGAATCTCCCTTTTACAATTTGCTGCTTATTGCAGAAACAATTCCGCAGTCGACATTGTGAAAAAGTACAAACAAAATTTGAATATTTTTGAAGCTGCCAGTATTGGAGACAATGATACAGTTAAACAATTATTGAACACAAATCCCGAATTTATTAATTCATTTTCACCCGACGGATTTACCCCTTTAGGGCTTGCTTCATTCTTTGGACATTTACCGGTTGTGGAATTTCTTCTCGGCAAAGGTGCAAACCCGAATATTGCATCGAATAATCAATTTAAGGTTGCACCTATTCATTCAGCCTGTGCAATTTCACACTTTTACATTGCAGAACTTTTAATAGAGCACGGGGCAAATGTAAATGCAAAGCAAATGCAGGGTGTAACACCGTTACATTCAGCCGCTCATAACGGACAGGCAAAACTTTCAAAACTTCTTATAGACAGCGGGGCAGACATTAATGCAAAAATGGATAACGGACATACACCTTTATTTATGGCAAATGAAAAAGATTTTAAGGAAACAGCAGAATTAATAACTAAACACGGTGGACACTAACACACGGGTAAAATAACCTCCACCTGCAGCAAAACTTATTCGTTCAGGTTATATGTATGTTGTGCGCTTTGCGGCTTAACACGCCAATAACTTAACCAACCAAAACTAAATGGCAGACAATACAGGCGAAGAGCAATTTAATAATCCACCAAACAATCAGGCGGAAAATTCTATTGTTGAAATTACATCTGCTGCTGACACAGAGACTTTCAACCCAAATCAAGAAACTGAAAATATGGAAGTACATCATCATGCACATCACGAAGGGAAAAAGAATTGGAAATCTTATTTCTGGGAATTTTTAATGTTATTCCTTGCTGTGTTTTGTGGCTTTTTAGCAGAATGGCAACTGGAACACGTTATCGAGCATAGCCGTGAAAAAGAATTTATGGAAAGTATGGTTATTGATCTTAAAACTGACAGTTCGAAATTGGCGGAGACGAAATTTTATTTTGGGATTGTTAGCAACCAAATTGACTCATTAATTCCATTGTTAAATAACCATGAACTATTAGATAGGGAAGCAAAAGAAATATACCAACACCAGGTTTACTTAAACCTTTACGCCAAATGGATATATTCTGACAGAACCATTGACCAATTAAAAAATTCAGGCAACTTCAGATTAATTCGAAACAAAGCTGTTTCTAATGGAATTAGTGAGTATGATGGTTTTATAAGAAACTTTATTGATGACATGCAGAAAAATTTAATACTCAAACAATTTCAAGAAGTTACAGAAGCCGGCAACGATATATTCAAATCAACTGTATTTAGAGAATATTTCAAAAGCGGCAATTTTACACCTCATGCAGTCGTGTTACCCAATACTCCTTACTTTTTGACAAATGATAATATTGTACTTCAGAAATTTATAAATAAGCTTGATCAGTACGCTGTTTCAATAAATTGGTTTACCACAAATATTGATTTAGCCTTGCAACAAAATAAAATACTCGACTCTTTAATAAGAAAAGAATACCATCTTGAATTAAATTAATTGAGCTTGACATTCAGAAAAAATGGAAAAGCAATGTTTGAAGCACTAAAAAATAACAAAGGTGTGCCTCAAACGTGGTGTGTAATTATTCTGAAAAATTTCAGGCAATTGCAGTTTAACCAAAACTTTAAAATATCATAATGACAACAAAAATTACAATTGCTTTACTATTTCTTATTTCAATTTTATCAGTTCAAGCTCAAAACACTGTAATTAAAGCAGGGCATTTTTTTGATGCAAGAAGTGGTAAGATGTTGGATAACCAGACGATAATAATTCAGAATGGAAAAATAAAGGAAGTAGGAACAAATCTAAAAATAAATAAAACAGATACTATTATTGACCTTTCTAATTCATGGGTATTACCCGGATTGATGGACTGTCATGTTCATATAACAAGCAATCTTTCATACAGAAAGCGAAATTGGAATGATGTTGATGTTACAGAAAGCAATGCTTTACGAGCAATAAGGGGTTCAGTTGTTGCCAAACAGTTTTTAGACAATGGCTTTACAACCATCAAAGAAATTGGTAATGATGCAAACTACGCAACGGCAGACATAATTAAAGCAATCAAAAATGGTTGGATAGAAGGACCAACAATAATTTATGCAGGAAAAATCATTGCACCTTATGGCGGTCAGTCCTGGGGAGTTAATCCGGAACATGAACATTTTTGGGATTGGGAATATATTGATGCGGACACCCACGAGGAAATTATAAAAGCTATTCGTAAAAACGTTTATTACGGAGCTACAGTTATTAAAATGGTAACTGGCGACAATGGAATATATGATGCAGAAGATATAAAAGTGGCAGTAACAGAAGCAAAAAAATATGGATTAAAAGTTACCGTTCATGTAAAGATGGGTGGACAAGAAGCCACTAATGTAATTGTAGGCGGTGCTGCTGCTATTGAACATGGTTTTGGGTTAGACAACACTCAACTTCAACTAATGAAAGACAAAGGAACTTTTTTAGTAGGCACTGACTTCTCTTTTGACAATTGGTACGCCTACGGATTTGATTCCACTAAATCTCAATCATGGGTGAACATAGATGTAGACAGACTTAAAAGAGCCTATGCAATAGGAACTAAAATGGCTTTTGGCACCGACATAGTTATTGACCTTCCGGGCTTAAACCGTGTTCAATCTAATCTTAAAATTTTAGAAAACTGGAAGTTAGCTGGTATTCCGCCATCCTATATTTTGCAATCCATGACGATCAATGCTGCTGAATTATTAGGCATTAGAAAAAGAAAGAGGTGTATTAGAGAAATCTTATTATGCAGATATTATTGCACTTAAAAATAATCCGCTTAACAATATTGATGCAATTAAAGACCGTTCAGTTTGTGATGAAAGAAGGCAAAGTTGATAAGACGGGATTAGTTAGGGCTTCCGACAAATAACTACGCACAACATGAACTGTGAGAAAAACCAAATAAATATATGGTTTAGCGGAGCAATAGTTAGGTCGGTACATCGTGAACTTTTTTTTACGATTCCATTTTCCGATGGAACTCAGCTCTTGCCCCGTGCGCTGGCTGCTTAGCGCTAATGGCTTTCACAAGAAAGAAATCTGCGACAACGCCAACAGCTATCCGGGCAAGCATCCTATTTTAAATGACCTATTTAATTTCATTGTTGGTGCAGCATCAGCATAGTGCTTAATAAAACACCAACAACGGCCTAAAAGAAGTAAGGCCGATGAGTCCACGCCGGCGCAATAAGCCAAGAGCTGAGACTCATCAGGAAATTTAAAATTTAATGGTTAACTAACAAAATAGTAAAACAAAAAAGCAATGTGGATTACCAATTCCTTGTGGTTTGAAATAGCCATTGTAAGCATCATTTTCACCATTGGTAATATGGTTATGGGACATTTTGAGGAACAAACACCTAAAGCCAGAAGGGTAGGCAAATATCTTTTGATACTGGTAGTTGTTTGTACCGTTTCCGTTCTTTTTGGCAGGGCTATGGCTATGATATTACTTGGCATTTTGCTTTTACCCGTATTATATCTGCACGGGTATTACCTGCCACGTAAAAAAGGCATTAATGGATGGACCGGGGAACCCAAAAGCAAGTATTATGAATTTCGCAAGTGGAACAAAGAGCTATTTTCAAAATAGATAATCAAGAATGAAGGCCAGCTGTTAACATGGGGCTTTGTGTTATTGAGGCTGGACATTTAAGCAATCAGCTGCCTACAAATGGCTTAAGCCTCTCGCTCTTACAGATGTTTGGTTTAAAAACTGTAACAAATTCTATCCAAAAAAGAACAAAGCTTCACCAACCTTGAACAAAGAATAATGAAAACGCAACCACGAATGGCAAAAAAGGCTACGATGAACAAAAAAGAACAAAGAATGAACAGAAAAAGAGCAAAGGTTTGACTGGCTTTGTTTCAGAAGAACAAAACTTGTATAGTAAAAACAACATACTTAATTCCAAACACATTGTATTTATACTTCTATTTCTCAATGAGTCTCAGCACCGGCGGCCTATAAGCACAGTTGCGTTTTGCACTAATGTTTTACACCGTTCTTTATATTGAAACGAAGCTCCAACGAACTACGAGCAACTATACATGCAAGACCAACGATTTTGAACGGCTTGTTTTAAATTCAATTGTTAGTGCTGCATCAGCCCGTGGCTAAAAAAACATAACAACAGCATAAACGAACATTCACTATTTTGCCTAACTAAAGCTGGGTGATAGAATTAAGATCGCTAAGCTTCTAACTGATCTAAATATTTAAACTACTTACTAACTATGAATCTTCGTTACCGTAAAGAAAACAACAATCTTTTTAAAGGATCAACCCGCATTACGTTTTTGGCAATCATTATGTTTCAAGTTGGTTGCGGCAGTACAAAAATGTCAACCTACCTTGGAACGAATCCCCAGGTGGACCCATCCTACAATGGATGCCTTGGCGCCAGTGCAATTAACGTCACTAACCAGGCCGGAATTTCTACCATACGCAAATGGGCCGAAACACAGGAACAGGCCGATATGCTTGATCGTTTTATTTCCATAGGAAGCCAGTATGCCTTAGCAAGGTTTCAGGTAAATCCAAACGTGGCCTACTTTGACGATGGCGCTGATCCTAACGCATTTGCTTCTTTTAATGGTGACATGAACGGCGTTATCCGCATTGGCGGCAAACTGGTACAAACAGAGTTCAGGTTATGGCGAAGAGATTTCTTTGAGCAATGCAGACTACTTGGAAAAGACCCTTACCAATTATTAAGAGATGGAAAAGTAGGTGGAGCTTTTGCTATTGACGCCATCATTGCACATGAAACTGCCCACATTCTACAGGGCAGAATGGGCGTTGGGTTCGGCAGTCGTAACACAGAGTTGCAGGCCGATTTTCTTGCAGGCTGGCATGTGGCTAATTACCATAGAATTTTTAAATCTGAATCGAAAGAGTTTAGAATTAAAGAAGATGCCATTCGTGCATTTTATTCCCGCGGCGATTATGCCTTTAACTCTCCGCAACATCACGGAACGCCGGAGCAACGTTCAGCTGCCTTTCTTGCAGGTTTTGATACAGGTGATGTACCGCTGGAAAAAGCCTGGAACAAGTCAATGGAATATAGGAGAAGTCTTGGAGGATAGGTTGGCAAAAACCAAAAGAGATATATTAAACTAGTAAGAGAGAGAAAAGCTTACCTTTTTAATTTCTATTTCCGATGAGTCTCAATGCTGGCCTTGTACGCTGGCTGCAACCTTTCTGTTCATAAACAAACAATACTTACAACAACAAACACTACAACTCCTACGAATTACATTTGCGTCAAATAATTATCTTATGCTGACAGCTATCAATCCAAAGCTACCAATGAGTAATAAAGCTGCGACGAAAGAATTTTACATCAACAAATTAGGATTTCAAAATGTAGGAAGTTTTGACTACGACGGATATTTGATGGTTGAAAAAGACAATATCGAAATTCACTTTTTTGAATTCAAAGACATCGACTCCAGAGAAAATTATTCAGGAGTTTATATCAGAACAGATGACATTGACAAGCTATATCAGTCATTGTTGAACAATAACGTAAGCATACATCCCAATGGACCTTTAGAGACCAAGCCGTGGGGACAAAGAGAATTCGCTTTGCTTGATCCGGACAATAATTTATTGACTTTTGGACAGAGCGTATGAGGATCGTTTGACGCACCCACCTGGTAAGCCACAAACTACCAAACAGAATTTAGCTATACGTACCTTCATCAATACCCCTACTTTTTCCAACCCCCTGCAAACATTTTATTGGATAGTTTGTATTTATCAGAGACCTAAATTTTTTTCAACTTCAATGGCAACCTAATTGCATGGAAAACAATTTGAATGCTACAACGAACACAGGTGATATTTCTCCCGATGCTGATAGAACAATAATCGTGGCAGGGGCTACAGGAGACCTCGGCAATCGGGTAGCTCCTATCTTCTTGAGTACGGCGCCAGGGTGAAAGCATTGGTGCGAAAAGGAAGCAACCCCAATCCTGTATTTGTTACAGAAAAAAGGGCGCTTTTGTCAGAAGTCGATTTTACCATCAGGCTGAATTGGTAAAGGTTTGCTCTGGGAGGCTCTTGTCTGGTTTCGGCATTAAGCGGCCTGGAAGATGTTATTGTAGGTGTGCAAACCCAACTGCTGCAGGCAGCTTCGAAGCTGGCATTCCTCGGTTTATTCCCTCAGACTACTGCATTGACTATACAAAGCTTGCCTGACGGAAGCAACGGAACTTAGATTTGCGCGGCAGTTTAATGAGCGCCTAAACGAAGCCTCCATCGCTGCCACATCTATTCTAAATGGCATGTTTACAGACCTTCTTACCGGCCAGGCACCTGTAATTCTTTTTGGTTTGAAACGGGTAGTGTACTGGGGCGATGCTGAACAGTTACTTGATTTTACAACAATAGAGAATACAGCCGAATATACTGCCCGTGCCGCACTTGATGACACAACGCCCCGCTACCTGCGTATAGCAGGAGAAGTAATCAATGTAGGAGGACTTAGAAAAGCTGCAAGTGAGGCTACGGGGAAGGAGTTCCATTTGTTAAGAGCAGGAGGATTAGGCGGCTTACAAACAATGATAAAAATAACCCGTGCCCTTCTGCCTAAAAAGAAAGAAGTTTTTCCGCCATGGCAAGGTATGCAATACCTGCACAATATGTTTACCGGCTTGCCTAAATTAGCGCCACTAGACAACGATCGCTATCCTGACATTCATTGGAAATCTATTAAGGAGGTTCTCCTGCACGCAGCGCAAACGAAAGAAAATTAACCTGGCATCAAACAAATTGAAGAAATCCCTTAGTTCAGAAATTTTCATGTGCCCAAAATTGTGTTTGCTACATTTGAAAGAAGAACAAAAACACCCTATACTTTTTTCCGTTTCAGCTCAACCTACCTGAACCAACCTCCGCTTGTTAAATAACAACGTAATGCCTCAACCAATTCACTTCCAGGCGCTGCGGCTTGACTTTGTGACAGGTGCAACCATACTCATTTAAATTTTGAAACATGGACAGTATGAATGGTATGAACTACAAAAAATTTACACTGATGATGATCATTTCCTTCATCATTATGTACGGTGTTATGTTTATCAATATGGACAGCGTTAACCACTATCATACTAGTGCCACAAGAATTTATATGGCAATGTTAATGGTGGCGCCTATGGCCATAGTGATGATGATAATGATGGGAAAAATGTACCCAAATAAGAAAAGGAATACAGCGTTTATTATTGGAGCGATTACCCTTTTTTATTATCGCTGGCCGCACTAAGAACACAAACGCCGATAAACGATGTGCAGTATATGAAAGCCATGATACCACATCACTCTTCTGCAATAATGACAAGCAAGCATGCTAATTTAAAAGACCCTGAAGTAAGAAAACTGGCGGACAGTATTATTGCATCACAAGAGCAGAGAAATAAAACAAATGGAGACAATGCTCAACCGTTTAAAATAAATTCACCGGCGCCTCCTATGCATTGTTTCAATTAAAAACCTGTAATATTTAAAAGGTAAGATGCTAAGTAGGTGGCTATAATACCTGGGATCAATAATTCACAGGAAAACTTTCCAAAAGATTATGACAAAAAACTATTGTCGTAAACCCTTCCCCTCAGTCGCTATGCACCTCGCCATCTTTTGAAACAATACTTTTTGTTCTTCGGTAAACGTTATAACCGTTTCAATTTTCCCATTGATCAATTTAATTGAATTGATTCTCTTGGTTGACATCCTATTTAACCAGGAAGGAGTAGTAGCAAGATTCTTAAAAATAAAATGAAAGGCGCCTTCGCAGTTCATGGAGCCTGAGTTACGAAATGTTGATTTGGAACGTTCGCCTTCAAATACAACAAGTGCTTCTGATTCTGAATCAAAACATTTGCTGTCATTCTTTACCCAAATGAAAAAATCAATTTCTGTTGGTGTTGCATCTGCCGAAATAGAAACAGAAAGCCCGCCACCATCAAAACTTTTAAAGCCCGTAGAAAGCTTCGCAACATGCGTAAACTGGTCGGTTGATTTTTTTAATCCACAAGTGTCCTGCGCAACAGAATTCAAAGGCAACACGAAATTAACAACGAACAAAAGGCAGACGGAATACACGAAGGATTTCATACGAATGATTAATGCTTAAAAGTAGCTTCCACCAGCCTATTAACTCTTTCATGACCTGTTAAATTCTTCTTTACCTTTAAAACTTTCCAACTTCACATCATGAAACGAATCATCAGCTTTACTCTTTTTCTTTTTTTCACCTTTAGTCTCTTAGCTCAAAACATCACGTCCTACAAAAAGATCGCCGTTATGATTCCCATGCGTGACGGAATAAAACTGAATACTATTGTGCTGATGCCATTGCATAGCGCTGAAGCTTTTCCTTTTTTACTTATGCGTACGCCGTATGGCGCAGGCTATAATGATGTAAACGATGGCGACGCTGTAAATATGAACACATACCGCTATAGTGAATTAGCTAAAGGAGGATACATTTTTGTTTTACAGGATATACGTGGTAAATACAAAAGCGAAGGCACCATGCAGATCCATCAGCCTATCACACACTTAAAACAGCCGGGGACAATAGATGAAAGCACGGATACGTGGGATGCGATTGACTGGCTTATAAAAAACATTAAGAACAACAATGGCAAGGCGGGCATTTTTGGTGTTTCTTATCCCGGGCTGGCTGGCATTGGTTGGTGCTGTTGATCCGCATCCTGCCTTAAAAGCTTCCCGACAGGCTTCATGGGCGATCTTGTTTTTAGGTGATGACTTTCATCATAACGGTGCTTTTCGCTTAAGCTATGGAATGGAATATACTTATGAAGTAGAAAATGATCAAACTACTGATAGTGATTTTCCTTTTCCGCAATATGATCTGTATGACTGGTACCTAAAATTGGGTTCATTTAAAAAATGTAAACGAAAAATATTTTCAAAGGCTCTATTCCGACATGGAACATTTGTAAAACATCCGAACTATGATGCTTACTGGCAAAAAAATTCTACGCTTAGCTACGTTCAGGCGCCCCAGAAGTACCGCAGTTGCATGTTGGTGGTTATTATGACCAGGAGGATATAAAGGGTCCGCAGCTAATGTATCACCACATGAAAAGAAAGATAGCTTCAACAGAAACTATATTGTGCTGGGACCATGGAATCATGGACAATGGGCAAAAGGAAAGCGGACAGCCTTGGAAAGATTTCTTTTGGCAGCGCTACCGGCGATTAGTTTCAGGCAGTGCAAAAGAAATGGTTTGACTATTGGCTTAAAGGCATTGGCGACGGAAAGTTTGATGAAGCCACATTGTTTTCAGACAGGCAGCAATCAATGGAAAACATATAAGGCGTGGCCTCTGAAGAATGCGAAAATTAAAAAATTATATGCAAGGCAGACAATAACGCAAGTTTTGTTGCAAAACCATCTTCTTTAACAGGTACTATTACTTATGTCAGCGATCCGGCGCATCCTGTCCCCTATCGTCATTTGCCAATAGAAGCAACTTATGGAACAGGAAGCAGGTGGACGTCCCTGGCAGGTAGAGGACCAACGCTTTGTTTATACCAGACCTGATGTAGTGCATTTTACCACTGACAGTTAAAAGAAAATCTTACCGTGACAGGCAATATCACGGCCCATGTTTTTGCAAGCACTACGGCATCTGATGCAGACTGGATTGTAAAGCTCATAGATGTTTATCCTGCGCAGGATAAAGACAATCTATTAATGAGTCAATTTCAACTTCCCGTTGCAATGGAAGTTTTTCGTGGACGTTTTCGCAAAAGCTTTTCAAACCCTTCACCGCTCATTCCAAATAAGCCCGAAGAATTTGTTATTAACCTTCACGACATTAATCATGTCTTTAAAAAGGGACACCGCCTGATGATACAAATTCAAAGCAGTTGGTTTCCGTTGATTGATAGAAACCCGCAGAAGTATGTGCCGAATATTTTTGCAGCAAAAGAAACAGATTTCATAAAAGCTACTCATACCATCTACTTTACCAAACAATATCCTACGCATATTGAGTTGCCGGTGGTGAATGAATAGTTTAAATTTTTAGTTTGATGTTTTGATTGGATGGCTTAGCAAGGCATTGCAATTATCCTATCATTTCAAACGAGGCTTTTACATTGCTCCAGAATTCATCCAGGGCAATCATGTTGCTTTTAAAAAATGTAATTAGTTGCGGCCAATCTTCTTTTTTAAGGACAGAGACACCATCAAGTGTTTTAGATATACTTGATATCGTCTTTCCATATTCATCCATTGCGTGCAACTGCCAGTTCCAGTTTTCTCCTGCTGCCTGTTCAACTATTTTTTTGAGTGATAAAAAATGGTCGAAATAATATTGCTGGATCTCTTTATCACCATGTGTGAGTTCTATGGCAACAACCGCATTTGTGTTATCTGCATGCATCCGGAAAAAGATATCCTTCACTCCTGTTTTATAATTTACCCAGGAAATTTTTTCACCTTCTGCTGAAAGCACCGGGGTCATGTATTGCCCAAAGGCTGTCCAGAATTCTTTTTTCAATTGCGCCGCTTGCTGCTTTGAGTACATACAGGCAAAAATAGAGAGCAGTGAGTTGTTTAAGTCGCTATTCCACACTTGAATGTGGCTCCCATTCTACAACTTACCCGCTAAGAGCTTTAAAAAAGCATGCAAACAAGCTTAGAAAAAAACTGGCATGTATTTGCTTTATATACTGTTACACTAAAATGAATAATTATGAAACAAGCGTGGCAAAGATTAGTGCGGGGCAATGAAACTGGCGAAAAGTTTCATATGTTATCTACCGTATTCATGATCTTTTTATTTCTTGCTTTTTGGGGTGTAAGTTTTTATGTTCTTTTGAACAGCTTTGCATAGCCCTGAAATTTTTATACGTTGCAGGTTGGAAAAACGTATGGTGTTTTAATACCGCAACTAATTTAAGGCTTCCTGTTGGGAAGCTTTTTTTATTTCTAACTTACTACTGGAGCCAAAAATTTTTTCATTTCCCCGGTTACAATAAGGGCCTTTGCGTCGACTCATAGCAGTTATCACAAAAAAAAACACGCTATGAAAACAAAATTAATCGCAGCCATTATCCTTTTTGCTTTTGCCAGTTGTAAAAAAAATTCAGATGCTGACAGCAGTTCTTTTTCGTACCAGCTTAAAACAAGTAACCGCACGACGGCAATAAATAAAACATCCGTTTCGGCAAGAACAGAAGCTGCATCTATTCAATGGACAAGCGGAACGGCAAGTACTTTAGCGCTAAAGTTTGAAGCAAAAAACAGCAGTGGCGAAGTAGAGTTTAAACAAAATACTCAACAACAAATTGACTTGTTTGCAGCAAGTTCAGTTCTTGGAAACATAACAATTCCCCAGGGTACATATAGCGAAGTTGAATTCAAGGCATTGCTTTCGCCTTCAGGCAACAATCCTGCCCTTAAGCTTAGTGGCATCTTTAGTACAACAACTGCTAATCTACCTGTTGTATTTATCATGAACACGTCAACAGAATTAAAGGCTGAGAAAAATAATGTTACAGTGGCTGCTGGCACAAATTACTCGGCGCTCAACACCATTGATCTATCTCAGTTGACAAGAGGAATTTCGCAGGCCGATCTTAATGGTGCTGCACTTACAAACGGCACTATCATGATATCTTCATCCTCAAACGGCAACCTATACGCAATTATGGTTAACAACCTTAACAGCCATCATGGGGAAGCTGAGGTTGAACATCATTAATCAACGGGCAAAATATTCAAGTTCCAGATAGCAAAAAACGAAGTTCTCCTGACGGAGAATTTTCGTTTTGTAATTACAGGTTTTCTGGAAGCCATAACTTTGGCCCATGCCGACAAAACTCTCCGTTAATATCAACAAAATTGCAACGCTAAGAAATAGTCGTGGTGGTAATAACCCGGACGTAGTAAAAGCTGCTGTTGATGTTCAGCGCTTTGGTGGTGATGGTGTAACCGTGCATCCAAGACCTGATGAAAGACATATTCGTTATGAAGATGTGAGAGCTATTAAAAACATCATTGAAACAGAATTTAACATTGAAGGCAATCCAAGGGAGCAAAAATTTGTAGATCTTGTTTTAGAAATAAAGCCGCACCAGGTCACTCTCGTTCCTGATGAATTAGGGCAATTAACTTCCGACCATGGTTGGGATACAATAAAACATAAGAACTATTTAAAAGAGATCATTCCTGTTTTTAAATCTGCAGGGATGAGGGTTTCAATTTTTGTAGATGCTGACGAGGCGATGGTGGAAGGTGCTGCATTGTCTGGCACTGATCGCATTGAGTTATATACGGAGGGTTATGCAAAACAATTTGCATCAGGAAACAAAAGCAAAGCGATTGCTAGTTATGTAGAAGCTGCTAAAAGAGCAAAAGACGCAGGTCTTGGTTTAAATGCAGGCCACGATCTTGACTTGCAAAATTTGAAATACTTCAAGCAAAATATTCCATGGCTTGATGAAGTAAGCATCGGGCATGCACTCATCAGCGATGCACTGTATCTTGGTTTTGAGAATGCTATTCAACTATATAAAAGACAATTGTTGGACTAATGCAGTGAGGTGGTGAATGGTCAATGTCGATTTCTGCAAGAATAAAATGAACAAAGTTTTTTTTACTCACCAATCACCATTCAAGACCTCACCATTCACCATCACTTCACCATTCACGATTCATCACCTCGCCTTTCACCCATCATAATGTTGGCATCTTCATTCCCAACAGAGCCACTGAACTTGTCATCAATGCTTTCCCTAACGTCTTTTGTTTTTTGCGATAAAGTGAGTAACCTATCACAACCAATGCTGTTGCTGCCACAATTTTTATCAACATATAATTTGGCAAGCGGGGTGGAACATAAGTCGGCCCTTCATCATTAAACAAAGCAGGTTCGCTTACATACCTTCCTTTATCCGGCATACCCAGTTGCCAAAATTGGCGGGCAAGCTTATGCAAAGCTTTTCTTGCTTCGTCGCCATACAAGGCATGACCATGACCTGTGGTAATTACGTTTGGCTCAAGTGCTGCCAATGCTTTTACTGTGCGTGCCGCACTACCCCAATCTGGTGTGAAATATTTAGGAGGTCCGCTCAATGCCCTTTTTTGCGTCATCACAGAAAAAATAGATTCCTGTTTTGTAGTTAACAACGGCATCTCCCGCAACTAAAACCCCATCTTTTTCGCGGAACAGACTTATATGCCCTGGCGTATGCCCAGGTGTATGTATCCATTTCCAATCGGGCAGCGAGGGTACAGTATCATCTTCAGGCAACTCCCGCAAGTATTCCTGCACATCAATGGGACCGCTAGGATATACAAAAGCCATTGAAGCCATCACTCCTCCACCCACTGTTGAATCAGGTGGCGGGTAAGAAGCTTTGCCTGTTAAATAAGGCAGTTCCATATGGTGACAATAAACTGGCACCTTCCATTCAGCTATTAATTGTTGCAAGGCGCCGCGATGGTCAAAATGCCCGTGGGTTAAGATGATAGCCTGGGGAATGGCCCCTGGTTCCATCACCTCTGCTATCATGTTTTTTATTTTAGCATAAGATGATTTGAGACCTGTATCAAGCAATATCCAGCCTGGTTGTTCCTGGCTTTCTATGATATAGATATTTACAAAAACATCTTTCATGCGCCATACTCCCGGCGCAACAGCATAAATATTATTAACGATCTCTCTTTCTTCCGTAGACGATTGTTCCCGCTGATCAACTAGTTTTCTGTCCATAAAATGCATTTAATGACGATAAGGGCACAAATAATATACCATGGGGTGGTTTAGCATGATTAAGCTAATGTGCTTATAAAAAATTTAGAAAATAAAAACCTAAGAAAAGGTAACTCCACTATCTATTTTGATAAATAGAATGTTATTTGCATAACCTTCGATATATGAAAACTGTCCTGTCGCTCCTGTTATTTTTTGTCTTTACTGCTGCTTTTTCACAATCTTATGTAACCAGGGATATTAAATCTTTCGGTGCAAAAGGAAATGGAATAACAAATGACCATGATGCTTTTATTAAAGCAGCAGAATTTTTTAATAAACGCGGTGGCAATGGAAAACTTCTTATCCCTAAAGGCCTATACTTAGTTGGAAAGCAGGTTTTTAATAAGAATACTAAAGCAAAGCCGGTATATGAAGGCCAGGATCTGTTGCATTTAAGAAAAGTAAACAATTTTACAATTGAAGGGAGTTTAGGTAATCTGATCAAGTATAAAGACAGTATGCGATTTGGCGCCTTTGAGCCCGCAACAGGTAAGGCGCATTTACATGGTTCAAACTATTTTGTCGACCCGCCATTTAAAGCGCAGCCTGGAATAGCTATCACGATTGATAGTTCATCAAACGTTAGGATCATCAATGTTAACCTTCACGGAAATGCACAGAATTTAAGCAAGGGCGGGGTATATGGCGATGTTGGCATCCAGTTAGAGCATACAGGAATTTATATCAGTAACTCAAAAAATGTAACCGTTGACAAGGTTTCGGTGGTCCATTTCGGTTTAGATGGAATCACAATAGCAAATGCTCCTTCAAAAAATACAGAGCTTGATGGAATGATCGTTACAAACAGCCGTTTTGAATATAACGGACGACAGGGATTATCGTGGACAGGTGGCAACGATTTGACCGTATCAAATTCAAAATTTAATCATACAGGTATGGGTAGCTTATACTCGCCTCCGGGTGCTGGTGTTGATATTGAAGCTGAAGTGGGACCTGTTAAAAATGGAAAATTTGAGAATTGCGAATTCATAAACAACAAAGGATGCGGATTAGTAGCACATTCGGGTACAAGCAGTGATTGCACCTTTATAAAATGTACCTTTTGGGGAACGCAAACCTGGTCAATGTGGGTTCAAAAACCAGGCTTCACTTTTACTTCCTGCAACATATTCGGGTCAATGGTACATGGCTATAATTCGTCCACTGATGCTGATGCAACAAAGTACATTCGCTGCCTATTTGAAGATAGGCCCTATAAAAACAAAGAACCTTTTGGAAATTTTTTGATTGAGACCAACCATGCACGCAGGGTGCGTTTTGAAAATTGTATAATGCTGGCGCATAAGCAAAAGATATTTTGGATGGAATCAAGAGGAGATTTTAAGGCAGCAGAAAAGTACCAGATCATTAATTGCACTCTTTCCTATACTGGCAACAATCTTCCCGATAAAGATTTTGTTTGCCTCCTTCGTGGCGTGACATATAAAAATTCCACCTTTGTAATAACCGATCCCCACGCAAAAAATAAAGGCTATTACTTTAATAATTATCCGTCAGAGTACAATGTTGATCTTGGCGGAAACAAATTCATTATCAGATAAGTTGCCTTTGTAAGAATAACAGTAAAAACATTGGCCATCTAATAATTAACTAATTTGGAATAAATCATTTTATGATACCAGCCATACGCCAACAGTTTAATGAGAAGTTCACCGAAGAAGCTTACAGAAATTACCTTAATGACTTAGCTAATATTTATCCTGGCCAGTTAGATTTTCGTATAGCTGAAACACCCATTTTTATTCCGAAAGATTTTACGCAAAAAATGATGGATGCCTGCGATGCTATACTGGAGCAGGTTAACACCGATGAATATCGCAGACAAAGTGATAAGGCCATCCCTGCGAACTTAAATGTTCCCGGACAAGATGCTTACCCACATTGCATTGCTTTCGATTTCGGTATCTGTGAAAATGAAAGTGGCGAACTGGAACCGCAATTGATAGAAATGCAAGGCTTCCCTTCCTTGTTTGCCTGGGAAGCGGTGGTGCCTGAAATTTATGATGCGCATTTTTGGTGTCCTGATGGATTTTCCGCCTATCTCAATGGATACGACAAGCAATCATACATCGAACTTTTAAAGAGAGTAATTATTAGCGATACACCTGTTGAAAACGTTATCCTCCTGGAAATTTTTCCGGAGAAACAAAAAACGAGAGTTGACTTTAGCGCTACAGAAGATTTGCTGGGAATAAAAGCCGTTTGCTTACAGACTTGATACAAGAGGGAAAGGATTTATTTTATACCCGGGACGGAATTAAAACAAAAATAGAACGCATTTACAACCGTGTCATTTTTGATGACCTTTTTCAACAACCAGCCGAGGTGCAGCAAAAAGGTCAGCTAATGATGCAGGAATTGAATGTTACCTGGGTGCCGCACCCAAACTGGTTTTACCGCTTAAGCAAATACACGCTTCCATTTGTAGATCATCCTTACGTTCCGGACACTAGATTTTTAAGCGATGTAAAACAATTGCCTGTAGACCTTGAAAATTATGTTGTAAAGCCATTATTTTCATTTGCCGGCCAAGGGGTAATTATTGATGTAACGAAGGAGCAGGTAGAAAAAATAAAGATCCGCAGAATTGGATCATTCAGCGGAAAGTAAAGTATGCTTCTGCCATAGAAACCCCTGACGAACCAGCAAAAGCCGAGATCCGTCATTTTTTATTTTTGGGAACCCGGGGCGAAACAACCAGTTCCTGCAAACAATTTATCCCGGTTAAGCAAAGGAAAAATGGTGGGTGTACGGTATAACAAAGACAAAGAATGGGTAGGCGGCAGCTTTTGCCTGTTTGAAAAATAAGTTTTGCTGTTTTGTACTTCAAAAATATCTTTACTATATATTTAGACAAGTCTAAATATTATTTGAAAGCTGCCTAATATTTTTTATGGGTAAATTTTTGTTCTTTCAATTGGCATTTTCTGTTTTTAGTGCCAACGCTCAGTTCACGGAAAAAATTGAAACCGACAGGCCCGATCAAACTGAAACTCCCTACCTGTTCCAAAAAAAATTTTCCAGGCGGAATTTGGCTTTAATATAGAAAAATTTAAGTCGGAGGATATCAATGTTGTTCTCCCAACTGCATTACTAAAATATGGCTTAACAAACCGGGTTGAATTAAGACTAGAAAGCACATTTACGACTGAGCACCTTCATTATATCCCACAAACAATAACGAATTCATTTTTAGAGCCCGTTAAAATAGGAACAAAAGTGCGCCTGTTTGAGGAAAAAGGATTGTTACCCAAAACTTCTATCATAGCCCATGTTGGATTGCCATTTCTTGCCAGCAAGCAGTTTCATGCGGAGCCGGCGTCATATATAGCAAGATTGGCCATGCAAAATTCTATTTCAAACAATGTAAGCTTAGGATACAACATTGGAGTTGAAAAAGAAGGACAGTATGCTACATCATTCTTTTATACAATTGCGCCGGGGTTCTCTATTGGCGAAAAATGGTACGCTTACGTTGAAGCATTTGGATCGTTTGCAGACGGCGGATCGGAACATAATCTGGATGCGGGAATTGCTTATTGCATTTCTAACAATACCAAGCTTGATCTATCATCAGGTTTTGGGCTGGGCAATGCCTCACTAAAAAATTATGTAGCTCTCGGATTTTCTTTCAGGCTGGTACCTAAAACAAATTAATGGCGCCTTAACGCATTCAGAAAAATATATTCAAAGCCAACCATAAAACTGTTTTTTGAGAGGCGATAAATATCACCATTCAACTGAAACCGGTAACCAAGATTCAATTTCATCGTGCTTTTAAAAATTGCCTGTATGGATGGTGCAAAGTCTACAAAAAACTTTTCCGCAGGAAAATCAATATTTCGACTGCCGATCACTTCTGCATATAAATTGATATTTGTCTGGTCAAAATTCCTGTACTCAAACGGCAACAGCAGGTAACCCGCAGAAATGGAGTAATTAAATGAACGGTAGGCATAGCGCTGAGGATATACTTTATTCCAGCGTTGATTGTTCAACACTTCATTCCAGCTTCCTGTAGCAGAAAATGCCAGTTTATTCAAAAGTTGCGTAGTTATCAAACCTGCCTGCACGCCGGTTTGATCTCCCATCGTCACATTGATTTCGTTATGGTCTAAGTGATTCCGGCTGTATCCTGCAGCACCAAAAGCAGCCATGCGAAAATGTTTATGTACATCATCGTTTGAAAGAAAACGGTATTTAGCATAAAGCCGCACTCCTTCCCAAATGAGTTTATCGCCGTGCATATCAGACAGGCCAACGCCCAGATGCAACATCCATTTCTTACTGAAGCCAAACATTAGCTCCGGCATATGGCGCTGCAAAATTTTATTCCCGGTATGTACTCCTTTTTGGAAAAAAGAAGCATTTTTTATGGAAATAGAATTTGCAGGCATGTTTGATGCCGGTTCTGAATAAGGAAATAATTCCTGGCCTCTTGTAATTAAAATGGAAAATGAGAACAATAAAAGAAAAATGGTCTTCATAAAAAACAAAGCCCTCCACCTTAGCAGAGGGCTATAATTTTAAATCACTACATGATAAATACGAGTATCGTTTAAAGACTTTTCAGACGGGCAACAGTTTGCCATTCGGCCAGTTTGTATGCATGGCATTTTGGTCATAGCTGAATATTTTTTAAACTCCTTAGCGGTGACAAAACCTTTATCTACGAGGGAAAAACTCACCGTGCCATTAAGCGTCTGATCGTTGCCATTCAAAAAATGAAAGTAATGACTGCCTATTTTTACATGTTCATCTTTTTGAAGTTTTATACTATTCAAATCAGCAGTGATCTTTAAAGATGCGACGGAAAAACCAGCATCTTCGACTGCCTTGTTTAAAACATCAAAATCAACTCCACTGTTTTCTTTGAACGATAAATTGTACTGCTGGTTCTTTATGTCTACCTGTACTTTGTCTACGAACTCTACTTTTTCTAAAGCCAGCTTCACTGCTTTTGAACACATAGAGCAGGTTAATCCACTTGCCTGTAGAGAAACCTTTTTTACCTGCCCAAAAGAGGTTGTTGCAATAAGCATCAGGGTTATTACTACTAATTTTTTCATACACTTATATTTAAGGTTAGCCTTTTTTGCAACAGTCTTTTTTATCACAGCCGGCATTTGTGCAGCAGCTCATATCTTTTGCACATTTGCCATCCTTCATGCACGCCGCTTCTTTGCATTTGGCATCATCGCAGCAGCTGGATGACGCAGCTCTATCGTACTGGCAGCAATCATCTAATTTGTTATAAGCTTCTTCTGTTGCTTTATAATCGGGAGTATCATACCCGGTAGCGGCAATTGATTTTTCGATCTTTGCTTTGTTGGTGGAAGTGCTATTATACTTAACAGTTAAAATTTTACTGTCCTGGTCCCAAAGCGCATACGTAGCACCGGCTTTTTTTGCACCGGCTTCTATTTTCTTTTTACAGGTGCCACATTCGCCGGACACTTTAAAGCTTTCGGTTTTTGCTTGCGCAAAACTGCTGATTGTTATAGATAAAAACAGGCAAGAGAAGAGAATTGCTTTTAGCGTTTTCATTTTAATAATTTATAAGTGATAGAAATGATTATAGGGAATGCAATGCATTCAAACTTGAAGAAAAAGAATCATTCTATATTCTGAAAACGCAATTTTGAAGATAGGTATCTTGCTTGCTCAAAGGCGGCCCGTGGGCAAACGGAGACTGGGGTTGAGATTTAAATCTAGGACTGAAAAAATATTCTGAATGGTTTGAAAGGGCAACAATTGCAACAGAAAAATCAGGTGCAGTTGTTTTAGCAAGTGACTGGTCAAGTTTACCCTTTACCATTTTCACATCATCCTTACAACAGCCTTTGCTTGTAGAAATATGCATTCCGCACTTATTGCATTTGTCATGACTTCATCGCCTAACTGCTACAGAGTCAATTTTATCCATGCAATAGTGAACGGACACCACAAAGCCTGTGCTGAAAACAAATAAGAAAGAAGCAATATGGAAGCGAGTAGCTTTTTCATTTGCACTTCAAATATAGAAAGACTCTTAAAAAGAACAAGCTGATTTGAAGTCTGCGGTCGTTAATTAACAAATGTCCAATAAATACCAACGCGGAAAAACAGGCCCGGCGTATAATAATTTGGTGCCGCGAGGTTGTTAACGTTAAAGCCAAAGCCTTCATAAAAATTAACAGTGTTCAAATTTTCCACCCTCACAAACGCTTTAAATGTGCGAATGCGTAAATGGAGATAGGCATGAACATCCGGCCGGTTGCTGATAGTTAATGAATCCTGGTAAAAAAATTGTCCTAACACCGGCGAATAATTGTCTGCCTTGTATGGTGTATTGTATCGTACTTCAATGCCGGTAGAAAGATTTAGTTACATGAAAAAATCGCCCTTCATAGGCAAAACGGTTTCTTGTGTAAATAACCGGGACGTTTACTGCGGCGCCGCCTGCCTTTTGTTGCACATAAACCTCGGAATGAAATTCAAATGCCGGCTTATGCTGAAAAGTTTTAATACCACTTATCCGCAATAAATTAAACAAGGCATTTTCCTGCTGCAGTGTTGTTATAGCCATCGAGGTAGAGATAATTGCTGACAAGATAGTAATCACCTTTAATTGCAAATTCAGTTTCGGGATAAAATAGGCCGCAAAAAAATGTGCCGTGTTTTCCTTTGAAAAACTTTTTGGTACATCTAAATAAAAAGAACTGCGCTGGTTATAAATAAATGAAGGAGAACGGTTGAAATTGTCAGAACCAACCTGTAACGTTCCCAGTCTTTCACTGAACAAACGTTGCAGACTAATAGATGCCTGGTAGTCGCCTGAATTAAGACCTGCTGTATATAACCTTCCGGTGGCAGTAATATCCCATTTATTGCTTTTTGTGCGGTTGCGATATTCGCCATGAGCAATAATGTTATAAAACGATTGATCGCTTCCTTTTAAATTTCCTTTGAGTATTTGCAACTCCACTCCTGCTTTAATAAATTGTTGCAGGTTATTGGCATCAGGAAACTGGTAAGCAGAAAAATCATTGCTAAATTCACTCCAGCGGTCTTGCAGGTAAACGGAATCACCACGATGAAAATTAATGCCGTAGTTAGCACATAGTAGGTAGAGTCAGGAACATTACCAACCGCTGAAGAGGGAAAATCCTGGAAAATGTAGTCATACTTTCCAGAGCGAAGTTATGTTCAAAACGAAGCCGCGGATAAAAAAGCGGGATAACCGTTGAATCTGTAACCAGCGAATCTTTACTTCCAAGATCATACTGCTGGCGCAAGAAAAATATCGACTCATTCCGATTCTTTGTGACCAGTGGTACAAAGGGAGCATTGGGCCTAAAGAAGGCTGCCGCCAATCTGCGTAGGAATAGTAAACCGCTTGTCGAAAGTTGGATCATCGAGATAATCCTGGTCGGATAAAATACCACCACTTTCCACGCTTTATTTTATTATTCATCAGAACAAAATAATTGTTATATCGCTTGTTAGGCGACTGGTACCAGGAGCTTAAGCTGGTAACTGCTATGATTATTTTTCCGGTTACGAAAAATGCCCGGTGCACTAAGCAAGCGAAATTGAAAGCAATGGCATTCCAGTACGGGCTTGATGTTTTGCGTATGCAAAATATCAATCATTTGCTCCTGGTTGGAGCCAGCATATAACCCAATTCAGTGTAAGGCTTGGGTGTATTAAAGAAACGTACATTTTCTGGTTTCAGTTTATACACATCAAAGCTATGAAAGCCAGGATCCCAGCCTGTTGTGGCCCGCGGAGAAAAAAGCAAGGAACGGGTGGCTGAGCCATCATTACTTAAATAGACATGCGTAGCGGGAATGGGAAACCGGGTTGTATAATCCCGGATGGACGTATCAAAAGAGCTCACACGACTGGATGAAAAAAAATACACTTTTACTTTCAGGCTGTCGTCGCTGTAGTCGCGCCTTTCAACATTACTCAGCGTAGTATCGGTTTTAGCCTGACCGATATTAGTCGGCTTGGTGGCTCCGTTAGTCGTTGTAATGTTTGCCGGTCTGCGAACGTTGCCCGGCAACCTGATTGGGTCTTGTGCCCGCGACACAACACTGCTTAAAACAAGCAGCAGGCAAAAGAAGATTTTATTGAGGGGTGCTTTCAATAGATCAGGATTAAAGTAGAGCGATCAGTTCGCGAAAGATGGCAGAAAATTTCGGTTCGGCTTCTTTGGCCGCCTGAAGCACTTCATCATGAGTGATCGTATTTTCTTCCTCCCTCACTCCTATATCGGTGATAACACTCATAGCAAAAACAGCCATACCGGAATGTGAAGCGGCGATAACTTCCTGGACTGTACTCATTCCCACAGCATGTGCTCCTAATAATTGAATGAGTTTATACTCTGCACGGGTTTCAAACGTGGGGCCGGTAACGCCAAAGTAAACTCCTTCCTTTAATTCAATGTTATTCTGCTGAGCTATGGCCTTTGCGCTTGCAATCAATTCCTTTTTATACGGCTCACTCATATCCGCAAAGCGGGGACCAAGGCGATTATCATTTGCCCCAAGCAATGGATTTTTTACGGCGAAGGAAATATGGTCGGTAATGATCATCAGGTCGCCAACTTTAAAGCCTTCACCTACGCCACCGGCTGCGTTCGAAATAAGAATGGT
>CAWHKV010000003.1:0-134221 GCA_963830175.1 uncultured Bacteroidota bacterium
TATTGGTGACGGACCCCTGGCGAAAGAAAAAATCTATAAGGCGGCTTTTGTAACATCGCAGGGTGTCCCTGAAAAGATCGGAAAGAATAGAATGGATTTGGATATTAAAAAGCCGTAGACGCAATGGAAGAATATTTAAAGACTGCCGGGGATTTTGTTCCTACGCAAACCAATTCTTTTAGTTTGGTTTAGTTATTATTGATCGGCAGAAGACAGAAACACCACAAATAATCATTATTTAGACAATTCAGCAATTTGGCTTCAGCCTGCGGTAGCTAAGCCAACACACAAGGCTTGATATTAGCCACCTTCGGCTTCCCACAGCAAGAGCCATTCGTACCTCATGGCACTTGCTTTTTGCTATGCTTCTTTTCAGCTTCAGAATAAATCCAGGCATCAGTAATTCTCACATCAGCACGACCCACGCTGCAAGGTAATAAGGTGTTCCTCATGCCTATGTCGGCAAGTAGATGCGCCAAACCATTGCAGCATTGCCAATAAATCTATTTATAGCACTTTTATGGTATTGGCAAAGCTGCAATGCCCTTCGGGTGCTTCGCTACGCTACGCAGTTTGTCACACTTCTTGCAGCTCCTACGGCATTCGTTAGGGCAGCTCCTGTGTCCTTCATGCCACTTCATTCATTTCGTCCTTCGTTCCGCTACATTACACCACGTTCGCAGCTTGACCATTTGCTGCAAGGCATGGCACACTATCCAACACACAAAGCAAAGCACAAGTGATGCACATTCCTTTTCGCAAACCAACGCTACAATACTCACTGGGTTCCATTCCGCTACACTACGTCCTACATTCATTTCAGTCGCATTCAGTCCACCCGCTGCCAATAATTTTGCGTGCCTTGCGTGCCTGCCGCAGCTGCGGGTTTGTCATGGTTTTTGTCCTGCAACACAAAGCCTTGATGAAAACAAAAACACACGCCAAACCCTTGCATTCTTAGTAGCTGTCTACCGCCGTTTCACGGCTTTGTAGCCACCACTGCGGCAGGCGCACGCAGCCACCTTCGTTCGTTCCTCTCTTCGGTGTCTTTTGACGGCACGCTACGCTTCCACGCCTCAGTGCGGACAAGTGTGCCGCAGGGCTAACGCTTCTTTTTGCCGCAGGCGCTATTACCTTTTTTGCCAACGCACAGGAAATACAATTGAACAAGGAAGAAAACAGGTACGATTGAAGGTTGTAGTAATAGCAAGGAAGAATGAAACTAATTCTTAAAAAGCAAATCAAAAAAAGTACAGCAAGTTAGTCGGCTGCCACAGCCCTATGCTTTAAAAGAACAAGGAATTCCGGCATAAACACAAAGCCCATCGCACAAAGCCATCATTTATTGCGTTCCTCCTTCTTTTTTCAGCCACGCCGCCTGATGTAGATGCTTTCTTTTTTTCTCTTTTTTCTTTTAAAAATTAAAATTTTATCAAGATGAAAAATGCAAATCACTACTTCGGTACAAGCAACGGTTCAGAAAATTTCTTTTGTCACAAACCTTCATTGATGTTATACACAGATGGAGTAAAAGAAATGGCAGAAACATGTGAAGCCTATTGGCTGATTGATTTAATCATTAGTCACCAATGCAAGAGAGACATTAACCTGGAACGCTTTCAGGTGTGGGATTTAAAAAGAGTAAAGGATAATCAATTCTCAATCCTTTGCACAGATGGAAACCACAATAAAGTAACAAGCCAGGAGATTGCGTTCAGCGACTTCCCTTATGACCTTGCTACAATTTGGTTGGTAGATGGATGCCTGATGTTGCCATGTGAATACTAAAACAAAGGCGGTCCATAGCGACCGCTTTTTTATTCATACCACCACGACCTGGACAATGAACAGCTTTTGCAATAAGTGTTTTTTATAAAGCAAAAATAGCTACGGCAGCCCGACCACACAGACCCGACAAAAAAAACAAAAAGACTACGGCATAAACACAGACCCGACACACAGCCCCATCTTTTATTCCGTTTCCTTTTGGTTTTTTTATCTGCCTTCGCTGGAGAGATGCTTATAAAAATTCACATTATGCAAAAGCAGCTTCGTATCATCACCAGTCGCCGTTTGGCAGTTTGTCCATTCAGCAGTTCATTATTTCCTGTTCCTTCTGTTCCTCCGTGTAGTTTTCAGCAGGCATTTTCGCCGCCATCCGTATTCATTACCGTCCGTTAGTTGGTTGTTCTGTCTATCAGCTTTCATCTGGTTGGTATCATGTGGTGTTTTCCATCAGGTCGCCGTCAGCTTTGTGCATTGCCCTTTTAGGGGCTTTGCACTTTTACTTTGACCCTCATCTATTTCGACCATAAGCCACCATAAGGAAGGGATAAAAGCACCATGAAGCACCACAATAAGAAAAAAGTGGGAGCATAAAAAAGCCCTGCAAGAATACAGGGCTGTAACTGGTCGTAATATTTAACGCTTAGAAAATATCCGCAACTTTTAAAGCATTACCTGAATTGAACAGATAATAGTTAGGTCCTACTTTTTGATAGAACTCAATACCGATGCAAAACAAAACACTTGCATCAGCAGTAAGAGTAGGAGTGCCTGGCAGTGTAGCAGTAACTACAGTTGATGCAGCAAGTGCAGTGCACAAATCCAGATAGCCAGAGTAAGCAACATCTGAAAGTCTCATTGTTTGCTGTATCAATTGGCTCATAAGTTCCGGTTTGATCGTTGTACGCAAAATCAGAAACACAAGCCAAGGCAACAATAAACGGAAGTGAGTTGCACCCGCTGGAGCATTAATAAGATTTGCCGGGTTGAAAGCTGGAACAGTTAAAGTTGCCTGCATCACGGGCAACAGTATTGCTCAATGTGTAAGGTGCAGTAAACACACCTTCCAGGCTAACATTTTTATCAAATGCAAAACCGATCAAATATTGCTTTTCCTGAGAAATCAAAATAGCCCGATAACCCCTTGCTTCTGTTTGGTCTTCCAAATTGATTTTCTTGATAACTCCAGTAAGCCGCCCAGTCATTTGCGGATCACTCATTTGCTTAATAACTTGGCTTAAACCAACACGAATAGATTTTCCAGCAGTTGCACAGCCGCCAAATTCGTTCATGTTTTCACGGGTTCTTTCAAATTCAGGAGCCGTATTGATTTGATCACCTGAAGGACCACCAACCATGCCGGCAAAGTCGCCGGAAAGACCTTTGATTTTAAAATGTCTTACTCCGCCCATGGTTCCGGAGTATTTTACTAAACCTGTTTGCTTTGCCATTTTTATAAAATTTTAAAGAGTTTGGAATGTCAATTTTTCTTCTCAAATTTACACCGCAATACATTGATTTACAGTAAGATAAACAAAGCAAACAAGTGCAAATCAAAGCATACGGACAGGCTATAATAAAAACACACCTCACAATCACTAAAGTGGTTGATGGCGATGGCTTATTTGTAGTTGATATGTTCGGCAAGAATGAAACAGAAATTCGGTTTCTAGGCATAGATGCACCGGAAGTAAGAAGTCAAAAAAGCTAAAACAGGATGAAAGGGAAACACATTTGCCTGGGCAATTGCTTTTAGAATTAGGGCAGGCATCAAAGCAATATCTTTCCTCAATTGCTCCGGTAGGTACTTCAATAACTTTAGTAATGGAAAGGCAGCACAGTTTCGATTTCTATGGCAGAACCTTGGCTTATGTTTTTTTACCTGATGGTAGTTGCTTAAACGAAATGATGGTCAATGAAGGCTATGCAAAGCCTTACGAGAAATATTATTGCGAAGCATTGCCAGAGTATCAGAAATTAAATACATTTGCTAAAGCAGGGCAACGAGGTTTATATCAAACAGTTTCTGTCTTCTAATTTTGAAAACATTTTGTTCTTTCCTTCTCTTGGTTTTAAATTCATGTTGCCCACTTGTTGCCCAATCTCTCAAACCCCAGTAAATACGGCATTCTTTACTTTTTGTATCGGAAAGTAAATCAACACCAACTGTACTCTCTACTCCAGCGCCACCTCCACATAAAATGGATAGTGGTCAGATCCAAAGGCATCAAGCCTTTCAATTTTTCTTACTTTAAATTCTTTGGAAACATATACATAGTCTAATGGCCAGCGGAATATTGATGATTGGGCATTAAATGTATTATACAGACCACGACCACGCCGTACATCATTTAATTTACTGTTCTTTTCAAAAACATTGGTATTGTGAGACCATCCTACATCATTCAAATCTCCTGCAGCTAATACAGGTGGGTTTAAATTTTCTATAATTTGGGCGGCCTTTATTAATGCAAGTTCTTTCTCACCAATGTTTGTAGGATGTTTACTTGGTATTGGTGCAACAGGATGTAAGCCGAAAAACTTAAATGATTTATTTGCTATTTGAACATCAGTAAGAAATGATGGCACACTATCGTTGTGTAAAAACAAAATCTTCTCATTGCTTAGAGGAAGTTTGCTATACAATGCCATTCCATAAGTATTTGGCAACGGGTATAAAATCTTATACGGATACATTTTAAGCAATGGCTGCATGCTGCTGATCCATTCATCATTTACCTCCATTAATAATACTGCGTGTGGGTTTCTTTTTTCTATTATGTCAAGTAATTGCCTGTAATTATTATTTTTCATTAAAACATTTGCTATTACCAGGCTAAATATTTTTTCATCGTGATTTGATTTTGCTGCATCAGGTACTATTTTAGGTGCAATAAATGTATAAGGAAACAGTATATATGATTGTATGAATATCGAGACAAACAATCCAAATAGATATAAATAGTTTCCCCATGATTTTTTAAAGAAAAAGATAGCATAAATAAGTATGCATATTACCAGGCATATGAGCATTAGGAGGCGTGGAAAATTTAATATACGAATAAACCAAAGCGAGCTATTGTAAATAAGAGAAAGGAGTGTTGCTATAATTAATAAGCCTCCTGTAATTATTAAAAACCACTTAATAATTTTTTTCATTTCTAATTAGTCTGATTATTGAGGTAAATCAATATAGTAAAAATTTAAAAAACCATACTCCAGAATGTAGCCAATATTTGCATATTCATAGGTGATTCCTGATTATGGGAAAGCCATTCATAAATATGAACTTTATTTATCACTAACTAAAAGCACCTTGACAGGAACCACTGTATTGCCGCTAAGTTTCAAATAAATTCCCTGCATTATTCTAATAAAAATCGATTTTATACGTTTTTATCTCATCTTTGAAGATCAAAGTGCTTAAAACCATATCCTAGAATTCATACATTAAGCGATTAATTATCGCTGTCCTTACCTAAAACATAATATTAAATTCGAGGTATAATTAATTTTATGCTGTACAATATCCGAAACCAGTATTGACCTATCTCAAACTGAATATTTGAAAAACATACAATCCAGGCCGTCCATAATACCTTCAGACGAAGAAATATTAATAAATGCTCAGTACGCTTTACTTCCTGCAGGGTTAACCAATGTGGGAAACCGGTCCATTTTAGTGGCTGAAAATTTAACCGAGTTGCAGAAAGAAAAACTGCAGAAAATCTTGTTGGAAGACGATACTGATGAATTTGCTCCAATCTCTGATCCTGAACAGGAAATGTCTTTGCTTATTAATAATACGGAAGAAAGTTTTGTTTTGGTTGATAAGCAATTAAAAATTATTTCTTTCAATAAGCAACTGTATGACCTCTATAAAAAGTTTCTTTCCGTAATCATTAAAAAGGGAGCCTGCATTTTAGATTATGTAAGACCTGAAAGAAAGGAATATTTGCGTAACCTGTACAATAAGGTACTTGAAGGCAATAATGAAATATCTGAATATGCTGTCACAGACGAGGAAGGAAATGAAAAAATATATCTGATTAAATATCGACCTGCCCGGAATGATGATAATAAAATTATAGGTGTTTTTGTAACAGCACTTGAGATAACCGAGACCAAAATTGCCGAGGAAAAACTAAAATTAAGCGAACGGCGCTTTAGAACCCTTGTAGAAAACGGAACAGATGCGGTAGTAATTTTAAATGAAGAAGGCAATCCTGTTTATGGATCGCCCACCATAAAAAATTTACTTGGTTATACAGAAGAAGAGGTATTGAACATCAAATTGATGGATGTTATTCACGAAGATGACAGAGAGCCAATTCAAAAATGCCTTCAGGAATGTTTTGTAAAACCCGGAGAAATTATTCCGGGAGTAAATGCACGTGTTCTACATAAAAACGGAACCTGGCGTTGGATGGAAGGCACGCTTTTAAACCTGTTGCACGATCCCGATATAAAAGGAATTGTAGATAATTTCAGGGATATTACTGATAAGGTTAATTCCGATTACGAAATGGGTATAAAGCAGCAAATGCTTGAACAGGCAGAAGCCAATTACCGCCAAATATTTGAAAAAGCCAGCGAGCCCATTTTTGTTCACGCCATTGATAATGGCTTAATACTCGACCTAAACCAGAAAGCATGCGAATTGCTGGGTGCAGACAAATCGGAGATCATAGAATTTCCCCGGAGGTTTATGGCTGAAGAATTTGGTTACACCCTTGAAATGGCCATAGAAAAAGTTAAGAAAGCAACCCATGAAGGCCCGCAGTTTTTTGAATGGTTAACCCGCCATAAATTAGGAGATTTAAATTGGGTTGAAGTAAGTTTAAACAAAGCAAACATTGCAGGGGAGGAGAGAATACTTGCTTTTTTCAGAACCATCAATGACCGAAAAAAAGCAGAACTCTTATTGCAAAAAAGCTTCGAAGATCTTGAGCTTATTACCAAAGAACAAAACGCTTTGCTAAATACATTGCCGGCAAACATCGCGTTGCTCGATAAAGAGTCTAACATAATTAAGGTTAATAAAGAATGGACAAAATTTGGTAAGGAGAATGGCATAATGCATTCCTTTTGCCACATACAATCTAACTATATAAAGGTTTGCGAAAATTCCAGCGGACCTGAACGCCCAACAGCAATTAAAATGGCCGAAGGGTTAAAAAATATTTTAAGCGGAAAGCTTAAAAACTTTTCTCTGGAATATCCTTGCCATTCGCCTGTTGAGAAACGTTGGTTTAGAACAGAGGTAAGACCTTTTATTACAAATAAGCTTATTGGTGCTGTAGTAATGCATATTAATATCACCGAAAGCAAAGAAGCCGAAGAACATATAAAATTAAGTGAGACTTTATTATTAGAATCGCAACGGCTTGCAAAGCTTGGTAGTTGGAGCAGGGATATGATTACAGGGCAAATATCGTGGTCAGAAGAATTATATAATGTTTTTGGAACAGATCGTGCCACCTTCCTTCCCGGGTCTTCATCCTTCCTCGAAATGATACATGAAGAAGACAGGAAATTAGTAAAACAACTTGTTGGTCAAACCGTAAAATTGGGTATCGGTCACAAGATGAAATACCGCATTATTTCGCCTTCCGGAGAAAGACGGGTAATTGAAGAAATTGGTAATGCTGAAAAAGACCTGGAAGGACGCGTGATAAGAATTTTTGGTACCGCCCAGGATATAACCCAAAAGGAGGAATTAAAGAATTTACTGAATACAGCAAATAACCTTGCGCGTCTTGGTGGATGGGAGCTAGATGCGGTTTCAAATAAAATTTTGTGGTCTGATATTACACGGGAAATTCATGAGGTTGATGAAAATTTTGAGCCCTCCTATAACCAGGCTATATATTTTTTTAAAGAAGGCGAAAGCAGGGATATCATCAAAACAAAACTGGATGCTGCATTGCAAAATGGTGAACCATGGGATGAAGAAATTCAAATTATCACCGCAAATAAAAATGAGAAGTGGGTTCGGGTTATAGGGCACGCGGAATTTATTAATGGTAAGTGCACCCGTTTATATGGAAGCTTTCAGGATATAGACCAAAGAAAGAAAGCTGAAGTGGGCATTCGTGATAGCGAAGAAAAGCGCAGGCTTATAATGAATGCAGCACTCGACGCCATCATTTGTTTTGATTATGCAGGAAAAATAATATTCTGGAATCCACAGTCTGAAAAAACCTTTGGATGGAAGGAAGACGAAGTAATGAACAGGCCTCTTTCTGAAGTAATTATGCCTCCCGGCTTTAGAAAAATGCATGAAGAAAGTATTGAAAATTATTTGCGGGATAATGATTCGCCGTTAAACCGTTTAACAGAACTTAAAGCTGTAAACCGTGAGGGCGTTGAGTTTTCAATAGAGCTTACTGTAATGCCGATTGAACAGGGCAGCGATTCATTTTTCTGCGCATTTATCAGAGACATTACACAGCGAAAAATTACAGAAGAAAGCCTACAAATAAGTAATGAAAGATTTAACCTCGTTGCCAAAGCAACCAGTGATATTATATGGGACTGGAATTTAATTACCGGAGAAGTAATACGTTCCGAGGAAGGAATGTTTAAAATGCTGGGTTATGGAAAAGAATATGTAAACGGACCCAGTACCTTCTGGGCTAATCTTGTTCATCCTGAAGATTCAGGCTGGATTAATAAAATGTTTGAGAAAACATTTGAGGACCCAACCAAGTTTTATATGGACTGTGAATACCGGTTATTAAAAGCAGATGGTTCTTATGCCTATATCTACGATAAAGGATACATTGTTCGGGATGAAGATGGAAAGCCTATAAGAATTATTGGTGCTACTCAGGATATAACCAAACTTAAAGAAAACGAAATTCAACTGCAAAAACGCGCAGAAGAATTAATTATCTCTAATAAAGAACTTGAGCAATTTGCATATGTAGCATCTCACGATTTGCAGGAGCCACTAAGAATGGTAACCAGTTTTCTTGGACAACTTGATAAAAATTACAAGCATGCTCTGGATGAAAAAGCACATAGGTACATACACTTTGCCGTGGATGGTGCAAAACGCATGCGCCAGATAATTCTTGACTTGCTTGAATATTCGCGGGTTGGCAAGCATGAAGATAAATTAACCAAGGTAAATTTGAATGAGATCGTTAACGAGGTTGTTTTGTTATTGAAAAAACCGATAGAAGAAAAATCAGTAAAAATAATTTCAGGTCACCTGCCCATGCTTAACAGTTTCAGGTCGCCCTTACTTCAGGTTTTTCAAAACCTAATAGGCAATGCCATAAAATATAGCAAAGATGGGGTTGCGCCAATTATTGAGGTGTTTAGTAAAGAAGAACATGACCATTACGAAATTTCAATTAAGGATAATGGTATAGGTATAAGTAAAGACTATTACGAAAAAATATTCATCATCTTTCAAAGATTGCATAACAAAGATGCATATAGTGGAACCGGTATGGGATTGTCTATTGTGAAAAAGATAATCGAAAACCTGGGTGGAAATATATGGCTCGATTCGGTTGAAAATGAGGGCACTGTTTTCTATGTAAAACTTCCTAAATCGTAACAATGAGAAAAAGACATATTCTTTTGGTTGAGGATAATGAAGGTGATATTTTGCTTACAACTGAAGCTCTGGAAGAAAATGGCTTTGACCATGAATTAAGTGTTGTGAAGGATGGTGGCGAAGCCCTTGAATTTATTTTTAAGCAAGGCAATTATGAGAAAGCAAAAACTCCTAACCTTATTTTTCTGGATATAAATATTCCAAAAAAAAATGGGCACGAGGTGTTGCAGTTAATAAAACAAGACGATCGAACAAAGCATATTCCGGTAGTAATGTTAACCACCTCCTCTTCCAAAACCGATATTTCTCAGGCTTATAAAAATCATGCAAATTGTTACCTTATTAAACCCGTAGATGCATCGAAGTTTTCGCAAATAATGCATTGCCTTGAAAGTTTTTGGTTCAATATTGTTACACTACCCGAAGAAAAAAATTGATAAATGGATAAGGACAGAAACCCATATACATTTTTAGTGATTGAAGATAATCTGGGCGATTATATTCTGATACAGGATTACCTGGAAGAACAATTCATGATTCCTAATCTTATTCGGGCAACAAGTTTTAAACAGGCGAAAGAACAACTGGAACTTGAAGACGGAAACATAAATATTATTTTTCTCGACCTTTCTTTACCCGATAAAAATGGAATAGAGCTGGTTAAAGATGTGATGCAGATCTCTTACGGCAGACCGGTAATTGTATTAACAGGTTATTCTGATATTTCTTTTGCAGTAAAATCGCTATCGCTTGGCGTGTCTGATTATCTTTTAAAGGATGACATCACCTCGCCCATGCTGTATAAAAGTATTGTATACAATATAGAGCGTAACAAAAGTGTAATAAACCTTCATGAATCAGAGAAAAGATATAGTGATCTCTTCCATTTAAGTCCGCAGCCCATGTGGGTATATGACCTCGAAACCTTTCGTTTTTTAGATGTGAATAAGTCGGCAGAAAAACATTATGGTTATACCTTTGATGAGTTTTTAAACCTCACCATTCAGGATATCAGGGTTAATTGCTTTGGAGAAAAAACGGAATCTTTAGTTTCAATGGCGAAAAAGAATTCATTGATGTTTTTTGAAGGGGAATTTATTCACCGCAAAAAATGCGGCGAAGTGATTGATGTTGAGATAAGAAGTAATATCATTTCATTTAAAAACAGGAAGGCTGCATTGATATTGGCAAATGATATAACTGAACGTAAACGGCATTTGGAGGCCATTCAAAAGCAAAATGAAAAATTAAGGGATATTGCGTGGATTCAATCGCATGTTGTACGTGCACCCCTTGCCCGCATAATGGGTTTGGTTGATATACTTTCATTCGATACATTATCCGAAGAGGAGAAACAGGAAATGTTACAACATATTATAACTTCTGCGCAAGAATTGGATGGAGTTATTAAAGATATTGTTGGTAAAGCCGAACGAATTAATTTATCAAATTGATATAATGAAACTCTGTGCTATTATTATTGACGACGATCCGATCTTTATTAAGATTGAAACCCGCATGATGGCTGCAGCCTGCATGCACGATCACCCAATTTCTTTTGCAAACGGCAGGGAAGCGCTTGATTATTTAAAAGCCCATTTTGATACCGGCACCAATTACCTGGTATTTCTGAACATAAGAATGCCGGTTATGGATGGATGGGAATTTCTTGATGCCATTCGCGAAGAGAAGTTCTTAAAAAACCTGCACATATTTATTGCAACATCTTCATCTAATTCTGCAGATAAAGTAAAAGCGAAAAACTATCCCTTCATTATTAAGTTTTTAGAGAAGCCCATATCCCGGCAAATGCTTTTGGAAATAAAAACAATGGAGCAGCTGGAAATGGTTTTTAATAATGCTTCCCAGGCTACCTAATTATCATCTTTAATTTCTGAACCATTTTTTTCAGCTACTTTTTCTACAACTTTATTCAGGGTTAATCCTTGTACAATAATGGAAAATATAACTACGATATAACAAGCTGAAAGAATTAATTTTTTGTATTCATTATCTGGCAGGCTTAATGCCAACGCCACAGAGATGCCTCCTTTTATACCTGCCCAGGTTAATATGGAAAGGTTGCCTTTATTTATTTTTCCTAAAAGCACAAGTCCCGTAATGGATACACTTATTAATCTTGATATGAGTACTAATAAAATGCTTAAAATACCTATAAGCCAATAGTTGTCAAGAAAAGGTAGAAGAATTAATTGCAGCCCGATCATAACAAATAAAATGGTGTTGAGCATTTCATCCAGTAAATGCCAAATTCTATCTAAAAATTGTTCAGCAGATTTATCTTTCCCAAAATTCTGATTTCCTATAAATAATCCTGAAGTTACTGCCGCAAGCGGAACAGAAGCATGAAATTTATGTGCAATAACAGAGATACCAAGCACTAATGCAATAGTGATTAAAAATATGGTTTGAAAATCGTTAATTGAACGAATTAGCCTGTAACCGATATAACCTGCCGCCCAACCAATGGCAATACCACCAACCACCTCAAGCGCAAACATTTTTATGGTTTCTGAAATTGAAAATTCACCTGCTGGTTGTATGGCAATTCCAAAAATGGTTACGAAGAGTATTAAACCAACCGCATCGTTAAACATAGATTCGCCTACAATAATGGTTTCCAGTCGTTCAGGAATTTTTGATTTTTTAAGTATGGCTGCCACAGCGATTGGGTCGGTTGGCGAAATAAGCGCACCGAATAAAAAACAATAGATCAATGGAATTTCTATTCCCAGTAAAAAAGTTAAACCGTATAATAAACCACTGAAAATGACAGTGGAAACAATAACACCAAATGTGGCAAGCAGAATAACCGGAAGCCTTAATTCTTTTAGTTTTCGGTAATCAAACTGAAGTGCCGTTGCGAAAAGTAAAAAGCCTAGCATTACATCCAATAAAACCTTAGAGAAATTAATGCTTTTAGCAAGTGAAATAATTAATCCGGTATCCTGGTTGCTGAATTTACCAATTAACAAAATGGCAACTGATACCACTACCGAAATTGTCATCACACCAATTGTACCCGGTAATTTTATAAACCGCTGGTTAAGATAAGAAAAGCTGGCGCTTATAATAATTAAAAGGGTAACAATTGTTAGAATACTCATAACCTGTTTTTGGTGAAAATACTATTATTATATCCATCCCACCAACCGGCAATAGGTAACCAGCGCTGTGGTATCTATACAGTTTGTTTTCTTTAATAAATTTCTTCGGTGTGTGTCAATTGTATTTGGACTGATAGAAAAAAGGCTGGCAATTTCGCGGCTTTGTTTTCCCTGGCTTAACAATTGTAAAATTTTATTTTCCTGCATGCTCAGGGTTTTTGCTTTTTCAAGTGCATTTTTGTCAAAGTTGTAATTCCAAATACGGCGGTCGTGGGGCGCTGTAACAACCATGTTTGCGCTTTTCTCTTTTTTTAAATGGGCAATATCATATATATAGCTTAAAAATAGAAGTGGAAATCCCTTCTCATCGGTCTCAACGATCATGGCTTGCTGCAAGGTGTGAATGTAATCATTGTTGCCTTTTTTATATAAAGCATCCATACTTAAAATAACCTGTCTAACATCAGTATCAGGCAAAGACATTATATATTCTACCCCCGTTTGCTGCATAGTCAATGCTGCGTTCAAATAATCTGGATGAAACCGGGATAGGCTAAACTCTATTCCATCTTCCTTCATAAAATTCTCAACAGGGAGGTCAATAATTTTTCTTTCATCTGAAAAAAAGATAAATCTGTTTGTAAATGGATGCCAAAGCGTAACAATCGCGCCATTTTGAAGGGAAACATTTTTAAGAAACGGAGCGAGCGCTTCCCATTTTTTAAGGTAAGATGAATCGTCAAAAATATTTTTAGACTTAAAATTATTCCAGTAAATTTCTACCTTTTCGAGGGTGTTATATATTGGTATATCAGCATGCGGGGTGAAATTCATAGTGCCTAAAAATACTCAATTTGAGTATTGTAGTGGGTTAAAAATGCGCCTAATTTTGATAAATAACTTAAAAAATCTAACCTATGAAAATCGCCATTAGCTTATTTGCCTCCCCTTTTTTCAACACTACCCTAAAAATTCGAAATCGTATTGAATATTAAACCATTATTCATTTAACTGTTATCATTACCAGATACCAAACCTTTAGCCAATTTACCCCACTGAAACTTAGAAAACCCAATCATAGCACCCAAGGCAACAATTGAATTTCGCACAACATCCCCTTTGGTTGGCTGTTGAATATTGGGAGATTCGTTTCGTCCATGGATTTCTGAGGTTACAGTAGTTTCCTTCCTTTCAATTAAAAAAGTACTGCTGGCATCATCATCAAAGAAATGAGATGTGGTGTTGCCTTCTTTTTTGGGGTTTTCTGCTGGGCGAACCCTTATTGCTATAAATTCATGGTTAGCTTCTGATTTTTCTTTAATTTCTTCAACCTGCACCCAGTCGTAGCCGTCTCCTTCACGCGATTCAGGTCCGGGTATCTCAATACGGAAATAGTCTTCCTTTTGAACTAACCGGTTTGCTTTTTTTCCGTCTTTATCTAATAGGGTAAAATCTGCTGTACCCTTTCCGCTTAGGTCATGCCATTTATTTACATTCAGCAGCCTTTCTTTAGCAACCAAAAAAAATGCTCTTGCTTCCTCAAGTGAATCAAATTTTTTTTCAGCCTTTGTATCAGACTTTGCACCTTTTTCCTGTTCAGGAACCAGGGGTTTGTTCTCTAATTGTTCTTTCATGGCGTACCTTTAAATGATTGTATTCAATATTGGGGCCATGGTATTTTCTATTTAAAAGAATGAACATGTACCCTTTGGAATCTTGCGTATTTATTTAGAAAGTATTCGAGGAGGGGTATAATACTTTGGTTCCTCACCTTATTTCGCATTTCTTGTTTTAAAAAATGCTGTAAGAAATTGCTTAAAATGATTAAATTTTGCCTCAACCGTGATTTAAATTTTTTAAGCCAGTTTTGTTTATTTAACCCGATTCTTTAAAATGACGCCATTATTTACCCTTATAGAAGAACTGAAATTAAATAACATACGAGTTGAGTCTATTGAAGGCAACCGTGTTAAACTGGAAAAAAAATATGAGATATCCGCCGAGGGCGGAGGTATTTACAACCTAATATTAGAAGACGTAATTATTAACTCCTTCTCAACCCCGGGAGAACTCTGCCGTTTTATTCTTAAATAGCAAATCATTTCATGGATTAGGATGATATCCTACTCAACTTTTACAAATCCTGCTGCTTTTTTACAATTGTGAAATCCAAAACAATATTTCACCGTATATGGCATGGGGATACTTATCCCTTTAAATTTGTTTAATATATAATCTTAATAATTACAGGTTTTAAGCTCAACCACAGGTTAAATTGATATGAGTGAAAGTTATAATAGGTTGCAAGCAGTGGATGAAAAGAAATCTCTTCATCGGCGTCACCATCAGTTAGCTGATTCTGATGTTCAGGTAAGTATTTTAAATGATATAAGCAACGACGATTTTTCTCTGGTTCCCTTCCAGGAAAAATTAATACAAAGTGGCTTATTTCCCCTTGTGCCAACCGGTGTTCAAATTTTCCAGGTAAATGTGGGGAAGATGTGTAACCAGGTTTGTAAACACTGTCATGTAGACGCCGGTCCCGATCGTAAGGAGATAATGACCCGCGAAACTATGAGCCAATGTTTAGAGGCATTAAAACAAAATCCGCAACTGCAGACCGTTGACCTTACTGGTGGCGCTCCTGAAATGAACCCTGACTTCCGGTGGTTTGTAACTGAAATAAAAAAGCTAAACAGGCATGTAATTGTACGTTGTAACCTCACCATTATTCTTGCCAACAAAAAATATTACGACCTCCCTTTATTTTATAAAGAAAATAATATTGAAGTAGTTTCTTCATTACCTTTTTATACGCAGGATCGTACAGACCGCCAACGCGGTAATGGTGTTTTTGAAGATAGTATAAAAGCATTGCAAATGCTTAATGGCATAGGTTATGGAAAGCCTGGTTCAGGATTGATTCTAAATTTAGTGTATAACCCTGCGGGTGCTTTTTTGCCCCCCTCGCAGGACGCCCTGGAACTTGAATATAAAAAAGCGTTGATAGAAGATTTTGGAATAGAGTTTAATCAACTTTTTGCCATTACCAATTTGCCTATAAGCCGCTACCTCGATTATTTACTCAACAGCGGTAATTATGAGAAGTATATGGAAAAACTGGTTGCCGCTTATAACCCCATGGCAGCTGCCAATGTAATGTGCCGCAATACCATATCAATTGGTTGGGATGGTTTTTTATATGATTGTGATTTTAACCAGATGCTAGATTTAAAAGTGAATGCTTCCTCAAACCACATATCCACCTTTAACGTTCAGCATTTAAATAATCGGGAAATAATAATCGGGCAGCATTGCTTTGGTTGCACAGCAGGTGCGGGCAGTAGTTGCGGCGGTGCAATGACTTAATAATGTTTATATATGATGATCGTTTTTCTTTTAATTGCGGTTATTTTTTTAACCTACTCCAATGGGGCTAATGATAATTTTAAAGGGGTTGCAACTCTATGGGGCAGCGGTTCCTTAAATTATAAGGTGGCTTTAACGTTCGCCACCGTTACTACGTTTGCCGGATCAATTTGCAGTTACTTTTTTGCAGATACTTTAATAAAGAATTTCTCGGGTAAAGGTTTGGTGCCAGATGAAATTATACAATCGGTTCAATTTGCATTGGCTGTGGCTCTTGCGGCCGGCACAACTGTTTTGTTGGCCACCAAGCTGGGTTTTCCTATATCTACAACGCACAGTTTAGTTGGAGCACTTATTGGCGCAGGGTTAGTTGCAGCCGGCACTGAGGTAAACTTTTCACAATTAGGCAGTGTATTTTTTATGCCCCTTTTATTAAGTCCTTTAGCTGCCATTTTTTTAAGTGCTGTTCTGTATTATTTCTTACACTTAGCTAGAAAAAGTTCGGGTATAACTGAAGAGCAATGTATTTGTGCTGGTCAAACTACTTTTGTAACCGCACCAGTAACAGTTAAGGGAATTTCAACAGTGCATATGCAACCTGTTATTACAGCTACCGTTTCTGATAAGCACCAATGTGAAACAAAGTACCAGGGAAGATTTGTTGGTATAAATTTTCAATCATTATTAAATGTTTTGCATTACATAAGTGCCGGTGTGGTTTCGTTTGCTCGTGGGTTAAATGATACCCCAAAAATGGTTTCATTATTACTCATTACGCATTTGTTAAACATACCTGTATATATAAGTTTATTAGCAGTTGCTATGGCTATAGGTGGATTGCTTAATGCAAAAAAAGTGGCAACGACCATGAGTAAAAAAATATCTTACTTCAATAATGGGCAAGGTTTTACTGCCAACTTCGTAACCGGAACAATGGTAATTCTTGCAACCAAATTCGGTTTGCCAGTATCTACCACCCATGTATCTGTAGGCAGCATTTTTGGTATTGGTATGGTTAACCGAACGGCAAATAAAAAAGAGATTTCTAAGATTGTTTTTTCATGGATATTAACCCTTCCTATAGCAGCTATTTTAAGTGCTGTATTTTATTTTTTATTTAATTCAATAATATAGATTATGATCCAGGAATATTTAGAAACGACAAAGGATGTTTATAAAGAAGCTGCGGAGAACCCACAGGTTGGTTTATGTTGTACAACAACCCCTGTGTGGCAATTGCCGGGTTTAAGTGTTCCAGAAAGAATGTTGCAAATGAATTACGGTTGCGGAAGCACCGTTAATCCACGCGACCTTGTAAACAACCCCCGTATTTTATATGTAGGCGTTGGCGGCGGAATGGAATTGTTGCAGTTTGCTTATTTCAGCAGGCAAGTTAATGGTGTTGTTGGGGTAGACGTTGTCGATGAAATGTTGCAGGCTTCAGAAAAGAATTTTATTGAAGCTGAAAAACAAAACCCATGGTTTAGGTCAGAATTTGTAAAGCTAGTAAAAGGCGATGCATTGCGTTTGCCTATTGAGGATAACAGCGTAGATGTGGCTGCCCAAAATTGTCTTTTCAATATTTTTAAACAAGAAGATTTAAAGAAGGCCTTGCAGGAAATGTACCGGGTATTAAAACCCCGTGGGCGATTGGTTTTATCGGATCCTATTTGTGAGCAGCAAATGCCTGAGAACCTTAAAGAAGATGCTAAACTGCGTGCCTTATGTTTAAGTGGCTCACTTCCGTTGAAGAACTATATAAAGATGATTACAGATGTAGGTTTCGGCACTATAGAAATTCGTGCTAAAAAGGCCATACAGAATATTAGACACCACTAATTATGATACTGATGAATTAATTTTCATCGAAAGTGTGGAAGTCTGTGCAATAAAGGATCCCATGCCTGCTGATGGTCCTTGCGTCTTTACAGGCAAAACTGCGATTTATTATGGCAGCGATGATTTTTTTGATGACGATAAAGGTCACATTTTAATGCCCAATCAACCCCTTGCGATTTGCGATAAAACAGCAGGAAATTTAAAAGAGCTGGGTCATCCCAATATTTTTATTTCGGAAAGTACCTGGTTTTACGACGGCGGAGGTTGCTGTTAATTTATTTTGTTACCTTATTCCTTTTATTCAAACTTTAAACAGGAATAATGCATGATCCGTATGATGTAATAGTTATTGGTGCTGGTTCCGGAGGTTTAAGTGCGGGCTTATTTATGGCAAAAGCCGGATTTAAAGTAATGATGGTTTCACGAATGGCAGAAGAGATCGGTGGTGAATGCTTAAACGATGGTTGTGTTCCGAGTAAAGCACTAATACATGTTTCTAGAATAGTGCACAATTCAAATATTGCATCAGCATTTGGTTGGGAAGTAACCGGTTGCACCGAAATAAAGAAAGCCCTTGAATATGTATATGCCAAACAAAACATAATTCGTAAACATGAGAATGAAGCATGGCTTAAAGAACAGGGAATTGATGTTGTTCTTGGCAATGCAACTTTTTCTGGCAATAACTCCATAGACATAAACGGAAAGAATTATTCAGCAAAAAAAATTGTTATTGCAACGGGTTCTAAACCCCGAAAATTAAAGGTGCCAGGAATTGAACAGGTGGCATACTTTGATAATGAAAACATTTTTAAGATCGATAAGCTTCCTGCCCGCATGTTGGTGATAGGAGGCGGGCCGATTGGTATTGAAATATCTCAGGCTTTTCAACGGTTAGGCACGCAAATAACTATTGTAGACAGCGGTAATAATATTTTAATGCATGATGATGAAACTGTAACGAATATTCTGCTGCAGCAATTACAAAGCGAAGGCATCAAATTCATTTTTAATGCTAAAGTTAAAGAATTCACCTCGCCTAACGAAGCCATCATAAATCAGGCAAAAGGTGTTGATACGACCGTACATTTCGATGCGATCTTTGTGGGTATTGGACGCGAATTACACTTTGATAAATTACGCATTGAAAACGCTGGCATTGAATTAAAAGATAATAAAATATTGGTCGATGATAAATTACGCACTACGAACAAAAATGTTTTGGTTTGTGGTGATGTTGCCGGCAATCTCCAATTTTCTCATGCTGCTGAACAACATGGAAGGTTAATAATAAATAATTTTCTTTCTCCTTTTAAAAAGAAGTTGAATAACGACCACATGAGTTGGGTTACATTTACTGACCCTGAATTGGCGACTTTTGGATTGAATGAAAAACAATTGCGGAAGAGAAAGTTATCGTTCCGCAAAATTGAAACTTCCTTTGATGAAGATGATCGTGCGGTGATTGATAACAATCGTTATGGAAAATTAATTTTATACATTAAAGAAAAAGGTTTTTTAAGAAAACAAAAAATACTTGGTGGTACCATGGTTGCACCTCATGCCGGTGAACTTATCCAGGAACTGATATTGGCAAATACAACAGGACTTTCAATTGATGAAATTTTTAATAAAATTTACCCTTACCCCGTTGCAGCGCGTATAAATCAAAAGGCAATTGTGCAGTATAAACAGGAAGGGCTTACAGAAAATATTAAAAAGCTTTTGCGCATTGCATTTAAAATATTCAGCTAATGGAATGGTGGGAAACTTTTAAAGAATGGTTTTTATCGCTTGGTGCAAAATATAATGTTAACCCATTTGTATTTGGTGGAATATATATCGGTGCAATTCCTTTTTTCTTCGCATCTCTATACTGGACCATTCGGCGAATTAAACAAAAAAAATCGATTGTTTTACCTGCCTTGCTTACAGGTACTTTTTTTATTTCTGCCTACCTGTACTTAATTATCGCAGGTAAAAATATACCTGTGTGGGTGTATATATTTATTGGCTTAATGATTGCTTACGGAGTGTATTCAACAGTTTCAAAAATCAGGAAGAAAACAAATTAAGTTACCTTACTAAAATGAGACAAGTACCATCAGTTGTATTGTTTGATGTTAATGAGACATTGATGAATTTGGACCCCGTTAAAAAAGAGGTGAATAAATTACTTGGAAAGAAGGGTTTTGAAATTTGGTTTCCCACATTGCTTCAGTATTCTTTGGTTGATAATACAACAATTGAATATCATGATTTTTCTCAATTGGCAAATGCAACACTGCATATGACCGCCAATTCATTGCGCAAAAAAATATCAAACAAACAAGCCGAAAAGGCATTGGCAAAAATAAACGACCTTAAAGCTCATCCTGATGTTAAAAAGGGGCTTAATATGCTTAAAGAACAAGGTTTTAGGTTAGCAACGCTTACTAATTCTACGCCGGAAACACTATCGGCTCAATTAAAATCGGCAGGGCTTGAAAATTTTTTTGAAATGACGCTGAGCGTTGACGGAATAAAAAAATATAAACCTGCTATTGAAACTTATCATTGGGCTGCCACTCAGCTTGGTGCGCATCCAAATAATATTATTATGGTTGCAGCACATGGTTGGGATATTGCCGGTGCCCAAAAAGCAGGTCTTCAAACAGCCTTTATTCAACGTAAGGGAAAAGTATTATATACACTTGCAGATAAACCCGGTTACTTGGCAAAAGACCTGGTAAAAATTGCAGGTGCTATTATTAAGGGTTCGCAGAGAATAAAAAAAAATAACAATTGATACAAGCTATTTATCACAATAAAATTTGGGCTGATATGTTCACAAACAAACGTTCAGCGGGGTACTTTGCAATCATTATCATTTTAATTTCAATGGCATGTATATTTTATCTATCCCGGGAAAGTAATATGAATAAACCATTGAAAAGTAAATCAGCTATAAATATGGTGTTACCCCAAATTTTAGATAAAAAAACGCCAGTAATACAGGTTGAGGAAGCCTATAAGAACAGGGCCCAGTATATATTTTTAGATACACGTTCCAAACCGGAATTTAATGTTAGTCATATTGCAGGTGCAAGGTATGTAGGCTTCGAGGATTTTGATATTTCCCGTATTCAGGATCTTCCAAAAAAGGCAGCTATTATTCTGTATTGCTCAGTTGGTAAACGAAGCGATGCCATCACCCGTAAGGCTATGGAAAATGGGTTTATCAATGTTAGGAATATGTATGGAGGAATTTTTCAGTGGGTAAATAATGGTTATCCTGTCGTTAATTTAAAAGGAAATGTTACGGATTCTGTTCATGCATACAATCACCTGTGGGGTTTACTACTTAAAAAGGGAAAAAAAGTTTATGATTGATTATGGCAAGAATTGAAACAATCGAACACAATGATTCGGTTGGTCACTTGAAAGAAGTGTATGATGACCTGGTACTAAGGCGTGGGAGATTAGCTGAAGTAATGAAGGTTCAAAGTCTTCATCCGGATATTATAGTTAGCCACACAAGTCTTTATTTAGACATCATGTTTTCCCGGTCGCCATTGTCTCGTGCAGAGCGTGAGATGATCGCAGTTGTTGTTTCAGTTGCAAATGGTTGCCTGTATTGTTTTACCCACCATGGCGAAGCATTAAACAATTATTGGAAAGATGAGGAACGGCTGCAAAAATTAAAAAATAATTTTTCGACTGCATCCCTTTCTCCAAGGGAAGTAGTTATGTGCGAATATGCAGTTCATCTTACCCGCAATCCTTCCGAACATGCAGAAAAAGATTTTACAGGTGAATTAAAAAGTGCAGGTTTATGCGACAGGTCAATATTAGACATAACACTCGTAACAGCTTATTTTAATTTTGTGAACCGGTTGGTTTTAGGACTGGGGGTACAGTTGGAAAATGAGGGTGGCAAGGGGTATAATTACTAAGGTTTAATTTACTAATGCTCCCCAATTTGCTGGTGGCTTTTTGTACGTTATTAAATGCATAATAAAGTTAACCAGTATAATACCTGTCTCTAACATAAGTGGTGCTACCAAAAGGCTTAGGGGTATGTGGATGATTGAAAATAATTCCAGTAATAATAATGCGGGCTGAACAAATAAGTAAATTATGGTGGAAGCAGCTACGATTTGGTTTAGGAAAAATTTCATTGTAAAGATTTTTCAGATGATTGGATATGCCATAAATAAATCAAAACTGGTACCCCATGTTAACTTATTGAAAATCAATAAACATTTATTTTTGCATTCCTTATTCTGGAAAAGATATTCTTTTTTCTGGAAGCAAAAATTTATCTAAACCCTATCTTTAAGCAACAACCTGTAATTAATGAACAGAAGAAAATTTTTGAAAAACACTTCAATGGCCTCAGCCGGTATTTCTATTTTAAATTTTCCGGTATTTGGTGCAAATGTCCCCAGCAATAAAGTTGTGTTGGCAGTTATGGGCGTTAACAGCAGGGGCAATTATTTAGCTAAGCTTTTCTCTCAGTTACCAAATGTTGAAGTTGCCTATATCTGTGATGTAGAAGATGGCGCTATTAAAAACGGGTTAGAAAGTTTAAAGGATGCACCCAGAAAACCTTTGGTAATAAAAGACATCAGGAACCTGGTTACAAAAAATGATTTTGATGCCCTTATTGTTGCTTCACCCGATCACTGGCATACACCGGCATCCCTTATGGCTGTGCAAAATAATAAACATGTATACGTTGAAAAGCCATGTGGTCACAATCCATTTGAAGGTGAGCTAATTTCAGAAGCCTACCATAAATATGGCAAACATATTCAAATGGGTAACCAGCGCAGATCCATGCCAACGCTTATAGAAGCTGTTCAGTTAGTGAAAGATGGCATTATAGGAAAAGCATATTTTGGAAAAGCCTGGTATGCCAATAACAGGCAGTCAATTGGAATTGGCAAGAAAATTCCTGTGCCTGCAACATTAGATTTTGATTTATGGCAGGGACCTGCGCCACGCAGAGATTATAAAGACAACCTGGTGCACTATAACTGGCATTGGTTCTGGCATTGGGGTACGGGCGAAAGTTGTAATAACGGCACACACGAAGTTGATTGCTGCAGGTGGTTTTTAGGTGTAGATTATCCGACCAAGGTTACCTCATCTGGTGGTAGATATGCGTTTAATGATGATTGGGAAACACCTGATACACAAGTTGCTTCTTTTGAATTTAATGAAGGAAAAGCCATTACATGGGAAGGTAGAAGTTGTAATAATTATCCTGTTGAAGGCAATAGCCGTGGGTTTATTATTTATGGTGATAAGGGAACCCTGGTGAATGATGGGGGCGGGGGATATAAAATTTTCGACCTGAAAAACCAGTTGGTAAAAGAAGTGAAAACAGATGTTGCATCTCAATCAAACAACCTGGTGAGCAGTACGGGTAATTTGGACTTATATCATTTTCAAAATTTTATTGATTCCGTTAGGGGAGAAGCGAAATTAAATTCACCGGTAGACGATGGGCACAAAAGCATTTTGCTTTGCCACCTGGCAAATATTGCGCAACGTACCGGCAGCACGTTGCATTGTAACCCCGAGAACGGACACATTTTACATAACGAAGATGCTATGCAACTTTGGAAAAGAAGTTATGAAAAGGGTTGGGAACCCCGTGTATAATTAATTTAGTTCACGAATTTTAATGCTTCTAAAACTCACCTCGTTACCATGATCCTGTAGTAGAATATGACCTTTTGGGGCTTCTCCGAAATTTTCCCACACCTTGTACTTGCTAATAGCAACCAGGTCTTTAAAAGACTGTGAACCTCTTTCATATTCCAATACTTTTAATCCGTTTAACCAGTGTTCAACATGGTTATTTGGATAAACAATAATTCTTCCCCAATTCCAGTTGCCCGGTTTTTTAAAACGGTTGGGTTGTTTATTGGCCGTGATAAGATCGTATAATGAAGAAAGTGTTCTGTTGCCATCCCTGCCAAGTTTCGCATCTGGGTGAAGATCATCATCCAGTAACTGGTATTCAAGCCCAATTGCAGAACCTTTGTTATTCTCTTTAAGGGTTACAAAATATTTTACCCCGCTGTTTGCACCGGGAGTAAGTTTATATTGAAAGGTCATATCGAAAGCGCTGTATTCTTTTGTTGTAACAATGTCGCCACCGTTTGCAGCCTCTTTTCCTTCGGAAGATAGAACGGTTAATTCTCCATCCTTTACTTCCCATCCATTTTCAGGAAATGTTTCTTTGTATGCACCTACCCAGCCAGCAGTTGATTTTCCATCAAACAATAAATTCCATCCCTGTACTTTTTCTTCTGGCGATAAAGTATTCGGAATCATATTTACAATAAAGACACTATCAGGGAAAGGTTTGGATTGCGGATTATTCGTGTTGATCTGAATATTTTTCCAGTAAACTTTTTTTCCTGCCATTTCCCCGGCCGGAATAGCATGCACCTGCAACGCAATGAACCCATCATGGCTTACAGAATCAACCAGGTAGGATGCAGGAATGCCATTTACCCAGGTTTTAATGGTATTTCCGATTGCTTCAATTCGGTAATGATTGTATTCTCCTACTTTAAATGCCTGCATGGCCTCGGGGTTTAATGTTAATGGATATAACCACTCCCTGCCTCTTTCTTCATAAATTCCGCCACTCCACCTGCGAGCCTGTGGGTCCTCTTCGCACTGGTAGCCATATACAGCGCCTTTTCCACCGTCGGCTGCAATATCTACATGACTTCTAAATTGAACCCCGGAATTAAGTGTTGTATCGCTTAGCATCACATCCAGTTCCAATTCAAAATCACCATACTCCTTATCTGTTGCTAAAAAAGAATTGGGTGAATTTGCTTCAGTAATACCAACAATAGCATTATCCTCTACTATATACCTGGCAGAACCTGCTACAACCTTCCATCCATCTAAATTCTTTCCATTAAATAAATGTTGAAAATTAGAATCTTGTGCGTGGCATTGAAATATAAGAAAGGAAAAAATTACAATACAAGCTTTTTTCATCGTTATAATTTTTATACAAATGCTTTTAAGTACTAATCCAAGATACTGAAACACGTTTAATTCAGATTAGGTTAAATAAAAAAAGCAGGAAATAAATTCCTGCTTTTAAATATCTGGTCAATTTTAAACTATTCTTCCTCATCAAAGCTCATGGCTTCGCGGGTTGTTGTAAGCAATTCATATTCTTCTTTGCTACCAACGATCATGTTATCAAATTCACGTAACCCTGTACCAGCAGGTATAAGGTGACCGGTAATAACATTCTCCTTTAACCCAAGCATAAGATCTGTTTTACCATTGATGGCGGCAGAACTTAATACCTTGGTTGTTTCCTGGAAGGATGCGGCTGATATCCAACTGCGTACACCAAGTGATGCTTTTGTAATACCTAACAAAACAGGTCGGGCCGTTGCGGGCTCGGCATCCCTAACTTCTACCAGTTTTTTATCTGACCTGCGAAGGATAGAATTTTCTTCCCTCAGTTCACGAACTGATGTTATTTGCCCTGCACGAAGTTTAGAACTTTCACCTGGGTCGGTAACTACTTTCTTGTCAAAGATCCTGTCGTTTTCTTCATTAAATTCAAAACGATCTTCCAGGTCTTCTTCAAGGAAACGGGTATCACCTGCTTTATCAATTTCAACCTTCTTCATCATCTGCCTTACTATAACTTCAATGTGCTTATCGTTTATTCTAACACCCTGCAAACGGTAAACTTCCTGAATCTCATTCACAACATATTCCTGAACTGCGAATGGTCCTTTAATAGAAAGTATATCGGCAGGGGCGGTCTGACCATCGGATAAAGCTGTTCCGGCTTTAACAAAGTCACCGTCCTGAACAAGTATTTGCCTGGTAAGTGGAACTAAGTATTTTCTAATTACACCATCCCTTGCTTCAACGATAATTTCCCTGTTACCACGTTTAATGTTACCAAAAGAAACTACACCATCTATTTCTGAAACTACAGCAGGATTGCTTGGGTTTCTTGCTTCAAACAGTTCTGTAACACGCGGAAGACCCCCGGTGATATCACCAGACTTACGCATTGTTCTTGGTATCTTAACAATAACCTGACCCGGCTTAACCTTTTCGCCTTCTTCAATTACAAGACGGCTGCCAACAGGTAAGTTATATGTTTTTGTTTCTTTACCTTCTACAAGAATAGATGGAATTTTTGTTTTGTCTTTAGATTCAATTACCACTTTATCGCGGTGACCGGTTTGTTCGTCTGATTCTTCACGGAAAGTGAAGCCTTCAATAACGTTTTCAAAACCTATGGTACCACCAATTTCAGCGATTACTACGTTATTGAACGGATCCCAGGTACAAAGCACATCGCCTTTCTTAACCTGCTGACCGTCTTTAACTGTAAGAATTGATCCGTAAGGAATGTTATTGGTTATTAATAACCTGTCGTTCTTCACATCCATTATACGAACCTCACCAGTACGACCAATAACAACCTGAATTTTACTGCCTTCAGCATTTTCGGTGGTTACAGTACGTAATCCATCAAATTGAATAGTGCCATCAAATTTTGCAGGAAGTGTAGATTCAACTGAAGCAGAACCCGCCACACCACCCACGTGGAATGTACGTAATGTTAACTGCGTACCTGGTTCACCGATTGATTGTGCTGCAATTATACCAACTGCATCGCCCTGTTGGGCAAGATAACCGGTTGCCAAATTTTTACCATAACACTTTACACATACACCACGTTTGCTTTCGCAAGTAAGTACGGAACGAATTTCAACTACTTCAATGCCTGCGTCTTCTATTTCCTTGGATTTTTCGAAAGTGATCTCGTCTCCTCCAGAAATTATCAGCTCGTCAGTCAAAGTATCATATACATTATGCAAAGAGGTACGACCCATGATCCTGTCGCTTAATGGCTCAATTACATCTTCATTATCCTTTAATGCAGAAGTTGCAATACCACGAAGTGTTCCGCAATCTTCTTCTGTTATAACCACATCCTGCGCAACGTCAACCAAACGACGGGTTAAGTAACCGGCATCGGCTGTTTTTAACGCTGTATCCGCCAAACCTTTACGGGCACCGTGGGTAGAGATAAAGTAATCCAGTACGTTCAAACCTGCTTTAAAGTTTGAAAGAATCGGGTTTTCAATAATCTCAGAACCGCTGCTGCCGCTCTTTCTTGGTTTTGCCATCAGACCCCTGATACCAGCCAGCTGTTTTACCTGCTGCTTGCTACCACGGGCACCTGAATCCAACATCATATATACAGAATTGAAACCTTGTTTGTCACTAGACATTTCACGGATCAAAGTTTCAGTGATCCTTGTATCAACACGGCTCCAGATATCGATTACCTGGTTATATCTTTCATTATTCGTGATAAGACCCATGTTGTAGTTTTCCCATACTTCGTCAACCTCAACTTTTGCCTGGTCTAGTAATTCGTTTCTTACTTCAGGAATAATAAGGTCGTTAACGTTAAAGGATAAACCACCACGGAATGCCATACGGAAACCAAGCTGCTTAATATCATCTAAGAATTTTGCGGTCTTAGGTACATTGGTAAGTTTTACAATATCACCAATTATTTCACGAAGACTCTTCTTGGTAAGTAATGCATTCACATATCCTACTTCTGCGGGTACATGCTGGTTAAACATTACACGACCAACCGTAGTTTCGATCATTTTCTTTACAAGCTTTCCACCTTCCCTAACATCAACCTTTACTTTAATGGTTGCATGCAGGTCAACACGGTTTTCATTATAGGCGATCATCACCTCTTCCATGTTGTAGAAAGCCATGCCTTCGCCTTTTACTTTCTCACTTTCAGTATTTTTCTTAGGCTTGGAGATATAATACAGTCCTAATACCATGTCCTGTGAAGGAAGGGTGATAGGTGTACCATTCTGCGGGTTAAGAATGTTGTGGGAAGAAAGCATTAATAACTGCGCTTCTAAAACAGCGGAGTTGCTAAGTGGTACGTGTACCGCCATCTGGTCACCATCAAAATCCGCGTTAAATGCGGTGGTAACCAATGGATGAAGCTGAATGGCTTTACCTTCTACAAGTTTAGGCTGAAATGCCTGGATACTTAACCTGTGAAGGGTAGGAGCACGGTTAAGCATAACCGGGTGCCCTTTTAATATGTTTTCGAGAATATCCCAAACAACTGCGTCTTTTCTGTCAACGAGTTTCTTGGCGCTTTTAACGGTTTTTACAATACCTCTTTCAATTAATTTTCTAATAATAAATGGCTTGAATAATTCTGCAGCCATGTCTTTAGGCAACCCGCACTCGTGCATTTTTAATTCCGGTCCAACAACGATTACAGAACGACCTGAATAGTCCACACGTTTTCCAAGAAGGTTCTGGCGGAACCGACCCTGTTTACCTTTAAGCACATCGCTTAAAGACTTCAGTGCCCGGCCACCTTCTGCTTTAACAGCATTGGATTTACGGCTATTATCGAACAAACTGTCAATAGACTCCTGCAACATTCTCTTTTCATTACGAAGAATTACTTCAGGGGCTTTGATCTCTAATAAGCGTTTTAAACGATTGTTACGAATGATCACCCTGCGGTAAAGATCATTCAGATCGGAAGATGCAAAACGACCACCATCTAAAGGAACCAACGGTCTCAACTCAGGTGGAATAACAGGAATGTATTGCATTACCATCCATTCGGGGCGGTTTACAATACGGCTATTGGCATCTCTGAAAGCTTCAACAACACTTAAACGTTTTAAGGCATCTGCCTTACGTTGCTGAGATGTTTCGTTTGCAGCTGCATTACGCAGTGAAAAGCTAAGGTCATCTAATTGTGTACGGGCTAACAAGTCGTGCACAGCTTCTGCACCCATCTTGGCGATGAACTTTTGGGGATCATCATCAGGCAGGTACATATTATCTTTAGGCAGGTTTTCAACTATATCGAGGTATTCTTCCTCGGTAAGCAGGTCGCCTGATTTCAAATTTTTGTCTTCGCGGATACCGGGCTGAACCACTGCATACCTTTCGTAGTAAACAATGCTTTCAAGCTTTTTCGAGCTCATGCCCAACAGGTAACCAATCTTATTTGGTAAACTTTTAAAGTACCAGATATGTACCACGGGTACAACCAGTTTAATATGCCCCATGCGTTCGCGGCGAACTTTCTTTTCAGTAACCTCCACGCCACACCTGTCGCATACAATGCCTTTATAGCGAATACGTTTGTATTTGCCGCAGGCACATTCATAGTCTTTTACCGGACCGAAAATTCTTTCACAAAATAAACCATCACGTTCGGGTTTGTAGGTACGATAGTTAATGGTTTCAGGTTTTAAAACCTCGCCGAAGCTGCGTTCCAGTATACTATCGGGAGATGCTAATCCAATTGTGATCTGAGAAAAACTGGCTTTCAGGCCGATTATCTTTTTTCATTGCTGTTTTTAATTGGAGGTTTTGAACATTTTTTCATATTTTTTGAACCAGGCTGCAATACTTTCTTCAGCTTCGTTGCGTCGCACACTTCAACATATACACTTAAGGGAACAAAAGTGAATAATTGCTGTTATGGTGATTGATTGATGATAAGGTGCTGTAGATTTGAAAGGATACACTGCTCCAAAATACATAAGTCGGCAAAAGTAGGTATTATAATCTAAAAAAAAGTAAAGTTTTCAATTAATAGGTTCGAATTATAACGATTTTGTGAATATTTCTCTTAAAGAGTGGCATTTCATTAATTATCCACCGTTTTTCCACCTTCTTTAAATCTTTCCATTAAATCATTATTCTATAAGGAAGACTGATCAGCACTTTTGTCTTGTTTCATTTTAAACATTAACCGCGCAGTTAACGCCCCCAGCGATCCAAAAACAAGTGAAAAGAATGGTCCCATAATAACATGCGTAAAAGCATTGTCAAAGGCATGAAAGAAAATGTAAGCTTTCGGATTTTTATAGTTTTTAAACCCTGAATTATCCTGTAGTACATATAGCATTTTCTCAGAAAATAAAGAATTAATGAGGAAGCCAAAGCATAAAGCGATTACTGTTCCCAGCAAAGCGCTAACAAAACTGCTCTTAATACCGGCAAAAATACTGTTGGTTTCTTTGGTTTTATACCCGCTTATTACTCCGAAAGTAATAAATATGATCACCATCATTATTGTAGTAATTACCCAGTTAGGAGTATCTGTTTGCGTGGTAATAAATGTTTTTTGGGAAATATTCAAAATAAAAAGTAACCCAATAATATACCCGGCATTGCGGCTAAATAAATCAGGTTTCATTAAAGCCCATAATAAGATATATACTGCAAGGGCTGCAAATACTACAATTATGGTTAAAATGGATTGTGCAAGCACAAGCCGGTGGCTTGCCAAAGCAACAATCATTAAAATAAAAAGAAGAATTGCGGGTATAAGAATGTTTAAAATACTGGCGCCTTTATAATTCACAGTTAATGGGATTGGTTTATGAATATCGGCTGCATGCCTTAATTAAGGCAAAGTAAGTAAAAAGCTGTATGCAATAAAAAAGTCCTGTAATAAAATTGCAGGACTTAAAGAATTTGATGATTTGTTGGGATTAATACCTGTTGTATCCACCGCCGCTTCCACCATCACCACGGTTACGGTTAAATCCACCGCGATCCCGGTTGTAGCCACCGCCACCACCTTTGTTATCGCGATATCCGCCGCCGCCGCCGCCGCCGCCAAAGCTCTTCTTCTTGTAACCACCTTCACCTTCTTTTTTCGGTGCAGATTCGTTAACAATAATTTTGCGGCCGGTAACTTCTGAATCGTTCAACTGGCTGATTGCTTCACGAGCAGCGTTGTCGTCGCTCATTTCCACAAAACCAAAGCCTTTGCTGCGGTTGTTGTTGAATTTGTCAGTAACTACTTTTGCAGAAACTACTTCTCCATAGGGTGAAAAAAGATTGTACAGGTCATCATTGGTAATACTCCAATTTAGGTTTCCAACGTAAATGTTCATTGTAAAAAAAATTTAAATAAATAAAAAACCTATGAAAACAGTAACCAAAAACCCGTGAGCTTTTCGAAAAACATTCAGGAGAAATGGAAGAACTGTAACATCAGGACATCACAAAAGTAATGTATTTCTTACATTGGCAAATTTATTTTAATTACATCTAAAGGGTTATTTGCCAGCGATAAAGACAAACAGGAAACTTTTTATATTGGTCATGTTTTAATTTTCGGCTTCCTCTAAATTTCCTCTTAAATTATTGGTAATAATAGGCGTATTGTCAATCATAATTTTAGATAAATATGATATTTTCAATTTTTAAACAGGTAGTCTTACTTTTGCGCCCTCTAATTTAATTGTATGGCATCAACATCTGACATAAGCAGGGGAATGATTTTGAAACTTGACGGAAGCCTTTATTCCGTTATAGAATTTGGCGAAAACAAAACTGCGAGGGCTGCCGCCAAAGTTTGGGCAAAGCTTAAAGGTGTGGATAATAACCGGACCATTGAGAAAACATGGAACAGTGGAGAAACTGTTTTCCCGGTGAGAGTTGAAAAGAAAACTTTTCAATTTCTGTATAAAGATGATACCGGTTACAATTTTATGGATAATGAAACCTTTGAGCAAATATCATTGGCTGAAGAAATGATAGATGCACCACAATTTTTAAAAGAAGGGGCAGAAGTTTTTGTTTTTGTAAATACTGAAAGTGAACAACCCATCGGGGCGGAATTACCGGAAAAAATTGTTGTAAAAATTACTTATTGCGAACCGGGTGTTCGGGGCGATACAGCCACCCGCGTTACAAAAACCGCCACTATTGAAACCGGCGGCACCATACAGGTTCCTTTATTTGTAAACGAAGGCGAAAGCATTCGCATAAACACCAAAACCGGTGACTATGTAGAACGTGTGAAAGAGTAATTTCAAAGAAAAAATTCGGGGTTTATATTAAAAATACCTAAACCGGATTTGCCGGAAAGGGTTATTTCACCATTATTATAATTAAGGCCTGTAGCAACATCTTCACTTAATAACAAAGGACCATCCATATCAACATAATCAAGTTGAGGTAAAAACTGAGCAATAGCAGCAGAGCCAATGGTACTCTCGTTCATGCTGCCCATCATCACTTTTAAATTTAATTCCCTTGCTTTTGTAATCATTCTTAAGGCAGGTGTAATGCCACTGCATTTGGTTAATTTAATATTGATACCGTGAAATACAGTAGAGCATTTCTCCACATCGTTTTCAGTAACACAACTTTCGTCCGCTATTAGGGGAAGTGCTGCAACTTCAAATAATTTTTGCATGCCTTCCCAATCGTCTTTGGGCAGGGGTTGTTCCACAAATTCAACCCCCAGATCTTTTAATACCTGAATTTTTTGAATGGCTTCCTCCACATTCCATCCAGCATTTGCATCTACCCTAAATGGAACGCTGGTATGGTTTCTTAATTCTGCAACCATTTCAATATCGTTATTAAAACCGACTTTTATTTTATAAATAGGTGAGGGATTTGCTTTCAGTTTTTCAACCATATTTTCTACATCAGCTATTCCTATGGTATAATCAGTAAAAGGTGTTTTTTCCCATGTAGTGTTCCATACTTCAAAGAGTGGTTTACCCTGCATTTTTCCAAACATATCCCATGCGGCCATATCAAGTGCGCAAACCAAAAAAGGATTTTTAGGAAATAAATGATGCAGGTAATGCCAGTACCGTTCAGGTTCGGTAAACGCAAATTTTTCAACAAACATTTTTTTGCGTTTAAGATCATCCATCATTTGCTCAACCGTTATGTTATAATAGCTAATGGCAGGCGCTTCGCCATACCCGGTAAATGGCCCCAGTTGCAAGGCAACAATTAATGAAGGCTGATGTGTTTTGGTTCTGCCACCGGAAATAGTAAACGGGTAACGGAACGGAAGATTTATTTCGCGGTAAAATAGTTTCATTTATTTTCTTCAACGGCTGTACGTGTTTGCACTGCTTAGTGTTTGCTCTTTCAGGAATTCGTAAATTGTTTTCCATTCGGTTGTTTCAAGGGCAATGGTACCATCTGTTTTTACTGTTTCAATTTTATCTTTTATTTCGTGGTTGCCCATACCTGAGCCACTGTTTATCCAAATGCCCTTACAGCCCAGGTTTGTGGCAAGCAGCATATCGGTAAGCCTGTCGCCAATAACAAATGAATTTTTTATATCATAATCAGGATTGTTTAAGTAATGTTTCAACATGCCTATACCTGGCTTCCGCGTATCTGCATTTTCGTAGGGATACGTTCTGTCGATATACACATCCTTAAAAATAATTCCTTCTCTTTCCAGGCATTTCATCACCAGGTTCTGTATAGGCCAAAATGCCGATTCAGGAAATGAATTTGTACCTAATCCATCCTGGTTTGTAACCATAGCAAGCTCAAAATTCAGATCCTTATATATCTTACCCAGGTATTCAAACATGTGCGGATAAAAGCCAAGTTCTTCTAAGCGGTCTATTTGATAATCGTAAGCTTCATCCAGCAAAGTGCCATCCCTGTCAATAAACAATACTCTTTTCAATTTATTTAATTTTTTGCAAAAATAATGTGGAAGGCAGATACTTCAATAACAGGAAGCGGAATTTGGTTTATAATATAAACTACTTTATGTTTGTATTAATTCATCTTATATGAAATTCTTCTCTACCCTTGTATTCATCTTCTTTTTTTTACCGGGTGTATTTAGCCAGGTAAATGTTACAGGAACTGTTGAGAACAGCAAAGGCAAACCCATTCCCAATGCTGGTATTACTTTAAAAAACACCTATGACGGCGCCTCGGCCGATTCTTCAGGGAATTATAATTTTATTACCACTGAAAAAGGACAATTTGAAATGGAGGCTACCGCACTTGGTTATAAGCCTGTAACAAAAACAATAACGATCGACTCTTTAAATATTGCAGTAAATTTTATTTTAAAAGAAGAGGTGAACGAGCTAACTGCTGTAATGGTTATGGCAGGTTCCTTTGAAGCGGGAGACAAAAAAAGGGCTGCCACTGTTTTAAGTTCTATTGATGTAGTTACTACAGCCGGATCAAACGGCGATATAAGCCAGGCAGTTAAAAACGTTGCCGGGTGCACAACAGGTTGGCGAATCCGAGGGTTTGTTTGTAAGGGGCGGTACGGGATACGAAACCAAACAATTCATTGATGGCACCCTTGTGTACAATCCCTATTTTACAAGTGTTCCCGACATCGCCTCGCGGGGAAGGTTTTCTCCCTTCTTATTTAAAGGCACTGTGTTTAGTACTGGCGGTTATTCAGCATTATATGGGCAGGCATTGTCATCCGCATTAATTTTGGAATCTATTGATATTCCCGACGAGTCTGCTGCAAGCGCATCCATTACACCCATTTTTGTGGGTGGGGGTTATCAGCATCTTGCAAAAGATAAAAATGCATCGTGGGGAGTTAACTATGGCTATGTTAACCTCGCTGTTTATTTTAAACTGGTTAAGCAAACACCGGATTATTTTACTATGCCTGAATACCATAATGGCGATGCCAATTTCAGATTCAAAACAAAAAATGGTGGTATAATAAAATACTACACAACATTTAGTTCGGCCGAATGGGCATACGGCGACCCGATATAGATTCTGCAGAATTGAAAGATGCTTTTTCATTAAAAAATTCAAATTGGTATAACAACCTTTCGTGGAAGGAAAACCTGGTCAATGGATATAAATTTAACCTCGGTTTAAGCTATAGTATAAACAAAGATCTTATTGATCAGGAAATACAAAACCAGGAAAACAATCCGCTAAATAATTTCTCTCAACCTTATTTACAAACCAAGATTTTTACGGTAAATAACATGCAGCAGTTATACCAGGTAAAACCCGTATTGGAAAAAAAATTTTCAGGGCTTAACACAATTCGCGTAGGCGCAGAACACTGGTACCTAAAAAGTAATACTGTATATAATGGGTTTGCCACAAATCTAAATGATGGATTAACGGCGGTTTTTGGCGAAGCAGATGTGTACCTTACGAATGCTGTGGCAGCAAAATTGGGAGGCAGGTACGAATACTCAACCTTGCTTGAAAAAGGTAATGTAGCCCCCAGAATTTCCCTTGCATATAAGGTGGCAAACAATGCTCAGGTTTCTGCAGCCTATGGCGTATTTTACCAAAAGCCGGAAAACCAGCAACTCGTTTTTTCAAACGAACTCAATTATACAAAAGCGATACATTACATATTAAATTATCAGCGCTCTTATAATAACCGGATACTGCGCATTGAAGGTTTTTATAAAAAATATGAAGACCTGATAAAAACATTTCCTTCAATTAATAACGATGGTTTTGGATTTGCAAAAGGAATTGAACTATTCTGGAGAGACAAAACAACTATTAAAGATTTTGATTATTGGGTAAGTTATTCCTATCTGGATACCAAACGAGATTACCTTAATTACCCGGGGCAACTGCAGCCCAACTTTGCTGCTAAACACACAGCTTCTGTAGTAACTAAACGGTTTGTAACCAAATGGAAAACAGGTTTCAATTTTACCTATAGCTATGCCACGGGAAGGCCTTATTATAATCTTGTGCAGTCCGGTGAAAAATATAAGATAAATGACCAGGGCTTAACCAAAGATTTTCACAACATGGGCTTTAGTGTAAACTATCTGCCTATGCTTGGTAAACAAAATGCAAAAACATTTATTGTATTATTTGCCAGTGTAACAAACCTGCTGGGTGCAGACCAGGTATATGGCTTTAATTACTCGGCCAATGGTTTAATTAAACAACCCATTACGCCACCTGCAAAGCGATTTTATTTTATAGGCTGTTTTCTTAGCTGGGGTGTAGATCGAAGCCAGGATGCCATTAACAATAACCTTTAACTAAAAAAAATACACACAACATGAAACAATTTATCCTTGCCATTTTTCTTTTTTCCTCGCTCATCGTAAAGGCACAAAGCGATAAATACGTACAGGCCATGGAAACCAATATAAATGCATTATCTGATGCGAAAACAGTTGCCGAATTACAGGCTACATCTAATAATTTTTTACGCATTGCAGAGGCTGAAAAGACCCAGTGGTTGCCCTATTATTATGCGGCACTTGCACAGGCTTTTATTGGATACATGGATCAAAGTGGAGATAAAGATGTTTTAGGAAATTACGGGAGATCAATTCTGGAAAAGGCAGAAGCCATTGAGAAAAATGGTGAAACCTATGCTGTGCGGTATATGCTTGCAAACATTCAAATGATGGTAGACCCCATGACTCGGTGGCAAACCTATGGTATGCAGGCAACAGAGGCTTTAAATAGCGGTAAAAAACTTGACCCCGAAAATCCACGCATTTATTATTTGCAGGGCGTTAATTTATTTTATACTCCGGAGCAATTTGGTGGAGGAAAGGTTGCAGCCAAGCCATTACTTGAAAAATCAGTTGAGTTGTATAATGCCGCTTCCCCCAAACCATTATATCCGAAATGGGGAAAACCGCAGGCAGAGAAAGTCCTGGCTGAATGTAATTAATCTCAACTCTTAATTTAGTTTATGGAAACAGAAAGACCAATGAGTGAAGAAGAAAGTCTTCAGCTCATTACATCAATGATCAATAAGGCTAAATGCGATTATAATGAAACAGGCATCAGCGCATTAATGTGGGGCACAATTATAACCTTTTGCAGCCTTGTGTCTTTTGCCGGTTTTTTTTATAACTGGCAGTGGGTGCAGTACGTGTGGTTTCTAACAATCTTTGCTATAATTCCCCAGGTTATTATTTCATCCAAAGAAAATAAAAAAAGAAAATACAGCACTTACAGCGACGATGCTATCGGGGGTATCTGGTTTTGTTTTGGCATTAGTGTTTTCCTGTTGTTTTTTTATACGTCGCAAGTGCCTGTTGAAAAACCCGGGGCATTGTTCCTTATTTTATACGGCATTCCCACTTTTGCAACTGGGTTTACTAAACGCTTTAAACCCATGGTTATTGGTGGTATAGCCTGTTGGGTATTTGCTGTTGCATCCATATACATTTCTTACCCGTATAGTGCTCTTTTGACCGCGGCAGGGGCGCAGCTGGCATGGTTTATTCCAGGATTAATTCTTAGAAAAAGATACATCCGATTAACAATGGGAAATGTTTAAAGACCTCGATCCCATACTACACAGCCAATTAAGACTGGCAATAATGAGCTTGCTTCTATCCGTAAAATCTGCCGAATTTTCTTTTATTAAAGAACAGACCAATGCAACATCAGGAAATCTGAGCATTCAAATACAAAAGTTAAAGGAGTGCGGATATATTGAAATAAACAAGGAATTCAAGAATAACTATCCTAATACTACCTGTAAAATAACCAAGAAGGGTATTGCAGCTTTTGAGAGCTATGTACAGGCCCTTCAACAATATTTAAAAACAGGTAAAAATCGTTGAAGGTTTTTACTTAATTATTAAATAACTGTTTCACAAAGTGGTTAAGAAAATATTTCTTACCTCCCCGTTAATGCCGGTTAACTACTTTTGTTTGTACAGATCTATGAAGTCAATCATATCAGTTACAAATTTATCCAAGGATTTTAAAAATATAAGGGCAGTTGATGACCTTTCTTTTACGGTAAATGAAGGCGACGTATACGGATTTTTAGGGCAGAATGGTGCAGGAAAGTCAACCACCATTCGCATGTTACTTACTTTAATATCGCCTACCTCTGGGTCAATAGAATTATTTGGCCTTCCATTAAAAACGCATAGGAAAGAAATATTAAAAAGGGTGGGGGCTATTATTGAAAAGCCAGATGTTTATAAATATTTATCTGCTTTCGAAAACCTTAAACTTTTTGCACGTCTTAGTGGTAAAGCAGTTTCAATAGAAGAGCTCAATAAAAACCTTGACCTGGTAGGGCTTAGGGGGAGGGCGCACGATAAGGTTAAAACTTTTTCACAGGGTATGAAGCAAAGGCTGGGTATTGCGATCGCACTTGCACATGATCCCGAATTAGTTATCCTGGACGAGCCAACTAATGGCTTAGATCCGCAGGGTATTGCTGATATACGAAATCTTATTCTTCATTTAAGCAGGGAAAGTAAAAAAACAATACTCGTTTCCTCTCATTTATTGAATGAAATAGAACAGGTCGCCACCCGTATTCTAATAATTGACAAAGGAAAAAAAATGGTTGAAGGCGATGCACAGCAATTATTCGATCCGTCTCAAACCATTGTAGAGCTAAATACAGCAGATAATAAAAGAACAGAAGTTTTACTGCAGCAGAGCCAATTTTTAAAAATGTTGCAGCAAAGAAGAAACAACCATATCATTTTAAAAATGCACAGGAAAGAAATTCCCGGATTTCATAAATGGCTTATTCAAAATGATGTTGGGGTACAAAGCATTATGCCGAGGCATTCACTGGAAGATTATTTTTTACAGGTAACAAGCGGAAATCAACATGTGGAATCTTTTACAGATTGAATTATTTAAAATATTTAAACGGCCAAGAAGCTATATTTCTTTCGTAGCTATAGCTGCCCTTATAGGCATGGTTCAATTTGGGCTTAAAGTAGATGGAAAGGATTATGCCGATTTTATGATGCAGTCCGTAGGCAGCCTGAATATTGAAGGAGATGTGCTGAATGGTTACCTGGTGTGTTATATCATACTTCAGCTAATGCTTATACATGTGCCTTTGCTGGTAACACTGGTTGCAGCAGACATGATTTCAGGAGAAGCAAATATGGGTACCCTTCGTTTGCTGCTTTCAAGACCTTATAGCAGAACGCAATTTATATTGGCCAAATTCTCTGCCACCTGCATTTATACGCTTCTATTATTAGTATGGATGGCAGTGCTTGCTTTGTTTGGCAGCATGCTGATATTTGGTACCGATGATTTGTTTCTTATGAAGAGCAATTACATAGTTCTTATAAATGAGAATGATGTTTTCTGGAGATATTGCCTGGCATTTGCATTCGCTGCGCTGGCACTTATAACCGTTGCGGCTATGGGATTTTTTCTTTCCCTCTTCGCGGAAAATTCAATTGGTCCGATTGTTACCGCTATGAGCATTATAATTTTTTTTACCGTTATCGGAACCCTCGATCTTCCCGTATTCCGCTATATAACCCCTTATTTATTTACTACACACATGGTTAACTGGAAAGAATTTTTTGATGAAAAAGTTAGCGCCTCTAACGAAGCAATTACAGGAAGTATTCAAAACCTCCCCGGAATATTGAGATCAGTAGGTGTGCTGGTAATTCATATCGCAGGGTTGTTAGTCGCTTCTGTTTATATCATGAAAAAGAAAGATGTGCTTAGTTAGCGTTTTGATCTATACGAAAATTATGTTATTTCTCGAACCATTAACCTTGTTTAAAAATTCTTGCCCAAAAGGTATTTTACATTTGCAACCAGTATGAAAATAATTATTGTTGCTGCTTTTGTTTTATTGGGTGCTTCAAATACTTTTTCGCAGGATGCCAGCCAGGTGGTTGCCAAAGTGAAAAATCGAATGATGCAGGTAAAAGATTATTCAGCAGATGGTGTGCTTAAAACAGATGTAGCCTTTATCAAAGCGCCTGTAAGTAAAGTAAAGGTTTATTATAAAAATCCGGATAAATTCCGGCTGAAAAAAGATGGTGGTATTTCCATTTTGCCTAAGGGCGGTATAAGTGTTAGTCTGAATAATGTGGTTTCATTAGACAATTTTATGGCTATTGATGCGGGTCATTCAATGGTTGGTGGAATAAATACAAGGGTAATAAAATTGTTGCCGGTGAACGATAATGGCGATATCGTTTTATCAACCTTGTATATTGACGAATCAAATATGCTGGTACGTAAAGCGATTACAACTACAAAGGAAAACGGCACCTATGAAATGGAACTTTTTTATGGTCGCTATAGCAATTTTGGATTGCCCGATAAATTGGTTTTCAGTTTTAATACCAAAGACTATAAACTACCAAAAGGCATAACCATGGAAATGGAAGACGCATCAAAAACTTCAGCCGATAAACTGGCAAATAAAAAAGGCCGCCTTGAAATAACTTATTCTAACTATGTTATCAACAAAGGCATAAGCGATGCGGTTTTTAACCAATAGGTATGTTTATAAATAATGGCTGCTTATACCTCTTTCAATCTTAGTTTTGGACCATGTGGGTGATCTGTAAAAAGGAATGGAATAGCTTTTTCAGTGGGTTAACCGGTTATATTGCACTGGTGGCTTTTTTGCTGATCAATGGTTTAGTGTTTTTCGTTTTTCCTGATACAAGCCTGCTCGATTTTGGATATGCCTCCCTGGATAATTATTTTCGATTAGCTCCCTGGATATTGCTTTTCCTAGTTCCTACCATTACCATGCGAAGCATTGCTGATGAATACCGCACAGGCACTTTCGAGATATTAAAAACGCGACCTGTTACCACATCACAGATCGTTTGGGGTAAATTTTCTGGTGCTATGCTGGTCGTAATTCTTGCGTTGGTGCCAACTGTTTTATATGCAGTCTCTTTACAGCAGTTGAGCGCTGTGGGGGGTGTGGATGTCGGAAGCACCACCGGCAGTTACTTAGGATTATTATTGCTTGGTGCCGCATTTACATCTATTGGTATTTGCGCAAGCAGCTTTACACAAAACACCATGGTGGCATTTCTTACCGGGGCATTTACCTGCCTTGTTTTTTATACCGGCTTTGATGCCATTAGCCGCCTCCCGGTTTTTGCTTCAGGCGCAGCTTATTACATACAATTGCTGGGAATAGATATGCATTATCGCAGCATAAGTAAAGGTGTTGTTGACTTGCGGGATGTAATTTATTTCCTTACCCTCATCCTGTTATTTGTAATCATCACCAAAAGAAACATCAGTCGTTATTAATGCAAAAATTCATCAGCAAAATATACAGGTCTCCGTTTTGGTGGGTTGCTTTATTATTGGGATTTTTAGCAGTGGTTTATGCAACCGTAAATTTGCGATTTCGCGCAGACCTTACTGCAGAAAAGCGATTTAGTCTTAATCATTCCACCGATTCTTTATTGTCACAAATAGATTCTATTGTAAATATTCAGGTGTTTTTAACAGGAGAGCTTCCGGCAGATTACAAGAAACTTTCTTTGGCAACAAAAGATTTGCTTGATGAATTCAGGGATTTATCCGGAAATCAGGTTCAGATAGAATATATGGAACCGGGCAAAGACCTCGCAGACAGCTTAAAATATGAATTATATGATAGCCTTGCGAGGCTTGGGGTAGTATTTGAAGAAGCTGAAAATCTTGCACAGCAAGATGATAAAACTACCCGTCAATTGATTATTCCATCTGCCCTGGTGTCTTATAAAAACCAGCAACCTATAGCTGTTGACCTGCGCAGCAGCCGCACTGTTTTTAAAAATTTTAATGTTATTAACGATGTGCCGCAGCCCGATAAGGAAGCCACTATGAATTCTGCCGAGGCTCTTTTGGAATATAAATTCATCAACGCGATTTATAAATTAACACGCACTTATGTGCCTGCCATAGGTTACGCTGTGGGTAATGGCGAGCCTATAGATTTAACTGTGAATGACCTGGGTGAAAACCTGCGAAACCAGTACCGGCTGGGAATTTTTAATTTAAAACAGGCTTATCCCGATCCTGAATTAATAGATGCATTGCTTATTGTTAAACCAACCCAGCCTTTTACCGATGAGGATAAATTAAAGCTTGATCAATACGTAATGCATGGCGGTAAGATTGTGTGGTTTATTGATAAATTATATGCCGAGCTTGACAGCCTGATGCGCAGCCAGGCAGACTTTGTTGCCTATGATAGAAACCTGAATCTTGATGACATTTTGTTTAGGTATGGTGTGCGCATAAATGGCGATTTATTGCAGGATCTCAATTGTTCAAAAATTCCATTGGTGTACGATTATAATCCGGATGGTTCGCCTAAAATTCAGCGGTTTCCCTGGCCATATTATCCATTTCTTTCAACCAGTAATAATAATCCTATTTCTAAAAACCTTGACCGGGTTCTTTCAATTTTCCCTTCAAGTATAGATACTGTAAAAGCCCCGGGAATTGAGAAAACTATATTATTAAGCAGCGATACAAATAGCCGCAGGTTAAGCGCACCTGCCATAGTCAGCATCAATAAAATAAGGGAAGAAATAAGTGAACAGAACTTTTCATCGTACAATAATAGCTATGTTCCTGTGGCAGTTTTACTTCATGGAAAGTTTACTTCGCTTTATGCAAACCGGCTAACACCTGCCTTAAGGGATTCTGTAAAATCTGCATTAAAGAAAGATTTCTTACCAGTAGCGCAAAAGCCAACGCAACAAGTTGTAGTGTCCGATGCCGATATAGTTTTAAATGCGGTCTCCAACACCTCCGGTCCCCTGCCAATGGGGCAACTTCCTTTAGAAAATTATCGCTTTGCAAACCGTGAATTCTTTTTAAATACCATCGATTACCTGGTTAGCGATAATGGCATATTCGCTGCCCGTAATAAAGACTTTACCCTTCGCTTGTTAGACAAAAAAAAATTGGTTGAGCAGAAGTTGATTTGGCAATTGATAAATATTGTTGTGCCTGTTGCACTCATAATCATATTTGGAATTATATACCAGTGGCGTAGAAAGTCTCGATATTCAGTCAGATCATAGGATTGCCACTAATCCAATATCTGGCAGTTTTTAACTGGTAAGGTGTACCGTTAAAAAGTAAGTAAGTTTGCTTAAATGAATTGTATGAAGAAAATACTTTTTCTAATGCTTGCCTGTATTTCATCTGCAGGTGCAGTTTATTCGCAATATTCATTAAAAAAAGTTTGGGCAACAGATACGGTATTGGCAACACCGGAATCAGTTCTATTTTGGCAGGATAAAAATCTGTTACTGGTTTCATTAATGAATATTAAATTTCAGCAGGCTGAAAAAAGGGGTGCAATTGGAATTATAACTCCCACCGGCGAAATAATTGACACTGGTTTTATAACCGGGTTGCGCAGCCCCAAAGGAATGGGTATATACAACGACTTTTTGTATATAGCAGATGTAAGTGAAGTAGTTAAAGTTAGCCTTTCGAGTAAAAAAATACTTAACCGCATACTTTTAGACAGTGCAGTAATGTTAAACGACATTACGATTGATGAGGAGGGGCGTGTTTTTATTTCAGATACCCGTACAGGAAAAGTGCATGTAATGCAGAATGACATCGTTTCGGAATACCTGACGGGTTTAACCAATCCTAACGGGTTGTTGGCATTAAATAACAATTTGTATGTGTTGGCATCGGGTAGTTTGTATAAAGCGGATAGTGATAAAAACTTAAAAACCATTGCAACAGGCATGGAAAGCTCAACAGATGGAATTATACAGGTAGCAGAAAGAGAATTTATTGTTTCCTGCTGGAGTGGCGTTATTTACCAGGTTAATGAAGATGGCATGGTAAAAGAATTACTCGATTCAAGAAAAGAAAAAATTAATACCGCAGATATTGGGTATAATGCAAAAGAGAAAATAATGTATGTTCCAACATTTTTTAAAAACAATGTACTGGCGTTTTCAATTAAATAAACGATAAGCAGAAAGGAATACTTATTATTATGAGCACAGACCAGTTATTGTATTTGGTTTTCGGAATTGTCATTGTTTTGGCATTGATATTTGACTTGGGCCTTCTCAGTAAAAAGAATAAAAAAATTTCCATCAAGAAAGCCATGTTGCAAACCCTTTTCTGGGTTAGTCTTGCAATGGGTTTTTTTGTTTTTATGTGGATAGAAAACGGAAGGAAACCTGCCTTTGAATACCTGAGCGCTTACCTTATGGAATGGAGCCTTAGCATTGATAATATTTTTGTTTTCATACTAATATTCTCATCCTTCAACGTAAAAGAAGCATATTTTAGCCGCGTACTTTTAATAGGTATTCTTGCTGCTATAGTTTTCAGAATTGTGTTTATAACAGTGGGAGTTGCATTGGTAGAAAAGTTTGAATGGATAATGCTGGTATTTGGGTTTTTTCTTGTATTTACCGGGTATAAAATGTTTTCCTCAGACAAAGAAGATGATTACGATCCACATAAAGGCAGAGTGTACAGGTTTATTGTAAAATATCTGCCCGTGGTTTCTCATGATGGTGGTGGAAAATACGTTGTTATGGAAAATGGTAAAAGGTATTATACCTCTTTGTTTGTGGTAATTATTTTATTAGCTACAATAGACCTTGTTTTCGCTGTTGATTCAATACCTGCTGTTATGGGCATAAGCATGGATAAAGTGGTGATATATACTTCTAATATTTTTGCTGTGCTTGGTTTGCGATCATTGTTTTTTCTATTGCGCGGCGCGGTTAATAAATTCGATTACCTGCAGGAGGGCATTTCTATTGTGCTCATATTTATCGGGTTAAAAATGTTGGGGCAGCATTGGATTAACCAGTGGATTGAAAAAGAAATGCAGTCATACCTATCATTAGGTGTTATCATCGTTTGTATAACCGGTTCAATTATATATTCGTTGTTCAACGATAAAAAGAGAAAATTGACTGGTTCCTCAAACGCACCTACGGAGCAATCTTGAAATATACTTTAACTGATATAGCATCCCTTTTACAGTTGCCGGAAATTTCTCCCGGTAAATCCGTTATTATAACATCATTACTTACAGATAGCCGCAGGCTTGTATTCCCATCGTCTACACTTTTCTTTGCTTTACGTACCTCAACAAGAGATGGTCATGCATTCATCGCAGACTTATATAACCGCGGTGTAAGAAATTTTGTTGTGGAAGAACAGTTTAACACAAAACCTTTCAGCGACGCTGCATTTATATTGTGCAGCGATCCTTTAAACGCCCTTCAGCGGCTTTGCAGGCATCATCGCACACAATTCAGTTACCCTGTAATGGCAATTACTGGTAGCAATGGAAAAACCATTGTGAAGGAATGGCTGTATCAATTACTGCAACCCGATTTTAAAATAGTTAGAAGCCCACGTAGTTATAATTCACAGACCGGTGTGCCATTGAGCGTTTGGCAAATGGATGAGAGTTATGACCTTGCCATATTTGAAGCTGGCATTTCCCGGGTTGGTGAAATGCAGATTTTACAAGAAATATTACAGCCTGGCATTGGTATACTCACTAACATAGGCGAAGCGCACAATGATGGGTTTAGAGATGTGAAAGAAAAAATCAGGGAAAAGCTCAGGTTGTTCAGCGAGACAAAAGTAATTATATGCAATGCGGATAACGAGGATGTAATGGATGAATTAAAAGAACTTCCCGGTGAAATTTTTTCATGGTCGGTTTTTGGAAATGGCAGTGTTGAAATTTTGATTGAAAGGCTGCCCTTAGAAACCAATATTCAGGTGAATGAAGGTAATGCCTCATTTAACGTACAAATTGATTTTACAGATGATGCCTCCATTCAAAATTGCATTACTTGTATATGTGTAATGCTTTACCTAAAATATGACCCTGCAATTATTTCTGAGCGCATGCAACAATTGCAGCAGGTTAATATGCGTATGCAACTTGTGCCCGGCATCAATAACTGTTCAGTAATAGATGACAGTTACAGTTTCGATATTCATTCCCTTTCAATTGCTTTAGATTTTTTGCAGCAACAAAACCAGCATCCTGACAAAACTGTAATACTTTCAGATATTCCCGGCACTATAAATAAAGATGCGTATGGGTTGGTAGTACAAATGCTCCAGGCAAGGAATATTAAAAGAATTATTACTGTTGGTGAACTATGGTTGTTGTATAAAGATTTACTGGTTAATGAAAACCAGGCTTTAGAACAGTTTGCCACCACTGATGGTTTAATTAAAAATTTTTCTGAGAATAGTTTTAAGAATGAAGCAGTGCTTTTAAAAGGTGGAAGGGTTTTTAGGTTTGAAAAAATTGCTGCTTTACTGCAACGAAAAGTACACCAGACAGTGCTTGAAATAAATCTTAATGCGCTTTCATTTAACCTTAAGTTTTATAGGCAACATTTAAAACCTGGTGTTAAGGTAATGGCAATGGTTAAAGCTTTTGGTTACGGCACGGGTGCAGGTGTTGCCAACCTTTTACAATTTCAAAAGGTAGATTACCTAGCCGTAGCGTATACTGATGAAGGTGTTGAATTAAGAAAGGCAGGCATTCGCCTTCCTATTCTTGTTTTAAATGTGGATGAATCTGCATTTGAAACCCTGGTTCAATATAACCTTGAGCCTGAATTATTCTCAGTTAACATTTTACAGTCTTTCGACGACTTCCTAAACACCCAGGGATTAAGTGAATATCCGGTACACATAAAACTCGATACCGGAATGCATCGCCTCGGCTTTGAAAAAAACACCCTGCCGAATTTAGTTGATATTATTACCACGGGTAATCGAATGGTTGTGGTTTCAGTTTTCAGTCATTTTGCAGCCAGTGGAAGCGAACAACATGAAGCATTTTCTTTGCAGCAGGTGAATCTTCTCAATGAATGGTGCATACTATTGGAACAGCAATTAGGTTATAAATTCTTAAAACATATTTCTAATACTGCCGCCATATTGCGGAACCCCGGATATCAGTTCAGTATGGTACGTTTGGGTATTGGTTTGTATGGTGTTGACAGTTCAGGCCTGCACCAAAATCAATTAAAAACAGCTGCTACTTTAAAAACAACTATCGCACAAATAAGAAAGGTAAAAGCAGGAGAAACGGTCGGCTATAACCGCAACGGGTTGCTTAAAACTGATTCGGTGATTGCAACGTTGCGTATTGGTTATGCAGATGGGTTTCCCCGCCTTTTAGGTAATGGGGTTGGGAGGGTGTATCTTAAAAAAACCTTTGCTCCGGTTATCGGCGACATAGCTATGGATATGTGCATGATTGACATTTCCGGGATAAAGCATGTTAATGATAATGATGAGGTGGAGATTTTCGGCGAGCATATCCCCGTTACAGAATTGGCTGAAAAATGCCACACCATACCATATGAGATACTCACAGGCATCAGCCACCGGGTAAAAAGAATTTATATAGAAGAATAGATTTAGCATTCTATTCGTGTTTTGCTTTAATTACGATGGTTATTAACTCATTCATATTCGCTTATATTTGCGGCTAAAATTTTTTTGTGAAAGGAAGAACTGTCGCACTGTTTATATTTTTGATTTTATTAGCAGACCAGGCATTAAAAATCTACATCAAAACGCAGTTTCGTTTAGGTGAAGAACATTATGTACTGGGCGAATGGTTCAGGCTACATTTTGTAGAAAATGAGGGGATGGCCTGGGGCTGGAAGTTTGGGGGAGAATTTGGAAAAATATTTCTTACCCTATTTAGGCTTGTAGCGGTTATTTTAGGCACATTTTATATCAGGTCTATTATAAAAAAGAAATACCACAAAGGTTTTATAATATGCGCTGCACTTATTTATGCCGGTGCTTTTGGTAACCTGATCGATAGTATGTTTTACGGTTTAATTTTTGATTCCAGTAACCCTTTCATGGTAGCGCGTATTTTTCCTCCACATGGTGGCTATGCAGGATTTCTTCATGGCCGGGTTGTAGATATGCTGTATTTCCCCATTATTAACACAACCTACCCTTCGTGGTTTCCTGTTTGGGGTGGAGAACATTTTGAATTTTTCAGTCCTGTGTTTAACCTCGCCGATGCTTCTATTTCTGCAGGAGTAATGGTTCTCCTGGTTTTCCAGAAAAAGTTCTTTCCACAAAAAGAATTATCTGCTCCCGAAGAAGATGAAGTTATTTCTAAGAAAACCATCGTTTCACAGGCTGCAGAATAATTACATTTTTATAATTTAAATTATTAGTTTACTTTGATTTTCAAAGTGACTTGATATGCCTGAAACTCATCCTTCCGATACACTTAAAGACATAAAGCAAATGATGGAACGCAGTAGCCGCTTCATAAGCCTTAGCGGGCTAAGTGGCATTTCTGCAGGGTGCTGTGCTTTGGTTGGTGCCTGGTTTGCACAGCAGCATTTGCTTCAGCATAACTATAAAATAATACGGAATGAAGCCACTCCTTTTTCGGATGAATATGGGCACTTAGATCTTCCGGGGATTCTAAATCACCCACTATTCATGGTAGCAATAACCACCTTTGCTGCAGCTTTCATTCTTGCTTTTTTATTCACATACTGGCGCAGCAAAAAAAACGATGTTGCCATTTGGGGCTTAATGGCCCAGCGCCTTATGTTAAGTGTTTCTTTACCTATGATGGTGGGTGGTTTATTTCTACTTAAATTAATTGATGCAGGTTTTTATGGAATGATAGCGCCAGGCAGCCTTATTTTTTACGGTCTTGCTATTTTGAATGCCAGTAAATACACCTTTCCGGAAACGCAGTACCTGGCCTATGCCATTATTATCACCGGTGTTATATGCCTATGGTTTCTTACATCAGGCATATACTTCTGGGCTTTTGGTTTTGGCATTTGCCATATTATTTATGGCGCCGCTATGTGGTATAAATATGAAAGGAATTAATGAAGAACCCCATTGAACATCTGAATAAAGTTTTTGACAGCCGCATTCGGCTGGGCATCATGAGTGCACTTATGGTTAATGTAAAAATAAGTTACAATGAATTAAAAGAGCTGATCCAGGTTACGGATGGCAACCTTGCCAGCCACCTGAAAAATCTGGAAGAAAGCAATTATCTGTCTGTTAAAAAAGGATTTATTGGAAGGCGAACCAATACAACATATAGTATTACAAAAGCTGGAGAAAAAGCTTTTAAAACCCACCTTGCCGCACTTGAAAAGATGATTGGAACAATAAAATAATTTTTTTTATATTTATACTTTGAAATACAAAGCACTTTTAAAATTAACATTATGAAAGCGGTTAAATTCTTTTTACCCAATATTTTTGCATCAATAATTATCACAATTGTTTTTACTACCATGTATGTGGTTGTTCAGCAAGTGTACAGGTCTGGGGCCAATGATCCCCAGGTACAGGTTGCTAAAGACATAGTTGATAGGCTTAAGAAGAACAGCTCTTTGACAGGGTTAATTCCTGCTGAAACCATTGATATAACAAGAAGTCTTTCTCCCTTTTACGTGTTATTCAACGGGGATGGCAATCCAGTTGAGTCTTCCGGAAGGTTACATGGAAGCTTACCCCGGTTACCGGTTGGTGTTTTGAAATTTACGCAGGAACACCTGGAGCACAGATTAACGTGGCAGCCCGATAAACATGAAAGGTTTGCCATGGTTATGATGAAAGTTAATAATTCTCAAATTGCCACCGTGGCTGTTGGGAGAAATCTGCGGGAAGTTGAAATACGAATAAACCGATTCGTTCAAATGATTTTTGCAGGGTGGGTATTAAGTATGTTAACTGTTTTTGCTTACTCGATTTTTAATTTTTATAGGAAAAAAAATAACTATTAATAATTAGTTATAGATATTTTAAATAAATGCTAATTAATAAAATTCGATTAAAGAATTTTATGCTTTTTGCATCTTAATAAAACAATGAAAACAAATTAATTTTTAAATAATGCTTACACAACATTTGGGAACAATTTTAAATGCCGTACACTTTTTAAAAAGTGAAATATTTAATTCACACACACTTATTGCAGGTTTTGCAGGGTATTTGGTTACGGTAGTTTTTATATTAAAGGTCTTTCATTTTATGCGGGATAAACATTAGACTTATTGTATCATAAAAATGCCTCACATAGTGAGGCATTTTTTATAATAACAGTTTGCAAAAATCAGAAATCAAACCCAAGGGCAAAATAATAAACAGGCTTGCCGTTAAAAAATACATTCATGGGCCACGCAGCATCAAGCTTCATAAAATAACCCAGCAATGTACTGCGAACACCAAAACCATAACCACCCGCCAATGGACCAATACCGCCGGCTCGCTGCCGGATGATAATCGGATTATCTGGCGATTCAGGTCCGAAAATATTGGTAGGTCTTTTAATATTTTTCAGGTCACCAGCCCATGCTGTTCCAAGATCTGCAAACTGCACCAATTGAAAGTTTCTTAAGAATGCATTATTGATGGGCTTATTAAAGAATGTGGTAAATACCGGCAATCTGAATTCACTGTTAATCACAACTGCATTATTGCCGTTCGCTACATTTTGCTGGTAACCCCGCATATTTACTGCCAATGTTTGAAATGCATAATTTTCATTGGGAGACGGTTGGTTTGCAGAATTAAATTTAGGATCGAACCATCCATCTACACCACCTAAATAATAAATAAGTTTTGTTTCCCCGAAGCTCATATCTCCTGCGGCACGTAAAGCCCAGATGAAATTTCGGTAAATGGGTTTGTAATAACGTGCATCAAATCCTAAATTATATATCTGCGTTCCCTTAAACGAACTTTGGCTTACAGGAAGGTATAAATCTGCATAAATTTTCCAGCGTAAACCATCATAAATATTTTCGGTTGGGTGAATGGTATTATCGTGTACAAATTCAAACCTTGTTAGCAGGGTAGAAGAAGAAGAGTCTTCAACACCCAAAGCTCCGGGATCTGGATAGCCTGTAAAATCGAATGGTTTAACAACCCCCCTGTCTACCCTTAACCCTACTGTTGCACGAAAGCTATTTACTTCACTAAAAGGATAAGCCAGGTTAAACTGGTAAAGATTTGTATAAACAACATTATCATACCTGATCAATGGACCTTTAAAAAAACCAAAGTAATTGCTTGTGTTGCTTCTGTAATAAGTAACACCCCAGTCGATTCGTTTGCGATAATTCTGCATGGTAACAAATACATCTTTATCGGTAAGCGTTGTTCCCAATCTAAAACCGCCAATTATTTTAATATCTTCAAAAACATCACTAATGCCAAGCCTGAGTGTTAGGTTAAGGTCATTTCCGCTATTTAAAACAACAGGACCGGTTCCACCCGTGTATGGCTGGTAACGGTTTACAAGTATATTGTTTGTAAAACCTGCCAGTATATAATCGGCATCAAATTTTAACCGGTAATTATACAAGTTTGCCCGGGATAATGCATTGGGCCTTATCTCTAATGGCCTGTCGCTTGGTCTTTGATCTACACCAGAGGAATCTTGTTTGCGCTCATCTTCAAATTCACTTTGAAAAATGCCCTCCTTATCATCGGATGTATTTACATTTTGGTTGTCAATTACACTTCCGGCAGCCAGCCGGTCCCGCTGAATTTTTTGCTTAATGTAATCAGTTGGACGTGCATTGATGTTTCGCCTTACAAGAGCAAGTGAATCAACTTTTAATTTATACAAGAACTTCAGGTCGCCTTCGCGCCTAACCTCGCTTACCTGATCGTTATTGCCGGCAACACGGGTCTCTAATAAACTGCTTTGGTAGTTAGTAATTGGAAATGTGTAAGTTGAATCTTCATATGTTTTAAAGTAGCTTACGCTATCTGGCTGTTGCTTTTGCCAGGCTTGTAAAGTACTGTCAAGGTCTTTGTCGGTTGGATTATGCAGTACATCTTCTCCAATATATAAAAGTGTATCCAGCCCGCCTGTCTGAGAGGTGAAAAAACCTGCCCAACGGTTATTTATTCCATTTTCATCACTTACAAACGTAAAGTGGTTTTGATTATACTGCATCGGGAAACGGGCATCACCATACTTCATATTTGTTAGCTTTGTTATCTGGCGGAACTCACTGTTATTATTAATGTCTGCAAGAAAAATATTAAACCTGTTTCGGCTTGGAATGGCTGTATCTGCATTTGGTGCATTTACGCCCGGACGATTTGATGCGAAAATGATCCCTAACCTGTCCCGGAACGACACAAAAGTGGGGTCAATATCATCATACACATCGTTGGTAATTTGTTTTACTTTAAAATTATCTATGCGGTAAGTAAAGAGGTCGGTATGACCGTTTTTAGCTGCGCTTAGCAATAAGGTATTTGCATCAAAAATAAAGCCTGCATCCAGTATCTGGTCAAAGCCTTCTATTTCCTGTTTAAACCTTTTTACATTAGCAATTACATCATATACGAACATGTAAGATTTTCCTTCACTTGAATATACTACCAACAGCCGCGATCCTTTTCCATCCCACGCAAGTATCGGATAATTGGGATTGATCTTTCCATTATGTGTTTTTATACCATACTCCAACAGCGTTTTAGTTTCATATAAATTATTTATGTATTGAACGCTGTATTTGCCCTTAGTAAATTTTACAACGGCATAGCTGTTGTTTTTAGGATTTGGGTTGGCTGCAAAATGATAGAAATCACTTTTCGTAATTTCTTCTACAACCGATAATTTTCCACGTGGTGCATTACGCCTCTGTTTCAAATCTTTAAAATAACGATCTTGCTCTTCTACCATAAATTCTTCAAGCAGATCTTTAAATTTCTTTTTTGTAATTCTTTCAGAAGCTGTGTTCAGGTTTTTATACAACCGTGCGAGGTAAAGAAAATAGGTAACATTTTCCGGCTTATATTTTCGCGCAATGTAATACCAGAAAGCATGCCCTGCAAGTAAAGGCTCTTTAAATGCAAACTGGTAAAATTTGGTATAATTACCACCAAGCATAGCGCTTTTTAATGCATCATCTTTCTCAGTACTCCACGGTTCTGAAACATACGAAACATATCCATCGGTTAGCCATTCTGGTAAATCTAACAGGGCCTGGTTGCTTGCAAACTCACCAATATCATCACCAAACAAAATGTTATCAGTTAATATGCGTGCAATACCTTCTCTTATTTTTAAACGTAACGTGTTGTGATTGCCATCAAAATATAGCGGCACTTTATTGTTCACAAGTTTTGTTAAACCACCTGAATTTTGCCAGTCTATTCCTAAACCTATGTTACTTGATTTAAAATCATCGTAATTGTTATAAATAATCAGGTTTGCTCTGCGCTGCAAAGAATACTCAACCGTATTTTCAATAGATCTTAATTCTTCTTCAGCAACCTGTGTAATGTATTTGGCAAGTTCTAGACCGCCATTATTAAAGTACGTGTTGAAGTTCTGGCTTTGATAAAATTTCCAGCTAAATTTTTTGTATTGTATTCGGTTCTTGCCGTATTCAACGGTATTAACCTGGGATTGAGCGGATGAGAAGATACAGAGGATAGCGATTAAAAAAGGTAACTTAAGCCTTAACCTAGTAATTTGCATAACCATTCATTAGATTCTTTAAAATTAGCGTAAATGTTGGGATCAAACGTATAAATAGTGTTATGATAAAGGTATCTTATTTTACATTCAGCCCTATACAGGAAAACACTTATTTGCTATGCAACGAAATGCAGCAGGCAATTATTATTGACCCAGGATGCTATTTCCCCGGGGAGGAAAGTACGCTGGAAAATTATATTATAGATAACAAATTACAGCCGGTTAAACTGCTGAATACGCATTGCCACCTGGACCATGTTTTTGGAAATAAATGGGCGGCTGAAAAGTACAAATTAGAACTTCATTTGCATAAGAATGAAGAGGCTCTTTTGAAGTATGCACCTGCCTCTGGCCAGATGTATGGGTTAAGTTTTAAAAATTACGCCGGGCCCTTACACTTTTTGGAAGAAGGTGATATGATTATGTTTGGTAATGATGAACTTGAAGTAATTCTAGCACCGGGTCACTCACCAGGCAGTATTTGTTTTTATTGCCGTAAACAACATTTTATAATTGGTGGCGATGTGTTATTCCGCGAAAGCATAGGGCGAACTGATTTACCTGCAGGTAACCACAACCAATTATTACAGAGTATTCGTGAAAAGCTTTTTGTTTTACCCGGAGAAACCATTGTTTATCCCGGTCATGGAGAGCCAACAACCATAGGTTATGAAAAAAACAATAATCCCTTTCTACAAACGTAAAGAATTAAGAAAAGGTAACGAGGTAATAATGCTTCTTGCCCTTTTGCACTAGCATAAATTTGTCATGTAACAACAGGGAGGAACCGATCTTCAGTTCTATAGCAGAAATTTTATTACGGTTTATACTCACACCGCCATTTTGAACCATTTTTCTGGCTTCGCCCTTACTTGGAAAAATATTAGCTTCTGTAAGAAAACTTACAACGTCTTTTTCATCAGATAAACAAGAGTGAGAAAGATTTACTTTAATAACCCCTTCCATTTCTTCCAGGTCTTGTTCACTTAAATTATCTGCTGAAGCATTTTGACTGGCGAATAATTTTTCCGTTGTTTCAACGGCTTTATGGTACGCATCTATGCCGTGCACAAAAATCGTAACGTGTTTTGCGAGCTCCTTTTGTAACAAGCGTGCGGAGAAATTTTCATTATGCCGGGTAACTAAATCGTTTATTTTTTCCTGAGGTAGAAAGGTGAAAATTTTAATCCAGTTGGCTGCATCAGCATCACTGGCATTAAGCCAAAACTGGTAAAACTGGTACGGCGTTGTTTTATTTTCATCCAGCCAAATATTTCCTTTCTCTGTTTTGCCAAATTTTCCGCCATCTGATTTGGTTAGCAGGGGACAGGTAAAGGCAAACGCTTCACCCCCGGATTTTCTCCGGATAATTTCTGTTCCTGTTGTTATGTTACCCCATTGATCGCTACCGCCCATTTGCACTTTGCAATTATGGTTTTTATACAACCAGTAAAAATCATAACCTTGTATAAGCTGGTAAGTAAATTCTGTAAAGCTTAATCCATTTTCATTTTCAATACGCTTCTTTACACTGTCTTTTGCCATCATGTAATTTACCGTAATGTGTTTGCCAACATCCCGTATAAATTCAAGAAACTGCATGTTTTTAAACCAGTCGTAATTGTTAACCATAACCGCTGCATTGGGCAGGGTCGTATCAAAATTCAGGAATTGTTCTAACTGTTTTTTAACGCCATTTGCATTATGCTGCAGCACTTCTTCATTCAACAAATTTCTTTCCTCACTTTTTCCGCTGGGGTCCCCGACCATACCGGTGGCGCCGCCAACAAGAGCAAAAGGTTTATGCCCTGCGCGTTGCAGGTGCACCAGTAAAATTATTGGAACCAGGCTGCCAATATGCAGGCTGTCGGCTGTTGGGTCGAAACCAATATATGCACTGGTCATTTCTTTCTGAAATTGTTCAGCTGTGCCAGGCATAATATTCTGGATTAATCCGCGCCAGTTTAATTCTTCAATTAAATTCATACAAGCTGTTTAGCAATACAAATGCATGTATTTAATGCATCAGTTATTTCTTGGATTTTTGCTTTAACTCCTGCACTTTTTTCTGCGACTCCATCATCAGTTCATACTTCTCCTGCCACTTGCTTTTGGCCTTGGGCGTTTTTCGTTTCGCATCCATTTGGGCAAGTATTTTATTGTGATCAATAATGTAAGACTGAATAACAAACTGAATGCCTAGTGTAATTACATTCGAAACGGTATAATACCAGTTAAGCGCTGCAGGCAGACTGTTAAAGAATATGAACATGAAAACCGGGTAGATGTATGGCATGTATTTCAACGCAGGATTATTAGGGTCAGTTGCCGTCATGTTCATATTATATAATGAGATGAGGAAACTGGTAACAACCGCCAATAATGCAAACAAACTGATGTGATCGCCAATGATAAATATCTTGGAATTGAACTGCACCATTACATCATATGCCGAAAGGTCGTTTACCCATAAAAAGGGCTGCCCACGCAAGGCAACGTTACTGTTAAAGAAGCTATACAAGGCAAAGAATATAGGTATTTGCAAGAGCAGTGGCAAACATCCACCAAGGGGGTTAACGCCCGCTTCTCTAAACAATTTCATTTGCTCCATGCTATAAGCCTGCTGGTCACTGCCATGTTTTTTTCGCAGGGTATCCAGTTCTGGTCTTAGCACCTTCATCTTACTTCCGCTCAGATAACTTTTATATACAAGGGGCGATGTTATTAGCCTGATGAATATGGTAAGAAATGCAATTACCCACCCGAAGTTGTTTATAAAGCTCGCAAAGAAATTAAATACGGGTATAATAATGTATTTATTAATTGGTCTTACGAACGAATAAAAATCTCTTCCGAGGTTTACAATTTTATCCATCTCAGGTGCTGCACCCTTCAACCTGTCGTAATCGTTTGGTCCATAATACAACTGAAACGGAATTGCCACATTTGCAGTCGCAGGTAGTTTCATTTGCAGGTCTGCATCTACCCGACCAAGAATATTGGTACTGTCGCCTTTACGCGCCCAATGTACTTTCCCATCGGTAAAATTATTTTTAGCAATCAGGGTAACGTTAAAGAACTGCTGCACCGAACTTACCCATTGCACGGGTTGTTCAAAAGTCTTATCATTCTTGGCAGAGATGTAATCAAATTCATTATCAACCGAAAAACACACATTGCTCATTCTTCTTTCATATTCAACAGAAGATTCGTGCCTTAAAGGTGCAGATTTAAATTGCAGGTTTAGGGTATTGTTTGTGAGGAGGTTATTGGCACCATTTAACGAAACATTCCAGTCCATCAAATATTGGTCTGGTTTAATAATGTATTCATGCACTATTCCGTTACCTGCAGAGTCGAGTAAAGTAAACTTTATAGTTTGGCTGCCATCACTGTTGGTAACCAGGCTGGATGGTGTAAAAAACAGGTCGTTAGTTTCAGCAGAATGGTTAGGACCTGTATTAATATTATAACTGATCTTATCGTAAGTGGTGTTTGCCAGTCTTACTTTCTTATTATTATTAGACAGGTAGTTTTTTAATTCAACATATTTAACCCTGCCACCTTTATTCGTAAAAACTACCCGAAACAGTTTATTTTCTGCCACCACATTCTGTTCTTTGCCAAGGGCTGCATAACCAAAATTACCGGCAGTATTCAGTTTGTTGAGGGAATCGTTCTTTAATGAGTCTGAAGTAAACTCAGCAGAATTTTGTGGTTTGGGTTTAAGGGCATTAACTCTTGCAATGGAGTCTTTAGTTAGCTGTTGCGATTCTAAATAACTTTGCTGTTGTTTATTCGTATACCAGAAAAACAGTATAAACAAACCCGCCAGCAACACAATACCAATTATGGTATTTTTATCAGTTCTCATATAATCAAAATAAAATTTGAGCGGCAAAGGTAGGGAAGTGGGGCTAATTGCATCTCTAAGTTTACAGTCCTTAATAGTCGGTAATAAATTTCTGAAACCGGCAAAAGATAATGGGTCGGCGCCTGTTGCGTTGCACATTTGTAGGTTCATAACCTACCCCGGCGTTTCGTTTAACCTTTCCATACGCCTTTCACAACAATACCCGTTAAAGAAATAACAATAATACCCACCTTCATACCATAACATTTTTTCAACCGTTAAAAGGTTGAATTTTTCCCGCCTACCAACCAATTTAAATAAGCTTCAACTTTAATTATTTGTTATGCAACAAACTGTTTCGTCTATGGCACAGCGGGAAGTGTACAACCCTACTGTTTTCACCAAATTTTTGTGGTGGCTATCTACTGCAGAAGAACGATTAATTAAAACATGCGAGGTAGACCGAAACCGGTATGCCATTACCGGCATGGCGGTGCTGGGCACCTGGATGTTTGCCACACTTGCCTGGAGTTATTTCTTTTATACCGTAGTAAACAATGGATTAGAGGCTGTTGCCCTGGGCATATTTATGGGGTTAATCATTCTAATTATTGACCGGGCTTTAATTAAAGGAATTAATGCGTCTAATAAAACAAAGGTTGGTCCGGTTGCCTTCCGATTGGTTTTAGCGCTTACCATCGGCACGTTTATGGCACAGCCCGCATTATTATATCTCTTTAATAAAGAAATAAAGGTGCAAACCTCTCTTGACAATGAAAAACGCCGGCTGCAAAAAACAAAAGAGCTCGATACATTATATGTTGCACAAATTATGGGTATTACTACCCAAAAGGCTTTATTTCAAAATCAACTGGCTGATAAATATGCGGAGGTTACTGCAGCACGCAACGCCTATATTGCAGAAACCGATGGAACGGGGGGAAGTGGTAAGATTGGGTTAAAAGATATTGCCCGTGCCAAGCAAAATGAATATGAAAAATTAAATGCTGAATACATTGTTCTGCAAAAAAATATTGCCCCCGGTCTGGCGGGTGCAGACAGCACACTGGCAGCCATTGCCCTTGCAAAAAGTAACGGGCAAAAGAATTTTGAAACACTATTAAACGATGGGTTTCTTACACGTATTGAAGCCCTGCATAACTTAATAAAAGATAACAGTGCCGCGCAGTTCAGGTATTACCTGCTGGTGATTATATTAGTATTAATAGAACTGATGCCGGTTATAGCAAAGTCATTATTACCAAATGGCACCTATGACGAGAAGGTGAAATTGCAAGAGGAACTTGAACGGGAAATTGCCCGCGGAAATACCCAGCATGAAATGCAGATAAAGCAACTGTATAATAAACTGGCGAACGAGCATGATGCACGCTTCATACAGCAATTTTTCACTGAGGCACAGCAGCCACGAACAGAAAAAATGAAACAGGCTTTACAAAAGTGGCAACAAAATGGCCACACCTTTGATGAGATGTGGCAAAAGATCTCTGCCGAAATGTTAACCCGGCAAGAAGGTTAATTATTTTTACCTGCCACCGGGTGGGCAAAACTCTTTCAGGAAGTTGGTATACAAGGTTGACATATGCTCCCTGGTTCCTTCTCCTTCATATATGCCATGGCTTCTGTTGGGGTAAGCCATAAAACGAAATTGCCTATTGTATTTAATCATTTCATTCAACAACAATTCAGCGTTTTGATAGTGTACGTTATCATCTCCTGTGCCATGTATATATAACAGGTTTCCGGTTATATTTTTTGCATAGGTTATAGGAGAGCCTGAAATAAAATCCTGCATATTTTCCTGCGGAAGACCCATGTAACGTTCCTGGTAAATATTGTCGTAGGTTAACTGGTCTGTTACAGCGGCCACAGCTATGCCGGTTTTATAAATTTGCGGATATTGACCGAGAAGGTTTACCGTTGCAGAACCGCCTCCGCTCCAACCCCAAACTGCTATTCGCGAAGTGTCTATAAAGCTCCATTCAGATATTTTTTTTGCAGCCATTGCCTGGTCCCGAATATTAATTCGGCCGATATTTTTATATATCACACTTCTCCATTCAGTGCCTTTTGGGGCGGGAGATCCTCTGCCTTCCACACTCATATAAATGTATCCATCATTTTGCATATCGCCTTTGTATAAACGATTTCGTACCGGTACCATAAATATCAGTGACAGTTAAGCTTGCTGGTTCAGAATAAACATAAAATAATACAGGATATTTCTTCGTTGAATCAAAATTATCAGGCTTTATCATCCAGCCATCCATAGTTATTCCATCCTCTGTTGTTACCTGGAAAAACTCAATTTTTTTTAATGGAGGAAATTTCCTGTTATTCTCTTCTGTTTTTAAAATTGTTTGCTTCTGCAGATTTACCCATTCGGTAACGGGGTACGTATTGGCATTAGAAAAATCATGTTCAGCATACAACCCATTCGAAGAAATATCAAAGTTATGCGTGCCTTTAAGGTTTGGTGATGAAACCATTTCCAAATTGCCGCTTCCATCTATTTTTAATTTGTATAAATATTTTTGCGTGGCATTGTATGGCGAGGCTGAAAAATAAACAATCCCATTTTTATCATCAATTGAATTAATTGTGATTACATCATATTCACCTTTTGTAAGTAATCTTTCATTCTTGCCATCTCGAGAAACCACATAAATGTGGCGCCATCCATCCTTTTCACTAACCCAAAGAAATGCAGTGCCGTTCTTTATCCATTCCCAGCCTGTCGCAACATCGCTCCAGCGGGATTTTACATCTATCCATGAATTGCTTTTTTCTGTTAATACAATATTTGGTGCACCTGTCGCAACATTGCAATACATAACTTTTGATTCGTTTTGTTTACGGTTAAGTTGTTGTAAAACAATTTCATTATTACCTGCCCATTCCATGCGTGGAATATAATGCTGCTGGGGATCGCCGGGTACATCCATTTTATTGGAGATATTTGTATTTATATCTGCTACGTATATATAAGCAGGAGAAGGGCTTTCGCCCACTTTGGGATATTCAACCGGAATGTTATAACTGTATGATGAATCAGTATTATTGATCATTAAAAAATTGCGGATCTTAGTTGCATCTATTTTCCAGTAACTGATCTTATTTCCATCCGGACTCCAGCGAAATCCATCCCGGCAGTCAAATTCTTCTTCATATGCCCAGTCGAAAGTTCCATTAATTAACCGGTCTGTACCATCTGTAGTTAGGGGTTTTATTACCGCAGTATTTACATCTTCAACATAGATATTATGGTTACTTACATAAGCTACTTTATTGTTATTAGAAGAAAACTTTGCAAACATTAGCGAAGCTTCGGGAAGTCCTTTGCCTAACTGGTGCAAACTACCTGTAGCAATGTTGTAAATCCAATAATCTCCGCGGGTATCGTAACGCCAAACCCTTTTTGAATTGGTGTACAGCAAGATTTTTTTCTCATCAGGAGAAAAGAAAAAATTACGCACCGGTAATGGTTTTAGGGAATCTTTTGGAACTAACTGTTGAGCAGTTACTATAATTTTTTGAGAAAAGGTAGGAAGTGAATACTCTATAATGCCATCACTGGTTGGTTCATAATAACTGTTACCAGACTTGGACCAGTGAACGCCTGCAGGTGGTTGTGCCCGAAGGTTGATTACAACAATGAATATCAATAGAATAAATGTCACTTTCCTCATAAAAATATTTTGGTGGTGAAATTATGTTGAATAGGTAAAGATGAAAGGCAATAACATCTCTTTTATAATTTCATTTACAAAAAAAAGCAACAATGTTTATTTGTTGCTTTTTTTAAGAAGATTAGGAATATTATATGAGTTCGCGCTGTAAAACAGGATTTTGAACTTCATTCTTTCTTTCGTTATAATTTTTGGCAGCATCAATAAAATGTACAAAAAGCGGTGCCGGATTTTCTACCGTGCTTTTTAATTCCGGATGATATTGAACACCTATAAAAAATGGATGATTGGCAACTTCCATTATTTCCACAAGCCCTGTCGCGGGATTTATGCCACTCGCAATCATACCTTCTTTCTCAAATTTTTCTAAATATTCATTATTAAATTCGTACCTGTGGCGGTGTCTTTCGCTTATATGGTCTTTACCATAAATTTTTTGTGCAAGTGTGCCGGGTTTTATATCGCACGGGTAAGCGCCAAGGCGCATAGTTCCACCTAACATCTTAATTCTTTTTTGTTCTTCCATCAGGCTTATTACAGGGTGTGGCGTATAGGCATTCATTTCGGTAGAATGCGCTTCTTTAAGGTTCAGAATATTTCTTGCAAATTCAATAACGGCCATCTGTAATCCCAGGCAAATTCCAAAGAAGGGTAAACCATTTTCCCTGGCATATTGCACGGCATAAATCTTTCCTTCTATACCGCGGTTTCCAAAACCCGGAGCCACCAATAAGCCATCCAGCCCATCCAGTTTTTCAGCAACATTTTCAGGTGTTATAAATTCGCTGTGCACATTTACCACTTGTATCTTCACTTCATTGATCGCACCTGCATGTATAAAACTTTCTAGTATAGATTTATAGGCATCCTGCAGTTCAACATACTTTCCTATAAGTCCAACTGTTATTTTGCTTTTCGGATATTTTAATTTATCAAGAAAAAGCTTCCACTTATCCAATTCTGGTTCTTTATAACCGGTAATATTTAATTTTCGAAGGGTAATAATGTCAAGCTTTTCCTGGAGCATTGCCAGCGGAACTTCATAAATGGTTGGTGCATCAATAGCCTCGATAACGGCTTCGGGTTTTACATTACAGAAAAGGGCGACTTTTCTTTTTATCTCATTTCCTAATGGTTCTTCTGTTCTACAAACAATAATATCGGGATGAACCCCTGTTTCGCTAAGCATTTTTACACTGTGCTGTGTAGGTTTTGTTTTAAGTTCTTTCGCGGCTTTTAAATACGGTATTAGGGTAAGGTGAACCACTACCACATCTTCATCGGGCAGCTCCCATTGAATTTGCCTTACAGCTTCAATAAACGGAAGGCTCTCTATGTCGCCAACTGTACCTCCTATCTCGGTAATAACTATATCATATTTTCCTTCTTTTCCCAGCAAAAGCATTCTACGCTTAATCTCATCTGTAATGTGTGGTACAACCTGCACTGTTTTTCCAAGAAAATCTCCGGCGCGCTCCCTGTTTATAACTGTTTGATAAATTTTACCCGTTGTAACGTTATTTGCCTGCGAGGTGAATATGCTTAAAAAACGTTCGTAATGTCCAAGGTCAAGGTCAGTTTCGGCACCATCCTCAGTAACGTAACATTCACCGTGTTCGTAGGGATTCATCGTGCCGGGATCTACATTAATGTAGGGGTCAAATTTCTGAATAGTTACATTAAAGCCCCGTGCCTGTAAAAGCTTTGCAAGGGATGCCGCAATTATGCCTTTTCCCAGGCTGCTTGTAACACCTCCTGTAACAAAAATATATTTAGCCATTTTAAAAACTTTATGGTTTTTGTGCCTTAAACTTTATTAATAAACCAGGTTCGAAATAATATTAATGATCACTTTCCTGCCTTTAACCAGCTTTCCGGTTAATTATAATTTCTTAAAGGTTTTAAAATAATTCACACTAATTACGGTTGTTTATTACCGTGTAATTAATGATAAATTTTAAAGTTGTGACCGGGAGAAGAAAAATCTCAGAGGTCGTGCAAAAATACATTAAACAGTAACGCCACCATTCAATAAAATTTAATGTGGAAAAATGTTAACAAGATGGCGGGTAACTTTGTTATGCTTTTAGTTTAAACTTAAAACAACCTGATTATGAAAACTTCCCTCACACTATTAATGCTTTTTTGTTTAGCAAATCCGCTGTTCGCGCAAGATAAAATGTTTTGTTGTGTTAGCCCGGCCACCGAAAACTATGCTTTGAATGCTTCGAGTAAAAATTTTGTAATGGCCCATGAAGAACCGTTGCCTTTTACTTATGTTAGTCATAAAAGGCCAGGATATAACCTATAAAACCCCCGATGGCGGTGAGGCACATGCTTACATTATTCCATCCTCCATTCCTACAAATAATTATTTATTTGTAATTCACGAATGGTGGGGATTAAATGACTATGTGAAACAACAAAGTGAGAAGCTGGGCATGGAGCTTGGCGTGAACGTAGTGGCACTTGATCTTTACGATAAGCAGGTTGCCACCACGAGAGAAGATGCTGCCAAATACATGCAGGCTGTTTCAACAGAAAGAGCCATGTCTATAATTCATGGAGCTTATGCATATGCAGGCGCAAAAGCCAGGGTATTTACCATTGGCTGGTGCTTTGGCGGAGGATGGAGCCTTCAAACTGCAATAGAAGGTGGAAAACAAACAGCGGGGTGTGTAATGTTTTACGGGCAGCCAGAAAAAGAAATAGACAGGCTTAAAAAAATTGATTTTGATGTAATTGGTTTTTTTGGGAATAAAGACAAATGGCCCAGTCCTGAAGTAGTTGATCAGTTTGTAAAAGATGCAAATAAAGCAGATGTAGATCTTACAGTTTACAGGTATGATGCAGACCATGGATTTGCCAATCCCAGTAATCCCAGTTTTGATAAAGTATCAACAGAAGACGCATATAAAAAGGTGTATGATTTTATTAAAGCCAGGATGAAATAAGAATCAATTAGGTGTTTCTTATCAAATCATTAGGTTTTACAATTGTATTTTTGAAATAAACAGATTAATTATGAAGAATTTTTTTACGATCGCGGCTTTTACTCTTTCTGCCTTTTCTGTAAATGCACAGATTAGGATGCCTGCACCCAGTCCCACCCAAATGATTTCACAGGATTTCGGTATGGGCAAAGTAGAAGTTACTTACTCTCGTCCCGCTTTAAAGGGAAGGGAAGTTTATCAGGAAAAAAGTGATCTCGCACCGTTAAATCAGATTTGGCGTACAGGGGCAAATGCTGCTACCCGTATTAAATTCACCGATGCGGTAACGATTGGTGGTAAAAATTTAGATACCGGCTCTTATGTTTTATATACCATTCCCGGAAGCACCGAATGGACCATTATTCTAAATAAAGGATTGAATAACTGGGGAATTGACGGATATAAGGAATCTGAAGATGTGGTTCGTTTTAAAGTTCCTGCTCACCAGGTAAATACACCATCCATTGAAAATTTTACCATGCAGTTTCATGATATTAAACCTGAAAGCATGAACCTTGATTTGATCTGGAACAAAACTTTGGTGATGATCCCCATTTCTACCAATATTAAAGACAGGCTTAAATCACAAATTGAACAGGCTTTAACGGGCGAAAAAAAGCCTTACTGGCAGGCAGCTAATTTTTATTACGAGTGGGATAACAATAATGCGAAAGCGTTAGAAAATGTGAATATGGCTATTAAAGAAAACCCGGACGGATTTTGGATGTACCTTTTAAAAGCCAAGATTGAAAAAGCAAATGGTAATACTGAAGCTGCAAAACAAGCGGCTTTAAAAACAAAAGAAATTGCAGCAAAACAGGGTAACCAAGATTATGTTAAACAAGCGGAAATGTTTATCGCCTCCCTGTAATGATAAAATATTTTAAATTGAAAGCCGTTCAGTAAGAACGGCTTTTTTAGTTGATTGAGTTAAATTTCAAGCGAAATGAGGACGATTTATATACTTGCGGGATTAACATTTATGGCTACTCTGAGCAGTACTGCGCAGTCTAATTATAATTCAGATAAGGTAAATAAGAAGGCTAAAGAAGTATATGAAAAGGCGATGCTTCAAATACAGGATGGACTTTTAAAAGAATCCATTCCTTTATTAGAGAAAGCGATTGCATACGATGAAGGTTTTTTGGATGCTTATCTTTCTTTAGGAGGCGTTTACGGCGAATTAAAAAATTATTCTGAAAGTGTGAAGTATTACCAAAAAGCAAAACAGGCAGATGCTGGTTACTTCAAATATTTTAACCTGTCTTATTCAATCAATCTTGCAGGAATGGGCAGATTTGCAGATGCTTTGCAGGCAGTTGATGAATTCTTATCCATTTCTGGATTATCTGAAAAAAGCGTAAAAAGTGCTTCATATCGCAAAAAATGCTACGAATTCGCTATCGGTTATGCTAAAACACATCCGGAGGATAACTATGTGTTTGCCCCGGAAAACCTTGGGGATAATGTTAACAGCAACCGTGCTGAATACTATCCATCCTTTACTATAGATGATAGCATTTTTGTTTTCACCCGCAGGGGAGAAGGTATCAGGGAAGATTTTATGCAAAGCGTACTTACACCATCCGGATATTCCAGGGCGGAAATTATAAAGGGCGATATCAATAACCAGCCATCTAAGGGAGGAATAAACATTTCGCAGGATGGTGAATGGTTGATTTTTGCTGGAAATTTTCCAAACCAGGGGTTTGGCGAATTCGACCTTTATATTTCATATAATACTCCAACAGGCTGGAGCCCGCCCATCAATCTTGGATCAAATATTAATACGGAGAATTGGGAAAGTTCCCCGTCTTTAAGTCCTGATAAAAATGCATTGTATTTCAGCAGTGACCGCCCGGGTGGTTTCGGAGGCAAAGATCTATATGTGAGTTACCGGCAAAAAGATGGTAAATGGTCGCCCGCCGAAAATATGGGCAACCGCATAAATACAGCAGGGGATGAATTGGCGCCTTTTATTCATGCAGACAATGCTACTTTATACTTTACAAGTAATGGTTTGCCCGGCTATGGCGGCACAGATATTTACCTGCTGCGCAAAGGAATTGATGGCAAATGGTCCGATCCCGAAAACCTGGGTTACCCAATAAACACCATTGAACACGAAGGCAGTTTATTTGTAGCATCAGATGGAATAAATGCTTATTACGCTAGCGACAGAACAGATACCCGCGGTGCGCTTGACCTGTATAAATTTCAACTGAAACAAGCGATTCGGCCAATGCAAACATTGTACGTAAAAGGGTATGTTACAGATGCTGTTACCCAAAAGGGTGTTCCGAGTACTGTTCAATTGTCTGAAGATAGTACGCGTACTTTAATCACAAACCTGCAAACTGATGAAACCGGGTTTTACTTTATAACCCTGCCCAAAGGAAAAAATTATACGTTTACAGTTAACCGGAGGGGATACATTTTTTACACTGACATTTTTAATTTAAAAAATGAATCTGCAGACAGTACTTATATCAAAAACATAAGCCTGCAGCCTATTGCCTTAAATAATTCTGTAACTTTTAAAAATGTTCAGTTTAATGTAAACTCTTTTGATTTGCAACCTGTTAGCCTGATTGAATTGGATAAGTTAGTGGAACTGATGCAGGAAAATTCCACCATGAAGGTGTTAATTAGTGGTCATACTGATAATGTTGGCAATAGCGATAATAACAGGATACTTTCTGAAAAAAGGGCAAAAGCAACGGCAGATTATCTAATTAGCCAGGGGATACAACCGGCAAGGATAAATTGGAAAGGATATGGCGAAACAAAACCCGTTTCTGACAATGATTCTGAAGAAGGCAGGGCATTAAACCGCCGAACAGAATTTACAATTACAGCCCTTTAAAAAAATCATACTTGGTTAAGCTAATGTGGGCAGATTACCCAAATGCGAAAATTAGTCCTCAAAAAATCTCTATAGGTTTAAATTTTGGTCTTTTAACTATCTGTTTAAAATATCGGTTTGCTTTTTGCATTTAAGTAAACAAAGCTATAAATATGGAAAGGGAACTAATTTTAGCACTGAAGGTTAATAGCAATGATAAAAAGGCTATTGAGAGCGAAATTGAAAATGTAAAAAAGACATTTCCTTACACAGAATCTTTTGATGCCTTTAAAACCTGTAACGAGGTTTTTGATATAAATAATCACCGGGTTATTACGGAAAGAATAGCCTTAAAAAGTATTTTTAATTTAGGTAGTTTAGATGAGGCATCCGTTTACATATTTTGCCTTAATTAAGGGTAGCATTGCGTTTAAATTTATTATGAATGACCTGTTGAACCGGCTGATTGTTTATTTTGCTCTCTAACCAACTAATAATATCCAGGTATAAATAAGACCGTGTTTCAAATGGATTGCCCTTTTGCTTTTCCAGTTTTTCCTTTAAAAATTTAAATGCAGGTATCAACTTTCGCTCATTTAGTGTAAAAGCTTTTTTTAGAAAGTTTAGCACTTCTTCTTCCACTACGCTCAGGTTTTTCATTTTAGACATAAACCTGTACACAGATTTAATGAGGTATTCAATAAGATTATAATTCTCCAGTTCAAAGTGCGCAATCAGGTGCAATAATCGCGAATAACATTGCAGATCTGTTCGCAGGTCAACCTTCCAGTTAATTATCTTATTCAGGTAATCAACTGCTTTTTCATTGTCCCCACTACCAAAATAAAGGCAGGCGATCTTGTAATAAATTACAAGTATTCTATGCCGGTCGATATAGGGTTTGTACTCAATAATTTTTGCTTCAATTTCAGGGACCAGCTTAATGCCTTCGCTAAAAGTACCTTCAAGAAAATGCTTGTTTATTTTGGCAATTGTAAGGTATAAGAAAATTTGCGTGCTGGCATTTATGTTAATTCGCCCTTCTTCAGAATGTCCGAAATTTTCGAAAGAATCTAAGGTCTGTAAAAATTTATCATAATTATTCAATACAAAATGCGCTGTAAGAAGGTTGTGAAAGGCTTTTATAAATTGACTTATTTCAATGGACTGCATATTCGGTTCTTTGTAAAATAAGTCAAGCCATTTTTGTGTATACCTGTAGTATAGTAAAAAATCCTGCAGAATAAATCCATACCAGCAAAAGGCCTGGTACATATACAGCTTCTCATAAAAATCCATTTGCAGAATATCATGTTCGGGCAGGTTGCTAATAAAGAATAGCTTCACAGCTTCCGCATCTTTAATATCCCTTGCATGTCCCATTTTTATATACCAGCTGTACAGCTGAAGACTCAGGTTAGAAAACTTATTAAGCAAAACCAGGTGACCGGTAACTTCATTAACCTCGTTAGTTAATTGTTCTGCACGGTCTTCCATGCTTCGCGTGATGTGTAGCGATTCAATTTTTTTCTCAAAGATCAGTGCCTGTAAACGGAATGTATAATGATGATGTTCTTTCGCTGCATCTTTTAATTTATCCAGGATTTTTAGTGCCTGTTGATATAAGCCTTTATCATATAAAATACGCGCAAATCCCATTTGTTCATTCAGCAGCATATCTGTGTTTGCCTCATCATTTGCAGAAAGGCTTCCAAGAATTTGCTTATACAATTGCGCCTTTATGTTAGATAGCTGTTGTTTTTTTATTGATTTGTTTTTATCGAGCAATCTTTCTTCATCATACTCCGGCATTTTATCTAGCGCATCAAACAAAACAATACTCTTTAATTCGTCTGATCCTGAGTTTCTTTTTGCATACAACTTAAAATACCTTTTATCGGCAGTATTTAACGTTTTTATAAGCTGAAATAAAGCATCAGTATTTCGGGTAGGCATTGTAATTTATATTTGATAAAACCCTTGCGGCACTAGCATTATGCCTATTTTAAGTGCTGTAACAACCTGTAAAAACAACTTAAAATAGAACCGGTATTGCCACCATTTCTGGGTATTTTGCACTGTTATGGTCTGGTACACGTATTGTCAAAATTAAACAGTACTAAATACCCTTAATAAAAAATTTTTTAATTATGCCAGCAAAGAAAATAGACATATTCGATACTACACTTCGGGATGGGGAGCAAGTTCCTGGCTGCAAATTAAATACAAAAGAAAAAATTGAACTGGCGATTGCACTCGAAGACCTGGGTGTAGATATTATTGAGGCGGGTTTTCCGGTATCAAGTCCAGGGGACTTTTCTTCTGTTGTAGAGATAACGAAGGTTGTAAAAAATGCTTCTGTTTGTGGTCTAAGTCGTGCTGTTCAAAAAGATATTGAAGTAGCTGCCGAAGCTCTTCATTATGCTAAAAATCCACGTATTCATACCGGCATAGGAACTTCTGATTTCCACATTAAATCAAAATTTAATTCTAATCGTGAAGATATTCTTAACAGGGCTGTGCAATGCGTAAAGTGGGCTAAAAAATATGTACATAATGTGGAATTCTATGCAGAGGATGCTGGCCGCACAGACAACGAATATCTTGCGCGGGTTATAGAAGCGGTAATAAAAGCCGGGGCTACGGTGGTTAATATTCCGGATACAACCGGTTATTGCCTGCCCCACCAGTACGGTGAAAAAATCGCTTTCCTCGTAAACAATGTACCCAATATAGACAAAGCAAAAATTTCTTGTCATTGCCACAACGACCTTGGTCTTGCAACCGCTAATTCAATAGCAGGGGTATTAGCGGGGGCGCAGCAAATAGAATGTACCATTAATGGTTTGGGGGAAAGAGCAGGTAACACTTCTTTGGAAGAATGTGTAATGATATTAAAACAGCATGCACCTTTAGGATTTGTGACAGGAGTAAAATCAAAAAAATTAAACAGCATAAGCAGGTTGGTTGCAGATATTATGCGTATGCCTGTTCAGCCAAATAAAGCCATTGTGGGCAGTAATGCCTTTGCGCATTCATCCGGCATACACCAGGATGGGTTTTTAAAAGATGCCCAAACATATGAAATAATAAATCCTGCTGAAGTAGGTGCTGATGGCTCTAAAATTGTACTAACTGCCCGCAGTGGCAGAAGTGCGCTGGCACACAGGTTTCAGAAACTGGGTTTTAATTATAATCGTAATGATATAGATGTGCTATACCAGAAATTTTTAAATGTCGCTGACAGCAAAAAAGAGATCGATGATGCCGATCTTCACGATCTTGCAAAACAATATCACGCAGAAGAAGTGGGAATATAATCCCGCCTCCTATTAGATCATAATTTAATACTGAATGCCGAAAACATTATTTGATAAGATTTGGGAAAAACATGTGGTGAAGGAAATTGAAGGAGGACCCTCAGTTTTATATATCGACACACATCTCATTCACGAGGTTACAAGCCCTCAGGCATTTAAGGGTTTAGAAAACAGGGGGTTAAAAGTGTTTCGTCCCAAACAAGTGGTTGCAACAGTCGATCATAATGTTCCTACTATTGATCAGCACCTTCCCATACGGGATGAGCTTTCCCGCAAGCAGGTAGAAACACTTAAAAAGAATTGCACAGAACACGGAATCGAATTTTATGGGCTTGGACACCCGTACCAGGGCATTGTACATATTATAGGTCCTGAATTGGGCATTACCCAACCAGGCATGACGATGGTTTGCGGCGATAGCCATACCTCTACTCATGGTGCTTTTGGTACCATTGCTTTTGGCATCGGAACCAGCGAAGTAGAAATGGTTTTTGCAACACAGTGTTTAATGCAAACAAAGCCAAAACTTATGCGCATTAATGTTGATGGTAAATTAAATGATGGCGTGGTTTCAAAAGATATTATTCTATATATCATTTCAAAAATTTCTGCAAGCGGGGCAACGGGATATTTTGTTGAATATGCAGGTTCAGCCATCCGGGACCTTTCTATGGAAGCCCGTATGACTATTTGTAATATGAGCATTGAAATGGGTGCCCGCGGTGGAATGATAGCACCCGATGATATCACATTTAAATATATGGAGGGAAGAACTTTTGCCCCCGCAGGTTCACAATGGGGTGAAAAGCTAAACGAATGGAAACAATTATATTCTGATGCTGATGCCGTGTTCGATAAAGAAATACATATTAATGCCGCAGAGATTGAGCCAATGATCACCTATGGAACTAACCCGGGAATGGGTATGTCAGTATCAGGCATAATACCTGCACTTGACGAAGTGGGAGATAAAGAAAGGCATTCTTATCAAAAATCTCTTAACTACATGGGACTTGAGGCTGGCAGTTCGTTAAAAGGTAAAAAAATAGATTATGTTTTTATAGGAAGCTGTACCAACAGCCGTATTGAAGATTTGCGGTTAGTAGCTTCTTTTGTAAAGGGAAAGAGAAAGGCTGAAGATGTGGAAGTTTGGATAGTGCCCGGGAGTAAGCAGGTTGAAAGGCAGGCCATACAAGAAGGCATACAGGACATTTTTGAACAGGCCGGTTTCCAGTTGCGTGGTCCGGGTTGCAGCGCTTGCTTAGGTATGAATGAAGATAAAATACCCGCAGGCAAATACTGTATTTCCACATCAAATAGAAACTTTGAGGGGCGGCAGGGACCGCAGGCAAGAACTATGCTTACCAGCCCACTTACAGCCGCAGCAGCAGCCATAACAGGCCGTATATGCGATGTTCGGGAATTAATTTGAACAGTTTAAAATGTATTGTAAAAGTGCAAACATCAGCAGGTAATAACGAAACAAGGGCAATCCAAAAATCACCATTTATTCAGAGCGGTTTATTGGTTTCAACTGCTGTTCCTGTTAATATTGAAAATGTTGACACGGACCAAATTATACCTGCCCGGTTTTTAAAAGCTACAAGTCGAGAAGGTTTTGGAAAAAATCTTTTTCGTGATTGGCGGTTTGAAAATAATGATGAATCAAAACCCAAACTCTTTCCCCTGAACGATCCGCGTTACAGCGGAAAAATTTTGGTCTCCGCAAAAAACTTTGGATCCGGCTCCTCCCGCGAACATGCTGCCTGGGCGCTTAAAGATTATGGTTTTGATGTAGTAATAAGCAGTTTTTTTGCAGACATCTTTAAAAACAATGCTCTCAATAATTTTTTGTTGCCCGTGCAGATCAGTGAAGCTTTTCTTAAAAAGATATTTGCAGCTATCGATCAGGATCCTTCGGTTGAATTGATTGTAGACTTGCCACAGCAAACCTTAACAATGCCCTCAACAGGCGACAAAGAAACATTTGATATTTCAGCATACAAAAAAACCTGCATGTTAAATGGGTATGACGATATTGATTACCTGTTAAACATGCGCGACGAAATTGAACAATTTGAAACAAAGCATAAAACACTAAGGCTAAATGCCTGAACCTATGACAAAGAATATTACCGTAATAAATGGTGATGGAATCGGGCCGGAAGTAACAGAACAGGCTATAAAGGTGTTAGACCAAATCGCGCTTCAGTTTGGTCATCAGTTTAATTATACTTATCACCTGATGGGCGCCGTTGCTATTGATAGAACCGGCAACCCACTGCCGGATGAAACGATTGCAGCCTGCATTGATAGCGATGCGGTGTTGTTTGGTGCAATTGGTCATCCAAAATATGACAATGACCCCGCTGCAAAGGTGCGCCCGGAACAAGGGTTGCTTAAACTGCGTCAAACATTGCAGTTGTATGCAAACATTCGCCCGATTACTACTTATGCAGCATTAGAGCACTTGTCTCCCTTAAAAGCCCGCAAATTGCAGGGAATTGATTTTATTATTTTCCGCGAGCTAACGGGTGGTATTTATTTTGGAAAAAAAGAATTGAGTGAAGATGGTAAAACCGCCTCAGATAGCAGTACTTATACAACCACAGAAATAGAACGGATAGCACATCTTGCATTCAGCTATGCGCAAAACAGAAGAAAAAAATTAACCCTGGTTGATAAGGCAAATGTGCTTGAGACCTCTCGACTCTGGCGCAGGGTTGTTCAAAATATGGCACCACAATACAATGATGTAGGGGTGGATTATATGTTTGTTGATAATGCAGCCATGCAACTAATTCTTAACCCTGCACAATTCGATGTGGTACTTACAGAAAATATGTTCGGAGATATTATCAGTGACGAGGCAAGTGTGTTAATAGGGTCACTGGGTTTATTGCCATCTGCTTCTATCGGTACGGGTACAGCACTGTTTGAACCTATTCATGGTTCCTATCCGCAGGCTGCTGGTAAAGATATTGCAAACCCAATAGGGTCAATACTTTCAGCAGCAATGATGCTCGATTATTTGGGTATGCCAACGGAAGCAGCGCTTATTAGAAAAGCGGTGAACTGGACACTTCAAAACAAATTCGTTACAAAAGATATTGACAGTATTAATTTTTATTTTACTTCTACCATCGGCGATTTAATTGCAGACTATATAAAGAACAAAGACCTGGCAGACATTAATAAAAATAATATTGAATTAAGAAAATCAACAATCATTTAATCACGTGATGTGTTATACCGGTAATACTTTTCATGGCATCCCGGTTGCGTCGCAATCACTTCAAATATAAAACCTTTGGCAGCGTATTATGGCAAATTATTACAACAAAGAAACCTGGCTTTATTTAAATGGTGAGTTTGTACTTGCCGCCAATGCCTCAACAGATTTTTACAGTCAGACATTGCATTACGGTTACGCCGTGTTTGAAGGTATACGGTCTTATAAAACAAGTTTAGGGGAAACCCGCATATTTAAAGCACCACAGCATTTTAAAAGATTGAAAAGATCAGCCCAGCTAATAAACATGCCGTTTAATTGGGATACGGATCAACTCATCGCCGATACGTACACCTTACTCGAAAAAAATAATTTGCAGGATGCCTATATACGTCCCCTTGTATATGCCCCCGCAAATATGGGTTTTAACAGGAATATTGAATCCTTTATTGTTATAGAGGTTTGGAAAATGGCTGTGTTCCTGGGCACTGATTTATTAAAAGTATTTACCTCATCATTTCAACGACCAAATGCAAAAGCATTTAAAATTGAAGCCAAGGTTTCAGGTCATTACATAAATTCAATTATGGCAAGCCAGGAAGCAAAAGCCTTAGGTTATGATGAAGCTTTATTAACCGATGCAGATAATTATGTGGCAGAAGGTCCCGGCGCCAATATGTTCTATGAAAAAGATGGTATCTTGTTTACTCCTCCATTGGGAAACATTTTACCAGGTATTACCCGTGAGACTGTTTTTGAAATATGTGCAGAAATGAATGTACCCGTTAAAGAAAAATTATTTACAGTAGAAGAATTAAAACAAGCCGATGCAGCTTTCTTTTGCGGAACTGCCGCCGAGGTAATTGGCTGGAAAAGTCTGGATGAAACCGTTTTCCCGATGGATTGGGACCAAACCGTTAGCCGTAAAATTAAAAATGCCTATAGCGCTTTGGTTTTAGAGGAAAATGTACTTGCGCAAATAGATACTTTATAATATGCTGCACAAGTGTGCGACGCAACATCAGGTGATTAAATTATTGCAGATCGTAACAAAACATAAATGAGCGAATTAAATAAATACTCTAAAACATTTACGCAGGATGTTACCCAGCCAGCAGCCCAGGCTATGTTATATGGCATTGGGTTAAAAGATGAAGACTTTGCAAAAGCGCAGGTAGGTATTGTAAGCATGGGTTACGACGGTAATACCTGCAACATGCACCTGAACGACCTGGCAAAAGAAGTTAAAAAGGGCGTTTGGGATAACGATCTTGTGGGATTAATTTTTAATACCATTGGCGTTAGCGATGGTATGAGTAATGGAACAGATGGCATGCGCTATTCACTTGTTAGCAGGGAGGTGATCGCTGATAGCATTGAGGCCGTTTGTGGTGCGCAATATTATGATGGAGTAATTGCCATACCGGGATGTGATAAAAATATGCCCGGCTCTGTAATTGCAATGGGGCGTTTAAACCGCCCTTCCATAATGGTATATGGTGGCACCATTGCACCGGGTCATTATAAAGGTGAAGACCTGAATATTGTTTCTGCTTTTGAGGCACTCGGAAAAAGAATTGCCGGCGAATTGGATGAAGCAGATTTTAAGGGCATTATCATGAATAGCTGTCCTGGTGCTGGGGCATGCGGCGGAATGTATACGGCTAATACTATGGCTGCTGCCATTGAAGCTTTAGGAATGAGTTTGCCTTATTCTTCATCAAATCCGGCAATAAGCGAAGAAAAAATAAAGGAGTGCAGGGAGGCAGGTAAATACATTAAACACCTGCTTGAAAAAGATATTAAGCCATCTGATATAATGACGCGTAATGCTTTTGTGAATGCCATTACGGTGATCATGGTACTTGGAGGTTCTACTAATGCAGTGCTGCATATAATTGCTATGGCAAAAAGTGTGGGAGTCAAAATTACGCAAGACGATTTTCAGCAGGTAAGCGACAAGGTTCCTGTGCTGGCCGACTTTAAACCCAGCGGAAAATATTTAATGCAGGATCTTCATGAACATGGGGGTGTGCCTGCCGTTATGAAATACCTTTTATCAAAAGATATGCTGCATGGCGATTGCCTTACTGTAACAGGTAAGACCATTGCTGAAAATATGGAAAGCATTCCCTCACTTGACTTTGAAAAGCAAAAAATAATATACCCTGTAGAAAATCCTGTAAAAGCCACGGGGCATTTGCAGATACTCTATGGTAACCTTGCAGAAAAAGGCAGTGTGGCAAAAATATCTGGAAAAGAAGGCGAGAAATTTACCGGTCCAGCCCGTGTTTTCGACGGAGAAAAAAATTTAATTGCAGGCATTTCGAGTGGAAAAGTAAAGGCTGGCGATGTTATTGTAATTAAAAATGAGGGTCCGAAAGGTGCGCCAGGTATGCCTGAAATGCTGAAGCCAACTTCTGCCATTATTGGGGCAGGTCTTGGAAAAAACGTGGCATTAATAACCGATGGGAGATTTAGTGGCGGTACACATGGATTTGTTGTTGGTCATATTACGCCGGAATCTTTCGATGGGGGGTTAATTGGCTTGGTTGAAGATGATGATGTTATTGAAATTGATGCACGTAATAACAAACTTAATTTATTGGTAAGTGATGAGGAGATAGCTAATAGGCGTGCTGCGTGGCGCAAACCTGCTTTAAAAGAAACAAAGGGATTATTGTTTAAATATGCCATGTTTGTGAAAGACGCATCAGAAGGTTGTGTTACTGATGAAGCATAATATAAAACTGTAAGTAGCGAAAAATATAATGAACTGATCATGAACGAGACTATCGAAATTAAACATGTTAAAACCCAACCAATCCAGGGTAAAAAACCTGTTGAGAATATTACCGGGAGTGAAGCTCTGCTTAAAGGGTTAATAGCTGAGGGTGTTAAAACAATATTTGGTTACCCGGGTGGCGCCATCATGCCAATTTACGATGCATTGTACGATTACGAACAACAACTTGAACACATACTGGTGCGGCATGAGCAGGGCGCCATACATGCAGCGCAAGGCTTTGCGCGCACAAGCGGGAAAACGGGAATTGTATTTGCAACCAGCGGGCCCGGTGCAACTAATTTGTTACAGGTCTTCGCAGATGCAATGATTGACAGCAATCCCATAGTTTGCATAACAGGGCAGGTGTTTGCACATTTGCTTGGGACAGATGCATTTCAGGAAACAGATGTAATAAACATCACCACACCTGTAACCAAATGGAATTATCAGGTTACGGATGCCGTAGAAATTCCTTCTGTACTTGCAAAAGCTTTTTACATTGCAAAAAGCGGTCGTCCCGGACCTGTTTTAATCGACATTACAAAAAATGCACAGTTACAGAAATTTGATTTTGAAGGATACAAACCCTGTAACCACATAAGGAGTTATCGCCCTAAGCCCATTGTTCGCAAAGAATATATTGAAGAGGCTGCAACACTAATAAACAATGCTGAGAAGCCTTTCGTGATTTTTGGTCAGGGGGTTATTATAGGTAAAGCCGAAGAAGAATTTAAAGCATTTATACAAAAAGGTAACCTTCCCGCCGCGTGGACCATTTTGGGTTTAAGCGCATTACCAACAGATCACCCACTTAATGTAGGGATGTTAGGAATGCATGGTAATTACGGACCCAATGTTTTAACCAATGAATGCGATGTTTTGATCGCCGTTGGTATGCGTTTCGACGACAGGGTTACAGGAAGGTTAGATAAGTATGCGAAGCAGGCCAAAATCATTCACCTTGATATAGACCCTTCTGAAATTGACAAGAATGTTAAGGCTACAGTGCCTGTGTGGGGCGATTGTAAAGAAACCCTGCCATTACTTACTTCCTTAATTGATGAAAGAAAAAATACAGCATGGCTTCAAAGATTTTATGATCATACAAGGGAAGAAAACGAACAGGTAATTTACGACGAGCTCCATCCAAAGAAAGATGAAATGAGCATGGGTGAAGTTATCGATGCCTTAAATGAACTTACAAACGGCGACGCGGTAATTGTTAGTGATGTTGGTCAACACCAAATGGTGGCCTGCAGGTATGCTAAATTTAACCAGTCCAGAAGTAAAGTTACCTCAGGAGGCTTGGGCACTATGGGCTTTGCTTTACCAGCCGCAATTGGTGCTAAATATGGGGCACCCGGCAGAACAGTGGTGGCAATAATTGGTGATGGAGGCATGCAAATGACCATACAGGAACTAGGTACCATCATGCAATTCGGCACTGCCGTAAAAGTTATTATTTTAAACAATCGCTTTTTAGGCATGGTGCGCCAATGGCAAGAGCTTTTTCATTCAAAAAGATATTCATTTGTAAATATTCAAAGTCCTGATTTTGTTGCAGTGGCAAAAGGCTATCATATCAATGGTAAATTGGTTGAAGAAAGAAAGGATTTAAAAAATGCTTTAAAAGAAATGCTGGATCACGATGGTCCGTACCTGCTTGAAATTATGGTCGGAAAAGAAAACAACGTTTTTCCTATGGTTCCGCAGGGTTGCAGTGTTTCAGAAATAAGGTTGAAATAATTTATTTTAAAAGTTTATAAAATGAGCACAGAACCTGAAAGGGTAGAATATACTATAACCGTGTATACAGAAAACCAAATCGGTTTACTTAACAGGATTGCCATTATTTTTTCAAGAAGAAAGATAAGTGTAGTAAGTCTGAATACATCACCTTCTGAAGTAGAAAATATTCACCGTTTTACTATTGTAATTCATGAAACAGAAGATGTGGTAAGAAAGCTTTGCCGTCAAATTGAAAAACAGGTGGAAGTGCTGAAAGCATTTTATAACACCGACGAAGAAATCATTTGGCAGGAAATGGCATTGTATAAAGTGCCAACGGAAGAAATTACTGAAAGGGTAAAAGTAGAAAGGCTGCTTCGGCAGTTTGGTGCCCGTGCTGTTGTAATAAGAAAAGATTATACCGTATTTGAAACCACAGGACACCGCGAAGAAACCGAAGGCTTAATTAAAGCGCTTGAACCTTATGGTTTAATTGAATTTGTTCGCACAGCACGCGTGGCAATCATTAAAGACAGTAATGGTTTTCACGAAAGACTTAAAGAATTTGAGCAGGCAGAGCCGGGGGAAGATGTGGTTGAAAATGAATTTCTGAATAAACAGGAAGAAGTATTTTCTATGTAAAAAATTATATGCAGGTACAGGAAGTAATACCCATTTTAAGAATTTTTGATGCGGATAAAGCGCGGGAATTTTATATTGAATGGCTTGGATTTAAGTTAGATTGGGACCATGTATTTGAGTCCGGAATGCCTATATACATGCAGGTTTCAAGAGAAGGCATAAGCTTACATCTTAGTGAACATCATGGCGATTGTTCTCCTGGAGCGCGGGTGTACATTACTTGTACAGGTTTGAAAGATTTTCACCAGCAGCTCATTGGTAAAAAATATAAATACAACAAACCGGGCATTGAAAAAACGTTTCATAATACCTGGTGTATGGAAGTTATAGACCCGTTTGGAAACAGGTTAACTTTTAATGAAAACATTATTTAAAAAAAATAAATTAAATTATCTCTTCGTCAAAAAATCAATCAATTAAAAATCATGGCAAAATTAAATTTCGGCGGTGTTGAAGAAAATGTTGTTACCCGCGATGAGTTTCCACTTAGCAAAGCCCAGGAAGTATTAAAGGATGAAACGGTGGCCATTATTGGCTATGGCGTTCAGGGACCGGGACAGGCTTTAAACCAGCGTGACAATGGCATTAATGTAATCGTTGGTCAGCGTAAAAATTCCAAAACATGGGATAAAGCAAAAGCTGATGGTTTTGTAGAAGGCGAAACACTGTTTGAAATTGAAGAAGCTTTAAAAAGAGGAACCATTATTTGTTATTTATTAAGCGATGCCGCTCAATTGGAATTATGGCCAATGGTTCAAAATCATTTAACACCAGGCAAAGCATTATATTTTTCCCATGGCTTTGGTATAACATTCAATGAACAAACAGGAATTATTCCTCCCAAGGATGTAGATGTATTTCTTGTTGCACCAAAAGGTTCAGGAACTTCTCTTAGAAGAATGTTTCTACAGGGTCGCGGACTAAACAGTTCATATGCCATATACCAGGATGCAACGGGCAAAGCCAAAGACAGGGTTATTGCATTGGGTATTGCGGTAGGAAGCGGTTATTTATTTGAAACAGATTTTCGTAAAGAGGTATTCAGCGATCTTACCGGCGAACGGGGTACATTAATGGGCGCTATACAGGGAATTTTCGCAGCCCAATACCAGGTACTTCGCAGCAAAGGACATACACCGTCCGAAGCATTTAATGAAACAGTGGAAGAGCTCACACAATCGCTCATGCCTTTGGTTGCAGAAAATGGTATGGACTGGATGTACGCTAATTGCAGCACCACCGCACAACGTGGCGCACTGGATTGGTGGAAGCGTTTTCGCGATGCAACCCTGCCTGTGTTTAACGAGCTTTATGAAAGTGTTGCCGCAGGAAAAGAAAGTCAGCGTTCAATAGACAGTAACAGCCAGAAAGATTACAGGGAAAAGCTGGAAGAAGAGTTAAAAGAATTGCGCGAAAGTGAAATGTGGCAGGCAGGAAAAACAGTGAGAAGTTTACGTCCTGAAAACCAGGAAAAATAACTCGAAATATAATATCCGCAGTACTGGTGTTTTCTAAAAATGCCTTCCTGCGGATTTTTCTTTCTAATACTTAATGAAAGAAAATGTACCCTATAATGATGGCGGCGATCACCCCTATAATATCTGCAAGCAAACCAGCCCAAACAGCATAGCGAACTTTCTTTATTCCAACACTGCCAAAATATAGTGCTAGAATATAAAAGGTGGTATCTGCACTTCCCTGGAAAGTGCTTGCCAGTTTTCCAACAAAAGAATCAGGACCATAAGCAGGATTTTTAAATACATCCAGCATCAAACCCCTTGCGCCACTGCCGCTAAATGGTTTCATTATAGCAACCGGTAACGATGGTACAAAATCTGTATTCATGCCCGTTAAACTTAACAGGTAAGCAATGCCATCCGTTAAATAACCTAATGCCCCACTATCCCTGAAAACCCTTATTGCCACAAGCATTCCCACGAGGTATGGAATAATTTTAAGCACTACATTAAATCCTTCTTTTGCACCTTCAATAAATGCATCGAACACGCCGACCCGTTTGTAGGCACCTCCGAGAATGATTGAAATGATGATAAGTAATAACACAAGGTTTCCTGAAATGTTTCCAAATACATTGCGTTGCTCATCGGTCATTCCGCTAACAAAAAATAACAATGCTGCAATGGCTGCAATAATACCTGTGATAAATAACACCATCACATAATCCCACTTTATTTTTTGCCAAAAGCTTACAATAATAATCGATGCGAGAGTCGTGCATACTGTTGCTGCTACACACGGAATAAAAATGCTGGTAGGTTCTGTTGAATCTGCAGCAATGCGGTATGCGATAATAGATAAAGGAATAATCGTTAATCCGCTTGTATGTAATACCAAAAACATGATCTGAGCATTGCTTGCTGTTTCTTTTTTGGGATTTACTTCCTGCAAACTTTGCATGGCTTTTAAGCCGAATGGCGTGGCTGCATTATCGAGGCCGAGCATGTTAGCGCTGAAGTTCATCACCATTTCGCCCATGGCGGGATGGTTTGCCGGCACTTCAGGGAAAAGCCTTTTCATTAATGGATTAAGCAGCCGGGCAAGCCGCCTGATGGCACCGGCTTTTTCAGCAATATTCATCAATCCTAAAAAAAATACCATGGCACCTGCAAGTGGAAACGCAACATCTATTACAGATGATTTTGCAGAATCGAATATGCCATCTGCCAGCAATTTAAATATGGTGGTATCATTAAAAAAAATTGCCTTAATACAGGCAATTACAAAGGCAATAACAAAAAAGGCGATCCAAACAATATTCAGTGCCATCTGTAATGTTTGGCAATAAAAATAATGGATTTCTTATTGCTTAATCATGAAATGTTACTTTTGCGCCTCGTATAAAATTAATATTACTGATTATGGCTTTACAAGCAGGCATTGTGGGATTACCAAACGTGGGAAAATCAACACTCTTTAATGCATTAAGCAATGCAAAGGCACAGGCTGCCAATTTTCCTTTCTGCACCATTGAACCCAATGTGGGTGTTATAACCGTGCCTGATGAAAGGCTTATTGAACTCGAAAAATTGGTTAAACCAAACAGGGTAGTACCTGCTACTGTAGAGATTGTAGATATAGCCGGATTGGTAAAGGGTGCAAGTAAAGGCGAAGGACTGGGTAATCAATTTTTAGGAAATATTCGAAGCACTGATGCCATTATTCATGTACTGCGTTGTTTTGATGACGATAATGTAATACACGTAGATGGAAATATTAATCCTGTAAGAGATAAAGAAATAGTGGATACTGAATTACAGTTAAAGGATTTGGATAGTGTTGAAAAGAAAATAAATAAATCTGAAAAGCAGGCTCGCACTGGCGGCGATAAAGATGCACAACGTGGAATTGAGATTTTGCAGGCAATGAAAAAGCACCTGGAGCAGGGAAAAAATGCCCGCTCCTTTGTTATTAGTGCGGAAGAAAAGGAAAAGTTTTTAGATGATAGTTTCCTGCTTACAATGAAGCCTGTTATTTACGTATGTAATGTGGATGAAAAATCTGTGATCAGTGGAAATAAACATACGCAGGCTGTAATGGAGGCAATAAAGGATGAGAATGCTGAAATACTTTTTATCAGCGCAGGCATTGAAAGTGAAATAGCCGTTATGGAAAACTATGAAGACCGCCAAATGTTTTTAGAAGATATGGGCTTAGAACAAAGCGGTGTTACACGGCTTATTAAATCAACCTACCATTTATTAAACCTCATCACTTATTTTACTGCGGGTGTGCAGGAAGTGCGTGCATGGACCATAACAAAAGGAATGTATGCACCGCAGGCAGCAGGCGTAATTCATACCGATTTTGAAAAAGGATTTATTCGTGCCGAAGTAATAAAGTACGACGATTATGTAAAATTTAAAAGTGAGGCTGCCTGCCGTGATGCCGGTAAATTATCTGTACAGGGTAAAGATTATCTTGTAGAAGATGGAGACATTATGCACTTTCGTTTTAACGTGTAATTTTTATTTCATTAACCTGTAAACGGGATATCTTAAATGTGCAGGTTCATAGTACGGTGAGTGTTTATAAACAAATTCCAGTTGTGCTTTCGCACTTGATGCGAATACGCTGTCTGATAATTTCTTTTCTTCCAATTGTTTTTTAACTAACGGGTTTTGGTTTAAAAAATCTTCGGCAAGATCTTCCCAACGATAATCACTATACCCTTCCTTTTGTTGTAAAACGGCATCAAAAAAATTCCAGGAAAAATAACTGTCATCCGCTAACGGTTCTAATGTTTCAATTAAATACCTGTCGTTTGTTTGGCCGGTGTAAATAATATAATCGCCCTTTAAAAAAAGTACATCATCGTTATTTGTTGAAACCTGCGCATCATAATTCCGGTGATGCTTTTCGTATGGCTTAGGGTAACTTTTATAAGCATCAATGTGATAATATTCCACATGTAATAATGTGTCATGTTTTAATTGGGCCATTTCAACACCATTTAACTTTAGCCTTTCTAAAGCGTCGCTCCAACCCTGTGGAATAATGTATGCTTTGGGTTTTACAATTTGTAAAGTGGCATTATAATTATTAAAAAATTTCACCTTTTTATTAAAAGGTTTTGTGTGATCGTAATACAAGCGGTCCATACCTGTCACATCGCTTTTTTTAGTGGCAGCTTCATAACCTTTAAAATCTATCAGGTTAAAATGTACTGTATCAGCAGTCCAGGTAAGTGTTACTTCCTTATCAGCCATGAAATCCTTTACAGTTTTTTCTTTATTAGAAATAATTTCTCCGGCGTATCGAGATGCTGCAGTAATTATTGTTTGCATTAATGCATAGGTACTGTTTACTCTTTCCTTATAAGGCTTAAGCATGTGGGTTTCCGGTACAAAGGCCATTGTTGCGAATAATGCGGCGTAGCCACTGCTATATCTTGGAGGATCATAAAAGGCAATCCAGCCTTCCTCCGGGCGGGCATCCTCGAAGTTCACATAAGGTGTCATGTCCCATTTTTTCTGGGACATTTGCTTAAATAATTCCGGTTCAAAAACATTATTTAAAAATGCACCGGTTTCTCCTCCCAGCTTATTATGCTGGGTGGTAAGTAAGGTCATAGTATGTTGGTAATCTGCACCGTCACTTACATGGTTGTCTATTAAAATATGCGGATGCAGGTATTGAAAAAATTTTTCAAATGCAAAAGCATTTTTAGTATCGGCTTTTATAAAGTCCCGGTTAAGATCGAGGTTTTGCGCATTGCCCCGAAAACCATAACTCAAAGGACCATTTTGATTAGCCCGTGAAAAACTATTGCGGTTTAAACTTCCGCCTATATTGTATATAGGAATAACGGCAAGCAGAATATTAGCCGGAACCTTAATTTTTCCGGATGCTGCATCTCGCAACAACATCATGCTTGCATCTATACCATCAGGTTCACCCGGATGAATGCCGTTGTTTATCATAATCACCACCTTATTATTAATCCAGGAGGATGGTGAAAAATTTCCATCGGCAGTATAAAGTACAAGGTGTAATGGATAGCCTGCATCAGTGGTATCACCACCTAATATCAAAACCTGTTTATAAGTAGAGTCAAGACTTTTATAAAAATCTAAACACTCAAAATAGGTGGCAGTTTCTCTACCTGCAGATTTTTCAAAAGGGGTGGAGAGTTGTTGCGCCGAAGTAAAATTAAGAAACGCTGAAAAAAACATGTAAGCCACAACTATTAAAATCCTGCCTATTACCTGCATCTTTATTTTTTTCTAAACTACTATTTAAAGTAATTGCTTAAAGTACATAAAATAAAAAAACCCGCTTATGCGGGCTTTAATAATATAGTAATAAATTTTAAGCAGGTTTTTTAGCCAGCTTACTTTTAAGGTTGGCAGCTTTGTTTTTATGAATAATACCGCGTTTGGCTAATTTATCTATCATAGAAGCTACATTTGGCATTTGATCACCGTATACTTTTTCGTCTTTTTCTGCTTTCAGATCACGAATTGCATTACGGGTAGTTTTACCATAATATTTGTTTCTTTCCCTGCGTTTGGCTGACTGCCTCACATCCTTCTTGGTAGCTTTATGATTTGCCATGAAATTATTTTAAGTCGGCAAAGGTAAGGGTGCTAGGTTAAAATGAAAAATATTTATGCTTTTCATTATACACAAAGTGCCTTTCATTGATTCATAGTTTATCAATCTTTCTTAAACCTTCTACATTCACGCTAAAAATTACAAACGTTAAAAAAGCGCAACATTCACAGTTTCAAACTTTTTTACATCATAATCCATCCTTTTCATAAATAAATCTCCCCACAAAAACCGATATTTGTCACCCGGACAAATACCAATAAAATTCTGGCTTGCATGAAAGACTTTTCATATATCACTAATTCTCATCCATCCTATATAGAAAACCTTTACCGTCAATATATTGAAGACCCATCGGGAATTGAACCAGATTTATTAAAATTTTTCGAAGGTTTTGATTTTGCCCTGTCACTTAACAAAACAAATGGAGCAACGGAAGCGGCCCCTGAACCGTTAAATGGAAAAGAAGTTGGGGATCAGCCACCCATTGACTGGATTAAAGAAATTAATGCCTATCGCATGATACTGGGGTACCGCAATAAAGGGCACCTGATTGCAGATACTAACCCCATTCGTCAGCGAAAAGACAGGGGTGCAAATCTCGATATTGAATTTTTTAAATTTACAGAGCAAGATCTTGACAAAAAATTTTATGCAGGCAATTTTATAGGGCTTGGTATAACAGAGCTTCGCAATATTATTGATAAGCTTAAAGAAATTTATGCCGGGCACATAGGTGTCGAATTTAAATATATCAGCAACCAGGAAAAGGTAAGTTGGATTACATCTGAAATGGAGACCAACATTTCTGCCCCACTTAATATTGAAAAAAGAAAACGTATTCTGGAAAAATTAAACCAGGGGGTGATGTTTGAAAAGTTTCTTCACACAAAATATGTTGGACAAAAAAGATTTTCTCTTGAAGGTGGGGAAACTACCATTGCCGCACTGGATGCAATTATAAACACAGCTGCGGAAATGGATGTACAGGAAGTGGTGATTGGAATGGCGCACCGCGGCAGGCTGAATATACTTGCAAATATTATGGGTAAAACCTATGAACAGATTTTCAGCGAGTTTGAAGGTACCGCCAAAATGGACCAGACAATGGGTAGCGGCGATGTAAAATATCATATGGGTTACGGAAGTGAGGTTACTACCTCCGGCAATAAGATCATGCACCTGAAACTTATGCCAAATCCTTCTCACCTTGAAGCGGTAGATCCTGTAGTTGTGGGCTTTAGCCGGGCAAAGGCAGATATACTTTACGAAAGCGATTACGATAAAATTCTACCTATACTTATTCATGGCGATGCATCTGTTGCAGGCCAGGGCATTGTTTACGAAGTTTTACAGATGAGTGCATTGCAGGGCTATTATACCGGCGGCACCATTCATTTTGTAATAAATAACCAAATAGGTTTTACAACAGATTTTGATGATGCCCGCAGTTCTGACTATTGTACATCATTGGCTGCAGCTGTGCAGGCACCGGTATTTCATGTAAATGGTGATGATCCTGAAGCCACGGTTAAGTGCGTAGAACTCGCAACCCGCTACAGGCAAAAATTCAACAGCGATATTTTTATAGATATGGTATGCTATCGCAGGCATGGTCATAACGAAGGCGATGATCCTAAGTTTACCCAACCGCAGTTATATGCGCTTATAGATAAACACCAGAACCCGCGAGAAGTTTATACCAGCTATTTGTTGAAGAATGGTGAGCCAGATGCCAGGGAACTGGCAAAGGCAATGGAAAAGAAGTTTTGGGAAGATCTGCAGGAAAGACTTGACGAGGTGAAGCAAAACCCTTTGCCATATAATTACCAGCAGCCAGAATTGATGTGGAAACAAATGCGCAAAGCCACAACACAGGATTTTGAGCGGTCACCGGATACCAGCATATCTGAATCAACTTTTAATAAGGTCTTCAATGCTTTAATGACCTGGCCAAACGACCTGAAACCACTTAAAAAAGTAGAAAAGATTTTACAGGATAAAATAAAACTTTTTAAGTCTGAAAATAAAGTTGACTGGGCAACTGCGGAGCTGATGGCCTATGGAAGCATTTTGTTAGATGGGAATGATGTACGCATGAGCGGTCAGGATGTTAAGAGGGGAACCTTCTCTCACAGGCATGCTATTTTGCGTGATGAAAATACAGACCGATTTTATAATCGCTTAAGCGATCTGGAAAAAAATACAGCCAAATTCAGGATTTATAATTCGTTGTTAAGTGAATATGGTGTGCTCGGTTTTGAATATGGCTATGCCCTTGCAAATCCAAATGCCTTGGTTATATGGGAAGCCCAGTTCGGAGATTTTGCAAATGGTGCCCAAACTATGATTGACCAGTTTATTATGGCGGGTGAGCAGAAATGGAACAGGATGAACGGTGTGGTTCTATTTCTTCCACACGGTTATGAAGGGCAGGGCCCGGAACATAGCAGCGCCAGAATGGAGCGCTTTTTACAAATGTGTGCAGAGCTGAATGCTGTAATTACAAACATTACTACTGCTGCTAACTTTTTCCACGCTTTACGCAGGCAACTTGCATGGCCCTTTAGAAAACCATTAATAAACTTTGCACCAAAGGCTTACCTAAGGTATGCGGGCTCTTACAGTCATATAAGCGAATTTACAGATTCTCATTTTCAGGAAGTAATAGACGACGAATTTGTAAAAGATGCAGCAAGTGTAAAAAAGGTTTTGTTCTGCACAGGAAAAATATATTTTGAACTTGCAGAAAAGCAACAAAAAGAAAACCGGGAAGATATTGCCATCATCCGCCTTGAACAAATTTATCCTTTGCCTTATGGGCAGTTGGATAAACTAAACAAAAAGTATAACAAGGCTGTTTGGTTTTGGGTTCAGGAAGAACCATTGAATATGGGTGCTGCATCATTTTTAATGATGAATCTCAAATCAATTAATTACGGTTTAATAAGCCGTAACCAAAGTGCTGCTACAGCCACGGGTTATACAAAGGTGCATAAACAGGAGCAGGAAGAAATTCTTGAAACAGCATTCAATATTTAATTCCTCTTTCTAATAAACAATTATTTTTACAATATCCTTATCACAACCATTAAAGTAAAACTGCCATTTACAAATGATAGAAATTAAAGTTCCATCGGTAGGAGAATCAATTAACGAGGTAACACTTTTAAAGTGGAATAAGCAAGACGGTGATTTTGTAGACAGGGATGAGGTGATTGCAGAACTGGAAAGTGAAAAGGCCACTTTTGAAGTGAATGCTGAACAAAGCGGCATATTACAAACAATAGCAAAAGAAGGAGATACATTAAATATAGGATCTGTACTTGCCAATATTGATGAAAACGCAACTAAGCCAGAAGAATCAAAAGAGGCTGAGCCTGCAGAAGCGAAGCCAGTTGCTGCTGAGCAACCCAAATCAAAAATAAGCGTGCAACAACCTGAACCAAAACAGGAGGCTGCGAACCCTACAAATAAGGAGAATAAAATTTCAGCAATTCCCCCTGCCGATGTAAAGGCCACACCTGTTGCATCCGCAATTATTGCAGACAAAAAAGTAAAAACTTCTGAAATAAAACCAAGTGGCAGTAACGGAAGAATAATGAAACAGGATGTGATGGAAGCTTTATCCCACCCCGGTAAAAAATCCTTTGAAGGGCAAGAGTTATTCTCCCGGAATGATCGCCGCGAAAAAATGAGTAACCTTCGTAAAACCATTAGCCGCCGGCTGGTTGAAGCGAAGAATACAACAGCTATGTTAACCACCTTTAATGAGGTTGACATGACCCGGGTAATGGAAATACGCAAACAACACAAAGAAGCATTTAATAAAACACATGGGGTAAACCTGGGTTTTATGAGCTTCTTTGCCAAAGCCTGTTCAGTAGCCCTTACTGAATGGCCTCCCGTAAATGCATATATAGATGGTGATGAACTAATTTATCATGATTATGCCGACATCAGTATCGCAGTTAGTACGCCACGTGGTTTAACAGTGCCTGTTATGCGAAATGTAGAAAGCATGAGCATGGCAGATATAGAAAGGAAAGTGGTGGAACTCGCAACAAAAGCCCGCGATAATAAATTGGGTATGGAAGACCTTCAGGGTGGCACTTTTACCATTACAAATGGTGGTGTTTTCGGAAGTCTTATGAGCACCCCAATTATTAACCTTCCTCAAAGTGCTATTTTAGGTATGCATAAAATTGAAGAAAGACCTATGGCAGTAAATGGCCAGGTGGTAATAAAACCTATGATGTACCTCGCATTAAGTTATGACCACCGTATAATAGACGGAAGAGAAAGTGTAAGTTTTCTCGTAAGAGTTAAGGAGCTGCTCGAAAATCCTGAATTGCTTTTATATTCCAAAGACCCGGTTAAAACCTTGCTGGAAATATAATTCTAATGAGCTGGATTTATTAACGAATACACCAGTGAATCGGTGTACTTTCCATCGGTAAAAATATTCTCCTTAAAGTGCGCTTCCAATTGAAACGCATATTTTAAAAGTAATTTAATTGAGGCGGTATTCTCGGCGAGTACGTTTGCTTCAATTGAATGAAGATTCATTTTCTTAAATCCGTAATCAATTATTGGTTGTAATGCTTCAGTGCAAATACGTTTGTTAAAGAAATCGGGGTGCAATACATAACCTATTTCTGCCCTTGCATTTTTTTTCTCATATCGCCAGTAACCCATAGTCCCGATAAGTTTATCCTCATCTTTTAAAGTTATAGCCCAGGTTATTCCCTCGCCGTTTGCCTGGTTTGTTTTAATGATTTCTATTAGGTTTATAACCTCTTCCTCAGTTTTAGCAATCGGCCTGTCAATGAACTCCATAGCAGTTTTATTGCTTCGTATCTTAAAAAGATCCGGTACATCATCATAACTAATTTCCCTTAGTAATAATCTTTCCGTTTGTATGGTGGGAAAAGAAATGTTGGCTTCATGCATAATTTAAAGATAATGATAGAAAATAAAAAAAGGGAACCGGTTTTTACCGGCTCCCTTTAAGGATTAAACATATAAGCTGTTAGTTCTCTTTATACAATTTTAGTGTTTCCACCTTATTGTTTGTAACCAGTGAAACCAGGTACATGCCATTTGCAAACCTGCTAAGGTCAAGGTCTGTCATATTCTGACCAAGCATTGTAAATCCTGATTTTCTTAGCAACTCTTTTCCTCTCATGTCAGTAATCACTAATTCATATTTAAGATCCTGCTTTAACGAGCTGAAAATAACGGTTGCAATTGCCTGGGTCGGGTTCGGATAAGCCTTCAAGGTTGTTTTAGCAATTACATCAACAGAGGTTTTTGCTGCTCCGCCAACGGTAACTGCTTTCTTACCTTGTGGTGAACTTCCGCATGCATTAGAAACTGTAACCTTTACAAATCCTGATCCTGTTGAATTAGGGAATTGAATTTGTACCCTGTTGGTACCCTGACCGCTTAAGATAGATGAACCAGGAGGGGCAACCCAGGTGTAGGTAACACCGGCACCGGCAGGTAAAGAATAGTATGCCTTGGAACCTGGAGCTACATTAGATGGACCAACAATTCCTGTTGAAGGATCCGGAGCAACAGCATATAAGGTCAGGGAACTTACCGCGCTTGTTCCGCAATTATTATTGGCTCTAACTCCGATCACTGCTTTTGTGCTAAATGATGATGGAATAGTAATCTTAGCGGTTGTTCCTAAATTTTGAACGGTATAGCCGGAAGGCACTATCCATGTATAGGAAGTGGCACCAGAAACAGCACTTATTTTATAAGTAAATGTACCGCCACCGCAAAGGTTAAGATACGGTCCGGTTATATCACCGGGTTTAGCCGGTGCAGTGCCAGTTCCATCAGAGATGGTGATGGTTTTTGTTGCTGTGCAGCCCTTATCGTCAGTAACTGTATACGTGTACGTACCTGCAGAAACATTCGAAATTACCCCAGTACCTGTGTAAGGTGAAGTGCCACCACTCGCACCAACTGCAACTGAAGTTGTACCCCCAACGCATTGAATCGTTCCTGCCACTGCTGTTGCTACAAGTTGCGATGGCTGTTCAATGGTGATTGTTTTTGTAACAGAGCAACCATTGTCATCTGTAACAGTATAAGAATGTGTACCTGCTGGCACACCGGTAATAATTCCCGTACCTGTGTAAGGAGCGGTACCACCAGTTGCACCAACGGCTACAGAAGTTGTTCCGCCATAGCAGGAGATTGAACCTGCAACAGCAGTTGCAACCAATTGAGAAGGTTGATCTATTGTAATGGTTTTGGTTACTGAGCAACCATTATCATCCGTTACTGTGTATTCATGCGTACCTGCTGGCACACCGGTAATGATTCCTGTTCCTGAGTAAGGGGAAGTGCCACCGGTTGCACCAACCGCTACAGAAGTTGTTCCGCCATAGCAGGAGATTGAACCTGCAACAGCTGTTGCAACCAATTGAGAAGGTTGATCTATTGTAATGGTCTTTGTAACAGAGCAACCATTGTCATCTGTAACAGTATAAGAATGCGTACCTGCTGGAACACCGGAAATAATTCCTGTTCCTGAGTAAGGAGAAGTGCCACCGGTTGCACCTACAACTACTGAGGTTGTACCACCGTAGCACGAGATTGAACCAGCAACGGCAGTGGCAAGTAATTGAGATGGCTGATTGATGGTGATGGTTTTGGTTACTGAGCAACCATTATCATCCGTTACTGTGTATTCATGCGTACCTGCTGGCACACCGGTAATGATTCCCGTACCTGTGTAAGGAGCGGTACCACCGGTTGCACCAACCGCTACAGAAGTTGTTCCGCCATAGCAGGAGATTGAACCTGCAACAGCAGTTGCAACCAATTGAGAAGGTTGATCTATTGTAATGGTCTTTGTAACAGAGCAACCATTGTCATCTGTAACAGTATAAGAATGTGTACCTGCTGGAACACCGGAAATAATTCCTGTTCCTGAGTAAGGAGAAGTGCCACCGGTTGCACCTACAACTACTGAGGTTGTACCACCGTAGCACGAGATTGAACCAGCAACGGCAGTGGCAAGTAATTGAGATGGCTGATCGATGGTGATGGTTTTGGTTACTGAGCAACCATTATCATCCGTTACTGTGTATTCATGCGTACCTGCTGGCACACCGGTAATGATTCCCGTACCTGTGTAAGGAGCGGTACCACCGGTTGCACCAACCGCTACAGAAGTTGTTCCGCCATAGCAGGAGATTGAACCTGCAACAGCAGTTGCAACCAATTGAGAAGGTTGATCTATTGTAATGGTCTTTGTAACAGAGCAACCATTGTCATCTGTAACAGTATAAGAATGTGTACCTGCTGGAACACCGGAAATAATTCCTGTTCCTGAGTAAGGAGAAGTGCCACCGGTTGCACCTACAACTACTGAGGTTGTACCACCGTAGCACGAGATTGAACCAGCAACGGCAGTGGCAAGTAATTGAGATGGCTGATCGATGGTGATGGTTTTGGTTACTGAGCAACCATTGTCATCCGTTACTGTGTATTCATGTGTACCTGCTGGCACACCGGTAATGATTCCCGTTCCTGTGTAAGGGGCAGTACCACCGGTTGCACCAACCGCCACAGAAGTTGTTCCGCCATAGCAGGAAATAGTTCCGGCTACTGCTGTTGCTACAAGTTGGGTTGGTTCTGTAATAGTTATCGTTTGAGAAACGGTACATCCCGCTGCATCTGTAACAGTTCCAGCATAAGTACCTGCTAAAATTCCACCAAAGGTTCCTGTGCCTGTATATGGCGGCGTACCACCAGAGGCCGAAACAATAAGTGATGTGGAACCACCATAGCAGGCTATTGGATTGGCAGTAACGCTAATCAGCAATTGCGTTTTAATATTTATAACAACATTGTCAGATTTTGGTCCGCATGGTCCACCAGGATCATTGGTCGTTAGAGTAAGAACAACATATCCATTTGCTTTATCCTGGTTGCCTGGATTGTATGTCGCATTCATGCTTGAAGCATTGGTAAAGGTACCATCACCTGCAGTAGACCAGGAAGCGCTTGTTGCATTTCCTCCAAAAGACCCACTCAGATTTGCTGAAGCACCATAACAAATGCTTTGGTTAGGACCAGCTTCTACAGTAGGACCTTCTTCAACCAAAACACCTGTTGACGCAGAAGTTGTGCAGCCATAACTATTAGATACTGTAACCGTATACAGCGTGTTTTCTGTAGGGGTTACATTCGTTGGATTTTGTTGGGAAGAAACGAAGCCTTCCGGTGATGAAGACCAGGCATATGTATTCAACGCACCTGTTCCACTCACCTTAACGTTATCTATAGCCCAGTAAAAACCATATGCAGCCACATAACGGAACCTAACATAAACAGTTGGTTGGTTTAAAAATGGTGCAGTTAAATTAACCGTTGAGTTTACAAAGGCAGCCGCAGAACCCTGGTCTGTTGTATACGTTTGAAGAGCGGTCCAGCTTGAACCATTTAATGAAGCTTCAACATAAGCGAAATCAGCTGCATTATAGTCATTATAATATTGATAAAAATTAATACCGGCTGCAGAGTAGCCTACAGTACTGAATGCAGGCGAAGTTAACAAGGTATTTGTTGAGCCTCCTGTTCCCTGTGCATCACTGTTAGACATGATGAACTGGCTGTTATCATTACTATTATACGTGGTAGAACTGTAAATATATCCATCAGCCCTTAGTGTCCATGCAGCATTTGCAGGTGTACCACCGGTAGAGTTGTTTGTGGTTGTCCAGCTGCCTAAACCACTATTGAAATTTTGAGAGATAATATTATTAATAACGGGAGAAGAGGACGCTGTAAGATTTATGCTGCTTCCTCCGCAAACTATATTAGAAGATGCATCTGCCGTAACACCTGTGGGTGCGGGATTAACCGTTACTGTTGCGGATGCAGTGGCTGAACAACCATTCGATGCACCACCAGAATTATCTACTGCATTTACAGTATATGTTGTAGTAGTTGATGGTGAAAAGGTTTGTGATGCGCCAGAAAGATTTCCTGGAGTCCATGTATATGTATAGTTAGGATTTGTACTGCTTGCCGTTAAGGTAACAGATGATCCGGCGCAAATAGTTGCAGATGTATTGTCTATACTAGCAGATGGTGCTGTATTTACTGTAGCTACAACCGCTGTGCGTGAGCCTTCACAACCTGTGGTTATTTGCCAGTTATAAAAGAAATAATAGGATGAGGAAGTTCCAGTTCCAGTTAAAAAACCACCGGTAATGCTTCCAACACTTCCTAAAGAATATGGATAAGTAACACCCGAAAAATCTCTCCATAATAAAACACTAGAGGCATTAGAGCTTACCACCAGCCTGTGTGCTGTTCCTACTGGTATGGAAAAATTAAGAGGCACAGTAACACCTGTTGTAGTTGCACCTGTAAATGTAGCGGTGGTCGAAGCTATTACGGATCCCGTACTTGTAACAGCCTGTATGGTTACTGTTCCTGCACCTTGCGGGTACATTTTTACAGAGCTTAAAACAAAAGCCTGAGTGGCATTGAAAACAAGCCCCGCATCTGTTCCTGAATATCCGCCATCCGCACCTGTTGTACTTGTTTTGCCACCTGATGCCGAAGATGCATTTGTGCCCGCGCTCACATAATAAGTGGTAGTGGTACTAATAGACGGAGTTGTAAAAGAGTTACCCGTTGCAAGCGCAGTTCCGCCACTGGCAGCAGCATACCATACCGGGGTTGTACCCGCTAATGATGTAGCACCCAATGTAACAGTTCCAGTACCGCAACGTTCGCCTGGTGTGGTAGTTAAAACCACCGGGTTATTTACGGTTACCGTTACTGTATTGGAATAACCAATGGTTGAAGCAGAAACGCAGGTAACCTGTAACCTGTAATAAGTGGTAGACGAAACAACTCCGGTACTTGCGCTTGCCGGGTTTGTTTGCCCTGAAAGATTATTTACATCAGAAGCAAAATTATCATTCGAATATTGCCATTGATAGGTTGTTGTTAAACCAGTAGAATATCCAGTTGCACTTAGAGTTGTAGATGATGTGTTACCACACAACTCAGAAGATGTGGCAGATGCAGTTCCACCGGTTGATCCTGTACAATTGGCAGGTAATATTACAGATATATCATCCACATAAAGTGAATTTTGATCAGCTGCGGAAAAAGCATGAAAACCAATATAATATGTTCCTGAAGTTGCGGGGGTAAAGGTTACTGAAGCGGTATTAACTGTACTTCCAGTAATAGAGGAATGGGTTAACAAAGTATTGCTCATTGAAGCAGCTGTTGCACTTGTTCCATACTTTACTTCAAGATTTTCTGTAAAACCTGATCCGCCATATTTGTATGATAAGGTATATGTATTACCACCGGTTAAATCCAACCCATTCGTGTAAAACCAGTCATTCGCTCCAATGGTTGTATTTGTAGAGTTATACGGGTATTTAAGTACATTGCCTGAATAGCCTGTAGGAGCTGTTCCGGTAATCCAAGTGAATCCATCTCCATTTACATCTTGTTTTGAAGTACAATTTGGAAGGGCGGGGGGAGTAGCGCTATTAAAATTTTCTATGTAAGGAATAGTCGCAACCGCACACGTTGTAGCAAAACTATTTGAAGAATAACTGCTATATGCACCACCACCGCAATCACTTCTTACACAAAAGGTATAAGTTGTGCTTGATGAAAGACCCGAAAGATTTACTGAAAGATTTGTGGTGGTACCACTTTGAACCGGTGTTCCAACTCCGCAAGTGCCACCCGTTCTCAGCTCCCATTGATATTGTGTTGCAGATGAGCTCGCTGTCCAGGTTATGGTTGCAGATGTTGTATTTACCGCCGAGGCTACTGGGGATCCAGGTCCTCCACAGACAATTTGAGAAATTCCGTCAAATTCATCGGCGCCAATGTCTGGTGCTGTGCCGCCACCATATGTAGACCCTGCAGGGCCCGGACGGGTTTGCCCATCTATATCTGTTGTAACCCCTGTAGTTGCAGTTGAAGCACCATTTGATTCTAATGGGGTACTTGTACCTGCAGGTATATGCAAATCTGTTGAACTGGTAAATGGCGGATTAACGTTTATGGATGCTGCATCCTTGCCGGTTGCGGTAACCCATGATGGTAATGATGTATAGCTAGTTGAATTATAATAACCTATTTTACCCGATGGTATGTAATAGTCATTATTATTCATAGTAGCACCGGAAATATTGCCCGTTGCTGCAGTATATAACACCATAAGCAAGCGTGCTTGCCTGGGTATTTACAAGTACATTGTTTAAAAATTTTGCAAAGGTTACACCAGATGCAGTAGCACCTATACATGCAGAAAAAGTATTGGCCGTTGAACCATTATTAGCTTTCTGAAGCGAAATAGAATTGTGATTAAAATTAATATTTGTTGCCCCGGCACTTATAAACAATCCATAATTTTCATACTGTGATCCCTAAAGTTGTGGAATAAGTGTAGGCAGTAATATCCCAAATAAAATTATTAATTATATGTTATGCCGATGTTATTGGTTGAACCGGTAATGTATTATACCATAAGATCCATAACCCTGATGAGGATGGCTGTGATACATCATGAATTTTATTATTTTTTACAATACATCCTGCGTTAACTGTACCTATTTCAATTCCTGCATATTGTTGCACCATAACCAGTAGTGCTATAATCACCAGCTCGAATATCATTACCATCAATGATAGCTGAATGATGGACCGGCAATATCTGACGAATAAGTTACATATACTCCTCTTGATCCTATATTATTTGCTGATGTAGCACTTCCTAAAATATTATTTATATTTGTAAACCTGTATTTGGATAAGTAGCACTAGCTCCTGCAGCATAAATACCATGGTAACAACGTGAAATATTATTGTTTTGAATTAAAACATTTGTATTGCTATAAGCGCCGGTAACGATAGTACTACCGCCTGCATTGTTTGAAAAAACGATTCCATAGCTGGAAGTTGTTGAAGAAACTGAACTTCTGCCTCCTGTTATAATACAATTTTTTATAGTGATGTTGGTTGCACCATCAAGACCGGTGGTACTCTTTGAGCCTAAAACTATTGCAGCAGTTCCTGAACTTGAATTTGATGCCACAATTAAGGAAAGATTTTGAAGACCTGAAGTGGCAGGGTCATCGCCATCTATAGTTACATTATCAGCACCATGTAATTCAATTATTCCTCTTGAGGTAGTAGGGACGCTTGCAGAGTTAATTGAAAAATTTCCACCTGATGGATAAATATTGATGCTCGTATAATTTGATGGACTGGCACTCTTCAATAGTGGAACCGGGGTTGTTGGTTCTGTAGTATTCGCCGTTATTGCAATAGAAATAGCACCCTGGTGCGTTCCTGCATTTATAGCAGTAAAGGCAGCATTTAGGGTTGAGTAAGAACCGCTGGTTGTACCGCCAGTTGCACTAACAGAAACCTGAGCGTTAGTTTTAAAATTACTGAAAGTTGCAAATAATAAAAATACTATACCTATAGGCATAGTAAGACTTCCAAAAAGCTTTTTAATAAAGGAGTAAAAATTAAGCATAGATTGTTTTGTTATGTAAAATGTTTATCGAAAATATCAGGGAAGACCTGGCAAAAATTATTAAATAATTTCTAATCAGAATAAAGCCTTAATAACCAAATAGGGGTGCTAAAAAGTGTATACAACAAGGGCATAAAATGGCTTATTTAAATGGTATATGTCCAAAAAATTTTAAATAGAAAATTTGGGAGATTGAAAATTTGGTTCTTATATAGGTAGGATTAAATATCTATTTTCAAATATATAGGACGTAATTAATATTTTTAAACTTTTATATAAATATTTTTTTAAATCCCGAAGTCCATTCATAAATTATTGATTTTCAATATTTAAAATTATCTTGCTTTTTGTTTTGTAATTCGGTACAAAGAATTTTTATTCTCTTGTAGTGGTGGTGAATATGGGTAAGAATATCCTGAATTTTAATATTTAACATTACTATAAATAGTTGAAGTGATCCGCAATTTTATCTTATTAAAATCAATTTCAATTCAACACATTCACTCCCATATAAAATCAGCTTTATCCATTATAAATAATTACAATGGACAGGTACCTTTAATTGAGTTTCTTAAAACTACATTTCCGGCTAAACAAAAAATTTGGTTCCAAAGATCGAAAGACAATTTCGGATATGGTTTTTAGTTATTACCGCTTGGGTAAGGTTATAAACGAAGAAAGTAAAGCCGATAAAATTACTATTGCTCTTTTCCTAATATTCAACGTACCGGGGAGTTACGATGGCTTATTTAAAGACGATTGGATTGCGCACTGGGAAAGGGATAAAAAAAGTAAAATTAATTTTGTACAACAAAGTATTCCTGAATTTGCCATATCTGATATCTTTCCTTTTCACGGGTTAAGTGACCATATAGAAAACACGACTTTTATTTTAAGTCACCTTAATTTGCCGCATTTGTATGTCAGGGTAAGACCCTTTAAAAAACAAATGGTTTTAACTAAATTAAAAGCAGCCCGCATTCCATTTGTAGTTCAAAATAATTGTATCACACTTAGAAATGGAACTCCGGTTCAAAATCATGTAACATTAAATGAAGAGGTAGTTATACAGGATAAGTCTTCTCAAAATGTGGCAACTTATCTTTCAATATTGGATTTTAAACAAAAGGAGTTAGTCAGTGTTTGGGATTGTTGCGCCGGTAGTGGCGGAAAGTCCATTCTCGTATTCGATTGCATAAAGCAAAAAATTAACCTTACCGCTACTGATATTCGCACTTCCATCATTCAAAATTTACACAGGCGTTTTAAAGAAGCCGGTTTAAAAAAATACCATGCTTATGTTGCTGATGCCACTAAACCTATTTTGCACAATAAGAAATTTGATCTTGTAATCTGCGATGTGCCCTGTACAGGTTCGGGCACATGGGGAAGATCTCCCGAACATCTACAATTTCATACTAATGAGAAAACAGATTACTATGTGCAAATTCAGCAACGTATAACAATCAATGCCTTTAAGCACGTTTTGGAGGGCGGATATTTTTTATACATTACCTGCTCGGTTTTTAAAGCGGAGAATGAAAGTATGGTAGAATTTATATTGAACAATTCCAACTTACAATTAGTGAAGTGGGAATACTTTAAAGGTTACGAAACTAAAGCGGATACCTTGTTTGCAGCATTGTTTATTGCTTAATTACCTGTATAGTTTGCATTGTTTTTTTGCCTGAAAATTTAATGGAATAAGAACCGGCGGGTATTGTATTGTTTACATTTATATCAAATGAAACCATTTCATTTGCTATTAATTTTATATTTTTTTGCTGAATAAGAACGCCGTCTGCATTAACCAGTTGCAGGTAACCTTCGTCATTAATAGGCGGGTTTAAAGTAATGGTAAAATGCGAAGAAAACGGTACAGGAAAAACGGTTAACCAGCTTTTATCTTCATTTGCTTTTATTATATCTATACTTCTTGAAACTTTTGCATCTTTATAATGCACGTAATATTTTCCTGCAGGTAACAAATTCCACCCAGGGAATTCAACATCATACACTTCGTACATTTCGGTTTGTAACAGTTTCGTGTATACAGTCTTACCTGATGAATTCATTAAGGTTATCGAAGCTTTTCCATCTTTCTGTGCTATAAGTTTTGCTGATAGGTTGTTTATTTCCTGTGTTGTAAAAAGCCATTCTGTTCCATAAAGTTTGGTGTTCTGTTGTTGTTTTAAAATACGGTAAGCCCGGCGCATATCCGGAATGCCATAACCAAACCTGTTGTCAGGGTTACGAGCCCTGTCACTACTTGCATAAACAGCTTTTAAAACAGTAATGTTATCAAATAAGGGGAAGGCCTGCCAAAGGCAGGCGATCAAACCATTTATATTAGGATTTGAAAAAGAAGTGCCGTTCGCAGTTCGCACGCCATAAGGTGCATACACAGTGGTTCCATAACCAACTGATGCAATGTTTGGTTTAACTCTTCCGGGGTAACCATAGCTGCTGAAATAAGCAATGTTTCCATCCACATCTGTTGCCGCCACTGCACAAACACTATCTGCATCTGCGGGAAATAACAAATACTTCCAGCCAGATGCGCCCTCATTACCGGCACTATTGGTTACAATCATTCCTTTTCTAACTGCAAATGAAGCTCCTTTTGAAACGGTGGCCGAATTGTTATAAAAGTCGTCGTAGGTATGATTGTAATTGCTATTATCAAAAGTAAAATAACCCAGCGATGAAGATATCATGTCAGCACCTGCACTGTCTGCAAATTCTGCCGCAGCCACCCAGTTAAATTCTTCCACAGGATTTTCACTAAAATTATCCTCACTTCTTAATAGCCAGAAGCTGGCTTTGGGAGCCGTACCTACCATTACTCCCGGCACATTCGCAGCTATGGTACTAAGACAATACTCTCCATGAGAATCGTCTTCATTCACACTATTATCAAAATCAACAAAATCCCTTTCTCCAAGTATCTGGTTATTTGCACGTGCACTGTCAAATGCATCAGTATTGCGGTATTGATAAAACCCGGCATCAATTATTGCAATAATTACCCCCTTACCCTGGAATCCTTTGTTATGTAAAAATTCACCATTGTGAATATGTACCTGGCTATATGCGTATCCATAATCATATGCGGCACCCCGTGAAGATTTTTTATTGTCAACATTTAATAACTCAATTTTTTCTTTGAAATTTTCTGAATCGTTTTGCTTTTTTGAAAAATTTACAGGTTTTAATTTTTTTACAAATGGTAAAGAACGAATGTTTAATAAAGTGGTTTCATCTGTGCAATTGATCAACACCTGGTTAAGCCATTTACTCTGGCTCAGGTAAGTGCATGAACCCTGCGAAAGAATGTCGTTTATATAATTTTTGTTTACAGGCAGGTCTGCACTGTCTATGGGTACATTATGTACTTTTCTTCGCTGAATAGCCCTGCGTGATAAATACTCAGATGGACGGCTTATAGAAAACGTAGTATTATTCTTGTCTGTTAATTCAATTACCCATTTAGTTGTTTGTGCAGTGCCTGTTTCAGTTAAACCTGCAATAATAAAAAGCAGTATAATTTTAAGAATATATGGGTGCCTCATAGCAATTAATATTGGCAGTAAGGTATAATTTATTTGGGATAGAAAGAAGCTACCGTAAAACCTTAATCGTCTTATTGTTTTTACTGCTGATGTATTGCAAATAATACGCACCGCGGGATAATGCCCCGGAATTATAAAATTTTACCTGGTATTGCATACCATTTACCACATCAATTTCTTTCGACTGAATTATGCGGCCAACTGAATTAATCAAACGAATGATGGCTTTATTTGTTTCTGGGGCTGTAATGTAAGCGGTCAAAATTTTATCGAATGGCACAGGCGCAGCAACTAACCAGTTTGTTAGTACATACCCTGTCTTGACCACTTTCTCTGTTCGCGTTGTAGATGCGTCTTTATAAGTAATAAAATAATTTCCCGGAGGCAGGTTGTTGAGGTTAGAAAAAGCGGTGTCGTAAACTTCCTGCACTTCTATTTCCAAATTAATTGTTGCAAGTGTTTCCTGTTGTTCATTTAATAATAGGAGTTGTGCATTTCCCTCAGTTTGTCCTATAACCTTTACATTAATCACATTGGTAAAAGTGTCTGGTGAAACAAATAGCCAATCATTTCCGTATAGTGATTGGTTCTCGGTTTTCTTTAATATTTGCCATGCGGTTTTCATGTTAGGAATGCCGTACCCATACCGGTTGTCGGGGTTATTGTACCTGTCAGAACTTTTATAAACCGCATCTAGTATAGTCATGTTATTATAGGCGGGGAATGCCTGCCATAAACACGTTATTAAACCATTCAGGTTGGGGTTTGAGAAAGAAGTTCCATTGGCAGTAACCACGCCATTAGATGCATACAGGGTTGTTCCGGCGCCAACAGAAACTACATTTGGTTTAACCTTACCTGGGTAACCATAGCTACTGAAACCGGCTATATTTCCACTTTTATCGATTGCGCCGACTGCACAAACACTATCAGCATCAGCAGGGAAAATAATATACTTCCAGCTATTGTTTCCTTCATTGCCGGCGCTGTTGGTAACTATCATTCCCTTTTGTGCAGCAAAGGTTGCGCCCTGGGAAACCATGGTTGTGTTATTATAAAAATCATTGTAAGAGTGATCGAATTGTGAATCATCAAATGAGTAATACCCAAGAGATGATGAAATAAGATCTGCACCTGCACTGTCTGCAAATTCTGCAGCTGCAACCCAGTTGTGTTCCTCAATGGGGAATTCTGTAAAGACGTTTTCGCTTCTTAAAAGATAAAAGGCAGCATGTGGTGCAGTGCCTACCATAGTACCTGGCACATTTGCCGCTATGGCGCTAAGGCAAAGTTCACCATGAGTGTCATCTTCATTTACACTATTATCAAACGTCACAAAATCGCGAACGCCAAGAAATTTGTTATTAGCACGACTGCTGTCAAAAGCATTAATGGTTTCGTAATTTTTATAACCTGCATCGATCAATGCAATTTGCATTCCATTGCCTGAATAGCCTTTGTTATGGAGATATTCACCATTATGTATATGTACCTGTTCGTATGAACTGCCATAATTAAAAACATCCTGCAAACCATTTCCCTTGTTGGTGTTTTTTGAAAACACAGGTGTGGTTTTTTCAATAAGATTATCTTCAATATTATCCCTTTCTTTTAGTAGTGCAACAGGTCTTACATTTTTTACATAGGGCAAACTACTAATTACATTAATGGTTGCTAAGCTGCTGCAATTTATTAGAACCTGGTTCAGCCATTTGCTTTCGCTTAAAACGGTTACATCACCTTTTGAACTTATGCCATCTATATAAAGTTTGTTTACAGGAAGGTCTGTACTATCAAATTTAATATTGTACCGGGTTCTTCTTTCAATTGCCCTCTGTGACAAATATTGAGATGGATTTGCCAGTGAATAGGTGGAATTATATTTATCAGTGAATTGAACAATATATTTTGTGTACTGGGCACTTGTTTTTAATGAAAGAAAAATTAAAAAAAGAATTACCTGTATATTCCTCGCATTCATAAAAATGTTCGTGTTTAATTATTCGTGACGCACCTCAATAAAAGTGAGCTTAATACCATAACTATCATCATCGTACCGGGATGGGGGAGGAGTGGTTTGCCACGTCCAGTGAAGAAAATCTTTATACACTAATCCTATACCTTTTGCATAAACTTCTTTGGCATAATTGAGCTGGTAATAAAACTGCGGGTCAAAAGGACCTTCAGGTGAAGTTTCATCCCGCTGCAACACCGTAATGGAGCTGTCTAGTAAAACATTGCCTGCAAAATATGGTTCATTTACATTGGCATACATGTAATTCCACCCATCTAAATATTGATAAGGTGTATTTGCAGACCGGGTATCTATAAAAGAATTACCCATCCAGCTAAATCCATTTCTTACAGGTGATTTTAATTTTAAAAAACGAAGGTTGTTTTCATCCATCACCTCTACAGACTGGCTTGTTGCTGTTACATAATAGGTTGACTGGTACTGCCACTCATTAGATTCGAGGGTATCTGTAGTAAAGCGGTACACTGCAAAAGATTGTCTGCCCGTATTATCAAGGAAAGCGCTACCTGTACTGTCTTTTGCATGATAACTTATTATGTTTAATGCGGTGCCAAATGGAGCTCTAACGGTGCTGTCTAAGCGGTAAACAACGGTTCTGCCACTTCTCAAAGGCATATAATCATCCAGGTTAGATCGATCAGTTACATCTTTTTCGTTGCAGGAAAAAAGCAGGAGGAACAGGCAGACAAAAAGTGCACAACATGTAGAAGAAAATTTCATAGACGCGTATACAAATGCTAAACTACATAAAGATTAAAAACGCAACCGTTAAATATTATTATATAAAAAAGGCTGCAATATTGCAGCCTTTCAAAATAATTTATAATAGTTATTTTATTACCTGCCTGATAAAAGTTTCATCATTCAACATCATCCTGATGTAATAAGTTCCTTTCGTAAGTTGTTTTATATTCAAAGGAATACTATATGAGCCTTCAGATAAAATGCCTTTGTTTATGGTTTGAAGCAATTTACCAGACGCATCCATTAATTGAAGCTGCACCTTAGCCTGAGTATTTAATTGAAGCTGAACAAATGCTTCATTCACGAAGGGATTTGGTAATACCGACCATGTAAATAATTTATTAAGGTCTAATTTAATAATGGATGACAACTTTTCTTTTCCATCGAAATCTATCTGCCTTAACCTGTAATAAGCCACATTCGATGCCATTTTATTTACATCAACATCTGTAAAATTATATTTGCTAACCTGTGTGGTTGTACCATTTCCTTTTACAAATCCTATTGAAGTAAAATTTTTGCCATCCGCACTCCTTTCTACATAAAATCCTTTATTATTATTTTCGGTTGCGGTACTCCAGGTAAGTAATGCCTGGTTGTTTTTAATTACCCCCGTAAAGTTTAGCGCCGTTACAGGCAAGGCTGTACAGCCATCAGGTGAAACACTCACAAATGGAAATATATACAACACTACATCCAGTCCTTCGCCGGTTGTTGAATTTACCCACAAATCGGTAACGGGTGCCCAAATATTTAAAATAGATAATTTGTAGTTCTGATAAGCCAGGTTTATAGGATTACCATTTGAATTTACCACACTGTCGTCGTAGGTTGAAAGTACTGCAATAGAATCTTTATCACCCGTATCAGTCCATTTAAATTGCCTGTAGTCAACGCTTACAAAAAAGGTTTGGTCTGCAGGGATTGCTATGGGTGTTGGAAATAAAACATTTACCGGCTGATTGTTATCTACTGCCATCTTTACTTCGGCGAGTGTTAATTCAGTAGAACCAAGTTGCTGACCCGGAATGCCGTTGCTGGTTCTCTCATACACCCTAAAACTTAATTTTTTGTTGAGGTTTGCGGGGTTGTTTGTATTTGCAATGCCGAAAAAAATCTGTGCGCCGGTAATGTATTTATAAGGAGTGCCTGAAACGCTGTATACATTGGCACTTTGAAGAAAATTAGTTGTGCCGAGGTTTAAAGGGCCGAACAGGTATCCATCATAATTTAATGTATCACCACCATAGACATATATAACAGCATTTTGATTTTCTACCAAACTATAGCCTAAAGTATCGCAATCACCTTGTGGTGACATCGGCGCATTTAAAATAGACGTTTTATTAACCTTAGATTTTATGGGGTGATAGGTTTTTTCTTGTGCCTGAACCAGGCCGGCAGATAGAAAGGATACCATTAAAAGGAGTACAAGTTTATTCATGTAGTTTAGTTTGTTTAAAATTAAAGAAGAAATATATTGAATAAAAATTATTCTTATATAATCCCGCATTCGTTTTATTGTTGAGAATACCTGTAGTTAAAAATTTATTTCTTTTCAAAACGTAAGGTTTCCCGTTTGTTAGTACCTGTTTGTAAAACCATAAAATATATGCCCCTGGCTAAGGATGATATATTAATATCATTGTTTGAGCCGGGAAGAAAAACCTGGTTCAAAATCATAACGGCTTTGCCTTGCGCATCGGTAATATATGCGTGATTAACAGGAGAGTTTTCACCCGGGATATGAAGGGTAATCGTAGATGCAGCAATTGTGGGCGAAATAAAAATACTGTTTGAAAAGCTGGTAGAGACCTCTATGACTTTTGAATATTTGTACTGCCCGTTTAAGCTTACCTGCTTTAATCTGTAGAAATATTTTTTTCCTTTTTCAACCGTTTTATCGGAATATAAATATGTATTATTTGAAGATGAGGATTTGCTTTCAACATATCCAACACTTGTAAAAGTTCCGGTAGCATTTTTCCTTTCAATATCAAAACCTTTATTATTTATTTCATTCGTTGTTTGCCATTGAAGAATAATGGCATTATTGATTTCTTTTCCTGTAAAATTTATAATTTCTACCGGAAGTACTTTGTCATAAGTTATTTCGAAAGGCAGGTCTTGGGAAATATTTGAAACCGCTGCACTATCAGGCCCGCCAACATCTTCAACATCATACCATTTCTCAATGGAGAAATCATACATTTTTCCGTTTGATAATTCTTTTGTCCGCAGGTTATTTAGGGTAACAGCAGGGGAGAAGTGAACAGTGCTGTCAGAGGCCGAGGTTTGCCATTCAAGCCAATAGTTTCCTGCAGGTAATGTAATATTTACCGTTGCATTAATTTTAAAAATGTTTCTTTGAAAACCAGCGGCACCATTGTCAAATAATGTGTTTTGGATACGATAAGTTTTAGTGTCGGATGATGATAAAAACCTGTTGGTAACAAGATCACCATAAATAACTTCTGCGCCAGTAGTGCCTGGTTCTTTATTCCAAATTCTAACTTTGATGTCATTAATTAATCCGGCGGATCGGTTAATAGAATAGGCGAAAACTGAAATGTTAGTAAGGCTCCAGGTGTCATTTTCCGGAATAGTGAAATTGTCTGAAAGAGAAAAAGCAAATCCGTCAGAATTACTGTACGATGGAAATCCCAGGTCTGTATTAGTTACCTCGTTGTTCGATGAATTGTTTTGTAATTCACTCCACGTATAACCTGCAGGAGAAGGTGTTCCATTATTCGAAATAGTGCCCGTAGAGAGTGGACCGTTTGAATATACTGTTTGTCCGAATGAAAATGTATAGATTGAAATATATGCGAGTAAACCAAAAATCTTTTTCAATGCAATTTTTTACTAAGATAATGGTATCTGTTATAAGCTTCGCAAAATTATACCACCGGCTACAACATCATTTCCTTCATAAAAAACTGCGCTTTGCCCGGGGGCAACGCTGCCTGCATCGTTCAGAAAATGAACAATTAAATTATCATTATCATTAAAGATTTTTGCAGGTGTGCCTGCATCTTTATACCTGATCTTAACAATTAGTTCTGCACCATCTTCAATAGCAGGGTATTTAATATAGTTTAGCTTACTTACAGTCATGCCGGTTTTAAATAAATCTTCTTTCCCGCCCAGCACCACGGTATTTGTTTCTGGTTCAATACTGGTAACATAAGCCGGTTTCCCTAAAGCAATATCAAGACCTTTTCTTTGCCCAATCGTATAAAAGGGATAACCCTTATGTTCACCAAGTATATTACCTTCTTTATCGGTAAAGTTTCCACCTTTAAGACTGTTTTCAAGACCCGTAACTTTTCTTTTAAGAAAACCACGGTAATCATTATCAGGAACAAAACAAATTTCGTAAGATTCACTTTTTTTAGCCAGCTCGGGATAGCCGAAATCTTCAGCCATCTGCCTTATTGCTGTTTTATGGTAAATGCCAAGAGGCATGATGGTTCTACTAAGCAATTGTTGGCTTAAACCCCATAAAACATAGCTTTGATCTTTCAAATTATCAATTCCTTTACTGGTGTAATACCTGGCATTGGTATGTTTTAACACATTAGCATAATGACCTGTTGCAATAAAATCGCAACCCATTGCATCAGCTCTTTTTAATAAGGCTGTCCACTTTATATGTGTATTACACATAACACATGGATTGGGTGTTCTGCCAGCCATGTATTCTTCAACAAAATTGTTTATAACTGATTCGCCAAACTCTTCCCTTATATCCAGTATAAAATGAGGAAAACCATGTTGTACAGCGGCCGCCCGAGCATCATTAAAACTATCTAAATTGCAGCACCCGGTTTCTTTATGGGTGCTTCCGCTGGTTGCATAATCCCATGTTTTCATGGTTATTCCAATAACCTCATAACCTTCATGATGGAGCATTAAGGCTGTAACAGTACTATCTATACCGCCACTCATTGCTACTAAAACTTTTCCTTTGCTCTTCATAATGATGCAAAGATAATCTGCACGTATCTAAGGATTTGTAAAAATGAAATTAAGACAGGCATAAATAAAAAAGGCTGTACTTTTTGAGTACAACCTTTTTTCGAAAAAGAAACGATTAAACGAAATTTAGTGAATTACCTGAACTGAGGTAGAAGTGGACTTGCCATTTACTACAGCTACAACTTTATAAATTCCTGAAGTTGCCTGGGAACCGTTAGCATTTCTGCCATCCCACATAGCTGAATGAGAACCTGCAGTTTTTGTTTCATTAACAATAGTCTTAACTGGCTGTTGAAGATTGTTGTAAACAGTAATGTTTACTTTACCTTCTTTAGCAACATTGTAAGAAATTGTAGTAGAAGTTGTTACAGGGTTTGGAGATGCTTTAAGGTTTACAGCATTTTCTAAAGCTATTGGAGCTTGTGCTGGAAGTAAACCATGATCAGAAATCCAATGGTCTTCGTGGTTGCAATCTTTTATAGAGAACAATCCTTTACTTTGAACCTTTCCTTTGCAGAAAGATACCCAGTTACCTGTACCCATAAATACTGGATCGCCACCTTTGTTTTGATCGTGGAAACCACAACCATGACCACAATACATGATAGAATCAGCCATTCCAGACTTGCAACCATCCATGTTAGGGTTAACTAAAGTAGCTTCGATAGAATCATTAGATTGATCCATCCATCCTTTAACACTCCATAATGGTCCAGAACCTACATCAACTGTACCTGCAAAAGAATAACCTTTAGCAGTAGGTGTAAATTCAACAGACCAGAAATATTTGCAATTGTCTACCAGACAAATGCGATAATTAGCGCTGGCTTTTTGTGTTGCCGGGATCGCCAGCAAGGCAATCAAACAAATTTTTGCGAAAATGTGTTTCATAGTTTTAATTTTTTATGACGTTTAATAATCCTGAAAAGTAAAGCAGCCAAACAGAAAATGCAAACTTTTGAAAATAATATTTTATAATATTTTTAAGGAAATCGTTAATTCATTGATAATTAAATAGTTAGGATATTCTCATTTTTAGAATTTTAAATTTTTTTGGGTTATTTTCCCAGTTTGCACAATAAATTAAAAATAATCTTTCAGATAAAATCATCAATACCATTTTATCTTGCATCAATGATAGGCGAACAACATATTCAAACGTTAATTTCAATTGTTGGCGAAGAAAATGTTTTACACGATGCAGAAACTTTAAGTATATATGGTAAAGATGAGACTGAACATCTAAGGTACTTGCCTGATGTAGTAATAAAGCCGCTTAACACGGAACAAATAAGCCAGGTTATTCAGTTATGCAATTTGGAAAATATACCCGTTACTCCTCGCGGTGGTGGTACTGGTTTAAGTGGTGGGGCACTTCCGTTTTTTGGCGGGATCTCACTTTCTACAGAAAAAATGAATAAAATTCTGGAAATAGACGAGCGAAACCTGCAGGTGACGGTAGAGCCTGGGGTTATAACTGAAGTATTGCAAAATGCCGTAAAAGAAAAAGGATTGTTTTATCCACCCGACCCGAGCAGCCGGGGTTCCTGTTTTATTGGTGGAAATATTGCAGAAAACAGCGGGGGTCCAAAAGCGGTTAAGTATGGTGTAGTAAAAGATTATGTTTTAAACCTGGAGGTGGTTTTACCCACAGGGGAAATTATATGGACGGGTGCCAATGTGCTCAAAAATTCTACAGGATATAATCTAACCCAGCTTATGGTGGGCAGCGAGGGAACGCTGGGTGTTGTAACCAAAATTGTTCTTAAGTTATTGCCCCTGCCTAAATACGATCTTTTAATGCTTGTTCCCTTTTACTCACTCGAAGAAGCCAGTGAAGCGGTTAGTGCCATATTCAGGGCCGGCTTTACCCCAAGTGCCCTCGAACTTATTGAAATTGACGCTTTACAAATAGTTAGCAGAATGGTTACTGGTCATATTTTACCCGTGGGGGATGATATTGAGGCGCACCTGCTGATTGAGGTCGATGGAAATAACATGGATGTATTGCTGTCTGACATGGAATCCATCGCAAACCTTCTACAATCTTATAAAACCGGTGAAATATTTATTTGCAGACGATGAGGCGCAGAAAAAATGAATTATGGAAGTTGCGCAGAAGGGTTGCTGAAGCGGTAAAAATTGCAGGTTATACTATTGAAGAAGATACCGTTGTACCCAGGGCGGAATTACCCAAACTTATAAGAGGAGTTAAAAAATTAGGAAAGGAATTTGGTTTTCACCCGGTATGTTATGGACATGCGGGCGACGGAAACCTGCACATTAGAATACATAAAGAGGGTATTCCGAACAGTTATGGTAATGAAGAGATGAATGATATTTTGCGAAAATTATTTGAATTAGTGTATAGCCTTGGTGGAACAATAAGTGGTGAACATGGTATAGGGCTTATACAAAAGAATTTTATGGATATTGTTTTTAAGGAGGCCAACCTGAGGTTGATGAGTGAAATAAAAAAGGCATTCGATCCCAATAACATTTTAAATCCTGGTAAAATTTTCAACCAGGTTAGCGAACCAAAATTTACAGTATGAAAAAAGGAATCTTAACACTAATAGCAGGGCTCATTATTTCCCTGGTTAATGCTCAGTATACAAGGGAAAATAATAATGCTGAAAATACTTTTTCGCCCGACAGGGTCTTTGTTGGCGGAAGTATTTCATTGGGTTTTGGGTCAGGCTCTTTTGGTATTGGTGCTAACCCTGAAGTTGGATATACCCTTGCACAATGGCTCGATGCCGGCCTTGTTTTTAATTTGAATTATAACTCCCAGAAATACGACCTAAACTATGACTATAACTATGATGGAAAACTTAGCAGTTTTAATTATGGTGCCGGGGCATTTTTTCGTGCATACCCTGTAAATTTCTTATTTGTTCAAGGGCAAATTGAACAAAACTGGATAAAATTCAAGGATAAGGATTTGCAAAGTGGTTTGTCTTATAATCAAACAGTAAATGCAACGAGTTTTCTTGCAGGTATTGGTTATGCACAACGCGTTGTAGGCAGAAGTAGTTTTTATACAGCCTTGTTATTCGATCTTATGAATGATGAAAACTCTCCTTACCGGGATGGGTATAATAATATGATTCCCGTTATTCGTGCAGGATTTAATGTTTATTTGCATCCATCCATGAAAAAATAGCTTCCGGGGTATCAAATATTAGCAGGCTTTCTTTCCAGTTCTCGTAAAAAAAACCTTCTTCCTGAATTTTTTCAAGATGTACAATTAGTGCATCGTAAAATCCCTCGGAGTTTAGCAGAAATATTTGTTTATTATGTATGCTTAGAGAATTCCAGGTAAGTATCTCGAACAGTTCATCCAGTGTGCCATTACCACCGGGTAAAATAAATGCAGCATCACATTCATCATAAATCATTTTCTTTCTAATATGCATGTCGGCGACTACGAGCAATTCAGAAATTCCATCATGCTGATTTTCCCTTCGGGTTAATATTTCAGGAATTATTCCTTTTACAATACCATTATTATTGATAACCCCGGTAGCAACAATTCCCATTAAACCATTATTGCCGCCACCATACACCATGCGCAGGTTGTGTTCAGCAATCAATTTGCCCAGTGTTGCCGCATGCTTATGATATATTTCATTATTCCCTTTCTTTGAACCGCAGAAAACTGCTACTGCCTGTATTTTTTTCTTATCCATTTAGATTTTTATTACACGCAAAATATACATAAATCAAATAAAGGGTTTTTTGTAAAGCAATTTTTTAGTGAGTAATATTCATTTTTAAACTTTCGTTGTTTCAATTACTTTGCAGCATATGTCCACAACCTTACTTTTTATTTTTGTGATTGCTTATTTCCTCTTATTGCTGGGCGTTGCCTGGTATACAAGCCGCAATGCAAACAATGAATCATTTTTTATAGGAAACCGCAACAGCAATTGGATGCTAGTTTCTTTTGGCATGATAGGTACTTCGCTTAGCGGGGTAACCTTTGTTAGTGTGCCCGGAACGGTGGGTGCCAGGATGCATTCGGATATTTCCAGGTTGTGATTGGTTATTTTATCGGATATGTCATAGTTGCTTTCGTCTTGCTGCCATTATATTACCGGTTGCAGTTAACCTCAATCTATAATTATTTATTACAACGTTTTGGTAACGTTGCTTATAAAACGGGATCACTGTTTTTTATTATTTCCCGGGTTCTTGGCGCTACAGCACGTCTTTACCTTGTTATAAATGTGTTGCAGATTTTCATACTTAATAATATGAATATTCCCTTTTGGTTAACTGCATTTGTAATTCTTCTGATGATCTTACTGTACACATTTGAAGGTGGTGTTAAAACCATAGTTTTTACAGATACACTTCAAACCACGTTTATGTTGCTGGGATTAATTATTTGTGTTGTGTATATCATGAATAACCTTGGCTATGATTTTAGCACAGCTATGCAAACAATTAGGTACTAATAACCTTACAAAAATTTTTAATACAGATGCCAACAGTTCTTCTTTCTGGCTTAAACAAATTGTTGGAGGTGCATTTATAACAATTGGAATGACAGGGCTTGACCAGGAAATGATGCAAAAGAATATTAGTGTGAAAAATCTAAAGGACTCTCAGAAAAACATGATCACTTTTAGTTTTGTACTGGTAGCTGTAAATTTTTTGTTTTTACTTTTAGGGGGGTTGTTATATCTCTTCGCAGAAGCAAATAATATTTCTATAAAAGGTGATGACCTGTTTCCTGCTATTGCCCTGTATTCTCTTCCTGGGTTCATCTCCATTATATTTATTATTGGGTTGATATCTGCCTTATTTCCCAGTGCCGATGGCGCCCTCACAGCATTAACCTCCTCTTTCTGTATAGATATTCTCGGGTTAAAACGTAACAATAACATTTCAGAAAAAGATGCACGAAAAACCAGGCTTTGGGTGCATCTTATTTTCGCTATTATATTCTTTATAGCTGTAATGATTTTTAAGTGGATCAATGATAAATCTATAATTGATATCATTCTTCGCATTGCTGGGTATACTTATGGACCTTTGTTAGGGTTGTTCTCTTTCGGAATTTTTACCAAACGTTTGTTGCCTCAAAATCTGAATGTATTATGGGTTTGTTTATCCGCACCGGTATTAAGCTATTTTATAAGTGCAAATGCTGCACATTGGTTTAATGGCTTTCAAATTGGCATTGAACTGCTGTTACTAAACGGAATTTTAACATTTATTGGATTATTTATTATAAGTAAACCCGATTAAGCTTTGGCTCAATAAGAATTGAGCTTTATCTTTATCCATATTCCAAAAAGCAATTCCATTAAAGACCTGTATGCATTTAATTGAGCCCCTTGCTGATAATTATTCTGTTGCATATACCACTCCCGACGAACCTGTTTTCAAAAGAATTTATGATGAATCACTGCTGCACCCTGAGGCGCAAATGTTAAGCAGTAATGTGCAGGGTGTGTTTCTTGAAATAATAAGTGCTTCTGTTCAGCCGAAATATATTTTGGAAATAGGAACCTTTACCGGTTACAGTGCACTTTGTCTTGCAAAAGGTTTACGGAAAGGTGGCGAATTACATACCATTGAGCTTCGTGACAACGATGCTAACACTGCGTGGAAAAATATTGTTTCAGCGAATTTTGATAATCAAATACGTTTGCATAGGGGTGATGCAAGAACCATTATTCCCACACTGGATTATAATTGGGATATTGTTTTTATTGATGCTGATAAAAACGGATATATAGAATACTATGAAATGGTATTACCCCGTTTAAGTAAGAACGGGTTAATAATAGCAGATAACGTACTCTTTCACGGAGAAGTTCTCCAGGAAAACATATCAGGAAAAAATGCGAAAGCCATAGCGGCTTTTAATAACCATGTTGCTAATGATGAAAGAACCAGGCAGGTATTGCTTACTGTCAGAGATGGTTTAATGCTCATCAAAAAAATCTAATTGAATGAAGAAAATTATTGCCGTATTTATCACGTTGCTGCTTATTCCAAAGTGCCTTTTCTCAAAACAATGCTGTAAGGGCTTACATTGATCAGTATAAAGACTTAGCCATTAGCGAAATGTTGCGTACAGGTGTACCGGCTTCTATAACCCTCGCGCAGGGAATTCTTGAATCAGGTGCCGGTAAAAGTGAACTTGTTCAGGCTTCCAACAATCATTTTGGTATTAAATGCAAAGGGAATTGGACAGGTGATGTTGTTTATCATGATGATGATGCAAAAGGCGAATGTTTCAGAAGCTATACTTCAGCAACCGATTCATATAAAGACCATTCAGATTTTTTAAGTACCCGTCCATTATATGCCTCTTTATTCGATTTAGACCCGACAGATTATGAGGCATGGGCCAAAGGTTTAAAGAAAGCCGGTTATGCAACCAATCCTGTTTACGCAAACCTGCTAATTAAAACAATCAGGGATAATAACCTCGACCATTATACCGATGTTGCATTGCAGATGGCCAACGAAATAAAAACACCCCTGGTTAAGCATCGCCCCGCACCAAGTATTCTAAGCGATGATGATGTTATTGAAGAGGTGGTGGTAAATGTACAGGAGTCTTCAAAGCCTGCAGAATCTGCAAATAGATCTTATCCGGATAAAATTTTTAAGATTAATAATACCAAGGTTGTTTATGCCAGATCAGGTAGTTCGCTTTTTGCCTTGGCAACCAGGTATCATATTTCTTACAATAAATTGTTAGCGTATAACGAATTGGGTAATGTTGATATCATCGATCGCGGGCAATTGATTTTTTTAGAAAAAAAGCAAAAAAAGGGATCAAAAGATTTTCACCTGGTTAATGATGCCGAAACTTTAGAAGATATTGCACAACAGCAAGGGGTACAACTAGACATGCTTGTTTCATATAACAGCCTTCCAAAAAGTAAAAAGCTCATAACTGGCAGCAAGGTTTTCTTACGCCCGGTTTCCAATGCATCTAAGCTTGTTTCAAGATAATTTACAGAAACAGTAATGCAAATAATTACAGTTCATGATAAGCAGTTTGTTCCTTTTCTGGATAAAGCTGCTATTGAAGAAAAGATAAAAGAGGTTGCTGCAAAAATCGATATTGATTATGCAGGAAAAACACCTTTATTTATCGCTGTATTAAATGGTGCATTTATGTTTGCGGCTGATCTTTTTAAGCACTTGACAATTGAGGCAGAAATTTGTTTTATAAAACTTGCCTCGTACAAGGGCACTAAATCTACCGGGCAGGTAATTACGGCAATTGGTTTAGATGAAGATATTAACGGGAGGGATGTTATAATTCTGGAAGATATAATTGATACAGGCAAAACAATGAGCCATTTTATGCCGCAGATCATTAATCAACAGCCTGCTTCTTTAAAGCTGGCAGCTTTATTATACAAACCCGAAGCAAACGAGCATAACACTACTGTTGATTATAATTGCTTTTCTATTCCGAATAAATTTGTGGTGGGTTATGGATTGGATTATGACGGGCTTGGAAGAAACCTTGCTGAAATTTATCAATTACAATAAAATTGCATAACGCAATTCTATATTTGAATCGCATTCTGCTTCTGGTGGTTTGTTCTTTTTTTGTATTTGCCGCCAATAGCCAGTATTTTATTGAAGGTGCGGTAAAAGATGAAAATGGAAAAGGCTTATTTAACGTAAAAATTGAATTACAAAGTCATTACGGTTACGCTTATTCTTCCGAAAACGGTGCATTTAAAATTCCGGTTGAAGACACACTTGATTACATAACTTTTTCTGCTGATGGCTTTGAAGTGCTGGAAACTATAGCAACTGCTAATCACTTCAATCAATTTACTCTAAAAAAGGTTCCCCAGGGTGAATCGCTTTTTAAGCACAAGCTTCTTTCTTTCTCCAAAGATTCTCTAAAACACCAGGTGTTGTTCTATCATGGCAACGAAAGTTACCTGAATATTAAAGAGAATGATTTTCTGGAAACTAAAAAATTCCCTGAAACATCGTTTGCACTGCACATAGATAAAGCCAGTTACAGTAACCTCCGAAGGTTTATAAATAATGAATTAAAGGTGCCTGTTAATGCGGTACGAATTGAGGAAATGCTTAACTATTTTAACCTGCCTGCTTTTGACAGCAATTATTTTTGTCCTTCGTTCTGCGTTAATTCGCGGGTAACAAGTACCCCCTGGAAAAAGAATAACCTATTATTTGTAAACATCCGTGCCCCATTGATTGATATGAGTAATATACCAGCAAGTAACCTGGTATTTCTAATAGATGTTTCAGGCTCAATGGATCAGCCAAACCGGTTGCCACTACTTCAATCTTCATTTAAATTGCTGGTAAAAAATCTTCGCGAAAAAGATACGGTTGCCATTGTGGTGTATGGCGGAAATACCGGCATTTATTTAACTCCCACTTCGGGTAAAGAAAAGGACCTATTGAATACAGCCATAGGTAAACTTAAAGCCGGTGGGGAAACTCCCGGTGAGTCTGCAATCGTTATGGCCTACCAGCTTGCACAACGCATGTATAAACCGGGAGGAAATAACAGGATCATTTTAGCAACGGATGGCGATTTTAATGTTGGTCAGACAACAGATAAACAACTCGAAGATCTGGTTGCAAAATTCCGGCAAACAGGTATTTATTTAACCTGTCTTGGTGTGGGTACAGGTAATTATAAAGACAGTAAGCTGGAAACACTTGCGCGTAAAGGCAATGGAAACTTTGCTTATTTGGATAATATAAATGAGGCTGAAAAAATATTATTTACTGAATTTTCAAGAACTATGTATGCAGTGGCAAATGATGCCCATGCCTCCATTTCTTTTGATCCGTCGTATGTAAACAAATACCGGCTTATAGGGTTTGATAACCGTGTTAATGAAAGTGGTACCGACACAACAGAGATTGAAGGAGGCGAGTTGGGCACCGGTCATTCACTTTTTGCCGTGTTTGAATATGAGCCAAATGTTGTTGTAATAAATAATGACAGTTGCATTCTTGGTAAGCTTAAACTGCATTATAAACCACCAGGATTAAGTGAAGTATGTGAGATTGAATATGATATTCCGAATAATTACGTTCCACTGGCTAAGGCAGATAGCTGTCTTCGGTTTGCCACTTCAGTAATTATGTTTGGTGAATTATTAAAACGTTCAAAACTAGTGTCCGGAATTACATGGGATGAAGTTTTATCCTTAGCCAAAACTTCGGCAGATTTTAAAAACTTTGAACAAACTGAATTTATTGATTTGGTTAATAAGGCACGGATTATTTATACGCCGGGGAAAAAGAAAAAGGATTGAATAGTACAAATAAAAAGATCCCGTACATGTACGGGATCTTTTTAAAATAGTTAGTAATTAATCCTTACCTAAAACTACGATCAACGCATAAATTAAACCTGGCAGGTAAAATAATAGCGTTAACAAAAGATCGATCCAGAATTTGTTATTTAATTCACCTTCATGAACCAATACAGCTACAGGAGGTAATAGAATAGCCAGAATAACAAGCAATGCAGTGCTGGTATTACTGTCAGCATGTTTGGCCGAGTGTTTATACTCTTTCAGTGCCTTCTTTGCATCTTTTAAACGCTGTTTTTTGTCTTGTTTAGAAAGACTTTTAAACTCGTTAACGGCATCATTAATATTGGTACGATCAACTGTTGCAGGTTCTACCGCAAGGGCTGCCTTATGTTCTTCAGCAGGCTTAAGGCTTATTGCAAAAGTTGGAGTAACAAATAATGCCAGAAAGAGGGAAAAGATGGCGAGAGATAATGTTTTTTTCATAGTCTTAATTTTTGTGATTAGTAATATTCAGAAAATTATAACTTTTATACAATAAAAAAATTTTTTTATATTGATATAATTTTTAATTAGTGTTCTATTTTGATTTCTTCCATTCTTGGAATTCCATTTTTTATATCCCGCAAATGTTTAAGGTGGTTTATCCCCACATTCAGTTCGTACCCTATCAATAGCATAAAGGAGTTTATATAAACCAGCAGCATAAAAAATAGCAATGCGCCAATTGACCCGTAAATTTTATTGTAATTAGAAAAATTCTGAGCCCAAACAGAAAAGAGATATGTTGCCAATATTATAAGTACAGTGGCTAGTACCGCTCCAGGTGAGAAAAGGTGCCAGCGTTTATCTACCGAGGGGGCATATTTATATATGAAGGCTATAGAATAAAGAAATAATAATACAATTATTAGCCACCGAAGTATTTGAACCAGAAAACTGTTTTCATCCACATCTATATTCATCCATTCCATTATTTGGGCAAACAGAAATCCCTGCCCTATAGAGAGGAAAAGTGTTACCATAAGTACAACAATTAATATTAGCGTGAGTTTAATGGCTCTTAATCTAAGCTTTATGAAATTGGGCTTCTTTTTAATTTGAAGGGAGCGGTCAAAGGTTCGTATCATTCTAACCATTGCATTAGATGAATAAAATAAGGCAAGCAGGAAGCCTAAAGAAAGCAATCCTGTTTTTGGCTTATTAAAAAGATCGAACATAGTTGTAAGAATAAGGGTGCGTGTTTCATTGTTTGGAGTAAGATCTGTAATGATCACAAACAATTCATCCTGAATATTCTTGGCTACAGGAAAATAGGGGATTAGGGTAAACAAGAAAATAGCCGCAGCCGGTAACGCCATTATAAAGTTGAACGACATGGCCGATGCCCTTTCAACAAAACTTATATTCTTAGAATGGGTAATAAAGAACTTGTAAACCGGGTAAAGTGGAATGCCTTCAAAACCTGGCAAAATTAAAGTCTTACTTTTTTTCCTAATATAAGTTAGTGGACGTGAGGTTAATATTATTTCTTGGAATTTGGTCAATGAATTTATTTACCCTGCTGGGCTTTTTTTAAAATTAATTCATTTAATGCCTGTTGGTATAATTTGGCGTATTGCGTATGTTCGGCATAGGTTGTACTGAAGTGATGATAACCACTAAAGTCACTTTTCGCAACAAAAAATAAATAACCGGTTGGTGGGGCATTCAATACCGCATCAATACTCGAAATAGAAGGTGTGCTGATAGGCCCCGGTGGCAAACCTTTATTCCTGTAAGTGTTGTAAGGAGAAGAGACATTTAAATGTTTAAAATAAATGCGTTTAAGTCCAAAATCTTTAAGTGCAAATTTTATGGTAGGGTCTGCCCCAAGCGGCATCCCTTTTTGCAGTCGGTTATAATATACACTGGCTATATTTTCTTTCTCGTCATTTTTATTGGTTTCTTCTTCTACGATCGAAGCCAGGGTGTATACCTGCGTTTTGGTCAGGTTTTTATTGCGGGCTTTAGTTAGCCGGTTCTCCTTAGCCCAGAATTTTTCTTCTTCTTCTTTCAGCCTGAGTAAAATATTCCGGACAGAAGTATTCCAGTTAAAAAAATAAGTGTTTGGTATAATAACCGTAAATAAGGTATTGGTATCTCTGTCAATAATTTCTAAAGAATCTGGGTTGTTTAAAAAGCGGAGAGCACTTAAAGAATCGGTTGAGAAATTTTTACCGATCAGGCGTGCAAAATCTTCCCTGATCCTTAGCTTTTTGATGGTAAGCTTTACGGGAGACTGGTTATTATTTCTAAGTGTGCGCACAATATCCAGTATGCTTTGACCCTTTGCAACTTCAAACCTGCCGGGTCGAATCCTTTCCCAAACATGCAGGGCATTGGCAGCCATGTAAAATATACCTGAGCTCCTGATTATATTTCCTGTATCAATTTGTCGCATCACCTGTTCTTCAGGCAAGTTTTTTTCACGGATGTATAAATATTTTTTTTCGGATGCAAAGGTTGTTGCAGGTGCAAGTATCAACCATGCAAATATGCCTGACACTACAATTAAAACTATTATTATTACCAGGATAGCTTTTTTCATAACCTTTCAAAAATAAAAAACCCTGCTTTCATTATAAGCAGGGTTTATAATCTACAATTAGAAGTTTATTTGTTTGATGAGTCAAGAACAACCGTATTGGGTTGTTGCTGAATCGCGTTATTTGTACCTGGATTGGTAGTGGTAGGAACCGTTGAGGTATTTACATCTTTCAAAATGCCTGTGTCAGGACCACTAACTCCACCTGAAATAAACAGGCTTGAAACAACACACAATACAATGAGGAGGGAAGCAAAAAGCCATGTACCTTTTTCTAACACATCGTTTGTTTGCTTAACACCCATAAATTGATTATTAAACCCGGCCAATGTACCTGATAAGCCGCCACCTTTTGGGTTTTGAATCAATACAATAACGCCTAAAATAAGGCAGGCCAACACTATTAAAATAAAGAATATCAACATGATTTTTATTTATTTAATTCCTGAATTTTGGCCGCAAAGTAAGTGGATTTAGAGGGATTCAAAAAACTTAATTTATTATACACCTCTATAGCCTTACCGGTTTTACCCTGCTTTAATAAAATTTCGGCCATAGATTCTGTTATTACTTCCTGCGTTTCATTAGAGCTTTCGGCTGTATGCTGAACGAGGGTTTCCATAGCAGTTTCGGTTCCCAGGTCGGTTGGTTTGGGATTGGTTCTTTTCATCTGTTTAAGCCAGTCTGTAAAAGATTGCAGCTTAACATCTACACGGTCATTTCTTTCTTTGTGATTGTTTTCCCTGGCCGCTTCCAGCTTAATACCCTGGCTTGCAAAATAATCAACTTTATAATAAGGTTCCTGGGGTTGCAGTTCGAGCTCAGCATCCTCCACCGGTTTTTCAAACTCTTCCAATTGGTCTTTTAAAACACCGGCAATTTTTTCGCTTTGCAGTTGAAGATCGGATTCAGAAACTAATGTTTCTTCACTGGTTTCTTCATGCTGCTCCAAATCCTTCTGTTCTTCTTCTTCATTTATTAAAGTAGGTGGGTGTATTGGTAGATCTTTCGCAAATTCTAGAATTACTGGGTAGAGGTTGTATTGAAGCCAGAGCGCATCACTAAAGTGAAGCATAGCCTTTTGTGCTATATGTTTTTGATCCGGGATCTTTTGTGCCGCATTTTGCTTAGCAAGCAGATACCAGCCCACACCAAAAAAAGGATACTTTGCCGCCAATTCTTCCAATCTCTTTTTTTCAACTTCTTGCAGCGCATCTTTATGAAACAAAGTGCCAAGAATTTCTTTTTCCGTTGCCTGCATTAAATAAAAAGTTTTTTATTCCTCATAAGGAAATGAACGGATTATTTCAGAATGGCTAATGTAGCCGAAATAAATGTATTTTAATACAAAGAGTGAAGTTTAAATAAATTACCAGTTAGAGAATATCCGGTTAAAAATTTCATCGGTCAGGTTTTTTACAATTTCATCCAGAAGTCTGCCCTCGGCCTGTGGCAGGGTAAGAGAAGCATCAAATTCAAAATCCCGGGTTACATCATATTCTTCTGTTTTGTTCCCAAGTGTATTGTCGAAAATGATATGCACCCCCACGGTAAGCCTGTTGGTTGCTGTTTGATTGTTACTTATACCGGAAGTAGATACATTGTAACTGTTTATATATCCGTTTACCTGGTAATGGGCATCATCGCTGTTGGTCCTGGTTAGGCGTGTTAAGTTGGTAATTTTTTGCTGCAACTCATCAGTTAATTTGGGACTAAGCTGCGGGTTTATATAGCGCGCTTTATTTTCTATAAAACCGATCTTGATGGTTTTTACTTCGGGCGGAATGCTTACATCGCGAAACGTATAAACGCCACACGAAGAAATGATCATTAATAGAAATAAGAGCAAAGAGGAGCAGATAAAAAAGCTTTTTACCCGCTGTGTTTTTTGTAACAGGACTAACCAATTTTTCTTACTCATTAATGTCGTATTCTTTTAGCTTCCTGTATAAAGTTCGTTCACTTATGCCCAGATCTAACGATGCATCCTTTCTTTTGCCCCTGTGCTTTTTTAGCGCCTTTTCTATCAGTTCCCTTTCTTTATCCATAATATTCAGCGACTCCTCCACTTCTTCGTGCTGTTGAATATCATTTTCTCTTGATAGCAAAACAGCCTGCTGATTGGAAGATTGTAATAAGGGATGCTGATTTTGATTTTGCATGCTGGCATGACCATCCCCATTTTCCTCGTAATCGTTAATTAAAGATTCATGGGTATGATTAGCAGCTGATTGTGCAAGGGATGGATTATTCACAATTTCAACGAACATTTTTTTGAGTTCTGTTACGTCTTTTTTCATGTCAAAGAAAAGCTTGTACAAAATCTCCCGTTCATTTTTAAACTCGCCTGACTGGTTTTGTGCGGAGGCTAAAACCGGTAGCCTGTCATTCGGTCGTTCAGGTAAAAACCTGCGTAATTCTTTTCCTTCAATCAATGGTTTTTCTGATAAAACTGAAACCTGTTCTGCAATATTTTTTAATTCCCTAACATTGCCGGGCCAGTTATAATTCACGATCATATTACGCGCTTCTTCATCTAGTTGAACAGGCGGCATTTTGTATCGTTCTGAAAAATCTACGACGAATTTTCTGAACAATAAAGGAATGTCTTCTCTCCGGTCACGCAATGATGGAACCCTTATGGGAACAGTGCTTAAGCGATAATATAAGTCTTCCCTGAACTTTCCTTTTTGCGTTAATTCAAGCAGGTCTTTGTTGGTTGCCGTAATTACCCGCACATCTGTTTTTTGAACCTTAGAAGATCCTACACGAATGTATTCACCTGTTTCAAGCATTCTTAATAACCTCGCCTGAGTACCTATAGGCAGTTCACCTACTTCATCCAAAAAAATGGTGCCCCCGTTTACAGATTCAAAATATCCTTTACGACTATCTACTGCGCCGGTAAAAGAGCCTTTTTCATGACCAAATAATTCTGAATCAATAGTACCTTCCGGTATCGCGCCACAGTTAACAGCTATAAATGAATTATGCTTCCTGGCAGAAAGCGCATGGATGATCTGTGAAAAAACCTCTTTACCTACACCGCTTTCACCAACAATTAATACACTCAGATCGGTAGCCGCCACCTGCGCAGCCACCTGCAATGCATAATTCAATGCCGGCGAGCTTCCAATAATTCCAAACCTGTTTTTTATTGACTGAATTTCCATTTCTAAACATTTATTCTAATTGGCGATAGCGCCCAGCAGGGTTGCCTGTGTGCAACCGGTCACGTTTACAGATACGTAATCGCCGCTTTTATACTGATTATCTGTTTTGGGAAAAACAATTACTTTATTCTGGCTGTTTCTTCCCATCCAGTCTTTTTCACTTTTTTTGCTTTCTCCTTCTATTAAAACGGTAAAGGTTTTACCCACATCATTTTTATTGCTTCGGTAAGAAAGCTCACCCTGCAGCGCAACAATTTCCTGCAGTCTTCTTTTCTTCACTTCCAGCGATATGTCATCCTTATACCTGCGTTGGGCAAGGGTTCCGGGCCGCTCACTGTAAAAGAACATATAACTGAAGTCATATCGGCTTTGCCGCATTATATCCATGGTTTCCAAATGCTCTTCTTCCGTTTCTGTACAAAAGCCTGTTATTACATCGGAGCTTATACCGCAATCAGGCATAATGGTTCTAATCTCCCTGATTTTTGCGAGGTACCATTCACGTGTATATGAACGGTTCATTAATTGCAAAATTCTGTTATTGCCACTTTGTACAGGCAGGTGAATGTATTTGCAGATGTTCTCATATTTTGCCATCGTAAGCAGTACATCTGTCGTTATGTCTTTTGGATGTGATGTGCTGAAACGAACCCGGAGCGTAGGACTAACCAGGGCAACTTTTTCGAGCAGGTTCGCGAAATTTACAACCTCATTAGTTTCATCGTCAACCCAATAATAACTGTCAACATTTTGCCCAAGTAGCGTTACTTCTTTATAACCCCTTTCAAACAAATTCTGTGCTTCAGCAAGAATGGAATGCGCATTACGGCTTCTTTCCCTGCCCCGTGTAAATGGTACCACGCAAAAACTGCACATATTGTTACAGCCCCGCATAATGGAAACATACGCAGTTATGCCATTGCTGTTTAAACGTATTGGGGAAATATCGGCATAGGTTTCATCGCGACTTAGCAACACATTTACACCTTTCTGGCCAGTCTCTGCCTCTTCAATCAAACCCGGTAAACTGCGGTAAGCATCGGGGCCAACCACCAGGTCGACCAGCTTTTCTTCTTCTAAAAATTTTGCTTTTAACCGTTCTGCCATGCAGCCCAAAACACCTACAAGAGTAGCGGGGCGTGCATCCTTCATCTTTCTGAATTCTGTAAGGCGTTTACGAACAGTTTGCTCGGCTTTTTCACGAATAGAGCAGGTATTCAATAACACCAGGTCGGCTTCTTCTACGTTTCTTGTGGCACCAAAACCTTCCTCATTAAGAATGGATGCAACAATTTCGCTATCGCTGAAATTCATCTGGCAGCCATAACTCTCTATATAAAACTTCTTGGTATAATTATTCAGGTCCGATGCAAAAGGCTGATACGCCTCACCTTGTCTTTCCTCAGTTATAACCTTTGTGATTAGAACATCCTGCATATTTAAAATTGAGGTGCAAAGATAGGTCTTAATGCCAGATTGGCAGCAAGGCCGGATGTAAATTAGTATTAAAAAAATTCAGGATTATGCTAAACGTTGTGGTTCCGAAAAATTAATTTTAAATATAAAAGCGGAAGTAGCTCATCCGGTAGAGCATCAGCTTCCCAAGCTGAGGGTGGCGGGTTCGAGTCCCGTTTTCCGCTCAACTGGCAACCGTGATGAAAGCCAGCTTTTACTTACAGGTATTATCCAATTATTTTCAAGCTCCTGTTTGGTGGCGGCCAGGTTATTGAAATAAATAGTTTCCCCATTTATGGCACCCGACGCGGCCATGGTTTTAAATTCAGGAAGGGAAATTAGTGTGAGCTCATTATTAATAAATAGGGCAAGTGAATGTCTTTTAAACATTTCTGTTTTAAAGTTTTTTTCAATTGACTGAATGATTCGCACTGAACTGTCGGTGCTACAGCCACTCACGCCGGTAGCAGTCTCATCTGCCATAAAAATGATGAACCGATTAAATAAAACTGTACTAAAACCTTTTACCGGAACTCCATGACTTTTCCAATTAGAAACAAAGTGATTTAACAGGCTTGTTACCTGTTTCATTTCTTCCCCTGTGAACAGCCGTTCTGATTGATAGATCCATGTGCGGGAGTGGGGAGAAAAATTCTGCGGAAGTAAGTGTTTGTATTCAAAATTCATGGTCGCAAAGTTAACCCATTTCGGCAGCAATTATTTCGGCGATGTCAAGCACTTTAACATCATCTTCTTTTTCTTTATTCTTAACACCATCTGTAAGCATGGTATTACAAAAGGGGCAGGCAGCAGCAATAACCTGTGCACCCGTTTCTATGGCTTCCTCGGCTGCGTTCAATATTAACCCTGGTAAAGCCTTTTTCTTCTTCCTTAAACATTTGAGCCCCGCCGGCACCACAGCACATGCCATTGGCACCGCAGCGTTTCATTTCTACCAGTTCTGCATCCAGCGCCTCCAGCACTTTGCGTGGAGCTTCATAAATGTTATTTGCCCGACCAAGGTAACAACTGTCGTGGTAGGTTATTTTTTTGCCTTTAAATGATCCGCCTTCTTTCAAAACAATTTTACCATTATCTATCAGTTGTTGCAAAAATGTGGAGTGATGAATCACTTCATAAGTGCCGCCCAGTTGGGGATATTCATTCTTCAGAATATTAAAGCAATGCGGGCAGGCGGTAACAATTTTTTTAATGCCATATCCATTCAATATTTGGATGTTGTTGTAAGCCATCATCTGGAAAATAAATTCATTACCCGCGCGGCGGGCTGGATCTCCCGTGCATGCTTCCTCTTTTCCAAGAATAGCGTATTTAATGCCTGCTTTATGAAGGATGAGTGTGAAGGCTTTGGTTATTTTTTGGGCGCGCTGATCAAAACTTCCGGCACACCCCACCCAGAAAAGAATTTCAGGGGTTTCGCCGTTGCTCATCATCTCAGCCATGCGTGGAATTTGCATATTTCAAAGATAGGAGTTAAGCTTTTTGAAATTATTTTTTTATGTATTTTGAGTTGTTCTTTTTGCCTGTTTAGAAATGCAAAAAATATTCGGAAACTATGCACAGCCCGTTTTCGGGTGGTCCGCTATTCGACTTTAGTGCATGTGGTTAAGGGCTGAAGAATAAATTACTTTAGAAATGATGCTGACAAGCTCAGCAACATCATTCACTTTTACGGTTCATACCGGGCAAAAAAAAGCCGTGCATATTTGCCGGCTAATATTTTAGATTTATTTGTAAAAAAATTATTTAATTCCAAAAGCTAATTTTATGGTATCAACATAATCCAACTTTTCCCATGTAAAAAGTTCTACTTCTTTGGTAATTTCATTTCCATCGTACGACTTAAATTTTTTGGATACTTTTTCATTTTTCCTACCCATATGCCCATAAGCTGCCGTTTCGCTGTAAATCGGGTTGCGCAGCTTTAACCTTGTTTCAATGGCATAAGGCGTCATGTCAAAGATTTCTTTTACTTTATTACCAATTTCTCCATCACTTAAATTAACCTTTGAAGTGCCATAAGTATTTACGTTTATACTGGTAGGTTGCTTAACACCAATGGCATATGAAACCTGCACCAACACTTCGTCTGCTACTCCCGCTTTAACCAGGTTTTTGGCTATATGCCTTGTGGCATAAGCTGCAGACCGGTCTACCTTGCTGGGATCTTTGCCACTGAAGGCACCACCACCATGCGCACCTTTACCACCGTAAGTATCTACAATTATTTTTCTGCCTGTTAAACCTGTATCGCCATGCGGACCACCGATAACAAATTTGCCTGTTGGATTTATATGATAATTAATGTTGTCGTTAAATAATGGCGCGTAGGCTGAAAACTTTTTAATGACCCGTGGAATAAGAATGGTTTTAAGGTCGTGCGCAATTTTTTCAACCATTACTTTGTCATCAATATCAAATTCATCGTGCTGGGTTGAAATTACAATGGCATCTATTCTTACCGGTTTATTATTATCGTCATATTCAAGAGTTACCTGGCTTTTTGCATCTGGTCGTAAATAAGTGATCTCTTTGTTTTCCCGGCGAAGTACAGCCAGTTCAATTAATAATTGATGCGCAAGGTGTAATGCAAGTGGCATGCAGTCTTCCGTTTCATTTGTTGCATACCCGAACATCATGCCCTGGTCGCCTGCTCCCTGGTCTTCTTTAACTTCCTTAACTACACCCTGGTTAATGTCTGACGATTGCTCATGTATGGCAGATAAAATGCCGCAACCATTCGCGTCGAACATGTAATCGCTTTTAGTATAACCGATCTTACGAATTACGTCACGGGTAATTTTATGCAGGTCCAAATAAGCTTTTGACTTTACTTCCCCGGCAAGTATAACCTGCCCGGTGGTTACAAGTGTTTCACAGGCTACTTTGCTGTCCCCATCAAAGGCGAGAAAATTATCAATCAGTGCATCAGAAATCTGGTCTGCAATTTTATCAGGATGTCCCTCAGATACACTTTCAGAGGTAAATAGGTAAGGCATAGAAAACTCTTTTATGGGCGCAAATATAATTTGCGAAATTTAAATCGATCTAATTTATCACAGTAGTGAATAAACAACATGCAGCCTCATTCGTTTGGGATTGGATGCAGCGCCTCCACCTGCAATTCTCACACGCCCAATACCAACATTATTCAGGCTGGGAACGGAAATGGAATATTGAAAAGCTGCGGTAAGTGTGGGATAAATATACCCGTTGAATGGTGCGAAAATCTGAAAGTCGTAAGCAGAATCTCCCCGGGTAACAATTCCCTGAACATATCGGGTCATATCAAAATTATATGAGTAAACTGTTCTGCCAGAACCATCGGTATTCGATTTTGGAAAAACACCGAAAGAAAAAAGATTTGAAACCGTTCCATTTAAAAACTGTACATCATTGGGAATTGCGAACCTGCGAACCGAATCCTGGCTATATGCTGCAAGAAAAAGGTTAGGAGCTGTAAAGTATTTATCAGCATTTGAAGAATAATCCGGAACCTGCTCCATCAACAACTCTGCACGGTGAATTATGTTATTTGATAATCCTGAAAGCCCGGGGATCTTTATGGTTGCAAAAAGCCCCGGCGATGTTTGCAGGTATAAAAGACTGTCATTGGTTCCTGAATTATTTAATACCTGCTGAACCTCTGCATTGGTGCGGTTTCTTTGAATATAATTTGAATTGGCTGAGTAAAAAGAACTTGTTCTGTAATACCTAACGGTTGTGTCGAACACTCCAGCGGTATCTTTAAAGCGATAATACAGGGCAACTTTAGTATTGGTATCTACCAGGTTTATACGTAATAACGCATTACCCATTTCTTCGGCTTTTATTTGCAGGCCATTTAATGCCGCCCTGAAGAGGGTATCATTTTTATACTGCTGACTGCTGTCAAAATCGTGCAGCAATTTATTGCCAAAAGATTCTGAAAGCCTGATGCGAACCTGCCTTGCAGATTCTTCATTAAAGGCATGAACAGAATCATCTATAGTGCGCGGATCAACCATTTTTGGTGTCCCGAATTCTGTAAGTTCTGGTCCTCTTTCAAAAAACTTTGTATTGCGATACACGGAATCTTTAGTGAATAAAACTTCATTAGAAACTTCATAAACCCTAAAACCCAGGTTTTGCGTTGAATCTCCCCATGAACCACGTGCACTAAGAACAAGTACCACCGAATCCAAAATTCTGTCTGCATTTGTTCCTTCAAAATAATATGGAAAGAAAGAAGGTATTAATTGAACATTAATATCGGCTTTGGTAGTACCAAATAATGGATCATTGCCAATATAACCTAATGCATGATCATCATTCAATCCGACTCTTGCTGTGTCTTCACCGGTCATTTCTGTGTACACCTCAAAGGTGGTGTCTTTAGTTGTGACTCCATCAACCGGGGGAATTAACCCGCTTCCGATTTCGGAAGTCACAATTTTGGTGCAGGCTGCAGCTACGATTAAGAGAAAAAAAAGAAGAAAAAATCTATTGTTCCGGGGGAATAAGTTCATTGAAATGTTACTTGGCCGCAAGCTCGTTATACAATTCTAAATACTCTGTTAAATCACTTTCTGAATTAAATGGGATTACCTTTTTACCTTTCACTTTTGCAAAGTCTTGTGCCAGTTTTTTATCCACTTTGTCCGCACCGAAAGTTATAGCATCTGCATAGGCCGCTCCACCACGAAACATGGCGGCATTACTTCCATCTTTAAAACATTCAAGGTCCTTTTCTTTAATAGAGGCATGAATATTAGCCTTCTCTAAAAATGTTTTTCCAAGCTTTTCTTTATACGTGTTCTGACCGATAGTAAAAACTACTTTACTGTGGGTAAACACCGGTTCACGTTTATAGGCTGTCTTTAAATAAAGCGGAATAAGGCTTGTCATCCATCCACTGCAATGAATGATGTCTGGTGGCCATCCAAATTTCTTAACGGTTTCAAGGGCGCTTTTGCAGAAAAATATTGTTCTCAGGTCATTGTCATCAAACCATTTGTCCTCATCATCATGAAAAATATTCTTTCTTTTAAACAGGTCTTCGTTATCAAGGAAGTAAACCTGTAACCTTGCATTAGGCAGGGAAGCAACTTTGATCTGCAACGGATAATCATCGTCATCAACCGAAACGTTAATACCAGAAAGTCTTACAACTTCATGCAGGCGATGCCTTCTTTCGTTAATATTCCCAAACCTGGGCATTATGCATCTTACTTCAAGACCGGCTTCATTACTTTTAATGGCAAGCTTGTTTACAATCTCAGCAAATTCAGTCAACTCTAAATAAGGTGACATTTCTGTTGCAATAAATAAAATTCTTTTCTTTGTCAGCATTATAATGATCTGTTTAAAACCTTCCTTTTTTCAGAAAATAAAGGTGCAAAGGTAAAAAAATGCTTTTAAATAGAATTTAATTCATAAAATGCCGCAAATTAAAAGGTGCAATCTTGATACTTATTAAAAATATTCCTTCCCTACAGCTCTTATTATCAAGCTATAAAATCCAGGGCAAATCAATTGGGTTTGTACCAACTATGGGGGCTTTGCACGAAGGGCATCTTTCTTTAATTAATGAGTCAAAGGGAAAAAGTGATATAACTGTGTGCAGTATTTTTATTAACCCTGTGCAATTTAATGACATGGTTGATTTCAAAAAATATCCCAGGACACCGGAGAAAGATATATTAATGCTTGAACAGGCGAATACTGATATTTTATTTTTCCCATCTGTGAGCGACATTTATCCCAAAGGAATAAGTGAAGAAACATATTATAATCTCGGAGAAATTGAACACATACTGGAAGGTAAATTCCGGCCAGGGCATTTTCAGGGCGTATGCCGGGTAGTTAAGCAACTTATTGAAATTGTAAAGCCGAACACACTTTATTTAGGCCAGAAAGATTACCAGCAATGCCTCGTAATTAAAAGGTTATTAAATAATATAGAAAACGATGTAGATATTTCCATTTGCCCAACTAAGCGTGAAGATAACGGATTGGCAATGAGCAGTAGGAATATGCGCTTGTCTGAAACAGATAAAATAAATGCGGCTGCTATTTTTAAATCGCTGCAATACATAGCAGGCAACTTTAAGTACATCGAAATTCATGATCTTGTTAATCATGCAAAAAACATATTAACGAAAAGTGGTTTTACCGAAATTGATTATGTTGAGATCTGTGACACGGATTCGTTGCAGTCTATGAGTGATGGAAAACTTTCCGGGAAAGCAGTGGCGCTCGCTGCCGCACACATAAACGGGGTAAGACTAATAGATAACATGTTAATAGGTTAAGCCGAATTCTGTTTGTACAGCCTACTTCTTTACTTTTGCCGCGAAATGGTAATACAAATACTAAAATCTAAGGTTCACCGCGCGGAAATTACAGAGGCTAATCTGCATTATGTAGGAAGTTTAACCCTGGATGAAGACCTGATGAATGCCGCTAACCTGATTGAAAATGAAAAGGTGACTATTGTTAATGTAAACAATGGATCAAGGTTGGAGACCTACGTTATTAAAGGTAAAAGGGGTAGCGGTGTGGTTTGCCTGAACGGACCTACTGCACGCAAGGGCGCTGTTGGGGATATTGTAATTATTATTTCGTATGCCTCTATAGATTTTGAAGAAGCTAAAACTTTTAAACCCTGGCTAGTGTTTCCGAAAAATGGAAATAAACTATAGATTATTAATGCCCTTATGAATAAAATTTCAATAGCAAAAGAAAAGATTTTTACCCTGAGCGAACTGATAAATTTTATTGATGCTGCACGGTTTAAAAATAAGAAGATTGCTTTTACCAACGGCTGTTTTGATATACTGCACCAGGGGCATATTTTTTCATTATTTCAGGCAGCAAAAGAAGCCGATCTTTTAATTGTGGGTGTTAATTCTGATAGTAGTGTGCAAAAGTTAAAAGGCCCTTCCCGCCCGGTAAATAATGAATACTCAAGGGCATTGTTGCTTGCATCGTTAATAATGGTTGATGCAGTAGTGGTCTTCGAAGAAGAAACTCCGCTGCATCTCATTAAAGCCTTGCAACCAGACGTTTTGGTTAAGGGCGGCGATTACAGCCCAGAGCAAATTGTAGGGTATAATGAAGTGGTTGAAAAGGGTGGAAGGGTGGTTATTAACCCAATTATTCAGGGTTTCTCAACAACTTCAATTATCGATAAATTACTAAAAGGCAATTAGTTTATAATAACCTTACCTGAGTAAACAGCGGAATTATTTGTAAGTTTTAAAACATACATACCTGCAGGTATATTATTCAGATCAACTCTTAATATTTTTTTGTGCTGATAGAATACTAACGATTTTTTCAAGCATTATTTCTCCGGCATTATTTAAGATCACTAATTTATAGTTTCCACCTTTCCAATTATTAACAGGATTTATAATATATAAATTGCCTGGCAGGGTTAGGGGCTATAGATAGATGGTTATAGGCAATTGACTTCTCTTTAGCTGCAGGTGCTGCATATTTTACTGTGCACAACGAACCCGCTTCGTAAATATTTCCGGCCGCATCAAAATCTACCCCAATGGGTATTATGGTAGAATTAGGGTAACTGAAAATACTGGTTGATAATTGTGTTCCTGTAGAGCTATATTCAACTAACGCAAAAGTATTATTTCCCTGGCCGTTCTTTACCACTGATCCAGCAACAAAAACATTTCCCTGAATGTTTGTTTTAATATCAACAGGAAATTCATTACCTGAAAAACTTCCGGAAAAAACATTCGTAAATATTTTTGTGCCTGAAGAATTATATTTCGAAGTGTTCCATTTTCTCTGGTAATCTGAAACCTTTATATAGCCTGTTACATATGCGTTCCCTGATTTGTCTAGATGAAAACCACCATGAAAACCAGGTAATGTGTAGGTGTTATATTCTTCTTTTCTTACCCATTGTTGAACACCTGCGTTATTGTACTTAACTGTTATTATTCTTGGGCGGTTATAAAATGAAATAGTATCAGTTTGCCCGTTCGCATAAATGTTTCCTTCAGTATCGGAATACACGTAATAGAAAGCACCATTTTTATTATACTCCTCAATAACTTTCGTCCACAATAAATTTCCCTTGTAATTATATTTAAGCAGCATGGGTTTGCGGTAGTTGTAAGTATTGTCAAAGTCCCAGGTCGCCGCTACTGCAATATTCAGGTTGTTATCAATACAAGACGAATTTCCAATTACATATAAATATTTTTTTACCCAAATCGTTTTTCCATTAGGTGCAATGGTTTGCAACACAAGTGTGTTCTCTTTCCTAAATGTTTGCGGATTGTACCATACCTGGTTTGATGTAACACAACTATAACCGTTGGAACTGGTGTTTATATGGGCTGGTGAAGCAATATTATATTCGCCCGGTTGATACCTGTTTATCCATAACTTTTCCCCGGCGCTGTTAAACTTAATGGTAAAAACGTAACTGATGGTTGAATTATATGTGCAAATGTTGCAAAAGGTATCTATTCTCGTTCCTGTTACATAAACATTTCCTGCATTGTCAAGTGCAAGTGATTTGCCATTATCAATCGAATCCCTGTCGTTGGAATAATATCGCATCCATTCAACAACTCCCGCATTGTTGGTTTTTAACAGGAACATACTTGTATTGTAATATTCATCTCCATGTCTTGTAAAATATCCGGTCATATACGTGTTCCCTGTTTTGTCTGTTGCCATATCCGTTGTAACATAATTTGCAGTGGCATCTGTATGGCAGATCCCCCAATCTTTCACAAGCGTTTGTGCAATTAAACCATTTATGGAAAAAAGTAAAAGCAGGGCAGAAATAGTAATTGTTTTCATAATGCAGGGATTTTGGTTTGATGAGATATATAAAATTAAAACTTTGATTTTATAAGTTCAAATAGAGATGCTGGTTATAAATCTGTAAATTTCGCTTTGTGAAAAATCTTATTCCACGGGATATAAGCTGGCTTAGTTTTAATGCGCGGGTTTTGCAGGAGGCCAATGACAAAACGGTTCCCCTAAAAGAGCGTGTGCGTTTTCTTGGTATTCATTCCAATAATTTAGATGAATTTTTCAGGGTACGTGTTGCCACCTTAAGGCGAATGTTATTACTGGGTTCCAAAAAAGGAAACATGCACCTTGAGGATGAACCGGAAAAAATTTTGGAAGAAATACGTTTATCTGTAATGCAGCAGCAAAACGAATTTAACCGCATTTGGGAGGCCATAGTAGAAGAAATGGAAACTGAAGGGGTGTACCTGCTAAATGAGAAAAACTTAAATGCCAACCAGCAACAATATGTAAAGCATTTTTTTGAAGAAAAAGTTCGGTCTAACATTATTCCGTTAATGGTAGAAAGCCTGCCACAGTTGCCATACCTGAGGGAAAAAAGTATTTTTTTAGGGGTGGTTATGCGCAAACACGATTCTGCTTATAACCAAAAATATGCATTAATTGAAGTGCCCAGCCGCATTGTAGGACGCTTTGTTCAACTGCCTTCAAAACATGGCACACATAGTATAATTCTCTTAGAAGATGTTATTCGCTTTAACCTGCCTTACATCTTTTCTTATTTTGGATACGAACATTTTACCGCCCACCTTTTTAAGGTAACAAAGGATGCTGAAATTGACATTAATAACGACATCGCAACGCCGTTTGTCCAGAAAATAGAAAAGGCATTAAAGAATCGAAGAAAGGCAAAACCTGTTCGTTTTGTTTATGATAAAGAAATGGATGCGGGTTTGTTAGATTACCTTATTCAAAGATTGAATTTAACCCGCCGCGATAGCATAATACCCGGTGGACGCATTCATAACTTCAGGCATTTTATGGAATTTCCGGATGTTTTTCCTGCCAAGAAAAATGTTCGTCATCCATTCGATCATCCCTTATTAAAAAGCACACAGCGCGTAACTGATGTAATTTTGAAAAGGGATATAATGTTGCACTTTCCTTATCATTCATTCGATTCGGTTACAGATCTTTTACGCGAAGCAGCCATAGATCCTGAAGTACTTTCTATCAAGATCACTACCTATAGGCTTGCACCCCATTCAAGAAAAATCATCAATGCCCTGGTAAATGCAGTAAGAAATGGAAAGCATGTGGTTGTTATGCTTGAATTGAAGCATAGTTTAACGAAGAAGCAAACTTTGACTGGAAAACATATTTAGAGGAAGAGGGCGTTAAGGTTTTAATTGGTTTGCATAATATTAAAGTGCATGCGAAAATCTCGTATTTTAAAAAACGGGTTAACAAAAAACTTATTCAGTATGGCTTTATAAGTACAGGCAGCCTGAACGAAAAAACAGCCTCTATTTATGGCGACCATTTTTTGCTTACAAGCAACCGGTTTGTTATGGCAGACATTAACCGCATATTTAAATACCTGGAGAGCAGTAAAGCAAACATTCAATCTTTAAACCATTGTAAAACCTTATTTGTTTCGCCAGTTAGTATGCGAAAGAATATTTTAAAGCTTATTAATACTGAAATAAATAATGCAAAAGCCGGTAAGAAGGCAAGTATATTAATAAAGATGAATTCTATAAGCGATAAAGACATAATCTACAAGCTTTATCAGGCGGAAAAAGCAGGTGTAAATGTACAACTGGTAGTTCGTGGAATTCTATGCTTAAAAAAGATAAAAGACAAACCCGGAAATCAATTGCAGGCCATAAGAGTATTATAAAGACATCTGAACATGCACGTGTTTTAATTTTTCATAATGGGGGTAAAGAAAAAATGTATATTTCTTCTGCAGACCTTATGGTTCGTAATCTTGATCATCGCATTGAAGCTGCAGTGCCTGTAAC
>CAWHKV010000004.1:0-222435 GCA_963830175.1 uncultured Bacteroidota bacterium
TATACCCCGAATTTTATCAAAGTATTCTATAGTTGTATCGCCAACATAAAAGTCTTGATTAATACTTCCCAGTCTTGCATGCACCCCGGGTACAATTTGATCTTCCATGTCCTGCGTTGGATAATAACCAAGATTAATTGCCATAGCCGCCCCTGCACTTGCGCCTCCGAAAAAAATATTATTCGTATTAATTTGATAATCGGAATTTGATGTTGCGCTTTGCTGATCTTTTATTACTGTTCTTATAATCCCTCTTGCATCCTGAAATGCCCGGTAAAAGCAAAGCACTTGTTGTGCTGAATAATAAAGAGCCGGGTCAGGCGTTCTTCCTCTTCTATACTCGGCGTTTATTGCGACAAATCCTCTTTTCGCAAACTCCATGCAATACAAAGGCATTAGTGCGTTTACTGTATCATAAGCATTATCCCCAAAAGCCTGGTTACAATCTGAATAGCCTCCGGGGTGGCAAAGAATAATAACAGGTAGAGGACAACTGTTATAATTAGCTTTTGTATAAACGCTATGTGCGGGATAATAAACTTGATATTTTAATTCTTGAGAAGCGTCAGTTAGGCAAACCGTGTCGGTATCATTTACACCGCAATTTTCAGGATACTCGACATCATAATAGTTTGTTGGGCTGCTTTTGCCGTAGGACATTCGTGCCGTTGTGTCTATAGCAAGATTTCTTGTAACAAGATTAAGACAGTTGGCATAACAGGGTTGTTGCTGATTGTATGCATCAGGCATTATAATGGAAAAAAAGGATAAGCAAATAACAAACTTTATTTTGCGGGGGGGGGGTAAATAACTTTAAACATACGCTGAGGGTTTAGAAGTATAAACTTACGTAAAATTTTACTGGAAAGCAAGGTGGTAAACAACCCCGGAAACGATGTAAGCCCGTTTTCGGATGGTTCGCTAATGGGCTGTAGTGCATAGTGGTGAAGAGCAGAAGAATAAATATTTTAAAAGAAAAGATGCTGAAACAAATTAGGCATGGCAACAGCTTATTTAATTGATCAATTGAAATTCTTTTGCTGAAGCCACAGTAGCACAAAAGCCCAATCAGGGCGAAGGAAAGAAACGGGCTGTACATCGTTTCTTTCTTGATCTTTTTTTTGGTTCGTTTCTTTTATTTCGTGGATAATGTTTTTTAATTGCCTCAATGAAACGAAGTTCGCCAATGCAATAATATTTATATAGACTCCATTGGCAATGCTACGCATTTGTATCAAGACAAAAGAAATGAACAATCTCCAAGTTATAACGGTGTTTGCAATTCAAAATTTAGAATTCTTCGTTCTTTTCTCAATGATACGTAGTTCGCCATTCAAAAATTCATAATCTTCATCGGCAATGCTGCGCATTTATATCAGGACAAAAGAAATGAACAATCTCTTAATGAAGCGATGATCGAAATTGCAATCAAACAATAAAACCTTTTGTCAATTCTTCACATTTGTGAAAGACAAAAAATGTCAAGCACATTTACGAAATGCTTTCCTTCTTTGTTTTATTCACGAGGTAAACACCAGCAAGAATAATAGCCAGGCAGCCCAATTGCAGTACAGTGATCTTTTCTCCATAAATTAACCCCCAGGCAACAGCCACCACCGGAATACCGTAAGTTACCAGTGAAGCAAAAACAGCACCCGCTTTTTTAACCAGTATATAAAATAATACGGAAGCAATGGCACTGCCCAATAAACCCAACAGTATGGAATAGCCGGTATCTTCTAATATGTTTGGATTATTAAAATCAAGATTAAAATAACCTGTTGCTGCGAGAATTAAAATACATGGTATAATCAAAAATGAAAAAGCAACAGAAGCAATATTCAGCGCATCAATTTCATGCAAATATTTGTGCACCATGTTAACATTTACTGCATAGCAAACCGTAGCAGTTAAGATTAGCGATGCATAGGTTATATCAGTTAATTTAACCGGTTCATTTGCTGCAAAGGGCAGTAGTAATAATCCAATAAAACCCACTAACACACCCACAATTTTTTGCCACGTAACTTTTAGTGCAAAAAATGAAATACCGATAATTATAGCAAACAACGGGGTTAATGCATTAAAGATAGAAGCCGGCCGCTGCTTAATTTGGTTTCGGCAAAACAATATAGAAACGATGGAAAAAAACTGCCGAATAATCCGGATAGAATCACAAATGGCAATTTTTGTTTTGGTATTTTTTTTATTGATTTAAAAAATGCAGGGAATAATAATAAACCCGCACTCAATACCCTGATGGCAGCCACCTGTTGCGGGCTTAATGTACGCATACCCAGTTTTATTAAAATAAAGGAACTGCCCCATACCATACACAACAGTATGAAGAGAAATATATTGAAGCTTTTAGTGCTCAAAATGTAAAGTTTGCGCAAATGTCATACATTCAGCAATAGATATACCCTAATATTTTCATATAATGAAGCTTAAGGAAATTAGTACCCGTGCACCCAAAGAATTTGACAAAGAAGAAACAAAAGAAAAAAACCTGGCGATTGTAAAAGATCTGCAGGAATTGCAAAACCTGCTATATGCAGAAAATAAACATTCGGTGCTTGTGGTTATACAGGGAATGGATGCCAGTGGTAAAGATGGTGTTATACAAAATGTATTTGGGTAGTTAAACCCGCAGGGAGTAACAGTAAAAAGTTTTAAAGCACCTACCCCAGAAGAACTGTGCGCACGATTTTTTATGGCGTATACACATAAATACACCAGCAAAAGGAATGATACAGGTTTTTAACCGGTCTCATTATGAAGACGTTTTGATAACCCGGGTCCATAAATGGATCGATGATGAAACGGCGAAAAGGAATGAAAGCAATTAATGATTTTGAAGAATTATTGGTAGAACATAACAATACAACGATTTTAAAATTTTATTTGCATGTGTCGCCGGAAGAGCAAATGAACGGTTGAATGAAAGACTACAGATCAAACGCAAGCAATGGAAATACAATGAGAAGGATTTTCTGAAAGCGGCATTATGGGAAGATTATATGAAAGCGTATGAAGACTGTTTTGAAAATTGCAATGATGTACCGTGGACGATTGTGCCAGCAGATCAAAACTGGTATAAGGAACACCATTGCTACAACACTGCTTAAAAAATTACAGTCGTTAAACATGCAATATCCCGGCATTAAGCCATAACTATTGTTTCTATAAATTTTCTTATATTTCTTTTTTCGATAATTAAAAATTTTAGAACGTATGAGTTTTATTAAAGAATTCAAAGAGTTTGCCATGAAAGGCAACCTTATTGATCTTGCCATTGGTTTCGTAATGGGTGCTGCTTTTACGAAACTTACAACGGCTTTTATTGAAGGTATAGTTATGCCTTTCATTTCCCTTGTACAGGGCAAAGACCTGTCTGAATGGAAATATGTACTTAAACCTGCTGAATTGGCAGCAGACGGTACCGAAACCGCAGCAGAAGTTGCTGTTACTTATGGTAGTTTTATCTCGACCACCATAGAATTCATTCTTGTTGCCTTTGTCATGTTTTTGGTAGTTAAAACCGTTAATAGAATGAAGCGGAAAGAATTGAAGAAACCAGTAGAAGAAGCAAAAGTTTCTCCTACAGATAAGTTGTTAATGGAAATACGCGATTCGTTGAAACGCTAAAGTTTATTATCCACAATCTTAATTACCGGTTCTTGTTTGGGCCGGTAATTTTATTTTTGTACCTATACCATTGCCGCCCTTTGTACCAGCGTAAAAGTGTGCGACGCAACAGGTGTTTAATTTATAATCATTGGCCGGCTACAATACACCATGAACACAAATACAGATACCTACCAGATTAAATTACCTCAGTTTGAAGGCCCTTTTGATCTTCTGCTGTTTTTTATTGAGCGCGATGAACTGGATATATATAACATTCAGATCAATAAAATAATAAAAGACTTTCTTACTTATATTCAGCACCAGGAAAAGCTGAGTGTGGAATTGGGCAGTGAATTTATTTTGTTTACCTCAACCCTTATGCGCATAAAAGCAAAAATGCTTTTACCACGGAAAGAAATTGATGCGGATGGAAATGAAATTGACCCTCGTTTAGAGTTGGTTGAAAAACTGTTGGAATATAAACGATTTAAAGAAGCATCTATTAAAATGGCTGAAATGGAAGCAGAGCGTATGCTTTCAGTTAAACGCGGCAACCTGCAGAAAGAACTTTTGCAGATTGGCGAACAGCATGCAGAGGGCACGGAAATCCAAAACATTACTTTATTCAAGCTAATGAAAGCTTTTGAAAAAGTAGTGAAACGGCTGCATGAGAAAAACAATAAACCTGTACACACGGTAATCAGGTATAATTATACCATGGAGGGCAGCAGGGAGTATGTTTTAAATACTTTACAACAACAAAAGACCGCGTCGTTTGAAAAGGTTTTTCACATTTGCGAAAACAGGGTGCACGCCATATTTTTATTTTTATCGTTGCTGGAGTTAGTGCAACAACAATATATTTCACTAATGACAGGCGAGGGGCGTAATAATTTTATTCTGGAATGGAATAATGAGCGTGAGGCGGATGTGGTTGCTGAACCACTGCAATAAAACAATTCTTAAACTTAGTTGTATTACTAATTAAATAAATAACAATGGAAAATATTAATTCAATAGGACTGGATGCTGATAAAGCCAAACAACTTGCTGAAAAATTAAATGAACTGCTGGCCAACTATTCGGTTTTTTACCAGAATGTGCGTGGTTATCACTGGAATATTAAAGGAGAAAAATTCTTTGAACTGCATGTAAAATTCGAAGAATTGTATAACGATCTTTTACTAAAGATAGATGAAGTTGCAGAACGTATTCTTACCCTGGGGCATTCGCCAAATCATAAGTATTCCGATTACCTTCAGATAGCACAAATTAAAGAAAGCAGGGAAGTTTCGGATGGTATGAAGGCCATGGAAAACATACTCGGTTCATTTAAAACCATTATATCTTTTCAGCGCAGTCTGTTATTACTTGCGGGTGAGGCTGATGATGAAGGAACCAACGCCCTAATGAGCGATTACATAAGAACACAGGAAAAGCTGGTGTGGATGTATTCTGCTTTTGTAAATAAGCAATAATGGAAAAATCTACCGGCAGAAAAGGCATTGTATTTTTTGCGCTTTCTATATTGATGTTAATTTACTGGGTGCTTGTAGATACAATTAAAATATACAACCACGCTGTTACGGGTGCTATTTATGAATTACTTTGGTTGCCGATGATCGGTTTACTGTTTTTTTTACCCCTTACAGTATTGGTATTATGGGCAGTAAATAAATGGAGCTTAAAATCGTTTTATTTCTACACTTTGCTTGTTTGCATATTCACCTTTGGTATGATCTATTTGCTTACTTACCTCAGGTAAATTTTTGAGAAACCATCACCGTTACATTAACCATTTCACGCACGGCTTGTGCAATGGATGGCGCATCAAAGCCGCATTCTTTATGCAATTCTTTCAGGCTGCCATGTTCTACAATGGCATCGGGTATGCCAAGCATTTTAATTTGGCTGTTGTAATTGTGCTGCGTCATAAACTCGACAACCGCGCTGCCAAAGCCGCCTACTATTGTTCCGTCTTCAACAGTAATTACCTTGTCAAATTTCCTGAAAACTTCATGTAACAAATCTTCATCTAATGGTTTAGCAAAACGCATATCGTAATGCGCGGCATCTATGCCATCTGAGCGTAGTTCGCGAATAGCAGATGCAGCAAAATTGCCGGGATGGCCTAAGGAAAGTATGGCCACTTCTGTGCCATCTTTCAATTTTCTGCCTTTGCCAATAGGAATTTCAAAAAATGGTGTTTTCCATTCAGCCATTACTCCCTCACCCCGCGGGTATCGGATAACGAACGGGCTTGTTGTTGATTCCAGCTGTGCGGTATACATGAGGTTGCGTAATTCGCTTTCGTTCATAGGGGCACTAACAATCATATTAGGTATGCACCGCATATATGCGATGTCGTAAGCGCCATGGTGTGTGGGTCCGTCTTCGCCTACAAGTCCTGCACGGTCTAAACAAAAAATTACGGGTAATTTTTGTATAGCTGTATCGTGCACCACCTGGTCGTAAGCACGTTGCATGAAGGATGAATAGATGTTGCAATAAACCTTCATTCCCTGTGTTGCTAATCCTGCACTCAGAGTTACGGCATGTTGCTCACAAATGCCTACATCAAAAGCGCGTTGCGGCATTTTTTCCATCATAAATTTCAAAGATGAACCGCTGGGCATAGCAGGTGTTATACCCATTATTTTTTCATTAGCCTCGGCCAGTTCTATAATGGTATGCCCGAATACATCCTGGTATTTGGGCGGCTGTGGTAAATCGAATTTCTTTTTATAAATCTCCCCTGTCACTTTATCGAACAAACCGGGAGCATGCCACTTGGTCTGGTCTTTTTCTGCAAGTTCGTAACCTTTTCCTTTAACGGTAATAATGTGTAATAGTTTAGGCCCCTTAATTTTCTTAAGGTCTTTGAGCGTATCAACAAGTTTAGTAAGATTATGACCATCAATGGGACCAAAATACCTGAAATTAAAGGCTTCAAAAAGATTGCTGCTTTTGCTTACCATTCCTTTAATACCTGCTTCAAACTGGCTCGCCATTTCCCGGCTTAGCTTTTTGCCAACAGGAAGTTTGCCCAACAGTTTCCAGGCTTCATCACGTATTTTATTGTAGGTATGAGAAGTGGTAATATCAGTTAAATATTCTTTTAAAGCACCAACGTTAGGGTCAATGCTCATGCAATTATCATTCAGAATAACCAAAAGGTCAGAGTCAGAAACACCGGCATGGTTTAAACCTTCGAATGCAAGCCCTGCCGTCATTGCGCCATCACCAATAATAGCAACAGATTTTCTCTTTTCTCCTTTATACTTAGCGGCCATTGCCATTCCTAAAGCAGCGGAAATAGAAGTGGATGAATGTCCTACACCAAAAGTATCGAAAGGGCTTTCGCTGCGTTTAGGGAAACCGCTTAATCCATTATATTTTCTGTTTGTATAAAAGTTATCTCTACGCCCTGTAAGTATTTTGTGACCATATGCCTGGTGGCCAACATCCCAAACTAATTGATCGTAAGGCGTGTTGTACACGTAATGTAATGCAACAGACAGTTCCACAACGCCAAGGCTCGCTCCAAAATGCCCGCCATGTACACTAACCACGTCAATAATGTATTGACGTAGTTCGTTGCACAATACGTGCAATTTTTCCCTGCTTAACTTTTTAAGGTCGGCAGGAGAGTTTATTGTCTTTAACAATTCGCCCGCTGCTATATCCATGCATACTATTTGGTGTAAAAATAATTTATTACCCCCTAATATACGCCTCATTGTGAAAATAGTTTGAAAACGCCTGCTAATATTAACCCCTAATAATGCCAGATACCTTGCATATTTGCCTTTAATCAAAATAGGTGGGTACACAGCGTTAAAAAAATTATTTTTGAAACAGGATGAAGAAAAAATTAGGAGCATATTGGTGGTGCCAGATAGGAGGGTGGACGTTTTATTCTCTTGCTTACATGTTTTTGGCATTTGTATTCGACCAAAAGATATCCGGGTTGTTTGCACAGCGGCTCGGGCTTTCGGTGTTGTTGGGGTTTTTAATCACTGATGTATTTAGAATAACTATTCACCGTTTTAAAATGTTTCCGCCGCTTTCCGGCTCCCAATGGATTAAACTTTTCTTAATTGTTGCCATTGTTTGTGTAACCTATAGTTTAATATACAGCTCTTTTGTAGAGTGGTTTCAACTCTATGATCCGAATATGAAAACCACCGTACAAAAGCGGTTTATTTTTGATCTTTTTTACGACGCGCCTATCATTATTTCGTGGGTTGCTATTTACTATGTGTGGCATTATATAGAAGCAAACCGGCGTGGAAACCTTGATAAAGTAAGGCTTGAATCTTTGGTTAAAGAGCTTGAATTAAAAACCATAAAAGCACACATAAACCCGCATTTTATTTTTAATGCATTAAACAGCATCAGGGCGTTGGTTGATGAAAACCCTGCCCGTGCACGTACCGCTATTACTGCCCTAAGTAACATTTTACGCAGCAGTATGAAAGCTGAAAAGCTTGAAACATCATCACTTGAGAAAGAACTAAGTATTGTTAAAGATTACCTGGATCTGGAACATGTTCGGTTTGAAGACAGGCTGCAGGTAGAATACCAAATTGAGGAGGAAACCTTAGACCAGCAAATACCACCGATGATGTTGCAGACCCTTGTTGAAAACGCCATTAAGCATGGCATAAGCAAGCAGGTAAATGGAGGGGTTATAAAAGTAATATCTGCTTACAGTAACGACCATCATGAATTGATTGTGCTTAATACCGGGCAACTTAGCGAAAGCAGTACCACAGAAGGTTTTGGAATACCCAGTACCCAAAACCGATTGAAATTATTGTTTGGGAAAAAAGCATTTTTCGAAATAAAAAATTATAATGATGAAATGGTCGAAGCAAAGGTTACGCTGCCTTTTAATACCAGTCTTATATCATTAGAAACCAATAATTACCATGAATATTAAAGCCATTATTATTGATGACGAAAGGTTAGCAAGAGCAGAATTACGTAAACTGCTGGCAGCATTTTCTGAAATAGAAATTATAGATGAAGCTGCGCATGCAGATGAAGCTATTCAAAAAATTGAATTACATCATCCTGACCTTATTTTTTTAGATATACAGATGCCGGGGAAAACAGGCTTTGACATGCTGGAAGAATTGGAAAGAATTCCACATGTAATTTTTACAACAGCGTACGACGAATATGCTTTAAAGGCATTTGAAGTAAATGCACTCGATTATTTATTAAAACCCATTGAACCCAAACGCTTAACCGATGCCATTCAAAAATTGCAATATGAACTGTCTAAAGATAACGTGGGAGCAGGAGGTTTTATAAATCGCGGACCGCTTACCGAACTAGATCAGGTATTTGTGAAGGACGGTGAGAAATGCTGGTTTGTAAAGTTGGGCGAAATCAGGTTGTTTGAAAGTGTAGGCAATTATGCCAAAGTGTTTTTTGGAACAAACAAACCCCTTATATTAAAATCGTTAAATGCACTCGAAGAAAGATTAGATGACAAAGTGTTTTTTCGTGCAAACAGAAAACATATTGTAAACCTGAGGCTAATAGACAAAATAGAACCTTATTTCAATGGTGGCTTATTGGTTGAATTGAAAGGAGGGGAGAAGATCGAGGTCAGCCGCCGGCAAACGGTAAAGTTTAAAGAAATGATGAGCTTCTAATATAAAAAAAGCCCCGTAATTCGGGGCTTTTTGGTGGTGCAATGTTTTTATTGCTTTAAAAATCTGGCTGATTGATTACCGCCGTTTCCTTCTTTATTAATCACATAATGCCCATTAGGAATAGCACTAATATCTATTATTTGAGATGCAGTGTTGTTTGTGTTGATTGTTCTCTTAATCCAAACTTTGCCATGTATATCAACTATTGAAAGCGACGCGTTTCCGCTGTTTGCCGGTAACGAAACATTAATATAATTATTAGCCGGGTTCGGGAAAATTGATAACGTCTTTTTGGCAATTACATTTTCTAATGCAGGCTGGCTTGAACATAGTGTAGTTATAGATGGTGTAACACTCACCAGTTTGTAGGGTGTTTCATTTAACCTTGTATCAACGGGTGTAACAGGGGCAACTTTTATTTGGGCCTTGCCGTCTCTTGCGCTCATAATGCTTCCGCGAATTTCGGATCCACTGCAGACATTTTCTCCTACGGGAATCTTGTAAAAATTCGGGTATTTGCTTCCAACGCTAAATTGGTCGTTTAGCATTAAGTAATGTGCATTGTTTAATGTTGACAACCCTAAAACTCCTTTCGCATTATTTCCTTTAATAATGTTTGCAGATAATAAATTTCCGTTTCCATCCAACTTAACAAGATATGGCGAAACCGTGGTGCCTTTAATGCTAATGCAACCGATAAGCAGGTTTTTATTAGCATCTTCAATTATGGTGTTGGGACGATCATCATCAGCATTTTTAACCAGCTTAGACCACCTTGGAATAAAGTGCCTGTCAACCTTAAATGTCCATATTGAAAAATTCCCAACATAACCGCTCGTGCCCGAAACTGCAAAGCCTCCATCAGAGGTAGCGCATGCTGCCTGAATAAAATGCAACCCATTTTCTGTATTTAGCCTGAACTGATGCGTTTTAACACAAGACCCATCCGCGGGATTTATAAGTGAAATATTCGCAGCTGTTTTTTCACTTACTCCACCTTTTCCGATTGAGCCCTGGTGAACCATTACTATTCCTTTTTCTGATTCAAACATATTTACCACCCAGCGGCGATAACCTTTGTTGTCAAATAAATTAGACCAGGTGATCTTACCTGTTGCATCAAATTTTGTAAGGTGACAATAACTGTTTGAAATAAACCCAGGTTCGGTATATGTTCCACCAACAACCACGCTGCCATCACTCAGGGCAAGCAAGCTGTTGGGAATAAGGTTAGAGCCATAATCTACATAACTATTCCATAATAAGCGGCCACTGCTGCTTACCTTAATAACAACCATTCTTGAGTTCATTTCGTAGGTCGAAAAATCAAGAAAATATTCCGACGCAGCTACCAGGTAACAACCATCCAGGGTTTCAACAGCTGTCATCCCGTTTTGCTGAATGTCTCCATTTAGCGCTTTACTCCAGATTATATCTCCAGAGGTATTCACCTTTGAAATTTGCAGGGCGTTTGATGAAAATTCGGTTGGGTTATAATCACCAATTAATAGCAGGTTGCCATCTGTTGTGTTAATAACAGTTCGATAGTTAAGTGCCGTACCGGCAGCATACTCTTTTCCAAATGCAGGTTGTGCATTTCCTGCTTTGCAGATCAATAACAAATAAATAAACAAACAAGCGTAGATATTTCTTTTCATGATTTGGTTTTGGCCAAAGTATACAAAAGAAGAAAAAGATAACACTTGTTATTTTCAGGAAAATTTACATATTTAAAAAATTCATGTAATTTTTTAGGGTAATGGCTTACATACGTGGCATAAAAAAGGTCTGTATTTAATTACAGACGTTCAGATTTGTTCAATAATTTTTTAAACAGTAACTGCCCCCGAATGTATGGCATCGCTCATTTCTTTAAGCAATGAAATATCTTTTTCAATAGCGTTACCAACAACAATAATATCGGCTCCGGCGCGGCAATTTAGGTATGCTTTTTCGGGGGTTGTAATACCTCCGCCTGTAATCAACGGAATTTCAATACTTGAAGATACCATTTCTATCATGTGTTCAGAAAATGGCTTTTTGGCTCCGCTTCCTGCATCCATAAAAATGAGTTTCATACCAAGCATTTCACCGGCCAATGCAGTACACATGGCAACTTCGCTTTTATCTGAAGGAATAGGTGCAGCGTTAGAAATATAAGAAACAGTAGTGGGTGCACCACCATCAATTACCATATAACCGGTAGGCATTATTTCCAGTCCGCTTTGTTTTACGAAAGGAGCACTTATTACATGCTGTCCAATTAATAATTCAGGATTTCTGCCGGATATAAGTGATAAATACAAAAGTGCATCAGCGTATTTACAAACCTGTGATGGTGCCCCGGGAAATAGAATTACCGGGATATTGCAAGATGCTTTTATCTGTTGAATGCATTCATCTAAATTGTTGGATATAACCAGGCTTCCGCCAACGAAAAAATAGTCAACACCGGAATCAACAGCTAGTTGTATTAACTGGTCGGTTTTAGCAATATCAACCTTGTCAGGGTCAATTAGCACGGAGAATGACTTTTGACCTGACCTTTTTCTTTCTGTTATCTGGTGATAAAGCTTGTGCTTCATGCAATTATTAAATGGTGCTTGTTGCAAAAATGCAAAAAACTTTTGGCATTAATAGCATAAACCTAAAAATTACTTGTGTTACTGGTATAACCCAATTGTTTAAAAAAGCCTATGATTTGGGGGGATGGATATCAGATTAATTTTAAACTGTAATTTTATAGTCAGCGCTGATTTATATACCTGAATTTTACTTGAAAGTACGAAAAAATTATATAAAACACTGCCTGAAAGGGTTTTCAAAAATGACCGTTTCCTTTTCCACATCTTGTGCATATTTACAGGATGGTTTTTCCATGGCATAGGGATATTTTCGTTTTCCGCTAAATGTTTTTAGAACATTGCCAATGATCTGAAAATCCAATTGCTAAACATTAAATTTTACCGAAAATGCCGAAAGCAAACCATGCACTTAAATTCCAGCGCCGCTTTACCCGCGAAGACGTTACCCCATTCGATCAGTTTGAGTATGATTACCGTACAAGCGTAATCAAAAATCCCACCGGGGAAACGGTTTTTGAAATGACCAATGTAGAGGTTCCAAAACAATGGAGCCAGATTGCTACAGACATCATTGCTCAAAAATATTTTCGTAAGGCAGGTGTTCCCCAGGAAGATGGCACTCTGGGCAGGGAAACTAGTGCCAGGCAGGTTGCACACCGAATGGCTAATTGCTGGAGGGTTTGGGGTGAAAGATTCGGTTATTTTAATTCTGAAAAAGACGCGAAGATTTTTTATGATGAGCTGGTTTTTAGCATTTTAAACCAGGCTTGCGTACCAAACAGTCCCCAATGGTTTAATACAGGGTTATACGATTCATATGGCATTACCGGAAAGCCACAGGGGCATTATTTTGTAGACCAAAATGATGGGGAATTAAAAAAATCTACCAGTGCTTACGAACGTCCCCAGCCTCACGCCTGTTTTATATTAAGCGTAAATGATGATTTGGTAAATGAGGGTGGCATTATGGACTTGTGGATCCGAGAAGCAAGGATTTTTAAATATGGTTCAGGTGTGGGTACCAATTTTTCTTCTATTAGAGGAGAAGGCGAAAAGTTAAGTGGTGGTGGCACATCAAGTGGATTAATGAGCTTTTTGAAAATTGGTGACAGGGCAGCGGGTGCCATTAAAAGTGGCGGTACTACAAGAAGTGCGGCAAAAATGGTTTGCCTTGATCTTGACCATCCGGAAATTATGAAGTTCATCAACTGGAAAGTAGAAGAAGAAAATAAAGTAGCTGCATTGGTTTCTGCGGGTTATGATAACAATTATGAAGGTGAAGCATACCTGACTGTTTCAGGTCAGAACTCAAATAATTCGGTACGAATACCAAATGAATTTTTCAAAGTATTAGAAGAAAATGGCGATTGGGAACTAAAGGCAAGAACAGATGGCAGGGTGATGAAAAAAATTCCTGCCCGTGAAGTTGTGGAACCAGATTGAATATGCTGCATGGCGTTGTGCTGATCCCGGAACACAATACGATACAACAATTAACGAATGGCATACCTGCCCGCAAGGTGGGCGCTATCAATGCCTCTAATCCATGCAGCGAATACATGTTTTTAGATAACACTGCGTGTAACCTGGCAAGAGCCAACCTGATGAAATTCTTTGATGTAGAAAACAACAAATTTGATGTTGAAGGTTTTGAATACACCTGCCGTTTATGGACCGTAGTATTAGAAATTTCTGTACTTGATGGCACAATTTCCGATCAAGAGAAGTGGCACAATTATCTTACGATTACAGAACCCTTGGTTTAGGATTTGCAAACCTTGGCACCATGTTAATGGTAAGTGGTATTGCTTATGATAGTGAAAAAGCACGGGCTATTGCCGGCTTCGATTACAGCTATAATGACCGGAGTTGCTTATAAAACATCTGCCGAAATGGCTGCGTTTCTAGGAGCATTTCCACAATACGAAGAAAATAAAGACAGACATGTTGCGTGTAATGCGTAATCACCGCGCTGCTGCTTATGATGCAGAAGAAGCTTATGAAGGTTTAAGTGTTAAGCCTGTGGGCATCAACTCAAAATATTGTCCTGATTATTTGTTGAACTGCCGCCTACACAATGCATGGGATGATGCAGTGCAAATGGGAGAGAAATACGGCTACCGCAATGCACAAACAACTGTAATTGCACCCACCGGCACAATTGGACTGGTAATGGATTGCGATACTACAGGTGTTGAACCAGACTTTGCGTTAGTGAAGTTTAAAAAACTTTCAGGTGGCGGGTATTTCAAGATCATTAATCAATCAGTTCCGGCTGCTTTAAAAAAGCTAAACTATTCTCAACGCGAATCAGATGCTATCATCAAATATGCGGTAGGTTCAGCGAGTTTTGAAGGGGCGCCTTCCATTAATCCGCAAACATTAAGTGAAAAAGGATTTATTTCCGAAGAAATTCAAAAACTTAATAATGCGGCTAAGGCGGCATTCGAAATAAGTTTTCTGTTCAACAAATTTATTTTAGGCGAAGCTTGTTTGGAAAGACTTGGTTTTAGTGAAGCGCAATATAATGACTGGAACTTCGACCTGTTGTCATCCCTTGGTTTTACGGATGAGCAAATAGATGCTGCCAACGATTATGTATGCGGAACTATGACCATTGAAGGAGCGCCTTACTTGAAAAATGAGCACCTTTCAATCTTTGATTGTGCAAATAAATGTGGCAAAAAAGGAGAGCGGTTTATTCATCCTACAGGTCATATTAGAATGATGGCAGCATGCCAGCCATTTTTAAGTGGCGCAATATCAAAAACAATTAATCTTCCTTTTGAAGCAACGACAGATGAAATTGCTGAATGTTATATGCTAAGCTGGCAGTTGGGTCTTAAAGCCACTGCCCTTTATCGCGATGGCTCTAAACTTTCTCAGCCTTTAAGCACAAAATCTGGCAAAAAGAAAAAAGGTGATGAGACGAAAGAGGAAGATAAAAAAGTGGAACCTGCAGCCATTTCAGAACCACAGATCGTTGACCTGGGCAAACTATCTGTAGAAGACTTGCTCGATGAGGTTACAAAACGCATGCAGCAAAGCAGTGATACCAGTTTAAAACGCCAGTTAAGCCGGATAGTTGAAAGAAAAACATTGCCTGCAAAACGGTTGTGGATTTACACAAAAGGCAAAAATTGGCGGGCAGGTTTTATTCTTAAGAACCGGTCAATATTCGGATGGTACATTAGGCGAAATTTTTATAGATCTTGCAAAAGAAGGTTCCACTCTTACGTAGTTTAATGAACTGTTTTGCTATATGCAATTTCTGTAGGTTTGCAATATGGTGTTCCGTTAGAAGAGTTTGTTGAAAAATTTGTATTTACCAAATTTGAGCCTGCCGGCATGGTAGACCATCCTAATATTAAAACAACCACGTCTCTCGTTGACTTTGTTTTCCGCGCACTTGCATACGAGTACCTGGGAAGAACAGATCTTGTACATGTAATTGATAGTCCTGAATTAACGCAGGTTAATGATGATACCACGCATGAAACCATCGGGAATGCCTGCATTAAGCAATATGCGAATTACAGGTGGTTCACCAAATGTTTCTGCTTCGGATATTCAGCCACAGAAATTGCAGAAAACGGCAAATTCAAAAAATGACATGGGTCTGGATGCAGTAAATGCTGCAGCCAAAAATATGCAAAGTGATGCGCCTGCCTGTAATGTTTGCGGTCATATTACTTTAAGAAGTGGTACCTGTTACAAATGTTTGAATTGTGGTAATAGTATGGGTTGCAGTTAAAAAAGAACCTTTCCCTGCATAAAGAAAAAATGCCGATAACCTTAGGGTTGCGGCATTTTCATTTAACATCAAAAATTCTTTTTAATATAATTTTTTATTATTCATGGCTGTCCATTCTTCAAACATTTTCGCGGCTTCAGTAAAGTTAACCTGGTGCATGGGAATTTTCTTTTTACTAAAAGGAACATTTAATTCTTCATAAATAAAAAGGTCATCAAAACCAATTTGGGCAGCATCGTGTCTTGTATTGGCAAAGAAAACGCGGTCTGGTCTGGCCCAGTAAATAGCTCCGATACACATAGGGCATGGTTCGCAGGAGGTATACACATCACAACCGGTTAACTGAAAAGTCTTCATGTTTTTACATGCATCCCTTATGGCAATAACTTCAGCATGTGCTGTGGGGTCATTATTTTTTAAAACTGAATTACAGCCTGTACCAACCACCTGGTTGTCTTTTATAATTACACAACCAAACGGTCCCCCCATTCCGTTGCGCATGCCCTCTGTTCCAATACGAATGGCTTTCTGCATAAAAGCCTCATTGCACTCCATGAAAAATTATTTAATTAATATCCCCATTTTTTCATTACCAGGTAGTCTGCTTTAATACTGTCTAAGGGGTCCATTCCCTGGTAAGATTCCTGTTCTACAGTCAGGTGTTTGGTTCCGCCAATTTTTACTGCTGTTTCTAAGATCTCCTTAACACCAACAACTCCTGTTCCTAATACTGTGCTTTCATAACCGCCCATTTCTCCTTTTTCACTTTTCACTTCATCCTTAACATGCATTAATTCAAACCTGCCGGGGTATTGTTTAATAATATCAAGAGCCCTGCCTCCTGCCCCATACATATTACCAATGTCTATTTGCTGGGTAACAAGAGATGGATCGGTATTATTAAGAATAATGTCATACAATTTTTGACCGTTCAGGCTTTGGCTTATTTCAAAATCATGGTTGTGATAACCGAATTTCATCCCATGCTTTTTACAAAAGGCCCCGCACTTATTAAAAACATCCATGTAACGTAACATATCATCATAAGTCTTGCGAAGGCTTTCATCTAGCCATGGACTTACAACATATTCCTGACCAACATATGCAGCATCTGCTATCGTTTGCTTCCATTCATCCGAAAAATCTTTTTTAGATGCATCCCAGTGTGTTGGTCCCATGGTAGTGTGCCCACTTGGCATTTTTAACTCAAGATCGTTGAGAATATTTTTAAACTCTTCAGGTGAATAACCATAAAATTTACCTTCGCGGTAATTGGCATGTTCAACATTTTTATAACCAATGGCAGCTACTTTTTTTAGCGTTTCCAGGGGGTTGGCATCCATCGCATCCCTTACTGAATACAGCTGTACACCTATTAAACCTGCTGTGTGATTTGCAGCAAAAATTTTGGACGAAAACATTGCAGAAGCGGCAACGGCCATGCTTCCTTTTTTAATAAAGCTTCTTCTTGAAGTTTGCATAGATTTTATTTTTGGTAAAGCAATCAATTTTAAAAATAAGCATTTTATATAAGCGATTATTAGAATTGACAGAGGTCTGTTATATAAATTGATAAAATGAAATAATTTTATAAAATGAACAGGTACCTTTTATTATTTCTGATTTTTATAGGTTGTAATAATGATGATGCAGTGCAACAATCTTTTCCGGATTCAAATAAAAGTGTACAATTAAATGATGAGGAAAAACAGGATGTTGTTTATTATAACAACGACCGGTTTAAAAATGTAACTATCAAACAATTGTCTCCAAATACCTTTCATGTTGAAGGAAAGGCCCGTGTATTTGAAGCTGCATTCAGTTGGGTTGTTGAAGATGGTCACAATGAAATTGCCGAGGGGCACGAAATGACAGATGCAGGCGCGCCTGACTGGGGAAATTTTTCATTTACCGTAACATTAAAAAATGTGGAACAGGCAACCATTCCACATTTAATTTTATTCGAGGCAAGTGCTAAAGATGGCAGCCGGCAATCTGAGTTAGTCGTGCCCCTTAAATAATTATATAGCAGCTGCTACTTTCACTAAGAGCTCCTTAGTTTTTCTTATGCCTTCATTCTTCGCCAAGTTTTTCCCCTTCATATTCAATGCCTACGTACCCTTTAAAACCTGCCTCTTTAACAATCCGCATCATTTTATAATAATCCGTTTCAATGCAATTGCCATTAGCATCAAAATCGTAAGTTTTGGCACTTACCCCTTTTGCGTAAGGCATCAACTCACTAACACCCACGTATCGGTCGTATTCTTCTAAACAGTTGCCACCCCAAACTTCCCCAGAATCTCTTTTAATACAGAAGTTTCCAAAATCTGGTAATGTGCCAACATTGGGTTTGTTTATAGCCTGCATTAAAGAGGCGAGCCATTTACCATTAGAGGTTACTCCGCCATGGTTTTCAACAATGATGTTTATATTTTCCTTTGCCCCATATTCACCTAAACGGCTTAAACCATCAATGCCCGCCTGCTTAACATCATCGGGAGAACCAACGCCGAAGGCATTCACACGAATAGTTTTGCAGCCAAGATATTTTGCCGCATCAACCCATTTGTAATGGTTTTCTACAGCCTTTAACCGGGTTGCATCATCGAGTTCGGCAAGCCCGCCTTCACCGTCTATCATAATCAGGTGGTTTGTTACGCCATTGTCTTTGCAGCGCTGAAGCAATTGGTTTAAATAAGCAGTATCATGTGCTTTGTCGGCAAAGAACTGGTTAACATATTCTACCACATTAATATCGAACTTTTGTTTTGCAATTGCAGGAAAATCGAGGTTGGTTATTTCTTTTGCAAAAAGTTGTTTATGCAGGCTCCACTCTGCAAGGGAAATTTCGAAAAACATTTTATCGCTTGCCATTACTTTCTTGCTCGCACAGGCCGAGGCGAAAAAAGTAAATGCAGCAGCGCCTCCCATTTGGGATATAAATTTGCGACGAGATGATGTTGACATAGTTACTATAATTTGATTTTGAATTAAAAATTTTCATCAACAAGATAAAAACATTCAGTTATTGTGATGAATAAAAATTACCACTTATAAAAAACATTTTATTTTAACTAAAACAATTAGTAATTTGCAGCTAAACGTATTAGTTATGAGTTGCGCAGGTAAAAACTTTAAATATCTAAGGAAATTAAGAGGATGGACCCAGGAAGAGTTTGCTAGAAAACTTAAAATTAAACGGTCACTTATTGGCGCTTATGAAGAAGAGCGTGCTGAACCCCGTTTGGAAGTGCTGCAAACTGTTTGCAATATTTTTAAATTAAGTTTGGATGACCTTTTATTATCTGACCTATCGCAAGTTAACCGCCCATTAAGTTATATAGAAAAGCGAAGAAAGTTAAAGCTTGAAGAAGGGAACAATGAAATACATTTTGTTCCAGTTAAAGCTGCGGCCGGTTACATGGCAGGCTATGGCGATCCTGAGTTTATTGATGAATTAAATACATTTACCCTTCCCATGCTTGCGCCAGGTAACTATAGGGCATTTGAAATTATTGGGGATAGCATGTTACCCACCCCCAGTGGAAGTGTAATTGTTGGCGAAAAAATCGAAGACCTGGAAGAAGTGAAAAACAATAATACTTACATCGTTATTACTAAAAAGGAAGGAATTGTTTACAAACGTATAATGCGCAATACGCGTTATAAAAATAAAGTAAGCCTGATAAGCGATAATCCACAATATGAGCCTTACAATATAAATTCAGAAGATATTTTAGAAGTATGGAAAGCTCAAATGACCATTACAAAAGCCAATACGCAACAAAGATGGGATGTAAACCAACTTGCGGGTTTAGTCACTAACCTGCAACAACAGGTAACAACTTTAAAAAAGAAATATAATTAGCCTACCATTTAACAAATTTTGGTTTGGGCAACATTTTTTGAAGTTTACATTTGCTGCAAACCAATTGAATGCACTTTTTTCTCAGGGTTTCAGGTATTCTTTTCTCAATACTATTTTTCTGCGTCAAATTAAATGCGCAGGTTGCTATAAACGCCAAAACATTAAAAGCTGTTAAGGTAGATCAGCAACCAAAGTTAGACGGAAGCCTGTCAGATGCTGTTTGGCAGAATGTTATTCCTGCAACAGATTTTGTTGAGAATTTTCCAAACTTTGGTCAGCCGGCAATGGTTAAAACCGAAGTAAAACTTATTTATACCGATGCCGCAATTTACATAGGAGCGTATTTGTATGATACACCATCACTTGTTAGAAAACAGCTTACTCAACGCGACCGGGAGGAGTTTCAGGACGTTGATAATTTTGGTGTTGCTTTCGATACTTATAAGGATAAACAAAATGCCTTTCAGTTTATAGTTACGGCTGTAAATGTGCAAAGCGATGTGCGTATAGCAGCAACAACCGGCCGAGATTTTGATTATAACTGGGATGCAGTTTGGGACAGCAGGATCGGAATGACAGACAGTGGATGGATCGTTGAAATGATGATACCTTTTTCAGCCATCCGTTTTTCGAAAGAAGATATTCAGGATTGGGGAATCAACTTCTCACGCTTTATTAGAAGAACCAACCAAAAATTATTTTGGAACCCCATTAATCCTAAAGAAAATGGGTTTGTAAATCAATTCGGAACCCTTGCCGGCCTGGAAAACCTGCAGCCACCTTTAAGGCTTTCATTCCTTCCATATATTTCGTTAGGTTACCAGAATATTCCTACAAACACAGGCGCTATAAACAACTATTTGTACAATGGTGGTATGGATGTTAAGTATGGAATAAATGAGAGCTTCACCATGGACATGACGTTGATCCCCGATTTCGGACAGGTGCAGAGCGATAATGTTATTCTTAATTTAAGTCCTTTTGAACAACGCTTTTCAGAAAACAGGCCTTTTTTCACAGAAGGAACTGAACTTTTTAATAAAGCAGGAATTTTTTATTCCCGCCGGGTGGGCAGCACACCGGGCGGATACTATAATGCACTACAATTGGCTGACGACAGCGGGTACAACATCATAAAAAACCCTGCACGCACACAACTATACAATGCAACAAAAATTTCTGGTAGAACAAAACATAATTTAGGAATAGGAATTTTTAATGCTGTTACAGCTCCCATGTTTGCAGATCTTGAAACGAAGGACGGAACGGCCATTCAGGTGCAAACAGAACCCCTGGCAAACTACAATATTATCGTGCTGGACCAGGCGTTGAAAAACCGGTCGTACATAAATTTTACGAATACTAATGTTATAAGAAACGGTTCTGCCCGCGACGCCAATGTATCTGCCTTAAGCATGTCAATCTTTGACCCTAATAACGTTTATAATCTTCAATTAAGGGGGGCGTATAGTATTATAAAAGGGGAAGATCCCCATGAAGGTTTTGCAACCAATATAGAATTTGGGAAAGTGAGCGGCAATTGGCAATGGGAATTTGAGAACTCTATATTTTCCGAAAATTTTGATCCCAACGATCTCGGATTTTTACGGGTACCAAACCAAATGGAAAACCAGGCCCGGTTGCAATACTTCCAGTTTCAGCCCGGCAAGGTTTTTAACTACCGGCAATACACCTTTTCGGTGGAGCAAAATTACCTGTTTAAACCCCTTAACTACCAGGAGACCCGCATTCGCGGAAGGTTTTTACATGTATTCAAAAATTTCTGGGATATTACTGCGCGGGTAGATGCCTCACCTGGATGGTCAAATGATTATTTTGAGTTACGCACCCCGGGAAGGGTAATGAAAAAAACACCTTTTGTGTTCTTTTCCCTTAGCGGAAGCACTGATAGCCGAAAAAAATTATTTCTGGAATATTTTGCTGGATTTGCTGATTTCTCACCCATTAAAAACGATCCTTTCTATCTCACCAATTTTTCTGTTCGTTACCGGTTCAGTCCAAAATTCAGTGTTGATATTACAGAAGAAAGACAGGATGATAAAGGCAACTTTGGCTGGGTAACTTTTGATGAAGCTACAGGCGAACCCGTTATAGGTTTGCGACGTATAAAACAGTTTACCAGTACAATGAATGCGGTTTACAATTTTAAGGCTAGAATGAGCCTTAGTATGCGCATACGCCATTATTGGAGTAATGTGCATTACTTAAATTTTTATGATGTAAAGAATGATGGATTCTATTCCATTAGAAGTTTTCAGGAAGGGTATGATAAAAATTTTAATTTGTTTAACCTGGATATGTTTTATTCATGGGATTTCAGATTAGGAAGCCGCCTTTTAATTACGTGGAAAAATGCCCTTGGACCCGATGCAAGTATTGATGGTATGATGTATAACAGGTATGCAAATAATTTAAAACAATCTTTTTCAATACCCCACAGCAATGAAGTGAGTGTGAAGTTTGTGTACTACATAGATTATCTTGACCTAAAGAAAAAGAAGAAAGATTAGAATAAGGTTTGAATGCCATTCAGCACTTTAAACTCGTGTTGCAATAACCATTTTTTACGCCACAGTCCGCCGGAATAACCAATAAGGCTTTTGTCGCTGCCTATTACGCGGTGGCAGGGAACAATAATGCAGATCTTATTTTTACCATTGGTTGATGCAGCTGCACGTATGGCCTTTGCATCACCTATTTTTTGAGACAATTCAAAGTAAGAAATGGTTTTGCCGTAGGGAATTTGTAACAATTCGCCCCATACCCTTTGCTGAAATTCAGTGCCCGGCTGGTTTACAGGCAGGTCAAAACTCCGGCGTTTACCATTAAAAAATTCAATCAGTTCTTCCGTACATTGGTGCATTACTTCACTTATCCCAGGCTCCCCACGTTCCATTTGGTCTGCATTGTCAACAAAAGATAGGTCAGTGATGCAATGTTCAGTACCACCAATTTTAATTAGGCCTAAAGGACTTTTGTAATATGTGAAGTAGGTACTAAGCAGAAATAAAATTTTAAAATTATAGGCCGGTCACTTTATCTGCCGGTTGATCTTTAAAAATAATTGAAGTTTTCTTAAATTGATGTTACCCTATTTTATTTCCGTTAGAAACTGCTTTCCCGGGTTCAAGCAAAATCACCTCATTGGCATCATCGTAGATACCCAGTACAAGACATTCACTTTTAAAATTGGCTATTTGTTTTTCGGGAAAATTAACAACGGCTATAACCTGTTTGCCTAATAGTTCTTCTTTTTTATAATGCCTGGTAATTTGGGCAGAAGATCTTTTTATACCGAGTGGGCCAAAATCAATCCATAATTGGTATGCCGGCTTACGGGCTTTTTCAAAATCCTTAATCTCGGTAATGGTGCCACATCGCATATCCACTTTTTCAAAATCAGCCCATGATATCATAAGTTTGAAGTTTAAAATTTATAATGCAACTTGCAACAGTTAATCACCCCATAAAAATATAATAATATGAAACGACACGCAACAGCGGTTTGGAATGGCTCCGGAAAAGATGGAAAAGGTAAACTTTCTACACAAAGTAGTGCAATATCTGAAACTCAGTATTCTTATAAATCGCGTTTTGAAGAAGGACCGGGTACAAACCCCGAAGAATTAATAGCTGCAGCGCATGCAGGCTGCTTTAGTATGAAATTAAGTTTTGTTTTGGGTGAAGCCGGGTTTACGCCTGAAACTATTGAAACCACTGGTTATATTACTTTAGATAATGGCGCTATTACAGCATCGCACCTTGTTCTGAAAGCGAAAGTACCCGGTATTGACCAGGCTAAATTTGAAGAAGCAGCAAACAATGCCAAGGAAAACTGTCCTGTAAGCAAATTATTGAATGCTGATATAACATTAGAATCTACCTTATTATAATGCAAATAATTATTCAACAGGCTATGCCAGAAGAGGCGGGGATCATTGCCCCGCTTTTTAATAAATATCGTACTTTCTACGAGCAGCCCGAAGATATAGAGGGGGCAACAAAATTTATTGAGGATAGACTGTTGCATAATGAATCTGTTATCTTTATCGCGTACGAAGATGAGAAGGCAATAGGTTTTACGCAGTTATACCCCATTTTTACCTCTGTAGGCATGCAAAAAACATGGATTTTAAATGATCTGTTTGTTGATGAAAAATGCAGAAACAGGGGAGTGGGAAATAAGTTAATGGACGCTGCCGTGCAGCACGCCAAACTAACAAACAGTAAATGGCTGATGCTGCAAACCCAGTCGAAAAACGAAGGTGCGAGAAAACTATACGAACAATATGGATGGAAACAAATGGATGATGTATTTTTTTCCATTGATGTATAATAAAAATTGAAAGACGGCCATGCAATACGGAATAAGAAATAATTGGACAATCAATGAAATTGAAAACCTGTATAATACCCCGCTGTTAGAACTAATTTCTACAGCTGCTTCGGTACATAAAGAATATAATGATACTGCAGAAGTTCAGGTATGCACTTTATTAAGTATTAAAACAGGCGGGTGCTCAGAAGATTGTGCTTACTGTCCGCAGGCTGCACGTTATAACACCGGTGTAAATGTGCAGGCATTAATGAAAAAAGATGAGGTGCTGGCATATGCCCAAAAAGCAAAAGAAGCAGGCAGTACCCGTTTTTGCATGGGGGCAGCATGGCGCGAAGTGCGTGATAACCGCGATTTTGATCGGGTACTTGATATGGTTAAAGGTGTAAATGCAATGGGCATGGAAGTGTGTTGTACGCTGGGTATGTTAACTGAACACCAGGCTGAAAAGCTTGCAGATGCCGGTTTACATGCATATAACCACAACCTGGATACATCGTCTGAATATTATGAAGAGATTATTAGTACCCGCACATTTGACGATCGCTTAAAAACCCTTGATAATGTACGCAAAGCCGGCGTTACGGTTTGCTGCGGTGGTATTATTGGCCTTGGTGAAACCCATAACGACAGAATTAAAATGCTTCATACGCTTTCTACCATGCCACAGCATCCGGAAAGTGTGCCCATAAATGCATTGGTACCGGTAGAAGGTACCCCACTTGCCAATAACCCACGTGTAGATATTTGGGATATGGTACGAATGATTGCCACGGCACGCATACTTATGCCTGCAACTATGGTTAGATTGAGTGCGGGAAGAACAGCTATGAGTGTGGCCGAACAAGCACTTTGTTTTCTTGCAGGAGCCAATTCAGTTTTTGCCGGTGATAAATTACTTACTACTCCCAACCCTTCGTTTGATGAGGATAATGCTATGTTTCAATTGCTGGGTTTAAAGCCCCGTAAAGCATTTAAAGATGAGCGAAAGCTCGATGAGGTTTTTGCCGGTTAATAAAAAAAAATATTTGTTATGCCGGGTTAAGTGCCATTAGCGAATTGGCAGTTAAGCCCTGCGCATTAACTAGGTAATCAGTTGCCCTGTTATCATTTTTTTGAGAAAAAAACTTGTTAGCTGTTTTGCATATCCTGTTTATTTCTTCAAATATTTCATTACCCATTTTTCTGCGGTCTTCTATGGCAATATCACTGTCTGCGGTAAAATCTTCCAGTGCATCGATGGCATTATCATAAGCATGGTTTGCCTGGTCGAATTCTTTAAGCATATTATCTGTAAAGCCTGCCCCGCTTAAGGTTGCCATATTATTATGGGCACGGCGGCAAATTCTTTTATATGCTTTTATTTTTTCCGCATCTGATAGGGTAGAGAAATTTTCAAAGCCAAAACTCCTGAAACGTGCGCTGTTTTCACTGAAGGTAATCTTTGCAATGTTCAATAGTTTTTCTGCCAGGGTTTCACATTTTCCAGAAGCCATATCCCGGTCAGCTATTTTAATAGATAATTCAGCCTTCCAGTCGTCATCATTCAACGTGTCATCAAGGTCAATTCTTTTGTTTTGCAAGGCGTGAAGACGTTCCATTGTAATACCCTTAGCACTTAGTTCATTCAGATCGCGGTGTGCAAGATCACAAATTTTATCGGTAAGCTGAACAAGGGTTTTGTCACTGAAGTTATAGGTTCTTCTAATTTCTTTAATTCTGAACATTGGATAGTTTTTATTGAGCCAACACTAAATTAATTAATCCTCCATGTGTACAAGGAATACTTATTCACTTAATGTTGAATATGCAAAATGGAAGCATATTTTTTCTTAAACGAAAAAACGCTCCCATTTAATATATTTCTCAACAATTACTTAATCAAGTCAAAAACAAAACTTTGATGGGGTTCTATTGTAACAACATCCTGGTAAGGGTAAACGGTATTGGTTTGTATGTCCCGGCCAGATTTATAGCCAGTTAGCCTCTCCTTAAACCGGCGCATGTCTATACTTTGTGGTTTGTCTGATGTGTTTAGCATGCACATTACCGATTGGGTGTCGGTATACCTGAAATACACATACACACCATTTTCCGGAACATATTGCATAAACTTTCCCGTGGTTATGGCTAAAGAATTTTTTCGGAAATTAGCCAGGTTTCTTACATAATTAAATGCATCCTGTTCTGCCTGTGTTCTGCCTGAGGAGGTAAACTTATTAACAGAATCGCCCTGAAAACCACCCGGAAAATCTTTTCTAACTTCTGCATCTGTAGGATTCATGAAATTTTTCATGAGCACTTCTGTTCCATAATACATATTCGGTATTCCCCGCTGTGTAAGTAATAAAGTAATGCCCATCATATATTTATTCATGTCTTCACCTACTACAGAAAAAAATCGGTTCTGGTCGTGGTTATCGAGGAATATGGCATTACGCATGGGGTCCTGGTAAAGAATATCCTGAACAAGTGTATTGTATAATTTCATGATCCCGGAGGTCCAGCCAAACTCTTCGTTTAAAGAAGCAAGTGCTGCACCAAACCATTGAAAATCTGTTACGCCCTGCAAATTACTTTTCCATGGAACGTTGAGGTTATTGCGCATGTAATATGCCTGTTCTGTTACAGACTGCATGGTGGTTTCGCCAAAAATGGTGATGGATGGATATTCTATATATAGCGCCTGGTTAACATCATTTAAAAAATCGCGGTCACTGTAGAAGTAAGTGTCTACCCTCCAGCCATCAACACCAAATTCTTCCACCGTCCAAACAGCATGCTGAATGAGGTATGTTGCTACAAAAGGATTTTGCTGATTAAAGTCTGGAAGAAAAGGTGTGAACCATCCATTTACTGCAACATTATAATCTATTTCTGATGCATAGGGATCTACCAGTGGCTGATCTTTATACGACGTATTGGTGTAGGTTGGCCACCTGTTGAACCAATCCATAGATGGCTTGTCTAAAAATAAAATATGCTTATCGCCCACATGGTTATAAACTGCATCCTGTACCACTTTTAAGCCTTTGGCATGTGCCGAATCTACCATTTGTTTATATCCTTCATTTCCTCCAAACCTTTTATCAATTATATATTGATTGGTAAAATGATAACCGTGGTAAGAACTGCGCTGCGTATTGTTCTCAACAGTATGCGCGGTATTATTTTCTATAACGGGGGTTAACCACAATGCGGTTATCCCAAGATCTTTCATATAGTCCAGGTGATTAATAACACCTTTAAAATCCCCGCCATGGCGAAGAAAGGGGCTATTTCTGTCAGCTTCCGTATCATTCAGATCGGTAAATTTATCGTTACTCTCATCACCATTACTGAACCTGTCTGGCATAATGAGGTAAATAAAATCTTTTGAAGTGATGCCCTGGGCAAATTCAGTTCCGTTGCCACTGCGTCTCGCCTTAAGTTGCCAGGCAATATTTTCAGATTTTCCATCGGAAGCAAACTGAATATTTACTGTGCCCGGGTTTGCTGTTGGAAGAATAATGATGTCTAAGGCAATGTATCGTTTGTTAGCAAAGTCTTGCTTTTTCACAATTTGAACGCCGGGGTAATTTATAGTTACCTGTTTTTGATACAGAGGTTTATCATCACTTCTAATAAGCAATTGAATTTTATTCATTTTCATTCCAACCCACCAGTTGCCCGGGTAAATGGAAATTTCAGCCATAGAAGATATCGAAACAATCGCGAGTAGTAGAATACAAAAAAAATGCTTCATTATTATTATTTCAGGTTTTTTAAATTCTCGAGATGAAGGGACTTAGCAAATAATTTTAAATTATTGGAAGATGAATTGTTGGCGCTTATACTAACCCAGAAACGGTTTTCCGTTAAAAAGTTAAGAGAGTAATTGTTATTTTGTTTTTTATATGTTTCAATGGCTTTTGTTCCCATAAAATCTATGGTTTTCTCATAGCCTTTTTCATCCTCGTTTTGCATGTTGATTCTTGTAAGGTAGCTCATTCCATAAAAGGTGGCACCCGCATCGCCGGCGCAATCATACAGTGTTACCTGGTATTCTGCTGAGTCTTTATTATATACAGCAGTTGCAGAGGTATACCCGGAAGCATCATCAGCACTGACTGATTTTATGTGCATTGCCATTACATTTTCAGGAAAAAAAGTTTGTAAGGTTTCTTTACTTATCGGGTTTAATTTCTTAAGAATTTCAGCGTGCTTTTCAGCATCTTCAGCTACAAATTGCACCTCACCTTCCGATACTTCACTGCTTAGTTCGCCTTTTGTTTGCAGCGAAGAATCTGGTGTATAAGTTTGGTCAGCACTGCTATTACAGGCTATGGTACATACAAGAATAAATGCTAAAACCGGTTTTATCTTCATAATTATTTTTATAAGTTTTTTTTAAATTTCCTTCAATTGTAGTTGGGTTTCCGGGGCATCCTCATCCTTCACTATAAAGTTAAGCACGCCCCCAATTATCATAGAAACACCACCGACAACCAGCGCATAAATACTTTCATCATTAAACACAGTTCTTACAAAAAATCCAAGAATGGCTGCTGCAAGTATTTGTGGAATAACAATAAAAAAATTAAATACACCCATGTAAAATCCCATTTTATTTGCTGGCAATGCACCTGCCAAAATGGAATAGGGCATAGTAAGTGTGGATGACCACGCAAGTCCCACGCCTACCATGGGTAAAAGTAACAGGGTGGGTGATGTAATAAAGAAAATAGAAATTAACCCGGCACCACCAACAATAAGGCACAGCATGTGTGTATACCTGCGGCTGATTCGTTTTGCAAGCATTGGTAATAAAAACGCTGTTATGGCTGATACGCCATTATACACCATAAACATTACACCTACCCAATCACCGGCATCCTGAAATTGTTTTGATGTGGTATCGTTAGTGCCGTAAGCATTTTGTGCTACCCCACTTGTTGTATAAATCCACATAGAAAAAAAAGCCAGCCAGGTAAAGAATTGCACCACGGCTAATTGTAACATGGTTTTGGGCATAGTAAATATGCCTTTGGTTATTTCTGCAAGTCCTTTTATTAAACCGCTGCTTTCAAGCTTTTCTTCCTCCCATTTCTTAATGTTTTCAGGGGGAAATTCTTTAGTCGTAAAAACAGTCCATAAAACAGCAAAAAGAAATATGGCAGCGCCAATATAAAATGAATACTTCACCGAGTCTGGAATTACGCCTTCTGCTGCGGTGTTGCTAATATTTAAAAAATTGGTAAAGAAATATGGAAGGAGGGAAGCAATTACTGCACCCAATCCAATAAAAAAAGTTTGCATGGCAAACCCGGTGGTTCTTTGGCGGGAATTAAGCTTGTCACCAACAAAAGCCCTGAAGGGCTCCATAGAAATGTTAATGGAAGCATCAAGCATCCATAACAGAACGGCTGCCATCCATAGTGCAGACGAGTTAGGCATAAGAAAAAGTGCAATCGATGATAGCACTGCACCTATAAAAAAGAACGGTCTCCTGCGTCCCCAGAAAGGATGCCATGTTCTGTCGCTTAGATAACCAATAATGGGTTGTATAAGCAACCCGGTAATGGGTGCGGCTATCCATAATATGGGTATATCATCTATCTCTGCGCCTAGTGTCTGAAAAATGCGGCTAACATTGGCATTTTGCAAAGCAAAACCGAACTGAATGCCAAAAAAGCCAAAACTCATATTGAATATCTGGCCAAGAGTAAGGTTGGGCTTAACACTACTCTCATGCATGGGTGCAGTGGATGACATAGCAATTTTATTTAAAACAAATATGTGTAAAAATTACGTAAGGGTAAAGTTTATTTAAGCAGCATTACTTACCGAGTTAACGCTCTTTTAGTAACCTGTAAGGTTTAAATCAACAGTCTTTTATACATTTGAACCGTGTTTTGTAAACCGTAATACAAAGCGTCACTTATTAGAGCATGACCAATGGAAACTTCATCCAGGTAAGGTATATTCTTTTTTAAAAATTTAAGATTGTTTAAATCAAGATCGTGCCCGGCGTTTATTCCTAAATTCAATTGGTGTGCTTTTATTGCAGCTTTAATATAAGGATCAGCTGCCTGCTGTTTATCCTTATCGAATAATTTTGCGTAACCTTCTGTATACAATTCAACCCGGTCGGTTCCTATTTCTGCCGCGCCTTCAATCATTTCAATATTGGGGTCCACAAAAATACTTACCCGAATGCCGGCATTTTTAAAAAGTGAAGTCATTTGCTTCAGGTAATCTTTATGTTCAATTGTGTTCCAACCATGATTGCTTGTAACCTGGTTTAATGCATCGGGAACAAGGGTTACCTGGGTAGGTTTGATTTCAAGCACGAGGTCGACAAATTTTTTTTCGGTGCAATTGCCTTCAATATTAAACTCTGTTGTAATTACTTTTTTTAAAGCCCTCACATCATTATACCTGATGTGTCTTTCATCAGGCCTGGGATGTACAGTAATACCATCAGCGCCAAATCTTTCAATATCTAAAGCAGTTTTAACAACATCGGGATTGTTTCCTCCACGACTGTTTCTAAGGGTCGCAATCTTATTAATGTTTACTGATAACCGGGTTTTAAAAGTCATTGTGCAAATTTACCCGATTAAATTTATTACTTATTTGTCCTGTGAATTTCCCTTTACCCTGTCATAATTTTTAAATAAGTGGCACATTATTTATATTGTATATCAAACAATTGCTGAACAAATACTTATGAAGATCAATAAGACCAATTATAGTCTAACGAAAAGCCGAAATGAAGATCATAATGCAGATGAATTTATAAGTCCTTTGCCCCGCGCTGTTCTCAGGGAACAAACCCCAATACTTCTAGATGGCGAATGGCGTTTTGAACTTGACCACGATAATAAGGGTTTACACGAAGAATGGTATATAAAGCATGAATTTGGGCACACAGCTCAATGGCCTGGATCTATTGAACAACACATGATAGATTCTCACCAGGGAAGCCAGGGATGGAAAGACCAGGTAATTGCATGGTATGAAAGAGATTTTCCCCTGCCTGATAAAAATGGAAGTCAGCAAAGTGATCTGCTTCAACTTACATTTGGTGCATGTGGTTATAAAACTACAGTTTGGTTAAACGGAATTTTGTTGCAAACCATAGAAGGCCAACATGAGCACATAGGTGAATACACATCCTTTTCTTATGAACTTCCTGAAGAAATATTGCATCCACAAAACCGATTGACCGTTCGTATAGAAGACACGATGGATGCGAATATTACACGCGGTAAACAGGAGTCGCATGTGTACAAACGCGGTGGAATATGGTACCATACTTATACAGGTGCGGTTAGAAGTGTTTGGTTAGAGCTGGTTGAAAGAAACAGGCTTCGTTCAAGGGTGGGTGTAATTAGTATTGTGGAAGACAGGATGGTAAGGTTTAATCTCACCACACGCATACATGATGCAGGCAATTATACTATTCGGTTAAAAGTATATCATCAGGATGCAGATATAAATGATACTCCCATAGCTGAAGATGATTATTCGCTTTACCTTGATGAAGGACAAAAAACACAACGGCTTGTACTTGAAGTTAAAAATGCCCAATTATGGTCTCCCGAAAATCCGGCGCTGTACAGGTTAATAGCGCAACTCATTGATGAAAAAGGTCGTGCTTCGCAAATAGATTCAAACTTTGGTCTTCGGAAAGTCGAAGCACGGGGATGCTGTGTGTATTTAAATAATAATCCGGTATATCTCGATGGCATTCTTTACCAGCCGCATGCCGCTACATACGATGAGATTAAAAACCATATGCATGCAATGAAAAAGCTGGGGTGCAACCTGGTGCGAATACATATTGCTGGTGTAGATCCACGTATATACAAGCTGGCAGATAAGATGGGCATGATGCTATGGGTAGAGATACCCAGTCCCCATGTGTCGAATATTACAAGCCGCTCAAATCACTTTGACGAATTGCAGCGTATGCTCGCCTTAATGGAAACGCACCCGTCAATTATAATATGGAGTTTGTATAACGAAGACTGGGGCGCACAGGATATTGCAACCAACTACGAAACGAGGAAATACATCATTGATACGTATCATTACATGCTGATAAATCATCCGCAATTCTTGGTGGTTGATAATGATGGCTGGCAACACATATCTCTTGAAGGAAGATTAAAATCAGACCTGCTAACCGCACACATTTACACACCAGATCTTGATACATGGGCTCAACTATTAGAGAAAATTGTGAAAGGCAATTTTAAGGATGTTACCGCTTTTCCCCTGGTGATCGGAGATCCATTTTTTTACAGGGGGCAGGTTCCGTTTATTGTAAGTGAATGGGGCGGTTTTGGTTTCCCGAATTATGGCGGACCTGAAGATGACAAAGGCCGTTCTGACCTCATTAAAAAATTTAAGGAAGAACTAAGAAAAAGACCCATTGCCGGAGATGTGTATACGCAGGCAACAAATATTGAAGACGAAAAGAACGGACTGATTCGCACCTCTACCGGGGAATTAAAGGTGCCGGAGAATTTATTAAAATCATCGCCTCGCTAATTCAGGCAAAGGGATGCATAAAACGCATACGGATCAATTGATAGTGTATGATCAGTAGGCTCACCATCTGCACTAAATGCGAGCAGTAAAAACTTCTTGCCCCTTAAAACCTGGTTTAAATACATTTTTTTTCCATCGGTTTGGCTTACTGATAATTCGGGCAAGGAATCACCCAATAATCCATTCCAGCATGCATCTTCTAATTTGTCTGTTTTTGACAAATTTTTGTTTGTTTCCGGGTTTTTCTCAATCCATTCCTTTTGTGCAAAAGAAGATCCGGTGAGCAGCATGATTTCTTGTTGTGTAGATTTTGTTTTCATTCCCATGATTATTAGGTACGAATATTTGACTCCCGGAAGATTTAAATGTAAAGTTACTAATCGAAAAATTTGGTTAAAGCTTCCTTATTAACTGGCACAATAATTTTACCAAAAATTTTTAAAAGCGCTAAAAATTAAATTTCTTAAAATAAATCTTTGATGAATTTGCAGCAGTTACTAAAAGATGCCAAAGCATCCCCACCTCCGGTCGACGTAAATCCAATGCTGGCAACGCTTACCGACAAACCTTTTGATGAACCGGGGTGGATATACGAGGTAAAATGGGATGGCTATCGGGCTTTAATATATTTAAATAATGGAACTGTTGAAATGAGGTCTCGTAACAATAAGTCTTTTAATGAAAAATTTTATTCTTTATATGAGACATTAAAAGGGTGGAAAATTAATGCGGTAGTCGATGGCGAAATTATCGTGCTGAATGAAAAAGGCATCTCTAATTTCAGCAACCTTCAGTCGTGGCGGAGCGAAGCAGATGGCGCATTGGTTTTATATTTATTTGATGTTTTATGGTACGATGGAAATGATGTTACCATGCTTCCTATTGAAACACGTAAAAGTCTTTTACAGCAATTAATACCAAAATCAGAATCGATAAGGCTAAGTGAAAGTTTTAATGCTGGTGCTACTGAATTTTTTGAAGTTGCAATGGAATTAAAACTGGAAGGAATAATTGCAAAAAAGGAGGGAAGTGTTTATAATGCAGGAGTTCGAACGAGGGATTGGCTAAAAATAAAAGTTGCTCAAAGGCATGAAGTAATAATTGGGGGATATACAAAAAACGAGGGCAGCAAAAAACCTTTTAGTTCTTTACTTGTAGGCGTTTTTGAAAATGATGCGTTTGTATATACGGGTAAAATTGGAACAGGATTTACCAATAGAATTCAGGAGGAATTGATGGAAAAATTTAAGCCAATTGAAACTAATTCTTGTCCTTTTATAGTTGAGCCCGATATAAATAAACCATCCCGGTTTCGTCCAAACCCGCCACAGGCATCAGCTACCTGGCTTAAGCCTGAAATGGTGTGTGAGGTGGCATATGCTGAAATGACCTCCGATGGTGTAATGAGACACCCTTCTTACCAGGGATTACGGGAAGACAAGAATGCATCTGACATTAATAATGAACCTGCCATGACACCAAAAAAAGCAAGGAAACCAAAAGAATCGTTAAGTAAGAACGTTAAGGAAAAACATGAGAAAAAGGCTTCCGCCAGTATTTTTAAAGCACCAGGGGACAATGAAAGAAAAACTCTTTTAAATCCTAGTGAAGCGTCTCAAACCAGGAAAATAAACAGCCATGATCTTGCATTCAAAAACCTTAATAAAATTTACTATCCTGCGGTGGCGAAAAACAAGGCAGTAACCAAGCGCGATGTAATTAATTATTATTACCAGGTTGCGCCTTATATATTACCTTATTTAAAAGACCGCCCGCAAACTTTAATCCGGTATCCGAATGGTATTAAGGGTAATAGCTTTTATCAAAAAGACGTAACAGGAAAGGTTCCTGATTGGATTAAAAAATTTCCATATCACAGCGAGGCAGGCGGTAACCGGAATTTTATGGTCGTGACCAATGAGGCAAGTTTGCTATACATCGTTTCTATTGGAGGATTGGAAATTCATCCCTGGAGCAGCCGGGTTGCCAAACCAGATAATCCCGATTGGTGCATTTTAGATCTTGATCCGGATAAAAATCCATTTACCGAAGTGATTACTGCTGCACAAAAAATTAAAGAAGTATTAGATGCTATAGAGGTTCCATCTTTCTGCAAAACAAGTGGCAGCACGGGAATGCATATTTATATTCCTTTAGGGGCAAAATACACTTATGAACAGAGTAAGGAATTTGGCCGAGTGCTGGTTAAAATCGTTCACGACATGATACCCGAATTTACCAGTATTGAGCGGCTGACCGATAAAAGAAAAGGTTGTATTTATCTTGATTTTTTGCAGAATCGTCCGCAGGCAACACTTGCCGCACCATATTCACTCCGGCCCAAACCGGGTGCTACTGTAAGTATGCCGCTCCATTGGGAAGAAGTTACCAAAAAACTTAAAATGGAAGACTTTAATATTTTTAATGCAGCGGCGCGAGTAAAAGAGCAGGGAGATATTTTTTCGGGGGTCTTAGGAAAAGGAATTCAGTTAAAGCCAACGATAAAAAAAATACAGTCGGTTTTTGGTGAACAGCCGTTGCATAAATCATTGAGGTAACCTAATATCATGTTGCACCTTTAAGTGATTAACTGCATAATCCAATATGCTTAATAAGTTTACATCAGTATGTATAACCAGGTTGGCAATATTTCTATGAACAAAAATTCTCCCGGTTGGGTTCCCGTTATTTCATTGGCAGGTACCCTGCTTTCGCTGCATCCTATCCAAAGGAATTGCGGGGTCTGTAATTGTGCAAGGTTGTTAAAATAAGCAGGGTAAGCTTCTTGTTTGCCTGCTGACCACGTAGCATTCTCTTTTAATAATTTATCATAAGGTGTCTTATTTAAACTTTTATAATGGTAGAAGTAAGTTCCTGTTTTATTTAAAAGTTTTCGCTTATACGTTTTAAGGTTATGAGCAATGTCTCCCCAGATGGCAATAAAAAAGCTACGGAATTTTCCGTAGCTACGTTGTATATAGATGGATATGTTATTAAAATTTATGCAACATCGGTATCGCTTCTCGTAGTTTTAGTTACAGTAACTTTATCTGTGCGGCTTGCACTGCTTGTATCGCTGCTGCTGTTTCCCCGCATAAGTGCGATCAATAATAAAATAAATACCGCAATACCTACAACCCATACCCATGGAGAAGAATACCAGGTAGTATCAGCCGAATCAGTATGAGATGAAGTGGTAACTGTTGTTGAGCTTGAACTTGATAATGTGTCCTGGGCAAACAACACGGTTTGTATAAGTGCAAAAAACATAAACATCAAACCTTTTTTTAACGAGGAGATTTTTAATGACTGGTTCATAAAATTGTACTTTTTAATTAATAAATAAGAAAATGCAAACTATAATATATACTGAATTTATTATTTCAACAACTGCGCCAAATTTTTTAAAAACCTTAATCACTGGTTCAGGTTATTCTAAAACATAACGCCACGCAGAATGTTATTTACATTTGTGTATAAGATTATGCGAACAGGAATATTACATACAGATGAAATAATGAATGACCAGCAGGCTATGTTCGCAACGGCTTTATCGTTCAATCCTTATATAAAAAACCTACGCAGCAAAGTTGTTAAAAGCGATGGTATTCATTCGACCCTTTTTCGGTTTATAATAAGGCAGTTTGAAAGAGAGCCTGAATTAATGCAGGATAAAGTTCAAGCTATTTCATTAGAAAAATATGAGCATCTATTTAAGATCATTGGCGATTCAATACTTCCCCTCTTAAATGATGAATCTGAAAACCTTTATTCCCTTAGTTATCCCATTTCCTCAAAAACATTTTTTTGTACCGATGCATTTTATAATGCCGTTTTTGATGAAGAGGGAGATTTCATCCCCATAAAAACCCTTCCGTACGAATATCTTTTTGCTTACCGGTGCATGCAGGCTTACCGGTTGGTGCTGCAACGATTTTACAATTACTCGTTTGGTGAGCCAAAGCTCGTGCACGGTATAGAAAATCCGGTAACCGGGCTGAAGCGATATTATAAACTTAATATGGATGCACGTTTTGTAGAAATAGGATTACATGGAACATTGCCTGAACCTGATATCGCATTTTTTGCGCAATTAAACAATGAAGAAAAAGCCTTACAGCTTTTGCAAAAAGAAATTCCTCTCTCTCTATTTTCATTTAATGGTTTTAGTATTGTTAAGTTGGAAGATGTTACGGCATCTTATATTCCAGAATTAATAAAAAATATTATTATCAGTGAAATATCTACTGCAGAAGATATTAAAGATTGTATAGCAGATATATCGCTGGCTATTACCGAATTACTTGGCTATAAATCCATACGATCGGGTCTTGTACCTTTTTACAAGGTCAATAATAAATATGTACTTGATGATTACGATTTTTCTGGCTGTGTTATGTTGCAGCTCGCAAAATCGCAGGGCAGTACGGTTAAAGTGTATAATAAGTTGGTGGAGACTTTTACAAATAGGCCACAGCCTTTATTTTTTTCATCAAATAAAAACATTACGGAAGAATCATTGCAATACCTGCATCCCTTATTAAAAGCTTCAGATAACTCATTCATTTTTATTCCATTGCAATTAAATACTCAACTGGTTGGATTGCTTGAGGTTTCATGTGTTGAAAAGGAAGTTTTGCATGAGCGAATGATAACCTGGTTAGAACCTGTAATTCCATTGCTGTCTCAGTTGGCCAATCACCGGGTTGAAGCATTTGAAAATAAAATTCAATCAATAATAAAAGAAAAATTTACCTCTCTTCAATCTTCAGTTGAATGGAAATTTAACCAGGTTGCGTGGCACTATTTAAGAAAAAAAAGTACTGATAAAAAAGAAAATCTTGAATCTATCTTTTTTGAAAATGTGCATCCTTTATATGGTGCAGTAGATATAAAACAGTCTTCACTCGAAAGAAATTTTGCATTGCAAAAAGACATGCAGTCGCATTTTAAAGATGTTGTTGGTTTACTTAACCAAATTAAAGGCATAGTAGATGTTAGTTTAGTAGATGAAAAGATTTACCAATGCAATCATTGGCTTGCCTTAACGGATGAGCATATTAGCACCGACCAGGAAGTATTATTAAGTGAATTCATTGAAAAAGATTTATACGATTTCCTTATTTATATCAGGGATAATTTTCCTGAAGTTTCAAGCTTGGTAACGAAATATTTTAAAATGCTTGGAGACAGCCGTATTGTGTTTACCAACAGGCAGCAATTTGAAGAATCCATGCAATTGATTAACGGCGAAGTGAGTAATTATTTAGATAAGGAACGCGAAGCTTTACAAAAAATTTATCCAAATTATTTTGAAAAACTTAGAAGTGATGGAATTGAATATGATATATACATCGGGCAGTCTATTTCCCCTGAAAAACCTTTTAATTTTTTCCATCTTAAAAACCTAAGATTATGGCAGGTAAAAAGTATGTGTCACATAACCCGCCTTACATATAAATTACTGCAGACCATGCAAAAGCCCTTACTCACAACCCAGCTGATCTTTGTGCATTCAAACACTATTGATATCAGTTTCAGGGTAGATGAAAGAAGATTTGATGTTGAGGGCAGTTATAATATTCGCTACGAGATTATAAAAAAGCGGATTGATAAAGTACACATTAAAGAAACAGGAGAACGCCTAACTAAACCGGGCACTGTTGCCATTGTTTACAGTAACCATAAAGATGCTGAGGAATATTTGACCTATATAGATTTCTTAAAAAACGAAGCTTTAATTTCCGGTGAAACTGAAATGCTGCAACTCGAAGAACTTCAGGGCGTATCAGGGTTAAAGGCTTTAAGGTTAACTGTTAAATATGATTAGTTAACGAAGCAAGGGTTTATCTTTATTAGGAATCGTTAAATGAAAATCATTAAAAATTTATCATCAAACTTTTCTGCTATTTTGTCAAGACTACGAGGGGCTTCGTCAATTATTTGTTAAATGGGATGAGGTGCAAACTGACTTTTAAACAGCTTCGTTACTTTGTTTCTTGTAAGGCACATTATTTGAACCTTCAACATTAATTAAAAATATTTTCCAACATGAAATTGAAGAACATCTTTCTTATAGTAGCAATAAGTGTTGCTACTTCTTTATTAAGCATTTGGGGTTACAGCAAGTTTATGGATGGTGATGGCATCTCTATTCAGGACAATGCAAAAATACCTGTGAATTATGCTGGCTTTTTTGACAAAAACAATAATCCTGTAGGTGTGCCTGATTTTACAGATGCAGCCACCTCAGCCACACCTGCAGTTGTGCATATTAAAACACGCATAAAATCTAAAACTGTCTCCAGCCAGGGTGGTCGCAGTCCTTTCGGAGATTTCTTTGGCGAGGATGATCCATTCTTCCAGTTTTTTGGTAATCCAAGAATGCGCACCATACCGGAGCAGCGTGCAAGTGGTAGCGGAGTTGTTATAACCAATGACGGTTACATAGTAACAAACAATCACGTTGTTGAAGGCGCAACAGAGTTAACTGTTACGCTGGCTAATCGCAAAACATATAAAGCAACCGTTGTGGGTACTGATCCAAATACAGATCTCGCGGTAATTAAAATTGATGCTAACAATCTTCCATACATGCTGTTTGGTAATAGTGATGATGTTAAGCTGGGTCAATGGGTGTTGGCTGTTGGTTACCCGTTAAATTTGGACGTAACCGTAACTGCCGGTATTGTTAGTGCTAAAGCGCGTTCAATTGGTATTAACAAAGGTGACAGGCCTATAGAATCATTTATTCAAACTGATGCTGCAGTAAACCCTGGTAACAGTGGTGGTGCATTGATAAATACATCTGGCGAGTTGATTGGAATTAATTCTGCCATAGCATCTCCAACCGGGTCTTATGCAGGTTACAGTTATGCAATACCTGTAAACCTTGCCAAGAAAGTAGTAGGCGATCTTACCAAATTTGGTGCGGTGCAAAGAGCTTACCTCGGTATTTCATATAACGCATATGATGATATGCCTGAAGAAAAGAAAAAAGAACTGGGTATTAAAGAAGGTGATGGCGTATTTGTAACCGAGGCTGCCAATGGTGGCGCTGCTAAAGAGGCAGGAATTCAAAAAGGTGATTTTATAACAAAAATAAATGGCGTAAGCGTTTGAAGTGGCCCGGAACTTCAGGAACAGGTTGCCCGTTATAAACCCGGTGATAAAATTACCGTAACCTATGTTCGTAATGGTAAAGAGAGTACCACCAACATTACACTGAAAAATAAAACAGGTGATTATAATGTAGTTAAGAATGAATCTGTGCTCGATAAACTGGGCGGCGATTTAGTGAATGTTGATAAATCAACAGCACAAAAAAATGATATTTCCGGTGGTGTACAGGTAAAGAAAATTGGAAGCGGAATTTTAAAAGGAACCCGGATGCAGGAAGGGTTTGTAATTACTAGTGTTGATGGACAAAGCGTAAATTCAGTGGAAGAACTTTCTTCCATACTTAATAATTCTAATGGTACAGTAAGGCTCGAAGGCGTTTATCCCGGTTATGAAGGAACCTATGGTTATCCTTTAAACCTTGATAATACTTCAGGTAAATCTGATGATAATTAAAATACATCTGGTATAAATAGAAAAAGGTTGCAGCGATGCAACCTTTTTTATTGATTTATAGTTAACCGGTATTAATATATAACGGGCTTAACCTGGTATCCTTTTCTACGGAGTAAATTAATAATTCCGTTTTCACCTGCAAGGTGAGCGGCTCCGAATGCATAGAAGGTGGGCATGTCAACACTATTTTCAACGATCGTTTCTACCCAGTTTAAATTCCTGTTAATGATCAGCGCACCTTCGTATGCTGCAAAATCCTTTTCAGATTCTGTTTGTTTATATAATGATTCTATATTTTTTTCTTTATACAAATTAAGCATACTGTTAAATGAAATTTTTAGAGAGTCAATGTCTTTTAATGCATTTGCCAGCATTCCGGCCTGTATTGAAAGCGGTATGCTATCCAATACCGCGATCTGTTGCTGAATTGTTTCGAGGCCGCGTACAGGCATATTGTTTTCTTTTGCCATTGTAATTAAACGTTGTTCCCATGCTTCTGGTGAGCATCCTAAAACGCTTGGTAGAATAAAAGATATGGCCATCATAGGTTTTATGTTTTGAATGGCAACTACAGGAAGATTAGTAAGCTTAGTGAAATTTTCTGCGGTTATTTCATAATCTTTCGCTGAAAGCAGGTCGCTCAGTTGAATATGATCCTGCATTATCAAACTTTGTGCGGCACCGGATACTGCACTAATATCGTCTATATCCATTTCTAAAAAAAGTTGTTGGGTAGTATTAAATTTTTCTACAATTTTTTCATTAACTAAAAGATCTTTTGCGCAAATCACATGAATGGTGCCGTATAGGTATGAGGCTTTATCGAGCCCCTTTCCAGAAACCTCCCAAAGCAAAGTTTTTTCCAGGCTAACTTGCGCATCGATATGTTTACCCGGTATAATAGTTATTAAAGCCAATATTATCTGTTTCATATATAAAGGTGCATTGCCCTTGCATATTAACCACTTATGAATGTATATAAATAAATCTTTGGATAATTATCAGCATTCCTGATTAAGCTTAATTGTATTATACCTTTATAGTTGAATTATATTTTCCGTACTCAAAAACACCAGAAATGAAAACTATTTTACTCGTTTTAAGCCTGATAACGTGCGCTTACCTGCCATCAGGCTTTGCGCAGAACATGTGCACCACAAGGAGTCACAATCCTTTTAAGACTTTTAATGCGTCATCCAACCCGGGTACTGCAACAACCTTGTGGACGCGCATCAATATTAAACTCAACAGTGATAATTTGCCGAAGAATGGCGATTTCATAATGTTTGTAGATGGAAAGCTATCAGTTATTAAACAATGTTTCATCCACCCCTCAGGTAACAAATTCATCAATACCTACAGGAAAAATTATTGCAGATGAATACCGTTACCGACCCCGTAACCATTTATGACCAGGCAAAACAAATGTGGTTAACAGAGAGTGCCAGTTGGGTCTAATTATCCAGTGATATATTTATAACCGGTGCCATTAATAACAGTTCAACAGGTTTTGGTTTACCCGGGGGAAGCAAATCTTCTGCAATTTCTTGGCCAGATCGGTTGTACAGTAACAGGGGTGTTGCTTTTGCCTCCTCCTGGTTTTATGGAATGGCATGTTATCAACCAGTATTTAATTACTATACTAGTCAATGTTGATGGACCAAATGAGGTTTACCCAATAGGTATGAATGGCAGAAAGGCAGGCACACCATTTACCCAAATGGATAATCTATGTTGCAGGTGGTTCTGGCGGCGGTGGTTCTAACTTTACTGGTTCTAACAGCAGTACAGACAAATTACTGAAATACACCTGTGATCTTAATATGTACTTTACTCAGTAACTGGTATTGTAACCGAAATAAGATGCTTTAATCTTAATAATGGTGCAATTGATATAACGGTTAAAGGTGGTATAATGGAAAGGTAACCTATTTATGGAATGACGGTTATACAACTGAAGATAGAAATGATCTTTATAGCGGAACCTATTCTGTTACTGTAACAGATCAGGCGGATGCTCAGAAACCAAAGTGTTTGTACTTAATAACCCTTCTCAGTTAAATGTAGGTTATGTTGTAACAAATGTGAAGTGTAATGGAGAAAGCAATGGTAGTATTGATATTACAGCATCAGGTGGTACGCCGCCATATACATATTTATGGAACGATGGTGTTACTACCGAAGACAGGAATAATTTACTTGCAGGTAGGTATAATGTAACCGTAACTGATAAAAATGGTTGCAGTGAAAATACCACCACTATAACTGTTAATCAGCCGTCTAAACTAAATGTAACGTATACGGCGACAAAAGTTACCTGTTTCGGTGGTAATGACGGTAGCATAAATCTAACTGTAACTGGTGGTACGCCTCCTTATACTTTTATTTGGAATGATGGTGTTACAACTGAAGATCGTGATAACCTTGTGGCTAATTTTTATGGAGTAAAAGTTACAGATGCAAATGGATGCTCCCAAACTTTAAAGATTCACGTGCATACCCCTCCGCATGTAGGTGCTACATATACTACAACTCCTGCTACAAGCAATAAAATTTGTGATGGAAGTGTAACAATAACAGGTACAGGAGGACGACCTCCTTATACATACATTTGGCAGGATAATTATAATGGCGGTACAAGAAATAATTTATGTCCAGGTAAATATTATGTTTGTGTGATAGACAAGGCAAATTGTGTGGATACAATTAAAGTTATTGTTCCGAAAGCAACTGCACCTGCCGGTAGAAGTGAAAGCCCTGCATATACTTTTACCCTTTCTCCTAATCCTACCAAAGGTTTGGTTCAATTGGCAATTCATTCAACAATAAATGAAAATGCAACGGTAAATCTTTACCAAAGTAATTCAGGAAAATTATTGTTTACAACAACTATAAAACTTTATGATGGTTTAGTTAACAAGCAATTGAATTTATCAGGTTTACCTGGTGGAGTATACGAGCTACAATTATTAACATCCGTAAATAGCCAGGTAGCTAAACTAATTATTGAATAATTTACGGTAGGTGTTTTTAAAAGGGGTGAGGGTTATTTCACCCCTTTTTTTATTTAAAAATTTATACTAAGGCCCGCTATTGCAAAGCTTTTATTGCTTACCGGATTAAAATAATATGCACTTAAGGTTAAATATTTAAATGTATAAGCGGAGTATAAACCAGTGTCCCATTTTGATTTATCGATAGGTGAACCTTCAAACTGCAATGAAACGCCGGTAATCCAATCGTCAGTTAAATTTGTTCCCAACTCAGACCAGTTAAAGAAGAAATTCTTATAATCACTCTTCAAAGAAATAAAATATTCGCTTTCAGAATAAAAATCAAATGCTTTCCCAGTCTTTATTATTTCAAGTGCAGGTATTACACCTGTTGTTTTTCCGAATGCCAGCCCTGCCATGGGCGTTACTGTAAATTGATTACTTTTTCCTAAAAAAATATTAAGGCCTGCGAATGCTGAGGCGGTATTATATTCCTCATAATTATACCGGGCTTCTACATGCAACTTGTTATGGTCCACGGTTAATATGGGGTTTACATAATTCATTTCACCTGTTAATATGTAGAGGTAGCCTTGCCCAGAGAATTCCCACGGCGTATTCTCATTATGCTGCCGGTTCTGTCCCTGACAAAATATGGGAAGAAAAAAAATTATGTATGCTATTGATTTTAAGATATTGGACCATGGTGTTGTATTTTGGCAAACACCATTTTATAAACGAGTAATTACATATTATATTTTGCGGGTTTAAATAACAAAAAGCCGCTGCCACTTTCGCGACAACGGCCATAAGAAACCCCCTTCTTAAATTAATTGACGATCAGTGATATGGATTTTAAAGCAATTCCGTTTTCTGATCTTACCTGTACTGTATACAAGCCGGGTTTCCAGTTATTGTTTATTTTTATTTTGTTGTAAAGATCGCCGCCTGCGTGTGTTACAGCTATTGTACTAACCTGCTGACCGAAATTGTTATACACGTTTACTTCGTATTTTCCTTTTACAAGATCGCTTACTGTTACTGTTGCCATTCCATTGTGTGCAGGGTTAGGATAAACAGTTATTGCAGACGCTTTTTCGTTACTTACTATTTCAGCTGCGCTGGTTGATTTTTCTGCAATGCGTTGTGGTGCCCTTCTTACGCGACCAAGAACAATTTTAAAACGGTTAACATCATAAGAACCAGCTTCAGCATTTACAATAAATGCGTAATCAGTATAGGCCTGGGTTAACTCTATTTTAGTTAAGGTGTTTGTATAAGAATCTGATAAGTATGCATCAAAGCGGGTTGCGTCAAGATATTCAGCCCTGAATCTTAATACATATTTACGCATGCTAACATTCCACAATTTTAGTGTGATGGTATCTTTAGCAAGTGATGGCATCGGTCTTGCTTCAACCATATACACGTTTGAATCTTTTTGAATGCCCAGGTTTTCGTAAAAGTTAACCGGTTTGCCAATATCGTTTCTGTCTATGTTTACATTAAATGTGTTATTCATTCTTATTAAAAATCCATCAGCTAAAACAATACTGTCGTTGGTGTTTTGAAGAAAAAGGTTTCCGAATAAGCGTGGTTCTCCTTTAGCTGAAGTTTTTGAAAATTGATCCTGCACAGTTGATGGATTATTGTTTGTTGCAAAAACACTTATGGTAGAACTTGGTAATGCTTTATCAGTTTCATTAATGGTGATGGTAGCATCGGTTGTTGTTGCAGGTTCTACAAAAAATGCCTGGCTGCTTTGCAGGTATTGAATGTTTTCAATTTCCTGGTAAGGCACTGTAGCAAAATTATTTTTTGCTGTTCTTAATACCAGTGTGTAAGCGCCATAGCTGCTGTTATTGCTGTTCCAGAACCAAAAGCGTGGTTGAATTACAGCCTGGTTTGCAGAATAAACTGTTTCAAAATTTAATGGAGATGCATATGGGTTTCCTATAAGGGTATGACTTGCAGTGTTGCTGCCATTTACAGTTACCTTTTGCACACCTTGTTTTAATACACCTTTTACACGTAGAGTTGTTGTTTCTCCGAAAGGTGTGGTGTTGTAATAGTTCCTGTCGCCTCTTACATAAATAAGGTAACCCTGCTCATCATTTATAGATTTGGTTTTTGTATTGATTGAATAATCGATGGTGCCATCATTTTTAACTTCGAGGTTTACAAATGCGCCAATGGTTTTACCTGCCTTATAATGCCTGATTGAAGATGATGCATTGCTTATGGCATCCCAATAATCGTAACCGTTGCGGCTAGCATTTGAATAACTGCCCTGTTGCTGACCGGTGATGCGTGTTCCGTAACCTGCAATGGGCGTGGTGGATTTATTTGTATTTGAAGTAAGATAATTTGTACCATTGCTAGATACCATTCCTTCTTGCCATGCATCGTTTATAGACATATTTCCTGTTACCGGAGAAGTTAATAACCTCCAGGCACGACCAGTGCGATTTCCGTTTTGTGTGTTAATGTTTATAAACCTTTCCACCATTACATTTCCATTAATATAGTTACCTGCTGCAGCACCTTTTGCTACTGTTGCTGTTGCATCTATAGTTGATTTTAATGTAAGAAAGTCACTTGTATTAAATGTGCCTCTTAATGGGTTTAATATGCCTGTTAAATTAAGCGCACCTTTCAGCATAACGCCTGCAGGGTTATTTATAGTTAAGTTCTTTATTGTGTTGGTTAAAAAAGTGTTTGCATCAATATTTTGAAGCTGGTAGCCTGCAAATTCAACGGTGCCGCTTGTGGCGTTTGTTGTGCCCTGGTTTAAAAGAATGCCGCTTACTTTCAAAGAACCCTTTATGGTTAATACTGCACCATTTTCAATAGTTATATTATTAATTAATGCATTGGTATTTTCATTTATTACAGGTTGATTTTTAGCAGAAGCCGGGATAGAAATGTTGTTGGTTGAATTTGGAATAAGACCACACCAGTTTCCAAGAAAATCCCAGTCGCTGCTTATGGCGCCTAACCACTTTAATGGAGCAATAGATATGTTAGCGGTAGCTGTAGTTACACAACCATAGCTGTTAACAGCAGTTACGGTGTACGCCTGGTTTTGTGTGGGTTTTGAATAAACCCTTGAAAGGTTTGTACCCTCAGTGTAGGGTGTAAGATTAATAGGTTCAGTATATAACTCATTAGTGTTTGACCATGTTAATTTAGGATAAACAGCATAAGATAAAACTACCGTCCAGCGGTGCAATATTCCCACATTAAGGGCTTTGCTGTCACTTACCACAAATTGCCATACTCCGTTTGCTTTAGAATACAGGTCATCAAAGTTATCAGCAGTTGAAATATAATTATCTGCGCCTACGCCAACAACAGCGTCCGGAGTATATGTTTTTACATAGGGTGGTCTGCCAGAAGCAAATGTTACTGTTGAAGTACTGTTTATTTCAGTGTTTGTAAAATTTGACCCAATGCCTCCTTGTTTGTTCACCAGGTTTAAAACCTGTCCGTTTGGTGCTTTCAGGTTAATGGTTAAATCCGCATCAGTGTTATGGGTAAGCAGAAATTTAATGCTTATGCCAGTAACAATTGCATCTTCCGGCATATCGGTTATGTTAAGTGTATTAACTAAACCTGCAGGATCATTATCTGGTATTGTCAAATTTAACTGGGCATCAGAGTTTACTGTTTTAGAATTAAAAACGCCCCCTACTGTGGTTGCTTCAATAGGCTGAATAGAATTATAACAAACCAACGCAGTTGGTGGTGATAGTGTTATTGTGGAAAGAGGGGCAACAATTCCCTGTCCGGAAGTAGATACATAAATAGCGTAAGACGTACCAGAAGAAATCTTTATGCTTCCTGCATATGAAAGCGCTCCTAATGGTCCAGCCTTTACATAAATAGTATTATTAACCGCGCCATTAACAGGGGTTATATTTAGTGTGGTGTAAAAATACTTATTGTCAGTCGAGAATGTCATTCCCTGCTTTACATTAACTGTAACTGTAGTTTTTAAATTGCTTCCAGTTAAAGTAAAAGACTTAATAGAAGTTGTTCCAACACAAACATCACCGAATGCAAGTGCATTTGGTGCAGCGGTTAAAGACTGGGTTGCACCTGTGAAGTGCATTCCGATTAATAGGGTGATGAGTAAGATAAAGTTTTTCATTAGTAGTTAGCGTTTAAGAAATTGGATTCCTTTTCAGGTATACCAATATTTTCAAACGGGGTGCCACCAGTTAAAAATTCATTATCTTCTTGTAAATCAATCTATTAAGATTCTCTCATTATTATCTATTTCTTTTATCAGGAATGCAATTCTCATTTTGAAAACAATTTCTACGCTTAAAAGAGATTTCCCATTCCTGAAAATAGAATGGTAATTCTCTCATATAGAAATAATTATTTTTTATTCAATAAAAAGGGGCTGACGTACGTCAGCCCCTTTCAATTCAGGAAAAAAAGGAAGTTATTGTTTGATTACTTTATACAATACCACATCATTGCCGGCAACAATTTTAAGCATGTACAATCCACTTTTTAAGTTGGTAGTCGAAGGCATGTTTACTGTATTCTGCCCCTGGGCGAGTGATTGTTGTTTTTCGCTGTGAACCAATTTTCCATGCATATCATATAAATAAAACGATACAGGTTTGGATTCTGAAAGCGTAAGTTGAATGATCAGGGAGTTTTTGAACGGATTTTCAAAAACCGCATCTGAAATTATTGAATTGCCTTTTACGGTAATAACTCGGGAATAATCATATGAACCGTCTTTATTAACCTGTTTCAGCCGATACATAACGGTTGAAGTTTTTGAAAACGCATCCAGGTCTAATGAGGAATATGCATGTTCTATTAAGACTGTTGGCTGCTTTAACTGGGCTACAGACCTGTAATTATTATTATTATCTGCGCGTTTCAATTTCATAGTGATCCATGTTAATTTCTTCTGCATACTTTCCAGCTTAACAGTACATCTTTTGCTTTTTTCTCTGCATTAAAAGATAAAAGTTTTACAGGTAGTGCAAGGCAGGTTTCGGGACCCACGCTAACTGTAGGGAAAATCCAAAGCGTAACATCTAATTCCCAGGCATCCAAACTGCTGTATGCGTACCATGTATTATTATCCCACTGCTCCCAGGCGGTATTTGGTCCGGCTTCCCCATCAAGTGTACCAGCTATCCATATACTATCGGTATTCCAGGCAAAATTTGAAAAATCAACCGAAACATAAAATCTTTGAGATGCTGGCATTGCAACAGGTTCATCAAAAGCTACGTAAGTAAAGTCGCTATTGGCAACGTCGGCTTTCACAGCGGCCAGGGTCATTTCTTTCGTTGCTATAATATTTGTTGGCTTTCCACCAACCTCATCATACACATGAAATTTAATGGTTTTATTAAGGTTTGCGGGGATTTTTGAATTGGCTTTTCCAAAGGCAACATAAGTACCAGTTATATAAGTATGAACGGTCTCTGAAAGGTCAAATAAATTTGCCTTCTGCTGGTCGCCGTAATAGTTAGTACCATTCACATAGCCATTAACCCCTCCTGAACCAACAATATACGTTGTTCCAGTCCATGAATCGGGTATAGGAAAGTTTACAGTGTCGCAATCAGCATTGGGTTTGGCATATGGAGAGCTTGAAACAGGATTAAACTTTTTTGTGTCCGCTGTTATTTTTCCAACCTGCCTTTGAGCAAAAGAGGGAATGATTACCATTGAAAGAAAAAGCGCACAAAAAAAAGTAAGGTAAATTTTTTTCATAATAAAGTATTTGTGTTATAGGTAAAGTTAATAAATGAATATTTATTGAAAAGAGGTGCAATTGAATGTAATAAAAAAACCCGGCATTTCTGCCGGGCTAAATTTTAAATTATATTTGGGTTAGTTGCCTTTTAATTTTTTTATTTCTTCAGTAAGCTTTGGCACAACATCAAAAACATCTCCCACAATACCATAATCAGCTGCTTTAAAGAAAGGTGCTTCTGCATCTTTATTTATTACAACAATAATTTTACTTCGGTTAACCCCTGCTAAATGTTGAATAGCGCCAGATATACCTAAAGCAATATAAAGGTTCGGAGCAATCTGCACGCCTGTTTGGCCTACATGTTCATGGTGCGGGCGCCAGTCAGCATCGGCAACGGGCCTGCTACAGGCCAGTCCTGCATGTAAGGCATGCGCGAGGTCTTCAACAAGGTGCCAGTTTTCAGGGCCTTTTAAACCCCGTCCTCCACTTACTACAATTTCAGCCTCTGTTAATGGCACTTCCCCTTTCACTTTATTTACATTTGTAACCTTAATAAGAGAAGCACCAGGATCTATACTTACTTTATTAACCGCAGCTTTTTCATCACCTGATTTTTTAGCGTGATAGCTGTTTGGGTTTATTGAGATTACTTTTTTATCGCTGTTGATTTTTACATTCGAAAATGCTTTACCGCTAAACACGGTTCTTTTTACAACAAATCCATTTTCCGTTTCCGCCATTGAGCTGGCGCCTGAAACTAAACCTGCCTTTAACCGTGCAGCCACCCTTGGAGCCACTGCTTTACCTGTTTGGTTGTGAGAAAAAATTAAAACTTCTGCACCTGACAGGCTCATTACTTCTTCTATTACCCGGGCGTACTGTTGGGCGTCTACATGATTTAATTGTTCGCTTTCAACCTGGTGAACTTTGGTTAATCCATATTGACCCAAATCTTCAAGGTTCTCGGTTACAGTGCCTAGTAAAACGCCCTCAGCTGTAGTGTTTAATTTTTTTGCCAGGTCTGCACCGTATGATATGGCTTCATAGGTAGTTTTTTTAATTTGATCGTCTGTGTGGTCTATATATATTAAAACAGGCATAATTTATTTTTAAGTTGTTAGATGATTCTTGCTTCTTCGTGTAAAAGCCTTACCAACTCCTGCACATTGTCTGCTTCTACTAGTTTTACGCCGGCTTTAGGTGCGGGCAGTTCATAATTAATAACAGTAGTTAATTCTGGTGCTTCTACCGGCTCAATTATTTTTAGTGGCTTTGTTCTAGCCGCCATTATGCCCCGCATATTTGGTATACGTTGTTCAGCCATTCCTTTCTGGCAACTAATAACAGCAGGTAGGGTTACCTCACTCGTTTCTTCACCTCCTTCAATTTCTCGGTTAACGGTGGCGGTGTTTCCATTCACGTCTAGTTTTGAGGCGAGTGCGATATATGGCAGATCTAACAATTCTGATAACATTCCGCCAATAGATGCTCTGTTATGGTCAATTGTTTCCTTACCTGTTAATATAAGATCGTATTGACCTTCTTTTGCCAGGGCTGCCAGTTGTGAGGCTATAAAAAAACTTTCGTCATTTGTTGAATTGATACGGTTAGCTTCCTCTCCACCAAGGGCAAGAGCCTTACGTATTACTGCATCGCAATCTGCACCACCAACCGTTGCCAGGTGCAAAACAGTAGCGGGATCTTTTTCTTTTAATTCAATGGCACGAACCAGGGCATACCATTCATCATACGGGTTAATGATCCATTGCACCCCTGCCTCATCAAACTTTGCATTATTTTCTTTAAAGGCAATTTTTGATGTGGTATCGGGTGTTTTACTTATACAAACCAAAATCTTCATGTGGCTATATTTTAGGTGGGCAAAAGTAAGATGGAAATATTTAAGGATAAAAGTAACCTGAAAGTACGTCTGTTACTTTGTTAGGTTCTTTAACTGGTCAAAAGAAAGGTCAAGTAAATAATAATCATCACTACCCGGCCAACTGTAATGCCACCATTCGGTATCGTACATAATAAATCCGTATTTACGCATTACATTTCTTAACAGCGCCCTGTTATTTAATACATAAGAAGATAAGTTTTGAAATTTTTGGTGAGCCGAGTCTGAAAAGTTGTCAAACCCTGTACCCATGTCCAGTTCATTGCCGGATTTTATATTAATAATTGTAATGTCCACGGCTATACCCCTGTTATGCCCGCTACCATTTGCAGGATGCGCTACAAAGTTTTTTTTATGCACCTTCCGCCAGAAATCTTTGGTTACGGAATACGGCCTGTAAGCATCAAAAATTTTAAGTCCCAGTCCATTTGTATTTAATTCCATCTGCACCTTTCGTAACGCTTCGGCAGGCGCCACTCGCATGTAGGTGTCATTTGTATTTAAGGCATACATAGGCTTATGCATAAAGTTGTCGGATGTAGTATATTTTAAGTCAAGTGCTATTGATGGTATCATTTGTTTGATTGAAACCATTTTTTGGTTAATATCTAATTTTTCCGATATTTTATAAGTCTCTTCATTATCAATCACTTGCAATCCATATTCATTTTTGGGCATGGTTATTGCCAATTGCGCAGCAGTATAAAAAGGCATATTTATCACGGCAAGTATTAATAAAATTGCCGTTATTTGCACCCGCATGATGTTTGTTTTTTTTAGAAATTAATGAACTCCGAGCAGTAAATGAGTGGATGTCTGATGGTTCAGCATCCGGTGCCTATTCCGAAATTGTCACTTTATTTTTAATTAAACTGCCCTTTATCATGGTAAAATTTATTTTCAGGTCTTTATTAACGTTTAGCGTTATTGCATTTTCACAGTTTGCTTCAAATGCCCAGAAAGATGGTAGCAAGATTTATGATTCCCAGGCAGGAACAGAAACCATCGAAATATCTCAAAATGATATTGTAGCTGAATCAACAGCTAAAAAAATTGAACCAATAAAATCTACAGGTAAAACTTTGTATGGTATTGCTTCTTTCTATGCGAAATTCTTTGAAGGCGCTGTTACAGCTACAGGCGAAATTTTTCATCATAAAAACCTTACTGCTGCCAGTAATAATTTTAAATTGAATACCTGGGTTAGAGTTGTAAACGTAATCAATGGTAAAAGCATTATAGTTCGTATTAATGACAGGATGCACCCCCGCATGGCAGCTAAAGGCCGTGTTGTAGATCTTTCTTCATCAGCTGCAAAATTGCTTAGCTTTACCAATGCTGGTACTGTTAAGGTAAGGGTAGAAGAAGTTGCGAAGGGCACTTTGCAATAAGACTTAAAAATATTTAATTTATAATTTAAACCCTACAGTAAACAATAGTTTATTCTGTTGGTTCTGAAGATTTGCATAGGTATTTGCTTTATCGCTTAGCCTGTATGGAAAGTGAACATCTTTTTTTGTAATACGGGCATATGTTAAGTCCGCAAAAATGCCCCTGTTTCTATATCCCAATCCTCCCGCAACCATTAATTGATTTGCTGATAACTGGGCATCAGCATACGGACTGCCATAGAAGGCTCCTCCTAAACGTACCATTAGCGTGTTAAACTTTAATTCACCGCCTGCTTTTACATTTATATTTCCCCTGAGGTAATCTTTATTAATCTCGTTTAATTGATCAAAATAATAAGTGGCAGATTCATCCACATAGTTGCCGGAGGCAAAGTACCGGGAACCCCGGTAATGAACATATTCAACATCAGCTGTTATAAATCCTTTTTGCTGCCGGGTATCTGCTGCTTCATTTAAAACTATGGCTGCACTGGCTATTAATTTATAAGGGGTAAGACTTGTATATTCAACAGATTGCGGAGCATTCAAAAGGTTATCGCTGCTTTCGCTCACAACACCGGCATAGCCTTCTGTATCAGTTGTTAAGGATGACCGATACTCATCACTATAAAACATTAAAGAAGGTGTGTGCAGGGCAAACCCCAACCTCACCTGTTGTTGCGGCTTATAAATTATACCTGCCCTTGCATTAACACCTATCGCGGAAGATGAGAATTCATCCTTAAAATCGAAAAAGTTGAAATCATTATCAGGGTCTCCGGTTGCATCAGTTTCTGTATAAGTTCTGTTGTTTTTGTATACTGATAAAGGAAAGTTGATACTTCCACCGAAATAAAATTTATCTTGTTTATTACTTGCAAAGGCAATGGATAATTCGTAAAGTCCACCTTTAGATATCTCATCGTTTTCCTGAATAACACCAGTGCCTAAAGAAACCAGGCTTTGATAACCCTGCAGGTTCCCAAATTCATCAGTTACTTTATCAACTAAGTACGTTCTGAATGCCAGTGAAGAGCCAAACGGATAATCGCTTAATGCAGACATGGTATCTGCATTATTTCCAGCGAGTTCCTCCAGGTATTGTTCAGAAAAAGAACTTACATCATTGGCGCCGCTGTAATGCAGGTGTTGGTTAAAGCTTGCTATCTGGTTTATAGAAATGGCAAATGCATTTGTGGTACCTCTTGGTCCGGGCAAACCGCCACCTACATAACCTGTTGGTCCGATATTTAAATTGGTATTTGAGGTTGACGTTAACGACTGTCTGTAATCTGCTTCAATCTTAAAAAAATTAAACCCCGGTGTAACAACAATTTCTTTCGTTTTATAAAAGCCAATACCTGCAGGATTAATATATGATGAGGTTATATCCCCTCCCAACGCTCCTGTAGCGCCACCGACAGCCATATTTCTTGCTGTGCCCTGGGGAATAAACCATGCATTACGCACTGCATCTTCAGGTGTCTGTGCAATAGTTACCCGGGAAAAAATTAAAAATGGAATGAAATAAAAAAGCATCTTCATAAGATTAAATTTAATGGTTTTTAGATATCGAACTTGTAACCTTAAAGAAGATGCCTTTTAAAAATTAGTGAGGAATTCCGCTGCCTGCCGGTTTAGGAGACCGTGGAGCAGTTGTTCCCGAAATAGTTGAACCGCGACTACTGCGGTTAATAGAACTGTTATTAGAATTATTATTATTTATTGTATTGTTACTGTTATTGATTGTTCTTGACGGACGGGTAGTATTGGTAGAATTGCTATTGCCATAAGAATTCTCGTTTGTGTATACAGGTCGCCTTCTGTCTGTACTGGTTGGAGTAGAATACGTACCATAGTTATTATTGCTCCTGGGCATAATCAAACGATTGTTATTTGAATTATTGTAACCCCTGTTATTATATCCATTTGTATTTGTTCTGTTTGTGGAATAATATACCTGTGGATTTTTGTAATACACTACAGTGTAATATGGTTGATTCCAGGAATACCAGGGAGAGTAGCCATAAGGAGAATAGGAATTATAACCCATAGAAAAACCAAACGAATTGTAAGGCGAGTAACCATAATGCCCATAACCGTAAGGATTGTAATATCCGTAGGGACTATAGGTCAAATAAGGATTGTAATAATATCCGCCATATGGATTGTAAAATGCTGAAGAATAGTACCTGCTGTCGTACCAGTAACTAAAGTCATCAATACCGCCCCACTGGCTCCTGTTCTGCACTTTCATTCTAAGATATTGGTCATCATTGCTGGCCGAATAATCCTGGTAGTTGTCTCCGCTAATTCCACCACTTCTTCCGGGGCTGTAATAAACATCGTCCGGTGTTTGTGAAGTTTGATAGGCAGATGAACATCCTCCAAGCACCAACGTCATTAAAAAAATTCCAATAATGTTGTTTTTCATATCAATAAGTTTCAATTATTTTTTAGTAATACTTTTGCCGCTTTCAGGGCTGTAATATATGGCTGTAAGTTACAACAAATCGGCTGAAAACGGGTGAAGCAAAATTTCGGTTGGTGTTAAGACCATACTAAACTTCATAAGTTTAAATGCTGCAAAAAAATTATTAAAATGGCAAAGGAGATCACCACAAGGCAACAGGATTATTCGCAATGGTATAACGACCTGATTTTGAAGAGCGGCATGGCAGATTATAGTGCCGTACGGGGATGCATGGTTATAAAGCCTTATGGTTTCGCGCTGTGGGAAGGTATGAGGGACGTTTTGGATAAAATGTTCAAAGATACCGGGCATGTAAATGCTTATTTCCCGCTTTTTGTGCCTAAAAGCCTTTTTGAGGCAGAAGAAACCAATGCCGAAGGTTTTGCCAAGGAATGCGCCGTTGTTACCCATTATCGCCTGAAAGCCGATCCTGCACGAAAAGGAAAGCTGATGGTTGATCCCGATGCAAAGCTCGAAGAAGAACTGGTGGTTCGCCCTACAAGCGAAGCCATCATTTGGAATACCTATAAAAACTGGATCCAGTCTTACCGCGACCTTCCCCTATTAATAAATCAATGGGCAAACGTGGTTCGGTGGGAAATGCGTACCCGGTTGTTTCTGCGTACAGCAGAATTTCTATGGCAGGAGGGGCACACAGCCCACGCTACAAAAGAGGAAGCTGTAATAGAAACCAAACTTATTTTAGATATCTATGCAGAATTCGTGGAGACTTATATGGCTTTACCTGTTATAAAGGGCATTAAAAGCCCGGCAGAGCGTTTTGCAGGGGCAGAAGACACGTATTGCATAGAAGCCTTAATGCAGGATGGTAAAGCTTTACAGGCGGGAACCTCCCATTTTCTTGGGCAAAATTTCGCCAAGGCTTTCGATGTAAAGTTTTCTGATAAGACCAACAAACTCGATTATGTATGGGCAACAAGCTGGGGTGTTAGTACCCGGCTAATTGGTGCTTTAGTTATGGCGCACAGCGATGATGAAGGATTAATTCTTCCTCCGAAAATTGCTCCACTGCAGGTTGTGATCATACCCATTTATAAAGGTGAAGAGGAAAAAAATAAAGTTTCTGAAAAGGCAAATGAGGTGGTTAACCAATTGAAACAATTAGGCATTAGTGTTAAGTACGATGATAATGATAATAACCGCCCGGGATGGAAATTTGCCGAATATGAAATGAAAGGCGTTCCTGTGAGAATAGCCATTGGTCCGCGAGATCTTGCTAACAACCAGGTGGAACTTGCGCGCAGAGATACCAGAGAAAAAAATACCGTTTCCCTGGACGGGATATCAATTCACATTCAAAACCTGTTAAATGATATTCAGCAAAATATTTATGATCGCGCCAAAGCATTTCAGCAGCAAAACATTCGTGAAGCAAATACGTGGGATGAGTTTGTAGAAATTCTCGATAATAAAGCAGGTTTTGTTTCTGCTCATTGGGATGGAACAGCTGAAACCGAAGAAAAAATAAAAGACCTTACTAAAGCCACTATCCGTTGCATTCCATTAGATGCAAAAGATGAAAATGGTACATGCATACTTACCGGCAATCCTTCAGGAAAAAGGGTATTGTTTGCAAGAGCTTATTAAAATTAAAACTTCTAAAAACCGCCACCACCTATATGGTGGCTTTTTTTTGGCATCATGGTAATCGGTCTTATAGAGAATCAGCAGGCATACAGAAATTGAATTACAATTTCTTCTTTTTTATAAAAAATTAAGGTCGTACTTTTTGAACCTAATCAATTAAAATATGAGACGAGTTTTAGTTTGGATTTTTCTAGGTGCAACAATGTTTGCTTCAGCACAAAAAACATATCTGCCATCTGCAAAAACAGCTTATGCTAATGATTCGGCGTATTTCGCGAATGTGAATTACAGGCTGATCGGTCCTTTCCGCGGAGGAAGAAGTGCTGCTGTTGCCGGCAGTTACAAGAACAATAACACATTTTTCTTCGGCGCAACCGGTGGCGGAGTTTGGAAAACAACCGATGGTGGCAGTAACTGGAAGAACATAACTGATAAATATTTTGGTGGATCAATTGGCGCAGTGGCTATTGCTCCCAGCGATGAAAGCATTATGTATGTTGGTGAAGGCGAAAATACCTTTCGCGGTAATGTAGCAGAAGGCTTTGGTATCTGGAGAAGCGATGATGGTGGCAGAAGCTGGCGTCACATCGGTTTAAAAGATACACGGCATATTGTTCGAATAGAAATTCATCCGAAAAATCCGGATATAGTATGGGTAGCAGCATCAGGTCATTTATTTGGTCCAAGCACCGAAAGAGGTGTGTATAAAACAACAGATGGTGGTAAAACCTGGCGCAAGGTGTTGTATGTTAACGACCAGGCCGGCGCTATTGACCTGGTAATGGAACCAGGCAATCCCCAAACATTTTATGCATCAACATGGCGAGTACAGAGAACACCTTACAGCCTTGAAAGCGGGGGAGAGGGAAGTATATTATGGAAGAGCACAGATGGCGGCGAAACATGGGTAAACCTGATGGATAAAAAAGGGTTGCCAAAAAATGAAACAACAGGAATTATCGGCATTGCAATAAGTACTATTAATCCCGAAAAAGTTTTTGCGATCATCGAATCAAAATCAGGCGGATTGTATAAAAGCGAAAATGGTGGTGAATCATGGACCAAGCTTACCGATGATGCTAACATCAGGCAACGTGCCTGGTACTATAGCAAAATTTTTGTAGACCCTACCAACGACAATAATATTTACGCTTTGAATGTGGGTTTTTACAGGAGCACAGATGGCGGAAAAACCTTTAAACCCATTAATACACCGCATTCCGATCACCACGATCTATGGATAGATCCCGAAAATGGAAAACGCATGATCATTGGTGATGATGGTGGCGCACAGGTTAGTTTCGATGCAGGCGATAACTGGAGCACAATGAACAACCAGCCCACCGCTCAATTCTACCGCGTTTCAACCGATAATCATTTTCCTTATCATGTACTGGCTGCCCAGCAAGACAATTCTACAGTGCGTATTCTAAGCAGAACATACGACAATAGTATAGATGATAAAGACTGGGAACGTACTGCAGGTTTTGAAAGCGGTTATGTTGTCGCAGACCCTACAAATCCTGAAATTGTATATGGAGGAAACTATGGCGGGTATCTTTCGCGGTACGATCATAGAACAAAAGAAAACAGGGCAATTAGTGTTTGGCCCGACAATGCCATTGGTTCCGGTGCAGATGTGTTGAAATACCGTTTTCAATGGAATTTTCCCATCTTCTTTTCACCACACGATCCTAAAAAATTATATGCAGGGGGCAATCATTTGTTTGTTACGGAAAATGAAGGCTTAAGCTGGAAGATGATAAGCCCAGATTTAACTACAAACGATAAAGTTAAGCAGGCACCAAGCGGCGGCCCGATTACCAAAGACAACACAGGCGTTGAATATTACAGCACCATATTTACTGCTACTGAATCTGCTTTAGAGAAAGATGTACTGTGGACCGGCAGCGATGATGGATTAATACACATTAGCAAAGACGGCGGAAAAACCTGGGATAATGTAACCCCTGCCGCAGCAGGAAAGTTTATGATGTGGAATTGCGTGGAAACTGATCCGTTTAAAAAAGGCAAAGCTTATTTTGTCGGAACAAAATATAAACTGGATGATTTTACTCCCTACATTTTTAAAACTGAAGATTATGGTAAAACCTGGAAACAAATAACCAATGGTATACCTCCGCTGCATTTTGCAAGAGCGCTGCGTGCAGACAAAAAAGTTCCTGGACTTTTATATGCAGGTACTGAATATGGCATGTTCATTAGTTATAATGATGGAGAAAACTGGCAGCCTTTTCAATTAAATCTACCCATCGTTTCCATTACAGATCTTGCCATAAAAAACAACGACCTCGTAGTTGCCACACAGGGTCGTGCATTATGGATTTTAGATGATCTGGGCATGGTTCAACAAAAGCAGCAATACAATCCTGCAAAAAATTTCCAGGTAATGCCGGTTGCAGAATCCTATCGCATGGAAGGTAATAAAGGAAGCAATGTAACCAATGCAGGCAATAACCCGGAGAACGGCGTTGTGCTGAATTATTATGTAAAAAATGTTTCTGATTCACCAAAAGTTGCGATCACCTTTTTCGACAAACAGCATAAAGAAATTAGAACCTTCAGCACCACCGCAAAAGATTCCACAGAAAAAATAGAAGTGAATAAAGGCATGAACCGGTTTGTATGGAATATGCAATACCCCGCTGCAGAAAAAATAGATGGAATGATTTTGTGGAATACGATTGATGCAGGTCCCAAAGTTGCACCGGGTAATTACATTGCCCGCGTTAAGGTTAACAACGATTCCGTTGATGTTCCGTTTGTTATTAAAGGAGATCCGAATTATAAAATGACCGAAGCACAATATGATGAACAGGTTGCCTTCTTATTAAAATCGAGGGATAAGTTTTCTGAAGTGCAGAAAGCCATTAAAGACATCAGGTCGTTAAGAAGCCAGATAAAAGATTTTACCGGTAAGATAGACAGTGTTGAAAATAAAGAAATCAAGGTATTGTCTGATAGCATTATACACAGGCTTACCCGCGTAGAGGAAGCGCTTTACCAAACCAAAGCAAAGAGCGGGCAGGACATTTTAAATTACCCCATTCGTATAAACGATAAAATTGCAGGGATGTTCGAATATGCAAGCAGTGGTTACACCGTTCCGAGCGAACAGGTAAAATTATTGTATGATGAATTGTCTGCTGAAGCCGGTCAATACCTTGCTGCATTAAAGCAAATTCGCGAGGTGGATATTAAAAAATTAAACGAACTAATTTACCGCAAAGAATTCCTGTTATTGCAGTAAAGGAGTAAATTGTTCTTCAAAATTTATAGGGCAGCCATCATTCCGATGGCTGTTATTTTTTAAAATAAAAATTAAATTTATGCAAAAGTACTTCGATGATTTTTTTACTAATCCTTGTTTTTTCTTTGCAGGTTTTTTCTCAACAAAATGCAGCTGTTGTTGAGTATGGTAATAATGCCGCGGCAGGAAAAATTCTAAACACCCGCGGTATAAGTATGTATTACGAAACGTATGGAGACAGGAGACCCTTTATTAATTATTCATGGCAATGGCGGCTCCATTAATAATTTCTCTAACCAGGTTCCATTTTTTGCAGCGCATTATAAAGTTATATTGGCAGACAGCCGGTCACAGGGTAAATCAACTGATAATAAAGATTCTCTCAGTTATGAAATGATGGCTGATGATTTGAATGCATTGCTCGAATCTTTACACCTCGATTCCTGTAACGTGATTGGTTGGAGTGATGGAGGTATAAACGGTTTGCTATTAGCTATCAGGCATCCTGAGAAAGTAAAGAAACTGGCTATTACCGGTGCTAACCTTAGCCCCGATACTTCAGCTGTTGACCATTTTGCTTATAACTGGGTGATAGAAAATTCAGCCACATTAAAAAAAATGGACCAAAACCAAAAAGTAAAAAATGATTATAAGCTGATGCATATGATGCATGAACAACCAAACATTTCAGTTCAGCAGTTACAATCAATAAAATGCCCTGTGCTTGTAATTGGCGGAGACCATGATGTTATTCGTCCGCGCCATACCATGTTTATTGCAGAAAATATTGAAAGATCTTATTTGTGGATTATTCCCAATTCAGGGCATTCAACGCCCATCAATTATAAAGACCAGTTTAATAAAACGGTGCTTGATTTTTTTCAGCAGCCTTACCGTAAGATTGAAGGACCGGATACATTTAATTAGGTTATTCTTTGTTCTTTTTTGTTTGTCCAAAAAAGAACCAAAAAAAGACCCCGGGTTGTTCGCTAATGGGCTGTAGTGCATGGTAGTGAAGGGCTTTGGAATAAATTTTTAAAGAGAAGATGCTGAAATAGATTCAACCTAATGAAAGATTAAACCGATCAGTAAAATTCTCCTGCTGAAGCCTCAGTAGCACAAAAGCCTCATCAGTGCGAAGGAAAGAAACGGGCTGTATATCGTTTCTTTCTTGATTTTTTTGTTACTTTTTTTATCAAGAAAAAAAGTAAGTAAACACTACTCCTTCACAAACCGCAAGGTCTGCACCTGCTCTGTGCTTTGCACACGCAATACATACTGCCCGGCTTTCAGGCGGCTTACATTATAATTAAAGGTTTCTGAGGAGGTAACTGTTGCACTCAGTAACACATTGCCACCAACATCGGTGATGGTAAGCAGGTTGTTTACCTGTGGCTGCAACCCATTTACCGTAAGCACCTCTTTTACCGGGTTGGGGTACAGGGTTATGTGTTTGCCGCTGCCATAATACACTACGGGTGAAAAGGCTGTGCTGCCATCGTTTAATACGGCTGCCACGCGGTAGTAGCTGTTGGTTGTTACTGTATTTAAGGCATAGGTAAAGGTTTGCTGTTCGCGGGTGTTTGCCTGCTGCAGTAAACGGGGTGAATTGTTTGCCTGCACCCTTTTTTCTTCTTTAAAGCTGCTGCCGCTGATGCTACGCTGTATGCTGTAATAGTTAACACTGCTGTTATTGCTGGTGTACCAGCCCAGCGTGTTGTTGCGCAGCCAGGTTTTTAGATGTGCTATTACCGGGTTTTCTACAGGGTCGCCGGTATAACCCGCCAGTGTAATGTTGGGTGAGCCGCCCACTATAATTCTGCCGTCTCTTTGTATGTCTATATCCTTAGCCTGGTCGGCAGTGGTACCTATATCTGTAATGGTTATTCCGTTATTGCCGAAAGCAGGGTCTAAGGTGCCGTTTTCTAAAAGGCGGGCTATTACATAATTGCCGTCTGTATAAGATTTATAACCTGTAATTACAATTTTGCCGTTTTGCTGCAATGCAACTGCATTTGCCTGTGAATAGGCATTAAATTTTATACTTGCTTTTCCACCCTCGCCAAAACTTTGGTCCAGTGAACCATCAGTGTTGTAGCGTGCCACAGCCATATAAGGTATTACACCTTCCCAGCCGGGTTGCCCGGCAGAGCCTGCGGCAACAATTTTACCATCTTGTTGTAAGACAATTTCATATATGTATTCACCATCTTTGTCGAAATCTGTGAATACCAAACCATTTTCATCAAAAGAGCTATCAAGGTCTCCGTTTACTTTCAAGCGTGATAGAAAAAATCTTCCTCTTTGATTACGTCCTCCTGTTTCATCACTTCCACCAATTACAATTTTTCCGTCTCTTTGTAAGACAATAGTTTCAGAAGTAACTCCACCAGGCACAATTGCTTTTCCACTTTCTCCAAAACTTTCATCTAGGCTGCCATCGGGGTTATACCGTGCAACATAAACATCAATTTTAAATTGCGCATCGGCTATATAACTCCCTGTTATTAAGATTTTTCCATCTTGTTGTAATATAACATCTTTTGCGCTTTGAGAGTATGAGCCATAGCCTCCGACTTTTATAATGACTGTACCATTAATTCCAAAAGAAGAATCAATAGTCCCATTTGGCATCAAACGGACTAAAGCGCCTCCTGCTGCAATTATCTTTCCATCCTCCTGAGTAGCCAAAGAAGATACACCGAAGTTGATGGGAACAGAACGTCCATTATCACCAAACGAAGCGTCAATAGAACCATCAGGTAAATAGCGAACTAATTTTATAACGTTGGATGTTACAGGAACATCATAGAATTGCGCTGCTACCACTACTTTATCATCTTGCTGAATTGCTTGAGTGAAGTAGACAGTATTTTCCCCAGGAAATGAAGTATTTACAATTCCGTTGCTACCAAACGTAGGGTCTAATGAGCCTTGTTGAGATTTTGCATTCAAGCAAACAATAGCAAAAAAAATAAATAATAGAGAAAGTTGTTTCATAAAATTAGTTTTTAAATTTTCATAAATCCTGATTATAAATAAATATTTACTCTAGACAGGGATTATCATTATTACTGCAACCATCATTATTGATGCCGGAACTTTGGCAGCTATTGCGGTAATTTTCGCATTCCGTGAATATAGAAGGTCCGTTTATGGCTGTATTTGTAAGTATAGATTGAAAAAAGGTAGCAGAACGCTGAACCATATATATTAAAACATCATGCTGGTTTGTTAATTCTGTTCCAAATTCACTTTGAAAACCGGGGTCATCATTATCTAATCCGTGCCCCATTTCACAGTCTAAATAAACTTCTGCTTTTTTGCCGGCATTCTGAACCAGCCCCTGAAGAGCCACAGGACCAATCATCCTTAAATCAACCCCGGTGGAGGAGGGCGTTAATGTAAGGAGTCCGCTACTGTCAAGACAGATTGGTGCCATCCAGCGATGAGCAGTCAGAATAACCACCGGGATGATATATAAAAATTACCGGTAAAGGGCAATCGTTGTAATGTGTGTAAGCAGTATTTTTTGGAAAATAGGCGTTAAAAATTAATGCATCACTGATGTTGGTACAAAGGGTTAGAGGCCTGCCAACACAATCAGCAACGTCTTCGCTAAATTGCACATCATGATAATATGAATTTTGAGGAGATTTAGCATAACTGATATTTGTTAATGAATCTGTTTGAGATAAGGTAAAAAGTGAATCTCTGAAATCTATGCTGCAATAATAATTTGAATTGCAAGCAAAGGATTGTGCTTTTATTTTGAAGGATACATTAACCAATAACATGAACAAAAATGTAAGTGCTATGGTGGGGGGGGGGGGATAAATAACTTTAAACATACGCTGAGGGTTTAGAAGTATAAACTTACGGAAAATTATTATGGAAAGCAAGGGCGTAAATTTCCCCGGAAACGATGTACAGCCCGTTTTCGGGGTTGTTCGCTAATGTGCTGTAGTGCATGGTGGTGAAGGGCTGAAGAATAAATGAAGAAGCAAAATGCTGGAAGAAGCTTAGCATGTGGAATTATTAAAAGAATGATGAAAGAAACCTTTCGTCCATTCTTTGTAACCCTAAATGCTTATATTTACTGTAGGTTGCAATTAGCCTTTTAAAATATGAAGAAAGTAAAAGATATTCTTGCCCGTAAGGGTAGTAAAGTTGAAACAGTAGATCCGTCCATGTGCGTTATCGATGCCCTAAAACTAATGGCTGAAAAACATATTGGTTCTGTGGTTGTTGCAAATGAAAATCAATATTTGGGCATAGTTACAGAACGTGATTATAGCCGGAAAGTAATTTTAAAAGGAAGATCTTCTACCGACACACCTGTTAGCGAAATAATGAGCAGCGATATACCTTCGGTAACCGAATTCGATTCGGTTGATTATTGCATGCAACTGATGTCTTCAAAAAATCTCCGGTACCTGCCCGTTATGGAGGACAATGTGCTTAAAGGCATTATTATCTATCAATGATGTGGTAACAGAAACGATCATTACCCAGCAGGAGACGATTTCTCAACTCAAAAGCTATATTCAGAGTTAAAACGCTGCCGTTTTTCTTTTCCGCTGCGTAAAGCTATTGTGTACACGCTGTGCGACGCAACCGGGATGCCATATTTACGGTTGCCGGGTACCTTATTATTTCCTGCTGCCTTAACCTTGTATTTTACAACAATTCCTTACCTTCGCACCCCCGATTAAAAAACCGGGATTATATTATGACTGAAAACAATATTGTTAACGAAAACGCTGAAAACCAGGAGTTACCGCAGGATGCCCCACAGGCAACCGAGGAAACTACAGCGACACCAAATGAACCTGTGACTGAACCTGAAACTGCTGCACCTGATGCCGAAGCTGAAAATCAGCCGGAAGCAGAAGCTGAAAATCAACCCGAAGCAGAAGTTGAAAATCAACCCGAAGCTACTGCAGAAAACAAACAGAACGGATCTGCTTCAAAAGAAGAAAAAGCTTCTGTTGCCCACGATGATTTTGACTGGAGTATTGACAAACGTAATGTTAGTAATTACCCCGATAGTGAAAAATTAAAGTACGACAAGGTTTACGACGAAACTTTTATTCAGATTGAGGACAACGAAATTGTAAGGGGTCACATCGTGGCTTTAACTAAAACAGATGTTGTTGTAAATATCGGTTTTAAGAGTGATGGATTAATTTCCTTCAACGAATTCCGCGATATGCCAAACCTTTCTGTTGGTGATGAAGTGGAAGTGTTGGTTATTGAAAAAGAAGACAGGGAAGGTCACCTTAACCTTAGCCGCAAACAGGCGCGTATTCACCGTGCATGGGAAAGAATTGTTGAAATGCATAAAACCGGCGAGGTGGTTACAGGTCAGGTTACCAGCAAAACCAAGGGTGGTCTTATTGTGGATGTATTTGGTATGGAAACCTTCTTACCGGGTTCACAGATAGACGTTAAGCCTGTTACAGACTACGATCAGTTCGTTGGTAAAACCATGGAATTTAAAGTAGTGAAGATTAATGAAACCATTAAAAATGCAGTTGTTTCTCACAAAGCGCTTATTGAAAGCGATATTGAAGCGCAACGTGCAGATATTATAAGCAAGCTTGAAAAAGGCCAGGTACTGGAAGGCACTGTTAAGAACATTACAGACTTCGGTGCGTTTATGGATCTTGGTGGTTTGGATGGCTTACTGTACATCACCGATATTTCATGGGGTCGTATTTCTCACCCAAGCGAGGTGGTTAAATTAGACCAGAAATTACAGGTGGTTGTGCTTGATTTTGATGATGATAAAAAACGTATTAGCCTTGGTCTTAAACAACTTACTCCGCACCCATGGGATGTGCTTCCTGAAAACATCAGCGAAGGTTCTACGGTGAAAGGTAAAGTGGTTAACATTGAAGACTATGGTGCATTTCTTGAAATATTACCGGGCGTAGAAGGTCTTGTTCACGTAAGTGAAATTACCTGGGCCAACACACCGATCAATGCAAAGGAATTCTTTAAACTGGGTGTTGAACATGAAGCGAAAGTGGTAACACTTGATAAGGAAGCGCGCAAAATGAGCCTTTCCATCAAACAACTTAGCGAAGACCCATGGACAACTATTGAAACAAGGTTCCCTGAAGGAAGCCGTCACCAGGGTCTGGTAAAAAACATCACGCCTTACGGTGTGTTTGTTGAACTTGAGCCGGGTATCGGTGGTATGATTCACATTAGTGATCTTAGCTGGTTAAAACGTTTTAACCATCCATCAGACTACACTAAAACAGGTGAAGAGATCGGTATAATCATTCTTGGAATTGACAAAGAAAACCGCAAACTGCAATTAGGACACAAGCAACTGGAAGAAGATCCATGGAACACGTTACAGGATACCTTTAGTGCAGGTTCTGTGCACGACGGTACTGTAGTTCGTAAAGATGATAAAGGCGCTATTGTTCAGCTTCCATACGGTTTAGAAGGTTTTGCACCAAGCCGTCACCTTTCAAAAGAAGATGGTAAGAGCATTATGCCTGATGAACACGCACAGTTTATGGTGATTGAATTCGATCGCAATGAAAAACGCATCGTTGTTAGTCACTCACGCATTTGGGAAAATGTAAAAGCTGATGAAAAAGAAGCGGCGGTGAAGGAAGAAAGGGCAGAAGCTGAAAAAACCAAGAAGGTTGTGAAAAACATTCAAACGAAAGTTGAAAAAGCAACACTTGGCGATCTTAGCGCACTGGCTGAACTGAAAGAAAAGTTGAAGAAAGAAGAAGAGAAGTAATTTTGTTTAGTGAATGAATAAGTAAAAAGCTGTCTTGAAAAAGACAGCTTTTTTTATGCATATTATTTTATGAGGAACGTTTGTAGTTCCGTGGTTAAATCTTCGGCTTTTTTTAAAAGGGAAGCATCTTTGATAAACGGTTCAATGGGTTCGGATTTGCTGATCAGTTTTTCTTTGTACACTTTATTGAAGGGGTAATAGGTAAGTTGAAAATTCCAATTCTTATTGAAATGATCAATGATCTTTTTGTCATGTTCCATAACAGTTGAAACATCCACAACAACGAATTTTTCTGAAGGCAGCTGCTGCATGCATTTCAGCATTTCTTCGCAATAAGTTATCCAAACTGCCAAAAAATGTGTGGCGTGCTTCCTGAATATATATTTTTTGCGAAATCCTTTTTTTATTTTCCAGATCGTTCTGCCAATTAATCCTTTCTCGTTGTATTGTTTGTCTTTGTCTTTAAACATCCTGGTAAGCAATGAGCTTACGATGTATTTATAATCGCGCAGAATAAAGAGGTAAAATGCATCCGGCATTTCTTCTCTATACACCTTTAATAATAAAGCAGTACGCGGGTCTTTAAAACCCCACTCAACATTTAAAACATTTTTCCGGGCTATTAAATTTTTTAATTGCTGCTTTTCTTCAGGAGATAATTCTTTGATAGTTTGCGTGGTAAAACCGCTGTGTGGTAAGTGATGTGCTGTTAATATATTTTCATTTAGTGTAAGAAAATCTATGTCTTCAAAATGACCTTCAATATTTCCAACACCGGGGCCGAACATTTCATCGCCTAAATTTAATCCGCATTTAACCAGCCATTGCCCAATTACTGACGAACCGGAGCGGTGCATGGTGGCAATAATTAAATTCCGATTATGCATGCAAACTATTTGCCTTAAAAATAAATGAAAGAATAATACTTGAAGTAATTAGAAGTTTTTATTGCAGGTTCATTTGTTGAAGCAAACCTTTATATTGCTCGCCATTTCCACCATTAAAAAAGTTTTTATCTGCTTTAATGTAGATCATGATACCGTATTTTTCATCCACCAACTTTTGAAGAATAGACATAGATTTTTCTACCCTGCCCATTTGGTTGTAGATCATTGCTGCAGCATATAATTTATCGTTCGTAACAGGTTTTTTTTCTAGTTCAGAAATAAGTGTTTGTGCCTCCTGTGTTTTGCCAGTCTTTGAGTAAATGCATCCCAGTAAACCCTGCATAACAGGTCTATTATTAGAAAGCTTTAAAGCCTTTATTAAAGGAGGCATAGCTTTTTCGAAATTATTTTGCTGGTAATTTATCATAGCACTTGTAAACCAGGCCTCGGCGTAGTTAGTGTCTAAAGCAATGGTATAGTTTACTTGTTGTAACGCCTTATCAGTTTCTTTTTTAAACTGGTAAATTCTCGCGATTCCATTATTCACCCCTGAAGCCAGTGGGTCGAGGTCAATGGCTATTTTAATCTCTTTGAGTGCTTCATCTAATCGCAGTTGTGTTGCCAGAAAAAGGGCATACCATTCATGTGCAGTTGAGTAACCGGGTTTTAATTGCAATGCTTTTTTAAAAGAAGCTTCTGCACCCTGCCAGTCCCAATCAATCCTGAATTTTATATAGCCTTCAGTGGCATATGCTTCTGGGAGTGTGTTGTCTAACTGTAAAGCTGCGAGAACTGCCTGTTTCGCTTTTACCTCTGCAATATTTCTTGGTAAAGTTCCATAACCGGCAACACCAATAAGCGTGTAGCAATAGGCTAGTGAAGTATAGGGTAAAGCAAAGGAAGAATCTAGTGAAATAGCTTTTTCATAATGCATTAATGCTGCCTGAATACTTTCCGGTGTTTTTCGGTTTAAGTTGTGATTGCCCCGAAGGTATTCTTCATACGCCTGCATATTATTGGTTTTGCTTTGGCGAAGTAACTTATTATCAGATCCTTCTATTCGAACTTTTAATTCATTTGCTACGTTTTGCGCAATATCTGTTTGCGTTTTAAAGATGTCTATAAAATCACCATTAAATTCTGAAGACCAAAGATGTTCCTGCGTAGCAACATCAATTAATTGTACTGTTATACGTGCCTGGTCGTTGAACTTTCTTACACTCCCTTGAAGAATGGTGTTAACATGCAGCTCTTTGCCAATGGTTGCTATGTCTTTTTCGGTTTCCCTGTATTTCATGGTAGATGTTCGCGCTATTACACTCAGCCCACTGATCTTTGATAGGGTTGAGATCATTTCTTCTGTAATGCCATCAGCAAAATATTCATCATTGTTACTGTTACTAATATTTGTGAAAGGCAAAACGGCCAGCCTGAGCGTCGCCTGTGTTTCAGCAGGATGGTAATTCCTGAGTATAAAAAAAGTTATTATAATCAAAAGCAGCAGGGTAAGTGATATTATTAGAAGCGGAGAAAAAGACCTTTCCTTTTTTTTTCTTTTAATATGTTTTGTATTCACCCAGGGAAGGTCAATGCAAAAAATTTGCATGGGTAAATCAATATTTTTAAGCTTTTGTTTGCCTGCGGGCAAAACCGGGTAATTAATTTTATTGCGTATTTGCCGGGCAACATCTTCTGATAAGCAAATACCCCCGGCTGGTGACAGGGGTTCAATCCTGGCTGCTATGTTTACGCCATCACCATGCACATGGTTATCCATATACACCACATCACCTATGTGTAAACCAATGCGTAATTGAATGATATTTTCATCAGTCATAAGTAGGTTTCGTTCATGCAATGCTGTTTGAATTTCGATGGCACAATTGGTTGCTTCTACCGCGCTGGTGAATTCCACAAAAAAAGCATCACCTGCCGTTTCAATTTCCCTGCCGTTATGTGAAATGAAAAGAGGTCTTAAAATATTCCGGTGTTCTTCAAGCAAACGCAAGGCGAGAGCCTCATTTGTTTGTGTGAGGGCGCTGTAGCCGACCATGTCGGTAAACATTATCGCTGATAAACGCCTCATAACCTAAATGGTTAATTTTAAAAACAGTTTAAAGGTATTGCATTTTAGCAGGTAGTTACTATACCCGCAACTAGGTATTTAAAAAGGAAAGAAGTATGGAATAATGAACGTGGCCAATATCCAGAAAAGAATATTAAGTGGTGTGCCTACACGCAAATAATCTTTGAATTTATAATTTCCCGGAGCATAGATCATGGCGTTTGTCTGGTATCCCATGGGTGTCATAAAACTTAGTGATGCCGCAAAGGTTACTGCAAGCAAAAAAGGGCGGGAATTAATATCCATATCATTAGCTGTAACTATGGCAATAGGCGCCAATAACGCCGCAGTTGCATTGTTTGACATGAAATTGGTTGACAAAAAAGTTAACCCGAAAAATACTGAAAGAACTGCCTGTGGGCCATACTGCCCGATTGTATTAATAATTCCATCTGCAATAAGCCCTGCCGTACCGGTTTTCTCGAGTGCTGCGCCAAGCGAAAGAATACCCGCAAGCATAAACACAACTTTCCAGTCTATTGCCCTGTAAGCCTCTTCAGTTTTTATAAACTTAAAGATTATAAGCACTATAACTCCCACTGTTGCACTTAAAACAATAGGGGCGATACCTAATGCTGCAAAGGCCACAATACCACCAACAATACCTATTACTGATATGGCCTTCATTACGTTAAACCTGCTGTGAACATTTTCAGAAATGATGAGCATATCGTCACTGTTCTTTAGCAAGGGTAACTGATCGTTGTTACAATAAATCAATAACACATCACCCGATTTAAGCTTGGTGTGTCCAACCTTTTCATGCACTATTTCCTCGCGGTGCCTAACCGCCAATACAGTTGCACCAGAGAATCTTGCCCTGAAATTAAATGCCTTTAAAGAGCGGTCTTCCATTTTTGAATTAACAGTAACCATGGCTTCGACAAGGGTAATGTCGCCGGTTAATAATTCGTTTACATCAACTCTTTTATCAGATTTAAGTTTGATGCCTTCTCGGTACATCAGCCTTTTTAATTTATTTATGTCGCAGCTAACTTTTAGTATGTCGTCAGCCTCAAGTATAAAACCGGGAAAAGGATAGAGCAGCGAGCCTTTACGCGTAATCTGAATTATTTTGATACCCAACAATTTTTCGAGTGGTGATTCTTTTATTGATTTTCCCACTGACTTTGCCTGTGGTAATAAAATGATCTCAGTTAAATATTGACCTATGGCGTATTCCTCTGCCAGCCCACCTTTTTGTTCACGATTTGGTAGAATTTTTTTTCCGAAAACAACCATATATGTTATACCAACAGCCAGGAAAATAAGGCCTACCGGTGCCATCTCGAACATACCGATGGGAGGTAAGCCCTGGGCTTCGGCAATGCCGCTAACCAATATGTTTGTTGATGTACCGATAAGTGTACAAATGCCGCCCAATAATGCTCCGAATGATAATGGCATTAAAAGCATAGAAGGATTAAGCTTTGTTTTTTTAGCAACTTTTATTACAACAGGCATTAATAAGGCGACTACCGCAGTATCATTCATAAATGCGGAAAGTCCACCGGAAATAATCATTAATGCGCCGATGGTTAACACGTAACTTTTTCTGCTGATAACCCTTAAAAGATTTCCTACTTTTCTAAGACTGCCTGATTTGTAAATGGCAGAACTAACAACAAACATACAGGCAACAGTAATGGTAGCTGAATTTGTAAAACCGGCAAAGCCTTCTGCGGGTGTTAAAACACCTGTGATCATTAAAATAGCCATTATAATAATGGCGACTGTATCTATTCCAAATTTCTCTGAAATGAAAAGGTACATGGCCAAAATAATTACACCCAAAACAATTCCTATCTCAACTGTCATTGCACAATGGTTTAATTATTCATGCCTTTAATTAAAGGCAGGATTTTTTATAAAGCTATAATATAACAATGAATAGCGGCATATAGTAAGAAACTTAGACATATGGAAACCGTTGAAAAAGTATCACTATCGCGGAAGTAATTTTTATTGTTTTACCATTTATAATAATTATACAACTGCATGCTGAATTAGTTCGTACATTGATTGGTGCTTTTCACCTTTTCCCGACTTAAAAATTATTACAATGAAATTCAAACAGTTTAACCGTACATCCATAATTTTTGCAATTATTGCCAATGTGTTTTTATTCGCATCATCATCCTGCACAAAAAAATTAAACTTTTCTAATTCAGCCGTTGTTCCTGCCGCAGAAGGATTTGTTAAGGTTAAAAAAGATAAGAATGATAACTATGCATTAAGCATTAACGTTAATAACCTGGCCAGTCCTTCCCAACTTCAACCTGCACATAACGCCTACGTAGCGTGGATTGAAACCGACTCTCATGGTACAAAAAATATAGGCCAGCTAAAAACTTCAAGCAGTATTATTTCTAAAGCTAAAAAAGCTTCGTTAAATGCAGTAACATCTTTTAAGCCGGTTAAGATCTTTATTACTGCCGAAGACAATTCTAACACACAATACCCGGGTTCTATGATCGTGCTTTCCACCGACAATTTTTAAAACCTACGTATTTAGTTATATAGAGATGCACCTTATTGGGTGCATTTTTTTTGTAGTTGAAAAAATACACACAGTTGTAAAAAAACTATACTTTCCATAATAAATATTTAGATATTTTAGAGATTAAATATTTGCCAGTATGAAGAAAAAATTTTTGCTAGCCGGTTCAGCATCATTGATACTATTTTTTATTTTCTCTTCATGCGCACATACTAATAAAGTTCAACAGCGCACAGAAGGAAATTGGCCTAACGCTGTTCTGGTACCCACCACTAAGTTTTACTTCAACAATTTTGTTGACTGCAATATGGCAGAGGCATGGGTAGGAGATACGTTTAGAATATTTCCCGGTAAGTATGGAGAAGATCCATTATGGGGATATGCAAGAGACCTGAAGTTTGCAAACGGCAAAAATGCAGATGAGGCTTTTCTTAGCAATGCCGAACATTTTACCGAACCAAACATGCCACCCAATGTTCCTGTAAATACACCCGGTTTGCATGGCGCGGTTTGGTTTGAAACCATATACCAGGATAGCAAAGACGCTTCGGGAAAAACATTGTATGCTGTGTATCATAATGAGAATTATCCTCAAACATTTCCTTATGATCCGGCAACAGGAAAAGGATATGTTGCTTCAGAAAAATGGCCCCAGGGATTAACCGGTGCCGAAACGCCGGCAGCTGTTTGCCGCATAGGTATAATGAAATCAGTTGATGGCGGACATAACTGGATAAATAAAGGAATTTTTATTGAAGATAACCAGCCCCGCATGATATTAAAGCCCCATAATAATTCTGTAAATTTTGCAGGTGGTGTAGGAGATCCCTCTGCTGTAGCACACGGCGATTACCTGTATCTTTTTTATGGTGAATACGGATATCCCGGGGAGTATAATCCCCTTAGTTACGACCCAGTGCATGAATGGGGCGGGCAATGTGTGAGTGTTGCACGCATTAAACTGGATGACCTGAATGACCCTGTTGGTAAAGCTAAAAGGTGGGATGGTTCTGCTTTTACCGTTCCGTACGACGGGGTAGGGCGCCCTATTAAATCCATTCAAATTCAACCGGCAGATGGAGGCGGACCAACCTCATCAAGTACCGCAAAATATCATTGGGGGCCAAGTGTTAGCTGGAATACCTATTTAAATTGTTGGGTAATGTTAATGGCACGTGCAGAAGGACCATCATGGAAGGGCGATAAAATTTACATTTCATATAACTTGCACAAAGATCTGGGCGAAGGAAGCAATTCGCAGGATTGGAGTGAACCTAAACTTTTAGTTAGCCGTCCCGGTCATATTTTATGGTATCCATCCTTACAACCGCAAAATGAACAATCTGATATTGATAACAAGAACACCTGCTTAAAACTGGGCAAAGAAGCCAGGTTATTTTTTAAAGACCAGTACGATGGCAAGAGTGAATATATCTCAGAATACATTGTTCGTTTTGAAAAAGAATAAATAGAATTGTGTGCTAAAATTTACGATGCAAGGTAACTTTTGTCTTTTTTCAAAAGTGAATTGGCATGCTCATCGCGGTTTTTAAAACCTGCCTTTTTGCAATAGGTTACTTCAACAGAATAAACACCAAACTCTTCTACCACTTTGCCGCGCATGGCATAAAAACCTTTGCCTGTTACAGGGTATCTTGTTGCGGTCTGCGGAAAAAATATGGTATCGAGCCAGTTGCCTTCCGCATCTATGAACGTGTGAAAATACATCGTCTCTTTTTTAATAGTATGTACGGGTTTTGTTGTAATAAGGTAGCCCATAACATCAATCACTTTTCCCAAATGGTTTTCTATATCTTTTGCAAGTACATATTTTTCGGGATCATCATTCACCAGGTTAAACGCATTGCATAGTGCAAAGCCCATCAGTTCAATTTCATCTATTGCATCATCTAACGGCTGCTGTTGCAATACCGGTAGTTTAAATTCAACCGGTGGTTCTTTGAATAACACGCTGTTAACTGAATGTTGTGTATTTTTCTTTTGCAAAAAATTCGCCTCCCACAACAACTCTTTTTTATTCTTGCCTGTAAACCTGAAAGCACCAATTCGTATTAAGATGTTCAATTGTTCAAGACCGGGGTCCAGCCGTTCAATAAAATTTTGAAGGTGTAAGTAATCACCGTTTTCCTGCCGCTCAAAAACTATGTGTGCTACCAGTTTAGATTCAAGCCCGTCTACATGTATAAAACCCATATGCACATCATTTGCATTTACCGATGTTAGGTGCATGCTTTTATTTACACATGGCAAATGAATTTGGGCACCGGTTTTCTTAAGCTCATTAAAATAAAGTTCGCGGCTGTAAAAACCACCGAAATTGTTTATCACCGCCACCATAAACTCTACGGGGTAGTATGTTTTAAGAAACAGGCTTTGATAACTTTCTACTGCAAACGATGCAGAGTGTGCTTTGCTGAATGAATAACCTCCAAAACTTTCTATCTGCCTCCACACTTCGTTGCTTATTGCATCAGGATAATTTCTTTCTTTACAATTCACGAAAAATTTTTCTTTTATTGCTTGAAACTGTTTGTGTCCGCGGTATTTACCGCTCATGGCGCGGCGAAGTACATCTGCTTCTGCCATATCCAAACCTGCAAAATGGTGCGCCACTTTTATCACATCTTCCTGGTACACCATAACACCATAGGTTTCTTCTAAAAGTTCTTTCATTTTTGGGTGCAGGTATTCAAAATCGTTTGGGTGATGAAAGCGATAAATGTATTGCTTCATCATACCGCTTTGCGATACGCCGGGGCGAATTATAGAACTTGCTGCAACAAGCGTTATATAATCATCACAACGCAGTTTTTTCAGCAGCTGGCGCATGCCCGGGCTTTCAATATAAAAGCAACCAATGGTATCGGCATTTCTTATTTGTTCGGCAACACGTTTGTCTTTTTTAAATTTTTCTACTTCGTGAATATTTATACTTACCTGTTTGTTTTGTTGCACGAGCTCAATGGTTTCTTTAATATGCCCAAGACCGCGCTGACTTAAAATATCAAGTTTAAATAAACCTACTTTTTCTGCGATGAACATATCTATCTGTGACGTAAAAAAACCTTTGGGCGGCATAATGGTAGCGGTGTACTGGTAAATGGGTTCATCACTTATCAGCATGCCGCCTGCATGCACACTCAGGTGATGCGGAAAATTTTTAATAAGGCTTCCGTAGTATAGTATCTGTTGTTGAATCTTATCTTCTTTTAACCCGGTGCCTTCAAGGCTGTCGATTTCTTCTTTGGGTAAACCGAATACTTTACCCAGTTCGCGTATTACAGCCCGGCTTTGAAAAGTGTTGTAAGAGCCCAGCAGGCATACATGCTCCCGCCCGTACCGTTTAAAAATATAATCCATCATTTCATCCCTGTCTTTCCAGCTGAAGTCTATATCAAAATCGGGTGGGGCAGAACGATATGGGTTTAAAAAGCGTTCAAAATATAGGTCAAGTTCAATGGGGTCTACATCTGTTATCTGCAAACAATAAGCAACAATAGAGTTGGCTCCGCTGCCACGCCCTACATAATAAAAGCTGCGGCTTTGTGCATAGCGTATTATATCCCATGTTATAAGAAAATAAGCATTGAACCCGAGGTCGTTAATGATCTTAAGTTCTTTTACTACGCGGTCTTTCGCCGTTTTGTTGCGCAGCCCGTAACGCCTCTTCATACCATCGCAGGGTTAGCTTTTCGAGCAGTATGCGATCGTCTTCTTTCGATGCAGAATAAATTTTCTTGGTTTTATCAGTATAAAATTCGAGGTCTATGCTGCAACTATCTATTAGCTGCAAAGTATTGGTAACAATGAATGGGTATTGTTTAAAACTTTCCAGAATAGATGAAGGGGGAATAAAGGTTTCATGCGGCGCTGCAATATCTTCTTTTTGCTGTTTGCTTAGAATGATGTTTTTATCTATGGCACGCAGCAGGCGGTGCACATTGTAATAAGTTTTGTTTTGGAATGTTACCGGGTGAAGTATGATGTACTTGTTTCTGTGCAGTGCCACATCAGCCGTGTAAAGTTTATTTACTTCTGCAGGCTGCACACCAATGTATTCATTTGCTGTAGGGGTAACAACGGCTTCCGTAAAAGGGTAGATCACATATACATCATCGTGGTAAATAAACTTTTCAGGAAAAGGTTTTTTTTCTGCCAGGTGCCCTGATAGAAAGCGATTGATGTGACTAAATCCCTTGTTGTTCTTTGCAAGTAATATGTACAACACCGTACTCTCATTTCTTATTTCAACACCAGCTATCGGTTTTATATGTTGCTGTTTGCAGAAGTCAACAAAATCCCACACATCGCATGTGCTGTTTATGTTTGTAATTGCCATTGCATCTATGCCCTGCTCTGTGGCGGTTGTTACCAGTTCTTCGGTGCCGTAGGTGCCATACTGAAAGCTGAAATATGTTTTGCAATTAAGGTACATGGTGTTTTATCATCAGGCAATGAAGCGCGTAACCCGTGGTATGGTTTTAAGTGATGTCGGATGATTGGTAAAGCCGGAAGCGCGTATAACAAGGTGTTCGCCAAACTGGTGTTTAATGCTGTCTACGGCCTGGTAAAGACGAATACTTTCCTGCGTGTCGTTAAAAAGATTTATCTGGTAATTGCCGGGAACCAGGTGGCTGAAACGTACGCCCAGCAAGCGTACCAGCAACCGCCTGTCGTACAGCTTATCAAATAGTTCACGTGTTTGTTTTATCAACACATCATCCATGGATGTATAAGGTATAATGGTTTGTTTGGTTACCGTTTGAAAATCGCTGTAGCGCACTTTTACAGTAAGGCAACCTGTTAGTTTATTGGTGTCTCTAAGCTCAAAGGCAACTTTTTCTGTCATGCGCACCAGTTCCTGGTGCAGAAAGTGCATGTTAATCGTGTCTGCTTCAAAAGTGTTTTCGGTGCCTATGCTTTTTGCTTCGTGGTAAGGTATAACAGGCGTTTCATCAATACCATTGGCGCGGCGCCATAATTCAATACCGTTTTTGCCCAGCAGGTTCATCATCATTTCTACGGGAATCTGGCTGAGTATGTGAATGGTCTCTACGCCCATGCGGCGTAAAAGGTCGCCGGTTTTGGCACCTACCATAGGTAATTTTTCTACAGGCAAAGGCGCAAGAAAAGACTTTTCTTTTCCGAAAGCGATCTCAATCTCGCCATTTGGCTTTGCTTCGTTGGTAGCAACTTTGCTTATCAGTTTGTTGCTGGCGAGTGCATGAGATACATTAAGACCACTTTCTTTAATGATCTTTTTTCTTAACTGCTGCGTGTACATAGCACAGCCAAAGAATTTATCCATGCCATTCAGGTCAATATAAAACTCATCGATGCTCGACTTTTCAAATAACGGTACTTCGCTTTTTATGATCTCTGTTACCAGCGATGAATATTTTGAGTAACTGTCCATATCTCCCCGAATAATGAGCAGTTCGGGACAAAGCCGTTTTGCAAGTTTAACCGGCATGGCGCTTTTCACGCCAAATTTTCTGGCTTCGTAACTGCACGAGGCTATCACGCCCCGGTCGCTATGACCACCTACTGCAATGGGCCGACCTGCCAGTTTTGAATTTTTCAGGCGTTCAACAGAGACAAAAAAAGAATCCAGGTCAAAATGGGCAATATGATTACGCGACAGGTTCATCATTCTGTATTGGTGTTACAAAACAAAAATACTAATAATTTTAGCTTATTTCGCTATAAAAATTAGCATCAGGAGATATTTTTTATAAACCGCTGACCCTTAGAACATTTATAAATTAAATGTGGAAACTATCAGAGCGCCTTTTTCTGCACAGCTAACCGAACAACCTTAAGTAGCTTGTTTACAATAACGGAGGGTGTTATAGAACGAAGGTGCTGCAGCATATTTAGCATTTCGAGTTGTATCATTCGGTCTTCTTTGCCATAATCCCAAATAGGGAGGATGCATATGGTAAACATTTCTTCGAACGTAATTTGGGTGGTAATTATTTTCACCTGTTTTTCATTATTTGTAATAGCATTATTTGGAAAATGAGAAAGCCTGTAAGCAAGAAGCTTTGTAAGCGCCCGAAGGCTTTCTACGGCAGTACCGGGATCGTTAATACCAGGGCTAAGAGCCTTAATCGCAACTTCCATCAACTGCTTCATGCCATAAAAAAAATTATTACCAATAGATTCATTTTCGTGAATGAAAAGCGCTTTTTCAACTGTTTCCTGAATATGATCGGGCAGTTCTTTGGAGACATTCATTACAACAGAGCCTTCCATAACAAAACTGCCGCGAGGTTTTAAGAGGTGCATGGTACAATCATGCTCATCACAAATCTTCAGAAGAGATTTGTTGTTAAAACCTTCATATATACCAGACCCCTTTGCTCGCACAGGATAGGTGTTGGCTGAAAGAATATTTTGTGGTGGTTCACGCTCCAGTTTGCACGTATCCTTCATTTGCGAACTGGTTTCTTTAGCTATCTGGTGAATAATGAAATTGTACTTTACCGACTGGGTAATGTAGTGCAGAAAATATATAAAAAGAAAGATGTCGAAAATGGTAAGTACAATTAAAAAGTATGTGCTGATGGATGGAATGTGAATGCCAGAATCAATATCGCGAATTGTGCTTAGAAGAAATAAGGCGAAAACAATGGTGCCGATATAAATGCCCAGTACAATTTGCTGAAACCGGTTGCCGATAAGCTTATCAAGTATACGGTTGCTCATTTGCGAGGCGGTCTGGTTAAGAACAATCATAACCATAGAAAAGCTAAAAACAGCCAGGGAAATAATGCCGCTAACAATTGATGAAATAATACTGCGTGCCGTAGTTGCATCTTTTAAACTAAACCATTTAATGTTGGTTTTTATTTGTTTACCCGTTTCTGAAAAATCGAAAGAAACACCCAGGTAAGAAATAGCCAGGAAGGTGATTGCTATAAGGGCAGGGTAAAAAGCAATACTGTTAATTATTTTGTTGTAATTACGCGCTATCCACAACCTTATATTATTCCACATAAATATCTTTTAAATAATGCCTCTTAAAGAAGCAGGTATTCAAATATATTTGTTTTAAATGTGCCTGGTAAATATGTCTATTTTAAAACGGCACAAATTTTTTAAATTGATTGTATGGAAGAAAGAATAGAAAGCGCTTATGATATTGCATTTGCATGGGCAGTAAACTATGTACCTAAGGTTGTTCTATCCATTATATTATTTATGATAGGGCAGTGGCTTATACGCATTTTGAAAAGATGGATAAATCATTTTTTTGAAGCGCCTAAATTTATCCAGGTTCGTCCTTTTTTACATGGTTTGGTCGCAACGATTTTGCAGGTATTGCTAATTCTGCTGATACTCCAAATACTTGGAATTAAAATGACCATTTTTGCAGCCATCATTGCTGCATTTGGTGTGGCAGTTGGTTTTGCTTTATCGGGTACCCTGCAAAATTTTGCCAGTGGAATTCTGATACTTTTGTTAAAACCCTACCGCATAGGAGACAATATTGTAACACAGGGGCAGGAGGGCAAGGTTTCATCTATTCAGTTATTTTATACCGTAGTAACTGCTTTCGATAATAAAACCATTATTGTTCCTAACAGTAAATTATCTAATGAAATAATTATTAACCTTAGCAGCCAGGGTAAACGAAGGATTGATATTGAATTAAAATTTAATTACGGGGTTGATATAGACCAGGTAAGAAAAATTGTTTCAGAGGCAATAATATCATCCAAACAAATACTTGCTGAACCTGAATACAGGGTTGTTATTTCATCAATTGAAACCGATGGGTATAAACTGATGATTAATGTGTGGACAGCAGCTAGTGGCTTTTTAGATACCAAATATCAATTACAGGAAGCAATAATTGCTGCCCTTAAGCATAATGCTATAAAATTACCGGGCATGTAAAGTTAGGCAGGCAACATTAGTTTAAAGGTTGCACCTACATCTGTTTGTCCTTCTGCCATAATATAACCGCCGTGATTTTGTATTACCTTATGCACAATCGCTAATCCAACACCGGTTCCGGAATATTGGCTCTGGCCGTGTAATCGTTGAAACATTTTAAAAATGCGTTCTGAGTATTCTGGTTCGAAACCTATACCGTTATCAGTAATGGTTATCAGGTAAAAACTTTTAAGCAGGTCGTCCTCAGAAACAGGGAGGGGTGCATCTTTACCCTGAATATTTTGACAGGTAACTTTTATTTGCGGTGGTGTATCGGGTTTGCTGTATTTAAGTGCATTGCCTAAAAGGTTTTGGAATAACTGCCGTAATTGTACTGCATCACCTTTTACTTTACATAGGTTGTCTATTTCAATCTCTGCATAATTTTCAACGATAGATGCTTCAAGATCACTCAGTATCAACTGTACTTCAAGGTTTAGGTCCACAATCTCCATTTCATTATTTGCTCCACTAACCTTGGAATAAGCCAACAGGTCGTCTATTAAATTTTGCATGCGAAAAGTTGCACGTTGAATTTTATCAAATTTAATTTTATTCTTATCGCTTAAATTAGGCTCAACTTCTGCCCTTATTTGTTCGGTAAAAAGATTTATTTTTCTAAGGGGTTCGTGCAGATCATGTGAGGCGACGTATGCAAATTCTTCGAGACTGGTATTAGATCGCTGTAAATTTAAAAGTGATTTTTCTAACTGGTATTCAGCTTCTTTTCTTTCAGTGATATCGCTGAAGACATTGATCATGTGGTCATCATCTAATTTGGAAACTGATAACTCAAGCCACCTTCCTGTTGATTCCAAATGATACTGAAAGTTAAATGGCTCACCTGTTTTTAAGGTGTTCAGCGCCATTTCAAATACCGGACTATCCTTTAAATTCGGGTCTACTTCTATGGCGGTTTTCGATAGCAGTATCTCCCTCGGAATTCCGGAAAATTTTTCACTTATATCATTCGCAATAACTGATCGAAAGTCAATTATATTTCCATCATTATCTTTTATTGTTTTAGATACGGTAATACCACTCGGCGAGTGTTTTAAAATGTTATCAAGCAAATTCTTTTGTTGCTCCACATGCGAAAGCAAAGTTTTTTGTTCTGTTATATCTGCAAAGGTTATAAATACGCCATTATCACCAATTTTAACTGATGAAACGTCGTACCAGGAGTGCAGCCCATCCCCCTCATAATGGGTTTCAAATCTTTGTGAGATGCCTGTTTCTATCACTTGCATGTGAACATTCAAAAGTCCGTTAACCTTTGTTTTTGGAAAAAGTTCAGCCATTGTTTTTCCTATAACAATATCTTCATTCTTGCCTATTAATTGCTTGTACATCTGGTTTATCTGCACATAACGCAGGTCTATGAGTTTGTTGTTTTCATCCCGCACGCCTTCACAGGCAAAAATGGCGTTAAGTGATGCGTCAATGGTTTCACGCAACATATCCCGCTGGCTTTCAATTTCTCTTTCATATTTCTTTCTTTCGGTAATATCGGTAAACCTGGAAACGATCTCATTCCCCATTTTACTTACTGATACAATAAACCAACCATAAGGTTTTCCATCAGGTGCTGTAAACTGTGTTTCAAACCTATCGTTGCGTCCAGTTTCAAATACTTTTTTATGAATGCTGAGTTGATTGCCTTTTTTTAATTTCGGTAATACCTGGAAAAGTGTTTTGCCAATAGAATCAGTAGGCAGTTTGCCTATTTTAAATCCTTTTTTGTTGCAATATTTTATTTTAAAATCCGTAATGGCATTGCTGTTATTATGCACCGGTTCTAAAACCATAATTCCTTCATCACCTGAATTAATTATATGCTTGTAGCGGTTTTCATCATGCTGAAATTCAAATTCAAGTTTAACTTCCCTGGTACGATCTCGGGTAATACTCAATACACCATTATGCACTTTGCTACGCTGGGCATTATAGTATTTGTCAAATGATGGATTGTAATAATCAAATTCAAGGTGCTCACCTGAAGTGTATACTTTAAGGCATTGTTCAAATATTAATTTACCTGTAAATTCGTCTACCAAGGTTGAGTTGTTTACCCTTGCCCCTAACACATTATTGATGCCGACCCCCAGATAGTTTGCTGCCGAAGCATTGCAATATTGAACCTCAAAATCAATTATCTTTTCCTGATCATCTGAAAAAACAGGACAAAACCATACAACTGAATCGGGTTGCAGGTCTAAAAGTTTTGAAATAAGGAGATCAGATTTAAATTTTTTAGTTGTGGTGTTTAGCATTACCCATTTAATTTACCTTACTGTACCAGTATCATATATACAAAAAATAAAGTTAGTACTCAAAATTATTTTGTTTGTCCTTTTTTAAAAAAAATCAGCTAAATTATTTTTTGTGCTAGCATATTTTTTTAAACGCTTAGCGATTAAACAAACTGATTTCAGACGTGTTCATCATATCTGAATATTACATGTGCATATTTTTGATTAATACCCAAAAGCAATGAAAAATTTTTTAAAGGTGGAACTTATTAATACAGGCACTTTTATTCTTACTGTTGGAAACGTTGTTAATGCACTTATTATTTTTTTTACTACTTACCTAATTCTAAAATTTATTTCTGCATTCATTAAAAGAATAGTAAGAAAGAAAGGACAGCCAGACAGCAGGCACCTTTCAATAATAAAATTGTTGAAGTATTTCGTTTGGATAATTGCCATCATTTTTATGTTGCAGGCACTTGAAATCAACATCACATTTTTAATTGCGAGCTCTGCAGCATTGCTGGTAGGTATCGGTCTTGGATTGCAGGATGTGTTTAAAGATTTTATTTCTGGTATTGCTTTACTTATTGAAGGAACGATTAAAGTAGATGATGTGGTGGAGGTGGATGGATTGGTTGTTCAGGTAAACGAGATATCTATACGAACATCAAAAGTTACCACACGGGAAGATATTGTTGTAATAATCCCCAACCACAAATTTATACAGGAAAAGATCATTAACTGGACACACAACGCACTGCCCACAAGGTTTATGATTGAAGTGGGTGTTGACTATGCCTCTGACGTTAGACTGGTTGAAAAAATACTAATAGAATGCGCTGTGGGTCATAAAGACATACTCACCGATTCATCTTATATGCCTTCTGTTCGGTTAAAAGATTTCGGAAGTTCTTCCATAGATTTTCAATTATTTTTTTACAGCTTTAATCTTTTCCGTATTGAAAATGTTAAGAGCCAGATCAGGTTCGATATTCTGAAAAAGTTTAGAAGTAATAGCATTCAGATTCCTTTTACGCAATTGGTTTTGCATAGAAATGAACAAAATCAACAGGATTAATTATGAATCGCGTAACTGCTTTTATTAATTCCCAATCGAGTTAAGTAAGTATAATGGGTTAATAATTAGATAGTCAGTTTTGCCGGATATGTAAAGTGTGTTACAAAATATTAGGTTTACTTAAGCAACGCTATTGTTTTTAACAATATCTTTAAAGTAAATCAAAACCTTATTCAATGAAAACAATATCCCTCCATTTAATTTGTGTTTTATCACTGCTTTTATTCACCAATAAAATTTTCGCCCAATATTCAGTAAAAGGTACAGTTACCGATCAGAATAGTGCCCCTATGCCCAATGTATCAGTTACTGTTCAAAATTCTGGCGAAGGTGCAGTGACAGACGGCAATGGATATTATTCACTGCCGTTAGCCAATGGAAATCATCAGCTGTTATTTTCTTCTGTGGGATATTCCAATGTAGCCCAATCTGTAAATGTTCAGGGGTCTGATGTAACATTAAATATTACTATGCTTTCAGCCTTTGGTTCATTGGAAGGATTATTGGTAGTGGGAACAAGGTCGCTTCCACGTTCAGTGGTAGGGTCTGCATTACCTGTAGATAACCTTGATGAGGCTACATTAAAATCTACCGGGCAAACAACTTTTGACCGCGCTTTGCAATACCGCGTTCCTTCTTTTAATGTTGTTAATACGCCGGTTAATGATGCTACGACATTATTAGATCCTTACGAAATAAGAAATTTAGGACCCAGCCGAACGTTAATACTTATTAACGGTAAGCGTAAAAATCTAAGCTCATTATTATATGTACAGTTTTCTCCGGGTCGTGGAGAAACTGGCGCCGACATTTCGGGCATACCAACAGATGCAATAAAAAATGTTGAAATATTAAGAGATGGTGCCTCAGCACAATATGGCTCCGATGCCATAGCAGGCGTAATGAATATTATTTTAAAAGACAGGTTTCAATACAGTACACTTACCCTGAACGGAGGCGTTACAGCCAAAGGTGATGGAGAAAACTATGGGCTTTCATTAAACAGCGGCGCTAACATCGGTAACTCCGGTTATATTAATTATACGGCTGCATTAAGTCAGCAGGAGAATGCTATTCGCTCAGGCAAGATTGATGTTGCAACCGAGATCGCAACCTTTGGAGGTGACGAAGAAACAGACGACGCCATCAGGCGGTATCTTGCGAAATACCCAACAGGTAATAATGAAAATGGAACGGGGGAAATAACAGCTTCAAAATTTGAGTACAATCTTGGTTTGCCAATTGGTGATGATGCATTTTTTTATAGCAATGCTGCCTACGTATTTAAAAAGGTAAAAAGCAATGCAAACTTTCGCGTTCCTTACTGGAGAATTGATGAAGGTCTTTTGCATACCCCGCAACCAGGTGCACCTGATTATACCGGTTCAGGGTATGGGGCTCCCGGATCTCAATTGCAAATGGACTTTGAAGAAGATAAAGCAAATGGCCTTTACAGGGGGTACATAGGGTATGAACCAACTTTTGATGGAGACCTTTCTGACTTTAATGCAACGGTTGGTTTTAAAAGAACCATAAACGGATGGTCCCAGGATTTAAGCTTTACAGCAGGCGGTAACCAACAATTGTATTCAGTTGTAAATACGGTAAACAGAACCTTGCTAAAAGCCAGTCCTACAGCTTTTAAACCCGGGGGTTATGGCTTTTATAATTTTATCGGCAATATAGACATATCAAAAAGCCTTACCGATAATTTTGCCATAGGTTTTGGTACAGAAGCAAGAAAAGAAACTTATAAAATAATAGCCGGCGATACGGCATCTTATTCAGGTGAAGGTGCTAATTCCTTCCCGGGAATTCGGCAGGAAAATGCCGGCACCTTTAACAGGTATAACATTGGTGCATATTTCGATGCAAGTTTAAAAGCCACAGATTTCTGGTTAATGAACGCAACTGTTCGTGGTGAGAATTACAGTGACTTTGGAAGCGCATTTGTTTACCGGTTCTCTACTCGCTTTAAATTAAATGGAGATAAGTTGGTACTACGCGGTTCTGCTTCAACCGGTTTTCGCGCACCAACGTTGCATCAATTGTATAACCAAAGTACCCAGGCATCTTTCGTGGCGGGCACCATTCAATTATCCGGATTGTTTAGTAACGGAAGCAAACAGGCCTTTTTGTTGGGCGTTCCAAATTTAAAACCTGAAAAGTCAACCAATTTTACGGCAGGTATTGGTGTTATTCCAACAAAGAATAGCAGTATTACGTTGGATTATTATAACATTACTATCAGGGACAGAATCGTTTATAGCTCACCTATTTCTTCTTCCGATCCTAATACAACCCTGTATTCAATTTTACAGGCTGCAGGTGTTGTTCAGGCTCAGTTCTTCATAAATGGTATTAAAACAAACACCCAGGGTTTAGACCTTGTTGCTAACTTTCGTAATGTAGAAATGGGTAATGGAAGAATGGCTTTTAACCTTGCAGGTAACTATACTTTAAGAAATGAGATCATTGGTTCTCCGAATGATCCCCAGGCTATTAAAGATGCAGGCGCAACCATTTTAAGTACACAGATCAGGTCGTTATTAACCAAAAGCCGCCCTGAATACAAAGCTGTTGTGGGTGTAGATTATGCAGTAAATAAATGGAATTTTAATTTAAACAATACCATATTCGGACCAACAGAATTCCAGGATCTTGATAATGGCGGATCAATTATGGAGCACATAAAACAACAATTTAAAACCAATGTTGTTACCGATCTGAATATTGGTTATGATATTGCCAAGAATGTAAACGCCTCAGTAACGGTAATGAATATGTTCAACGTGTTACCACAATGGGAGCTTGTTGCATTGGATAATGAAGGCAAACAATTCTTATCAAATGCAGAAGACAAAAGTTTACTGGAAGGATTCCTTGAGTTTAGCGGACGCTACCGTATTTTAGGATATAACGGATCGCAGTTTAGCCAGCTCGGAACAATATTCCAGGCATCTGTTGTTTTCAAATTCTAAATTATCTTTTAAAAATTTAAAGCTGCTTTCTTTAGTTGAAAGCAGCTTTTTTAATTTGAATATTTATAATGAAAAAGCTATTAAGAAAATGAGCATATATGATTCTGAAACTGCTGTAAGGTCTTTTGACGAACCATACATTCCGGAAGATCAATTGCAAACACAATGGGCCGAATTTATCGAATTAAAAAAGATCATCACTGCGCAATTCGCCATTAAAAAATCGCCTGTACGTATCCTGGATATTGGGATTGGCAGCGCCCGCATTTTAAAACACCTTGCGCCCATCCCGGAGATTTGGAACATGGTTGAAAATTACCATGGTATTGATAACGCTGAAGCTTGTCTTAAACTCTCTGCTAAGGTTGCAGAGGAATTGCAAATCACTAACAAAATAGAATTACAATATTTACAGGCAGACGACCTAAAAACTTTAAACCTGAATTTTGATATAATAATGACCACATGGTTCACGGCAGGTAATTTTTATCCAGCTGATTTTGATTTTCATTCATACATGCCCGGAAGTTTAGAATTGCATAAAAATGAAAGATTCACCGATATTTTTTCAAACGCATATAACCTGTTGAACACTGAAGGAAAAATTGTTTTAGGCGCTTGTTATATAGACAACCAGGTTACGCGGATAAGACAAGAAAACTTTTACAGGCATTTAGGTATGCATGTTATTACGAATGATAAAGATTCATTCACAGCTACAAAGCAGGGCTTTTGGTCTCAGCGCTTTACAAAACAAAGAATGATTGATTATTGCAAATTTGCTGAAGTAAATAAAATATCATTCACAGACCTTGATACTTACCAGTTCGCCATGCAGGTTGTAATAGAAAAATGATCTTAGTTTTTTGAAATCTCAATCATGTGGAAAATTGTATCTCCCGTTCCGGTATTGATCAGCATTATATCTGTATTATTTGGGCACCGGTTATTAAAAACCGCATTATTAAGTGTAATTATTTCATCCATCCATTTGTTTGTGTTTTGCGTGGTGTAACTATTTGCTGTAACTAATTCATTATTGGTATTGGCATACATCACTTTAAAACCACTGTTGCCCTTATCCAGATAAACAACCCTGATAGAAACATTGCCATTAATGGTAAACTGGTCATCCACATTAAAGAACATGGTGTCTTTTGAAGTGGCATGTTCAAAGCCGCGGGCAAAACGTCCATAAGGTTGGGTTGTATCTCCCTGTTGCCAGTAACCTACACTGGTGGTATTGGGGTTGTATTGATAAACAAACTTTTCGTAATTGCCCGGAAAAATATTCCAGCCAACATCATTAATATCTTCTGCCGAAACCTGGTTAAAAGAGTCGCCTTGCCCGCTTGCAGCATCTAATTGAGTTGCCCCGTTTTTAGCAAAAGACCTTGCAATTCTTTTACAACGTTCTGCGCCGGAACTATCCGAAGTTGTTATGGTTCCCGTACCAAATAAGTATTCAGGAAAACGATTGGTATCGGCAGCGTCTAAACCATCACGCAAAATAATAAAACCCCCTTTAGCATTTGCTGCACATTTTATGCCGGCATACTTATTATAAAAATTGTAAACCATACGCGCATTTGTATCTAACAAATCATTTGAAAAAACATTCCACATATCTACACCAAAATAAAGTGCATTTATAGCGGTAAAGTACTTGTGCCATGCTGGTTTCATTAATTCTGCATTATTCTGCGCAATATCAAATTCATCGCGTGCCCTTGTTTTTGGTAACCCGTTTTCAGTTACATTTAAAATGCTGTCATACACCTGCCTGCTTAAAGCCTCACTATTCATCTGGTACCAGTGCCCCATATTATTTGCTTTGTACATTACGTTCGGAAGATTTGATCGCGTCCATAAAAACGCCTCTTCAAAAAACTTGTTTTGCACAATTTTGTCTGTGCCAACATTAACCAGGTGATTTATGTTTGGAAGCAAAGTCTTTAAATTATTGTTGCTACGCTTCCATTCGTTTTTTACAAAACCTATCCACGCGGTATCGCCAATAATGTAACTTGAACAATTACATGTCGATTGAGTTTCGGGCAGGTTAACGGGCAACCCTTTGTATGGATCGAAATCCCCCGTAGTGCCCTGGGCGGACTGAAAAATTTTTATATTGTTCCGGATATTTTCTGGTAAGCCTGCAATGTGGTTAAACACCGAATCGAGCATGCGGTACCACAACACTTTATATTGAGGATGAAAATAGTATGGATATTTTTGAAAAGTATTTCGTGGGTCGTTTGTAATTACTGAGTCTATATTATGAGGAGCGCGGTAAATCCATTCAGGAGAAAAGGGTCCCACCCAAACCATCAGGTTAATTTTTAGATTTCTATCTACAGCTCTCTGCATCAGCGTATCTAACCATAACCAGTTATAAACATTATCTGATGGTTCCAGCGCAGACCACTTAACATATAACCCGGTACCCGTTACTTTGAATGGAGCGTTTGATATGGTATTAAGATTGTCGGTGGATGTGTTAACTGAATTATATAACCAAACACCATTTAAGTTGGTAGAATCATACGGGGTTTGGGTATTTCCACTTACCCAAATTACTGCCAGAAAAATAATAAAGTATATTCTTTGCATGTACAGCAAATGGTTTACATTTTAATGATTACAGTTCTCCATGAAGTGGTTTTACCTGCTACAGATACAAAGTATTGAGCAGCGGGTAAAGCAGAAAGGTCAACCTGCTTTTTATTTTCACCTTTATAAATAACGATAGAAGTTGAATACAATTGTTTTCCATGCATATCCGTAATTGACAAGATACCTGGTTCTGTTTGCAGGGAATTAAATAGTATGTCGCCCTTAGAAGTTATAGGGTTTGGAATAACCTTTATTGAAAGATTATTGGGTGTGATTACGGTTGCCGCTTTTCTATTTGAGGGCTTATTGCTGCTGCAAATTATTTTGGATGTGCCGCCCGCAAACTTTGTTACGTTAATAGGTACAAAGTCGCCCGGCGATGCAGGAAAGGTGGTAGTTGTTTCGTAAACAGTAATGGTTTGCAATGTATCAGAAAAAGGAGGGAGGGTAGTAGCAAGATCGTTACATGTTTGTGCACCACTGTTGAATTTTGTATAGCTAAGGTCAAAGTTTAAATTGTCGTACAATGCACTGCCGGTTGTAATGTAGCCACCATCGTTTGTAAGAGATGAATGAAAGCCTATATAATTATCTGTTAGTTTATTCTTTATTGAGGAAAAGTGATTATGTGCAGACCGAACGGTATAAGGCATTTTCTTAGAGGAAAGTATTGATCCTTCTGAGTCTGTTTCAAAAGAAACGTAAAAACTGGAAGGTCCGAATGACAAGTGTGCATTAATTATAAAGCTGCCATTTTTTGTACGCATGAGGGAAAGTGGCGCCATGGCATAATTGGTAGGAGCAAGTAAGGCTTTATAAGGTTTACCCCAGGCAAATGATCCGTCCGCATTTAATTTTAGCAGGTAAGTCGTATAAGTAGTATTAGCCATAAGGTGAATGGCGGCTAAAACATACACGCTGCCGTCACTGCCTTCTGCCATATCCAAAGCTTTATAATCAATAAAGTATTTGGATGAGAAAGCCTTCTTCCAAATCTTACTACCATCCTCATTTAATCTTGCCACAAATAATTGCTTTTGAAATTTAGCACCACCTTCATTTCCGGCAATGGCATAGCCACCACTTTTTCTTTGAAGAACGCAGCCAATTTTTATGGATGAGTCGGACGGGATTCTGCTCCACATAATTTTACCTGCATTGTTTATTCTTACCAGAAGGTTATCAGCGCTTACCAATAAGCCAAAGTCTTTTGTTATAACCATGCCTGTTGGTGAATTTGTTGCAGAGGTACCAAAAGCAAGCGTTCCGGTTACCTGACCGGTGCCATTCAACCTGGTGATATATATATTTTGCTTTAAATTTCCGAACGAGTAAGTTTCTCCGAGAATCAGGTAGCCACCATCCGGAGTAGGTAGAGGTTTTATGCCATTTTCCAAATATCGCATTCCAAGAGAGCCATTGAAGGTTTGTCCATAGGTTTTATAGGCAAAGGCAAACTGATGAAGGAATAATAATAAAAGCAGCAAAGGATTTTTAAGCATGTTTTCTGGTTACGGAACATCTAAAATATAAGTTATCATCCGTAAATAAAAGCATCCCTATAGGTAGTTTATTATAAAAATTTCTCCTTGTGGTTCATAATGCATTTTTTTATTTTGCATTGCCCTAAAACATTTTAAACCTTAATTAATGAAAACCGTTTTTATCCTTATTGTGTCCCTGTTTTTTTTGGTAATAATTCCCTTTGTTATTCACCTTCAGGTGAATAATCTTAAGGAACAAGGTGCGCAATTTACCCAGCATTTTTATCTTGAAAAGGAATATAGAGACCAGTCACACTTATTCAGCGTACTTGGAAATGTGTTGTCGACCAATGTAAACATGGTGTTTTTATGGTGTTGTGATTGTATTCTTTTTTACGCAAAAGCTACCGGCTTAACCTATGAAGAATTAAATGTTTACTTGTTTATTATTTGGCAGCCTTATCTAATTTTACTCTTTATGTATTTGTTTTTCAACGAATGGCATAAGTTTAATAAATATAAAAAGCAGGTTAGGATAAACTAAATATTTCCTACTGATACGTTTGATTTTTGAATTGGGAGAAATACCTCGAAGGTGGCACCAGGTAAATTGTTTTTCTTTAACCTGATAAAGCCCATATGATTATTGGCAATTTTCTTACTGATAGATAAACCTAACCCAAGCCGGTTGGTTATTTCAAGTTTTTTTAGCGCCTCAAAAATATAATCAGCGTAAGAATAATCTATTCCTTTACCGTTATCTGAAATGGTTACCCGCACATAATCATTATACTTATATTTATTACTCATAGACCTAAAAAGATTTTCCTGCAAATGAGCAAAAGAAATTTCTATGCGAAGGTCTTTTTGGTTGGGATTATGCGTAAAGCAGTTGGTAATGATGTTTCTAAACATTAAAACCAACTGGTGATTATTTCCCTTAATTTCTAAAGCCTCTGACGGTAAAATTTGGATTAATTGAGCCTGTTCCTCTGGAAACCCATTTTTTACTTGTTGAAAAAGGGTTTGCATATTTATGTCTGTATAATTTTCAATGCTTTGACTTATATCTATATAATTTTGCAACCCTTCAATTAATTCTTTTAGCTGCTCGGAGAATGTTCCTATTTTATATATAATTTGATCTTTAGATAACCGTGCCGGTATATTGTCACTCAGCATGTTAGTATAAAACATTATTTTCCTAAGCGGCTCACGCAATTCGTGGGTAAAAATATTATTTAGGCTTAAAAATTCCTGGTTCTTATTTTTCAGGTCAGATAAAGCCGCATCTAGCTGCTGGTATTTTTTATCTAATTCTTCTTTGGCTTGTGTTAGTTCCTGGTTTTCTTGTACAGCTTTTTCTGCTGCTTTTTTAGCATTAATAATTTCAGCTTCATACTTTCTTCGCTGTTGTACCGAAATTGCCACCACATGGTTGGAATATATAGCATCTTTAAATTTTCTGCTTGCATTAATCAGGTAGGGAATTTGGTTTTTATCGCGGGTATTAAAGGTGATGAAAATTTCGTTAAGCTGGTTGTCCATGCTTAGCAGCGGAAAGAAATGGGTATGGTAAAATATGCGGCTGGAAATGGATAGAATACTTTCCAGTTTTTTATTTATTAGTTCTTCACGCGAATAACCTAACCGAGACGCCAGGGTTTCATTAATATTTAAAATAACACCTTCGTCATTAAAAATAAAAAAACCGCAGGGAGCATTATTCAGTAGCTCATCCATTAGCCAGGTAATTTTTCATAACCTCTATGGTTTCTGCTGGTGCGCTTAAATGAGGACAATGGCCGGTTGCTTTTAGTAAAACAAGCGTAGAATGATTTAAACGCTCATGCAGGTATTCACCCACCTCAGCGGGAGCTATAATATCCTCAGAACATTGCATGATTAAACTTGGAAGTGAAAATTTAGAAAGATCGTCCCTGTTATCGGAATAGAAGGTTACTTCTGCAAACTTTCTTGCTATAACCGGGTCGGTAGAACAGAAGCTTTCATTAAGTTCAGCCGCTAATTCAGGCCGGTCAAGGTTTTTCATAATTACAGGAGCGAGGAAATTACTCCACCCAATATAATTTTGTTCCATTGTGGTAATCAACTCATCGATCTCTTCTTTTTGAAAACCACCTTTGTATTCATTATTATTTATATAACAGGGTGAAGGACCTATAAACACCATGCGGTCAAAAAACTCGGGTTGTTTAATGCCTGCAATTAATCCTATCATTGAACTAACAGAATGACCTACGAAAATTACCTGGGACAGTTCCAATGCATCACATATATCAAGAATATCCTGGGCATACCCATTTAAATCGCTGTAACGCTCCGGGTTATATGCTTTAATATCTGAATGACCAGATCCAACGTAATCGAAGAGCACAATTTTGTAATTATCTTCAAAGGCAGGAGTAATAAATCTCCACATGTTTTGGTCACAGCCAAAACCATGGGCAAGTAACATAGGTTGTGAACCTTTACCGAACACCTTTACATTGTTGCGTTTAATAATTGTAGCGGTTTCCTGCCCCATTCTATGTTACGTTTAATAGATTAAATTAAGCATTGATAAAGATAAATTCAAAATTTTTAGGGTTGGGATCTAAGATTTCAAAAAACAAATATCTGCAATTATTTTCTTTTAAGTACCATGGCAGAAAAAGAAGGCAGTATAAAATTTCTACCACATAATTCCCTGCCTGTTAACAGATCGGTATATTTTCCTTTGTAATTAAAATGAAATTCTCCAGGTTTATTTTGAACATTAAACATTACTATAATCTCGCCTGAAGCATCTTTTCTTTTATATGCAAGGCGCTTGCCTTCCGTGAATAAAAATTCGAAACTGCCTGTTCTTAATACCTGATTATCATTGCGTATCTTAATTAAATTTTTGTACAGATCAAATTGTTTCTGGTTAAAACCCACCTTCTCAAATGTGTCTTTACCAGGTTGAAAATTGTTTACCCTTTCGTTTTCAAATATTGAATCTTTCCACCACAAGGGTTTGCGGTTGTCGGGATCAAAGGCTCCCGTCATGCCCATCTCTTCACCATTCCAAATGTCAGGTGCACCCATAGTTGTGAACAGGTGAACAAGGTAAAGCTTTAACCTGCTATATGTTTCATCATCAGGTATGCCTGTTTTATATAGGGGGTCGTCGTGGGGAGACGCCCTGTATTTATATTTATTCGTATTATAAAAATCGGTAAGCAGCCTGGGTGCATCGTGTGAGGATGAAACATTCATCATAGCATACCTGGTTTCAGCACGCAGCCGGTTCCATTGAAATTCAAGGCTGTCTTTTAATTGCCTTGCATCTATTTCATAATCAGTTTTTGCAAAAAAATACCGGGCAGGGCGATACACCTGGTAAAACATTACAGCATCAAAAACATCGCCGCTTGTATAGGGTGAAGGATCCATAAGCCTGTCGGGATATTCTATCCACCATATCTCCCCAACGAGGTAGGTGTCCCGCTTAATACTTCTTACATATTTCCGAAAGTCTCTCCAAAATACCATCCCAACCTGGTCTGCTACATCCAACCTAAAGCCATCAATTCCTTTTGTGGTATCGCCATTTGGCGCAAGCCATCTTTTGGTAACATCGAAAATGTGGTGTTTAATATCTTTCTCTAAATCTCCTTCGTAAGGAAAGCCTGAAACCCGGGGTGTTGTTATGTTTACCTTTTTAATTTCCGGCAGGCTGTTAACATTTGCCCATCCACTATAGGTAAATTCATTTTGTGGTGTTGAGGCATCGTCGAAAGACTTTATTTCGAACCAATTTTTATAAGGTGATTTTTCCTGGTTCTTTAATACATCCTGCCACGCCCAAAATGTTGTGCCCACATGGTTCCAACTATAATCCATAATAATTTTCATATTACGACGATGTGCTTCATTAATAAGTTGAAGAAACATTTTATCTGCCGTTGTCCATTGCCAGGTTGTAGGATCTTCAGGATTTTCTGATGCTATTAATTTAATATCGCCAGCGGGGTCTGGTCCAAAATTTACATCGATATGGTGATAATTTCTAGCATCATATTTATGCAGCGAAGGGGCATCGTTCACCGGGTTAATAAATAGTGCAGTTATACCCAGGCTTTGCAGATAATCCATTTTATCTAATACGCCCTGCAGGTCTCCGCCAAACCTGCGGTATTGCATGGATGCATTAAAGTTTAACCCGAGGGTTGATTGCCAGGGTTCTTTTTTGTACCAGTTTTGCGTCCACGGTGTAATTGACCAATCTTCGGGCATAAGCATATTTACAGCAGGGGAATTGGCAGTAAAAGGAGTAGGATCATTGGTTTTATCGCCATTAAAAAATCTTTCAACAAATATTTGATACCACGTCACATTTTTGCTCCATTCGGGAGGGTGGGAAATATCGTAGATTGATTGAGACCAACTATTCATAAATAAAAAAGCAAAAAATATTGTAGGGATGATCGGTCTCATAAATAATTGAATGGTTGCAATTAATTAGTGCATGTTTTTAATAAGGTAAAAATAATCATCTGAAGATTATTCCTGCGCAGAATGGCCGCTGTATCATTTGGTTACACTTCTACCGGTTTAGGATAAGCCATCAACATTTTGCAGGGTAGAGTGCCCCTCCACCTTTACTTTCGATATAACAGAAAGATCGCCGGTATTTTCAAGAACCATTACATCTATTTGCTGCAGGTCTGATATACCATTTTGCCTGGCAGCAATATATATTTCTTCTATGGTTATCCTTTTTCTTTTTATTACATCTTTAAGCAGGTTGCCGTTATAAATTACCAACGTTGGTTGATGTGTAACCAGGTTTTTTATTGAATTAAACCTTACAGAAAGCCAGGTAACCAGGTATTGCATTGCAATTAGTAAAAAGAAAACCAATGAACCATCAATAAGGGTTACACTCTTATTTAATGCAACTGTTGCAAGGCACGAACCTAAAGCAATAGTTACAACAAAATCGTATGCATTCATTTTGGCCAGCGTTCTTTTGCCTGAAGAACGAAGCATAAAAATTAGAATAATATAGGCTAGAATAGTAATGATCGAAGCCCTTATAAGGCTCTCCCAGCTATCAAAAAAGATATTTTTCATGTTGCACTTTTATGAGTTTATTATTACAATGATCATTTCAATAAAAAGAATATACCATAAGTATGGTGTTTAAACAATAATCATTTCTTTTTCATGTTATTATAATTCGAAAAACCATCCAATATTCATGAATAAATCAATTGTTTTTGCTTTTCTTTTTTTAATAAGTGTGGATATAGCTGCACAAAATTCAGGTAATCAGATTGTTGGTATTTGGAAAACCGGCGGAAATGAACCCGCCAAAATAGAGATATACAAATCGGGAAACAAATATTTCGGGAAGTTAGTTCGGCTAACCAATCCATTAGATAACGGCAGGCCTAAATTGGATAAAAATAATCCTGATAAAATAAAACAACAACAACCTATTATTGGTTTGGTAATGCTTAAAGATTTTGAATTTGACGGGAAGGATGAATGGAAAAATGGTTCCATATATGACCCCGGTGGCGGCAAAACCTATAAATCTTACATGAGCCTTAAAGACAATAATACTTTAAAAGTGCGAGGGTACATAGGCGTATCTTTAATAGGCAAAACCGATGTGTGGACCCGTTCTTCTCTTTAGTTATTATTGGGCTTTTGTTTCAGGGGTGCCGAACTTGTTACCAAAGAAATCATTCTTATTCCAACGAGGTCTTGATGTGTCATTAGCTGTAAAATAACCGATCAGAAAATTGTTTTTTACATGAGTTGCCGCAGCTGAAAAAATAAAGGGTTGCGACATATCATCTTTTGGAGTGTGATACGTGATACTTCGCCATCCTACATCAGTTTTTGGGCGGTCAACCGTATCCTCCGGATTCGTTAAAAAGCCACTCTTTATAAAAAGGGATGGAATACCTTTTTTAATAAAGCTGAAATGGTCGCTCCTGATGAATATCACCTGTTTCGGAAAGGGATCCGGACTAATTTTTAAGGCAAGAATTTTTATTGATTCATTTACCTGATTGTTTAAGCTGCTATGCTGTGCGCCATAAGGCACAATGTCTAATACAGGATGAAAAAAGAAAGGCATATCTAATGCAAGGTTAGCGACAATTGCACCGGATACAGTAGGATTATTAATGAAATAGTCTGAACCCAGTAAACCAAACTCCTCGGCAGTAACCACGGTAAATAATATAGATCGCTTTGGTTTTACAGGCAGTGCTTTGAATGTACGTGCAATTTCTAACAAGATGGCAACGCCAGATGTGTTGTCGTGGGCTCCATTGTAAATTGAATCGCCATTCACAGCAACGCCTATTCCAAAATGATCGATGTGTGCAGCATAGCTAACATATTCGTTTTTAAGAGATGAATCACTTCCTGGAATTATGCCCACCAGGTTAGAGCTTTGAATTACCTGCCTGTTTGTATATACCGTGCATGATGCAGTAATAGGTAAATAGAAAGATTGTGATTTTCCTTTATGCAAATTATTCAGAATTTCTTCGGGGTCTCTTTTCACCAGATCAAAAATTCTTTTTGTTTCCGCAACGTTTAAAGTTGCATTTACTTTTATTTGTTCGTAAGCATCGTGTGGCTTGCTGTTTTTGTCGAGCCATTTGTAACCACCCTGTGCTGTTCTCCGAATCATGGCATCCCATTCTTCGGTTGATTGTCCATCAGTTGAAAGAAAAACAACCCCTACCGCACCATGGTCTATTGCAGCTTGTAATTTTGTTGCTTCCGAACTAAAATACGCCCGCTCATTATTTTGAAATATTTCAGGCGCATCATAGATCATGGCAATAATTTTTCCTCGGGCATCTATCTCCTTATAATCATCATAACCCAGCTCCGGAGCTGAAACGCCAAACCCTGCGAAAATAACAGGTGCACTTACCATGCTTGTATCACTTGAAAAATATGGATCGAAAATGTAATGGGTACCGTATACGAAGTACAACGTTTGTCCATTCATATTCATTGATAAACTGCTTTGTTGCTTGTTTACAGTTCCATGTAATAGAGGTACTTGTTGTATATAAGAATTGTTTTCTCCCGCGGGTTGCAGACCAATAGATATAAACTCTGATTCAACATATTTTGAGGCAATATCAAAGCCCCTTGTACCGGGTTGCCGCCCTTCTAACAAATCATCTGCGAGAAAGGTCATATTTGCCTGAATGCGATTTGGATTAACCTGTTCTAAAGCACTTGTAAGAGATGAGTTATTTTGGGCAGAAATTTCACCTGTAAAAAATAGAAAAATAATTAGCCAAACTGGTACGCGCATAAACAATTTTTAAGGTGAATGTACTGTTTATGCAACATTAAAACCTGGGGTAAATATTTTTTTCTGATTGAAACCAGCTGCAATCATTCCACTCTTCCTCCTAGAAAATATGAAATTCGTCAGGTGATAATTTCTCCATGTTTGTTTTTCATTTATTATAACCCTGAAAAATAAAATGGTTGAATACAATGAGAAAGATCGTGTTGCAAATGTGTAACCATTAATGATTTCCCTGCATAATTCTCTTTAATAACAAAACATGCTGCAAATTATATTACAATGTCTTCCATAAAAGTAATATTGTTTTTGTTGAGGTCGTAAAATGCAAACTCGTTTGTTTTCCATGGGGTGTTTACCTGTAGAATATCCTGCGTTACGGTTCCACGCAAAATAAATTCTTCAAATACAGGATAAATGCTTTTGACCACGATACGAATAACCGATCCTCCTAAAATCGGATCGTCTTGTGTGCCTGCGTGCCATTGCAGGTGCAGGTACAAATTTTCCCTGTGCAATAATGCATACGTGGAATCAAAGAAATTTGTTTCAAAACCTGCTTTGTCATTATACCAGTCAATATCTCTTTTAATATCGGAAGATGGCAAAACGGGGATAATGGCGATAAGGGATGGGTGCTGCATACGTAAATATTTTGTTTTGTAGAAGGGATTTATTACCCTTATTTCAAAGCAAGTCTCTTTTGCTTTGCCCGCATCACATTTTCTTCCAGTCTAAACTTAACAATGTCAGCAACCAGTGCTAAAGGCAATGGACCATTTAGTTTAAAATGAATGGTGCCCTTTGATGTTTTAAATGCGGAGATATCATCTTTAAAAGCTTCTACTGCAGAAGCCCCCGGATAAAAACCTATATGATTGGGATATGCACCAAAATGAACCAGGTTGCCGTGATAGGTAAATGTAGGAATACCGTAAGAAATTTTTTCTTCCGCTAGTGGCGCTGCTATTTGAATAGCATACCGGAGCTTTTGTAATTGGGTTTGTACCTCTCCGGGAAATTCGCCGATATAACTTTCTATATCTGCTATTGATCTCATTTTTTTAAGGATAAATTAAGAATGGGTCTATCCTAAATTTATTTAAAAATTTTCATCAGGCAAATCTTTTTTTAAATACTGAAGGGTTCTCTCCCGTAATTTTTTTGAACAGTTTATTAAAATAGCTAAGGCTTTCAAACCCTACTTCGTAACAAGATTCAGTAACGCTGTTTCCCTGCAACAGCAATGTTTTTGCCTGCGTTATTCTGTATTGGTTTACAAATTCAGTAAATGTAAGATTGGTTTGTTTTTTAAAATACCTGCAAAATGCCGGTGTACTCAGATAAACGTTTGCGGCAACCTCATTCACATCTGGGGTTTCATTATAGTGCGCATGAATGTATGTGTACACAGAACCCATACGAATTTTGTCATTTAAAAATATTTTAAGGCTCGTATCTTTTTCATTCAATGCAAATACTTCTTTTGAGGTTGCAAGTTTTTGTAAGATTTGAAGCAGGCATACAAGCTGGTCAAAAGCATTCAACGTCTCCATTTGTTTTAATCTTTCAACAGTCCATAATTTGGTTTTGCCTGAAAAAGAAAGTCCCAGGTTTGCTTTAGAAAAAAGCTTTTTCAAATAAAACATTTCAGGTGCTTCAAAAATGGCATTACCTAAAAAATCTTCTTTGAATTGAACTACAATTTGCCTGTACGCAGTTTTTACACCGTAATCAAAATTTAAATGGGGAACATTGGAACCTATCAAAACCAAATCACTATGCATAAAGCTGGATACATGTTGCCCCACATGTCTTATTCCATTTTTAGCTTCAACATACACCAGTTCGAATTCGGGATGGTAGTGCCAGAAAAAATTATTTCTTAACCGTGGTTTAAAAAACTTAAATGATTGCCCGGGATCGGGAACGACAATCTCTTTTTTAATCTTCACTTACAGAAATTTTCTATTAATATACAAAATATAGCCCTAAATCAATTTAAATGGTCAATACAGAGCAAAAACTGGTCATTCTGGTTTATGTATATCTTTTGTTTATGTATAAACTTTGTATTAATTATTTAATGTATGCAACAACAAACTATGACACCCTCAATGGTTGCCAATGCCCATAAAGACATTCCCGGCAATCCTTCCACCGCAAAAAGCAGCAAGGTTAAACTAAGCGACAGAACCAACGGTGAACCATTAAAAGTTTTAACTGAAGAAGATTGGAAATTCTGGAAACACAACGGTTACATTGTTATAAAAGATGCGGTTCCAAAAGAGCAGGTTGAAAGGCTTGCAAATTTTTTGTGGGAATTTGAAGAAAAAGATCCGCAAAACCCGGATACCTGGTACACTCCTCCCCGGGCAGAAATGATGATGAAGGAGTTAACCAACACAGGTATGGTTGAAGTGTATAACCACCAGTATTTATGGGATAACAGGCAATATCCAAAAGTACATGAAGCTTTTTCAGATATATGGGGCACGGAGAAATTATGGGTTACGATCGATCGTGCAAATTTAAATTTACCTGTTCGCCCCGGTTATGAATACAAAGGTTTTATTCATTGGGATTATGATCCGGAAACAAAGCCCCAGAACGTTCAGGGTGTTTTGGCGCTTGCCGACCAAACTGATGAAAACATGGGCGGTTTTCAATGCGTGCCAGAACTGTTTAGAACCTATGATACCTGGAAACTTACGCAGCCTGAAGACCGTGATCATTTTAAACCTGATGTAACTGGCTTCGAGATTGTAAAAGTTAAATTGAATGCCGGTGACCTACTGATATTTAATAGCCTGCAACCTCACGGTATTCGCGTAAATAACAGTGGCAATAAAGTTCGAATTGCACAGTATATTTCTATGATGCCTGCGGAAGAAGATAACGAAGAACTTGTGCAATGGCGCATTTCTTCCTGGAAGGAAAGGCGTGCACCTGAAGGATATGCATTTCCCGGAGATCCGAGAAAGTGGGAGCAAACCAAATACGGTACAGCTGAGCTTTCAACCCTGGGTAAAAAATTGTTGGGTTTGGAAAAATGGTGATGAAAGTTAAGTATTGATAACCTATTCTGCAGCGGGTATCTCTGCCCAGTTCTCCCCGCGCTTAATGCGCAAAATTTGGGTGTCCGTTATTTTAAAATGTTTTACCAATTGTTTAATAGACTTTCCTTCGTTCAATAGTTTTTTAAGCAGCATTACTTTTGTTACGGTTAATTTGGTAGCCTTGCTGTTTTCCTTCCTCCTGCTCTTCCGGTCTAATTTCTCTTTTATTACGTGCGGACTTTTTTGTTGATGGGCATAATTTTCTTCGGGTTTCATCCACTTCAGGTTTTCAAACCGGTTATTTAATTTGTCATGATCCAAATGCGCAACAATCGTTTGACCTGAGCGGGGTTTGGGCAGAAAATATTCTGCTACCAGGCGATGAACCAATGCATGATAATGAATTGTTCTTGCTTTTAGGTCATCCTGAAATTTTTTAGAGAGCGACTTTTTTAAGTGGGCCAATAAATCCTGCGATTCTTTAATTGTAGCACCATTGGATTTATTTTTTTTCTGAGATTTAATTTTTTCAGAAAGCTTACTAACCTGTTGCTGAAGAAAGTTAAATTTTTTTTGATCCTTTTCCGGACGCGGGCTATACAACTTCAGCCGGATAATTCGATATCCGTTAATCATTGATCCTTTCAAAATTTTTCCCTGGCTTATTTTATTGAATGTTTTAAGCCTTCCAAAATTCGAAATTTCAAGTTTAAAATCATTGGTATAATCCAAATCAATTTTCACCTCTTTCCATCTTTCACCTGGATAATCCTTTTCCATATTGCAAATATACAAAAGTACCTTCTATGCAATTGTTCATACATTCACAAAGTAGCGTGTATACTGCTTTTGATGAGATGTGCAGCAGAATGTATAAGTGCAATAGAATAGAAAATATTTATTTATAAAATGCTATATGCAATTATATTTTTGTTCTTAAAATTTCTCCTTCGCTTGCTGCGATTACAGACGCTCCAGAGGTATCACTCCATACATTTACAGAGGTGCGGAACATGTCTAATATTCTGTCCACTGCTATAATTAATCCAACGCCTTCAAGTGGAAGCCCAACCGAAGTTAAAACCACGCTGATCATAACTAAACCAGCCATTGGTACTCCTGCTGCCCCAATGGAGGCAAGCAATGCAGTAACCACGATAATCACCTGCTGAAGTGCAGAAAGATCAATTCCATATGCCTGTGCAATAAATATGGCAGCCACACATTCATATAAGGCAGTGCCATCCATATTCATGGTAGCACCAAGAGGTAAAACGAAACTGCTAATTTTATTGGAAACTCCTGCTTTATTTTCTAATGCGTGCAGGGTTAAAGGCAACGTGGCAGAAGAGGATGAAGTTGAGAAGGCAGTAATTAATGGTGTGGAAACTGCTTTAAAATGTTTTATGGGATTTATTTTCCCGATAAAACGCATGATAAGAGGCAGTGTAATAGATGCATGAATAATTAATGCAATGATAACAGTTAGCATATACTTACCGAGTCGTAAGAAAACCGCCCCCAGTGCACCTTCTTCATCCATATTATCGGCAACTACAATTGCAATGATACCGAGTACCCCAAGCGGTGTAAATTTTATTATGAAATGGGTGATCTTCATCATTAATTCAAAACCCGCATTAACACCCTTTATAACCATAGGTTTGTATTGTTCTGATAATTGGGTTGAAAATATTCCAAGGAGAATGGCAAAAAATATTATTGATAACATATTTCCACTGGCAAGCGTGGTAAAAATATTTTCCGGTATAATATTCATTAATGTTTGTCCGAAATTTTCTCCTGCTGTTGCTAAACCTTCTACGGGTTGATTAAAACCAAGGTCTGCACCCACACCGGGTTTCATTAAGTTAACAATAATTAATCCTGTAGTTACCGCAGCAAGAGTGCTTCCCAGGTAATATACTATAGTCTTTAAACCAAGCCTCCCTAAACCAGTTGAATTTCCAACATTTACTATTCCTGCCATTACGGAGAAAAGCAAAAGTGGAATAATTATCATTCGCAGGAATTTTAGAAATGCTGTACCCATCCACCCTACATATTCAACATGATCTGTAAAAAAATATCCAAATAAAATTCCTGCAAATAAACCAATGAATATTTGCCAGTGCAATGCTATTGTTTTCATATGTATGTTATGAGATGGAATAATATACAATTATTCTTTTGATTTTAAAATATCAATGAAGATACTGTTACAGTAATGCGGAAAAGTAATGATGAAAACTTATGGGGAAATCTGTTAAGACCCTTTTATGTTGTTCTTGCTGGTAAATCTTAATTCGTAAAAGGCAATGATTGCAACTGCAATATATTCCAATGCAATAAGCCAATAATTTTCCTGTACAGGAGTAGATTGATAGGCAGCATAACTAAGGGTTACAACATAAGACCATACAATTGCAAACCTGAATGGCGTAAACACTGTTAGGGCAACGGGCAGGCATATATACCATGGATGAATAATAGTGGATAATAAAAGAAAAATTGTGATGCTAAATAACCCTGTATAGGCAGGATTTTTATTGCGAATTATTTTTTTGCTGAAAGATATATATACAATTATAATCCCTGCAATTAGGGCAAGTGTTGCCCAGCAACGCCTATGATATTATAACCGGTTATGTATGTACCTATGTAACGGGTAATATAATACAGGCTTGCATTAAATTCAAAGCGTTGAAAAAACAGATCAATACCTGATGTAAGGCTGCTGATCATTTCTGAATCCAATATGGGCAGGTATAAAAGCAAAGTCGTAAATCCGCATAATGCTCCATATATCAAACCTTTTCTCCATCCCACTTTGCTGATGATCAGGGGGAGAAAAATAATTGGAATTATTTTAGATGCAATAGCCAGTCCCATACTTATCGCCGACCATTGCCATTTGTTTTTGCTTAGCAGCATAAATGAAAGCACCACAAAAAAAATCATAACCCCATCAAAGTGTACATTGCCTGTTAATTCGGTAATGATGAGCGGGTTTAAAAAGTATAACAATGCAGTATAATGTGGCATTTTATATTGCTTCAGCAATGCGATCATTACTATTAAAGTACCTGTTTCAAATATTGTAATAATTGCCTTAAAAAAAATAATGGCAGCAGGAATGCTTACCGGAAATAATTTCCCGGCAATAAAAAAAATGTACTGCATAACCGGGGGATAAATGGTAAAGTACCCGGGTGAATTTAAATGGTTGAACAAATCAATACTTAACCCGGTAGGGTGTTTTGCTTGTATGATTTCTGCCGGTAAAAAATGAAAAGGATTTATGCCCTCTGCAGCTAACCTCCCATCCCAGATAAAACGATAAACATCTTCAGAAAGATTAGGTGTTGAGAATAAAAGTAGCACCCGAAATAAAATTCCAGCCAGAACCATTAGCCCAAACATTGAACCCGAAAAGAATTTAAAAAGGAAATAATATGAAATAAACAGAAGCGTGAATAAAAAAAACAACTGTAAAAAATTATTTCTATCAGTTAAATAATTCAGTAAAAAATAAAATGCACCACTTATTATTAATAGGGCATATCCAAAAACTTTATTGTCCCTTGCCTTAAGGTTCATAGCGCCTTAATTGAAGCGTATCCCTGTATGTACTGTCAGATGGGGCATTGTGTTGCCAGTATGCCAGCCAGATTGTATTTTTTTTAGTGGCGATGGATGTTAGCAGTCTTTTATTGTTACCAAAACCATCGGGGTAACTTTCCTGCCAGCCTAAAATTTCATAAGGGCGCCTTCTCACTGAAATAAATTTTTAAAGTTCTTTGCAGGGCAGGGTAGTGAATGGTGTACACTTTCGCAGCAATGTTGTTTACCAGGAATGTATCAGCATTATTAATACTTAACACACAATCTTCCGCTTTCATTTTATTATGCGATAGACGCTGAAATAATAATCCTGGAATCATTTTTCCATTTCCCTGCGGCAGGCCTGCGGGATTGATGCGAATGCGATTCCACATTCCATCCTCCATCAGTGCTTCGCTTATTTTTCCGTCCTGGTCGCCTTCTTCTTCAAAATAAGAATGTAACTGAAAATCTATATCCCTTCCATGAGATCTCAATTGCGAATAGGTTTGTCCGCACCATTCCTGAGATGTAGCTGTAGCTTTAAGCATCTTTTCTTTACCCTCTTTAGAAACGGGTGTAAACGCAGACAGCATCATCGAGTAAGGGTAAATTCCGGTAACAAATTTTTTAGTCATATTCATTTTAAGAACACGCACTTTTTTATTTTCATTTTCAGGCTTGTCAAGCTTTATCAATTTGTCGGTTGAAAAATCTTCTGTAACAAAGATCAGGGTGGCTTCACCCTGCCTTAAATTTCCGTATCGCGCCTGCTGTAAATTGTAACTGCTTATTTCAGCTTTGCCTGCGTACCATTGTTGTTTAAATTGAGTGGATGGTTCTTTCACACTATTGTTGCATGAAAAGAAAAAGAACGTGCAACATGAAACCATAAGCAGGTAAAATTTCTTCATCTTATTTATATTTAATAATTGTTGAAATTATTTTATAACCTGCCAGCAATGTGCCCTTTACTGTTCCGCTGATCTTTGAAAAGCCAATTCGCTTCCGGTAAGAGACAGGCACCTCCACAACATTCATTTTTAACCGGGCAGCTTTCAATTGCATTTCAACGGTCCAGCCAAAATTTCTATCAACCATATTCATCTGTACCAGGCTGTTAAACCGGATTGCCCTGAATGGCCCGAGGTCGGTATACACCGCGCCATACATAATTTTTATCATTCTTGTCGCAAGCCAGTTGCCAAAGACCTGGGGTATGGTCATAGATCCTTTTTCTTTATTTCCGAGAGCACGCGAACCGATTACCATATCAGCATTATTAAGAATGATATGTTGCAAAAGTAAGGGCATCTCTTCGGGGTGATCAGAATAATCTCCATCTAAAAAAACAACAATATCTGGTTTTTGCTGCAAAGTTTTTATATACGCTATTCCTTTCAGGCAGGCATATCCATATCCGGTATTTTGCTCAATTAAAACAGTTGCACCAGCATTTTTTGCAGCAACCCCCGTGTTATCTGTTGAATTATTATCTACAACAATTATTTCGTTCACCAGCCCTACAGGAATATCTGCAATAACCTTTGCAATTGAATTTTCTTCATTGAATGCGGGAATAATCACAACTATTTTGTTCTGATCAATCATGCAGGTTAATCAGTGATTTTCTTTCCCATAATGTCAAAACAAAAACAATTGAAAAACCGGTACATGCCATTAACAGCACCGGCAGGCTTCCAAAATTTTGTAACAATATCGCTTCTATTAATCCATACAAAAAATAAAGAATTAAAATTCCTTCAACAATTGTTAGGGGCCTGCAAATTTGTATTCGCATATTTACTTTTAAGTGCTTTTGTTTTGTTTTTAATTGCATTAAATTTTGGAGTTCGTATAAACGGAGATTTAAATCCGAGGTATCCTTGTATAATTCCAATAGCGTTGCTTAATGATAAGCCGATAAACAAGGATACAAACAATGGGAAGTGAATTATGAAACCAACTGCTTTACGGGCAACACTGCCGGTTGTTGTGTTTGCATAGGATATAAAATAATGCAGGATATAAATACAAAAACTTATCGCAAGCAATCCAGAGATTTTAAACAAAAATGCATACTGCGGATATGATTCTTTTATAAATAACATGGGCACCGTTAATAACGCATACAGGATTATACTTATGAACCCAAAACTATAGACGAGGTGAAAAGCACCGTGCAATTTAGCCCCTGGCGATACGTTGGAAGTAAAGAGCTTTTTAAGGTTTTTCCGGGCTGTTTCAGCTCCACCTTTTGTCCAGCGAAATTGTTGAGATTTTAATGCACTTACAAGGGGTGGTAATTCAGCAGGAGTGATTAAATTTTCAAGATATACAAACTTCCATCCGCGCATTTGTGCCCGGTAACTGAGGTCGAAATCTTCAGTAAGGGTATCAGCCTGCCAGTTACCGGCATCCAGTATAGCCTGTTTTCGCCAAACCCCTGCAGTGCCGTTAAAATTTATAAAATAACCGCCTGCATTCCTGCCCTGCTGTTCTATGGTAAAATGCCCGTCTAGTGCCATTGCCTGCAATCTTGCAAGCAAGGATTCATCTTTATTAATGTGCCCCCATTTGGTTTGCACCATGCCAATGTTTTCATTATTAAAGTGTGGTATGGTTCGCAAAAGAAAATTTTTAGCAGGGAGAAAATCTGCATCGAATACCGCAATGAATTCTCCCCTTGCAATGGCAAGCCCATGCTTTAAAGCACCTGCTTTATAACCCTCACGTGAAGTACGCTGAATATGTTGGATGGGAACATGCCTGCTCAGCAACTGTTGAATTTTTTGTGAAACCAATTGCGTCGTTTCGTCCGTACTGTCATCCAATACCTGTATTTCCATCCGGTTGCGGGGATAATCAATGCAGGCAACGGTTTCTAATAATCTTTCAATTACATGTAATTCGTTATAAACGGGAAGCTGAATTGTTACGAAAGGAAAGTGGTCACCGCCCTGCAGGATCGTTTCACTTTTTTTCGCTGATCTCAGGTAGTGAAATATAAGGTGTGCGTCGAAAAATGAATGGAATAAAACAAAAATGATAGAAAAACCATACAGTACCACAATAATATTTACCACCACATCAATCATTATGCACAAAGGTATTATAATTGAACTGTGATGTTGTTTTTGCCAATGGTAATAGGCTTATCATTAACCCTGTTTTGTGTTTTCCCATTTTCAAGTTTAAGTACGCCGCGTGGACAAACAGTTGCACATACTCCGCAACCTACGCAGGATGCCCGAACAATATTTTGTTCGCGCTGCGCATACCATCTTACATCTATACCCATTTCACAATAAGTGGAGCAATTACCGCAGCTAATGCATTGGCCACCATTGGTGGTAATTCTAAACCGTGATTTAAATCGTTGAAATAATCCCAAGATGGCAGCCATGGGGCAACCAAACCTGCACCACACCCGCGATCCCATAATAGGGTAGAACCCTACGCCCACTAACACCAGAAAAAATAGCACCAATAAAAAACCCATACCATTGTGCAAAGGCACCTGAAACAGAACCGAGTATACCTCCTTCGTAATAAGAATTCAGCCAGAGTAACAGGTGGTGAGGGTTATAAAAACCAAGCACACTGTGCACCATCCATCTTTCAATCTTCCATGCCTTTAAACTTTTATCTGATAAATGACGGTAGGGATCACCTGCAGTTTCCGCCAAACCACCGCAACCGCACACCCATGAACAATACCAGCGTTTGCCATATTTATAAGTTAAGTATAGGCGTTGCAATAAACGTCATCATGGCTCCCCAAAAGACCATAAAAACACCCAGGTGTCCAGAGTTGAACAATGCATGAACATCAGAAGGAAAAAGATAGTTATACTTTAAGTGGCCAGAAATACGTGAAATAAAATTCCGGCTCATTTAGTTTCTTTAAGAAACATGGGAATGAAGAAATGCAAATCCCAACTGGAAAGAACATGACCGAAAATGTTCGGATAACATGATAACTGCTGTGCCGGTTTTTACTAATAAAACGAATGCCCATAACAAGGACAGCCAGTGAATAAAATGCGCCATACATAAACCATTGGTTGGCTGCCTGCCCTGTAATTAATTTACTTAACGGATCGAATACACTAATCAACCCTTCGAACAAAGAGGGAAACCAATAAATAATTACATAAAAGCCTGTAAGCACAATCGCAAGTATCCAGGCAATTGTACCCCTGCTTGTCATACTTTTAAACATTACACCATCATTTCTAACCCCTGCCTCACTTTTTAGATAAGGCAACGCATAAGTTATTCCACCCAATGAAAACATAGTTATGATAACCGTAAGTAATAGGGATGAATATGAACCACCATTGCCTGTTAGCGATACTACCACAGCCAGCAATGCGATGGCTACAAACAATCCGCCCAATTTTTGATAGATTGATTGTTCTTTACTGTCTTCTGTAATTGACAGCGATGCGTGTATTGCTGTTTGTGCCATATGTTTAATTATTACCTGCCCAAAAATGAAAAGCTGTTTCGTTTTATCTTCCGCACCTTTTTGCCTGTTTCTAAGTTATAGGCACGAAGCATTTCATAACCATAATTATGTGAGAATTCCGGGTCGAAATTTAGCCGGTTTAAATCTGCCATAACATCGTCTATGTGCTTTTTTTCTTTTAACCATTTGTCGCAAACCTCGTGTCTCAGACGCAGACCTAAAGCATTAAAACCTGTTATTGCGCCATCACTTTTATTATACACTGCACGAAAACATTTTTTACCGTTTGTGTGTTGCCAGTAAAAACTTTTTTCTTCCACTTTTGCATTGGGCTCCACATTGCCATAAGTCTGGTATTCAATATCAAAGAATTTGGCTGAATTATACCACGGGCCCGGGTTATAAATAGTGCGGGTGTCGCAAATATTGGCTGCCACTATTTCTCCGTGAATCTTACCGGTATACCATACCTGTTCTATCCGTTTTCTACCGGCAGGAGGTTGCCGGTGCTGCACGCAATCGCCAATAGCAAATATGCCGGGTATGTTTGTTTCAAAATATTCATTCACTAAAACGCCCCTGTCTGTTTCAACATCGCTGTTTTGTAAAAAAGAAATATTAGGACTTACCCCAATAGCGATCCCCAGAAATTCGCAGGAAATTTCTTCATTAGAATTTGTAATAATTGAGGAAACCCTGCCTGATGTATCACCCTTTATTTCTTTTATTTCTGTTGCGGTACGCAGGTCAACATGATGCGACCGTATGTGTGCAGAAACCATTTTAGATTCTTCTTCGGGCAATACATTATTCCAGTAATAATTTTCCCGAACAAGAAAGGTTACGATTATATTTCTTGACAATAACATTTCAGCCATTTCTATTCCTATTAATCCGCCACCCGCTACCACTGCATGTTTAATGGATTTGGTATTTTCAAACATTTGTTCCAGGTCGGGCATGCCATATAGGGCCTGTACACCATTTAAATCAATGCCCGGAATATTTGGTTTGTTTGAAACAGAACCTGTTGCAATAATTAATGTATCGAATTGAATTGAGTTGCCTGATTGTAAGAAGATTTTTTTATTGTTTACATCCAGTGTATCAACATGGTCTTTTACAAGTTCAATGTTATTTTTTTGCCAGAAAAAATCTTCATAAGGCTTGGTGTGTTCATACTTCATGTGGCCCATGTAAATGTACATTAGGGCTGTGCGGGAATAAAAATGTTCTGTTTCTGAAGATATAACAGTTATAGCATGATCGCTGGCTTTGCGAATATAGCGTGCCGCCGTTATTCCGGAAATTCCATTACCCACAATTACAACATGCTGGTGCATTAGTTCCGGTTTTCTTTGTTATTCTTATTTTATTATGTATTAAAAATACTATTAAGTTAACATATCCAATTTATCAGAAAGCAATTAATAATCAGAATGTATGATCTGGTTTTATGAGCGCGGGGTATTGCTGTTGAAAACGCTTTATACGAGGTATGCTTTCCATGCGTACATAAGAAGCATCGGGGTGGTGTTGCACGTAATCCTGGTGATAATCTTCTGCCGGGTAAAACTTTTCAAAAGCAACTACTTCGGCAGCAATAGGCTTGTTGTAATTTTTTTGAATTTCAGCTATGTAATCTTTAGCCTGCTTTTGCTCTTCCGCATTCCTGTAAAAAATAATTGACCTGTACGATGCTCCATTATCCGGACCCTGTCCATTTACCTGCGTTGGGTTTTGAGATGCGAAATATACTTTTAGTAAAGTAGCATAACTCACTACGGACGCATCATAATATACCTGCACTGTTTCTGCATGCCCGGTGGTATGCGAACCCACTTTCTCGTAGGTAGGATTTTTTTCTTTGCCTCCGCCATATCCTGAAACCGCTTCCTGAACACCTTTAACACTTTCGTACACAGCTTCCACACACCAGAAACATCCCGAGGCAAAAGTCGCAACACTGTAACCAGATAGGTCTTTCACTTCTTTCTTAATTGTTGCTTTCGGTTTTTGTTGCGCGCAGGAGGTAAGCGCAGTAAATAAAAACAACGATACAAACAAGACAAATAAATTTTTCATGCAATTATTAATTATTAAACAACTAATTGGTTTTAGCATTGGTAGGTGGGGTACCACCTTCAGGCACAAAGATCAGCGCAGCAGAATTAAGGCAATAACGTTTGCCGGTTGGTTTAGGGCCATCATCAAAAACATGCCCCAAATGAGAGCCGCTTTTGCTGTCAACCACTTCCCAGCGCACCATGCCCGCGTCGTAATCTTTAACGAGTTTAATGGCATCGCTGCTGATTGGCGCGTAGAAACTGGGCGATCCTGTATGCGAATCGAATTTGGTTTCAGAACTGAAAACAGGTTGTAAGGATGCAGCTGAATAATACGTTCCTTTTTCATAAAAGTGGTCGTATTTGCCGGTGCCGGATCTTTCTGTTCCCTTTTCCCTGAGTATATAATACTGGTCTGGTGTAAGTTTTTCTTTCCATTGTGCCTTTGAAAACTGCATAGGGTACGCCTGCTTTTCACTGGCTTCATTTATTTGTTTGCCGCTCTGGGCATTGCCGCAGGAGGTAAGAAACAAACCTGAGGCAACTATGAGTATAAGTAATCGTATCATTATCTTCTTTATGATTATTTGTAATACAAACGAAATATTTATGAGCACTGATTTTTTAAAATGATAACAGTTTGCAAAAAGAAAATTTAAAATATTTTTCTTATCTAAATTATTTAGAATAGCCGGCCTTTGGTCTTATAGCTTGGTTAATATATTGAAGGGGAGGTAAAAAGTGCGGTTTTGGCCTGCCACAGATCCTGAACTATTCAATTTCAAAATGCGGTGTATCCACTGGTTTCGATTCAGGAGAACCCTTCTCCCTTAGCCAGATGGAAAGTATTACAATGGAGGCAACCGACAAAAATTCGCTCTGCCAGTTTTGAAACGATTCAAACCAAAAACGTGACATGGTTATATAGGTGTGCCAGTCTGTTTTCGGTAGCATTTTATCCATTTGTTCTTCATTATAACTTTTAAGGCTGCCATACAGGTGCATGAAAAAACTTACTAAAAAAAGCAAAGTAAAAGCCAGTGATAAAGAGTGGCTGTACAACTTTAACCACCAGCCTCCTTTTTTAACCGGCCAGGGGGCTTTAGCGTGTGGCTTTGGTTCCCTGTCAACCTCATCCTTTCCCGTTAATTTTTTTGATTCTGATGAACCCTGCTGCCGCAGGAAAACGGTGAGCCACACATATAGCGACATTTGCAAAAATTCACTTTCCCAGTTCTCAAAAGTTGCCTGAATAAAATGACCGCTATGCGCATAAGCGGCAACAGAAATGGGTGGCAGGTGTTCTTCTTTTCGCTCCGCATTTTTTTCCCCCATGCCCGAGAAAAACTGCCCTCCTAAGGCCAAAAACATTAAAACCAGGAATACAATACTTAAACTGTTTCGGTAATAGAAGGAATGTGTAGATTTTTTCATTGTATAATTTGCTTATCACCTTAATACAAAAACTGTACGAGGCCGCTGATCAATCTTTCGTTTAGCCTTGTAATCCGTTATATTTGAACGGTTCAACAGGCATACATGACAGAACAAAACGACCTCTTTATTCTAGCCGAAAAATGGGTGAATGAAACCAACCAGCACATTTTTCTTACGGGTAAGGCAGGCACCGGTAAAACTACTTTTTTAAAACACATTAAATCTGCCACGCCAAAACGTTCTGTTGTGCTTGCGCCAACAGGTGTTGCCGCGATAAATGCCGGAGGCAGCACCATCCATTCCTTTTTCAGGCTGCCTTTTGCCACTTTCCTTCCAACTGGTATTGTCAATGGTGACGATGAGAATGTGGTCACTGCCCATTCCCTTTTTACGCGCCTGCGGTATAACAGGCAACATATACAACTACTGCGCACAGTTGAGCTGATTATTATTGACGAAATAAGCATGGTGCGTGCTGATGTTTTGGATATGATTGACCTCATATTGCGGCGCTACCGGTTTGCACCCGGCATACCGTTTGGCGGTGTGCAAATGTTGTTTATTGGCGATATGCACCAGCTGCCACCCGTGGTAAAAGAGCAGGATGGCAGGTTGCTGAAAGACCATTACACCAGCCCGTATTTTTTTGCCAGCCATGTATTGCGAGATAATCCACCGGTGATGGTGCAACTGAAAAAAGTGTATCGCCAGCAGGACACGCAATTTCTTTCCCTGCTGAATGAGTTGCGCCACAACGAACTGTCAGAAGATAATTTTTACAAACTTCAATCCATCGTTACAAAAGTTGCCCCGGATGATGAGCGCTACATTACACTTACATCGCATGTGCAGAAGGCAGATGCCATAAACAAAGCGGGCATGGATAAACTTCCCGGACCGGCAGAAGTGTACGTGGCCGAAATAGAGGGTGACTTTCCTGAATTTCAATATCCCACAACTACGGAATTATTGCTGAAGAAAAATGCACGGGTAATGTTTATTAAGAACGACCCTGAGAAAAGATTTTATAATGGAAAGATAGGCACCATCACCCGACTTGACCGCGAGGCAGTGTATGTATTTTGTGATGATGACCACAATGAAATTAAGGTGGAACCGCTGGACTGGGACAACGTGAAATACAGTGTTGACAAGGCTTCCGGCGCACTTGACGAAGATGTGGTAGGCACCTTCAGGCAAATGCCCTTACGCCCTGCCTGGGCCGTAACCATCCATAAAAGCCAGGGACTTACATTCGACCATGTAGTAATAGACGCTGAAAAAGCTTTTGCTTCCGGGCAGGTGTATGTGGCACTAAGCCGCTGCCGCAGCTTTGAAGGCATTGTGTTGCTTAGCCAGATAAATCCGCGGTCACTTTTCACTGATACCAACATTGTACAATTTAGTGAACAGGCGTGGAAACAGGAAAAGCTGGAGAACACGCTGCCTGCATACCGCCACCAGTTTCAACTACAGGTACTGGCAGAAGTATTTGATTTCGATAACCAGGTGCGCAATCATGCACATATTATGCAGGTGCGGCAGGAGTATGAACATTCTTTTTCAACCGATGCCGGCGATGTGTTGGATGAATTGGGTGCCAGGTTGCTGCAACTGGCAAAAGTGTCGCGGCAGTTTATGGGGCAGGTACATCAACTGGATGATGGCAATACCATGCCCATGGAACACCCGCCACTGGTGCAACGCATAAGGGAGGCCTGCTCGTATTTTATGCAGCATAATAACCAGGGTATTTTATTGCCATTGCAGCAGCTACCTGCACCACCTGATAATGCACTGGCATCAGCACGCATGCTGCAGGCGCTTGAAAACGTGCGCGAACATGCATATGTGCAACAGGCATGCTGGCAAACACTGCGGGATGAATGCAGCATTACCGCTACGCTGCAGGCACGAAGCAAAGCCATACATGAAACCACCCGGTTAAAGCGTTTGCAATGGACGAAGGAAGGGGTTATTACTAACACGGGCAACCCGGCTGCTAAACCCCAACTGGAGCAGGCTCTGCGTAAATGGCGCACAGAAACCGCAGAACGTAAACACGTAGAACCTTACCGCATTCTTACCAATAAAACAATTGACGGGCTGGTGGCTGCTCCACCACAGAATAAAAAAGAGTTGCTTGCAATTACGGGTCTTGGGCCTAAGAAAGTTAAAGAGTTTGGAGAGGAACTGCTGGAGCTGGTGGGGGAGTGGGGGTAGGCGAAAAGTGTCAAATAAAACTTTAATTCTAATTAAATATAATTACGCAATTAATAAGGGTGCGGAATTGAATTTTCTATTTCCATTAAATAATCATTTAACCCGCCTTTTTTATATTTCTCCTGATTTTTAATAGCATCAACAGGTTAACCTTCCTGAAAAATCTATAGGCATTTCGCCAGAGTTGAACTGTTAATAAAGCTTATTAAAATTTTAATACTTAAAATGGACAAAGTCATCATCCATTAACCGCAGTAATTAAAATTATATGATTAAATAACTTTTTATTTCAGATATTTTATTTTACTTTGAAATGCAAAGTGAAATTTTTTTGTTGGTGAAATAATAAAACTTTGTTTTTTCTGCAGGTGGTTTTGATTGTACAAACACTAACTGGTAACATTTATTTATACAACCCTTTAAACAACATGTATGAGCCATTCTATCAAAGACAATTTAGATAACCCGGTGCTCCTCGAAAAGCTATTCAGGGATAACAACCGGTTGTTTAAAAAAGAATTTAACCTTGTATATCCCGAAATAAAACAATCACCCGCTGCAGAAATATGGAATGCTCGTTTAAATTATGAAAACGATAAAGTGCGTTGGGGCACAGGCAGGGAATTACTTATTATTCTTGCCTTATGTTTTATTGCAGGATTAATAGCCAAGATCCCTGATTTTACAAACATTGCACAGGAATACTTTTACCAGCGAAATATTGCTTTTATTTTATTTCCCATGTTGTCAGCCTATTTTTTCTGGAAGAACGGCGCGCAAACAAAAATCATTTTAGTTGCTGCTGCTTTGTTTGTTGCAGCAGCCGTTTATATTAACGCGCTTCCCGCAAACGAAAACAGCGACACCTTAATATTGGCCTGCATTCACCTGCCTTTATTCTTATGGGCTATAACAGGTGTGTCTTTTGTTGGCAACAACTGGCGCAATATGCAACGACGCTTAGACTTTCTGCGTTATAACGCAGACCTGCTGGTAATGACCGCTATTATTTTAATTGCCGGTGCCATTTTAACCGCCATCACATTTGGACTCTTTGAACTGATATCTATAAAAATTGAGGACTTTTATTTTGAATACATCGGCATTTGGGGGCTGGCATCCGCACCCATATTTGGAACATACCTGGTGCAGGCAAATCCGCAAATGGTAAATAAGGTGTCGCCTGTTATTGCCAAAGTGTTTACACCACTCGTTTTAATAACCCTTGTGGTTTACCTGGCAGTATTAATTTCTACGGGTAAAGACCCGTATACTGACAGGGATTTTTTACTGATATTTAATTTGTTGCTGATCGGTGTTATGGCCATCATACTTTTTTCAATTGCTGAAACACCCGTAAAAGAAGGCCCGAAAATCGGCACCATACTTTTACTCTTATTGTCTTTGGTAACCATTATTGTAAATGGCATTGCGCTGTCTGCCATCATTTACCGCATAGCCACATATGGTGTAACGCCAAACCGCATTGCTGTTTGCGGGGGTAATGTGCTTATTTTAATTAACCTGCTTATAGTGTGTTACCGGCTTTTTAAAAGCATAAAAAACAGTAACGAATTAGAAAAGGTGGAAGAAAGCATTGCAAGGTTTTTGCCTGTTTATTTTATATGGGCAATGATCATCACTTTTATTTTGCCGGTGGTGTTTGGGTTTAAATAGTGCAGGGAAATGAACACGGGGAAGCTTTAAAACTTTGTCATGGGTTAAACCTGGGAGGTCATGTATCAACAACCAAAGCCAATTGGAATTTGCCCCCCGCCCCAACCGTACAAGTGTGCGACGCAACAGGCGATGCCACGGCGTACTGCTGCCGGGTACATAAATACTCTAACTGCCTTTATAATTATTTATTCGAGATTAAACAAGCCTTGCTGGGTATTAGTTACATACGGTTTAGTATGTTTTACCATACATCAAACTATGTACGCACTAAGGATAAACAATCAGTTACCTTTAAATTTCAAAGCCATTATTTTAAAAATTAAATCAAAGACAATTATGCCTGAAGCTAAAGCATATGCTGCCCACGCCGCCGACAAGCCGCTGGAAGCATGGAGTTTAACAAGAAGAGACCCGAAACCGAAAGACGTGGAAATGGAAATTTTATTCTGCGGTGTTTGCCACAGCGATCTGCACACCGTGCGCAACGAATGGCACAATGCGGTTTACCCCGTGGTGCCCGGTCACGAAATTGTGGGTAAAGTTACCCGCGTGGGAGATGATGTTAAGAAATTTAAGGTGGGCGATATTGCCGCCATCGGCTGCCTGGTAGACAGTTGCCGCGAATGCGATAACTGCAAAGAAGGGCTGGAACAGTACTGCATAAAAGGAATGACCGGTACCTATAACAGCCCCGATGTACATATAGAGGGCGCCATGACGTATGGCGGCTACAGTAAAAGCATTGTTGCGCACGAAGATTTTGTGCTTACCGTACCCGGCAACCTGCCGCTGGAAGGGGTTGCACCTTTATTATGCGCAGGCATAACCACCTACTCGCCTTTACGCCATTGGAAAGTGGGCAAGGGAGATAAGGTAGCGGTTGTAGGTTTGGGCGGTCTGGGGCACATGGGCGTAAAACTCGCGGCCAGTATGGGCGCCGAGGTTACCATGTTAAGCCATTCGCCTTCTAAACAAGCCGATGCCGAAAGACTGGGGGCGCACCATTTTGTGCTTACCAGCGACGAGGCTGCCGTTAAAGAACAGGCAGGCAAATTCGATTTTATTTTAGACACGGTTTCTGCCGATCACGATTACAACATGTATTTAAACATGCTAAAAACCAATGGTAACATGGTTTGTGTTGGCGCGCCGCCCACACCTGCACAGGTGCCGGCCTTCAACCTTATATTTCACCGCCGCAGTATTGCGGGTTCGCTAATCGGCGGGTTGCCCGAAACACAGGAAATGTTAGACTATTGCGCCGAACACAACATTGTAAGTGATGTGGAGGTGATAGACATAAAAGATATTAACGAAAGTTACGAACGCATGCTGAAGGGCGATGTTAAGTATCGCTTTGTGATTGATATGGCCACGTTGCACTAACTGTTTAAAACATCAAAAAAAAAGAAAGGTCGCTGGAATTATTTCCGGCGGCCTTTTCTTTTTGCCCGGAGATGATGATGAACCGGGCTAATAATTATGAATGAAGCTTTAGTTGCGTCGCACACTTGTACTTTCAGTTTGCTCCCGGTCTTTTTCTTCCTGTGTTTTCTTTTCGGTGTCTTCTGCGTTCACTTCGTTTTCCTGTACCGATTGTTTATTGCTTTCCACTTCCAGGGTTTGAATGGTAACCGCGTTTTCATCCGGGTGAATTTCATCACCAAATTTCATGGCATAAGCTTTTGTAAACTCAGCCCCGAAATAAAATATCATACTGCTAAAATATATCCAAAGCATAAGCACTACCAGCGAACCAGCCGCACCGTACGTACTGCCAATGGATGTATTAGTTATGTATAAGCTGAGTCCAAATTTCGCGATCATAAAAATAACCGCGGTAAAGATGGCACCGGTAACCACATCGCGCCACCTGATCTTTGCATCGGGCAGTACTTTATAAATAATACCGAACAACAGCGATGTAACAAACAGCGTAAGCAACAGGTTAACTACATAAATAATTACGATAGAGGTTTCTGGAAACATGATATAGAGGCGGTCCATCAATCCATCGAGCAAAGCGTTTACAATAAGCATTACCAACAATAAGAATCCTAAACCTATAACAATGGAGAATGAAAGTATGCGGCTAAAGACCACGTTCTTCCATCCGCTTTTTTTAAGCCTCAGTTTCCAGATAAAGTTCAGCGAATCCTGTATCTCTATAAACACGGTTGTTGCACCAATAAAAAGGGCAATAACGCCAATTACCGCGCTTGTAACACTGCTGCTGTCGAGCGAAGCATTTCTAATTACTTCCTGTATTTGTGTTGCAGCGGTATCACCAATAATACCACGCAGCTGCGTAACAATGGTGCCTTCGATCGCTTTCTCTCCCCAAAAAAAATTGGTAAGAAAAATAATTACAAGCAACACCGGCCCCATTGAAAAAATGGTGTAGTAGGCAAGTGACGCACTAAGCTTAGGCACCTTGTCTTTTACAAACGCTTTACCTGCATTTTTTAAAACATGCCCAATGCCCCTGGCAGTAATTTTACTCATGTTTCTTACAGTTTGGCTGCCTTACTGGTTGTTCATGGCAACTATTTCTACACGACGGTTTTGCTGGCGACCTGCTTCTGTGGCATTAGACGCTACGGGATTTGATTCGCCTTTGGCATACGTATTAATCCTGCTTACATCGATCCCTGTTTGCTGTTGCAGGTATTGTTTTACTGCTTCGGCACGGTCGTCAGACAATTGTTTGTTGTAGTTTTTAGAACCTACCGAATCGGTGTAGCCAAATATACCGATATCGCCGTTGGGGTACCGGTTCTTTATTGCATTGGCAACCTGTTGAAGGGCCTTTTCTGCGCCTGGCTTAAGGGTAGCTTTATCAAAAGCGAAAAGCACATCCTCATCTAAAGAAAAGTAAGAAGTTTCGTTGCTGTCTTTTCTTACCTCAATTTCTTTAGAGGTTATTTCGTCGTAAGAAACAATAGGGGAGGTAAAACTTACCTGGTCCCAATTAATACGTTCCATTTTGTTGTTGCTGAGGTTATCAGCGGTTTGCAGTACCATGGTATCTTCATTACCGGTAACATTTTCTTGTTTACCTGTTTCGGAACATGCTATGCCCATCACGCTGATAATTGCAGCTATTAAAAAATATTTCATTGTAAAAATTCCTTTCTTTTTTTTAAAACTTTTTATCCGTCTACTTCTTCTGCCTGGTATTCCAGCCATTTCTTTTTAAGATTAACGGCGTCTTCATCATTCTTCAGTTTAACAGTTAAAAGAATTTTACCATTCTTTAAACCTTCATCATAAATTTTAGCTCTGTCTTCAGGAATACCAGCGCCAATTAATGCACCAATTATACCGCCTGTTATGCTACCTGCACCGGCACCTGCTAAACCTGCTGCCAGCGGACCTGCAATCAGCAGACCTAAGCCCGGTATTAATAAACTTGTTCCGATGGCAGCCAATGCACCACCTATGCCGCCTATAACTCCACCGATTGCACCGCCTTTACCTGCACCTTCCATGGCCTTGTTGCCCATTTCGCTGCGGGTGCTGTCGTCATTATCTTCTCCATCGGTATCGAAATGTTTTTTACGGGTGTCGCTTGTCATTACGATGTTTATGTCTTTCTCTTCGTAGCCGCAGTCTTTCAGGTCTTCATAAGCTTTTTCTGCATTATCCCTGTCACTGAATAAACCTGCTAAAACTCTTCTGTTATTTTCTAAATTGTTGTTCATATCTTTTTCACTTTACTTTTAATCGTTTAAAAAATTATTTATTGTTTACCATATTACTATGGTTTGCTATTATTGAATGGCTAACTGGTTATCTATTTGTTTTGCATCCAGCACTTTCAATTCATTCATGAGAAGTTGTACCTGGTCGCGACTTATAGAACCACGCAGTACAATTTGCCCCATGGCAACATCTGCTTCAACGCCGGGGTATTTACTAATGATCGATTGCACAGTTGTTCGAAGCGTAAGATCGGTTTCGATGAAAGATTTAATATTGTTTGTTACAGAATCAACGCCATCCATGTCTTTAACATTTGCGGCTATTTTTTCTCCGCAATTCTCTCCTTCGCAATTTCCATCAAGTGTAACGATACCTTCACTAACTGAGGCATTTATTCCACTGTACTCTATATTTTGTTGTAAATGTTCTGTTACGTTTTTTTGAATTTCTGCATCATCGGGTTTGTTGTTGCAGGCCACTGATAGCAGCACCATAGGTAAGGCTGCTAAAACTAATTTTAATTTCATCATCATTTTATTTTAGTGTTTAATAAATCAAAGAATATACTATAATAGTTTCAAAAGCGATGCCCCGAAAAATTATCGGGCATTGCATAAGAAGAAACTCTTAACATATTGAATTAAATGAGAGGCGGAAAAATAAAACCCAATAAAAAAAATTAAGCTGCGTTATTTTTTCCTTTTGCATTAACAGCGGGCTTTTGAGTGTACACCCATGCCCACCAGATTAAAAATATTTGCAAGGGTAATCTTAAGACTGCAAGCCATAAGTATGGATGTTGTATTTCAGTGTAATTAATTGCCATTTGAATATTTGCAGGAAAAACTGCAATTAATAATATGATGATTCCCCATGCAGCAAACTGCCGCGTTAAACGGTGCATAAGCAAAACGCCAAATAAAAATTCGAACATGCCACTCATATATACCAGAAAGAGTGGTTGTGGCAACCAGGGCGGCATGATCTCTATATATCTTTCAGGATTTAAATAATGACTAATGCCTGCCGCTACATAGATCAAAGACATTAAGATTAAAAAGAAGCGGTAATTATTTTGAATGAAATTATTCATGGTGCAGGCATATAAAGTAAGACAAAAAAATTTATACTGTTACATAAACAGGTAACCGTTATTCTAACTGTTACATTTGGGTCTTTTTGAAAATCAAAAGGCAAAACAGAGAATAGTGAACAATGGCGATCCAAAAATATTGGTAGTGATCGGTGGAGGTGCAGCCGGATTTTTCTGCGCGGTGAATGCCGCCGGAATGCAACCGGGTTTACAGGTGATCATTGTAGAAAAAACGGGCAAGCTGCTTTCTAAGGTAAGGGTAAGCGGTGGTGGAAGGTGTAATGTTACGCATGCCTGTTTTTCCGCTAGTGCATTAATTAAGCGGTACCCCCGCGGTGGTAATTTTTTAAAGAAAGCTTTTAATGTTTTTAATACAACCCATACCATTGAATGGTTTGAAGCACGCGGCGTAAAACTTAAAACAGAAGCAGATGGGCGAATGTTTCCCAATACCGACAATTCGCAAACAATAATAGATTGTTTAATGCACGAAGCAGAAAAGAATCATGTGCAAATCTTAATGCATCATGAAGTGCGGTCTGTTGAAAAGGTGGGAGAGAAGTGGCTTTTGCATTTTGCGAATGGGAAAATATTAACTGCTGATTTTATTTGTATAGCGAGCGGCGGGTATCCAAAAACCCTGATGTTCGATTGGCTTACAAACATTGGACTTTCTATTACTACACCTGTGCCGAGTTTGTTCACCTTTAATATGCCAGGTAACGATGTAACCCAATTAATGGGCGTGAGCGTTACAAATGCCATGGTAAAAGTTGTTGGAAGCAAGTTATCAGAAGGCGGGCCATTACTTATAACACATTGGGGTATGAGTGGCCCCGCCATTTTAAAATTATCAGCATGGGGTGCACGCGAACTGGCAGAAAGAAATTACCACTTCACCATAATGGTTAACTGGCTTCCTGATTATAATGAACAATCTCTTCGGGAAGAATGGCATAATGTTCGAAACGCACATGCGGCGCAAAAGACTGGTAATAAAAATCCATTCCAGTTGCCCCATCGGTTATGGTTATTTATTCTTGCATGCAGTGGTGTAAAGGAACATATACGGTGGGCTGATCTGCCCGGTAAAGAACAAAACAAACTTATAAAAAACCTTACTGCACAGGAGTTTGAGGTGAAAGGAAAAACAACATTTAAAGAAGAGTTTGTTACGTGTGGTGGAATAATTACCGGCGAGGTTGATGCCAACACTATGCAAAGTAAACTTGCACAAAACTTATTTTTTGCTGGCGAAGTTTTAGATGTTGATGGGGTTACCGGTGGTTTTAATTTTCAGCATGCGTGGACCAGTGGTTTCATTGCAGCGCGCGCCATTGTTGAATTAGCTAAATCCCAAGTTTGATATTAGGCTTCCTGCAATTTAGCGATATCAAATTTTTTCATTTGCATGAATGCCTGCATAACCCTGGCCGATTTTTCTTTGTCGTTACTACTCATTAATGCACTTAATTGTTTTGGCACAACCTGCCAGGACAGTCCGTATTTATCTTTCAGCCAGCCGCAGCGGTTTTCGCTTCCGCCTTCGGTAAGTTTTTCCCAGTACATATCTATTTCATCCTGTGTTTCGCAATCAATTACCAGGGAAATGGCTTCATTAAAAGTAAATGCCGGACCGCCGTTTAGCGCCATGAATTTTTGTCCCCTTAAAATAAATATTATGGTAAGAGCCGTGCCTTCGGGCAGTGGTGCATTTTTGCCATACCGTGATATAGTTATAATGGATGATTCAGGAAATACAGATAGATAAAAGTTTACTGCTTCTTCAGCATTATTACTGAACCAAAGGCATGGAGTGATGTTCTGGTTATTGTTCATCTGTACTTTAATTTTCTTACAATTTATGTAAATTATTCATGCTTAACCAGGGGTGAAATTATTTTGTTACGTGGTCCCTGTATATCATCCAGGTATTGGTCTTTTAAAGTGTCGTAAAAAGAATGCCTGCTGATAACATTAGCAACGAGATTAGAGAGAAGTGCTGTAAGCATAATGTAAAATATTACGTTATGGCTGCTCGTCATTTCCAAAACCAGGATGGATGAAGTGAAAGGGCTGCGCGTTATGCTGGTTAGAAAACCCGTCATGCCACAAAGAATCAAAAGATTTGATTCATAGCTTGATAATTGAAACCACCCGGCGAATACAGCGCCAATACTAGCACCTGCGCTCAGAGACGGTGCAAAAATGCCCCCTGCCGCACCTGTAGAAAAGGAAATGATAGAGCCCGCGATGCGCAATAAAGGCACATACCATTCCAGGCTTTTATCGCTGGTGAATAAAGTTGATATCATAATATCCTTTCCTGATCCAAAAGTTTTTTCATCCACCAGAATTGCAAGCGCGGCAATTACCAAACCACATGCAGCAACATACAAAATGCGATACGCATTCTTTTTAAGTAATTCCTTCTTTTTAAAAATGTAAAGTATAATCTTACCCATACCGCTGCCGGCAATTCCTGTAATTATGGCAATGGGAATAATCGGTAAGATGATCCATGCAGAAATCTCGTTCAGTAACGGGTAACCTAAATAAAGGTATGGACCAAGGAAATTTAACGCGGTTAACCCGGCGATAATTACACCGGTAAGCAATGCCGATTTAAAAAAACTAAAGTGCGTTTTGGTTAATTCTTCAATGGCGAAAACAATACCACCCAGCGGTGTGTTAAATGCAGATGCAAGCCCGGCCGCCGCGCCGGTAACGATCATATTTTGTTTTGAAATTTTAGGATACCATACAGGCAAAGATTCATTTACCTTTTTAAAAATAGATGCCGAGATCTGGATTGTCGGTCCTTCCCGACCAATAACCCCACCGCCTAAAACCATTACCAGGCTCGAAAGAATTTTTATGAAAATAATTCTTAAGCTGAGCAACAGGTTGACCTTGTTCTTATTTTTCGAGTTAGACAATTCAATGGCTGCAGTAACCTGGGGTATTCCGCTTCCCCGGGCATAAGGAGCATATTTTACAACCAGTAACCAGGCAATTACGAAACATGCAGGTGTAATAATAAAAAAGCCCCAGTTCCATTTTTCGAATATAAACAGTGTACCTTCTTCTGCCCAGGCAAAAAGTTTTGCATACAACACGGCAACAGTACCTGAGATAAGGGCACTAATCCAAAAAGGAAGTGCATTAAGAATGTTTTTTTTTAGTCTTTCGTTACGAATGGCATTGAGTAATGAGGTGGCCCAGAACTTTACTTTTTCCGCTGCTTTCATATCTAATGTAACGTGCTTTGGGTTGAAAGGTAATCATTCAACCTGCACACCTTATTGCATAATAACCTCTACTATATTTTTTTTAACAATGCAAGGGTATGGGTGTCTTCTTTTCCATCAAAGAAAACTGTCAATGCCCTGCCGAAAATTTCTTCTCCTGTCGCCTTAAGAAACAAGGTTAAACTTGAATGAAGTTTAACATCATCAGGATAACTAAATATATCTTGCACCTGTTTGTTGCGATGTAAAAGAAGCGCGGTGGTTATCTCTATTAACCGCTGCCCAAGAACGGGGTGATCATAATATGCTTTTGCTTCCTCCATATTTTCAATACCATAATATTGCGCTGTAGAAGACCTGCCTAACCCTTTCATTTGAGGAAAAATATACCACATCCAGTGTGAAGCTTTTTTTCCTTTTCTTATTTCCTGAAGTGCCGTAGTGTAGCTGGTTTGCTGCGCATCAATAAACCGCTGAAGGCTTACCTCTTTTTCCATTAATGTTTTTTAAAAAAAATTATTTGGCAGGTTTTGTTGGCCTGATCTCAACTTTACTTGGCAATGAGCGTGGGTGCATGTTAAGCAGGTCTAACACTAGTTGTCCCATATCTTCCGGCTGAATTTTCCAACTGTCTTCATCACTCGGAACATGGTCATTAAAATGTGTGGCTACCGATCCGGGCATAATAGTGGTAACTTTTATTCCATGGTCGCGCAGGTCAAGCATTATAGCCTGCGAAAAACCTACAAGCCCGAATTTGCTGGCATTATATGCTGCACCTTTTGCAAAGAAGTTGGTACCTGCAAGGCTTGCAATAGTTATAATATATCCCTGTGATTTTTTTAAGGGTTCAATAGCGGATTTTACGGTATTAAAAACGCCTGTAAGATTGGTGTTTATGGTTTCGTGCCAATCTTTTTCGGTCATATCTTCAATAGAGGCAAAGTGGCCAACGCCAGCATTCGCCACTACCACATCAAGCTTTCCAAAATGTTTGATGACCTCGTCTATTGCTTTTTTTCGTCATCATAAGAGCCCACATCAGAAACAAGTGGAAGCACCCTGGTGTTATCGGGAGAAATGGAGGCAGCAGCATCTTTTGCAGCCTGCATATTCCGGCTTGTGATAGCCACCTTCATTCCATTTTTAACTAGTGTTTTTGCAATTCCTAATCCTATACCTTTTGAGCCGCCCGTGATGTAGGCTACTTTGTCTTTTAATTCGTTCATGTAATAAATTTTAAGTTAACCATGCATTATAACAAGGAGGGTTAAGGTAAACATTTATGAAGCAATAATAATTTCATGATAATTTTTTTGCCGCCAAACCCAGCCATGTTCATACATCTACGTAACATTAGATTTTGACCTGGAGTTAATCTGATTCATATTCAAGTTTAACGGTAATTGTAGCCGTTTTTCTTTTAGAAGAAGTGTTATACGAACCGCCCCAGGAATATTCTTCCGAGGAGTTTTGTGCTACGATCTGAAAGACACCCATGCTTGCATTTTTAAGATCGCCAACCTTACTGCCTGCATTTTCGGCAATTTTTTTTGCCCGTGTATTTGCGTCTTTGGTGGCTTCTGCAATCATCTCAATTTTTAAAGCTGCAAGTTTTGTATAATAATATTGAGGAATGTTGGAGTAAAATTCAATACCAGAGTTTATCAGTTCACTAACCTGCCTGCTGATGTCTTCAATTTTGTCCACTTCATTTGATTCAATTTGTACAATTTGAGTTAACCTGTATCCTGAAAATTCGCTTCGGGTACGGTTGCCGTTATTATCAAACTGGTCATCAAATTCTTTATTTATTTGCACGGCATTAAAAACCATGTTTTCATTTTTTATACCCTTGCCCAGAAGGTATTGCCTAATACTTTCTCTGTCTGCATCCAGTTGGGCATAGGCATCTTTTAGTTCCATACTTTTTTTTGTGAACGATCCGCTCCACACAATAAGGTCTGATACAAAATCCTTACTGCCTAAGCCGGTAACGGAGATTGTGTTGTTTGCCGCATTCCTGTTCTTTACAGCGGAGGCAAATACAAATGCAGTAACCACAATGGCAATTGCGATAATTAAAAAATTAAGTGTTGTTTTCATTATAATTTAAAGTAAATAATTAAGTAATCCCCTGGGCATATATGTTAGTTATACATTATTATTTATAATCTGCCTTAAAACATTAGTTGTTAGAAAATTAATAGTGTAAGCCATGAAGATTATCCTAAGTAGCTACAAAACAGGTTTTAAAAAAGTGCCCTACCCGGCACTTTTTTTTATTTTGGACAATCTAATTTGGCAGCATAATTATAATAATCATCATAGCCATCAATGCGAAGTGCTGTTTTTCCATTTACTAAAACCCAACTTAATTTTATAAAGAACACATCTTTTTTAGGCACCTTTAATTTGTAGTAATAATAACCTGCAAAATCCCTGTCGCAGCTTTTCAGCAATTCTGCTTTATAGTTTCTGTTTCCAAATAAACTATCAATATTCATCTTCGCTTTTAGTGAAGTTGTGGGCGAGCTTATAATAGCAAAAGATCCGTAACCCATGCGCGGTCCTTTTAGCATAATGTTCCATTTTAGTGGTTGGCCGGCCTCCGTTACATTGTTTCCATTTAACAAAAGGTCAACTGTTCCCATTCTATAAAAATTTATGGCGGTGTCTTCACTCATGGTAATCGCATCTTCCTTCCACTTTACAGGAAACATTTTAGGTTTGCCAACTGCCCAGTCTCCCACATTACTATAACCTGTACTGTCGTACATTAATTTTTTTACAAGATCGAATAATTCTGTTTTTTGCGAATGAACCTTCGATAGACACAATGAGATAAATATAACCGGAAGGAAATGTAGAATTTTCATGAGCAGGATTTGAGGTAATGGTTGCTTAAAATTACCAGAATTTATTTTAAATCAGGCCTGATTTTGGTGTATAAAGAACATCTGTCAAAAAAAGTTATTTAAGCTGGCAGCTAATTAATACATGATCACCTATAATCCCCGTTCCTGGTTCAAGTTCATGCTTACCTTTCATAAGGAAGATACTTTTAGAAGGCTGCTGCCTATGCTAATAGCGATTTCAGTTTATTCTTTTGCAGTTGCATGTTTTGAATTTTTGTGGTGGGATTTCACTGATAATACATATGTAAAAAATCTTTCCCTACTGCATAACCTGCTTGGTTTTGTACTTTCATTGTTGCTTGTTTTCAGAACAAACTCGGCATACGACCGGTGGTGGGAAGGTAGTGTACAATGGCATTCCCTTATACACATTAGCCGAAACCTTGCCATGAAAATGAATGCCATTTTAACTGCCGATGATGTAGGAAACAGGCGATTTTTTCTGCAAAGCATACCTTTTTTTGCTTTTACCTTAAGAGATCACCTGCGCATATCAACAGATTTTACGCCTCTTGTTTTTACTGAGCCCACCAGGAGCTGGATGCTGTTGAAATTAGTACGCACAAGCCCAACAAGGTTATAAACCTATTGTATAATCGCATTTATGGCTTGCAAAACGAAGGAAAATTAAATGGGGAACAACTATTGTCGGTTTATCTTGACGTTGAAAAGTTGAACGAGATTTGCGGCAATTGTGAAAGAATAAAGAATACCCCAATACCTACCTCTTACAGCATATTTGTTAAGAAGTTTGTTTACATATACATTATGACCCTGCCTTTTGGATTTATTTTCAGCCTGGGGTTTTATGTAATTCCTGTTGTTGCATTTATTTTTTATGTGCTCGCAAGCCTTGAAATTATTTCAGAAGAAATAGAAGACCCTTTCGGTGATGATGCTAATGACATACCTACCGATAAGCATGCTGTTTCAATAAAAGCCCAGGTTGAAGAAATTCTTGGTAAAAAGTTGTAGTTGTTTTTTGAAATTCTCCTTTTTATACCATTTCCGGTACATCGAGCAATAGCTCTTCCTCTATGTTTATAGGAGGTACTACCTCAACAAACCGGTGCATAAAAAAATGATATTCAACTGACCTAACCTTTCCATCGTGGCACTTAATTCTTGTTGTCTCCCCTCTTATTTCTTCCAATGATATGCCGGGTTCTTCATATGGATTAAAACAGTCTGGAATAACTTCGCGAACTACGTATAGTTCTCCTTTTAATAACCTTTTGTCAAATTTTTTAAGGAATGAATCCGATAAAACATCGTTAACACAAACAACTACAGAAGATGGCTGCATACATTTTTTTTAAGGATTAATAATGTGCAAATCTTACATAGCGGAGAGTAGTGCATTTATTTTGACAGGCTGTCCGCATTATTTGACCACCGTGGTGTGCGCCACTCGGTTGGTGTCATATTTCTATGACTCGAAATGCAGTGCAAACATAAAATAAATTTTCGTAAAATTAATGTTGCTGACTACTAAAGTGTACCCTTAATTTTCTTCACTATATAGTGAAGCATCTGGCAAAATCATTTTTTCTTTTTCGCCTTCTATAGTTTCTACATCCTGCAATTTTTTTTGAATGGATCGGGTTCGTACGCCTGCCACATCTTCTAACTGCCCAAGACCTGTCTGAATATTTTTTTGTGCTTTTTCCAGCATGTTACTAAAAGTTTTAAACTCTGTTTTTACTGCGCCTAAAATATTCCAAACCTCACTGCTTCTTTTTTCAATCGCAAGGGTACGAAAGCCCATTTGCAGGCTGCTTAAGAAAGCTGAAAGGGTAGTAGGCCCGGTAATATTAATCCTGCATTCTAACCTAATATTTTCAAATAACCCCGGCGTGCGTAATACCTCGGCATATAAGCTTTCGAAAGGCAAAAACAATAGCGCAAAATCAGTAGTATTTGGTGGGTCTATATATTTACTGCTTATATCCTGTGCGCATTTTTTAATTCCTTTTACAAATGTTTTACGGCAATCTTCTATTTGCGAAGCATCACCCACCTCATAAGCATTCATCAACAATTCATAATCTTCTTTAGGAAATTTTGAATCGACAGGTAACCAAAGTATGTTTTCTTTACCTGGCATTTTGATGGCAAACTCCACATGGTCCCGGCTACCTGTTTTTGTTTTTACATTTTTTGAATACTGATCTGCGGTTAACGTTTGTTCAAGAATGTTTTCTAATTGGTATTCGCCCATAACACCGCGTGTCTTAACATTTGTAAGCACCCGTTTAAGGTCACCAACCCCGGTGGCAAGCGTTTGCATATCGCCAAGACCTTTGTGCACTGCCTCAAGTCTATCACTTACCAATTTAAAAGATTCTCCTAAGCGTGTTTCCAAGGTCTGTTGCAGTTTCTCATCTACAGTAACGCGCATTTGTTCTAATTTTTGTTCGTTTCCAGCCTGTAGTTCTTTTATTTTTTGCTCCACGGTTTGGCGCATATTTTCCAGGCTTTGGGTAGTTGTGGTATTTTGTTCGCTTTGTTTCTGTAGCAGTGAATAGAAGTTATCTCTTTGAACGGAATTAAAATCACGGATTGATTGTGACAGGTCTTTTTTAAAAGCGTCAAGCGCTGCTTTTATTTCGTTTCGGTTTGTAATTGAGGTCGCAGTTGCGCCTTCATTAAATGCGGTAAGTTTTAAATCAATAGTGTTTGTTAGGTGGTTCAGCTTTTCTTCAAACGATATTAGTGATGATGCAAGTTCGCCACGCGCAAGCCTCGCCTGGTCGGAGGTTTCCTTTCGGTTGGATGCGATTTCATTTTTTACAGACGCTTCAATGCGGGCGATTTCTGTTGAAAGCACCTGGCTTATTTGTGTTATCTGATTTGGGTTTGTTGCCTGCTTTTTAAAGAGCAGTGTAATTAGTAGTATAATAATTATTGCAATTCCAAAATATATAATGGTCATGGTTAAAGTAAGTGTTTAGCGATCATCAAAAGTAATATTATTATGCAGGGTAAGTAAGTGCCATTGGCATTGTATTAGAGGTATTACTGCATATTTAATAGTTATGAAAAAATTATTGTCAGCCATTTTAGTTTCGTGCCTTTTAACGGGTTGTTCGCAAGGGTATAATACCGACCAAAAAATGAAAAAACTTACTTTACAAAATAATCTGGGAGAAGTTAATTTCGATCTGCCCACTTATTTCGATACCTCATTTACCTGGCTGCACACTACTGAATGTGGAGATCCTTGCGCAGATGTTAAGTACCGCTTTCAGAACAAGCACCTTCCTGTATTTAAAGAAACTGGTTTTTCATTTGATCCCCTTAAAGATTCCGTTTGCCAGTTAACGATCGTTCATCCAAAAGTTATGAAGCCCCTCGCACTGGCAGATAGTTCGTTGCCTGCCCAATACTTGTTCGCCATGAAGAAAGAAGTATTGGCAGGTTCAGTTAACAAATTTATTTATGATACAGTTATTAAAAGGGGCGATAAAAATTTTGCCGTAATTGGTTACGAAGTGCCAGATTCAATAAACCATACCAATATAAAAATACTTAGATCTGCAACGGCAATTAAGGGAAATATGCTTCAATTTAATTTTGAAATGCGCTGTAAAAATAATGATTCAATAGCCCAACAATTTCTTGCCCAAAGCTTTGGCATTCTTGAGCACCTTACTATAACCGAACCTTCTAAATAAAAAGTTGCCACCAATGCTAATGTACAAGTGTGCGACGCAAGTAAAGTTTAGAAACATTCATGGGCTGGCAACCCATCAATTCATTTACCCCAGCGGAAAGCCTGGATATCAAAACCGGCAATATCCAGCAGGCGGTCCACAACAGTGGAAGCCACATCTTCAATGGTCTTTGGCAGGCTGTAAAAAGATGGGGTGGCGGGACAGATAATGCCGCCTGCAAGTGTAACAGTTTCCATATTTCGAATGTGTACCAGGTTATAAGGTGTGTCTCTTATCATTAGCAAAAGTCTACGGCGCTCCTTTAATATTACATCTGCAGCACGCGTTATAAGGTCGTCGCTTGTTCCCGATGCTATGCGCCCCAAAATACCCATGCTGCACGGTGCAATGATCATGGTATCATAATTTCCGGAACCGGATGCGAAGGGAGCATCAAAATTTAGTTTATCATAATATTTAACCGGGTACTTTAGATATTCTGTGTTGCCAAGCTCGGTTTTCCAAACTTCTTTTGCATTGTTGCTGAGCACCAGGCTCAGTTCCGAATATTGCTCGTTAATTAAAAGCAGCTTTTCAATAAGCACTTTGGCGTAAACTGAACCGCTTGCGCCAGACACGGCAATAACAATTTTATCAGGCATATATTTTATATATAAATCAGGTAGCAAATACCCTTTCAATAAAAATAGAATTAACTAAGGTAATTATGTAGCTTTAAAAAATATGCAACCGAAATAAATTGAAACATAGATTTGTTTCAGGAAAAGGTTTGTATTATTTTTCGAGTGTAAGACTTAAATTTATTTATAAATACTATTTTTTTTAAAATGATTTTTGCTTACACTTGTAAACTCAAAAACAAAATCTAAACATTAGTTTTAACTTCAAATCAAACATGTTATGGCAGAAACAAAACCATCCGGAACAGCATCAGCAAAGAGCATTACTTCGGTACAACCCGTTAGAAAAAGTAACTCTATTAGCTGGCTCGCCCCGTTACTTGCATTAGTACTGGGTTATGTAATATGGCGTTATATTATTGGTGCTGACAACAACTTTACCCACCCCGATACGACCGGTGGATTTTGGCCAGATCATGAAGGTGCCAAAACAGCATTGTCTCGTATGTACATGGGAGGTATTATTGTACCTGTTTTATTAGCATGCTTTTTAACGGTACTCATTTTTGTAATAGAAAGGTTTCTTACTGTTTCCAAAGCTACAGGCAAGGGAAATATTGCAGAATTTATTCGCCAGGTTCAGTATAATCTTGCCAATAAAGATGTTGATAAAGCTATGGCTGCCTGCGATAAACAAAGAGGATCTGTTGCCAATGTTATGAAAGCCGGTTTGCGGAAATACAAAGAGATGATCTCTAATTCTGAACTTTCCACAGAACAAAAGGTTCTTAACATTCAGAAAGAAGTAGAAGAAGCTACAGCGCTTGAATTGCCAATGCTTGAAAAAAATCTTGTTTTCTTGAGTACGATCGCTTCTGTTGCAACGCTTGTAGGGTTGTTAGGAACGGTAATCGGTATGATTCGTGCCTTCTCTGCCCTGGGTGAAAGCGGTGGTGGTGAAGCTGCACAAAAACTGTCTGTAGGTATATCTGAAGCGTTATATAACACAGCGTTGGGTATCGGTACATCATCAGTTGCCATCATTATGTATAATGTGTTTACTACACGTATTGATGCCATTACTTTCGGCATTGATGAAAGTGGGTTTACACTTACACAAAGTTTTGCCGCTAACTACAGGTAATTTTTCTAATTATTTGTGGAAAGTAGGGCAATAAGGCATCTTTATTATTAAAGATTAAATTTTCTAAAATGGGTAGACCCAAAATAGCAAGAAAAAGCACCATTGTGGATATGACAGCCATGTGCGATGTAGCGTTCCTGTTGCTTTCTTTCTTTATACTTACCACTAAGTTTAAACCATCTGAAGCTGTACCTATTAATACACCAAATTCTGTGGCATCTAAGATTGCCCCCGAAACAGATGTATTGATGATTTCACTAAATAAAGATGGTAAGGCTTTTTTATCGGTTGGTGATAGTGAAGCAGACAAGAATAAAAAAAGGGATATGATCAGTAACATCAATTCAACCCGTAATCTCGGTTTGACTGAAGGTGAGATCGCCGCCCTTGTAAAAGCGCCTTTTATAGGGGTGCCACTGGCACAGCTACGTCAGCAGGCTACTATACCGGCAGATAAAATGACCGGCGATAATATGCCTGGTATACCAATTCAGGATACATCGAACAACGAAATGATCACATGGATGCGTGCTGCAGTTGATGCGTTCCAGGGTCAGAAAATGAACATTATTTTAAAAGGAGACAATGTTTCTAAATACCCCGTATTTAAAAATGTGATTTCTGCATTAAAGAAAAATGATCAGTTCAAGTTCCAGATGGTAACAAACCCTGAAAGCGTACCCTCAGGCACCGATCTTTGGAAGAGCAATATGTCTGGTACCGCAGTAGAGTAATTATTATTAATTAAATAAATTTTTTGTTATGGCTGAAATGGATACCTCGAGTGGGGGACATCACAAAAAGGGACCCGGCGTCAAAAAGCCAAAAAAACTATCAACACGGGTAGACCTTACACCTATGGTTGATCTGGGGTTTCTGCTGATAACCTTCTTCATATTTACAACTACAATGAGTCAGCCTACGGCGATGCGACTGTTTTTGCCAAAAGACACTGACAATCCTGAAGAGCAAAATAAACTGAAGCAATCAGAAGCACTAACAATCCTTTTGGGAAAAGACAACAATGTCTTTTATTACGAAGGTGAGTTAGACCCTGTTGGTGCTTCAAACTTTAAGTCATCCAGCTTTAAGGAAATACGCAATGTAATTCGCCAAAAGAAAGCAGTTGTAGATACAAGTTTGATGGTTATTATAAAACCGAATGACCAGAGTACCTATAAGAATGTAATCGACATTCTGGATGAGATGAGTATTAATGTTGTTAAGCGTTACGCGCTTGTTGATATTTCACCCGTGGAAGATGAGCTTGTAAAACTTTCGCAGGGAGAGGATCCCGCATCACCTGCCAAGGAAACAGCTAATCCCCAATAATAATTAAACATTGTACAACAATGGAAGCAAACAAAATTTTAAGCGCAGATTTTTTAGATATTCTCTTTGAGGGCAGGAATAAAGAATATGGTGCCTACGAGTTGCGGAAAACCTACAATGGCCGTATAATTAAGGCCTTAATAGGAATGGTTGCACTTATTGCGCTGATACTTCTTATTTCGTTTCTTGCAAAGTCAGCTTTGGATGAAACTGAAAAACCGATGCTGGTGCAGGATGTTACCCTTGAAGAAATAAAACAGGAAGAAAAGAAAGAACCGCCACCACCGCCACCCCCGCCAAAGCAGGAGCCGCCAAAAGTTGAGGTTACAAAATTTACACCTCCTAAAATTGTAAAAGATGAGGAAGTTAAACCCGATGAAAAGCCACCTGAGCAGGAAAAGCTTGAAGAAACCAAAATCGGGACTTTTAACCAGGAAGGTATAAAAACCGACGTGGTTGCACCTCCAGTAGAAGAAAAAGGAACTGGTATAGTTGAAGCTCCCAAGGTGGTTGAAGATTACGATAAAGAATTTAAAACCGTGCAGATCGAAGCCAAATTTCCCGGTGGACCCTCAGCATGGAATAAGTTTCTGGAACGTAACCTAAATAGTAATACACCTGTAGATAATGGCGCACCTCCCGGCAACTATACGGTTACCGTTTCGTTCCTGGTTGATAAGGACGGAAATATTTCTGAAGTAAATGCCATGAATAATCCCGGTTATGGAACAGCAGCAGAGGCAGTTCGGGCAATTAAAAAAGGACCAAAGTGGATTCCCGCTGTGCAGAATGGTCGTAATGTAATTTATCGCCAGAAACAGAATATTACCTTCCAGGTAAGTGAAGAATAATAGTTTAAGTATTTTTGTGAAGAGGTTACTGATTTCAGTAACCTCTTTTTATTTGCACCTAAATATTCATTTGTATGAGCAGCCTTTCACAATGGAATGATACGATTGCAGCCATTGCAACCGCGCAGGGCACAGGTGCTATAGCAGTACTGCGGGTAAGTGGTTCAAATGCTATTGATATAATGAAGAAGATATTTCCTTCAAAAGATCTGTCCACAGTACCATCACACTCTATTCATGTAGGCATGATTCAGGAAGGAGATGTACAAATTGATGAGGTGGTTGTTTCCATATTTATTGCCCCAAGATCTTACACAGGTGAAAATGTAGTTGAAATAAGTTGCCATGGTTCTATGCATATTCAGCAAAAAATCTTAGAGTTGTTAGTGAGTAATGGTGCAAGGCTCGCCAAACCCGGCGAGTTTACACAGCGGGCATTCTTGCAGGGAAAAATGGACCTTACGCAGGCAGAGGCTGTGGCAGACCTGATAGCCGGAAATGCAGAAGCTGCCAGGCGTACAGCGCTGCAGAATATGAAGGGGGGCTTTTCGAATGACCTCGCTGTTGTGCGAGATCAGCTTATAAAGTTTTCTGCATTAATTGAATTGGAACTTGATTTTTCGCAGGAGGATGTTGAGTTTGCAGACCGATCCAGTTTAATAAAATTATTACATGAAGCCAGGATAATAGTTGATCATTTGCTTGAATCATTCTCATTAGGTAACGCAATTAAAAACGGTGTTCAGGTAGCTATAATCGGGAAACCTAACGTTGGAAAATCAACCTTATTGAATGCATTGTTGAATGATGATAGAGCCATTGTTAGCGAAATTGCGGGTACTACACGGGACACCATTGAAGAAATGCTGAACATTAATGGAGTGTTGTTCAGATTGATTGACACTGCAGGAATCAGAAATCATACAGAAGATGTGATTGAAAAAATTGGGGTGGCAAAAAGTTTAGAAAAAATGCGCAAGGCAGATATCGTTATGTACCTGTTTGATGTTAATGAAACAGAGCTCGAATTTTTAAAGGAATCGATTATTCAAATGAGAAGTGAAAATATCCGGTATATTCTTGTGGGTAATAAAGCGGATGATGAGCAGGTTAACTACAACCAGAAAGTAGCAGTTGCTGGTGAATTAATTCAATTTATTTCTGCAAAAGACAAACTGAATATTGAGGGTTTAAAACAGCATTTATTCTCAGAGACAATAGGTAAAACTTCATTTGAAGACCAGACCATTATTACCAATGCAAGGCATGCAACAGCACTGCAAAAAGTAAAAGAATCATTAATAGAAATATTGGATGGTATACAGAACAACTTGCCTGGCGATTTACTCTCATCACACATTAACCAAAGCCTTTTTTACATAGGCGAAATTACGGGTACCATTACCAACGAAGACCAGTTAGATTATATATTCAGCAAGTTTTGTATCGGAAAGTAACTAACCTTCTCTTGTTTGTTATACAGTTGTTTTTCAGCACTTTATGTGTATAAATCTTTCTCTTTTTTGTTGCCAATTTGCTCTTTTTAGCTTAACTTAGTTGCCTGATTGTTGCCCAATGTTGTAAAGTTTGTTGCCCAGCAACAAATAAGGATGAATGGAGAAAAGATGCTACATCCTGCTACACACTGCAACAATCAGCTACACAAGGCAACAAAAATGAGTAGCAACATTCGCTTAGAAAAAACATGCAACTTCTGCGGTAATCGCTTTACTGCAAAGACAACCGTAACACAGTTTTGTTCCGATAACTGTGCAAAAAGAGCATACAAACAACGTAAGAGATCAGCGAAGATTGAAACAGCTATCCAGGAAGAAAAGCAAAAAATTGTTACATCATTCAATCCGGTTGTAGTTCAAAAAGATTTCCTAAGCATTGATGAAACCTGCCAGCTTTTAGGGGCAAGCCGTTGGACCATTTACAGGCTCATTGATAAAGGGCAATTGAAAGCAGGTAAGTTAGGAAGCCGCACAATTATTTCTCGGGTCGCAATTGATAACCTTTTTAATACTTCAGTCGTATGAATGTAACGCTTAGACAACGTCAGAAAGGCGATAAGGTCAGCCTTTATCTTGACTACTACGAAGATGGAAAACGCAAGTATGAATATTTAAAAATGTACTTGTTTCCAACACTGCAAAAGGGCAAGCTCACTAAAGAGCAGAAGAAACACAATGATGATACTTTGGCGTTAGCCGAAGCCATCAAATCTAAGCGGCATGTTCAAATCAAAAATGAAGAATTTGGTTTCAGAGATACCGAAAAAGTAAAAGGCAATTTCCTTGCATACTTTGAAATGCTTACAGAAAAGAGAAAGGATAGTGAAGGCAATTGGGGCAACTGGAGCAGCACACTAAAGCACCTGCAAGAGTTTGCAAAGTTTGATATTACTTTCAAAGAGATTGATAAAACCTGGTTAGAAGATTTCAAATACTATTTGAAGAACACAGCCAGAACCAAAAACAAAAAGCACCTTTTACAAAACTCTCAATCTTCCTATTATAGCAAAGTAACCGCAGCTTTAAAAGAAGCTGTGAAAGCTGGTATCATTCTAACAAACCCGGCTAACCAGGTTGATTGTATAAAGCCTGATGATACAAGCAGGGAGTTTTTAACCTTTGAAGAATTGCAGGCAGCAGCCAAAATAGAATGTGAGCTTCCAATACTTAAACAGGCTTTTATATTTTCTGCCTTGTCAGGTTTACGGTGGTCAGATATTAAGAAGCTGCTTTGGTCAGAAATACAAAGTTCAGGTGATGATTATTACATTAGGTTCAGGCAGAAGAAAACAAAGGGTTCAGAAACATTACCAATATCAAAACAGGCTTATGATTTATTAGGCGAAAGAGGCAAACCGGAAGGAGAAATTTTTGAAGATTTAAAGTACAGTGCATGGAATAACTTAAAGCTAAGAGAATGGGTAATGAAAGCAGGTATTACGAAGCATATCACTTTCCACTGTGCAAGGCATACCTATGCCACATTACAACTAAATTTGGGCACTGATATTTATACAGTTTCAAAAATGTTAGGGCACAGGCATTTAAAAACAACAGAGGTTTATGCAAAGGTTATAGATAAGAGAAAGCAGGAAGCAGCAAACCGCATTCAATTAGAATTATAGTATGGAGCTAACAATATTTGATAATATAATCTTTGGCACACTACAGCCTTGGCAAGTGGGAAACCAGAATGAACAAACATTCTCCGACCTGCTTCGCAGGGCTGGTAGGACCGTTCCGGCTACGGTGCAGGAACTCAATAACAAAAATCAGATCCTGCTAAGAGACTATCCGAATTTGTATAAACCTTTAGCCGGTAGCCCAAGTGATATATTACCAGAACCACTTTACAAAGTTGCTTTACCAAATCACTTTAATGCCACGACAGAATTTTACGCAATACTCATGCAATGCTCCGCATTGCAATTCATGTATGAATTGAAAGACACGGTTGATCAAACCACCCACGCAACCGAAGCCTATTATATTGTCAATTCAACTTTAGAGAAAATAAAATACTTGGCTGCTGGTGCAGCAAAGGAATTACAAAGACAAGACTTTGACGGCATACCCGATTACCACACTGCAAACAACCTTACAGCGGATGAAACACTAAAACGAAATATTCATTTCATTTTATTTTCTGCAAAGCAGATCATAACCAAAATCTTTTTTGAAGTACAAAAAAGATTTGAGCCCAATGTAAAAGCAGTAGAAGCAGAACCACAATTCTACCTGCACACATTGAAAGCGACAGCGCCGCAACAATCAATTTTAGTTCCTTCAATTTCATTGTATGCCTGGGAAGTTGACCAGCTGATTAATGCAAAAGATTTTTCTTTAGATACAGCCAAAAAAAATCATTCCGAACTCAATTCTTTTCTCCAGCAGGATGCACAATTACAGGCTATCCAAACAGCATTAGAAAACTTTGTTTTCTCAAATTTTTTTGAGATTGAGGTGGACGGCAATAACGTTGCACAGTTTGCAGAAGCTACTCTAAGCAATAATCTTTTTGCAGAAGTGAAAGCAGACATTGAGAAAAGTGTGCAGCGACATGACAAAGGTTACAAGAGGTATGAAGTAATAAATTCAGCACTCGATAAAATAACAATTTTACCATCAGCAAACTCACAGTCAGCATTAACCAGGCTGCATAAATGGTTACTGCAACAACAGACAATATTAGCAGCAATGTTAAACGAAAAGTTTCCTGTTGATGCAGTAGAACCGGAAACCGAAGAAGCAAAGAAAGCTCCTAAAATTTCATTTGGCTTTACCGGTAAGGAAGACAAGCTGAAGAATGTCCTCATTGAGCTTAACAATAAAGTTGAACTGCTTAACGAGGATAAAACAAATACAACAGAGTTGCTTTCACTTCTTATGAGCAAAGACATTAAGCCAGGCATTACACCCATCTATCTAAATTGCGAAACCGTACAGTTCCGGTACATCGTTGATAAACTAAAAAACCATTTCTCAAACCTTACTCCAACCGAGATTGAGAAATCAGAATGCTTCTACTCCAAAAAATCCAATCTCATTAAGGCTCAAAACCTTTACTCCAACAAAATAGGTGCTCCCAAAGACCAGTCAACTATTGACAACATTATTAATCAACTGCAATAAAAAACAGTGAGTTCCATGAGATAACTCAATGAGTTCTCATTGTCTCATCCTTTCCGCTTTGGCATTGAAAGAGGTTTGTTCTCAAATCTCATAAAGATGTCAAACGAAACATTAATTCTCGAAAAGCTCTCACAGATAGAGCAAAAATTACAGGAGCAAAACATCCTGCAAAAAGCAGTTTTAAATCTCAATGAAGCTGCCACTTACTTAGAAGTAAGTCCTTCCCACTTGTACAAATTAACCAGTACAAGACAGATCCCACATTTCTGCCCACAGGGTAAGAAACTCTATTTCAACAGAACTGAACTCGATGCCTGGTTGCAAAGAAACAGGCAGACTACAACTGAAGAAATAGAGAAGCAGGCAACCAATTATGTAATCAAAAAAGGGAGGGCTTAATCATGGCACAAATCATTTTTTCAGAAGAAGCCTATCAGGAAATAGTACAACGCCTTACAAGGTTGGAAGCAATGCTAAAGCTGAAGCAGGGAGAGCCGGAAGATGTGTTTGTAGATAATCAGGAGTTCTTACAAATTATGAATGTCAGCAAACGGACAGCCCAGGCATGGAGAGATCAAAAAGTAATTGCTTTCTCACAGGTAGGTAATAAAATCTATTACCGCATGGGCGACATAATGAAACTCTTGGAGAAGAACCGCATAGAGGCAAATCAATAACGGTTCAACAAATTCTGGTCACAATTTCAACGCTTAGAAAATGGCATCAGCTACAATATTTAAAGGGTTCAACAACCCTGTAGAAAATATATCACTCATCATTCTTACCAAGCAAATAAAAGACGGTAAGTATAAAGAAGATGTAGAAAAAGTAACAGCAATTGCAAGTCAGGGCAATAAAGAGGAAGCCGATAAACTCAAAAAACAATTATTGGCTTTCACTCCATCCGGCACTTTCCAAGGTGGTAGAAAATTGGAGTATCTAACACAGTACAGCCAATTTATTATCCTTGACCTGGACAAACTAACCCCGGAACAATTGCAGGCTGCTTTTGACAAAGCTGCTGCAATACCTTATACCTTTTGCTGCTTTCGCAGCCCAAGCGGTAACGGTTTAAAAATACTCATTGAAGTAACCAGTACACAGGAACACCATGAGCAGGCTTACAAGCAGGTTGCAGATCATTACGAGCAGCAAACAGGCTTGCCCATTGACCGTTCAGGAAAGGACATTACAAGACTTTGCTTTGTATCTTATGATCCACAAGCCCACCGCACAATCAACAACGAAAAATTTCCGGTAATCATTAACGGAATAGTACAAAAAGAAATCCAGCAGCCAACACCTGCAAAGCAGGTTGTTGACACACCTGAAGAAGCAAACGAGTTTGCTTTAGCCTTTGAAATGCAAATCAATTTCACCAATCAAAAATCAGAGTATGGTCCAAACAATCGAAACAATTACATTTATTTGTTGGCATCCAATTGTAACCGTGCCGGCATTCCCGAGCAGGACACTTTGCAACTTTGTATGCAAAGGTTTGATCTCAATGCTACAGAAATAACGGCATCAGTCCGCAGTGCCTACAATCACCACGTTACCGAGTTTGCAAAGTTTGCAAACGTTGCAAAGCTGCAAACAGACAAAGAACAAAACACAGAAGATTATTTAAAAAACACTCCTTCCATTCCAGAAGAACTTTACCAGCAGATGCCTGAAATACTAAAGCAGGGTGCTTTAGCATTTATGGACGAAAGAGAAAGAGATGTTTTCCTTACCGGAGCTTTGGGCATCCTTAGCGGATGCCTGCCAAATGTAAAAGGCATCTACGCACAACAAGAAGTTTTTCCAAACCTGTTCACCTTCGCTATTGCTCCGGCTGCAAGTGGAAAGGGAGCTTTAAAGTTTGCAAAGCAATTAGCAGACGAGTACCACACACAGGTTTTAAACGCAAGCAAAGAACAGGATGTACAATACCAGCAGCAGGAAGCAGCATATAAACAAAACCTTCGCACTTGTAAAAGAGGAGAAACAGTAAACGAAGAACCACCCATAAAACCAGCTTTCAAAGTTGTTTATATTCCTGCTAATACCAGCTATGCTAAAATCCTTTCTCACTTAGAACAGAACGAAGGCACAGGCATTATTTGCGAAACCGAGGCAGACACATTAGGCAATGTGTTTAAACAGGAATGGGGTTCTTATTCAGATATGCTTCGCAAATCTTTTCATCACGAAAGACTTTCCAGCAGCCGGAAAACAAACAATGAATTTACCGAAGTAAATAACCCATGCCTTTCAATTGCATTGTCGGGTACACCAAACCAGGTCACAGGATTGATTGCTTCAGCCGAAGACGGCTTATTCAGCCGCTTCCTTTTCTATGCTTTCAAAGTTGAACAACTTTGGAAAGATGTTTCGCCTTACGGCTCACAGGTAAATCTTACAGATCATTTCAGAAACTTGTCGTTACAGGTTTACAAGATGGTTAAATTCCTGAAGATGGGAGAAACCAATGTAACGCTATCAAGTGATCAGTGGCAGCAATTAAATAGCTGTTGTACCGTGTGGCTACAGGATATAACCACGTTTACGAGTGAAGATGCAGCCAGTATTGTCAAACGCTTAGGGCTTATCCTGTATCGCATGGCAATGCTTTTTACAGCACTTAGAAAGTTTGAGAATGCAGAAGTAGCAGAACAAGTACAATGCACAGACATTGACTTTGATACAGCATTACGGTTAACAGAGATTTTCATGCAGCATAGCATCTTAATGTTCAATAATCTGCCCAAGCAGCAAAACGCTACGGTTTTTCAAACCGGTGACCACAAACGCAAATTCTTTGAAGCCCTGCCAAAAGAATTTACCAGGGCAGAGGCAGTAGAATTGGGCAAACAACACAAACTTTCTCCCCGGTCAGTTGACGACCTCCTGCACAACGCCACTCCGGGCATTCTCACTAAACTGAAGGCTGGGCACTATCAAAAAGTGCCAATTTAAGGACTGAAAGCCGCCTGAAAATAATCCCAAGATTTTTAGTGTTTTCATTTCCCATGTTGTAGATTTGCCCAAATTGCATAATATTGTTTTAGATAAAATCCTAAAATGGCAAGTTTTGGTAAGTTCATAAAGGATAACAGGGAAAGAAACGGCTGGAGCCAGACCGAGTTTGGTGCATTATTGAAAATAAATTCGCCGCTAATAAGCCGAATTGAAAACGACAAAAAGATGCTCTCTCCAGGCAAACTAAAACTGCTTGCAGACATCTTTAAAATAAAATTTGAGGAAGTGCGGGACTTATATTTTGCAAACAAGTTTGCAAAAGAAGCGTATGAAAATAAGTGTTCTGATAAGGTATTTAGCGTAGCCGAAAGTGAGGCTGTTTATTTAAAACAAACCAATTCTAAACAAGGAAGCCTGAAGTTCTGATTTAATGAAAGAAAAAAAAATCATAGAAGCATTAGGTTTTCAGCCTAAAGAAAATGCACAGGAAATTTTTCACAAAAAATATTCCTTGGCAGGCAATTATTCTATTGAAGTAGATTTTGATAAGAAACTAATTAACTACGGTAAGAAAATTAAGGGTGACGTTAAAACCACACAGAATTTTTCACAGGCAGAAAATTGGGTGATACTGGAATGTGTAAACAGGTTGCTCGAAAAAGGTTATCAGCCTGGGAACATTATATTGGAGAAAGTATGGCGTACAGGGCACGGTACAAGTGGAAGGTTAGACATTTTAGTAACCCGGGATGATGGCAGCGCCTATTTAATGATCGAGTGCAAAAACCACGGTGCAGACTTTACAAAAGAGTTTAAGAACATTGAGAAAAACGGCGGTCAGCTATTCACTTATTTTCAGCAGGACAAGGGTGCTGAAATTTTAATGTTGTATGCATCGCATTTGGATAGTAAAAACCAAATCCACTATCAAAACGAGATCATCAAAATTGAGGATGATTACCGCCAGACCAATAATGTAAAAGACTTTTACGACCGGTGGAATAAAATTCCAAAAAACAATGGAGTGTTTGAGGAATGGGTGAACCCTTACCATTTTGAAAGCAAAGCCCTCACACCAAAGTCGCTAAAAGAAATTACCCAGGAAGACAGCAGCTTTATTTTTAATCGCTTCTTAGAAATACTTAGGCACAATGTAGTGTCTGATAAGCCGAACGCTTTCAACAAAATATTTACCCTGTTTCTTTGCAAGGTTTATGATGAAAAAACAACCAAGCCAAATGAAGAATTAAAATTTCAATGGCTGGAGGGCAAAGATGATGAAGTAAGTTTTCAGATACGGCTTACGGACCTGTATAAAAATGGAATGCTGGAATTTTTGGAGAAAGAAGTTTCTGATTTTTCCGAAACTGAATTTGATCAGCGTTTTGCATCTCTCTTTGCAGGTAACGAAAACCTTAAACAGGAACTAAAGCATGAGATCATAAAATTAAGGCTGGAGAAAAATAATGAGTTTGCCATCAAAGAAGTTTTTGACCGGCAATCATTTTTGGAAAACTCAAAGATTGTAAAAGAAGTAGTAGAACTTTTGCAGGGCTTCCGCATCCGGTACAATAAAAGGCAACAGTACCTTTCAGACTTTTTTGAGCTATTACTTACCACAGGTTTAAAGCAGGAGAGTGGACAGTTTTTTACACCTGTACCTATTGCCCAATTTATTATCAAAAGTTTGCCATTGAATGAAATAGTAAACGACAAATTGAGCAAGGGAGTGAAGAACGACTTGCTACCTTATATCATTGATTATGCCGCAGGCAGTGGTCACTTCCTCACCGAAAGTATGCACGAAATACAACGGTTTGTGGATGCTAAAAAATCCAAAGACTACATTACAGATACTGCAAAAAAAATTACCAATTGGCAGGACGATCATTTTGATTGGGCTACTCAATATGTGTATGGTATAGAAAAAGATTATCGCCTGGTAAAAGTAGGTAAGGTAGGTTGTTACTTACATGGTGATGGATTGGCTAATGTAATATTGAGTGATGGGCTGGGTAACTTCTCTGCAACCAAGGAATACAAGGGTTTACTGAAAAAGACCGACCCACAATTTCCAAAAGAGAATAAGCAGTTCGATGTCGTAATTTCTAACCCGCCATACGCTGTTTCCTCTTTTAAAAATGCTGCAAGAGAATACTATACGGAAGATGATTTTGAGCTGTACGAGAAACTTACAGACACCAGTTCTGAAATTGAATGCCTTTTTATAGAACGTACCAAGCAGTTACTAAAAGACGGTGGCATTGCTGGTATTATTTTGCCCAGTTCTATTTTAAATAATGCCGGGATCTATACCAAAGCAAGAGAGATCATTTTACAATACTTTGAATTGATTGGCATTGCTGAATTAGGCAGTAATACTTTCATGGCAACCGGTACTAATACAGTCACCATGTTTTTGCGTCGCCGTAATAATTACGAAAGCGCCAATCTGAAAATAGCTGTAGAAAAATTTTTTACCGATTATCAGGATGTAACACTAAACGGAGTGGAAAAGCCTGTTGCTAAATATGTTCAGCATGTATGGGCAGGATGCACTTTTGCAGACTACAAAACATTATTGAATAAACAACCAAATGAAGTTATTACCGATAATGAGATTTACATAGAGTACAGGAGGAAAATAAAAGCCAAAAGTGACCCCGAGTTTTGGGCTATTGTGTTAGAAAAGGAAAAGGATAAACTACTGTATTTTATTTTGGCTTATCCGCAGCAAATTGTTCTCATTAAAAGCGGGCAAAAAGATGAAGAAAAACGTTTCTTAGGATATGAATTTTCTTTCCGCCGAGGCAGTGAAGGCATACACCCCATGCAACGTGGTAAAAGTATTGATGAATGTACAAAGCTATATGATGTAGACACCTTTGATAATCCAGAAAAAGCAAGTACTTACATCTATAAAGCATTCAAGGGCGAAAAACTGAATATACACCCCAGCCTGCAAAAGAACATTAGTCAGCACAGATTAATTGACATGCTCACCTTTGATAGGGTAGATTGCGAAAAGAATATTTCTACTTCGGTTAAAAAAAAAGTAGAATTTAAAGTTCTTTGGAATACTGAAAAGGTAGTTCCGATTACCGATGTTGCAGAGATAAAAAAAGGAACTTCGATTACAAAAGATAAAACAGTTGCAGGCAACTATCCAGTAATTGCAGGTGGGAAAGGACCTGCTTATTATCACAAGGAATTTAATCGAGAAGCCAATATCATAACTATTAGTGCATCCGGTGCATATGCCGGTTTTGTAAACTATTTTAATACGCCAATCTTTGCGTCTGATTGCAATACCATAAAATCAAAAAATGAGGATGTTATTTTAACCAAACTGGTTTATCATTTTTTAAAGTCTATCCAATCAGAAATTTTTTTATTACAAAGAGGTCAAGCTCAACCGCATGTTTACGCTGAAGACTTAGCCAAAATAAAAATTCCATTACCGCCTCTCAACATCCAAAAAAAGATAGTTTCTGAAATAGAAGCGTTGGATAAATTCGAAAAGGATGCAAAAGAAAATATTGAGGACTTGCAAAATGAAGTTGCCATAATCTTTACAGCCCCCATCGGCACACAGACCAAGCTACAGGAAATGACTGCCAAAATTGGCAGCGGTGCTACACCATTAGGCGGAGAAGGAGTTTATAAACCAGAGGGTATTACTTTTATCAGAAGCCAAAATGTTTATGATGGTTACTTTACCGAAGAAGGATTAGCATACATTGATGAAGAACAGGCAAAGAAATTAGACAATGTTGCTGTTGAGGAAAACGATCTTCTTTTCAATATCACTGGTGCTTCCGTTGCAAGATGTTGCATTGTAGCAAGCAAGTACCTGCCAGCCAGGGTAAATCAACACGTCTCTATTATCAGAACGAATGAGAAAGTATTACCCAAATACTTGCAACTGATTTTATGCAGTAGCGAATACAAAAACAGGTTATTGGACATTGGCGAAGGTGCTACATCAAGGCAGGCAATTACAAAGGCACAGTTGGAAAACTTTAAAATTCCACTGCCATCAATTACAGAGCAAAAGAAAATATTAACAACAGTTGAAAGAATAGAAAATAAAATTTTTGAGTTGGAAAAGCAATTGGCAACTATAAGTGTAGAAAAGGAAACTGTCCTTAAAAAATACTTATAGGTTCTTGACTTTGCAGACTTTGCAGCTTTGCAAACTTTGCAATCACTAATACACCGGCTTTGCACAACCTCAAAAATTGCTAAGTTCTTCAGCGAAAAATTGTTGTTGTTTGGTTTTTTTTATACTCTGTGATTATTGCTAATGTAGCAGCAATATTCACTACGAAAATTTAAAATGAATATTGATGCAGTCGCTAATCTTGAACATCATTCCGTTTCAGCCTCCTATACTGGAGAAAGAGTTTGCTTTTTACACAAAAAAAGTAGAAGGCTTTTGCCCAATTCACATAGAAGATTTGCAAGGCTTAATTGAAGGCTTGGTAGATACACAGGAATTAGATTTTGAGCAATGGCTTTATACAGACTTTCAGAAGCCAAGAGAAGATGCAATATTAATATTGGTAAACCTTCAGGAAAGCATTCACTTTGCAGCACATTACTACCGCTACTTAATACGAGAACATTTTAAAGGCATAGCTGATGCTATGCGACCAAGTTTTACAAACGAAATTGAAGTATGGTTTAAACACTATTCACAGCCAGATCCACGCTTTACTATTTACAATCTTTACACTTTAAAAGTTCAGCACCATAGAATTAGCGATAGTGCTGAATTGATACTTTCTTATGATGGCACAACCAAAGTGCTCAACATGAGTTTATCAGAATTGGGCAGCATTGACACATCGCAACTCAATTGGATAAAAGCAGACAAAGAACTGTATAAATACAAGTACCTGCCGGTTGATTACAAACAACACCTGGACAAACTGCACATTGTTTTAACCAACACACTAAAGCCAGCTTTCGACATTGCTTTTGATGTTCCAGGCACAGGCAACAGGTATCCGAAATATTGGGAATTACTAAATGACTTTTATACAAAATATCTCAACACAGCAGCATTCAAAAAAATAATACCGCTTTGCAACAATGGCTTTCATGCAGTGCCGGAAGAAAAAGTACAAATGACTTTGCCCGGCTCAAATGATTTGCTATTTGGCTTAGACAGGGTAGGTACAGAACCTAAAACAGACATGAAGCGTAAAGGACCGTACAAGCCAACTACAGCTAACAATGTTCGGTTCATTTTTATTTATCAGCAATCAGACAAAGCAGGTGCAGTTGCAAAGTTGTACAAGTACTTCAAGGAGGGCATGAAGGCAAAAGACCAGCAAGGTAACGAGTACACAGCTTTCCCGCCAATACATGAATTTATTAAACAGCCTTTGTTGTTTGATGATGGAGCAGGTATAAGTTTTCAAAACATAAATACAGCAGTTCAGGAAGTACAAAAAGGAGTAAAGAATTTACAGAAGAAGCCAGGCATTCAATACATAGCAATCTATGTTACACCGGTAAGCAGATTTGTAGATGATGAAGAACAAAAGAAAGTTTACTACCGTATAAAAGAAATTCTATTGCAGGAAGGCATCACATCACAAGTCGTTTACAAAGACAATATTTCAAAAGATGCTTTTAAATATTATCTGCCAAATATTGAGATAGCAATATTGGCAAAGTTGGGCGGCATTCCGTGGAGATTGAACAGAACAAAATCAGATGAATTGATTGTAGGCATAGGTGCATTCTATTCAATAACCAGGAAGACAAGATATGTAGGAAGTGCATTTTGTTTTAACAACGAAGGAGTGTTTGAAGGCTTTGATTGTTTTACAGCTGATGATCCCATGATGCTTGCAGGTTCTATAAGAGTTGCAGTAAGCAAATATGTTGTTGACCACTACACAACAAAACGTCTCATCATTCACTTTTACAAAGACATAAGCAAAAAGGAAATACAGCCGATAATAGATACACTGCATACGTTAGGCTTATCAATTCCTGTGTTCGTTGTAACCATCAATAAAACGGAAAGCAAAGAGTTATTGGCATTCGATACAAAGAACCAAAACTTAATGCCTTACAGTGGAACTATTTTAAAAGTTGGTAAGAAAGAATATTTGTTATTCAACAACACACGTTACAACACCACATCACAGGTTACAGCAAAGGAGTATCACTTTCCTGTAAAGGTTTCATTTGCCGCAACAAAACCTGAATTATTGGAGGACGAAAACCTGATAACTGAATTGATGGATCAGGTGTACCAGTTCAGCAGAATGTATTGGAAAAGTGTAAGCCAGCAAAACTTGCCGGTTACAATAAAATACCCTGAAATGGTTGCACAGATTTACCCACACTTTGAAAGCAATACCTTACCAGAGTTCGCAAGAAAAAACCTTTGGTTTTTATAGAATAAAACTGCTTATATGGTTACTCATTATTTTGTTGAGCACTACAATAATTGGAATGAAAAAGTAAACAGCATTACAGGTGATGACCTTTCCAGCGTATATGATAGGTACATGACCTTGTTTGTTATTTACAACAATCTCTACAATCAAGTTCCAGCAGCGCTTATACAAAAAGGTGTACCAGTACCTAACAACATTTACGATAACAAGAAGGCAACGGAGTGGGTTGTAAAATACTTAGGACCAACAGAGGTTTTAGACAATCTACATGCAAATGGTAATGATGGTGATGTACAGACAATAATCAATTTGATTAATGATGAAGTTTTTTACATCAAGTTAAATCATGGACAAAGGCAGAGAAATGAAGATTTAAAAATTCTAAAAAACCTTCGTTCAAATAATGAAGTTCAAAAAGCAAATGCAATCCTTCAGGTTTGCTATTATGTACGTTGTAATATTTTCCACGGGAGTAAAGATTTTCAAGAGTACCAGCGTTTACTGATAGAGCCATTGACAAACATAATGAGAACTACAATTGTTCAACTATACAATGCACTTTCTAATTAAGGGTTATGGCATCAGCAAATAAAATAAGCGTCCCTGAAAAAGGAAAGAAACTTATTCATTCAAGAACGCAAAGTCTAACAGCAACTTTAGAAAAGGCAGTAGCATCGGCAACACTTAACTATACCCAAATCTGTGAAGTAGACCACCAGGGCATATACATCATCTTTGATGATAAAGAAATACTGTACATAGGAAAAACTAACAGAACAGGCAAAGTGAGGATGCAGGAGTTAGCTGCTGATTTCAGAAGTCATACATTCAATAGGAAATTACTTAGCAAGCGTTTTAAAGATTTAGGTTTTGTCTTTGAGGTATTGAAGAGAGAAACCAAAAAAGAATGGATTGATAAAGGGACGGTTACCAACGAAGATTTCAAAGCACATCAAAAAGAAGTAAACCAATACATCAGGCAAAAGCTGAAATTCAAATTTTATAAAGAGCAGGATGAAAGGAAGCTAATCAGCTTGGAACATTTTGCTATCGCAGTTTTTAATCCATCTCATAACGATTAAGAAGCTCCGTTCTCCAAGTCAAAATAAAATCTTCTGCAAAGTTAATTGCCGCCCCGGCAGTAGTACAAAGCCCAACAATTCCAAAACCGAGCAGCCAAAAGACTACGGCATAAACACAGCCCCAACACACAAAGCCATAATTTATTCCGTTTCCTTTTGGCTTGGGAACGGCGGCAATTGTAGCATAGCATCATTTTATTTTTTCACTATTAAATTGTTTGTTATGTCTACTATTTGCGTTTCTGTTCATCAGCGTTCTTCATCATTCAGCATTTTCCTTTATGCTACTACTGCCAATGGTGTTGTGTTTCTTCCCATCACTTTGCAGCAGTTTAAGTCGCTGTTTGGTTCCTGCATCGGTTGCAGCATTCAGCCTGGGCAGCGTACTTATTATTTCCAGTGCCTACCATTTTAAGCCTTCGGGCTTTTTTTTGACCTGCAACAAGGTGTCAATTTTTGCCTTGTCATTAACAAAATAGAAAGATTACCTTTGCAGCCGGTGAAAATTCTTGCTTTCATAATGGCTTTCCTTGTTTTAGCACTTAGCGTTATGCCTTGTGCTGATATTGGCGTAGCTGCAAATGATAGTAAGGCAAAGACAGAATTAGCAAAGTCAAATACCCAAAAAGGCGACACACAGCAAGACGATTGTTCACCCTTCTGTACATGCAATTGCTGTGCAGGCTTTTCCATTAACCACTTCATTGCTACAATAACACATATACCTCCATACGAAAGCACCACCAAGGCAGCACATTTGCCTTCGTCTGTTTTAGACGTTGCTTTACCCATTTGGCAACCCCCTCAATTAGTATAACCTTCTCATTTTAGTATCATGCCTTACAGCCTGTCGGCTGAAGCGCATTTATTATTTCACTTCAAGAAAGGTTATAGAATGTTAGATAAGATTATACAGTTTAGTATAAAAAATAAACTTGCCATCGGCATAATGACGTTGGCACTCATTATTTGGGGCGTATGGAGTGCCTCAAAACTTCCTATAGATGCATTACCCGATGTTACAAACAACCAGGTACAGGTCATCACCAAAGCTCCAACGTTAGCAGCACAGGAAGTTGAACAATTCATTACATCACCCGTTGAAAGGGCAATGGCTAACCTGCCCGACCTTATTGAGATGCGTTCTTTTTCAAGGTTCGGTATAAGTGTTATCACCTTAGTTTTTGATGATAAGGTTAACATCTATTTTGCCCGGCAGATAATTTCAGAAAAACTTAAAGAAGCTGAAGAACAAATTCCAAAAGGAATAGGAAGACCGGAGTTAGCACCGGTAACTACAGGGCTTGGTGAAATCTATCAATACATACTCCATCCCAAAAAAGGCAGTGAGAAAAAATATTCTGCTATGGACTTGCGTGAAATGCAGGACTGGATAGTAGCACGGCAATTATATGGCATTGCCGGAGTAGCAGAAGTAACCGCCTTTGGTGGTATATCTAAACAATACGAAGTGGCAGTTAATCCGGCTCTGTTAAAAGCCATGAATGTAACAATACCCGAGATTTTTGATGCTCTTGAAAAGAATAATCAAAACACAGGCGGAGCATACATTGACAAGAAACCAAATGCTTATTTTATAAGAGGCGTGGGCATAGTAAGTTCAATAACCGACATTGAAAATACTCTTGTAAAAAAGCAACCAAACGGCATCCCGGTTATTATCCGTGATGTGGCAAAGGTGCAGCTTGGTTCGCCGCCACGCTACGGCGCAATGACATACAACGGAGAAAAAGAAGTGGTAGGTGGCATTGTGCTAATGCTGAAAGGCGCAAACAGTGCAGAGGTAGTTAAAAAAGTGAAAGAGCGCTTACCAACAATTCAAAAATCATTGCCGGCAGATGTAACAATAGAGGCTTTTCTTGACCGGACTAATTTAATTGACCGGGCTATTAGCACAGTAGAAACAAACTTGATTGAAGGGGCATTGATTGTAATTTTTGTACTGATTGTTTTTCTTGGAAACATAAGAGCAGGTTTGATTGTAGCTTCTGCCATCCCCCTTTCATTACTTTTTGCTTTGGCAATGATGAATGTGTTTGGTGTATCTGCAAACCTAATGAGTTTGGGCGCTATTGATTTTGGGTTGATTGTAGACGGTGCAGTAATCATTGTTGAAGCCACTTTTCATTCAATCTTTTTACTCAAACAGAAAAGGCTAACACAGGGAGAAATGGACAAGACAGTCCATAGCAGTGCATCACAAATGATGAACTCCGCAGCCTTTGGTCAAATAATAATACTGGTTGTTTATTTTCCAATTCTTTCATTACAGGGTATAGAAGGAAAGATGTTTAAGCCAATGGCAGAGACAGTGAGCTTTGCAATTGTTGGTGCTTTAATTCTTTCGCTTACTTATATACCAATGATGTCCGCTTTATTCTTGTCAAAGAATATTTCGCATAAAAGAACATTTTCTGATAAGATGATGGACTTTTTTCAAAGGTGGTATTCACCCCTTCTTAAAGGAGCAATACGGTTAAAATATTTAGTGGTTTCAATTTCTGTCGCACTCTTAATTATTACATTCTTCATCTTCAACAGCATGGGCGGTGAGTTTATACCCACGTTGGAAGAAGGCGACTATGCAATTGAATTTGTACTACCACAAGGTTCATCGCTAAGCCAGACAACAGAAACAGTTATGCAGGCAGAAAGGATGTTAAAGAAATATCCTGAAGTTAAAATGGTAGTAGGTAAAACCGGAAGTGCAGACATCGCTACAGACCCAATGCCACCTGAAGCAAGTGACCTGATGGTCATATTAAAAAACAAAAAAGATTGGACAACAACAGAAAACTTTTATGATTTAGCTGATAGTATGAGGGAAACTTTATCAGAAATACCCGGTGTGATTGCAGAACCAAGTCAGCCAATACAAATGCGTTTTAATGAATTAATGACCGGCATAAGGCAGGATGTTGCAATAAAAATATTTGGAGAAAACATGGACACCCTTAATGCCTTTGCACAAAAAGTTGCAAACGCAATACGACCAATAAATGGCATAACACAACCGCAGGTAGAGAGAGTGAGTGGACTTCCGCAAATTGTTGTACAGTACGACAGGGCAAGATTAGCAGGCTATGGCTTGAACATAGAAGATGTAAATAACATTATCACTACAGCCTTTGCCGGACAAGCAGCAGGAGTTGTTTATGAGAATGAAAGAAAGTTTGATTTAGTAGTGAGATTAGATAGTTCTTACAGAACTTCTATTGAAGATGTGAGCGAATTGTTTATACCGACCAAAGAAGGAAATCAAATTCCACTTTCACAGGTAGCAACAGTCTCTTACCAGGTTGGACCAACACAAATAAGCAGGGATGAAGGCAGAAGAAGAATTGTAGTGAGCTTTAATGTAAACGGCAGAGATGTAAAAAGCGTAGTAGAAGAAGTACAACAAACCTTAGATAAAAAAGTAAAACTAACGCCTGGTTATTTTTACAGCTACGGAGGAACATTTGAAAACTTAGAGAAAGCCTCTGCAAGATTAATGATTGCAGTGCCTGCGGCATTGCTCTTAATCTTTGGAATGCTATACTTCACCTTTCGGTCAGTAAAACAAGCTACACTTATTTTCACAGCCATTCCCATGTCAGCTATCGGTGGTGTATTTGCATTGCTGCTAAGAGGGATGCCTTTTAGTATTTCAGCAGGTGTAGGCTTCATTGCTTTGTTCGGTGTAGCAGTATTAAATGGTATAGTATTGATAGGCACATTCAACCAATTGGCAAAAGATGGAATGGATGATGTAATGCAAAGAGTTATGGAGGGAACAAAAATTCGCTTACGTCCGGTGCTTATGACAGCAACCGTTGCATCCCTTGGCTTCTTACCAATGGCTTTATCATCAGGTGCAGGTGCAGAAGTACAAAAGCCTTTAGCAACTGTAGTGATCGGAGGGTTGATAACAGCAACGATACTAACATTAGTTGTGCTGCCATTACTATACATCCTGTTCACAAAAATAAAAACGAAGGCTAATATTATAGCACCAAAAGTTGTTGCACTGCTGGTAACAATATTTGTTTCACAAACATTGTTTGCCCAGGATAATAATTCTGCAAATCGTTTATCATTCAACGCAGCCTACGACACTGCTTTAAAAAACAACCTGCAACTACGTTCCAGCGATATACAAATTCAGCGAAGCAGGACATTGCAGGGCACTTGGTTAGACATTCCTAAAACAGGCGTTTTTGTAGAGAATGAAGACATAAATCCGCAAGACAAAAAGGGTATTCTAAAAATCGGTGTATCACAAAGCATAGAGTTGCCCTCTGTGTACAGGGCACGAAGAAACTTGTTACAAGAGCAGGTAAAATCAATTGAAATAAGCAAGCTGATAAAGGCATTGGAAATAAAAAGAGACGTACAAAATACCTATTACACCTTATGGTTTTTACAAAGCAAACAATTCCTTTGGCAACGCTTAGATAGTATCTACACTTCTTTGGCAAAGGCAGCAGTATTAAGAGTAAGGACAGGAGAAAGCGCAGGCTTAGACAGCCTTTCAGCAATGGCAAGGGCAAGAGAAACAAGTGTTCAATTAAATTTATTAAGCAGAGACATTCAGATACAACAGGAAAATTTGAAGAAGATTTTAAACACAACAAATAATTATCTGCCCGAAACAACTACACTTCAAAAAGTGCAGGTATCGTTTTTAGATAGCACTATAAACAATCATCCGCAGCTACAATTGCAGCAACAGAATATATCTATTGCACAGGCAGAAATCAAAGTGCAGCAGCAAAGCCGGAAGCCAAACTTTGAAGGAAGGTTTTTCTCACAACGATTGTACGGTTTCTCTAATCCTTACAGTGGGTTTTCTGTTAGTGCCGGTATTCCTTTATTTGGAAGTAAAGCCTATAAGAATAAACTGAAAGCAGCGGAGTTAGAACGTAACTATCAGCAAAGCATTTTAGATTATGAGCGGCTTTCATTAATTACAAATTACAACCAGGCATACCAGCAGTTGTTGAAAGATCAGGACCTTGTAAAATACTATGAAAGCACAGGTTTGGCACAGGCAGAAGCAATTATAAAATCCTCGAACCTTGCTTACCGTGGAGGAGAAATAAACTTTGCTGAACTAACACAATACCTCTCACAAGCAATAGACATACAGAAAAATTATTTAGATGTGCTGAACCAATTTAACCAATCAGCAATCCAATTAAACTACTATTTAAACAGGTAAATTATTATGAAAAGACTTTTTTCAATACTTACAATAATGGCACTTATTACCTCATGCGGTAGTAAAAAAACAGAAGCCGTAAAAGAAGAAGAACATAAAGAGGAAGCACCAGCCAACGAAGTTTCTATAACAGACTTGCAGATGAAAACAGCAGGTATTGAATTGGGGACGATAGAATTAAAAAACCTGAAGACTTCTATCAAGGCTAACGGTATGTTATCAGTGCCAAATCAGAACAAGGCATTTATTACTTCTGTAAACAGTGGCGTAATAAGAACCCTACTCATTCAACCCGGTAGTTTTGTTCGCAAGGGTCAGGCAGTGGCTACAATTGTTAATCCTGATATTGCAAGACTACAACAGGAGTTACAAACCGTAAATGCTCAAATAAGTTTAAGTGATATAGAATACAAAAGACAAAAAGAATTGGTAGAAGGAAATGCAGCACCATTGAAGAATGTACAGAGAGTGCAAACAGAATTAGCAACATTAAGAGTTACACGAAATTCATTGCAAAAACAACTTAGTGCAATGGGAATTTCAACAGCCAGTGTAAGCCGGGGAAACATCATTACAACCATTACCATTACAGCGCCGATAAGCGGTACAGTTAGTAACGTGTCAGCACAAATAGGCTCTAATGTTGACCCATCAACTCCAATAGCAGAAATTGTAAACAACTCACAATTACATCTTGATTTATTTGTTTTTGAAAAAGACTTGCCTAAGCTCCATGCAAATCAGGTTATTCATTTCACCCTTACAAATAATCCGGGCAAAGAGTATGATGCACAAGTTTTTTCAATAGGTACAGCTTTTATAAATGAAAGCAAAACAATACCCATTCATGCAGTAGTAAAAGGAGATAAAACCGGTTTGATTGAAGGCATGAATATAACCGCAGTGATAAGTATTGGAGAAACAGTTTTGCCGGCAGTACCAACAGAAGCAATAGTTTCTTTCCAGGGACAAGATTACATTTTTGTTTTAAAAAGCAATACTTCAACAACTCAAAACAATAAGGACAGTAGTAAAACGAAAGATGCAGAATTAAAGTTTGAAAGAGTACAGGTTGTAAAGGGTACTTCTGATGTAGGTTTTACCGAAGTCACATTAATGAAAGACTTACCACCTGGTACACAAATAGTAACAAAGGGTGCATTCTTTGTGTTGGCTAAAATGACCAACACTGGAGAAGAAGAATAATCCTACTATCAATGTTTAAATAAAATATCATGAGCAAAGAACTTGAAAACATACTCATTGCAAAACAAATTACACCAACACCAATGAGGGTAATGGTTTTAGAATATATTCTAAAACAATCCACCGCTGTCAGTTTAAGTGTTTTAGAAAATGAGTTTCAACATTCAGACAAAACAACTTTGTACCGCACTGTAAAAACGTTTGAAGAAAAGGGATTAATACATGAAATTAAAGATGGCACGGAAGCAACTAAATATGCTTTATGCGTAGAGGATTGTACTACAGGTGTCCATCACGATTTGCACCTGCACTTCTATTGCACTGTTTGCAAAGAACTCATGTGTTTACCAAAAGAAAATATGCCGGAAGTAAAGTTGCCTGCAAGTTTCCAATTACAGGAAGTCAGCTTTGTAGCACGGGGAATTTGTGATACCTGTACAAAGAATGCAATTCAGTTGCAAGCAACTAAGGAATAGTTTTGTAACATTTTAAACTTATTCTTCATTTAAAATTTAAAGTATGGAACACGAACAACCATCACACCACCACACAGGGCATAAGCACGAAGCCCTTATTCAGCAGCTTTTAGCTTGCGCTACAGCTTGTGAAAGTTGCGGAGCATCTTGTCTGGATGAACAAGACGTAACCCCAATGGCACATTGCATAGAGCTTGACAGGGACTGTGCAGAGGTTTGCTCTTTGGCAGCCAGATTGTTAATCAGGGAAAGCGAGTATTCACACGAGTTCTTAGCATTCTGCGAAAAGATTTGTCGCCATTGTGCAGAAGAATGTGGTAAGCATGAGCATGAGCATTGTAAAAAGTGTGCAGAAGCATGTCTTAAATGTGCAGAGGCTTGCCATGCACATCATCATGGTACAGTTACATTAGACTAAGCGTAAAAAGTATGTGCTGTGCCTTTGGTAGAGTGCATACTTTTTAAAATTATTTTCCAAAACATAAATACATAAAATATGAAACTCAATTGTTGGAAATGCGTAGTAATGCTTTCCGCATTAATGGCGCTAATGTCATCAATTTAATTAGCAAAAACTTAGATCAGATTAATGTATAGTATCATTTCAGGTGCTTTGATTATTAGCCTGCTTCATGCAGTTATTCCTAACCATTGGCTACCAATAATTGCAATAGGAAGGAAAGAGCAATGGACAACAGCAGAGGTTACTAAAGTAACTTTTGCCTGTGCTATGGCACATGGCATAAGCACAATTCTTATTGGTGTATTGTTAGGCTTTTTAGGTGCTAAGCTCGATACTAACGTAACAAATTTTACCAACATCATTGCACCAATAGTTCTGATAGCAATGGGTTTAATATTTATTTACCGCCACCATAGGCACAAGCATTTTCATATTACTGAAGAAGTAAAGAAGAAGAAAACAAAGACAGCGATAATAACAGCCTTGGTGATAGCAATGTTCTTTTCTCCATGCATGGAAATTGAAGCCTACTTTTTATTAGCAGGTACACAAGCTAAATCGCTTGTTTTCTTCCTTGCGTTACTGTACTTATTGATAACAACTACCGGCATGGTACTGTTAGTAAGGTTTGCTTTCAAAGGATTACTAAAACTCAATTGGCATTCATTAGAACACAATGCTGGAATTATAACAGGGCTCACATTAGTAGCTACCGGTATTATAACTTTTTTTATAAGATAATTATGGAACACAACCACGATACAAAGCAAGCAAACGAATTGCAATTAGATAATCTTACTAAGATTACTGATGATAAAGCAGAACATGAGCATAGCGAAGATGATGGGCATGACCACGGCGGCGAAGAAAGTGCAGGCTGGAAAGCACATTGGGATTTGTTATTAGCCTTAGCAATATTGGTTATTTTATTAACCTTAGAGTACGGCTTCAAAATAAAAATACCTAATATTCCGTCTCTTATTATCAACGCCATTGCATGGCTTTTGGCAGGAAGAAAAGTAGCTGATTTAGCATTCAGAAAATCAAAACGTGGAGACTTCTTTAATGAGTTTGTTTTAATGACTGTAGCAACTGTAGGAGCGTTTCTTATTGGAGAATATGAAGAAGGCGTTGCAGTAATGGTTTTTTATAGCATTGGCGAATGGTTTCAGGATGCAGCGGTTAGCAAAGCAAAGAGAAACATAAAAGCACTGTTAGACATAAGACCCGATGAAGTGACAGTATTAAGAAATGGTAAATCAGAAGTTACAGATCCATCAAAAGTGCAATTAGGTGAAAGCATACAAATAAAACCAGGTGAGAAAGTTGCCTTAGATGGAGAACTGATTTCAGAAAGTTCATCATTCAACACGGCAGCATTAACAGGTGAAAGTAAGCCAGATACGAAACATAAAGGCGAAGCGATTTATGCTGGAATGATAAACCTTAATACAGTATCAGAAGTAAAAGTAAATGCACTATTCAAAGACAGTAAATTAAGCCGCATCTTAGAAATGGTTCAGGATGCAACAGCAAGGAAATCACAGACACAATTGTTCATATCAAGATTTGCAAAAGTCTATACACCAATAGTATTTTTCTTAGCTCTTGCAGTTTGTTTAGTTCCTTACTTCTTCGTTGATGATTATGTTTTTAATACATGGTTTTACAGAGCATTAGTATTCTTAGTTATCAGTTGTCCATGTGCATTAGTTGTATCAATACCATTAGGATATTTTGGAGGCATTGGTTTAGCATCCAGGAACGGAATACTTTTTAAGGGAGGCAACTTCTTAGATGTAATGACTAAGATTAATACGGTAGTGATGGACAAGACAGGAACACTAACCAAAGGTGTTTTTAAAGTTCAACAGGTAGTACCAAACAACATAAGCAAAGAGGAACTTATAAAACTAACATCAGCATTAGAAAAAAACTCAACACACCCTATTGCCAAAGCAGTTACAGATTATGCAGGTGCTGCAAGCGACAATGTGAAAGTTGAAGGCGTAGAAGAAATTGCAGGACACGGTTTGAAAGGAAATATTGAAGGCAAAGAAGTATTAGCAGGTAACATAAAATTGTTACAAAAGTTTAAGATTGAGTACCCGAAAGAATTAGAGCAGGTAGTAGATACAATAGTGGTAGTGGCAGTTGATAAAACTTATGCAGGTCATATAACTATTGCAGATGAAATTAAAGAAGATGCAAAGCAGGCAATAGATGAAATGCATAAACTGAATATTCAAACAGTAATGCTATCAGGGGACAAGCAAAGTGTAGTTGACCAAATGGCAAAGATTGTTGGTATTGATAAAGCCTACGGAGATTTATTGCCTGAAGGCAAAGTTGAGAAGGTACAACAGTTAAAGAATGAAGGAAGAAGAATTGCTTTTGCAGGTGATGGAGTAAATGATGCACCGGTAGTTGCTTTAGCAGATGCAGGTATAGCAATGGGAGGCTTAGGCAGCGATGCAACAATTGAAACAGCAGATATAGTAATTCAGAATGACCAGCCAACTAAAATAGTATCAGCAATCAAAATAGGAAAGATTACAAGAAACATAGTTTGGCAAAATATCATTTTAGCAATGACGGTAAAAGTTATTGTATTAATATTAGGTGCAGGTGGTTTAGCAAACCTTTGGGAAGCAGTAATAGCAGATGTAGGAGTAGCACTATTAGCAATCTTAAATGCAGTGAGAATACAGAAAATGAAAGTATAGATTTTGTTACCGGCTGAAGTGCTGCTATCAGCTTCTGTTGTGTCACTCACTTGTACGTTCTGTAATTCTATTGAGCAAATTGGCAGCAGCTTACGGTAGCTAAGCCAACACACAAGGCTGGATATTAGCAACCTCCGGCTTCCCACAGCAAGAGCCAATCGTACCTCATGGCACTTGCTTTTTGCTATGCTTCTTTTTCAGCTTCAGAATAAATCCAAGCATCAGTAATTCTCACATCAGCACGACCCACGCTGCAAGGTAATAAGGTGTTCCTCATGCTTATTCGGCAAGCAGATGCGCCAAACCAATGCAGCAGTGCCAATAAATCCATTTAAGTACTTTTAAGGTATTGGCAAACCTGACATTGCCCTTCGGGTGCTTCGTTACGCTTCGCAGTTTGTCACACTTCTTGCAGCTCATACAGCATTCGTCACGGCAGCTACCTGTGTCCTTCACGCCACTTCATTCATTTCGTCCTTCGTTCCGCTACATTACACCACGTTCGCAGCCTGACCATTTGCTGCAAGGCATGGCACCCCACCGCAACACACAAAGCAAAGCACGGCGTGATGCACATACCTTTTCGCAAACTAACGCTACAATACTCACTGGGTTCCATTACCGCTACACTACGTCCTACATTCATTTCAGTAGCATTCAGTCCACCCGCTGCCAATAATTTTGCGTGCCTTGCGTGCCTGCCCCAGCTGCGGGTTTGTCATGGTTTTTGTCCTGCTGCACAAAGCCTTGATGGAAAACAAAAACACACGCCAAACCCTTGCATTCTTAGTAGCTGTCTACCGCCGTTTCACGGCTTTGTAGCCACCACTGCGGCAGGCACACGCAGCCACCTTCGTTCGTTCCTCTCTTCGGTGTCTTTTGACGGCACGCTACGCTTCCACGCTACAGTGGCGGTACTTCCCGCCACAGCTAATGCTTCTTTTTGCCGCAGGCGCTATTACCTTTCTTGCCAACGCACAAGGAAATACAAGAAACAAAGAAAACCATTGTACATTATTGATTAAGGCTTAATAGTTAAAAGCAACAGACTGAACCATTTTAAATATCAATTCAAAAAAAATATACAGTTAGTTGGCTGCTAACATGTTAAAAAAAACAATGAACAAAGCATATAGTATTGACAAACATTTTATTCCATTCCTCTCTGATTTTTTAGCCAAGCCGACTTTGTAGAGCTTTTTTTTCTTTTCTTCAAAAAGTAAAATTTTATCAAGCATGGAATATGCTCAAATCGCTATTCTACAAGCCAACAGTTCGCGAAAATTCATGTAACCTTCATGATGTTATACACTGATGGATTGAAAAGGCAGATGACAGAAACTCATGAAGCCTATTGAAGCGATTGGTTTAATAATATCATCAATGCAAGAGAGACTAACATGGAACGAATTCACGTCAACATAGGATTTAAAGCAAAAACTCAAGGATCTAAAGTCAATTCTACAGATTGTATGAAAATGGGGATTAGATAGAAGCTTGAATATATCAAAGGTAGTATGCAAATGAATCCAGGAGATTTGAATTTCTGATGCTATGTCTACTTGATAGTTTAGAATTACAAATTGGACTAAGGTAGTTATCTAGGATATTTTAAAGTATTCAATGCAGAGAACATTAAAATCAATAAAGGAAGTGATAGCTGAAATCAAAGCTTGGTATAATATTCAAGACCAGCACGAAACCTGGATAATGAACACTTTAGCAAGTAATAGTGTTATTCTTATATTCACTGCAAAAGCAAAGTTAGCCCACTCCATAGGCATAAACCCTACGGGTTTCCAAAAGACTACGGCATAAACACAAAGCCCACCCACAAGGCTTTCATTTATTCCGTTTCCTTTTGGAAATGCCTATTCCGTGCTGCTTTTGGTTGCCTATGCAGTTATATTGTCATTTCATGCTCATAGCAAGGATATTTCAGGGATAAAAGCACCATAAGCCGCCTCTTAACGTAAAGAAATTACAGAGCATAAAAAAGCCCCGGAAGAAACCGAGGCTGTAAATGGAGTTTTCACTTTAACGCTTAGAAAATATCCACAATCTTTAAGGCATTGCCTGAATTGAAAAGGTAATAGTTAGGACCAACTGCCTGATAAAATTCGATACCCACACAAAACACAACACTTGCATCAGCAGTTAAAGTAGGCGTACCTGGTAAGGTTGATGTAACTACAGTTGATGTAGCAACCGGAGCAAACAAATCAATATAACCAGAGTAAGCAACAGCCGAAAGTTCATTGTTAGCTGCATCGATTGGCTCATAAACACCGGTAGTGTCATTGTAAGCAAAATCAGAAACAGCAGCCAAGGCTACAAGTAAACGGAAGTGAGTTGCACCAGCTGGGGCATTAATCAAGTTAGCCGGGTTAAAAGCCGGAACGGTTAAAGTTGCAGCATCACGGGGAACAGTGTTTGTAATTGTATAAGGTGCTACAAACACACCATCAAGGCTAACACTTTTATCAAAAGCAAAACCTTTTAAATACTGCCTTTGTTGAGAAATCAAAATAGCTCTATAACCCCTTGCTTCAGTTCCATCTTCCAAATTGATTTTCTTCATTACAGCAGTAAGGCGACCAGTCATTTGCGGGTCACTCATTTGCTTTATGATTTGGCTTAAACCAACCCTAATAGATTTACCAGCAGTTGCACATCCGCCAAATTCATTCATATTTTCCCGTGTTCTTTCAAACTCAGGAGCTGAATTAATTTGTTCGCCTGAAGGACCACCAACCATGCCTGCAAAGTCACCTTGCAAGCCTTTAATTTTAAAATGTCTTACCCCGCCCATGGTGCCGGAGTATTTCACTAAACCTGTTTGCTTTGCCATTTTTTAAAGATATTTAAATTGTAATTTTAATTACCCAAATTTACTTTCTAAAGCATTGAAATACAGTAACATAAGTAGTGTAAAATGGTGCAATTAAAAGCATACGGACAGTCTTTAATAAAAACACATCTAACAGTTACAAAAATTGTTGATGGTGATGGCTTAATTGTTCAAAATATGTTTAACCAGGAGGAAGAAGAAATTAGGTTAATTGGCATAGATGCACCGGAAATAAAACGTTCAAGAAAGCTATTGCAAGATGAAAGAGAAACACATTTGCCTGGTGAATTACTTTTCAATTAGGCATCCAGTCCAAAGAATTTTTATCAACTCTTGTACCGGTCGGCAGTATTGTAACAATTCAGATGGAGAAGAAAAGATGTTATGATAGTTACGGCAGAACGTTAGCTTATGTGTTTTTAAAAGATGGCACTTGCGTTAATGAGGTGATGATTAAAGAAGGTTTTGCAAAACCCTACAGCCGCTATTATTGCGAAGCATTACCAGAGTTTCAAGCATTAGCTTCAAAGCAAAAACTCAAAAGAAAGGATTGTTTGAAGATAGTATCAGTTTTTTAGTTCCCGTGGTCACATTTTCTCACTCTGTGGTCACATTTCTTTTATGGTCACATTTATGGTCACAAAACAAAAAAGCAGCTATGATTTTATCATAACTGCTTGATTATTCAAGCTCCCCCTTCTGGACTTGAACCAGAGACCCTCTGATTAACAGTCAGATGCTCTAACCAACTGAGCTAAGGAGGAATTTCCCTTTCAAGGTATTATCGTTGGGGTTGCAAAAATAGGGGAATATCGTTTTCAACAAAAAAAATATTCAACTTCTTATTTAAAAATATCTGTCAGGCCACTCTCCTCCAATACCAATAAACAAACCTGCTGCTCGTTTTTCTATGCTGTAAGTTTTTAAATAATAGCCTTCACCACTAACATTGCTGCCATTAGTAACATTAAACGGTAGCGGTGCAAGGGGCAAACAATATAAACCTTTTGCATCAATAAAGCCATCTGCCAAAACACCACCTGCATGCGGACATTTATGAGCACACGCTGAACATCCTCTCCAATTTTTATTAGAGTAATCTGTTTTACCGTGCACCTCAATTACTGCCATTTGATTTGCCTGCCAGTCAATCGCATTTACTGAATCAGCAATTTTATGCCATTTTAAACTGTTATTTTTCATAGAAACGCCTAGTAAAATATTCCGTTTTGTACGGGTAGCGGATCTGATACATTTCTCTAACTTTGTTAAGATGGTGTTTCGTAATTCATCAATATTTCTTCGTTCGGTAGCTGAAACAAACACACAATTTCCCTGGGTAATATTTTCCCACTTCTGCTTTAGATCTTTTAAAATTTCCTGACGTACATCATCTTCCAACCATTCATCAAAAGTGTGTTGCTCATAAAATCCATTTTATTAAAAATGGTAAGGGTTGGTTTATCAAACGCTTTTAACTCTTGCAAGGTTTTATTACAACCCCAATCTGATCTTCATATTGCGGATGCGATACATCAACAACATGAAGCAAAATATCTGCTTCCCGCACTTCATCTAATGTGCTTTTAAAACTTTCAACCAAATGGTGCGGTAACTTTCTAATAAACCCTACCGTATCACTTAGTAAAAAAGGGGTAGTTTCAAAAACCACTTTTCTGGTGGTTGTGTCCAGCGTAGCAAATAGTTTATTTTCAGCAAACACCTCACTTTTACTAATAAGGTTCATAATGGTGCTTTTGCCCACATTAGTATAACCTACTAATGCTACCCGAATAAATTCGCCGCGGTCTTTTCGTTGGGTAATGGACTGCTTATCAATTTCGCCTAATCGTTTTCTTAAAAGACTTATTTTATCTTTTACAATTCGTACGGTCTGTTTCAATCTCCGTTTCGCCGGGACCGCGTGAGCCAATACCACCACCCTGTCTTTCTAAGTGCGTCCACATACCTCTAAGGCGTGGAAGAATGTATTGATATTGCGCAAGTTCAACCTGCACTTTTGCTTGTGCTGTTCTTGCTCTACTGGCAAATATGTCTAAGATTAAATCGCTTCGATCAATGGTTTTAATGCCAAGTACTTTTTCAATATTCGAAATTTGAGATCCAGTAAGTTCATCATCAAAAATGGCTAATTGAATGCCTTTCGCCTCTACAAAATCTTTTATCTCTTCCAATTTGCCCTTACCTACAAAAGTTTTGCTATCAGCATGTGGCAATCTTTGAAAAAATCTTTTTACGGCAATTGCTCCTGCCGTTTCGGCCAGAAAAGCAAGTTCTTCCAGATATTCTTTTACATGCGCTTCCGTTTGCTCCTTGTAAACTAGGCCTACTAAAACGGCCTTCACATCCGTCTCTATCTTATTTCTTTTATCAATCAAGTTGTATGCAATTATGTAGTTAAAATAAAAAAGCCATTGACAATTATGCCAATGGCTATCAAAGCTAAATTATTTAGAATTAAAGACCGCTAATGGTTAAACCTATAGAATATGGGTGTATTGTTGGGCCTGTACCATCTTTAAGCAAAGCACTTACCTGATAGACGCCATGTAACGATACGATACCATAACCAACCCTTGCCGTTGCAGACAGTCGCGTGGTATTAAAGAACTTTTTACTGGCGATTTTTGCAGTATAATCGCCAATGGTTTGATCGGCTTTACTTTGTAGCGTTTTACCCTTGGTATGCGCATTGATCATGGTGCCAATTTTACCACCAACTGCAAATTTAAAACCCTTGCCATGTAGCGGGATTTGCACTATAGCGCAACTCTACCGGAGCTTCAGCGTAAACAGTTGTAAGTTTATATTTTTTAAAATGATCTGTGGAATCTAAGCTGGTAAACGGCAATCTTGCAGCAGACGATTTTAGATCAACATTCTTTTTTTCGAAAAACATATTGCTGCTACTAATACCTGCACCAATGGCCACACTTAAGTGAGGGTTGGTTTTAAAAGGCTTATCCAGCATAAAGTAAGCATTGAAGTGCCTGGAAAAACCAGAAGGTTGCACACTGTCCGGCGCAGCAGACCATCCATCAATACCATATTGTATTACAAGATGATCGTTAGATCTGTTGCCAAGGTCCATATCATCAAAAGTTCTTTTAATTTTTGGAGTTGTGGAGGTTGTTACAGAAGTACTATCAATTTGAGAAAATGCATGAGAAAGGCTAATTAAGAAACAACTTGCAAGAAAAAATTTCTTCATAATAGTTTTAGATGTTTGGCGCAGGTACAATACTGCAAACGGTACGGGACGCGCAAAAATAAAAGAACCCAATCATTTAATGGTTAAAATAAAGTCAAAACCAACCATGCTATAATATAAAATACTATAATATAAATTTTGGAGCAATACATTATAACAAGGTTCTTTGTAAAAAATTAAATTTGCGCTTCCGGATGAGGCACAACCTTTATGCAATCAATGATGCTTAACAACGATCATATAATTTCAATTAAAGAGGTAACGATTGATGTTAGTATGCTGTATGAGGTTGCCGGAAACGATGTTGAGTTTTTAAAATTGATGGCAGCAACATTTTTAAACACGGTACCTTCTACTATGCTGCAAATGGAGCAACAGTTTGCGGCCGCAAACTATGAGGCTGTTTCGAAGTTGGCGCATTTTTTAAAATCATCTTTTTCAATAATTAAGGTTTCAGGGGCTTTTGATTTGGCTAAAGAAATAGAGCAATTGACCAAGGTTGATGTGCAAGTAGAAATGGTGCGCCAATTGATTAACCAATTAAACCAAAAAGTAGCAATTGCTGTTGAAGCTATCATTGAAAGATTTGAGCCTGATATTAAAACGGTTTAGAATTTTGTATTTTCACCACCCCCACAAAAGTTATTTCAAATAAATGAAAATTTTAATTGCAGAAGACGAACCCTTGATGTTGATGACAATTGTGGCGAAATTGAAAAACGAGGGCTATGAAGTTACCGGAACAAAAGATGGCAGCGAAGCATTGATAGCTATAGAAAATGACCGCCCAGATCTTATCATCACCGACATCTTAATGCCATATACATCGGGTTTAGAGCTTATAGGAATTGTAAAATCTATCCCCGGAAAAAGTATTCCAATTATTGTTTTATCGGCCCTTGGCCAGGAAGAAACTGTTTTGGAAGCATTTCAATTAGGGGCCGACGATTTTCTTACTAAGCCTTTCAATTCAATCGAATTATCGCTACGTGTGAAACGATTACTTAAATTGAAGTAGTTTTCATTTATCGTTTTCTAAAGCTACTGAGCAACTTTTTGCCCCTTCTAAGCATCAATATTTAATCTAAGCATAACATGCGGGCAAAATAAAATTGGAAAAACAAGTGCGGAAAATGACAATACTAGTAGCGGAGGATGAACCATTGATGCTTAAAGCTGTAGAACTCAAGTTGATAAGAGAGGGTTACGAGGTGATTGCTTGCAAAAATGGCAAAGAGGCATTGGCCAAAATTGAGGAGCTGAGGCCAGATATAATTATTACCGATATTATGATGCCATTCTCATCTGGTTTAGAGATTGTTGGTTCTGTAAAAAATGGCCTCTTGAAAAAGACACCTGTGATCGTACTATCATCCATGGGGCAGGAAAATGTTGTAGAAGAAGCTTTTGAAATGGGCGCTGATGATTACATAACAAAACCTTTCAGCTTAAACGAACTTGCGCTGCGTGTAAAACGCTTTGCTAAGATGTCTCACAAGTTTCTAAAACCTGAGGGTATCGCAATAAAATCTTAAGGGAGTTTGTCTTCGTTATTTTTGTACCAATATTCCTAGTTTACTTCATGAAATTTTGGCTAATCATATTTTTTTGCATTGTTGCAAATTGTGTATTGGCTCAAAATAATAAAAAGCTTTTCGCAAGCGGCACTTCCTCTAATTTATATATTACACACCCGGTTGTTACTAAGGATACTTATGTAACACTTGCTAAAAAATACAATCTTTCGCCTACAATCATTGCCCAGTACAACAACCTGGAATTTCATAAAGGCAAGCTTTCTGCTAAGTATCTTAAAATTCCGCTTTCTAAAAAAAATTTTACATTAACAGACCGGCCCGTCACCAAAGCACTCGCGGTTTATAAAATTAAAAACAATAAGCCTCGCATCATTGGCTACATTAATAGCAACCAAAGTGTTATTGCTCCTTTAAAAACCTCTAAAGTACAAAGCACAAAAAAAGTAGCTATAGTTAGCAAGCAATCAGACACTGCATTACATCAGCAACCTACAATTGCAGTTAAAAAAGTAATACCAAATTTAAATGCAACTAAAGCATCTACAAAACAAGTTCAGGTAAAAAGCACACCGGCAAAACCAACTAAAGACTGGATAAAAAGAAGTAAAAAAAATAAGCTACAAGAACGTTTTGGCCCCGGAAAGTTTATAAAAGAATTCTACACAGTTGCCATACTTATAACCATCATCACAATTGTATTGATCGTAGCTATTTTCAGTTACGTATCTATTAAACGTAAAAGATCATTTATCGCGCTTCAATTAAGACAAGATATTATAACCGGATTGAGCGATGCCATATTGCATAGTAAGATTGATGACTTATCAACAAATCAATCTTATATATTGCCGCAGGCGCTAAAGAGCAAATTAAATCTGCCGCAAGTAAGGCAACTTGTTATAGATGAACTTATAAAAGCAAAGAGAAGTTTCAGAGGTCAGGGTGCAGAAAATTTGATCAAACTTTATACACAACTGGGTTTATCAAAAGATTCTTTGTTGAAACTAAACAGTAAACATTGGTATGTTAAGGCTAAGGGCATTCAGGAACTTGCAGCCCTTGATCAAACGCAGTATCTGTTTAAAATTTTTAGACAAACCAACAGTAAAAACGAAAACGTGCGTACCGAGGCACAAAGTGCCATTGTAAGTTTTGCAGGTTTTAGCGGATTAAGGTTTTTAAAAGTGCTCACCTTTCCTATATCAGATTGGCAGCAGATGAAACTATTAGACCAGTTAGCACTTGTTTCCGAACCAGATTTACCAGGTGCAAAACACCTCTTAAAATCCACGAACGATTCTGTGGTGATTTTTATACTGAAATTAATTTCAGTGTTCCATTTATTGCATTTGCACGATGCAGTTGTTGGCTGTTTATACTACAGAAGTGCAACCATTCGTTTCTATGCTATTAAATGCTTACAGCAAATTTATAAACAAACAACAGCAGGTATTTTGGAAAATTTTTATGCTGAAGAGGAATTGAAGAACAAGATAGCAATACTGGAGGCTATAAAAGTTATGGGCTCTGATGCTCAAACCGATTTCATATATCTGGAGCTTTTTAATAAAAATGACAATATAAAGCTGGTGGCAGCAGAAGCATTAATGACTTGCTGCACTGAAGGCTTACAGTTAATTCAAGATGTCTCCATCAACAACGGCCATCCTTATACCAACATTTTAAAGCATGTAAGAGAGGGTGCATTGTTGTGATCTGGTTTCAGATCATATCAGGTCTTTTAAGCTATGGAATATTTTTCTATTCAACTGTGTTGATGTTGGTCTATACCATTATTGGCATTCTATCCATTGGCGAAACTTTTAAGCATTTAAGACGAAATAAATTTACTGATTTCAACTTACTTGCCTCCTCTCCTATTGCGCCATCGGTAAGTATTATTGCACCTGCTTTTAACGAGGGTGCAACCATCATCGAAAATGTTCGCTCGCTTCTATCGATCTACTACAGTAATCTGGAAGTAATAATAATTAATGATGGCAGTAGCGATGATACATTGCAACAGCTTATTGATACATACAGTTTACAAAGCAGCACTGGTTTTGTAAAAACGCCCATTGCCACCAAACGCATTAAAACCATCTATAGAAGTATAAATCCTATTTACAAAAAGTTGGTGGTTATTGATAAAGAAAACGGCGGCAAGGCCGATGCATTGAACGCCGGCATTAATGTGGCCCATAACGATTACATAGTTGCTATTGATGTGGATTGCATTTTAGAACCTGATGCATTATTGAAGATCGTTAAGCCTTTGATGGATGAGACCTCCAAGCGTGTAATAGCATCAGGTGGTGTTGTGCGAATTGCAAATTCTTGCATTGTAGAAGGGGGCTCTATTGTTGAGGTAAAACTTCCTAAAAAATACTTACCCCGGGTGCAAACACTGGAGTATATAAGGGCATTTTTGCTAGGGAGGATGGCATGGAGCAGGGTAAACGGTTTACTATTGATATCAGGAGCATTTGGAGCGTTTGATAAGGATCTTGTGATTAAATGTGGTGGTTATAATCCGAATACTGTTGGGGAAGATATGGAACTGGTTGTACGTATGCGGCGTTATATGGAGGAACACAAACAGCCATACCTGGTAAAGTACATACCCGATCCGCTATGCTGGACAGAAGCACCCACAGACTGGAAAATACTGGCAAGGCAACGTAACCGATGGATGCGTGGCACACTTGAAACATTACGCACTCACAAGACCATGTTTTTTAATTACAAATATGGCTTTGTTGGTATGATAAGCTATCCTTACTGGCTATTTTTTGAAATGTTTGCACCCATAATTGAAGCGTTTGGATTTTTAATGTTTTTGTTAATGGCAATTTTGGGATTGATACAGTGGCAATTCTTCTTATCAATCTTATTCTTTGTTATCTCATTCGGTTTGTTGTTCTCAACCTTTGCAATTTTAATGGAGGTGCTCAGTTTTCATCAGTATAAAAAACGCTCTGACATTATAAAATTATTGTTAGTAGCTATAACTGAACCGTTTATCTACCATCCCTTCGTTGTATGGTCGTGCCTTACAGGCTTGGTTGATTATGCAAAGAAAAATAAAACGTGGGGCACTATGACCCGGCAGGGCTTCGAAAAACCTATTATATCCAATTAAATCTCATTCTGTTTTTGTGCGCGTACTCAACAAAATAAAAGAAGGCTCATTACTGTTTACTAAATATGCCGTATCACTTTTAGTCATCATCATTTTACTCAGGCTAGCTGAATTTTCTTATAACATTCTTGCACACGCATATCCAACATCAACTGCTAAACTTCTGGGTTTAGCGCTTCTGTACGATCTGTTTTTTCTGGGCAAACCTTTCACTTATTATGTGGATGATATTTGTTCCACTTTATATTCTCTCGTCTCGAGCTGCTGTAGTAATAATGGTGATTACCGCATTAATTATAACAATAGCAACTTTAGCTTTAGGGCAGTACTTTGCACAGTCGTTTGTACCATTAGGCGCCGAATTGTTTGCCTATAAAATCAGTGATATCATTCAAACAGTTGGTGCATCGGGAGGAGTAAAAGTTTCATTTATTTTTTTACTTCTCGCCATAGTGGCTGCTACTTTTTTAATTATAAAATGGTTGCCTCGAAAGTTAAAAATCAATACCTGGTCGTCTGCCATTGTTGATGGTTTCCTGATACTTTTTACATTAATACTTAGTCCCACAATAATTAGCGGCAAGCAATTTAAGAGTGACTTTGAAAGCAACATAGCCATTAACAAAACCGACTTCTTTTTTTCCAGATCATACACTCATTTTTTTCCAACAACTGTTGAGAATGATATTTATGCTGACAGTTACATTGGAGACTTTGAACAACAGTCAGGCACCTTAGCCGAAATGGATTATGTAGATGAAGAACAATTTCCGTTTCTACATAAAAACAACACGCCAGATGTGCTATCACCTTTTTTTAATAAAACAAACACGCCACCTAATGTTGTCATTATTTTGGTAGAAGGGTTAGGCCGTGCATTTACAAACGAAGGTGCATATTTAGGAAACTTCACACCCTTTATTGATTCGCTTTCAAACGAAAGTTTGTATTGGGAAAACTTTTTGAGCGAAGGAGGAAGAACCTTTGCAGTTTTACCATCAATATTAGGTTCGTTACCCTTTAGCAGTAATGGTTTTTCAGCCATGGGAAATTCGATGCCTGACCATTTATCTATCCTTTCTTTACTTAAGAAAAATGGTTACCAAACATCCTTTCATTATGGCGGCGATGCTTCTTTCGATAATATGGATCTGTTTCTGAAAAAAAGCAATATCGATAAGATAAATGACATCCATAACTTTCCTGCAGGCTATACGCAAATGCCGCTGCACAATGGTTCTACCTGGGGTTTTGGTGATAAAGAACTTTATAGAAGATACTTAGCATTAACACCTGTAGTAAAGCAACCGTATGCGAATGTTTTACTAACCGTTTCATCACACAATCCCTTTGTTATAAATGAGCAGGAAAAATATTTGCAGCGATTTGAAATTAGAATGGATGAGCTTGGGATAGATGGTGTAAGGAAAGACGAATACCGTTTGTATAAACAACAATATGCGAGCATTTTATATACCGATGATGCGTTGAAAGATCTTTTTAAAAGCTACGCACAGAGATCAGATTTTAATAACACCATTTTCATTATTACCGGAGATCATCGCATGCCTGAAATACCGATGGCATCTAAATTAGACCGGTATCATGTGCCATTCTTAATATACTCTGGCCTGCTACAACGAACCGCAAAGTTTTCATCTATATCAACTCATTTTGATGTTGCGCCTACGCTGATGGCTTATTTTAAAAACAACTTTGGTATGCAAATGCCATCACTTGTAAGTTGGGTTGGTAGCGGTATTGATACTTCCAAAACTCTACAAAACAATCATGCATACGCACTAATGCAAACCAAAACAGATTTAGTTGATTTTGTTACTGATAAATACCAACTTAATAGTGGAGATGTTTTTATAATCGGGCAAGATCTTACTACACAAAAAGACAATAATAATAGCAACGCTACATCTTTAAACAACGCATTTGAAGCATTTAAAGCAAAGAACAATAAGATTGTTAATGGAGCTAAAATAATTCCGGATAGCATTTATAAGGCGTACCATCCAAAGTAATTTATTTTGCTTTTTTATGGTAATAATCATTTAAGATATTAGTAAGCATTGGCTTGTAAAACTTCCAGAAAAAACTCTCTCTTTCTAAAAGATCATTCTCTTTGTAAAAAAAATCCTGGAACGAACTGATACCTGCAAAATAAGATGAGGTAATACTTATAGGGTTGTCACAAAAATCTCCCGAGAAATAATAAAACTCATAATCCTTTCCTTTGTGCATAGTTACAGCCGGTATTTTGGTTGGAATGCCTTGCCGTGTTAAGAGCTCGATGCCTGCCTGATTCACATTGAAATTAAATTGTGCTATTACCTGATTTCGCGTGGTATCAGGAGCAACAACATCGAACCAAAAAGAATACTTAATGCTTTCAGGCAACTTCAATTTTTGTTGGGCGTAGTCGCTTGTTTCTATGTAGGGCAAGGGATCATTCAGATGTTTATTTTCTTCCAGAATAACAACCTTATCCTGATTGCTTACAAAGGCAATACCTGAAAGCTTAAATGGCCAGATGCCATTATTTTGCTCCCGGTATCTATCAACCAGCCATACCGGTATTTCCTTATTAATGGCTGTATCAAGCGAGTTGAAAAATCTACCGATCCATCCACTCCACTTCATTGCAAAAAGCTTTTCAAAATCGCCGCGTACAGCTTCATTCGTTGGCGAGCCAATGGTATTAAACTCTGTGATGATCAGCCGATGCTTATCCTTCATCTTTTTTAAAAAGCTTATATCCTGCGTGCTCAAACCGCCGTATATAATACCCGAACGTTCGGTTACATTTTTCTTTGCGAACCATTCGTTTGTATATACACCGTAGGTATCGGCAATGTAAACGGCATCGCAATCATTGCTCAACTTTTCTAATTGCCTTGTATTAAATCTTTCAAGCCCTTTTATTCTAAACTGCTCTTTATCTAAAGGAAAAAAACCAAAATAATCGTTGCTGACTGAGTAGCCTTTTGTAGCTGTTTTAGAATACTTCTGGTGGTTCAATATCCATGTGAGAGAAGAATGCTCCTGGCCTTGTTTTGATATAGCTGTCTTATCAATAATGGCTGTAACCATGGTTTTTTTGGGCGTAGCAGCCCAGATCAAAAACATCCAAAGTGGAAGTAAAATAACGAGTAACAATAGCCCAAAAAAAACCTTTCTTCTCATAACTAAAAGCGTATTTGGTAGCTGATGCCACCCTCTATCTGATTACCGGTAGTTCTTGGTAAGTACTCATTGTTTACCAGCGATGCATTGAGTGTTACTATATATTTATTCCTGATCTCGTGCTTGTAGGTTGCTGATGCTTTTTTGCTAATTAATTTATACTTGCTATTCAGCAATAACGCAGAACGGCTTTCGTCAGGAGAAATGCCCGTACCTAAAACCAAACCCACAAAATCAAAAGCACCACCGTAATAATAACGTGCACCTAAGTTGTAGGAATGGGATATGTTGCTAGTGCCCGGTGTTAGATAAGTGCGTGCTGTAAACAACCAGCTTTTATAATATTTACCCAATGCTGCTGTGTAAATCCACGTGGGATCTCCGGAAAACTTTAGATACCGGAAACCAACTTCGCCTTCAAAACTTTTTGGCAAACTACTATATAAAGAAAAGCCGCCCCGATAGTTTGGAAATACGCCAACGTCATTAGAATATGCGAAGCTAACATAGCTATATAAACGGCGTGATAAATTGGGATAAGCTTCTACTTCATATTGTAAACCACTACTTTTAAATCTATTTGCATAATTGAGACGGGCGCTAATGGAGCCTAATTTGGTTAACCTGGAATACTCAATACTTGCTATGTGCCATGGGTCTTTAAATTGACGATCGAAGTAGGAGTAGTCGTAGCTTGCTCCTATTCTGTTACCACCAACGGTTTCTCTTAATTGCGCAGACATAGCTCTGATCTCTGTATTTTTTGGGTCGGCTTTAAGTACACTATCTAAAAGTTGAAGTGCATCCGATTGACGATTCAATTTGCCCAGAATTTTTACTTTACGTCGCAATAGTTCTGTTGATGAAGGATTATGTTTCAGCCCGCGGTTAACCAGATCTAGAGCTACTAAGGGACTATCGTTCCAGTATTCAAGGTCTGCAAATGCAATAAAGGCGTCAGCGATATGTTGGGTCAAGGTTGATGACATAATTAAACTGCTGGCGCGCACTATCTACTTTATCAGTCCAGGTATATATTCTTCCCAAAAAAATTCTTACATCAGCATAGTTGGGACTTTTGTAGATGGCACTTCTAAGATACGTTGTTGCCAAGGAGTAGTTTTTATTATCGAAGGCAGCCTTTCTTGCCATGGCCAATAATTGATCTGAGTCAAAATCTTCATGAGCATCTACATTAAATTTTTCTATTGCCGTACTTTTTTGTACAGCTACTTTATTTTCAACTGAATCTACTATAGGTAACGTGACAACTGCTTGTTCATCTTTAAAAAAGAACTTTGCCAGTTCCTTCTTTACGCGCAGATAACCCACAATGATTTTAGTACCTTCTTTAGGTGAAGAAGATAAATCAGGATTCCATTCTTGCAATGTTGCGGGATTCAATTTGGGATAAAAACGATATAATCCCTCTAGAGTTTCCGCTTTTTTTACTTGATGTACCAAAGGAACAAGCACCTCATAAAGTCCTTTATTTCCTGCTTGTTCAAAATTGGTACTTGTAATGGGGATGCGTAAAACGGTACCGGAATTTAGGGCCGATGATAAGGTGAGACCATTGTATTGGGCAAGCTTAATCGGTGACACGTTATACAAACTCCCAATTTTTAAAAATGATTCGCCTGTGGTAAATGTATGTGCCACGTATAGTTCTGAACCCGAAAGTTGTAAAACAATTGGCGGTTGGGCATTGCTAAAGAAAACAAACAAAAAAGCCAGTAATGTAAATGCTAATCTCATGAACCGTAGTTTGAAAAAAATTAAAGGTATCCCTATGATGCAAAACAGCATCAACAACGCTAAAACAAATTATTTTATTTGAAGTATTCGTTATTTATCGCGTTAAGACACTCTAAAGATTTTTTTCTGGATTTTTAAAGATCCCAACAACGCTATTTATTATTTGCATATATGTTTCGTAGAGGTACATTTGTCTACATTTTTTTCAATACACGAACACTTATATGAAACCTGCGCAAAACCTACGTCCTATACAACTTGCAACCGATTGCATAAAAAAGTTTTATTTGGTTTCAACAATCTTTATCTTGTAGCTTTTAACATTCTGAAAAAATACAGTAATCATTTCTTCCCACCATATTATAAGCAACCAAACCAATACATTAAATAAATAAACATGAAATTTTTTATTGACACAGCTAACCTTGCTCAAATTAAAGAAGCTCACGCTCTTGGTATTTTAGATGGTGTAACTACCAATCCATCTTTAATGGCCAAAGAAGGTATTAGAGGTGAAGAAGCCATAAACAAACATTACAAAACCATTTGCGAAATGGTTGATGGTGATATTTCTGCTGAAGTACTTACCACAGAATTTGACACTATAATAGAAGAGGGTAAAAAACTTGCAGCCATTCACCCAAACATTGTGGTTAAAGTGCCCATGATAAAAGAAGGCATTAAAGCTATTAAATGGTTTACTGATAATGGAATACGTACCAACTGTACTCTTATTTTTTCTGCAGGACAGGCATTGTTAGCTGCAAAGGCTGGCGCAACTTATGTGTCGCCCTTTTTAGGTAGAATTGACGATAGCGGTTGGGACGGAATGATTTTAATTGAGCAGATAGCCCAAATTTTTGTAGTTCAGGGCTTTAAAACAGAAATTCTTGCTGCCTCTATTCGCAATGCCAACCACATTATACGTGCAGCAGAATTAGGTGCGCATGTTTGCACAAGCCCACTAGAATCAATCTTAGCACTTTTAAAACATCCACTAACCGATCTTGGACTTGCTAAATTTTTAGAGGATTCTAAGAAAATGGCCGAAGTTGTTGAAGACCTTTAATCACTTGATTTATTAATAGCAAAACAGACATCTAAAAACTGCATATGAATATTGAACAGTTAGAAAATATTGCCAAACAAGTACGCCGCGATATTGTACGCATGGTGCACGGCTGCCAATCAGGCCATCCCGGCGGATCTTTAGGATGTACCGATTTTTTTGTCGCACTCTATTTTCATGTTATGAAGCACGATCCTAAATTTAATATGGACGGCTTTGAGGAGGATCTATTCTTTTTATCTAATGGGCATATCTCACCCGTTTTTTATAGCGTGCTAGCTCGCTCAGGGTATTTTGATGTAAGTGAGCTTGCCACCTTTAGAAAAATCAATTCTCGGGTACAAGGGCATCCGGCTACACACGAACATTTACCCGGTATCCGTATCGCATCTGGTTCTTTAGGTCAGGGCTTATCGGTAGCAATCGGCGCAGCACTTACCAAAAAACTTAAGGGCGATAAACGCATTGTTTACACACTGCATGGTGATGGTGAGCTACAGGAAGGCCAGATTTGGGAAGCAGCAATGTATGCTCCCCATAATAAAGTTGACAACTTAATATCAACCATAGACTATAACGGACAGCAAATTGACGGTCCAACAGAAAAAGTACTTTCACTGGGTAACCTCAGAGCTAAGTGGGAGGCCTTTGGTTGGGATGTAATGGAAATGAACGGTAACGATATAGCCGACGTGATAAGGGTTTTAGAATTAGCTAAGGCTAAAACTTTCAAAGGAAAGCCTATTATGATATTGATGCAAACCAATATGGGCCATGGGGTTGACTTTATGATGGGCTCTCACAAATGGCATGGCGTAGCTCCTAATGATGAACAATTACAAGAGGCACTTTATCAATTAGAAAGTTCGCTGCTGGATTACTAGGTCAATACAAAATTTCAACTTTCCAAATAACAGATCACGTTACCATCCTAAAATAAGGATCATCAAACATGAAAAAATACACTTTTACAGATAAAAAAGATACACGCTCCGGCTTTGGCGCAGGGTTATTAGAGGCCGGTAAAAAGAACGAAAACGTAGTAGCACTTTGTGCTGACCTTGTTGGCTCTCTTAAAATGGAAGCCTTTATTAAAGAATTTCCAGAGCGCTTTTTCCAGATTGGTATTGCCGAAGCAAATATGATGGGCATTGCCGCAGGCATGACCATTGGCGGCAGCATCCCTTTTACAGGAACATTTGCCAATTTTTCAACAGGCCGCGTTTACGATCAGATACGCCAATCAATTGCTTACTCTGAGAAAAATGTGAAGATCTGTGCGTCACATGCAGGTCTTACATTAGGTGAAGATGGTGCCACCCACCAGATTTTAGAAGATATTGGCATGATGAAGATGTTGCCTGGTATGACGGTGATAAATCCTTGCGATTACAACCAGACCAAAGCTGCTACTATTGCTATTGCCGAATACAAAGGCCCGGTTTACTTACGTTTCGGCCGCCCGGTTATGCCCATTTTTACTGATGAAAATCAAAAATTTGAAATTGGTAAAGCATGGATGGTTAATGAGGGAACTGATGTTACTATTGTAGCTACCGGCCACCTGGTTTGGGAAGCCATTCTAGCCGGCGAAAAGCTTGCAGAGATGGGTATTGATGCGGAAATTATAAACATACACACCATTAAGCCATTGGATGAAGAAGCCATTTTAAAGTCGGTGGCCAAAACTGGTTGCGTGGTGACTGCCGAAGAACATAACCGTTTGGGCGGATTGGGAGATAGTGTAGCTCAGGTACTTATTACAAAACACCTTGCACCTCAAGAGTATGTTGCTGTTAATGACAGCTTTGGTGAAAGTGGCAAGCCTGCTGAACTTATGGCAAAATATGGCTTGGATGCAGATCATATTGTAAAAGCTGTACAGAAAGTGATGGCTAGAAAATAATTGACAACCATGTATTTTAAAAAAAGCTTTTAGTAACTACTAAAGGCTTTTTTATTTTGACCTATGCGTCAAGGAAAAAGATTTCCTACAACTCTATCAAATCCTAACAGATCAATGAGCAATTTTTTATCTAATATTCGTTGGGCTTCTGAGGGTATTAATTACTTTTTTAAGAAAGAACGCAATGGCCGTATTCAAATCATCATAGGCTTTCTGGTTATAATTGCCGGGTTGTATTTTGGCCTAAAAACGTTTGAATGGTGTTTTATTTTAGGTTGCATTGGCGTTGTAATAAGCTTAGAAATGGTTAATACTGGCATAGAACGTATTTGCGACATGTTGAGTAAGGACTTTCACCCTACAGTTAAAATAATAAAAGATGTGGCTGCAGGTGCAGTTTGGTGGTCAGCCTTGTTCGCAGCCATTATTGGAGCAATAATATTTTACCCGTACGTGGTTCAGACGTTGCGTTAGCAATTTTTAGAACAGCTTATTTTCAAACCAACCGAAATCTTTTATTCAGCAATTATAATAAAAAAGAGTTGTACGCTGCTGCATGAGCAAAAAGTACAACCCTTCATTTATCAAGTACTAAGAAACAGGCATCGAAATTAACTTTCCACTTATCTCCGTTTCTACATTTTGAGGCAGCGTGGCACCATCGTCGTCTATAGCAACAAACTGACTTACGTTGCTGTCATAAGCAAACACGTATTCATCACTATTATTTACAGTAACATTAAATCGCGTTCCTTCATTAAAAGAAAAAGGAACTGCTTTAACTTCAAACGGTACACCGTCTAACATCAATTGAAATGATTGGTTATGCATAATAAGATCTTTTTGTGATATACTTTTTGGGTACAAAAACGATGCCTTCACACCTAACTCATTGCATTACCTATACCATTTTTTGTGGATTACCCTTCATAATGTTGCTCATTATTCCCAACTCAATTTGCGCTGCATAATTAGGTTAAGTTTGTTTTTACAAAAAGCGTTCAATGCTCAATATCGAATCTATCATAGACTTTTTAGCCCCGGTAAATCTCTACCAAATATCAAACGATGAAGGTTACAGGGATAACCAAATGGGGAAACACATTGCCTTAAACGATGAGTATTTTCCTGATATTGACCAGGCCGATATGGTGATTGTTGGATGCGGCGATAACAGAGGTGCCGCTCTATCCATCGAAAACAATGACAGCCCTGATTTGATACGTTCTGAGTTTTACTCTTTATATCATTGGCACAATGAGGTTCGGGTAGCAGATATTGGAAATATTAAAACGGGCGCCACTTTACAAGATACGTATGCGGCTTTAAAAGCTGTGGTAGAAGAACTTTTGCAGCACAACAAACGTGTTGTTATTCTAGGAGGCAGTCATGATATTACTACTGCTCAGTATGGCAGCTATGCTAATATGGAAAAAATTATTGAAGCTGTTTGTGTTGACTCGCGTATTGACCTGAATATGGAAAGCAGGCTGCCTGCAGATAATTTTTTGATGGAGATGCTGGCCGGCGATCCCAACTTTATCCGCAACTACAACCACCTGGGTTTTCAGAGTTATATGGTACACCCCACCATGCTGGAGACAATTGATAAATTGCGTTTTGATTGCTATCGGGTTGGTCGGGTGAAAGAAAATATTGAAGACATGGAACCTGTAATTAGAAACTGTAATCTTTTTAGTTTCGACATATCCGCTATACAACACAGCCATGCACCTTGCAACATCACTACACCCAATGGCCTAACCGGCGAGGAAGCCTGCACGCTGATGCAATATGCCGGCATGAGCCCCAATGTAAGTAGCATTGGCATTTATGGTTACCTGCCCACGCTGGATCAACACCAACTTTCAGCGAAGCAAATCTCACACATGCTATGGTATTTAATGGATGGAATTAATAAAGGCAAAGTGGAAGCAAACCTTGCCGATAGGGATAGCTTTTATGAGTTCAATATGGCATTTGCAGAAGTAGAAACGATTTTTTTACAAAGTAAAAAAACCGGCAGATGGTGGATGCAATTGCCCGATTTGAAATTTATCTCTTGCAGCCATAATGATTATATTGCTGCCTGTAAAAATGACATTCCCGAGCGGTGGCTTAGAGCCGTTGAGAGAAGCTAGATAAAAACCCATTGATAATGATGCAGCAATTCAAAACATCGCGTGTAGCAATATTTTATTTCGCATGGATGTTTCTTACATCTTGCAGCATCCAAAGCAAATTGCAAAAGTCAGCTAATAACGCCATACTATCAGATGGTGCATTAGCAAATGCGCACGTTGGCATTTCTATATTTGATCCTGCCAAAGGCAAATATTTATACGAGCACCAAGGCAATAAATATTTTGTACCGGCTAGCAATACCAAATTGTTTACCTGCTATGCAGCCATGAAGTACTTAGGCGATAGCCTTATTGGCGCCAAGTATCTTACGCACGATGATGGCATTTTTGTTTTGGCAACAGGTGATCCAACATTTCTGCATCCCGATTTTCAAAAACAACCCTTATATAAGTTACTTACTAACTCATCTGTTCAAAAGGTGCAAATTGCTACGCCTTTCAAGTCAAACCCATTAGGCAAAGGTTGGGCGTGGGATGATTACGAAGAAAGCTATATGGCGGAACGTGATCCGTTTCCCATGTTTGGTAATGTTGCAACTATCACGCTTTAAGAGCGATACGTTTGCAACCGTACCAAGTTCTATTAAATCTTTATTGATAGGAAACATAGATCATACTAATTGGAAAGTGTCTCGGCAACTGGGAAGCCACTTTTATACGTTGGCTACCGATACCGGAAAAGCAATAAGTAAACGAGTTATTACGCTACCAATGGAACGCGGCCGTTTTGCAGCCAAATACCTTAGTGATACATTACACAAGAGTGGTAGAATCAGTTACGATGGACCTTGACCGTAAATCGCTTAAAAATTTATATTCTCAGCCCACCGATTCTTTGTTAAGCATTATGATGCATCGTAGTGATAACTTTTTCGCCGAGCAAACTCTGCTTATGGTGAGCGATGCAGTATTGGGAGAAATGAATGATACAAAAGTGATTGACAACCTACTAAACACCATTTACAAAAGCGCCCCTCAGAAGCCGAAATGGGTTGATGGAAGTGGCTTGAGCAGATACAATCTATTTACCCCACAAGATTTTATTTGGTTGCTAAATAGCATGAAAAATGACTTTGGCGTGGCGCGTATGAAAACAATATTGCCAACAGGTGGTGAGGGAACATTGAGTAGCTTATATAAAAATTACGCAGGCAGAATATATGCGAAGACCGGCACACTTAGTAATCATGTAGCCTTAAGTGGTATGTTGCTCACAAAAAAAAATAAGACGTTATTCTTTTCTGTTTTAGTAAACGCCCATCAGGCAAACGCTCAAGATGTACGCAAGGCTATTGAAAAGTTTGTCACCGGCATTATTGATAAATATTAAAGATCGATCTTACTTATTAAACATCCTTTCCAAATAATCTTCTTTATACTCTAAGTAAGTGGGATGGCCGTTAGGAGTAATATTTGGTGTTGCGCACGTAAATAATTCTTCTACAAGGCTACTCATTTCGGCGTTACCTAAAACCTGTCCGGATTTTATGGATTGTTGTTTGGCCAGACACCTTATTAGGCGTTCTCTTTTACTAAACTTTATGTCAGTATTAAAATGTTTGTATTGCTCCAGCAGCATTTCAATAGCCATCTTTTCATCACCACCTAATACATCGGCGGGGGTGCCTTGCACAACAAATGTATTGTTGCCAAAATGCTCAATCATATAACCTAGCACGCGCATGTCGGGCATTAGCTCATGCATAAGTGCCGTGTCGGATGCAGCCAATTCTATAGTTGCCGGAAAGAGACTTTTTTGCGTGATCATTTGCTTACCATGTACTGCCTGACTATAACGTTCATAAAGAATGCGTTCATGAGCCTGTTGTTGATGTATTAGCAAAAAGCCATCGGTAGTACTGGCAATAATATAGGAGGCATGTATCTGCGTTAACGAACTTTCAGTTAAAACCCTAATGCCTTGTTTAACGTTACCAAACATTCCTAAAGAGTCAACCGGTTGCTCAATTACTTTTTCATAAGCAGGCGTTGCAACGGAAGTAGATGTTTCGTAAAAACTCTTCCACTGTTTCAATGAGCTGTTATCAGATGGTTCTATTTTATGTGCCTGATTTTTTTGTGAAAAGGTTTTAAAAAGATTAGAAGTGGTAACGCTATCAAAAGTGCTTGCTACGGCAGGTTGGGTAACCGCATCTAAACTTTGTATGTCTGCATTTAAAGAAAAATCTAATGAAGGTGCAATACTGAATTGTGCCAGGGCATGTTTAACTGCCGCTTGTACAAATGCGTAAACAATTTTCTCATCTTCAAACTTAATTTCTTGTTTGGTCGGGTGCACATTTATATCCAGCTGCGATGGATCAAGGTCAATAAACAGCACATACATAGGAAAACTATCTTTCCCGATCATTTCATCAAAGGCGTTCATAACGGCATGGTTGAGATAGGCACTTTTTATGAAGCGATTATTCACAAAAAAATATTGATCGCCTCTGGTTTTTTTTGCAGTCTCGGGCTTACCTACAAAACCATAAACGTTCATATAATCAGTATCTTCTTTTACACTTACCAGTTTAGCATTGTAATGTGTACCTAATATTTGAATGATACGTTGCTTAAGCGTACCCTGCTCTAAATGAAAAACCTGTTGTCCGTTGCTGGTGAGCGAAAAGAAAATGTGTGGAAATGCCATTGATACTCTAATGAACTCATCAACAATGTGGCGCATTTCTGCAGGGTTACTCTTCAAAAAATTTCGTCGCGCGGGAACATTGAAGAATAAATTTTTCATGCAAATGCTAGTGCCATCTGTAGTAGCACAGGGCTCTTGCTTTACAACCAAACTATTTTCAATTGCTAAAAAAGTTCCAGCATCATCATCCGATCTTTTTGTTTTCAATTCTACCTGGGCTACGGCGGCAATAGATGCTAATGCCTCGCCTCTAAACCCCATTGTTTTAATTCGAAACAGGTCTTCAATATTTGAAATTTTACTGGTTGCATGGCGCTCAAAACTCATTCTTGCATCGGTTTCACTCATGCCCTTTCCATTGTCAACCACCTGTATTAGGTTTTTGCCGGCATCAGTTACAATCAACCTAATTTCAGTTGCTCCAGCATCTACTGCATTTTCAAGTAATTCTTTTACAGCGCTGGCAGGGCGTTGTATCACTTCACCGGCGGCTATTTGATTTGCAATATTTTCTGGTAACAGTTGTATAATATCCGGCACGACTTCTTCGTTTAATTCACGTGTAAAAATAGTATTCCGAAGGCAAAGAAATTTTTTGCTTAGTAGTTAATGACTGTTAGTTTAACATCCTTATCCAATCTTTATGAAAAATCTGTTATCATTTTAACAGCTATTGTGCTGGTTACCTCCTCCTGTCAAAAAGGGCTTGATACCTTACCTGGTCTTGTTATAACTCCCAAAGTTGAAACAACTCTTAATCAATTTGTTGAATACAACATATTGAAAGGGCAACAGTATTGTGATAAAAGCATGATGACCAAAGTAGAGTATGAAACCTTGAAGTTTGTAGTGATCTTTGATAGTAGCGCTATTTATCAAACAGTTGACCCTGCAAACCAGGCAGACATAAATAAGCTGTATGGCTTTGCTGATAATAATGCTCAGCACCACGACTTTAGCGCCCGATTTGGATGGAACTGGAATATAAAAGATGGACTTTGCCTGTATGCTTACACGTATAACAATGGCGTACGCAGTTCAAAACTATTAAGCATTGTTTCGTTACAAGAAGCACATGAGTGTGCAATAAAAGTTACACCGGAGAGCTACATTTTTTCGCTTGATGCAATGACATTTTCTATGCCGCGCACTAGTACTACAGCAAAAGGCAGTGGTTATAAATTGTTCCCTTATTTTGGCGGTGATGAAGTGGCGCCACACCATATTAAAATTCGCATTAAAGAAATGTGATTTGAAAACAGAAATGATTGCAAAGGAGGCCGAAATGCCTCCTTTGTTGTTTTATTTACCAGCCAACTAAAATAAGATCTATACTATTAAAGGTTTTGTAAATAACATTTACAAAAGGCTACCAGGCGTTACTGCGCTTCGTTTTGTTTTATATTGTGCTTATCATCTCAAACACAGCTATGAAGACCTTTTTAATTGTATTTGCTTCAATTTTTATTTTCTTAAATGCGCCTTTGGCTCAATATAAAAGCAAGCTTACTGCAGAAGCTTGGGCTGACAGCGTGCTGAATTCTTTAAGCAAAGAACAAAAGATTGCACAATTGATGATCATAAGAGCCCATAGCAATTTGGGAGAAAACACATTAACGAGGTAACCAATCTTATTAAAACTTATAACGTTGGAGGGTTGTGTTTTTTTCAGGGTGGACCGGTACGGCAGGCCAATCTTACAAACTACTACCAGGGTATTGCAAAAACGCCGTTGCTTATAAGTATTGATGGTGAGTGGGGTTTAGGTATGCGTTTGGATTCTGTCATTAATTTTCCTAGACAACTTATGATTGGTGCGGTACCAGATGCACAACTGGTGTACGAATTTGGAAGAGCGGTTGGCGAGCAATGTAAGCGTTTGGGCATCCATATGAATTATGCACCGGTGATAGATGTAAATAACAACCCAAACAACCCGGTTATAAACGATAGAAGTTTTGGGGAAGACAAATACAAGGTGGCTTTATTTGGAACGCAATATATGAAAGGAATGCAGGATGTTGGAGTGATTGCTTGTGCCAAACACTTTCCCGGTCATGGTGATGTAAGTGTTGATTCTCATTACGACCTACCGGTTATTAATAAAACCCGCACCCAGCTTGATTCATTTGAGCTATATCCCTTCAGGCAGTTGATTAAAGAAGATGTGGGTGCTATTATGGTAGCGCATTTAGCTATACCTGCAATAGACAGTCGCGACAACCGACCAACCTCATTATCAAAAAGCAATGTTACAGAACTACTAAAAAACGAACTAGGTTTTAAAGGCCTTATAGTTACTGATGGATTAGAAATGAAGGGTGTTACCAAATTTTTCCCTGATGGCCAAGCATCGGTAGAAGCATTAATTGCAGGTAATGATCTGCTATGTTTACCGGGAGATGTGAAAGGAAGTATTAAACAAATATTAGTAGCCATTCAAAAAAATCAATTGCAATGGAGCGACATTGATGCAAGGGTGAAAAAAGTATTAGTGGCTAAGTATAATGCAGGCTTAAATCAAGCTAAGACTATTGACACCTATAATTTGGTTGCCGACCTTAATAAGTATACAACAAACATAAATACTGAGCTAGCTTCAAATGCCATAACTATTGTTCGCAATAAAACTGATATTTTCTTTCCATTAGACAAGAAGAAAAAGGTAGCATTTGTGGGCATCGGACTAAGTTTTAATAAGTTAAATGCTTTTTCCACCAGGCTAAAGCAAGATTATAATGCAGACATATACCCTTTCAATTATCAGCAAGATCTTGGGTCAGTTGCTATGATGGTTGCTACATTAAAGGATAAGTATGATGCTGTAATTATTGGCATTCATAATTACAGTCGGGTACCGGTTAAAAACTTTGGCATCAGTTATTCTTCTATAGATTTTGTACAAAAGATAAGCGAGCAAATACCCTCTGCAACCTTTGTTTTTGGCAACCCCTATAGCATACAAAACATAGATAACATACCAAACCTAGTTGCTGCCTACGAAGACAATGATGTTATACAAAATAAAGCAGCAGACTTGTTGCTAGGTAAATTTGCAGCCAAAGGAACTTTGCCAGTAACAGTAAGTGATAGCTTAACCTTTGGCACCTCCAATACTTACAATAATTATTTCCCAATCGCTGTGCCGGAAGAAGTAGGCTTAAGTAGCGAAAAATTAAATGCTATAGATGCAATAGCAGCAGATGCTATTAAGCAAAAAGCTACGCCAGGTTGTGTGGTACTAGTGGCTAAAAATGGCAAGGTTGCTTTTTATAAATCTTATGGTTATACTAACTATGACAATACAGAACCTCTTAAAAAAGAAACCATTTACGATCTGGCATCGGTAACAAAAATTTCCGCAACAACCGTATCTATAATGAAGTTGTATGAGGAAGGCAAAGTAGACTTGACCAAAACCTTGGGTGATTATATCCCATGGGTAAAAGGCACAGATAAAGCATACTTAACTATAGAAAATATATTATTGCATCAGGCCGGACTTATTGCATACATACCGTTTTATACCAAAACTTTAGATGCAACCGGTAAGCCATTATCTCTATATTATTCTAATCAAAAAGACTCAGCTCACGCTATCAAAGTAGCGGAAAATTTATACCTGCGAAATGATTATAGAGATAGTTTATATCAGACCATTCTAGCAAGCAAATTAAGTGCGCCTAACAACTACATTTATAGTGACAACGATTTTATTTTTTTAGCGAAAGTAGTAGAAGCCGTAACCAACAAACCATTGGATGAATATGCTCACGAAACTTTTTATGCTCCACTAAATATGGTTACCACATCCTTTAAACCATTAGAGCATTTTCCGGTGGATCAAATAGCACCAACGGAAAAGGAAAAATCATTCAGACAACAACAATTGCGTGGCGATGTACACGACCCCGGCGCGGCTATGTTTGGTGGTGTGGCTGGCCATGCAGGGCTGTTTAGCAATGCATACGATCTGGCGCAGCTTTATCAAATGCTTTTGAATAACGGCGAGCTAAATGGTGTTAGATATTTAAAGAAAGAAACGATCGATTACTTTACCGATTACCATAGTAATATTAGCAGACGCGGCCTTGGTTTTGATAAGCCTGAAAAAGATAACGCAACTCGAAAATCACCTTATCCTACATTAAGTGCTTCGCCGAAAACATATGGCCATACAGGTTTTACTGGTACGTGTGTTTGGGTTGATCCGGTGTATGATCTGATTTATATTTTCCTATCTAACCGCGTAGCGCCTAATGGAAGTGATGCCAATAAATTATTGCAAATTAATACGCGCTCTAATATTCACGAAGCCATTTATGATGCAATAATTGATCGTAAAAAATAAGCGTCCATTTAAAGGTTTGCACTAAAAATTAGCTGCAACAACTACAACATTTTTAAAAGATTTTTTACTTCCACTTAGGTTGAATATTTCTGTATAAACAACGTAAGCTCCCACTGGTACTTTGCGTTGCTTGTCGTCTAAACCATCCCAGCGAAATGAGCCGGTAAGAGCAAGGGTTGCATTTTTAGCAATAGATCTTACCGGTCTTCCGGCGGCATCAAAAATGGTAATGTTACCAACATAACCAAGGTCAGTCATCTGATAACCTATCAGTGTAAAGTCATCAAACCCATTATTATCTGGAGAAAAAGTTTTAGGCGTGATAGTTATTTGACCCTGTGGTTGCAAGTCACTCCTAAACTGTGAGTTCTGATAACCCGGCGTACCAAAGCCGGCAGTAGATGCAGCCGATGTCCAATTATCTTGTAGTTGAGTAGGCTTATTATAATCTATACGTTCAATAGAGATCCCTTCTTTATTATCTATCAGCTTAAAGTGCCATTTTTCTGTATACCGTAATTCATCCACAATGGTGCCCTGAGCATTTAATAAAACCACAACACCTGAAGCATCAGGGTAAGATGGCATGGTTGCGAGGTCAATGAAATTCTCAATGTTTTTAGCAACAAACTGTTTTTGCACTATTGCACCATTTTCGCTGATGACAAAAAAATCACCTGGAAACATCAATAAGCTTGCTGTAGATAGTTGCCTAAGTGTACCCAAAGCATCAGTACTGGTAGAACGATTGGTGATATAAAGATCTTTCAGATCAAACACTTTGCTGCTTTTGTTATAGATCTCTACATAATCAACTCCATCACTTTTCGGGTTAAATAGTAACTCGTTTATTATAATTGCATTACTGTCAATTACACTTGCAAGTCCAACACGCGCCGTATTTTTTGCTTGCACAATATTGCCGCTACAATCTGTTACATTACTTGCTGTAAGGGTATAAATTTTGCCACTGGTAATTGCGTTTCGCAACTTCAATTGTACCTGTGTAAAAGTGGGCGACATTGTAATAGCTGATACGGGCGTACCTATACCATCACTTATTGTATAATTAGCAGCTAGCGTAGCTTTCGCACTATCTAATGGTTCATCAAAAGTTAGTAAAAGTGTTATACTATCTAAAGCCGATGCATACTTTAACGCTGGAGCGATCTGATCAGGATTATTCCTTGTGATTGAGTTTCTCATACCCGGTGTTCCACCTCGTGGGTCTATGCTTGCTTGCCAGTTGCTACTGCCACTGCATGGGTTTTTAGTATCTATCATCTCTAAAGACCATCCCCCATTGCTTTTCACCGCGTTTTGATACCAGGAAATATCGTAACGAACCGAGTGGATAGTTGCACCTTCTTTTGACGTGAGGGTAAGAGTAGTACCTGCATCAATCAGTGCAGGAAAAGAACCTATACCCAATACCGCACCATAGGATGAAAATAAGGGAGCACTTGTGGTGGAGGTAATTATGAGGAAACTATCCGGTTGTAAAACAATAGATGGAAAAGCACTACTTGTTGTGGTAGTACCAGCCAACTTCCATCCTTGCAAATTTATCGGACGAGAGTTCACATTTTTCAGTTCAATGTATTCAGCATTGGGTAACGAAATGATAGGTGTTGGATCAGCAAAAATTTCATCTATAAGCACATCATAACGCTGTGGTATATAAAAACTAAACAATGCAGTGCCATTGCTTATAGCGTTGCCTGCTATGTCTTTCACACTATTTATAGTAATGGTATTATTAACCCCGTTGGGGAACGGTGTGGTAAAAGTTAAGTGAACCAAAGCTGCATTGGATGCATCTCTCACGCCCTGTATTGGGTTGCCTACATTATTGTTTACACTATAATTGCCTGTTGTTTGTGCAGATGTTTGCTCAACTGGTTCATTAAATAAAACATCAACTAAAGTAGGCGCAGTGGCTGTTACAGATTGTATGGCTGGTGGTGTTACATCAGGTACATACGGTTGCACAATGATATCATCGAAGTAATGTTTTTGAAAAAAGCTTGCAGTACTTTGCTTTACTAAAAATCCAAAAAAAGCAGAAGTATTATATGTTGCATCTGTTGCTACACCTTCGCTAACGTAATTATTGCCAACCGCTGTCAGATCTCTTGAAAGAATAAATTGATTAGCAGCAGTTCTGATCACTCTTATTTTCATAACACTGCTACTTGTATTTAATACACCATTTGCACCGTCAATAATCTTAATTACAGCGCCACCTGCATCTTTTCTGTATAGAGAAATTTCATCGTCCGTGTTTCCTATCCTTACAAAATAACCCGTTGTGGTGGCAAGGCTAATATCACTTGCTGAGGCTGTTAAAAACACATCAATATAATTAGCAGAAGATGGATTGAAATCGATCTTAGTATAAAAGTCCCATTGAGCAGTTGTTGCTAGTGTATTTGCAGTGCTTAAATAAAAGGTGCTATTAGCAACCATATTATTGCTCTGCAATTGCAAATCGGTATTCACCATCCAATCTGCAACATTGCCTACCCAGGTAGGGTTCGCAGTAAAATTGCCATCTGAAAAAGTCTCATTGATTTGAGCTGTCGAAGAAAAAAAATGGACACTTAAAATGAGTGTGAAGGTTATTCTAAAACAATGGCGAATCATAATACACAATATGTACTTTAAAAATAAGCAGGCTTTACATATAACTGTAGTTATTAAATTAAAATTATAACTACAATTATTTTTTGGGGCGATGGATTTTGTTTTTAAATTCGCTTCAAATGAACTTAAACAGTAAACATATAAAACGCACTAAGAAACGTTCCTGACCGGGAGGTGTATTAAGCGTATATTTATATGTGTAACAATACTTGAAAGCCTTCCAACAAATGGAAGGCTTTTTTTTATGTGAACGATTTAAGAGTAGAAAAACTGATGAGAATTTTTGATTATCAATTATTAAAAACAAAACAAACACAATGAAAGTTGCAGTTGTTGGTGCCACAGGCTTAGTAGGCACAAAAATGTTACAGGTACTTCAGGAGAGAAATTTTCCTGTTACAGAACTTATTCCGGTAGCCTCAGAAAGATCGGTTGGTAAAGAAATTGAGTTTAAAGGTAAACAGTATAAGGTTGTAAGTATGAGCGATGCAATTGCTGCAAAACCTGATGTTGCCTTATTTTCCGCAGGTGGAAGTACATCAACTGAATGGGCTCCTAAATTTGCTGAAGCAGGTATTACCGTTATTGACAACTCAAGCGCATGGCGCATGGATCCTACTAAAAAATTAGTGGTTCCAGAAATAAATGCAGATGCCCTTACTAAAGAAGATAAGATCATTGCAAACCCTAATTGCTCTACCATACAAATGGTAGTTGCCCTTAAACCCCTTGCATAAAAAATATAAAGCAAAACGCTTGGTGGTAAGTACTTACCAAAGCGTTACGGGTACCGGCGTAAAAGCTGTTGACCAGTTAATGAACGAGCGTAAAGGTGCAGATGGTGAGATGGCTTATAAATATCCAATTGACTTAAATGTAATACCGCAGATAGATGTTTTTTTGGAGAATGGTTATACCAAAGAAGAGATGAAAATGGTAAACGAAACCAAAAAAATTATGCGTGATGATACCATACGCGTAACATCAACAACGGTACGTATACCGGTTATGGGCGGCCATAGCGAAAGTGTAAATATTGAATTTGAAAATGATTTTGACTTGGAAGAAGTAAAGCAACTACTAAGTGATGCTCCAGGTGTTGTAGTGCAGGATGATCCATCAAACCAAGTGTATCCAATGCCCTTGTGGGCGCACGAAAAAGATGATGTATTTGTAGGCCGCATCCGTCGCGATGAAACACAGCCTAATACTTTAAATATGTGGGTTGTAAGTGACAACCTGAGAAAAGGCGCCGCTACTAATGCTATACAAATTGCAGAGTATTTAAGCGAAAAGGGTTTGCTTGGTTAGAGCAATTATATCATCAAAAAAGAAAGCGGAGAAACCGATGTTTCTCCGCTTTCTTTTTTGCCTAAACTATGCTTTCTTTTTATAAGGAAAATGACGCGCAAAGCTGTTGGTTATATCTTCTATAATTGTATTTGCGGGGGTATTCCAATCGCTAGATTCCGAGTAAGAATCATTCCATAAAGCTTCTCCATTACTTACAACAGAACATGTAGCACGTATATTATTGGTTCTGTTAGGAACGGTGGGCACTGTACCTGCCTGCTTCAATACGGCATCCAAAATTTTTCTACCTGCATCAATACCTGCAGAAGCAAGATCACTCATAAATCTTTCCTTTTGTATGGATGTTCTTACTACAGCATCTACACCCAATAACTCTGTAAGTTCTTTATCATCCATCGTCCATGATTCGCTAACGCTGATGTTGTTTTTTTCAAGAGTAGCTAATGTATTAGTATAAGGCTGCACCATTACATCCAAAACATATTTTCCAGTATTTCCTCTAGTTAAAATATTGGTGTATAAAGCCTCCTGAAAAAGCTTGCTTTCTTTTTCTGTCAACTCATCCAAATAAGATATTGAATAATTTTTAGGAAGGTTTCCTGTAACAACAACCTGAGGTGGAAGTACAGCAATCCTTTTATGCTTGCTTGTCTTTTCGTTGAAAGAAGATGAGGTGTAATAACGATGGCAAGATGAAAAAGAAATGACCATTACAACAGCTAAAAAAGTAAAGTTTAGTTTCATACAGTTTGGTTTTAAAATTTGCAATGCCAAAACCAAAAAAGATGCCAAGAGCCTTTAAATCTTTGCCACCCATCTAGTTTATTTGCCCGTCGTCATCTTTTATTTCAAACTTCTTATTCCACACAGCTTTTATAGCTTTTATAAGAAGCACTACACTTATTACAAACCATATATAAAACAATACATTACCCAACCTTATTGGTCCCTCAATAAAAGCATTATCGCCTTTGATGGCTGCTATTGAGGTAATGGCAAGCCACATAAAGCCAATGCCTATAGAGTAACCAACTCTCTTTAAAAATTCTCTTACGCCTTCTTCCATGTTACTTTAAAATTACTTCAAAAGCAAGTCATTAAAATCGCTGCTATCTCCATTAAACACATTAAAATCTACGCGGTTGGTAATACCGTTTACCCTGCCGCGCTCACTATGCTGCCAAAAAATCCAGGGGCGTTTTATGCGGGGCCTGTCCTTTTCTTGATAGTGTGCGATCCATAAAGGGTAATCATCAAAATCTTCTCCTAAGTAATTGCTATAAAAAGTAACATATGTGTAGATAATTGGTTTAACGCCGTAATGATCTTCTACTAATTGCAGCCACGTATTTATTTCTTTACGCATAGTAGATGCCCTTGCTCCATAAAGGTGTTCAATATCTAAAACCGGTGGCAGATCACCGGGACCAAGGTCAACTGTTTTAATAAAATTTTTAGCTTGCGCTGCGCCGCTTTTGGTAGCTATAAAAAAGTGATAAGCGCCCCTTGGTAATCCGGCCTCACCTGCCTTTTTCCAGTTGCGTCTAAACTGCTTATCTACATTGCCTACACCTTCAGTAGCCTTCATAAATGAGAAACCAATCTTCACATCTTTTACCTGCATCTTTTTTACAGCAGGCCAAAAAACGTAACTCTGATGTTTACTTACATCTATACCATGTATCTCATAATTGGTGGGCAGGTCAATACCAAAACCGGGGTAACTTGCAAACTTTGCATGTTCAATCCGATCGCTTGTGTACCATATATAAGCTATGGTAGCAATGGCAAAAATCACCACAGGAGTCATCAGCCACCATATCCATTTTGATTTTGTTTTCTTTTTTCTACGCTTAGCCATAGGGTGGCCGCAAATATGACTAATTATGTGTGAATTGCATTTTAAAGTTGTTTTGCCGCAAATCTTTTGGCGACAGTGCTTGCGACGCTCCGTTTTGGCAGATGCAATTATGAAAAGCATTTTACCAGATGCTTGGGATCATTAAAACTAAAACATAACTAACTTTAAATTAAGCGTAACTTTTTTAATTAACTGTGTTTACATTAAACACATGCAAACTTCACAGAAATTGTAGTTCTAAAATTCTTTTTCAACTACAATTATTAATTTTATTAAAATTCTTAAAAACATGTCTAGTGTACAAAGCTTTAAGATTTACGAAATATTGCAAAAGCACTTCCAGAACGAGGCAGATGCAAAGGAAATAGTTTATCAAATTGAAGCCGTAGTAGAAAATCGAATCGACCAAAAGAAAGATATCTTTCTTACCAAGGATGATAAGGTAGATATGATTAAATGGATGGTTGGTTTTTGGATCGCACAAATGGCAGCCATCATTGGCTTATATATCAAAAAATAATCTTCTAATCTAGTTACAATGTACGATTCGCTTTCACCTCAACTATGATCAATCTCTAACTCCTCCCCCACAACATCAAAATAAATATTTTGCAATTGATGAAGGTGCGATGCACCAAACTTCTGGTTTTTAAAAATTATTTCATCATCCACAATTGCGATTGTATCATTGGTTCTAACCCATTCATTCCCGTTTTGCGTAAACCCTACGCGCTCTAATATTTCACTTGTAAGCATTATTGGCTCTAGCTGATTAAAGGCCTTTATACTTACACCATCCTGCACTACATCATCTTCAAAAGGCTCAGCCCTATGCTCAATATTTGGAAACACATATTCTATACCATCAGCATTAATTGCTTTTACTTCAATCTCTAATGCCGGTAATGTTGTCTCAGGATGCTGAAGTTTCGGGTTCCATCTTACTAAATTACCTACGCGCAAACTATTTGAATCTATCATGATTTTTTATTTTAATGAAGATGGATGTTGCTCCTGTATAATATTATCGTAGTGCAGGTCAGACAAAGGCGATCTGTATCTAAAATACACCATTGCAGCTGCAATAGAAATTTCAACATTATTTACCACAAAAAGCTCGTGCTTGGCCTCGTTGCTTGCTATTATGTGTTTTTCACATTCGCCAAAAACTTCGCAAAGGTTATCTTTTATGCCGTCAATTTTTTCGTAAGAAAATTGCCTAATGCCTTTTGCAACTCCGTGCTCCTTAGGCAACTTGCGAATACTATCTATAAAGTCGTCAGCGTTGACCATTACGGGATATATCGGCTCCTCCATAAGTACATAGCTTTGGGATAAGTTAACATTGCCGGCCTCTACAAACAACTCATCTTCCGATAAAAAACAATAAAATCTCTGTTCACCTTGCTGAGGCTCATCATACCAATTGGCAAAACGAAACGAGTGACTATTTTGGGCAATGATGTAATAGAGTTCTGAATTTAAAAAACCCGGCTGTAAAGAATGAAGATTGAAACAGGCCGTCAGTTGCTTTTTATCTATGTTCATCTTTAAAAAGTTTTCTACTTACCCCATCAAAAATGCTACCGCGTACCTGAGGCCTTGCCACTCAATTGGGCAATAAAGCAAAAACTTACACGTATTGTTAGTGTGTGCACTTAATTTCGCAACTGATTATGCCTTACTTTAATTTAAACGACTCACTTAATTTTATTTCTAAACTCACATTTAGCAGGGCATGGAATGCCTTAAAAGTGTTGAGCAGTTATAGGTTGAGTCGCATTTTAAATAAACCTATTCAGTGGGGCTATCCTATTTCCGTATCGTTTGAGCCTACCACCTCATGCAATTTGCGTTGCCCCGAATGCCCAAGCGGTTTGCGCGCATTTACCCGCCCCACCGGCATGTTGAAGCAAGATTTTTTTAAAAAAACCATCAACGATATTTATAAGGAGCTCACGTACCTCATCTTCTATTTTCAGGGCGAGCCTTATTTAAATCCCGATTTTTTAGAAATGGTTAAGCATGCATCTGATAAGGGCATTTATACGGCTACAAGCACTAACGCCCATTACCTTAATGATGCCAATGCAAAGAAAACAGTAGAAAGTGGTTTAGATCGTTTAATCATTTCTGTTGATGGTACCACGCAGGATGTATATAAGCAATACAGAGTTGGCGGTAACCTGGATAAAGTGATGGAAGGCGCTAAAAACATTGTAAAGTGGAAGAAAGAGTTGAATAGTAAAACGCCTTTTGTATTCTTTCAATTTCTGGTGGTTAAGCACAACGAACATCAGATAGAAGAGATTAAAAGATTGGCAAAGGAGATTGGAGTAGATCAGGTGCGTTTTAAAACCGCTCAGGTTTACGATTATGAGAATGATCCAAACAAACTCATTCCATCCATAGAAAAGTATAGCCGCTACCGCAAGGGTAAAGATGGTAAAATGAAATCGAAAAGTGCATTGGGCAACCATTGCTGGAAACTTTGGCAAGGTAATGTGATCTCTTGGGATGGCCTAGTTGTTCCTTGCTGTTTTGATAAAGATGCCACGCACCAGTTAGGCAATTTGCAGGTACAAACTTTTAAAGAAGTTTGGAACAACGACAACTACAAGCAGTTTCGCAAAGACATTATGACCAGCAGAAAAAACATTGACATTTGCGCCAACTGCAGTGAAGGTCTTACTGTTTGGGAAGATTAGTCTGTAAAGCAACTTGCTAAAACTTGTTTAGGTACAATTGGCATCGTTATTTTCGCTAAACAGTATGACCAGTGCTTTCTTCACCTATAATAATTCTAAAGTTCATTACAGACTTTTTGGTAATGGGCCTAAGCTTTTGTTTTGTTTTCATGGTTATGGCAGAGATGGTTATACGTTCGGCTTTTTAGAGAAATCTTTAGGACAAAAATTTACAATTGTAGCGCTCGATGCCCCTTTTCACGGGCACACCCAATGGGATGACCCTGTGTTTAAACCAACCGATCTGGTATCGGTTTTGGAACAACTAGCAACTACTTTAGGCAATAGCACTTCTAAAATATCATTATTAGGATTTAGCATGGGCGGGCGTATTGTTTTAAATGTTACTCAGCATTTCGCCTCGCGCATAGAGCGGATTGTTTTACTTGCACCTGATGGTTTAAAGTTTAATTTCTGGCACTGGTTCTCCACGCATACCTGGTTGGGCAATCAGATTTTTGACTATACCGTGCATAAGCCGGCCTGGTTATTAAAGGCGGTACTTATAGCACAAAAGCGAGGTGTGATTACTAGAAATCTTGCAGTATTTGTTCGCTACTATTTAGAAAATGGTGATGAACGTTTTGTGCTCTATCGCCGTTGGATTATCATGAAAAAATTTAGGCCGCGATTATCATCCGTTAAGAAGACGATCTTAAAAAATCAGATAAAGGTGCGCATGCTGTTTGGCAGCTATGATAAAATCATACATTCAGCGGGTGGCCATAAGTTTTTACGCAGTTTGGAAGCCTATGCCACAGTTGATATTATTGATGCCGGCCACGATGTTTTACGTGAATGGCATGCACAAACAATAGCCAACTTGTTTAATGACTAACAATTGCTTTCTTTGCCACCCATGTTGTGGTTCTTAATAATATTGATGATAATTCTGTTGAGTGGTTATGCCTATTTAATGGAAAGTTATCGGTATTGGTTTTTGCAGATAAAACACTTTCAGCCTACCATTACTTCCACACCTACATTAAGGTTTAGTGTTATCATTCCCGCCCGTAATGAGGAGCAAAATATTGGAAAATGTTTGCAAACAGTACTGAGCCAAGACTATCCAAGTGAGTTGTTTGAAGTGATCGTAATCAACGATCATTCAACCGATAATACGGCATCAATTGTTGAAGCTTTAAAAAACAACCATAGCAATCTTAAATTATTAAACTTACAAGATCTTATTGCGGGTGAGCAGCTCAACTCTTACAAAAAGAAAGCTATTGAGCAGGCCATCAAACTGGCTTCTGGTAATTGGATTATAACCACGGATGCCGATTGTTTTGTTGGCCCCCACTGGATTAGTTTATTTGCAAATTTTATAGAGCGCACCAATGCATTATTTGTGGCAGCACCTGTTGCCTTTACCAACGAACATTCATTCCTTTCCATTTTTCAGTGCCTCGATTTTATGACGCTTCAAGGCATTACAGCAGCATCTGTAAACAATAGTTTTCATAGTATGTGCAATGGGGCAAACCTTGCTTATAGTAAAGAGGCGTTTTTTAGTGTTGGCGGTTTTTGGGGTATTGATGATATTGCTAGTGGTGATGATATGCTTTTGATGCATAAAATCTATAAAAAGTACCCGGGCAGGGTTAAGTATCTTTTTTCTAAAGACATGATTGTCGAGACCGCAGCCATGCCAACCTGGAAACAATTTTTAAATCAAAGAATACGCTGGGCAAGCAAGGCCGATAAGTATGATGATAAGCGTATTGTGTTAGTTCTTATATCGGTGTATTTGTTCAACATATCTTTTTTAGTATTGCCTTTTATGGCGTTTTGGTACACGCAGGTAGCTTTGGGATGGCTTTTGTTACTAGCAGGCAAAACCATTGTTGAGTTAGATTTCTGTGGCCTGTTGCACGCTTTTTTAATCAACAAAAATTGCTGTGGTGGTTTCCGCTAATGCAGCCGGTGCATATATTATATACAGTAGTTGCCGGCTGGTTAGGTAAGTTTGGCACTTACAAATGGAAAGGCAGGGTGGTTCGTTAAACGAATACTTATCCGGCTACCATTACGTTGCGTGCAAAACTTTCTTCAAGAGAAATAAAAGTTTCGGTTCGTTCTATGCCTTTTATCTTTTGCAGTTCATCGTGCAGTACAAAGCGAAGTTGGTTAATGTCTTTACAAACAATTTCGGCAAACATGCTATAGTTGCCGGTAGTATAATTTAAGCGAACAATTTGAGGAATCTTTTTCAACTCCTTCATTACACTATCGTACAACGAACTTTTTTCAAGATAAATTCCTATAAAAGCAATTACATCGTAACCAGTGCTTTTAAATCTACATTAAGTCTTGTGCCTTTTACAATGCCAAGCTCCTGTAGTTTTTTAATTCTTACATGAATGGTTCCGCCGGAAACAAACAATTTTTTCCCAAGATCGGCATAAGATATCTCAGCAGTTTCCATCATTTCATGAATGATCTGGTAATCAAGTTTGTCAAGATTTAATTTGCCCGCCATCTTTTACATATGTTTTAAATACTTTTCAACGTATACTAAGCAAATATTTAAATATTTTCTAAACTTATCAAAATTTTATTGAAATACTGTCAACAAAAAGAACTAAAACTGCTTAATATTGCATTATCAAGTTCATTGAAAATACGGAATTAATAATAAGTAATACTTTTTTAAATCACATATACTGTGGGGTGATGAAATTTTTGGCAGACATGCCCTCTTGTCTCGGGGGTGAGGATCACGGGATAAACTTAGCGTAGAGCCGACTGTTCCTTGCGTTCGGCCGACCAGGGTTGACCACTAAACTTTGCGCTATGCTAACTGCCTCGTGGAGGTTCGACCCCTCCCCCTACAGCTTTCATTATATAAGTTTTTTTACATACTGTGGAGTGATGAAATTTTTGGCAGACATGCCCTCTTGTCTCGGGGGTGAGGATTATGGGATAAACGAAGTGTAATGCCTTTCGCAAGAAAGACTGGGGTTGACCACCACAACATTGCACTTTGGCTAACTACCTCGTGAAGGTTCGATCCCTTCTTCCACAGCATTTTTGCTCACAACAGGCTGAAAATAACAGCTTATAAATTCTGTATAACAATGCATATGTACCATTTTATTGGGCATGGCTTACTTCATAATTGATTTTTCTTCTTCATTGCTATTGCTTTCTTTCCCTTTGTAACATACGCTTTTAGTAAGAGCTAATGTTTTATATTTAATCGTCAGATATCTGTGATTTTAATAGTCGCAATACCAAACTAAACAGTTAAGCATACTTATTCTGCCTTATGAAGACACAATTTATATTGTATTGCTTTTTACAAGCCGCAGCCATACAAATCAATGCTCAATCACCCATTTACTTAAATACCAAATTACCGGCTGAAGTTCGAGCCAAAGATCTTGTAAGCCGTTTGTCGCTAGAAGAAAAGGTACAACAAATGACTAACGCGGCTCCTGCAATTCCACGGCTTAATATACCTGCATACAATTGGTGGAACGAAGCATTACATGGCGTTGGGCGATCTGGACCTGCTACCGTATTTCCACAGGCCATTGGGCTGGCGGCAACTTTTGATAATGCACTTGCTGAAAAAGAAGCTTCAGCAATTTCAGATGAGGCAAGAGCACTTTATAATGTATATGCGGCCAAAGGCAATCACGGCCAATATAGCGGGCTTACTTTCTGGACACCTAACATCAACATATTTCGAGATCCCCGCTGGGGCCGCGGTCAGGAAACCTATGGTGAAGACCCTTTCTTAACGGCTCAAATGGGTGTTGGTTTTGTAAAAGGCTTGCAAGGCAACGACCCGCGTTATTTAAAAACGGCCGCTTGTGCAAAACATTATGCGGTACATAGCGGGCCGGAAAAATTAAGACATGAGTTTAACGCCACAGTTTCAAAGAAAGATCTTTGGGAAACCTATTTGCCCGCCTTTCATGCGCTGGTAAATGCAGGTGTAAACGGCGTGATGTGTGCTTACAATGCTACCAATAACGAACCCTGCTGCGGCAACCAGTATTTGCTACAAGATGTACTTAGAGAACAATGGAAATTTAAAGGATATGTGACCTCGGATTGTGGTGCATTAGCTGATATATACGAAGGCCATAAATTTGTTGCGAACAAAGAAGAAGCTGCTGCACTTGCCATAAAACGCGGGGTGAATTTAGATTGTGGTGATGTATTGCCCGCCCTTGTACAAGCAGTAAAACAAGGTTTGATGTCAGAAAAAACTGTTGATAGTGCGCTAACTACCTTAATGCTTACACGCTTTAAGTTAGGATTGTTCGACGCGGTGAGTTCGAACCCATATAACAAACTTAGATACGCGGTAGTAAATTCAAATACCAATAGAAACCTTGCCAGAACAGTGGCACAAAAGTCAATTGTGCTATTAAAAAACAATGGCGCATTACCCTTAAAAAACGACCTGAAAAAATATTTTGTAACGGGCCCAAACGCATCTAACGTTGATGTATTATTGGGAAACTACTATGGCCTGAATAGTAAAATGGTCACAATTTTAGAAGGCATTGTAGCGCAGCTATCTCCATCAAGCCAAATTGAATACCGGCCCGGTATCTTGCTCGATCAGGATAATTCTAATCCCATCAACTGGGCAATATCCGAAGCTAAAGGAAGTGATGCTACCATTTTGGTAATGGGCATTTCCGGCTTGCTGGAAGGTGAAGAAGGTGAGTCTATTGCATCCCCTTCATTTGGTGACCGGCTTGACTATAACATTCCCAAAAATCAGATTGATTACTTGAAGAAGCTGCGCCAAAAAAATAACAAACCAATTATTGCGGTTGTAACCGGCGGCAGCCCAATGAACCTTACTGAGGTGCATGAACTTGCTGATGCCGTCTTGATGGTTTGGTATCCCGGAGAAGAGGGTGGCAATGCGGTAGCAGATGTAATTTTCGGTAAGATATCACCTTCGGGTAAGTTGCCTATTACCTTTCCAAAATCGCTAAATGATTTGCCGGCTTATGAAAATTATTCAATGCAAGGCAGAACATACCGCTATATGCAGGCAACGCCACAATACCCTTTTGGTTTTGGGCTAAGCTATACCCATTTTACTTATAACAACATCCGTTTATCCAAATCCACCATATCAAAATCTGAAACTATTACGGCAGAAGTTACAATAACGAACACAGGAAAAATACCAGCAGATGAGGTAGTTCAGCTTTATGTAACGCATCCTCAGTCAAATACACAGGTTCCACTATATTCTTTAAAAGGATTTAAACGGATAACACTTGCAGGCGGCGCATCACAAAAAGTTAGCTTCTCTCTTACTCCAGAAAAGTTACAACTGATTAACGAACAGGGACAGGGTTTTGTACCTAACGGCGATGTTAAAATATTTATCGGAGGCACTTTACCATCAGACAGGAGTTTAGCGCTGGGAGCTGCCAGACCCGCTGAAATAAAGCTTACAATCAAATAAATTTTTTTTTATAACACGCTCATTTACACAAGCACAATATGCACAGCAAAAAGTTAGGTGTCTTAATATGCACTTTGGTACTTTCAACTATGACTGCCTTCAGTCAAAAGACTAATTCTGTAGCGCAATACATTAAGATCATTCAAACCAATATTTATAAAGATTATAAAGGGATGTATCGCAAAGGTGGCGGCTCACTGGTGTATCCTTTTCTTACGCCCGGTAGCAATCAATACAGCAACGTTTTATGGGATTGGGATTCTTGGTTGAGTAACATTGCACTTCGCCAAATTTTAACCAATATTGGTTCTGATAAAGACAAACAGGAAGCTATACAATACGAGCAGGGTTGTGTTTTAAATTTTCTGCACTATGGAGATTGGGATGGTTATTTGCCCATTGTAATATGGGAAGATTCGAAGCCCAGAGATATACGGCCTGAGGATATTTACAACGTAAATATGCACAAGCCGGTGCTGGCTCAACATGCAGCCTTCATTACAAAAACAAATGGCGGCAATGCAGAATGGCTTCGCGAAAAATTTTATCATTTACAGGCGTTTGTAAACAACTATAAATCGCACCACCGAAATAAAGCAACTGGTTTATACTACTGGCAAAGCGATGTAGCTATTGGCGTAGATAATGATCCGGCAACTTTTTTCAGACCTGCAAAAAGCTCAGGCTCCATTTACCTGAATTGTTTGATGTACAAAGAATTACTGGCAATGGTTTACCTGGCTAAGCAGTTGAACATATCCGCAGTAGGGCAAGAGTTTGCTGATGATGCCGCCGCTCTAAAAGCCGCTATACAAAAGAATTGCTGGGACGAACGCGATGGATTCTTTTATAGCGTTGACCTGAATTTACGGCCGGTAGACAATGCTGCTGATAATACTCTGGGTAAAACATTTATTATACACAGCGGCTATCCGCGCGATTATGATTGCCTGATACAGCGCCTTGAAGTTTGGACAGGTTTTATGCCCATGTGGGCAGGTATAGCCACACCGGCGCAAGCAGAAAGAATGGTAAAAGAACATTTTGCAAATACGAAAACTTTTAACGCGGCTGCAGGTGTAAGAACGCTATCGAAAATGGAAAAGATGTATAGCCTGCGTGCAAGTGCAAATCCATCAAACTGGCGTGGGCCTATTTGGGGCATATCAAATTACATGGTATTTAAAGGGCTGGAAGATTATGGTTTTAAAAAAGAAGCAAGAGAACTGGCCGTTAAAACCATCAATCTCTTTGGAAAAGACTTCGAAAAAAGTGGCGCGCTCCATGAATATTATGAACCCGAAACCGGCGAACCACTATTGAATAAAGGTTTTCAAAACTGGAATTATCTGGTGCTTAATATGGCTGCCTGGTTGCAAGGTAAAACGGTAGTTTCTGAATTTTAAACGAAAGGAAACATTCAGATCACTATTTCTGCCCAACATATTTTTCACAGACACTTCTCAACTCAGCCTCATCTGCCGGAGATCTGAACCACATTTTCATATTTTCTTTAAGCAATGCATCAGCAAACGCTCTTGCAGTACTAAAATTATTTTTTTCTATTCTATCAATCCAATGGATGCCACTTGGTGTGAGCGCCACTACCGTAACAGGTCCTCCAATTTTGCTAATGGTATCTTTATTTTCAGCTTTAATTCTAAGCTTTACCAAGCCTTCGCTAAACACAACAGCCTGATCAACATGCGCCGTTTCTAAAAAAGGAACATGATGTAAATAGTTATTTTTTTGGCTACTGAAATACCCGGACAACAAAAGTTGCTCTTGCCTTAAACCACAATATCTCTTTACGATGGCTTCGTTTCCATTAAAGCCGGCAATAATTATTACGTTGTTGTCAAAAAGGTTTTTAAAATCTCCATCGTTCAACTGCTTTGCAGCAAAAGATTTAAATACTCCATAAAATCTTGCAAGCGCAATAGATGTTTTATGTGTTTGGTTGAATAGCTTGAACAATCCTGAAAATCTGAGGTGTTCAAAACTATTATTTCCGGCTACTGCCACCAATATTTGGTGATGCTGAAACACTTTAGGCTCATGGTCATAATAAGCCATCACCTTACCGTCACCATCAAAAAAAGCATGGCGCGATTCGGAGGCAATTACGATACCATTAGGCGTTAGAGAAGCAATTATAAATGCGCCGCCTTCAGAAATGTGATTGTTTTTCAAAAGTATAGACTGATTATAAGCAACAAAACCCCAGCAACCGCTGATGATTAATGTGAGTAAAAGTCTAATATAAACCATTTTGAAAATTGAATATTAAGATTGTTAGGCAGCGTGATAAGTAAAATACATGAATGCATATATAAAAAATAAATCTTGTTTATTTAAAATTTGTTCTACTTTCGTCCACCCTAAAAAAAGGGGGAAGTTCTTATAATACTGTGGAGTGATGAAATTTTTGGCAGACATGCCCTCTTGTCTCGGGGGTGAGGATCATGGAATAAACGGAGCGTAATGCCTTTCGCAAGAAAGACTGGGGTTGACCACCACACATTGCACTTTGGCTAACTACCTCGTGAAGGTTCGAGCCCTTCTTCCACAGCAAAAAAGCCTCTACCAAAACGGTGGAGGCTTTTTCGTTAAATACTCTTTGTAAATTTCTGTTATGTCTGTGCAGGCTTGTTTCCTGTTTTGAATTTTTTTAGCTTCCATTTTTCTCTCCTTTGCTTGTTGTTTTTTCAATCCCGTTTAAGGGCTGAGCTGCTGCTAGATCCACTCATATTACTCCCGCTCCGCCAGTGCCAACGGGCTACCTGGTGTAACATCATGCGGGCCATTGTTGCGGGCAACCTTCGGACGCTCTCCTTTTTTTAAAGGTTTTGGCTTGTTTTTGATCGTTTTAACCGATTGCTTTTTAATGGTTGTTGCCGACTTTGGGCCTTGGGTGCCGAAACCAAAGGCAAGAAATGCTGAGCTATCATTATTCTCTTCATAATACTTTTTTAAAAGGAAGTCGCAAAAATGTTGCCTATAATAAAAGGGAACTAAGCCTTACTAAGACAGATTCCCAAATAATTTAACCTATAAAGAATTTTATTGAACAATTTTTAACTCATCCACTATATGCTTAGCACCGCCTAATTTTTCAATGCACCATAATACATAACGTACATCAACACAAATGGTGCGATTTAAATCTTTGTCAAACGCCAGCTTATGACTTAGTGCTTCATAATTACCATCGAACGCAAGGCCCAATAAAGCACCTGTTGCACTAATAACCGGCGAGCCAGAGTTACCACCCGTTATATCATTTGTAGTTATAAACCCTACTACTACATCATTAAACTTTGGATCAGCATAGCGACCAAAATCCTTTGCCTTATATAGATCAATATATTTTTGTGGTAGATCGAACTCATAATCGCCCGGCTGGTATTTTTCCATAACACCTTTCATTGTGGTTACATAATCGTAATGTACCGCATCCTTAGGTTCGTAGCTTTTTACATTACCATAACTAACGCGCATGGTAAAGTTTGCATCCGGATACATTAGCTTGGCTTTTGCAGGATTCATTTCCATAATACCTTTTAAATATAGCCTTCCTAAATCTGCGTTTTTAGTTAAGAATGTTGAATACAAGCCCGCATAATTATCATTATAATTTTTAACAAAAGCAGCGGCAGTTTTAAAGGCAGGATCGTTGGTGATAACACTCACATCCGGGTTTTGTACAAAGTTGTTCCAGTCGTTTGTTTTAAAAACAATGGTTGTTTGAAACAGAACTTCCGCAAACTTTTTAAATGCATCAGCATTGTTACTGCCATACTCTTTTAAAAGGTTTTCGTAAAAGCTTGTAGGCTGCTGGCTTTTATCAATGTCTTCGTAAAACATGCGTAAGGCATCCGCAACAATATTTCTATCGCTTGTTATGTTTTCTGTTTTTAAAAACGCAGTCCTTTGAGCGTCCGCAGCGGCTACTGCTCTTGCTATCTCTTCTTTAGAAACGTCTTTCTTATTCAATGCAGCTTCTAAACCAATCCAACTAGATGCAAACGATAATAAAGGAGAACCCATAATGCCTTCAATTAAATATTGGCGATGTTTGGCATAAGGTTTCCATGCCTCATAATTGGTTTTGTAGTCGTTAAATATATTTTGATATTCACCTTTGCCTAATGCCCAGCTTACAAATTGGTTTTCATAATTTTTCTTTTGGCCATAAACATCATACTTCAATAATTGCTTGGTTTCGCCATCAAAAAATTTCCAATAATTGGCTATGGATGCATAATCGGATGCCAATTGGAGTTTTACCTCTGGTGAGTTTTTCATTTCAGCATACATGTGCTTTAGGCGCATATCACGCAACTTTACAAGCGAAGGATTATTGATGTCTGTAGCAAGGTTAATTCCATAAGAACTTTCGTACCTGTTTGTCCCTCCCGGATATCCATATATCATAGCATAATCGCCCTCGCGCACGCCTTTTATTGAAACAGGCAGATAGTACTTGGGCTTTAATGGAACGTTTGCGGCATTGTATGCTGCAGGCTTACCATCCTTGCTCGTGTATACTCTAAAAACCGAAAAATCTCCGGTATGTCTTGGCCACTCCCAATTGTCTGTATCGCCACCATATTTACCAATACTTTCCGGCGGTGTACCAACAAGTCTGATGTCTTTATAAACATCGTACACATACAAGGAAAAACTGGTTGCCTTTAAACATAGAGGCTACCGTTGCAGTTTTAAAAGCATCATCACCTACAACTTGTTTAATGATGTCTGCATTTACATCAGCAAGTTTTTTGGTTCTATCTGCGCCCGATAAAGTACCTAATGCATCATTAACTTTTTTAGTTACATCTTCTATCCTATTTAAAAACCGTACAGTTAGGTTAGCTGATGGAATTTCCTGAGTTTTATTGGCTGCATAAAATCCATTAGCAAGATAATTATGCTCAACTGTTGAAGCTGATGCAATGGCACCATAACCACAATGATGGTTAGTGAAAATTAAACCCTGATCACTTACAATTTCGCCCGTACAACCGTTGCCGAAAATAATAATCGCATCCTTCAACGATGATTTGTTGGCACTGTACAATTGTTCGGGCTTCAACTTTAATCCTCTTTTCACCATATCATTATATACCTGTTGGCCAAGTAACATGGGTAGCCACATCCCTTCATCGGCCTGGGCTTTGGCCAAAACAAATAACACTGCAATCGATAGAAATATCTTCTTCATTCTGACAAGTTTTTAGTTACACAAAAGTGCAGGATTTATACTGCTTTGAGCGTTAAAAAAATTGTTATTAAAGTTGTTGTAGTGTAACTTGATAAAAGTGTATACTTTACCTACAAACATTTTACAACTACCTCATGATAACTACTACCACCAACACTATTGAAGGAAAACCTGTACAACAATATTTAGGCGTTGTAAGTGCTGAGACCATAATTGGTGCTAACATTTTTAAAGACCTTTTTGCAGGTATAAGAGATATTGTTGGCGGCCGTAGCGCCACCTACGAAAAGGTGATTGATGAAGCAAGAACCAATGCAATGGCAGAGATGGTACAAAAGGCGCAAAACATGGGAGCCAATGCCGTTATTGGTATTGATTTGGATTTTGAAACCGTTGGCACTAATGGTAGTATGCTTGTAGTAGTTGCTACAGGCACTGCAGTAAGAATATAGTATAAAACAAATTGGACCGGGTACACAAATGCCCGATCCAATTTGTTATAAAAGGTTTTTAAATGAGGTTGTATTTTACTTGCTTTGGAAGTCTGGTTATAACTTAGTAACCATCATATCGTCTACCATACTTATTTTATTGTTTATATTGAAAGATTGCTCGTGAAGTTCACGACCTTTCCTAATTCTAAAGGTTACGGTGCAATTGGTGTCTTCAACTAACAAATAAATGGTTTTACTTAACGATGAGTCGAAGAAAGCCCTGTCGTACAATACCTCCTGACTATCTTTATCTATCAATTGAACAACAAATTTTTTGCTGTCTTCGTTTCTAAAATTTACATCGAATGTGAGGTATTTATCTTGTTTGCCTGTATACTTTATCTCAGCCTTTGCCGTATCTGAATCAGATGCGTAAGCCGGTACAATGGAGGCAAGAAAAATAGAAAGAGAAAAGAAAGAAGTGTAAAATACTTTTCTAATAATAACGAATGATTGCTTTTTCATGATCCTGATTTTTTGATGTTTAATATTCATACGATACAAGCATCATACGGCATTAATCAGGCAAGCAAAGCGGTTGCAAGCAATCTAAAAGAACGGTGAGTTGAAGCAGATAACACCTTAAAAAAATTTTGCGAATTCGCGCTTCAGTTATTATTAATACTTGTGAAATGGAAAGGTAACCTAAGGTTAGATTGGTGCTCTGTTATGTAATGGTTACCACTTACTCAATGGTTTTGTTTAGCGTGTTCCATAAAAGATCTTTCAACTCAGTAAGACCTTGCTGGGTTACTGATGATATAAAGACGTGAGGAATATGTGCAGGTAATTCCTGACTAATGGCCTCTTTCAATTCATCATCCAGCATATCGCTTTTGCTAATGGCAATAATGAAATCTTTTTGCAACATGTCAGGATTATAATTCTCTAGTTCTTTAACTAAGATTTCAAATTCTTTTATATGGCTGTTACTATCTGCAGGAATGAGAAAGAGCAGACATGCGTTACGCTCAATATGTCTCAGAAATCTATGCCCGAGGCCTTTGCCTTCAGCAGCACCTTCAATAATACCGGGTAAGTCTGCAATACAAAAACTTTTTGAATCGCGATAGGCTACCATACCTAATTGAGGCGTTAATGTAGTGAAAGCATAGTCAGCAATTTTTGGGCGGGCAGCTGTTATTGTAGAAAGTAGCGTGGATTTTCCTGCATTAGGAAAGCCCACCAAACCCACGTCGGCCAATACTTTTAACTCTAACACTTTCCAGCCTTCCACACCCGGCTCTCCGGGTTGAGCATGTTCTGGGGCTTGATTAGTAGGCGTTGCAAACTGTGCATTACCTAAACCTCCGCGCCCACCTTTTAGCCAAATAATTTCTTGTCCGTGTTCTAATATCTCAGCTTGCACTTCACCGGTTTCTTCATCTCTTGCAACTGTGCCTAAGGGTACTTCAATAATCACATCTTCACCTTCTTTACCGGTGCTGTTGTTTTTACTACCATTCTCGCCATGGTCAGCATGCACGTTTTTAAAATATCGTAAGTGCAATAAAGTCCATAGCTGACTATTACCTCTCAAAATTATATGACCACCCCTTCCTCCATCGCCTCCATCAGGACCACCCATTGCTGTAAGCTTGTTGCGCATAAAGTGTTTACTGCCTGCGCCACCATGTCCGCTTCTGCAAAAAATTCTAATAAGGTCTATAAAGTTTGATCGTTCCATAATATTGTAGAAGTGTAAAGATAAGTAGTGTGTAAACTGCTGCTACAATTAAATGCCTTTGCTCTCATTCCAGGTTTTATAAATACTCTGCTGGGTGGGTCTGTTAGCTTCTACTTCAGTTAAGGGTTCACATGCCTTTAGCGACCGGCGCATCTCATCAGGTAATTGTTGATATAGTGCTGTTCCTGCACTTTTCCATTGCATCATCTCATCACTAACCTGCTTAATTATTTTTGCAGGATTACCTACTATCATACTGCGAGGAGGAACTACCTCACCTGCCTTAATAAAACAAAGTGCACCTACGATACATTCATCACCTATTTCTACATTATCCATTATAACTGCATTCATACCTACTAAGCAATTGCGGCCAATGTTGGCGCCATGTATTATAGCACCATGGCCAATATGTGCACCTTTTTTAAGTATCACCGTAATGCCCGGAAACATGTGAACCGTACAATTTTCCTGAACGTTGCATCCATCTTCAATTACGATTGCACCCCAATCGCCGCGGATGGCAGCGCCCGGACCAACATACACATTTGCACCAATGATCACGTTGCCTGTAACACAAGCCTGCGGGTGTACAAAGGCTGTAGGATGAACAACTGGTCTATATCCATTGAACTCATAAAACATAGTGATTAAACATTTTGATTAAGATGCCTGCCATAAAACATCTTTTACATAAACTGTACCCTTAAATAAAGCAATCAATTCGCCTGAGTCGCTCGTCACAACCACTTCGTAGATACCTAATTTTTTTGTCAGGCTTTTTTGTACGGCATTAGCAACAAGCACGTCACCCACGTTCGCAGGCTTTATATGTGAGATGGATGTTTCTATTGACAATGCATGTTTGCCATTACTGTTACTTGCAAAAGCAAGTGCACTATCAGCGAACGAGTAGGTAATACCACCATGCGCAATGCCGAAGCCATTACACATTTCTTTCCTCACAATCATTTTAAGCATGCAAAAACCTTTTCCCTGCTCGAGAAATTCAATACCAAGCCAACGCGAAAACTCATCGCGCTCAGCCATTGCATGTATGATATCGTCAGGCTGCATCATTACTTTATCTGCCTTTAAAATCAGGTGTTCGTTTTTCTAAAAATGAAAGGGTGCCTTCGTTGAAATCTTCAGTTATTGCAGCTTGTTGTTGCAGCGTATTCTCTAATTCTAGCTGCTCGGTTAATGTTGCGTACAACGAATTGTTTAGAGCCTGTTTTGTAAGTGCTAATCCGCGCGTAGGCATCTTGGCTAAAGTTGTTGCAGTTTGAAAAGAGTCATCCATAAAAGACTCGTGGCGAAACACTTTGTATATCATGCCGCAACGCTCTGCTTCAGCGGCAGAAATTTTGTCTGCCATCATCATAAATGCTGATGCCTTTTGCCAACCAATTAACCTGGGTAGAAAGAAAGTTCCTCCACTATCTGGTATCAATCCTATTTTACTAAACGCTTGTAAAAACGATGCAGCATCTGAAGCAACAACCACATCGCAACATAACGCTATGTTAGCCCCAGCGCCCGCGGCTATACCATTTACAGCTGCAACCACAGGCTTTTCTAGATGGCGAATTCTCTGTACAATCGGGTTATAATGTTCCAATAAAATCTTCTCCATACCTGGGCCGTTGGGGTCAACCACTTCTGCAAGATCTTGACCTGCACAAAATGCCTTACCTGCCCCTGTTATATAAACTGCTCTTACATTTTCTTCCTTGCAGTCGTCCAAGTATTTTTGTAAAAGATGTGCCATTTGGCGGTTGAAAGAGTTATACTTTTCAGGACGGTTTAAAGTAATACAAGCAACATTGTCTCTTACCTCGAATAATATAGAATCTGTATTGTTCATTTAATTTTTTAGATTATTACTGCTGCAAAGCCGGCAAAATATCAATGACATTTAAAATAATCAAATGGCTCTTTACAATCACTACATTGGTACAATGCTTTACAGGCCGTGCTTCCGAAGCGACTGATCATTTGTGTTTTATAAGAATTGCATCTGGGACATTGTACTGCCTCATCAGCTTGAAAAGCTTGTGGTGTACATACTTGCTGCTGCGAGTTTGGTGGTGCAATTCCGTAGGCTTTCAACTGCTGTTTACCATTTTCAGTCATCCACTCTGTAGACCAGGCAGGTGATAAAACGGATTGAACGTCAATATGCTTATAACCATTTTGTAACAGCGCCATTCTTATAGTCATTGAGATAACATCCATAGCAGGGCAACCACTGTAAGTAGGTGTTATTTTTACTGTAATTATTTGATGATTTGTTTGCTCATCTATTACGACGTCAACCGCCCTTACAATACCTAAATCAACAATGGATAATACTGGAATTTCAGGATCGTGAACTCCAGCTAATATTTGCCATATCTTCTCCTTTTGCCGTGCAAGGTTGTCGACATTACTGTAATGATATGTAGGCATGGTGTGCATACTGTATTACCAATTGCATTGCGGATAGGTCCGCTGTAAGAATTGCATTTCGCTTAAGATGTCAGTCAAGTGTGTGGAGTGATGGCCTTCTTTACCTATTGGCGTATTAAGGTCAGCAAGAGTAGCCGGAATAGAAAGTGTTGCCTCATTAAATATGTCCGTTACCCTTTTATGCCAATGAGGTTGCAAAGCTTCAACATCTACACCTATGCCTTGTTGTGAAACTTCCTTTTCATAATCAGAAAATCGAAAAAATTCTGTAGTGTATTTCCAAAGATCGTTAATGCTACGTTTAGTTCTTTCATGGCTTTCCAATGTTCCATCACCCAAACGTATCACCCATTCGCTACTCCAGCGCAAATGATAGGTGGTTTCTTTAAAGGATTTTTCTGCAATAGCTGCTAGCTGAGTATCACTACTTTTTATTAGTTGCTGATAAAATTCGTATTGAAAAGCGCTGAATAAAAACTGCCTTACAATTGATTGTGCCCAATCGCCTCTGGGCATTTCTACTAAGGTATAATTAGCAAAAGATGTTTCAGATCTTAAGTAAGCCAGATCATCTTCTGATATGATATTGTTGGCACCATATTGCAGATAAACATCAACCTGATTTTTATTTATTACTTCAGCAGCATACTGATAAAAATTTCTCGACTGGCCTATGAGGTCAAGGGCAATATTACTTATGGCAATGTCTTGTTCCAATATGGGTCCATGACCCGTCCACTCGCTGTTTCTATGTCCTAGAATGAGCGTGGTATCTGCTAAGTGTAAAATATATTTTATAAGTGCCGTCATGAAGTGGATTTGATACTGCTTAAAGAAATGCCCTGATTACATGTGTTTTAACTCTTCGGGCAAATCGTAAAAAGTAGGGTGGCGATAAACTTTGTCCTCAGCCGGGTCGTACAAGCTTGCCGAATCATCAGCATTACTAGCATGTATGTGTTTGCTTTCTACAACCCATATGCTTAAGCCTTCCATCCTTCGAGTATATACATCCCTGGCATTTTCAATTGCCATTGCTGCATCGCTGGCGTGCAGGCTGCCAACATGTTTATGGTCTAATCCATTTCGGCTTCGTATAAAAACTTCCCATAAGGGCCAATCGTTGTTGTGCATTGTTGTAAAAAAAAATTAAATGGTGAACTGAGGAGCTGAGAAAATGCAAGCAATCGTTAGAGGCCAGTTTAGCTCCTCAATTCACCATTTTATTATAATTAAGCGGCTATATTTTTTAGCCTTCTTTTTTCTTCGTAAGCGAGCGCCGCTTCTTTTACCCATGCACCCTCTTCTTGCGCTTTAATGCGGGCTTCTAACCTCTCTTTGTTACATGGGCCATTGCCTTTTACCACTTGCCAAAACTCGTCCCAATCTATTTTACCAAAGTCGTAATGACCTGTTTGTTCGTTCCATTTTAAATCTGCATCGGGTAGTGTTAAGCCTAAAAATTTAACCTGTTCAGCGCAAACATCTATAAACTTTTGTCTCAATTCATCATTGGTAAATCGCTTCACCTTCCATTTCATGCTTTGTATGGTGTTTGGGCTCTCATCATCTTTTGGTCCAAACATCATTACACTAGGCCACCACCATCTATTTAATGCGTCTTGAGCCATTGCTTTTTGCTCGGGGCTGCCTTTGCTTAGCGTGAGCAAAATTTCAAAACCCTGGCGCTGGTGAAAACTTTCTTCTTTGCATATTCTAACCATAGATCTTGCATAAGGACCATAGCTTGTTCTACAAAGAGGTACTTGATTCATTATAGCAGCACCATCTACCAACCAGCCGATGGCGCCCATGTCGGCCCAGGCCAATGTAGGATAATTAAAGATAGATGAATATTTAGCCTTACCTGTATGCAATTGATCAATCATTTCCTGCCTGCTAATACCAAGAGTTTCAGCCGCACTATATAAGTATAAACCATGTCCGGCTTCATCCTGAACCTTTGCCAGCAATGTCGCTTTTCGTCTTAAAGAAGGAGCTCTGGTAATCCAAATGCCTTCAGGTAACATGCCTACAATCTCGCTATGCGCATGTTGACTGATTTGACGGATCAAAGTTTTTCTATACTCTTCAGGCATCCAATCTTTGGGCTCTATTTTTAGTTCCTTATCTATTTTATCCTGAAAGATATTTTCCAACTGATGTACTTCCATAATTCGAAAAAATTGGATTACAAATATATTCAAAAAGAATCTAAAAACTAACAGTTGTTAGTTTTTAGATAGCTTTACTTAAATGTTGGACTGAAAAAATTAACTTTTCAAAGGCACGATTGTTTTGATCAAAACTTTGATCGAAATTCTCAAGCAGCTATTTGCATTAATTCGATTGTCCCTAATAGTAAGAACTAGTTGTTCTTTACAATTGCTTGCTTATGAAATATCTATTACTGCATCTGAAGCACCTACATCCTGCTTAGATGATCCTTCTTTTTCTTTTTGTCAATTTCATGTTGAAAATTCTTCAAACAACCTCAAATTATGAATCCATTTCTAAGAAACTTAGGGCGTTGGTTTTTAAAAAGCCCCCCATGTGTTTGTGGTCTTTTTCTTATGCTTTTTATAAGCAGCCCCGTGCTTATTCATGCTCAGGAAACTAGTGTAAGTGGTACTGTCAGCGGTCCATCGGGGCCGCTACAGGGAGTAAGTGTTGCTGTAAAGGGTAGTACTCAAGGTACCTCAACAAATGCAGCAGGTAAATTTACCTTAATGGCATCTCCAAGTTCTACACTTGTTTTCTCATCGGTTGGTTTCGAAAATGTTGAAGTGCTTGTAGGTCAACAAACTGATATTACGGTCTCTTTAACCGCTTCTGGAAAAGAATTAGAGCAAGTAATTGTTGTAGGTTATGGTACACAACGCAAACGCGATTTAACTGGTTCAGTTGTGTCAGTAAGTGGTGGTGAGTTAGCTAAACAGCCAGTACTTACAGCTACGCAAGCTGTGCAGGGTAAGGTGGCGGGTGTACAGGTTATTACCAGTGGCGATCCAAACGCGCTACCTGTAATACGTATACGTGGTACGGGTACCATGCTTGCAGGTGCAAATCCGCTTTATGTTGTTGATGGTGTAATTAGTGATGATATCAGAAACATCAACTCAGCCGATATTACAAGCATGGAAATTTTAAAGGATGCCTCTGCTACTGCTATTTATGGTATGAGGGCTGCAAACGGTGTAATTCTAATTACGACTAAACGTGGTAAATCGGGCAAAATGATTGTTAGTTATGATGCCACAGTTGGTGTAAAAGAAGCAACCAAATTAGTTAATATGGCAGGAGCTAATCAGTACGCAGGCTATGTAAATGAAGCAAGCGTTTATTATGGTAGTGGTGATAGCATAGTTACTAAAGCAACCCTTGCAGCAGGTGGAAATACGGATTGGTATAGCGAAATTTTAAAGAAAGGCTTTTTCCAAAACCATAATGTATCCCTATCAGGTGGAAGTGAAAAAGTGAATTATTTTTTAAGTGCTGGTTATCTTACCGATGAGGGTATCATCAGGAGTAACAGCTTTGAACGCTTTACCTTACGAAACAACAACGATTATAAGCTTACCGATAATTTTAAGGTGTCAACATTAATTTCATACAGTCGCAGTTCTGTAAGAAACGTTGATTTAGGAGCGTTTAATGTAGCTTATCGCGCAGCACCTTATGTGCGTGCCATGCAAAACGGAAAGTATGGTAATACTTCACTTTCTAATAATGTAGGCAATCCCATATTAGACCAAGACAAAAACGACAATACTGGTAAAGGCGAACGCTTTCAAGGAAACGTAATAGCGGAATATAAGCCAATTACCTGGCTAACATTGCGCACAAGCTTCGGGGTTGATAAAAATGATTTCCGTAGCATTTCTTATGGTTACCGTTATGCTAATTCAGGTCCTAATAATGTATTTCTAACCTCAGGTAGCAATCAGGTAAGAGACAAGAGTTCTTTATCTGTAAACGAAAGTGAGGGTAATCGTTGGGTATGGGATAATACAGCTACCGCAGTAAAGCGCTTTGGTGATCACAATTTTACATTGTTGGTAGGTACTACAGCCGAAGATATACGATCCAGAAATTTGGGTGGAACCCGATTTGATGTGCCCGAAAATAGAAATCAGTGGTATTTAAGTTCAGGTTCTACAATTGGTTCTAGTAATGTTAATGGGGGCGATAAATCGACCAGAAACTCTTATTTGAGCAGGTTGAATTATAACTTTAAAGACAAGTACTTTTTTACTGGAACAATTAGAGCGGACGCTACTTCACGGCTACCATCATACAACAGGTGGGGTTATTTTCCATCGTTCGGTGCAGGATGGGTGATTAGCAGCGAAAACTTCATGGAAAATCAGCAACTTTTTAGCACACTTAAACTAAGAGCAAGTTTTGGTCAGGTTGGTAACGATGGTATTCCAAGCAATCTGTTTATTCCCCTTGCCACTACCAATCTTCCATATTTTTTCAATAATAATGAAGTACTCAATTTAAGACTCGAAGAATTATCTGACCCGAATTTGAAATGGGAGGTTACAACCGAAACTAATTTAGGACTTGATTTTACTGCATTGAAAAGAAAGCTTTCCGGTACTGTTGACTACTATAATAGAGAAACAAAAGATGCATTGGTGCGGGTGCAAATACCAGCAATTTTAGGAGACCCCAACAATGAATACATAACGAACGCAGCCACTTTTACCAATAAAGGTGTGGAGGTTGCTGTTAACTGGAAAGACAATATTAATAGTGACTGGAATTATAATTTAGGAGTAAACTTTGCTGTAAATCAAAATAGAATTAATAACCTCAACGGTGGCCAGGCGTTAAATGATGGTAGCGTTGGTGGACAAGGATTCACAACAAGGTCAGACAATGGCCAGCCAATAGGCAGCTTTTATTTATGGGAAGTAACAGGCATTTTTAAAACAGAAGCCGAAGTAGCAGCTTCAGCGCAACCCGGTGCTAAACCCGGTGACTTAAGATATAGAGATGTGAACAATGACAAAGTTATAAATGCAGCCGATCGCATTTATCATGGCTCATATCAGCCTAAATTGACGTATGGCATTAATGGTGGATTGGGTTTTAAAGATTTCGATCTATCATTTGGAGGTTACGGCACAGCAGGCGGCAAAATCTATAATGGTAAGAAAGCAGCTCGCGGCGATTTTAGAGACAATATAGAAACGTCTGTTGCAGTAAACCGCTGGACGCCTAATAATACTAATACAAGCGTTCCGAGAGCTAATCTGAGCGAGTTACCCGCATCTACCTATTTTTTAGAAAAGGGTGATTTTTTCAGGATCAACAACTTAACGGTTGGATACACTTTTCCTGCACGCACGCTTAAAAGTATGCATATGCAAGGCTTGAGAGTTTATGCCACTGCTCAAAATTTATTGACTATCACGGGGTATTCAGGTTTTACACCTGAGTTAAGCAATGGCGGCACATTAGCGGGCGGAATCGAATCTGCTATTTATCCTACCACAAGAACATTTGCTTTTGGTGTAAACGTCACTTTATAATCCATTATAAACAACAATATGAAATTTAAAATATACAAAACACTTGCAATAGCTACCCTTCCACTAGGGCTGATTGTAGGTTGTAATAAAAGTTTTTTAGAGGTTGAACCACAAGGGCAAACAACGGAAGTGTTAGCCCGCACCGATCCTGATGCAGCTAGCAAACTGGTTGGTGGTGTTTATAACTCCTTATACTATGGTGGCTTTGGAAAAACAACTGTTGGCTTTTTATGGGCGATAGCTAATGATGTAGCTAGCGATGATGCTGATAAAGGAAGCTCTCCCGACGACTTCGGCCCTGCTAAGGATATTGACAACTTTGTGCATACTCCAAACAATTTCATATTTGATAACATTTGGAGTGGACACTTTTCAGCGATCATTAGTGCAAACAAAGCATTAGAAGTTTTAAATGAAGGCTCGTTAGAAACATCCGTTAAAAACAGATTGATTGGAGAAATCAGGTTTTTACGTGGCTTTTATTATTTTAATCTGGTAAGATTTTTTGGTGGTGTTCCTAAAATAACTACTGCTCCTTTAGCTAGCGAAGGCAATTCAACTGCGTTACAAACAAAAGCTACTCCTGCAGAAATTTATGCACTCATAATTGAAGATTTTCAATTTGCAGTAGACAACCTGCCTATGAAAGGTGATGCTACTTCGCAAGTAGGCAGGGCCACTAAAGGTGCTGCTCAAAGCTATCTTGCCAAAGTTTATCTCTACCAAAAAAACTGGCAAAAGGCATTCGATCTGTCACAGGCAGTAATTAATTCTAACAGATATTCTCTAGTACCAGACTACCGTTTGATTTTCAGGGAAAAGCCGGTTAATGGTGTTGGAGGCAATAATAATAGTGAATCTATTTTTGAAGTACAGACCGGCGTTAATGTGGGCGAAAATGCCGTAAGTCCTTTATTTAGTAATGGTCAGGGACCGCGTGGCAGGGGTGGATGGAATGATCTTGGATTTGGTTTGAACACGCCTACGGCAGATTTGGCAAACTTCTTCGATGCAACTGATCCAAGAAGAACCGCTACAATCATTTTTGTAAACCCAACCGTACCGGGTGCAAGCAATGGCACAATACTTTGGGATGGCTTTCGCATACCTACAAAGGATAGTGTGGAAAATGATCGCTATAATTATAAAGCCTATCATAGCCCTTTAGCAGAATCAGCACAAGTGAGTAACAGTAAAGACAACAAGCCTAAAAATATTAGGTTGATGCGCTATGCTGAGGTACTCCTAATTTATGCTGAAGCTGCAGCTATGCTCAATAACACGGGTGAGGCAACCGCAAAACTCAAATTAGTGCGCGATAGAGCCAACCCTTTGCTACCTGCAGTGACAGGTACACAGGCAAACATATGGAGAGAGCGCAGGCTAGAACTTGCAATGGAGCAAGACAGGTTTTTTGATCTGGTACGCCAAGGCCGCGCCGGCACCGTACTACGTGCACACGGCAAACCATTTATTGATGGTAAGCACGAAGTATTTCCTATACCTCAGGCACAAATTGACCTAAGCGCGGGACGCCTTAAACAAAACAACGGTTACTAAAACTATATATTTTAAAAACGATTTTTTATGCTAATGATACAAAGAACTTTTAAGGCTACAACCTTAATGTTCGCTTCAACGGTTTTACTACTAACAGCCTGTACAAAGGCTGAGCTGGATGATGCATTTAAGGCGGGAGATCCTCCACCTGTTGCAGGAGGATTTGTAAATTCAAATGATATTGCGCCCACCAATCTTGTTGCCCATTTTGCATTTGAAAACAATGTTACTGATTCAAAAGGTGGTGTTACCGGTGGTGTTGCATCTGGGTCAACAAGTTTTGTTCCGGGTAGAAAAGGTCAGGCTTATCAGGGTTCATCCAATGGGTTTATAGCTTATGCAAACCCGGGTCCGGTGGCATCTCTAACAAGCTTTACTGTTAGTTTATGGGTAAACACCAATAAACACGATGGCGGTGCTCAGGGCGTTTTTAATTTGGCTAAACAAGATGGCTCTTTCTGGGGTAACTTTTTTATGATGATAGAGGGTAATAATTCTCCCTCAAATAGAATGTTCATGAAGCTTCATTTTGAAAAGAATGGTGCACCTTTCGTAGAGCATTGGATAGAACCGGGTGGCGATTTTAGACCAGATGATATGTATGGTGCATGGCGCCACATTGTTTGGACGTATGATGCTGCAACCTCTAAAGCAGTATTATATATCAATGGCCAAAAAAGTGCATTGCCTCCAAATATGGAAGACCGTAAAGCAGATGGAACTGGCACCTCATTAGGTTCCCTGAATTTTAAAAATGCAACCAAGTTTGTCATAGGTGGTTTTCAAAATCAGTTAGGTGCACCGTTTAATGCACCGGAGCCATGGATGTTACCATATACGGGTAAGTTAGATGAGTTTAGGATTTATAATAAAGCATTATCCACTACTGAAATAAGTGCGCTGAACATATTAGAGCGCCAGGGTAGATAACCCGCTACTCAAGATAAAGGCTGTCATTACACTGACAGCCTTTATTGTCTTTAGTTGAAACTTTTAATAGGAAAAGATGAAGCAATTAAAACTTTTATTATTCTTGGTGGTAGTGGTTATTACTAGTTGTAGCAAGTCTTCTACTGAGGTTGTAGTTCCCCCGGTTGAAACTGATTTGAGCTACACAACAGTGTCAGTAGATAACATCAACAATGGTAGTCTTGCATTTTTAAATACCACAATTAATCCTACCATAAAAGTAGCGTTCAACAAAAAGCTTCGTCAATCATCTTTAACCAATAATATCTTTTTTACTGAAGCCAATGGAGTTGCGGTTGCTAATTCAACTGCATTAGAAAGTGATAGCATTGTTGTTATCCGCCCTTCCATCCCTTTAAAAAGTTTTACCAATTACAGTGTAATAATTTCAACCAACATTCAATCAACGAGTGGCAAAAATTTAAACAATTCGCTAACTGTAAATCTTAGAACAGGCATTGATTCAACGGATAAATTCCCCCAAATTTCTGAGAGTGCTTTACTCGATAAAGTGCAGCAGCAAACCTTTAAATATTTCTGGGATTTTGGTCATCCAGTTTCAGGGCTTGCAAGAGAGCGGAATACTTCAGGAGACCTGGTAACCAGTGGAGGCTCAGGCTTTGGTGTTATGAGTATTGTAACAGGCATTCACCGCAATTTTATAACACGCGCTGAAGGACTTGCTCGTATACAAAAAATGGTCACCTTTCTCAAAACCGCACAAACATTTCATGGTGCCTTTCCACACTGGCTTAATGGTATTACAGGTGCAGTAATACCGTTTAGCACAAAAGACAATGGAGCCGATCTTGTAGAAACCTCTTTTCTCATGCAAGGCCTTTTGACAGCCAGGCAATATTTTAGTAATGCTGATGCTTCGGAAGTACAGTTGCGAAACGACATCAATCTTTTGTATAATAATGTTGAGTGGAACTGGTTTAGAAAAAATAATGAGAACGTATTGTACTGGCATTGGAGCCCAAACTTTGCGTGGGATATAAATCAGCAAATAAAAGGTTGGAATGAGTCTCTGATCACCTACGTGCTGGCCGCTTCATCAACTACTTACAACATACCAAAAATTGTGTACGATAATGGATGGGCAAGCAATGGTAGCATGCGCAACAATAATCAGTATTTTGGAATACAATTACCATTAGGCCCTGCTTTCGGTGGACCATTGTTTTTTGAACATTATTCTTTCTTAGGTATCAATCCAAATGGTTTGTCCGATCAATATGCCAACTATCAAACACAAGCTGTTAATCATACAAAAATTAATTACCAGCACAGCATAACTAATCCTAACAAATATTATGGTTATAGTAACCTCGTTTGGGGATTAACAGCAAGTGATATAAAAAATGGTTATACAGCAAGTTCACCTACAAATGATGTGGGTGTTATTGCACCAACGGCGGCTCTATCATCATTTCCGTACACGCCCACAGAATCAATGAATGCGCTAAAATTCTTTTACTACAAACTGGGCGATAAGATTTGGAAAGAATATGGTTTTGTAGATGCATTTTCTTTACATGATGCATGGTTTGCAGAATCTTTTTTAGCAATAGATCAAGGGCCGATTATTGTAATGATTGAAAACTACAGAAGCGGACTTTTATGGAATCTTTTTACAAGCTGTCCCGAGGTTAAAATAGGTATGAAATCACTTGGTTTTACAGCGCCATATTTATAATTTAATACATCGTGGATGGTGTTTTATTCAATACTAAAAACTTATGCGCATTCAATTTTTTCTTACCATAGTAATCTGCGCAACAGTTGCATTAGTAAGTTGTAACAATCAACATAAGCTTAAGCAGACTACTACATTAATACCTGATGATGACACTAGTTTATATACGCAAGTGCAACGCAATACCTTTCAATATTTTTGGGATGGCGCAGAACCTAACAGCGGACTTGCCCGAGAGCGAATACATATAGATGGCGCATATCCTCAAAACGACAAACATATTGTTACAACAGGTGGTGGAGGTTTTGGTGTTATGGCTATTCTTGTTGGTATAGAACGCGGATTTATTACAAGGCAACAAGGTTATGAAAGAATGCAGCGCATCGTATCCTTTCTAAGTGCTGCAGATCGCTTTCATGGTGCATGGCCACACTGGTTAAATGGTGAAACCGGTAAAGTAAAACCCTTTGGTAAAAAAGATGATGGTGGTGATTTAGTGGAGTCGTCATTTATGTTACAAGGATTACTTACCGTACGGCAATATTTTAAAGATGGCAACGCTCAAGAGCAAGCCTTAGCCCAGCAAATTGATAAACTTTGGAAAGAGGTAGATTTCAACTGGTACCGCAAAGGTGAAAATGTGTTGTACTGGCATTGGTCGCCCAATTATGCATGGGATATGAATTTTCCTGTAAAAGGCTATAATGAATGTTTGGTTATGTATGTACTTGCGGCTTCCTCGCCCACGCATGGTGTGCCTGCAAAAGTATATCACGAAGGTTGGGCACAAAATGGAAACATCAAAGCAACTACAACGCAGTATGGTCATACATTACACTTAGCACACCAAGGTGCTAAAGAGTACGGTGGCCCGTTGTTTTGGGCACATTATTCTTACCTTGGTTTAGATCCGCGCGGTTTACAAGATAAATATGCAAACTATTGGGAAGAGAACAAAAATCAAACGCTTATCAATAGAGCCTGGTGTATTGATAATCCCAACAAGTATAAAGGGTATGGCCCACACAGCTGGGGTTTAACGGCAAGCTATTCAGTTAAAGGCTATGCTGCACATGCACCCGGTTTAGAAAAAGATCTCGGAGTTATATCGCCTACTGCTGCTTTGTCTTCTATGCCATATACGCCGCAATACAGCATGCAAGCTATGAGGTACTGGCATCAATCATTAGGCGATAAAGTATTTGGGCAATATGGTTTTTATGATGCTTTCAGCGAAACAA
>CAWHKV010000005.1:0-102246 GCA_963830175.1 uncultured Bacteroidota bacterium
AAGGGGTTTGGCAAAATACGGGCTTGACGGAAGTCGTGTTCCAACTTTTGTATTTCAATTTAGACACATATCCAGCTGGACGTTATAAATTTAGCTAGGTACAAATCATCAACATTAAATTATAAATTTGGCTTCAGTATGCCGGGCTTGACGGAATACTATTACCCGTACTTCGCCAAGCCCTGTTCGTTGGTAGCAATGTGAGACGATTGCTCAACTTGATGAATTGTTCAGTTATTGATTTAATTTTAGAATAAATTATTGTTGACGCATAATTAAATAACACAAATGCCAACAATTTACAACTTGAAAGTAACAAGCAAAAGGAATGATAAGTAAAGTTTTAAATGGCATTTTTCACGACGTGCCTGATGATATGCATAAAGCGTTATCATCTGAGGTCGAAATTCTGGAGAAATGGAATACACTTACTCCTATTCAACGTAACGAATGGATTTGTTGGATTACCATTGTGAAAAAAAACCAAACCAGAGTAAAACATATTGAACGTATGTTGGAAGAATTGAACGAAGGAAATCGGCAACCTTGTTGCTGGCCAGGGTGTCCCCATCGGAGACCAAAAGCTCAAAAATGGTTTAAAAATTTAGAACAATGAAAACCACACCTAAACACGTTGATCGAGTTGCCAAAATGATATTTGCATAATTTATCCGCATTAAGTGGTTGAAGGTTTCAATGATAAAATATTGCAACAACTTATTACAGAAAAAGTATCATTTAAAATATTTTTAAAAGAAGCCAAATTAAATCCAAATACTCACCTTTATAAAAAAAGAATGTGGCTATCGTATAAAAGAAGTTGAAAATCCTTTGACAAAACAAATAAGATATTTGGATAAGTTAGTTCTCGAATTAGCGAAATGTAAAAAGATGGAAAGGATATTTAGAGTTAGGAAATTTCCAAGACGAACATTCGACAGAAACACTAACTTTTCTGTACTTCAGTTCGGGGCTTGACGAATAAAGCCGGGCTTTGATATTAACTATTTAACTTTATCAAAAAGCCGGGCAGCGGTTCCGGGCGGACGGAATGCTAATTCCACACCTGCACAAAGCGCTGCCCGTTGGCGGTAATTAAACATCACAGTCAGAAGGATGAACACATTCACAAGCAAAAGAATCCAGTCCATTGACCTACTGAGAGGCTTGGTAATTTTGTTAATGGCACTTGACCATGTAAGAGATTATTTTCATTATGATTCTTTCATGTATGACCCATCGGATTTAACTCAAACGACTGTGCCAGTATTTTTTACCCGATTTATCACTCATATTTGTGCACCGGTTTTTTGTTTTTTAGCAGGAACTTCTGCTTTTTTTGTTGGCCAAAAGAAAGATATAAATTCACTATCGGTTTGGCTTTTAAAAAGAGGTTTATGGTTGGTTATTGTTGAGTTTACAATTGTAAATTTTGGATGGTACTTTAAATTCAATACTACGTTTATTGATTTAGCAGTTATTTGGTGTTTAGGCGCTTCAATGATATTCCTTGCGGGTTTAATCCGCTTACCTAAGTCCATAGCAATAATAATAGCTCTGTTTTTTGTATTTGGTCATAATTTATTTGATTCCTTTAAACCAATACCAAACGATTTATTCAGCAAGCTTTGGTATATTTTCCATGTAGAAGGTGAGTTTAAACTAGGGTCATTAACTGTGTATACGGTTTATCCCTTAATGCCCTGGATTGGATTGATGACATTAGGTTATTTCCTTGGTCAACTATACCTGCCGACTTTCAACAGTAAAAGGAGAATAAAAATTTTGTATGCGGCAGGCATTTTATTAATTGTTTTATTTGTTGTTTTCAGAATTAATAACCTATATGGCGATTTGCACCCATGGACAAAACAGAACTCATTGACATATTCTATATTGTCAATTTTAAAAGTTACGAAATACCCTCCATCATTTGCCTTTATTTGCATTACAATTGGGCCTGCTTTAATTTTATTGGCGGCATTTGAAAATCTTAAAAATAGCTTATCAAATATATTTATAACAATAGGACAAGTACCCATGTTTTTTTATGTTGTACATATCTACTTTATACATGTTCTTGCCATTTTTGCAGCTTTAGCGACTGGGTATAAATTCTCTGATATGATTCTTGACATCTGGATACCTTTTAGCCCGCATTTAAAGGGTTATGGTTTTAGTCTCCCAATTGTATACCTGGTCTGGTTAGGTATCATTGGTTCCTTGTATCCTATAACCAAAAGATATAACCGTTATAAGAAAGAGAATAAAGACAAGTGGTGGCTCAGTTATCTGTAATTAATTACCGCCAACATGAACTGTGTAAAAAACCAAGAAAAAGACCAACTTTTTTATGGTTTAGCTAAACAATAATATGGGCTGATATAAACTGTTACTTTTTACACTGCAAATACCTGTTTTAAAAGCTTTTAAGAAGCTTGTTGAACTGTTCAGCATCGGGTAAGAAAGGGGCGGTGACTATCATGTTGTAAAGGCTAAATGCCTATTGGGTTTTAAAGTCTTATTCCGCTCCTTGTTCTTTCTAAGTTTGTTGGTATAAATTTATTGAATTGTAAACATAGGATTGGGTTTTGTGCACGTGTGGCTTGACGGAATAACAATCAGCAGCATTAACTTTTCTGTACTTCAGTCCAGGCTTAACGAATGTAGTCCGGCTTTGGTACTTACTATTTAACTTTATCAAAAAGTCATGCAGCGGTTCCGGGCGGACGGAATGCTAATTCCACACCTGCACAAAGCCCTGCCCGTTGGCGGTTATGCTAATTGCTACAAAACCTTCAAATTGTAAGTGAGAAGGAGGCGCATTTAATTCAATACAAAAAAAATGAAAATATTAAAATCAATCTTTCTTCATTTGCTCCCAGGCTTTATTACTATCACCTTTATTATTTTATCAGCCCCCATAATGCAGAAATATAATTTGCATACAGGACTATCATTTCTGTTTGCATTTTTATTTATTACTATCCTCCCATTTATATCTCCTTCTTCTCGAAGGGAAAAAAATAAATGGGTTTCTTACATTTAAGAAAGTTAATCTTTATAAAAGACCCATGCCTGTTTGGCAATACGTGGTTTTCTTTTAGCATTTGTTATTTTGGCATTTGGTTTATTATTTCTTCTCAATCCACTGAATGCTTATTTGGCAGAAAATGTTTTTAACTGGCTTCCTCCTTATCTAAAAGATAGCGGAATTAATCAGCAATAAAATTACCATGCAATGCTATTTTTTCTTATACTCCAAATAATAGTAGATGGTATTTTAATTCCCATTGTAGAGGAATTTTATTTTAAAGGTTATTTATTATCCCGAATGGAATCTTTAGGCGTTTTTGCCCCGTTGTTAACTGCATCTTTGTTTACACTTGCACATTTTTGGCAACCATACAATTATCTGCTTATATTTTTTATTCAATTACCCCTAATCTATTTAATGTGGTGGAAAAAAAATGTTTATATAGGAATATATTTAATTATTTTAATTGACGTGTAACCTTTAAATACTTATCACGTTTCACTTCATAAACTGTTTATGATAAGAACATTTTTTATAGGAATTTTCTTTATAATATTTCAATGCCCGAACGTTGCCAAGTCACAGGACGTATATATCGTTTCTATTAATAACATTTCAGATAGATTGGTAAATATCCAGGCAAAACTTTTTCCAAAGAATGATACAATCCTTATGACCCCTTATGGCGCATCTCATTTAAAAGAAGGATGGGCAACCTTCATAAAGAGTTTAATTATTACCAATAACAACGGAGAGAAAATTGAGTTAGCAAAATTAGAAAACGGTGTTTTCATTATTCCTTCCGTAAATAAAGGCGAACAAATAAACCTGAACTATCAGGTTGCTATTTTTCACGACAAAGAGTGGTGGCCCTTTGGATATAAAGAAGCCGCATACGTCAAAAATGAAATGTTGATGACTACCGGCAACGCGCTTTTTATTACACGATTAGATATGGATAGTGCACAGGTTATTTTTAAATTAAAACCTTCATATAAGGTCACAAATGCCTGGCGGGAAACTGCTGCCAACCAATTTTTTGTAAATGGCGCTGAAGAACTTGTATGGACCGCTATGGCTATCGGTGATTATAATTTAGTAGAAATTCCGGTTGGTGGAATAATTGTTTCTCTGGCTTTTGGAGACGAACTAACTAGTGCGAAGAAAATGATGGAAGCTACTATCACAAAAGCTATTGATAAATACAAAGAAATATATGGCGCAAACCCATTTAACATTAATGATACAGGGAAAAAGTCGGTTTACATAATGAATGTTGACACCGCCTATGTTAGTGGTGGTGCCGCATTCAACAATTCTATAAGTATCCTTTTAAATAGCAAACCATCTGATAGTCATGAAGCGAAAACCACTACCTGGCATCACATATTAATACATGAAATAGGTCATTTATGGAATGGAATTTCATTAAAAACGAATGAGAAAACAGAATGGTTTAGTGAAGGGTTTACTGATTTTGTTGCTTATAAAATTGAAAGGGATATCGGTCTTTTTGAAAGATCTCAGTGGAAATCTCTCGTTGATCGAAAGGAGAATGAATATCATCAGGCTAAAAAAAAGAACCACGTTACAATGGAGGAAGCGGGCACTGACAAAGCACGCAACTATGATATTATTTATAGTGGAGGATTTTTGTTTGCCTTAAAACTAGATGAAGAAATCGAAAATGGAAGCGAAGGCAAAAAGGGAATAGATGACTTTCTCAAAAATATTTTTGCAGCATATTCTGGTACCAACAAGGTAATTAGTAAATATGATGTTCAGGAAATAGCTGAAAAAACATGTAACTGCCGGCTTGATAATTTGTTCGCAGAACTTATTACTAAAGAATAATATTCAAAGACTTTCCAAAATTAGTTTTGCCTACTTCAACTTATTCATTTCTTGAACGACTAGCCCGTTTTAAATTATTGATCATTTTATTAAACCGTTTCAAAATGTAAACTATCAATATCTAGCCATTATTTGATTTTGTTGCCTGAAATATTTGTCCGCTTTGGTTAAGTGTGATCTTATACTGCTGCTCAGAAAACTTTATCTCCATGTCAACATCTAGCCTGAAGAATTTTTCATTTCCTTCATAATATAACTTCGCCTCTAATGGTGTTATTCCAGGCTGAACCACCTTCATCACTAAGCCATTCTCAAGTTCTGAAATAACCACCTTAATATTTGGGTATTCATCCAGAGTATATGTACCTGTATAATCTTTTTGCTGTATTAACGATAATGGGGCTAAATTTTTCTTTTTTATTTTATAATCATCCCAGCCATTAATCATACTATTACCCCGTAAAATTTCCTCTATTAATAACTGACCTTTTTCACCATTGGTCATAATAACTATTCCTTCTTTCCTGTTTGGGTACATGATCATTTCACATTTATATCCGTATGTGTCTCCTCCGTGAGAAAAAGAAAAGTTATCACCCGTTCCATTTAAAAACCATCCAAGTCCTGAGGGCTTTTTTTGCATGGTGAACATTGTATTTGTGGTTTTGCCGGAAAGTATTTTTGAATAAGAATTTTTATCCCATCCATTCATTAGATCCAGCCCAAGTTTTGCCAAATCATTAGAGGTAGACCAAAGACCGGCTGCAGCCAATTCAGGATAATGTATCCAACCATTATTTACGATTGCTCCAAGACGGTCATGTGATTTAGCTACATTAATAAGGTTGTTTGGTAATGGTACAGTGAAAAAAGAATGGCTCATCCCAACTTTTGAAAAAATATTTTTCAAACAATATGAATGGATATCCATTCCCGTTTGTTCTTCAAGCACTTTTTGCAGTATCATAAATCCTCCGCCAGAATATTTCCAAGTGACGCCCTGAAAAGTATCAAGCGCAACTGGTGGCGTGTTTGCAGGTTTTTCACCATTTAAAATTGCAAGTAAGTCAGGCAAAGAATCTGTATTAGTATATCCAATAAATGCACCTAAATTAATTCCTGCTGAATGACTAAGTAATTGTCTTGTTGTAATATTATTTTGATGTGTAAAACGGTTTTGCGGCAATTGCCAGTCTTTAATATATTGTTGAATGGGGGAATCTAAGTGTATTTTTTCGTTCTCAACCATGGTCATTATTCCCACCGCTGTAACAGCCTTGCTAATTGAGCCAGCCTGAAACAGCGTAGAACTATTTACTTTGCTAAACGAGGCACTGTCTGTAACACCATAATTTTTAGTTGTTGTTATTTTGCCGTTTTTAATTATCGTAATACTTATACCGGGAACATGGAAGAAATTCATCCGGTCATACAAATTCATTTTTTTAAGCGGGGTTCCTTCAATCCATACTGGTGGAAGTAAGCTGTTTTCTATATTATTAAATTCATAATTTTTATTAGCAGGTTGAGACTTACATGAGAAAAACGTCCATATTCCAATCGCTAATATTATGAAGAGTTTCATAAAAAGGGTTTTATATTAAATATCCATTTGCTTAAAAATCTTATCCAGGCCCAATGCCAAAAAAATAATTACTATGCCGCCAAACGCAATTCCTGGAAAATTGATTGGCTGATTAAATAGAAATGTTTCATTGCTTAGATAGCCTGCCCCCACCATAAAATTAAAAATGTTCAGATTTTTAAGAGCAGGCATTTTGGTTATAAAAAACAGGGCAGACATTACTGCAACACCTAATGGAATAATTACTGTTTCTTTCGTTATAAGCAAAGACATTGCGAAGCCCATGAGCATAAATAAAATGCCACCTGCCGCAATCAAAATACTAAAAAGCAATGCGTTATATAAGGGATAATTAAACCCAAACAATTTTGAAATGAATGGAATTAAAACTGCCATTACTAACGATAAACCTAAGACTTGCAGCGATGCAATAATCAATTTTGAATGAATCAATAATTTTCGCTGAACAGGAAGTGATAGCGTAAACAAGGCAGTGCCGGATGCCCGTTCCTGCACCGGGCTTCCCACTCCAAATAAAAAAGATGATAAAGTGAAGATGGTTAGAAAATAGCCCTTATATATTATTACCCAAACATATTGTGTAAACAAAAGTTCCCTGCCGCCAAAAAGTTGAGGATGATGTTTTATGGTTTCTTCCGCCTGACTGAGTGCCTGAACAAGAATAAGTATCATAAGTACCAATGCAATTAGAAAGCGGGTACGACTTTCTAACCAGTAGCGATAACATAACATTTTAAATTCAATCGTCATTCTTAAAAATCTTTATTTATAATTATGCGGTACGATAAAAAGAGGAAAAGCATACTTGTACCAAGGCATCCCCCCAACCCCCGCCACCATTGTGTTGTAAATAGTTGTGGTGAAGCTTGTCCGGCTATAAAACCCGGCAAATCAATCCATTTTAAATAAAATGGTTTTTCCATTCCTTCGGAATAAGGCTGAAATAAAAAATAAAAAATAATGATCACACCAATGCCAATAAAAAAAGCAACCGTTTCCGTTTTAATAATGGCATTGATTAAAACGCCCAGCATATAATAAACGGATCCACCAGCAATAAATAAAACAGCATGAGTAAATGCATCTTTGAAAGAAAAATTGAGACCAGTAAAATAACTGAACAGGGGAACAATAATTACAGGTAATAAAGCCAACATACTTGCTTCTAAAAAGCCAACCACCACTCTTGCTAAAAACAATTTTCTTCTTGTTACAGGCAGTGATAGAGTAAATAAGGCGCTTCCACGCTCCTGCTCGTAACTTAAACCTCCTAAGGCAAGCATTACCGTAAATATTGCCCAGGTAAATTGCAGAAGGTAATTATACAAAAAGTGCCAGATGAAATAACTGTAATCTTTCCGTGCAATTAAGAGCCAGGGTGGATTGTATATTTTTGGATCATTGAGCTCATCCAACCGCCAGCGTTCTAAAATCCATGGCTGTGCCAGCACAAAAAACAAGCAAAGCGCTGCAATGAATAACAGCCCAATGAAAAAGCGGTTTCTTGTTTCAAGCCAATATTTATTTAGCAGCATAGTTTTCAATTGCCTTGAGGTTTTCTAAAAAAATATCTTTGAGGTTTAGGTTTATTACCTCAATTGACGATGGATTTTTTTGCCGTATGCGTTCTAAAATTTCATTTTCATTGTTGTTGGCAAAAAGAGTAATGGAATTCGCTTCAATTGAAAATCTCTTTACACCTTCAATATCCATTGGGTTCCAATCGGGTAATTGATCAAAAAAAAGTTTGAATAATTTGTAGTCGTCTTTCATCTGCTCTAAAGGTTTGCTGTCAATAAGTTTTCCCCTGTGCAGCATAATGATATGATCTGATATTTGTTCTACTTCAAACACATGATGCGAAGAAAAAAAATGGTTATTCCTTGCGCTGCAAGACTAACCAACAGTGTTAATACCTTTTCGTTGTTCACCGGGTCCAGACCTTCTGAAGGCTCGTCTAATATTAATATATCTGCATTGCGGCAAATGCCAAGTATGAGCGCTAATTGGGTACGCATACCCTTTGAAAGCTTCTTGATTTTTCTATCTAAAGGAAGCCTGAATTCATTGAGTAAATGTTGCTCCAGGTCTGTTTGCCAGCCTTCAAAAAATGGTCGGGTAAATTTGATGATTTGACCTACCGTCATATAATCATACAACCGCTTGTCTTCTGCTACATAGGCAACCCTTTTCCTGATGGCAACACTGTCTTTTTCATTAAGAATATTGTATCCTAAAATAGAGCCCGTGCCTGAAGAAGGAAGCACCATACCTAACAACATTTTAATTGTTGTGCTCTTGCCTGCACCATTTTGACCCAAAAAGCCGCATATGCTCCCCGGGTTAACACGGAGGTTTAAGTTGTCAACTGCACAAAAATCTCCGTAGGTTTTTGTTAATCCGGTTGTTGTAATTACAGCGTCGGTCATGCGAGATATTTTATTTATTTTTAAGTAAAGCTGCTTCTACCATTCTCCTGATCTCTTCTTTCGTTAAACCTTTATTCAATAACTGGTCTACTAATTTTTCAATTGAGTTTGCACCCTGGTTTACCAGATTTGCTTTTGTTCCTATTTTATAATGGGTTGAAACAAAAGCGCCTGAACCGTGTTTAATTTCTATGATACCCTCCACCTCAAGCTCTTTGTAAATTTTAATAACCGTATTGGGATTTATAACCAATAGCTCAGCAAAAACCCGTACACTTGGCAACTGTTCTCCAGGCTGAATGGCTCCTTTTTCAATGGCATGAATAATTTGCTCTTTTACCTGAACATAAAGAGGAACCCCTGAATTTTGATTAGGCTTTGTAAACATTAAGTGTACTACTGTTATATAACAGTGCAAAAATAATTATCTTAAAATAAGCACCAAATAATTTTTAAATTTTTTGACAACCAATTTATCAAAAGTAAGTGCAATGAAAATTTTTGCTTGGTGAAATGCTCTAAACTCATTCTACACCCGCCGCACCAAGTCAGGCACATTTGCAAGGCACACAAAGCCGACACAATAAAGCCAAGCTTGCATTAGAGCCTGCCTTGTTCCCATGCTTCCGAGACACACCCTACTTCGGTGGACACATGCGTTATGGTGACCCACCCGAAAGAAGGGCGAACGTACAAAAAGGGGTTTGGCAAAATACGGGCGGACCGAAGCCGTGCTTCAACTTTTGTGTTTCAATTTAGCCGCATATCCAGCTGGACGTTATAAATTTAGCTAAGTGCAAATCATCAACATTAAACTATAAATTTGGCTTCAGTACGCCGGGCTTGACGGAATTCTATTGCCCGTACTTCGCCAAGCCCTGTCCCTTAGCGGAAATGCTTTTAGACTACAAGTTTTAAACAGATTTCAATATTAATTTTTATAAAAACTTTAAATCAAAATTATATGAGACACTTGATTTACCTGATGGTAGCATTCCTAGGATTTGCCGCAAAAATTAATGGTCAACAACAGTCTTTGAAAACTCCGCAGGAAGAGATTCTCGATTTGGAGAAATCATTTGCGATAGCAATTAAAACTCAAGATACCATGCAAACAAAAATGTTTCAGGCTGACACTTACTTTCTGGCTTATGCAGTGCAAGGCATGCCTATTCAAATTGTTCCGAAACAGAGTTGGCTTACTTTGTTAAAAGATTATGTGACAGAATCATTTACCATTGATGATATAAAGGTGAATGTGTATGGCAACACTGCAATTGCTATGTTGCTGTATACCCAAAAGGCAATAGTTCGCGGACAAGATAGAAGTGGACAATTCGTACTTACAGATATTTGGCACAAGGAAAATAATGGATGGCTCATAGCTGAAAGACATTCCAGTCGCCCAGGACCGCCTGTAAAACTACCAACGAAGTAAGTTTGATGGCTTCTTATTACCCGTCATTTATCTAAAGGTTGCCGAGGATTTTAAATGACATCCGAACTGCCAATAGCACATGCGATAACAAACCGTTTGCCCTTATTGGGGCGGGAAGTTGGAGCAATCAGCAGCATCTAACTATTGTGCTCTAGTTCGTGCTTGAAGTACATTGTACAGCATTTATTTTTATCTTCGGCATCCGTTCGCTGTTGTGCTGAAGTTCGAGCTGAAGGAACATGAAATACCTCAATAACGGCAAGCGGGCAATTGATGGTGGCAATGCTAAAACGAGACTACAATTGAAACGTAAAACAAATAATTAACACAGGAAATGCGTTTAATTGCGGTACAAGAAAGATTTGAAGAAAATGAAAGATTTACAAGCTATTCTTTGTACAAAGAGACTATTCAACTAACTACTGATTTCTATAAAAAGGTTGGATTTGTGCCCCCGTGGATTGGTTACTATGTAGAAGTAAACAGCAATTTGGTTGGAAGTGCGGGATTTAAAGGTCCACCAAGAAATGGGGTTGTAGAAATTGCTTATGGAACGTTTGAAGAATATAGAAAACAAGGAATTGGGACAGCAATTTGCAAAAAGTTAGTGGAGCTATCTATAGACACTGACCGTTCTATTAAGATTACAGCTACAACATTTCAAAGAGAAAACTTCTCCACAAGAATACTTGAAAAAAACAATTTCGTTTGTATTGGAACAGTTAATGACCCTGAAGACGGGGAAGTTTGGCAATGGTTATATAAAGCAGGGGAGTCTTTTAAAAAACCATAATCATTTAGTAAGTAATAATGAATATGCAAGAGAACAACCACTGCCGCTAACATGGGTATTGCTGCAAGTGTGGCTCGACGGAATAACAATCAGCAGCAGTTACTTTTCTGTACTTCAGTTCGGGGCTTGACGAATAAAGCCCAGCTTTGGTACTAACTATTTAACTTTATCAAAAAACCAGGGAGCGGTTCCGGGCGGACGGAATGCTATTTCCACACCTGCACAAAGCCCTGCCCTTTGGTTGGTCATTGTATACCGACACCCTACGTGCCATAAAGTTTCGACAATGGAGAATAGCAAAGACAAACAGAAATTAAGCCTACAAGGTTCAACGCCTTTTGCACAAACTTATTTTCACGGGACAAAAGCCGAGTTCAAAATTGGTGACCTTATTACTCCGGGTTACAACTCAAATTATGGACAGCGTAAAAATGCAAAATACATATTCTTGTCTTCAACATTGGACGCTGCAATTTGGGGTGCTGAACTTGCCGTTGGTGACAATCTAGAAAGAATTTATTTGGTAGAGCCCACTGGAGAAATTGAAGATGACCCTGACTTGACAGACAAAAAGTTTCCCGGTAATCCGACAAAATCATACCGTTCAACCAAACCGTTTAAGGTGGTCGGAGAAGTAACAGTTTGGCAGGGTCATCCAGCAGACCAGGTTAAGACAATGAAAGAACATCTTGAAAAACTTAAAACACAAGGCATAAACTCACTAAATGACGAGTAATGCCAAAATATGGAAAAAAGTAATTTAATAGAAATGAACAACGTTGGTATCGTTGTAGAAAACCTTGACAAAGCAATTTCATTTTTCACAGAAATTGGGCTAACACTTGAAGGAAGAACAATGGTTGAAGGTGTATGGGCAGGACAAGTAACAGGTCTTGGAAATCAGTCGGTAGAAGTTGCTATGATGATTACACCAGACGGACATAGTCGGCTTGAAATTTCAAGATTTATAACACCACTAACTATTTCAGACCACAGGACTGCACCAGTTAACTCTCTGGGCTATCTACGAATTATGTTCAGGGTTGACAATCTTGACGAATTACTAATCCGACTTGAGACACACGGTATTGAAATAGTTGGAGAAGTAGTAAACTTTGACAATATTTATAAACTCTGCTACATTCGTGGGACAGAAGGCTTGCTTATAGGTTTAGCTGAACAACTGTGTAACAAAACTGCGACAAATATTTTGGAGAACAATGAGAGAGAAAGAACAACGAACCGCTAACCTTGGGTTTTGTACAAGTTGGCTTGACGAATAAAGCCAGGCTTTGGCACTTACTATTTAACTTTATCAAAACCAGGCAGCGGTCCCTGCGGACGATTGCTAATTCACACCTGCACAACGACCTGCCCGTTGGCTGTTATATTGTGCGACAGTTTAAATATTTAATATGACAAAAGTTACATGGCTAATTTTTTTGTTTTGTTTTTTGACCAAAGCAGGATTTTCGCAAACCGATTCATCGTCAAATAATATTTCTTCAGGAATCTATGAGAGAATTATTAAAGCTGTCAATGAATTTACCTTAGATACATCAGCTTCTCCGGATGATAATATAAAAAGGAAAATATTAGAGTTGAGAAATCTAAGGGGTAATTTTAATATAAACGAAGTAGTTGCATTTAAAATTGAAGAAGAGAGAAATAAAAAGGAAATTCCGAAAGTAGAACTTGACAGTCTTTCAAATTTTTTTAATTATGGAAATGGTAAAAAGTGGCTGGACAATGCAATGATTTGGATGTACCGTAGACATTTTACTTATAGGGAATTAAAACAAATGGTTAAGTTCTACAGGACACCAGCAGGTAAAAAAATGTCTTTTGAATTTCCTTTAATTATAATGGAGTCCCTAAAAACAGCCGAATTAATAAAAGAAATTTATTCAAAACAAAAAAGGGAATTATAAGGCTTATAAAGTATTTTGACTAAATACAACAGCAAACAAATGGTTGCTGCAATACTTTCAGTCGAGTTCATTACCTGTCATATGATTGCAGCCAGAATGTCTAAACAACTTTCTTACTAAAAATTATTCTATTAAAAAAAATTTTAAAGCAATTAACATGACTGTAAATCCCATGTCTCAGGAACAATTAATAACTGAAATAGAAAATGCCCATCAAAAATTTATTCAAAGACTTTCAAAATTTTCAGAGCAGAAACTTAATAGAACTGAAAAAGAAGATAGCTGGACAGCTGGTCAGATAGCAGAACATATTATAAAGTCAAATGGGGGAATTCTCACTAAACTACTGAACGGCGATACAAAACCGGCATCACGGCCTTATGACGAACAGGTAGATTTAATAAAGAACGTTTTTCGCAGTGAAGATAAAATGAAAACCGCTCCTGTTTTAGAACCTGGTCAACCCCCACATAGCCTTAAAGAGTTGGTAAATTCTTTAACCCAGCAAAAAGCTCAACAGCTTGAAACAATTAAGGAAAAGGAATTGAAAGAACTAAGCAGTGAACTACAATTTCCTCCTGCTCCTAATGGCCTGACAAGATATGAATGGATAATTTTTATGGTAGAACATACAAATCGGCACAGCAAACAAATTGAAAACATATACAATGAAATTTCATAGATACTTTTAAAAATAAACATCTACAAAACAATTGCCAGCAAGGGTTTTTGTAGATGGGGGCCTGACGAAACAACAATAAACAGCCGCAACTATTATGTACCCCCAGTTCGGGGATTAATGAATAAAGCCCGGCTTTAATACTAACTATTTAACTTTATCAAAACCAGTCAGCGTTTCCGTGCTAACGATTGCAAAAACCGCGACCTCGCCATGCCTTACCCGTTGCCTGCTATACATAACGCTATTTATGAAACAAACACAAAAATTTTATATCGGCTTAAGCTTTTTTATCCTTCTTTTTTCGAATTCCATGGCTCAAAAACTCGATTTTGAACCATTGGATGCTTATTGGAAAATGATAGAACCTCTAAAGCGGAACGACTCACTCTCTCTTGACGACTGGAACACATTTTTATCATTAGAACCTAATAAGGTTTATATAGAAAACCAGGCATTTGATAGTAGTTATCTAGAAAGGCTAAGGAAAACAATTCAGATTGTATATATGCCCCGCTACGACAGCCTGTTAGCGGTTAGAGTAGCGGCTATTGATATTGATCCTTCTTCTTTCTGGTTAACATACAAAGTGTATATGTATAAAAAGTATGAACAGGATTTGAAAGAATACCAGCACAACATTTCTGGTTCAACTTATTTAACCGCTATATATGACAATGCATTTAAGTGGCTTCCAAAACGCTTACAAAATATAGATACTACAGTAACTTTTCATTTTCTGGGTATTGAAAACGATGCCATTGCCGGCGGAGGAACCATTATAGCCACTTTGTGGCAGATATATATACAAGATAAATTAAAGTTGGGTCTACTGGGAGGGCATGAAATGCACCATGTTTTAAGAAAAGGTATCACCTTCAAAAACATACCTGATAACGAAAAAGGAATCATGTATTTATTGAGTGGTATATTGAATGAAGGAACCGCTGACATGATTGATAAAACTTATAATATTGCTCATGACGATGAATTGCCAATGGGTACCAGGTTTAAGGAATTTGAATTATACCAGGCTGATAGTATTGTAAAACAGATTGATACATCCCTGTCAATCATGGCTAAATCAAATGGAGCAATTTACAAAACCGAAAAGGATTACCGCAATTTAATACGATGGACAAGCGGACATTGCCCGGGTTATTATATGACAGAAATTATTGTGCGAAACGGCTATAAAAAACAATTGCTAAAAAATATACAAAATCCATTCGCCTTTATTTATCTATACAACAGGGCTGCATTAAAAGATGCAAAAAATCCACCTTATTTTTCAAATGTATCCATCGATTATGTTAAGCACTTGGAACAAAAGTATTTCTTTAAATGATGGTATGCCAGGCAGCAGTGGTTTTATCAAGATAAGAGAAGAGTGAAAGGAATCCGAGCATCAACTTATAGGTTTTTAAATCAGAAAAATTGAGCTGACCATATGCATGTAGCTAGTGCAAACCATCAACATTAAATTATAAATTTGGAATCAGTATGCGGGGGCTTCACGAATTTTATACCGTACTACCTTAAGTCCGGCGTTGTGTGTCAGGCAAAACGAACACTCTAATTACTTAACTAACTAAAATTAAATGGCAGGGAATTCAGGCGATGAACAATTAAATGATCCGACAAAAACTCAATCGGAACATCTGCCTGGTGAAATAATTACTACTCCTGAAACGGAGTCTATTAACTCAATTCAAGAAACAGAAAAAATGGAAGTACATCATCATGCCCATCACGAAGGAAAGAAAAATTGGAAATCATATTTTTGGGAATTTTTAATGTTGTTCCTTGCCGTGTTTTGCGGTTTTTTAGCGGAGTATCAGTTAGAGCATAAGATAGAAAAAGACCGGGAACTTCAATTTATAAAATCGTTGACTACAGATTTGCAGGATGATATAATAAGCCTGGACGCTATGATAGAGCTTGAACATCAGGGAATTAAAAGTCTTGATACTTTAATTGATTTACTCAACACTCCGCAGCTTGCAAAACAAAATGGAGACCAACTGTACTTTGCGGCAAGAACAGGTCCAAGGTCTATTCCTTTTGCAAATAACAGCCGTACATTCGACCAGTTAAAAAATTCAGGAGGCTTTCGGCTTATAAGAAAAACGGAAGCATCTAATAAAATTATGGGGTATTATAGCCAATTTTCCTGGATTCGCCTGCTTGAAGATAATTATAATCATGAGTTTGATAATTTTAAACATATTGCTTCAAAAATTCTTGAACCGGCAATCTTAAGAAGGCAAGAGTCTGACAACGGAACCATTGTGCGAAGTAATGACAATCCCTCCCTTAGAACCTACGATACTGAAATGCTAAAAGAAATGGCGTTTCATACTATACAAATGAATGGATCAAGGAGGTCGAAATTATTGTTATTTGAAAAGCTGAAAAAAAGTGCTGAAGATTTAAACGCTGATTTAAAAAAAGAATACCATCTTGAATAACTTACAAAAGCTCGAACGCATAAGATTGTTTCCCGTAAAACCTGAACAGTTTCTGCCCTGCTTTGCTTTTTATTATTTACCTTATTATAAATAGCCAGGGAATGCTAATGTCACCTGCATAACTTGGTCGCTTGTGGATTACAGCCCTGCACATTGTATACTACTTGTGATCTACAACTCAAACAATCAACATGATTAAATTTTCAATGAAATCTATTCTTCCATTTCTTCTCTTTGTTTCAACAAATGTTTTTGCACAATCTGACAGCATTATTTTAAAAGACTTAGCATGGGACAATGCCTCACCCGCAGGCTCCACAGAACTCTTTATACCTTCAGGTAATTCCCTGCTGGCTGGGTTTATTTATAGTGCAAATGGTTTGCAAAAACATCCTACCCTATTGCTTTTACATGGTTATCCAGGAAATGAACGTAATCTTGATTTGGCACAGGTTGTAAGAAGTCACGGATGGAATGTTATTTATTTTGACTATCGTGGTTCATGGGCAAGCCAGGGGAAATTTAGTTTCAGGAATTGTGTAGAAGATGTAGTAAATGTAGTTGCGTTTTGCAAAAAATATCAGGACTCGTTAAAAATTGATACATCAAACATTGTTCTCTTCGGACACAGCATGGGTGGATGGGTTTGCCTTAAAGCACTACAAGAGTTACCAACCGTCAAAAAAGGGTTTGCTTTATCAACATGGAATATTGGCAATGATTATAAAAATGTCTCATCAAAAAAAGAGATGATTCGTTTAGCCAACGACCCCAATACGGGCGGCAATTATTTTGTTCTCAACACTTCGCTTAAAGATTTATATACGCCTGTTATACGAAATCAAACCTATTTCAATGTAATGAACGATGGAAAATCGTTAGCTGATAAACAAATAGTAATGATTGATGAGCATCAGGCGAATAAAGAATTAGCTGACAAGATTATTGAAACTCATAAATCATACTTTGACTATAACGTTTGGCAAACTGACCATTCCTTTACTAATAAAAGAGCTTCATTAATAAATAAAGTTGTTGAATTTTTAGAAAGATAAGCTTACTACAATGGTTATGTGTTCCGCAAAAGCAGGACGGCCTGAAGGAATAACAATACCCAACAGTAACTTTTTTAATACTTTAATTCGGGGCTTGACGAATGCCAATAAAAATCAGGACAGACGCTGCCTAACTTTAGTTTTTAAAATTTAGCTTTATTAAAAAAACAGGCACCACCTCGAGTTAAATCGTTCTCAATAACAATTATTCCAAAACTTTTCATTAGCAGCCAACTCAAACAACAACAATGAAGTACTTCAACTTACTCGTTTTACTCTTACTTATTCAATCATCCCTCTTCGCACAAAAACCAAGAGCAAGGGATATTGGCATTCCTTTTAATGGAATTACAGGTAAGTTCAATGCTATTACTGATGTAAAAGGTGTTGAAGTTGGTTATAGTACCATTATTACCGGGCAGGGGAAAAACATATTAGGGAAAGGACCGGTAAGAACAGGTGTTACAGCAATCTTACCACGGGGCATGAACAATAACCCTGTGTACGCTAACTGGTATTCACTAAATGGCAACGGTGAAATGACCGGCACAACCTGGTTAACAGAATCGGGATTTTTAGAGACTCCCATAATGATAACCAACACCAATAGTGTAGGCGTTGTAAGGGATGCAGTTTTAAATTGGTTCGTAGACAAACATTGGTACCAGGAAGATGATTGGTACACCTACCCTGTTGTAGCGGAGACATTCGATGGTTTTTTGAATGATATTTATGGCTTTCATGTAAAAGAAAGCAATGCTTACGAAGCATTGAATAGTGCGAAAAGTGGCTATTTACAAGAGGGAAATGTAGGCGGAGGTACCGGCATGATGTGTCTTGGTTTTAAAGGAGGTACCGGAACATCATCAAGGGTTGTAAAAATAAAAGACTCCACTTATACGATTGGCGTGTTGGTACAAACCAATTTTGGTACAAAGCCCTTCCTGACCATTGCCGGTGTCCCGGTTGGAAAAGAATTATTGGATACGTTAAATAATGAATTGAAATTACTTCCGCAATCTTACAGGCAGGAAGGTGATGGTTCTATTATTGTTGTCGTTGCGACAGATGCACCACTGCTTCCGCATCAGTTAAAGCGAATAGCGCAAAGAGTTACTTTAGGCATTGGAAAAGTTGGTGGATATGGAACCAATGGTTCCGGGGATATTTTTATTGCATTTTCCACCGCTAATCAAACAGCCTTTCAAAGAGAAGATTTTACAAATATTGATGTATTGCCAAATGATTTGATGAACCCGTTATTTGCAGCAACAGTACAGGCAACGGAAGAAGCGATCGTAAATGCTATGGTAGCTGCGGAAACAATGGAGGGTGTTAATGGCAATAAATCTTATGCACTTCCTCATAAATTGGTGATTGATTTGTTGAAAAAATATAACAGGATAAAATAAAAATACAGCAGTGCGCAATCTTCCCTAAAAAATAAATTTTAACCCTAATGACAAAGTCTTTCTTTCAAACCCTTTTCATTTTTACAATGTCTTTAAGCGCGCTTTCTCAAACGCCTAATTACGAAGTGTATGCATTACGGTATGCAACAATCGGGCATCCTTTTGCGATTAAATATTTTGTATTAGACGCCCCATCAAATGAAAATATGGATGTGATTTTTATGTTTTGGTTGATAAAAGGAAATAACAAAAACATATTGGTGGATGCAGGTTTTTACAACGATATAGAAGAAGCCAAAGATTATGACGTTTCTCATTATGTACGCCCTGATTCCATGTTGCCACGGGTTGGTTTACAGGCTTCAGATATTACAGATGTTATTTTAACTCATCCTCATTGGGACCACATGGATGGGGTTGACCTCTTTACAAATGCACAGGTATGGATACAAAAAGAGGATTACAATTATTTTGTTGGTGAACAATGGCAGAAAACTAAACCTGATAGTGCAGAAAAACGGGATGTGCGAAAATTGGTGGAATTGAATTTAGCAGGCAAATTAACATTGGTCGATGGGGATGATAAAGAAATTATTCCCGGTATTAAAGTTTATACAGGTTCACGTCATACATTCAATTCCCAGTATGTGCTTATAAAGAACAGCAAGGAAAATATTATACTTGCATCAGATAATTCTTATACCTATCGCAACATAGAGAATTTACAATCAGCGCCAAAGAATGCAACTTTTGATATTGCAGGATACATAGATCAACTGAAAAGAATGAAAACTTTGGCATCAGATACTAAATATGTTATTCCCGGTCATGACGCCCTTTTGTTCAAAAGATTTCCAATAATTGCAGAAGGCATAATTAAAATTAATTAAGAATTTATCTAAGAGCATAGCTTACAAGTGAAAGTAACTTGCTTTCTGCAGTTGTAAGGATCTAGAAATAATTTCAATGTATTTCCTAACTTCAACTCAGTTTTTAATCGGATTTGCCAGGAGCATTACAGGCAATAATTTCTGCCACAGCACAAAGCCCTTTTCGTTGTACTTAACCGTACAAGATTTTAAACATACATGCTAAAAAAACAATGGGTAAGCCTAAAACCAATAAGAGCAGGCAATTAAAAATTAAAACATGAAAAAATTGACAAACATTTTTACGTTAGCAGTAGTAACCATTCTGCTATTTATTTCAATAAACAGTTGTGATCAAAAACCTGCAGAAGAAGAAAAAACTGAAATTCTTGCATCAACAACTGTTGAAGAACTGGGACAGATGAACCGCGATTTTGCCAAAGCACTCACAGCACACGATGCAGCAGCAGCAGCTATTGTGTATGATGAGAATGCCTCTATACTTCCACCCAACGAACCAATGGTTACCGGTCGCGCAAACATAAAGGAATACTGGCAGGGAGCGATTAACGCAGGAATGATTGACGCTGTGGTAAAAACGGTTGATGCTAAAAGTGAAGGCGATATAGGCTATGAGATAGGAACATTTACCCTGCGTTTTAAAGGTTTACATGGTGATACTATTGTAGAACAAGGCAAATACACCGAATTATTAAAACGTAATGCTGAAGGAAAATGGATCTCTATTTATGGTATGTGGAATAGTAATGACCCTGCGGTGACCGAATAGAAAATACAATTACACAACATCGGTTTAACCGGTTATGAAGAAAGCATTCAGTAAAGTTACTTCCTGATACTTCTCCTTTGCAGGTCACCTTATAAGATAAAACGATAGAGATAACTTTTATGTCTTCAATCCAAAAATTTCCTATAAAAAGAAATAAAAAAAAATAATGAACTGCACTGGGTTATGTGCTGATTGTTGCTTCATACTTATTTCATAATAGTTGAAAGATTATTATGGTAATTAGCAATCAAGGTTGTATTAGCCATACATTACAAATTTTACTTAATTTTTTTTCTTGAACTATTAAAACTATATGTAGCTTTCAGTATGAGTAAATTGATTTCATTTATGCACATTTCGCTGGACGGATTTGTTGCCGGACCGAATGGGGAAATGGACTGGATTAAAATTAATGAAGAAGTGTTTGATCATGTAGAAAAACGTATAAGTGAAACCGACACTGCTTTATACGGGCGGATAACATACGAGCTGATGGAAGGGTATTGGCCAACTGCAGCAGACAAGCCTACAGCATCAAAGCACGACATTGAACACTCGAAGTGGTATGAAAAAGCGCACAAGATTGTATTATCAAAAACCCTGAAAGACGCAGATTTACCTAATACAAAAATAATTAGTGATAATCTTTCAGAATGCATACATGCACTAAAACATCCGGCAGAAAAAGAGATCCTGGTTTTTGGCAGTCCAACTGCTACGCATGCACTTATACAACAAAATTTAATTGAGGGCTACTGGTTATTTGTTAATCCAATTATTCTTGGGCGCGGTATTCCATTGTTTACAGGCAGCGAAAATAAAACAAAACTAACCTTACTAACTACCCGCCAATTTACCTGCGGCGTAACTGAATTAAATTACGCTGTCGATCGGTAATACAACAGATAACGGAAGGTGCATTCATTTAATAAGGCCAGCGCAACATTCGCAATAAAGTGGGAATACCAGGATATGAACTGTGATGCTTTTGCAATGTTAACCCTATATGAAAATGGAAAAGCCCAAAGTATAGAGATGAAAGGTATTTCACCCTACATTGATTTTAGTTTATTTCCAGGGCCTGGATCTTTAAGGAATAAAATAATCTTTTAAAATAATAAACCACAATGCAACCCAACGATTTTACAACAACCATTTTGGTAGACAAAACCCCTGCAGAAGTTTTCGATGCGATAACCAATGTGCGCAGTTGGTGGCAGGGAGAAATTGAGGGTAATACCACAAAACTAAATGACGTATTTACTTATCGCATGAAGCAGTTTCATTTTTCCAAACAACAAATAGTTGAGGTAATCCCCGGCAAAAAAATGGTGTGGCTCGTAACCGATAGCCAATTGAATTTTATTAATGACAAAGACGAATGGACCGGTACAAAAATATTTTTCGAAATTTCAGAAAAGAATAAACAAACCGAACTTCGTTTTACACACCAGGGATTAACAACCGGAATTGAATGCTATGATGCCTGCTCAAATGGCTGGAGCCGGCTTATACAAAAAAGCCTGTTTAGTTTAATTACAACCGGAACAGGTGAGAATGTGTTTTAAAAAGTTTGCTGGTTATTGCGTTTTGCTTTCGAATACCCTAAAACATTACCAAAAATAAATGACAGAAAGTTGAATATTACAATAATGTTCAGGAATGAAACGGAATTATAATATCCATCGAAATGTTCTTGAAAATTTATTATATGAAAATATTCAACTGCAGAAATTTTTACAAACTAAATATCATTTAAAATAATGAAGCGCTAATGCAACACACCTGGTTCCCGTTATACCTGCAACCCCACCTTTGGTATTTACTACTTAACTTTATTTAAAGCCGGGCACCCTACCCACATGGTTCAACTGCATTACCCCGTTATTAATGAAAAATTATCCTAAAATATATTTATACCGGAGAATCGTTCAGTCCAAACTTTTTATGGATGAACACTTCTCTGAAAATATTGACCTTAGCCACATCGCGGACGAAGCCTATTTTTCTAAATTTCATTTTATACGGCAGTTTAAAAAAATATATGGCAGTACACCGCATCAATATTTAACGCAGGTAAGAATTGAAAGGTCTATGCAGTTATTACGTAAGGGTGCTGCTGTATCAGAAGTATGTTTTTCAGTAGGGTTTGAAAGTTTAAGTTCATTCAGTTCACTTTTTAAACGTATTGCTGGCGTAACCCCATCTACCTACCAGGCCCAGCAGTTAAAGATCAAAGCACAAATATTAAAAACACCCCTCAAATTCATTCCCGGTTGCTTTGCAGAAAAAATGGCTGGACAGAAAATGAGCAATTTTAAAGAAGTGATTTAATAAATCATTGCAGACTTTTACTTCATCTTACATCTGCTTCGCCTTTTTAAGGCAGGCAATATAACTACTACAATGATTACAAAAATGAACCATGTTAGCATTTACGTTCTTAACCAGGACAGTGCTTACGATTTTTATGTGAACAAACTTGGGTTTAAAGTACACACTGATGCACCGATGGGCCCCGGTATGCGATGGTTAACGGTTTGTCCACCCCGGCAGCCCGATTTAGAAATTACGCTGATGCCAATTACGGATGGAATGATGTTCACCAAAGAAACCGCTGAGCAAATGCGAGACCTGGTAAAAAAAGGAACTTTTGGTTTTGGTGTTTTTGAGTGTGATGACATTTACGCAACCTATGAAGAATTAAAAAGTAAGGGAGTTGAATTTACAAAAGCTCCGAAAGAAGAGTTTTATGGCATAGAAGCATTGCTCAAAGACGATTCTGGAAACTGGTTTTCTCTCGGGCAAAAAAAATAGTTTATGAAAATTATTCTTACAATATTAATTATCCTTACCGGTATAATCGCTCTGCTCTTCATCCTGGCACTTTTCATGAAAAGAGATCATTATGTAAAACGGGAATTGATCATTAATGCACCGGTACAAAAGGTGTTTAACTTTTTAAAACTGCTTAAAAACCAGGAAAAATTCAATACATGGGCAAAAGACGATGCGGGAAGAAACTGGAAATACAAGGGAACTGATGGAACCGTGGGCTTTACTATTGCGTGGAGCGGAAATAAAAATGTTGGTGAAGGCGAAAAGGAAATAATGCAAATTGTTGAAGGAAAAAGAATAGAGACACAAATTCGGTTTGTAAAACCTATGGCAACCATTGCCAATGTTATTATGGAAACAGAATCTTTATCTGAACATCAAACCAAAGTAACCCTAATTAATACCGGCACATTAAAATATCCTATGAATATATTTATTCCCTTTGCAGAAAATAAATTTGCAAAAGATATGGATGTTAGTTTATTAGCACTAAAAAGTATTCTAGAAAATTAATTATAACCAATAAAAATGCGCCCTGGGAACGAAGCCCATCAAAGGAAATGAATATGCATTGACGTTTTACTATGATACGTTCTTCATGATATTATTTAGTATGTTGAAAAGGAAATGGTTAATTAAGGCGGGGTATTTTCCTCCAATTATTTTTTGGACCACCATTTTAATTTGTGGCATACTATTACCTGGATATAACCATTCGACAAGATTAGTAAGCGAACTTGGTGAATTAGGAACACCCACACAGTTCTTATTTACAACCGGACTTATATTATGCTCATTATTCAGTATTGCATTTATAATAGGCCTTTATAAAACCGCTAAAAAAAATAACCTAAGCGTTATTCCAATATTATTTTTGGCAACTTATTCTTTTTCCATATTAGGCGCGGCTGTATTCCCCTACCCTTTAAAGCTGCACGAAATTTTAGGCATGCCATCTATTGTATTGTTTTTATCACCGCTAATGGCTTTAATACTTTGGCAGCACAAAAACTTACAAAAAATTAAATGGTATTCTCTTTTGATACTAATCATTATGTTGGCTGGTTTCCTGGTTTATGTACCGCAGGTTATGGATGATTTTTTTGGCATAAAGCAACGTTTCTTTCATGTGGGTTGGACATGCTGGTTTATATATTTAAGTAAATCATTTGGTGCTTTAAATTAACCAGGACCTTATTTTAAAAGCGCTGCATGGGCTTTCCCTGTAAACCAAAACAGGTTTTAAAACGTTGGCTCAATATAAATCCATTTTAATTCGAAATTTAACCACGGTTGCCGGGTGGCCGCAAACATCTATAACCCACCCCGTAAACCCTTCCCGATATGCCTCTTTTTTAAATAACATTTATTTAAAAAAACAAACTTGAGAAAAAGTTTTATTTCTTTTGTTGTGATCCTTTTATTTACCGCATTGTTAGTGTACAACAAAACCTAAAAAATGTTTGCAGGAAAGCGGGATCCCGGTTACACATTTCTTTTGTGTTTTTAAGGGAAAAATATGGTATTCCCAATGACCTTCATTTTATTTTAAGCGAGGTAATAACGCCATTTCGTAAGGCCTGAAGGCGGAAATAAAATGCAATCTTCATTCTTTTAATTGCAGCTTTTTTATTAACTTTATATACCCCTTAAAACTGCCAGTTATGACCAAAACTTTCAGACCCCTTGCAGTATTTTTCTTAATAAGTTTCATGAGTTTTTTACAACATGGGCACGCCCAGCTTAGTGATGCTGAAAAACAAGAGCGTTGTAAAAACAATAAAATTCGCATCGCTGATCTTGAGGCCCAAATACAAGGCATTGATGCAGACCTTTCTTTTTCAATGGGAGAAAAACAATTGGAAGATACAAGAACACAATTGGTTTACATAAAGTCTATCCGTTATGGAAAAGCGAAGATGGATGCTGTAAAATTTAATAGAATATCAGCTAACCATAATTTTAATTTACAGGATTGTATAGATGCAGCCAGGGGCTCAAACAGAGATCCATATGGAACCTGCCTGGCAAACCTTGAGAAAAAAATAGCCGCAAAGATTGACAAGTCATTGTCTTATAACAGGCCCAGACTGCTTGCACAAAAAGAGGAAGTAAATAAGCAATTAGAAGCATACCGCAACAATCTTAAATCATTGGGTTGTGATGGCCAGGCAGGTGGGCAGGCCGGGGGTTGCCAGGCAGAAGGATCATGGGCGCAGGATACCCCGGGAATTGGGCCAACTACCTGGCAAATAAATAGCGATGGCACAGCGAATGAAACGGGCATAGGGTATGCCCAGGGAACTGCAACCCTAACAGGCAAAACGCTGCGCATCGATTGGAAAACCAATACAGGTTACTCAGGGTATTACGAATGGAATTTAAACGAAGATTGTAGAACCGGGGAAGGAACATTGGTGTTTAAAACTGGTCGCACAGACAGCCTGACATCCACAGTAAAAAGAAATTGAGCCTAACCCTAGGCGAATGCATTTAAAGGAAATTTCTTCATTTAAAATTATCTATAAGTATGGAAATTTATTTTGACGGTTATTGCCCGGAAAGCTTGCTTAAAGGCAGCCATGTTGAAATGCGATTGAATGATGATGACTTTTGGGAAAGCGAAAAAACCGGTTTACAAATTACAGTGTTCCCGCCTTATGCAACCATTCTCAGATGGCGTGGCAAAGGAAAGTTTAGAAAAACATCAGGCATCGCATCCAATACCCTGGTGGGATTAATTTATACTGAAGCCAAACACGACGAGGGCAAAGAAATATTTCCGGAAGAAGATAACATCATCAGCAATAAAATTGACCTTGAGTGGTATATTGATGAAATTCATCCCAATAAAGAAGCGTTCGACGCTGCTAAATTCAATCCACACGACCCGGTATTTAAAGAAAAAGAGAAACATTTAAACGCCATACCAAAAGCAGAATTTATAAAAATGGTTGAATTGTTTAGCCGCTTAAAACAACAGGATAACAATGACAATTTCATGGGTAGCAAAATTTTTGGAGAATTACATAGTTTGCTGTACAACCTAAAACTCATTTTTGATTTCAAGTGGATGAACTGGCACAGCGGGTGGAAAACCATCAACAACCCAAACGCTGACTACTCAACCTGTTCGCTGCTTGAAATTTCTATGTATCTCACAGCCATTTTCAGGGCAGACCGTTTTAGTGATGGTACGATTGAGGAACATTTTAATAATGGAACACTGCAAAAGATCTTCGACAGGATAGAAAATATCGCGCTGCCTGCGGTATAAAGTGATAACCGCCTGCATACAAAAATCAACGTTCATTTCCCGGTATTAAAAACAATCACGGCTTCCCCAAGTCCCGCACGTTTTTTATTATATTCGTTACCAATCCCAAAACCAACGACATGAGAAAATTACTTTTTTGCCTGTTATTTCCATTTGCACTATCGCAAAGTTTTGCGCAGTTAGAGAATAAAATCGTACTCGGCAATATTGACTCCATTCAATCAAACATATTAAACGAGCAAAGAAAAATTTGGGTGTACGTTCCCAATAGCGGCGAAACGGATACCTATGCCCGGGTAAAATATCCTGTTGTTTACCTTTTAGATGGTGATGGACACTTTTATTACGTTGCGGGTATGATTCACCAGTTAAGCTCCGTTAACACCAATACCATTTTACCCGAGATGATTGTTGTAGGTATACCGAATACCGACAGGACGAGGGATCTAACTCCAACACACATTGACTTAGACCCATTGATTGGCAACGACAGCAATTTTACAAGAACCTCAGGAGGCGGAGAGCAGTTCATGGCTTTTATTGAAAAAGAACTGATGCCTTATATAGACTCCACTTATCCCACCTTACCCTACAAAACTTTTATAGGGCATTCCATTGGCGCGCTCACCGTAATGAATGCGCTGATCAACCATAAAAATTTATTTAACGCCTATGTTGCCATTGACCCGAGTATGTGGTGGGATAATAGAAACCTTTTAAATAAAGCAGCAGTAGCATTGTCAAAAGATAACTATCAAAACAAAACCCTTTACCTCGGTATTTCCAATACCATGAGTGAGGGAATGGATACTGCCACGGTGAGAAAGGATACAAATTTAACTTCCCGGCATATAAAGTCTATTTTATCCCTGAATGATGTACTGCAGCAAACTAAGAACAACGGGCTGTCTTACAAATACCGGTATTATAACGATGAGAATCATGGGTCTGTTCCCTTAATGGCAACGTACGATGCATTGCACTTCATTTTCAGTTTCTATAATTTTAAGTTTACTGATGAGGATTTTTTTAATATTTCTATGAATACGGTTGAAAAAATTGAAACACATTTTAAGGATGTATCCAACCATTTTGGCTTTACATATCCCCCGCCCGAAGTTATGATCAACCAGATGGGTTACGTGGCCATGTCAATGCAAAAAATGGACGTGGCTGAAAAATTTTTCACCATGAACATAAATAATTATCCTGCCAGTTTTAACGGGTACGATTCCATGGGCGATTTTCAGGCCGCAAACAACGACAAAGCCAAAGCCATTAAAAATTATGAAAAGGCGCTAAGCATAAAAGAACTTCCCGGTACACGTAAAAAACTTAATGACTTACTGAATAAAAAATAATGTTTTGGAGAACCGGTTAATAAGTCTGACATGGGCGATGGTAGCGGCTGCAAAATGCCACGCTCCCACCCTGTTGTAAAGATTTTCAGGAAGATCAAAAATTAATTCTTCGGCATGAGTATTATTTTGGATTATTTTTTAAACTATTAAATATGTTTTTCTTTTTTCTTTTCTTATTATGGTTTGTAAGTAATTACATTGGTTGGTATAAAGACACTAAATCCACAGTAAGAAAAATTTTTAAGAATGATCCTAATGAGAAGGTTTTACTTCAGGACATACGTAACACCGCACTCACGATAAACTTACCGGTAATTTCTGTTGTTGTATTCTATTTCATTTATACTAATCTTTAAATTACAGAATGGGTAACCATTTAAAAAAAGCATCAGCACTATTGTAATACTGCACTTTGCAACCCTGCCTTTACTCTACGCCTTAACATAAGCTTTGTTAACCCCACAAAGTTTATTCAGAAGGCATTAAACAAATTAGGTTTATGTTGTTACTCATTATACCAATACTTATACAGTGGGTTTTATTCATAATCAGTTTTTTAATCTTTATAATTCACGCATACATTAACACGAAATATACCATAGATATTACGTACACAACCCAACCATTAAAATGGTATTGCTGGTACACTGTTGTTATAATGGCAACCATGTATTGTTTTATTTTTATTTTTAGCAGGTAAGCAGAATACAAGGCAGAACACACAGGCAAACTATACACAAATTTTATGACCAGGCAAGAGTTAATCGAAAACTATATACAGGCGTACAACGATTTTGATATTGATAAAATGATAGCGAACCTTGATGAACATATCCTGTTCGAAAACATTTCCAATGGCGTTAGCAATATGATGGTCACAGGTAAACCTGCATTTAGAAAACAGGCAGAAGAAGCCACCCAATTTTTCACCACCAGGCAGCAAGTCATCACATCGTGGAAACATGAAAATGATATAACTGAAATTGAAATTACCTATAAAGCAGTGCTGGCAACCGACCTGCCCAACGGTTTAAAAAAGGGTGATAACATCACCCTGCATGGCAAATCCATTTTTACTTTTTCAGGCAAAAAAATCATTGCATTGACGGACGTTAGTTAATACATGAAAAAATGAACCCATCAACAACAGGAAGGTCGCTTTTTTACAGGAATATAACTTAATTAATTACCGAATTAGAGTTTATACTTCGACGGATGACCATAAATTAGTATTATTAGAAGAAAAGTATAATGGACTTGCATCTTTTAATGAAAACTATTGGAATGTCCATTTTTATGCGGATAAAAAAATCTTAACTGGTCCTTTACAATAAACATTGATTATAAAATTTTTATGCTAATATCCTGTTTAAGGAATTAAAATAATGCCTTAAATCGGTATCACTAGAAATTATTATTTCTATCGATTGCTTATTTTCCCATTGAATATGGGTGACATTACTCATGAACAAATTTTCCCTTTTCGTGTCAATACTACCTCTTATCCCAATTCATTAATATGAAATAGCTCCCGCAGCATTCTGGCTACCTTCCCATCGGGGTTTATGGGTTTTACCTTTTTTGCATTTACTTTTCTGTAGGTTATGGAAACCCGTCTATCCCTGTGTTGGATGTTTCCATCAACAATATCTTTTTTTCTTGCCGGTATGGCATGGTTCCATTTTTTTCGGGCATCATCCTGCATTACATAAACAGAACGCCTGGGTATTTCAACATCTATTTTTTCCGCACCTCTCGTGAATTGCATTATACAACTGCTGCCAAGATTTACCCCGCAAATTTGGTTTTCAAAATAATTCCTGTCTTTATGCGACCGTATACCCTGCCCCGGGTAATATTCATTTATTATTACCTGGTCTGGTTCATGATTTAATATTCCCTGCGCAGCCAATTGTTGCGATAATTCATAAATAAGTGGCGGAAATGGCAAGGAAATTTTACCAGATCATAAGGTGTTTCCAATTCATTTCGGTAACCAGAATACTGTAAGCGCCTGTTATAATCAACGATCCATATCTGGTTGTCAATTTCATTCAGCAGCTTTTCTTCAAAATCAATATTTATATGATCAGGGAAAAGGTATAATCCGGGTACAGATGTTTCCATTTTTTGTTTTTATAATTAAATATGAAATCATGCAAAAGACTTTCCAGCCTTTTATAAGGGTCAAAGGTATACTTGAGTATTTTTTATTTGCCCCTTTAGCTGATAAATATCAGGCTAGGATCATATCATTTAAATTTTTTAGGGGCACCGCACGATTTTCTGCAAGCAATTATTTATTAAACCTACACGAAAACCATGTTTGTTTGCGTTAATTTGTAACACCTAAATCGTACCGGTTTCAACAGATAAACTTCTATATAATGCGGCGACACACAATCCTTATCATTACCATTTTTACCTGTAATATTTGCCTCGCACAACAAACCCTGGTAAACATTCCCAAAACAAAATCGGGGTTATTATTAACTGAATGGCTTAGTGTTTTTGCTGCAGGAGATCAAACCCGGTATCAAACATTTTTCAAAGAAAATTACACTGCTGATCTTTTGGATAAAGGTTACGGCGCTGAATGGCTTGCAGACAGGCAGGCAAGGCGGTTTGTAGACACAAAAAAGTATAATCTTAAAAAAATAGAAAGTTCAACCAATAATGAAACCACCGTATTGGCGCAGGCAGATTTAACCGGTTTATGGTTTAGAATTTCTTTAAAGCTGGATAGTTTACAGCTCCAGAAAATTGCAGACTACACTGCGCAAAGAATTCCGCCACCTGAAAAATATTCGCAACTTTCAACAGAAGAACTTACCAAAAAATTATCAGCCTTTCTAGACCACCTTACACGGGAAGATGCATTTTCGGGCAGTGTAATGATTGCAAAAAATGACAAACCGGTTTTTCAAAAATCATACAACTATGCCAATAAAGGATATGCCGTTTTAAATAATAATAATACCAAATACAACCTCGCCTCTATTGGTAAAATATTTACGGCCATAGCCATAAACCAGCTTGTTGAAAAAAAACAAGTGGCGCTTAAAGATACCATTGGAAAATTTTTGAAAGATTACCCGAATAAACAGGTATCATCACAGGTTACCATTCATCATTTACTAACGCATACCAGCGGCTTAGGCGACATGCACGGCGCCGGTTACATTTGCAAAAAAGGAGTTTTAAGAGAAGTTGCAGACTATTTTTCTTTGTTTGAAAATGATTCACTGCAATTTAATCCCGGCGAAAAATGCCAGTACAGTAATGCAGGCTATATTATTTTGGGTGCGATAATTGAAAAAGCATCCGGTGAAAATTACTTTGACTATATAATGAACCACATTTTCAAACCCACCGGTATGGTAAATACTGATTTTTATGAAGCTGATATTGACATTCCAAACAGGGCTACCGGGTATACCAACTTCAAAGACCTGGGCAATGACAATTTTGAATTTGAGATCGGAAAAAGAAGAAACACCAGCCTTTACAACATTGCAAAAGGCAACCCGCAGGGCGGCGTATATTCAACACTTAACGACATGTTGCTTTTTTCAAAGGCCCTGAAGCAAAATGAACTGATTAGTGAAGATACCTACCGGTTAATGACCACAAACAAAACATTTTTTAGAAAGTACGATGCAAGCGAAGTGTATTACGGGTACGGCTTTGAATTAGAACAGGAAAATGGTAAAAGAGTAATTGGGCATGGTGGTGGGAGATTTGGGCATAAGCACCGCCATTCGATTATATCCTGACTCGGGTGATTATACCGTTATTGTTTTATCTAATTACGACAGGGGCGGCATTTTAACCATTTATAAAATACAGGAATGGTTAACACAATATAAATAAAGGAAGGGTTATCACTGATAGCATGCGCTTTATTAATTATTGCTATGCACAAGCTTCATACGCTGGTCAATTCTGCTGTAAGATAAATCTTGCTATCAAGTAAGGCGCCATCAAAAAAAATATACAAATAACCCTGTCTCCTTTTGCTGGTGCTAATATGGTTGAAGCATTCTCTATCCATTTAAGGAAGGTCAAAGATCGTGGTATAATTATCCATAAAACAAGTTTTAAACTTTAACTCCTTTCAAAAAATTTAGTACCACCGCCCTGAAAAAATAGATATGCTAAAAGAGCTGATAATTAACGAAGATGAAAAGTAAATTAATTTAGAATAATTTACATCATGCATAAGATGAAAAGTAGAGATATTGGCTTGAACTTATTGGAAGTATATAATCAATATTGAATTATCCAAAAAAATGGAACAGCAATTAAAAGATAAAAGCAATGCCAACAGGTTAACCACTGTATTATTTATCATTTATTTGATTGCACTATACTGGATTTTACTTTTAAAGTTAGGTGTACAGTTTTCTTATATGAGTGAAAGGCGGGCGAACCTTATTCCGTTTCACGACACCTTAATTATAACAGGTGAGAATATTTTGAACGTTTTAATTTTTGTCCCGCTTGGCATCTACGCAGGAGAGTTATTTAAAAAATGGGGTTTACATACAAAGCTGCTCTTATTTTTCATGATTAGTTTAATAATTGAAGCACTTCAATACATTTTGCGGGCCGGGGCTTTTGATACCACAGATATTATTACCAACACCTTGGGTGGAATACTTGGATGGATTATATATAAAGGGCTTGAAAAGGCCTTCCCACAAAGTGAAAGAAGACAAAATTTTATTAACATAATCGCAGCAACAGGAACGGTAGTATTGATTTTATTTTTATTGTTACTAAAAATGGGGCTGTTACCGGTGAGGTATCAATAATAAATTTAAATGACCGCAATTCAAAAAAATTCATGCAATCCTTCAGTTACAGGGAAAATCTTAAAGAAGCCCTTAAAAATCTTATTAAAGTAAATGAAAGTATCTACGCTTCCTGTTTCGACATGCTGGTGCAGGGAGAGCTAAAAGAATGGAACAATGCTGTACCCATTGGCGAAGAACACCATTTTCCTTTTGAGATTTTTAAAAACAGTGCAGACATCAATATTCAATTATTAATAACGTTGATGGAAAAAGTGGATGAAACTTTTGAAAGCATAAAAAACCTCAACAACATTCAACCTGATGAAGAATAACAAACGCGGAGATAGCCCTTCAATAATACAGTTAGATTTTTAATGCTTGTTGGAAATAGATGTTGAGTTAGCAAAATGTATAACCTCCTTCATAAATTCAGGGTCTTGTATATCAATGTTTATTTTCTGTAACAGCATGGCCGGACTGTCATGGTACCCTTCCTTTAATAGTTTTAAATACTTCTCAATAAATTGGCTGCCATTTGTTTTATATGCCTGGTAATATTTAATTGCCAGGGCAGCGGCGATCATATCATTTATGTTATGCATAGGCGCCCTGAAATTCGTTTCCAGCAACATCCACAGGTTTCTTCTTTCGGGGATGGCTTTGTACAATTCGGGAGAAATAGAGGAGCCTGCAAGCTGGGTTATTGAATCAAGATCGTTGGCATTATTTACTTTGTTAGAAATAATAGCGTTAATAAGTGAATACTCGATAAATGCTTCTTCTGATGCGCCATATAAACCATCTATTCTTTCTTTTAACTGGGCTTCGTAGATATTTTTCTTAGTGGCATCTTTCTCATTGGTGAGCAGGTAATCAAATAAAAGCAGTTCATTAAATTTTCCAAACGACTCGGTGAAGTAACCCGGGCCGCTGGCATACATCAGCGGCACATTATTATTGGTCATTAAAGATGCCTGCATAGCATGACCCGCTTCGTGTGCCAGCAATGTAAGGTCTATAAGATATCCTTCATAATTAAACGCGTAAAAAATACTGGGGTATATGGGGTAAACACTGGCTGTACCACGAATGGGAATCCGGTTCTCACCACCTGCAATATCAATTCTGCCGTTATCAGGGTCTAACAGGGAGTGTATTTCTGTAGAATACGCTTTACCCAGCGTTGTAAAAGCCTTATTTAAAATATCCGTTGCATCTGTTATGGTGAATCGCAGCGTTGATGAGGTACTTTCAACAGGTACATCAGGTGACTGTTCTCTTTCGCCGGAACTTTTAATTATTGCTGAAAATATATTATCAAGCGTTTCTTTGGGTAACTGGTAATCAAATAATTTTTCCTCAACAAGGGAATTAAAATGTTTCGCTTTGGAAAAAGCATCGAATCCCTTTATCATAGCAATATAATTTGATGCGAACGATTCCCGCTGGCTTGCAAAACCATTAAATAATTTAACCTCGCTTTCCTTCCTTATGTTTTCATCGGGATTATTTTGCCACGCACTCATTTGCTTGAATACATCTATTTCACCTTCTTTTGTCTTCACTTTTTCAAAGACAATTTGGGATAAGATCTTATCATAGAAAGCAGACGATTTTAAATATTGAAAATGGCTTAGCAGCTTATCTTCATCAGCGGTAAGCAAATGGTCTTTTTCTCTTACCACCGAATGAATGAAATAGCGCAAACTGGGTTCAGCCTCAACTATTTGATTTCTTAATATCTTCGGAGGTGCCGGCCACCTTTTCTTTCAATAACGCCCGGGTACGCCTGACGATATTGATCAATGAATCGCTTTGTTTATCTGCGGCCTCATCGCTCATATTGATGGCGTAACGAAGAAAAAGATACAGATCTACCTTCCGGTATGCAGCTTCCGCTTTATTATACTTATCAAATATTATTATCCATTGAGAAGCAGCCTGTGGCGTCATGTTAAGCAAACTATTCACTTCTTCAAGAGAAGCAACTACGGCATTAAAGTTTTCTTTATACGCCTGCTCATCTTTAAAAAAATTCTTTTTAAAATTAAAGGAATAGTTAGCCTTACTATTGGGCGGAATAGGTTGAAAGTTTTGTGCAATAACTTCAAGCGAACAAAAGCAACAAAGAAAAAGAAAGATCCGCATGTTTTTTTTACAAAGTAATACCTGTAATACCTGTAAAAATTGTAAAAATGCGCACAATTATATAAAGTGCTTTAACAGGCTATGGTCTTTTTTAAGCAGTTTTGGAGAGGATAAAAAATACGTTTTAAAATCTTTTATAAAATGCGACTGGTCATAATATCCGGCGGCATACGCCACATCTGTTAAAGATTTATAGTCTTGCAGAAACACGTTCTTTAATACCCTGGCAATTCTTCTTTTTTTCATTAATTCCCCGGCAGATAACCCGGTCATTTCTTTAAATGTCTTTTCGAAAAGTTTTGTGGAATAACCCCAGTCTTTCTTTAAATCACCGATGTTATAGTCTTTATTTTGCTTTTTAAAAATGTTGATTATATCCAGTTCTGCCGGGGTGTAATGAACGAACTTATTTTTAAGATGCGCAGAAATATATTGGTTGCAAAACCCGGGAATCAGTTTGTCATCAGTATTTGAATGCAGTTGATCGTAAAGGGCAGGTAAATTCTCATCAATTTTTTCTGCGGCAAAGCTTTTATCATTAAATAAAACCGGCGCCATATTAAAAAGCAATGATGTAGCCCAGGGATATAAAGTAATCCCAACGGTTTTCATTTCCCCTGCACTTTTTACCTTTATAATGCCTGATTGCTGCCCTTCTATAAACGCCTTTTTTTCAAAAATGAATTCCCCGTTTATATTCCTGGTAAATGGCGTTTTAAAATGAAAAATGATCTCAACGGCGCCTACTGGAAAGAAAAATTCTTCCCTATAATCGGAGCTGTCATCAATTCGCATTATCCAATAATGTTTTACAATATCCCTAAGTTCGGCGGAAGGCAGGTATGAGGTAACATTTACCATGATTTCATTTATTAAGGCAACTGGTTATGTGCAGAAGGTACGTATCTAAGTATAACCGGTTGAAGATAAAATAAAGAATCGTAAGTTCTTAGTACTCGCGAAATGCATTAATTTAAGCATCCCTAAACCAGGAACAAATGGCTGGAATTATAGTAGAGCTGATTTTATCATGGATATTACTCTGGGTAATCTGCAAAAAGCACCTGGGTGCTTTAGGCTTTAAACCAACAAAGAAAAGTGGTTTTAATTTTTTATTTGGCTTTTCTGCAGCTGCTGTATGTTGTGTTATTTATTACTTATCGTTTACGGTATTGGGTAACAGCAGTTGGATATTGAATAAAGATATCAGCACCTGGTCACTTGTAGAAAGTTGCTGGTGGGTTGTAAAGTCTGTGGTATATGAGGAACTTATTTTTAGGGGAGCGTTGCTATATATGGCTATTAAAAAGTTAGGACCAATTAAAGCCTGCCTTTTATCTGCGGTTGCCTTTGGCATATATCACTGGTTTTCTATGGGAGCTTTTGGAAACCCTGCGCAAATGGTTATTATATTCTTTATGACAGGTATTTGGGGCTTTATGTTTGCAATGGCATTTGCGAAAACAGGATCGCTTTATTTGCCCTTTGCACTTCATTTGGGCTGGAACCTTTTTAATACAGTAGTTTTTTCTGAAGGACCATTAGGCAATCAGCTATATATCCCTGCTCATGGGCAACCCTTACATGAGATCCTGTCAATGATTATATTTATTTTCCAGGTTCTTTCTGTTCCACTGCTTACCTACGGATACTTAAAAAATACCCGGTTTAAATTAGCTAAAGTCAAAAGTAAAAATTTAATCAGAAATATATAACCCTTTAAAAATTAATTGAAAGCAAATGAATACAATTTTCGTAACGGGTGTAACAGGTAACCAGGGCAGTAACGTTGCCGCACAACTGGCAGCTAATGGTTTTAATGTTGTTGCACTTACCAGGAATCCCAATTCACCAAAAGCCCAAAAATTAAACACGAAAAACATCCGTTTCGTAAAGGGTGATTTAAATGATGGAAGCACCTATAAAGCATACCTGAAAGATGTGTTTGGTGTATTTAGCGTACAAACTTTTGTAGATGGTGTAGAAAAAGAAATCAATCAGGGCATTACATTAGCAACCTTTGCGAAAGAATCAGGTGTAAAACACTTTTTATACTCCTCTGTTGTTGGTGCAGCTTCAAATACTGGTGTGCCCCATTTTGAAAGCAAATTTAAAATTGAAAATTTCATCAGGCAAATGGGAATGCCATATACGATTTTAAGGCCAACATCTTTTTTCGAAAATTTTTTAATACCCCAGGTAAAAAAAGGAATTTTAAAAGGAAAATTGGTTCAGCCAATAAATAAAAATACGGTGTTACAATATATAGCAGCAGAAGATATTGGTAAGGTGGCAGTTAAAATTTTCCAGGAAGTGGATGCGTATGCAGGGCAAACCATTCCATTGGCGTCAGAGCAACTGGCTACACAACAGGTTGCTGAAATATTTTCATCGGTTTTACAAAAAGAAATTAAATACCAGAAACTACCCGGGCTCATCACAAGACTTTTGTTAGGAAAAGATTTATATAAAATGTTTAAGTGGATGGATGAAAATAGTTCTTTCACCCATGACGATGTTAACCTTACAAAGACGGCATTCCCAGAGCTTATAAGCCTGGAAAGCTGGGTTGCAAAACATTTTAAAATATAGCCGCGAAATCGCGCATATTACTGCCATCAATCAACTTTTAATTATACATTTAGCATAGCATTTTATAACTGCGCAAAGCCTTAAATCGGATGAATAAAAAGCATGTATGAGGAAACTAAAACTACAAATGCGCATTTCGGTCGACGGGTTTGTGGCAGGACCAAATGGTGAAGAAGATTGGGATGTAAAGGCAGATGACCAGCTTTGGCAACTGATCAATGAACTGCCCGACACATCGGATACGTTGCTGCTGGGCAGAAAAATGGCTGAGGGATTTATACCGCATTTTGAAGAGTATGAAACTGGAAATCCCAGAACTAATTTTGCTGCAAAAATGGTAAACATCCCAAAAATTATTTTCAGCAAAACTCTGGATAAACCATTCGGCAAAAACACTACGCTTGCAAAAGGAAACCTCGCAGCCGAAATAGCAAAGTTGAAAAATATGCCAGGCAAAGATTTGTTGGTTTACGGAGGCGCTGGCTTTGTAGCTTCGCTGCTCGCCGGCGGGCACATCGACGAATTTTATTTGCTGGTCGTACCGGTATTGATAAACAAGGGAATTCGAATTTTTGATCTGCTTGATCACCGGCAAACCCTTACGCTCATTAACGCGATACCCTACACATGTGGCGTAACTTTACTGCACTATAAATTGAATAATGATTGATGCCTAAATAATAAAATCACTTCGATTAAATACTAAAAGCCAATGAACATCAGTCCATCAATGAAACTTGACATATACATTAACTACCCGGGTATTTGCGAAGAAGCATTTAAGTTTTATGAACAACACCTTGGCGGTAAAATATTGATGATGCAGGCGCACCAGCACCCGCCTCCTAATTTTCCAAAAGTATGGACAAAACCCATTCTTCATGCAATGATAGAGATAGGCGGTACAATGGTTAGAGGCGCAGATGTTCCCGGGGCTGAACCCATGCGAAGTGTTTACCTAACTCTGAGGCCGCAAACAGCTGAGGAAGCAGAGCACATTTATAACCTGCTTACAGCGGAGGGACAAATATTTATGAAGATGGAAAAAACCTTTTTTGCAAACCGGTTTGCCATGTTTCGCGATAAATTCGGAACCTCGTGGATGCTTCTGCATGAAAGTTAAAAACATGCATTCTTACCAATAATTTTTTTTTAATAAAGCAAATAAATATGCGCTTAGTATATCTGCTAATATGTATGGGAATGTTTCAATCATGCCAGACGAGCCCGCAAAAAGAAGTAAAAGAAAATCCATCTTTTACAGGTAGCTGGAAGTTTGTTGCAGACCAGGAAATTGATAATAATAACCAGGTAAAAAATGAGGATACCAATGTACGTGGACTCTTGATTTATACAGATGAAGGAAAAATGAGTGTGCAACTTTTGTGGCATGGAAGCAGGGCGTCGATGTTAACTGATTCAATCATGAACCAGGACGGAAAAGCGACCGGGGTTGGTATGGGTAATAACACCTGGACACCTGATCAAGCAAGAAAAATTATCGACACTTATGATGCTTATTTTGGGGACTACTCGGTTGACTGGAGTAATCATATTGTTACCCACACTATTAGTGCTAATCTTCGTCCTGAAAAAGAAGGCGCTGTTTATAAACGCGCTTATAATTTAGTTGGGGATACGTTGTATTTAAGAAGTGCAGATCCAGATACTACCATGCGGTGGCAAACCAAATGGATAAAAGTTAAATAATAAAAGATGGCGGAATTTTAAAACGGTCAGTTATAACAGGCATCAGCATCTGTATCTTAAACTATGTAATTCAGCCCGATTAAAATTCCTGTTCTCCCTTTATAACCTTGCTTGTTTAGATGTTAAAAGGTTTAATAAAAAATAACATCGAAGGTGGTTTTGCGTCTTTTGTGACATATGTCACTTTATTTAAACATATTAATGTGCAACTTTAAATTCATTAATCATTGCCTTGCAAAATCCTGTTACAAATGAAAAGATATTTGAAATCAGACTGGATAATGTACCTTATTATTTTGGGGGTGGTTCTTATAATTATAAAAGAAAGTTTAGAAAAAGATGAATTTATAAGCAATTCGTTTCCCACAGAGGAAATTATCAATGATTCTACCTGGGTTGCACCCAGCCTTTTTTCGGATCAAACTCTGGAAGGCAAAGCACGTGAAATGGTTATGTATGGTGAAGATTTGATAGCACACACTGCCAAATATTTAGGACCAAATGGATCCGTAAAACAAATTAGCAATGGAATGAATTGCCAGAATTGCCACCTGGATGCTGGTACCCGCCCGTGGGGAAATAATTACGGTGCAGTTGCATCTACTTACCCGAAATTCCGGGAGCGCAGTGGCGTAGTGGAAGGCATTTCTAAACGCGTAAACGATTGCCTGCAACGCAGCCTGAATGGACAGGCACTCGATACAACCAGTTACGAGATGTTATCGATTATCGCCTATATGAAATGGCTGGGACAAAATGTTCCCAAAGGCGAAAAACCTAAGGGTGTTGGCCTAAATGAACTTCCATATTTAGACAGACCGGCAAATGCAGCGAATGGTACAATCATATTTAAAAATAAATGTACAACCTGCCATGGCGATAATGGGCAGGGGTTAAAAAACGCTAACGACACAGGATATTTTTATCCGCCATTATGGGGAGATCATAGTTATAATACAGGTGCAGGACTATTTAGGCTTTCCCGTTTTGCAGGCTACGTAAAAGACAACATGCCTTACAATCAGGCCAGCCACAAAGCACCTGCTTTATCTAACGAAGAAGCATGGGATGTAGCAGCTTTTGTAAACTCTCAACCCAGGCCAAATGCAGATCTTTCTAAAGATTGGCCAAATATTTCTGCCAAGCCATTTGATCATCCTTTTGGGCCGTATACGGATGGTTTTAATGAACAACAACACAAATACGGTCCTTATGAGCCTATTGTGGCGAAGAAAAAAGAAATGAAAAAACAAGCATCAGCATTAGAAAATAAAACATCAAAAAAATAAACAAGATTATAAACCTTATGAATGTTTTAATATGAATAGCATGTAGGTTTTTATAAAAAGTATTGTATGACGACTAACAATAACAGCAGAAGAAATTTTTTAAAATTCTCAACATTAGCAGGACTTGGAATTACTACTAACCCGTTATCTGCATTTTCTTCATCAACACATCAACAAAAACACATGACAACAACAGATACAACAGTAAAAAAGGCACAAGAGGTTGTAACGTTATTGCAAACAACAGATGTGCATTGCCAGTTGCATCCCCATGATGAGTTGTTTTGGGAAAATGATAAAGCAGTTTTTCGTAAGACAGGCGGGTATGCCAATATCGGAACCTACTTTGATATGGCCCGAGAAAAAAATCCAAACACATTCATTATCGATACCGGCGATATGTTTCAGGGAAGCGAATTAAGTGTAAAGACTACCGGCAAAGCCTTGCAGCCAATTTTAAATGCATTGAATTATGATCTGTACATTCCCGGTAACTGGGAAGTGGTGTATTACAAAGAAAATATGCTGAAGCTGATGGGTGGCTTACGCGCACCTAAAATATGCACCAACATGTATCACGATTTGGGCGATAAGAAAAAGGGAGAGTTGATCTTTCAACCATATTATACCTGGAGTGCAGCCGGCATTAAAATTGGGTTTGTAAGCTATACCGATCCGTTAGTACCAGTTCGGCAATCCCCTGCATATAGCGAAGGTATTATTTATACTTTCCCGGAAGAAAATCTGCAACACTATGTAAAGATTTTGCGCGAACAGGAACAGTGCGATTTCGTGATTTTATTATCGCACCTGGGATTATCGCAACAAATTGCATTGGCAAATAAACCTGAGTGCAAAGGAGTTGATTATATTTTTGGAGGCGATACGCATGAAAGGGTGCGCAAACCTATTGAATGCAAATACAGTAAGGTAGTGGAGCCCGGCGCATTCGGATCGTTTGTTGGACGGCTTGACCTAATTGTAGAAAATGGCAAAATTGTTCAGGATGTTTATACGCTTGATGAAGTAGATTCTAATCGGTATCATCCCAAGCAAGCTATACAAGCCATCATAACACAAAATGAAGGTCCGCTACAGCAGGATATAACCCGGGTAGTTGGCTACAGCACCATTCCTTTGTACCGGTATTTTGTTGTGGAAAATACTATTGATACCCTCATCATTGATGCATTGATGTGGAAAATAAAACCTGATATTGTTTTGTCGAATGGTTTTAGATTTTGTCCCCCTAACAGTACGCCGGATGCAACCGGAAACATTCCTATAACTGAAGGATATGTTTATGATATGCTGCCTGTGGACAGTACGGTTAGAACCGCAAAGGTTTCCGGAAAACAAATTCATCAGTGGCTGGAAAAAGAGTTGAACAATGTTTTTGCAAAAGATGCTTCTAAGACGATTAGGAGGCTGGGTGGTTAAATTTAAAGGAATGAAAGTGGAATTTAAAGCTTTTGAAGAATTGGGTAACCGTGTAAAAGAAGTAACCGTAAATGGTGAAAAATCTAGATGCTGATAAATTATATGTTGTGAGTGCCTGCGAACGTGAAGGCGATCCCGAAAATATGCTTTGCCGAATGCCTGATGTTAAAGACGCAACAAATACATCGCATACCTTGCATGAAGTGATGAAGGAATACCTTGCAGAGCATTCACCCGTAACCCCAAAGCCAGAAGGCAATGCTATTATTTTAGATGCACCACAGGATCTGTTAACACAAGTAACGGGCGTGGATTATACTTTTGTTTAATAGCAGACATTAATTATTTTAGAAGGGCAATGTTTCCAATAACATTGCCTTTTGTTTTACAAAGCAGTTGCTCTTTCCCGCAGGGGGATAAAGCTAAAATGGTTTAGTGTTTTGAACCAAATACCTGTATGAAATTTAATCTTACCAAATTATGTACTATACCTTTTAAAACTACTTCGTTTATCTTAGGGATTATATTTTAAACAATAAATTTTAATGAAGTAAATTTTATTATGACCCAAACTAACAAAGCACTCGTAATGTTTTTTCTAACAATTGGAATTTGTTTTACATGCTCCGCACGGCAAAATTTTGAAAAGACCGATAATAAATACATCCCGGTTTCGCAGGCGCTATATGATACGGTTGCACATTTAGACAGTATATTTTTTGATGCTTTTAATAACCAAAACATTGAAATTCAAAAAGAGATGTTTTCAACCGATGTGGAGTTTTTTCATGATGCCGGCGGGCTCGCCACATATGAACAGGTTATTAAAAACACGCAAAGACTTTTCGATATGAACAACGGGTTAAAAAGAACCCTGGTTCCCGGCAGCATGGAAGTCTATCCTATAAAAGATTATGGCGCCCTTCAAATTGGCAGACACCGTTTTTGCCATATGGAAAATGGAAAAGATGATTGCGGTACTTTCAAATTTATAAATGTCTGGCAAAAAAAAGATGGCACCTGGCAATTATCGAGAGTAATAAGTTACGATCATTAAATGTTTCTTTCTTAACGCAATTGTGTTATTCCATTTATTATTATTGCAGCATAAATGAAATCCAGCAATCATAATCTGAAGTTTAATTTTCTTTCAGGCGGTGGAGAAATGGGTCGGTTGATCCGCGCAAAAGACTGGAGCCAGACCCCATTAGGAGACCCGGAAGGCTGGCCACAAAGTTTACGAACCATGATTTCTGTAATGCTCGATAATCCTTTCGGCATGTACATAGCATGGGGCAAAGAATATACGCAGATTTATAATGATGGCTACCGCCCTATTCTCGGCGAAACAAAGCATCCCAGGGCATTAGGCATTAGTACCAAAGAAACTTTTGCGGAAATATGGAACATCATTGAATCGATGTTTGAAGGTGTTATGAAGGGTGTACCTGTTGGGTTTCCCGACTTTATGCTACCCCTTAACAGGAATGGATATATTGAAAATTGTTACTTTGATTTTGCATACAGCCCCATAAGAATGGAAAATGGAGAAGTGGGTGGTGTTTTGGTAACAGTAATTGAAACCACAAATAAAAAAAAGGCCGAGGAAGCCCTAAAAGAAAGCAATAAACTTTTGCAATTTGCTATAGATGCAACAGATCTTGCTACATGGGAAATTGATCCGGTTACCAAAATGTTTTCAGGGGATAATAGGTTAAAAAACTGGCATGGACTTTCCGAATCAGAAGACTTTGAACCTGAAACCGGTCTTAACGCAGTTTATGAACAAGACCGGGAAATGCTTGTTAAAGCAATTAATGAAGCCTTAGATTTTTCGTCTGGTGGGCTTTTCAACATCGATTATACCATTATTAATCCTGTAAACCAGCAACTACGTATTGTAAGGGCAAAGGGGAAAGTGTTGTTTAATGAAGAAAAAGCACCATTGAAATTTACAGGCACATTACAAAATGTAACGGATGAGGTAATGGCCAACAGGAAGCGGGAAGAAAATGAAAGAAACCTGCGGCTGATGATTTTACAGGCACCTATTGCTATTGCCATATTGAGGGGTGATAACTATATTGTTGAGATTGCAAATACCAAGGCGTTGCAATTATGGGGTAGAAAAGAAGAAGAAGTTTTAAATAAACCTGTTCTTGAAGCCATGCCTGAACTCGAAGGGCAGGGAATAAAAGAACTATTAGATGGTGTAAGGCTTACCGGTAAACGGTTTGCAACCGACGAACTTCCTGTACAACTGATGCGAAATGAAATCCTGGAAACCATTTATATCAATTTTTCTTATGAAGCGCTTTACGATGCCGACCAAAAAATAAATGGTATCATGGCTATTGGTTTTGATGTTTCCCAACAAGTAATTGCCAGGAAAAAAGTAGAAGAGGCAGAGCAAAAATCCCGGCTCGCTATTAACTCTGCAGAACTTGGGGTATACGAAATAGAATACGCAACCAATCAAATGGTTACCGACAAACGTTTTAAAGAAATATGGGAAGTGGAGACCGATGTTACCAGAAATGAATATGCATCAAGCATTCATCCCGATGATATGAAAGCAAGACTGGAAGCGCATAAAAATTCGCTGATTACAGGGCAACTAGATTACCAGGCAAGAATAATTAGAAAAGATAAATCTGTAAAGTGGTTGCGGATAATGGGAACAGTTATTTATGATGACGCAAAAACACCCGTTAAACTTATAGGTGTAATCCAGGACATTTCAGAATCAGCAGAGGCCAGAAAGAAAATAGAAGAGGTTGTTGAAAACCGCACGAAAGAATTAACAGAGGTGAATGACTCACTTGAAAAAATGAATAAAGAACTGCAGTCTTTCGCCTATATTTCAAGCCACGATCTGCAGGAACCTCTAAGAAAAATTCAAACCTTCGCCTCCCAGATATTAGAAAAAGAGCAGGACAGGTTGAGTGAAAGTGGTAAGGATAAGTTTCACCGTATGCAGAAGGCGGCCAACAGAATGCAAACACTGATAGATGATTTACTGGCTTATTCCCGTACAAGTACATCAGACAGAAAATTCGAAAACACCAACCTGCACAACCTTTTGGTTGAGATTCAGGATGATCTTAAAGAAGAGTTACAAAACCTGCATGCAGTTGTTGAAAACCACCTTGCCTGCGAAATAAATATCATTCCTTTTCAATTCAGGCAATTATTGTTTAATCTCATCAGCAATGCATTAAAATTTGCGAGGAAAAACAATCCGCCACACGTAATTATAAAAAGTGAAATATTTACTGGCAATAAAGAAATTCATCCGAAACTGGAGAATGAAAAAACGTATTGTCACATTTTAGTATCGGATAACGGTATCGGATTCGAGCAACGTTTTAGCGAACAAATTTTCGATGTTTTCCAGCGCCTGCATGGCAGGGAACAATATAAAGGAACAGGAATTGGCCTTGCAATCGTTAAAAAGATCGTTGAGAATCACCAGGGAGTTATTACGGCTACCGGGGCACCTAATATAGGAGCCACTTTCAATATTTACATTCCGGTTTTATAACCAAATACAGTTATATAATTTCTTATTATGCTAACAAATATTCATCCTAAACTACCCATGCGTAACAAAGAAATTTCAAAAAAATTTTATCTAAATAATTTGGGGTTTCAACTTTATGGCGATAATGATTATGATGGATACCTGATGATTGAAAAAGACAATATTCAAATTCATTTTTTTGAATTTGCCTTACTTGATCCAAAAGAAAATTATGGCCAGGTATATATACGTACCAATGATATTGATAACCTATACCAAACATGGTTAACACAAAATGTTTCCATCCATCCAGCGGGTCATTTGCAAATAAAACCATGGGGACAAAAGGAATTTTCCCTGTTAGACCCTGATAATAATTTGCTCACTTTTGGGCAGGATATTTAAAATCCTTCTACTTACTTCTGTACTGTTGCCTAAAATTTCAAGATGATTGCAATACTTCATTTTTCAAGAGGACTGAAAATATATAAGGTAATAAATACGTATTTTTATACTAACTCATTTCTATTCCCAAATGAATACCAAAGTTGATTTTTACTTTGAAAAAGCCGGTAAATGGCAGCATGAAACAGAAAGATTAAGGAAAATTGCCCTTGACTGCGGGCTTACAGAAGAATTAAAATGGGGTGTGCCCTGTTACACTTATCAAAACCATAATATAGTATTGATTCATGTATTTAAAGAATATTGTGCATTACTATTTTTTAAAGGTGTGCTTTTAAATAATGATCATAATTTGTTGGTACAACAAACTAAAAATGTGCAGGCAGCACGGCAAATAAGATTTACAGCACTAAAGGAAATTGAAACGCAGGAAAAGAATATTAAAAGAACAATTTTTGAAGCTATAGAAGTTGAAAAAGCGGGGTTAAAGGTTGAACTTAAAAAAACCAATGACTTTTCCATCCCTACAGAATTCAATGAACGATTAAAAAAGCAACCTGCCTTAAAAACAGCATTCAATAAGTTAACCCCCGGCAGGCAGAGAGCTTACCTGTTGCATTTTTCCCAGCCAAAACAATCTAAAACCCGGGAGGCGCGTATAGACAAAAGCACTGCACAAATACTTGCAGGTAAGGGATTGAACGATGTGTAAAAGTCGCAATGCCATTTAACAATTTAAATTATTTCATTCGATCATTTATTTGAACCGGCTTTTTCTTATTACGCATAAGCAACCATGCGAAAACAAGCATACAAACTGATATCCCTAAAAATGTATAATTACCGGAATCGTGATCAGGTGCATATTCTATTACATTATGCAATGCCAGTAAATGATGATCAATAACACCTTCAACTATATTAAACAAACCCCATCCAGCCAGTAACCCCGAGGCTAATAGTTTTCCTGACCGGTCAACATCCTCCCTTAACATTAATTTCCATAGCAGCATCACTCCTATTAGTGTTACTATTAAACAGAATGCGTGAAAGATGCCATCCCAAAACATGTTTACACTCTTACCAATATAATTTGTTGCAGGAATTTTATTAGATAACATTTCATGCACCTGAAATATTTGATGCAATACTATTCCATCAATAAAACCACCAAAACCAATACCTAAAATAATAGATGCAGTGAATAAGGGAACCGGTGAAAGTACTTTCAAATTCGGATTAGCTGCAACAGTATTTCTATATCTTTTATTTGTTAATGCAACCAATACTCCAACTATAACCGAAAGAACTATAAATGCGGAAAGCATTAATAATAAATTAGGATAAAACCGGCTATTATAAATGGCATCCTTAACTTCTTCATTACAAAGCGGGCATGCAAAAGCATTAGAAAAAATTCCAATTAGCAATACAGCACATAATACTTTTTTCTTCATAAAATATTATTTACAATCTTCAGCAATATTATTGTTTTACGGATCAATAAAAGTGACATTTTATAGTCAGGAAAAACAAAAAATTGCTTTATTTTATTTTTGTCCCTGATTAAAAGAGTTTCTAATTTTTCTTCCTAAAATCGCATTCCGGTTTCAATTCTATTTGTACCTTTTGCCTTCATTAATTTTAATCACTTAAATATAATTATGAAAATATTCGCTACTTTCTTTAATGGCAATGATGTTGGGTTATCAGCAGCATGGCGCAAAATAATAAGTCAGCCGATGCATTAAAAATGACGCTTCAAAAGATATCCAGTCAGGATACGATACTTACAAACAGATAGCCCTTCAAATATGGGATTTTGCCGAAGTAGGTTATAAAGAAACCAAAAGCGCCACCTTACTTATAAACACTTTAAAAGAAAAGGGCTTTACGGTAGAGACAGGTGTGGCAGGTATGCCAACATCGTTCGTTGCAACTTACGGAAGCGGCAAACCCGTTATTGCCATACTTGCCGAGTATGATGCGCTGCCCGGTTTTTCGCAGGACGCATCCCCAAATAAAACGCCTGCCGCCAATAAAACAAACGGGCATGGTTGCGGTCACCATTTATTCGGAACAGGTTCTGTTGCCGCAGGCATCGCCATTAAGAAACTTATGGAAGAAGGCAAATTAAAAGGGACCATAAAAGTTTACGGAACGCCTGCAGAAGAAGGTGGCGATGGTAAAGTGTATATGGTGCGCGATGGTTTATTCAACGACGTAGATGTAGCCATTCACTGGCATCCCGGCGATCAAAACGCGGTTGCTTACTCTAGTTCACTTGCCATAAAAACAGCAAAGTTCAGGTTTCATGGCATCTCCGCACATGCTGCTGCTTCACCCGATAAAGGGCGCTCGGCATTAGATGGTGTGGAAGCGATGGACTATATGGTTAACATGATGCGCGAACACGTTCCGCAGGAATCCCGCATTCATTATGTAATTACTGATGGAGGTAAAGCGCCCAATGTTATACCCGATTTTTCAGAGGTATTTTACTATGTAAGAAATCCTCAAAAAAATATTGTTGACAGTTTATTTAACCGTGTGTTAAATGCCGCAAACGGCGCAGCAACAGGCACAGGCACTACAATGGATTATGAAATTATCAGTGGCTCTCACGACCTGCTGATCAATAAAACACTTGCCACGGCCATGCAGGCAAACCTGCAAAAAGTTGGTGGTGTTACATACACTGAAGAGGAGAAAATTTATGCGCGGCAAATTCAAAAATCATTCCTGGGTAATACACAGTCCATCGATTCGGCAGCTTATGTAAAACCCCTTCATATGGAAACAAGTATGGGTTCGACTGATGTAGGAGATGTAAGTTATGTGGTGCCTACGGTAGGTATGGAAGGTGCTACCTGGGTGCCAGGCACTTCGGCACATAGCTGGCAGGCTGTAGCCTGCGGCGGAACAGATATTGGAACCAAGGGTATGATGGTTGCCGCAAAAACCATGGCATTAACTGCCATTGACCTATTTACTAACCCCGCATTGATACAAAAAGCAAAAGAAGAATTTTCACAATCAGTAGGCGATTACAAATACAAACCTTTGCTTGGCGACAGAAAACCAGCATTGAATTACAGGGATTAATAGTGACTGACATCATACAGTTTTTGTTGGTTAATTAATGTACCCGGCAGTGGTTACTTTGGGCATCACCTGTTGCGTCGCACACTTGTACTTTTTGTTATAATGGGAGCAATATTTTTAAAGTAAAAATTATAACAACCAATTTATTTCAAATGAAAAATACATTACTGCTGGTATCCGTAATTATTGCGACTTTTTGCCTGGGTTTTTCATTCAGGAATATCGGGTTTGTTCCAACCAATAAATCAGACCTTTATCCTACAATCCAAAACCCAACGCATATGAAACTTGGTGCATTTTCTATAAGCCTGAATGTAAAAGATATTAAGGCATCTAAACAATTTTATGAGAAACTGGGATTCGCTGTTTTTGCAGGCAGTCTTGAACAAAATTATCTCATTATGAAAAATGGAAATGCGCTCATCGGGCTTTTCCAGGGAATGTTCGAAGGCAACCTGCTAACCTTTAATCCCGGGTGGGACGAGAATGCAAAAAATCTTGAAAACTTTGACGATATAAGAGACATTCAAAAACATTTAAAAAGCAAGGGAATAACGTTATCATCCGAGGCAGATGAACAAACAACCGGACCTGCAAGCCTCACCCTAACAGATCCTGATGGTAACGTTATTTTACTGGACCAGCATCGTTGAAATTTTTAATAAATGAATATGGCATTTCCTTTCAAGTCATGTTTGTAACACTTGCATAAAAAGTGGTTTGCTTAAAAAACATTATCCTCTGTTAGGATGAAATTTTTATGGCTGCAATATTTCCAGTTATTTCAAATAATGTTTTGTTACTGAGGCAGTTTACCCAAAGTGATCTTCCACAAATATTTTATGGACTTTCGCATCCTGACGTAATTGCTTACTATGGTGTGCAATACGATTCTTTAGAAAGTGCAAAAGCCCAATTGAATTTTTTTAAAAACCTCGAAGAAAATGAAACAGGAGTATGGTGGGCTGTTTGCTCAGCTGATGATAAAATATTTTATGGAGCATGCGGTTTAAACAATTTATCTAAAACACACAAGAAGGCTGAAATAGGTTTTTGGCTGTTGCCTGAATACTGGAAAAAAGGAATTATGAAAACGGTGGTTGAAATGGTTTGTTCATACGCTTTTAAAAAATTAAACCTCCATCGCATTGAAGCGCTGGTAGAAACCGGAAATATTAAAAGCAAAAAGCTTTTAACAAAACTTCACTTTAATCATGAAGGCACCATGAAAGATTGTGAAATAAAAAATGAAAAATTTATAAGCCTCGATATTTACGCGAGGTTAAATCATGACCTCACAATAAAGTAAAAATCGTTTTTGCTTATTTATTTTTTCTCAATACCTCTATTTTATAATTTCCTGAAATTAACTTACTCCTACCCTTGCCTCTTATAAAATGTTTTCATTTTTAATGCAGGAAAAATCTTAAATTATGGCGATGGCTTTACACTTTGATATTGCCTCTATAAATATTTTTTATCATGCAAAAAAGAACCTTGGGAGCGCCACTTAAAAATAATATTATTTAAAAATTCAAAATATATAATGAAATCGACAATTATTACGCTGTTTCTTGGGATAGGTTTTTTTTTCACATTTGCACAGCAACCACCTACAGAAACCATTACAACGCTAACAACTAATACGCCTGAACAAAAAGCGATTATCGAGCTGTCTAAACAAAAATGGGATTGGATGGCAGAAAAGAATGTTGACCATTTACAGCAACTGTTTCACGATAAATCCATGTTCATTCACATGGGCGGTACCTGTGGGGAAAAACCAGGAGATCAACACAATAAAGAATGGCGGCATCTGGTATAAAAAAGCTGAAGTGTACTCAGTAGTGGTAAATATGTTTGGCAACACAGCCATTCTTTTAAATGATATAGACCTGGTGGCGGTGGTTGGCGGAAACGAAGTGATCAATCCTTTTATGGTTACAGAAGTATACATAAAAGAAAACAATACCTGGAAAATGGGATCGCTTACTTTCTCTCATTTACGCAGGCCGGTTAAAATGAATAAAAAACCGGTTCTTGAAAAAATATGGGAATCGGATTCACTTTCACTTAAAGGTCCTGAATCGGTTTTGTATGATGACAATTCAAATTCTTTGTTTATATCAAGTATGAATGCCGGAAGTATTGTGCAACTGGATACGAGCGGTAAGGTGATAAAGAAAGACTGGGTAAGCGGTCTTACATCCAATAAGGGTTCTGCGATTTATAATGGAATGCTCTATACAGCTGAAACTGCTGCTGTAGCTGTAATAGACCTTTACAATGCATCGGTTGTAAAACGTATACCTGTAGCAGGTGCTATAATGTTGAACGATGTAACCATTGATAGGAAAGGAACAGTGTATGTTACCGATACCCGTGCCGGAACCGTTTACAAAATAGAGAATGACAAGCCGGAACTTTATTTAGAAAACCTACCCGGGGCTAACGGGCTTCTTTCTGTAAATAATGATTTGTATGTTGTTAGCTCAACCGGTTTTTTTAAGGCAGATAGAAATAAAAATCTTAATAACGATTGCGGATGAATTTGAAAGTGGGCTTGATGGCATTGTTATGATCAGCGATCACGAATTTATTATCAGCAATTACCACGGGATGCTGTATTATGTGAGTACTGATGGAACTAAAGAACTCTTACTCGATACTCGGTGAAAATAAAAAAATGGCAAACGATATAGGGTATGATTCGCAAACAAAAACCTTATACGTACCATCGTTCAGTACCAATACCATTTTTGCATATAAACTCAGGTAATAAAATTATATATTCAACATAATTTCTCAGCAGGTAATATGGCCTTTTCCGTAACTGAAACCATTCAAATAATTGAACGAACACCTGCGGTGTTGCACGCTATGTTATTTTCATTTCCGGAAACACTGGTACATGCAAATGAAGGACGTGAAACATGGAGCGTTTTTGACATTGTGGGTCATATGATCGAGGGCGAAAAAACAGACTGGATACCGAGGATGAATATCATTCTTACTAATAATGACAACAAACAATTTGAACCGTTCAACAGGTTTTCGCAAATCGAAGCAAATACAAACAAAACATTATCTACTCTGTTAAGCGAATTTGACACGCTTAGAAAGCAAAATGTTTACATTCTTCAGGAGAAAAATTTACAGGAAGAAGATCTTCAAAAAACAGGCATCCATCCTGAATTTGGGCAGGTAACTTTATCACAGTTGATCGCAACATGGGCAGTGCATGATCTTAATCATATCGCGCAAATTTGCAGGGTAATTTCTTATAAGTATAGACAAGAAACCGACCCGTGGATTAAATACCTGCGTATATTACAATCGCACCAATAATTTTGGCGAAATACTGTATACTTTTAAAATGATTCTTCGAATGTTTATGCATAAACACCTGGTAATATTTTGCTGTTTTTTTATTTGTTTATCATCGTTTGCACAGTCCCCAACTGGAAAGTCATTAGCGGACCGTAATCCATTTGTTTTAGGTAGTGTTGAAAAGTTGTATTCCAGCATTTTAAAAGAAGAAAGAACATTAAATATTTATTTGCCTGATTCGTATACGGCAAATGATACTGCACATTACCCTATAATTTATTTACTGGATGGTTCGAGAGACGAAGATTTCATTCATATTGCAGGGTTGGTACAGTTTTGCAGTTTCGAATGGGTGCATATTTTGCCACCTTCTATTGTGGTAGGAATTGCAACTGTTGACAGGCGGCGGGACTTTACTTTTGAAACCGAAATTGAATCAGATAAAAAACGTTATCCAACCACCGGGCATTCTGAGAAGTTCATTCAGTTTATAAAAGATGAATTGCAGCCTTATATTGAAAGCAATTACAGAACCGCCGGCTCAAAAACTTTAATCGGGCAATCCCTGGGTGGTTTGCTTGCAACAGAAATTTTGTTTAAACACCCCGACATTTTTAATAAATATATTATTGTAAGTCCCAGTTTATGGTGGAACAATGGTTCTTTATTAGCCGCGCCTTTACATGCATTAAGCCAAATTCAGGAAAATGTACAGGTATTTATTGGCGTGGGTAAAGAAGGGTTAACCCCAACAGAAATTCCCAGGGTTATGGAAGTAGATGCGAATTTGCTCGTTGAAAAATTAAAAGGGGTAAAAAATAATCATCTGCAGGTATTTTTTGATTACCTGCCGCAGGAAGATCATGCTACAATTATGCACCAGGCGGTGTATAATGCCTTTCGTGTTTTGCAATAACAGTTGTTTAATTATATCACTATTAATAAAAATATAGAATTTTATAATCGCTGTTTTAAAACGTCATCATTCAATTTTCGTTTATGTACGACCTGCCTTATTATAAAGAACCTGATGAAGAAATACTACTTCAGTTTATTCATGCGCATCCCTTTGCATTTTTATCTGGGTGCGATTCGCAAAACAAACCGGTTGCAACACAGGTGCCTGTATTTCTCGAGAATGAAGATGGCAAAAAATTATTACGGGGTCATATAATGAGAAACACTGATCACCACAAAGCTTTTATACACAATCAACATGTGCTTGCGGTATTTTCAGGCTCGCATACCTATGTAAGTGCAACATGGTATAGCGATCCGCACCAGGCATCAACCTGGAATTATATGAGTGTTCACATACACGGTACATTAAAATTTTTAGATGAAAATGGTTTAATAGAAGTACTGAGAAAAACCTCCCTGCATTTCGAAGGAAATAACAAAACATCCTCCACCGCTTTTGATAACCTTCCTCCCGAATATACAAACCGGTTAATGAAAGCTATTGCTGCTTTTGAAATAGAAGTAGAAAGCATGCAACATGTTTTTAAACTTAGCCAGGACCGTGATGCGAAAAGCTATGAACATATTATAGAAAAGTTATCCCAACAGGACGCAAGTGCTAAAGAGATCGCTGATGTTATGGATAAAAGAACAGGCAAGGTCTTTCCCAAAAGTGAATCTTAAAAAGCAATCTTTTACCAGTACCTGATATGGCGAACTGCATCCCACCTCTTTCATATTCCTGTTATTACATTTAAATAAAAAACCCTTTGTTTGATGAATTTAATTTTTAAAAAATCTCAGCATTCAAAGGTATTTTTTACATTTATTGTATTTAATCAGGCATAATTATGAAATGTTTTTTTGCGGGGTGTATCGCGCTTCTATTACACAATTTTTTATCAGCACAAGCCCTTACACGAAGCCAGGTTCAACAAATACAGGATGTACTTAAAAATGAAATGGATATTACCCATACACCGGGATTGGCAATCTCAATCATAAACGATAATAAAGTAATATACCAGGATGCATTCGGAATAGCCAATTATGCCACCAACCAGGCTATGACAGATACTACAATTTTTCAAATAGCTTCAGTAACAAAAATTTTTACTGCCTTTGCTTTGCTTCAATCTTTGGAAAAAAATGGACTAAGTATTCATGATACTGTAGGGTCGGTGATTAAAGATCTTTCACCGAGGCTTGCCGCCATTCCTTTTTCAGAATTATTGAAACAAACCAGTGGGGTTATTGATAGTTGGCCGTTAAAAAGCGATTGTAACGAAACGGTTCTGAATTATTTTATGGATGCTGGAGACGCAGCAATCGTGGATTCATCAAAGAATTTCTCTTACTCAAACAATGGATTTAATCTTGCTGGCCTTGTTCTGGCAACATTAGAAAACACAACGTATGCAAAGGCCATTCAAAATATTATAACCAGGCCATTGCAAATGAATTTTACCAATTTTAACCTATACGATCTAATTACAAAACCATTTGCAATGGGTTATTATGTAAATGCTTCTACTGGTAAGTACTTTCCCGGCATGTACCAATGGCCTGTAAAATCTCAGCCTGCAGGTGGCTTATATAGTAATCTTAACGATTTAAATAAACTGGCTGTTACTATAATGAATAATGGCATGTATAATGGAACACAGGTTTTTACCACAAAAGTTTTAGACAGTATGTTGCACGGCGATAACACTGTTTTCAGCGTTCCATCCTCTACCCTTTCCTACTTAACTTATCCCGAAGGCCGGTATGGCTATGGTTCCATTCAATATAATTATGCGGGTCAGCAGGTTTGGGGTAATGCTGGTGAAGCCCTTACTCACAATGCATTTTTCTTTTTAATACCTGAAAAGAAGTTTGGTGTAATAATATTATCTAACAGGGGCACGTATCTTTTTATTAATACTTATAAAAAAATATTGGAGGTTGTTTTAGGTTTGAAAGAAAAATCAACAATTTTTAAACCTGTGAATAATTATGCGGAGTTAACAGGCAAATATATTTCTCCAGATATAAGTCGGTCTGGTAAAGAATGGTCTGAAATTATTGAGCAATCAGGAAAACTTTTCATGGAATTAAATAACGGTAAGCGTTTTGAATTAACACAAGTCTCTCCATACTCGTTCACTTTTAATGATCCAGAATTTCAATTTCCTCAAGCTATAGCTTTTTACAAAAACAAAGATGGTAGGGTGGCGTACTTAAACTATTTTTTTAGAAGCAGGATAAAAGAATAATAATTAAAAATTCATCATTCCAAATTAATTTTTAGTGTGGGCTAAATCTTTATCTGGTTACATTTTATAAATTTTTGAATGGCAAATCTTTTTATGAAAAAAATTTTAAAATCGCAATTGCTGCTCTTTTTGGTTTTACAGTTAACGTGCATTACTGCGATTGGACAAACAGAATATTATCCTGATACTGTTTGGAAATACAAAACTCCTGCAGAGGTGCACATGAATAATAAAAAGCTTGATAGTGCTTTACAATTTGCATTACAGAACGATAGTAAAACCAGCTATGATTTAAGAATAGCCAATTACCAGGCATATAGTAAAGAGCCGGGTTATCAAATATTGGGGCCCATGAAAGACAGGGGTAAACCTGCAGGTGTAATTCTAAGAGATGGATATATTGTAGCAGAATGGGGTGATGTAAAAAGAGTTGATATGACATTTAGTGTAACTAAAAGTTATCTGTCAACCATAGCGGGTCTTGCGATAGATAACCATCTCATCAGGAATATTAATGATTCTGTAAGTAATTATGTTACAGACGAAACTTTTTCTAGTCCTCATAATGCAGGAATTACCTGGCGTCACTTATTAGAACAGTCCTCTGATTGGTCAGGCTGCCTCTTCGATATTTGTGATTGGGCAGATCGCCCAATGCCTTCAGATGCAAATGTGGATATATGGCAAAACAGAAAATTGGCAGCACCGGGAAATACATTTAAATACAATGATGTGCGTGTAAACCTTTTGGCATATTCCTTATTGCAGGTGTGGAGAAAACCATTGCCCATGGTGCTTAAAGAAAACATTATGGATCCAATAGGTGCAACCACTACATGGCGGTGGTACGGTTACGATAATTCATTTGTAAATGTAGATGGGGTAATGATGCAGTCTGTTAGTGGTGGGGGTCATTTCGGTGGTGGATTATTTATAAACACATTAGATCATGCACGGTATGGCTTACTGTTTTTAAGAAACGGAAAATGGAAAAACAGGCAACTAATTTCTGCTGAATGGGTAAACTCTGTTTCAAAACCTTCTGTAACAAATAGATCGTACGGTTTATTGTGGTGGACAAATGCAGATAAACATTATTCAAAACTTCCATCAGGCTTATATATGGCAGAAGGGTTTGGCGGAAATTTTATAGTGATTGATAATGAACACAAATTGGTGATAGTTACACGTTGGTTAGAACCATCTAAAATGGAAGAGTTTGTAAGGCAGGTAATAGGTTCTATAAATAATTAGAATGTATTAAAATCCGCAACATTTAATAATTTTGTGATACACAAAATGCTGTTTATATGAAACAGTTAAAACCCTTTCCCGCCATAGCTATTTTCATTTTTCAATTGATCTGCACCCAATTTTTAAGTATTCATGCTTTACAGGCTCAAACACCTAAAAAGGAATTAATTGACAGGCTTATTACTTCATTATATGAGCAAAACTATTTTAACGGTGCTGTTGTTATTGGTGAATATGGCAATGTGGTACTTGGTAAAGGCTACGGTTATGCAGATTTCATTGATTCCATTCCTTTTACTATTCACACCCCTGTTGATGGCGGTTCCAACGCAAAAACAATTACGGCTGCATCAATCTTATGGCTGCATAACCACGATAAACTAAGTATTGAAAATCCCGTAAGGAATTATTTCCCGGGCTTTCCATACCCTGAAATTTTAGTTCAAAATCTGATAACGCATGCTACCGGCGGATTTCCTTTTTATGAATATTATTACAATAATGTAAATGACACCGCTGATGTTACTAATACAAGCATTGTAAAGGCATTAAGCAATGGAAAACCAGAATTAAAATATAAAACAGGTTCGCATTTTTTTTATGATAGCCCGGCCTTTGATATTGCCGCAGCGTTGGTTGAAAAAACTTCTGGGCAACCCTATCAGGATTTTATTGAAACACTTTTTTTAAAACCACTGAACATGGAGAATGCCTTTGTGCGGCCCTCCAAACTTAAAGAATTTACCAACAGGGTAAAAGGTTACCGGTACTTAAACGATTCACTTTTGTTATACGATATTGGAGACAGGGAAGGATTTTTTGGTGGCAGTAACATTTGGTTTTCGGCAAGTGATCTTTATAAATGGGGCACTTCTTTCTACTATAACCCGGTTTTAAGTCAACGAGAAATTGAACTTATAAAATCACCTGTTTTTATAAACAATAAAAAATCTTCCCTAACCCTTGGGGCATGGTACCATGGCAGCCATGATGGCGCCTATTATTATTGGGGAAGTTTACAAGGTTTTTATACATGGGTTTACTGGGATGAAATACATCAGTTCACCATCGCTTTTGTTTCTAATACGAACACGCCACAGTGGCTGCATCCGCAAATAACAAATGCATTGGTTGCTATTATGGAAGGAAAAAATTCACGGGAACTGGCTGAACCCGTTGCAGACACTATTAATAATGATCAACTGCAACAGTTAGCTGGAACCTATAATGTAAAACAAATTGGTAAAATAAAATTGCTTATAAAAGGTGAGGATGTTTTATTGCAGGCACAAAATGGTTTGGAGTACCACATGTACCAGGTTGATAAAAAAACTTTTTATGTGCCCGGACTAGAAGCGTGGCTCTCCTTTAATAAATTGTCTGATGGTAAAATCAAAATAAATTACGAGTCTACAAATATTATTTCAACAGGTGTACTTGATAGCAAATAAAAGATCCCCGTCTCAGGGGGATCTGTATATGCAGAATGAAGAAAAATTTATTTTGAGAATATCATTTGTTTGGATGCAATCAGAACATCATCAATATAAAGTGCATATTGGTATGCACCACCTGTCCATCCGTTTCCATTAAGATTAATTCCACCTTTACCTTTTCCTGAAAGTGGAATGTTTTTTAAAGTATTTCCTGATTTGTCACTTACTACAATATAAGCGTGGTTATAAGTTTGTGGAAGGGTGTAATTAATGCGCGTTTCACTTGTAAAAGGGTTTGGAACATTTTGTTCAAGCCGTGCACTACTCTGTAAAACAGAAGTTTTATTTCCCTGCAGGTTTCCCTGCAGCAGTAAAGTCTTTAAATCATTCAATTGTTTCTGCAACGTTTCAATTTTTGCGTCGTAATCGCTTTTCATTTTTTCATTTTGCTGAGAAAGTTCCTGTACGGCTTGTACAAGGGGAACTACGAATTCAGCGTAACGCAACCCATAAAGGTCATGCTCGTTTTTGGGCGCATCAACACCACTAAATGTAAAACCAAGATCTTTTGCCGCCCTTTCAACATCTTGTGCAACGAAACCTGTATAAACTATTTTCTCTTTGGCTTTTCTATTTAAAGATTCTTCAGGAGGCGCACTTAAAATATTGCCTTCGATATCTTTCTTTACAACCGCCGGAATAATACTGTTTAAAGCGGTGAGATTTAAATTGTACGTAACTGCGCGAAGTTTATTTATAAATTGAAGCCCGGGAACATTTTGTTTTATATTCTGTTTTATTCTTCCATCAGAAACATTACTCCAGTTTGTATAACCTCCAATGCTGGTGGTTGAGGCATTACCTATACGCGCCTGGTTGCTCGCTGTAACTAAGGATTCCTCTCCAATTGCAATAGAGTTATAAATATTATCAGAATTAACATCGGGCCCTGCGAAAGCGCCAACGGCCACATTATTATAACCGATATTTTGTGCATAGGTTAGAGCAAAAAATCCAATAGCAGTATTGTAATTTGAACTAACATTATTAAAGAGTGTGGCACCACCGACAGCTGTGTTATATTGACCGGTTGTATTGCTATATAAGGCTTCCTCCCCTATTGATGTATTGTAAGATCCCGAAACATTATTGTACATCGCAGTATTTCCAACAGCAGTATTATAATTACCCAAATTATTAAAGTACATGGACCGATAACCAAATGCAGTATTGGAAAAGCCTGAGGAATTAGTTGTCAATGATAGCGTACCGGCAGCTGTATTAAAATATCCGGTTGTGTTGCCATATAAAGCCGAATAGCCAAATGCTGCATTGCTATACCCCGAGGTATTGTTTAACAAAGAGAAACACCCAACCCCTGCATTAAAGTTACCTGAGTTATTAGTATACATGGCTTTGAAACCCATCGCAGTATTTAATATACCTGTGTTATTAAATAATGCCTGGTAACCGTTTGCCGTATTTTGAGAACCGGTAATATTTGAGAATAAAGCCTGGAACCCTGTTGCTGTATTTTGAGAACCTGTTGTATTCACGTTTAAAGCACTGACCCCAACAGCGGTATTCTCCTTACCTGTAGTATTGCTAAACATAGTTCGAAAACCAACACCCGTATTATCCGTACCGGTTGTGGTAGCATACAATACTTTTGAACCAATAGCGGTATTATTACCAAAAGCAGCGGTTTGATTATACAATGCTGAATCACCAACCGCAACAAGGTTTCTACCCAACATATTTTTGAAGATGGCACCAACCCCAATAGCAACATTACTAAACCCGCTTTTATTACTATATAAAGCATAGGATCCAAAAGAAGAATTATTTCTGCCGGATGTATTCGAATAAGATGCTCTATAACCGAAAGCAGCATTATTATCCCCACTTAAATTGTTCAAGGTTTGAAACCCAAAGGTGGTATTCGCTTTTGAAGCTAAGTAATCAATGTAGCCCGCATTCTGGGCTTTTACTTTAAACGCTAGTGCGTTGGCGTCATTGGTACCGAGGTAGTTTACAGGTGGCGTTACCCCACTGTTGCCGGTTGTTGACCAACTCTGACAAATGCCCGAAAACCCTATTACAATACATAATACAGTTACAATTACATGTCTCATACAGAAAATTTTGGTTGATGATTTGATGTTGTTAGAGGAATGAAAAAATAATAAAATTAGAAACGGTATAAATTATAATGGGGGAGCCTTCAATAAATATTACAGGTTTAAATTAGTAAAACTTTTAAATAGAAAGGTTTTTTTTTGGAGAGGTGAATCGCTATATTAAAACAATTCCGAAAATTTATATTCAGGAGCTTTATAAAAAACAATGTATGCCCAAACTTTTTATGTTACTAATCGGTTGCACCCCCGATGGAAGACATACCGAACAGCACGATATTTACTTCGGCATTGGCGAACACATTAAAGATCTTTTTCCTGGAATAATTGCCTTTTGGCCTGAAGCTAAGGGTCAACTGCATATAGATGCATGGCGCGAAGTAAACCTGGTAAACGGATACAGGGTTACCGTAAATGATTATAAAATTGAAAACAGTGAGGCACAATTATTTTTCCTGAATTTGGGTGGATATAAAAAAGGAGAGTTCGAAGAGTTTCATTATAAAATGATCGTAGCAGCACCGGATAAAGGCGAAGCAGTAAAGATGTCAAAGAGAACGGCCTTTTTTAAACACACCGGCTTTAAAGGAGCAAATGCACACATCGATGACAGGTATGGGGTGGATGTGGATGACATACACGCTATCCGCGATATACTTCCTGCATATGCCAAAAGCACGTATAATATTTCACTACAAATAGATAACGAGAATACACCTGAAGACGAAATAAACCTGGGTTATTTCAGAATGGATAATGTATATAAATGGGCACCATAAATTACAGAGGATAACTTTTTAATATGGCATTTTTTATTCTTCCGGATGCTTCATTACAAAAATCCAGTCCCGAATAATCAGGATTGTATCCCCCAATGTAAGGGGTGGCCATAATATATAGTTTTTGATTTGAAGCATCATTACCATCAACCACCTGAAAGCTGTCGTTGATCTTTATACCTGCAACCTGTAAATAATATTCACCATTAATTTCTTCAATATCTTTTCTCCTATCTTCTAATAATTTTTCCGCATTTTTTCTTTCCCGGAATTTTAATGTTGCGGGCGCAAGCGCATTTTGATTCACTAATCCTTTAAAAGGAAAATCATCAATTGACAATGCAGGCTGCCCAATGCAATCTATAAACATTCTATAAAAATCCTTACGTATTTCTCCGTCTTCCCCGGTGTATTCATATATAACCCCCCCCTCCTTATGCGGGATTACTTTACTGTAACGGTCTACTGAAATCATGCTTAATACACCGGCATCATATAAAGCAATAAGTTCCCTTGCAGTACTTTGCGGCACAAATGCAATTACTATAGAAATCAGGGGTTTCAGCCATTCATTTAATCGCATCATGTCTTCGGCAGACAAATGTTTTGCAGGATAGTTAAGTGCAAAACTTAACGATGCCAGCATCTCTTTCCAAAAAATGGGGTGTTGCTGCCTGATAGATCTTTCAGCTTCGGCATATTCTGCCTTAAACAAAACAAATGGATCCATCCGTTCCCGCAGGTCCATAATTTTTTGAACAAATTCCTCGGGTGAAAGATCCTTTATCAGCGCATATAATGCGGGATCCTTTTCCATGATGGGTTGTATAAAATTCAATCGAAACAAATGATCAAGCGAAACAAACCCATCATTCAAATCTTTATTTGCAATTATTTCTTCTTCGGTAATTACGTTATCTTTTGCTAACTGTGAATCATCGAGGTGAATACGAATGGCAGGCAATAATCCATCTAATGAATGCATGACCAATTTAAAATTTTCGCTTTCTTTATTTAGTGTATAATGTAACATGCCCGAATCGCCTTCAGTAAAATATCCATTTTGCCGGGAAAGCGTGCGCACCGCATCAAAAGCTGTTAGAGATGAACCCCTGATAGCAACCGGATAGTTTACATGCAATTGCAATTTAGAGGGTGGGTAAGGCGAATTAAAATATCCCGGAATATATTTTTCTTCTTTTACAAGCCAATTGTGACCAATAGCAATAATAGCAATATCAAATATTTCCATTTCATTAGCGGTGTGAATGGTTACCCCGTTTTTATTAAGTGAAACATCTGTAACCTCGCAGTGTGTATGCAGAAATGTTTTCATGTTTTTTAATGCAGCACCAGCATGAATTAATTTAAACTGGTCTGAAAGGTAATTGCCAAACAATAGCCTTGGAAACACTTTATACTCATGAAATTCTTTTGGGTCTACATCAAATTTTCTTTGAACTTTTTTATTGTACTCTGCCATCCATTCTTCCACAGAATTAATTAACAAGGGGATTTCGTTATCAGATACATTGGTTATATGCTCATCATTAGCTCCATCAATACTGTAAGGCATACCGGCGCCTGCTTCTTCTTTCTTCTCATAAATATGGATGGAAATTTTTTTCGAACCTGTTTCCACCAGCTTTTTGTACATAAACAAGCCTGAGGGGCCTGCCCCAATGATTGCTATTTTAATTTCGTTTGCTTGTTTCATCAACAGGGTTTAGAATATTTTTTATAAACGTATCTGCAATATTAAATGTTCACCAACCGGAAAAAGTTTTTGTTAAGTGGTGGTTAATAAAACATAAAAAAAGTGGTGAAAAATTTTCACCACTTACCTGCAAATTTTATTTTATTTAATCACCTTCTTTTACGGGCGTCACATTATCAGGCAATAAACCGTGTGCCTCCTTATGCGTGTCAATTATTGACTGGGTGTTGGGAGCCTCTGAAAGGCAATAAACGTTACCGTTTTTTTCATCTACCCAGTAATTAATGAAATGCACACCATGCTTTTTTTCAACTGCAAGGTCTTTTTCATGTGCACCCGCAACGGCTGCTGCAGTAACATTGCCGGCGCCTAAGTGATGTACATCCAAAAAATAATTTTCGCCGCTAACCGGTGGGGCTGCCAGTCCTTCAGAAACCTGTGAAACAGAAACCGGCAAAAAGCCATGCGCATTTTTATGTGTTTCTGCTATGGAAGCTGAATCGTGTGCCCGGCTAAGGCAATACACCTTGCCCTGTTCTTCATCAACCCAAAATTTAATGAATTGCACGTCGTGGTTTTTTTCTTCTGCAAGATCTTTTTGGTGAGCATCCATAACAGCTTCATAAGAAACCTCGCCGGGTGTAAAATCGTGCACGTCAATGAATAAATTGGTCGTTTTACTGCCAGAAACCGGAGCCGTTTCCTGGGAAAAAACAGTAATCGAAAATAAGAGGCAGGCAATGCTGCAAAGCAATGAAAATAATTTTTTCATCTTAATATTTTTTTGATTAAAAATTAAAATTCCTTTCGTGCTATAGAGAAAAACCGGGCTGATACATTTCCAAGTCCACGATGGACTGCGGGTTGATTCTTTACTAATAATAAAGCTAAAAAATATATTTCAAAACAGCATCTATTATGCTTGTTTTTTCGACAATAGAGGTTAATATTTGATAGTAAATATTTATATTTTATCTACAACAACATTGTAATATGGATCTTCCATAATATTCACTTCAATAATTTTATCTGCGTTAGCCAACAATTTTCTGCAATCTTTACTCAGGTGTTTAAGGTGTAATTTTTTGTTTAGTTTCAGGTAGCGCTCTGTAAGCTTATTTAACGCTTCAATGCCGCTCATGTCAACGACTTTGCTTTCTTTAAAATCAATAACTACTTCCTCCGGATCATTAACAATATCAAACTTTTCATTAAAGGCAGTAACAGAGCCAAAAAACAATGGTCCAAATATTTCATAATGCTTTATTCCTCACTATCAATATATTTTCTTGCCCTTATGCGCTTTAGCACTTTCCCATGCAAAAACCAGTGCCGAAATAATTACACCAATGAGTACGGCTAGTGCCAGGTTGTGTAATAATACAGTAATGGCTGCAACGAGAATGCCTACAATAATATCGTGCTTTGGCATGCGACCAATCATTTTAATACTTGCCCATTCAAAGGTGCCGATGGCAACCATAATCATTAACCCGGTAAGCGCAGCCATAGGCAACTTTTCTATAAGGCTTGCGCCAAACATGATAAAAACAAGCAGCATAACAGCCGCAAAAATGCCGGATAACCTTGCCCGGGCTCCAGACGAAATATTTATAAGGCTTTGCCCGATCATCGCGCAACCGCCCATGCCTGAAAACAATCCGGATAAAATATTGGCGGCTCCCTGCGCTACAGCTTCTTTATTCCCCCGCCCCCTTGTTTCTGTTATTTCATCGATCAGGTTTAATGTTAGCAGGCTTTCTATTAAACCAACACCTGCCATTACCAATGCATAGGGAAATATAACCTGAAGTGTTTCGTAAGTTACGGGCACCATGGGTATGTGAAACGGGGGAAAGCCACCTTGTATAGAGGCAATATCACCCACTGTTTTGGTATCTATATTAAATCCGATAACGATGGCTGAAACGGTAAGTATAGCGGCAAGCGAAGCGGGAATAACTTTGGTAAATTTTGGCAATGCGTATATAATAAGCATGGTAAGCAATACTAAACCAAGCATGTAAAATAATTGAGTACCCTGCATCCAATGCAATACATTCCCCTCGCCTATTACCTTAAACTGGGTTAACTGTGCCATAAAAATAATTATGGCCAACCCGTTTACGAAGCCAAACATAACCGGATGAGGAACGAGCCGTATAAATTTTCCTAGCCGCAACAATCCCGCAGTTACCTGTATTAATCCAGCAAGAATAACAGTAGCAAAAATATATTCCGGTCCGTGAGATGCTGCAAGGGCAAAAATTACTACAGCAACGGCCCCTGTTGCACCAGAAATCATACCCGGCCTGCCTCCAAAAATAGCCGTGATCAAACCCATCACAAAAGCCGCGTATAAACCCGTGAGGGGAGATAAGCCTGCAATAAGCGCGAAAGCAATAGCTTCGGGAATAAGGGCAAGCGCCACGGTTAACCCTGATAATATTTCCGTTTTATAGTCTACCTTTTGCTTCAGGTTAAACAATCCGAGCATTTGTTTCATAATCGTTGGGTATTATAATTATAATCGGCCAGCGTGGCGAAGTAACTAAACATGCAGATTTAAAAACCACTATTAAATTATTCCAGAAAAAAAGAAGGTGGTATTAAATAAATAATTAAATGTCAATTATTTAAAAAAAAACAAGCCGGAATTGAAAATTTTTTTTTATAATTCAACTGTTCGCCCGTTCTTATGTTTTGATGTAATTGAGGAAAATTTAAAAATATGTTTATGAAAAAAATAAAGTTCACAGGCGGTGATGTATTTGGTGGCGTAACAGCTGGTATAGTTGCACTACCGCTTGCGCTTGCATTTGGCGTGCAATCTGGCATGGGTGCAGCAGCGGGTTTGTATGGCGCCATTATTTTAGGTCTTTTTGCCTCTGTTTTAGGAGGTACACCGAGCCAGATTAGTGGTCCTACGGGTCCTATGACGGTAATTACCACAACCACAGTAGCAGGCTTTGTTGCAGTTACCGGTGGTTTCGAATTGGCAATAGGCGCATTAGTGGCTTGTTTTGTGTTAGCCGGCATAATTCAAATAATTATGGGGCTTACTAAAGTCGGTTCCTTCATAAAATATATACCTTATCCTGTTATTTCGGGGTTTATGAGTGGTATTGGGGTTATCATCATATTACTTCAATTATTCCCTGCCATCGGGCAGGCATCACCCAAAAGCACGGTGGATGTGGTGAAAGAAATTGGTCCTGCACTATCATCTATAAATTATTACGCGTTAATGTATAGTGCCTTAACCATTGCCATTATTTATCTATTTCCTAAGATCACTTCAAAAATTCCCAGTTCGCTTGTGGCTTTACTGTTGGTTACAGGTTTATCAATTCTGTTATCTCATGATGTGCCAACCATCGGCACCATACCAACAGGGTTGCCTGAATTTAAACTGAGTGAGATATTTAATATTCCTACAGAATTATACACAACCATTTTTGAGGCGGCATTAACGCTAGCGGGCTTAGGCGCAATTGATTCGCTACTTACTTCTGTTGTGGCAGACAACGTAACCAAAACAAAGCACAACAGCAACCGGGAGCTTATAGGGCAGGGAATTGGCAATAGCCTTGCAGGTGCTTTTGGCGGTATTCCGGGTGCTGGTGCAACTATGCGAACACTGGTAAATATTCGCTCCGGTGGAAGAAACCGCATATCAGGCGTAATTCATGCAGTTGTACTTCTTGGAGTTTTACTTGGATTAGGAAAATACGCAGCCCTTATACCAAAGTCTGTACTTGCAGGTATTCTTATTACGGTAGGTATTGGTATACTTGATTACAAAGGGTTTAAACACCTTGTTAAGGTCCCCCGCCCTGACGCGATAATAATGATCATTGTTTTACTTGTTACGGTATTCCTCGACCTGTTGGTGGCAGTTGCCATAGGTATGGTAATGGCTTCTCTCCTGTTCATGAAAAAGATGGGTGATATGGTTGAAGAAGAAACCCAAACCACAAAAGTGAATGATCACCTTTTTACCAATGGAATAAATGAAGATGAATTGCCAGAATCTTTAAAAGATAATGTGGTGGTAACCCATATTTATGGTCCGTTGTTCTTCGGGTTTGCTGCTTCGTTCCAGGAAATGATCCGGAATTTGTCTGACCTGCACTATGTAATTATACGTATGGATAAAGTTTCGTTCATCGACCAAACAGGGTTATATGCACTGGAAGATGCGGTACTCTCATTAGAACAAAAGGGTGTTGCAGTGTTGCTAACAGAAATAAAAGACCAGCCAAAACATATGATGCAGCGCATAAAACTCATTAATGGTTTAATCAAGGAAGATGAGGTGTTCGATACTTTTGATGAAAGCATAAGCTGGCTTATGAAAAAACATCGGGTATAACGATTGCAGCATAAATATGAAAGGGAAAAAGTACATTTAGGCTCAATAATGTTTGTACCAGGTTTTAAGTATAAAACTGTATGAAAAAATTATTTGGCTCAATCTGTCTTTGTTTTTGTATTTACGGAGCCTTTTCGCAATCTTCCCCGGCTTCAGGTAATATAACCACATTCATAAAAGTGTGGGGGTTCTTAAAATATTATCATCCATCTGTTGCAACGGGAGAAAAAGATTGGGATAAAGAGTTTACTGAACGATTTAATTCTTTCATATTATTACCTGATAAGGAAGCCCAAAATTCATACATCAATTTGTGGATTTCATCCCTGGGAGAAGTCACCAAATGTGATACATGTGAAAAGGATGAGCGTACATTATTTAAAAATAATTATAACCTGGACTGGCTTCAAAATGAAAGCGTTTTTAACAGAAATGTAATTAACCAATTAACGTTTATTAAAAAAAATCGCAACCAGAAAAGCAATTATTATATACAGCAAATTGAGAATGTAGGCAATACCAGTTTTGAAAATGAAAAACCCTACAAAGATTCAATTTACCCATCCGAACCACTTAGAATGCTTACGCTGTCTCGGTTCTGGAACATTATAGAATATTTTTACCCGTATAAATATAAGGTCGGTCAAAATTGGGATAGTGTATTATGTAACTTAATTCCAAAATTTAAAAATGCTTCTGATACAACTGCTTATCATTTGGCAATTCTTGAAATGATTTCCAGCATCAATGATACACACGCGGAATTTTACAGCCGGTATACCAATAGATTTTTTGGTACATATTGGCCACCATTCACATACAGCGTGATTGATGATAAAGCCGTAGTTACAGGCTTTTATAATGATTCTATTTGCAGGTTGTATGATATACAAATCGGGGATGCATTTTTATCTGTAAACCAGATGCCAGTTCAGCAAATTATTAATGAGAGGTATAAATACATAAGTGCATCAAACCACGCAACCAAGATTCGAAACTTTTTCTATGCCATTTTTAACGGGCAAACAAAGGGTGTTGCCACCACATTCGAAAGAGATGGTATTGTTTTTTCAAAAGAAGTGAAAAGGTTCCCTATAGATTCATTTCATTATAAAGGAAGGTACAACTACGCTTTTGATACAACACAAATGCTCGCAGGTAATATCGGTTATGTTAACCTGGGCACCCTAAAAAAAGACCAGGTTGACAGTGTAATGCCACAATTTATGCATACCCGCGCACTTATTTTAGATGGTAGAAACTACCCTGCCTCAATCATTCAGAAAATATGTAAATATTTAAATCCGCATAGGGTACCTATGGCAGTGTTTACCCTGCCTCTGCTTAATTTTCCGGGTATGTATGAATATACAGCAATGGATAGTTGCGGCACAGAAAATCCGGAATATTATATAGGTAAAATTGTGTTGATCTTTGATGAGCATACACAAAGTTTCGGTGAATTTATGATGATGGCTTTAAGCACCGCGCCGAATGTTGTAAAGGTGGGTAGCCAAACCGCCGGGGCTGATGGAGATGTGTCAACAATTTATTTACCCGGAAAATTAGAAACCAGTTTTTCCGGCATTGGTGTTTACTATCCCGATGGAACAGAAACTCAACGAATAGGCATTGTTCCCGATATCGAGGTAAAGCCCACTATTGAAAGTATACGTGCAGGAAGAGATGTTTACATGGAAGCTGCGCTATCAGTGATCAACAAAAACATTAAATAAATTAATAGTTTTCTTCATGAAAAAGTATTTACTGGTTGCGGCATGGTTTATTATTTGGGCAATTGGTTTTTATGCGGCATTTTTTATAATAAACAACTTTGTTTACTGGCTGCACATTGACAATGATATTGTATATTTTTTACTGGATTATTCAATAGAAATTTCCCTTGTGCTGGCATTGGTGGCTGTAATATTCGTGAGGCGCAAAAAATGGTCGCCCGATAAACAATTGTTCATTGTTGAATCTATTTTAAGTTTTTACCTGGGTGCATCGTTAATGGGTTATGGTTTAAGTAAGTTATTTGATTACCAGTTTATGCTTTCGTATGCAGCATGGAATACGCCACTTAAAGACCTAACAGGCCGCCAGTTGGTTTGGGCCTTTTTGGGTCATAATTACACTTATGAATTATTTGTTGCGATCCCTGAATTTCTTGGTGGCGTATTATTATTATTTAATCGCACCAGGTTTATTGGTAAGGTCGTATTACTGCCGGTAGTTTTGAATGTGGTGTTCGTTAATTATAATTTTGACTTGTGGGATGGAACCAAATTTTTGTCTGCACAATTTCTGATTATACTAATTGTTCTTTTTTTATTTGATTATAAAAAAATTGCAAAAATTCTCCGTGTTATAAAAGAAACCGTGCATCCCTTTTCGATTCCTATTGCGGCAAAAGTTGCAATTAATTTTTTTACCATTTTATACATGTCAATAGTAATTTATAATGGATATCAATTGGGCAATTCACCGGATTCTCTGCGCTCAACCCATCCCCTATTATCAGGCGATTACCAAATATTATCTTATAAAAAAAACGGTGCAGAAATGCTGGCTCCGTGCGATACGGCCTATAAAAACTCCAGGCTTTTCTTAAGTTTTGCAAACAGGTCTGTGCTTAAATTAACTAATGCCATGTTTGAAGGAAATTATGAAGTAAAGGACTCTGTTAAGCAAATCGACCTTACGTTTAATGATACTATGATGCAACCCATCCATGCAAATTATAATTTGCTAAATGATACACTGCTTAATATTCATGGCATCCAAAATAAGGATACTGTTACCCTGTTACTGGCAAAACAGCCCTACCATTTTACCAAAGAAAATATCAGGTTTTAGAATCAACGCTTTTAGTAGGGGTTTAATAATTCTGCAAGTCAACTGAAAGAAAAGACAGTTGTTCATAAATTTTTTTTACCTTAATCAGCATACAGAAAGATCATTAAATTGTTCAACGAAACGTAATACTTATGCCATATATTTTAAACAACACACATAGTAATGCTGCTGAAATTTTTTATGTTGATTATGGAAGCGGGCAACCAATAATTTTAATTCATGGATGGCCATTAAGCCACCGCTCATGGGACGGTCAAATTCCTGCATTGGTAAAAGCAGGTTACAGGGTGATAGCTTACGACAGGCGGGGATTTGGCAAATCATCTGCACCCTGGCAGGGTTACGATTATTCTACTTTGGCGAGTGATGTGAGAGAACTAATTATACAACTAAAATTAGATGATGTTGCTTTATGCGGATTTTCTATGGGTGGTGGTGAAGTAGTCAGGTATTTTACTGATTTCGGGGGTGAAAACATTTCAAAAGCAATTCTTATAAATAGCATTATACCATTGGTTAAAAAAACTGAAAATAATCCGGCAGGTGTGCCACAGGATGTACTAAATGAAATACTTGGAGCCGTCGAAAATAACAGGGTTACTTTCCTGGAAAATTTTCATAAAAATTTTTATAATTATTCAGAAGAAAACGAAACAGTTTCTAAACAAGATTTGCACTACGATTGGCTCGTAGCCAGCCAGGCTTCTGCGCGTGCCACTTTAAAAACTGCCGAGGCATGGGCAAATACAGATTTTAGGGAAGAATTAAAAAATGTTCAGGTTCCAACCTTAATATTACATGGCAATGATGATAATATTGTGCCGATAGATACTGCAGGCAGGGCAGCAGTGAAAGGCATTAAGAATAGCCGGCTTATTGAGATTGCCGGAGCCCCGCATGGTATGAATCTTACGCATAGAGAAGAAATAAACAAACACATCATTCAATTCCTGGATCGATAGTCTCGTCTTAATTGTTAAATAGCTATTTATTCTAACCGAAAGATTGAAATAAATTTTTTCCTAACCATTCAATCAGGAAATTTGTAAAGTTGTTTTATAATGAAACATTTTATTAGTAAGATTGTTTCATACATACGCACTACTCAATTTAAATTTTATCTCACTATTAAATAATAAAGAAATGGATGATAATCAGCACAAACCAACATCCAACGGTAAACCGGATAATAACGGAACCAATGGAAAAGAGAACGACAACACCTTAACCACACGACAGGGACACCCTGTTTCAAATAACCAAAGTTTGCGTACCGTGGGTAACCGTGGTCCGGCGACATTAGAGAATTACCAGTTTTTAGAAAAAATATCGCATTTCGACAGAGAGCGTGTTCCGGAAAGAGTGGTGCATGCAAGAGGTGCCGGTGCTCATGGATATTTTGAGGCTTACGGTACGGCAGGTGATGTGCCCGTTTCAAAATATACCCGTGCCAGGCTTTTCCAGGAAAAAGGAAAACGCACACCGGTATTTGTTAGATTCTCTTCCGTTATACATGGTGGTCATTCTCCTGAAACCTTACGCGACCCACGCGGTTTTGCCACTAAGTTTTATACCGAAGATGGTAACTGGGATTTAGTAGGTAATAATCTTAAAGTTTTTTTTATTCGCGATGCTGTTAAATTTCCAGACCTGGTACATGCATTTAAACCAGACCCTGTAACCAACCGGCAGGATGGTGAACGCATATTCGATTTTATCAGCAATACGCCTGAAGCCATGCAGATGATCACATTTTTGTTTTCTCCATGGGGCATCCCTGCTAATTACAGGCAAATGCAGGGCAGTGGTGTAAACACGTATAAATGGGTGAATAAAGATGGAGAAGGTGTATTAGTGAAATATCACTGGGAGCCCAAACAAGGCATTAAAAATTTAACCCAGGAAAAGGCTGAAGAAGTTCAGGGAAAGAATTTTAATCATGCTACACAAGACTTATATGATGCTATTGAAAGGGGTGAATTTCCTGAATGGGAAATGTGTATACAGGTAATGAGTGATGATGAACATCCTGAACTGGATTTTGATCCGTTGGATGATACCAAGATATGGCCGAAAGACCAGTTTCCATGGTTGCCTGTAGGGAAAATGGTATTGAATAAAAATCCGGAAAACTATTTTGCCGAAGTTGAACAAGCCGCTTTCGGAACAGGTGTTTTGGTTGATGGTTTAGAATTCAGCGATGATAAAATGCTGCAGGGAAGAACCTTCTCTTACAGCGATACACAAAGACATCGTGTTGGTACAAACTATTTGCAATTGCCTATTAATGCACCAAAGAAACATGTAGCAACCAATCAGCGCGATGGGCAAATGACTTTTCATGTTGATTTGGCTAAAGGCGCTAACCCGCATGTAAATTATGAACCATCATCTCTTGGCGGACTCAAAGAAGCGAAGCCGGCTGGTAAAGACCACACACCTTATATTCAGGGTAACCTGGTTAGGGAAAAAATTGAAAGGGAAAACAACTTTAAACAGGCTGGCGAAACTTATCGCAATTTTGAACAATGGGAAAAAGACGACCTTATTAATAACCTGGTAAATACCCTTGCACCGGCTAAGAAGCACATCCAGGAAAAAATGGTTGAACTATTTACCAATTGTGATGAAGATTATGGAACAAGGGTAAAAGAAGGACTGGCAAAAATGAGTATGAATGAAACTAATAAAGGCCCAATAGGTAATGCGCATAGCGAAGAAGGTGTATCGCAAGCCATGAAAGAATCAAAAGAGGCAAAACCTTATTAATTGTTTTGTACTAATAGATAATTAAAAGCCGCATGATATGCGGCTTTTTTTATAGATCCAATTTATTTTGCCGATTCTGCAAGGTTTCTTGCTTCAATATAAATACGTTTTATTTCGGGGAATTTTGTCTTAATATTTAATTCAAGTCTCCGTATCACTTCAGCCAAAGATTCTGCACTATGATTTTTTGTAAAATGCACATCCAGGGCTAACAGAACATCATAAGGGCCCATGTGCATAGTAAGAGGTGTTCTCAGGTCGGTGACATCTTTATCTGCTTTTATCATAGTACACAATTCTTCAACAATATATGGCGCAACGCTTTCGCCCAGTAATAACTTCCTGCTTTCAATCACCATAATTATTGCCACGATCACGAGTAATACCCCAATAAGAACGGAAGCCAGCCCATCAGCAAATGGCATATCAAACTGGCTGCCTACAAAAACCCCAATGAGTGCAATAAATAAACCGCCAAGTGCTGCACCATCTTCAAAAATTACTACAAATAAAGAAGGGTCTTTGCTAAACCTGATGCGCTTAAAAAAGCTGCCTGTGTTGTGTTTATCCTTATTGAATTTTTTTATGGCAATAACAAACGAAATGCCTTCAAAAACAATCGCGCCTGCTATAACCCAATAATTCCACGCGATATTTGATAATGGTTCAGGATGCTGAATATGTTTTATTCCTTCGTAAATAGACATGCCTCCACCCAGGCCAAATATCAGAACGGCTACAATCAGCGACCAAAAATAAATTTCTTTTCCGTGCCCGAATGGGTGCGAATCATCTGCCGGCTTTTTACTTCTGCTAATACCTAAAAGCAATAACAATTGGTTTACTGCATCTACAGAACTGTGAATACCTTCAGAAAGCATTGCAGAACTGCCTGTAAAAAAAGATGCAATAAATTTTAATACGGCGATGGCTGCATTTGCTATAAGTGCACCATATATTGCGACCTTGGAATGTTCCATATAACGAGGTTTGATTTTATTCCCTGTAGTGTAACATTAATAATCATGCCTGCCATATTATTCAACAGAAAACCTCCTGATGTATAGTCTATTTTTTTTATTGTAGTGATGATTTTTAATATTTTATAAACTACTAATGGATTAATAATGCTTCTTTATTAGGAAGCCGGGGAAAAGTATTATGTGGTTCTGACTGGTACCAATACACAACAGAAGATATGTCTGATTGCTGGGCCAGGTAAAAGGCCCCATGTTTTCCATCCAAGATCCTGGATAGTTACAGTTAAGTCTTTTTCAAAACGAATAGGATCTAAAATATGCCACCGGTACATTCCGAACCGCTGGTATTTTCTACCAACAGTAGAATCTGGTTCAATAACCTGTGGAACACCGGCATATGGAGTTGAATATACAACCGGTTTACCCCCCACTTCAAATCCATAGGACCCCAAAAAATAATCTTCCGTTCCTGTACCTGCAATAGTGGGAAAATCTTTATCTCCATCCATATAAAATTTTATTTCTCCTTCGCCCCACCATAACGGATTATTTATTCCCCAGGCCATATAAGTGCCAACGTATTGCCCTTCCCTTTTATATTATCAACCAAAGTATGTATTGATGATGTATTGGGATTACTGCGCCTGAACTGCGCATGAAAGTAGGCAATATCATCAGGTACCTGTGTGAGTGTATAATCAATCTGGAAAAATAGTCCCATGGTAGTAGTATCCATATTTGTAAATGTAATTCTGCATTTTTTCCTGAATGGCATCATCCAGTAAGCATTAAATCCACTTCCCGGGTTTACTGAAACCGGAATGGAATTTATTTGCGCATATGTATTCCAACCTACCCCAAAAAAATCACCAACAGGGCATTCAACAGAAGGTTCATTTTCATCGTCCCAATACATGCGAAGTATAAATAGCCGCCAGTTACCACCCGGTGTCATCCAAATATGCTGAATGGCGCCCGGCCCCTGTATTTCAGCCAATGTAAATGTTTCACCGGGCTCAATTAATATGGCAGGGTTTAGTTTCCACCCATCCCCCAGTTCCCTTGCCGCATTCGCAGAAATAGCTTTGTTACGATGTACACTGTCAGTTAATTTAGCCATCGCGCCTTTGCCCTTTTCACCTGTAAAATTCTCCGGGCTTATTGATCGTGTTTGCGCATTAGATAATAAGGGCAATGTTCCTAAGTTCATATTTAACCCATTATAAGGCTGCGTGTGTTGAGCATTTACAAGCGAAGAAGAAAGCATTAAAAATCCAATAAAAAATTTTTTCATAATAGGTATTTATAAGTAATTATCCCTGCCCTGTTTTAAATAAAATATAACCAGCATAGGTTGCCAATAATCCTAAAAGAACGCTCCCTATAATATACAACATTGCAGTTACTGCCTGACCATTTTTAATCAATGAAAAGGTCTCGAAGGAAAAAGCAGAAAATGTAGTAAATCCACCAAGAATGCCGGTGGCAATAAACAAACGATTATCGGCGGATATGGATTCATTGAATGCAAGTGCATACACCACCCCGATTAAAAAGCATCCTACAATATTCACTGCCAGTGTGCCGTAGGGAAATGCGCCTGGAAATTTTTGTTGAAAAAATAAAGAAACTAAATACCGTAAAACTCCACCGATAAAACTGCCTAGTCCAATGGCTAAAATAATTTTCATGTGCATCGTTTAATCATTGTTTTCCGAACGATGGCAGACGAGTGGCATACCCTTTTTTTTCAGATCAATTTTACTAATATGCCAACGCCCAAGATTTGATGTAAACAATTGATCAAAATGCTCGCCACCAAATGCAATGTTGGTAGGGTTAGATAAAGTATGCGCTTCCCAATCATCAACCAGCAATTTAATTTCCTGTTGTTTGTTTACGACCAGGATTGAATTGGGCGTATAGCACGATATATACAGGTTTTCTTCATTATCAAAGGCAATACCATCAGGTAAATATTGTGGCATGGTTACGTATACCTTGCGTTCGCCTGCTGAGCCATCTTCCTTTATTTTAACACACTCTACACCCAGGCAACCAGGAACATACAATAAAAAGTATATCCTGATTTTTGTTCAGTGCAAGACCGTTTGCAAAATTAAAAGGTCCGTTATGCCATATTTTACCATTACCATTTTTATCAAACTTAAAAATTCTGCCGGTCACTTCGCGAAAGGCGCCACTTTCCGAGACGTATAAATTTCCTTCATTATCAAATACAGGAAAATTAGGAATATTGAATTTATCATTGCCTACACCATCTGCAAACTTTTCGAGTGAACCTGAACCGGTGTATAATTTCCAAACACATTTTTTTTTGAGATCGCACACGGCCAGCCAGTCTGCTCCTTTTGAAAATGCTAGCCCTAAAATAAAGCCACCTGTATTGTTTACTTCCCTTACCTGTTTTCCATCAGCAGAAATCCGGTATATCTGTCCGCCTTCGCCGCCTGCCCAAATACTTCCATCGGGGTGCACGGCAATACATTCTGCATGGTCAACACCATCAAAAAAAATAGTTACATCATTTATTGAAACAGACATGAAAAATTTATTATAAATAATGATTAATCTCGTTTACTGCCCGCAACGGTAATGCCTAATCCGCCATCAATCCTAATGGCTGTGCCCGTTATAAAAGCAGCAGCATCACTGCACAGGTACAATACCAGCGATGCGATCTCTTCAGGAGTACCTATACGCTTGGTAAGATGCATATCAACACACTCCTGCATTACCTCATCAGGGTTGGGTGACAATGCTATAGAATCCCGTAACATAGGCGTATCAACAGTTCCCGGACAAACAGCCACGCAACGTATATAAGGTGAATAATCGACCGCAATGCTCCTTGTTAAACCAAGAATTGCAGTTTTAGAAGTAGTATAAGCAGCAACAACCTGCTGACTAACAAATGCCTGAACACTTGCTATGTTTATTATAACACCTTTGTTTTTTTGCTGCATATAGGGCAATGCATATTTAGCGCAAAGAAACATGCTGGTGAGGTTAACATTTAATACGAGATTCCAGTCATCCAGAGAAGTTTCTGTAACAGAGCCGTATCGCTGAATGCCTGCGTTATTTACCAGAAAGTCAATTGATCCGAATTTTAGAGCAGCTTCGTTCATGCATTTTCTTACCTCATCTTCTTTTGAAACATCGCACCTCTGGTAAAACCATTTTTCATCATTAACTGCATTTTGTGCGTCGCTAACATCCAGCACACAAACATTTGCACCCTGTTTATAAAAAGCATTCGCACAGGCTGCGCCCATGCCTTTTAACCCACCCGTAACTACAACTGTTTTATTATTATAATCCATTTTTATTTAATTAACCTGTTTTTGTAATGAGCCATTGTAGGTTATAGAAATATGCTTCCCTGCGTCCCATTCTATATTATTAATTTCTAAAACCTCATCACTTATTGTGCTTATAAATCCTGTATAACTTTTTGTGCAACGACCGCCTGCATCAAGGTATTGAAAAGAAGGCGTATCAAAAATTTTATGCTGATCTGGGTGCAGGCTTTCAACCGGCTGGTGTAATGCGGCTGTACCAAATTCCAAACCTACAAATTGAATAGTATTATTTTCAAAATGTTGCCAAATATGAATCCATGGATAATCTTCACGATTCCATACATAGCCAATAAGTATTTGCGAAACGGGATCGAATGCTGCTATCCAACCTGTGCTACAGGATGGATCAACCAAAAAAGTAAATACGCCACTTATTTTTGAGTCAGGATGATTTATATTAAATGAAATATCACCATGTTTTACATTGGGAAAAGAAAATGTTTTACCACCAGGTGTAAATTGTTGAAACCCGGTAGTGCCATTACAGCCTATTAATAAACTACCTGAAAGAAACGGCGCGGCCAGCGTTGGATGCTGAACAATATTTAAATTTTTTCCCGAAGCGCTTTTGTTAATTATGGATTCACAAACTGTAAATAGAGCCACATCTTTATTTAATTCAATTACCCTGTTAACCTGAATTTCTTCCATGTTGCTCTGCGCATGCATATGAAGGAAATGTTTAGATTTTTTTTCAGCGGTCCAGTACATATTGGCGAAATGCCCATGGTTGGGAAACCCTTGTTGTATCTGCGTTTCAGTAGGTTCGCCCCAGCGTGGAAGGCAAATAAAATGCCCCTGGTAAACAGCGCCCATACGATTATTTGCAGGCATCTGTTCCTTCGTAAAAGAAAATGAAAGAGGGTTTGTTTGATTCCCGTGCAAAAACGAAAATTCTGTGATCGCACCACCATGCAGATCTGTTGATACCTTTACAAGATTATTTTGAAGTGTAACCTTATTTTGCATTTTGTTTATTGAATCATTGCTGCATACACCATAACCTTAAATTTTTCATTAAGATCGCTTAATCCGCTTTGGCTCCATATCTGAACAACAATATCTGCAACAGGGTCGATCCAGTATTCAGACCCCCAAAATCCGCCCCAGGCAAGCGTTCCCGCATTAAACGGTATGGATGGGTTGGCATTTGGCCGGGCTATTGAGAAACCAAGTCCCATCTTATCTTCGCCGCCCAATGTCAGATCACCGATTTGATTTGAAGCAATTAACCTAATTGTATTTGGGCTTAGAATTACTTTACCATTCAGCGTTCCTTTATTAAGAATCATTTGCATGAACAAGGCATAATCATACGAGGTTGAAACCAAACCTGCTCCCCCGGAATAATAACTTGCATAGGGTGATAAAGGATAAAAATCATTGACTTTCGCCGAATCTTTATCCCCCGCTAAAAATTTTCCGTCTGTCATTTTATACACTTCTGCCAGGCGTGAATGTTTGGAAGCGGGAACATAGAAATAAGTATCCTCCATGCCCAATGGATTGAACAATCTTTCCTCTAAAAAATCTTTAAAAGATTTTCCCGACAAAACTTCTATTAAATAGCCCAATACATCTATGTTCAGGCCATACGTCCATTTTTCGCCGGGCTGATGCATTAATGGCTGTTGGGCTAACAATTTAATTTGATCGGCAAGCAACCTTTTGCGCGGCTCAAAGCCCATGGAAATTTTGGCTTTACTGTAAATGGCATTTGCTTCTTTTGAACCAATAATAGCGTAACCAATACCAGATGTATGTGTGAAAAGATCACGGATAGTTATCTCCCTCTTTGCCGGTTCTGTCGTATACGATGAATCTTTATCATTAAAAGATTTTAATACTGTTGGATTCTTAAATTCAGGTATGTACTTTGAAACAGGATCATCAAGTGAAAATTTTCCTTCTTCATACAAAATCATTAAAGCGACACTCGTTATGGCTTTTGTTTGAGAAGCGATCCTGAACAGATCTGTTGTTTGTAATGGTATTTTGTTTTCAGCATTGCGATAGCCAAACGCTTTGTGATAAACGATGTTTCCATGCCTTGCGATCAACGCATCAACACCGGCGATCTTGTGTTCATTAATATAACTTGAAATAAGCGAATCTATTTTTTGCAGCCTTTGTTCTGAAAATCCCTGCGATGAAGCCGAAGCAATTTTCAATGCCTGCCCATGAACTAACAAAAAACAATTCAGTAAAAACACTGTGATACCTAAAAAACTTTTCATAAAAAATATTTAGGGTGATTTCTCTATTCAAATTTCAGCGTGAAAAAACGTGGCCTGTACAAGTGTGGATTCTTTTGTATTTCGTTTAAATAATCTCTTGAGTTTACATTGTAGGTTACCAGCAATTCACCGGGTTTTGATAAACTTGGATGCGCCTTGGCATTATACGATAAGTAATTTTTATTTTCTCTTTCTTCGGGAGCATCATAAATTTTTATAGGTTCACTAAATGGCCCAACAGGGCTGTCTGCAATGCGCATACCCACCGTGCTGCCCACACCGTTTAACTGGAACACCAATGCGTATTTTCCATTGGGCAAAGGAGAAAAACTAAGTTCGTTGGAAACACCCTTGGTAACATCTGCAGCCTTTTGCATATCTGCATTCCATTGCTTGCCATCCCAAAAGGTCCATTTAGAAAAATTTTCAAAATCTTTAGGTAAAACGCGGGCAACATTTAAATTTTTAGCTCTGCCGCGAACACCGTATACATACACATATCCATCAGGTTTTGGCGCGCCTGCATCCTGGGTATTTACAAAAATTCCTGCACCAAAAGAGCCATCCTCTCCTGATACTGATCCTATAAACTGGAATGGTGTTTCAATTTGCCTGTGATTTTTAAATGGTGGTGGAGTACCGTTGGGAAAGGCAATAATATCCTGCTTCATCATGCGGAAAGACCAATCGTCTTTCGGATTCATGTTACGCATTCTGTATGCGAAAATGTACGTGTTACCGGTTTCTTTATTTACAAAGCCATCGCCCAGCCAGTAATAATCTTTTTCTGTTGCTGAGGGAAGTTTGGGAACGAAGATGGTTTCTGAATGACCATGTTCATCCGTATCCCAATAAAATTGTATGTTATTGCTATCGGGTTTACCACCGGTTAAAATGCCAACAGTGTTATGAACCATATGCGGTGCCCCCTGTATTTTGCCGTCAACAATTTCACCGATCATGGTATCGCTGAATAAAATTAAATTTTTACTGGTATCAGAAATTGGTTCATTGTCTTTTCCATTTAACGGAATGGCAAATATTCCATCAGCACCATACCAGCCTGAATTACGTTTAAGAAGACTGGTCCAATCAGGTGCAAACTCAACATCATATTTCAATGGTGTTTGTGCAGTGTTTTCGGCGGTCGCATTAGGCTTGGCAGAACAGGCAGCAAGCAATACAAAAATTAGAAAATGTATTGGCTGAATCTTTTGTTTTGGCATTTAATAAATTTTAAAGTTTTTAAATCAAATTACATAACTGGCAGCCCGGCTACACCCCATTCTTTATTCGGTTCCGGCCCCAGCCATAACTCAAGCAACCCACCTTTTATATACTCTGCGTGAGTGAACCAAAAAGTATTTAATGGCTGCCCGTTTAACTGCGCTTTTTGTATATAATAATTTTCCTTAGCGTTATTGTAAGTCTTAATAACAAATTGTTTTCCCGGGTAATATTTATTGTCGAGATGAATGGTTACTTCATCAAATATGGGTGAAGTAATATCATATACAGGATTAATAGATTGGTTGCCCTGGATATTAAATAACCCAATAGACATAAGTGCACTCACACCGCCCATTTGCCCTTCATCTTCATCATGACCGCCATACCCTTCGTCGGGTGTAATGCCGCTGTAAGCCTGGTCCTGTACTTTTCTTACCCAATATTGTGTAAGCCAGGGATGTTGTGCGTAATTAAAAACATGCGCATCGGAACAACCCGGCTGGTTGGCATAACTAATATAGCCACCACTGTAATCAAAAACAAAATCGCTGGGAGCAGCCATCTCAAAAGCATGGTTAAGTTTGTATGCAAGGGTGTCGTTGCCTCCCATCATTTTTGCAAGGTCGGGTATATCGTGGGAAATGCCCCATGTACCCTGCCAGGCATTTGCCTCTACCCAACCTTCTCCGTTAAGCGGTTCTAAATGAATAAAATTTCCTTTTTTATCTTTTGGAAAAAGTAATTTTTGTTTAGGATCGAAGCAATACTTCCATCCATTAGAACGGTCGTTGAAAAATTTATAATCTTTGGTACGTCCTAATTTTCTGGCCATTTGGGCTGCGCCCCAATCCTGGAAAGTGGCCTCAATGGTAATGCCCACATTATCTGGCCACCATCCTTTTTTAGTGTAGAACTTTATATTACTGCCTTTTGTATCGGTCATGCCCAGCATACCACCCGGTAAATGATTTTGTTTGATGATATCAAATGCGTGGTTAGCATCAACTTTAGTAAGCAAGCCTTTTTGAAATGTGCTTGTTATTAGGTTTGATGCAGGGCAACTGGTCATAATGTAAGAATAACCACCACCACAGGGGCCGCGTGGTAACAGGTATCCATTATCAGCATATTGAACCATGGAAGCCGATAACTCATCCTGCACTTCGGGCCAGGCGAGTCCCCACAAAATATTCAGGTTCCATTGGGTTAACCATAGGGCATCAGAATTATACATGTGAAACCTGCTGGTGCCATCATCATTTTTCGGAAGCGTTTTAATTTTAAAAATGGCATTGGTAAATTTTCCATCGAGGGTACCGGTCGTGCGGTCTGGATAATCGCCCGAAACATCATCGATCTTTTTTCTTCCTGAAACGGCATGCCATATGTCGGTGTAAAATTTTATTTTTTGCGCCGTTGTTCCGCCTTTAACTTCCATTTTGCCTAACCATTCATTCCAGATTTTCTGTGTTTCATTTCTTACTTCATTAAAATTCCATGTGGTGCATTCTGCCTGTAAATTTTTACGCGCATTTTCAATGGTTGTATAAGACATACCAATTTTCATCTGTACCTGGTCGCCTGCTTTTACATTGTACAAAGCAGCTACGCCGGCACTATCTCCCTGCCATTCCGAAATGTTGTTCTGATGTTGTGATCCGCGCCAACCATTTAATGACAGGTATGGCTTATCAAACTGAATTACGAAATACACTTTCACATCTTTTGGTCCGCCCCAATATCTTTTAACTGAACTGAATGAGCCTTCAAATTCTGTATTGCTGATTCTTTTTATTTGGGCGTTAGCCATGGTGCTGCTGCCCACATACCCACCAAGATTTGTTAGTATGGTCGCCTCCATATCCTGGGTATAGGTAAACCTGTAAAAACTTACTCTCTCTGTAGCGGTGTTTTCTACCCAGGTTTTGTATTTCTGCAAGTACACACGCTGGTAACCGGGCTGAACAATCTCATCTTCATGACTAAACCTGGATTTCCAGGCATCTTTTCCGCCAGATGGATTTACATCGGATGATGTAGGCATTACTTCAATGCCGGAGATCATCCAGGTATGAATTTGCTCAAAACCCAGAATCTCATTTTCGTTGTAATTATATCCACCACCATTTTGATTTTTATTGCGTGTTAGTGGTGCGGCGGCAACCATACCAAAGGGCCGGCCACCGGTAACAAAAAAGAAGTACCGTCCCCGGTTGGTTTCTATATAGGGATCAACCCAGGAGACATAATCGGTTGCCTGGCTAAATGAAGGAAATACTTCTATTTCAGAGAAACCCAGATCTCGTCCATCGCCATCGGTAGTTTCAAACCTTACCCAGGAAATTGTTTTTTCAGGAAATGTTATTTCTTTCCCTGTTCCATCATTATTTATAGCATTCACCATAATAGAGGTGCCATCACTAAAATATAATTTTCCACCTGCAATATGGTCGTGCATATTTGGCCGGTCGTATAATACAATGCGGGTAATGGTTTGCGGTTGTTGCCATTCCAGTTTTACCCAGGGAAAGCTTAGGTACCCCCAGTCTGTCGTATCTCCTTTGCTGGCCCATTCACCTTTACCGGGTACTGCAATTATTCCATCAGTAACATTGTTAGCACCATACTGGGGTCCTAATACAGATGATACTGTTACAGTTGCTTTGCCAGCAATGTTATAAGGCCCGGCAAGGGCTGTGCCCACACAAAAAATAAATAAAGAGGTAATTAAAATCAATTTGGAACTCATCGGCTAAAAAAATTTATTAATTAAAATTAAAAGGCTATTGCCAGTTGCTTATCCATACAAAATAAGGGCGGTAAGTATCAGCATTTTTATACAGGTCCTTTCCATCGAAACTATTGGTACTGTAACCCACTAACAGCCTGCCATCCGACATAAATTCAGGATGCGCCATGGCATTATAGGTAATTACATTTCCTTTGGCTTGTGGGGTATTGTATATCTTTCTTTTTCGTGAAAATGGGCCTACGGGACTTTCTGCATCCCACAGGTAAATAGATGAACTTAAAAAAACACCTTCCTGCGAAAGCAGGTAATATTTGCTATTATGTTTAAAAACAGAATATTGCTGCGAAATACCTCCAATCATTCTTTTGCTTTTTGATGAATCGCGGCTCCACCCAACACCATTATAAAATTCCACATTTTGAAGTGGATTGCTTCGCGATGTTCTGCTAATGTGCATGTATTTGGTATATGGAAAAGAATCAGTTGCTTCTGCACCGTATATATACACGTAATCTCCTTCTTCATATGTGGTGGACGACCAGTCAATTTTTGGATGATTATTTATTACTACCAATTTTTCCAGTTCAAGATCAGGAAGGCTTAGAACACCGGCCACATTACCGGTGGTTTTAAATCCAAACAAACCGCCTTCTCCCGTTGCACGAATAGAAACCATTAATACATATAAATGTTTTTCATCTTTACTAAGAAAAGCGCAGTTAGGCCATAGCTGGTTGGGTTCTTCAGCTTCAAAAAAAGGTTTGGGATTTTTAACCGTACCGTTAAACAACGTTTGAAACATTCCGTTAGGCGTGGTAAGTACTATGGTACTGTGAATGAATGGCCCTACGGGCCTGGTTCGATTGGGAAAAACGGTATCTACAAAAGAATCGCCAAACAGCCATAGGTTTCGGCCATCGGGCAATACATGCGAGTATGCTACATCGCCCCCGGTCCATTGTCCTTTATTAAACCTGGTGAACATACTATCAAAGTATGTAGCAGGTTCAGTTACAATATTTCCTTTGGCTATATCCGCATTCGATTGCGCAATAGCAGCATTATTTATTTGCTTACTACAACCTGTAAAAGTTATTATTGCAGCAATGGCAACCTTAAGCATCTGCATACGTTAGATTTTTTTCCGGCAATTATTAACTAAGTCACCCAAAGGGTAATGAAGCACTATATAAGTAATAACTATTCTTGTCTTATAAAAAAAACAACTGTTTCAATAGGGGTAAAGAAAAGGAATAATGACATTAATAAATAGTTTTTTGTTTTATTCTATACAATTATTTTTATTTCTTTTCTTAAATTATTTTTATGTTATGCCTGTGATCGCAATTGATTTTGGTGGAACCAATATAAAACTTGGTATTGTTGATAAGGGCGGAAAAATTCTTGTAACATCTACTATCAGAGCTGCTTCTGACAAGGGAATACAGTACGCACTGTCTTCCGTTAGTGCGCATATACATACTTTATTAGCAGAAAATAATATTGAGCGCAATAGTCTTTCTGGCATTGGTATCATGATGCCTTCCATCGTAGACACAGACAACAACAAAGTACTTTCCCGATATGTAAAATACAATGATGCGCATGAATTTGATTTTAATGCATGGGCCATGGAAACGTGGAATTTGCCCATTGTTGTAAGTAACGATGCCAAGGCTGCACTTGTTGGCGAATGGCAATATGGTGCAGGAAAAGATTGTTCGGAACTGGTAATGCTAACCCTGGGAACGGGTGTTGGAAGCGCTGTTTTAAGTGATGGTCGATTGTTTAAAGGCAAACATTTTGTAGGTGGAAACCTTGGCGGACATTTTTCCATAAACCTCAACGGCGATCCCTGTAACTGCGGGTCGATTGGATGCGTGGAAACTGAAGCATCAACATGGGTATTGCCCAAGCTTATCGCAAAGAATGATCCCGGTAAAACAAGTTCCCTTTCAACCATTGAAAATCCTGAGTTTCAGCATTTATTTGAAGAGGCTGATAAGGGAGATGCTTTAGCTAAAAAACTGGTGCAACATTGCCTGCATGCATGGAGCATTTGTGCGATTAATATGGTGCATTCTTTCGATCCGGGAAGAATTATTATTGGCGGCGGAATAATGCGACGGAAAGATGATATTCTGCCTTACCTTCTCAACATGGTTGACAACCATACATGGAACCCACCGGGTAGTGTTGAAATTGTAGCAGCGGAACAAACGGAATTCGCCGGCCTGCTTGGCCTTGAATATTTATTACATGCACAACAAAATTAATGACGTCTAATTACGATAAACAGCCTTACATAGTTATAGAAGAAGTGAATAAATCCTGCATATCAGGCTGGGAAAATATTGCAACTAAACTTTCTGAATTAATCAGCGAAAAAAAAGATATTCTTATTGCCATTGAATGTTACCATGGTGTTGACATAAAAGAAATCGAAAATAGTTTAACTTCTTACATTTCTAACCCCAGGTGGATTGCCTCATCAGAAATATTTAAGAATGAAGATGAAATAAGAAGGAATGGTTTTTCCCGATGTTACAGATGACCGTGTTTTTGGATATATGTCCCGCCTGACCATGGTTGATTTTTTTGATAAGGAAAAACTTCAACTACTTCAGCAGCAAATAAAAAACAGCAACGAGCCCACCATTGTTGCGGGCTGTGGCGCCACTTTAATTGCTCCAAATGCAGACCTGGTAATTTATGCTGATATGGCGCGGTGGGAAATACAGATGCGTATGCGCCGGAACGAGGTTGACAACCTGGGTGTACAAAATAAATCAGCGACTTTTCCTGAATTATATAAACAGGCTTATTTTGTTGACTGGCGCGTTTGCGACAAACTTAAAAAGCAAACTATGCACCGGTGGCATTATTTGCTTGATACGAACAAACCCAATGCACCAAATTTAATTACTGCTGCTTCTTTTTTTATTGGCATGGAAAAATGTGTGCAGCAACCATTTCGGGTTGTTCCATTTTTTGATCCTGGACCGTGGGGTGGACAATGGTTAAAAGAGGTGTGCGATCTGGACCGCAGCCAGGTAAATTTTGCGTGGGGTTTTGATTGTGTTCCGGAAGAAAATAGTTTGTTGCTTAAATATGGCGACCACATTGTTGAAGTACCCTCTATAAATCTTGTTTTTATTAAGCCAAAGCAATTGCTTGGTGAAAAGGTGCATGCAAGGTTTGGCGACGAATTTCCAATCCGGTTCGACTTTTTAGACACCATGGGTGGTGGTAACCTGAGTTTGCAGGTGCATCCCTTGACAGAATACATCCAGGAAAAATTTGGTGTGCATTACACACAGGATGAAAGTTATTATATGCTGGATGTTGGTGAAGGTGCTTTCGTTTATCTTGGTTTGCGCAACGATGTGCAGCCGGAAGAAATGATAAGGGAATTGAAAGAAGCTCAGCAAACAGGCACTTTTGATGCGGAGAAACATGTGGCCCGGTGGCCCATGAAAAAGCATGATCATGTTTCAATACCTGCAGGTACGGTGCATTGCAGTGGTAGCGAAAGTATGGTGTTGGAAATTAGTGCCACCCCATACATCTTTACTTTTAAATTATGGGATTGGGGAAGATTGGGAATGGATGGCAAACCCCGCCCGATAAATATTGAACATGGCGAGAAAGTAATTCAGTGGGACAGGACGGCAGACTGGGTTGCAAAAAATGCATTAAACCTGGTGGAGACAATACATGAAGAAGATGGGATAATTGAAGAACGTACAGGACTGAATGAAATGGAGTTTATAGAAACGAGACGGCACTGGTTTACAAAAAAAGTACACCACCACACCAATAATTTAGTGAATGTGCTTAATCTTGTTGAGGGTAGTGAAGTTATTGTAGAAAGTCCTTCTTCGGCTTTTGAACCATACATTATTCATTATGCTGAAACCTTTATTGTTCCAGCGGCCGTTGGGGAATATACCATTCGTCCATATGGAGAATCGGAAGGAAAAAAATGCGGGACAATTAAAGCATATGTTCGAACCAATGCTTAAAAAAAAATGTTGCTTTAATATTCCTGAGTACAAGTGTGCGACGCAACCGGTGTTGAATATATAACCATAGCTTGCACCATAATTATTTCTTAAACAAAACGATTGCCTAATTGCATGAGCTCAACTACAAACAACACATCCGGTTTTATTTTAAAAGTGGCCATAGTGGCTTCACTTGGTGGTTTATTATTTGGTTATGATACCGCGGTTATTGCCGGGGTTATCGGCTACCTACAAATTAAGTTCGACCTCTCGCCCATGATGACGGGCTGGGCAGCGAGCAGCGCCATTTGGGGCTGCGTGATCGGTGCCATGTTTGCCGGCGCCTTAAGCGACAAAATGGGAAGGAAAAAAGTGCTGATAATTACAGCCATTTTATTTTTTGTATCAGCAGTGGGTGCAGCATTAGCCAATAGCTTAACCATTTTTATATTGGCACGATTACTTGGCGGATTGGGCATTGGCGCAGCTTCCATGCTTTCTCCGCTGTACATTTCTGAAATTGCACCGGCGAAGAACAGGGGCATGTTGGTAACATTATATCAACTAGCCATTGTGATAGGCATTAACCTTATATATTTTGTAAATCTCAAGATATCCAACTACGGCGATGAAGCCTGGAATGTTGAATACGGCTGGCGTTATATGCTTGCCAGCGGCATATTACCAGCATTGTTGTTTTTTATATTGTTATTTATTGTACCAGAAAGTCCGCGCTGGCTTACAAAAAATGGTAAAGCTGATGAAGCATTATTGGTTTTAGAAAAAGTAAATGGCAAAGACCAGGCAAAGCATGTATTAAAAGAAATTCTGGATGCCTTAAAACACGAAACAGGCACCATAAGTGATTTATTTAAGCCGGGTTTACGTAAAGCCATGATAGTAGGAATTGTGCTTGCATTGTTCTCGCAGATAACTGGTATTAACGCTATTATTTACTATGCTCCCGAAATATTTAAAACTGCCGGGTTTGATACAGAATCATCCTTGCTTCAAACAGTAATTATCGGTTTAACCAATACCGTTTTTACGTTTGTGGCTATTTGGCTTATTGACAGGGCAGGTCGTAAAACCCTGTTGTTATGGGGTGTTGCGGGAATGATATTTTCACTTCTTGCCATTGGTTTATGTTACAAGTATGACCTTACAAACGGCCCATGGCTTTTATTCTTTATCATCACGTACATCGCCTCATTTGCATCTTCGCTTGGTCCTATTCCGTGGGTGCTTATTTCAGAAATTTTCCCGACAAAAACGCGTGGCATTGCCATGTCTTTTGCAACAGTAGTTTTATGGATAGGTGTTGTGCTCATTACACAATTAACGCCAGTAATGCTCTCCAGTCTTGGCCCCGATAAAAACACCAGCGGTGCATACACCTTCTGGATATTCATGATTAATGCCATTATTCTTTTTGTGTTTACCTGGAAAGTTATTCCGGAAACAAAACAACGTACACTGGAAGAAATTGAACAAAGCTGGTTGACCGGCAGCACCAAAAAATTATAACTGACCTTTTAAATAAAAACTATGAATGTTTTTAAATGCATTGTTTCCGCATTATTATTAATGGTTGTGGTTTCCGCAAATGCGAACATAAGGTTGCATAATATCTTTCAAAACAATATGGTTTTGCAAAGAGATAAGCCCTGCAATATTTGGGGATGGGCAGATAAGGGAGAGAAAATTGCAATACTGTTTAATGGCAATACTTATAATACCACAGCTGCAAATAATGGCTCGTGGAAAATTTCGTTGCCGTCCCAATCAGCAGGTGGTCCATACCAGTTAGTTATAAAAGGAAAGAACACCATAACGCTGCAAAATATTTTATTTGGAGATGTTTGGGTTTGCGGCGGGCAAAGCAACATGCAATTCCGTGTGCAGGAAACAACATATAAAATAGATTCTGCGCAGGATACCAATCCTAATATAAGATTATTTACAGCAGGGCTTGCAACAGATTATGTACCTCGCGACACTCTTAGCGGTGGCGAATGGAAATTGACCAATGCGGAAACAATTAAATCTTTTTCTGCTGTTGGTTATTTTTTCGGCAAATATCTACAGCAAACATTAGGTGTTCCAATTGGTTTAATTAGCGACAACCTGGGTGCTACGGCTGTTGAAACATGGATGAGTGTTGAAGCCATTCACCAGTTTCCCCAATTCGATTATTGGTACAATAACTTCCTTGCTCCTCAGCAAAGCATGAATGACATAAATGCCGCATTCGAAAAAATAAAACCAAACTGGGTAGCAAACTTTTATGAAAAAGGAGACATTGGGCTTGAAGAAAAATGGTATGATCCAAATACGAATACCTCTGACTGGAAACCGATGAATGTTCCTGGTCACTGGGAGTCTCAGGGTTTACCCGGTTACGATGGTTCGGTTTGGTTTCGCAGAACATTTGACCTGCCTGAAAATTATAATGGCAAATCGTATAATGTAAGTCTTGGGCAGGTGAATGATTATAATACCGCATGGGTTAACGGGCACAAGGTGGGCGAAACTTTTGGCAACATTAATTCGAGCAATTATAATGTTCCCGATTCTTTATTAAAGCCGAAAGATAATGTGTTGGTTGTACGGGTTGTAGATGCGGGGGGTAAAGGTGGCATGTACAACATGTTTTGGAATACGCAGCTCGCCGGAACCTGGATGTATAAAAAAGGGGTGCAAATAGATCCTGTAAAATTTGTGAGACCTAAGATCGTTAATTCAAACTTATTTGGATCGCCATCTATATTGTACAACGGAAACATTGCACCTATAAAAAACCTGGCTATAAAGGGATTTATTTGGTACCAGGGCGAAAGCAATGCAGGACGTGCAGAAGAATACGAACAACTATTTCCTGCCTTTATAAAAGACTGGCGCAAACAATTTAACCAGGGAGACCTGCCATTTTATTTTGTTCAGCTGGCTAATTATATGGCAGAGCCTGCCAGTGCAAATGAAAAGAACGAATGGCCTGAATTGCGCGAAGCGCAAATGGCTGCATTGCAACTACCAAATACAGGTATGGCCGTGGCAATAGATATTGGTGAAGGGGGCGACATTCATCCAAAAAACAAAATGGATGTGGGCAAGCGCCTGGCACTTGCAGCCTTACGTGAAACATATAACATCGATACAGTAAACCTGAGTCCGCAATACGACCATATGGCGCAAAGCGGCGACAGTATTATCATTCATTTCAAAAATAATTTTGATACGCTTGTTACGCATGACAGGTATGGTTATGTAAGAGGATTTTCCATTGCAGGTTCAGACAGCGTTTTTCATTGGGCAAAAGCATTCATTAGAAACAATACCGTGGTGGTTTATAACAGCGATGTAAAGCATCCCGTTGCGGTGAGGTATGCTTATTATAATAATCCCGGGGCATTAGACCTGTATAATTCAAGCGGTTTACCTGCTGCTCCATTCAGAACAGACAATTGGCCAAGAGTTACTGCAGGTAAGGTATTTGAAATGGAAGATTAACGATTATTTCATTGCAGCCATTTGCATAATTACATTCCATTCATCTTCTGTAACGGGCTGAACGGATAACCTGCCAATGCGAACAAGTGCAAGATTTGCCAGTTTTTTCTCTGATTTTATTTGTGCCAACGAAACCGTTTGTTTTAATTTCTTATGGTATTTAAGGTCTATGGCAACCCACCTTTCATCGTCGGTTGATGGATCCTGGTAAGCTTCTTTGTTCACTTTTGCAATGCCTACGATATTCATACCCTCGTTGCTGTGATAAAACAATACCTCCTCCCCTTTTTTCATGGCGCGTAAATGAATTCGTGCTGCATAATTTCGCACCCCATCCCACGTAGTGGTTTTGTCTTTCTCAAGTTGATCAAAACTGTATGTTGATGGTTCTGATTTTACAAGCCAGTATGCCATAAAATATTTAATTAAACACAGTAACCTTATGCGGGTTCTTACGGGTAAAGCTTTTTACAAGCATCGGTATTACTTCGTTATGCGGGTATTCGGTAAGGTGCTGTTTTATTTTTTCGGGGCAGTTTAATTCAGTTTGATCTGGTAACAAACCCATACCGTAAAAGCGGCCATTATCTATTAAAATACAAGATCTTTTTTGACCATACACTGCATCCTCACAAATGGCATACGTGCCATCGGCACGCTGAATTTTTTTTACTGCTGTCTTTACTTTTTCATTATACATGTCAACATCAGGGAATTGCGGAACAGGCGTAGTGGTCTTATCTAAAAAACATAGGTGCGGGTGCAATTCAAATTCTTTAACCATTTGCCACATGGTGCGGTACGCATCGGTAAGCAAATGAAATTGTGCCACAGTATTTACATGCTTTCTTTTTTTATCTATCGCAAGCCTGTAATAGCCCCGGTTATCTTCAAACAAATAAATTCCGTACACCTGGCTTATATTTTTCTGGCTGTAATTATATGCAGGCCAAAGCTTTTTAATTTCAATGCTTTCTAAAATAAAAGCTGTTAATTCTGTGGGACATTCCTTAAAAGAAATGCTGTGTATATTCCGGAGAAATTCCTGCCTTTTTCTGCCTGTGTTTAACCCTGTAAAATGACTTAAAACTCTTTTCCGCAGGTTCTTGGCCTTTCCAACATAAATCACGTTTTGTTTTGCATCATGAAAATAATATACACCTGGCGTATAGGGCAAAGTATGTACATAGCTGCTTTCCAGGTTAGGAGGTAAAATTTGCTCGTGATTATCTTTCTTAAAAAATTCTTTTACTAATTGTTCGCCGCCATTCAGTAAAACTTTTTCGAACAATTTGGCAGTGGCATCTGCATCGCCACCGGCACGGTGCCTGTTTTCAATATTTATATCTAGGGTGCGGCAAATATGCCCGAGCCCATAGCGCTGTAAAACCAGGAAAGGCGGTTCTGCTAAGTTTTAATGTACAAAGTTTTTTGGTGTTCCAATCTAACCCGTATTGCTGAAAATGATATTTTATAAATGAATGGTCAAAATTTACATTATGGGCAACAAAAATGCGCCCATTAAGCAATCGGAAAATATGCATGGCAACCTCCTGGAAAGTGGGTGCATGTATAAGCATATCATCGCTAATACCTGTAAGGTAAGTCACATAACGGGGAATGGGGATGCCCGGATTTATCAGGGTTTCGTACCGTTCTTCAACCTCTTTACCATTGTGCAAAACGATAGCTATTTCAGTAATACCGTTTTCTGCAGGGTGGCTCCCGGTGGTTTCAATATCAACTATGGCGTACATTAAAAATTCAGCAACAGGTTCTTAGATGTGCAAAAATGCCCAAATTTAAACGGTATAATAAATTAAATAAGCCAAATTGTAACTATTCGAAGCAACAATCGTTAAAAATTAATTAACACACTTCTAATTAATTACGTAACTGATTGTAATACTTTTGTTTAACCCAAATCAACCTGCCATGCACTCATCTTCAAAACCACTTGTATTTTTTACCGGCATTCCCTTGCTTTCGTCTTGTAACGGATCGCCCGTTACAGGAAAAACCAAACATCTTGAAAAAGCCGTACGCACCAGTTGCGTTTCAACGCTTGATAAAATTCATGGCGCGATTTTTAATTCCTGTGAGCCTGAAGTAAATCCAGAGCAACAAAATTCAACTGTTTACATGTTTAACTGGGATATGAAAATGAATCATTGGTAAACATTTTTTTCTTCCTTACAACATTCCTGCACCTTTATCTTATACTTCAGTTCATTACTTTATTTTTGCTGCCCTGCACTGCCAGCCCATTATATATTTAAATTGGCAGAACTGTAAATGCCGGGTAATTGTATGGAACTAACCAAAAATTTTGAGCCTTCTTCCACCGCAGAAAAGTGGTATACTCACTGGATGCAAAAGGGATATTTTAAAAGTACCCCCAATGACCAGGAACCTTATTCCATTTCACTTCCACCCCCCAATGTTACCGGTGTGTTGCACATGGGGCATTGTCTTAACAGCACCATCCAGGATATACTAATTCGCCGGGCACGCATGCAGGGCAAAAACGCCAGCTGGGTTCCCGGTACAGATCATGCTTCCATTGCGACCGAAGCCAGGGTGGTAGCCATGCTACGGGAACGTGGCATTGCAAAATCTTCTTTAACCAGGGAAGAATTTTTAAGCTATGCCTGGGAGTGGAAAGAAAAGTATGGCGGAATTATACTGGATCAATTAAAAAAGTTGGGATGCAGCCTCGACTGGGATCGCCTTACGTTTACCATGGATGAAGATTATTACAAATCTGTGATCCGTGTATTTGTTGATCTCTATAATAAAGGATGGATATACCGCGGCAAGCGCATGATAAACTGGGATGTAAAAGCCAAGACCGCCCTTAGCGATGAAGAGGTTATTTATAAAGAAGTTCAATCCAAATTGTATTACCTGAAATATTTTATTGATGAGGGTGATAATGAAAACTCCGCAACAAAAAATTTTATCACGATTGCCACGGTGCGCCCCGAAACCATTTTAGGCGATACCGCCGTTTGCGTGCATCCATCAGATGAAAGGTATACGCACCTGCATGGCAAACATGTTTTTGTTCCGTTGATCAATCGCCGGATTCCCATCATTACAGACGAATATGTAACGATGGATTTTGGAACCGGTGCTTTAAAGATTACACCTGCGCATGATGTAAACGATTATGTGCTGGGTAAAAAACACAACCTCGAAGTAGTTGAAGTATTGAATGATGATGGCACCATGAGCACCGATGCGCAATTATTTATTGGTGAAGACAGGTTCGATGTACGCACAAAGATTGCAGAACAACTGAAGGCTGAAGGGCACCTTGAAAAAACAGAAGAATACACCAACCAGATAGGTTTTAGTGAAAGAACAGATGCCGTGGTAGAACCGCGCTTAAGCCTGCAATGGTGGGTGAATATGAAGATGCTTAGTCAGCCCGCACTGGAAGTAGTAATGAATGACGATATTAAATTTCACCCGCCAAGATTTAAAAACCTATACCGCCACTGGATGGAAAACATTACAGGACTGGTGTATCAGCAGGCAGCTTTGGTGGGGGCATCGCATACCTGCCTGGTACGATGCAGATGGCAATGTGTATGTTGCCGAAAATGAAGATGCCGCCTTTATGCAATACGAGGCTATTACGGGCAACTCACAAAGAGAAATTACCCTTAAACAGGATGATGATTGCCTCGATACCTGGTTCTCTGCATGGCTATGGCCTTTCCAGGTATATAAAGGATTTTCTCGCCCCAATAATAAAGATGTAAATTATTACTACCCCACCTCTACCCTGGTAACTGCGCCTGAGATCATATTTTTCTGGGTGGCCCGCATGATAATGGCGGGTGTTGAATACATGGATGAAAAGCCTTTTAATGACGTTTATTTTACTGGCATTGTGCGCGATAAGCAGGGCAGAAAAATGAGTAAGAGCCTCGGCAATTCTCCCGACCTGCTTGCATTGATTGATAAATATGGCGCAGATGCAGTACGCTTCGGCATAATGATCGCATCACCGGCCGGCAACGATTTGTTATGGGATGAAAGCTCCAACGAGCAGGGCAGAAATTTCAACAATAAAATATGGAATGCACTTAAGCTGGTTAAAATGTGGGAGCAGCGCATAGACCAGGCAAGCGCATCAAACAATACACAACACTTCGCGGTGCAATGGTTTAATAACCGCCTGCAACAGGTTAAAAAAGAAGTGGATGACCTGCTAAAACAATTCCGTTTAAGCGAAGCTTTAAAAATTGTTTACTCCCTCGTGTGGGACGACTATTGCAGCTGGTATCTCGAGTGGGTTAAGCCCGGTTATGAAGAGCCAGTAAATAAAGCGGTATACGAAAAAACCGTAGAATTTTTTGATGAGTTGCTGGTCTTATTACATCCCTTCATGCCATTTATTACAGAAGAGATCTATCACCTTTTGGCAGAAAGAGAAGACGACCTGTGTATTAAACAGGCAACGCCTGCGCAAACCACTGATCTTAATGTTTTACAACAGGGCAAACTGCTGCAAAATGTGATCACGGTTATCCGCGACACAAGAAATAAAAACAGGCTAAGCCCGAAAGATGCCATTACCCTGCACATACAAAGTAATGATGCAGGTAAATACCATGCGCTGGAAAATATACTTTCCCGCCAGGTAAATGCTACAGCAATTCATTACATAAACGAAGCGCTTAACAATACCATCGTTACCACTTTTGAACAGGACAAATTTTTTATAGAAACAGGCAAACAGGCAGACGTTGCTTCGCTGAAAGAAGAATTATTAAAAGACCTCGATTACCAAAAGAAATTTTTGGAATCGGTTGATAAAAAATTATTAAACGAACGATTTGTGAACAACGCAAAACCGGATGTAGTGGAGTTTGAAAGAAAGAAAAAAGCCGATGCTGAATCGCGCATTAAAACCATTGAAGAATCTATTGCCAACCTGTAAAAACTTTCTCATGTTAAAACCTATAAAACAGGTTGCTATACTAGTAACTGTGATGCTTTTTTCAAACGGTATATATGCCCAGAACTGGGACATAAACCTGCTCGAAGACATAAACCCCCAATACCCCAACTCCGCCATTTGGAAAGGTGTCAGCAACACCACCTATCCCATAAGTTTTGGATTACCTGTGGGCATGTTTATCTATGCAACAATAGAAAAAGACAAGCCTGCAAAAATTCGCGCTTATGAAATGGCGGGAAGCGTAGTGCTTGCAGCCGCTTCGTCGCAGGCATTAAAAATTATTATCAACCGCGACCGTCCTTATATAAAATACAACACGGTATATCCATACGAAATTGAGAACGATAATTCATTACCATCTACCCATACAGCAGTAGCTTTTGCCATGGCCACTACCCTCTCTATGCAATATAAAAAATGGTACGTGGTGGTGCCTTCCTATGCCTGGGCATCAGCAGTCGGTTACAGCAGGCTTTACCTCGGCGAACACTACCCTACCGATGTACTTGCAGGTGCTGTAACGGGGGCAGGCAGCGCCATTATCAGTCACATTATAACTAAGAAAATTTTTAAGTAGGTAGCCGTCAGTAAAATCATTGGGCATCGCCTGTTGCGTCGCACATTTGTACGGTTTACCACCTTGCATCAAAACCACTTGATTATACGAATGATATCAATTTAAGTATGCGCGCAATGGAAGAGAATTAAAAATTTTTCACCTTTCAAAATTTTTTCTAACTTGGTTCGCACTCTAAACTTTACTTAAAATACCCTAATTCAAATTCTCTTTGTAATCTTATATGGCAGGCAACAACCATGATATTGTTGTAAAGATTATTTTTCATGATACACATGAGTATTTAGGCCTGTTCTGTAAAAACAACATAATAAACAAGGAAATTAGAAAGGTTCCGGAGGTAAAATGGTCACATAAATACTTGTGCTGGTACATCCCGTTTGAAAAAAAATGTTTAATGGATGCTTGTGCGCAATTAAAACCCTTTGCAACCATTAACCTGGAGGAATTAAAATCTTATCTGCAAAAACGTAATAAGGCTATAACAAGCGAAAATTCTTTATTAAAAAAGGAAATTGATATTCGGAGATTAACGAAATCAGGCTTATCCAAATTAATTATAAGCAACGAAAATATGATGGCTTATAAAGAAATGCTAAAGATTCTACATTTAAAAGCGTATAGTAAAAATACAATTTCACTATACGCTGGCGAATTAATGGTTTTATTAAAAATGTTAGATTCAGTTCCGGTAAATACTTTATCAGTAAGCCAGTTACAGTCATATATTCTGTGGTTATTAAAGAAGAAAAATTATAGTGAAAGTAAAATTCATACCGTAATAAATGCCCTCAAATTTTATTTTGAACAGGTTTTGCATAAAGACAAAATGTTTTTTGAAATTCCCCGACCAAAAAAACCAAGTAAACTTCCTTCAGTACTTTCAAAAAATGAAATAAAAAAATTAATTAACAGTAAAGCAAACCCCAAACACAAAACCATATTAATGCTTGCATATGCTACCGGGGCACGGGTAAGCGAAATTGCAAGCTTAACAATTAATGATATTGACAGCAATAGAATGGTGGTGAATTTCAGGAATGCAAAAGGAAAAAAAGACAGGCAGGTAATGCTTTCAGAAAAATTGCTTATTCAATTACGGGAATATTATAAGATCTATAAGCCAAAGCATTATTTATTTGAAGGTACCGATGGGGGTAAATATTCAGAACGAAGTGTGCAGCAAATATTCAGTTCAGCGAAAGAATTGACCCATAACAAGCGGTCCGGGGGCATACATAGTATGCGGCATACATTTGCCACCCACTTACTTGAAAGCGGAACTGATATAAAAATTATCCAGGAATTATTGGGTCATAATGATTTAAGAACAACAGAAAGGTACACGCATGTTTGCCTTAAAAATGTAAGCAACTTGCAAAGTCCATTAGACCGTTTGAATGAATAATTAAGGGTGGGAGCATTGACTTTATTACCAGGATAATTTAGGGTACATCAGAAAATATGTGACTGAGGTAGCCTTTGGCATGTGGTGGCAGAAAGGATAGAATAATAAAAGCATGAATACTTTTATTGCGTTTTTTGTGTTGGGCTTTCTTCGGATTCTTTGTTGGGTGAGTTGCGCTTTTGATGTTGAAATTTTTAATAAATATTGAATTATTGTCTTGCGGAATGATTGTTATGAAATTTTACACCGCAGCAAATTGATAATACATTTAGGATTGATTATGAAGAAATTGAAAAAAATCTATTTCGTATAATTGCAGTAATAAACATGTTAGGACGAAATAGCCGCCCTGCGGGCAGGCTACGGTAGCTTCGTTGCTTCGCAACTCCCACTACCTTTTTTCGTCCTAACGATCCAAGTTTCACTTGTTTTTAAAAGGGCGGCAACATTCGCCTAACATAGTGTTTACGAAATGCCCTTTTAAAACCAGTGATTGCTTCCATGCCCAAGCGAGCAAGCTCGCAGGGCACTTCGCAAACACTTGGATCGTTACGTGCCATTTTAAATGACCCTTCGTTTATGAAACAAAAAGTTATACTCGGGCTTACACTTATATTGACAACCACTTTTTGTTTTGCACAAAAGACAAAAATTGACAGTTTATTTTCAGATTTTAAACAGGATTTCTTTTACGGAAAAATCTATCCAGCAAAAATGAAACTGGAGAGTTATCAGAAAGAAATTATTCCTAAATTAGTTGAGCTTCTCAATGACACAACCTTTGTAAAACTCACTGGCACAGCAGACCTAATCTATCCAGGAGCACCACAATTTTACGGACACGGACACTTTATTCCTTACGATATGGACTGGATTTCTGTTAGAGCAGGTTGGCTACTGAAGACCTAACCTTTATGGACTTTGGCTATAAAACTTCTGGTGTTGACGACACAACTTTATTTAAGCTAATGAAGGACAACGAACACTACAAAGAATATTTAAAGAAAGGAACTTATGATTTGGAATGGAAAAATAAACCTACAAGAGAAAAGTTAATTGAGTTCGAAAAATATTAGCTCAAAAAGCAAAGAAATGGTGGCAGACAAACCAAGGAAGTTGGACAAGACTTTCAGCTATTAAAGACGCATTGCAATCAAATGAAGAAAATAGGCTTGGTAAGGTTTTGCAATTCTTGCGTTATGGAGAAACGAGGTGTGACAGCTTAAATACTGAAATTTACTTAAAAGATATTAAGCCACTAGTGGTTGCCTTAGAGCAGACAAAATATCAGAGTGTAAAAGTACAAGTTGACTTGTTACTAAAAGAGGATTTAAATTATTGGACAAGAAAAATGACAGAGCTTGACAAACAAAACGGCAGGTAACATTGGGTTTGGCGTTATTGGGGCAGGACGTTGTTATCTTCATCTGCAGCAACATGGCAGCAGTTGTTCGGGCTGGACGTTTTTCAATTTGGCTTTTAGTTGTTAACTTCAACTTCAGTATTTTTAATTGGGCTTTAGTTCCGGGCGGACGTTTTTCAAATCCCCCAACAACGCCAAGCCCTGCCCGTTGGCTGCAATGCTATTTCAGCACTCCAATAAAATTTAAACTTTCTCACAATGGAAAAATTCAATTCACAGATTGAGGTCAAGTCGGATGGCTTGTTTACGCCAACCGTTAGAGAATGGTCGTTAATAAATATAAACTAGTGGGAAGCTACTGTGACATTTTTACGCATGGAATGAAGTTTAAATGGAACCAACTTGTTTATGTCGACCTGTTTGCTGGAGCGGGATATGCGAAAATTAAAGAGACGAATAAAACATATTTGAATTCAGCCCTCCTTGCAATGTCAATACCTTCACCTTTTTCAAAATACATTTTATGCGAACAAGATGAAGAAAGATTTGAAGCTTTATCTACAAGAGTTAAGAGAGATTTTAGTCATCTTAACTGTGAATTAATAAAAGGCGATAGCAATAAAAATGTCGATAAAGTAATTAAAGCTTTACCACCCTTTAGTAAAGGAAATACAAGATTACCATTCTGTTTTGTAGACCCATATTCCCTTAATTTAAATTTTGCTACAATTAAATCACTCGGAAAAACATTGATGGACTTCCTAATCCTTCAAGCATTACATATGGATGCTAATAGAAATTTCGAAACCTATTTAAAAGACGAAAACACTAAAATATCTGAATACCTCGGTATCCATAATTGGCGGGAAATGTTTGAAAAAGAAGGTAGAATTTATCGAAAGGACTTTGTAAAGTTTTTGGCTGACCAATACCAAGAACAAATGGGTAAGTTGGATTACCAAAAGGCAAAACACATGCATCAAATAAGGTCTAACGAAAAAAACCTTCCTTTGTATTATTTATCTTTCTATTCTAAACACCCAACAGGGGAAAAGTTTTTTAAGGAAGTTCAAAAAAGAATTAAACCACAGTTAACAATGTTCTAATATGGCTCAATCAAGTATCGAATGGACAGAAATGACATGGAACCCAACTACTGGTTGCAAAAGGTATCTGCTGGTTGCAAGTTTTGCTATGCGGAAATTATGTCTCGACGACTTAAAGCTATGGGGGTTGAGAAATATTCTGATGGTTTTAAAATAAGAACTCATGAAAATCAACTTAACATTCCATATACTTGGAAACATAGCAAAATAGTTTTTGTAAATTCTATGAGTGACCTGTTTCATAAGGACGTTCCTTTAGATTTCATAAAAAAGGTTTTCGCAGTAATGAATGACAACCCGCAGCATGTATTTCAAGTACTAACAAAAAGAGCAGAAAGGCTTTTCGAAATTCATAAAGAATTAAAGTGGACACATAATATTTGGATGGGTGTTTCTGTTGAAGAACAATAAAGTTAAAGACCGCATAGACTTTCTTAAGAAAAACAAAAGCAAAAGTAAAATTTCTTTCTTGTGAACCCTTAATAGGAGAACTTCCTAAAATAAATTTGAAAAAAATTGACTGGGTTATCGTAGGAGGAGAAAGTGGTCATAAGCCTAGACCCATGAACCCAGATTGGGTACTTGACATTCAAGACCAATGTAAAAAGGCAGGCGTTGCTTTTTTCTTTAAACAATGGGGCGGACGAAGCAAAAAGAAAAACGGGAGAATTTTGAATGGTAGAACCTACGACGAAATGCCTGAAATAGAACAACAATTAAGCGTGTAGAGGGAGAAGCACTGCAGGCAACATGGGTATTGCTGCAAGTGGGGCATGACGTTGGAGCAATCGGCTTTTTGTTCGCTATTGTGCAGTAGTTGTCGGCTGGACGAATAAAGCCAGGCAAAAGTTCTTAACTTCAAATTCTAAACAAAACCGGGCAGCAGTTCCGGGCGGGACGATTTTCAAATCCCCCACCTGCAGCAATACCTGTACGTTAGGACGAAATAGCCGCCCTGCGGGCAGGCTACGGTAGCTTCGTTGCTTCGCAACTCCCACTACCTTTTTTCGTCCTAACGATCCAAGTTTCACTTGTTTTTAAAAGGGCGGCGACTTCGCCTAACATAGTGTTTACGAAATGCCCTTTTAAAACCAGTGATTGCTTCCATGCCCAAGCGAGCAAGCTCGCAGGGCACTTCGCAAACACTTGGATCGTTGTAGGCAATGCTAAGCAAGACCGTTCAAAACAAATTTTTATATTAATCCAAAATGAAAATTAACTTTTATTCTAACTTATTTCTTAGGCTATTATTAATAATTTTACCACAAATTGTATTTTCTCAATCGGCTGACTTTACCATTCAAGATGTAAAGTTTGAAAGTCAGGGCATCACTCTTGCTGGCTCAATTTTAAAGCCTAAAAATCCATTTGCAGCAGTTGTAATTATTCATGGGTCTGACCCAATAAAAAGAGAAATGGAGTTCGCAAAACGTCTTGCTAAAGAAGGTATTGCTGTATTGACATATGACAAACGTGGAGTTGGAGAATCTGGTGGTGTGTATGTAGGACCATCTGTTGGCACGAATAATATTGACACTACTAATCTTAATTTATTATCTCACGATGCAAATGCAGCGGTAAATACATTTCGAACTTATTTGAAAGATAAAAAAACACCAATTGGGTTAGTTGGCTTCAGTCAAGCAGGATGGATAATCCCAATTGCTGCAAGCAAAAATCCACAAATTGAATTTATGGTTTTATTTAGTTGCCCTACAATTACAACTTTAGAACAACTTCGATTTCAGTTTTATACCAATGGAAATAATAATTTTTGGGAAAATCATACAGAAGCAGATGCCCGTGAACATATCAAAAATGATGCTGACCGGTATCAATTCGCGGCGACTGACCCAAAAATTTCTCTGAATACTCTTTCAATTCCAGGACTTTGGCTTTTTGGAGAGAAGGATATACAGATTCCCGTAAAGTTGTGTATAGAGCAATTAAATACATTTAAAGTTCAAGGTAAACCTTTCGAATATACCT
>CAWHKV010000006.1:0-242925 GCA_963830175.1 uncultured Bacteroidota bacterium
GGCAAAATACGGGCGGACGGAAGCCGTGTTTCAACTTTTGTATTTCAATTTAGCCGCATATCCAGCTGGACGTTATAAATTTAGCTAAGTGCAAATCATCAACATTAAAATATAAATTTGGCTTCAGTACGCCGGGCTTGACGGAATTCTATTACCCGTACTTCGCCAAGCCCTGTTCGTTAGCGGCAAGGCGATTGGACATTACAAAATTAATAACAAGTGACAACACAAGAAATTAAATATGAAAGGAGAATTGTTGCCTTCATTGACATTCTTGGCTTCAAGGAAATAGTTAAACAGTCGAAAGCGAACATCAAAAATTGAACTACTATATTCAGTTCTTGACTTTTTAAAAGGTTGGGAAACATCGGACAAATGGGATTTGAAATTTGTTGAAATTGAGGAAGACGCTCAAAGAAAAGGAGTGGCGAACTTTGACATACGAGGTAAAACAAACACAACATCATTTTCTGATAGTATAGTTGTATCAGTCAAAGTTAGACGGCAACGTAAATGAAATGACTTCAACCCTTGTTATTAATTTAGCTTATATCGGAGCATTATTGATTGAAAAAGGAATTTTATTTAGAGGCGGGTTGACCATAGGGAATATAATTCACAATGAGAATGGTACTGTATTCGGGCAAGCTTTGATTGACGCATATCAACTTGAAACTAAAAGTGCAAAATACCCAAGGATTGTGTTGTCAACAAATTAATCAGAGAATTAAATTATCCAATCGAAGCCAAAAAAAATAGGTATCCCTATCACCAATACATTGACCGATTTGAGGATGGTTGCATTGGCTTTCATCAAATGATTTACTATCAAGTTATAGACAGTTGGACAGAGATGACACCTGAAAAAATGGTTTCAAGTTTAGCAAATGTTCGTAAAACAATCATTAGCGGACTTGATAACAGTTTTGAAAATCCTGATGTTTTTGAAAAATATAAATGGCTTAAAGAGCAGTACAATGACTTGATAATTCTTAGTGACTTTAATTTCAATGACAAAACTGATGAAAATATCAAACTGAAAATAAGAGAACTTAATGATGGAATATCAGGACAAAACATACATTATTCATACACGATAATTTTACAATCAAAAACGAAAGAAAAAGCAGAACCGTGAAGCCCTGCCGCTAACATTGGGTTTTGTGCAAGTGTGGCTTGACGGAATAACAATCAGCAGCAGTAACTTTTCTGTACTTCAGTTCGGGGCTTGACGAATAAAGCCCAGCTTTGGTACTAACTATTTAACTTTATCAAAAAGCCAGGCAGCGGTTCCGGGCGGACGGAATGCTAATTCCACACCTGCACAAAGCCCTGCCCGTTAGCGGTAATTTGACTTAACAGTGAGAAACTATATAGATAATTCAAGAACCAACAAAATGAAACTTCAACAACTCTTATTGGCATGTTTAATAACATTTAGTGCTAATGCTCAATCGTACCAAAAAATACACGACAAGGCTATTCTTGTAGATACTCACAATGATATTTTAGCCAAAGTACTGGAAACAGGATTTTTGCTTGATCAGGACTTAACCGGTAAAACACAAAGCGATTTGAACCGATGGAAAAAAGGAGGTATGGATCTCCAGTTTTTTTCAATATGGAGTGATGGAAACCGACTTAGTCCGTTTGCCTATGCCATGAGGCAAATGGACACCCTGGACGCAGTGATAAAACGCAATCCAGATAAAATTGAAAAAGTGGCTACTGTTAAACAAATAATGAAGACAGTAAAGCATAAGAAAATTGCGGCAATGTTCGGTATTGAAGGAGGACACCAAATAGAAGATGATTTAACAAAACTGGATATACTGTACAATCGAGGTGCACGATATATAACCATTACCTGGAATAACTCAACAAGCTGGGCTTCAAGTGCGGCAGATGAAACCAACCCCAAATTTACATCTCCAAAAGGATTAAATGATTTTGGAAAGCAGGTTGTAAGACATATGAATGAATTGGGAATGTTGATTGATATAAGCCATGTAGGCGAACAAACATTTTGGGATGTTATAAACACAAGTTCTAAACCGGTAATTGCTTCCCATAGTTCTGTATATAATCTGATGCCGCACCGTCGTAACCTTAATGATGATCAAATAAAGGCTATTGCAAAAAACGGTGGTGTAATACAAATTAATTTTTATCCGCTATTTATTGATAGTACCGCTGAAGGCAAGTTAGACAGGTTTTTAGCTGTGCATGCAACAGAATATGAAGCAATGATGAAATCTGGAATGACTGATTGGATTGCCGGCGGTATTTTGTGCCTCAAGTACGGTGCCGAAGTGCAGGCAATTCGTCCGCCATTATCCACCTTAATTGACCATATTGAGTATGTGATTAAATTGGTTGGGGTAGATTATGTTGGGCTTGGTTCTGATTTTGACGGAATTGAATTTGCGCCAGCAGGGTTAGATGACGTTTCTTGTTACCCATTAATAACAAAAGCCTTACTGGAAAGAGGATATAGCAAAAATGATATTACAAAAATCCTTGGAGGAAATTTATTGAGAGTTTTAAAAGCGAACGAAATTAATCTCTAAAAAAACTACCGCTAACATTGGGTTTTGTGCAAGTGTGGCTTGACGGAATAACAATCAGCAGCAGTAACTTTTCTGTACTTCAGTTCGGGGCTTGACGAATAAAGCCCAGCTTTGGTACTAACTATTTAACTTTATCAAAAAGCCAGGCAGCGGTTCCGGGCGGACGGAATGCTAATTCCACACCTGCACAAAGCCCTGCCCGTTACCTGCCACTTTATGACCACCCTAATTGACATACCGAAAAATATTGACAAAACTTTGTTAGTTCAACTTATTGACTTAGTCGAAGAGGGTGACCAAGTGGAAAGGCATTTTATCGAAAGAGGTATTGAAACTGCTGATTTAATTGCTTTATTAGTTGACAACAATATTGTACTTAGTTCTGCGACTTTAAAAAATCCATTGAAATCTTATCGAGAAAATGTGTTTCATTTGGCCGGTGTTGACAATGAAATAAATAACTATTTACAAGAGTTGGGATATATTATTACAAATCCCAAGCACGAAGGAAATAAATTGTGTCAAACATTGTTATTAGAATTTTTTAAAGTGATTAAAGACAAGTCAATTTTTGCAACTACTAGAAAGCCTTCGATGGTTCACATACTTAAAAAATTTGATTTTAATAAATTAGGTACTACATACAAAAAAGACTTAGAATTACTTGTTCACAATGGAAAGAAATAATACACATCTAGCAGGAGAATATTTTGTCGCAGCAGAATTATATCGAAGAGGTTTCTCTGTTGGTATGACAATTGGAAATGCAAAAGCTATTGACCTATTCGCTAATAAAGACAATAAAACTTTATCAGTGCAAGTCAAAGCAATACGGAATAAAAAAAGTGTTGGGTGGCCAATGATGAAAGACAAAGTAATAGACGATATATTGTACGTTTTTGTTAATCTCAATGACCAATCAAACCCAGACTACTACATTGCAACAGGACAGGAAGCAAGAAGTAAGGTAAAGCAATACACAACCAGAGGCATAATTGACTTGACTACTTTAAAAAGCGATAACTTTTATAACCGATGGGACAAACTTGATCCTATTACGCAGATATTATTGCACTTAAAAATAATCCGCTTGACGACATTGATGCTGTAAAGACTGTACAGTTTGTGATGAAAGAAGGAACGGTTATCAGACGAGATTGAAGAATAACTACGCAGAGCAAAAGGTTTGGTGCGATTGGGGCATGACATTGAAGCAATCATCGGCAGTGCATATACAGGCTTTGGTTTCAGCGGACAGAATGCTGTTGGACATTAGTTCTAAACTTCGGCTTTTAATTATAAATTTAGCTTCAGTTACTTGCATACAGTTGGTCGATTCCCCAACTGCACAAAACCCTGCCCGTTGTGCGTCATTGTTCCGTAACTTTTAAATAATTAAACTAAATGCTTAAAAAACCATTTCAATTTTCAATTTATTTCTTACTGCTTTGTTTTACTCAGCCAGTAATCGGGCAGACAGTTTCCGAGAAAGTTGATAGTTATATTGAAAAGGCGTTAATAGAAAGACATATTCCAGGTCTGTCATTAGCGGTAATTCAATGACGGCGTACCAGTAAAAGTAAAAGGATATGGCTTTTCAGATATTGAAAATAAGGTACCTGTTAACCCTGAAACAATTTTTCAATCAGGTTCTGTTGGTAAACAATTTACCGCAACAGCAATATTGCAATTGAAAGAAGAAGGTAAATTGAAATTGGATGATAAAATTTCAAAGTATTTCTCCGGTACGCCGGACACCTGGCGAAATATTACAATAAGAAACTTACTTACGCATACTTCAGGCATCCCTGATTATGAAACTGCCAACTTACTTGACCTAAGGAAAGACTATACAGAACAGGAATTATTGCAATTCGCAATGAAATTACCCCTGGATTTTCAACCCGGTGAAAAATGGGCTTACAGCAATACGGCTTATGCTTTATTGGGAATTCTTATACATCAAATAACAGGAAAGTTCTATGGAGAAGTAATGCAAGAGAAAATATTCTCTCCACTTTCTATGGAAACCACAAGAATTATTAATGAGCCTGACATCATTATGAATCGTTCTTCGGGATACGAATTGCAAAATGGCGAATGGAAAAATCAAAGCTGGGTTTCGCCATCCTTAAATACAACGGCAGACGGGTGCTTTATATTTATCAATTCTTGACCTTATTAAATGGGATGCAGCAATTACAAAAGAAAATATATTGAATCATGAAGATTTACAATCTATGGTTACGCCAGTTAAGCTAAATAATGATAGTCTGCATCCTTATGGCTTTGCATGGTTTTTAAATCCGTAAATGGACACAAGGCTTTTCAACATAGTGGAAGCTGGCAAGGTTATAACAGTTACATAGCCAGATTTCCTGACGATAAATTAACGGTTATTGTGTTGACCAATTTAAACCCTTCAAATCCCGGCTTAATTGCAAAAGATATTGCTGCATTATATATCCCGGAACTAAGCAGACAAAAAATACAAATTGTAAAAGATGATAATGCTGTTATGACAAAATTTGTCACTCAAGTCTTCAAAAATCCATACGACACGAATTTAGATAATGAACTTATTTCAAAAGAATATAAACCTAAAATGCAAGCACTTTTAACGACAAACAATTCATTGTTAAACACATTTGGACCGCTCCAAAATGCTGAGCCATTGAATAACGTTAACAGTAATCAGAGTAGGTATCTGATTAAATATAAAGTTGGTTCAAGAATAGCAATTGTAAATAAGAACAAGACAGGACAAATCACCAATATTATTTCCGAAGCATACTAATTCACGAACCAATTCTAAGATCGTTCAACTTGGGTTTGGGAAAATATGGATGGGCGGAAGCCGTGCTTCAACTTTTGATTTTCATTTTAATTTATACTTTTTTAAAATTGTTATAATAGATTGTAATAATAAGCGCAGTTAAAATGAAGCATTTAGAAGATGTTATTATTTATACGGTCACAGAAAAAGAGATCGATATTATTTCCCGACTTGCATCAGAAATATGGCCGGTAGCATATGCAGACATTCTTTCTGAAGGTCAGCTTAATTACATGCTTGATCTAATGTACTGTCATGATGCGTTGTTACAACAAATGCAGCAGGGTCACACCTTTTTATTATTAAAACTAAATGGCGAAGCCATTGGTTTTGCCTCTTACAGCCTCATAGAAAATCCAGGCATATATAAATTGCAGAAATTATATGCCCTAACCCAAAAGCAAAAAAAAGGGTTTGGCAAAATGTTGCTTGAGTATGTTATAGAACAGGTAAAAATGCGTGGTGGCAAAGCACTTCAACTGAATGTAAACCGGAAGAACACTGCAAAAGGCTTTTACGAAAAAATGGGTTTTTCGGTTATTCGCGAAGAAGACATAGACATTGGCAATAGTTATTATATGAATGACTACATTATGGAGCTGTCCATACATTAACCGCGCTGCCGCAACGCTTCGTATAATATAATTCCGGCTGCAACAGAAACATTCAAAGAATCAAAGTCGTTTTTCATGGGAATAGAAAATACTTCGTCTGATGTTTTTACAATATGCTGCTGAATACCTTTTTCTTCCCCGCCCATTACTATGCAACACGGTTCGGTAAGATCTACTTCATACACTTTTTTAGGCGCCTTCATATCGCTGCTGTATACCTTTAATCCATTTAAATGCAACGTGTCAATGGCATGCGGCAAACTCATTTCACGGCAAATTTGTATGTGTTCAAAAGCGCCGGCACTGCTTTTTACGGCATCTTCATTCAATGCGCCCACACCTTTTTCTGGAATGATGATAGCCTGTGCACCGCAACATACAGCGCTGCGAACAATGGCACCAATGTTACGTATATCGGTTACGCCATCCATCATAATAAACATTGGTGTTTCACCTTTTTCATTCACCCAGTCAATTACCTGCTGCAGGTCCTGGTAGGTAACAGAACTTTTAAAGGCAATGATTCCCTGGTGCTGCGTATTGGTAAGGCTATTTAGTTTTTCGTTTGGAACATGGTGTACCGGTATTCCTTTCTGCCGGGCTAGCTCTTTAATATCATTCATGGTTTCTCCGGTAGACATACGATTGCAAATGATCTTATCTATGTTGCTGCCAGCCTTTAATGCTTCCATGATGGGGTTTCTGCCCACAATAATATTTTTCTTGCTCTGAAAAGGTTTATGCTTTCTGAAAGGTTTATTTTCCACGTTGTTGTTTTACTATTTTTAATTTGGTCTGCACCGATTCTACAGCCTTTTTCACACTCCCGTGCTTTAGCAATAATTTTTCTGCCTGCGCATAATTGTTCATTTGCAATTTGTCCATCACCATTTTTGTACCCCTGTCAACCAGTTTATCGTTCGTGAGCTGCATGTTAACCATACGGTTATCTTCTACCCTGCCTAACTGTATCATTACGGTGGTGCTGATCATATTAAGTAACAGCTTTTGAGCCGTGCCGCTTTTCATGCGGGTGCTACCGGTAACAAACTCGGGGCCGGTGACCGCTTCCACAGGGTACCTCGCAATTTTTGCCAGCGGACTGTTGCGGTTGCAAACAATGCAACCAGTTCTAATTCGGTGCTTATTACAACTTTCAAGTGCACCAATAACATAAGGCGTAGTACCACTGGCTGCTATGCCTATTACAAAGTCTTTTGAATTAATATTGTAGGCTAGCAGGTCTTTAAAACCCAGCGCCGTATCGTCTTCCGCATTTTCTACAGCGCGGGTTATTGCTTTTTCGCCGCCCGCAATTACACCTATTACCAAACCATAGGGCACTCCATATGTTGGCGGACATTCACTTGCATCCAAAATACCCAGCCTGCCACTCGTACCTGCCCCTATATAAAATAACCTTCCGCCGGCAAGCATTTTATCTGTGACAGCTTTAACCAGTTTTTTTAATTGTGGAAGCGCTTTTTCCACCGCCAGTGGAACAGATTTGTCTTCGTTATTTATGTGTGTAAGAATCTCCTTCACACTCATTTTTTCCAAGTGCCTGTAAATTGAAGGAAGTTCAGTTGTGCGGGTAAACTGCATAGGCATGGCAAAGGTAATCTATGCAGGGTTATGTGTGATATTTAACGAGACCGTCCATGGGTTCTTTTAAAAACATACCTGTTTCAATGGCATACCTGCTGCATAGTAATTGAATTACATCACTAAAACCATTTGAAACACTGCCTACAAAATGAACGGGATAGGTAAGACTTTCGGGATATTGCAGAATGTGATGAGTAAAAAAATCATTCAACCCTGCTTCTATAATTTCTTCAATCTGCTGGTGTCCGCGGTTGTTTGTCAGAAACATAGTGAAGGATGAAAGAAACTGGTTGGGGCGTTGTTCTTTATAAACCTTATTCAAAATGTCCTGAAGTGAAAGATTAAAAGCGTGGTCAAAACTTTGCATCAGTTCCGGCTCAAGAGTGCCATACAGGTAATGGCGGAGCACCAGCCTGCCGAGGTATGCACCACTCCCTTCATCACCCAAAACATATCCCAGCGAAGGCTGGTTTTTTACGATCTCATTTCCGTCATAAAAACAGGAGTTACATCCGGTACCAATAATACAGGTTACCCCTCTTTCATTAATACAGGTGGCGCGGGCCGCTCCCAACAGGTCTGTTTCGCAATGAATTTGGGCATTGGCAAACTCCACCTCCAGCACCTTACGAATGATCTGTATATTTTGATCGTTTCCCAACCCCGTTCCATAAAAGAATATTGAACCTATTTCGAAGCCTTCAGTGACCGGCATTACTTCTTTATGTAAGAGCGTGTTTATCTCCTCCGGTGTTAAAAAATACGGGCTTATACCAATTGTAAAGAACCTGAGTTCCTTGCCGTTATATGCAATACACCATTCACATTTCGAGGAGCCGCTGTCTGCTATTAAAATTGCTTTCATTAGTTTAATTAAATTTTACACCACCCCAACAAATCTAGCAATTGGGTATCAACATTAATACAGATATTCGTGTTTTTAGCGTAGAACAGCAGAAATTTATGGGAAGTAAAAAGCTACAGGTATGGTTGCCGTTAATATTTGCCTGTGTAATGATTTTAGGAATGTACATTGGTTTTCAGCTCCGCGAAAAAACAGCGGGGGCAAATACGTTTCTAATAAATAGTAACCGCTCATCCATAGGAGAAATTGTTAACCTGATAAATTCTAAGTATGTTGATGATGTAAAAGCAGATAGTATTAATGAACTGGTGATTAATGAAATGCTGGGACATCTCGATCCCCATTCAGTTTATATTCCAGCCAAAGACCTGCAAGGGGTAAACGAAGACCTGCAGGGAAACTTTCAGGGTATTGGTGTTGAATTCCAGATTTTTTCAGATACAGTAAATATAATGAACGTAATCGCTGATGGACCATCAGCCCGCGCAGGTGTTGAAACTGGAGATAAGATTCTGAAAGTGAATGATTCTGTAACACTTGTTAAGAATAATATTAAACCAGATGATGTTCGAAATATGCTTCGCGGACCCGCTGGTTCAGATGTAATAATTACTGTTTTAAGGGCTGATACTTTAAAGAAAATAAGAATTACAAGGGGAAATATCCCCTTGCTTTCAGTGGATGCCTCTTACCTGATTGCACCGCAGACCGGTTTTATTCGTATCAATAAATTTTCCGAGACCACTTATGAAGAGTTTATGCGGGCAATGGAAAATCTCCAGGCAAAGGGAATGAAAAAACTTATACTTGATCTTCGTGGAAACACCGGTGGTTTCATGAGCGAAGCAGTAGATATTGCAGATGAGTTTTTGGATGATGGAAAAATGATTGTTTATACGCAGGGAAGCAAAGTGCCCAAAGCAGAATATAAGACCAAGCGTGCCGGGCTTTTTGAAAAAGGCAACCTTGTAGTATTGGTGGATGAAACCTCCGCCTCTGCCAGTGAAATATTGGTTGGCGCCCTGCAGGATTGGGATCGCGCAACGGTAGTTGGCAGAAGAACGTTTGGAAAAGGGCTGGTTCAACAACAATACCAGTTGTCCGATGGCAGTGCGCTTCGCCTCACCATTGCCCGTTATTACACCCCCTTGGGAAGAAACATACAGAAACCTTACGACAAAGGAAGAGAAGCCTACGAGGAAGAACTGGTTCAGCGGTTTCACAATGGAGAAGTGGTGGAAGCAGATACGAGTACACCTGCAGGTAAAATGTATGTTACACCAGGGGGCAGAAAAGTTTATGGTGGCGGTGGTATTACACCAGATATTTTTGTTCCGTTCGATACTACCAGCCAGCCTAAAGAGGTAATTGATCTTTACATTAATAACACACTCAATAAATTTATATACAGGTATTACGTTTCAAACCAGAAAATATTTTAAATCATTCACCAGCCCACAAGACCTGTATATAAAATACAAACCCGCTGAAAGTGAGTGGCAGCAATTAGTTGCCTTTGCCCGGCTGGATTCTATAGACCTTACAAAGGTTGCCCCTGTTGCCAAAAAAGATTTGCTTGAACGAATTCAAACATTAATGGCGCGCCAGTTATGGCGTTCAGAAGGCTATTATGAAATAAGTAACGCGGATGATCCGATGGTTAAAAAAGCCCTAAGTATCTTGAAATAATTATTGTTATTGCTGCCAGGTAGATGGACTTTTTCGCCATTGCATCAGCACATCCTGCATAGAAGGCTCTATAATATTTTTTTCTGCAGCCATTTCAATTAACGAAGTATAAGTAGTTAATGATTCGTATGGCAACCCTGCTGCATCAAATGCTTCCTTGGCCACATCGAAACCATAATCAAAAATGGAGATCACTCCCAAAACATTTACATCTGCTTTACGTAAGGCATCCGCGGCTAGCAGGCTGCTTTTGCCTGTACTAATAAGGTCTTCGACAACCACTGTTTTAACTCCGGTTTCAAAATAACCTTCTATCTGGTTGCCTAAACCATGTTCTTTCTGGCTGGCACGCACATATACATAAGGCAACTTTAACTGGTCTGCGGCCATGGCACCCCAGGCAATTCCGGCCGTGGCTACACCGGCTATCATCTCAGCTTCACTAAAGGTTTCAAATATAATGTTGCACATCTCGCTTTTAATATAATCCCTGATAAATGGGAAAGATAATACCTTGCGGTTATCGCAATAAATCGGGCTTTTCCAACCACTGCTCCAGGTAAAGGGTTGCTGAGGACTTAGTTTAATAGCACCCACCTGTAATAATTTTTCGGCAATTATTCTTTCGTTTTTCATGTTGCGAATATAAGTTGCAATTGCAGATTTGTACTTGTAGATTGCGATACTTCAATCATAAAAAATTACTTTAATGCCAAAAAAAATTATTGCTGCAGGCGGATTGGTTACAAACGAACATAACCACCTGCTCATGATCTTCAGGCGTGGCAAATGGGATCTGCCAAAAGGAAAGTTAGATGATGGGGAAAGCGTTGAAACCTGCGCCGTACGGGAGGTACAGGAAGAAACAGGTTTGCAAAACGTTTCATTAAAAAATCTTACCGGCATTACGTACCATGAATATTTTGATACATATATAAAGAAAGATGTGATGAAAGAAACCCATTGGTATCATATGGAAGCAACCGCAGATCAACAACTAATTCCACAACAAAATGAAGGCATTGAACAAATAATTTGGGCTGATAGCGAAACAGTAAATAAAATGTTACAGAATACCTATCCCAATATTATAGATATCATTCAAAAGTTCAGAAAAATTATTCCGGTATAAGCAAAATAAAAAAATTAGGTACCCTGCAAAACAACAGTTTGAAATTTATTGTTCTAAAATAATTTTTTTCTTGAAAAATTATACAAGTTATTTGCGTAAGGTGATTGATTATTCTTCACCTTAAATCCAATATTTAAATGAAAGGCCGATATATTCTACCTTTTCTTAAGTTCACGTACTAACAACATCTATGGCAAAAACGCAATTGATGCAACGGCTGGTGCGCTTAACAAAAATCGCCCGGCAGGCTGATACGGAAAATGCTTCACCTGAAGAAGTGATCACCCATAACCGCAGGCAATTCTTAAACCTTTCGGGAAAGGCTACTGTCGCCGCTACACTCCTCGCGGGTTGCTCAAAATCAAACGATTTTTACAGTAACAGTATTCCCGCCTCTGATGAATTAAAAAAGAAATACAATAAAAGCATTGCCATAGTGGGCGGAGGAATAGCAGGGTTAAACGCAGCATTCATTCTTAAACAATGTGGTTTAAACAGTACTGTTTATGAAGCCTCGCAACGAACAGGCGGAAGAATTTTTACAGCCTCAGGATTGCTGAACCCGGGTATACATACAGAACTGGGTGGAGAATTTATTGACAGCAGCCACCAGGATATGATGGGTCTTGCAAAACTATTTAACCTTGAACTCACTGATCTTTTTGCTCCGTCAGAACTTACCCTTAAAACGAATATTTATTTCTTCAATAACATACAATATACAGAAAGAGATTTCATTACTGCTATTGCACCGTATTTAAGAACCATTGCAAAAGATGCTGCCAGTTTAAGTGATGTAATTAACTATAAGCAACATACTTCAACCGATGTAAGTTTCGATAACATGAGTCTCGATCAGTACTTTGATAAAATTCAACTCAGCGGTTGGGTGCGGGAACTGTTGCTGGTGGCATATCTCGGGGAATTTGGATTAAATACCAACGTATGCAATTCAATCAACTTCCTCTATATGTTTGGGGAAGGTACAAATGGTAAGCCTGCCCTGTATGGAGAAAGTGACCAGCGTTATAAGGTATCCGGTGGTAATCAAAAGATCGTTGATGCACTCGCCAAGAATTTAAACGGCGCTATTAAAACCGGGCATAGGCTTGTAAAGATTCATCGTTTGCACAAAAAATACAGCTTGCATTTTTTTGCAAACGATGGCAAAAAAATATTGGTGGAAGCCGATATTGTTTTGCTAACCCTCCCATTTTCTGTTTTAAGAAATATTGAAATACAGGTAGCTCTTCCCGATATAAAAAGAAAAGCTATTGACCAGTTAAGTTACGGAGACAATTCTAAATTATTGCTTGGGTTCAATAACAGGTTATGGCGTAGTGAATACAATAGTTCGGGCATGTGTTATACCGACAATGGATTGCAGAACGGATGGGATGGAAGCCAGTTGCAACCCGGCGATGGTGGTGGGTATACCATATATCTCGGTGGGGATGATGCTGTTGCCCTGCAACAAGGATCAGCCGACCATCAGGCAGATGTTTATTTGCCAAAGCTGGATGAAATTTATCCCGGCGTTCAGCAAGACTTTAATGGAAAAGCTTATAAAATGGGTTGGTCGGGTTACCCTTTATCCAAAGGAAGTTATAGCGCTTATACAGTTGGTCAGTTTACTACCATTGCCGGTAGCGAAGGAGAAAGTGTTGACGATTTATTTTTCGCCGGTGAACATACATCTTATAACTGGCAGGGTTACATGAATGGAGGTGCCGCCAGCGGACGTATTGCAGCCACCAAAATAGCACAGCAAATATTGCAGGAAATCCCTTTTAGTATTCCTGTATACGCAGAATAACTTTCGTTTTAAACAAAAAAAAGGCGCAGCCCCAAAGGGCTGACCTTATTATTAAACGACAGAGTTTATTGTTTTATAACCTTTAATGATTCTACTGAATTTCCTGAAATGATTTCTAACTGGTAAACCGAGCGGGGAAGCAATGAGAGATTGATCTCTTTATTGTTTAATCCCTTAACAAGGTTCATGTTTAATTTCATCATCAGTTTTCCTGTGTTCACATCGATAATATTAATTCTTGCAGGTGCTGTAACATCACTGTTTATAGAAAGCTTCGTAATTCCCATGGTTGGGTTTGGTGAAGCTGTTGCTGTAAACGATGATTGTGTTCTGCTTCCGGAAGCAGGAGCTGCGCCAACAGGTATCACTATCTTAACAGTATCCCTGCAGCCTTTGCTGTCTATTACACAAGCATAATAAACCCCTTTGCAAAGACCATTACGATCTTTTCCTTTATATCCATCTTGCCAGTAGTAGTTGTATGGTCCAACACCGCCGGAACCTGTTATGCTTGCAGCGCCATCGCATGCAGTTCGTGAAGTTGTTCCCTGAACCTGAACAGTTCCCCTTAATTTAATGGGCGTGTGAACATGAATAATAATGGTTGAATTGCAACCACGAGCATCATACACTGTAACACCATAAATTGAAGCTGTTAAACCTGTGCGGTCTTCAGTTTTTCCTGCATCACTCCATTGATAAATATACGGAGGAGTACCGCCCGTTACAGTGATATCAATAGTTCCGTCACTGCCACCAAAACAGGTAACAGGTGTAGAAACATAGGTAATATTGATAGCAGCAGGTTCATTAATTGTAAATTCTGCATTTCCTACACACTTGGTTCCACTCTTAACTACCACACTGTATTTTCCTGCAGATAAATTACTACGGTCTTCGGTTGTAGCACCATCATTCCATAGGTAAGATACGCTGCCGGTTGCACCTGTAACTGTGATATCAATTGAACCATCTTTTGAACCGTGGCAGGTAACATCTTTTGTTGTGCCTGATACTGCAAGATTGCAACATTCGATTTCAGTAACAGGTTCAGAATTTTGACCGGTTTTACTTGGACTTGCATGCACACCTGTGATGCCTGATTTTCCGAAGCCTGATGTACCAAATGCACTAAGTTTAACTGTTACTTCGTACCATACCTCGTATATCCAGTTTGGATAAGAAGGATTGGGAGTATAACTGGCATTTGTTGCCGGTGAATTTGTAGTTAATACATAACCATAATCGTTGAAGTTTTTATCAAGGGATGTGATCACTTTAACCACATCAGAAGAAGAACCAACGATCATTTTGCCATCACCACCTGTTACACCCAATGACCTGTATTTTGAAGGAACATTTTTATCGTCAGAAATGTAATCCATTTTAAATTCCATTTTCTTTGTTCCTGCTTTATCGTATAAAGCTATTTGTAACTGGTCAGAACCTTTAAGGTCATCGAATTTGTGATCTTTTGGCCAGCCAATAGTGTTGGTACCGTAGGTATTGTCAACAAATGTTTTTGCAAGTGTAGTACGAATGGTTACGGTGCCATCAGCATTTATTGTCCATACTGATTGTGCATTAACAACATCAGATTTTGTCGGGCTTTCAAAGCATTGTGAGCCTGAACAATTTTGAACATGATCATTAACTGTTGCAGTTGCTGTTACCTGAGCGCCTGTGGCATCTGTAACTGTTGCAGTGTACGTACCCGGGCAAAGGTTATCAATATCTTCAGTGGTTGCACCATTAGACCAGCTAACCTGGTATGGAGCCTTTCCGTTGTTTATGGTTAGATCAACTGCACCTGTGCATGTGGTGAAGCATGCAACATCTTTTCCTACTGCCGAAGCGCCAAACTCAGGACATGGTCCGGGTACTACTTCCTCAGAATTATTGCCTGTTTTACTTGGGCTGGCATGAACACCAGTTATGTTGGGCATTCCGAAACCCGCGCTGCCAAAGGCGCTGAGCTTAACAGTTGCTTCATACCAAACTTCGTATATCCAGTTAGGATAAGATGGGTTGGGAGAATAGTTAGCATCTGTTGCAGGAGAATTAGTGGTTAATACATAACCATAATCATTAAAATTTTTATCTAAAGAGGTTACCACTTTTACAACATCAGAGGCATTGCCTAAAACCATTTTTCCATCACCACCCGTAACACCCAGCGATTTGTAACCTGAAGGTGCTGCAGAAGATGAAGAAATGTAATCCATTTTAAATTCCATTTTTGTTACGCCAGAGGCATCCTTCAATGCAATTTGCAATTGATCTGATCCTGTAAGATTTCCGAATGAATGATCCCGGTTCCAACCAACAGTATTTGTACCGTAAGTATTATCTACAAAGGTCTTTGCCAGGGTTGTTCTGATAGTTACTGTTTGGTCGGGATTAATTGTCCAGACAGAACGGGCATTAACCTGTGAGCCATTTGTTGGGCTGTTAAAACAGGTTGTTCCCCCTGCTATTTTGCGCATAAGTGCGTGGGGCGAAAATCAACAGTAACATTAATACTGCCGGCAAGTGTCGAAGTGTTTTCATAATTGTACGGATTTGTTTTAATTGATAAAAACGGTAAATGCCGCGAATGCGGCATACAATAAGTGTATGTTATGGGTGATAACAGGCATGTTTTAGGTGGGGGGTACTTATTAAAAGCAAATATAATAAAGGACTAATTTTAAAAACGAACTTTCGGGTAAATAGAATTTGCGTAATGCATTTATAATCTGTTATTTACTCTTCTTCCAGTTTCCATTTATGAGAAACTGTATGCTTTCTTAACGGGGTAACAAGTTTGTATTTTTCGTTTTCCATTAATTCCATAATCACTATCTGGCAATGGTGCGGATTAGCAAGCAATTCAAATTCAGAAACACGGTAATGAAACCAACGCATTAAAAACAGCCTGATCGTCATACCATGGGTAACCATTACAGCATTAGGCGGAAATTCTTCTTTTTCAAAATCGCGGTAAAGGGTATTGAAAAAATCACTTACACGGTCGTACACATCGGCAGCACTTTCCCCATCGGGAATACGAAAATAAAATGTGCCATATGCATCGCGTTCTTCGTCTACAGCATCGCATTGCTCCAGTGAACGCAGGTGCCCCCACTCCTGTTCGCGCAGGCGTGGTTCTTCATGCCAGGTATATTGTTTTTCAGGAAAATTGTCTGCAATATTTTTAAAAGTTTGCTGGGTACGAAAAAGTGGGGACACATAAAAAAGCATCTCTTCCTCTCCCACTATTTCTTTCAATTTTTTACCTGCGTCCTTCGCCTGTTGCTTTCCTTTATCGGTTAGCAGTAAAGCATAATCGGGCTTCTGGCTATAAAAATTACGGTCAAAATTACCCTCCGATTCTCCGTGCCTGATTAGTATAATGCGCTTCGGTTTCACTGTGGTTATTTTTCAGGTTCAGCCGAATATAAAAAAGTAAATGCATTGTACCAATAAATGAAGTGGCTACTGATAATCATCTCAATAATAAAAAGGTACCCTTGCGGGAAATTTTTCTGCCCGATGCATTTTGTAACTCTACATAATAAACATACGTACCTGTAGGTTGAGGGATATTATTAATTGTGCCATCCCACCCATTATTTTGACCGGAAGCCTGGTAAATCAATTGCCCCTGCCGGTTATACAATACCAGTTTCACCGGTATATAATCATCAAGTTTTAAAACTCTGAAGCGGTCATTTAATCCATCACCATTAGGCGTAAATGCATTTGGTATATACACATCATCAAACACTTTTACTGTAACCTGCATATCTGCATTTCCACACCCTGCTGCAGATTTTGCATGCAAGGTATAGGTTATGTTTTCCGGTGGGTAAACCACCGGTTGAATGGCATGCACATCACTGATAAATAAAGGCGGCGACCAATAATACTCATCTGCTCCAGTAACAAGTGCATTCAATAAAACCGTGTCGCCTGATAATATCTGTTTATCGCCACCAGTTGATACGTATAAGTTCTCATACACTCTGACATTTACAAAAGCTGAATCTTTACACCCGTTATCATTTGTAAGCACTACTTTGTATTGTGTAAAAACAGCGGGTGCGGCTATTGGATTTGCAATGGCAGTATCTGACAATCCTTGCGGTGGAGACCAGCTAAAAGTTCCATCACCGGAGGCAGATAACTGAACAGTTTTGCCTTTACATAACCCATATTCAGTTTGTGTTTGAACCGTGGTAGAAGGATACACCTGCAAATAAAAAGAATCAATAGTAGAGCAGCCGTATTCCGTTGAAAGCTGTGCAGTGTACCACCCCGTATCGGTATAATCCAAATTATTTATTACAGGTATGGCGAAAGTTGTCTGATAACCATTTGGGTATGTCCATAGGTAATGCAACGCGTAATTATTATCAGAAAGGGTAAAATCTTTATTGAGGCAACCATGCCAGTTTGCAGGAGGTGAATAGGCAGGTGCATCATGTACCTCCATCCAAACATATTTAGAAACAATTCTGCAAGCCTTATTGTTTTCATTCACTTTGTTAGCAAGGGTAAACCTGTAAATCACCACACCATTGTTTATTGTCGGGATGGAATATGTAAGCTGCGTGGCACCGGGTATATCAATCCAATTATTACCTGTATCCAAACTATATTGCCATTGAAATACAGGATCTGCTATAACAGGAGAATAGGTTGCTTGAAGCGCATAAACATCTGTGTATCCTTTGCATACATTTTCATAAAAGTTTTCTTCACCGTTCAGCGTAATATTTATCTGCGAACCACAGGGTTTAACCGTAATATCATCCAGGGCAAACGCATTGCCGCAACCATACTGCCCTTGGTTGGTAATGGTTATCACAACATCATTTATGTCGGGCGGCGTTGTAAAAAACAAACCAAACTGCTGCCACTTTTTTTCATCTGTTTCCATAATTAGACCTGTGTTATAAACACCGAGAATAGCGCCGGACTTTGTGGTTACCGTTAATTCAAATTGCGGGTGAACGGGTTTTCCCCCGCAGGCAGTTGGCTTCATTGCATTTAGTATCCATGTAGCAAATTCGTAAGTGGTGTTACCGCATAAATTTGCTACAGCAGCAGTATATACCATGCCTGCAGCATTTTCTCCGTTTACCAGCATATAATTTCCTTCAACGTTTTTTGTATGATCCCCGGCAAGCAGGTGCCATGTATTTTTTTCACATCCGTACAACAAATGGTCAATGGTATATAACCCCGGCTTTGGGCACCCTGGCGTATAATTATAAACAGTGGTAGCTTTAGGTAGCGGCGGAAAAAAATGATCACCAAAGGTTTCGTTGAAAACAGGGTCGCCCAAATTACCTGTACACAGTTGAGCATGCGTAACAGACTGACTTATAAAAAGGGCTATTACAAAAAGAAGAAGTAATTTATAAATTCTTGAATGTGTAAAGCCGATCATTCAGATGTGCAATTGTTTGCTGATAAAGATAATTTTAAAAAGCAGTTTAAATGATTTTGTAATAAATGAGCAATTATAGGATTTCTATTTTAAAGGTTTTGAAATTATGAACATTAGCAAGGCTTCTTATAGGCGACTTAACCACTTCTTCTAAGTAGTATAATGTAGTTTTACGGTAACCAATTATTTTTCAAAATACAATGCCTCTCCTCAAACCATCCACCGTTCAACTTCTACGGTTTCCATTTTCTTTTTTCTTAATGCCGGTTTTTTTGTTTGCGCTTAGTTTTGTTCCGCACCCCGACTGGGGTAAAACCGTCGCAGCATTTCTGCTTATTCACTTATTACTATACCCTGCCAGCAACGGATACAACAGTTATATGGATAGGGATACCACCAGTATTGGCGGCATTAAAACGCCATTGCCTCCGGAAAAACAATTGTATTATTTTACCGTTTTCATGGATGTTATAGGGCTTTTTCTCTCTTTTCTGTTATCTCCATTTTTTGCTGCGGGTTATTTAGTGTATATTCTTTTTTCGCGGCTTTACAGTTACCGTGGCATCAGGCTAAAAAAACATCCTGTTGCCGGCTACCTTACCGTAGTAATTAACCAGGGAGCGCTTATTTTTTTTATGGTCTATATAGTTGCAGAGGGCACTTTTTCACTCCCCTGGGTGGGTATGGCAGCGGCGTCTTTGCTAATTGGTGGTTTTTACCCTATAACACAGGTTTACCAGCACAATGCAGACAAGGCCGATGGCGTTATTACACTCAGCATGCTATTAGGAGTGAGAGGAACGTTTGTTTTTTGTGCTATTTTATACCTGCTGGCCTTCGGGCTAATGTATGTATTATTCACTGCACAGGATAATATCCGGGCTTTTTTTACCATTCAGCTATTATTTGTACCTGTTATTATATATTTTGCAACGTGGATGGTACAGGTATTCAGGGATGAAACTAAAGCTGACTATAAAAACACCATGAGAATGAACTGGATAGCCTCTACCTTTACTAACCTGGCTTTTTTAATACTTATAATAAATAAAACACCTTGACCGAACTTATTTCCATTGCTACCGCCGTACCTAAACATGGTTTCAGCCAGCGCGACATGGTAACTTTTATGAAGAAAGTTTACCAGTTAGAACCTGTTGAAAGAAGAAGACTAACCTTTATGTATTTAAAAAGCGACATTGACCAACGGTATTCCGTAATTGATGATTATACGCAACATGAAGATGAATGGGATTTTATAACCCTCGAAAAAGATGATCCCCTTCCCGGTCTTGACGAAAGAATGAAGATCTACGAACGTGAAGCATTGCCGCTGTCGCTGGAAAGTATTAATAAATGTATTGACGGGCATATACAACCCGGCGAAATAACTCACCTGATAACCATTAGCTGTACCGGCATGAGTGCCCCCGGCCTCGATTTGCAAATTGCAGAATCTATGGGGCTGGCGCCAGATATTTTTAGAACATCCATAAATTTTATGGGCTGTTATGCAGCTGTGCATGGCCTGCATATGGCTAAACACATCTGTGACAGCACACCCAATTCTAACGTGGTAATTGTTGCCACTGAATTATGTTCCATACATTTTCAAAAAGAATATATTTCTGATTATGTTGCCAGCAGTCTTTTGTTTGGTGATGGCAGTGCGGCCGCCTTATTAAGTAATTGCATGCCGAGCGCTGACCATCTTAAATTAAAAACCTTCTATTCTCATGTAGCTTTTAAAGGCACGCGGGATATGGCATGGGAACTAAGCAGCAAAGGTTTTTTAATGACCCTTAGCAATTATGTTCCCGATTTGGTACAGCAACACATTGCACCTATTGTTAAAAAATCTCTTGAAAAGAATGATTTAACCCAGCAGGATATAACACACTGGTGCCTGCACCCCGGTGGCAAAAAAATATTAAATGCCATGAAAGACCAGCTCGACTTTAAAGAAGAAGAAATGGTTTATTCCAGGAAAGTGTTATCTGAATACGGAAACATGTCTTCCCCATCCGTGTTATTTGTAATGAAGGAGATCATGGATTCATTACAACCGGGAGAGCCCGCTAATGTATTTGCTATTGCAATGGGTCCTGGTTTAACCATGGAAACCTTTGTTGCGAGCAGGTAATGAATTTACGTCAACGTTCATATAAAAAAGAACTGCTTGACGGCGATCATATTCCCTTTGCAGATATTCTACAAAACATGCACGAAATACATGTTATTAATGCATGGCTGGGCGGGCATAAAGTAACACTAAAAGGATTTAAAGATCTACTCGGTAACAGAAAACACATCAGCATTTGCGAGATCGGCTGCGGTAACGGCAATAACCTGCAGGCACTTAGTGACTGGTGCACAAAAAATGATGTATATATTCACTGCATTGGCATAGACATAAAAGAAGAATGCATTCAGGCTGCACAAAACAACGTGCAATTAAGGCATGCTAACTGGCAGGTAGGTGACTATAGGGATGTGCATTTCGATAAGAAACCCGATATTATTTTTTCCAGTTTATTTTGTCATCATTTTACTAATGATGAGATTTTAAAACAACTTGATTGGATGAAAGTCAACTCCAACCTTGGGTTCTTTATCAATGACCTACACCGTCATCATTTTGCTTATCATTCCATAAAAATGATCACTTCAGCCTTTGCAAAATCTTACCTGGCAAAGCATGATGCACCACTTAGTGTTGCACGCGGTTTCAAAAAAAAAGAATGGGAGAAATTACTTTGTGAAGCAGGCCTTAAAAATTCTACGGTTGAATGGGTTTGGGCTTTCAGGCATTTGATAACTTACAGGCATGACGACATTTGATATTGGTGTTATCGGCGGTGGATTGGGTGGTCTTTCCCATTCAATTCTTGCTGCAGATGCAGGTTATAAAGTGGTGTTGTTTGAAAAAGAAAATTATCCTTACCATAAAGTTTGCGGGGAATATATAAGTATGGAGAGTTTCGATTTTCTTCGCAGGTTGGGTGTGCCATTACAAGAAATGAAACTGCCCCTGATAAATGAATTGTTAGTTACCGATGTGTCAGGAAATCCATACGTATTCAAGTTACCACAGGGTGGTTTCGGCATCAGCCGTTATAGCCTTGACGACATCCTATATAAAATAGCTTTAGAAAAAGGAGTTCAGGTATATACACGCACAAAAATCATTTCCACAAAATTTTCGGGCGATCAGCATGAAATTATATCGGGCGAAGGTGATTACAAGGCTAAAGTATTGGTGGCAGGCACAGGTAAAAGAAGTAATCTGGATATTAAATGGAGCAGGAAGTTTGTTCAACAAAAATCTGCCAAGCTAAACAATTACATTGGCGTAAAATACCATGTGGGATTTCCAAACAAGAAGGAGCAAATAGCCTTGCATAATTTCCTGGGTGGCTACTGCGGAATTTCTTCCATCGAAGAAAATAAAAGCTGTTTGTGTTATTTAACAACAGCCGCAAACCTGAAAAAATGCAATAACTCCATACCACAAATGGAGCAACAAATTTTACAACAAAACCCGCTATTAAAAGAGATCTTTAGCCAGGCTGAATTTTTATATGATGACCCATTGGTTATATCCCAGGTAAGTTTCAATAATAAGGAGCAGGTGTTAGATCATATGCTAATGGTGGGCGATGCAGCCGGACTTATTACACCACTTTGCGGCAATGGAATGAGCATGGCTATGCATGCAGCTAAAATCGCCTTTAGCGCCGCTGAACAATTTTTACAAGGAGATATTACAAGGAACCAAATGGAAAACCTATATCAAAAGGAATGGCAGAACCAATTTCGCAACCGGTTAAAAGTTGGACGGTGGGTGCAGCGTTTCTTTGGAAATAATCAGGCAACTTCTCTTTTCTTGAAGACCATTAGTAAAGTACCGGTTGCAGCAAGAAAGCTAATCTCTTTAACCCACGGGCAGCCATTTTAAGACTAAGCATAGGCGAAAAAAAGCAACTTTAGGTTGCTTAATATAAAAATTTTAGAAAAAACAATTACCATTTGTCCACTTCCTGGCTATTATCGAAGGAAGCGGGTGGAGTAAAATCGTTATCAGGTTGCTGGCTGGGGTTTTCATTTAACTTCTCTGGTTCTGAAGTTTCTTCTGTTTGAGTAGAGCCATTTATTTCTGAAGATGCATTGCCTTGAAATTCAATGGAAGTTCCATTAACCTCAACTGCATCCCTGGAATCAGCTGATTCTGTCTGGGTGCCATTATACTCTGGCTGGGAAGATCCTTCGGGATATTCGTGGTTAAAGGCATCAAAATCAAAATCGGGCATCAGGTCTGTTTTCACATAATCTACCGCCTCTCCAAGTGCCTTTATAAACTTATTAAAATCTTCTTTGTACAAAAAAATCTTATGTCGGTCGTAGCCATCATCATTAAATCTCTTGCGGCTTTCCGTAATGGTTAAATAATAGTCATTTCCACGGGTTGCTTTAACATCAAAAAAATAGGTTCTTCTTTTCCCGGCCCGAATCCTTTTGCTGTAAACACTTTCCATTCTCTTTTCGTTATTGTCGTAAGCCACTTTTTTTGGTTTTGGTTTGAATTAAAATATAGGCTAAGCAAATATAATATTGTTTTTTATTTACCGAAATTTTGTACAAGGAATATTATTTCATCAATTTTTATTATAAACATGCTTTTTAACCTGGTGATTATATAACTCGTAATAATAACCTTTACGCTGCATTAATTCATTATGAGTGCCTTGTTCAGCGATTTCACCGTCTTCAAGAAAAACTATACGGTCAAATTGGTAACTGGTAAATATGCGGTGGGTAATAATAATGGTGGTTTTATTCTTAAGCAGGTTATTGAAGTTTTTGATTATGGTGTTTTCTGTTTTTGAATCTACCGCGCTTAAGCTATCATCCAGAAGCATAATATTGCCTTTTTTAAGAAGGGCACGCGCAATGGATATCCGTTGCTTTTGCCCCCCGCTAAGGGTTACACCTCGTTCACCTACAGCGGTTTTATAACCCTGATGCAATTCATTAATTTCTTCATGAATACTGGCATGTATGGCAGCCTGCTGAATGGTTTTTTCATCTGCATTTTCGTCCCCGCCAAAATTTATGTTGCCTGCAACAGTATCGCTGAACAGGAAAACATCCTGCGGAACATAACTGATACTTTTTCTCAACTGTGTAAGTGGAATAGCTGATATAGGTGTATTATCAATGGTTATATCCCCGCTTTCCGCATCGTAAAACCTCAATAATAATTGGGCTATGGTAGATTTGCCGCTACCCGTTTTACCCAGTATCAGAATTTTTTCTCCCTCGTTTATTTGCAGGCTAAAATCTTTAAGCGCATGTATACCGGTATGCGGATATATAAAGTTCACTTTATTAAAAATGATATTGCCTTTTATAAGCGCATTATTTGTTGCAATTTTTTCACTGGAAACTGCAGGTACAGTATCCAGAAATTCATTGATTCTTTTTTGCGATGCAGAGGCACGCTGAATCATGCTGGCAACCCACCCTATAGAACTAACAGGAAATGTGAGCATATTAATATAGATCACGAATTCAACTATAACACCTACTTTTTGCGGATCTATCAAAGCCATTCTCCCCCCTACTAAAATAGTAAGCAGTGTGCTTAAACCAATCATTAATGAGATGCCCGGGAAGTACAAGGCATCAACCCGTGCCAGCCCAATCGTATTCTTCCGGTACTCTTCACTGTTATCTTTAAAAAATCCCAGCATTGCTTTTTCCTGAACAAAAGATTTAATAACCCTTATACCCGAGTAAGCCTCCTGCGCATTTGTGGTAAGGGTTGATAATAATCGTTGTGCATTTTCACTTTTTTTATGAATGATAGTATTAACCACGTACATCATAATTGCCAGTAATGGAAGTGGGGCAACAACAATAAGTGTTAGATACATATCCTTTCTTAGCATGTTTATCAGGCTGAAAGATATTAGGGCCACAAGGTTGGTCAGGTACATGATGGATGGGCCGGCATACATGCGCACACGACTAACATCTTCCGTTATCCTGTTCATCATGTCGCCTGTACTGTTGGTTTTAAAAAATCCGGCATCCAGCTGTTGGTAATGGCTATAAATATCATTCTTCAAATCGTACTCAATGTGCCGGCTCATAACTATTATAGTCTGCCGCATAAAGAACATGAGTAAACCACGTAATAACGCCAGCACAAGTATCAATGCACTTGAAAGAAGCACCAGGTTACTGAAGTCCGTTGTTCTCACCCATTGAACAAACAATTCAACAGGCTTCTGGTATTCATGGCGTAGAACCAGCGCGCGGAATACCGGACAGGTATTGTTGCACCTCCCCTACAATAAAGCCTGTTATTTCAGGTGCTAAAACAGCAAAATAGTTTGATAGAATTACGAAAATGATGCCTGCAAAAAGGCGAACACGGTATCGCCAGAAATATTTATTGAGTGCAGCAAGGTGTTTCATTAAAGCGCAAAGGTAACGCAGACGATTAAATCGAATTCATCGCACTAAATAATATCATTCTATGCCTGTGAATGAAGCGCTACCCTGTTACCCTCAGTGTCTATAAAAAAAGCCATGTACCCTATTTCGGGAGAGATTTGTGTTTTCGGCATTTGAATATCACCCCCTGCATCCGTTAATTTATCTAATACGATCTGCATATCCGGGTTGGCATTCAGGTAAATCACCACGCCTTCTTTGGATGGTGTATGGTATTCACTTTTACAAAGACATCCACTCGCTTTACCGCTGGTAGGCAGCGCCGGGAAAAATGCCATATGCATGCCCATCATTTCACTCTTTTCCATTTTTATTCCGAATATTTTCTCATAAAAATCTTTTGCCCGTTCCATATCGGTAACCGGAATTTCGAACCAGTTCAGGCTATTAGTATTTTCATTCATGGCAGTTAGTTTTATGTATCAACAACAATATTTTTTACCTATGAATTTACCTTAGAAAAAATTGTTTTTCGTACCGCTTATAAAAATTTGCATATAAAATTATTGAGGCTGTATATTTGCGCCGGAGAGATGGCAGAGCGGTCTAATGCGGCGGTCTTGAAAACCGTTGACTGTCACAGGTCCGGGGGTTCGAATCCCTCTCTCTCCGCAAAACCTGGTTTAGCCAGGTTTTTTTATGAATGCACTTTTATATGATTTGATGCAGATCAAAGTCCTTCAACTGCATCACAAATTCAACTGCACTTGAAAATACCTGCATCCCTTCTCTAATAACTAATAAAGGTCTCGCTTTCGCGGGCCTTTTTTATTTTATACCTGCCTTATAATGTTAAAAAGGAGAAATCTATTCTTATGCAGTTAATTGTAAAACATAAATTAAAGCCATAACCATGAAAGGATATTATAGATTAAAATTTGCCTTTACCTTCAACCAAATACCTCTACAAAATTTATGTTGAATAAAGAATTTTTAGATGAACTTTTTAAAAAGCAACAAGCCAAAGAAGCCGTGCCTTCTAATAAGGTTATTGCGGGTTGGGCAACTTCCATAATATGTTTATTATTTCCTGAACTTTCTTTATGCAGTTATCCATCAGCAGATCGAATTGGTGAAGAATTAATGATGCTGGAAAAAGAGTTGGTCTCTATTATGGATGCCACCAAAGCGTGTGAGGATTGCGATCATACCTTTATAAGCAAGACTTTCTTTGAGGGTTTACCCGATATCCAGAGAAGATTAAACACAGATATTGAAGCCATTCACGAGGGTGACCCTGCTGCACATTCCACTTTTGAAGTAATACGCGCCTATCCCGGGTTTAGCGCATTGTGTTTTTATAGAATTGCTAATGCGCTGCACAGGTTAAATGTTCCTTTAATTCCAAGAATATTATCAGAGCATGCACATTCAACAACAGGAATAGACATTCATCCTGCGGCAACCATTGGGGAATATTTTATGATTGATCATGGGACAGGAATCGTTATCGGTGAAACAGCAGTGGTGGGTAATCATGTAAAAATGTACCAGGGTGTAACTCTTGGCGCATTAAGTGTAGCTAGAAATATGCGGTTCATGAAAAGACATCCTAACATTGGCGATAACGTAGTTATTTATTCTAATGCAACAATTTTAGGAGGCGAAACTATAATAGGAGAAAATTCCGTAATTGGTGGCAACGTTTGGTTGACCCATTCGGTTCCCGCAGGTTCACTAGTTTTTCACGAACCGGAGGTTACCATTGTTGAAGGCAAGTTTAATATGTAAAACAAAAGCATGGCAAGTATATTAGATACGATAGGCAATACACCACTGGTAGAGATTCAGCGATTAAACCCTAACCCTGAAGTAAAGATTTTTGCAAAACTGGAAGGGAATAATCCCGGTGGAAGCGTTAAAGACCGCCCTGCACTTAAATATGATTCGTAGCGCAATAGAACGGGGAGAAATTAAAAAAGGAACAAAACTTATTGAAGCTACCAGTGGCAATACAGGTATTGCCATGGCTTTGATCGCTAATTTATATGGACTGGAGATTGAATTAATTTTACCTGCCAGTTCTACGCGTGAAAGGGTTTTAACCATGGAAGCCTTTGGGGCAAAAGTGATATTAATGGACAGTATGGAACTGTCTCGCGATTACGCGATTGAGAAGGGTGCAGGCGATGATTATTTTTTATTAAACCAATTCGCGAACCCCGATAATTTTAAGGCGCATTATAAAACCACCGGCCCGGAAATATGGCGTGATACCAAAAATGAGGTTACACATTTTGTTAGCTCAATGGGTACTACCGGAACAATTATGGGTACATCCATGTACCTGAAAGAACAAAATAAGCAAATTCAGATAATTGGATGCCAACCAACAGAAGAGGCTTCTATACCGGGAATCCGGCGGTGGGCGCCAGCGTATCTTCCTAAAATTTATGATGCGTCCAGGGTAGACAAGATATTAGACATTACACAACAGGAAGCTGAAGAAACTACACGTTTACTGGCAAGAGAAGAAGGCATTTTTGCAGGTACAAGCAGCGGGGGTGCTGCATCTGCTGCATTTCGCCTTGCCAAAGAAATAAACTCCGGCGTTATTGTTTTCATTGCCTGCGATCGTGGCGACAGGTACCTGAGTTCTAACCTGTTTGGTGGTTAATAACTTCGCTGCTCTTTGCCTTTGTTTTTATAAATTTAATTCCCATGAAACAACATTACAAGGCTATTATTATCGGCTCAGGGCAAGGCGGAACCCCGCTTGCAAAAAAACTTGCCATGCAGGGATGGCAAACAGCCCTCATAGAAAAACATTTTGTTGGAGGCACATGTATTAACACTGGTTGTACCCCAACAAAAGCAATGATTGCCTCTGCTCAAATGTCTTACAAAATTTCCCGTTCTAAAGAATTTGGATTAATAACAAATGGTTTAAAAATAGATATTCAGCAGGTATTAGACAGAAAAAACAAAATAGTTGAATCTTTCAGAAGCAGCTCCCGTAAAGGATTAGAAGAAACTGAAAACCTCGATCTGATTTTTGGTGAAGCAAGCTTCATTAACAATAAAAAGTTAACCATCAAATTAAATGGTAATGAGGGATCGAAGGAAGTGACAGGCGATTATATTTTTATTGATACAGGAACACGCCCCACCATACCTGAAATTGATGGGTTACATGATGCTGGCTATTTTACTTCCACAACCATTATGGAATACAATGAAGTGCCGGAACATCTTCTAATAATCGGTGGCGGTTATATAGGACTCGAGTTCGGGCAAATGTACCGGCGGTTTGGAAGCAAAGTCACCATTTTAGAACATGGTGATCGTTTTCTTTCAAGGGAAGACGAGGACATAGCAGATGAAATAAAAAAAATATTAGAAGCTGAGGAAATTAAAATTTATACCGGAAGTCAATTAAAAAAAGTAAAGGGCAAAGCGGGGAACCTGGAGGCTTTAATTTCTATGCAGAATGATGAAAAAAGTATTTCATGTACCCATATTCTATTGTCTGCAGGCAGAACCCCTAATACCGATAACTTAAATTTATCTGCAACAAATGTTGAAACTGATAGTAAAGGTTATATAAAAGTAAATGAAAAGCTGGAAACATCTGCCAGTGGCATTTACGCCATAGGCGATGTTAAGGGCGGCCCTGAATTCACCCATATTTCGTACAATGATTACGTGATCTTGTATCATAATCTTCTTAACAACGAAAACCGAAATATAAACGGCAGGCCTATACCCTACTGCATGTTTACCGATCCGCAATTAGGAAGGGTTGGAATATCTGAACAGGAGGCAAAAGAAAAAGGACTTAATTTTAAGGTAGTAAAACTGCCAATGGAAAACGTTGCTCGTGCAATAGAAACAGGCGATACAAGGGGCATGATGAAAGCCATTGTTAACGCTGACGATGGCACCATATTAGGCGTTGCTATTTTAGGGCAGCAAGGCGGCGAAACAATGACACTACTTCAAATGGCGATGATGGGAAATATTACAGCTACACAATTACAGGAAGTGATCATTGCTCATCCATTATATGCAGAATCTATCAACAACCTGTTTATGAAACTTAAGTAATTGAATGATCGAAGTTCGTAACCTTACTAAAATTTACAGGAACCATACTGTTGTTGATGATGTTTCGTTTGCAGTAAAACCAGGCAATACAATGGTACTGCTTGGCACAAGCGGTTCTGGTAAAACAACAACGCTCCGCATGATTAACCGGTTAATTGAACCAGATGCAGGTACAATTACAATAAATGGCAATAATATTCTTCACCAGCCTCCAGAGCAATTGCGCAGAAGTATAGGCTATGTTTTACAGGGATACGGATTGTTTCCGCATTTTACCGTGGCAGAAAATATTGCCATTGTACCAAAACTTTTAAAATGGGGAAAGGAAAAAATTCAATCTCGAATAGATGAGTTGTTGCACAAACTGCAATTAGACCCTGCTCAGTATCGTGATAAGCTTCCTGCCAATTTAAGCGGTGGTCAAATGCAGCGAGTAGGGCTTGCACGGGCGCTTGCTGCTGATCCGCCAATTTTATTGATGGATGAACCGTTTGGCGCATTAGACCCTTTAACCAGAACATCAGTAAGAAAAGAATTTAAAGACCTTGATGAGTTAAACCAAAAGACTATCATACTAGTTACCCATGATGTTCAGGAGGCATTTGACCTGGGCGATGAAATCGGGTTAATGGATAACGGTAAATTATTGCAATCCGGTCCATCCATCGAGCTATTGTTTAAACCAAAAAATGAATTTGTAAAAAAATTCTTTAAACATCAACAACTGCAGTTAGAGTGGCAAACCATTTCTTTGAAAAACATTTGGAATTTTTTGGATGAAAGTATAGAGCAACCCGGTAGTGTCAGCAGTACAAGGTCTCTATGGCAAACGATAGAGGCATTATCCAATAATAAATCGACTGTAATTGCATTTGATGAGGAAAGTAATACCACAAAGCAGGTAACATTCTCAGGCCTTCAAACTGCATTTCAACAATTCAGGCAACAAAACTGTTATGGATGATCAGCAAACTTTATGGCAGTTTTTATCGCAGCAATCAGACAAGTTGTTGCAACAAACCATTACGCACATAGGGCTTACTTTTATTTCTCTGTTTATAGCCATTTGCATTGGGTTACCGTTAGGTATTCTTATAGCACGCAGGCAAAAATTATCTGCACCTGTCTTGGGTTTTGCCGGTGTATTGCAAACCATACCCTCTATTGCTTTATTAGGATTTTTAATACCCTTATTAGGAATTGGCGCCACTCCTGCAATAGCAGCGTTATTTCTTTATGCATTATTGCCTATCATTCGAAATACATATACAGGTATTACAGGTGTTAATCCATCTGTGGTCGATGCTGCAAAAGGAATGGGCATGACATCTTCCCAAGTATTGGTAAAAGTACAGCTACCTCTTGCAATGCCGGTTATACTTGCGGGCGTAAGAACTGCCACTGTTATAAATGTTGGGGTGGCTACGCTGGCTGCATACATTGCTGCAGGCGGTTTAGGTGAGTTTATTTTTGGAGGCATTGCATTGAACAATACCAATATGATTCTTGCCGGTGCAATACCTGCTGCTTTACTTGCCATTTTATTCGATTACCTGCTTTCACTTCTTCAAAAATTACATTTTAGAAAGTTGAATAAGAATCTTATATTATTACCTGTTATTGTTTTGGCCCTCTCTTCCTTTTACATTATCCCGGCAACAGGAAAGGGATTGCTGGCCGGCTTTACGCCAGAATTTATGGGGAGAGAGGATGGATACCTTGGATTAAAAAACGTGTATGATTTAAACATCAGGAATGTTGTTATAAGTGATGCGGTGATGTATAAAGCTGCATACGAAAAAAAGCTGGATGTAATAAGTGGCTATAGCACGGATGGAAGACTGAAGGCTTTTAATTTAATTACCTTGCAGGACGATAAGAATATTTTTCCGCCCTATTATGCAGCGCCTGTTGTAAGATCTCAAACACTGAAAGAGCATCCTGAAGTTCAGCCTGTTTTAAATATGCTTTCGGGATTAATTAACGACAGTATAATGACTGAATTAAACTACCGGGTAGATTTCCTGAAGCAACTACCGGAAAAAGTTGCAAAAGATTTTTTAGTTGAAAAAGGTTTATATAAAGTGCAACAAAAGCAAACATCAGGTACCATTCGACTGGGGTCAAAGATCTTCGGAGAACAATACATACTTATAAACATGTATCAAATGCTTCTGGAAGGATATACCAACCTAAAGGTTGAAGCCAAGACCGGCTTAGGCGGTACAAAAATTTGCTTTGATGCACTTATAAATAATGAAATTGACATGTATCCTGAATATACGGGTACAGGATTACTGGTAATACTTTCCCCAACAAAAACCGAATTAGAGCAGGTTATGGGAAACCGTGAAACAACATACAATTTTGTAAAAGATAATTTTAATAAAAAGTTTAACCTTGTTTGGCTTGCGCCTATAGGTTTTAACAATGCTTACGCCCTGATGATGAGAAAGCAACAGGCGCATGAACTACAAATACATTCCATTTCAGATCTTACCCGTTACATTAACAAACAATAAGAATGCTGGCATGCATTTTTAATAAATAATATAACCATGCAAACATTAACCGGAAAAAATAATCAGTCAGGAAACGAAATTATTAATGACACATTGATGTATGAGCCAGAAATAAAAGATAACGGCCTCGATCTGCAAACTACCTATGCATCAATAAGAAAGCATTCAGTACAAATTTGTAAACCTCTCAAAACCGAAGATTATGTTGTTCAGCCCATAGTCGATGTTAGCCCGCCCAAATGGCACCTTGGACACAGCACATGGTTTTTTGAAACCTTTATTTTAAAGCCGTATCATAAGGGGTATAAAGAATTCGATCCAAACTTTAATTATGTTTTCAACAGCTATTATGAAAGTGTGGGAGCGCGTGTTGTACGAACAGACCGCGGAAATCTTAGCAGGCCCTCTGTAGAAGAAGTTTACAAATACCGCAGTCATGTAGATGAGGCAATGCATGAATTTTTAAGCAAAGAAATAACTGCAGAAGTAAGAGAATTATTAATACTTGGATTTAACCACGAACAGCAGCATCAGGAATTATTATTGACAGATATCAAATACATACTTGGTCATAATCCATTATTACCAATATATAGTAATTCAAAAATTGAAACAGTAGAACCCGATCTCAAAAAACAATGGATTACAATAAAAGAAGGGGTATACGAAATTGGTTATGCAGGAAATGATTTTTGTTTTGATAATGAACTATGCAGGCATAAAGTTTTTTTGCAGCCCTTCCAAATTCAAAGTGGTTTAGTAACCAATGAAGAATACCTTGAATTTATTAATGATGGCGGTTACCAAAATTTTAAATTCTGGCATTCAGAAGGATGGCAGTGGGTTCAATCAACATAATGCCAAATCCCCCCTTTACTGGCATTTGGTTGAAAACAACTGGCATACTTACACGCTACAGGGTTTACAACCGGTAGACTTGCAGCAACCCGTAACCCACATTAATTATTTTGAAGCCACCGCTTTTGCATCCTATAAAGGATTGCGGCTTCCCACAGAGGCAGAATGGGAAGTGGCAGCAACAAATTTCTCATGGGGCAACAGGTGGGAATGGACAGAAAGTGCATACCTACCCTACCCTGGTTTTTCAAAAGCTGAGGGTGCGATTGGTGAGTATAACGGCAAATTCATGGTTAATCAAATGGTCTTGCGGGGCGCATCTGTAGCCACACCAGAAAACCACAGCAGGGTAACATATCGTAACTTTTTTCAAACAAATTTACAATGGCAGTTTACAGGAATCAGGCTGGCGAAATAGAACCTTCAGTTAACGAACAATTTTATTCTGATGTAATAATAGGTTTGTCCTCAAATCCAAAATTTTTCAGCTCAAAATATTTTTATGATGCAGAGGGCGATAAACTTTTCCAGGAAATTATGCGCATGCCCGAATATTATCTTACACGAAGTGAGCAGGAGATTTTTTTATTACAAACTAAAGAACTCGCAGATCCCATTTTAGAAAGATTTGATGCATTCGATATTCTTGAATTAGGGGCTGGCGATGCCACAAAATCAACGCATTTATTGCGTCACCTGCGGAACGCCGGAAAAAATTTTACCTATTATCCGATTGATATATCAGGGAATGTAATAAACCTGCTGGAAGACGAAATGCCAAAACGAATACCTGGTTTGGATGTAGAAGGATTGAATGGTGATTATTTTGAAATGATCAAAGAAAGTTACCAGGTTTCAGAACGACCTAAAGTGGTCTTATTCCTGGGATCTAATATTGGCAATTTTACCACGGAAGATGCTACCAGATTTATGCAGGCACTGAATAATGAATTAAGAAGTGGGGATATGGTATTAGTGGGTTTCGACCTTAAAAAAAATCCAAAAGATATTTTATGCGCATATAATGATCGGGTGGGTATTACTAAGGCCTTTAATCTTAACCTTCTTAAAAGAATAAACAACGAGCTGGAAGCAAATTTTAATATTGAAAAGTTCGACCACTTTCCTACCTACGATCCTATAACCGGCGCATGCAAAAGTTACCTTATAAGCCTGGAAGAACAACAGGTGAATATTTCAGACAAAACGTTTTCATTTGAACGCAACGAAGCCATTTGGACAGAGCTATCCCAAAAATATTCAGAGCGGGAAATTAGAGCTATGGCAACATTTACAGGCTTTAAAACAATAGAACATTTCTATGACTGTAAACACTGGTTTATAGATGCACTGTGGCAAAAGCGATAATTACATTTCAGTTTCGAATCAATTTTTAATTCTAAATATTAATAATCTTATAAAATATAGGAATTTCCTTAATGCGTAAACCACCCGCCATTTTATCCCCCACATTTGCCAAAAAGTAACCGACAAATGAGGAACAAGTTTTTTTTGATGGCATTATTCCTATTACCATTATCGCTTTTTGCGAGGCAGGCTAACCTGGACACATCCATAACCAATCAATTGAATGATATAAAGGTTTCAGGAATCAGGACCGTTAGAGGCACAGGACATATGCCTGAATACCGGGATGGGATAATATATGCCGGTAAAAAAAATGAAGTAATTATTGTAGACAGTTTAGATGCGAATAAAGCCATAAATAACACGCGGCAGATTTTAGGTCGTATACCCGGATTAACCATTGTGGAAACCGAAACCGGCGGGTTTACTGCTAATGGCATTGCCACCCGTGGATTAAATCCGTCGCAAAGTATTGAAATGAATACGCGCCAGAATGGATATAATATAAGTGCAGATGTTTTTGGATATAACGAAGCATATTACCTGCCACCTATGGAAGCGGTAAGCCGAATAGAGATCGTTCGTGGTGCTGCTTCTCTTCAATTCGGATCACACTTTGGAGGGCTTGTAAATTATGTATTGAATGATGCGCCACGCAACAAGCCATTTGAATTTTACACTTCTCAGACAGGCGGAAGTTTTGGTTTGTTTAATACTTTTAATTCCGTTGGTGGCAGCATAAAAAAATGGAATTACTATTCTTTTATCCAATACCGCACTTTAGATGGATGGCGCCCGAACAGTAAGCAATGGCAGCTTTCAGGTTTTGGCAGAATAGAATATAATGATTCGGAAAAAATAAAAGCAGGGGTTGAATATTCTTTATTACGAAACAGCATTCAGATGCCCGGCGGCTTAACTGACAGTATGTTTAACGTAAATCCACGCACATCTTTCCGCAGCAGAAACTTTATTAAAAGTCCGTGGAATATTATAACAGGATATGCAGACCTTTCATTATCTCCCAACACTTCCTTATCTCTAAAATCAACATTGCTGTTAGGAAACAGGGCGTTGGTATGGCGCAACGAAGATGGCGGCGCAGGTGCTTTGGACGAAATAGATCCTGAAACAAACAAGTATGTACCCCGCGAAGTGGAAAACGAAAACATGCACAACACCACAACAGAACTGAGGTTGTTACACGATTACACCATAGGAAAGCGCAATCAAACCCTGGCATCTGGCGTAAGATATGCATATGCCTGGTTTAAAAGGCAAGGCGGAGGTGAAGGCACAACAGGGTCAGATTTCGATCTATCTATTTCAGGAGATTTTGAGAAAGATTTCGATTTTACTACGACCAACATCGCTCCCTTCATTGAAAATATTTTCAGGATTAGCAACAGGTTTACGGTTACACCCGGATTTCGGTTAGAATATTTAAAGAGCACAGCTAAAGGACGAAAAATAGATGATGGAGATATCATCATCACCGATCAAAACAGGTCCCGTTATATTTCCTTATTCGGTATTGGTGCAGAATTTAAAAGCTCATCATCCACAAATTTTTATGCAAACATTAGCCAGGCTTACCGCCCTATAGATTACTCGCAACTTACAGGTTTTGGTGTTACATCAGTTATCGATCCTAACATGAAAGATGCAAAGGGATTTAATGCAGACCTTGGATTTCGTGGAACTGTTCAAAAATTCCTGAATTTTGATGTAGGATTATTTTATCTCGATTACCAAAACCGCATAGGCACCGTACTTAAAAATGCTGGAACTGAAAATGAATTTACCCTTCGTACAAATGTGGCAAACAGTGAACACAAAGGGCTTGAAAGCTATATAGAATTTAATTTATTAAAATTTTTAAACCCTGCTTCAGCACGTGGGTTGAGTATATTTAATTCATTAGCTTTTATTAATGCAAAATATACTACAGGGGAATTTAAGGGAAACCGGGTGGAAGGTGCAGCTAACTATGTAAACCGTTTAGGCATCTCTTATCTTGATAAAAAATTCTCAGCCACTATACAAATGAACAATACGGGTGATGCATTTGGAGATGCAACCAATGCCCGCGTAAGCGATGAACCTGCTGCCGGTTATATTCCTGCATATACGGTTTTTGATGCGAGCGCAACTTACCGCATCGGAAGTTTTTCTTTGAAAGCAGGAAGCAATAATGTTACAGATACTAAATACTTTACATACCGCACAGATGAATATCCGGGTCCGGGAATAATCCCTTCAATTGGCAGAAATTTTTATGCGGGAATAGCAGCTAAATTCTAGGCATCATTTTTTAATCATTAAAAGCAAGTGCATTATGATTAATTTATTGTTATGAATGAAAAAGCAGAAAATATTTTACCTGTAAAAAAAAGTGGGTCTCATAATCATACCCATGATCACGGAACAAAAAATATTTCAACCGCATTTTTTTTAAATACGGGTTTTGCAATAATCGAAGTCATCGGCGGATTGCTTACCAACAGTGTTGCCATTCTTTCTGATGCTTTGCACGATTTTGGTGACAGTCTTTCACTTGGCGTATCGTGGTACTTTCAAAAGAAAAGTAAAAAAGAAAAAACATCAGATTATACATACGGGTATCAAAGATTTTCATTGTTAGGGGCATTTTTAAATGCCACTGTTTTAATAGTAGGCAGCATATTTATTATCAGCGAAGCCATTTCGCGAATAAGTGATCCACAGCAACCCGACACAAAGGGTATGATTATACTTGCTATACTTGGTATTGCAGTTAACGGCTTTGCGATGCTGCGTTTAAAAAAGGGTGACAGCATCAATGAAAAGGTCGTTTCGCTTCACTTTTTGGAAGATGTTTTAGGATGGGTGGCAGTGCTGGTTGGTGCTATAATTATGTCATTTGCTGATGTGCCGGTCATTGACCCTTTACTTTCACTGCTGATAGCTCTTTTTGTTCTATTTAATGTTTACAGGAATATTAAGCCAGCCATAAAAATAATTTTGCAGGGCGTACCAGGCAACCTGTCAGAGAAACATGTTTTCGATTTGTTACAAAACAAGAGCAATGTGAAGGATGTACATGACCTTAAATTATGGTCTTTGGATGGCAACCACCATGTAGCCAGCCTTCATGTAACAGTCGATAAAAACATGAATCTTAAAGAGGCAGAAATTTTAAAAGATGAAATTAAGGACCAGTTAAAAGAACTGGATATCGTATATGCAACCATTGAGGTTGAATACGATCCTGCACATTAAATTCTTTTTTTAAAATCTAAATGAAATACTCCCACCGAAAGTTCGTGGGTTACCGTTATGCACCACACCGAAATCGTATGCATAATCAACAAACCGGGTATCAGTAAGATTACGCATCCAGAACATGCATTCAATTTTACTATTTGAAAATCCTGCTTTTAAGTTATAAAGATTGTATGGGGATTGGCGGATAGTATTTGCCTGGTCAAAATATTGTTCACCCAGGTACAGCCATTCTCCACGGATTATAAAATCTAAATTATTTTTTTCAGACAGGATGTAGTTGTATTGGGCGGCAAGGGATGAGGTTATATCAGGGGTAAATATCTGCCTGTTCCCACTTAAATCCATTTCGGTTCCATAAACTGAAAGTTTCAAATCTGAATAGGTGGCATCCGTATATCCCACATTGTACTGAAGTGATAAACCCTTTAATAATAATGCACTTAATTCTGCCTCAATCCCTTTGCTGCTAAGCTTTCCCCCGTTTTTTGTAACGGTTATTGCATCAGGCAAAATAAGTGTTGGTACCTGTATATTATCTACCTGCACATAAAACAATGCAGCATTAAAACGAACCCTCTTTTGCAGGAAGGTATTTTTAAATCCAACCTCATAATTATTACTGTACTCAGGGTTAAAGGGAAATAAAGCAGGTTGAGAAGGATCGGAACCTATTGGGGTTAACCCTCCCGACCGGTATCCCCTGCTGTAATTAAAATAAATGTTTGAATACTCATTGATCAGGTATTGCAAACCTGCTCTTGGCGATATGGCACCGTAAGAATTTTTTGCAGTGGTATCTGGTTGAATTGGAAATGAAAATGGAACGTCATCTCTAACATATTCGCTATTTACTTTTAATGCTGATCGCTGGTAATCATAACGCATTCCCGCAATTACATGCAGACTTGCAGTTATAGGATAATTTATTTGTCCAAAAAAAGCAACCCCTTTATTGGTTGCACCAGAGGTATTAACAATACGAAACAGACTATCAGGCGAACCAATAAGTGCTGCATCTTTACCAAAAACAGTTGCCTGTTTAACGGGGCTTCTTTGATAAAATAAATAAGTACCCGCAACCCATTGCAGCGATTTTTTACCAGTATTAGCCGGGGATTCAAGGCGTACCTCCTGCGTGTAAGCTTTTACTTTATTAAAACCATCACCGTAATTATTATAGATGCTTACCGCATCGGCAGCGCTGAAATCACCATCTAAATTATCATCATAAAACCTGTAATTCTGCTGGTAACCAGTTTCTGAAGTTAATTTGAATTTGCTCCGCGCATATTTAATAGCAAGTGAAGTATTAAAAATTTTATCATGCATTTGCGCTGTTGCATTCTGTGAAAGGTGGAAAGAATATGGGTCTTCACTATATAATGATTGCAATGGAAACGCGCCATCATTTCTATTCTGCTGATGTTTAATATTTAGTGTTACAGAAAGAGATTCAACCGGTAAATATTGCAGGTAATAATTACCTGCAAATGACTGCTGCTTATCAAAGCTTTTGTGGTTATAATCATTTTTATAAAAACCATTCATGCTTTTATACAGAAGCGATGCACCTAGATAGCATTTTTGCATTCAAGGGCGTTTTTATACCCGCACGATAACGTTGAAGCCCAAAATTCCCTATTCCTGCCTCCACGAAACCTGAAGTGGTAAAAGAAGGCTTTTTAGTTATGATATTAATTACTCCGCCCATAGCGTTTCTGCCATATAAGGTGCCCTGTGGACCGCGTAAAATTTCAATCCGCTCCACGTCATTGAGGTCACCCATATACATGTCAAGATTAAACTGGCTTACGCCATCCACATAGGTAGCAATGGCCTGGTCGTAAGAGGTAGATGCAATGCCCCGTAAAGAGGTTACATTTCTACCATCCCCGGGATCCGAAGAATACAGGGTGGGAACGAGGGCGGTTAAATCGCTTACATTCCAAATTCTGTAATTATTTATTTCACGCTCATTAAAAACGGATACAGATAGCGGCACCTGTTGTAATGCTACTTCTCTTTTATCAGCAGTAACTACAACATCTTCTAACATATTTGATGATGGATGAAGAATGATATTTATTGCATTGGCAGGCAGGGAAACGTGCTGCAAGTGTGCAGCATAATTAATGGCTGAAATTCTGAGGTCATACTCGCCTGCAGGTAATTCAGTTATTTGAAAGCTACCGTCACTACTTGATAAAGCATGTTTGGTTGTATTGAGTACTTCAATTATCGCATCAGCTATACCAACCTCTTTATTGTTCACTATTTTTCCTGATAATACCGGTTGTGCTATTGACGTTTGCATAATGAGCATCCATGCAATGAATGCTCCTCCCCTCCTCATTAATTTCATATTGTGTGTTTCGCGGTAAAGTTGCGGCAAATAAAACGTAGTGGCAAGAAAAAAATGATTGTATGAAATCATATAAATAAAAAAAATCCCGCACATAGCCGTGCAGGATTTTTTATTTTAATAAACTTCATCCTTATTTAAACTTTCCCTTTAAATACCAGCCCACAAAACTTCCCCATATAACCATATTAAAAACAATAGGCATTATGATACCCATGGGTTGAAAGTCGTTGAACAGGGGTTTATGCAAAAATGCATTCACCACGATCCATAACCACAACGTTGGCAAAATGCCAAATAAAAAGCCTTTTAATATGTTGGGGTTTTTTATTAGCAATGCGAATGCAATGCCCCAGAACCCGCCACTGATAATAAATATCAGCGCCGAAATTAATTGTTCTGCCTGGTGGTTTTCACCAAAAGCGCCACGGTACATTAAAACAAAACCTGGTTCGCCCAAACCTATACCGCGCAGTAAATACATAATGATCACCAAAATAATGGCACCTATGCTGCCTGCTATAAAACCCTGTCTGATGTTCCTGTTCATAATAAAGATTTTCTATTACTAATGTAAATATTATTACAATAAGTAAAAAATAATGCCCGGCTGTTTACCGGGCATCATTGCTTATATATAATGATAAAATATTAATTACAAACACCGTCTGTAGTACATACCCCGGACGCTTCCGACAGTATTACCGGTTTTTCTTCTTCATATACTTTATCTAACACTTCAGCAAAAACGGCGGGAGGCTGTGCACCCGATACAGCATACTTATTATTAAAAACAAAAAATGGAACACCCTGTACACCTATCTGAAAGGCATTGTACTGGTCGCTCTCTACTTCATTTTTAAAAGCATCGCTTTGTAAAACCTGAACAGTTTCTATTTTATTTAAACCTGTTTCTTCAGCCAGTTGAGAAAGTGTTTCTATATCCCCAATATTTTTGCCTTGAGTATAATATGCGGCAAATAATTTTTCTTTCATTTCATTTTGCACACCTTTAGTTTTTGCAAAATGCAAAAGTCGATGGGCATTTAGGGTATTGTTTATAACAGCATTGTCAAAGTCGTAATGTAATCCTACTTCAGCGGCAACCGCAGCCATATGATCGTTCATTCTTTTACCGTCAGCAGTATCGCCACCTTTTCTTTTTCCCAAATATTCATGTACAGACTGGCCTTCTTTATATTCCATTTGAGGGTCTAACTGGTAGCTATGCCATTCGATCTCTACTGACTCTTTACCTTTAAAATCTTCCAGGGCAATTTCAAGCTTTCGTTTCCCTATATAGCAAAAAGGGCACACTATATCTGACCAGATATCAATTTTCATTATTAAAAAAAGATTGAATTATTTAGGCAGCCTTTTTAACAGCTTTTTGTTTGCCGTTTTGTAAAAGGCCCTGAACAAAGGCGCTCATTTCTTTAAAGGTGATGTTGCCATCGTACCTTTTTCCATTTATGAAGAATGCGGGAATGTTTTTAATGCCCAGTTTGATTCCTTCTTTCAGATCATCCTGCACATTAACGCCGTAATGGCTGTTTATAAGCTCATCTAAAAACTTTTTAGAAACTACACCTGCTTCCCGTGCATGTCCTTTAAGACTAATGATGCCCAGGTTACGCCTGTTGCTAAAAAGTTCTTTATGCATATCCCAAAATTTACCTTCCTGGGCAGCAGCTAAAGAAGCCTCGGCAGCTTTATGGGCTTTCTGGTGAATTTTTAATAAAGGAAAATGACGGAAAATAAATTTTACATCCTGGGGAAAGGCTTCTAATAATTCTTCCACTACTTCATTTGCTTTAGCACACTCAATACTTTCGTAATCACCAAATTCCATAATAGTTATTGGAGCTTTGGGGTTACCAACGATTATTTTTTTAGAGGGGATGATTTCGACAACTTCTGCTTTTTTCATTTCTTTTAATTTTCTGTAACAAATCCTGTTTATGCAATCCTGTTGTACTTTCTACAGTTTCTTAACATTACTTAGTTACTTTTAGTAACCAAAGATACGTAGCTTTACCGTTTAAATATCATCAATTAATGTTAAATAGTACTAATGTCTGTAAATAAATTTGATCAGCAGCGTATTTCCAAAATTTTTTCTGGGTCGTGCATTCAGCACAACGTATGCCCGATAAAAGACATTATGGCAAAATATGGTGATAAATGGAGCATGTATTCCGTTCTGTTACTGGGTTTGCATAAACAAATGCGGTTTAATGAAATGAAAGATGGCATTAAAGGAATATCCCAACGTATGCTAACGGTTACCTTAAGATCTTTAGAGGAAGACGGGATTATTTCAAGAAAAATATTTGCCGTAATGCCGCCACGTGTAGAATACCAGCTAACCAGCCTGGGCGAAGGCTTGTTACAACAATTTCTGGAACTGGCGCAATGGGCAGACAGCCATTTTAATGTAATTATGGATGCCCGCCGTAAGTATAAGGTTAAGGCAGCCTTACCAATTAAAAATTAACTTCTTCCTGCTCTTCTTTATTTAAAGTGTCTATTCGCAATGCCTGGTAAACAGGGCATGAACCAAAGGCACTCGTAATTAAAAACACCCCTGCTAAACCCAATAGGGCATAACCGGTAATTCCATTCAGTTTACCTGATGCTACTGCTGCAATAATTCCAAATGCCAATGTCGGGCGAATTATCCTGTCTGCTAAACCCATATTCTTTTCAAACATCATTTTTGTTTTTGATGTAAGTGCAAAATCTGTTCCCCGAAATTTTCAATACAGTTATAAGCTAAACTGCCGGGACAATGTTGCGAATTGGGAATAAAATGAACAAAATTGGTACTCCAGAGGGGAAAAAATCAACCAGTTTTTGAGGGATAAAAACTGATTAATTAAGGTGAGAACTGCTCATTTTATTGAGATTCTCAACAGTAATAGGTTTTGTAATAAAGCCTTCAACCTGCTTATAATTCATGGCTTTGCGGGAATCTTCGTCAGAAATGGTAGAGGAAAGAATATAAACCGGTGGATAATGCTGGCGCGAGGAGGTCCATTTATTATACCAGTCTAAAAACTCCCAACCTGTCATCATATTCATATGAAGGTCAAGCAAAATAAGGTCAGGCATTTCGTAGGTTGCCCCAAAATTGGTTGGATTATCAAGGTATTCACGGGCTTCCTGCCCATTAATAACTGAAACCACTTCATCTGCAAAACCAACGATTTTCATCAGCTTATTACTAATAACAACCATAATGTTGTCATCTTCTACAAGAAGAATTTTTTTGAAGTTTTGTTTCATAGGTTAAGTTTTTAGGGATTAGGCAGTGAAAGTACATTGTATTTTTTTAAAGTGCAAGTGCTCTTTCTTCTACGGTTATCAGATCGTTTATTTCAACGTTTATAGGTAATTGCCCAACCAGTATCACTGCCCGCTTGCCCCGAATTTCTTTTATAACACCTACCTGGTTGTTTTTCTTCATTTTTACATGTACCCCCACCTCAATTGCTTTAGTTACTTCGCGGTAACGTGCGTCTATTTTTTTTGCCATTTTTTGCTGAATGGCCTTTTCTTTTTTCTCAAACAGTACATTTCGAAGCTGCATGATCATCTCTTCTTTATTCTCTGTATTCTTCCAGCCTGCCACAATGCTTTTTAGCTTTCTTTCCATTTCTTTTAAATAGGCAATGCGCTCCTCTGTTTGTGTGTTTTGGTGTTTTAATAATTCAACCTGTTTTGTATGCCTGTCGTTTTGCAGCGCGTTTTCCAATTCTTTCTTCAGGGCGCTGTTATCTTTTATTAACTGCTGAATTTTTATTTTTTCGGTATGCAGCTGCTGCAGGTCCTGCTCTGTTCGATTCAACAATTTGTCGAGTCTGAAATGATCTTCCTCAACCAGTTTGCGGGCACGGTTAATCAGGTGTTTGGGCAAGCCTATTCTTTCCGCAATAGAAAAGGTATAAGAACTGCCGGGTTTGCCGGTGGTTAGTTTATATAAGGGTTGAAGATTTTGTTCATCAAAAGCCATGGCGCCATTAAAAATGCCGGAGGTGTGGTTAGCCATTACTTTTAAATTTAAGTAGTGGGTGGTAACTATACCGATCGCATGCCTGCGGCTTAATTCTTCCAATATCACTTCCGCAAATGCGCCGCCGAGATTGGGGTCGCTGCCACTCCCTAATTCATCAATAAAGAATAAAGTTTTTCCATTTGCATTTTCAATAAAATGCTTCATATGCAACAGGTGACTGCTGTATGTGCTAAGTTCAAATTCAAGGCTTTGGGTATCCCCAATATGAATGAATATTTGTTTAAATACCCCGATCTCGGAAACCGGGTTAACCGGAACCAGCAAACCCGCCTGCACCATCATTTGTATGAGGCCAATCGTTTTCATGGTAACGGTTTTACCACCTGCATTTGGTCCGCTTATTATAAGTATGCGGTTATCGTCATGTAATTTTAAATTAAGCGGAATGGTTTTCTTTCCTGCCTTTTTATTGTATAAAAATAATAAGGGGTGATAAGCGTCTGTAAGCTGAATGGTCGCTTTATTTACAACATTCGGAAAATGCCCGTCAATGTCCTGTGCGAATTTGGCTTTTGCCCTTATAAAATCAAACTCACCAATAACATTTTGCCAACCGGACAATTGCCCACTATAAGGACGAAGTTTTGCGGTAAGCGCTCTTAAAATTTTTTGCACCTCACGAACTTCTTCATGCTCCAGTGAAGACACATCGTTGTTTAAACCAATGGTTTCTTCAGGTTCAATAAAGGCAGTTTTGCGGCTGTCACTTTCGCCATGTAAAATTCCTTTAACCTGTCTTTTATGTTCACTGAAAACTGCGGCAACCCTACGGCCATTGCTAAAGCTTTCATCGATCTCTGCAGTATAGCCTGCTTTAGTTAAACGCGCAATAATCTTGTCAAAGGTTCTGCGCAATTCATTTCTCTTTTTATACAAACTCTGCCGTATTCGTTGAAGTTCTGGCGAAGCATTGTCTTTTACTACGCCCCTTTCATCGAGTACTTCATCTATATACTCTATAATTTTTTTATCATAAGTAATGCCATCGATCACCTTTTCCAAACCTTTGTAAGCAAGCCTTCTTTCATGGTTAAACCAACGGAAAATTCTTTCAATACTTTCTGATAATTTTCTGAGGAGCATAAACTGGTCACCTGAAAGCTGGCTGCCTTCAACAGAAAGTAGTTTTATCTCTTTTTGCACACTGGTAGTAAAATCGTTTGGAAAATTAATTCCATGTTCAGTTAGTAATTTATATTCATGGGTTTGCTGCAGTTCCAAAATAATATAATCGTATACCGTATGCAGGCGAAGACTCGCAACTTTATTCAGTGCATAAGACAGTTTCACAATAATTACTTACCAGTGTTTTTATTTTTTCAAACTCTAATTGGTAAGATGCTGATTCCGGATATAATTTCATAGTTTTTTCCTGCAACAAAGTTAGTAATCAGAATTTTTCATATTTGATTAAGGTTAAAGATTTAAAGAAAAGATAGAATTCATGCTCCCTTTAAATGAATGTTAAAGAGGTGAAATTGAATTCATTCACTGGCAGATAATTTGTTATTTTACCAGGAGGTTAGCTTTAATTTTTGTGTTAATTAACTTGCACATTCAATAAAATAACCCCTATTTGCAGAGATGTTTTATAAGTCAATTAATTTACTGAACTGGGTTTTAAGCGCTTTTATAGGAGCTGCTTCTTTTTCTGGATGTTCAGAAGTTAAAACACAAAATGAATTTATGAGTGATGCAATAAATACAGAAAATAAAACCATGGATACTGCCACTTTTGGTACCGGATGTTTTTGGTGTACTGAAGCTATTTTTCAAAGGCTGGAGGGTGTAACAAAGGTCACAAGTGGCTATAGCGGCGGTTCTGTTACCCGGCCAACATACGAAGAGGTTTGCACGGGTACCACGGGTCATGCAGAGTGCTGCCAGGTTATTTTTGATCCGTCTATTATTTCTTTTACCGAATTACTGGAGGTTTTCTGGAAAACACATGACCCCACCACACTTAACCGGCAGGGAAATGATATAGGTACTCAATACCGAAGTGCCATTTTTTACCACAACGAAGAACAAAAAAAACTGGCTGCTGAACTCAAGCAAAAGGTTAATGAAAGCGGTGCTTTTGAAAATCCCGTTGTTACCACCATTGAACCTTTTACAGCCTTTTACCCTGCTGAACAGGAACATAAAAATTATTTTAACAATAACCAGGGGCAAATGTATTGTCGCTTCGTTATACAGCCAAAGGTTGAAAAATTTGAGAAAGTATTTAAAGACAAATTAAAATCAAGGGAATCTGCAAGAAATAATTAACCGGAATTACCCTTACTTTTATAGCTATGCATATCGGCGCAGCACTTCAGCAATTTATTTATAAGAGCAAATTAAAACAGGGATTGCACGCAGTGCAAATACAGTCTCTTTGGGAAGAAATAATGGGAAAAACCATTGCCCGATATACCGATAAAATTGAAATAATAAACCAGACTCTTTTTGTTTACACTGCTGTAGGGCCATTAAAGAATGAGCTCTCTTACCAGAAAAACAAAATTATTGAAAGGGTTAATGAAGCCCTAAAAGAAAAGGTGATTACACAGGTGGTGATTAAGTAATTACCGGTTATTGATGATGACATCCATGTCTGCATTCAATTCATCCAAATCAGCATAACTATATTTTCCCAGGATATTTGCCTGCTTCATTAAAAAATAAGTTGGATTTACTCTTGCTGCAGTTTTTATAACTGTTGCATCGCATAATAAAATGTCGATGGATGGTTCACTTCCAAAAAGTTCCTGCGCTTTGTTTTTATCGGCTGTTACTATTATTAATGGAACCTGGTTACTTCGAAGCTTAATAACTAGTTGCTGAAAATCTTCTGTGTTCCATTTTTCAAGGGTGGAAAAATCTTTTACAAAAAGCATCACATACTCAAAAGGTTGGCTAAGTATTGTTTTGGTTGTATCATTTCCTGTTAAGGTTTGCAGTGAAAAATCAGTAATGGGTGCCTGTGCATTTCCTTTTACTACTACTTTATCATACCTGTCAATAAATTCATAGGTGCTGTCAAGATCTTCAGGAATTTCATCCTGGTTAAACTCAACAAATTCACCATTTTTTCGGTACTTAAATGTCATCACAACACTATCCTGTATAGCATTATCAGGCAACTGCATTTGTTCTACAAGGTTATTTCCTTTTTTATAGGGGAGGCAATCTATTATGGGCAGGTGTTGTAATACATAAGCCTGTAGTAAGATGGTGGCAGCAACAGTTACCGATAAAATAAAAATGGAGAAACTGGGTGGAATTTGCTCAACCATTCTTTTTCTTTTTATAAAAAGAATAATGATCAGGGCGAGTAAAACAAGGTCCTTGATTAGGGATGTAACAGGCGTTAATGGCAGGCAATCACCAAAGCATCCGCACGTTTTAATTTTACCTGAAAAAACCGCGTACGAGGTGAGAAAGGTAAAAAATATGATGAGCAATAATAAAAGCCATGTGAATAACCTCGTTCGCCAGCCTAAGATAATAGCTACCCCTGCAAGCACTTCAAATACATTCATGAAAAGGGCTAAAGCCAATGAAATGTCATTAAAAGACTGCAAGCCCCATGCAAAGAAAAATTCCTGCATTTTATAGCTCAAACCAACCGGGTCGTTTGCTTTAACCAACCCTGAAAAAATAAACAATAATCCAACTACCCATCTTATCAGCAAAAGCGCATACCGAATATTTTTGTTGCTTCCTGGTGAGTCGCGGTAAAAATTAATTTTCTTAATTGTAAACTTAAGGTCTCTTTTCATTGCTAAGAATTAAAGAAAATACAGCATAATTTATTATATCAATATAATTGGCATCAATACCTTCACTTACCAGGGTTTTTCCATCGTTGGAAAGAATTTGCTTAATGCGCAACAACTTCATAATTATAAGATCAACAAAACTTTCATCACTCATTTCGCGCCATGCTTCGCCATAATCATGGTTTTTATCTTCCATGGTTTTTTTTGCTGCAGCAGATTCTGTTTCATACCAGTCAGACACCTTTTCTGCAGGCAGGTCTTCTACCAACGCATCTCCTAATTTCAATTGTATTAAACCAATGATGGCATAATTTATAATGCCCTTAAATTCTGAAGCAATATCATCATTAACAAGCTGAACTTTCTTTTCCTGTATGTTTTTTATACGAAGTGCTTTTATAAATATCTGGTCAACTACAGATATGGTTCTTAATACCCGCCAGGCAGTACCATAATCACGCGTTTTTTTTATAAATACATCTTTACACTGTTCTATTACATTATCGTATGCAGCGTTAGTGCTTATCATTGGTAACAATTAAAAATATATTTTTAGGTATTGCCGTCAAAAATAAAGGAAAGCATACAATGTTTACATTAAACTGCAAAGGAAGATTGGTTCTGTTAGACAAACCTATAATCATGGGTATTATTAATGTTACACCCGATTCTTTTTATTCGGGAAGCAGGCAAACGGCGATTGATGATGCGTTAAATGCAGCTAAGAAAATGATTGACCATGGCGCAGTAATAATAGATATCGGCGGGCAAAGTACGCGTCCAGGAAGTGAAAAGATAACGGCAGATCAAGAAATAAACAGGGTGATTCCTGTATTAGAAAATGTACATCAACAATTACCAGGGGCAATTATTTCGATTGATACGTACTATGCAAAAGTTGCTACCGCCGCTGTTATGGCTGGCGCATCGATGATCAATGATATTAGTGGGGGAATTATGGATGATGAAATGATTGGCGCAGTGGCATCTTTACAGGTACCTTATGTTTGTATGCACATAAAAGGCACGCCACAGAATATGGCAGAACAATCAAATTACAAAGATGTGGCAGCAGAGGTTCTTGATTATTTTATTGAAAAAATAGCTGTTTTACAGGATGCAGGAATTAATGATGTTATTATAGACCCTGGATTTGGGTTTGCAAAAAACATCAATCAGAATTTTGTATTGCTTAAAAAACTTTCGCTGTTACGAATGCTTGGCAAACCTATACTGGCCGGGCTTTCCAGGAAGTCTACCATTTATAAAACGCTGAATATAGATGCCGCAAATGCATTAAATGGAACCACGGTATTAAATACCATTGCCTTAATGAATGGTGCCAATATTTTACGGGTGCACGATGTGAAAGAAGCTTCAGAAACAATAAAACTGTTTACTGCCTGCCAGGCTGCAACATGAAATTTAATTCAGACTTTGCCTGTTGCGGTCCATTGCAATAAATAAGTATCCAAACATAATTACAGAAGCGGCACCTATTAAATTTAACCATAAAAATCCTAGACCAATTACGCCCGTTTCTTCGAGGGTAAATAATAAGATGATCAGTAATTCAGAAACTACAGCACTCCAGAAAACAGCATTGCCTTTTATTTGTTTTATATAAAAGGCAACCAGGAAAATTCCTAAGATAACCCCGTAAAAAAGGGAACCGTATTTATTAACTGCTTCTATAAGGCTTCCCATTTTAGTTGAAAATTCTGCGATGATTATACAGAATACGCCCCAGGCAAAAGTGAACCATTTAGACTCATTATATTTTTTCAAGCTTTCAGGGTCATCTTTTATACGATGACTGTAGTTCGTTTTAAAACGGCAATAGAAATCAATCATGGTACAACTTGCCAGCGAATTTAAAGCAGCAGCTATAGAACCCCATGCAGCGAGAAATATTACAGCTATCAACAAGCCCACCAGCCCCGCCGGCAAGGTATCTACCACGAACCTTAAAAAAATATAGTTTGTATCATTGGTATCGATAAACGGATCCGCTTTTTTTAAATATGCCTTATAATCTTCTCTTAAAGAATCTGTTTGCGCATTAACCAAAACAAGTTCTTTTTTATAATGCGCTTTTACCTTTTCATCCTGTTTTTTATCAGCTGCTAAAAATTGCACAGAAATATTTTGCTGGTGTGTACTTAGTTCGTTGAATTTTTTTTCAATGGTTCTTAAAGAATCACCATATACTCCCGCATAAGCTTTTTCGCTGACGGCTTTATTAAAAAATACGGGGCCCGTATTGAATTGATAATAAGTGAAAAGTAGCGCACCTAATAAGAGAATTAGAAATTGCATCGGAACTTTTACAATTCCATTCATTAGTAAACCTAACCGGCTTTGAGTGGTGTTTTTTGCAGTAAGATATCTGCCCACCTGGCTTTGATCCGTTCCAAAATAACTTAACAACAAAAAGAATCCACCAATAATTCCACTGAAGATATTGTACCGGTCTTCCCAGTCAAACCCATCTTCAGTGAAACCAGTTGTTATCACATTCAATTTTCCTGATGCACCACTTATTTTTAGCGCATCAGAAAAACCTACATCAGCAGGCATATCATGTACAATAAAATACCCTGCAATAAACATGGCAGCAATAATAATAGTAAGCTGTAATTTCTGCGTGTAAGCAACAGCCTTTGCGCCGCCGGTAACGGTATATATAATCAGAATTCCACCCATTATAATGTTGGTCCAGAAAATATTCCATCCCAGTAAAGAAGATAAAATGATAGATGGCGCATAAATGCTGATACCAGTTGAAAAGCCACGGGACAACAGGAATAATGCGGAAGTAAAAGTCCGGGTTTTTATATCAAAACGTTCTTCTAAAAATTCATAAGCGGTAAAAACTTTAAGCCTTTTAAATATGGGCACAAACGATATGGAAATAATGATCATGGCAATAGGCAATCCAAAATAATATTGCAAAAAGCGCATGCCATCTGTAAAAGCCTGCCCGGGTGCAGAAAGAAAGGTGATGGCACTTGCCTGTGTGCCCATAATACTTAATAACACAAGATACCATGGCAGGGTGCGGTCGCTAAGAAAATATCCTTCCAGGTCTTTATCGGTGCGCCCTTTATATACGCCATAAATAACAATCACTACAAGAGTAACCACCAGTACCAACCAGTCTAGTTCTCTCATGAATAATATTTAGTGAACCAATAAAAAAATGCGATTAGCAGCACAATTATGAGTATTTCAAAAATGTACCATTGTTTCCAACTTTTAAAAAGGGGAACGTTTTTCTTTGGCTGCATAGGTGGTTAAATTAAAACAAATAATAGGCACAGTAAAACATTTGCAATAAAAATTGCAATTTTCTAGGTTATGGTACTTTTATTTTTTGTCTTTTAATTCTTTATGAACTAACTCTGCCTCTGCCTGTTCTTTCTTTAAATCCTGCCGTAATAATCCAAATAAACTCATGTAAAGATTAGCAATCCAAACCAATGAAAATCCTGCAATGAGGTAACCACGCCAATCGCTAAAAAGTAAGGTGTATTTTGAAATGATTAAAAATAATATGGTTACATAGTGGCTAAAACAATATTCGCAGGTGAATAAATAAAAGAATTTTCTTTCCATCAACGTAGACCCATTTTTACTGCGCTTTCTACAATATTCCCGGGGCTCGCGGAAAACTTCTTCGTGTGTTACGGTCCAGGCTATACATGCAATAGGAATTGCCAGAAGAAAAAGCCAAATAATCTGCTGAGATAGTGCCATTACTTTATTTTATGCTAAGTAATAACAAATTTGCTGCCTGTAATTTTGGGGAAAGTATCTGATCAATTTTATTAAAAAAATAATTGACTGGATGATGTTGATCACCAATTCAAAACCAAGAGTGGGATTAACCCTTAATTTTTTGCGTGCCCTTTATGAAATTCTTCCCATAGGAGGAAGCAGGCTATTATGATGAAAAATATGATCATATAAAAATGTTTTTCATAAGTCAACTATACAAATTTTACAAAACCAATGCCTATAGATAAAATATTATAAATCAATAATTTATAAATCTAAATCCATTCCTGAATTGGGAATAATCTAATTTATAGATAAAATAAGCGGGTAAAAGTTTAATCGGAATGGAAATGGACTACAAAACCCCCACCCTCTTTCATTTTGATCCGTAGTGTGTCCTGATGGGAAACTATTAAGAGTTTCAATGATTACATTATTAGGATTTTCAGAATCTGCATCATCCGTATACAAAGTTGAATTATAAGACGCATGCTTAAGAAAATTTAGCTGAATTGCTATCGTTCTTGAAGTGCTATTTGTAATTCCGCCCAAATACCAATCGTTATTTTTTCTTCTTGCAATTATGATATACTCATTTAATTTGGATTCTACGACCTTGGTTTCATCCCAAACGGTTGGGACTTCTCTTATAAATTCAAACCCTGGTTGTGCTTCGTAAGCTTCAGGAAAATCGCAAACCATTTGTAAATAATTTTCAAGAACTACGTACATGGCCAGCATATGACATCGTGTACCCAGCATTAAAGGCCGTGTATATTGGGCGCGAAAATTTTGAGGGGTCGCTGCGCGAAAGCCACCAAGGTGATAATCAGTTGAACCTGCCAACCCCCTTGTAAATGGCATAATAATATCATGGTTGGAAGATAACCCTTCATTGTTCCATTTATTCGTCTCGTAATTTAAGGTGCCTTCACGCGTAAACTCATTTGGGAATGTTCTATGTAAGCCGGTAGGCTTATACGCGCCGTGAAACTGAACGTGCAAATGGTGGCGTGCGGCCTTCTCAAGCATTTCGTTTTGCATGTTTACCATATACTGATCGTCCCTGTCCATAAAATCGATCATCATTCCTTTTAGTCCCCACCTTTCAAAAATGGCAAATGCAGAATCTAATTTTGGATATAACGCAGCCCAATGCACCCATACACGTACACCAACGCCCACACTGTTTGCATAATCACAGATCTCCTTCATATCCAATCCAGGAACAGGTTTTGTAACATCGGCATTGGGCCCCGGTTGAAAGTTAGTTCCATCATCCACATACCACTGGTGCAAACCATATTCAACCACCGAATGGTATTCTATTTTATTTCGCGCACAAAAATCAATGTAGTATTTTGCTGTTACAAAATTATTTCCCGGTGCATTTATTGTATCGGGTAAAACATTTCCATTCCACCAGGGAAATGTTGTTTTACCGGGTTTTAACCAGCTTATATCATTTATAGCGCATGGAGGGTTAAGCGTAGTAATAATATTACTTTCAACTAAGGTGCCCATGTTATCTCCAATCAATAAAACTCGCCATGGGCTGTTATGTGGCAACTTCAACTTTACTTTAATTTCTTTTTCACCCGGCAAGGGTGATAATTTAGAAAGAAGGGAGTAATTATGCCTGGTTAAATACATGCCCGCATAATCTATAAGTGCAGCCTCAGTAATAGCCATATATTTTTCACCAGGAAATTCAAAAAGGGCAGGCATATCCATTAAAGAATCCTGCACGGTTTCGCTGAATTTTGTGTGAGTATAAAAACCTTCGTGCGATGTTGTATAATTAGGAAGAAATAATGCATGAACAACAGGGTTGCCTGTTACATTAAAAGTGGTTGTTTCATTAATTAATGAAAAAGTATCCCGGTGTTTGTCCGGTTTTAATTCATACCTGAATGCCACACCGTCGTTAAAAATTTTAGTTCGTACAACAAATTGTTTTCCCGTAATTGTATGCTTAAAAGTTATTTCCAATTCCCTATAACTAATATGCACAAGGCTGGTTTTACCCGTAACAAGTGAATAATCCTCAGTGCTATCTTTATATAAAGCTGTATTGATAATTAAATCTTTCGAAAGATCAGCCTCTAACATTTGCAAACCCAAATTTCCATTATGAATTAACTGCTGTCGTTTGTAAGTAACATCATAATAAGGCTTGTTATCAACCATTCTGCAGACAAAATTCAGGTTTCCGTCAGGGGAGGATATTGTTACATATTTTTGGGAAGCACAAAACTTAGTACACCACATTAAAGTTATTATGAGCCAAGTTTTCATAAACGGTGGTTTAAATGATCTGAATTCTTTATTCAATAACTTTTTCAATGTGGGTAAGTTTTCCATCAGATGTTACTCCCTCGACTATAACCCTGAAACTGTCAGTAATATCATTATTAAAAAACGGTATTCTAATAACATGATTCTCTCTTGAAGTTATTATCATCGGATTCCAGTAAAGGGTACTTCGCACGTCTTCTTCCTGATTACGGCTGTCGAAAGTTTGATAATTGGGAGAATAAAATTCTTTATCCGGCGTGTATCCAATTATTAGTTTTGACGGAAGGCCTTTGCTTTGCTGAACAGTAACATCTGCGCCCGTTTTGGTATAAATAGCTATTGCACCGCTACCACCACCAAACGAACCGGTGAAGGGCGGGCGAAAAACTTTTATATAAGCAACATTGCTAAGACTAATTGAAGATAGATTTTCAATTTGGGTTTGAGATTCGTTTACATAAATTTCAGGAACACCACCGCGCCAGGTTACAGAAGGTTTATTGCCTGTACCACCAGACTGTGTAATCATTAAACCAGCCACCTTACCCTGTAGATAAGAAAGAATATTTAATGCAGATTTTCCTGCAGGATCGTTCAGAATGTCGAACTGCACAGCATCGCCCCTGCTAAATAAAGAAGAAGTATAGCGTTCGTCAAGTTTTTCAATTTCTGTTTTTACTTTACTTTTTACTACCACATCTGCCAGGGTTGTGCCCTCCCTCAATTTTTTTAACCGGGATTGCTCGTTTGCAAACCACCTGTTCCTGTTCTCCATTGCAGAATCTGAAAAAGGATTTTCAAACAGACCATGATAAACCGCATAATTATTGGGAGATGGCACCCATCCTGTTTCAAAACTTACTTCAGACGCGGCAACATTTACACCCCGGCCAACTGGTAATAAATTCGTACTGTGTCTATTAATATCAAATCCGGGTTAGAAAAATTTCCTTTATTATCTACAAATGCCTGCTGCGTTTCCCTTTGTCCCTTTTTTGCATCATCAATAATAAAAAGCAACATAGCACCCTGGCTTAATTGCGAGGCGGTTAATCCATATACCTTTCCCTGCATGCTTAAATATGAAGTGTCGTTTTGGTAGGTAATTTCTGGGAGTTTCCCTTTAACCACATCCTCCCATTTAATTCTACGCCAGCCGTTGGTTAACATTACCAGGTCTAACTGTTGTTGCAGTGTGTCGCTATTGTTTCTAAAATAATAAGCCGGGTTATGAACGTAGCCTTTTATATCACCGTTTAATAACATACCCGAAAAAATATTGTTACTGCTGTCTGTACCTATACCCGCATCGGTAACGGAAACAGAAAAATTCGCTTCAACATCTGTGGGCAGGCTAACCACCAGCATGTTTTTTCCGCGCTTCCTGGTTTCTAGAGCTGCAAACCCAACTTCAGGTTCAAAGTGATAATCATCATTGTTAACGAACGTTATTCGCTCTGCAATGGCTATCCAGTTTGAGTCAAACAAGGTTACCTGCATTATTCCAGATGGTAGGTCTTCTGTCGGGATTATTCCAGTTGTTACAGGTGAGGCCGACAAGTTTACATTAGCCATATATACCAGGTGGCGATGCATTGTTGCAACCACGTATAATTTTTTAAAATTCTGGGATGCATCTTCTTGTCCCTCTAAAGTAAATGTTCTGCCCTGCGGAGTTATGGCTATTCGCATAGCGACCCCGCCTGAAGTTACATTGGGCATGTTTGTGGTGTACTCATTTCCTTTTTCATCTTTCCACTTTGCCTTATAACTTTCCCCGGTTATCGGTGTTAAATGAAAGGTGCCCATACCATCATGCACTGAATTAAATTCAGCAACCTTTTCATTCTTTTTATTAATCAGGTACCCTTTAATAGAAGCAGGTTTTCCCGATCCAAAATTTGCTTTAAATGCTATACGGTTATTTAAACCTTCAATAAGATTTCCCCCTTCAGCAAAAAATTGTAGGGAGGGTTTAGTCTCAGGCTGTGGCTTATAACTTTCTACGGGTTGCAAAATGCCCAGCTTTTTATTATAATGAAAGGAAGAATCAAAATTCAACATCCACCTTGTATAGGCTTTTACGTAAACATTGTTGTGTTTAAAATCAGGAGGAACTTCAAACTGACCTTTGGCAGATGCATCTAATATGGGGTGCATTCCATGTACCAGAAGCCTGCCAGCAGAATCCAGGAAATCAACATACAATGTCTTGCTGATAAATGAAGGGTTAACCCCCGCCATTAAATATGCCTTGAACCAAATGGTTTCTCCGGGAGAGTAAACCGCTTTATCATAATGCAGGTAAATTTTTTCCTGCGGAAAATTATTGGCTAAAACATCCAGGTTTTCCTGCATCTGCTTCGTAGTAATTGTTTGTGCAATCAACGAAGGAGAAAAAAATAAAAAATAAAAAATTATAACAAAGGGTACACGCATCCATTTTTCCATTGCATCAAAATAACATAAACATTACATACAAAACCTGAAGGGTTAAAAAATGATAAAAAAGTTAACGATAATTGTGCCGGCACCATATAATAGGAATGTGTTATTTTTAAAACCTGCTCGTGTAAAATGTTTTAATTCAAATTCACCGTATGGCTGATGGATGGGTAAAAAATAAGTGTTATGTTATTATTGGCGGAACCGGGGGCATGGGATTATCAACAGCTAATGCCCTTGTTTCAGAAGGAGCCTGCGTAGTTGTTGCAGGGAGTAACACCGATCATACCAAAGCCGCAGCCAGATTATTAGGTGAAAATGGACATGCAATTACAGGAAATGCAGAAGATGAGCATCTCGCTGATAGATGTATAGAAGCTTGTGTAAAAAACTTCGGTGCTTTTAATGGATTATATCATGTTGCCGGTGGCAGCGGTCGAAAATTTGGGGATGGTCCATTGCACGAATTAACATTGAAAGCCTGGCAGGATACATTTCAATTAAACCTCACCTCCCTGATGTTCTCGAACCGTGCAGCCATTCAATATTTTTTAGAACAAAAGCAGGAAGGCGTTATTCTTAATATGAGTTCAGTTCTTGCACAAAGACCCTCGCCAAAACATTTTACCACGCATGCATATGCGGCGGCAAAAAGCGCTATTACAGGCTTCAGTATATCGCTTGCGGCTACCTATGCACCAAACAACATCCGGGTTAATGTGATAGCGCCTTCACTTATTGAAACGCCTATGTCTGCAAGAGCTATGGGCAATGAAAATATTATGCAGTTTATCCATACAAAACAACCTTTGGATGGAGGAAGGGCAGGAATGCCGGAAGATGTGGATGGCGCCGCAGTTTTTCTGCTTTCAGGTAAAGCAAAATTTATAACAGGACAAATAATTACTGTTGACGGCGGATGGAGTGTTTCTGATGGACAATATAATTAACGATTAGATTTTATGAATATCAATTCAGCAATAGGTGTTGACCTCGGAGGCACCAGGATAAAAGCAGTGGCAATAAACCATTCAGGTGAAATTTTACACCAGCTTTATATGCCAACCAATGATGGCAACGATGTAACCTGGAAAGAGGCTGTAAACAGAGCGGTAAATGAGTTAAAAAAACTTTTGGAAGATGATCGCATAATAGTTGGAATTTCAGCACCTGGTTTACCCAATGCTGACAATACCCACATCGCATACATGCCAGGAAGATTGCAGGGACTCGAAAAATTCAACTGGGGCAACTGGCTGCATTCAAAAACATTTGTATTAAACGATGCAGTTGCAGCGCTGATAGCAGAGGCAAACCACGGTGTTGCAAAAAAACGCAAACATGTAGCAATGATTACGCTTGGCACGGGTGTAGGTGGCGCAATTTTAATTGATGGAAAACCTTACCAGGGAAATTTTCAGAAAGCCGGGCATATAGGTCATATGGTCATAGATTCTGATGGCGATCCTGACGTTACAGGCATGCCGGGAAGCCTGGAAGAAGCTATTGGAAATTACACGGTTAAAAAGCGATCAAAAGGAAAGTTCAGCGATACCCATAGCCTGCTTAAGGCATATAGGGAAGGCGATGAATTTGCAAAATCAGTTTGGATAAATTCAATTAAAAAACTTGCTTTAGGTATTGCTTCTGTTACCAATATTTTATCACCGGAATGTTTTGTAATAGGCGGAGGTATGGTGGCTGCAGGCGACGATCTGTTTAAACCGCTTGAGAAATTTTTAGAACAATACGAATGGCGTGCCGGTGGCAATAAAACAGAAATTTTGAAAGCAAGTTTCGGAGATCTGGCAGGTGCAGTAGGTGCAGCAAGTTTTGCATTAATGCAGCAGAACGTTTAAGCCTAAAAATTTTTTTATGAATGTAATTGAAACATACCTTGATAAATGCCGTGATATTGCTGACACGATCCAGGCACAACACGAACAAATTTCTACAGTTGCCAGCTGGTTTGCAGAAACCATTCTTGCAGGTAGAATGGTTCATTTGTTTGGTTCAGGGCACAGCCGTATAATGGTAGAGGAGATGTGGCCGCGCTACGGTTCCTTTCCCGGGTTCAACCCGATAGTAGAATTATCACTTACATATCATAACAATGTAGTGGGTCCAAATGGACAAAGGCAGGCCATGTATTTAGAAAATATACCCGGGTTAGCTGAACGCATTCTGCGCAATTTTGGTTTAAGTAATTTAGATTGTGCTCTTATAATTTCCTCCGGTGGGTGTAATACTGTGCCCGTTGAAATGGCCGAGCATTTTAAAAAGAAGAACATTAAGGTGGTGGCCATTGCAACAGCTGAACATATGAAGAGTTCGCTGAGCAAAAGAAAGGATGGAAAAAAGTTATCCGATTTCTCAGACATTGTATTAAATACAGGTGCACCAGTTGGGGATTCAATGATCTATATTGACAATCTTGAAACGCCTGTTTCTCCCGGTTCAACTATTGGTGGCGTTATGCTCATTAATTGTATAAAAGCAGAAGTGGCAAGAATTTTAACGGAAGCCGGGAAGCCGCCAAAAGTTTTAACCGCACCTGTAATTGTAGGTGCCACTAAGGCTGCCGAATTATTTGAGGCAGCTTATGATGTGCATGCGCAAATGTTGTCAGTATTATACAGTAACACCGGAAAAGAACAATATTAAATACCGCTAATGTCACCAAAACCAATCAGAACAACCGTTGTGGGCAGTTATCCTTTACCGGGGTGGTTAGAATTTGCAACGCAAAATATGCAGCATTTCGGTGCAGCTGATGTGGAGGAAATGATAGACGATGCTGTAGTTGCGGCGGTTCACGACCAGGTAATGGCAGGGCTTGATGTAATTACAGATGGCGAACAAACTCGCTTCGATTTTAATCTTTCTTTTTATGGATTTATTCAGGGCATTCAGCCAAATATTCAGGAGACAAGAAAGTTTGGCCCTGCGGCACATGACCAGCGGGGAAAGCATGACATAGTGGATGAGCTTTCTGCACCAGCAGGCTTAGGCTCCGTAAAAGAATTTTTAAGGTTACGTAAAATTGCACCCCAAGGTCCTGCGCTCAAAACAAGTATTCCGGGTCCTTATACATTAAGTGGAAGGCTTCTACCCAACAAACGATACAAAGACAGGTACGAGATTTCTGAAGCCCTGCTTCCCATCATATCAAAAGAGTTAGAAGAACTTGTTAATGCAGGCTGTGAGGAGATTACTGTTGATGAGCCATCCATGAGCTGTTATGCATATAAAGAGGATACTAAGCGGTTTGTTGATATCTTTAACCGCCTCGTAAAGCCTGTTTATGGTAAATGCAGACTTTCCACCCACATGTGCTTTGGCAATTTTAAAGGAAGACCCGTTGGATACAGGAGTATAAAGCCCATGCTTCCCGATTTTTTAGATCTGGATATTGATGAGATACACATTGAAATGGCAAATCGTGAATTTTCTGAGATTGAGCTGCTGCAGGCTTTTGCAGAAAAAATGGATGTGGCTGTGGGTATTGTTGATGTTAAGAATTATTACATAGAAACCATAGAAGATGTGGCTGAAAGAATTAAAAAATGCCTGAAATATGTACCAGCAGAAAAGCTATCCGTAGCGCCTGATTGTGGGTTAAGCCAAACAGCCCGGTGGGCAGCGCGCCTGAAACTGCAAAACATGGTTAAAGGTGCACAGGTAGTTAGGGGTTATTAATTAAAATTTAAAATTATTGAATGAGTTTGATTGTTCCTGCATTGAAGGATGATGCACTGGTTAGAGAAATATACACGTATACTAATGATGAAAAACATTTTCATATTTGGTGGCTTGGTCAAAGCGGTTTTTTGCTGATGTTCAGGGGAATAAAAATGTTAATCGATCCCTATCTTTCAGATTCGCTTACAGAAAAATATGCAGGTACCGCCAAGCCTCATGAGAGGATGAGTGAAAGAGTAATAGACCCTAAGTCACTTCACGATATTTCTGTTGTTACCTCAAGCCATAATCATACTGACCACCTGGATGCTGCTACCCTTCGACCTATAATAATTAATAATCCAGCCATCAACTTAATTATTCCGGAAGCAAACAGGGAATTTGTTTGCGAGCGGCTGCAATGCAAGCCTTCATTTCCCACTGGGATAAATGAGGGACAAACCATTCGGTCGGGCATTTTTAAAATAACAGGTATCCCGGCTAAGCACAATGAAATTGAAAAAGATAAAAAGGGACAGTGCAAATTTTTAGGGTACATTATTCAATTTGCAAACTATGTTGTTTACCACAGTGGCGATACCTTACCATACAAAGGCATGGAAAAATTACTTCAGCCTTATAAAATTGACCTGGCGCTTTTACCCATTAATGGCGATGACCCTGCCAGGGATGTTGCAGGCAACTTAAATGCACAACAGGCAGTTGATCTTGCCAAAGCCATTGGTGCAAAAATGGTGATACCCTGCCACTACAATATGTTTGCTTTTAACACCGCAGATCCAAATATCTTTTCTGAAATAGCCAAAGAAAATGGCCAGCCGCATTGCGTGCTTCCTTTAGGTGGACACTTTAGCAGCGAAGAAATTAAATGATCAGTTTATATCATGATAGGTTAACCCTAATGCCTCTATGTAACCTTTATTTGCATGGGTGCTTTTAAACTGGATATTCTTAATTAATTCACGAAATGAAGCCTGCGTATTTTCCATTTCTTTAGGGCGTGCTTCTCTTATTTCTTCAAAGGTGCTACGGGGTGCTTCGCAAAATGCGATCACATCATCCCAGTACTTCGGTGGATGAAACTGAACAATACCCCTTGTGCTTTCCATTTTTTTATATGGCCAAAAATGCCAGCCAATATTATTTTGTTCGCAAACCACGCGAAAACTGTCAACCCAGCCATCAGTATTCTCACCTGTTTCTCCAACATAAATAGGCACATTGTATTTCTCCCTGAAATCCATATAATCTTTGACTACGTCTACGGTCGGTGAAGTCCAGTATTTATGAAAAGTGTACACAAGGTTATCATCGAATGGCTTTCCAAATGGTTCAAAATTTGAATCCCATTGTGCCCCTCCTAAAAATATCATGTGGTTTTTGTCTACTGTTCTAATGGCCTCAACGGCTGCTTTATAAAAGGGTTCCAGTCGCGGGTTAAAATGGCCCGTATCGAAAAAGTGGGCAATGGGTTCATTCAACAGATCATACCCCATAATTATAGTTTCATTGCTGTAACGAGCTGCAATTCTTTTCCATATAGAAATGGCTTGCTGCTGATCTTCATCACTTTCAAATAAAAAGGGATAACCGTAACCATCATCAATGTTATCACCGGTTTGGCCGCCCGGTGCACAATGCATATCTAAAATAATCGGTAGCTTTTCTTTTTTACACCAGTTAATTAGCTTGTCCATATAAACAAATCCATGATCTTCATCACTTTTACCCATGTATAATTCGCTGGTGAACATGCGGTAATTAAACGGCAGGCGAATAGAGTTCATGCCTGTACTTTTTATGTAATGAATGTCTGCTTCTGTAATGTAATGTTCAAGAAATTGCTGCCAGAATTTATTGGTTTCAGCGGGACCAATAAGTTCGCTGAACGCGGTATGAATTAATCGTGGGGAGTTTGTTTTACCAAATTTAAACATGTATCCTTCCGGAACCAGCCAGTTGCCAAGATTAGTGCCCTTTATAAGGAAAGGTTTTCCATCAGGTGAAATAATATCCTCACCTTTTGTATGAAAGAAAGAAGATTGCGCAATAGTTATAATATTGGTTATCAGAAGGCATCCGAAAATGACAAGCTTTATTTTCATGAAAATTGTTTTATCCAATGTAGGCATTCATCCTATTTGTTCCAAGAGAAAATGTATTTTACCCTTGTCAAAATAATTTCAATGAAAATTTTCAACATTATTTTCTGTTTGCTTTTTATTTTGTTTGCTGCTCTCCAGTATAATGATCCGGATCCGTATGTGTGGATGCCCTTTTATTTATTCGGCGCAATTGTTTGCGGAATGGCAATTACCAAAAAATTTCATCCCGGTATTACAATAGCTGGTATAATTATCTATTCAGTGTATGGATTATATGAAATTTTTAAAACGGATGGGGTGATTGACTGGGTAACGCGACATCATTCAGAGAACATTGCTGAAACCATGCAGGCAGAAAAACCATGGATTGAATCGTCCCGTGAATTTTTTGGTTTAATGATTCTTATCCTTGTCCTGGCCATAAATTATATCCACTTCAAAAGGTTCCAAAAAAGGGTATAAAGTTTCGCCGGGAATTTAATTGCCTTCACTGGATTTTAGTACCTTCAAAATTGTTTGCCAACGTGCTTGATAGCCAATGAAAAAATTAGTTGTTATTTCCCTGGTTTTTATTTCTGTATTGTTGGGAGTTTACTCCACTTCGTGCAATTCGAAAGATGATGCAATTGCTAAGGATGAGCTGGTAAGCTACAACTTCCAGATACGCCCGATATTTTCAGATAAATGTTTTAAATGCCATGGTCCCGATGCCAATGCAAGGCAGGCAGATCTTCGTCTGGATATTGAATCAGAAGCGTACCGGGCCCTTACTGAACATCCCAGGGCACATGCTATTGTACCCGGCAAGCCTGCCCTTTCTGAAATGTTTTTTCGTATAACCTCTGAGGATACAGCTATTCAAATGCCACCACCCCAGAGTAACCTGGGCTTATTGAATGAAACCGAAATAGCATTAATTAAAAGATGGATTGAACAAGGCGCGAATTACGAACCGCATTGGGCCTTTATAGCGCCAAAGAAATCGCCACTTCCAAAAGTGGAAGATAAGAATTGGCCCAACAATGAAATTGATTATTTCATATTAAAGAACCTCGAAAAAAACAACCTTTCTCCGAATGAAGAGGCAGACAAAGAAAGGCTGATTAAGCGGGTTTCGTTAGATATTACGGGTTTGCTGCCCACTCCTGGTCAAACAAAGAAATTTGTAGAAGATGCTTCACCAAAGGCATATGAAAATTTAGTGGATGAATTATTACAGCAACCTGCCTATGGAGAAAAAATGGCTATCGGTTGGATGGATGTATCGAGATATGCCGACTCGCATGGATACCAGGATGATAATTACCGCAGCCAGTGGCCGTGGCGGGATTGGGTTATTCATGCATTTAATACCAACCTACCTTATGATTCATTCATAACCTGGCAACTTGCCGGTGATCTGATGCCCAATGCTACAAAAGAACAATTGCTTGCAACTGGTTTTAACCGCAACCATAAAATAACAGAAGAAGGTGGGGTTATTGATGAGGAATACCGCATATCGTATGTAGATGACAGAACCAATACCTTAGGTCGCGCAATAATGGGCATAACCATAGAATGCGCCAAATGTCATGATCATAAGTTTGACCCTTTTTCGCAGAAAGATTACTACAGCATGTTCGCCTTCTTTAATAATATAAAAGAAGTAGGCCTTGAATCTTTGGTTGGCGGCCCGGATACATACGCCAAAAATCCGCGCATGGAAATTTCGAATGAGGATGCTGCATCACTTTTACGCTTCATAAATAAACCCGACACCAATAAGCTTGAAGTATCTGTAATGAAGGACAATGATACCCTTCGAAAAACTTTTCTTTTAAGCCGGGGTAATTACGATCAGCCCACGGGAGATCCGCTGGCACCATCAACCCCGGCATCCATTTTACCTTTTACAGCATCCTATCCGCAAAACAGGCTTGGCTTATCAGAATGGTTGTTTAATGAAAAAAATCCGCTTACTGCCAGGGTATACGTTAACCGTGTTTGGCAGGATATTTTTGGAAGGGGCATCGTAAAATCTTCGGGCGATTTTGGTATGCAGGGCGATCTCCCATCAAACCCACAATTATTAGATTGGCTTGCAGTAGATTTTATGGAGAATGGTTGGAATATTAAAAGACTGGTCAAGCAAATAGTTATGTCTTCTACGTACCGGCAATCGGCAACAATAACAGATGAAAAATTAAAAGCAGACCCTGAAAATATTTTACTCTCTCACGCCCCCCGGGTAAGAATGCAGGCAGAACTGGTGCGGGATATGGTTTTATACAGCAGTGGTTTATTAAATACCTCTATTGGTGGTCCAAGTGTTAAACCATACCAGCCCGCTGGTCTTTGGGAACTAGCCACATCCGGCCGCGGCATTTTACAAACTTACATACAGGATACAGGCAAGTTGCTCTACCGGAGAGGTTTGTATACGTTTATAAAACGCACTACTACCCCACCTGTAATGATGATCTTTGATGCCAGCAACCGCGACCAGTGTGAAGTGAAACGAACACGAACCAATACCCCATTGCAGGCACTCGTAATGCTTAATGATCCTACAGTGCTTGAAGCATCATTGGCGCTGGCTGATAAAACACTTCAACAAAAAAAATCTGCAGATGCAATGATCAGTGAGTGTTTTAAAAGAATCATTTGCCGAACGCCAACCTCAAAAGAAATGGCATTGTTAAGATCCTATTATGAGGAGCGCGTGTCAGCGTTTAAATCCAATCCGGGTAATGCTGAAAAGATCATTAAAGTAGGCCGAATATAAACCTGTTACTAAATCACCAAAAGATCTTGCGGCACTTATGCAGGTGATACAGGTAATTTACAATATGGAAGAGGCTATTACAAAAACATAACATGAGCAATGAATTTATAGAACAGGGTTTAAACGTAAGCAGGAGGCGTTTTTTGTCACGGCTTAGCATTGGGCTGGGTAGTGCGGCTTTAGGTAGTTTGCTGATGCCGGGACTATTTTCTGGTGGTGCTCCGGATGAAGAAGAATTGATGGCGGGCATTCCACATTTTGCGCCAAAAGCTAAACGTGTTATCTATCTTTTTCAAAATGGTGCACCCTCACAATTAGAATCCTTTGATTATAAACCCATGCTTACAAAAATGGTGGGGCAGGATCTTCCTGAGTCTATCCGGCAGGGGCAGCGGCTTACGGGGATGACCTCCGGCCAAAAAACTTTTCCATTAGTAGGTTCGTATTATAAGTTCAACCAGCATGGAGAATCCGGTGCCTGGGTTAGTGAATTGTTTCCGTACATGGCTAAAGTAGTAGACGACCTGTGTATTATAAAGAGCATGCACACAGAAGCTATTAATCATGATCCTGCGCTTACATTTTTTCAAACCGGTGCACAACAGGGAAACCGGGCCAGCATGGGCAGTTGGGTGAGTTATGGATTAGGAACTGAAAATAAAAATCTTCCGGCCTTTTGTGTATTGCTTTCGCGAGGAAAAGGCAATGGTCAGGGTGTTTACACCAAACTTTGGAGCAATGGTTTTTTAGACTCCGTGCACCAGGGTGTGCAATTCAGCAGTGGCGAACATCCTATTTTGTATTTGCAGGATCCGGAAGGAATGAATAGAACCGAACGCCGGGGTATGATTGATAAGATCGCAGAGTTGAATGAAATAAACCTCAAAGATTTTGGCGATCCTGAAATTGGTACGCGTATTAAGCAATATGAAATGGCGTTTCGCATGCAAACTGCGGTTCCCGAAGTGCTGGATGTAAGTAAAGAACCAGAAGATATAGTAAAGCTGTACGGCGCTGAATGCCTGGTTCCCGGAACGTATGCAGCGAATTGTTTACTGGCAAGAAAACTTTCTGAAAATGGGGTTCGCTTTATACAGTTATATCACCAGGGATGGGATCAGCACGGAAACCTGCCCAGCGAAATGAAAGGTCAGGCCAAAGATGTAGATCAGCCTTCCGCTGCATTAATAACCGATTTAAAACAACGTGGTTTACTGGATGAAACATTGGTAATATGGGGTGGTGAATTTGGCAGAACAAATTATTGCCAGGGAAAAATGACGGAAGACAATTACGGCCGAGACCACCATCCGCGCTGCTTTAGTATTTGGATGGCCGGGGGTGGCGTTAAGCCGGGAATGGTATATGGAGAAACCGATGAATTTGGTTACAACATAGTTAGTAACCCGGTACATGTGCACGATTTTCATGCAACGGTGCTAAACCAGCTGGGTCTGGATCATGAAAAACTTACATATCGCTTCCAGGGAAGAAGGTTTAGGCTAACCGATGTAGAAGGAAAAGTGGTGAGGGATATTTTATCATAATAAGTTCAGTATCACTCTTTAAAAGTTGAACAATGTTCAGAACGGTGCAGTGAGTGACACAACAAACGATTCACAAGGGTACATAGCCGGTAATAAAAATATTTACATATGCAACGCAGAAAATTTTTACAACAAACCAGTTTGCTCGCAGGTGGCGTGGTAATTATGAAAGACCTGTTTGCCAAATCGCATGACCCGCTTTACGGGCATAATGGTATGGTGTACAGAATGGATACAAAGTGGGGTACGCAAAATCCTGACATTTACCCGGTAAACGATTGCCACGAAATGGTGCAGGATAAACTAGGCAGGCTGGTGTTGCTTACCAACGAAACGAAGAATAATATTTTGGTGTATGATACCTCAGGTAAGGTTTTAGAAGCGTGGGGGCACGAATTTCCAGGTGCGCACGGCTTAACGTTGCATAACGAAAATGGAGAAGATTTTTTGTATATCACAGACACAAATCTTCACCAGGTTTATAAAACCACTATGAACGGTAAAGTGTTGCTTACTATTAACTACCCCGCCGAAACCGGGGTGTATGAAAAAAAGGAATCATTTGTACCGACTGAAACAACAGTACTCGATAATGGAGATTTTTATATCGCTGATGGGTATGGTTCTCAATTTATTATGCACTACGATGCAAGTGGAAATTTAAAAAACTTTTTTGGTGGAAAGGGTGAAGGAAATGAACACCTGGATAATGCGCATGGCATTACAGTAGACAACAGGCAGGGCGCTCCCACCCTGTTGATCACAGACCGTACCCGTAATTGTTTTAAGCGTTTTACCATGGAAGGCAAATTGCTTGAAGTAATACAACTGCCCGGCGCGTGTGTTTGCCGGCCCGTAATTCATGGCGATCATTTGTATGCTGCCGTGTTGCGCTCGCCTACCCTTGAAAATAATGCATCAGGGTTTATAACCATTTTAGATAAAGAAAACAAAGTTGTTTCTAACCCTGGCGGAACAGCTCCGCAATACATCGATAACCAATTGCAACCTATGGCACAGGCAGAAAAAATTTTAGTTCATCCACATGATGTTTGCGTTGACCGTGACGAAAATATTTACGTGGCCCAATGGGCTTCAGGAAAAGTGTATCCATATAAATTTACCCGGGTATAAGCGTAAAAAAGGTTCATGCATACATTTAGAAAGATTGGTGAAGGCGTATTATTAGGCGGCATTTGCTTTATGTTATTCATCGCCGTATTTGAGCATTTGCTTCAACTGCCCGCTTGGCTGCAGGTGGCAGGCAGAATGCACCCCATGTTTCTTCATTTTCCTATTGTTTTATTGCTCCTGTCATTTTTTAGCTTGTGGCTTCCTGTAAAAGAAAAAGGAGAATACTGGTTAAATATTTTGCGGTTAATGGCTGCATTGTCAGCCATGGTAACTGCCAGCATGGGATTATTGCTATCCATTGAGCATACAGCAGGCGAAGCACTTACGTGGCACAAATGGCTTGGAGTAGGTGTTGCACTAACAGGCTTTATCTTTTATCATACCTATACCTATTTATGTGAACGAAAAAATACAGGTAAAATATTTACGGTTGCTGCTTCAATCATTATCATTTTTACCGGGCATTATGGTGCAAACCTTACTCACGGAGATAATTATTTGCTGGCACCGGTTTCTGAAGAAAATAAAATGGTAGCACTTGAAGATGCTATCGCTTATAATGATATAATAAAACCTATACTGGATAAAAAATGTGGCGCATGCCATAGCGCATCTTCTATAAAAGGTGGTTTGCTTTTAACAGATTCAGCCGGTATTGTTTTGGGCGGAAAAACAGGACCGCTTTTTATTACAGGAAAACCTGAGCTAAGCCTGATGATGCAACGCATTCATTTACCTGTTGATGATAAACATCACATGCCGCCCAAAGCAAAAGCGCAGTTGAGTGATGAAGAAATTGCATTGTTACATGCATGGATTCAAAGTGGCGCAGTGTTCAACAAAAAAATTATTGCACTGCCGAAGGAAGATTCTTTTAGAGTGGTTGCATCCGGATTTTTATTACCATCTACAAATAATACAGGTACTGTTTACGCATTCGAAGCTGCAAAAGAGAGTGACATTCAGGCTTTAAATAATAATTACCGGGTACTGGAACCATTAGGTAAAGGGTCACCTGCACTTGCGGTACATTTTTATGGCATAAGTAAATATTCGTCTGCGTCACTGAAGGAATTACTGAAGGTGAAAGACCAGGTTACAGAACTATCATTATCGCGTATGCCTGTTACCGATGGTGATATGGATATAATAAAGCAATTTAAAAACCTTGAGACGTTGAATTTAAATTTTACAGATGTTACAGATGCAGGCATCCAAAAATTAACCGGCATGCAACAGCTGCAATCAGTATCAATCGCGGGTACAAAAGCAACTATTTCTTCACTAAAAAGCATTGCAGCATTGCCGCAGTTAACAAGGGTAACTATCTGGAATACAAATATTGACAGTGCACAATTAGCCATTTTGAAAAAAACTAATGCAAAAATCAATTATGAAACAGGATTCTCCGGCGCTGGCGATACCATTGCTTTAAGCACCCCTGTAATTAAAAGAGCGCCTGGTATTTTTTATGATACCGCAATTGTAACAATGGAACACCCTTTTAAAGATGTAGAAATTCGTTACACACTTGATGGAACCGATGTTGACAGTTTAAAAAGCAATATTTACAGCAAACCTGTAATAATTAAAAAGGATACCAAATTGCAGGCGAAAGCTTTTAAAAAAGGCTGGTATGGCAGTCCCGATGCTGAAGTAGATTTTGTGAAGGGAGGATTTATACCTGATTCGTTTAAAATAATTACACCGATTGATATAAGCTACAAGCTGCAGAACCCAAATATATTAATAGACAAAGACCTTGGTGACCTAAGTTTTAATAATGGAAAATATTTTGGTTTCAGAATGAATGATGCAGGTTTTTTGCTTCAATATAATAACCCAGTTAAATTGAATGAGGTTTTACTAAATACATTGCTTGTAACCGCTTTTTACATTTTTCCACCGGTTAAAATAGAAGTTTATGGAGGAATGGAAGTGGAAAAAATGCAATTATTAGGGAGCCTTTCCCCAGTAATGCCAACGGAAAATAAACCATCTGAAATGCTTCAGTTTATAGTTCCTTTAAAACCTGCTGAAGTAAAGTATATTAGAATTGTTGCAAAACATTTGCCCATTTTACCTCCATGGCATGCAGGTAAAGGGCAGCCCGCATGGGTTTTTATAAGTGAAATTGTGGCGAGGTAATTTATTTGGGGCAATAACTGGTATCAGTGCATCCTTCATCACCAAAGTATTCTCATGTAACTTGCAGGGTACAGGCTATAAATTATGATATATAAGGGCAAAGAAATTTTATTTCCGGCAACCACCCAGGTCAGCTTCTTAAAATTAGTAGAAAAAATTAATCAGCAACAGCAAAAGAATGATGACACTCTTTTAATGTGCAATGCAAGCCTCCTTGAAAAAATTAATGATCATCCAGAGTTACTGCAGGGCATTGGGAACGAACATTTTGAAGAAGATAGCGAGCTGGTTAAACAATTGTGCAGTACACTATTTCCCGATGCGCTAAGAAAAAATGAAATTAAAGGAGTAATTCCGCCCTTTGAGTTTCGCCCGTTTTACGTAAGTGAAAGGTTTAAAACTATTTTAGAGAATTCTGAAGAAGATTTCCATTTTGAAATAAATGATTTTACAGAAGATCAGCTGTACATATATGGCTGCGTATCCATACTTACCTTCTATTACAAATATCCTTTTTTAATGTCCCTGCCAACATTGGTTGATATACCTGTTTGCAAAGGAGGAATGGTTAGAACATACAGGCTGGTAATGAATGGAGATATGCTGGAAATACTTCCTACAGAAAAGTCGCTTGAAATAACAAATGAAGATTACCTGGAACTATTGGCAGATTTCGACAACATTGAATTATGGAAAAGAAAATTTCTTCCAAACAGTTGGCTAATGAAAGGTATTGGGATCGTTAACCTGTTCGATGTAACGCTTGATCAATCCATTAATAAAATAACATCCCGGCTATTAACTAACACTTTGAATAACCTTGATGACATTTTGGAAGAAATGGAAAAATTTCTTGGAGTAGAGCAGTTATCCATGGGGTTTTTAGGTGCCGGCAACAGTAGTTTTTTAGAAGATATTCATGGTTTAAAAAATTTAATACTGGTTGAAGATCACGAATTAACTTTTAAAGAAAACCTTTGTGCCAACAGCTATAAAATACTTATTGAGCAGGGAAAGCCAATTGTAATAACAGATATACACAAATGGAATTCTTCTTCATCATGCAGTGTAGTTTCAACGATCATCGAAAAATTATCTTACGGCAGTTATATACTCGTACCTATATGGTATAAGGGTGAGGAATTAGGATTTTTAGAATTAGCCTCACCGAAAACTTACGAGTTAAATGGATCAACCCTTTTAAAAATAAATGTTTTGCTTCCTACCATCGCAATGGCCTTAAGCAGAAACAAGAATGAAATGCAAAACCGGGTAGAAGCCATAATTCAACAGGAATGCACTACAATTCACCCCTCTGTTAAATGGCGGTTTGAAGAAGAGGCGGTAAAATTTATAAACTCTCACGAAACCGAAGAAAACCCGCTATTTAAAGACCTTGTATTTAGGGATGTTTATCCGTTATACGGGCAACTGGATATTAAAAATTCATCAAAAAAAAGAAATGATGCGGTAAATGCCGATCTCGTTCACCAGTTAACCTTAGTAAAAAACATTTTACAAACTGAATGGGAAAATTCTAAAATTCCTATTTATGAAGAAATGATGTACCGTGCTGATGATTATATTAAATTACTGGAGGATGAATTACTTTCTGGCAGCGAACAAAATATCAGTTTTTTTCTTGAAAAAGATATTCACCCGTTATTCGAGCAACTAAAAAATAAAAATGCAGTCAATTTTAAATCAATTACCAGTTATTTAAAATTATTGCCAAAAGGTTTACATACCATTTATAACCAGCGAAGAAAGTATGATGAAAGTGTGTTTATTATAAACCAGGCGCTTGCAACTATGCTTGATAAAAAGCAGAAAGAAGCACAGGAAATGTTTCCACACTACTTTGAACGGTATAAAACAGATGGTATTGAATACAATATTTATATAGGCAGGTCTATTACACAAAAGAAAGAATTTGATCCAATATTTCTGCAAAACATACAATTGTGGCAACTGCTTGTTACCTGTGAACTTGAAAGAGAATTTAACCGGGTAAAGATGAAGCAGGACATTGACCTGGAGGTTGCATCGCTCATTTTAGTATATAGCACCCCCCTTTCAATTCACTTTCGTATGGATGAAAAAAGATTTGATGTGGAAGGGGCGTACAATGCTCGGTATGAAATTTTAAAAAAACGTATTGACAAAGCCCATATTAAAGGCACCACAGAAAGAATTACCTGCCCCGGCAAAATTGCTATCGTATTTACCAACGACAAAGAAGAAGCAACCTATCTCAGGTATATAAACTACCTGGAGAAAAAAGGGTATGTTGAAAAAAATACAACCGAAGTTTTAGAGGTAGAAAACCTGCAAGGTTTGGCTGGCTTAAAAGCATTAAGAGTAACCTTATAAACTTTCAAAAAACAGTTTTATAATTTTTACTTTAACTGTAAAAAAACGCTTGTCCGGTTTTTGTCCGGCTCCTGTCAGCATATTGTACCCCCTTTGTCAGCTTTTTGTCGCTATTAATTTTTGGAAACCGCTTCATTGTGCCCCTATCTTACAACCATTCAATTAAAAACTTGGAGTGGGACAAGATGATAAGAAAACATTGGATAACAATAGTTATTGCAATCATTGCTTTCTTACTAATAGTCCTTGTGGTAATTGTTTATGATAACAAATTAGACAACCTGGGAATGCCCTAATACGTATTCGTCGCTCAATCTCATTTACAGACATATTTTTTTAGGTTCATATTTCTTACACAATAAATTAAAAAAAAATGAAAACAATTCTAATGCTTTCTGCTGTGCTTTTGTGGTCCCTTAACCTGCATGCCCAGTCGTGGAATCTTACAGGCAATAGCGGCACTACGCCAGGTACAAACTTTGTTGGAACTACCGATGCTAAGGCGCTGGTATTTAAAGTAAATAATCAGGTCTCCGGCAATATTGATTTTAGTACCTCCAAGGCAAATACATCATTTGGCTTCCAGGCACTAAATACCATGAAAGGAAGTTATAATGTTGCCTTAGGCTTTAGAGCAAATACTTTGAATACAACAGGAAAGAACAATTCCTCTCTTGGGGCTTACGCTTTATATAACAATACAAAAGGTTATAGCAATGTTGCGATCGGAGTTGGTGCTTTATATCGTAATACCACCCCGAATAATACCGTAGCTATTGGTGATTCTGCATTGTATAATCAAAACTATAGTGTTTTTCTGGGAGAGCCATACGGAAATACAGCTGTAGGAAGTAAGGCCTCTTATAAACTAGTTAGCGGCTGGAATAATACAGTTGTTGGCTTTAATGCCATGTACACTAATAACGGCGGACATGATAACACAGCTATAGGAGTTGAAGCCTTGTTCAACGATGTTGGATGTTATGGCTGTAATACAGGAGCTTACAATGTGGCTTCCGGACTAAGATCAATGTATAATAATACCGATGGCTATGGCAATACGGCAAGCGGTACCTATACACTTGTAAGTAATTATACAGGACGCTGGCTGGGTGCATTTGGTTACGGGGTTGATGTTAATGCAGATGGTTATTTTAATTCCACTGCAATTGGGGCATTTTCTGATATCACCGCAAGCTACCAGGTTAGATTAGGGGATAATACAATTACAAGCATAGGAGGTTATGTAAACTGGACTAATGTTTCAGATGTTCGCGTGAAACGAAATATTAAAGAAAATGTTCCAGGTCTTGAATTTATAAATAAACTTAAAGCTATAACATACAATCTAGATCTAACCACCGCTGAGCAACTTACCCACAAAAACGTAATAATAAATAAAGACGGGAAACAAACCCCTGCACGGGAACAAAATTCCAAAAATTTAAAAGAACAAATTTTATACTCCGGATTTTCAGCACAGGATGTAGAAAAGGCAGCAAAAGAATTAAATTACAACTTCAGCGGTGTTGATGCTCCTAAAAATGATAAAGACCTATATGGATTACGTTATGCAGAATTTGTTGTACCACTTGTAAAAGCAGTTCAGGAATTAAGCACCGCAAACGACCAGAAAGATCAGTTGATAAAAGCATTGGAAGAAAAATTTAAAGATATTCTTCAGCAGTTTAATGAATTAAAATCAACCGTATCTCAAACATCAAATCTTAAAACATCACCCGTTGTAACGTTAAACGATCCTTCGGCATTACAACAAAACATTCCAAATCCCTTCAAAGGAAATACAGTGATCAATTACAAGTTACCGAACACTTTTTCTTCGGCACAAATTGTTGTAACAGATAACTCAGGAAAAAATTTGAAACTTATTTCTTTAACAAAAGGAAGTACCCAGGTAACACTTTCCGCAGGCTTCTTGCCGTCCGGAAGTTACCGGTATACATTAATAATTGATGGATTGGTAATACAATCGAAAAGTATGGATATCCTTTAATTCTTAAAGGCGGCGTAATTGCCGCCTTTTTTTTATTAACCCTTGTGAAATTTGGTGTAAATTAGTAATTGAAAATACCAGATAAATACTGGTTATTTCAATTGTGTGCCAAGCGATGATATTATACCTGAAAGGGAAAATACTGATCCCTTGCCTTCCGTAAGCGTTGAAAAGAATACTGCTTCTGAAATCCCTTTACAAAACGAACTTTTTTCACCTCATCAACCTGCGAGAATGGAAGTGCAAAAACACCCGCACCATGTAATGCACAAGAAAAAGTGGAATGAATACCTGCTAGAATTCTTCATGCTTTTTCTCGCTGTTTTTCTTGGCTTTATTGCAGAAAATATTAGGGAGAAAAATGTAGAACACCACCGTGAAAAAGAATACATGCAATCTCTTGTGAAAGACATACAGAGAGACACTGCCATGCTGGCTTTAACGCTTACTAAAGTTGAAAAAAATTTAAGTTATTCCGATAGCCTTCTACATATTATTTATAATGAATTATACGACCCGGTATCCATTAACAAAATGTACAGTTTATATTCAAAAGTATTTCGCATTCCTTACCTGCAATATGTTGACAGAACAAGTTCTCAACTACGTAATGCCGGAGGCATGCGCCTGATAAGAAACCAGCAAGTAGTAGATTCCATTACTTATTACTGGAGGCTTGCTGAGGCTGCTAAGCTAATAGGTGATAAAATGTTTGCTGCAGAAGACAAAGCATCGGATGTGGGTTTTAAAATATTTCTTTATAAATATTACGAGCCTTCAAATGAACCGTTTAAAAACACCATAAAAGATGGAACAACCCTATCACCCATAGCAGGCCAGTATTTGCCTGAATTTGCTAACAGGCTGGCCTCTATCAGGGAAATAATGAAGAACTATAAGTTTTTTATTGAAAAGGATAAAGCGTTTGGTGCAACAGTGATTGATCTGATAACGGAAAAATATAACCTGAAAGAAGAATAACCTTTATCGTATAAGTGTAATAAACCCTTTCTTTGAAAAAGTTTGAACCTTATTGAGAGACTGCATCACGATAATATAAATGTAGGTACCGTTCGGCGCTGGAAGCGATTTATACATACCATCCCAACCTGCTGCTGCGTCACTGGTGCTAAAAACTTTTTGCCCCCATCGATTAAAAACCACCAGGCTTTTCAACAAATTATAATTAAGCGGGGGTACACGAAACACATCATTCAAGCCATCTCCGTTTGGTGTAAATGCAGTAGGCATAAATACTTCAAAGGCGCATTCTTTAAAAATTAAAACGGTGTCGGCATCAGCACCACAATTATTTACGGAAGAAACAATATATGTACCCTGTTTATTAACGGTAAATGTATTACTTGTTGTAGCAACACCGTTCCAAATGTAAGTGTCATTCCCCGGTGAAGTTTTAATAATGATGGATTCCTTTTCCCCAAGGCATGTATCGCTACCTAAATTCACCACTGGTGTATTGGTAAATTGAATGTTGTAAAATACAATACTGTCGCACCCTTTTTTAGTTTTCTGTGTTATGCTATATATACCTGAATGATAAGCCGTGTCGTTATTCGGCAAAATGTAAAAAGGCTTATTGCACAGGTTAATCTCTGAAACATTATTATTTACCACATCTGTACAGCAGGCCTTTCTGCAAATGTCTGCACGTTGCATGTTGTATTCGTCCATTGTTAATGCGAAGTCAGACCACGATGGGAATGGCTGTTCATATACAAGGTTTATAAACTGATTATAATACTCAGCAGTAACATCGGCATTATAAATTTCGTATGGTTTTTCAATGCATTCTGCTTCGCCATTATTATTAGTTTTAACTAACTTAAGTTCCTTGCTTCCCCCGTTATGCGTAAAAGAAAAAAAGTAATTTCCGGCATCGGTATTTATAAGTGATTTTGTTTCCTGGCTTCTTCCAATACCCGGGTAACTGTTCACCCAAACTACCTGACCATTCGCATCCGTCTTCATTACAGAAGGTGCATCAGCATCATCCATTAAAATCAACCTGCTAACCCGCTGCATCTATCTGGTTGCCTGCAGTTGCATACAACATGTTTTTGTTGTTTGTGTAAGACGTAACTTTTTTTAAAATCCCAAAATTATTTGTGTTGAATTGAAGCACATATTTTGTCTTACGGAAAAAATTAAATATTCCTTCACCATACGATGAGATAAAACTAAATCCACCATCTGCCTGTTGAATTATGTTGAAATTTTCACCGTAATTTCTTATAATGTTGGAAAGAGTATCTGTACGAACTATAAAATTTTCCCACTTTCGTTTTCCTTCATCCTGGCTTATGCAGGTTAAATAATAACCCTCATACTTATAGGGTTTGTCTTGTGTTACACTTGCAAATGATAGAAAAAGAAAGCTGCCATCATCCAACAATTTTAACTGAGGATTACTAAAAGAGGAATTACGGTCAGGAGAATGAATGGCAGTCGCCCATTTGGTGTTACCGTTTGCATCCAAACTCATTACTACAGCATATTGCTGCAAGTCGCGGTATTCTAAAGCAATCAAAAGATCTTTTCCTGAAGGGGCAATACATTTTACCTCTGTAAATTCATAATAAGTAAAAATTTTGCTTAGCATGCGGCTCCAGATAATGCCGCCATATTTATCAATCCGCATTATTAAAGCGTACTTTTTCTTATAGGTAAGCGGGTTACCACTTGTATCAACATCACCTACATTACCAGCAATAAGGTATTCATCATTACCAGCATCGGTTATACTTACAAAATGTACAAAGTTGAATTTGGATGTTCCGTATTGCCTGCTCCATAAAAGGGTTCCTTGTTGAGAAAACTTTGTAAGGCAACCAACCTGCAACAGGGAATGCGTTCGCTGAACATTACCGGCAAGCATTATTTCTTTATTGTCTGTAATTATGGATGATTGCGGATCTTGAACTGTGGAGGTATTGTATTGCGTGGCAAAAAAATCATCGACACATGCCTGGGAAGAAACTTTTTTAAAAAACAAAAAAGAAAGAAGAAAAATAAATATGAATTTGGTCAATCGAAATGGCATAGTAAGGATAAGCTGAAATTGGATACTTTATGCACCCCTTCATATTTAAAAATACAAAATGTATTTTTCTTACTAAAAACCATGAATGAAAATTAATTTGCGAAAAAAAATGCCTACCGGTAAGCTTAATCAATTAATAATTATTTATAAGTTACCATAGCCCGGTCTAACAGTATTTTTTTTGGTGCACCGTTTGGACCTTCAATATAATAGGCTTTCGCAAGTTTGCGACCGAGGGAGTTTATAAACTTTCGTTTTATGTTGGCAATTTTTTGACTTGCGGAACCTGTATTAACATCTACCAGATCATTAATCCGGTGATGTATTTGGGCAAGCATTCCAGAAACATTCAGCTCAGAATAAATCTTAATCAATTTATCCTTGTGGTCAACAAGATGGGTAAGCGCGATCCCCTCTGGATGAGCTAAGAACAACAGGTAAAGGGTTTTTTCAAGCGGGTTAAGGCGAACTACGGATGTTCCAAATTCAGGAAAAGAAATATAGCCGTGCATGGGAACATGTATTTGACTAAGTTCTTTGGTTTGTCTAAAGTCTTGAGAATACAGCAAACCTACTCGCACACCCTCAAATATGTTTAAGACCTGCTGTATAAGTGGGGCGCTTAACCTTTTTCTAACATGATTAAGGCAGTCTAAACATATATCAGCCGTTCTTAGTTTAAGAATTACATCCCGCTTATTCTCGCAAAAATCGTTCATGCAACCCATTGCATGCTGGTGCACCCTTTCATTAAGTTCAGTCATGTTTTTAAACATAAAACTTTGCAAAACCAGCGAGGTTGTAATATAGGCAATGGAATATTTTGAATGCCCGGGAACGAATTTATCCCAGTCACCGGTATGTACAAAACCATTGTTACTGCCATTGGGATCCATACAACTAAACCAGTTATGCTGATTGGCAACATCTGTTAAAAGAATAACCATTTCCTGCCCGGGTATATTGTATTTGTTTCTATACAGTTTGCAATCCTGGTATAAATCCTTCCAATCCACTTTTGCCCGCATATAATGGTAACACACCTCATGAGCCATTAAGCTCTCCTGCTTGTAAAATCTCTCCTCATCCAATTCTTCTTCCTCATCCAAAGAAGTAAATACAAGTGGTTGGTCTTTTGCAATAAATTTAAGTGGCCCGCTAAAAGAGCTGAGGAGATCGATGATCTCCTCAAACCTTTCAACAGAAAGTTCGTCACTTCTTACCAGGTGAACATTCATACATTAAGGGTTTTGATGGCCACCTCAATTTAAAAAATTCTTTTTAATTTTTCCTGCTTCTTTACATTTTATGTAATCATGCATTTGTTTACTTACCTCGTTAAATACTTCCTTAACATCGGAGGAATTATAAGACATACTGTTGTAAGCTTTAATATTCATTTTGGCGGCCGTTTCAACAGCATCCAAACCCGCACCTATATAACTGAAAGTCCATTTTCCCGTTTCCTCCAGCGCCCCAATTTGCAAACGAATTTGATCGAGTGTAAAAAACCTGGATGCATTCTCGTACCCGTCTGTAATAATTACTACTACCACATTGGTGAACTCTTCGTGAAGCCCTGGCAATTCTTCCTTAAGCTTGGCAATGGTTTCACCAATAGCATCGAGCAGCGCTGTACTTCCGTTTGGTTTATATAGCCATTTGTCAAGCGTAGAAGCTTTAAAAGCAGACTTTCCAGAATAAGTATGCATTACCTGGTCGTTAAAACGGGTTAACCCAACAGTTATTTGTTGGTTAGGGTGGTTTTTGCTTACCGACCTGATTACCTGGATCTGTTCGTTAAAACCGCTGATGGTTTCATTAATACAACTTTGCATTGAACCGCTTTGGTCAAGAATTAAATGATAATAGGTTTTCTTGTTCATGATTAAATTTTTTAAATGGTTTATAAAAATTGATTTTGTATTTCATAAAAATCACAGGATGTTGCCGGGCTCTGATCAGAAGGGTTTAAGGGGCGAATTTTAAGGGTTCTAAACCAGCTCCCGGTATCCTGCATTATTTATATACACGAAATTCAGGCACGATTAATAAGAATAGATTTCTTTACAAGGTTGTAAACAATAAAAAAAGGGTGAAAATGATTTCACCCTTTTGTATAGTATTTGTTTTACTGATTATTTCCCATTAAACTGAATGGCAGAAATACCTGCCTGGGCAGCCACCTGTGAATTTTGTGGCTTCGCAATAATATACAAATTTGAGACCCTGCTTTCTGTTACCGGTGTTATGGTGAAGTGAACTTTTGTACCTTTTTCTTTAGAACTTTTTTGCCCTGGCAAAGTTCCCTTACCTATCATTGTACCATCCGGACTTTCCAAACGAATTTCGAAGTCATACCCATATTCCGGGGCTGTTTGCCAACCAATTAAAAGATCTATTGAACGAACACCAAATAGGTCAATACTATCCAGCTTAAACCATCCATTCTCTTTAGGCAAAACTATATAGTTAGCACCTTCAAAGCTGGCTGAAGTAAAGCTTTTCATTTCTTCCTTTCCGGTAAATGTCATTATGTTACCATGCAATACAACTGTCGACCTGCCCGTAAGAGACTTAATATTATTGCCACCTTTATCAGTATAACTCGCAGCAATGATTAACGATGTATTCGGTTTTAAATTGGCAGGTGGAGTGAGGGTACCTGATGCGGGTAAAGATTTTTGAACATTACCATGCCCTGATAAAGAAAGGATATATTGCACAATCTGGTCAACATCTTTTTCGGGTAAATTAGGGTGAGCGGGCATTTGATTTTCTCCCCAAACACCTTTACTGCCTTTTATAATTTTTTCTTTCAGGTATGCAGCTGCATTTTCTTTCTTCGCATATTTTTCAGAAACTGCGAAATATGCCGGCCCGATTGAACTTTCAGTTTCTTTATGGCAGCTTTTACAATCAAGCGATGCAATAAGGTTTTTACCGCTAACCGTAATTTCGCCTTGCTGATGCCCTACGGGAACGGATGCTTTATCGAAACCTGTAACATAATCCGCAGATACAAAAAGGTTAGCCGCATCAAATGCAGTTGTGTCATTTTTATCCTGAACAGTGATAGAATAACTGATAGGAACACCAGGCAAAATGAAGGTCTTATTTGGATTATTTACCTGAATTTGAACATCAGGAGTTTCATTACCGGCGTACACTTCGTAGGTTTCACTTTTAACAACAGCACCTTCTTTATCTTTTGCTTCTACAAAAATTTTATAATCGCCCGGTGTTTTATATGTATAGGAAACCTGAGGAGTAGTGGTTTCTTTTTTCTCGCCATTGCCGAAGTTCCACATATAGGTAATTACATCGTTCTCGGGGTCGTTCGCTTCTACCGTTGCAACAATTGTAAAAGGAATACCACCTGTTGCACGATCTACTTTTATTGAAGTAACCTTCGGAGGGCGGTTGCCTGCTATATAATCTATTCTTGATAAGCCAGCATCCGGATTTTTTGAAAACCAGCCTGTACCATATTCCAACAGGTACAAACGTCCGTCGGGACCAACTTCCATATCTATACAGTTATACAACTTTATGTTTTCCATAAACGGTTCCATCTTATAAAAATCACCATTGGGTTTTAGGGTAACAGCTTTAATCCAACCTCTTATCCAATCATAAATTAAAAGCTTGCCATTATAATAATCAGGCAGACGTGTTTCTTTTGGAAACATATCAGTATAATAAACAGGGCCTGCCATGGCATTTCTGCCGCCTGAACCCACCTGGGGAAATTCTGCTGAATTGCCATAGGGATACCAGATAAATGCAGGTTGGGCGGCCGGCAACTCAGTCATCCCGGTATTATTTGCCGAATTATTTACAGGATGTGCCGGATCGAATGGCTCACCAGATTGCCCGGTTGCATAATCATACCTTCTATAAGCGTAATTATTTCCAACAAATAAAGGCCATCCAAAATAACCGGCTTTGCGGGCCTGGTTAACTTCATCATATCCTTTAGGACCGCGTGTGTCCAGGCTATCATTGCCTGCATCCGGTCCCACTTCACCCCAATATAAAAAGCTGTTTTTTTGATCAACTGAAATTCTATAAGGGTTTCGGTTTCCCATTACGTATACTTCTCCCCTTGCTTTATCGGAATTTTTAGGAAACAGGTTACCATCAGGTATTTCGTAGGTGCCATCGTCCTTTACGCGAATGCGTAAAATTTTACCTCGAAGGTCATTCGTGTTTCCTGCAGAACGCCTCGCATCGTATTGTTGGTGATTAGGTAAATCATTTAAAGGAGCATACCCGCTGTTAACATATTTTGCGCCGGGTTCATCAAAAGGTGTAGAATTATCTCCCGTTGAAAGGTATAATAATCCATCAGGACCAAATGCAATAGAGCCACCGGTGTGGCAGCAAATTTCCCTTTGCGATTTAACTTCAAGAATTGTTTGTTCAGTGGCAAGATCAATGGTATCGTTTTTAAACGTAAACCTCGAAAGCCTGTTAACACTGCTGTCTATGGGACTGTAATACATATATACCCAATTATTTTTTGCGAAATTGGGGTCTTTGCTAACGCCCATCAAACCTTCTTCGGCATTAACACCGGGGGTATTTGTTTTCCAGTATACATTTAAGAAGCCAACTTGCTTTACCTGTTTTGTATCATTTTTATACAGAAGTATTTCACCGCGCCGTTGAACAACGATAACATCTAAATTAGGAAGGATAGTCATTTCTGTCGGTTCAAAAAATTCACCCTGTGTAAGGTTAGTTTTAACCAGGCGATCTTCATCCGGAGGTAATTGTGTAGTGGCTTTGTCATAATCTAACTCTTTATTATCGCCAATGGCATATTGTATGCCACCGAGCAAATGTTTCAGGTATAATTCTTCGGTGTACGATTCCTCAGTATGTCCAAGTTCTGTATAAAAGGCGCGACCACCATCAAATTCGTGGAACCATGCCATGGGGTGATAGGAACCGTTGGTACCTCCCTGGTAAGTACTTTCATCTATGGTTACCAGCACATGGAGACCTGAATCAAAATTCTTGAAGTTGTATAGCTCGTCGGTACGCTGCCAAACCGAATCAGTAAAAAATTTGGTTGACGGATGGGTTTTGTCTTTAATTATAAATTTAGCCTGCTGAATAGTCGGATGACCATTAAAATAGGCACCCACCAACTGGCCGTACCATCCCCAGTCGTACTCTGTATCTGTTGCAGCATGCACTCCTGCAAAACCACCGCCCGATTGTACGTATCTCTCAAAGGCAGCTTCCTGCCTGTAATCCAGCACATTGCCTGTTGTGTTTAAAAATATAACTGCTGAATATTTTTTTAGTGTACTGTCTGTAAACATGGCGGCATTAGACGTGGTATCAACATCAAAATCATTCTCGCTTCCAAGTTTAGATATTGCTGCAACACCATTGGGAATAGAGGAATGAACGAAACCGGCCGTTTTGGTAAAAACAAGTACACGAGGTTTTCCGCTTCGTTTGTTACTGCATGAATAATGTGTTATTGCAAATAGTGCGATCAGGCCAATCATTATCTTTTTCATAAGCAACTCGGTTTTCAAAAAAAATTTAAATTGTTGTGAAGTACGCATACATACCTTAAAAGGAAAAATAATTATGATGAAAGCATAAAATAATTATTAATATTCTAAATATATTCAAATTCAAATTTCTAAATCTATTTGCATGTCACCTAAAAATCACATCACCCGTAACGAATTTTTAAAACGCAGTGCGTTAGCAAGCGCTTCTTTATTGGTTACCTCGCTAAACAGTTTTGCTCAAAAAAATGACGGCAAAAAAATAAGGGTTGGTGTTATAGGGTGTGGCAGTGTATCTAACAGGTACCTTCCTCACTTATCAGAATCGCCTTTTGTTGAATTGGTAAGCACCTGCGATATTATTTATGATCGTGCGGTAGAGCAGGCGAAAGCTTTTAAGGTTCCCAATCATTATTCCAGCATAGAAAAAATGCTTATGGGTGCACCATTTGACCTTTTGGTAAACCTAACCGATATGCAGGCGCACGAGCATTTAAACTGGCAAGCGCTGGAAAAAGGAAAACATGTGTGGAGTGAAAAACCACTTGCAAATTCTTATAAAGCAGGCAGAAACTTATTGGACTATGCAAAAAACAATAACCTTAAAATATGGGGCGCCCCTGCAGTTGTAAACAGTCCGCAGTTTGCCTTTATGTCTAAAACCATTCAGGAAGGAAAGTTAGGAACACTTGCCGCAGCACATGCACACTATGGACATCTTGGTCCCACATGGTCTGCGTTCTTTTACGAAAAAGGGGGTGGCAGTTTGCCGGATTTAGGTGTATACAACATTGCATCTTTAACGGGGTTACTTGGCCCGGCAAAATACATTACTGCAATGACAAGCATTGTTTTACCCGAAAGAACGGTTGACAATAAGGGAAAAATTAGTGTTGAAGCAGAAGATAACACCATGCTTATTATGGATCATGGAAATGGATTGTTATCTCATGTGCAATGCGGATTTAATTATTTTGATCCTTACGGGCATGAAGGCACCGGGCAAAATCAGCATACAATAACCATATGGGGAAGGGATGGAAACATGGGACTGATTGGTTACGACTGGGCGCCTTTTGGCGTTGACTTAGCCACCACCAGCCATGAAAAACCGCAAACCTATGTTCCTGATCCGGAAGATTACGTTTGGCAGCAGGGAGCTTCAGTAATATCAAAAGCATTAGCTAACGGTGAGGAACCATTAATAAACCCTGAACATGCCCTGCATGTGCTGGAAATAATTGAAGCGGCAAGAGAAAGCGGTAAAACAGGAAGAAAAATTAAAATTGAATCCATATTTAAATACCCTTTGCTATAAAGAATATTGCAAAATAAATAGCTGCATAAGGCTTTTGTTTGAAAGGCGCCTGCACTTGTATTATATTAGCGCATCATATTAACTGCTGATGAAAAACAATTTAAAATATCCTTTTGACCCTGTGGTAAAAATTTTGGGCATTGCTTTTATTATAAATACGATAACCTCAACTGCTCATTTAACATACGACATGGATTATGAGTATATAAAAGTATTTACTTATTTCCTGAACATGATGGGCATAAGCCTCTTGCTATTTGTACCCGGTTGCCTGGTTATTTTATTGCTTGCATCGTTAAGAAATACGCTTGGCCCGCACAAAACCTTTTGGTTAATATTTGTTATGGGCATCGCCGGGCCCTTAATTATGTTCTTTTTATATGAAAACATTTTTGAACAGTATACCCAACACCCTTCCACGCTGGTAACCATTTCTATTTTCGGAATGCTTACCGCTATCACTTTTTATTATACCGCCATTATTGGGGATACCGGGAAGCACGAAGGAAAAATTTAATTCTTTATAGATATATGGTCCACATTTTCAATCCGTAAATATTAGGGAACGCTTTTTGCAACAGTTAAGTTTCTTGAACCTAAAACTAAATAACAGGAAATGAAAAAGTCCTTCGCGCATATCAACATATTGATATGCATTTTAATTTTTGCAACACAAGTATTGCATGCCCAAAAAATTGACACACACGATACGAGCTATTATAAAACTTACCCAAATAAGCTAACCGGGAGAATTTTTCTTTCAGAAAAACTTTCATCGTTTGTTATACCAGCCTCAGATAATTACAAAGACATTACTTATGTGCCGAACAGCAAACTTTCTTTGGGTGTAGGTGCAACCTATAAAAATATGACGTTGAATGTGGGTGCAGGTTTTGGATTTTTAAATAATAGCAGGGCAGAGAGGGGGGAAACAAAATCATTGGATTTTCAAATTCATGCATACCGTCCTACAAGTGTAGTTGATATTACCGCCATTTCTCACAAAGGGATGCACATACAACAAAAAGGTTTAGGAGCATATAAGCCTGATGAATATTACTACCGCCCCGAAGTTAATCAACTGCAGTTTGGGTTATCTTACTACCACATCGCCAATCACGACAAATTTAGCTACCGCGCAGCCATGATTCAAAATGAATGGCAGCAAAAATCTGCAGGCAGCGTATTATATGGTGGTCAGGCTTATTATGCAAAAACATCAGGTGACAGTCCATTAGTTCCATTATTGTCCCGCGATGGTTTTGAACAGGCAGACTTTAGTGACGTAAGTTTTTTTAATGTTAGCGCAGGTCTTGGTTATGCGTACACTCTTGTAATTCAAAAACATTTTTATGTAACAGGATCGCTTATTGGAAATGTAGGGGTAAATTTCGTTACCGAAGCTACCTCATCCGAGAAACAACATAAGACAGGCATTAACCCATCTGGTATATATAAAGGTGCTGCCGGGTATAATAGCGAAAATTGGAACCTAAGTGCCAGCATTGCCGGGAACGCTTTTTTAATAAATACTTCAACAACAGCTCAACCATACGTGCTGCAGGCAAGCAATCTTAGATTTAATATTGCCCGGAGATTTGATTTAAAAAAGAAATAAATTTTACCTGGATAACCAAATTGTGGTTATTTGAAAAGTTGTGTTTTTAGCCAGATCGTTACCCGGATAAAAAATTACCTGCAATTTTTCGAGATCATTCAACACTAAATCACTATTGATATTTGCTTTAAACCATAATGGTTGAAAGCCAGGATAGGGTCTTGGTAAAAGCAATATAGAATCTTGTTTAAATTCTTTTAAAGGTATGTCAACATCTTGCCAGCCCTCTGTTACGGGTAAATCGTAAGCATAGCCTACAGCATCTTTATTAACGAGAATAATTTTTACGTGCCCACCTTCTATCATATTTAATTGAGTATGCAACCGTGTAAACCTGGTCGCTTCATTACTACTTTGATTCATTATATCGTCGGTATAAACCTGCACACCCGCCGGCATACCTGTAACCCTGGCCTGTAAAGCCATTTGACCGGGTAACGAAGTTGGCATTATAGAAAAAGAATGATTACGCCAGTCAGGATTGTAGTAAACAATTTTATTTTCATTGTCATTTGCGTTAAATAACACGAGCGGGGTTTCACCTGAACCAACCATGGTGGTATAGGTTTTTTCATTCAGATAATCCCATTTATATGGATCGCCGTGTACATTACCCGGGTAAGTATAAAATTCATTTTTATCTTTTACAATGATCCTGTAATTCAATTTTCCGGGCATCAATACATCCGCAGGAATCTCTGCTTCAAATTGTCCAGGCTTTGATAACTGCATATTGATATTTTTCCAACCATTGGTGGATTGAACTTCTACATATATTAATGACGAATCGTTAACACCGGATGCTATTGCCTTAATAAAATAACGGGTATTTGCAGCAATTACTTTTGATGGAATATGATTTACAAGTATGTCAGAACTTATTGGAGATGGCGCAATGAATTCCGCAACCTTAATATTAAAATCTTTTACGTGCATTGTGGCAGTGCCAACATTTTCTTTTCTTGTAAGTAAATATGTACCGGGTACAACGCTGAAAGAATGATTGGCGGATTTGGTTTTAAAATTATTTCCGTCATTTATGCCCTTAACATAAAATTCGTTTAAGTCGCTTATATGGATCGTAAAAAATCGATGTTGGTATTCTAACCGGGTTACTTCTTTTTGTAATGATGGCTTTTTAAATGGATCCCCTACCTGAATGATGTCGGGCATTACCTCCAGCCTCCAAACACCATCTTCCAGTTTGTCTAAAAAATAAGCACCATTTCCTTCATACTTAACAACCGGAGAGTTTCCTACACCCGCTACATGCACCAAGGTTTGAAGGTTTTTGGGATTAGTTTGGGTTGAATTGGAATAATAAAACTCTGAAGAAGAATTCATTTCACTTAAATCATTTTTACTGCTTACCCTAAAATCTCCAAATAAAGTATCTGCAGGATAGTTTCCATAATTTTTATTTAATGGCAAATTGTGAAATGCTTTCGAAGCAATTAATAGGCTGATCGCTTTTGAAGGCGTATAAGCAAGGTTTAAATAATGGGTTTGATATTCTGTATTTGCATATGCTGTAGCGAGTGGGTCGTACGCAAACTGTGTTGCCCATTGAAAACCGGCAGCTTTAAAACTTCTCGCAATGGCGGGATACATATAAGAGTATAACACATCGCCTGCATCAAATTCATAAACCATTTTTGCCTTATGGTGAAAAGCAGGAATAGTGTCGAATGGAATATGGTATGTATCAACATTGGGCAAATAATTTCCTTTTAACTGGTAGCCTGCCACCAACCCTGTAGGATACCACTGAAAGCTAAATCCATCAACTGTAGAAGCTGCTACAGCATCAGCATAAGTTGGCGATTCACTTATGTTATAAAATAGAGGCTTATTAAAACCTGTTTGCCGAATGGCAGCAGCAAGCCTGTTAACATATTCGTTTGTTTTTTTCTTGGGTCCGCTATGGTGAGGCTCATTATTAATTTCAGCAGCTATAATATCCGGGTCGTTTTTATAAGCAAGGTGGGTATACGGATTAACGTGATTGAATATTTGTGGCAAATAATTCTCCTGGGCTTTTATAGCTATTTCATTAACTACTGCCCCACCCTTTGTAAAAACATATGAAAATCCGTTTGTTTTATCATCAGGCTCCGGATAACCATTGCCCCAAAATGCAATGGGGGTTAGCAAAATGCGAATATTCCGTTCTTTCAATTTAAAAATAAGGTAATCGAAGAGGTCTAAATGTTCGTTTACTTGAAGGTTGCCTGCTGAATCTGATAATTCCACATCCCACATATGCACGCGAAAAGCATCAAGACCCAACCGTGCAAAATGATAAACATCATTATCAATGGCCGTTTTAAGGTCTTTTGCCAACGCTTTGTGAGCCCTGTAGCCATGTGCGAAAGGCACAGTATAATTAATGCCGAAGAAGTATGCTGGTTGTTTAGACACAGAATACCTGATAATACCCTGACCATCAATATATATAAGGTTTTGATTTCTGGCGTTTGGCTTTTGAGTATATGCACAGTTCAATAATAAAAAATGACAAATACCAATTAAAAATATGGAGAACCTCATAAGCCTTCAGTTATAAATGATTTGATCAAATGTAACTCTTAAAAAAAATTACATTATCACGATATATTATAATGAAAATATTTTACGTTTATGCAAGCATTCCTCCCTCACCGGTAAAGAATGCAACCCCCCTCAGGCATAGTTGAACCTATGTTATAAAATTTGTAAGAAAACCAGCGTAGCCATTTTTTATTTTATCCTGCATTTTTAAAAATTGAAATCATCTTATTACATGCCTAAAATATCATTATCAGGACAACCATTCTTTTTTCTGTTACTTATTTTTTCATGCTTCAATTTAACAGGTTGTAATAAAGATCTTGGTGAAGAGACTAAAACCCAACCAAATGAAATAAACATAGCTTCAGATAAAAGAACTTCTGAAAGAACAGGAACCAATCAACCCAACATCATTATTATTTTGTCTGATGATATAGGTTATGAAATACCCACTTATACAGGCGGACAATCTTATGAAACGCCAAATATTGATGCCCTTGCATCTTTAGGTACACAGTTTACGCAATGTAATTCTTCACCCACCTGTTCACCTTCCAGGTTTATGCTACTTACAGGTAAGTATAATTTTCGGAACTATTTTAACCAGTTTGGTTCAATGGATACCAGCCAACGCACCATAGCAAACATGCTTAAAGACGCCGGTTATGAAACCTGTGTTGCGGGGAAATGGCAACTGGATGGAGGTGATGCATCAATTAAAAAATTTGGATTTAAAAAGTACCTTGTAACAAACCCGTTTAAAATAAATTCCAGGATATATAAATACAAAGACCCACAGATTTATGAGCGGGGCAGGTATTGGGCTTCAACCTACACAACCGGGTTATATGGAGAAGATATAATTCGTAACTACCTGTTTAATTTTATTGACAGTAATATAGAAAAGCCATTTTTTGCTTATTGGAGTATGAATTTGTGCCATGATGAATTTTGCCCAACGCCGGATGATGCCGCTTTTGCCACATGGAATTCAAGGAAAAAACCTGTAAAAGCAGACACCGTGTGGCTGCCCTCCATGGTAAAATATATGGACAAACAGGTAGGTATGCTGATAGAAAAACTAAATACCACCGGATTAATAAATAATACCGTTGTGATATTTCTGGGAGATAATGGAACCACCAAAGGCATACATTCATTATTCAATGGTGAAGTTGTTGAAGGAGGAAAATCTTTACCTATTGTGTATGGTACGCATGTACCTATGATTGTTTACGACCCTGCCGGTTTAACAAATGGAGCAACAAATAATAATCTTGTAGACTTCACTGATTTTTTACCCAGTTTAGCAACCATTGCCAAAACACCGCTTCCGCCATATGGCATACTAGATGGAGTAAACTTTATGCAGGTTAATGGTATGACTGTTAATGAACCCAGAACCGATGCATACTGTTATTATGATCCCCACCCAGAGTTAAAAAGAAAGCCAAAAATCTGGACGAATGATGCTACTTATAAATTATATAACCCGGGCATTTTATTTTATAATTACGCGAAAGATCCATTAGAGTTAAATCCACTAACCGACAGCCTATTAACCCCTGAAGAACTTGAAATAAAACAAAGACTTTTAACCGATATTCTTGGAAAGAAATAATGGTTTTAGTTTGGTTGCAACCCGATTAAATTAGCCATTAACCTGTATGCCCCGGGAACGCCGGCAGGCAGCTGCCTGAAAAAAACAAGACCTGTATAAACAAAATTTCCTTTTCCATATTTGGCAATAACCAGGCTGCCATTGGAAGCACTTTCTCCTGCATCGTTCATAGCGATAGGTGCAGAAAAATGATCATCCAGATTTTCTGCCTGGTATATACTGCGCTCCTGTATCCAGCCACTAAAATCTTCTGCAGAAATTTTATTGGGATAATTGAGAGCAGGTGATTGCGGTTGAAGAATTTTTACTTCAGCATTCTCATCTGTAACCCTGGTTCTGCCAACACTAAAATTATATGGACCAATGCGATCGCCTGATACGGTACTTAAATAATTACTGGTGTTATACTGTACAATTAGATTTCCACCATTGCTTATATACCTCATTAAAACATCATAAACTTCGTTAAGCCATTCATGTACATTATATGCACGAACGCCGGTAATTATTGCATCATAACTTTTAAGGTTAGCATCGGTTAAATCTTTTTGCTGTAGCAACGTAACTTCATAACCCATTTGCTGCAAAGCCTGTGGCACCTTATCACCGGCACCTTCTATATAGCCTATGGTTTTCCCTTTTGTAATTATATCCAGTTTTTCAACCCTTGCTTTTACAGGGCTATAATATAATATACCGGGAATGTGGTCGTAGGTAATTATATGTTCTTCAAAAAGCTGAATGGTTTTTCCGTTTTCGAGTGCATCAACCGATAGGTCGGTAGATGCAACGGAAGCATCTGTAACGACAGACTTGAAGGTTTGTGAAGTAACTTGATTTAAACTTGTAGAAAATGATGCAGGTGATAAATTTAATTTGCCTGAAGAAGAAAGTTGAATGGATAAAGAATCTGTTTTTAATCGGGCATGCACCATTAAATTAATGGGTTTTTGCAACCCTTGGGAAATTATGTATACCGGTTGATCTAACATGGCAGTAACCGATGGCACCACTCTTAAAGGTTGATATAGTTCTCCCTTTACAGGGTCGGTTGTTTTATACTTAACAGGCTTTTCAAAAGTTAGTTTTGTACCAAAAAAATCGATGGTGAAATGTGCGGTATAAGCAGCATCATTTTCAGCTTTACCTATCAGTTGCTGATCATTTACTGTAAAACTTCCATTCACGTTTTTTCCTGTAATCCAGTAGGGTTGTGAGATTGATTTAGTTTGAGCTACATAAATTGTTTTATTAAAACTATGATTGACATTGGCTTCAAGTGGCAAATTAAAAGTTGAATCAACCTGTTCTAATGAGATTTTTTTAAGGGTGGCATTCACTACATTTCTTATGTTAACAAAGAATTGAATTTTTAAACTATCGCCCTGAACTGCATATTCATTACCTGTGGTTGCTTCTGCAAAAAGCCCGCTGCTTTGCGCAATGAGTTGTTTAATTTCTTCCAATTTTATATTTCTCCAGAAAGCATCATCAATTTTTTCAACAGCCTTGTACAATTGCACTAACTGTTGAACCATTTTTTCAGGGTGTTCGAAATTATAACGGGCAATAAGCACATCTATTTGTTGTTGAATATGGTCGCCACCCCTTACCCTGCTCCAGGAATTTTTAACTCCATGTAACAAACTGTCTTTAGGTAAAGAACCACCCGTTGTATTAAAATATTCAAAAGACTGCCCCCTTTGTCTTGGCACACCAAACCCCTGGCTTTTATGCTGGCTACGGCTTTCGCTTGAAATTTCACCATAACTTTTTCCCAGTAAATTATTATACACACCCACATCTACCTTTAATTGTGTACTGTCTATAGTGTTATTGGCACCAAAATTATAAGTGTTCCATAAAATTCTTTTCGCCTGCCAGGGTTCAACACCATATTTAAATTGTTCAGGAAATTTAGTGTTATCTGCTGCAGCAATAAAGGCTTCATTTGCCAGAATAGAGGATGCTGCATGGTGTCCGTGCCCTGCCCTTTCATCACCAGGAAACCGCGTAATAATTACATCAGGCCTAAACTTTCTTATCACCCAAACAATATCGCTCAGAATTTTGTCGTGCCCCCACGTATCTATTGCTTCAGCCGATGATTTACTATAACCAAAATCGTAAGCTCTTGTAAAAAATTGTTCAGCGCCATCTATTCTGCGTGCAGCAAGCAACTCCTGTGTTCTGATCAATCCCAATTCTATTCCCTGCTCTTTGCCAATAAGATTTTGCCCACCATCCCCACGCGTTAAACTTAAGTAACCGGTACGGTATAACTTTTCTCTGGACAGGTAGGTTAATAATCTTGTATTCTCATCATCCGGGTGGGCAGCAATGTATAAAACCGAACCTAATACATTTAATTTTTTCAGGTTCATCAATACATCTGCAGAGTTAAATGTTTCTGGTTGCTGAGCATGTATATTATGTGTAAAGAGTGCTAAAAAAAATATAATAACAAATCTTTTCATTAATCGGTGTTTGTAAACGAAGATAAGTTTGAAACAAGGAAGATGAAAAACATCTTGTCATAACAAAATATTTGAATTTTTTTATATTGAATGCTGCATCTACCCCAATATTCCTTTAAGGCATGATTTTTTTGTAAATTATATTGTTGAACTAAACAAGCTTCAACGGTCACCACTCAAAATTTATAAAATATGAACGGATACCACACATACAAAGAATGTATAGATGCATGCCTATCCTGTGCCGCCATTTGCAACCATTGTGCTGCTGAATGCACGCAGGAAAATGATGTTCAGAAAATGGCAGATTGCATAAGGCTTGATATGCAATGCGCAGCCTTATGTTATGCTGCTGCGCAATTAATGAGTATGGGCAGCGATAAGTCTAAACAAATTTGCGAATTATGCGCTGACCTTTGTGATCTCTGCGGAAATGAATGTGCCAAGCATGACACGGAACACTGTAAGGAGTGCGCAGAAGCGTGTAAAAACTGCGCCGACAAATGCAGGAAAATGTAAATGTAATGGAGGAGAAATTCCTGCATTTTTTTTATAATCCAAGGAGGTATAGAAAGTTTAATAATTCGTAACATTGTAAACACTATAAATGTTACGATGAAGTATACTGTCTTTTTTTTTATAATAATTACCATCATTTCATGCAATAATAATACTGAAGAAAACGTAACGCAACCAGAGGTTGTTTCGGTTGCGTATGGTAAAATGCCTGCATTAACTTTTGCTAAAAATGAATTGCATGTTATTTATGGAAGCAACGACAGTTTGCTTTACACTGCATCTTCCGACAATGGATCTGATTACCAGGCCCCGCAGCTACTTGATGTAATTCCGGGGCTTGTTGCTTCAGCTACCCGCGGTCCTCAAATCGCTCCGACAAATAATGGGTTAGCAGTACTCGCTGTAAATAATGCAGGAGATATTCTTTCATATACATGGGCAAATAATAAGTGGACAAAGACAGCCAGAGTAAATGATGTAGATACAATTAATAAAGAAGGTTTTGTTGCATTAGCCGGAGATGGAAAAGATTTTTTATTTGCCGTATGGCCCGATTTGCGAAATGATAATTTTAATAAAATTGTTGGCAGCAGGTCCTTTGATGGTGGCCAAACGTGGGAGAAAAATAAAGTGATCTATCGTTCACCTGACAGTACAGTTTGCGAATGTTGCAAGCAATCTGTGACCGTAAAAGGTGACCGGGTAATTATTATGTTTCGCAACTGGCTGGATGGAAACAGGGATATGTATGTAATTGAATCTTACGATAAGGGTAAAACCTTTGGCGATGCTGAAAAGCTGGGTAATGGAAACTGGGCGCTTAATGGCTGCCCGATGGATGGTGGAAATTTAACTATTGACGGTAATGAAAAAGTGCAAACAGTTTGGAAAAGAGAACAAAACATATTTGCCTGTGAAAGCGGAATGAATGAAAACCTTATTGGTAAAGGCAGAGGTTGTACGCTTGAATCAATAAATGATGACGTTGTTTATGCATGGGCTGAAGAAGAAGATATCAAATGCCTGTTACCTAATGGAAAGTCCCTGGTTATAGGTAAAGGATCGTTGCCTACTCTAGAGAAAATAGACAATGAAAATGTACTCTGCATGTGGCAGAATGATGGAAGAATTATGAGTAAAGTTTTACATTTATAAATAAAGATCACCAAACATTTGATGATCTTTATTTCAATTTTTATTAATTGGATTTAACCCTGCTTTTCTCTTCCTGGGCACTGTTTCTTTCTTTGTGCTCCGCACCCTGACCTTTGCTGAACCTGTAAGTAAAACTGAGATTTACAACGCGGCTTTCCCATTTATTGTGAACGCTTACATCAATATTTTGGTAACGTGTATACCCGTTAAACTGTTGAATATTCATAAAATCCTGGACACTTAGTTTTAATGTTCCTTTATTCTTTAAAACTTTCTGTGATGCTCCAAAATTCACTTTGGTCATAGGATCTGCCAGCATGGTTGCACCATCAAGCATTTTTGATCTGTAGAATCCGCTAAGTTCTAAGGAAAGGGATTCACTAACCTGGAAACTATTATTGAAGTTTATCATAAAACCTCCGCCATCTATTTGCAGGTAAGCATTATTAACGATGCCCGAATAGCTGTTATATAATCCCTGCACATACATATTACTTCTCCACCATTTTGTTACAGGAATATTTGCGTTAATACTAAAGGTCGCATTATTAAGCAAACCAACATTGCTTTGCTTTACATAATTGGTATGCGTACTGTCAACCTGTTCCAAAACCTGTTCAATAATATCAGTAGTTCTATTATAGCCAATTGTTGTGGTTAAAAAATTTTTATACGAATGGCTTGCTTCTATGTTATGACTGAATTGCGGTTGCAGGTATGGGTTACCGGCTTCATATGTGTATTTATCCAGGAAATAATAAAAAGGATTTAGTGATTCGTAATCCGGTCTTCCAATTCTTCGCCCATAATTAATACTATACTGGTTATTGTCGTTTGGTGTAAAGCTTATATATGCCGTGGGAAACAGGTTGGTGTAACTTCTGTCAAAAGAAATATTTTTAACAGCCTGGTTACCTTTTGATATGGTGTTCTCTGCACGCAACCCAGCCTGAGCACTCCATTGCTTATTGAATTTTTTATTAAAGTTTATGTAACCCGCATGAATGATCTCTGTATAAATAAAATGATTTGAGCGGCCTGTATCGGTTACCCATTCACTACTCAGCAGGTTATCATATCGCGCATTGTTATCCGTTTCAACTTTGCTTGTTTTAAAGCCCGCTTCAAATTTCAAACCTTCGGCAAGAGGTTGTGTATAGTCTGTTTTAAAACTATTAATTACAATGGTCCCTGGTAAATTGCCACGCAATATTTCATCATCCGAAATTTTATCACCCGCCGGTGAATAAAACATGTTGTTGAAAAGCTGGGTGCTGGAATTGTTGTAAGTAATTCTATCTGCATCGGCGGTAAGTTCTTTACCTGAAGAATCAAAAACATGTTTAAAATTTAAATTAATACCAAAGTTTTCATGTTTGTCGTTTGTACCACTTATTGCTCTTGTTTCAGAAATTAATACATTCTTACCATCATAAATATTGGTAGTATTTAAACCATTAAAACTTAATGGGGTTACAGAACCGTTCAATGCTAAACCTAAAGTGGTTTTTTTGCTAATGAAATAATCTGCACCGGCTTTATAGTTGTGTGTTTGGAAATGCCTTTGCATGTCAGCATTTTGAATAAAAACAGATTCAATTAAACCAGTAGAATCGTTCCGAAACCTGCGTGTTAGTTCTAACCTGTTGTAAGATTCATTATAATTATAGCTATATAATCCAAATAAATTTATTTTCCCATTCCGGTAGTTAATGTTTAAGCTTTCGTTTGTTTTTGGATAACTGCCTATGCCACCACCAGCTGTTAGGTTAATATTTAGCCCGGTTATTTTAGATTTTTTAGTTTTTATGTTTATGATCCCAGAATTACCGGCCGCATCGTATTTTGCCGGGGGATTGGTCATTATTTCAATTTGGTCCAGGTTTGTACCAGGCGTACTTTTAAGCATTGTTATCAAATCTTCACCACTTAAATAAGTGGGTCTTCCATCAATAAGTATTAAAACACCCTGTTTCCCTTTCAGGCTAATATTTCCATCTTTATCCAAAGAAATTCCCGGTGACTTTTCTAAAATTTCTAAAGCAGTTAACCCAGTATTTGTTGGTGAAGCATCTACATTTATTAAAGTACGATCGGCCTTGTATTCGATCATTGCCTTTTTCGCAGTAACCGTTACGCCAGATAACAGGTTCTGTGTTAAAGCAAGGTCAATACCGGGCAGAACTATATTTTTATCTAATTGAATTGGTTTAGAATAATAATTTGAAGCCCCAATAACCTGAACATTTATTATGTATTCTCCGACTGGGGCTGATATTTGAAAGGATCCATTTTTCTCTGCAAGGAGGGAACTTATAATACTTGAATCATTTCCATTTAATAAATTGATGGTGGCAGCTTCAGATTTTCCGTTGCTAACGTGCACACTTCCACTTAAAGTAAAGGAGTCTAATTTACTCTGACTAAAAGAGTTAAACGATAAAAATAAGCAGAGAAACAATAAATACTTTTTCATAAGTGATAATTTTAGTACCTGTTTTAATTTATTACAAAACAAATGTAGGTACTATGCTTTACATAGTATATGGCAACACTATGAACGGGTCATTAAAATGATGACCGGCTAATTAGTTACTTAAGAAAATTCAAGTGGTAATATTGGTCTTTTTAAAGACTGAAGGTTTAATGTATTTGGCATACCACATTAATAGTATACCAGAGAGAACAAGAAATACTGAAATTATTTCAGCCTGGGTGGGGTGAAATCCAAAGATGGAATAGGTTGTGTTAACCCTTATTTTTTCAATTAAAAATCGCTCCAATCCATTTACTATAAGGTAAAGACCAAATAATCTCCCGGGTTGTTTTAATTTTTTTCTAACCGACCATAACAACCCAAAAAGCAACAGACTCATCAGTATTTCATAAAAAGGTGTTGGATAAACGGGAAGTGGCAGGTAATAGCAAAAATTATCCCAGGTGCAATTTGGTATGTTGATACCAACCTCATTTACATTGTGTGGGTATGAATATGCAAACAACCAATCGGGCAAACCCATGAAGGCTTTAACCGGTGTATGATGCACTGCTTCAACAGACCCGAACTGCTCCGAGTAGAACTGTGAGAAATTGTTTAGTATTTGGTTGAATTGTTCGGGATTTGCCGGGATTGCATCTCCTGCAGCATTGGTAACATAAGCACTGTTCACAATGCCCCAGTCACCATCGCCTGCAACCTGGCAACCAATTCTTCCTAAACCATAAGCCAACATTAAAGAAGGGGCGGCAGCATCTGCTACATCTATAAACCGTATACCGGATCGCTTAAAATAAATTCCAAGGGCAATGGTAGCTACAATTAATCCTCCATAAAAAGTAAGTCCGCTTGCTGATAAAAGATTTCCTATGGGATCTTGTATAAAGCGATCCCAATTCTCAAGATTATCAAAAACTTTTGCACCCAGAAAACCAAATGCGGCAGCAATAATAACTATATCGCCCACCCTGTCGCTTGGCCAAATTCTAATCTTTCTTTTTTCAGGCTGAGGTAATTTTTTTTTATTCTTTTCCCACCATTTTAATCCTGCGAAAAACAAACCCAGTAAAATTCCTGCACCTGTATGTCCGCCGGAAGAAAAAATAAAAGACTGGGGATCGTTTAACGCACCCGGTATCAGGAAAACTCCAACGATCTTAAAACCTAAGACAAATCCCAGGAAAAAATTAATAAGCAGTTCAGCAAATGTAGCTGAGCGCCCTACAGTTACAATCGTTTCTTTAAATGTAAAGATACCTGCAGCCTGTTTTCTTCTAAGTTCTTTTACAAGAAAAACTGATGCTATTAAAAAGGCAAGTGCAACAAAAAATCCGAATGAATTTATTATTCTGAATGCTGGTATTTCTATGCCGAAAATCTCTTTGAAAGCGTAATATAAATTAGGATACATTCTTTGGGTATTCCTTTTTTTGCAATGATACTTAAAAGAAGTAACATGATTATTGATATTACAACTTACCTCACCTACAATTATTTAAAATAAAAAATGCCCTTCCGTAAAAGGAAAGGCACTTATACAATGAACCATTTAATTAGCAATATTCTTCAAAAGCTGAGAGCAGGTTATTAGCGATCACTTGCGCAGGGCGACCTTCTATTTGGTGCCTTTCTATCATGTGAACCACTTCTCCATTTTTGAATAATGCAATTGCGGGTGATGATGGTGGATAAGGTAATAATCTTTCCCTGATCTTTTTAACAGCTTCCATATCAAAACCGGCAAAAGTTGTAGCAAGATTATCAGGTTTCTTATCAGAATTATTTACCGCCATTACAACTGCAGGGCGTGCGCTTCCTGCTGCACAACCACATATTGAATTGATCATTACAAGTGTGGTACCATCTCTTTCCAATGCTTCATCAACCTGACTTGCTGAAAGCAATTCCTCAAAACCATTTTGTGTAAGTTCAGCCTTCATCGGCATCACTATCTCTTTAGGATACATGTATGTAGATTTTTACTTATGAGAAAAAACGAAATTATATCATATTACTTACAATAAACAAGCCATGTTGTCATATCATTATTATAAAATTTACACTTTATGTCAGTAATTATAAGAAAAATGGTAATGGTGCCTAATTTGATTTGATTATAAAAATTATTAAAACAAAAACATATAACATGGCAATCGTAAAGAGAAATTACACAACAACCGACAGTTTGCTTGATGAATTGTTTGCAGGCTTTGCACCCTTTAACGTTAAGGACAGCGGAAGCCGAAATGTACCAGTTAATATAACTGAAGATGGCGAAGGATTTAATCTTGAAGTGATTGCACCCGGAATTAAAAAAGAAGACATTAAGGTGCATTTTGAAGATAATCTTTTATCAATCAGCTATGAAAAGCCAAAGAACGAAGAAAGTAATCAAAGTTTAAAAAAACACAGGCAGGAGTTTGCACTTAGCAGCTTTAAGCGCAGTTTTTCTATTGATGAAAAAATTGCTGTTGAAAAAATAAATGCTAAATACGAAAATGGAATTTTAAAACTTTACTTACCAAAGAAAGATGAGGTAAAGTTGCAACCCAAGGAAATAACTATTCAGTAAATGTTTTTTAAAAAAGAAAACCTGTTCAATTGAACAGGTTTTTTATTAATAGTGATTTATTTACAAATGCCTATACAATGGTAATCAAAACCACGGCGTTTTAAATCATCGCCATGATAAATGTTTCGCCCGTCAAAGATCACTTTACCCTTCATAATTTCTTTAATCTCATCCCAATCTGGCAAGCGAAATTCTGGCCATTCTGTAACCAAAATTAATGCATCAGCGTTACGGGCGGCAGTTGGGCCATCTTCTGCATATTCAATAGAACTGTCTAAAAAATGTTTTGCCTCATTCATAGCAACGGGATCGTAAGCCTGAACTTTTGCACCACCTGCAAGCAAATCTTCAATTAATACTAGGGATGGTGCTTCGCGCATATCATCAGTTTTTGGTTTAAAGGATAAACCCCAGATTGCAAAAACTTTGTCTTTTATATCATTATTAAAGTAGGTGTTTATTTTTTTAATAAGCACTTTTTTCTGATCATCGTTAACTGCATCTACCTGCTTTAAAATACGCAAAGGATAATTGTAATCTTCTGCTGTGCGAATTAAAGCTTTAACATCTTTTGGAAAACATGAGCCGCCATAACCAATGCCGGGATAAATAAAACGATTACCAATTCTTGGATCACTGCCCATGCCGTTTCGTACTTCATTTACGTTTGCACCCACCAGTTCGCACAAATTTGCGATATCATTCATAAACGAAATTTTGGTAGCGAGCATCGCATTAGCTGCATACTTAGTCATTTCTGCTGATGGTATATCCATAAACAAAATTGGGTGACCATTTAAAACAAATGGATCGTACAACCTGTGCAACAGGTCTTTTGCACGTTCACTTTCAACACCTATAACTATACGGTCTGGTTTAAGAAAATCATCAACAGCCGCGCCTTCTTTTAAAAATTCAGGATTTGATGCAACATCAAAATCAATGTGCATGTGTGCTTTACGTTCGATTAATGCATTGTTTATTGCATGTTTTACTCTTGCTGCTGTACCAACAGGCACCGTACTTTTAGTTACCACAATAAGATAACCGTTCATATACGTTCCTATTTCTTTTGCAACCTGTAAAACATATTGAAGATCGGCACTGCCATCCTCACCAGGCGGTGTACCAACAGCTACAAATGCGATCTGGGCATTTACAATACTTTCCTGCAGGTTTGTACTAAACTTAAGCCTTCCCTTTTTAGCGTTACGCTCTACAATATCTTCAAGACCTGGTTCGTAAATAGGCAGAATTCCTTTTTTTAAATTTTCAATCTTTTCTTCATTTACATCTACGCAAATAACATCAGTTCCAACTTCAGCTAAACATGCGCCTGTAACAAGACCTACGTAACCTGTACCTACAACAACTATTTTCATAAGTTATTCGTTTCTTAGATTAAATACCATTTATTAACTGGTAATAAATGAATGCTATGAATGGTTATTTTTAACTCCAATTGTTTTCCAGGCTGACAAATCTCTGTCAATCAGACCTTCCAGCTCCTCTATATCTTTCCAAAAAATATTATATGCGAATTGCCTGTCTTCGGAACTTAGCTCTGGCTTTTTTTCTTCCGTTCTTAATACCGGTTTAAGCAAATTTTGAATAAATGCAGGCAAATATTTCTTTACGTTTTTAACCCGCGACTTACCAAATAAATTAAATAAGGGTTTAAGCCTGACTTTTTTATGCTTATTTACTGCCTCTTTTCGAATTGCGCTAAAATCTTCATTAACTCCGATAAATGCAAATAATTCCTGCATTGTTTTATTAAAATCATTTTTAAGATCTTCAAGTAAAATGATTTTAATTTGATCGTTGGGGAAACGCTGACGGTAACTCCTTACCTGTTCGGCATACATGCTTCCTTCAATATAAGTTCTGTAAACGATCTTATTTTTATTGCTAAGTGCATCCTGGTCTGTTAACCATAATTTTTCTCCGGCCTCTCCTACAAATTGTATTGATTTTCTTTGTTCAATATTTGATAGCAGGGCTTCCCTAAAACTTAATTTTTCGCCACCTTTTGCCTGCCTCATCGCCCAACCGGAAAAGGCACGCTCAACGGGATCACGAAAACAGAAAATTAATTTCATCGCCGGAAAATCGTTCTTAATACGATCGGCAACAAATGGCAGAAAACAATAGGTAGGAGTTCCCTCTCCTATTGCTTTTGGATTTGCGGCGCCAGCAAAAAAGTTACTGTAAAACGATAATCCTTTATTATACTGATTATCGAAAAACCGTGTTTCTTTTATAGGAGACATATACACCTCGGGATGCTGGCTAAAATAAAAGTGCAGGGAAGTGGACGCGGATTTAGGCGGACCAACAATTAAAAAATCGGGAAACTTATCCATCGGCTTTCGGTGTAAACTGGTTGCATTTTATCAGCTGTGATAAAGTGCATCGTATTTAGCGGCGCAGCTTTCCATACTGAATTCATTTTTATATAACACTTTACCGTTAGTGCTTAAACGGTCGAGTGTTTCTTTATCGGAATGTAAAAAAGCTTTTAGAGCTTTTAAATAACTATCGTGTGTAACATCGTCAGACAAAAAACCGATGTCTTTATTAATGATGTTTTTAACGCCGCCAACAGGTGTGCAAATGGGAATTACCCCGGCAGACAATGCTTCCAGCAAACTTATTGGAAAGGCCTTTCGAAAATAGAGGACAGCAAGAAACCATGGGAGTTGAGATAATAATCGCCCACGTTTTTTATTTTTCCTAAAAAGTGAACATTATCTGGCTTGGTTTGAATTAACTGATGGTATAACTTTTCATCGTCTGAAGCATGATCGCCGATAATAAGTGCAATCACATTTTCACCACTTTTCTTTAAATCTTTAATGCAATCGATTAATAACTGCTGATTTTTTTGTTTTGTTACCCGTGCAATATTCAATAATACCTTGGTATTACTATCTTTTTTTAAGCGGTTAATGCTTTCAGTAACCTCATCAAATGCGTCGGAGGGCTCAACAGGTGTAGAACCATTGTTTATAAGCGTTGTTACCGTATTACCATAAACACGTAATGCACTTTTATAAACCTCCTCAGAAATAGTAACAGGATGAATAATTTTTCTTTTGAAAAAATATTTGTAAGCCATTCTACCATGCCAGGGGCTGTCTTTTGTAACAAGGTTGTGTATGGTATGAATTTTTTTAAAAGGATTATCCTTAATTTTTAGATAAGCTTTAAAACAATAATAACCTGAATGCAAATGGGTATGCACAACATCAGGTTTTAGTTCATCAAGCAAATTATGAACACGGGTAAAAATTTTAAAATCAGGTCCGCGTTTTTTACCAAGTGTTAAAAACTTAACCTTTTTATTAAGTAAATCTAATGGCAGGTGATTTGGAGTATGATCGTATAATGAAACCAGTGTTACGTCGTAATTGGAATTTTTTACCAATTCATTACATAATTCAATACAAAATATTTGCGCCCCTCCCCACCCCAAAGCCGGTACCATTTGTACGATCTTAAACATAATTCAATTAACGTTATATTTTATTTATCTGCACTGGGCGTAATCGTTTAAAAATAATGCCATTTATTGTTTTTCAACCACAAACCAGGGATTTAAAAGATTTTCCTTGTTGTATTTTAAGTCTTCCCCCGTTTCGTAGTTATATACGCGGCAACCTGCAAATTTTGCTACTGCATGTCCCGCTCCTGTATCCCACTCCATGGTTGGTGCCAAACGCGGATAAACCTGCGCCCTGCCTTCTGCTACCAGGCAAAGTTTAATTGAACTGCCTGCGCTAACAATATTAATGTCTCCATGTACTTTTCTTTTCTCTTCAATAAATTTTTCAGTTTCCGGAGTATTATGCGAGCGGCTAGCAACCACGGTATAGGTATTGTCATCCTGGGCCAATGGCAATTGATATGCATTTTTCATTAAGGCCTCGATGTTGTTATCATTTTCACTCATGGTAAAACAATAACTCCCATCACTATTTCCATAATACATTTTGCCTGTTACGGGAACAAATACTACACCTGCAATGGGTTCACCATTTTCAATAAGGGCAATATTTACAGTGAATTCACCATTTTTCTTTACAAACTCTTTTGTCCCATCCAAAGGATCAATTAATAAAAATTTATTCCATTCTTTTCTTTCATTAAAGGGTAGTGTTTTTTCTTCTTCGCTCAAAATAGGTATGCCCTCATTGCCAAGCGCAGCCACAATAGCTTCGTGCGAATTAAGATCGGCAAGCGTTAAGGGTGATTCATCAGCTTTTGTCTGGACTGAAAAATCCTGGGAATACACTTCTAAAATTTTTTTACCTGCCTCTACTGCTGCAGAAATCATTATGCTAATATTCATTTCCTTCTAAGTTTTGTTTACCTTACCATAGTCACCGGCAGGATTAAGTTTAAAGATAAAATAAGATTACATGCGATTGTTTTATAATTATTTATGGTGCATAAGTTGTTTAAAATCATGAAAAAATAGATTTATTCTACCTGGTAAGTAAAAGATAAAGTTGTATAACCTGTTCTACCTGTTTGTGCAAAGAATAATTTTCTACAATAAACCGGCGTGCATTATCTGATTCCTTATTAAACCGTGCAAGATCATCCAGGTAAGATACCATTACATCTGCAATAGCACTTTCATTAAATACATCATACTTATACCCAAATCCATCAAAAGGTAGTTGCTTTATTCCTCCTACATTACTTACTACTGGTACACAGCCGCAACTCATTGCCTCCATTAATGCTAGAGGCAGCCCCTCAAAGTCACTTGTAAGCAGAAATACATCTATTTTTTTATACGCAGCAAAAGTATCTTTTTGTTGCCCCGGCAACTCAATGGCGCCTTCTAAATTATGTTGTTTTATTTTTTGCCTCAGCAGTTCATCAGATGGTCCATCCCCTACCATTAGAAAAGAATACTTTTTTGTTTTGCGGGTAATGGCAGCCGCAACATCCGCCCACTTATCTACCCGTTTTTGGGGACGAAAACGGGCCACCAATCCAGCTGTTAATCCCTTTTTGTCCAGATCTATAAATTGCCTGTGATTATTATTAAATTTATCTGTATTAATTCCATTAAGAATTACTGTAGCGTGCCTGGTTTTAAAAAACCATCCTTTTTGTTTCCGGTTTACCTCTTCACCCACTTCTTTAGAAACAAATATGAGGCTGTCGAAGAAACCATACGTTAATCCACTCAGGTAGTAATTGTACTTGCTATAAAAACTTACCAGGTTGTGTTCTGAATAAACAAATTTGGTTTTACTTGGGGTGAATAAACGGGCAGGAATAGTTAACCAGCCTGCGACAGGAAGATGCATATGAACCACATCGTAACCGCCCTTAATAATATCTTTTAAAAACTTTATGTATTCAGCTAAAAATGTAAGGGTAGTTATTTTATAATACCTGACTTTATTTACATGATCTTTTACATCCGGAATTAGCCCCAACTTTTTATGATCAAGAATGTACAGGTCAGATTCAACATTTTCTTTAAACATTTCATTTAAAAAAAATTCACGCAATAAAACTTCTGCACCACCATAACTAAAAACCCGTATAACATGCGCCACTTTTATCTTCTCTGCCATATCTTTTTTATTTGGGTTGATAGGCGGGTGATAAAATCTCGTAAATCTTATTTTTCGTTTCTTCAGAAAACTGAGTTTTAGAAGAACTGCGGTTGTTTCTGTTAGAAACAGTGATGTTTTTTAAATATGCATTAACCTGTTTGGATGGTGAAAGTTGGGCATAATCCATTATTTTTTTAATGAACTCCGTTGGATTTTGAACAAAGTCTTCGTACCGGGCTTCATAAACATTCAAACCAAGTTTATTAATCTCGTATTCAGTTGTTTCCATTAATTTTTTATACTGAAAAGCGGTTATCAATGCAGGATCACTTGTTAGTTTTTTGGCATGAGCCTCTTCTTCAGGTGAATAGGCACCTAACCACCACAATTTGTTTATTCCCATTCGCTGCCAAAAACCAACTTCAAGCCACGACCGTATAGTAGAAAGTGGCTCCCGAACAACATTAATAATAAGTGCATCAGGCATAATACTCGTGAGGTATTCAAGACGACCAGGCCCTGTAAACTTCATGATCAACCTTTTTCTTCCCTGGTATTTAACCTGTTTAGCTAAAAAATTACGGATAAATTTTTTCTCCTTTTCGGTGGCACGCTCATTCAATAAAAACCCCCGAGAAAAATTAATTCTGGGTCCACTCAGATATTCCCAAAATCTGTATAATTCAATGGGATTGAAGCTTACAAGATTTAGTGCTGTATTAAATTTTTGCCTTGTGTTTTTGCTTACACCTACAAATTTTCTAAATGCAGGCAGTTTCCAGAAACGATTTTCAAAAAGCCTTCGCAAATAATTTATATGTGTTGAACGGGTAAATACCTCCTGGTAATTGTTATGCCAGGCAAGGCTTTCGTGCTGAAATAATATTTCTGAAATGATGGTGGTACCGGAACGGCCGCTGCCTATAATAATTATAGGTTTTTGAAGATAAATTTCATCAGGCCGTTTTTTTTCAGACATGGTAAAGTAATAGTTTTTCTAGCCTCAGTCGTTAACCATTTGAAGAATCTGCTGCTTCACATCATCACTAATACTGGTTTTGGAAGATTTTGCCTGCCTGTTATTACGGTTGCTTACAGAAATTTTATCCATGTAAACATCTACCAGTTTCGATTTTTTTAATTCAAGAAAATCCATCAGGTTTTTAATTGAACCTGAGGGATCAGTTACAAATTCCTCATAACTTAAAACATATAATTTTGGATTTACCTTTCTAATTTCTTCTTCAGTTTTCTCCATTATTTTTTTATACTGAAAGGCTGCAAATAATGCTGGATTTGCTGATAAATCTTTCGCTTTCTCCAGTTCACTTTCAGAATATGCACCCGTCCACCAAAGCTGGTCGGTAATCTGGTTACTCCATTGCACCTCGAGCCATGAACGAACTGTAGCCACCGGCTCGCGTACAATATTTACGAATAAAGCATCGGGAAAAATACTGCTTAAATACTCCATCCTGGCGGGACCCGTAATTTTGAATGCAAGTCTTTTACGAGCCTGGAAACGAACCATTTTTGAAAAAAAATTTCTTATGCTTTTTTTCTCTTTTTCGGTAGCTCTTTCATTCAACAAAAAGTTTCGGGAAAAATCAATTCTTGGCCCTGTTATAGACTCCCAAAAATTATATCTTTCAATTGGGCGAAAACAAACATAATTAATCGGCGATTTGTTATTCTGCGTATTCATTCCTATAAAACGCCACCATTTGTTATCAAAAACCCTCCTTAATAAATTTACTTCGGCGACTTTAGGAAATAACTCCTGGTAATTAGAATGCCAGGCAAGGTCTTCGTGCTGAAAAATAATATCTGATATAATAGTAGTACCTGAGCGGCCTGTTCCAAAAATAATTATTGGCTTTTCGAGTACTTTTTCATTTTTTGACATAATTAATTTAGTGGCTTTTAATAGAATTGGATGGATATTCTCAATAACTAATTTATTTGGCGGGGTAGTATATTTTGTGAGGAATCCTTTAAAATATCTGCCTTTATGCGTGATGAAAGTTCTGCGGTAAAGGCTGTTGCGCATTTATCATTGGTGTGCACATAATCATAAAAATAATCCTGCCTTAAAAACCTGGGGTCTGAGGCATAGTCCCAATAGGGAATATTATGTTTTGCCAAAACTTCTTTTATATCCCTCAAACTCTTTGTTTCCGGGAAAGGTTTAATATAAAGTGGGCAAGTTACCACATACAATTTTATATTATTGTTTACTGCGAGACCTACAAAATGCTCAAACTTTTCAAGCGCATCTGCATCTGATTCCATGTTCCCAAAATCATATAAAGGAGGAACAGTGTCAGATATCTTCGAGCCATAAAGAGGTAGGTACCCATTTACTATATTTTTTTTATCAGCCCCTTTTTTGCCGCTCCAGTTTATACCAAGCAAAATGGGTAAAATAAGAGAGTTGTACGCATACAGTTTCGAGACACGGGCTTTTATAAGTTCCCTTGGATAAAGTTCCCCAACCATGTTTGCATAAGCGGTGTCTCTTCTTACATAAGGCAGCAACATAGAAACAAGTACAGTTTTACTATCTTGTTCACCCTTCCAACTTAATTCTTTAGGTGTAACATCTAAAATAATGATCTTGGGTTTGTGTTTTTTAAGTGCCCAGTTTAAAATAGTAGAGTGGTATAAAATAAGTGAGTTTTCCCTGCTTGCGTTAAAGGCTGTGAGTCCAAGGGAATCTGTTAATACGCTGCTTTTATAACCGTGAACCCCCCTGGAACTTCCATACACCATAATATCTTCCTTGGGGTTATTAATACTGTGAGAAAAGGTTTTAAGGTCGCCTTGCGGTTTAGTATTATAAAGGTATTCTATAGCGGAACCCACCGTACGGTCTACCACCAGCATTATAGCTATAAGTATAATGAGCTTTTTTATAAGTTTTAAAGCATCTTGTCTTTCCTGCCGCGTCATTTATATAATAATTTATTCCTCAAAATTGGAAATAGATAAATTGGCTGCCACTAAACACGCCTATCATTAATAAAATAGTTAGTAATGCAACATAGGCGGTAAAACGAACTGCAATATTGGGATGGCCTATTACCTTTACTTTAGGGTAATATTCCTGGAAAAACTCAACTATTAATAAGAACCATCCAACCCAGAAGCAATACCAGAATGCACTGGGGGGCTCTCCTTTAAATAATCGTGTTCCATCTAGTGTAACAATTTTTCTGAGTATTAATAACGCGTCTCCTATGGATTGCGCCCGGAAAAATAAGGCTGTTGGCATATACATAATAAAAGACACACTGGTGCCCAGAAAAATTAACCAGAAGCCTTTTAAAAACCGCTTGGGCCTAACAGCACTTTGATAAATTCTTTCAATAACAATAAAAGCACCAGTTAGAAAGCCCCAGACCAGAAAGGTCCACGCAGCACCGTGCCATAATCCGCTTAGAGTAAAAATCAATAACACATTAAAGAACATTTTACCCTTAGATTTCTTTCCCTTCATCGAAAGTGGAGTGTATATATAATCCCGGAACCACGTATATAAGGATATGTGCCAGCGTAAACATTTTTCGGTAATACTTTTTCCAAAAAATGGTCGCCTGAAGTTTTCCATTAGGTTGAAACCCATAACCTTAGCACTACCAATAGCTATATCCGAATAACCTGAAAAATCACAATAATCCTGGAAACCAAAAAACAATGTTGCTACAAATAAGGTAAACCCGCTATGGTGTTCAGGGCTTCCATAAACCGTATTTACATAAATACCCATACGGTCTGCGATCACCAGCTTTTTAAAAAATCCCCATAACATGATCTTCAAACCCATTACCACCCTGTTATATTCAAATTTTTGCGGTTTATAAAATTGATGAATAATGTTTTGTGGTCTTTCAATGGGTCCGGCAACTAACTGCGGATAAAACATTACATATAAAGCATAAATACCAAATTTCTTTTCAGATTTTTGGTTACCCCTGTACACTTCAATAGTGTAACTCATTGCCTGAAAAGTGTGAAATGATAAACCTATGGGGAGTGGAAAAGTTGTATTTTGAACCGGATTGTGATAATTAAAAACCCCTAAGAATGCAGTTACATTTTCGTTTAAAAAATTGAAATATTTAAAAAAACCTAATATTCCAACATTTGCTATAATACTTAAAATTAAATAGACTTTTCTTCGTTTTCCTTCACTTTTATCTATAAAAATGCCTGCGAAATAGTCCACTACTATGGTAAATCCAAGAATAAGTACATATATGGGCATAAAGTCCATATAAAAATAGCAACTGCTCAAAAGCAATAATAACCACCTGTATTTGTGCGGTAATACAAAGAAAAGTGATGTAACAACCCCGAAAAAAAAGACGAATTCCAGAGAATTAAACAGCATAGGTTATTTGGTTTGCGCGTGCAATTATATAAAATATTTTACAAACCATACATATAGTCAAAATTATACATTGTTTTTATGGCTAGCACCATTAAGGATTCACAAACGGCTTAAAACAAGAGTTATTATAAAAGGAGGGGTAAAAATAAATATTGTAAAAAAATATCAGGGATTAGGCAACTTATTAAAAGAAATCTACGTATAAAATGAAAGAAAATCTACCTTTTACTCGTTTTTTTCCAAATGAGAGTTTATTTTCGTAATTAATGCTAATGAACAATAATGAAATTTAGATTTATTATATTTAGAATACCTTATGCTAATACACCAAATTAATCCGTCCGAAATGAATGTTAAGAGTCCCACTAAAACAAATGAGACCCTGGTGCATGTGCACTTACCCCACCAAGGGCCAACTAAAAAGGGAATTAATTGAAGATTCACTTAAGCAAAAAAGTTTTCAATTGATTTTAAAAAGGTCCTTCGATATAATTGTTTCATCCTTTTTAATAATTCTTTTATCACCTATATTAATAACTGTAGCTATTATTATTAAACTAACCTCGAAAGGTCCGATTCTATATAGTAATGACAGGGTGGCCTACGGAGGTGGAAATTTTAAATGCCACAAGTTCAGGTCAATGGTTACTGATCATTCAGTTAGGGAAAAAGATCATAAAATAGCGCTCGCAGGACAGAAAAACGGAATTCTTCATAAAGAAAAGAATGATACCCGCGTTACTGCTATTGGTAAGATTATTCGCAAAACCAGTATTGATGAACTTCCACAGTTATTCAATGTACTCGCAGGGGACATGAGTATTGTTGGCCCAAGGCCCTTAGTTCCATTTATGCTTATGCCCTACCCTGAATTTCGCGAGATAAGATGCTTTGTTCGCCCAGGGATTACTGGTTTATGGCAGATAAGAGACCGGGAACACAACACCAGTGCAGAATATATGATAAAACATGATACTGAATATATTGAGACTTATAGTTTGATGCTTGATTTCAAAATTCTTATAAGCACTCCCTTCGTTGTTTTATCCGGCAAAGGAGCTTACTAAATTTTTCCATTTAACATTTTAGCCCTTTTGTTTCGATTTTGTAATCGGGATAAACAACAATATGATTAAAGCAGACTTTGTAATAGTTGGATCCGGTTTAACCGGAAGCACCATAGCCAGAACTCTTACTGATAACAAGCAGGATGTATTAATAATCGAGAGAAAAGATCACATTGCAGGTAATGTTTTTGACTACAGGCACCCTTCAGGCGCAATGATTCATAAATATGGACCACACTATTTTCGCTGTGGTTCTGAAAAAATCTGGAATTTTCTTAATCGATTTACTGATTTCTACAATTGGTCTGCCGAATTGAAATCAAAGGTGGGGGATGAATATTTGAATTGGCCTGTAAATATGGCCTACATAGAAAAAGTAGCCGGCCCACAAAGTGAATGGCAGCTGTTTAAAGGTGAACCATCCAATTTTGAAGAAGCCTGCCTCAGCAGAATGCCCCGGCAGTTATACGAACTATTTATTAAAGGATACACAGAAAAGCAATGGGGCGTAAAATGTACTGAGCTTGATAAAGACCTTGCTAACAGAATTACAATTAATAAAGCCAACGTTAATACCTTAACTCCAAACCATAAGTGGAACGCCTTGCCGGCCCAGGGTTATACTGAAATGGTTAGAAATATGATTGACGGCATTCCAGTAAAATTAGAATTTGATTACCTCGAAAACCGCCACAGGGTTTCAGCTAATAAAATGCTGATCTTTACAGGTCCTATAGATGAATTTTTTGGTTATAAATACGGAAAACTTAAATACCGTGGACAAAACCGCCGGGTAGAACATATAACAGACAAAACAGAACACCAACCTTGTATTCAGGTGAACTACCCAAATATTGAAGATGAAAGAATTCGCACCATTGAGTGGAAACATTTAATGAAAGAAAGTGAAAAAGACCTGGTAAATGGTACGGTATTAACCCATGAAACGCCTTTCACTCCCGATAATTCTAATCAATACGAATACCCATTCCCCGATAAACTGAACAAGAATCTTTATGAAAAATACAGGCAGGAGGCAGATACACTTCCCAATGTATTTATTTGTGGAAGGTTAGGTGAATACAGGTATTATGATATGGACCAGGCTATTGGTCGTGCAATGGTTCTTGCCCAAAATATTCTTGATAAATTTAAAATATCAGAAAAAGCATTGGCTTAATAAAACAACTGAAACTAACCAGAGGCATTTGCCTCTTTTTTTTATTATTTTCTATTTACCATTTTTTCATACAACGACCGGTAACCTAATTGCATTTGATCTACACTAAAAGCCGTTTGTAAAAGGTTAAAAGAAGCATTTCCGTGAGAAGATATTAATTCTTTATTCTCGAAATAATGATTAATATAGTTAATAGCCTCTTCGCTTGTTGAATAAATATAACCGTTGTTACCATGTTCTACAAGATCAACATTACCGGGGCAGGCACTTAATATCAATGGCAAACGAACACTCATAGCTTCTAATACAGCATAAGGAAGCCCCTCCCAAAGCGCTGTTGACAAATACAAATGTGCTTTCTGAAGATTTTCCTCTACCTCCTGTTTTTCAACCCAACCTGTAATTTGAATGTTACTTGCCGTTAAGAGGTGTTTATCTGCACCATCACCAATCCAAATAAACTTAATCTTGGAATTTTGCTCAAAGTGTTTTGCAATTGTATTAAACCAGGCAGGGTTTTTTTGTTGTGCAATTCGCCCAGTTGTTACAATATAAAATATATCCTCACCATTTTTTCTTTCAGGTAGTGAGGGAAAGAATTTTCCATTGTTTACAAAGTCAGCCTTAATTCCAATTTTTCTGTAAGTATCAGCTTCACTTTTAGAAACACCTATAACTTTTCCTGGAAAAATGTTAGCTGTTCTTTCTATGGTAATATAAAAGGTTCGCGTAAACCTGCTAATATCCCTTCGCAGAAATGCTGCACCATGTGGTGCATAAATCACTTTTTTATGATTGATTACCCTTGCAGCTACTCTTCCTAAAATGCCAGCCTTAGAGCTATGTAAATGCATTATGTCAAAAGGTTTGCATTTACGAAGAATAGTGATTAATTCTCTTAACGAACGAAGGTCCTTTGCAGGATTTATTTCACGACCTACGGAAGGCCAAAGTACAAATTGAACATTTGTGGGAAAAGTTTTGCTGGCTTTTTCAAATCCAATTTTTCTGTCCCCATATATTATGGTATAGGTAAAATCAGGTGTGCTGTTTGTTAAGCACCGTAAAAATTCTATTACCCCACCTTCAAATGCTTCTGTTACATGAACAATGTGCATAGGACAAAAATATTGGATTTATATTGATTGTCAATTTTACACCCTTATAACGATTTAATTATCATAGTTGTTATATCATCATTTCCTAAAAACCAAGAACCCAACAGAAGTTGGGTTCAAAGGAGCGTCAAAATTAAACTACGAAACGTGTTTATATAATTTTAGAAAATTATGGACATACAAGGTAACCGGTTGTTGTATGCGATCCATTATCATAATCAAAAGATTCGTTGATATTAGAAGCAGTTTCATTAATAGTTGATGGTGTGTAGGCGTTACTGCAGCCGCTCACAACAAGATTTGCTATTGCCAGAAACTGACCAACTGTTTTTCCCTGGAATGGTCCGGAACCAATAATCATGTTTCTAAGTGCCACATCCGATGGTCCAAAAGATAGATCATAATTATCAAAACCTACATTTAGGCTTAAGGTAATTAACTGCCCTACAAGATTATTTTTTGGTGTACTATTTTTATAATCAGCCAGCAGAACAGCGGGTGTACCACCAACGGGAAGGTTATCTGTAATGGCTTTTGCGGTAGTCATTAAAACACCTTTTCCATTTGTGCAGCTTTTTGAACCAATGGCAACACCATTTGGAAATGCCCGGCTAAAATATGCATACAGGTAATCATGTGGCTGACCATTTTTTGCGCCATAACCTCCCTGGGTAAACGTGCATAAGTATCCACAGTCGTTGCCACCTGCAATTTTGTTGGCATTAGCAGATGCATTTTCAGGAGTGTTTGTCGGTTTTAGTTCAGACTTTGAACAACTGTAAACTGCGGCCACGCTTATGAGCAGGCCCATTAAAAACATTTTAGATGTTTTCATAATTAAGTAGGATTAAATTTATAATAAAGAGTACAAAGCGTACCCGGTAAAAATAAATTCTATAATTTATAATTCCAAGCCGTACAATTTAATAATTCATTTCCACATCTTTAAATTCCAGCCAATGCTTAGCTTACTTAATCCGCAACCATTATTTCTATCTACAGGAATTTTGTTAACGAGAATTTTTACGGGACTATTCTTAATTTATCACGGCTGGGAAATTTTCGACCACGAAAAAATAGTAGGTTATTCAAACTGGCTGAATGATCTCCATTTCCCTTCTCCGTATTTACTTTCCTTTATGGGTAAATTTTCAGAATTAATTGCAGGTATAATGCTGGTTATTGGCTTGGGCCATAGAATTGCATGTTTAATAACGGCCTTAACTATGTTATTCATAACTTTTTTTCTGGGAGATGGGAAAATTTTTACTGACGCCCAGCATCCCTTTCTATTCTTTATTATTTCAATAATATTATTTTTTACAGGAAGTGGAAAGTGGAGTTTGGAATCTAAAATTTATTCATCATTAAAAAATAAAACCAATAAATATTAATATTCATGGCCCGCAAATTTGCTATAGGTGACATTCATGGTTGTTATATAACCTTTGAGGCTTTGTTATTTGAAAAAATAAAATTGCGAAAAACTGATATTATTTATTGTGTAGGTGATTACATTGACCGGGGGAAAAATAGTAAGGGTGTTTTAGACCTAATAATGGATCTTAATAGCAACGGTTACGCAATTAAAACCCTTCGTGGAAATCATGAACAAATGATGCTCGATGCGCGGGATGATGATGAGGCATTAATAAACTGGATATTTACTGGGGGTGATACCACACTAAGTAGTTTTAGTATTTCTACCTTAAAAAACTTGCCTGTACACTATATTAATTTTTTAGAACAAACTGAATTTATATGTTTTGATGGTGATTATATTTTAGTGCATGCGGGACTAAATTTCGACGCAACTGATCCATTAAAAGATTTTGATTCTATGCTATGGATCAGGAATTTCTCCATCGACAATAAATATCTGAAAGGAAGAACAATTATTCATGGACATACACCCAAACCTGCCGAATTTATATTAGGTCAAAAATTACAAACAGTAATAAATATAGATGGAGGATGTGTATATAACAGTTATGGATTAGGAACACTTTTTGCCTACAACATGAACGAGAACAAATTAATCGGAATTAGTAACAGTGAATAAACGATCAAGCATGTTCTTCCCAAATTTGCACCAGGTTAATTAATACCTCTACCGACTTCTGCATGTCTTTAATTCCTATCCATTCATGCCTGCTATGAATGGCCTGCATACCTGTAAATATATTTGCACATGGCAAGCCCATGAAACTTAAACGGCTACCATCTGTTCCTCCGCGAATAGGTTCTTTAACAAAAGGCAACCCTGCTTTATCATATGCTTCCTTTGCATACATCGTAACCTGTGGGTGTTTATCTAATACTTCTTTCATATTACGGTATTGCTCGGTTACCTGGTAATTTACTGACGCTCCGGGATATTGTAATAATACATGGTCACTCATATTTTTTAACTCGTTTTCATGATCGGCTAACCGCGCTGTAACAAAATCCCGAATAATAAATTCTATAGTTGCGTGTTCTGCAATACCGCTAACACGAACAGGATGAACAAAACCTTGCCGCCCTGCTGTAGATTCGGGGCTCAATCTGTCTTTCGGTAAAGCGGAAATAATTTCTGCTGCAATTTTTAACGCATTAATCATTTTACCTTTTGCATTACCAGGATGTGCAATTATTCCATTTATTGAAATTGTAAATCCATCGGCGCTAAAAGATTCGTCTTCGAAAGTGCCGGCCTCCCCTCCATCCAGTGTATATGCAAAGTCTGCATTAAGTTTCTCCAGGTTTAATTTGTCGGTACCCTTCCCTACTTCTTCATCCGGGGTAAATAATATTTTAATGTTGCCATGTTTTACTGAAGGATTATTTATTAAGAAAGCTGCTGTTTCCATAATAATTGCAACCCCGGCCTTATCATCACTACCTAATAATGTGTTGCCACTTGCCGTTATAATATCACTTCCAATAAAATTTTGTAGATATGGATATTGTTTGATGGTGATTATCTGGCTGCTGTCTTCCGGTAAAACAATATCATCACCATTATAATTTTTATGCAAAAGTGGATGAACGGCTGTTCCGCTGCAGTCTGGGGCCGTATCAACATGCGCACAAAAACAAATTGCTGCTACATGCTTAACTGTATTTGAGGGAATAGTTGCATATACATATCCAAATTCATCAGTGTGTGCATCACCTAAACCCAATTGCAAAAGTTCTTCAGCCAAAATTTTAGAGAGATCTTTTTGTTTTTCTGTGGATGGATGTGTTGGACTAAGCGGATCACTCTGCGTATCTATTTTCACATAACGCATAAATCTATCAGCAAGAGAATCATTATTTATTTTATACATAGATTATTTATTAGTGGCAATTTACATCACACACAGATAAGTAATTCATTGATTATTGAGTGTTGATGTTATAATTGACTGTAAATAATTCCTTAATTTTAAATACTAAAACATTCTGCATATGCAAAAAAATTTAATTGCCGCCGTTGTTGGTGGCATCATTATTTTTATATGGCAATTTCTTTCCTGGACTGTATTACAACTACATCGTCCCGCACAGGATTACACTCCTAATCAGCAGGAAATTTTACAATACCTGGATGGTCAATTACAAGAAGGCGGTTATCTTTTACCCAATACTCCTCCTAACGCATCTTCTGATGAAATGAATGCCGCAATGGAAGAAATGGATGGCAAACCATGGGCTGTAATTCAATACCATAAAGCAATGAATATGTCCATGACCTCAGGTATTGTACGCAGCCTGGTTACAGATATTATTACAGTACTATTGTTGTGTATTGTGCTTTCAGGTTACGTTAAACGAAGGTTTGGAAATGTATTTATGGCTAGTCTTTTAACAGGAATTATTGTTTTTTTAAACATACCCTATACCACACACATATGGTATGAAACATTTGATCTTTCTGCACACCTGATAGATGCGTTGGCAAGTTGGGGATTGTGCGGCCTTTGGTTAGGTTGGTTTTACGGCCGCACTAAAAATGTTTCTTATTAATACATAACGGTTTTTTATGGCGTTATTATCAGGGAGCTTTTGCTGTTAATTTCTACCAGTTCAAGATCGAAAGTAAGATTTTTACCTGCAAGCGGATGGTTTGCATCTAACACAATTTTTTCATCTGTAACTTCTTGCACTGTTACAGGAAACTGTTGTCCATTTTCTCCGCGCATGTTCATTTGCATACCAATCTCTGGTATCACATCGGGTGGAAATTTATCTTTAGGAAAATCAAATAACAGGTCATCTTGTTTTGGTCCGTATGCTTCGTTAAAAGGTATGTTTATACTCTTCTTCTCGCCGACTTTCATTCCTGTTACGCCATCATCAAAACCAGGAATAACCATTCCTCCCCCCACCTCAAATTCAAGGGGCTGCCTTCCCTCGCTGCTATCGAATGTAGAACCATCTTCTAATTTACCATGGTAATGAACCTTAATTGTATCGCCTTTTTTTACTTGTTGCATAATACGCTGTTTATTTATTCCGCACAATAATGGTGCCTGCCAAATGTACCGGAAAAATGATACTTTTGCCCCCATAAAAATGTTAGTAATTACATGAATGCAATGACGGCACATAAAATTCTTAAGTTTTTTAGAAACATTTTCTCTTTTAAGAAAAGTTGTTGCAAATAATCCATGATATTTGAAAAATCTCGCCCGGATGGCGGAATTGGTAGACGCGCCAGACTCAAAATCTGGTATCAGCAATGATGTGCAGGTTCGATTCCTGTTCCGGGCACAAGCCGCACAATCGTGTGGCTTTTTTTATATACTTTGCTTTAAATAGATATTTATGACTAATTATTCTCCGGCTGCTGACAGGTATACTGAAATGAAATATAACAGGTGTGGTAACAGTGGTTTATTACTACCAGCATTATCACTTGGCTTATGGCATAACTTCGGATCTGTTGATACTTTTGAAAATGGCCGAGGCATTATTTGGCGCGCTTTTGACCGTGGAATTACACATTTTGACCTCGCAAATAATTATGGTCCATTACCGGGTTCAGCAGAAGAGAATTTTGGAACAATCCTTAAAAAAGATTTTCATGGCAACCTGCGGGATGAATTAATTATTTCGTCGAAAGCCGGTTACTTAATGTGGCCGGCCCATATGGTGAATGGGGTTCAAGAAAATACCTGGTAGCCAGTTGCGATCAAAGTCTCAAAAGAATGGGATTAGAGTATGTAGATATTTTTTATTCTCACCGACCCGATCCCAACACACCTGTAGAAGAAACCATGATGGCGCTTGATGCCATTGTTCGTGCAGGCAAAGCCTTGTATGTGGGATTATCTAATTATTCTGCAGATGAAACTAAAAAGGCTATAAAGATTTTAAAGGATTTAGGTACACCCTGTTTAATCCATCAGCCAAAATATTCAATGTTTGAAAGATGGGTTGAGGGAGGTTTGCTGGATGTATTGGAAAACAATGGAGTGGGTTGTATACCTTTTTCGCCACTCGCGCAAGGTATGTTAACAGACAGGTATCTGAAAGGAATTCCAGAAGATTCGAGGGCCGCAAAATCAACAGGTTTTTTACAGGCAGATGAAATTACAGAAGAAAAAATAAATAAAATAAAAGCCTTGAATAGCCTGGCAAAAGACAGAAACCAATCTCTTGCTCAAATGGCTATAGCCTGGCTATTAAAAGATAATAGAATTACTTCTGTTTTAGTTGGGGCAAGTTCTGTTAGGCAACTGGATAATAATATTGATGCCCTAAATAACCTGGAATTTTCTAAGGATGAATTGAAAAAAATTGAGGAAATATTAAAAGAAGATCAGCGATGATTATTATACAACAGTTTTACTAAACCATTGTTTTGCGCCAGTACTACAAGATGCACCAAACTGCTGTGGAACAAACCCGTTTCAATTACACCGGGTATAGTTTTTAAATGCGCATTTACTTCATTTACCTGGGTTATGTTTGTGTACTTGCAGTCTAAAATATAATTACCATTATCTGTTTCATAAATACCCTGTTCATTTCTTCTCAACTGGCAATTGCAACCGGTTGACTCAATGTGTTTAATAGTTGCATCAATACCGAATGGTAAAACCTCTACGGGAAGGGGCGATCTGCCCAACACATGAACTGCCTTCGATTCGTCAGCTATTATAATTGTTTGCTTACTATTATATGCAACCATTTTTTCACGGAAAAGGGCACCACCCCCACCCTTCAACAGGTTTAGCTGATCATCAATTTCATCCGCCCCATCAATGGTTAAATCAATTATTCCAATTAAAGGCTGGAGAGAAATCCCTGCCTTTTCTGCTTTTATAGTAGTTTGTTTAGATGTGCAAACTGCAGAAATGTTCAACCCTTGTTTAACAAGCATTGCAATTTTATCAATTGCAAAAGCAACTGTAGAACCGGTGCCCAAACCTACTACCATACCATCTTTAATAAATTCTACAGCTCGCTCTGCGGCAGCTCTTTTCAATTGTTCAAGCATGGAAATTCAAAATTTTCTTAGTAAAATTAGGTTATAAAAAAACCCGGCAAGCCGGGTTTAAATGATGTGTATAATATTACTCATGCATCTTTTCTGCCACCACCTCTCATTAATGCCACAAGCAAAAGAATAAAGACTGCTACACCTACCACCCAAACCCATGGAGATGCAAAAAATCCACCTCCATCAGCATCAATATCAACATCTATTTTTTCAGCATCCTGGGCAAATGCCATTACTGAAACAAAAAGGGAAAATAGAACCATGGAAATCTTTTGAATAAATGCCGGGGGTGTAAAAGATGATTGCTTTTTCATGATATTATTTTTAAATTATTAATATATAACCCTACCAAATAATCATGCCAAAACTAAATTTTAACCAGCCTGTAGATAAATTATAAACGAAGTGAAAATAATTCAAGTTCATGGGCTTTTCCTTTCAATTCAACTTTGCCAAGGCTTTGCATTTGCCAGTCTTTAAGGTCTGAGTTATCTGCAAATTCTTTTGATACAATAAATTTTTTATTAAGTTCACTACAGGCACTTCTTATACGGGCAGTGGTATTCATTGTGTCGCCGCTCATGGCAAGGTCTTTTTTAATAACCCCAATTTCTCCTACAGTAACATCCCCTACATGAATACCAACTCTAAACTCCGGAACCTCACCTTCATATTTTCGCCTGAATGTTTCACTATTTTTTTGAAGGTTTTTACGTGCCTCAATTAACGCCTTCATGCATTTGGAAGTATTTTTCTTATTGAATGGCCAGCTTACTACAATTTCATCCCCTACGTATTGGTAAATTCTTCCATTGTATTCTATCAGGGCATTGGAAATATGATAAATGAATTCCCTGATGAATTTGAAGTATAAAACATTTCCTAGTTTTTCGGCAATAGGTGTTGAATCTTTCAAATCAATAAACATTACAATTCGCTTTTCAACCTTTGGATTCACATATTTTCCAAAAAGAATATCAACAAAAACACCAGGCGAATATTTCTCATTAATTTCTATAATTAACTGTGTTATTACAAAAAGAACAAGCCAGTAAATAAGTTTTTGCGCCAATGTTTCTACATCAAATATTTCCCAATAAAATTGGTGGAAAGATTCGTTTAGGGGCAGGCCCAGTAACGAAATAGAGTTAACCGCATAAAGCAGCATATTAATAAAAAAAGCCGCAACAATCAGTATTAAACTTTTTACTAAAAAACCAACCCATAGATAGAAGTTCCTAAAAATTCTCCGTAAAACTGTTACCAATAAATAACCCATTATCATACTCATTAAAAAAAGAATAACCTCCCGCAATAACACCGAAGCAAATTCTGCCCTTGCAGGAAGCACATTAAAAAAAGCAACTATAATGGTATCAGTCAGGGTCCAGAAAAGCGCAATGAACAATACCGTTCTAAAACGGTACTTTCTTACCATACTTATTTTGGAAAATATTCCTTTGGCGAGTTTCATAGTTTTTCCTGCAGGTATTGATAAATAGTTTGCTGCGCATTTATTTTCGCTTCACCGTTTTGAACGGGATGGTGATCGAGGTTGGCGGAAAGTTCAACCATCTTATCATTATCCTGCCACTGAATTTCAAAATAATCTATTAGCTCCTTGCGGCATCCCATATTATAAATCGGTACACAAACTTCTATACGGCTGTGTAAATTTCTATTCATCCAATCAGCAGATCCCATAATTACTTCAGCAGTATCTCCTGCACCAAAAATAAATAAGCGGGTATGTTCAAGGTGCCTGTCAACTAAACGCTTAACGGTTATGTTATCGCTAATGCCCGGTACACAAGGCATAAGGCAACATACACTTCGAATAATTAATTGCACCTTAACACCTGCCTGGCTCGCCTTATATAGCAGATTAATCATGTGCTGTTCTTCCAGATTATTAAATTTTAACCTGATGAGTGCATCTTCTCCTAATGCAGCTTTGCTTATTTCGCTTTCTATAAGGCTCTCGAACTTATCGTTCATATTAAATTGAGAAACCAACAATTTTTCAAAATGAACTTTGTTGGTAGCAGCATCTTTTTCCTTTCTCTTTTTTAAGATCTGGAATAACTTGTATAATTCTGTGGTGATGGCCGGATCTGTTGTCATTAACACGTGATCAGTATAAAATTGGGCCGTAATCTCATTAAAATTTCCCGTGCTTAATATGGCATATGATAAGGTTTGCAGACCAGATTGTTTTTTAATGATAGCAATCTTACTATGCACTTTTATTTCAGGAATGCTATAAATGATTTTTATTCCAGCCTCTTTCATCTGGCGGCTCCAGCGAATATTGTTTTCTTCATCGAACCTGGCTTTTAATTCAATGAAGGCAGTTACATTCTTTCCATTCTTTGCTGCACTTATCAATGCATTTACAATGTGCGATTCTGCGGCCACGCGGTAAAGGGTTATATAAATATCAGTAACGGCACTATCTACAGCCGCCTGGTTAAAAAAGGAAAGAACAGGATTGTAAGAATGATATGGCAAATGAAGTAAAACGTCCTGTTGATTAAGTACATTAAAAATGTCGCCACACTCCATTAGCTTAACTGATGAAATTGGTTTCCATTTTTCATATTTCAAGCCCTTATTAAAATGCGGAAATTCCATCAGGTCTTTTAAGTTGTGATAGTGATCACCCGCAAACATTTCTTCGAACTTTAAATCGAAGGTCGAGGCTAAAAAAAGCTGCACATTGCGGGGCATACCATTCTCATACAGGAACCTTGACGGGGCACCAAAATCCCTTTTCTTTAATTGTTTTTCTATCTTTTGCAAAAGGTTACCACTATATTCTATATCAAGGTGCATTTCTGCATCCCTGTTAAATTTAATTCCATACACACCCTGTATCTCCATGCCCGGAAAAAGGCAACTTAAGTTTTCCCGAATTATGTCATCAATAAATATTACATACTCGTTTCCTTCTACCGGTGACAGGCAAAAGAAGCGGGGCAATTTATCTGATGGAATATTAACGATGGCATTATTGAAAGTGGTATGATCAGCATCTTTTAAGGTAACTACCAGATACAACTTATTATTTTCTGGTATGAATTGTTGCCCGGTATCACCCTGTAAAAATAACGGTTGAATAAAAGAAAGAACTTTAGACAAAAACAATTCTCTAATCTCTCTTTTATGTTCTTCGCGGATGGGTGTATTGTAATAAAAAATTATTCCGTTTTCTTTTAGTCCGGGTATGATTTCACTTTTTAAAATAGAACCAAAAATGTTCAGCTGCCTGTTTACTTCCGTTTGAATTTTATTTGGGATATCATCATTTATCCAGGCATTTATCTGCAGTTGCGTTTTGCGGTTTAATTTAGAAATGGCCAGGGTATTAGGGTAACGCACCCTGAAAAATTCATCAAGATTGGAGGAAAAAATGGCTAAAAATTTCAATCTTTCAAACAGGGGAACTTCTTTATTAGCTGCCTCCTGTAAAACCCTAAAATTAAATCCTAACCAGCTTAGTTCGCGGTTATAAAACATATTGATCATTTAAAAGGAAATACTGAAGAGGAATTGCCATTTTTTGAATCTTCCATAATAACGGCAATTGTAAAAGCAATCACTGAAACGATAATACCAATCATGAAGATGTAATAGGCAAGCCTTATTAGTTTATACTTTCTTCCTAACACAACACCTAAAAGGTAAATGTCTTTAATGAGTGTGCCATAGAGGTAATCGGGATCTTTCATCATCTGGCGCATGGCGATATCGTAATGCTCAAAATTGGTTTTATGAAAGTTACCAAAGAATAAAAGATTAACTTTTTTATCTAACAGGTCCTGCTCAGTAAAAGTTCCTTCACTTATTTTAGGCCTGGTAGCCAAAATTGAAATTACTATGGTTGTTACTGCTGATGCAAGAAAAATAATGGTAGGTATGGTTAAATAAGTTTCCTCCTGTAGTTTTCTCATTAAAACACCGAGTATTACAGAAATAATAATGGCATTAACGGAGATTAAAATATTAGCCTTATTATCTGCCATATCACTCAACTTTAAATGATTTTCTGAAGTAAGCCGCAACATAGTTTGGATACCTTTTGTGGTTAGACTGTTGGCATCATCTATTTTAAGATCTTCAGTAAACTGCTCTTCTTTTTCAGTAACCTTCTTTTCGAGTCGAATAATGTTTTCCTGCTTTTTTTCATTCAATTGCTTTTGCGCATAATTTGTAAAGAACTGGTGAGCCTTAAGTAGATCAAGGGTTTTATGATTATACAAGGTTTTATCCATTTTTCCCTCTCTAAGAATATATTCCTTGTAAACTTTCTTATTCGTTTTTTTAAATTCTTTCGTACCTAAATGAAAAGTATCGGCATCACATATAATTTCCTGTAAAAGATTTGACGGATTCCGTGGATTTTTTGTGGCGAGAATGCATTTTTCGATCTCCTTAATTAAATCCTCATCCTTTGTATAATCAACCATAAAATTGCGCATAATCTCTGCGCTTTTATCCTCATGTTTTTTCGGCTCTACAAATAAGTGTCCCGTATCGTGAAACCATGCCGCCACGAAAAGTATAAGCATATCATTTTCGCTTAGGTTATAATGGGCAGCAATTTCTTTGGTTCTTTCAACAACTTTTTTTGTATGCTGAAGGTTGTGAAATAATAAGTTTGGTGCGTTTGTTTTATCAAATAAACCCACCACATAATTTTCAGCCTTTTTATATATGATACTGTTATCCATATAATGATTTTAGAAAGTAATATTGAATTTAGAACCGATTGAAAAATTAAATAACTGCTCTTCTTTAGAATAAGCCATAGTAGCTGATAATAATGCAAAATTGTATGCGGCATAGTAAAAACCACCGCCGAAGCTATTGTGCCATTTCTTTGAATCCTCGTTTTTCACCCACACCTTTCCCAATTCATTAAACCCAATTAGACCCACAGGACCGGGAAATATGTACGACTTGGAATCGAATAACTTAACCTGAAGTTCAATGCTTGAATATAATAAGGAACTACCGGAGAAACGGGTTTTTCTAAAGCCACGTAAAAAGTTGTTCGCCCCCATGTTTAAAGCCTGGAAATACTCATATTGCTTACTAAAGATATGACCACCGCCAACTCTTAACACAGCAACAACCTTAGCAGGATCAGAAACTGCGGCATGTACAGACATATGAGATTCAAGGCTGGTGAAGGGTTTGCTTGTCTTTGTGAGACCGCCCTGCGAAACAAATTCTGTATACCAGTTAATTCCCCTGGTTGGCAATAAAATATTATCCAGGTTATTTATGAGTATGCCCACTTTACCACCGAGGTACGTTTTCTGAGAATATACACTGGAAGAATCAAGGCCTATTAACCCCGGCTTGCCTAAAATGCGCGAACTGTTGTCATCGTAATTATTCCAATAATGATAAACGAAAGGACCGGCACTTATATTTAATATTTGATTAAGGCGCTTTCTTAGAAGAACTTCACTTTCTATGTATTTATAACGGACCCGGTAAAAATCTAGTGACTTTTCCGGATCGATGGTCGTTTCATTTCCTAACCCAAAAAAGTTATTTAAAACGGGATTTACAAAGCTGTTATTTGTTAATACATCATATTTTCCAAGCACCTCGTTGAACACCCCGTTATATTTTACAAAATATGAACCATGACTAGGCGCATATAATGTTGAAACCCGGTGTTCTGTTGCAAAAGGTTCTTTTCTAAAACTGTGTGTGCGACGCAGCAGGCTTACACCAATCATTAATCCATCTTCTATATTATATCCGAAATTCGTACGTGGAAAACGATTGATATCATACACGTAACCTGTGGGAGAATAAGCATTTACACTGGGAACAGGGGAAGTGTTATCACTTATTTTTTTGTTATTCCCCGTTATTAAATTCTTTTCGTAATTCAGGTCATATAGTTCACTTTTTACGTTACCATCAATATGAAAAGTATCATCACCTTTACCACCGATAATGCGAACCTTAATTTTTGAATTTGCACTATTATCCATCACAAACAAGTCATCATCATTTAATCCGTATAACCTTATTTCTTTAGTTATTTCAGGGTCAAACACACGGTTGTACATTAAGGATGCGGTGTCTGTATTCTTAGTTCTTTTATAAACTTTAACCTGTAGTTTATCGCCAATACCAGATACATTAAAATATTCTTTTTTATTACTGCCAACAACATTTACCTCTTTACTTAAAAATTTGTAATAACGCATGCCCTCAGTAGCAAGAAGATTACGACGGCTTCTTAATTTCTCGCCTATTTCTTTTCCATCTATTGCCACAATTTCAGGTGGCATTTTATTTACTGAAGCATGAATTAAACTATCAGTAATTTTTTCTTGGAACATGCCAATGATATCTTTCCACTGTTCTTCATTTAACTGGTTTAGGAAAAGCCTGTCAAAATCCCTTTCTTCCCAGTTAAACCAGTCAACACGGGGTATATCTTTTCTAAAGCCTTTTAAAAAGGGAAACAAATCTTTAGTTACGATTTTTGCAAGTAAACCATCGGAGTAAAAGAATGCCTGGTCCCGGTCCCGGGGTATGGCATAATAAACTTTTCCCTTACCCGTATCAAATGTGCCCCAGCGCCATTGGTCAAAATGCCTGTCCCAATCCCCGATCAACATATCAAGCAACCTGGCCCGAAGCACTTCCTTTTGTTCAATCCTATTATCGTTATCCTCAAATAATTTATTGATCACCTTAGCCGTGCTCTTGGTATCTGTAGCATCAGGAGTTGGTTCTCTCCGTTCCAGCAGGCATACTTTGTTAGCAAATTTATCCTGGTAAATGCCAAAGGCCGGATCGTCGGGAACAAAATAAAATATTGGTGAAGCCGCATATACATTAACAGCCTTTGCCAGGTCGGAAACTGCAAGGGGAGCAAAAGGATGTGATGCAGAAACCATTTCTTCAGCAATATCCTGCGCAACAGTATTTCTTAAATTTACCGGTACCGCATTTTCAAGATCTTTATTAATTGTTCGAAGGGTCCATTCAACGCCATCTTTATCTTCAAGCCTTAGCGATTTTGTTTGCTTTCCACCACCGAGGCTTTTAATTTTTAATCCACCATTAAATTTTTGAATATCCAAAACTTTTAAGTGAACAGGAGTGCTCCATTCTTCCCGGTAATTATTTCCAAGAAAAAACCTTTGCAGCCCATTGGCCTTTTTAAATTCTGGGTTAACAATGGTTATAACACTGTCTTTAAAAGGAATGGCAGGAGATGATAAAACAGAATCCGTACTTTCTTTAGGGAGAGATTTAAAAGTTAATAAAGTACTATCAAAATCATGTTGAACAGAATCATCATACACCGTATAAAAATCAAAATTTACGTGCTTGTTATTCGAAATCTCTAACGTAGCAAAACCATTGGCAGCTTTACCAAACAATTCATTTTTATGGTTTGATACACGGGTTTTATTTATGCCAGACCCACTCACTATATAATAGTGGCTGCTGTCTTCTATAAGCTGAAGATTATGCTCGTGCCCTGCAACAAGTATTACATTATCGTGCCCTTTTAAAACACCCAGGAATGAGTTAATCATATTTTGGTAATTAGGATGCTTAAGATCCTGGGCTGTACCAAAAACACTGCGGGTGATTGGATAAATGGAACCTATAACCGGCAGTGGAATATAAAGGTTAGGCTTTGCATCAGTAAAAGGAAAAATGTGTTGCTTCAAGGTAAAATAACCACCATGAATTCCGTAGCTTTTAAAGGGATGATGCCCGGCAAATATTACCAGCTTGTCTGAGTTGCGGCTAAGCATATCATCCAACTGGTTTAACACTTCTTCTTTTGTTTTATATGGGCAATCAGATTCAATACCGGGTTTGTCATTAATGTGCAACCACCATTGCGTATCAACTAAAATAAGAACAACATCTTTGCTCACTTTAACTTCAACCGGTCCTGGGCACCCATCTTCAGGGTAAAATTTTACATTCTTATTTCCTAAAAAATCAATGTATTGCTGTTCACGAATAATTGCCTGCCATCCGTTTGCCCCACCCCTGTTCCAATCGTGGTTGCCTGGTATAAAATAAATTTTAGAATTATTGCCTTCTCCTATTGATACCTGTGAATCAAGCACAGCTTTCGACATATTATATGTAGGGTAAGAATCGTCTGGTAAACCGGAGTAATACAGGTTATCCCCGAGGTATAAGACTACAGTCTTTTCATCCAATGGAATATTTTTACGTACGGCTGAAACAACATATTGTCTTCCGTTCTTTAATGCGCCTGCATCACCAATTAAAACTATGCGTGATTGAATGGTGTCTTCCTGCGAAAATGATGGTATATAAAAGATAAAACAGACAATTAATGCGAAAACGTTTTTCATTTATTTTTTTCTTTGTATTTAATTGCAAGAATTTCTGCAGACCCTTCTCCTGCGTATTCATTGGTTATGATCATACCGCCGGATGGTGTAAATGTTAAACCTTCAGGTTGTTTATAAAAAGAACTTTTTAAAAATTGTGCACTTTTAATTTTTCCGTCTATGCCTGCAATTACAAAAATTTTTCCTATAGAAGAAATGATGTACAAATCGCCAGTAATAGGGTGTATTGCAGCAGCAGATGGCCTAAATTCAAGTTTCTTAGTTTTAAGTATATCTTCTATGTTTTTAACATCGATTTTAAAATCACTTTTTTTGAATTCTTTAGTATCGAGATTAAAATCCCATGCACTTACTGAATTCTTGTCATCACCCTTACAATTCTTGCAAATTAGGGTTAAGTCTTTTTTAGCAGGATTTAAAAAAGAGCTTTCAAATTCATACTTACCCTTTTCCTTAAATTCAAAAGTTTGAACATCTATAGAATCTGCGGAATAAAACCTGGCAGTAGTAATATCTCCTTTACTGGATATGAGGTAAAATACACTATCAATTAACTGCAAATCTTCAAAATCTGAGTTCTTTGTTATTTTCCATTTTTCAAGCGGTTTTGAAGATTGAGGATAATATTTAAACAAATTACCACTCTCGTCGCTAATTGCAAAAATGGCGGAATCTTTGGCAAGGTAAACGATGCCTGAAATTTCATCCAACGGGGTGGGCAGATCTTCCTTGTAAGGGTTATTTAATTCATATCCTTCCGGCGTATCGTATTTTTCACCCAAAGACTGGTTGCAGGCAACGGTTGCATTTAAAAATAAGAGGGAAGCCAATATTAGTTTTGAATATAATTTTAGGTTCATAAGACATTCACCATTAAAAATTTCTAAACAGGAAATACATCCTAAAAGCAGGTTTTATTTAACTAAATAGTTTGCAATGTATTAGGTAGCAAATTGTACACCAATTGCCCAGTTTGGGTAAAAGATAATTTCTAAACACGGTTTACGTATAAATACGAATTCTTTTTTTGCTGAAAGAATTACCCGAATACCTTAAACAGTTCTTGATTCCTTTAAATTATTAATGGATATAATTTTAAAAAAATGCATAACCCTCATAATTTGATAGGTAATATCAATTTCAAACCAACGTGTAGCATTATTTGGTCTTCCCGGGTATTTGTGGTGATTATTATGATAAGCTTCGCCAATAAATAAAAGATCTACCGGAAGTATATTTTTAGATGTATTAGTTAATTTATAGTTTTCATAGCCAAATTTATGCGCCCACCAGTTTATGGCTAAGCCCTGCAAAGCCCCCATAGCAAAGGTTACTGGCAACAATAACCACATCCACCATTCGGTAGCAAAAGCAATGTAAAAGCCTATATAAATTAAAGCCCAGGCAACCCGCGCATACCAGGTGTGAGCGTGTTTATCAAAGCCCGCCCATTCAGGCAGATCTTTTTCAAATTTCTTTTCAACTTCAATTTTACCCTTGTATATATCGTGATAGTGGTTACGTGTTTTGAGCAATAATGAAAACATATTCGGAGAGTAATGAGGCGAATGCGGATCCTCATGTTCATCTGTATGTGCATGGTGCATACGGTGCATTAGGCCATAGCTACGGGCACTTATGTACGATGACCCCTGGGAAATAAAACAGCCAATGAAAAAAAACTTCTCCCAGCCTTTGCTCATGGAACAAACCCCATGTGCTGCATACCGGTGGTGAAAAAAACTCTGGAAAAAAAGAGATAAATACCAATGAAGAATAAGGAAAAGAAAGATGATCATTATTTATATACGAAAGAAATCGAATAATGATTTTATCTCTCCCGACAACTCACAATGTAACTTTAATCTTTCAATTACGCCTGTAATAAATTTATACCCCGGCCTTGTTGGGAAATAAATTAGAAATATCAATTAAATTAAGATATGGTTTAAGTTGCTCTGTATCTGAAAAACACTTTAACCCTTTAATGGTGTTTTTGCTAATGTGGTATTTAACTTCTACGTAAAAACTTTCTATCTGGTATAGTATATACATAAAAATTTCATCCTTCATGTAAGCCACAATAATTCCACTTTCCCACAGTGCCTCAGCCTGTTGGGTTTTATCATAATTCTTAAACTCGTTTATATTTATAAAAGACATGGTAATAATTTTAATGGTTTCGAAACGATGCAGCTCAAAAATTCACTTATGCTGTTTTTGATAAGGGCGCACTGGATTGTCCAATGATTTTTCTGAGTGAATCATTTTGGCTAAAAACCCAATTAATTTCGTTCAATAAGTTTAAGTAAGTAGACCTGTGATCAGATGAAATTGAAGAATCAGTCATCCATTTGCCATTTTCTTTAATCAGTGTAATTTTTTCTCCAAGTTCTTCAATGCAAGATGTATTGTTTACTTCAACCGCTTTTAAAGGTGCTGATAAATTGAAAGTGGCTGTGGCAATTACGGGAATGTTTTTGTGATAATACTTAATAGACGTGTTCATAAGGTTTATTTTGATTTTTCGGATGCCATATAACTGCCAAACACTGGGCCTGTTTACAATGCATTGAAAATCAAAATATATACCCCTAAAAAGTCTATCTATGGGAAAAATTATTATTAATTTGAAACCTGCTTTGCCGGCTCTTTACTTAAATCGCTTATAAGTTCCGCAACGAGTGCAGTCCAACCAGTTTGGTGGCTGGCACCAAGTCCCCACCCTTTATCTCCATGAAAATATTCATAAAACAAAACAAGGTGTTTGTTTTCTGGTTTATTATAAAACCAATTATAATCACCATAAAACCTGCGATTGCCTTTTTCATCCAGGGAAAATAAGCTTATAACGCGGCGCGCAAGTTCATTGGCTACCTGTTCCAGATTTAGTTTATTGCCAGAATTTGTCGGATACTCGACCAAAAGGCTATCTCCGTAAAACATACCATATGTTCGGATGCTTTGAATAATTAAAAAATTGATAGGCATCCAAACAGGTCCCCGCCAGTTAGAATTACCACCAAATATATCTGAGGTTGAATCGCCCGGGTCGTAGGAAATGGTATGTACCACATCGTCCAATGTAACAGAATATGGTTGCAACTGATGCCTTTTAGATAATGCCCTGATACCACCGGGAGATAAAAATTCTTCTTCGTTTAACAATCGTTCCATTAAAAACACGAGCTTGTCTTGCGGTACTAGTGATAACAAAATTTCTTCACCGTTTCCTCCCTCTTCATTTGGCCAGAATTTGTTATTACCTTTTCTGTAATGTTCAAACCAGGTAATTCTTTTGGTGAAATCGGGCAATTTATCAAGCATCTTTTTTTGAATGGTTGATACTGCAAACAAGGAAGTAAGCCCCACAACAGATTGTATGCGCAGGGGTGTATGTTCACCCCCGGGAACAAAAAGAACATCATAATAAAATTTGTCTTTCTCATTCCACAAATGGTGCTCATTTAATGCTTCCGCTATCAGTACAAAATGCTCAAAAAACTTGGTGGCCGTATCCTCGAACGAGTTGTCGTGTATTGCAATCTCAAGTGCAATATCCATCATATCTAATGCATATGTACCCATCCAGCTCGTTCCATCTGCCTGCTCCAGCACCATCTTCCCCGGCGAATGAAAACTTCGGTTAAATACGCCGATATTATCCAGCCCTAAAAATCCGCCTTCAAATATATTTTTACCATGCACATCTTTACGGTTAATCCACCAGGTAAAATTTATCAGTAATTTCTGAAATATCTTTTTCAAAAATTTAATGTCGCCTTTACCGGTTTTTGCTTTCTCAATGATATACACCTGCATCGCCGCCCAGGCATGTACAGGAGGGTTAACATCCCCAAAGTTCCACTCATATGCGGGCAATTGCCCATCGGGTTTCATATACCATTCCCGCATTATGAGCAACAACTGGTGCTTGGCAAAAGTTGGATCTGTTGCCGCAAGGCCAATACATTGAAATGCCAGGTCCCATGCAGCATACCAGGGGTATTCCCATTTATCTGGCATTGAAATAATATCCTGGTTTTTTAAATGCTGCCAATCATGATTTCTGCCTTTTAACCGTTGCTCACTGTTTTGCACTTCTGTATCTGGTGCCTGCAGCCAGCGCTCAACATCAAAATGATAATATTGTTTGCTCCACAACAACCCGGCATGCGCCTGCCGTTGAATGCGCGCCATATCATCACTTAAACCAACCGGAAGTATTTTCTTATAAAATTCATCAGCTTCCTGTTTTCTTACACTAAAAATTCTATTAGACCTGTTATTTAAAGGATGTGTATGTTCATCAGTACAAATGCGGCAAAAAATAGTTTTGGAAGCACCGGGGGCTATTCTTAAACGGTAAACAGGGGCAAATTTTGTTCCTTCTTCTTTTGTTTTAAGTGCCTCTAAATTTTCTCCCCGAATAATTGCGTCGTTAAACGCATCTTTTACAAATATGGATGGGTTTTTACCACCGAAAACCTTCTCTTCGTTGGTTATATTATTGGTAAAGAGAGTTGTTTTTGTTTCCTGGTAATAAAAATTATAAGACCCAAGTTTTTCATGTGTAGCTTTTACGCTGTTTCGACCGCTGCGATTTATAACGGGCTGTGTTTTTAGACGATTATTTGAGAAACGATTATAAAACCATATGGTGGGTAATAGGGTTAATGCTGCGCTTTTTGAGTACCTGTTTGTAATTTCAATTTTTATATGAATATCTTTTGAATTGTGCTTTGCGTAAGTTACCAGCACATCAAAATATTGGTCATCATTAAAAACACCTGTATCCAGTATTTCGTATTCCGTTTCCAGTTTCGACCGCTTGCCATTCACTTCTCTTAAATTATCATAGGGAAAAGCCACCTGCGGATACTTATATAAATACTCCATATAATAATGGGTGGGCAGGTTGTCAAGGTAGTAATACAATTCCTTAACATCTTCTCCATGGTTGCCTTCGCCATTGCGTAAACCAAATAACCTTTCTTTTAAAATGGGGTCTTTACCGTTCCAGAGCGAAATGCCGAAACATAGATTTTGAAAATAATCAGAAATACCGGCAAGGCCATCTTCTCCCCATACATAGCTTCGTTTATTTGCATCATCAAAAGGAAAATATTGCCACGCATTTCCATCCTTGCTATAATCTTCACGCACTGTTCCCCATTGTCTTTCACTTAAGTAGGGACCCCATGTTTCGAGTGGTATTTCTTTATGTATATTTTCTCCCAGCCTTTTATGTTCAGCAGTCATGTAATATTTTTATATTTAAATAGGCGGGCAATTCGTTACTAACGAAAATACGGGAAAGTTTACTGCAGGTATTTCGTGAGTAATTATGCCTCTAAAATTCACAGGGTATTCTTAAGGAAACAATAACAATCTAACAGGGTACTTTTGTTTAGAATAAATATTAACGAACAGATAAACACTTCAGCATGATAAAGGCTGTACATAAAGGGAGGAAATGGTTAAGCCTTTTTGGCTTCCTTCTCCTGTTTGCTGTTCGAAGCCATGCACAGGATGTGCGTGGTATTTATGATACTATTATTGTTGAGGCATGCATTGAGGCTAATGGGGATACCATACCCTGCGGATGGACAGAACCCTTATATGTTACGGGTAAATTATATGGAAAGTGGAAAAAGAAATATGCTGACTGGTCGCGCCTGCGCAATGCGGTGTATGTTACCTATCCCTATGCAATGCGCGCCAGTAAAGTGATGAATGAAATAAATGCGCAACTGGTTAATGTACATGATAAACACCAGCGCAAAGCCATCATTCAATCAAGAGAAAAAGATTTGAAAAAAGAATTTGCCGATAAGGTCAAAGACCTTTCAGTTTACCAGGGTAAGGTTTTAATGAAACTTATTTACAGGGAAACCGGGAATAATTGCTTTGAAATTATTGAGGATTATAAGGGTAAATTTGATGCCGGTTTCTGGCAAACAGTTGCTGTAATTTTTGGATCAAACCTCAGGCAGAATTACGACCCGCGCGGGAAAGATGAAGTGATGGAATTAATTGTAACCGACGTGGAAAGAATGTATGGCAGAAAAGTAAAAAGCTGACGAAAGAAAATACGGACAGGAATTTAAAACTTATTATTTGAAAACAGATATACTTGCTTTTGGGGTTCACCCCGATGATGTTGAACTTGGTTGTGCAGGCACAATAATATCAGCTATCAACGAAGGAAAAACAGTGGGTGTTGTTGATTTAACCAAAGGTGAATTAGGCACCCGCGGCACCCCGGAAACCAGGGCAATGGAAGCAACTGAAGCTGCCCGGATAATGGGTATACATTTTCGTGAAAACCTGGCAATGCCAGATGGCTTTTTTGAAAATAACCAGCAAAACCTTTATGCTATTATTGAAATTATCAGGAAATATAAACCAGAAATAATTATTTGCAATGCACCTGAAGACAGGCATCCCGATCATGGACGCAGTTCTAAATTAGTAACTGATGCTGCTTTTCTTTCAGGGTTAAGAAAAATTGAAACCATTTATAAGGGCGAAACCCAGCATGCCTGGAGACCTACTTATGTATTTCACTATATACAGGACAGGTATATAAAACCAGATTTTGTTTTCGATATTTCTAAGTACCACGACCAAAAGATTCAGGCTATTTTGGCATATTCAACCCAGTTTAATAGTCCGGATACAACAGAGCCTCAAACCTATATTTCCACTCCAGACTTTCTCGAGAGTATTAAAGCTCGCGCCCTTATGATGGGCAAAAGGATCGGCGTTCAATATGCGGAAGGATATATTTCACCTAAAATGCTGGGAGTTAATTCTTTTGATTCTTTTATTCAAGTTGTAACTTAAGCAGTATTTTGAAGCAGGTTTCTTAAGATTTCAGCCAATTCACCAATTCTCCACAGATTCGCTAACACCCTATATATAAAGGTGTTTTAGCTTAAGTTCGCAATTAATAAAACAAGCAAAAAGTGAGATTAAAACAGCTTGAAATTAAAGGCTTTAAAAGCTTTGCAGATAAGACCGTTGTAAATTTTGATGAAGGCATTACCGGCATTATAGGTCCCAATGGTTGCGGTAAAAGTAATATTATAGACGCCGTTCGGTGGGTTATAGGTGAGCAAAAAATTTCAGCCCTGAGAAGTGAAAACCTTGATGCCCTTGTTTTTAACGGATCAAAAACCCGATCAGCAAGCGGTCTTGCCGAAGTTAGTTTAACCTTCGATAATACCCGAAACCTGCTTCCTACAGAATTTAGCACAGTTACAGTAACACGCCGGTTTTTTAAAAACGGTGAAAGCGAATACAGGCTGAATGATGTTACCTGCAGGTTAAAAGATATTCACAACCTATTTCTTGATACAGGAGTAAGTACAGATAGCTATGCCATTATAGAACTGGGCATGGTCGATGATATTATTAAAGACAAAGAAAACAGCCGCCGCCGTATGCTGGAACAGGCAGCCGGCATTACAATTTATAAAACAAGAAAAAAGGAAGCCAAATTAAAACTGGATGCTACTGAAACCGATCTTAACAGGATTGAAGACTTATTATTCGAGATAAACAACCAATTAAAATCTCTTGAAAGCCAGGCACGAAAAGCCGAAAGATATTACGAGATTAAAAAAGATTATCGGGAGGTTTCAATAGAATTGGCCAAAGCATCATTAGAAGGCTTTAATACTGTTTATAAAGATCTTACAGAAAAACAGCAGGAAGAAAGCGATAAAAAGGTGCAGATTGAAGCTGAAATTGCAACTGCTGAAGCGGAGATTGAAAAAGATAAACTAAATTTTATTGAGCAGGAAAAAGCCTTGCAAACCATGCAACACGCTTTTAATGATCTTGTTCAAAATCTTCGTTCAAAAGAGAATGAAAAAAACCTTGCAAACCAACGCCTGCAATTCTTAACTGAAAAGGAATCTGGTTTAAAAGATTTTCTTGCAAAAGCCAAAGAGCAATTAAAAAGTATTGAAGAATCTGTTCAATTTACAAGAACAAGTATTGATGAGGAAGAAAAAGAACTTATAAATATTCAGCATAAGGTTAGTGGCGAAAAACAGTCAGCTGATGATAAACGTCGTGAATTTGAAGAAAAACGTGCAGCGGTTGAAAAATTAAGACAACAACACCAGCAACTTCAGCGCAGTTTTTTTGATGCCGAGAAAAAAGTTGCAGTTGCAGATTCTTCCATTCAAAATTTGTTGCGAGCCCAACAGCAACTGGCAACAGAAAAAGCGAACAGGGAATTTGAAGCTGAGCAACTAAACAGCAAGCTAAAAGAGCAGGAAAATACTTTACAGTTAAAACAAAGAGACTTAACCACCCTGCAGGAACACCAGGCAAAAACCAGGGAATTAATTTTACACACCCAAAAAGATTTAGAAGCATTACGCAATAAACTTGCTGAAGAAAACAGGAAACTCGATGCAAAGCGCAATGAGCATGCACTTCTAAAGAATCTGATCGATTCTATGGAAGGATACCCAGCCAGTGTAAAGTTTCTTCATAAAAATCCAAATTGGAATTATAAAGCCCCTATACTTTCAGACATTATTTATGTAAAAGAAGAATACCGCGCCGCGGTAGAAAATGTGCTTGAACCTTATCTCAACTATTATGTTGTTGAAAATCTTGAACAAGGCTTACAGGCCATTCAATTATTAGACTCTAATAAAAAAGGTAAAGCAAATTTCTTTTTACTTGATAAGCTAAACGAATCAGAAAATGATACGGGCGGTTTTGCTGCACATAAACCAGATGGAACAATTGATGCACTTAGTGTTATTGAAGTAGATGAACAATTCAGGCACCTTGCGAATTTCCTTTTAAGAAATGTTTTTATTGCTGAAAGCGATGATGCACTTCAAAATAGCAATGGAAGTATTGTATTAGAAAAATCAGGGAAATATGTAAAAGGAAAATACTCTATCACCGGTGGAAGTGTTGGCTTATTTGAAGGTAAAAAGATTGGGCGTGTTAAAAACCTTGAAAAATTATTAGACGATATAAAAAAGCAGGAAGAAGTTGTAAATAACCTGAAGCAGGAAATTAAATTAAAGCAGGATGATGTGTTGGAATACAACCAACAAATGGAAGAGAATGCAACCGACCAGGTACAACGCGAAATCAATACACTATCAAATGGCATTTTTGGTTTAAAGAATAAGTTAGAAAACCTGCACGCAAGTGAACATAATGCAACCATCCGCAACCAGGAGATAGCAACCAGAATTCAAACCGAGCAGGAAGCAACAGGCCAAACACGTAATTTATTACAAGACTTTACCGCGCAATTACAGCAAATAGTTGAGCAAATGCAAGCTGCTGAAGAATTGCACCGTAGTTCTGAAAAAGAATACACACTTGCATCGCAACAATACAATGAATCGAATATTCTTTTTACCAGGCAACAAAGCAAGATCGTTGCTCTAAAAAAAGAATTTGAATTTAAAGAAAACCAGCTGCACCAATTGCATTCACAAATTGAACAGAATACAAAACAATTATCAGAATCCTCAACCAATATTCAAAACAGTGAAACTTCACTTACTGAAGTAAAAACCTTACTTGAAGAACTAATAAAAAATCGCGAAGCTGAAGAGATTATTTTAAATCGTGCAGACCAGGCTTATTACAATCATCGAAGTCAGTTGCAGGAAAAGGAAAACCATCTAAAGCAGAAAGTAAAAAATAAAGAAATTATTGAACACCTTGTGGCAGACATAAAAGACAAGTTGAACGAACTTAAACTTCAGCTTGCGAGTATGAAAGAAAGGTTAAACGTAGAATTTAGAATAGAACTGGATGAAATTATAGACGAGCCCCGAAAAACAGAAACCGCGTTAGAAGATTTACAGGCTTCCTCCGATAAAATGAAAAAGCGCCTGGAGAACATTGGTGAAATTAACCCCACTGCCATAGAAGCTTTCCAGGAAATGAAAAACCGGTACGATTTCATCACCGAGCAGAAAAACGATCTTACCGATGCCAAAGACAGTCTTATGCAAACCATTAAAGAAGTGGAAGCAACGGCAAACCAACAGTTTCTGGATACCTTTAATAAAGTAAGGGAGAATTTTCAAAAGGTATTTAAAGCCCTTTTTTCTGAAGAAGATACTGCCGACCTTGTTTTAGAAAACCCAGAAAACCTGGCAGAAACCGGGTTGGATATTGTTGCCAAGCCTAAGGGCAAAAGACCCTCGTCTATTACCCAGTTAAGTGGGGGCGAAAAAACACTCACAGCGACTGCTTTATTATTTGCGATATACCTTATAAAACCAGCCCCATTCTGTATACTTGATGAAGTAGATGCGCCTCTTGATGACGCCAACGTTACCAAGTTCACGCAAATGATTCACCAGTTTAGTGAAAACAGCCAATTCATTATTGTAACACACAATAAAATGACCATGAGTGCTGTCGATGTAATTTATGGCGTAACCATGCAGGAAGCGGGAGTAAGCAAACTAGTTCCTGTTGATTTCCGGAGCCTAGCAGCCAATTAAAAAAATTAGGGCACCTCGCTTTAGCGACGATGCCCTTTTTTTAACCCTGCTGCAAAAAAGTTTAAGAATACTCTCTAATAATTAATAGACGTTACGCCTTCTTACAGGTTTAAAAGCAATTCATTTTTTTTTAAAATTATTCTATGAACAGGATTGATAAAATTTTGGAATACCTGCAGGCAGAACCGGAAGACAACTTTCTAAGGCACGCCCTTGCGCTTGAGTATATTAAAGATGGAAAAGATGAGGATGCACAAAAATTATTTGAATCCATTCTTGCCGATCACCCTGACTACATAGGTTCATATTACCACCTCGGAAAATTACTGGAGAGAAATGGTGAAAAAGATACTGCAATTGAGTGGTATGATAAAGGAATGGTCGCCGCAAAAAAAGCGGGTGATCAGCATGCTTACAACGAATTGCAGGCGGCTTATGAAGATCTTGTTTATTGATCAAAGAAAGTCGTCGCTTTGCCGGTAGGCGTTTATAACCGCTACCTCTCCCTCCTTGCCCTGTTTGGCGTTACCATGTTCCATACCCAGTATGCCTTTATATCCTTTTTGGTAAATGTGCTTAAAGATATTTTTATAGTTTATTTCGCCTGTGGTAGGCTCATTCCTTCCGGGGTTATCGCCAATTTGAAAATAGGCTATTTCTTCCCAGGTTTTATCTATGTTATTTATAATGTTTCCCTCGTTACGCTGCATATGAAATATGTCATATAGCACTTTGCATGAAGGGCTATTTACCCCTTTACAAATAAGATAGGTTTGATCTGATGTTTGAAGAAACAGGTTGGGGCTGTCACTCAATGGCTCCAAAACCATAACAATATTATGAGGAGCTAAAATATCTGCACCCCTGCGTAATGCATCAATAACATTTGCAGTTTGTATACCGATCGGTAAATTTCGCTCAAAGTCACCGGGAACAACGGTAACCCAGGTAGCATTAACACGCTTTGCAACATCCACCGCATCACGGCACCCTTTTAAAAATATTTCTACGTAATCCTTTTTTCCTGCCGCTAATGTATTGGCAGAATTTCCACCTTTCTCAACCACAAAAACGCCCATGTTCATTCCAAGTTTATTTAATAGCGCGCCTATTTTATTTTGTTGTTCAACTGTGCGCCCCATCATTCCATTATCCTCGATAGACCTGAAACCTGCATCATAACCAAATTGAATCTGGTCAAGAAAATTGTTTCCGGCACTGTTTGCAAACATGCCATCATGAAAAGCATAATTTAAATGAAAAATTTCATGAGGATTTTTATCGCGGCTGGTTGCATTTGCATTTAAAAGGCTTCCAGAAAGCAAGCCGGCTGCACTACCTGCCAACCCTTTCTTTAAAAAATTACGTCGCTGAATCATGATGCTGTTAAGGTTTATAGAATAAATGAATTGAAAAGATAAGTGCAATAAATTTACCTGCTTAATTATCAACAAAGCACAATTGAAGAATAAATTTTTGCTTGTTCTTGTTTTATTTTCCGTTACGGTTTGCGATGCCCAGTTGCAACGCTTCATTTTCACGCAACCTAAGATGGGCTCCCCGCTAAATATCATATTTTTTACAAATGATGAAACCGGCGCAAAAGCAGCCGCTGATGCGTGCTTCGCCCTTGCAGATTCACTGAATGATATTTTCAGTGATTATCTGGTTAACAGTGAAATTAACAGGTTGTCGGCAACCGCAGGGAAAGACACAATATTTAAACCCTCCCTCCCATTAATGGAAATACTAAAACAAAGTAAAGATGCGTGGAGGACAAGCGATCATGCTTTTGATATTACCCTGGGTTCTATATCAATGATTTGGAGAGCGTCCAGGAAAGATGGGAAATTTCCTTCAAAAGAGTCCATTCTTACTGCAGTGAAACATTCAGGTGCACAACATTTAATCATTCAGAAAAATGGTGTTTCAATTAATTTGGAAGGCATTAAATTAGACCTCGGAGGTATAGCCAAAGGATATGTAGCACAACAATTAATTAATTTACTGCAAACCAAAAACATTAAAATGGCATTGGTTGATGCAGGTGGTGATATTGTATGTTCAGGTTCACCACCCAATGCCAATGGGTGGAAAATTGGGATAGGAACCGATTCAACACAAACCCAAAAACAGGTAAGCATTTTTAATAAGGCAATAGCAACTTCAGGTGATCTCTACCAATTCGTAGAACACAATGGAAAAAGGTATTCTCATATAATTGACCCAGCAACGGGCTATGGCATAACGAAACAGCGTAAAGTAACAGTGATAGCTAATGATGGAGCAACAGCAGATTGGCTAGCTTCTGCCTGCAGTATATTATCACATAACAAATCAAAAAGATTAATAAAGAAATATAACGCTGCTCTTTATATTGAAACTCAAAAAAGAGGGCGGGTTAAAACAACATATACGAACAACATGAAGTGGTATTTATCCAAATAAAACTGTGGTGAACATTAAATAATGTTACATATTATTGAATTTCAAGTAAACCAATGAACAGAAAGTTTATAATATTTTTAGTTTTAAGTATAGGGCTTTCTTCAGTAAAAGGTCAAACACAATCTGCTCAAAGTTATAAAGCATCTTTGCCAGGTAATGGGTACACATTTACGATGGTCGCCATACCCGGCGGCACATATTTAATGGGAAATAATACTCCCGGATTTTGTGAGGCAGATGAGCAGCCAGTTCACTTAGTTTATCTTGATAGTTTTTATATGGGCGCTACTGAAGTTACCTATGAGATGTATGATGCATTTGCCCACGATGAAACTTTTTCCATTAATTCTACAGTAGATGCTATAACCCGACCCAGCCAGCCATATATTGATGTTACATTAGGTATGGGTAAAGCCGGCGGTTTCCCTGCCAACAGTATGCAGCAATTCGGAGCATTAATGTTTTGTAAATGGCTTTATGAAAAAACCGGAACGTTTTTCAGGTTACCAACCGAAGCCGAGTGGGAGTACGGATGCCGTGCAAATACTACCACCATATATCCATTCGGAAACGACTCCTCAGAACTAAAAAAGTATGCCTGGTATGCAGGTAACAGCGGTGGCAAATATCATAAAACAGGCGAGCTGTTACCTAATGCTTTCGGACTGTATGATATGCTTGGAAATGTGAGCGAATGGACGCTGGATCAGTATGATGAAACCTTTTACAAATCTAATGGTGATACCATTTTCAACCCGGTTAAATTACCTGTAGGTAAAAATCCGAGAAGTTTACGGGGGGGAAATTATTACAGCACGGCAAAAGAAACAAGAAGCGCTGCCCGTATGAAATCTAACCCAATTTGGAACCGTCGCGACCCACAGGTACCGAAAAGTAAATGGTGGAATGCTGATGCTCCTTTTGTTGGCTTCAGGCTGCTACAACCCATTAATCAACCAACTGCCCAACAAGCAGAAGATTTCTTTAAATTGTATCTTGGTAAATAATAAAAAAAATAAAAATTACATGAATAACGATGCACCTCAACCATCATCACGCAGAAATTTTGTAAAACAAACGGCCTTAGCTGCAGGTGGTTTAATAGCTATGCCCCTTTTTTCCAGGGCTAATTATTTTTCGGGTTCGGATGATGTTATTAAAATAGCATTGATTGGTTGCGGTCTTCGTGGAACTGGCGCAGCCTCACAGGCGCTATCCACAAAACAAAATGTAAAACTGGTAGCGATGGCTGATGCCTTCCGCGACAGGCTTGATGGGTGTTATAAAGCATTGTCATCTGAAGACGCCAGTGATTCAGGAAGTTTAGCTGCAAAGATGGATGTTCCCGAAGAAAGAAAGTTTGTAGGATTTGATGCATATAAAAAAGCAATCGCCCTGGCAGATGTGGTAATACTTACCACCCCACCCGGTTTCAGGCCGATACATTTTGAAGAAGCGGTAAACCAGAACAAACACATTTTTATGGAAAAGCCTGTTGCCACCGATCCTGCAGGCATTCAAAGAGTATTGGCTGCTGCAGCCATTGCGAAGCAAAAAAAGCTAAACGTGGTTGTGGGATTACAAAGACATTATCAAAATTCTTACAGGGAATTATATAAAAGAAAAGATCTTATCGGTGATATAACTTCTGCACAGGCATGGTGGAACAACGATGGCGTATGGGTGAATCTGCGCAAACCTGAGCAAACAGAAATGGCTTACCAAATGCGTAACTGGTATTATTTTGTTTGGCTATGTGGAGATCATATAACTGAACAACATATTCATAACCTGGATGTTATTAATTGGTTCAAGGGAGGATACCCGGTTAAGGCACAAGGTATGGGTGGAAGAGAAGTGAGAAAAGGTGCTGAATTTGGTGAAATTTTCGACCATCATTTTGTGGAATTTCACTATGCCGATGGTACCATATTAAACAGCCAGTGCAGGCATATTCCAAAGACAATGAGCAAGGTAGATGAACTGCTGATAGGTACTAAAGGAAAAATTTATTGCGACGCCGCAAACATTGTTGACAGGTCGGGCAAAGTCTTATATCAATACGATAAAAAAAATGAAAACAACCCATACCAAACGGAGCATGATGAGTTGTTTGATGCAATAGCCAAAGGCGATTACAAATTTGCAGATGCAGAAAACGGTGCATACAGCACCATGACTTCCATACTAGGCAGACTGGCAACATACAGCGGGCAGGAAATAGGCTGGGAACAAGCCATTAACTCGGGCATAAACCTGCAACCTGCAAGCTATGAATGGGATGCCACACCGCCTGTATTACCTAATGAGGATGGGTTTTACCCGCACGCGGTGCCTGGTGTAACAAAATATTTTTAAGAGGTTAAATGGAATTATACAGCGGTGTGCTGATATAACGCAGACCAGAATCTACCACGAGCGTGCATACTGTTTTGCCGGGGCCCAGTTGTTCTGCAATGCGTATGGCAGCTACCACGTTTGATCCTGTTGAGGTGCCGGCAAAAATACCTTCTTCTTTTGCCAGCCTCCTTGCCATTTGCATGGATTCTTCTGTTGAAACAGTAAGAATTTCATTCACTATTTCAGGTTGCCATAGTGGAGGAATAAATCCGATTCCTATGCCTTCAATTTTATGGGAGCCTGATGGCTTTCCTGAAAGTACCGCAGATTCTTCGGGCTCAACTGCATATATTTTTATGTCGCTGTTTAATTTTAATAATGATTTTGTAACGCCGTGAATGGAATGTGCAGTGCTAACTGCGTGAACAAAAGCATCAACCTTTCCATCAGTTTGTTTAATTATTTCTTCACCAAGCGGAAAATAACCGGTTTCGGCATCGTGGTTATTTAATTGGTCGGCCCACCAATGCCCGGGCTGCTCACTGATCTTCCGTGAGGTTTCAATCATTCCTTTTATTAAATCCGCTGTTATTTTTTTATTATCGCTAATAACATCTGTGATCTTTGCCCCAAAAGCCTTCATGGTTATGCGTTTTTCATTACTGAAAGCATCAGAAAAAACAGCATGAAACTTATAACCTTTGGATGCGCAAACAAATGCAAGAGAAATACCCGTTGTACCGGCAGTGTACTCAACAACAGTACTCTCTTTTTGCAAAAAACCCTTTGTAACAGCGTTTTCAATTACAGCTTTGGCCATACGGTCTTTCATACTGCCGGTAGGGTTCGCACTTTCTAATTTAGCAACAATGCGTGCACCGTTTTTAGGTGAGATATTCTTTAATTCAACCAATGGCGTATTGCCTATGGCATCTGCAATAAATGGTGATTTATGCATGAGATAGGTTTTGTATGTTATGAAATATATTGACCGAACTGAAAAAATTTCACAAACAAACGACACTAATCAATTGATCGTAGTAATAATACCCAGTCTTCACCTGAAGGTGGCGATACCCTTTGTACATTCTTTCCTTCTATCTCAAAAACTTTTTCTGTTTTCCCATTTGAAGGATTAAACCATTCGCCCTTGAATTTATTTCCTGAAAGGTATCCAAAATCAATAACCAAAGATTGAACCTGTGGAATGTATGAAACAAGCATTTTTTTGTTTGATGTTACGGCGGTGGTAACATAATTATTGTGCGACCATTCACCATAATTTGCCACAACCGCCTTATGCTGAATGTCAGGAATTAAAAGATTCCATTCAATATTTTCAAAAAATTGAATAAAATATTTTAACTGGTTGGCACCCGGGTATTGAAGAATTTTTCGCCAGTGTGCAGGGAAGTTCCAAATATCGGAACCGTAAGCCACGCCTGCGCCACCACATAATATTGTCCAGTAAGCCTGCCGCCGTATAATTTGTGCATTGCCCATATCATTGTCAATGGTTCCATCGCCTTCATATTGTGCCTCACCCAAAACAAACGGCATAACATCTGATTTTGACCACTCTCTCAAAGCCGCCTCATATACATGGGGCAACAAATCGCCCGTAACCCACACGTTGGGCTTTTCATGCCAGTAAGTATAAATAAAACTAAACCCGAGCCACGGCGCATATTGAAAAAGATCTGTGCTTGAATGCGGCGGCGAGGCGTGGTAAGTAATAAGTTGATGCGAAGGTGCGGATGAAAATAAACCTTCTGCCATAGCTACAATTTCTTGCCTGTCTTCCTTTGGATCATTGTCACCACCCATTATCCAAAACAGGTTTTTAAATGATGAAAATTTTTTACCCAGGTATTCACCATACATCCGGCTTTTTTCAACACCATTTTTTTGAATTGGTTTTGATGGTAATGTGCCAAAACCTTCGCCGCAGCAGCCTAGCCAGGGTTGTGACATGGCAACAAGTAACCCAAGAGAATCAGCAGCATTAATTACCCGCGCTACATGGTTGTGGTATGATTCGTTGGGTTGAGAAAAATCATTATTGTTGAAAAAAGGTTTATCTCCATTGCGATTTACCTGGTCGGTATACATCACAAGCATCACCTGCAGGGTATTAAAGCCCTGGGCTTTTCTGGCAACCATATATTCAATGGCTTCTTTGTAAGTAAGCGCGGTAAAAATATGCCACCCGGTTTCTGCATTATATAAAAAAGGTTTGTTTTGCTGGGTTACAAAATACCTATTATTCTCACTGATTTTTATAGGAAAAATGTTTTGAGTATAAGATGTTACCGTTAAAAACAAACATATTGACAGCAGCCTAAACATGCATGTGAATATTTTTGAAATTTAAAAGTACAAATGATGATTTACTTATTTGTATATTTTAAAAACAGAAAAGTATAGTTTTTATTCTTCGATTTTTTTACCGTTCAAGGTGCAAATGGCACTTCTAACTTCCAGTTTTCCTTCTTTTAAACTATTAAGCAGGTTGGTAATTTTAACAGCGATACTATTACCCATAATTACATTCAATCCTAATTTGGGCGGCCCATATTTTTTTACATTTGCCAATACTTTTTCAAAATAAGCAATCCCTTTTTTGGTTTGGTTGGTATTTTGAACCTCTTTAAAACCCAATGAACACAGCAGGTTTTTAATTTTTTCATGGGTTGATAAAAAACTAATTGCAGGCACATCCGCCCATGGCATTGGATAATCTACCTTTTCCCTGCCGGTCTTAAATATGTCGTAATACATTAAAATACCATTATCAGTTAGTACTCTTTTAATTTCAGAATAAAATTTACGTTTATCCTCGATATTCATTTGTACATGCTGGGTCCAAACAACATCAAATTCTTTTTCTTTAAATGGCAATTGAAGTGCATTACCATAAACAAAGTTGGTGCAATTCTCGAGGCGTACCAACTCAGATAATTTTTGCGCAGTTCTCACAAATTCGCGGCTAATATCCACGCCTGTTACATTACAATTAAATTCTTCAGCAAGCATGCGACTTGGGCCACCGAGACCACAACCTACATCGAGTACTTTTAGTCCGTCTATATTTATAGAAGCTGCCAATTCACGGGAGACTTCAGCACCCCGTATATGAAATTCATCCACGGCATTTAAGTCGGTACGTTTAACGGTTTTTTTATCAATATTTAACTCGCGTAACCTGGTAAGAATATCATTATACAGGTCTGGGCGATAATAATGCTTTTCAACCGGTGAGGAAAATGTATGCATGTTGGAGGATTTATGAAGTGAATTAAGACAGTACGGACTCTAACCAATAATTATAATGTACGCAAAAAAAGTAATATAAGCAACTATTACCATGTTTACCAAACACAAAAATGCCGCAACCTTCAGGTGTACTGAAACCGTTGCGGCACGATGGCTTTAATAAGGAATTCGGACTCTAATCTTTTTTTATTTTAGTTTTTCCATCAGCTTCAATCTTAATCTTTGTATCACCGTCTTTTATTTTGATATCACCATCTCTTTCTACTTTCTTTTTATAATCATAATCACCATCGCCATTCTCATCAATTTTAATTTTTGAATCAGTGTCGGTGGTTTTAATTTTCATTTCATCATCTTTATACACATACTTACCGTCAGAGGTTTTTACTACTTCATTGTTAATTACTTTTCCGGTCGGACCGTAAATAGTATCGTGTGTTGCGGTGTTTACATAAATTCTAACAGGTTTTTTAGTTTCTGCATTTACCATGCGGCCTGTTGTACTGTCTTCAACCAACTCCACTTTTTCACCTGTCGAAAGATCGACATAGCTGTCTTTATTTTCGCAGGCAGCAAATACTACCACGGTAAACAAAGCAAAAATTAGGTTCATTGTCTTCATTGTTTATTGTTTTAAATTATAAATGTGAGGGATTGAATGATAAACTTTTCAAAACATCCTACATAATAATTTCTGACAGAATGTATCCAAAACAGGGAGTAGCAAAAATGAAACCAATTATTTTTGAATGATCAATTGGGAATTACCCACAACAGTTCCCTGAGAAACCAGGTTTATATTATAGTAGCCGGATTTTAGGTTTTCCGTCGGCACTTTAATTTGCTGATTGCCTGTTAACATTCTTTCAGGCATTACCCATTTTACATTTCCTGTAAGATCGGTAATTTGAATTGTTGCTTTTAATCCTAAACCAGCATTGAATACAACATTTGCAAAATTGCTGGCAGGGTTTGGAAATACAGAAACTTTTTTACCTGAAACAATTAAGGATGATGGAGGATTTTTTTTCAGTATTAACCCACCATCACCAACCACAAAACCCGTATTTTCATTCAGCATAAAAATGGCGCGAAGTATTGAGGTTCCCGAATATTCCTTTTTAACCTTAGAGCCTCCAACTGTTTTATAAATATTTCCCTTCTCACTTATCGCATACCCATTTTTTAAAGAGAAAAATTTACAATCACTTATTCTGTCCTGGAAACTTTTTATAAGCACTCTTGACTTAAAATCCCAAATAGAGTCATCAAATACCCTTTTTAATTTAAAATCGGTTAACAATATTAACTGGCTGCTATCGCCCGGAAAATACATGTTGTAAAAGTTGGTAAACATTAATACGCTGTCTTCACTTATTGGGCAAAAGGCTGAGAAAGCATTCGCATTGGGAAATGAAAAATTATTATTGCCATACCAGTTTTCACCATCAACTGTACGCATAAACTGCGCTGAATATGTTGCAAAACCACCTACATTACCTGCGAGCATGCCATTTACCTCATTGGTAAAGGTTATTTGATTATATGTTGTGGTTAAGTTTAAAGGTTGTTGCGCTTCCCAACTAATGCCATGATCTATACTTTTATAAATTTGCGAACTAGCGCTGTACAATTTTGCGGATGGGGTTGCAGTAGCATAGAAGGTTCTGGTGTCTGATAACATTTTATGCCACACCTTGCCCTGGTTATTAGATTCGTATATAGAGGCTTCTCCGTAATTATTTGTTGTAACCATTACCGAGGCACTATCTAAAACAGTTACAGATGTAATAGTAGATGCTTCCGGTGAAGTAACAGCCATCCATTTTTGTCCGCCATTTAAAGTTTTTAAAACAGTGCCATTTTCACCTACGGCATAACCAATATTTGCGTTGTAAAAAGCCACATCATGTAAATTATTTTTAGTGTAAGACGCCTGTTGTGTCCATTGTGCATGAGACTGACCTATACACAAAAAAGTAGCTAAACAAATAATCCATAAAGTTTTTCTCATAGAAGGTTTTTTAAATAATTTTTAATTTTAAGCTGCGAAAATAGAGGACAATAAATATTATCAAAATAAACAGCAAGGTTTTTTAAATAATTATAATTAAAACTTTACTGGTTGTTATGAACGGTTATTAAAGAGGATGATAAATTATAAAATAACCCGGGTTGTAAATACTTAGATGAAAAAAGTTTAATTAATCTATAAAATTGAAAGTGATTAACCAGGTTATGATCAATATGCCAACCAGGGAAGCAATAAACAGATAATCAGCAACAGTTTCAAGAATATTGGCGCGAAGAGGTTTATTTGTTTTAAGCGACATGAAAGAAGTTATACTTGAGAAGGTTAATATAATAACAATAACTGAGGTGAATTCATCAATAAGGCTTGTCTCAATTTTATTGCTTACATGAAGCGAAGTAATAATAAAAAGGCAAAACCCGAGAAGGGTTGCAGAAGTACTTAATATGTGCTGGGAAGTTTTATTTGCCACCAGGCAAAAATATATTGTCAAAGCCAATAGTAATGCACCATAACATTTAAAGCTGTGTTTTATAGTGAGACATAAACCTGGTTGCTTCTTTTAACTCTAAACGATTTGAGTTAGTCCCCTGCGATACTTGCAGTAATTGCGAATAATATTTTGCAGCTTTCTCATTATTTCCCAGCAATTCTGAAGACACGGCAGCACCATATAATGCATTAAACCTGTTTGGATGCTTTAATAAATCTGCTTCATAAGCAATTAGCGCATCATTTGTTTTATTCATTTGAAAAAGCATATCTGCAAATAGCTCACGGGCAGGCAATACTTCGCCGGGTGTTACAGGATGCTTTTGAGTATGATCTTCTAAATCCGCCACCGCCTGCATTTGTTGCAACGCAATTACATTATTCCCATTTATAAATTCAGACCATGCTGTTACGGCACCTAACTGAATTTGCACCTGCGTTGCGCTATAATTATCCTTATCATTTTGCAGCCTGGCATAAATGTTTTTAAGAGAATCAATTTCAATTTTTAATTCCTCCTTTTTATTTAAATGAACTAAACCCAAAGCCCGGGTAAAATGAAATATTGCCTTTTGCCACGGATATTGATTCCAATCAATAGTGATTGCAGGCAACTGCAATTGTGCGGCTTCTTTCCAATTTTTGTTTTCTAACGCATATCGCGCCGGCATTGCAGAAAAAGCATACGCCACTTTAAAGTTGACTGGGTTTACCACATCAATTGATCGTAAATAATTTAACTGCTCCAACGCCTGAACATGATCACCTTTTTGTAAATAGGCATACATTAAATAGTCAAGCCCGTGTAACTCTTCATCCCAGTGCCCGTTCATGCCTAATGCCGATGCATAACACTGTGCAGAAGCTACTGACGCAAGATTTGAATATATACAATCATCCCACATACCGAGCCGCGTAAAAATATGGGAAGGCATGTGCTGCGCATGCGCCGATGCAGGTGCAATCAACGCATATTTCTTTGCTGCCGGCAACGCCATAACTGCTAATCCCGGGTAATCGTACGTATGAATTATATAGTGAATAATGCCCGGATGTTTTGGGTACTTTTTATATAGACCCATTAAAATATTGCCTGCTTTTTTTTGTGCGGTAAACAATGTATCGGAGAGGTTTGCTGAGGCGTCTAATGCAAGTGCATAAAAGATTGCTACTTCGTTGTTATCAGGGTTGTCCTCATAAAGTTTTTCCATGGCATTTTTATAATCATTCACCCTTTCTAAATGATTAACTGAAGAGGCGTTTTTGTAGAAAATTTTAAGGGCATTTATGTAACCTGTTTCAATTTTTGATTTATTACTGATGGAGGACGCTATAGCAATGGCTTTAGACCCCTTTTCGAGTTCTGCCTTATTAGGTGGACTCCATAACGGATGAAAATTGCTCATTGCTACACCCCAATAGGCCATGGCGCATTCGGGGTTAATATCAATTATTTTTGCAAACTGCTTTTCGGCTTCATTATATTCAAAGGAATGTAGTAAGGATAAAGCCAGGTTAAAATCTTGTTTAACCGCATCACCACAGGAATTGCTAAATTCAACATCTCCAAATTGCTCATCCCCGGTACCACAAGACACCACATTACCTTTTTTTAAACCAATAGATTGTATATCTGCTTGTGTAGGAGCCCTGTTAGTACAGGAAATAACCGGTATAAAAAACAGCATTATATAACCAATACAACGATTATGGGCAAATTTCATTACTAAGGTTTAGAAGGTTAGAAATTATGGGATGCAAAAAGTTGATTATTGTTTTGCCTCAAACAAAGGTGAAACAATTTTTTAAAAATAAAAGCTGCAATTAATAAAGCAGCTTTTAAAATTTATAAAGTAGGTAGGGTAAAACTTACTTTTTTCTAAAAAATATTCGGATGGGAATTCCGGTAAGGTTAAAATTATCGCGCAACTTATTTTCCAAATAATTTTTGTATGGCTGTTTTATATCATCGGGGTAATTACAAAAAAATGCAAAGGAAGGTACACGGGTAGGTAGTTGTGTAACGTATTTAACTTTAACTGCATGCCCGCGAACAACAGGCGCATGGTGTGTTTCAATAGCTTTAAGCATAACATCGTTCAGCTTGCTTGTAGATATTTTTCGCTGGCGATTTTCAAACACTTCAATAGCCTTTTCAATGGCTTTATAAATACGTGTTTTTTCAACTGCACTTATAAACAAGATTGGTACATCTGTAAATGGTGCGATCTTTTCTTTCAGGTGTGTCTCAAACTTTTTTATGGTGTTGGTTTCCTTATTTTCAATAAGATCCCATTTGTTTACAAGCATTACAATGCCTTTACCTTTTTTAGCGGCAAGTGCAAACAGACTAACATCCTGCGCAGTTATACCTTTTACAGCGTCTATCATTATCAGGCAAATATCTGCTTCATCCATGGCCTTGATGGCGCGGATAATTGAATAGAATTCCAGGTCGTCTTTCTCTTTACTTTTCTTCCGTATGCCTGCAGTGTCTATTAAAATAAATTCTTTTTGAAATTGCTTGTAGTGGGTGTGAATGGTATCCCGCGTGGTTCCCGGTATGTCACTTACAATAGTTCGCTGCTCCCCTATCAGGGCATTAAGCAACGAAGATTTACCAACGTTTGGCTGCCCAATGATGGCGAATTTTGGCAAGGCATTTTCCTCTTCTGTTTCCTGCGATTTTTTTTCTGTAATTAAATCTGTAACAGCATCTAATAATTCCCCTGTACCACTGCCACTTATACTGCTTAGAAAATAAACATTTTCTAAGCCCAGGCTATAAAATTCTGACGCAAGCAATTGCCTTTCGCTGTTATCAACTTTGTTTACTGCAAGAAACACAGGCTTTTTGCTGCGGCGCAATAATTCTGTCATGCTCTCATCAAGCGTTGTGATGCCGGTAGAAACATCTACCATAAAAATAATAGCGTCAGCTTCATCAATTGCAATTTTTACCTGTTTACGAATTTCAACCTCAAAAATGTCTTCGCTCTCGGGCACAAAGCCACCAGTATCAATAACGTTGAAGTTTTTGCCTGTCCAATCTGCCACACCATATTGCCTGTCGCGGGTAACCCCGCTAATGTTATCAACAATGGCTTTTCTTTCTTCAAGCAGTCGGTTAAATAATGTGCTTTTGCCTACATTAGGTCTTCCTACTATTGCAACTGTAAATCCCATGTTTAAAATTGTATGCACCCCCTCAAATCCGCGATCAGGTTATCGATCGCTTCCATTTCGCAGGCACGGTATAACATCTCGCCAATAAAAGGAATTTCACGCAATGCAAGGCAAATTACGGTGGTTGCCGCAAAGGTTGTACCTGCATCTTTAAGACATTCTATTGTACCAGGTATGTTTGGTAATGAAGGTTTAGATGATTTGAAGGAGGACGGATTATTTACAATAACCGTATACCAGGTATTAGCTGATTCTTCGTTATTAATTTGAAATCTTTGCTGAAAACTTTTAACAGCATTCAACATTAATTCCCTGTTTTTAAAATATGTTTCTGAATTAATTGGAAGTGATTGAATGATTTGAACAACTTCTCTTTTTGTATAAAATTCTTTATTATAAGTAACCGGCTGTTTTGACGTGGTTTGCAAACGCGTAACATCAACCGAGGCAGTAATATTATTTGATGCCTGTATAAAATTTGCATATTCAGGAGAAATTAAAAGCGCTGCCTGTAATTCATCCGGGGCTAATTTTAATGATGGCTTTACATCCTGTTTGCTGCAACTACTTATAGTAAATGTTGCAGCAAGAATTAGCCATAGATATATCTGTTTCATAAGTGATGATTTACAAATTAATAACCATATTCTTTTAAGTGAAGATCGCTGTCGCGCCATTTAGGCCGGGCCTTTACAAATAACTGTAAAAAAACTTTTTGCTGCAAAAATTTCTCAATATCTATTCTTGCCAAGGTACCCAGTTGTTTGATCATCTTTCCACCTTCTCCCAGCACAATAGATTTTTGTGTATCGCGCTGCACTATAATATCGGCCTGGATTTTAATCAACGATTCTTTTTGTTTAAATTCATTCACCAGTACCGCGGCATGATAAGGAATTTCTTCTTTATACAGTTCATAAATCTTTTCACGAATAATTTCACTAACAAAGAATTTTTCAGGCAGGTCGGTCAATTCATCTTCTCCGTAAAAAGGTTCGCCTTCAGGCAGCATCTCAACTATCGTATTCAATAATTCACCCAGGTTCAGCTTTTGTAAAGCGGAGAGCTTAACAATATTTTTTCCATAAGGTTTAGAAGAGAAAAATTTCACAGCTTTTTCAACTTCGGGGGTATTTGATTTATCAACCTTATTTAATACAAGTATGGTTGGAACCTGGAGGTTAAGCGAATTAAAAATGGCATCATCTTCATCCAGGTCTTTGGTAACATCTGTAAGTAAAATGGCAACATCTGCATCTTCCAGGGCGCTTTTTACAGAACCCATCATTTTTTGGTGCAGTTTGTATTTCGGTTCAATAATACCGGGAGTATCAGAAAAGATGATCTGGTATTCACCCGGCCGGGTTAAAAATCCTTTAATGCGGTGGCGGGTAGTTTGAACTTTAGAGGAAACTATTGCAAGCTTTTCGTCAAGTAAGGCATTTAACAAGGTGCTTTTACCTGCATTTGGTCTCCCAAAAATGTTTACGAATCCAGCTTTCATGTTTGTAAAGGAACATTATTCTTGTTAGACTGCCGAGTTACCTCGTAAATATGTATTTAATTTTAGTGGGATTACGCCTTTATAAACCTTTGGCTTGCCTGTATAAATTGTTATTTAAAGTATATAAGTTTGGAAGCGATTCATTTCGATTTTATATTTGCACTCTACATCGCGAAGTAGAGCAGTGGTAGCTCGTCGGGCTCATAACCCGAAGGTCAGAGGTTCGAATCCTCTCTTCGCAACAAAAAACCCGGATTTTGGTCCGGGTTTTTCTATTATACATATTCTCTAAATTATCCATTCTTCTTTTTTATTGTTGAGGCCCCGCTTACATCCACTTTAGTTATGGTAGCATTACCCGAATAGCGAACACTGCTGGCACCTGATGCTTCAGCATCTAATTCTTTATCTACCATAATATTCACAGAGGAAGCGCCTGAGGCTCTTGCACGGCAACTGGTGCTTTTAAGGTCAAAACCTTTAAATGAACTGGCACCGGAAGCTTCTACACTTAGCATAGAAACAACCCCGTCAATATCAACCGAAGAGGCACCATTTATATTAAGGGAAAGTGATTTACCTCTGAATGGTCCCTTTAAAGTACTGGCTCCTGAAACTTCCATTTTTAAATTATCAAACGAAAGCGGGTCAGTAACCCGAACCGTTGTGGCACCAGAAGCTTCAAGCATTTCAAGATCGGTTACAGTTACGTATGCCTTCAATTCATTATTTCCCCAATTCCATTTATTCCACCGGCCACTTTCAACATAAATATCCAAAACACCATTTGAAACTTTGGTTAAAATCCTGTCATTGTACTTTCCTTCGTCAGAACTAATTGCCACCCCCTGCTGGTTTCCCTGCGAAAGATACAGGGCAATGGAACCCGATACTTTTACTTTATTAAAGCTTGAAACTCTTCGTACTTCAGCATGTGCATCACGCACAATGTTTTGAGCAGAAACAGCTGTACTAGCCACCAACAACAGCAGTCCCGGAAAGATCTTTATCATAAAATTTACTTTTAGTTTGATGTGAAACGCAACCACAAAAAAAAAGTTACACCAATTAAATTATTTCATGCCTAATTTTGCCTCATTACAATAAAATAAAAATTGTAATGCACCCGGGGTGCTTTTTACTTAAGTGAAAGGCTGAGAAATACCCGTAGAACCTGAACAGGATAATGCCTGCGAAGGGAAGGCGAAAAAATATACGCTCCCCTGTTGCTTTTGTGGTCCTGTTCCCAACAATTTAAAAGATGAATAAATTATCAGCAACAGGCCTTGCCTTGTTCATGACCACCGCCTGCATGGCCCAGGTAAACATAAATGGAAAGGTTACCGATGAGGCTGGAATTGCCTTACCAAAAGCTTCCGTGCAAATAATTTCCGAAGGCAAAAAATCTACAATAGTTACAGATAACGAGGGCAATTTTAGTTTTGATGGACTAAAAAAAGGCACTGCCACCAAACTTTCTGCAGCATTTACCGGCAGGCAACTGGCCGACACCATGTTTATTGCGCGTGATAATGAAACGATTGAACTGGTTCTTTTTTCGTCACCCGCCTATCTTCAACCCATAGAGGTAAAAGCTGTACGTGCTTCGGATAAAGCACCCTTTACAAAAACCAATTTAAACAAGCAGCAAATTGAAGTATTAAATACAGGACAAGATCTTCCATACATATTATCACAAACACCTTCTGTAACCACAACATCCGATGCAGGAAATGGTGTGGGTTACACAGGCATCCGCATTCGGGGAACAGATGCATCACGCATTAACGTTACCCTAAACGGTATTCCTTATAATGATGCCGAGAGCCAGCAAACCTATTTTGTTGACCTTCCTGATTTTGCATCATCCTCTAATTCTATTCAGGTGCAAAGAGGCGTTGGTACTTCTACCAACGGTGGCGGTGCTTTCGGTGCAACCATTAATATAAGTACAAACGAACTAAATGAAAAAGCGTATGCCGAAAGCAATAACAGCTATGGAAGTTTTAATACCTGGAAGAATACAGTAAAAGTGGGAAGCGGGCTTATAAATAATCACTTTACTATTGATGCCAGGCTCAGCCGCATTGCAAGCGATGGCTATATAGACCGGGCATTCAGCGACCTGCAATCTTTTTACGTTTCAGGCGCATACATAAACCAAAAAACATCAGTCAGATTAAATATATTTTCCGGTAAGGAAAAAACTTACCAGGCATGGTACGGAATAACAGAAGATCAGTTAAAAAATGACAGAACGTATAACCCTGCAGGCACCGACAAACCAGGTGACCCTTATAGTAACCAAACGGATAATTATGTTCAAAAGCATTTTCAACTTTTTCTAAACCATGCTTTAAATACCTACACCACCTTAAATGTTGCAACCTTCTTAACAAGAGGAAATGGGTATTATGAAGAATACAAGGCTGGCAGGTATTTAAATGATTATGGCTTACCTAATGCCATTATTGGGATGGACACGATTGAAACAACAGACCTTGTACGCCGCTTATGGCTGGATAATTATTTTTATGGGCAAACCTTTGCTTTGCAATACAAAAAAGCAGCTAATGAAATTACCCTCGGGGGCGCATGGACTGCTTACTCAGGCAAGCATTTTGGCAATGTTATTTGGGGAAATATAGGCATACCTGCAGACTATGAATATTACCGATTCCCTGCAAACAAAAATGATATGAATGTGTATGGTAAATGGATGTACAATTTTAAACCATACTGGAGTTATTTCGCAGATGTTCAATACAGGCATGTTCAATATAGCATGAACGGTTTTAGGGACCATCCGGAACTTTTCATTAGCCGGAATTTTGATTTCTTAAATCCAAAGGCAGGGATCACTTATTATAAAAACAACCTGCAGGCATATGCCAGCTTTGCCGTGGCCAATAAAGAACCCAACCGGGATGATTTTGAAGCAGGATCTGTTCAACAACCCAAACCTGAACGCCTTAACGATTTTGAGGCAGGCATAGAAAAGAAATCTAACAAATATAACTGGGGTATTACTGCGTACTACATGTTGTATAAAGATCAACTGGCATTAACGGGCAAAATAAATGATGTAGGTAGTTATACCCGCATAAACGTGCCTGAAAGCTACCGGATGGGAATAGAATTAACTGCAGGCGCGCATCTCACAGAATGGTTTTCAGCTTCGGGGAATTTGACGTTGAGCCGAAATAAAATAAAAGCATTTTCAGAATACATCGATAATTATGACGACTATTCGCAAAAGATAGTGGAGCATTCTAATACAGACATTGCTTTTTCACCCTCTGTTATTGCTAATGCAATGATCGAGTTCACCCCGTTAAAAGGTGCAAACATTGCTTTTCCTGCGAAATTTGTAGGCGATCAGTATCTCGATAATTCACAAAACGAATTCCGTAAACTAGATGGTTACTTTGTGCAGGATGTTAGATTGAGTTACTCCTTAAAAAACACCATTTTTAAGGAGTCTACCATTATGTTCCAGGTGAATAATATACTCAATAATTTATACGAACCAAATGGATACACCTATCCATACATTTACGACAATTCTCTTATAGAAGCAAACTATTACTACCCGGTCGCCGGAAGCAATTTTATGGTTACAGTTAACCTTACATTTTAATAACAAAAAGGCTGCATTTCTGCAGCCTTTCATATTTCATAAACTTTGTTTTAGTATTGACTTATTTGTCAATTACAAATTTTGTATTTGATTTTTCAACTGTATTAGAAATTTCAAGATTGTACAGGTCGGCATGTAAATGAGAAAGTTTTAAAGAATAAACGTTCTCTCCTTCAATCGCGTTCTCGATTTGAACGAACAGCGTTTTACCCAATTTATCATACACCCTTAATTGCACTTTTTCACTTCGCAGGCTTGTGTAAGAAACCTTAATTATTCCTTTGGATGGGTTAGGTGAAACTTCAATTTTTGTTACTGCAGAAGATTCTCCTCCAATAACCGCAGATTTACAAGACCTGATTACAGTTTTTCCATCAGAAGTGTTATCGCAATTATTTGCTGTGTGTTTAATATAAACGGTATAAACACCGGCTTCTGTTGCCCTGTAGCTTTTTTGTGTTGCACCTGGTATATCAACTCCGTTCAACTTCCATTGGTAAACAAATTTGGGATCTGAATTTGTTTTTAAGATCACATAACCTGCCGGGCAGAGATCGGGTGTTCCTGTTGGAGTTATTGTAGGTTTTGGCCTGTTTTCATCTATCTTATTATTGCAATTATCATCAATGTTATTGCATTTATCTTCAATGGCACCGGGATTGATCTTTTTGTTATTATCATTACAATCTCCTGAAATAGTAACATAGCCTGTGGGTGGAAAATACCTGGCGATACTATCAGTTTTACTTCCATAACCATCCCCGTCATAATCCCTGTAATACATCTTTTTGGTGTATACAGGTGGCAAAGCGCCCTTCCATCCTGCAGCAAGCAGGTTTCTCATTTCAGTTAAAACATTTTGATAAGCCGGGTTGCCTGCCAGGTTTATATATTCCTTTGGATCAGCTATTACATCATACAATTCTTCACCGTATGATTGCCAGCTATTGTAATGATATTGTTCTGTTCTGGCAGCCTTGGCCATAACCTTAGAGTTGTTATAATTTTTACTCATTTGAGCAAAGATTCCCTTCTTGAAATTAATATTTGGGCGCTCTAATAACGGGGCTAAACTCACTCCATGTAAATCGGGGTTTGCCGGTAAACCACACAAGTCTATTAAGGTTGGAAAAATATCAATTAATTCAACAGGCTTTTCGCAAATACCCGCAGGTCTTCCCGGTGCGCAAATAATAAATGGAACGCGTAAAGACTCTTCAAATAAGGTAAGTTTTAACCATTGCCCATTATGTTCGCCCATATTTAATCCATGGTCTGACCAAAACACAACTACAGTACTATCCCACATGTTTTTTGCATCCATTTGGTCTAGGATCAATCCTAAAGCTTCGTCAGTTTCAATCATTTCTCCGTAATATGAATGCAAGATTCGTTTCCATTCATCATCAGGATAAATTTTGGGGTCTTCAATGCTATAGCAGGAATGTCATCCACATCATTGGCTGGTGTTGCAGGAAGCAATATGCTACCTGAGCCATTTCCCATAACATTGGTCTTGGTTCCTTTTATATCTACATTTAATAATTCTTGCGCATTGCTATCTCCTAATTTATTCCAGCTATCTAAAATTGGCGTAAAAGGGTTGTGGGTAGTTAAACCCAGGGAATAAAAATAGGGCTGCCCAACAGGAGCCTTCATTCTGTCTACCATAAAATTGGTGTAGACGGCAGAAGGGGTTTCTATAAATGTTTTTGGTAATGTATCTATCCACCAGAGGGGGGTTTGCTGCAAACCTTCAGCATTACCACTATGTTTTGAAGGGCTTATATAATCCCAGGCTATTTCAGCTTCATGTGTACAGGTAAACTTGCTGTAACGCTCCGTCTGGTAACCGTACATATGAAAATACTCAGGCAGGAATTTATAATCTGCACCAAGCGTGGTACGAATAGGAGTTCCATTCTCATAAATACCTGTACTATCAGGCACCTTGCCACTAAAAATTGAAGTTCGGCTGGGGCTGCACAATGGATATTGGCAGTACGCTGTTTTAAACATGGTGCCATGTTGCATTAGCCTTGCAAAGTTTGGTAGCGGAACCTGTGGATTTCCATAAGCATCAAAGGCAATGCTTAAATCATCCAATCCGATAAAGACAACATTGAACTTTTTCTGAGCCGAAGAAACGAGGGGATTTACCAGAAGCATAAAAAGCAAAACCCGAAGTGCATTTTTCATAGTAAAATAATTTTCCTTGTATATATAAACCTTGAACCAGTAAAAATAGAGTGGTGAAAATTAAAAAAAGAATATTTTGCTAAATATTTTGCCAATCTAAATTACTTTTTTATGGAACCAGATGGGAGTATCGTCATCATGTACAGCATTATAATTAATGGTTAGCTCCTCCCCTTTTTTAATTGCTATCACCGTTTTAATGGTAATAATCTCGTTTTCGTAATCCATATCGTACTCACAATTTGAAACGTAATTGTGATTATATAATGATACATAGCCCAATGCCATGCACCCAAGCTTCTTGCTCCAGCCCCATTCAAAAATATAATTACCCAGCTTAGAAGCTTCTACTTTTTTCCTGTCTGCAGCAGACAGAACAACGACAGGAGAAATTTCAATTACTGTTTCTGCAGGTATTGATTTTTTTGTAAAAACACCCCTTCCTTTTTTACCCGAAGGCGCAATAAACAGGTACGGCATAATCATGCGGTGAAAATAATGGCAGAATTTCAAACCATCGCCTTAAACCTATAATTATTTATAACTATCAACTCTTTGAGGAGGAGAAAAAAAAGATAAGCACTTAACTTTAACCCGTTATGGATGTTGAATTTGAACAATTAAGCCTGCAGGATCAGTTTGAACAATTGATTACAGCAAATGAAAATGTGCTGATTAGAGACTTTCTAAACCAGCAAAATATAAGCGATGTTGCAGAATTAATAAATGACAACCCCGGCTATGAGGCTCAAATAATCGGAGCCATGGCCATTCACCGCGCGGCAAGTGTTTTTAAAATACTGGATGTAAGCGAACAAAAGACAATTATAAACGAGCTTCAACCTTTTAAAACAGCTGAACTGCTAAATGAATTACCTGCGGATGACAGAACTGATTTCTTAGAAGAATTGCCGAAGGAAGTTATACGCGACCTTATAAAATTACTGGACCCCGACGAAAGAAAAATTACCCTTTCTCTCCTCGGATACCCCGAAGACAGTGCCGGCAGGTTAATGACACCCGATTATGTTTACGTATATGCACATAATACGATAGATGACGCTTTTGTTACCATTCGAAAGCATGCCCGAAACAGTGAAACCATCGATGTTATTTATGTAATTAATGAAAATGGCGAATTGGTAGATGACATTCGTATAAGAGACATCATACTTGCTTCCCCAAACCGCAGAATTGAAGAGTTATTAGATAACCGTGTGGTGGCTTTAAATGTGAATGATGACCAGGAGCATGCAAGCCAGGTTTTTAAAATGAACAACCGTGTAGCCTTACCGGTTACAGACGATAATAATATATTGCTTGGCATTGTTACCATAGATGATATGCTGTGGGTGGCAAATGAAGAGTATAGTGAAGACATGCAGATGATCGGGGGTACCTCGGCTTTAAATGAACCCTATCTCGACATTCCCTTTTTTAAACTTATACAAAAACGGGTGGTGTGGCTAATTGTTCTGTTTTTTGGAGAATTGCTAACCGCAACTGCAATGGCATTTTTTTCAGATGAAATATCAAAAGCGGTGGTGCTTTCCATATTTGTACCGTTGATCATAAGCAGTGGTGGAAACAGCGGATCCCAGGCATCAACACTAATTATACAGGCTATGGCAGTCGGAGAAGTTTACATAGAAGACTGGTGGCGGGTAATGCGAAGGGAATTAATGAGCGGAATTGTATTAGGCGGAATATTAGGGCTCATAGGGTTTGCACGAATTGTTGTCTGGCACATATTAATGGCACAGGGCGTTTTTACTGATCTGTACGGACCCCATTGGCTGGCAATTGCTTTTACCATTGGTTTTACACTAATTGGTGTAGTGCTGTGGGGCACATTAATGGGCTCCATGCTTCCCCTCATTCTAAAAAAACTAGGCGCAGATCCCGCGGTATCATCAGCACCGTTTGTTGCAACCCTTGTAGATGTGTTTGGGTTGGTAATCTATTTTTCCCTTGCCTGGGTTTTTCTTCAGGGTCTTTTGCTATAAACATTTTTAGCATTATGCATGTTGATTATTTAATTATTGGGCAGGGAATTAGCGGAACTTTTTTAAGCTATTATCTCTCCCAGGCCGGCTCTTCATTTCTTGTTATCGATGATGACCGAAGTAACACGGCCTCAAAGGTTGCAGGCGGAATAATTAATCCTGTTACAGGCCGCCGCGTAGTTTCTACCTGGATGATAGAGGAATTAATGCCCTTTGCAGACAATGCCTATGCATCCATTGGAAATAAAATTGAAAAACAGGTTTTACAAAAAAAAGATTTGATTGCTTTCCCCTCCACGCCAGAAATGCAATTGGCCTTTGATAAAAGAATGGAGCAACAAAACACCTACGTACACAGCATAGAGGATGGGATGAATAAAATGATTTCAGTTTTTAATTTTCCATTTAATGTACTAAAGATATCTCCGGCATACCTAATAAATATGCAGGTTTTACTGGATGGTTGGCGGCAAAGATTATTTTCAGTCAAAAAACTTTTAATTGAAAAATTTTTTGAAAAAGAATTAATTATAAATGAGCATGGAATTAGTTACAAAAATATTTCAGGTGGGAAAATTATTTTTTGCAATGGAGTTGAATCATTCGAAAGCAGGTTTTGGAAAAACTTACCATTTGTGCTTAATAAGGGTGAGGCATTAACCTTAACAATCCCAACCCTCAATAGGGATTACATGTATAAATTCGGAAGCTTAATTCTATCACCCTGGGGGGAAAAAGAATGGTGGGCAGGCTCTGGCAACGAATTAAATTTTAAAGATATTGAGCCTACTGAAAATTTTAAAAGATCTACTGTTAGCACCTTGTCACATTTTCTAAAACAAGATTTTACCGTAACCGGTCATTTAACTTCCGTAAGACCGGCAACCATAGAAAGGCGTCCCTTTGTAGGTGTTCATCCTTTATTTCCTTCTATTGCTATTTTAAACGGCATGGGCGCAAAGGGCTGCAGCCTGGCTCCATGGTTTGCCAGTGAATTAGCAGATCACTTAATAAAATCAACACCTATAAACCCACTGGCAGACGTAAGAAGATTTGAAAGATCTTTAATGAAAACCTAATATTCAGGCCACAAAAAAACCATTGAGTTAACAATGGCTTTTTATCTTTTTGTCGGGACGACTGGATTCGAACCAGCGACCCCCAGCACCCCATGCTGATACGCTACCGGACTGCGCTACGTCCCGAAAAAAAATCTTAGTTAATTTCTGTTTATCACAGAAAATAAACGAGGTGGCAAATTTAGGCAATTACAATTACAAATTGAATTTGATGCAGCAGCCATTTTCTGAATAGTATGGGATCCCAAATATTTCCTAATTAAAAGTTTTAAATAGTGTATAGAATAATTTGACAGGATACAATTGAAGCCGGACAGGGAGTTTGTTTTTATAATTCAACTTATATTGCAACAAATTTTCACTACCTGGAATGAAGATACTCCTCAAGAAAACCCGGATAGCTGACCCTGGATCTCCTTACAATGGTTTAGTAAAAGATATTCTAATTGATAATGGCACATTTACCGGGATAAATGACGAGATGGCTCAAGGTGATGATGTGCAGGTTATTGAAAATGCAACTATTTCTCCTGGTTGGGTTGATACATTTTCCTTATCAGGCGATCCCGGAAATGAGTACAAAGAAACACTTGAAACACTTTCAGCAGCTGCAGCCGCAGGTGGTTACACGCATGCCTTCATGCTTCCCAATACCAACCCGGTAGTTCAAAATAAAAGCCAGGTAGAATATATTGTTCAACGGTCAAAATCATTACCTATACATATTTACCCGCTCGGTGCAGTTACAAAAAACTGCGAAGGGAAAGAGTTGGCAGAAATGTACGATATGCAAAGCAACGGCGCCATAGCATTTACCGACGGGCTAAATCCTGTTCAATCCGCAGGCATATTAATTAAAGCGCTCGAATATGTTAAGGCTTTTAATGGAACAGTTATTCAGGTTGCTAACGATAAAAGCATCGGAAAATTCGGGTTAATAAATGAAGGTATTATTTCAACAAGATTGGGGTTGCCTGGCATACCTGCAATTGCAGAAGAAATAATGATAGAACGCGATATTAAGCTAGCTGAATACACCAATTCAAAATTACATTTTACGGCCATTACCACAGAAAGGTCTGTTCAGCTTATTCAAAAGGCAAAAGATAATGGCTTACAAATAACCTGCGCGGTTACACCATATCATTTATTTTATTGTGACGAAGACATGCAGCAGTACGATACAAACCTGAAAGTAGATCCGCCTTTACGAACAAGGAAAGATATGATGGCTTTAAGAAAAGCTACATTAAATGGCGTGATAGACTGCATTTCTTCTCATCATCTTCCGCAGGACTGGGATAGCAAAACATGTGAATTTGAATATGCAAAATGTGGTATGATTGGTTTACAAACAAGCTACGCTGCAGCCAATACTGCACTTAGCAACCTTGATCCAGAAAAAATTGCTGCATTGTTTTCATTAAAAGCGCGAAACATTTTTGGGTTGCCACATGCAACTATTAAAGAAGGTAATCCTGCAGATATAACCATATACGATCCTATGCAAAATTTTTCCCTTACAAAAGCCAATAACAAAAGCAGGTCGTCTAATTCTCCTTTCTTCGATCAAGTCCTAAGTGGAAAAGTAATTGGCATTTATACAGCGGGAAAATTAACTTTGAATAAATAACTGCAATGGAAAAAGAAATAACCACTCACATTGTAAAAGGAGTGATCATTACTTTAATCTTGATCGTTTTTGGACTGGTTACCTATTTTACCGGAACCTACATGAATAAAGCTGTTCAGTATATTCAGTATGTTATATTATTTGCCGGAATAATTTGGTCTTGCATATTGTATGCTAACCAGCTTAATAATAATGTAACCTTTGGAAATATTTTTGCCCATGGTTTTAAAACAACCGCAGTTATAATGGCGCTTTTATGTGTTTACACTTTTATTTCCTTGAAATTTTTATTTCCTGAAATGCAGGATAAGATATTTATTGAAGCGCGTAAAAATATGGAGGCACAAGGTGCTGCTGATGCCGATATTGCAAAAGGACTTAAAATGATGAAGGATAATTTCATGGTATTTGCCATTGGGGGAATTCTTCTTATGTTTTCCATTTTCGGAGCTATAGCATCTCTAATTGGTGCAGCGGTGGCAAAGAAAAAACCTACAGATCCTTTTACTAACCAAACCGTTTAAAACTGCATGGATCTTTCTATAATCGTTCCATTACTTAATGAAGAAGATTCATTGCCTGAACTTGCTGAATGGATCGAAAATGTTACCCGCGAGAATAATTATTCTTACGAAATAATTTTTGTAGATGATGGTAGCAGTGATAACAGTTGGGCTGTAATTGAAAAGTTATCATTAAAAAATAACCAAATTAAAGGCATCCGGTTCCAGCGTAACTACGGTAAGTCTGCTGCCTTAAATGAGGGCTTCATGGCAGCAAAAGGAAACGTGATCATTACCATGGATGCTGACTTGCAAGACAGTCCTGAAGAAATTCCGGAACTTGTAAAAATGATACAGGAGGAAGGTTATGATATGGTAAGTGGTTGGAAGAAAAAAAGGTTTGATAACAAGCTTACAAAAAACCTTCCTTCAAAAATTTACAACGCCGCCGCCAGGCGGGCCTCAGGCATTAAATTACACGATTTTAATTGTGGTCTTAAAGCCTATAAAAGTAAAGTAGTAAAAAGCATTGAGGTGTATGGTGAAATGCACCGCTACATTCCTGTAATTGCAAAATGGGCAGGCTTTAAAAAGATCGGTGAAAAAGTAGTGGAACACCGGCCAAGAAAATATGGAGTAACAAAATTTGGCTGGGAAAGATTTATTAATGGTTTTCTTGATCTTTCTACCATAACTTTTGTAAGCAGGTTCGGTAAAAAGCCCATGCATTTTTTCGGTCTTTACGGTACGCTGTGCTTTATTCTTGGTTTCATAATTAGTGTTGCTGTTATTATTTCCAAAATTATAAATGGAGACAGTTACGCATTAACTAATAAACCGCTTTTCTATATTGCACTCACTGCAATGATCATAGGTATGCAGTTATTTTTAACGGGATTTATTGCAGAGCTTATTGCCCGCAGTTCATCTGACCGTAATACTTACCTTATAGAAAAAACTTTAGGTCTCTAATTCCCTGCACATTAAATCATTGTTTCTTTTGATGCAGAAAATTGTAATCATAGGTCCGGCGCATCCGTTACGTGGTGGTCTGGCATCTTTCAACGAAAGGCTTGCGTTGCAATTTTTGCAAGAGGGCAATGAGGTGCATATTTATACATTCAGCCTGCAATATCCCGGGTTTCTTTTTCCAGGTACAACGCAATACTCTACAGAACCGAAACCGGAAAATATTCCGATAAAAGTCTGTATCAATTCTGTTAACCCAGCTAATTGGTTCGTTGTAGGCAATGAGTTAAAAAACAATCGTCCGGATATTATTGTTGTTCGGTACTGGTTACCTTTTATGGGACCGGCACTCGGCACCATATTAAGAATTGTAAAAAAGAATAATCATACTAAAATCATTTGCATTGCAGACAATGTAATTCCACATGAAAAAAGACCGGGCGATAAACAATTCACCAAATATTTTATTAAGCCTGTAGATGCATTCATCACGATGAGCCAGGGTGTGATGCAGCAATTACGGCAACTCACTAATAAACCTGCAACAATTGCAGTGCATCCCTTGTACGACAATTTTGGAGATAAAATAGATAAAGCGACTGCCCGCAAACATTTACAAATTAATGGGCAGGAAAGGATAATACTTTTTTTCGGATTTATTAGAAAATATAAGGGACTGGATATTCTGTTAAATGCCATGAAAATATTAATTCAACAGGCATATCCTTTTAATGAAATAAAATTGCTTGTGGCAGGAGAATATTATGAAGACAGGAAACCATATGATGAACTTATAAATGATTTAGGTATTGCAAGCAACCTTATTCTGCACACAAGTTTTATTAAAGACAGCGATGTGAAATATTATTTAAGTGCAGCCGATTTTGTTATTCAGCCCTATCGAAGTGCAACACAAAGTGGGGTTACACCACTCGCCTATCATTTTGATAAACCAATGCTGGTAACCAATGTTGGTGGTTTACCGCAACTTGTGCCTGATAGAAAAGTAGGACTTGTTGCAGAACCAAACGCACAATCTATTGCAGAAAAAATAATGGAGTTGTATAGTTTAGGTGAAGAATTTTTTCTTCCAAATCTCATCGAAGAAAAAAAACAATACTCGTGGAAAAAACTTACCCAGACCATACACGAAATGGCATCACATTAATAAAATTTATTTTCCCCATCCCCATTGCAAAAACAATGGAAAAGCTTTTGCCCAGGTTTGCACATCGTGTTTTCCATCAGGCAATTCAACGTAGGTTATATCGTCACGGGAATATCCCTTTTTTGTCAATTCCTTTATCAAATCAATGGTATCGTCTATTGAATCTATAATACCATTGTTGTTGCGGTCAAGTGCTTCATCCATTGCACCACATTCAAAAAAGAATTGCAATCCTTTTTTGTGTTCGCTATTTCTTACTTGCTGGTGCATTATCCTATGATTGTCTTCATCAAATCCATCTTCATAGCCCTTATTCCGCCACCACAAAGACCCACTGAAAATACCAGCCCTTGAAAATTCGTCAGGATGGTTCCAAACAATATCAAGAGCGCTCAATCCGCCCAGGGAAAAACCCGCAAATGCTTTTTCATGAAACTGGTAAAGATGATAAGTGTTTGTAATATAGGGAAGCAATTCTTCAAAAATAAATTTTGTATATAAACCAGCCTTGGCTCCCCTGCCTTTGTAATCTGGTGTGGATGCAATTCCATACTCCATTTTTCGATCTGCACTGCAATGAATTCCTATACACAAAACGGGAGCAATTGTTTTGGAAGATATTAATGGTTTAATGATTTCTTCAAAAGGCATTCGAACAAGATCTTGTCCATCATTAATAAGAAGAAGTGATAATTGGGAAGGATTTAAAATGTTTAATGGCAGGTATGCATCTATTAAAACATCACGCTTTAAATGCTTTGAGTAAATTACTTTTCTTTCAATAATCATGGTATCCCCTGCTTCTCTTTCATTACCCATAAACGCCAAATATAATTAAGTAATTTTTCAGTAATTAAAAATTTTCATACCTAACTTGTTGCACTATGATAATTGTTTTTTATTTTAGAATGCACCCAGAATTTATTACATAAAATTATTGACATGAAAAAGATAGGCATACTCTACGGGCAGGAAAGAACCTTTCCTAAAGCATTTATTGAAAAGGTGAATGGAACTAAAAAAGATGGAATTATTGCAGAGCCCGTACACATAGATAAAGTGGTACAGGGAGAGCCTTGTGGTTATGCGGTAATAATAGACCGCATAAGCCAGGATATACCATTTTACAGGGCATACCTTAAAAATGCCGCCCTTACGGGCACAACCGTTATTAATAATCCTTTTTGGTGGAGTGCTGACGAAAAATTCTTTAATAATTGCCTGGCTACAAAGATTAATGTTCCGGTGCCAAACACAGTTATTCTCCCTTCCCGCGATTTGCCGCCCGATACCTCAAACAATTCATTTGAAAACCTTGCGTACCCACTGGATTGGGAAAGCATTTTTTCTTATATAGGATTTCCCGCTTACATGAAACCTTTCGCCGGGGGCGGATGGAAAAGTGTTTACAAAGTAACTGGGTCTGAAGATTTTTTTGATAAGCATGCAGAAACCGGTCAACTGGTAATGATGCTGCAGGAAGAGATCGTATTTGAAGAATACTACCGCTGCTATTGCATAGGCGGTAAGCATGTGCGTATTATGCCGTATGAACCACGCAACCCCCACCATTTAAGATATGCTGCAGATTTTAAACCAACTAAGGCAAAGCTGGATGAAATGGAAGAAATTGTACTAAGATTAAATCAATATTTAGGTTACGACTTTAATACTGTTGAACTGGCTTTACGGGATGGCGTGCCCTATGCCATTGACTTTTGCAACCCTGCTCCAGATGCTGATAAGGCAAGTGTAGGTGAAGAAAATTTTGCCTGGGTGGTAGATACTGCGGCTAATTATGCTATAGAAAAAGCATTATCTAATGATGCCGGATTGGATAACCTTACATGGGGCGAGTACGTAAAAAGAAGCAGCAATAAGCAACCTTTGTTTTAGTTCACCTTTTTCAGTAGTAACATAAAGCATTCAAAAGCACACATAAATCTATGGCAGGTTTAACCTACAAACATTTTACCCTAGGCGTAGAAGAAGAATACATGGTTATAGATCCGCAAACACGGGAACTAACCAGCCATGAACAGAAAATTGTAACAGAAGGGCAAAAAATTATAAAAGACAAGGTGAAGGCCGAAATGCACCAGGCCGTGGTTGAGGTGGGTACAGATATTTGCCAGGATATAGAAGAAGCGGTTCGGGATGTAACCACTTTACGCCAAACTATTTCTGGCATTGCTGAAAGCCTTGGGTTTTGGGTGGGGGCTTCGGGCACGCATCCTTTTAGCCACTGGCAAAGTCAGCTTATAACCGATCATGCCCGGTATAGCCAGATTGTTAATGAATTGCAGGAAGCTGCAAGAAGCAACCTCATTTTCGGACTTCATGTACATGTTGGTATGGAAGACAGGCGCCTTGCCATACATATTGCCAATTCGGCCAGGTACTTTTTACCGCATGTGTATGCCTTAAGTACCAACTCACCTTTTTGGGAAGGAAGAATAACCGGCTACAAATCATTCAGAACAAAAGTTTTTGATAAGTTTCCCCGCACAGGTATTCCCGAATTTTTTGAAAGCATTGAAGCATACGACAACTTTGTAAACCTGCTTATTAAAACAAACTGCATAGACAACGCCAAAAAAATATGGTGGGACCTCCGCGTTCACCCGTTTTTTAATACAGTAGAGTTTAGGATTTGTGATGTGCCAATGACTATTAATGAGACGATTACTATTACAGCATTGTTCCAGGCTATTTGTGCAAAATTGTATAAGCTGCGCATGCAGAATATGAACTTTATGATGTACCAGCGAGCTCTAATTAATGAGAATAAGTGGAGGGCCGGCAGGTATGGCATAGATGGTTCCCTCATAGATTTCGGTAAAGAGTCTGAAGTAAACACACGGGTATTGATCTATGAATTATTAGACTTTATAGATGATGTGGTTGACCACCTTGGCAGCCGCCATATAGTTAACTACGTTTCACAAATACTTGAACAGGGCACGGGAGCAGACCGGCAACTTGCCGTTTTTGAACAGAATAATAATTTGGTTGAAGTGGTAGATTACATACACAGCCAGTTTCTTGCGGGGTAAAATTGCGAAGACGTAAAAATAACAATATGAAAAAGTTAGTCGCGTATTTAAGCTTGTTTTCCCTGCTATCCTGCGGTGGTGATGAGGGTTTTAAAACCATTGAAGTAATTGCGAATAACGATGCGAAGATCGATGCAACTGGCAAAAAAATAACCGTAGGATCAACCGGTTATCTTAATAAAACACTTAATTATACAACCTCAGAAGGTGTAAACATTTTACTTTTTTATAATGGAAAACAAATTGAGTTAAGTATTCCCGATAATGGGTATTATTTACTCAATGCAAAAACAAACGATACCATTATTGGCAGCCTGCAGGTTTATTTAAAACCGGAAGAAGCCAGTCGAACAATAACACAGGACGAACTGTTGCAGCGACTCGATTCTTTACGGCTGCTTGTAGAAAATAAAAATGTAAATGAAGGAAATAATAATTTTTTTATTCTGCCCAATACTGTTGCGAAGATTTCCGGCAACAAAAATGTTCAAATTGTTGCGCCTTATCATCAATTGAAATTCATTGAGACCATCGAAGCAAATCCTGAGGTATACCGTTTCTACACCATCAGCGAAATAAGGGCAACCATTAAAAAGCTAGAATCACTTACAGAGCAGAGGTAATAAGAGTTTTCTAACTGGTATATACCACCATGGTAAAATATTTACCTGTTTGGCATGATAATTTTAAATGTATATCTAAAATTATCAATTATGACAAACTCAAAAGAAGCTATAGAGATCCTTAACGATCTTATCCTGATTAATAATGATAGGATCAATGGCTATGAAAGAGCCATGGAGGAATTAAAAGATGAAGATGAAGATCTGAAAACATTATTCGCCGAATTCATAGATCAAAGCCGCCAAAACAAAATGACCCTTGGAAAAGAAGTTCAGGTACTGGGCGGAGAAATGGATAAGGGAACAACTAACAGTGGCAAGATCTATAGGGCATGGATGGATGTAAAAGCGGTGTTTACAGGTCACAGCAGGCATTCTGTTTTAGCCAACTGTGAGTTCGGAGAAGATGCTGCACAAAAAGCTTATTTAACTGCATTAAAATCAGACGATTTACCTGCTTATTTAAGGGAGTTGGTTGAGGAGCAACAAAGCAACCTGATGGATGCACACGATGAAATTAAAAACTTAAGAGACCAATACGCTTAATTTCTTCATCACCCTTAAACTATATGTATGAAGAAGATACGTGTTCCATTCAACGGTAAAGGGCATACAATTTCTTATAAAGTAGAAACAATCGATCTTAGTATGACCCCTGTTGGGTATATGAATGTGTATTCAGTTTTTGTAGATGACCCTGAGTTAGAAAAAATTTCAGGGGGAAATTTTACCATTCTGCACAACAGTACTCAAACCATTCAGCCATGTTTTGATTATGCTTATACTGAGCAATACAATTTAAGGAAAACCATTGCCCAGCAGATCATGAATAATGCAACTGAATAAGTTTTATCGGGCTTATAAAAAATGGACAGGTACGCAACCTGTCCATTTTTTATTATGCTTTGCTCAGAATTTAAAATTTATAATTTTACAAAAATCAATGTATTAAATATGTTTTTAGTGCAACTATTCTTACCCCTTTACGACAATGAAGGAAATAAATTTAATAAAAGTTATTTCGCATATACCCGCAGGTTGCTTGTGCAGGAGTTTGGAGGTGTAACTGTTTACAATCGTGCACCTGCCGAAGGTTTGTGGCAGGATGAAAATGGAGAAGTTTCAAAAGACGATATTATTATTTTCGAGGTTATGACAAAAAAGATTAAGAAAACCTGGTGGAAAGGATTTAAAAAAATTGTAAAAAATACTTTTAGCCAGAAAGAAATAATGGTTAGAAGCATGACCTATGAAAGCATATAAAATGGTGCTATTTTGAAAACGTTTGCTGACCACATTTCAGCCAATTCAGGAATTCTGAAGCTTTAGGAGTATATCCTACAGGCAAATTTACAAGCTGTTCATTTGGAGTTAAAATTACATATAGTGGCTGGGAAACCTGGTTAAAATTCTCTGCTTCAAACGTAGCATATTTATCGCCAACGTTGCGAATATCCTTCTTCTGCCCATCTTTGGTTGTGTAGGTAAATTGTTTTTCAACAGGAAGATCTTCCCTGTCATCCACGTATAAAGAAAGTAAAATAAAATTTTGCTGAATATATGAGGAGACTTCCGGAACCGACCAAACGTTTTCTTCCATCTTACGGCAGTTCACGCATGCCCATCCGGTAAAATCAATCAGCAATAATTTATTTTGATCCTTAGCCATTTTTAGGGCCTTATCATAATCATTCATGATATCGGCTTCAAGTCCTTTGCCCTCAGCAGAATTGTTTTGATAAATACTGTAATTACGTGGTGGCGGAAAACCACTAAGCAAATGAAGGTTGGCGTATTTCGTTTGCGTTAAGCCCGGAGCCAGGTAAAGTGTAAACAAAATTGCAAATACGCCAATAACTTTCCGGGTAATGCTTATATGTGCACCCTTTTGATCATGAGGCAACCTTATGATTCCAAATAAATACAAAGCCAATCCGGCAGATATAAGCAACCATATTGCAATAAATACTTCTCTTTTTAAAAGACCCCAATGCATTACAAGATCTGCATTTGATAGAAATTTAAATGCGAGGGCCAACTCTACAAAAGCCAGAATCTTTTTTACGGTATCCAGCCATCCACCCGATTTAGGTAATGCCTGCATCCAGGTTGGGAAAATAGCAAATAAAGCAAATGGCACACCCAAGGCTAAACCAAACCCTGCAAGACCGGCAGTAAGTTGCCAGGCGCCTCCATCTATAGACCCAACCAGCAAACTGCCCAAAATTGGTCCCGTGCAACTGAAGGAAACGATGGCAAGAGTCAATGCCATGAAAAATATACCTGTAACCGAGCCAAGCCCTCCTTTGCTATCCGTTTTTCCGGCAAAGCTGCTTGGAAGGGTAATTTCGAAGAAACCGAAAAATGAAAAGGCAAATACCAGGAATATTATAAAGAAAGCAATGTTAAGGGTGGCGTTGGTTGAAATGGTATTAAATATTTCGGGCTGCACATTGCCTAACAAATGAAAAGGCAAACTTGCCAGCATGTAAATAACCATGATGAAAACGCCATATAAAACCCCGTTTTGAATTGCCTTTTTACGGGAGGAGGAACGATTTGTAAAAAAAGAAACCGTCACCGGTATCATCGGGAAAACGCAGGGCGTTAGCAAGGCGATAATGCCTCCTAATTAATCCCAGAAAAAAAACATACAACAGGCTATTTTTCCCTGACCCTGTTACGCCACCGCAGTTGGCCATCGGAGCATTAAGATCTACATTATTAATAATGATTTTTTTTTCATCGGATGACGCTTCTATCCCACCAGGCAAATCAATTTGTGCCTGGTATTCTGCAGGAATAAATTCTTCTCCTCTACCTAAATAATAAGATAAAGTGGTTGTTAATTTTGCCGGAACAGTTCCCTTTATATTAACCTGCAGTTGAAAAGAAAGAGAGTCAGAATAAACATTGGCTGTGTTGAAAATTGCGTCCTTTACTTGCCGGAAACTTGAATTAAATGATATTGTAGAAGGTTGAAAATTGTTACCGGCAAATAAAAAATCAATCGGTTTTATTATACCTGGGCTATCAGAAACAGCTTTCCCTGCAGCGTATAATTTCCACCCGTCTGAAATCTTACCTGAACCATATACAACATATTTACCAGCTGCTGATTGCTTAGCCTTTAAGTTCCATAGTACAAGAGTATCATTTTGTGCAAAAATCTGCAGACTGCTAACCAGCAGAGAAAGTAAAATAAAATATCGCATCATGCGCAGCAGGTTTCCTTATTTATTGCAGTCTTATTTCGAAGTTTTGTTTTGTTGGTGGAAGGCATTTTTCATCATTACAAACCATATATTCAATTGTACCTGTTAAATTGGTTTTCACATTTGCCTTAACCGTAACAGGCTGAACAAACACCACTTTATCACCATAATATTTTACGTCAATACCAAAATTTTCATCGTGGGTGGTTTTGAGTTTTCCCACTTCTTTAGGCAATCCGGAAACGGTAATTAATGGGTTAGTTTTAAAAGTAAACTTGGTTGGAATGGGCCCACCATCAGGTGTTAATTGAGAATATATGTGCCAGGGTTGGGGCAACGTTGCAGTAATGATTACATCGTACAATTTATCCGATTTTTTAGTAGCAGTAAAATCCCATTTCACGGGGGTATTTACTTGCGCATCGGAGTTGCATGAAAATAATGTGACAATTAAAAAAGTAAGTAAAACGCGCATGTATAATATTTTTTTTAAATGATTGATGATAGTGTTTGTGCTTCAATTAAGCCAAGTTGTTCAAACACTTTAATGCCATCAGTATTTCCTAATAAAATAGAGGAAGCTCTTTCAGGATGCGGCATCATTCCAAAAACATTTCGATTTTCGTTGCAAATGCCGGCAATATTTCTGGAAGAACCATTTGGATTTGATGCCGGGTTTATATTGCCCTGATCATCGCAATACCTGTATATGACCTGGTTATTCTGCTCAAGTTTATCCAACACCTTATCTTCAGCAAAATACCTGCCGTCACCATGTGCAACAGGAATCTTTAACACCTCATTTTCTTCATTCCTGATAAAATAATTATTACATACAAATTTTCGCTGTCCATTATTTAAAAGCACACCTTCGAGCAAGCCACTCTCACATAAAATTTGAAAACCATTGCAAACCCCAAAAACTTTTCCTCCAGTATTAGCAAACTCAATAACGCTCTGCATCATCGGGCTAAAACGGGCAATGGCACCACAACGCAGGTAATCACCATAAGAAAACCCACCGGGCAATACAATGCAATCTTCTTTACTAAACATGCTAAGGTCTTTGTCTTTGTGCCAAAGCATAATTACTTCTTTATTCAGGTCATTTTGCAGTGCATCCTGCATATCCCTGTCGCAATTTGAGCCTGGAAAAACCACAATACCAAATTTCATATAACGATAAAATGAAGTGCAAATTTATAACACTAAGGGTTAATAATATCGTAAGACTTCAGTAAAGCGAAACCCCTTATTTAGCAGGGTCATCGTTTATAGCATCCAGTTATTGTGCAAGGCTAAAACTAGCAAAATCCAGAAAAAGATGGCAGGGCCAATATTTTTTTTAGGATAGGTAAACCCGTATGAAACAAAAGCAGCCGCGGGCACGGTTAGGTTAATCAGGGTAAATGGCCAGGATGGCTGAATAAAGAAAAGTACAGGAAAAAAAATAACCATCATCGCAAATAATAAAAACCAGTTTCTTCTAACCTGTATAACCATTCTGCTGCTGCTTATTTGCCAAAAGTAAACGCCATAAGATACTGCAGTAATTATTGCGGCTATACTTATGCCTGCGATAACAGGATTACCCGGGTGTACCAAATGCCATTCAAAAATTCCCGGGAAAATGGTGAGTTCACGAATACGGTCATTTAAAAAAAGATATCCCGAATATAAATATATAGGTGTGATGAAACCGAGAAAAAGAATAAACCATTCATTTATCTTAAAAGGTCTTAACCCAATTATGGCAAAATAAATTACTAACAACAAGGGCATTAGCGGGTAATAAAGTAAAACCCCAATACCTGCAACAAACCCCATATTAAAGATTATATTCTTTGGCGCAGCATTGTTATATAAAATGGCAATGTGGTATACTACCCAAATAACAAAAAAATTAGCCACGAGTGCAGAAGAAATATTACCCCATTCGGGAAGAATGCCTGTTAGCAAAATATACGCTAAAGCTGTCGTGTGCACAGGCTTTGCAAACATGCGGCTTTCATTCAAAATAAAATTTAAAAAAAATGCCTGCATTAGCACAATCAGGTGATACAATAAAGACAAAGCAAATGAGGGAAGTAATTGTAACCCTTTTAGTGAATGATAAAGCAAACCATCACCAGGCTCCGTAATTATTACCGGTGCCACCGAAAAAAAATCAATATGCAGGGTAAGGCTCAATAATACCACCCAGAATACTGAAGCCGCAGATTTTTCTTTAAATAATGAAACCACAGGAAGAGTTCAGTTAAAAATCAATTTTCGCAAAGCAAATATAATTCCTGTACTGGCAAGGAATAATTATTTCGTGACCACTAACCTGTTTTGCATATCGGGGCATAAATATATAGCCGCGATCTAAATTTTTTAATGTGGGATTTCGTATTACCTGCCCATCGCCGCTGATACCCTGAACGGTTAAAAGCAAATTTCTTTTTTCCAACTGATTGAATAAAAAATTTACCTGGCTTTCGGTTTTAAAGGTTCCATATCCAATAAAATTATCAGAATTATCGTCGTACTGAGATTTTTGAATAACGTTAGCCCATTGAACTTCAGCAGATGAATCGAATGAAATTACTACCACGTTGTCCGCAAAATATCGGGTGGTCTGGTTGTTATACATGCCCGAGCGCCACCAGGGATAATAACTTCCACCGGCAGAACTTCCCCATAAATAATTACCGCTTGTTGCCCAGTAGGGAGAGTTATACATATAATCCCACCGGTTATTATATACGCCCCGTGTAGATGAATAAAAAGCTTCTGATGCTATGGCAAAACCTCCATCTTTCCGCATCACGATATTAGAAAGAAAGAAATCATTAAAAGCACTTTTTCCATTACCACCACTTCTTGCATTGCTGCGCAGTTCATCATTAAATGCAATGGTTTTATTAACCAGCGGTCCGGTACTTGCTTTATCCCAAAGCATACAATACATACCTTCAATATTACCTCTTCGCTGCCGCGAATAAAAAGAAGCAACCAGGTAATGATTATTTACATTGTCTACTTTAACCCTAATATCATCCAGGTATAGGTTTGAAATATTTAAGTTATGAACCAGCAGGGTATCCCTGGCAGGTTGCAATATGTTTAAATACAATTCGCTGATGTTATCGTTTTGAGATGAGCCAGTAGCTTTTACAAATACCAGCGAACCCTCATTATCCAACTCAAATTCCGTTAGAAATTCGTTCCTGTTTCTGATTGGAATATTTAAAGCAGATTTCGAGGTTTTATTTAAATCTGCATCGAACCACGAAACAGTTACCAGGTAATTCTCTGGGTTACGTGTATTTATTTTAAACAAGGCAACTTTTTGCTTGTCTTCGCTATTAACGGTAGTATATATTTTGTTACTGGCGAAAAAGCTAATAACAGTTGTATCAAGTTCTTTCGGTTCACCTACTAACTTCCCATCTCCATTAATTTTTGCACCCATGCAGTATACCACGTTCTTTTTTTGGTATTGATATATCAGATAGAAATGGTCGCGGTAGCTAATGACATCTGTATTAATTATTTTAGATGGAAGAAAATCCAGGTCAACGCGATCAACCTCTTTCATCTGGTCATCAAACACATGTACGGAATGTGAACTGCGAACATTCTTATACACCAGGTAATTGTTGTTGATCTTACCCACAATATCAAAATTCACTGAGCGAACGTCATCTTTATCAGGAATGGAATAATGAATTTGCTGGCCATTGCTGAAAAGGGAAAAGAAAACAAATAATGTGGCAAGCGATAATAACCTGGGATATAAATTCATATTACAGCAAAAATAAGATTCCCATCTTTGTTTATTAGAGTGCAGGCAATTATTAGCAAATTTTAAACTAAGCGGGTTATAATTAATTTTTTGCCTGTTATTTGATATATACATTTGTCAAAGAAATTATAATAAAAGAACAACTTCGCTTGTGTCAAAAAATCTCAATCGAGTATCCGCGGCCTGCTAATAGTAGCACTGGGAATTATTTACGGAGACATAGGTACCTCGCCGCTATATGTTTTTAACTCAATTATTTCAAACAGGATTATTTCGGATGAACTGATTATTGGTTCACTTTCCTGCATAATCTGGACACTTACCTTACAGACAACCATTAAATATGTCACCCTTGTATTACGGGCAGATAACCGGGGTGAGGGCGGCACATTCGCGTTATACGCACTGGTTAGGCGGCATAAAAAATGGCTTGTAATACCCGCCATGATTGGTGGAGCCGCGTTACTGGCAGATGGAATAATCACTCCACCAATTTCAATTACCTCGGCTATTGAAGGCTTGCATGAACTGCCTTCCCTTCACGAGCTTAGCCAGAATACCATTATGTATATTGTACTGGGTATTATCTGTGCTTTCTTTTTTATGCAGCAGTTCGGTACTGCTTCTATCGGCAAGTTATTCGGACCCGTAATGTTTATTTGGTTCTCTATGCTCGGCATACTTGGGGCAATTCACATTTCTGATGACCTGAGCATTTTCAAAGCGATTAGTCCATATTACGCCATCAATTTTTTATACAATTACCCGCACGGTTTCTGGCTGCTTGGCGCGGTATTCCTTTGTACTACCGGCGCCGAAGCTTTATATAGTGACCTTGGCCATTGCGGACGAAAAAACATACGGGTTTCTTGGACGTATGTAAAATTCACCCTTTTATTAAATTATTTCGGGCAGGGTGCATACCTGCTTGCAAATCATAAAGACAAACTCATTTCACCTGTTTTAAAAGAGGCGTTTGGCATCAATGCCTTTTTTGACCTGATGCCACAATGGTTTATTCTGCCGGGGGTAATCATTGCAACTTCTGCCGCCATCATTGCAAGCCAGGCCATGATATCGGGTTCGTTCACCCTTATTAGTGAAGCCATGCGCCTTAACCTGTGGCCAAAATTAAAAGTGCGTTACCCAACAGAAGAAAAAGGTCAACTGTTTATACCCAGCACCAACTTTTTAATGTTTGTAGGTTGTGTTTTTGTAGTGCTCTATTTTAAAGAATCTTCCAAGATGGAGGCTGCCTATGGTTTAGCTATCATTGTTACCATGCTGGCTACTACTATTCTATATGCGAATTACATGGTAATGCTGCGGGTTAATAAGTTTGTAATTTATGGGTTTTTGTTTTTTTACCTGGTTATAGAAACTTCTTTTCTTGTGGCACTGATGGAGAAATTTCCGCATGGCGGTTATATCACTTCCATGATTGGAGGTCTAATGTTTTGTGTGATGTATATATGGTATAAGAGCCGGAAAATTAAGAACCGATATGTTGAATTTGTTAAGCTTGAACATTATGTGCACTTGTTACAGGAACTGAGCAATGATAAAACAATCCCAAAATACTCAACGCACCTTGTATACTTAACCAGTGCCGATAACCCACGCGAAATTGAGCATAAAATCATTTATTCTATACTAAATAAAAAACCTAAACGGGCAGATATATACTGGCTGATACATGTTGATACCTTAGACGATCCCTATACATCAGAATATGTGGTTGAACACATTGTTCCTAATGATATTGTGCGGGTAGAGTTTCGTCTCGGGTTTCGCGTTCAACAAAAAATTAACCTCATGTTCCGCCGGGTGGTTGAAGATCTCGTTAAGAACAAAGAGGTAAATATTACCAGCCGTTACGAAAGCCTGGAAAGAAATAATATAGTGGGAGATTTTCAGTTTGTTGTTATGGAAAAATTCCTAAGCACAGATAATGAACTTCCATTTTTTGAAAAGGTGTTGGTGCGTTTACACTTGTGGATCAAAGATGTAAGCCTTAGTGAAGAAAAAGGGTTTGGATTAGACCCCAGCTCTGTTATTGTTGAGAAGTTTCCGCTAATAGTTTCACCTACGGCTCTAATCAGGCTTGAAAGAAAGTTTGTAGAACAGGAAGATTTATAAAAACGCATGTAAAATAAAAAGGCACCAGTTAAAAATGCCTTTTTTATTCAATCCATTCTTTAATTATAAATGCGAAGTACAGAGGTAAACTGTTCTTTTATTGACTGTTCTGCGGGGGTTAACTCATTATCCTGCAATGGAGCGGAATCGGGTTTTCCTTTTGTAATTTTTACAAACTGCCCCGATTGTGGACCAGGCACAGTATCGTACAATTTATAACTATCATTTTGAGTCCACCTTTTAAACGGCACCCCGTTTTCAGGATGCATGGAATATGCATCATAAATATATTTGCGCGATTTAAAGTTTTTGTTAGATACAATAGCTGGTGCAAAACTTGCCCCATCTAATTTACCATAACCAGACAAGGGGCCTTTAATACCTGCGATATCTTTTATAGTAGGCATAAAATCAGTAAGATCGATTAGTATATTAGATGTTGCACCTTTTGGAATTCTGCTCGGCCCATAAACAATCATAGGTACATTGGTGCCAGGCTCGGTAGTTTCTCCTTTACCACCAGGAACACTGAAACCATTAAATAAAGAAGTGATTTGAGGCGGTGTTCCGTTATCTGCAAAGTACATTACAACAGTATTTCTTAATAAGCCTGACGTGTTCATGTAATCAATTATCTGCCCTATTTTTTTATCATGGTACTTAACCATAGAAGGAAAAAACTTTGTATTAGATTTTGAAGTATCCCATCCTGCATATTCCGGATCATCGGGTGTTGGTTGAAAGGGACCGTGACAGGTGATCATAGAATAAAAAGCGATAAAAGGTTTACTACCAGACTTTGCACTATCCATAAAATTTAAAAGATACTGCGTAAACTTGTCTTCAGAATATACACCATCAGTTTGTTCGGTTGGCAGGTAATCACCATCCTGGTATATGCGTGCGCTTTTATAACGGTTTCCTTCTTCACTTGCGCTGTTTTGAAAAGGTTGCCAAACGGCGTATTTATCCCAGCCGAAAGACCTGATAGATGCATCGCCGCCACCCAACTGCCATTTACCAGCATAACAGGTTGCATAGCCATTGTCTTTAAGCATATTGGCGAAGGTTTTATTATCTGTGCTCATATAATTCCACTCGGTGTAATTCCTGAAATTATATTTACCCGTAAACAACATTAACCTGCTGGGGCAACAAATTGGACCAGCATGGCATTCTGTAAAGCGTTTGCCGTTTTGTGCCATTCGGTCAATATTGGGGGTTGAATAGGATTGCCCGCCATCACAGGATGGAATTTCATATCCAACATCATCTCCAAATAAAATAAGAATGTTAGGTTGCCCCCCTGCAGTACCAGTTAAGCGTTGATCACTTTCTTCAGCCGGTTCAATTTCATTTATATCTTTTTTGCAACTGGTAGTCAGAATTACAAAACAAAAAAAAGCAGTTAATAAACGTAAGTATGTTCTCATAGCAGGTTTTTCTATTCAGGTGCTAAAAATATACACAATTTTTTTAGGAACAAAGTACTCGAAGGTGAGTAAAGGCAAAAAAATAGCCGGTATAACCGGCCATTTATATAAAATTAAATTTAATTAAAGACTGATATGTTTCTCTAACATCATTTTACGAAGGTTTATCAAACCATAACGCATTCTTCCTAAGGCAGTATTAATACTACAATTGGTTGCCTCAGCAATTTCTTTAAAGCTAAGGTCGCCAAAATGCTTTAAAATAATTACTTCACGTTGTTCCTCAGGTAATTTTTGCAACATCTGGTGCACCCTGTCATAACTCTGGGTCTTTATGATCTTGTGTTCTGCATTGTCGTTTACAACTACATGCACAATTTCAAAAATGTCTTTATTGTCGTGGGTAACAATGGAGGGTGTGCGTTTTACTTTGCGGAAATGATCAACACAAAGGTTATGGGCTATGCGTATTGCCCAGGGAAGAAACTTACCTTCTTCGTTGTATCTCCTTCCTCTTAAGGTATCAATGATCTTTAAAAAAGTGTCCTGGAAAATATCCTCAGCGAGGTATTTATCTTTTACTAAAAACAAAATGGAACTGAAAAGCTTGTCTTTATACCGGTTTATCAGCATCTCCAATGCATTGGAATTGCCTTCCTGGAAAGACAGAATTAATTCGGTGTCACTTAGTGTGTTATAGGTAGTCATAGATTGTTGCCTGATTTACAGGAGTGTTATCGTTAAAAAATACTTAGAAATCGAAAGTAAATTTTGGAAGAATAGGCAACAATTTTATTTGAATGTTGATATGAAATTAAACCTTTTTTCAGTTCAATCAAATGCAATATGTAAAAAAAAAGTAAAAACTCTTGTAGATGTACAATAAATATTCTGACTTATTAATGCTCATTTCGGATAGGCTTATTCCCATCAATTGATTATTTATGCACAGTTTTAAAACTTCGCCAATCCTTTACCTTATGGTATGGGCTTTGAATATTCATCCTTAGTTTCGCAAAAATCATGGGTAAAACAAGTACGGCTAAGCGAACGTCAAAGGCAAAGCCAGCAAAGGTTTCAGGAGATACAGATGCTATATTTATTAAGGGTGCCAGGGTTCATAATTTAAAAGATGTTACTGTTTCTTTTCCGCGCAATAAATTCATTGTAGTAACTGGGGTCTCTGGCAGTGGCAAATCATCCCTTACCATAAATACGCTTTTTGCTGAAGGTCAGCGCAGGTATGCTGAAAGCCTGAGCGCCTATGTTCGGCAGTTCATGAGCCGAATGGTTAAGCCCGATGTAGACTACATTAAAGGTCTTTGCCCGGCCATTGCCATAGAGCAAAAAGTTATTACACGCACGCCCCGCAGTACTGTGGGCAGTATGACTGAAATTTACGATTACCTGAGGTTGTTGTTTGCAAGAACAGGAAAAACCATATCACCGATTAGCGGAAGAGAAGTAAAGAAAGATGATGTTACCGATGTTGTTAAAGCCGTACAGCAGCAGGCTAAGGGAACCAAAGTTGTTATACTTGCCCTGTTTAAGCAACACGCAAACCGGGAAATTCGGGAAGAGTTAAATGTATTGCTTCAAAAAGGTTTTTCACGTTTATATATACGCCACCCCGATAAAAATGCCGGGGAAATTTTTGATATTGAAGACCTGGCAAATTCAGGGAATGATGAACTGGCAAAAACAATTCATCCATCGCACACCTATATCTTAATTGACAGGATTATTGTAAAAAATTTTGATGAAGATGACCTTCACCGGCTGGCAGATTCCATAAACACGGCTTTTTATGAAGGCGAGAGTGATATGTATCTTGAAATGAATGGTGCAGAACTTTTGCACTTCAGCAACCGGTTTGAGTTAGATGGAATTGTATTTGAAGAACCCACATCCAACCTTTTCTCCTTTAATAACCCTTTTGGTGCCTGCCCAACCTGCGAGGGTTTCAGTCTCGTACTGGGTATAGATCCAGACCTGGTAATTCCAGATAAGAGGCTAAGTGTTTATGAAGGCGCTGTTGCACCCTGGAAAGGTGAAAAGTTGGGTTTATGGAAAGAACAATTTATCAGGCATGCTAGATCAATAGATTTTCCCGTGCACAAACCGGTGGCAGATTTGCTTCCCTACCAGTTAGACCAGTTATGGAAGGGATCTGGACGGGCGCTTGGCATAAACGATTTTTTTAAAGAAGTAGAACAAAACTTATATAAAGTGCAATACCGGGTGCTATTAAGCAGGTATCGCGGAAAAACCCTTTGCCCCGATTGTAATGGATTTAGGCTTAGGAAAGAAGCCTTATATGTGCAGGTGCAAAACAAGCACATCGGTGAACTTTGCGAAATGCCCATAAAGGATCTGCTACTGTGGTTCGAACATTTAAATTTATCTGAGAATGACCAGTTTATAAGCAAACGTATTTTACTCGAATTAAATCAGCGCCTGCAAACTTTGCATCATGTTGGGCTCGGTTATTTAACGCTTAACCGGTTGGCCAATTCGCTAAGTGGTGGCGAAAGCCAGCGTATTCAATTAACCCGCAGCCTTGGCAGCAACCTCACCAATTCATTATATATTCTCGATGAACCCTCCATAGGTTTACATTCCCGGGATACGGAAAACCTGATCATTGTTCTCAAACAATTAAGGGATGCCGGCAATACAGTGGTGGTTGTAGAGCATGACGAAATGATGATGCGTGAAGCCGACCATATTATTGATATGGGTCCCCTGGCATCCCACCTCGGGGGTGAAGTGGTTGCTCAGGGTGATTATGAAGAGATTATTGCCAACCCCGATAGCCTTACAGGAAAATACTTGAGTGGCGCACTTCAAATAGCCGTTCCTGCAACAACAAGAAAGTTTAAAAGAAGCATTAAGGTTGAAGGGGCCCGACAGAATAACTTAAAAGACATAGACGTAGAATTTCCATTAAATGTGCTATGCGTGGTAAGTGGTGTAAGTGGCAGCGGAAAAACAACGCTCGTTAAACAGATACTATACCCTGCCTTGCGCAAAGCCAAAGGAGAGTTTGGTGACAAGGCCGGATTTCACCGGGCTTTGTCAGGCGATATTGACATGATTGACCAGGTAGAAATGGTTGACCAGAACCCCATTGGTAAGTCCAGCAGAAGCAACCCGGTGACCTATATTAAAGCATACGACCAGATAAGAGACCTCTTTTCTAACATGCCTGTATCAAAAATGCGGGGTTTCCAGGCTAAACACTTTTCATTTAATGTAGATGGGGGCCGCTGTGATGCCTGCAAGGGTGAAGGAGAGCAATTGGTTGAAATGCAATTTCTTGCAGATATAAAACTTACCTGCGAGGTGTGCGGTGGAAAAAAGTTTAAGGAAGAGGTACTCGAAGTACAGTACAAAAACAAAAATATTTATGATGTTTTAGAGATGAGCGTAGATGATGCCATTTCCTTTTTCAAAGAAGAAAAAGCATTGGCAAAAGCGCTTCTACCCCTGCAGGATGTTGGTTTAGGCTATATTAAGCTGGGTCAAAGCAGCGACACCCTTAGTGGTGGCGAGGCGCAACGGGTTAAGCTTGCATCCTTCCTCGGAAAAAGCAAGGCAAGCCAGAAAATGTTTTTCATTTTTGATGAACCCACGACTGGTTTGCACTTTCATGATATACAAAAATTGCTTGCATCTTTCAATGCACTTATTCAGCAGGGGCACTCTATATTGGTAATAGAACATAATACAGACGTGATTAAAAGTGCAGACTGGGTAATTGACCTCGGACCTGAGGCCGGAGATGCAGGCGGCTACCTGGTTTTTGCGGGTACACCAGATGACCTTAGGGGAACAGCCGAAAGCCACACCGCAGGATTTATTTAATTAGCTGAAATCAGGTTAAAAAATGTACACAAAGGGGTAAAAAATAATTTGGTTATTATAATCTGCAAATCCCTTTTATTTGTATTTTCATTTCTGAATTAATTTTATATATTTTTACTCCCACACTCTTCCCCAAACTCCCTTTTTGATTTAATATAATCCGTTGCCTTTTTATGTTAAGAAATATACCCGGAATCAAGAGTGTTCTCCCTGTGCTGTTGTTTGCTGTATTGGGTGTAACTGCACCCTTAAAGTCAGATGCCCAGCCCAACTATTTACACAGCAATATTAAACGAACCATGCATTTCAGTATTATGCATTAAACGACCTTGGAGCCTTTAAACAGGTACGATTACAGGCATCAGGTTCCTTTTTTCCGGAGTGGGCTTTTTTGGTAAATAACAATTATGGAATATGCCCCGAGCCCGGTTGTGCAATATGGAGACATTACAATACCCAACGCGGTAACAATATCACCTTTAACAACTTTATTGCCCCAACCAGGCAGGTGCAGGGTATGGGCGCTTTATAATAAAAATGATTGGAATGCCGATTTCAAGGAGGCACTTCCTATCTTAACGCAGGTAACAAATGGCAGGTATTATACTTTTAATATTACCAAATGGGCACAGAGGGATGATAGCCTGGAGGTGCTGGAAACCACTTACAACCCGGTTTCTATTATAAATGTTTCGAGGGTGCCAGTAACACCAAACAACAATATGGCTGTTACAATTAAGGCAACCTTATCGGCTTCGCTCAGCGCATCAGAATACGTGTATGTAAGGTATTCCACCTAATTCTTCATTCACAACATCGACCCTTGTCGCCTTATCTGTTTCAGGGACAACATGGGAACAGCGCAAATACCTGCGCAGGCTACGGGCACTAATGTACTATTATTATATTTTCAGCAGTCCAAAAACTGCCGCTCAACTGGCAACAGATGTATCTGCCTTCGGACAGCCCGGTTATGATTTGGCCACCCTAAATCTCAACAATAATAATAAAGCAAACTACTCTTATGTGGTGGCTGCAAACCCTGTAATAGTAAATGCAACAGGTGGATTATCTACCGATACGTATGCAAATCTGAAGGGCGCCTTTGACGCAATTAATGCAGGCTTACACACAGGCACCATCACTATAAATATTGTAGCGAACACTACCGAAACAGCAACTGCCAGTTTAAATGCAAGTGGCGTTGGGGCTGCTTCCTTTGCCACATTATCAATAACCCCAACGGGCAATGTAACCGTATCAGGGAGCATTGCAATAAATTCATTGGTTACCTTGGATGGTGCAGATAATGTTACTATAGATGGGTTAAATACCGGTGGAAATTATTTGACATTTTCTAACACATCTACCGGAAGTGGAAATACGGCTACCATTAAATTGCAGGCAGATGCCATTAATAATATCATTAGAAACTGTGCTATTTTGGGAAGCTCTACTATAGATGCAGGCTCAGCCGGTGGCAATCTTTGGTTTGCAACGGGTACAGTAACAGGGAACGATAATAATACGGTATCAAACTGTGATATCGGACCGGCAGGCAGCAATCTGCCTGCTACAGGTATTTATTTTTCTGGTACCTCTTCTTCCATTGAAAACAATTTAATTACAGTTTCCAACTGTAACATTTACGACATCTTTGGTTCTTTATACAACAGTGCCGGTGTGTATATTGGAACAGGAAGCTCTGATATCACATTATCTAATAATAAATTTTACCAGACCTCCGCTAAAACCTACGGCACTACCAATAAACAATTAAGTGCCATCTGGATAAACAATACCACGGGAAAGTACACGGTTACGGGTAATACCATAGGTTATGCCTCTGCTTCGGCAATCGGCAAATATGTAGTGAATGGTTCTAGCAGTTGTAAATTCATTCCTATTTCTTTATTAGTATCTAATACAGCAATTAGTACAATTCAAAACAACGTGATAGCCGCCATAGATTACAATTATACCGGTACCGTGGCCGTAACCTCTGGATCTGCATTATTTTCTGCGATCTATGCAAGTGATGGGTATTTAAATGTAACTGGCAACACCATTGGTTCTACATCCGGAACTAATTCTATAAATATTACAACCTTAAATATTGGGGGAAATCTTGTGAGAGGCATAGGCATAGTTTCAACGGCTGCCAAAGGGCTTACAAATATTATACAGACCAATACTATAAGCAGTTTTACCATTACAAGTGCCACCGCCGCTTATGGCAACAGTATGTATGCGGTGTATTTAGCAGGGGCAGGGGATTTTAGTGCCACCAATAATACCATAGGCAACAGTACTCCATTTTCGCTTACTGCCGGAACCTCAGGAACTACAACCGGGTTCACTGAAATTATGGGGTTTTTTAGCCAGGCAACAGGCGCCGTTACCATAAGTACGAATACCCTTCAAAATGCTGCATCGTATGGCAATAACTCGAATTCACTTTTCTACGGAATAAATAATACGGGGGCTGCTACTACCTTAAATATTAATTCCAATATTTTCACCAGTAATACTTTAGCCGGTCCCGGCTCGGGTGCAACCACCATTCATTTCTCGAATATTTTGAATCAGGGGTCTGTTACAAGTGCTATTAACATTAATAGCAACATTGTAAATTCTCCTCAAATAACTGCCACCACTTTCAATGGCGGATTTGCATACGTTTTTATTTCAGCAGCTGCCGCTACGTGTACGAGTACGATAAGCAACAACACTTTTTCGAGTGTAAATTTTTCGGGTTCAACGGGCAGTACAGGAAATTTTTATGGCATTTATCAGGGAGGTGCATCTGTTTCCGCGATCAATGGAAATATCACAGGAAACAATTTTAATAACATCAGCTTAAAATGTTCAGGAAGTATTTTTATTATTTATAACCATTACAAAGTGCCGTCTTCACCAGCAGGTACAAAAGTTATTCAAAATAATATTATTACCACAGGTTTTACACGCTCAGTTGCCAGTAGCAGTACAGGGTTATTTTATATTTATTATGATGATGAGCTTTCAGGCTCTAATGCGACAGAAACTTTTTCCGGGAATAACTTTTCAAATATTAATAACAATGCTGCCTCTACCGGGACCTTCAACGGTATTTTTTTCAGGGATGGCTCTGCAAGTCCTTATCCTATAAAATTTGTTTATAACAATACCACAAGTAATATTACCACCGGGGCAAGCAGCTCTGCTTCATCAATATTTGTTTTAAACTGGACGGGTGCTAACTCCGCATTTTATAATAACACAATAAGTAATATAAATGCAGCAAACATATTATATGTTTTATATTCTGGTTCATCAACAACGAGTTTGGATGTTTATAACAACACCATTCAAACCGTAAATTCAACAGCGGGTAATTTGCATGCAATTAATTCAGCAGGGGGTACTTTATTAAATTTTTATAATAACAATATTTATAATTTAACCTCAGTTGGATCGGAACTTTTCGGTTTGTACTTTACAGGTGGATCATCAGTAAATATTTACAAGAACAAAATTTACGATTTTACTTTAAATAATGCGGTATCTTCTTCCTTTGTGGATGGCATTAATATAAACGGTGGCATTACTTTTAATTTTTTCAATAACCTTATCGGTAATTTATATGCCCCAGTTGCCACCGGCACCAATGCGGTTGGTGGTATATATATACAAAGCTCATCTGTTACAATTAATGCTTACTATAATACTATATATTTAAACGCAACCAGTTCGGGAGTGAATTTCGGTTCAACAGCTTTTCAATGCCCTTCTACCGCAACTTTAACTTTGCGAAATAATATTATAGTGAACAAATCGACGGCTAACGGAACTGGATTTACTGTAGCCTACAGAAGAACAAACACCACTCTTACCACATATACTTCATCATCTAACAATAACATTTTTTACTCCGGTGTGCCGGGTGCAAAAAACCTGATATTTTACGATGCCACCAACGCCGACCAATTTTTATATACATACCAGGCAAGGGTGTATGGCAGGGATAATAATTCTTCCACAGAAGATGTTCCTTTTATATCAACTGTAGGCAGCAACGCAAACTTTTTACACATTAGCGCAAGTTCTCCTACCCATGCGGAGCGCGGCGCTTTACCCATTTCAGGATATACAGATGATTACGATAACCAGGCAAGGGACAATACAGCACCGGATATCGGTGCAGATGAATTTACCAGTACCGTAGTAAGTTGTTTTAAACCGGTAAACATTTATACCTCTGTCGTGGGCAGTACAACTGCTACGATTACGTGGTCGGTGCCATTAACAGGTTCACCATCAGTCTTACCAGTACGAGATTAGAACAAGTGGCTATGGTGGTTCAGGGGCAACAGGTTTGGTTACCAGCGGAACATCGGCAACCACGTCTGCAAACGCAACCGGCCTTACTGCACAAACAACTTATTATGTTTTTGTTAGAAGTGATTGTGGTGGAAGCAATTATAGCTTATGGGCGGGGGCTTACCAGTTCACCACTGCTTGTGGACTTCTTTCTATTCCATTATGTAGAAGATTTTGTTCAGGCTACCACCAACTTTCCACCTGCCTGTTGGACAAGAAATAACACAACCTTCTTAATAGGCTCATTAGTGAATGGTTATGCAGGACCTAGTTGGGTTCTGCTAAGTTTGATTTTTACAATGCTTCTTCTGGGACGATATTAGATTTAACTACTCCAAGTTACTCCTTTCATCGAGGTTTTTATCAATTAAGTTTATGTAGAAGCTTATACTGCATATAGTACATCCACCGATTCTTTAGCTGTATTTGTAATTCTACTAATAGTGGCACTTCATATACCCGGCTCACAATTTATATAGGGAATTACAACAACGGTGCTGGCTTTTTAAATACTGCTGGAACTTCCACTACTGCCTTTAATCCATCCACGCTTCTTGGTGGCACTACAAAGACTATTATCCTTCCTATAGGTACTGACAGGCTAATATTCAGAGGCTATGCAGGTAATTGGAAATAATCTATATATTGATAGCATATAAAGTTGCCTTTACTCCAAGCGCCTCAACAGATTATTTTAGAACCATAGCTACAGGAAATTGGATTCTACAACAAGTTGGGAAACTTCAAAAGACAATATAAACTGGCAACCCGCCACTATAATTCCGGATAACAATGCAACGGCCATTAACATCCGTTCTTCGCATACCATTTCCCTGGGTGGTTCAACTACCGCAAAAAAATTAACCATAGAAGCAGGCGGAAATTTAAACACTAATAATAACCTGCTTACTATTACTGACGCCGCAGGTACGGATCTTAATATTGCCGGAATCTTACAACTATGGGGAAAACAGCCGGTATTAGGAACAGGAACAGCCGTGGTACAAAATGGCGGATCTGCGAAAGCGGTGTTTAATAGTTCGCCTGGCGAAAGTGATGATTTTGCATATAATACAAGTGTAACTTTTTTAACCGGGTCTGTTTTTGAATGGAATAATACGTCTGCTTTTGAAATGGGACGAACCTATTTTCCAAATGCAATTACAGACATGCCCATTTTTAAAGTCACCAAAAATGTATCGGGCTTTACCACCAACCCTTCCGGCACCACAACTTTTAATGGATTATTTCAGGTAGACTCTACAACAGGTACCCAACCAGGAAATCACTATCACGTAAAATTTGATAATTCAGGCGACAAAATATTTAAATATGGTATCGGTGGAACAGATACATTAAGTCATAAATCATCCAGTGGCAGATTTTTATTTAACACGGGCACCCCTACCATTTACGGAACGCTTAAACTTTTTATAGAAAGAAACTCCTCGACAACAAGTGACATGGAGGTGCAGTCCGGTGTAAATCTTTCTGTTACCGGGACTGATACGATACGTATCGGAACATCCACTTCCACCGATGCAAACCTGCTGGTAAATGGCATATTAACGCATAATTCAAATTCCCAGTTCGATCTAAGCTATGGAAACCTGAATATCGCAGGGACCGGTAGCGTTGTCGCAACCTCAGGAAATTTTATAGCATCCCCAACAGGCACCAACATCAGGGTAACTGGTAGCAGTGGGGGTTCTGCAGGTACTGTAAGGTTTTTAACCGGCGCATCAACCATTAAAAATCTTCAATTGAGCAGAACAGGAACAGGAAGCGCTTTAAGCCTTGGAAGTGATATGGGAATTGCGGGCATTGACAGCATGAATGCAGGCAACCTCAACATAAATGCATATACACTTACATTATCAGGCACAGTATTGAACAGGGGTGGATTCTTTAACGGAACATCGTCTTCTAATATTACCATTGCCGGAACAGGTTCTAACGTAGGAACCCTTGCTTTTGCTACGGGTGGTAATACACTTAATACATTAACCATTAATCGTACCGGCGGCACTAATACAGACCCTGCCCGGGTTGTATTAGGTAATAGCCTAACAACAACAAACCTGGTACTTACAAACGGTATTGTTGTAACAGGTGACAACCTGCTTACTTTAAATTCTATTAGTGGCCTTACCCGCCCAACAGATATAAATTATAAGAACAGCTTTATCGCCACTTGTGACAGTATTGGCAACCAGTTGCAATTATCAGCCACAATTCCATTTAATGGTTCAAAAGGCTTCCGTATAAACAACGTAGGAAATGTTGATTCTTACTTCCCTGTTGCAGCAACCTATCTCCCTGCTGACAACAGCGTGCTTCCATCACCTAACCGGATGATGATAAATAACAGGTACACACCAACTCATTTTACAGTGGTGGTAAATAATGGCGATATAAATAATGCCCCTGCAGTTCGTGTTAACAGGGTTTGGTATGTAAAGGCGGCAAGCGATACAGCAGTTGCCGATATGAAGTTGTATTTTACCATGCGCGATCCTTCCCAGTTTGGAACTAACCAGAATGAGGTTCAGTCATCGTTTCAATACAGTGATGTTCGCCTGCTGCAAAAAGACTATAGTAACAGCAATGATTTTATTTCAGTATCCGATTTTGGAGATGTTCAATCCTATTTTTATACCCAGGGGGTAGAAGCATCAGCGCAATACACCTACGGCGTTAGCCCTGATAACCTGGGCAGAAAAATTGGTGTAACAAAGTTTAACCGTTTTACGGTGGGCAGTCAGCCAAGTATAACTGTCGATTATTTCAGAACCATTGCTTCCAATTCGTGGGATTCTGTTTCTACCTGGGAAACTTCGCACGACAACATTACCTGGCAACCGGCTACCCGCATCCCTGATAATAATGCCTCAGCTATTAATATCCGGTCTACACATAATGTTCCATTGGGCAGTACGACTACCGCAAAAAAACTAACCGTTGAAGCAGGAGGTATTTTAAACAAGGGATTAAATGTGCTTACAATAGCTGACGCTACCGGAACGGACTTTTCAATTGCAGGAACGTTTCAATTATCGGGAAGGCAACCTATTTTAGGTACAGGGACAGCAGTAGTGCAAAGTGGCGGATTGGTAAAAGCGGTAGCAAATAACTCCCAATTTGAAAGCGATGATTTTGCATATAATCCAGGCGTATCATTTTTAACCGGTTCTACCTTTCAATGGGATGTTGCATCTGCTTTTGAGATGGGAAAAATTTATTTTCCTAATGCAGTTACAGATATTCCTATTTTTAAGGTAACAAGAAATGTAAGCAGTTTTAACACAAACCCTGCTGGCATCACTACCTTTAACGGGCTTTTTGAAACTGATTTTATTGTTCATTTTGATAACGCTGGCGACAAAGAATTTAAATATGGCATCGGTGGAAATGGAACTGTAAACCATACTTCAGCCAGTGGAAGATTTATTTTCAATAGCGGCAATCCTTCCATATATGGTACGATAAAATTGAATTTAGATAATAGCAATGCAGGTAACACCACCAGCGATTTAGAAATAAAGCCTGGTGTAAACCTTAGCACAACCGGTTCACCTTTAATTACAATCGGTTCAGCCACCAATGCGAGCTCAGACTTTTTGGTGAATGGCACCTTTACCCACAATGGAATTGTTCCTGTTGACCTTTCTTATACCAACCTGAACATTGCAGGTACAGGAATGGTAAATGCAGGAACCGGAACCATCACTGCTTTATCAACCAATACCAATATAAATATCTCAGGCTCATCAGGCGGCAGTGCGGGTACACTGAAGTTTACACCCGGCAGTTCTACCATTAAAAATTTAGCGATGAGCAGAACAGGAACGGAAGCGCTTTAAGCCTTGGAAGTGATATGGGAATTGCGGGCATTGACAGTATGAATGCAGGCAACCTCAACATAAATGCATATACACTTACTTTATCAGGCACAGTATTGAACAGGGGTGGATTCTTTAACGGAACATCGTCTTCAAATATTACCATTGGCGGAACAGGTTCTAACGTAGGAACGCTTGCTTTTGCAACCGGTGGAAATACGCTTAATACATTAACATTAATAGAACCGGCGGCACTAATACAGATCCTGCCCGGGTCGTATTAGGTAATAGCCTTACAACAACAAACCTGGTACTTACAAATGGAATAATTGTAACAGGCGACAACCTGCTTACTTTAAATTCTTTTAGTGGCCTTACACGCCCAACCGATATAAATTATAAGAACAGCTTTATTGCCACGTGTGACAGTATTGGCAACGCAGATACAATTATCTGCAACAAGTTCCGTTTAGTGGCAACAAAAGGCTTCCGCATAAACAACGTAGGAAATGTTGATACGTATTTCCCGGTTGCTGCAACCTATCTTCCTGCTGATAATAGCGTACTCCCATCACCTAACCGGATGATGATAAATAACAGGTACACACCAACACATTTTACAGTGGTTGTAAATAAAGGGGATATTGGTAATACACCGGCTGCGCGTGTAAACCGAATCTGGTATGTAAAAGCCGCAAGCGATACCGCTGTTGCAGATATGAAACTATACTTCACCATGCGCGACCCCACAGAATTTGGGGTTAATCAAAACGAAGTAGAATCTGGTTTCATGTATACGGATGTGCGCATCTTGCAAAGGGATTACAGCAGCAACCCTAACTTCATTGCCATCTCAGATTTTGGTGATATAAAATCATTCCCCTTCAACCCTGGTTTGGAGGCCTATGGTCAATATACGTACGGAGTGAGTCCCGATGCACTGGGAAGAAAAGTAGGTATGACGGAATTCAACCGCTTTACTGTAGGCAATAAGGGAAGTATTATTCTACCCGTAAATATCATCAGCTTTAATGCCTACCAGGAAGGAAATAAGGTTTTATTGAAATGGACAAGCCTGAACGAAGTGGATGTGGATCATTATGAAGTAGAGCGCAGTGCAAACGGATCTCAATTCAATACCATCGGGAAAGTAACGGCGCGCAATGCTGGTACCTCTGCTGCGTACGAATTTCCGGATGGTCAGCCATATACAGGAGATAATTTTTACCGAATTAAAGTGGTCGACAAAAACGGTTCCATTTCTTTTACAAAGATCATACGGATATCCCTTACCGGCACTTTGCCGTCAATCACTGTTTATCCTAACCCGGTTTCAGAAAAAAGGTTTACCCTCCAAATGAATAATGTTGAGGCAGGCACCTACCACATTATACTCTATAGTGTATTGGGTAAAAAGGTTATGGAACAAAAAACAGATCACCCTGGTGGCATTGCCTCTTTACAAATCGCATTACCTTTCGGAGTAACGCCGGGTACCTACCAGCTTTCTATATCAGGCGATAAAAAGGTATTTCTGCATAAGATCATTATCGAATAACATACATCATTAATTAATAACCATGGGCTTACGTTTGTAAGCCCTAATTGTTTTTTAAGAAAAAGAGTTAGTTTTACCCCATTAGTGCCTTTTCTGTAAAACAATAAAACCCCTTGTTCTGTTGTTTTACTTGGATAAGGATTAAAAATCCATTTTCCTCAGATGAAAGACCTGTCTCTTGTCATTGTATTCCTGTGTTTGTTGCCTTCGCTTCATTCTTTTTCGCAAACAACTGTTGTATGGAACTTTGGCAATAACACATCAGATTCAACTTCACTTCCGACCTCACCTGCTATAACCAACTTAACTGTTAGCCGGGTAACCAGGGGAAACAACAATGGTACAACGGCACCGCAATATATAAGTAACACAACCCAATCATCAGGTTATTCTGGTGCCAGTGCAGGAAACAATGTAAGTGTAGCGAGCCGCACAGGTGCTTTAATTATTGGGTCCGGAGGAAGCAGTTATCTTGAATTTACGCTTACACCAGATTCTGGTTATGTGGCGGCCATCTCCCAGGTAAGTTTTGGTGCACGTACAACTACCAGCGGTCCGAAGGAATTTACCATACGGTATAATTTAGATGGTTACACCACAGACCTTGCAACCAGTGTGGTTTCGAATACGAGTGCATGGTCTTTTAGAAACCCGGTTACGACGGTGGTTACAACTGCACCAGGCATACCTGTAACTTACAGGATATACGGTTATAACGGCACAGGGTCTGCAGCGCAGGGCGTTTCGAATTGCAAGGTGGATGATATAACGGTTGAGGTTTCTATTGGGCGCCCATCGGTTGTAGAAAATCCTTCAGTATTTTATTCTATTCCAATTATATCATCCCAAATAAATTTAAATTCAGTAGCTAACCTTGCCGGTGATAAGGTGATGATTGCCTATAATGAAACATCCAACACGTTTGGAACGCCTGTAAATAATGTGAATTATGCGGTGAATGCCACCCTACCGGGAGGCGGAAAAATATTATTTAAGGGAACAGCAGGTACATATAATCATACCGGGTTACTTTCAAACCATACCTATTATTATAAAGAGTGGTCGTATAATGCCATCAGAGAATATTCATCCGGGGTTACCTCCCACTCCACCACCCCGGCACTTTCAACCGCCACGGTAAAAGAACTGGTTATTCCGCAATATATGGGGGCCAAAACCGATAGTACAAAAGACAGCGCCAGAACAACTATTGCCTGCTGTTTACAATTTGAAAACCTGCGCCCAAATAAAGGGTATGCAGTAATTATAGGTTTTGCCGATGTAAATGAAACAGCGAATACCTATGGCTCCGGACGATTTTATAATAAAGACAGTGCCTTGTTTGTAACACCTTCTGCGGCTAATGCGGTTGACAATTATTTTTATACCGATGCAACCGGTAACAGTGGTCCTCAATGGTTTTTTTTGCAACCCGTTTCAAATAATACCAGGTTCGATGCAGGCAAACAGGTTAACCTGCGCATTGGTTATGCCGAACACGATTCTATTTTTCCAAACAATCCAAATTATATTAGCACACAACCCATTTATTGTCTTGACATAAGGAATGGCAGCCCCGTTACAGCTTCCACAGTTGATGACGGCGCATATATTAAAGGCATTACCGCTTCAACTTTTTCAGGTAAATATGTGCTCGCCTTCGACAATGAAGATGGTACAGGCACTCCGCTATTTAGTTACCAGGTTAGAAATGCCACTGTACCCGGAACACAAAACGGAACAGCTGCCAATGGAAACCTGTCTTTATTGCCTGCTGCTATTCAGGATATTTATTTGCAAAGCGGCACCAGTAACACAGGCGATTTCCCTATTGTTTTTCCATCTGGTATAAACAATGGATCAAAGGGAATAAAGCGGTTTGAGTTTCGTAACCAGGATAACTCTCTCTTTGCCTATTGTACTGATAATGATGCCATTTGGGATGATGGAATTACCTTGAGCAATACTGCGGGCATTCAGCGTGCGGAGGTGCAAACCATTTCGTTTTTGCAGGGCGTTGTAAATAATTTTGGCATTCAGAGCAACCTTACCTTGAAAGGAAATTTTCAGGTAAATGGCATATTTGATATCGGAAATAATTACACGCTTAATATGGCTGGTAAAACCCTTACTTTAAAAGGTGTAATTACGGGTGATGGCAGCCTGAAAGGGACAACCGCCTCCAATCTTATACTTGGAGGAACCAACGGTGGAAGTATTGGCACTCTTAAGTTTCAAAGCGGATTTGATACCGTGTATAATTTCACTATGAACCGCATTCAATCCAGTTCATCCGAAGCTGTTTCACGTGGCACCATGGGCAGCAACCTTACCATAATAAATGACCTAAACTTAACAAGTGGCATTATTGCCACGGGAGAAAATTTAGTAACCTGGACACATTCGGGAAATCTAACAGCGCCAAATATTCCCTGGTCTCAGGGTCAAACAAATTATTCAACCAGTTACATTGCCACCTGCAATGAAAATGGAGTGGAGACATCTGTAACCAACGGCACGATGGGCTTTAGGGTTAACAATGTGGGCAACTCTCAGGATGTATATTTTCCTGTTGGGGCAGATTTTGTTAGCGCAAATCGTATGATGATTAATAATGCTGGTACCACAGATAATTTTACTGTAGTAGTGGGCAAAGGTGATATTGCCAACACCCCGAAACCCCGCGTAAACCGCATATGGTATGTAACAGAAGCTGTGCCGGGTGGCAGCCGGGCAACGATGCAGTTGTTTTTTAAAAAAATTGACAACCCTACTTTCGGAACACAGGACGAGGTAGAAGATGGCTTTGTTTACAGCGACGTGCATCTTGTTCAGGAAACTTTGCAGAACCAGTTTATCAATAATTCAAATGGTACCGACATTCAAAACTTTATTGGATTTACGCCTAACACCGAAATTTATGGAAAGTTTACACGCGGGGTAAGTACTAATATAGATAATTCTCCTAACCCCAATGGCGTAACACAGTTTTCGCGCTTTTCTGTCGTAAATGCAGAAGGCGTTATTCTGCCTGTAAGTATTATTCATTTTTCAGGATTTACAACAAATGGTATAAGCTTTTTAACCTGGACAGCGCTCAATGATGAATCGGTAATGTATGTTATTGAAAGGTCTTCTGACGGAAAGAATTTTAGTGAAATAGGAACGGTTTCATCTAAAAATGGAAAAGAAAATCACTATGATTTTAATGATACATTCCCTGTTCAGGGAACGAATTATTACCGTTTGAAAGCAAAAAGCTCTTCAGGAAATATCAATTATTCTCATGTCATCAAAACAACAAATAATGATGCACTGGTAAATTTTTATCCTAACCCTGCAACAAGCTATTTGAATGTTGTAGTAAATGACCTGCAGGCAGGCAAATGGAATTTAATTTTTTGGGATATGGACGGAAGAAAAATTTACCAAAAAAATTTAACGCACACAGGCGGTGCGCTGAATTCAACAATATTCTTTAACCGACGGATTAAAAGCGGTTCGTACCAGGTTAGCCTGCAAAACGCAGAAAACAACTTTATAGCCGGAAAAGTTATTATCTACTAGTAGAAATCTACTGATTCTGAAGAACAATATTCTTTCTGTTTCCTCTTTTTCTGGCAAGGTATTTATTAACTGTCTCAAGCACATAAAAAGAAAGTATTGCCCAAACTATTCCAAGGCAAAAACCAGCAATAATATCTGACGGATAATGCACCCTTAATGCAATTCGGCTTATTGCAATGGTGATGGAAAACATTATAAGTAAAACACCGGCAATCCATTTATACCACTTTTTAATATGTAAACGGGATATTAAGTATACAAGTAACGAGCAAAATATAAATGATGATAAGGTATGACCACTCGGGAAACTGTATGTATTAATTATTCCTGCAATAACGGGCATGTCTGGTCTGTTCCTGTGAAATACTTCCTTCATGCCAAACATAACCAGCGAACTGCTTACACCGATCACAAATACCTCAATACTGTATCTGAATTTTTTCTTAAACAGGAGTATGCCGATCACGAAGAAATAAGCGGGAATTAAAAAATTTGCCGAGCCAAAAAAAGTAAAGGTTTCCATTACTTTTAAGAAAGCTGGTGTTGAGATGGAGCCCACTAAACCAAAAACATACCTGTCAAGTGAATTACCATTATCAGCCATTGCCATACGCGCCACCCAACCAAAAACAAATAGTGACACAAGAAATAAAATTGTTATGAGCAATACCTCAAACGAAAGAATTCCAAATAAACTAAACTTCTTCTTTTGTTTCATTTCCATTGAAGGCAATTTAAATAATTGATGTTATAGAGAATAAGAAACTTGTTACAAATCTTCCTTAAAGCCAACTATTTAACCAATTCTCCTATTATTAAAATAATATGATGGCACGAGGCAAGAAATGCAATGATGTGGATTGCTGAAAGCAACAACTTGCAAGCCACGATTTTATGCCTGAAATATTTGTTGCTGCGGCAAATTCTTTCAAAATGAAAAAAGTGAAAACTGTTTTCATCGTCACCATCAGAAGAATGTTTGTGGGCCTCGTGCTTTTCCTGCTGATGGTCCATAGGAAAATCAAAGGGTCCGGATACATTTACTTTTTCCGCAGCAATACTATTGGCAGAGGTTACTGTAAGGTTTCTTTTATTATTTGAAACACTGGCTATGTCATTCGATACCATAAGAAAACCGGCAATTAAAATTAGGGTGAAAAGGATTTGAGCTTTCATTATTTTGACTGTTTTGATAAGTCAAAATTGCTCCCAACCATAGGGGTAAAACAAGGTAGAAAACACGCAAAATGAATGTTGCGTACTTGTGCTTTTATAGTGTTGAACTACTTAAGTAAAAACACTCATAAACAATCCATACGTAGAAATACGCTGTATTATTTAGAGATGCATGCAGGATATTATCGTCTTACGAAATTATTTTTTTGAATAAAAATTCCACTATATTATTTATATTCGGTTAAACAACCCCATCATGAAAACTGCATGTAAACCTGCATTGGTTTTTAAATGGCCAGCCCTTCTTTTAATCTTATTTTACTTTGCATCGTGCAGTGCAAGCCATTTTTCGCCCACCATAAGCGGCGATATATATTCAATGGAAATGCCCGCGAAAATGTTCATGGATAACTATGAAAAGTTTGACATGTCTTTATTCACTTTTAAAAAACCACTGCTAAGCAGCGATTATGTTATTAATGGTGAATTTGTGAGCGGAACGTCTAAGAAAAACATTACACTTTCAAAAGAAAAGGCTACCACGTTTGGTACTGTAAATACTTACCCTGAAATATTCGATATAATAAGTGCAAAGCAATTTATTGCAGATCTAAAAAAAGAAGGCATAGATCTTAATGAACATGCAAGTGAGTATAAGATTATGCTCTTAGTAGCCCCTGCCACAGATTACTTGTCGAATGCCACAGTAAGTATAACACTTTATGCTATTCAATCATCGTCAGGCAACAGGTCTTCCACATCTGCGCGAACAAACCCATGCCCTCCTTGTACCAGGTAATTACACATACCATTCAACCATTTTTTTATGAAACCCTTTATTGTTATTACGCCGAAAAAACTTATGCTTTATGTTTTATTGGCAACACTCTCGTCTTGTTTTTTTACCGTTACCCAGGCACAAAATTCAACTATGCATTTATTTCATTCCATGCAAATAAAAAGAGCAGATTGGGACAGTTGTGTATACAGAAATTTCGGTAACGATTTTAAAAACGTAACTAAAGTATTCTTCTATTATTATACAGGTTCTTCATCAGGTGGAAATGACCACCTATATATTAAGGCATGGGCAATGGATAACGACTATAATGCATTCGAATTACCAATTGATAACAAAGTTCCATCAGAAGTAAAAACAATTCCTGCGCCTTTTTTTCTAAGTACTTTAAGATTTAATAAAGCTGAGTTACATTCTTTTATGAAGATAGCAGTGGACAGTAATTGGACATCCATAAAATTAGTGCCGTTTAAATATAACAAGGAAGGATATTTTACCGACCATATGTATTTAAAAGCAACCATTTGTAATGGCAATGGGCAGGTTGGAAATAAAGCCGTTGGAAGCTCCATGCTTGCAGCAACTCAGGTCGTAAACCCCTGCCCGCCATGTAGTAAATAGAATTGAAAAACCCATGCAGATAAACATTATTAACTGGGTGGAAGTTTGGGGACCTGTTATTCCATTGTCGGTTTATTTTTTCAGAAAACCAAAAGGTCAATATTCTACTATCATTACTGTTTATTTATTTGTTGCGCTAATTATAAATTTAGCCATAGACCTTATTTTGGTTGACGCTGCAGCCGGCAAAAAAGCTTTTACTTATTCATCCATTTTTTACCGGAATAACCTGCCACTTTATAACCTGAGCTCAATAATCAGGGTCATTACATTTTTAATTTTTTTTAAACTCATACTAAAATCTTTTTACAAAAAACGATTGAACATTATTCTTTTTCTCTACAGCCTTTTTGTTATTCTATATTTTTTTACAGGAGGAGACTTTACAGCGTTTGATCCTTTTTTGCACACTGCCGAGACCATTACATTACTTAGTTTGTGCATCCTGTATATTATAAACCTGATCCGGTCTGAAAAAATATACAGGAAGTTCGATCCATACCTCATAATTATAAGTGGGTTAGCCTTTTACGAATCACTCAATTTTTTTGTTTTCCTTTTTTATAATTTCCTTGTAATAAATGATGAGGCTTTTGCTAAAATATTATGGGTAGTGCCCAATGCAGGATTTTTTATTTTTTGCCTGTTCACAGCAAGGGCATTTTATGGAAGAATAAATAACTGAAAAAACATTCAAATGATTTTGCTAAATATAAATATTGATTTTATTGAGGTATTTATTATGGTTGGCGTGGTAGTAATGTTGCTGCTGTTCATAAGCTTATTACTCGCATTTAATATTAGTCAGCGTAAAAAATTTCAGCACCACCAGCAAATAATTCAATTACATCAAAATCAGCAAAATCAATTAATTGAGGCTGCCGTTAAAAGTGAAGAAGGCGAAAGACACCGCATTGCAGAACAGTTGCATGATGAAGTAGGCGCCATACTCTCTGCATCAAAACTTTACCTCTCTAATATTAATAGCAGCCACCTGCATGTTGATGAAAGACAATTGCATTCAAAAGCAGTTGAGCTGATTGATGAAGCCATCAATTGTGTAAGAAGTATTTCCCACAACCTTCATTCAGCAATCTTAAAGCAAATGGGTTTAAATGAAGGCATTAAAAATTTTGTACAAAAAATTTCTTCAGGAAAACTTAACGCCACATTTGACCTGGATGAAAACTTTTCAGGCGACAACGACATAAACATAAGCATATACCGCATTTTGCAGGAGCTTTTCAATAACATTATAAAGCACACGAATGCAACTCAGGTTCATATAGCCTCATTAAAGGAGAATAACCAGGTACAGTTTGCAGTAACGCATGATGGCAATGGCATTACACAGGAGCAATTTGAAGCTTATAGTTTTGCCCCGGAAGGGCTGGGATTAAAGAACATTCAAAACAGGATAATTTTACTTAAAGGAATAATTAATTTTGAATCGGTGAATGGATCGAACAAGATCACCTTATCCATTCCATTAAAAAAAATCCCCGATGCCCGTTAATATAGCCATAGCAGATGATTATAAAATATTCCGGGATGGGTTAAAGCTTTGTTTTGCACAGGATAAGAATTTTAATGTAATGTTCGAATCTGATAATGGCGAAGAACTGATGGCAGAATTGCAAAATGTTCAACCCGATGTAATTATAATGGACCTTAATATGCCGTTAATGGATGGCATGGAAGCAACCAAGCAAATCCGTAAAATGTATGAAACCATTAAAGTGCTTGTAGTAACCATGTACGACGATGATAAGTTTATCATTCACCTGATGGAAAACGGGGCTAATGGCTACCTCTTAAAAAATGCAGACCCTAAAGAGATCATTAAGGCCGTGTATACCGTGCATGAGAACGGTTATTATTTTAACGACCTGGTAAATAAAGCCTTATTAAAAAAGCTGGTGCTAAAAAATAATATCAAACCCTCATTCAACAAGGATATTGAATTAACAGAACGCGAGCAGGAAGTTTTGAAACTTATTTGCGAAGAAAAAACTGCCACAGAAATAGGTAAACAAATTTTTCTTAGCCCGCGCTCTGTTGAAGGAATACGGCAACGCCTGATTGAAAAAATTGGTGTTCGAAACACCGCAGGCCTGGTAATGTTTGCCGTTAAAAACGGGTTGGCGGATTAACTGTTTTCTTCCATCAACTTTTCTTCAATTTTCCCTGTGTGTTTATTTTTAAGTATAACCTTTTTTGCGCCGTAGTGCGTCATTTCTTCTTTTACCAAATAATGATCCGCATCATATTCAACCAGGTGGCTTTCTTTTGATAACCCTGTTTTGCCCCTCCATATATCGAGTTGCACAGGTTCCCACAGTTTGGTTTTTGCAGATTTATATGCAGCATCTAGAACAGCATTTACAACATACCCATCATAAAAAGTTTCTTTAGGTGCTTCATTCTTTTCCATGGCGTTAAACATGTCTGCAAACATGTGGTTATAACCCAACTCATTTATTTCATCACCTACAGGAAACAGCCAGCCCGTATTGCTTTCAGCTTTTTCCGCAACATAATCGGCTCCTTTACCTGTAGTAAACATTTCAAAGCCTGTACGTAAAAAACTGTTTATCCAAATGGTTCCTTCAGTGCCCATTACCTCATCCCGAAGGTCGAGCCCGCCCCTGAAAGTCCAGCTTACTTCAAATTGTGCAATAGCGCCATTTTCATATTTAATGAGCCCGATAGCATGGTCTTCTGCATCGATCGGTTTCACCTGCGTATCTGCCCAGCACATTACTTCAACAGGTTTTATATCCTTGCCAATATAGCTTCTTGTAATCTCCACGCAGTGGCAACCCAAGGTCTAAAATACAGCCACCACCGGCCAGTTCAATATTCCAGAACCAGTCGCTATGCGGCCCGGGATGTGTTTCACGGGACTTTGCCCACAAAATTCTGCCAAGGGCACCATTTTTTACGCTTTCATGTGCCTTTAAAAATTTCGGTGTATAAACAAGGTCTTCAAGGTATCCATTAAAAATTCCTGCTTCTTCAACTGCCACCAGCATACGTTTTGCTTCTGCTGCATTTCGCCCAAGTGGTTTTGTTGTCATTACAGGTTTCTTGTGTTTACAGCACAGCATTACAGCTTCCTCATGCAGGTTGTTTGGCAAGGCAATGCAAACAACATCCACATCAGCATGCATTATAGATTCTTCCATGTTGGTGGTAAAATGCTTGCAGGAATAATCTTCAGCAAACTTGCGGGCAGCTTCATCCCGCCTGGAGTATACGCTTACTACCACATCCTTACTTCTGTTTCCGTGTAAGGCATCAGCATAAAATCGCCCAATAAAACCGGAGCCAAGCATAGCAATACGTTTCATTTTACATGTAAATTTTTTACTTCACCTTTTTTCACGTTTCTTGATGCAGGAGAAGTAGATTTATAAATAGATTTGATTTTTACAGGATGAAAGTAATGATTTTTAAAATTTTCATCAGCGGCAAATTCCCATATGAACAAAAAAATTTTATCGGTTGTTTTACTTGCAATTGTAGTGATCGCGCTTACGCTGAAAAGATGCGATGCGATATCAGACAGGCAAAAATATGCGGCGCCTTCATCCGGCAAAAAACATTCTCCATTAAATAAAAAAGCTGTATTAAAATATTCAAAACATGCAAAATGCCGGATGGCATGCAGAATGGTTGATGAAAGTGAAGTAAATGAAATGCTTGAAAATGGTACCATCAATTATTCAAAAAGTTATTTAAGCGGAGATGACTGTAATAAAAAATATGCTGTAGAAGGGGTAAGCCACGACAAACAGCACCTAAGAATAATCTTTGCGCCATGTGGTCAGACTATTACGGTTGTAACTGTAATTGATTTAGACACAGAATGGTCTTGCAACTGTGAGTAGTATATTCATCGTTTGCCTTTTTATTCAGGAACTTTTTTACGGGCACAATTTTTTCCATTTTTAAATAAAATACTTATGAGATTAAAAGACAAAGTGTGTCTTGTAACAGGGGCAGGTTCGGGAATTGGTAAAGCAACAGCAGAACAAATGGCGGAGGAGGGTGGACTCGTGGCCATTATTGATCGCGATGAACAAGGTGGAAATGAAACAGTACAAAATATCAAATCAAAAAACGGTTCGGCCCTTTTTATTCATTGCGATGTTGAATATCCCGAGCAGATAAAAAAAGCGGTGGATGTGATAATAAATAAATGGGGAAGAGTGGATGTGCTTGTAAACAATGCCGCCATGATGACCTTTAAAAAAATTATTGATCTGAACCTGGAAGAATGGGATAAGGTGCTAGCTGTAAACCTACGCTCGGTTTTTCTGTTTTGCAAATATTGCATTCCGCATATGAAGAAGGGAAGCATAATAAACATCAGTTCTGTTCACGCACATGAAACTACCGCTAATGTAGTACCTTATGCAACCAGCAAGGGCGGCATGGAAGCATTTACGCGGGGCGTAAGCCTTGAATATCCTGCTGAGCATTTACGCATAAACTGTGTTGCGCCCGGCGCGGTAGACACACCCATGTTATGGAATAATCCAAACGTAAAAAATGGAAAGGAAGAAGTGGGAAACCTTGTCGGGAAACCATCCGAACTGGCAGCCGCCATATGTTTCCTGGCAAGTGATGAAGCGAGTTTTATTAATGGAACCACCCTTGTTGTGGATGGCGGAAAACTAGATAAATTATAATGCAAAAATTACAAAATATGGAATTAAACCGGTTCATGTTTGCAACCGGAATTGAAAATAGTTACCCAACGATTCAATTGCCGGATGGAACAATTAAACGCATTGATGAAATGGAGAAAACCGGGCATTATAAAAATTGGGAGCTGGATTTTGAGTTGGTTAAACAAATAGGAATAAATTATTTAAGGTACGGTCCACCTTATTATTCCACACATCTTGCCCCCGGAAAATATGATTGGGATTTTACTGATAAAACCTTTAATCGCCTTAGGCAGCTGGGAATAATACCCATCGTTGATCTTTGTCATTTTGGGGTGCCGGACTGGTTGGGAAATTTTCAAAATCCTGATTTTCCCGAATACTTCGCAGAATATGCCCTGGCATTTGCCAAGCGGTTTCCAGACCTTGAGTTATATACCCCCGTTAACGAAATTTATATTGCGGCCACCTTTTCTGCACAGTTTGGCTGGTGGAATGAAAGATTAAAAAGTGATCGCGCTTTCGTTACGGCACTTAAAAATTTATGTAAAGCAAACGTGCTTGCGATGCGTGCCATTCTTTCTGTTCAGCCGCATGCAAAATTTATTCAAAGCGAATCTTCAGAATATTTTCATCCCGAAAAACCAGGTGCGCAAAAGCATGCTGATTTTTATAACGAAAAAAGGTTCCTCGCTTTAGACCTTACCTATGGTTACCCCATGCAGTATTCCATTTATGAATACCTGTTAGATAATGGAATGACAAGAGAAGAATTTCATTGGTTTATCGATAACCAGGTAATGGCGCGGTGTATTATGGGCAATGATTATTATTATACAAACGAGCACCTTGTAGAAGAGAACGGTACCATAAAACCATCCGGAGAAGTGTTTGGTTATTACGTGATCACCTACCAATATTACAACAGGTACAAGCTGCCGATAATGCATACCGAAACAAACAATATAATGCCTGATTCAGAACGATGGCTTTATAAAGAATGGGCAAATGTGCACCGATTAAAACAAGATGGTGTACCTATTACGGGGTTTACCTGGTATAGTTTATTACACCAGGTCGATTGGGATACAGCACTCCGCGAAGATGCAGGCCGCATAAATGAGTTGGGTTTATTTGACCTTGACAGGAAAATAATGCCTGTAGGTAAAGCTTATAAGAAAATTATTGAACAATGGCAGCCAATCTTACGATCAGAAAGATTTGGACTGCACTTCCGCAATTGATTCATTTGAAAATTTCAAACAGAAGATTTTATTTAAACGTTTTAGTTAACCTGTACGCTGCAATTGTTAACTTCCCTGTTCATTAATAATTGCCCATGTTGTTGCTTGGTATAGATGTAGGCACTTCTTCCATTAAAGTATCGGTGGTAAATATCGATTCCCGCCAATGCATTGCTTCTGCGCAATATCCAGAGTCTGAAGCAGAAATCATTTCCTTACATCAAGGCTGGGCAGAACAAAGTCCGGATTTATGGTGGACTTATGTAAAACAGGCAATTTTAAAAGTGCAGCAAAATGCATCTTTTAATTCCGTCAACATTAAAGCGATTGGCATCTCTTACCAAATGCATGGATTGGTAATAGTAGATGAAAATAATAATGCTATCCGCAACAGTATAATCTGGTGCGATAGCAGGGCAGTGAAATTGGGGGAAGATGCATATACGGCTTTAGGAAAAACTTATTGTAATAGTTGCCTGCTGAATTCACCGGGAAATTTTACTGCATCAAAGCTTGCTTGGGTAAAACAAAATGAACCCGGGTTATTTTCTATCACCAAAAAAATGATGCTGCCGGGTGATTATATAAGTTTGAAATTAACAGGAGAAATAACCACAAGTACTTCAGCATTATCGGAAGGTGTTTTGTGGGATTTTGAGAAAGACACCATTGCTAATAAAGTATTGGAGCATTATGGCATTGATAAAAATTTGCTCCCTGCAGTGCAACCGGTGTTCTCTGAACACGGACAATTATTATTAAAAGTTGCGAATGAATTAAACCTCCCGCCGGGCATACCGGTAACCTATAAAGCAGGTGATCAACCTAACAACGCTTTATCTCTAAATGTTCTTAAGCCTGGCGAAGTCGCAGCCACTGCAGGAACCTCGGGAGTGATATATGCGGTAAGTGATACGTTGTTCAGTGATGCACGTTCACGTGTAAACAGTTTTGCCCATGTAAATCATACAATAAATAAAAAAAGTATCGGAGTGCTGCTATGCATAAACGGCGTAGGCATTCTGAATAAATGGATAAAAAACACCTTTGGTGCAGTTAACAATTATGCCCAGCTAAATGCTGCGGCTGCTAACGTTTCCCCGGGCAGTGATGGTTTATTTATTTTACCATTTGGAAATGGTGCTGAACGCATGTTGGAAAATAAGCTGGTAGGTGCACATGTTACACACATCGACCTAAATAAACATTCACCGGCTCATGTTTACCGCGCAGGTCAGGAAGGGATTGCATTTGCTTTCAGGTATGGGTTGGATATAATGCGTGAAAACGGGCTAAACCCATCAGTAATAAGGGCAGGATATGCCAATATGTTTTTAAGTGAGGTATTCACAAGTTCGTTCGTAAATGCCACAGGTGTTTGTGTAGAATTATATGAAAACGACGGAAGTGTTGGAGCGGCCCTGGGGGCAGGAATTGGAGCAAATTTTTTTTCAGAGCAAAATGCTTTTACCGGTTTGAATAAAATAAAGACCATAGAACCTGTGAAAAAAGATGTGTACAATGATTTATATGAACAATGGAAAAATATGCTGGAAACTATAACTTCACAACAAGGATAAATTCTTTACTGAATAACGAATTTCCTTGTTGAAGTGTGCGACGCAAGGAACGATTCATTTATAACAAAACGACCGCTACCATAATAAAATGATCAACCATATGAAAGTATTAACAGGAGAAAAAGAATTTTTTAATGGTATACAACAAATACAATTTGAAGGAACAGAAAGCAGTAATCCTCTTGCATTTCGCTGGTACGATGAAAATAAAATAATTGCCGGTAAAACCATGAAGGACCACCTGCGTTTCGCATGTGCGTACTGGCATTCTTTTGTAAACACCGGCGGCGACCCTTTTGGAGAAGGCACACACGATTTTAAATGGAACCAAAAAGCCGATGCGGTTGAACGGGCAAAAGACAAAATGGATGCTGCGTTTGAATTCATTACAAAAATGAACCTACCCTATTATTGTTTTCATGATGTAGATGTTGTTGATTTTACAAATGATGTTCGCGAAAATGAAAAGCGTTTGCAAGCCCTGGTTGATTATGCCGAAACAAAACAAAAAGAAAGCGGCGTTAAATTATTATGGGGAACTGCAAACCTGTTCAGCCATAAAAGATATATGAATGGTGCTAGCACCAATCCCGATTTTAATGTGCTGGCACATGCGGGTGCACAGGTTATGGCTGCATTAGATGCGACCATACAATTAGGTGGAGAAAATTATGTTTTCTGGGGTGGCCGCGAAGGGTATATGAGCCTCCTAAATACCAATATGAAAAGGGAGAAGGAACACCTTGCCAGGTTTTTGCATACCGCTAAAGATTATGCACGTAAAAATGGATTTAAAGGCACTTTCTTTATTGAACCAAAACCGTGCGAACCCACTAAACATCAATACGATTATGATTGCGAAACAGTGATCGGTTTTTTACGTCAGTACGACCTGTTGAACGATTTCAAAATCAATGTAGAAGTAAATCATGCAACGCTTGCCGGGCACACATTTACGCACGAACTGCAGGCAGCGGCCGACGCCGGTTTACTGGGTAGTATTGATGCCAACCGCGGGGATTACCAGAATGGTTGGGATACAGATCAGTTTCCTACCAACATAAATGAACTTACCGAGGCAATGCTTATTATACTTGAGGCTGGTGGGTTTAAAGGTGGGGGAATAAATTTTGATGCGAAAATCAGGAGAAATTCCACCGACCCGGCAGACCTTTTCTATGCGCACATTGGCGGCATGGATGCATTTGCAAGAGCACTTGTTACCGCGGATAAAATATTACAGGATGGTGAATACCAAAAAATAAGGGAACAACGCTACAGCTCTTATGATGGAGGAAAAGGTGCAGCATTTGAAAAGGGTGACCTAAGCCTGCAAGACCTTCGTGACATTGCCATTGAAAGTGGTGAACCCGAAACAAGAAGCGGCAGACAGGAATATTTAGAAAACCTGGTAAACCGTTTTATTTAAAGCTCAAATAAATTTATTACCGCATACTATTACACAATGAAATCTACTAAAAGGCTGCAGTTATCTGCCATGATGTTTCTTGAATTTTTTATCTGGGGTTCATGGTATGTTACTATGGGCACTTACCTCGATAAAGTACTTGGTGCATCAGGTGTTGAAATTGGTGCCGCCTACAGTGCAATGGCAATTGCCACCATCATCTCACCATTTTTTGTGGGCATGATAGCAGATAAATTTTTCTCTGCCCAACGGCTGCTGGGTGTGCTGCATTTAGTTGGTGCGGCTTTATTATTTTATCTTACCGCAATAGATAATCCCTCTTCTTTTTACTGGGTGTTGCTGCTGTACAGTATCATGTATGCACCAACTTTAGCGTTGGCCAATTCCGTTGCATTCCGGCAAATGAATGATCCCAGTAAAGAATTTTCATCCATTCGGGTTTGGGGAACTTTAGGCTGGATCGTTACAGGCTGGATGATTGATAAAGTGTTTCATATAGGCACCGATGAATTAGCTTTCACCTTTAAAATGGCTGCAATTGCTTCGATCGCATTAGGTTTACTCAGCTTCTTTTTACCTGATACACCACCAAAAGCAAAAGGCACCAAAACCACTTTTGCACAGGTATTGGGCGCAGATGCCTTCGTTTTGTTTAAAGACCGGTCGTTCAACATTTTCTTTATATCGTCTATTTTAATTTGCATACCGCTTTCTTTTTATTACAGTTTTACAAATCTTTATTTGGTTGAAGCAGGAATGGAAAATGCTACCAGTAATATGACATTCGGGCAATTTTCTGAAGCATTCTTCATTTTACTTATCCCCTTCTTCTTCCGCACCATGGGCGTGAAATGGATGATTGCTATTGGCATGATCGCGTGGGCATTAAGGTTTATATTATTTGGTTATGGGGATGCGCAGGATAACCTCTGGATGTTGTTTGCAGGCATTTTGCTGCATGGGGTATGCTTTGATTTCTTTTTTGTAACTGGTCAAATTTATACAGACAGTAAAGCCGGGCTTAACATTCAAAGTTCAGCACAGGGCATGATAACCATGGCAACTTATGGCGTAGGTATGTGGATAGGAACTTTACTTTCAGGTTTTGTAAAAGACCATTATACTGTTGAACAGGTAGTAAACTGGAAGAGTGTTTGGATGGTACCGGCAGGTATATCACTGGCAGTACTTATTTTATTCCTGATTTTCTTTAAAGATAATCGGAGAACGGCCGCACAAACGCAACAGGTAAAAATGGTGTAAGCAATACTTAACACATAAGGTTCTGCTTAATCTATGTACGTTATTATCTTTGCGTCATGAACAAAAAGCGTTCAGTTGCCTTTCATACGCTGGGTTGTAAATTAAATTATTCGGAAACTTCTTCGCTTAGCCGTTTGATGGAAAACGAGGGATTCGAGAAAAGAGATTTCAGCGAAGCGGCAGATGTATATGTAATAAATACGTGCTCTGTTACTGAAAATGCTGATAAGGAATGCAGGCAAATTGTACGTAGAATTCAACGCAATAACCCTGAAGGGCTGGTAGTAATTACCGGTTGCTATGCCCAATTAAAACCTGAGGAAATTGCTTCTATCCCAGGGGTAGATCTGGTTTTAGGGGCTTCTGAAAAGTTTAATCTTCCCACTCATTTACAAGAGCTTACAAAGAATGATGCAGCCAAAATTTGCAGTTGCGATATTTCTGAAGTTAATGACTTTCACGCCTCCTTTTCAGTAAGTGATCGTACGCGAACTTTTTTAAAAGTGCAGGATGGTTGCAATTATAACTGCGCATTCTGTACCATTCCATTGGCGCGCGGAAAAAGCCGCAGCAACAGTATAGAAAAAGTACTGGTGAATGTGAATGAACTCGCCGAACGCGGGGTAAAAGAAATTGTACTTACTGGTGTAAACCTGGGTGATTTTGGAAATAATGCGGAAAACTTTTATCACCTTATCTGTGAATTAGATAAAGTAAATGGAATTGAAAGGTTCCGGATATCATCCATCGAACCCAATTTACTTACTAACGAGATCATTGATTTTGTGGCTGCAAGCAATAAGGTTCATGCCCCATTTTCATATTCCTTTGCAAAGTGGCTGCAATAAAATATTAGGATTGATGCGGCGCAGGTATAAGAGGGAGTTATATGCAGGAAGGGTACAAAGAATTAAAGAATTGATGCCTCATTGTGCCATTGGTGCGGATGTAATTGTTGGCTTTCCCTCTGAAAGCGACGATGATTTTAAAGAAACACATTCGTTTCTGGCAGACCTGGAGGTTTCTTACCTGCACGTATTTACCTATTCAGAACGTGACAATACAAAAGCATTGGAAATTGAACCTGTAGTTCCCATCCACGACCGCCATCAAAGAAATAAAACGCTTCGCAATCTGTCGTTTAAAAAGATGCAGGAATTCACTTCACAACACCTAGGCAATACGCGAAAGGTATTGTTTGAAGATCATAACAAAAATGGTATGATGGAAGGCTATTCCGATAATTACTTAAGGGTTTCCACACCTTATCGTTCAGAATGGGCGAACAAGGTTGTGGACTGGAAGTTTAATTAATGTTTAAATAGCTTCCAATAATTGGTTTGCCTCAATAACCTGCGGGGTTACCTCCTGTAGATATTGACCAATTGCTTTTTTAAGTGTGGGTAATGAAATTCCTTTCTCACTTCTAAGTACACTGTTTACAGGCCGTTTTGCTTTATAGTTTAATAATGAAGCAGGCTTTTCTAATACCAGCTCTTCAGAAAGGTTCATTTTTACAGCTATATATTTTGCGAGTTGCGCCCAGGATATTTTTCCCTCATTCGCAAGATGCCAGATACCTGTTTGTTTATCTATTAAAAGGTCAAGGCAAGCATTTACCAAATGAGGCACGTATGTAGGCGAAATAAAAATATCATTTGCTGCTTCAACAGGAATATTGTTTTTCAAACAGCGTATGGTGTTTGTTATAAAATTATGTTCATCCCACGGGCCAAAGAAGGCACTGGTTCTGGCTATTATAGCGTTTGGATAAATTTCCATTACTTTCTTTTCTGCCATTGCCTTGCTTCGTCCATAAGTATTTAAAGGATGTACTTCATCATATTCAGTATAAGGTGTTGCCTTTTTTCCATCAAATACAAGATCGGTTGAAAAATTAAGCAGCTGAACATCGTATTTTTTACATGCTTCAGCAAGTAACATAGGTCCTTTGGTATTACTTATAAAACAAGCATCTTCATCAGATTCTGCATCATCTACCCGTACATACCCTGTTGCATTTATTATAGCCCAGGGCTTATATTTCTGTATTACATCTTCAATCATCGATGTTTTTGTAATATCCAGTTGTTGACGGTCTAAAATTTTATAATGAATATTTCTTTGTTCGCAAATAATTTCAAATGCTTTACCCAGCGTACCCGTTTTTCCAAGAATGATTAATGGTGAACATTCTTGTTTATTCGTTAGGTTAACTTGCATATTATTTTGTTTATGGTATATTAATCTGATATCTCTTTTCCACCAACCATCGCGTTGTAAAATGGGATGGTCAAACGCTTTTCCCTTACTTATATTACGCAACATCTTTGCCAAAGCTGAAGGTTGCAATTTTCCGGAACTTATATCAAAAACACCCGGTTCATATTCGCCTTTACCCTGCGTTAATATTTTACTCCAGCCAAAAGAACCTAACAGAGCCCAGGCTGTAACTGCCCTAACATCCACCCCTTCTTCTTTCAACGACTTTGCTTCTTTCCATATTTCAGCGAACCAACGCATTTGATCATCGCGATTGCAGTGCAGGTGAACTTCGGTAATAGCGATAGGAAGTTTAAACCGTTCCCATGCCTGCGTGAAAAGGTCTTTAGCATTGCACATGCAATCAAAATTCACACGAACAGCTTCCACATCAGCATATTCATGTTTAAGATTTCTGCCGTGTGTATGGCGTGGGTAATGTTCAATGCGTTCATCTATAAATCGCTGAGATGTTATGTAGTAGTTTAAACCTATTACATCTGGCGGGCATTTATTTATCTGAAAAAAATATAGGTCGCTTTCATCAACTCCACTCCACAACAAATAATCCCACATAGCATGCCCGGGAACAACATTTCCACAGAGTAAATCGAATGTGAGCCATCTGCGTACATTTTCAAAGTCTGCCTGGTATTGCATGGTCTGTGTGCTGTGTGTCATGCCCAGATCATCAGTCTGTAGAAGCTTTGCCGAAGGATTTAATTGCCTGATTTTTTTCATTGCAAGAACGGTTGCCTTGCATTCGCTAATTAATATTTGCGTAAAACTATAGTCATCTTTTTTATGCGGATACCAATGCCCGTACAACCCGCAGAATCGGGCAGTGGTTAGTGGTTCATTTACAGGGGTATAGTAATTTATCCAAGGAAATTTTATTGCTACAGATTGCGCATAATCTGCCAACCCATTTTCAAAACTTCCATCGAAAAAATTTACGTAAGCCGGACCGCTGCCGTGATGCACAAGCCCTGCGATAGGTTCAATTTTATTTAATCGTAATTGATTCAAGCGCTGCTCGGCAAAACTCCAGTCTATGCCAGTGTTTTTTTGAGGTTGGTGTTTTTCCCAAAGTACAGGGTACCTTAATGTTTTGAAGCCTATAGATGCAATTTCATCTATATCGCCGGTACGTGCATAATGGTTTGCGAATTCTAACTGGTCAAAATATTTATTGCCCACCCTGTTAATGGTACATTCCAAACCGCCCCACAATTCCAATTTATTTTCGTCCATTATTTTTCTTAATTAGTCAAGGCTTTCTATCCATACTTAATATACAAATCATGCCATCGCAATACAAAATGAAAATGAATGTTGCCTTTTAAAAAACTGATAAAAGTATTAGTAGAACAAATGCCCCACCTTTTAAATTAAAATAACCGGTGGCACAGTTTTAAAGGGTATTTCAATAAAATAAATTATATATGATATTTCCCGTAGTAGCCGTAATTGTAGTGATAGTAGTGGTGATCTATTACTTTGCATCTAACTCGAAGAAGAAAGATAAAGGAAATATACCGCGTTAAAAGATTTCCTTTCGTTTTTAAAAACACCTGCTTTCTTTGCACTGAATGAAACAGGCACTTATAAGATTGCATATTGCTGTATTTCTTTGGGGATTTACAGGTGTATTAGGTCGCGCCATTTCTTTAAACGAAGGCTGGCTTGTATGGTGGAGACTTTTGATCACAGCCATTTCTCTTTGGATATTTTTTTATTTTACAAAGAAAATAACTGTTGTTACCCGCAAAGATTTTTTGAGGTTAACGGGTATAGGAACTGTTCTCGCATTGCATTGGTTGTGCTTTTATGGAAGCATAAAATATTCAAATGTCTCTATTGCTTTAACATGCCTTGCGACTTCCGGGTTAATGAGTGCTATTATTGAGCCGCTATTTTTTAGGCGAAAAATAAATTATGCTGAAATTATGCTGGGCATATTTGCCCTTGCGGGCATAGCACTAATCTATCTCTCAAATATCCAGTTTTCTGCAGGGATTTATATAGGGCTTGCATCAGCATTGTTTACCGTGATTGTTTCTGTAATGAATAAAGGGTTGGTTGATATTTATAAACCTGAAACTATTACCCTATACCAACTTACAGGTGGCTTGCTTGGTCTTTCGATTATGCTTCCATTTTATAATTGGCTTTTTCCAACAGATCATATTATTCCACAACAATGGGATTGGGTTTGGCTATTGATATTAAGTTGGGGGTGCACCATTTTTACTTTTATACTTTATATAAGTGCGCTTAAAAAAGTGTCTGCATTTACTATGAATCTTACCCTTACACTGGAACCTGTGTACGGAATTATTCTGGCCTTTTTACTTTACAAGGAAAATAAAAACCTTGGAATAACTTTCTATCCCGGTTTTGGACTGATATTACTCGCCGTTATTTTTCAAATGATCAAATTGGTAAAAGATCATCGAAGATTGCCCGCTAATGTAACGTGATCTAAGCAAGCTTTTCTTTCGCTTTAGCAATTCTGGCAGCGTAGGTTTTTATTTCTTCATTTTTTAATTGTATAAAAGAATTATCGGCAAGGCTGCCTAATACCTGCTGCATTTCTTCAGGTGAATCATATATCATTTTACGAAAGGGATTGGTGTAATCTTTTTCCCTGCTTTCGATTATTGATGCCAGAATTTTTTTTCTAGTTTCCAGTGCTTTATCAAATAAGGCACTAACCTGCATACCTGTAAGTTCTTTTATATTTATTCGAAGTAATTTTTGCAAAGATGCAAGCCCGTGCTGCAACTTTTGTTTTAGATAATCGGCACTTTGTTTTTCATAAAAGGCATGTACTCCATCCCAAGAATTTATGGTATTGGACTTCACATCACTTTTTAATTGTTCGAGGTTTGGCTTTGTTATCAATTGACCGCCAACATTCACCCATTCACCCAAATTAATATCTGAAGGAATAGCATTGAATAATTCCTCGCGGGAATTTATTTGCTGAGCCTCAATCAGGTAAAGCAACTGGTTAATACCATAAAACAATATCATTTCCCTGAAAACATCATAAGCACCCTGCACCTTAAGTATAATGGTATTTCTTTTTGAGTTTTCCAACCCATCAGCCAATACCTGCAGGTCGTTTATTTCAGGTGCGTGCTGCATTAATAATTGCCTTCCTTTTTCTGCAGATTCAGCATCCTTATAAACACCCTCCGTATTTTCATTTTTCAGAAATGCCCTTCCAACAAACAACTCCATTAGGTATAATCCCTGTATCATTTCATTAATGCTATCCGGGGCCAGGTAATCATTTTCAAGGTGCTGAATTTTTTCAGTTCTGTTATCTCTGTCATTATACTTCCACGAATTACGTTCAAGCGCATACATGTTATACAAAAACCAATATCCCGGCATTATTTGCAGCCTGTTATTTGCCTCATCCTGGCTTACCAGTGAGAAGGGAATTGGAATATTTAATTCATAATTATAATCGCCCTTTGCGATCATGGTGAATGTGGCAAACTTTGAGTTGTGTTTAAGGCTTACACACAGACCCGGCCAGAAGCCCCGGGAGGCAACCATTTCCCCATCTGCTGCGCGGGAATTGTGGTTTGATCCAATGGTTGCCCCTGCCGGTATATTGCTTTGCCCCATTATAAGGGCTGCGCATAAAAACGAATTGTTATGATGTTGTTCATGTGCAGGAAAAATCATTGAATTTAATACCTCGCAGCATGAAATGGTACTGTTATTACCAAGATAGGAATTAATAAGCCGCGCCCCATACTTTAACTGGGAATGCGATGCCATTATAAACCGAACCGCCTTTACACCGTAGAATAATCGGCAACCTTTATGAATGATGCCATTTACCAGTTCGCACCCCTCGCCTATCTGGGTTTTACTTGTTTCATCTGAGTGAACCGTTAAATTTTTTAATTTGTTTGCACCTTTAATATATGCATCAGAACCAATAATTACATCTTTAATGCTGATGCAATTTTTTATAACCGTTCGGTCACCAATTATTCCATAATAACCCCGGTCTTTATTAAAAGTACTTTCAGTAAATTCTTTAAATCTTTGTAACAATAATTCATCATCGCGGTATTTGCTCCATAAGTATGCATCTCCTGAAAGCATGTCGCCAAATGGAATAACTTTTCTTCCGCCATTCTCATTGCATAACTCAATCCAAATGCGAGAAGATTCATTTTCTCCATCCTTTGTAATACCATTGCCAAATTTTGCAGAATCGGTTGTGGCGAGTTCGTTTACATTGGTAATGATTACCTCATTGCCAATAATAAAATGAGACAGGTAGTTTACGTTTTCGATAACTACATTATCACCAAAATCGCAACTGATAATTGTTGAATTATACAACCCAACTGTAAACCGCATGTTATTATATTCAAGCGCAAGCGGTTCTAACTTGCCAATACGTACCAGCCCAAAAAAATTACAATTCTTAACAAGGGTTGCATTAAAGGCATCGGAAACCAGAATGTTAGACCAGTCATCACTTGAGTTTCGATTATTAACCAATGCTTCAATTTCCCTTGCTGTTAATTTGCGGTAAGTAATTCCGCTGTTATTCTGCAAATTGCGCAGGTAATATTCATCCTTTCCTTCCGGAACAAATTCAGGTTTTATAAAATTATATCCCAGGTTTTGAACAGCACTTTTCTTAATTATATATTCAGCCATTAGAATGTTTTGGTTATTGCATAAAGAAAAGAAATTTTTAAGTAACTGATACTGCTAATGTTTATACAATGGGTGTATTTGATAGGGTTTACCCTTTAATTATTTCGATAAATTTACTTTCAAACCGGAAAAATAAAACCTTATTCCACTGTAACACTTTTGGCCAGGTTACGTGGCTTATCAACATCATAGCCTTTTGCAACACCTATGTAATACGCAAGTAACTGCATAGGTATTGTGCTTAACATGGGTGCTACGATCTCATCTGCCGGAGGCAATACAATCACATCATCGGCAAGGGTTGGCGATACTGTATCTCCTTCTGTAATAATGGCGATTACCTGCCCTTTCCGGGCTTTGATCTCCTGCATGTTACTGATGATCTTTTCGTGGTAAGTATCTTTCGTGGCCACAAACACTACTGGCAAAGTTTCTGTAACCAATGCAATAGGACCATGTTTCATTTCTGCCGCAGGATAACCTTCTGCATGTATGTAGGAAATCTCTTTAAGTTTTAAAGCACCCTCCAGTGCAATAGGAAAGTTGTAACCCCTGCCAAGATATAATGCATCTGTTGCATCTTTATATTTTTCAGCCAATGCTTTTATATGGTCTGCCTGGTCTAAAATCAATTTTACTTTTTCAGGAATCTCACTTAGCTCATTGCATAAATGCAAGAATCTTTCATTATTGATCGTCCCTTTTTCATAACCAATCTTTAAAGCTATCATTGTTAATACAGCCAGTTGGCCCGCTGAATGCTTTTGTACTTGCTACGCCTATTTCTGGTCCTGCGTGCGTGTATGCTCCTGCATGCGATTTGCGTGCAATGGATGAACCAACAACGTTTACTATACCCAAAATTATTGCACCCTTTTCTTTAGCACTTTCAATGGCAACAAGTGTATCAGCAGTTTCTCCGCTTTGACTAATTGCAATGATAACATCTCCTTCATTTATAACCGGGTTGCGATACCTGAATTCTGAGGCATATTCTACTTCAACAGGAATGCGGCACAATTCTTCTATAATATATTCAGCTAACAAACCTGCATGCCAGCTTGTGCCACACGCAATAATGATGATGCGTGGTGCATTCATTATTTTTTCGGCATATTGCTGTATACCACTCATAGTAATAGTTCCAGCTTCAGCATCAAGCCTGCCCCGCAGGCAATCAAATATGGTTTGAGGTTGTTCAAAAATCTCCTTCAGCATAAAATGATCATAGCCACTTTTCTCGATCGCAGCTAATTCCATATCAAGCTTTGTAATGAAAGGGGTTTGCTTTTCATTACCCAAATTTTTAAGAATTAATTCATCGGCCCGAACAATGGCAATTTCATAATCATTCACGTACACAACTTCCTTAGTGTATTCAATAATTGGCGACGCGTCTGATGCGAGAAAATGTTCACCCTTACCAATACCAATTACTAACGGGCTGCCCTTTCTTGCAGCAATAATGGTTTCAGGATCATTCTTGTCAATCAATAATAAACAGTACGCACCAACAATTCTTTTAAGTGCAATGCGCAAAGCTTCTTCCAGGGTGCAATCATTATTTTTTTTTATGTCTTCAATAAAATTCAATAGCACTTCTGTATCGGTATCACTTGTAAATGAGTAGCCCTTATTTATGAGCTCTTTTTTAATTTGTGCGTAATTCTCAATAATTCCATTGTGGATCATTGCAATCTCACCACTTTGAGATGTGTGGGGATGCGCATTCCTGTCATTTGGTTCTCCATGTGTGGCCCACCGTGTATGACCAATACCTATATTGCCATGCATGTTTACACCAACCAGTTCTTCCTCAAGGTCTGCAACCCTCCCCTTCTTTTTGTGCACATGCAGTCCATTGTTTAGCAAGGCGACACCTGCGCTGTCATATCCACGATATTCTAATCGTTTTAATCCTTTTAAAATAATTGGATAAGCTTCTTTAGGTCCTATGTATCCGACAATTCCGCACATAATATTTTGCAATTAATTTAAAAAAGATCATTTTGTTGCTGCATCGAAAGCACCAAAAATATGACAGATTTATTTGATGTTACCAACCCCATTGTTTTAGAAGATGAGCGGGTATTCCTTCGCTTACTTAAAAGAGAAGATTACAATCATCTTTTACCTTTTGCTTTACATGAGCCTGAGTTGTGGAAATATTCACTTCTAACCGGAGAGGGTGAAAAAGGATTATATAATTATATACAGAACGCTTTAAAGGAATATGAATTACAACATGAATTTCCTTTTATAGTTTTTGATAAAAAAGTGAATGCATTTGCTGGCAGCACCCGGTTTTATGATATTAATATTCCATACAAAACCATACAGCTTGGGTATACATGGTATGGTAAACAATTTCAGCGCACGGGATTAAATAAACATTGCAAATTTTTAATTCTGCAGTTTGCATTTGAAAAATTAAACCTGCTTCGGGTAGAACTTAGGGCTGATGCGCAAAATGAGCGAAGTATTTTAGCTATGAGAAATATTGGATGCACCATTGAAGGAATACTTAGAAGCCACATGCCCAAAAGAGATGGCGGGCGACGAGATTCCATTATATTAAGCATTTTAAAAAATGAGTGGGATGAGCGCGTAAAGGCACATTTATTAAACCAATTGCAGAGGGATTTCTGATTTTTATTTTAAAAATTTGGCGGAAAAAAGTGAGCCCTTATCTTTGCATCCCTATAACGGAAAAGGGAGTTTAGCTCAGCTGGTTTAGAGCATCTGCCTTACAAGCAGAGGGTCGGCGGTTCGAACCCGTCAACTCCCACAAAGGTTCGCTTAAGTGAGCCTTTTTTTATGCCTCATTTACCTTTACCTGTTATACACACCCAGCCAAACACGTACTGCAATGGTTTACTAATAATGTTGAAAACAGTTAAGCATAATACTCATAACCAAAGCATTTACGGGTAAAACACTTGAGATATTTATTGTTTTTTCATAAAATCTTCCTGGCTAAATATTTACTTTTAATAAAAATATGATTCCCATGTTTAAAAAAATATGCGCAACCTCAATATTAGCCCTAATGTTCTTTTCTTGCATGAATACAACTACAGAAACCACGGTAAAACAAGATGGCTCGGGAACAGTGGTAACGCTAATTGATATGAGTGCAATGATTCAAATGCTGAAAACCTTTGGCATGGAGGATTCTTTACAACAAATGGGTCTTGACAATAAAATGGATTCAACTATTCACTTTAAAAATCTGATTGATGAAGTGGAAAGACAGCGGGGAAGCAGCTTAAGTACCGAAGAAAAACAAGTATATGATAATTCGACCTTTAATCTAAAAACAAATTTTACTGAAGGTGTCATGCAAATGAAAATATTCTCTTCATTCACTAATTTGAACCAATTAAACATCATTAATAAATTGAACGAGGAGGCGATGAATATGTCTTCATTTTCAACGAATAACCAGGAAAATAATAAGCCGGAAATTCCTTCATCCATTACAAAAGCAATGACGTCGATGAAACTACATGCAAGTGATGGTCTTATTGAAAATGTATATGTACCAAAAGATACCAATAACAGTGAGCCCGAAAATACCGAAGAAGCGCAAATGCTGCAGCAGATGAATATGTTTGCCCCAGAGATGCCTGTATTAATCACTTATAACCTGCCACGGGCAGCTAAAAATGTAACAGCAAAAGGTGTTACAAAAATTTCGGCAGATAAAAAAACAGTTACAATTACTTATAACCTCGCAGAAGTTTTTAATGATCCTGCTGTTCAATCTTATAAGATAGAATATTAATTATTTTGAGGCGACCACCTCTGATGTGTAAGTTTTGTTCTTGCGGTTTATATTAATGTTAGACCTGTAGTTTTTAAACATGCTGTGCCACTGAATTTTTAGAACGCCAAGTACTCCTTCTTTTAAAATGCTTTTACTCATTTTACTAATTCCCTTTTTGCGGTCAACAAAAACAATGGGTACTTCTTTTAATTTAAAACCTAATTTCCAGGCAGCAAATTTCATTTCAATCTGAAAGGCGTACCCTACAAATTTTATTTTGTCCAGGTCAATAGTTTCAAGCACAGTTTTTTTATAACAAACAAAACCCGCTGTGGGATCTTTTACAGGCATTCTTGTTATGATTCTCGTGTATAGTGCACCCCCCTTGGAATATATATGCCTGTCCAAGGGGCCAATTTTCAATTCTTCCACCAGGTACATACCTGCTTCCAATAGAAACATCGGCATTATTTACCGCGCATGCTTCGTACAATTTTTCCAGGTCTGATGGATTATGACTAAAATCAGCATCCATCTCAAAAATATATTGATAACCGCGGGATACTGCCCACCTAAAACCATGTATATATGCAGTGCCTAACCCGGATTTTTGTTTTCTTATTTCCAGAAACAAACAACCCTCATATCGATGCATTAATTCTTTTACAATGGTCCCCGTCCCATCAGGAGAATTATCATCCACAACTAATACATGGTAATTTTTATTGAGTGCATAGATAGACGTAAGGATTGCCGCAATATTTTCCTTTTCATTATAGGTTGGTATAATTACTAATTTTTCCAAACGGTCTTGCAGATTTTTGCGGTTTAAATACGGTTGCTTGTTGATTATTTTTGTAATAAGGTACGATTCAGAATTTCGGTTAGTTTTTGTTTAGTGTGTATGGCAAAATCTCCTTTCATCATCCAATCGTAATACTGGGGTTCTATTCTTAGAATTTCAATTACTGCTTTACCCTTATGCTTTCCGAAATTAAAAACTTCAATGCCATCTACCCAAATAAATCTACGGGCACAGTCAATGATTTCATCTTCACCGGTAAATTTTACAATCTCCTCCACAGAATTTCCTATTTGGGGGTAGCGTTCTAATTGTGCATCCAATATTTCCCAGGTAGCCTGTGCATCTGCTTCTGCACTATGGGCATTCTCCAGTGTTTTATTACAATAAAACTTATAGGCTGCGGTTAATGTGCGTTGTTCCATTAAGTGAAAGACTTTCTGCACATCGAGCAGTTTGCGGCCATCAGTCGTAAAATCTATGCCGGCACGGCAAAATTCTTCAACGAGCAAAGGAATATCGAAACGGTTGCTGTTATAGCCACCCAGGTCGCACCCTTCTATAAATTGTTTCAGTTCATTAGCAACCTGCTTAAAAGTGGGGGCACCCATCACCATTTCATCCGTAATACCATGCGTTTGGGTAGCGCCGGGTGGTATGGGCATTAAGGGATTTATAAGCTTTCGCTTTACAAATTTTTCACCATCTGGCAGAACTTTAACTATAGCTATTTCTACAATTCTGTCGGCAGTAATATTTATCCCCGTGGTTTCAAGGTCAATAAAGGCAATAGGTCTGTTCAACTTAATATTCATAAAATCATTTTATATAAGCACATCATGACTAACACTAAAAGTCAATAATTTTTAATTATTTACTTAGATATTAAAAAGTATTGGGGAAACGGATATAAAAAACATGTAAAATGCCGGTAAAGTAATTATTAAATATACAATAAACCCCTTATTTTGCGTTTTCTTAATAACTAAATTAACAGCATTCTTAAAAAGGATTTATGCGAAAATTATTTGTGGCATTTTTAATCACTCTTTTTACCTTATCCATGTTTTCGTCTTGCATGGAAAGCCGCAAAGGAGCTTCGTGTCCATCGCACGATCCTAATTATTTCAGGCGGGGCAAATAATCCCTTTAGCACTTTTCATGGTTCAGCAATTTTTTAGGAAGGGTTGAAAATCGATTTTAAATATTGAATGTTTAAAACAGGCCAAAAAGCATTCCGTCTATTTTGGTAATTATCTCACCAAGATGCTCTTCATTTTCTGCAAAATTATTTTTGTCTATATCAACAATTAGCACGGGTCCTTCTTTATACCCGGCTATCCACTTATTGTATAGTTCGTTTAGTTTTTTAAGGTAATCCAGGCGAATATTTTCTTCATACTCCCTTCCCCGCTTTTGTATTTGATCAACCAGAGCAGGTACAGAGGCCTTTAAATAAATAAGCAGGTCTGGTGGTTGCACCATAGTTTGCAGGGTTTGAAAAAACATGTAATAATTATCAAAATCCCGTTTACTCATTAAACCCATATCGTGCAGGTTCGGCGCAAATATATTGGCATCTTCATAAATGGTGCGGTCCTGTATAACTGTTTCTGTACCATTCTGTATTTCGAGTAACTGATTCAACCGGCTGTTTAAAAAATAAATTTGCAGGTTAAAGCTCCACCTAGGCATGTCTTCATAAAAATCCATCAGGTATGGATTGTGGTCTACGTCTTCGAATTGTGGAATCCAACGGTAATGTTTGCTTAACTGTTCGGTAAGGGTTGTTTTTCCGGCACCGATATTTCCGGCAACAGCGATATGCTTAGGTTTTTTGATTTTGGCCATACAATTACTCCGAAATTATTGATTGGAAGTTCTAACAAGGCATCGTTCTGCAGAATTGTCGAATTCAAACATAATTAACACCAACTGCTTTTCTTACTGCATTAAGGGTTTTAACAGCACTCTCACGGGCTTTTTCTGCACCCTTTTTAATGACCGATGAAAGGTAGGATTTATCCTGCTGAATTTCAAAGGACCTTTTTCTTATCGGTGAAATAAATTGAACCATGTCTTCTGCAAGTTGTTTTTTCATATCTCCATAACGTATGGTGCAATCATTAAAACTTTTTTCAAACGTGTTTACAGTTTCTGAATCGCTTACAAAAGTCATAAGCCTAAAAAGGTTTTCAATGTATGCTGGCTTTATACTGTTTTCCTCCTGCGGACCACTATCAGTTTTTGCTTTTTTTATTTTAGTTCTTATTGCATCATCCTCGTCTGCAAGAAATATTGTGGAGTTTTGGTTTTCACTTTTACTCATTTTTCCCAACCCGTCGAGACCCATAATTTTCACCAGGTCGTTGCTGTAATTATATGCATATGGCAGGGGAAAGGTTTCTCCGTAACGGCTATTAAAACGTTCTGCAAAATTACGCGCCATCTCCAGGTGTTGCTCCTGGTCCTTGCCAACAGGAACCTTAACGGCTTTGTGTATTAAAACATCAGCAGCCTGCAAAACAGGGTATGTAAGAAGTCCCGCATTCATGTTATTGGGTTGTGAGCGAGCCTTATCTTTAAACGTAGCAGTTTTTTCCAGCTCACCTTTATATGCCATGGTGTTCAGGTACAGGTACAACTCCGAAATTTCGGGAACAGTACTTTGGACATATAACGTTACTTTTTCTGTATCAAGACCACAGGCAATATTCTCTGCAATAACCCTATTTACACTGTTTTGTAGATAGGTAGTATCAGGATGCGTAGTCAGGCTGTGCCAATCCGCAACAAAAAAGAAACACTCAAAATCATTTTGCATGCGAACATAGTTACGCAATGCCCCAAAGTAATTTCCCAAGTGCAAAAAACCTGTTGGCCGTATGCCGCTTACAACGATCTCCTTTTGCATAGGGCGCGAAGATAGATGAAGTAATAATTTTTCTGAAGCACTTCTTAATTATAATAAACAAAGAATAAGCATACTAAAACTTATATGATGCCCGAACATCTACAAAATCTGCGTTCTGCCCATGTGCAAGCATGTTGAACCCGCCATAAATATGAGGTGTTATTTTATAACGTAAACCCCACCGGTGATAAATGGTGCTGTATATATCATGGTAATTCTCATCGAAATAATTGGTGCGTTTGTATATATGAAACCCAAGTTGCTGGCTAAAAATTACCCTGTTAAATACAAACTCATGGCCGGCGAGAATTCCTGCAAAATAGCTTGGAGTCTTGTCTCCCAAATGATCTTTAAAGGTTTGCAACGCCCCATCATAATATACTTCTGCTGCAGCAGTCACAGCACTGATATTGCTGACCATTTTTGCTGCCTGAAAATTTATTCCGCCTAAAAATTGACGGTTGGCATTTAAATCAATATCATAACCTGATTTTGGTGAAAAAAGAAAACCAAGTTCATACCGAACAGGCTCCTGTTTCCAGGCTGTATCCTTAATTAATTTATACCTGGGAAAATAATTATTGTTTTCAAAATAGCTAATACCCAATGATACATTAGGATAGTTCACACCCCGGTTGGGCTGTTTAAAGCCGCCGTTAGAATTATGAAAAAAGTTAACCCCTCCGGTAAGGCTAATGTGCTTAGAAAGGTTATAGGCAATGCCAGTACCTAATTGAAGAAAACCATTTATGTGCCCTGCATATGTTTGATTATCCGGGTTTGTAAACGAATCGAAAGGATTGGTAAGATAAGATAATCCAATAGAACCCCGGATTAAGAAGTGCATTTGCTCACCAACCTTATATGTTGGTTGCAAAAAATAGGAACCCGAATAACTTTCGCCCAAAAAATTCTTATCAAGGTCTACATAAGTAAATGTAAACCCATGACGAGGATGGCTCTTATATTTCTGAAAATTTTCCTCACCGGATAATTGTTTTGCAAATTCAAGCTCAAAGCCTTTTGGACGTGCATCAGCGGTATTTTTAACCCTTACCGAATGTGCAAAAATAAATCCCGAATGCGCCCTGGCAGAAAGCACAAATTGCTTATTTACTTCGTTTGGTTTTGTGGAATCGTAGAAAATTTCTTGTCCGTTTGTTGCTATTATTACCATGCAACTTGCAACGATTAGTAAACCCCTTAACCTACCGAACTTACATAAGTATTTCACCACGCAATTTTAATTAAAATAAGGTATTACAGTTTTTCTTTTTCAAGCATCTGCAAAAATAAATCCATGCCCTTTATTTTATCAGGTGTTAATACATACGATATATTTTGAGTGTAGTATTTTTTAAGGTCATAAAATGGAAAGTGATAGTTCTTAAGCACCTGCTCTATGTTATTTATTCCCACGCCATTCATTTCGTTAAACAATGTAATAAAATCTTTAGGCAATACTTTATTTGCAACCCATGTTGCAAAAACAAATGGCAACCCGGTCATTTCTTTCCATGCACCACCCAGGTCGTATATATAAGGAGATTTTAATCGCTGCTCCAAAGCCCGGTCGCCAATAATTACGCCTGCCGTTGTGCCTGCAATTTTATCCCTGTAATGTTTTGGTGCACCTTCTATAACCGGGTTCATCTTCCAGAAATGCTTCAGCAAAATTTTACACAATGCAACTGAAGTACGGCTTTGGTAATCCATTAAAACCTTTTCGGTTTCGTGTAGCGGCACCTCGCTGAAAAGGCAAACCGATGCTACATCACCATCAGCCCCAATGCAATAATCAGAAATAATAAATTTTTTCTCCATTTTAGGCAATATTGCCACAGGTACAAGACCTGCATCGATGGTGCCATTCAACAACATGGTTGCTATTTTTGCAGGATAATCCTCTACCAATTCCATACGATTTAATAAATCATCCGAACGATTTATTCCAAACAACAAGGGCTTGGTATTTAAATAACTAACCGCGCCTACCTTAATCTTCTTCAATCCTCATAAATTTGCGTGCAAAGAAAGTTGTTTTTTATCAACCGCCGGTTAGTGGGTGCTTTGCAATATTTGTATGGTAAATACCAGCAACGGTATATATGGCATCTTCGTTGCGTCGCAAGCACTTCATCAGCAAAACTATTGGCAACACATAAAGGCAACGCTTAATATTATAAAGGCATGGAATTAAATTCGCTTACCGCAATTTCACCCGTAGATGGACGCTACAGGAAACAGGTGTCTCAACTATTTGAATATTTTTCTGAATATGCATTAATAAGATACCGCGTATACGTAGAAATTGAATACTTTATTTTTCTTTCAGAAAAAAAATTCTTCTCCTTTACTGCCAAACAAAAACAGGCGCTTCGCGATATATTTAAAGATTTCAGCCTCGACGATGCAAACCAGGTTAAGCAAATAGAATCGGTTACAAACCACGATGTAAAAGCGGTTGAATATTATTTAAAGCAAAAGCTTGAAAAATCGGGTGCAGGTAATCTAAAAGAATGGGTGCATTTCGGGCTTACTTCGCAAGACATCAATAACACCGCTATACCATTAAGCTGGAAGGTTTGTATGGAGAACGAGTACCTGCCTTCCGTTATTAATTTAGAAAATGCGTTGCATGCTCTGGGCAAAAAATGGCAGCATATTAGTATGCTGGCCAAAACACACGGGCAGCCCGCTTCGCCAACCAAACTGGGTAAAGAATTCCTGGTATTTGTAGAGCGTATAAAAAACCAGGTGAACTTATTTTCTCACATTCCTTATTCGGCAAAATTTGGTGGGGCTACAGGTAATTTTAATGCACACCATATCGCATTTCCTGATAAGAACTGGGAAAAGCTTGGCAACGAATTCATTGAAAGGCTGGGGCTGCAACGACTGCAATACACGACACAAATTGAACACTACGATAATTTTGCCGCGCAGTTTGATGCCATAAAAAGAATAAATACCATTTTAATAGATCTGTGCAGGGACATATGGATGTACATAAGCATGGATTATTTTAAGCAAAAAGTAAAAGCTAACGAGGTCGGTTCATCTGCCATGCCGCATAAGGTTAATCCCATTGATTTTGAAAATGCGGAAGGCAACCTAGGTATTGCAAATGCGATGCTGCAACATTTTTCTGAAAAGCTTCCTATAAGTCGTCTTCAGCGAGATTTGACAGATTCAACAGTTTTAAGAAATATAGGGGTACCCATTGCACATATTGTTATTGCCATTCGATCGCTGGAAAAAGGATTACAAAAGTTGTTATTGAACGAAGAAAAAATTAATTCGGACCTGGAAAATAACTGGGCTGTAATTGCGGAGGCTATTCAAACCATTCTAAGGCGCGAGCAATTTCCAAATGCATACGAAGCTCTTAAAAATTTAACCCGCGGAAATAATAAAATAGACAAACGGTCTATGCATAAATTCATTGATGGACTTAACCTTTCATCCAAAGTAAAAAAAGAATTAAAAAACATTACTCCACAAAATTATACAGGGGTCTTTTGATTTGTTCATCAGCATTTATTCATTTGTTAACAATAATGTGAAAGTTGCACAATAAAAGCAACTATAATAGCTTTATATGCCTTTAAGGCTGTGCTTAAATTTATATGACAAGGTCTTTATTCATCATTATTTCAACACTTATTACTTTTCTGAGGTTTTCGGCAAACTTGTCTGCCCAAACCACCACAAACATCGGTGGCGTAATTAATAGTTATACGGAAGTAAAAGGATTTGATTTCTGCGCTAATAAGCTAGAAGTAACTGACGGCTCTTTATTTAAAGTAAACGATACGGTTATTCTTATTCAAATGAAAGGGGCGGTGATCGACACCACGAACACTTCAAACTTCGGGACCATCATCGATTATCGTTCTGCAGGGTTTTACGAAATAAATTATATCAAACAGAAAGCTGGCAATACGTTGTACCTGCAAAATTTTGTGCTGCACAATTATAATATTCCGCTGGGTACGGTGCAACTTGTCAGGGTTCCATCATACAAAAACGCAAGAGTGATTTCTACTTTAACAGCTCCTGCGTTTAATGGAAAAATTGGTGGGGTTCTGGCATTTATTATAAATGATACACTTGAATTAAATGCGGATCTGGATGTTTCAAACCTTGGTTTTAAAAAAGGCCGGGGCATAAATAAACACGATGATGCCGCGGTTTGTTATGATGAAAATTATTTTGAATCGCCCACCGTAGGCGCTGCCGCCAGTGAAAAGGGCGAGAGTTTTACTTTTATAACCCAACCTAAAACAGGCGGGCGGGGCAGAACTGCAAGTGGCGGGGGCGGCGGGCAAATTCATAATTCAGGTGGCGCGGGGGGTGGAAATGGTGGTGCAGGTGGAAATGGCGGATACCAGTTTGAAGGATGCGGACAAACCACTTTCGACAATGGCGGTATTGGTGGTTCAGCAGCATTGTATACCAGTACCGAAAACAGGATATTTTTAGGAGGCGGAGGAGGAGCCGGCCATGCCAATAATACAAAGGGAGACTTTGATCCAGATGGTGGAAACGGTGCGGGTATCATTATCATCAGTGCCAGGGTTATTAAAGGCAATAATCGGAATATCATGGCTGATGGACAAAATGGTGCGGCATGCAAAATTGAATTGGGTAACGATTACCAGTGTAACGAAGGAATGGGTGGCGGCGGTGGCGGCGGCGTGATTTTAATTGAAACAGAAGAATTTAATAATGGAATAAATATTTTGGCAAGGGGTGGCAAAGGTGCAGACATGGTTCAAACAAATGCAAAAAATCACGGAACGGGTGGTGGTGGTGGTGGTGGCGTTGCATGGATAAATTCTATGACCCTCCCTGCCTTTGTGAATATTGATGTAGCCGGCGGAAAGAACGGTTTAAACGTTCCTAATGGAAATAACCCCTGGGGGTCGCAACCCGGCGCTGATGGAAGAAAATTATTAGACCTGCAGTTATCTTATGCCACATCTTTCTTTAGAAAAAACATAGACTCTATAAAAATAACCGATAGCCTTTTGCAATGTGATGCCATTGCATTTTCGGGGGAGGCATATACCAACACTTTGCCTGTACTTCAATACCGGTGGGTGTTTGGCGATGGGGATGTTTCAACCCAACAAAATGTAACACATGTATATGCAAAGCCAGGCAATTACCAGGTTAAGTTAATCGTAACCGATGCAGGCTATTGCGCAGATAGTATTTCTAAGAATATTAATATCCCCAATTTTACTGTAAGCGCTGGTAATGATACCACCGTTTGCGAAAACACTTCATTTATATTAAATGGTAAGGGAGGCGTGTCATTTGCGTGGTCACCTGCACTCTATTTAAACGACAGCACGCTTGCAAACCCTTCAGGTTCAGGAATTGCAAATACTACAACGTTTTACCTTAAATCTTTTTATTCTACAGGTTGTTATAAAACAGATTCAGTTGTTGTAAATGTGTATCCTAAGCCGGTTTTCGGTGTTATAAATGAACAGGTAATATGCAACAAATCAACTGTTCAATTAAATGCGTCTGGCGGTGATGAGTTCTCGTGGTCTCCCGCAGCGTCACTAAATAATTCCACTATCAGCAATCCTTTGGCGAGCCCGGGACAAACCACGGTTTATTCAGTAAATATTTTTGAATCAACCTGTAAAAATTCAACAACCCTTACTACAAAAGTTACCGTGCTTCCCCTGCCATCCGTAAGTGTTTCAAAAAGCAATGATCTGGATTGCATTAACTATACTTCTAACCTTTCAGCGAGCGGCGCTTTAAGTTATACGTGGTCTCCAGCAGAAGGCCTGAATGATCCGAATATTGGAAACCCCATTGCAAGCCCTATTGCTTCCACCATTTATACCGTAACCGGGAAGGGTTTTAACGGATGTACAGACACTGCATCCATATCATTAAAAGGGGATTTTAATGGTGAAGCAGTTTTATTTATGCCAAATGCTTTTACTCCAAACCGCGATGGAAAGAATGATTGTTATGGCATAAAATACCTGGCTACACCTAAAGAGATAAATTTTGCTATTTATAACCGGTGGGGGCAACGAGTGTTTCAATCATCAAATACAAATGCCTGCTGGGATGGCACTTACAGAGGTTCAGCACAGGCTTCCGGCACCTATATTTTTATTGTAAAAGCAAATACCGTATGCGGTCCGGTCGAGAAAAAAGGTACCATTGTTTTAATACGATAAAAGCGGCTATTTCTAACCGCTTTATTGTGTAGTAATATGAGTACGGATCTAAAAGTGATAGGTTGCAGCCAAGATAAAGGATGATGTATTTTTTGAAAGGCTACCGTCGTGCTGCGCAAAGACCGCATTCTTGGCATTATCGTACCTCAATTCAGGAATGATGGTAAGATTATCTATTTTAAAGTTTGCACTAAGCGTGGTTTCAAAACCACTTCCGCTTTCACCAAAAATTCCCAATACGGTGTGATCATCTGACAGGTATTCACCTCGCAATGTGAAACCCAGCCATTCTGATGGATCGGCATTCACATATAGGGCTGAACCCCACCAGGAATTTCCATCAGTCCATTTACCTACATATTTTCCACTCCTTGCCTGGTAAGTGCCATTGAATCCCAGGCTGAAGGCATCCGATAAACCATAGGTAAGTACAATATCTCCCTGGTAAAGGCGGGCAGAATCAGTTTGTTTTCCACCCTGGAAATTCAGGTACGCCTTCACCTTATCATCTTTGGACGATGTGCTGAACTGCCCAATAACTGTTTTGGGCATGTTTGTGGCTGTTTTAAAATCTGTAGGATTAGCAAGGCCTAACATAATGGCACTTTTTCCGCCAAGGGCAAAATCTGCTTTAACCCCGGTATGTAAAAAAGGTCCGTAAGAAAACATATAACTCATGCTGTAATTGCGGTTTAGATAGGCATCTACCACTTCATAACCAATGTGAGTGGCCCAACTGCCGAAAGTAAATTTTAACGCATCAACCGGTGAGTAGGTTACGTAAAGTTGCTTTACAGCAAACCTTGAATAGCTGCTGCCCGCATAATCAGTATAAGAAAATTCATCAGCGCGCAGACCAAAACCGAGGTCGGCCACCATCCCGACTTTACCGAAAGAAGATTCTGCTTTTATAGACGCCATCCCTAATTCAAAAGAATTGTTTGAATTGGTAAAACTTGTAATATTATTTAAATGAGGACTTTCCGGGTTACTAAAATTATACCTATAATAGGCATCGGCTGAACCTGAAAAATTAAAGGAAGCCACTTTTGTTGAATCCTGTGAATAAGCACCCAGGAAAAAGCCTGAGAGTAAGTTAAGCAGAATAATTTTTTTAAACATGTTGCTTGAATTTTTGGTTTACAATAAAACTTACAATTCCATATGGCAGGAAGTAATACTTCTTTCAAGCAAATCGTGGGTTTAACGTTATCGGAAAAACGTTGAGAGAAAAGTTTATAAAAAGCCGGTGCCTGTAGAATTCACCGGCTGTATAGATATGATTTAGGGTAATATTGTTTCTTCTTTAATAACACCGTTGGTCTCTACCAGTAAAGTGCCCTGCATATATTTTTCATTATGCTGAGATTCATCCAGCCCTGGGCTTCTTCAACTTCGCTAACCCTTAATGGAACAATGAAATTGATGAACTTAAAAATTAGGTAACTTACCACAAAGCTGTACACAACCACAATCACCATCGCTTTAATCTGGGTTAAAAAAAATGCGGTACCACCATAAAATAACCCATCTGCTCCAGCGGAGTTAACAGTGGTTGTTGCAAAAATGCCGGTCATAACCATACCAACCATACCGCCAATACCATGGCAGGGAAATACATCCAATGTATCATCCAGTCTTGATTTTGATTTATAGTATACAGCGAGGTTTGAAATAATGGCCGCAACAACCCCAATAAAAATACTTTGTGGAATGGCTACAAAGCCGGCAGCCGGCGTAATGGCAACAAGACCTACAACAGCACCAATGCAAAATCCCAGAACTGATGGTTTTTTCCCACGCAGCACATCAAAAAACATCCAGGATAATCCTGCAGCAGCTGCGGCTGTATTTGTAGTTGCAAAAGCTGAAACCGATAGGGCATTGGCACCTAAAGCTGATCCTGCATTAAATCCGAACCAGCCAAACCACAACAAACCAGTACCAATTAATACATAAGGAATATTAGATGGTGGAATTTCAGTGTGTGTAAGATGCACTTTTCTGCGTTTAAGCACCATGGCGCCGGCAAGGGCAGCACAACCTGCTGAAATGTGTACTACAGTTCCGCCTGCAAAATCCAGGGCTCCCATTTTAAATAAAAAGCCATCGGGATGCCAGGACCAGTGTGCAAGCGGTGCGTAGACAAGCACGCCAAATAAAACAATAAATAGTACATAGGCTGTAAACCGAATACGTTCTGCTACTGCACCTACCACCAAGCCAGGAGTGATAATGGCAAACATCAACTGAAAGAGCGCAAATAATGTAACAGGAATGGTTGGGGCTAAACTCCATGGCGCACCTGAAGCCATGTCTTTAAAAAAAAGATTTGTCATGGGGTTACCAATAAAACCGCCAATGTCGTCGCCAAAGGCAAGGCTATAGCCCACAACAATCCATAAAACACTAACAATTCCTGCGGAAATAAGACTTTTAATCATGGTAGAAATAACATTTTTTCTATGCACCATGCCGCCATAAAAAAATGCAAGTCCGGGGGTCATTAAAAAAACCAGTGCTGTTGCAACGATCATCCAGGCAATATCAGAGGAATTATAAACGCCCGCCTCATCATTAAAGAGGGGAAGGCTGGGAATAAAAATACTTGCAAGAGCAATCAAAGAAAGAATTACAAAAGGTGCTGTTCTTTGAAGTGAGGTTTTTTTCATGCGATCTTCATTTACGTGTTAAAAATTTTAATAATATAAATTATTAATACAAGAATACTCATAAAATATGTTTTGTTAAGTAAATAAATCAATTATTTATTAACAATAATCATTTACTTAATTTATTAATGGATAAATCATGGTTTTGTAACCCTTATTCACAAAAAAAACTCATATAGTTTTATATTCTATATGAGTTAAGCAAATGTTTAAAATCAATATTCAGACGTACTGTGGAGCTATAATATTTTCATCTTTACTTTCAAGCCGGCTGAATCCCATTAAAAATTCATCAACTTTCCTGGCGCATTCTCTTCCTTCACTAATCGCCCAAACAACCAGGGATTGTCCGCGACGCATATCTCCGCATGAAAAAACTTTTGGAATATTGGTTTGAAAATGCTTTTCCGAAGCTTTTACATTTCCACGATCATCCAGGTCTATGTCCAATTCTTTAAGAAAGCCATTATACTCAGGATGCAAAAACCCCATTGCCAGAAAAGCGGCATTGCAGGGAATTTCCCGCTCACTACCCGGTATCTCTACGAAATGTGCAGGTCGTCCATCATCCAGAATTTTCCATTCCAGGTCTGCAATTCTTAATGCTTTTAGTTTTCCCTGTTCATCTTTTATAAATGCTTTAGTTGTTACCGCCCAATTTCTTTCACAACCCTCTTCGTGACTGGAGGTTGTTTTAAGCACCATTGGGTAGGTTGGCCATGGCATGTGAGGGGTGCGGTCGTTAGATGGTTTAGGTAATAATTCAAATTGCGTTATCGATTTTGCTTTTTGCCTTACAGATGTACCCACACAATCGCTACCGGTATCACCGCCGCCTATTACCACCACATGCTTGCCTTCTACAGTTATGTGATCAGGGTAAATGTTACTTTCTATTTTGCGGTTTACCAGCGGATCTTTTGAAGCAACCCTTTTGTTTTGTTGTTTCAGAAATTCCATGGCGAAGTAAATGCCTGATGCATCCCGCCCCGGGATATCCAAATTGCGGGGCACCGTTGAACCACCGGCTAAAACAATAGAATGATATTCCCTAAGGAGGTTATTTAACCCAACATTTACCCCAACATTCGCGTTGCATTTAAATACGATTCCTTCTTCTTCCATTAATTTTATACGGCGATCGATCACCCATTTTTCAAGTTTAAAATCGGGGATGCCATAGCGGAGGAGCCCGCCCGGAGCGTCATCCCGTTCATATACTGTTACCGAATGCCCTGCATAATTTAGTTGCGCCGCCGCGGCCATACCTGCAGGACCAGAACCAACCACCGCTATCTTTTTGCCTGTTCGCATGTTGGGCTTGCGAATTTTTACCAGACCTTTTTCAAAAGCGATTTCTATAATATGCTTTTCAATTTCTTCAATAGTTATGGCGGGTTGATTTATACCCAGCACACAGGCACTTTCACATGGCGCAGGACAAATTCTACCAGTGAATTCCGGAAAGTTATTGGTTGAATCCAATATGTCGTAAGCCTCCTCCCAACTTTGCCTGTACACAGCATCATTAAACTCGGGAATAATGTTACCTAATGGGCATCCGTTATGGCAAAAGGGAATACCACAGTCCATGCATCGTGCAGACTGTTGGTTGAGCTTTTCAGGAGTGTACTGGTTAATGAATTCATTATAATCGTTTTTACGCTCCTGCACCGGGCGTTTCGTCGGCAGCTCTCTTGTAAACTCTAAGAAACCTGTGGGTTTGCCCATATTAAATAATTAGTTGAATGAATTAATTTGTTATGCGGAAAAGCAGGTTAATGTTTTTGAGATTTAACCGGTATTTGAACAATTCTTGACGCCAGTACTTTCTTGTATTCTTTAGGAAATACTTTAATGAAGTGATGTAACTGGTTTTCAAAATCATCAATTAAAAATTTACCAACGGTGCTATCGGTATAATGAACATGCCGGGAGATCATAGTATGCAGCAGAGCTGCATCATTATTATCAAGGGGATCAACATCAACCATTTCTGTATTGCACATAATGGAGAATTTATTTTGCAAATCATACACATATGCAATACCGCCACTCATGCCTGCAGCAAAATTTCGCCCGGTTTCTCCGAGAATTATTACAGTTCCGCCGGTCATATATTCACATCCGTGGTCTCCCACACCTTCTACAACCACACTTGCACCAGAATTGCGCACGCCAAATCTTTCACCGGCTTTGCCTCTTATATAAGACTCTCCCGAGGTTGCACCGTAAAACGCCACATTACCTATAATGATATTTTCTTCAGGTACATAACCGGCATTTGCCGGCGGATACACAATTAATTTTGCACCACTTAACCCCTTTCCAAAATAATCATTTCCGTCACCTTCCAATTCAAGGGTGACGCCCCGGGTATTAAAGGCGCCAAAACTTTGACCTGCCGTGCCATTTATTTTAAAATGAATGGTATCATCAGGTAAGCCATCTGCCTTATATATCTTGGTTATTTCATTAGACAAAATGGTACCTGTTGTTCTGTTCGTGTTTTTGATCTCAAGATTGGCGTAAACCTTCTCTCCTTTAAGCAGAGCCGGCTGCGCAAGCCGCAGCATTTCCCAATCGAGTACATCTTCCAGTTGGTGATCCTGCAATTCTGACTGATACAGACCAACACTATCATCAGCAGGTTCTTTATAAAGAATGGGCGAAAGATCCAGGTTATTATATTTCCAGTGTTTTATGTTTTCTTTCATTTCGAGGCAATCTGCCTGACCGATCATTTCATTCACGGTTTTGAATCCAAGGTCGGCCATAATTTCACGAAGTTCCTGCACAAGGAATTTAAAGAGATTTACCACGTAATCGGCATCGCCTGTAAATCTTTTCCGTAATTCAGGATCTTGTGTTGCAACCCCAACCGGGCATGTGTTTAAATGGCACTTACGCATCATTATACATCCTTCGGTTACCAAAGCGGCTGTAGCAACCCCCCACTCTTCTGCGCCAAGCAAAGCCGCCACAGCAATGTCACGACCGGTCTTAAGTTGCCCGTCAGCCTGCACTACAATACGGCTTCGTAATTTGTTTTTTACCAGGGTTTGATGTGTTTCGGCTAAACCAAGTTCCCATGGCAAACCGGCATGTTTAATTGAACTGATGGGCGATGCACCTGTACCTCCATCATGCCCGGAAATCAGTACCACATCTGCCTTTGCTTTTGCAACGCCGGCAGCAATAGTACCTACACCTGCCTTTGAAACAAGCTTTACATTGATGCGGGCCTTCCTGTTACTGTTTTTAAGATCGAAGATCAGTTGTGCGAGGTCTTCAATAGAATAAATATCGTGGTGTGGGGGCGGAGAAATAAGTCCTACACCCGGGGTTGCATGTCTTGTTTTTCCAATCCAGTCATCCACTTTATGTCCCGGCAACTGGCCACCTTCGCCGGGCTTCGCTCCCTGCGCCATTTTTATTTGCAATTCATCTGCCTCTGATAAATAATAACTCGTAACCCCAAACCGTGCAGAAGCAACTTGTTTTATTGAAGACCGCATACTATCCCCATTTGGCAATGGCAGGTAGCGGCTTTCATCTTCCCCACCCTCTCCTGTATTGCTTTTACCACCGAGACGGTTCATTGCAATGGCCAGTGTTGTGTGAGCCTCCCAGGAAATGGAACCAAAACTCATGGCGCCTGTTGCAAACCTTCTAAAAATATTTTCTGCAGGTTCTACTTCATCTATTGATACCGAAGGCCTTGTTTTTTTAAATTGAAACAGCCCTCTTAGTGTGCAGGCTTTCTCACTTTGATCATTAACAAGTTTAGAATACTTTTTAAAAATGTTATAATCATTCATTCTTGTTGAGTATTGCAACAAATGAATGGTTTGGGGATTGAATAAGTGAAACTCTCCCTTTCTTTTCCATTGGTAATAACCGCCAACTGGTAAACGATCTACCGGAATTTCTTTTTTACTGAATGCAAAGAAATGACGGGCTAAAATTTCCTTTGCAATTTCATCAAGTCCCATGCCCTCTATGCGGGAGGTGCTTCCTGAAAAATAATGATTAACAACATCTCTATTCAATCCAATTATTTCAAAAATTTGCGCACCCTGGTAGGATTGTAGCGTGGAGATACCCATTTTTGAGAATACCTTCAGTAACCCATCTCCGACCGCTTTTATATAATTCTTTTTAAGTTCTTCAACATCCCAGTTGGTGTCTAACTTGCCCTTAAGTTTCATATCCCGAATGGTGGAAAGTGCTAAATATGGGTTAATTGCTGTTGCACCATAACCGATGAGGCATGCAAAATGATGCACTTCCCAAACATCGCCGGCTTCTACAACAATACCTACCTGCCCACGTAAACCTTTTCGGATAAGGTGGTGATGCACTGCTGCGGTTGCAAGCAAAGAAGGTATAGGCGCATGTTCACTGTCTATTGCACGATCTGTTAATATCAAGACTTCAAATCCATCCTCAACTGCATCTGCTGCATAGCGGCAAAGTCTTTCTATACCGGCTTTAAGAGACCCAGGTTTGCCATCGGCGCGAAAATAAGTTTGCAAAGATTTAGCCTGGAAAATGCCTGTGTCAATGCTACGCATTTTTTCAAGCTCATGATTATTTAGCACAGGATGCTTTAATGCCACAGTGTGACACGCCAAAGGATCTTCCACTAAAATGTTTCCATTATTACCAACAAATGCGGCTAAAGACATAACCATCTTTTCACGAATTGGATCGATGGGCGGATTTGTTACCTGCGCAAATAATTGTTTAAAGTAATTACTTAAATGTTGAGGCTGATCACTGAGGATAGCGAGAGGCACATCAGTTCCCATCGCGCCGATAGGCTCTTTACCTTCAATGCACATGGGCGCAATTATGGTATCGAGGTCTTCGGTAGAATAACCAAAAGCTTTATGGTATTTAAATATCTGGTCACTTTCGAGGTGGGTAAACATAACCCTGGGTTCAGGCAATTCTTCCAGCCGGATCTTATATTTATTCAACCATTCGGCATAAGGTTTTTGACCGCAAATGGTAGATTTTAATTCATCATCACTTATAATTCTACCCTGGTCAAGGTCTACTACAAACATCTTTCCTGCCTGCAGTCTTCCTTTTTCTATTATGGTGGATGGATCTACAGGAAGTACGCCTGCTTCTGATGCCATGATAACCCTATCGTCTGTGGTAACGCAATACCTTGATGGCCGAAGTCCGTTCCTATCAAGCGTGGCACCAATTATATTTCCATCAGTAAATGAAATGGAAGCGGGACCATCCCACGGTTCCATCAATGATGCATGGTATTCGTAAAATGCTTTTTTCCTGGGATCCATCAAATCATTTCCATCCCACGCTTCAGGAATAAGCATCATCATTACATGTGGCAATGACCTGCCGGTATGTAACAACAATTCAATCATGTTATCGAGACAGGCTGAATCACTTTGTCCCTGTGTAATAACCGGGAGTAACATCTTCATTTCCTCATCGGTAAACCATGGGGAAGTAAAAGAATGTTCGCTTGTACGAAGCCAGTTTAAATTTCCCTGTAGCGTATTTATTTCACCATTGTGTGCAATGAAACGGAAAGGTTGCGCCAACTTCCACGAGGGAAATGTATTAGTGGCAAACCTCGAGTGCACGAGCCCAAAGGCTGATACTACACGCTTATTATTGAGATCGGGGTAATAATTTCTAAGCTGGTTGCTGGTAAGTTGCCCTTTGTATACTACTGTTTTATAAGAAAGTGAAGAAAAATAAAAACCGATCTCATCTTTTTTAACAGTATTTAAAATTGTGTGGCTGGCATAATTACGCAAAACATACAATTTCCTCTCCAATTCATCAGGTGATTTTATAAGATAGGTGCCCCCTACGAAAACCTGTTCAATTTCCGGTTCTACCGACAGGGCAGTAGCGCCTATACCTTCAATATTAACCGGAACTTTTCTATATGCTAATACTTCAAGTCCAAGTTTCTCTGCAGCACGGTTAAATATGTTTCGGCACTCTTCTCTTAACCTAACATCTTTTGGAAAAAAAATAGTACCCACACCGTATTTACCAAAATCAGGAAGTTGAATACCCATTTTAATACACTCATCAAGAAAAAATTCATGTGGAGTTTGAATCATGATGCCTGCACCATCGCCTGTATTCACCTCACAACCGCACGCACCGCGGTGTTCCATGTTTTCCAATACGGTTAAAGCATCGGATATAACCTGGTGAGATTTGTTGCCTTTAATATTTGCCACAAATCCTATTCCGCACGCATCATGTTCAAAGGCAGGATCATATAATCCCTCATGTCTGCTAATATTTACAGGCATTTTTATACTATTTAATTAAGAAGTAAAAATTTCCAGGCAGGCAATGAAAATAAAGTTAGGAAATTGTGACCACTCATTAAATAATTTTTGTTATTAGACTGCAAATTCCATAAATAATGTGAAAAACCTGTTGATTAATTAGAAATTATTCAACAAAAATTAAATATTCAATAAAAACTATTTAAAATACTAACTAACGTTTCTTAATCTTTTAATCAAATAGTCATGGTGAAAGTATTTTTCTATCTATAATTAATGTATTTTAACACCCTTAAAATTTAACAAATGAAATCCTTTTTGCTTTTTTGCGCATTAACAGGGCTGTGCGCAATATCCTATGCTCAAACCAATGCCCTACCCGATGCTTTCAAGAGATGTTCAAGTTACGAGTACTATGTACAAATGCTTAAAGAGCAGCCTGAGTTTTTAAAAAACCAGGAAAAGATTGAAGCATTCACTCAACAGTATATTAAAAACAAAAGTGCCCAAAGCATGGTTGAAAAAACGGGTGCTGCAGTTTATAATATTCCAGTTGTGGTGCATGTAATTTATAAAACAACTGCACAAAATATAAGTGATGCGCAGATTAATAGTCAGATTAGTATCCTTAACCAGGATTACCAGAAATTAAATGCAGATGTTACTAAGGTTCCTTCAGTATGGACGTCGCTGGTAGCTGACTGCCAAATAAATTTTTGTCTTGCCAAAATAGATCCTGCAGGCAATCCAACCACAGGCATTATTCGTAAAGCCACAACAAAAACCTCATTTTCAACAAACAATAATGTAAAACATAATGGAACCGGGGGAGATGATGCCTGGGATACAAAACAATATTTAAATATCTGGGTTTGTAAATTAGGAGGAGGAGTATTAGGTTATGCTCAATTTCCCGGGGGCAATGTGGCCAATGATGGAGTTGTAATTACATATACTGCTTTTGGAAATATAGGTTCCGCAGCATACCCATATAACAAAGGAAGAACAGCAACACATGAAGTTGGTCACTGGTTAAACCTTCGCCACATTTGGGGAGATGATAATGGATTATGCACAGGAAGCGACCTGGTTGCAGACACTCCAAACCAGGGAGCCGAAAGGTACGGATGTCCAAAGTTTCCAGCGCTATCATGTCTTAATACGCCAAATGGCGACATGTTTATGAATTATATGGATTATACCGATGATCGTTGCATGTATATGTTTACAAATGGCCAAAAGGATAGGATGACCGCTACACTTGTAACGGGTGGTGCTAGAAATTCAATTACCGTGTCAGGAAAATGCGGTGTGCCGCCTGCAGGTAAAGTTCATCCATTTCAGGTACAGCCATAAATGTTTCGGTAGCTCCAAACCCAGTGGTATCAGGCAATCCCAATGTTTCTTATACATTAAATACAAATACCACAAATGTGCAGGTTAGCATATTTAATGTTTATGGGTTAGGAATAAAAAATATTAAAATGGGAAATCAGTCAGCTGGTCAATACAACATTAAGGCTTCTGATTTAAATCATTTTGAAAATGGAATTTACCTCGTAAAAGTTTTTGGCAACAATGCTTTGCTTGGAACAACCAGGTTTGTTGTAAGTAAATAATATTAGAAATTAGTTATAAAAAAAGGTTGCCATATGGCAACCTTTTTTTATAAAACTTATCGCAACCTGTCCATGCTTTTTAATAACTTTTGGTCTTTATATATACCTCGAATGGCGAGGAATATAAAAATGGGAATGGCAAATGCAAAAACGGATGATAAAGCTATGCCTCCATTGGATAATTCTGCCGTATAATAAAAATATAAGAAAAGATTCAGAAGGCTAATTACTAAAGCCAGGATGGCCAACCTTAATTGAATTTTCCGTTGCTTGAAAAAGAAAATATTAATAATGCATAAAGCCCCAAGAATTGAGGTTAACATAAGTAATAGTGTTCTGGAAACCGCATTAAAATCGGGGTCGGCATCCAGGTTATTGCCAATAATATAAAAAGGAAATTTTAGTGTTAAAAAAGCTAAAACTGCAGCCACCAGCAACCACAAAGATTGTATTCGTTGTATCATAACTAATTTTTAAAGCAATAAAAATAAAATTAACCTGCTGATTTGCAATTTTATTTAATGTTCAGTTACCCTCTTAAATGGTTTAAGGCATTTGTTATATTTGCGGCCGGCTAATCCTTCTGTTTAATATAGTTGCTGAGTTGAAGGGTACACGCAAGGACGCTTTAATTAGCCATGAGCCGGATTAAAAAAATTTCTTAATAATATGTTTAATAATCTTACAGAAAAACTTGAAAGTGCCTTTAAAAATTTAAAGGGAGAAGCGCGAATTAATGAATTAAATGTTGCCAACACCGTTAAAGATATAAGGCGTGCTTTAATTGATGCTGATGTAAACTTTAAAATTGCTAAAGAATTTACAGATAGGATAAAAGACAAGGCATCAGGTTCTAAAGTAATAAACGCCATTAGTCCCGGGCAGCTAATGGTAAAAATCGTTCAGGATGAACTCACCGAGTTAATGGGGGGTTCAGAAGCATCGTTTGATATTTCAGGAAATCCTGCGATTATTTTGGTTGCAGGTTTACAGGGAAGTGGTAAAACAACCTTCACCAGCAAACTTGCCCATTATTTAAAAACCAAAAAAGGTAAATCGCCCTTATTGGTGGCGGCAGATATTTACAGGCCGGCGGCAATTGACCAGTTGATGGTTTTGGGTGAGCAAATTAATGTTGACGTTTACAGCGAAAGGGAAAATAAAAATGCAGTAAGCATTGCTACAAATGCAATAAAGGAGGCTAAAAGTAAAAATAAAAATGTTGTTATTATCGATACTGCAGGTCGTTTGGCAATTGATGAAGTGATGATGACCGAAGTGGCAGACATAAAAAATGCCGTTAAACCTGCAGAGATTTTATTTGTAGTAGATAGCATGACCGGTCAGGATGCAGTAAATACTGCAAAAGCCTTTAATGACCGACTTGATTTTACCGGAGTTGTACTTACCAAATTAGATGGCGATACCCGAGGTGGTGCAGCACTTTCCATTAAATACACTGTAAACAAGCCCATTAAATTTGTAAGCAGTGGCGAAAAGGTTGACACCCTGGATGTTTTCTATCCCGAACGTATGGCGCAGCGCATATTAGGCATGGGCGATATTACCAGCTTAGTTGAAAAAGCGCAAGAGCAGTTTGATGAGGCTGAAGCCAAAAAACTTGAAAAGAAAATAAGGCGAAACC
>CAWHKV010000007.1:0-548087 GCA_963830175.1 uncultured Bacteroidota bacterium
CAATTAATCAGAAAAAAACTTTCGTCATGCGGAACTTGTTTCAGCATCTTCTCTTTTTAAGAATTTATTCTCAGATCTTCATCACTATGCACTTCAGTCGAATAGCGAACAACCCGGAAACGGGCTGTACATCGTTTCCGGGGGTCATTTTTTGGTTCTTCTTTGGACTAACAAAAAAGAACGAAGAAGTAGGCTTGCCGCCATGAAAACGGAACCATGAACCGAGCGTGGCAACAGGCGATGCCATTTATCCTTTTGCCGGCAACCAACTTGATTTTAAAAATTTTACATTTGTGCCCTTACACAAAAAGAAACATATGAATAAAGGACCGGTATCAAAATTTATAGAACACCACTACAGGCATTTTAACGCAGCGGCTTTGGTTGATGCAGCTAAAGGATACGAACAACATTTAAATGAGGGAGGAAAAATGATGATCACCCTCGCAGGTGCCATGAGCACAGGTGAATTAGGCATTTCCCTGGCAGAAATGATAAGGCAGGATAAGGTGGATATTATTAGTTGCACCGGGGCAAACCTGGAGGAAGATATAATGAACCTGGTGGCGCACAGTCATTATAAACGCATACCAAACTACCGCGACCTTACCCCTGAGCAGGAATGGGAATTGCTTGAAGGAGGATTGAACCGCGTGACTGATACCTGCATTCCTGAAGAGGAAGCCTTTAGAAAAATACAACATCATATAGTTAAAATATGGAAAGATGCCGAGGCAAATGGCGAACGTTATTTTCCGCATGAATACATGTACAAATTATTACTGAGTGAAGTAATGAAGGATGGCTATGAAATAGATGTAAAGGATAGCTGGATGATAGCTGCCGCCGAAAAAAACTTACCAATGGTTGTTCCCGGGTGGGAAGACAGTACCATGGGGAACATTTTTGCGAGTTATGTAATTAAGGGCGAACTGAAAGCAAGCACCATGAAAAGCGGTATTGAATACATGGTTGAATTAAGCAACTGGTATAAAGCAAACAGTGGCGGAAAAGGCGTGGGATTTTTCCAGATCGGGGGCGGTATTGCGGGAGATTTTCCTATTTGCGTAGTGCCCATGATGTACCAGGACCTGGAGATGCACGACATTCCTTTCTGGACCTATTTCTGCCAGATTAGCGACAGCACAACCTCTTATGGTTCTTATTCTGGTGCTGTGCCCAATGAAAAAATAACCTGGGGAAAGTTAGACATTCAAACACCAAAGTTTATTGTTGAAAGTGATGCCACCATTGTTGCACCGCTGATATTTGCATGGGTGCTGGGCTGGTAAATTAATTTGGATTTTGAATGGGTTCTTTCCACAAACGAACAAGCAGCCAGACCATATAAACAAAGCTGGCGGTGAAGAAAACGTAAAACACAAAGTTGCCTGCTGTGGGGCGTTCATAATAAAAAGCATAATTGAACATGATGCCAAAAGTTGAATTGAGTGCCATCCAGACTATAACCACCAACAAAGACTTTGCGATGCGCTGCAAAAAGACTTTTACTTCCGGTTCCATATTGTAAAATTATAGGTTCTGTACCTTACATAATAATTGCCGGCGTGTATATTGCCGGCAGTTTTATTTTTGAAATACATGGTTCGTAAAATAATTATAGCTGATAATTTCTTGTCTGCACAGGGTTATTCGCCAGGTGCGGGAGAAATGCTTGCGCAAATTTTATCGGGCAAAAATTATTCTGTTGTAAAAGCAGGGAAAAGCCAAAATAAGTTTATCAGGTTATTGCAAATGCTTTCTGCCATTTGGAAACACCGCAGAAAGGCCACAGTTATTATTTCTACTTACAGCACACAGGCATTTTATTTTGCCGTAGCCTGTGCTGCCCTTTGCAAGGCTTTACGTATGCCTTATATAGCCTGGCTGCATGGCGGGGATTTGCCGCAACGATTTAAACGGTCTGCCACTATTAGTAATTATTTGTTTTCAAACAGTGAAATGAACGTTGCTGTTTCGGGTTATTTGTACCAAATTTTTATTGAAAAAAAATGGAAATGCACCGTTATTCATAATGGTATTGCTTTGCAGAATTATCCATTTAAGCAACGAAAAAATATACAGCCTCGCTTATTGTGGGTGCGCTCTTTTCATCAATTATATAATCCTCAATTAGCCATCGAAATTGTTCGCATTTTAATTGAGCACCATCCTGAAGTTAAACTTACTATGGTTGGACCATATAAAGATGGAAGTATAGATGCCTGCAAAACCCTTGTAATGCAATATGGGTTTGAAGAAAAAGTAATTTTTACCGGCCTGCTTTCAAAGCCGGAGTGGATAAGACTTTCAACCGATCATGACATTTTTTTAAACACCACCAATACTGATAATGCACCGGTAAGTGTGATTGAAGCAATGGCATTGGGCATGATCGTTCTTAGCACAGATGTTGGTGGCTTACCAAATATTATCGATGAAAAAAATGGTGTGCTTTTACCACCGGGTAATGCAGAAATCTTCGCAGAGAAAATTGCATACCTGTTAAATCATCCTGAAGATTGCGAAGCACTTAGCAAACAGGCAAATAGCTACGCACAGCAATACGATCTGCCAAACATTACGTTACAATGGAAAAAACTAATGGAAAGTATGCCACATTAGTAATGCTTTCTTTTCCCCGTGAGCAGTTCTTTTAATGTTCCCCATCCATACAAAAAATGGAAGGCAAAAAACAAAAAGGGCAATAACAATAAACCTGCATGTTTACTTTCATTAAAACTTGCAAGGGTTGTGGTAAAACCCAATAATAAATGCAGTGCTACAATGCCATTCAATAAAATATTCAGTTCATTATGCCATTGGCTGCCAACGATCATCCAAATAAAAGAAGCAACCGCCAACATAATTATACCCATTGTAAAAAACAATGGAATTACATGTCTCAGTTGCATAGACCGGTAATTAACACGCAACGAAACAGCATTCCATTCGCCCGATAAAATGGCATAAGAAAAAAGACCGCGCAGGTTTTGTTTTGGAAAATAATAAGCACTTACCTTATGCGTATAATACAAATTATGTCCCGCTTTTCTTATGCGGTAATTCATGTCATTATCCTGGTTGCGCACCAGCTCTTCATTATATAAACCAACCTCATTAAATACAACCTGTTTAAATACCGGGTAAGGGCAATGTTCGCTTATGCCCTCTCCCGCCGTGCGATACGACTTACTGCTAACACCAAATTTGCTGGTGAGTAAATGATAAACCAGCACACCCTCCAGGCTGCTATCGTTTTTAACTACCTGCACTTTACCGCTGCAACCGGAGCAATCGTTTTGCTGCATTTCATTTAAACAAACCTGCAAATAATCGGGGTCGTACCGGCTGTGGCACCAAGAATAGCAATATAATCGCCACGTGCATGTTCAATGCCTTTATTAAATGCAGCGGGTGTTATTTTTCGGTCATTATGTATTAGCCTTATCGCGTTATTTTGCTGTTGAAGTTTGGCAATTTTTTCGCGTGTACCATCGGTTGAGCCGCCATCAACTACCAATAATTCCATATCGAAATTTTCACAGTTTTGCGACAGCACACTGTTCAACATATTTTCAATGTATGGCGCTTCATTTAGAACGGGAACAATTACACTTACAAGTGGCCTTTGCATCAGGTAAAAATATAACGCCGGTAAAATAAGTTAATTTCTTACCTTATAAAAAATTGGGCATTTTTTCTTTTTTGTTACGGTCAAATAATTTCATGGCATCGCCGGTTGTGTCACTCCCTTGTACCCTTATTTTTCATGGCATCTTTAATTTTTTGTACCATTAAAACTTTGTGTAACTCCTTATCTTAGCCAAACAACTACATGAAGAAAATAAGGTTTGCCATAATTGGATGCGGGCATATAGGCAGCCGCCACGCCAAGATAGTATACGAGCACCCGGGTGCCTTGCTGGTAGCCATTATTGACAGTAAAAGCAAGGAGCAACTGGTGTTGCCGCAATCAGATATTCCTTTTTTTCAACCATTGAAGCTTTTTTTGCATCCCATATTGAATGTGATATTGTAACGGTTGCCACACCCAACGGTTTACATGCCCAACATGCCATTGCCTGTATTCAACATGGGTTTCACGTAGTGGTAGAAAAACCGTTTACATTGCATACTTCAGATGCTGACAAAGTTTTGGCAGCAGCAAACCAAAATAATAAACAGGTTTTTATAGTGGTACAAAACCGGTTTTCGCCACCAAGCAAATGGCTTAAAAATGCGGTGGAGCAAAACCTATTAGGAAGAATTTTTATGGTACAAATTAGTTGCTACTGGAACCGCGATAGCAGGTACTATAAAAAAGACAGCTGGCATGGAACAACGCAGCTGGATGGCGGCACACTCTTTACACAATTCTCTCATTTTATTGATTTGTTGTACTGGATTTTCGGAGACATCACCAATATAAAAATGCGTGCACAAAATTTTAATCATGCAGATACTACAGCATTTGAAGATTCAGGCATTGCCACTTTTGATCTGGTAAAAGGAGGAATGGGTAGTTTTAGTTTTTCAACCTGTGCATATGATAAAAACATGGAAAGCCGTATTGTGGTTATCGGCGAAAAGGGTACTGTAAAGATAAGCGGGCAATACATGAACGAATTGCAATATTGCCATATTGAAAATGTTGAAGTGCCTAATCTACCGCCATCAAAAAAACCCAATGATTACGGAGGTTACACAGGTTCAGCATCCAATCATGAATTGGTAATCGATAATATTATAAACACCCTAAATGGTAATGAAACCATTCTTGCAAATACCGATGATGCACGTAAAATGGTTGACATTATAGAGAGAATGTACGCAGCTTCTAAATAAACAGCACAAAAAAAAGCAGCGCCCATTACAGACGCCGCCTCCCGTTTTAATTAAAACTTTTTATTTATTGCTTTTCAAATAATACTTAATATAATCTCTGAAAGCTTCTCCATTCTCACGTAAAGTACCATCGTAATTGGTAAGGGCTACCGCATCTGATTTACCCTGACCATCGCCACTATACCAAATAACATAAGGCAACTTTAATTCGTATGCTTTCTTCAGCACATCAATTACAGCCTGTTTGGATTTCGTAACTTGTCCGAGTTCATTCGTCATAACATCTTTACCGGTTTTTCTTCTTAAGAAGGTAACCACTTCTTCCATTGCCTTCAACTCAAGGCGATTGGTGTCTATATTAACCCCTTGCTTGTTATTGTTAAAGCGCAACAAAATGGGTTCGTACCAGTGAAAATTTACATAATCGAGATCCATTGTTTTGTATGCGTTCAATAAAGTATCGAAAGCATTCATTGCATTTTTCAAAGGCTGGTGTTTTGCCAGGGATGGAAGATCATTAATAATATTTTGCGGAATGGTTCTGCGTGCAAATTCAGCAGCTTCTTTTTTCATTCCACGATCCATATAATCTTTCCAAACCATCAGGGTCATATGGCGGCTGGTTAACCCGCCGTTGGTAACTTTAATGCCTTTTGCATGCGCCACTTCAATAGCTACCTTTAACTCATCCAAATATTGTTTCATTGAACCAGTGTGATAATTTAGATTGTATTCTTCATTTTCTACAACCAGTACTTCGGGTTTATATTTTGTAAGTACTTCGTTCAACTTAGTACGGTATTTATCCAAATCCGTTGGAAAAGGTTGTGGCGTACCGTTTTGGGGTGAGTTAGTAATATTCAAGACTACTTTAAATCCGTTTTCAACAAGGCTTTCGTAAAAAGCATTGCTTCCGTCCCAACTACTTAAAGTTATACCGTGCCTAACATAAGGAGGCGCAATGGCTTTAAAAGCTTTTAGACGAACTTTTGGATTAGTATTGTTACCAGGACCCGCGCTTATTAATACACCAAAAGGATTTCTAAAAGTATCCACACCAGATGTTTTTGATGTGTTGTTTGCTGTGGTAAATGATGCACTTGAAATATTGGCATCAGCTTCGTTTGCTTCTTCTGTTGTTATTGTTTGCGAAGTTGTTATTTGTGTGTTTAAGGAATCTGATTTGTCCCCATTATTCTTATTAGACAGGCACGCACCGGTTAAAAAAAATATAAATACCAATAATTTTTCCATAATACTTTGTTTTTGAGGGTAATACGCTTAACCAACATAAAAAGTGCCAACAATAGCTTAAACCATTAACAAATAACTGAATTGATTTTAATTGTCTTCTTTTGCTGGTGCCAAATCTTTATTTGTCGGCTTTATTTTCTGCAGGAACTTATCCCTGTATAATCCTTTAGATTGACCTTTTTGCATTTTGTTTAATACCAACTGAAACTTATACTTTATAAGAGCCTCATCTGCCGAAAGGTTTGCATCAGGTATAGGCGACCTTTCATAAGGGTCAGATATTAAATTAAAAAACCTGCTCTTATTAACGGAATCGTAGAGTTTATAATTATAATTATGAACATACCTGAAAATTGTATCAGCAAGGTCGTGATGCTCCCAATGGCAAAACACCCAGGGACGCAGGTCTGTTACATTGCTTACCAGGTTATCATAAAAACTTATTCCATCTAATATTCCATAATTAGTAGGGGTTGATACGCCAGCAATACCTGCAAGGGTTGGCAGCATGTCGGTAAAATCTACCAGTGTTGTATCGACAGAGTTTGGAAGAACTTTACCCGGCCACATGCAAACAAAAGGTGTTTGCGTTCCCTCTTTCGTGGTTCTGTTTTTTGCACCATTCACCTTTACTATTTTCTGCCCATTATAATATTTGGAAGAGATATTTTTTGGTGTGGCATTATCTGCCAAATACATAATAACTGTATTATTAGAAATTTTGGTTGTCTTAACTTTTTGCAGAATACTCATGATCATTTTATCCATATAGTTAACCATCCCGGGGAAATACTTTGTATCCTGTCCCACAATATCATTGGAAGAATTCCATGTTGCATAATCAGCATCGTCTGGTGATGGAACAAAGGGTTTACCTACCAGGTTATGAGAATAAATTAAAAAGAAAGGTTGGTTTTTATTTGTGGTTATAAAACTGGTTGCATATTCTAAAAAGAGGTCTTCGGAATATTTTCCATTTACAACGGCATTAGACATATAATTTCCATCCTGGTAAAGTTTTGGATTTTTATACCGGTTATTTAATTGACTTTCACCGGTTATACCAGGTGAATAGGGAAGAAAAACCCTGTAGTTATCAAACCCAGCCTGCCTAATAGAAGAATCGCCCCCGTCTAATTGCCACTTGCCAACGAAACAGGTGGCGTACCCTGCATCCTTTAACATGTTTCCAATGGTTTTTTCGCCGGGTGAAAGAAGTCCCCAACGTTCATAATTTCTAAAATTGTATTTACCTGTATATAGTGCCAGGCGCGATGGAGAGCCATCAGGATGACTATAAAAATTGGTAAAACGCATTCCATTTGCAGCCATATAATTCAAGGCTGGTGTACTGTACGATTTACCACCGGTAAAATTTGGTATTTCATACCCAACATCATCTCCTACTATTAAAATAATATTTGGAGGCCGGGTAGAATCTATTTCCTTTTCATCCTCATTAATAGAAACTGGATTCCAACTAAATAAAAGTGGAAAGAATGAAATGGAAATAATTGCGGTGATAAAAATCCTAAAACGGTTTTTCATAATTGGTATTAAAATATAGTTTAAAAATTAATGCATTTGATCCAATACAGCCTGCAAGCGTTTCTTTACTGAAATTTGGTTTGCATTTAATGACTGGTTATTTAAAGGCTTTTTTTCTTTAGGATCTAAAACAATATTATAAAACCTACTATTGTTTATAGAGTCATATAATTTATAAGAATGGTCGTGCACAAACCTGTATAATGTGTCTTTATATGGCCATGACCATTGGCAAAACACCCAGGGTCTTTGTTCGGTTCTACTGGTTCCGGTTATGTTATTAATAAAACTTTTTCCATCTAAAACTCCATAATTGGTGGGTTGATGTACCTGTGCAATATCAGCTATTGTTGGCAACAGATCGGTAAAGTCTACCAAAGATGCGTCTATTGCCGGAACAATGTTACCTGGCCAATACACGGTAAAAGGCAAATGGGTGCCTGGTTTGCTGGTATTGTTTTTTCCTCCCCTAACAGTTACAATGCGGTGAGTGGTTACATTATTTACTACCTCTACGCTATCGAATTGCGACTGAATAGATTGAGAAGTGGCATTATCCCCTGTATATATAATAACGGTTTTATTCGCAAGGTTTTGAGAACGCACCTTTTCTATCAATTTCCCGATAGTTTTATCCATATAATTTACCATGGAAGGAAAATATTTAAGGTCGTCCGATGTTTCATCTTTCGCCGGATCCCAACTTTCAAATTCAGGATCATCCGGCGTAGGAACGAATGGTCTGCCAACTAAATTGTGAGAAAAAATAAGGAAGAAAGGATCGTCTCCAACATTATCAATAAAGTTGCCGGCATATTCTAAAAACATGTCTTCAGAATATTTATTTACTGTTTCTGAAGCAGGCATATAATCACCATTTTCATACAGATGTGGATTTTTATATCTGTACTGTCGTTGATTTAGTCCTGTTTCTTCCGCACCGAATGGAAGAAAAACGCGGTAGTTATCAAACCCTGCTCGGTTGATAGAAACATGCCCCCCATCCAATTGCCACTTACCTACATAACAGGTTTTGTAACCGTAATCGTGCAAAAGGTTGCCAATAGTTTTTTCTGCAGGTGGCAGGTATCCCCAGCCTTCATAATTACGGAAATTATATTTACCCGTTAAGAATGCCATACGGCTGGGCGAGCCATCGGGGTGCGAATAAAAATTTGAAAATTGTATTCCCTGGTGAGCCATCATATCCAGGGTTGGTGTTGCATAAGAACGCCCACCTGTAAAGGTTGGAAGTTCGTAACCAACATCATCTCCTAAAATAACTATAATGTTTGTGTGAGATTCAGGTAAACTACCCGCAGTTATCGACGGTTTTCCTTCTTTTTTGCAGCTAAATGCAAATAGGGACATCAAGATGCCCAATAAGTAGAGATTACATCTTGTATGGTAGAAAACCGGTATCATTTTAATTCATCCATTTTCACTGCCGGAGTGAGAATGGTAAAATACTACAAATACCTTATAATTTATAATTACCCCATTAATTATAAATTGATCAATGCAGGGAATCAAGTATTTGCTGAAAGCTGATCTTCCGGTTTATTTCTATTTGAGTAAGTTTATTATCTGGTATTGGTTTTCTCTCCTTTACATCATCCTTAATATTAAAGAAGTAACTTTTATTAATTGAATCGTACAATTTGTACTTATCATCATGTACATACCGTATAGGGATCCGTGGTCCTGCACCGTCATTATCCCAATGGCAGAAATTCGTAAACCTTTCAGGCCCATTCACACCACGCAGATCATCGTAAAAGGTTTTGCCATCCAGTTCACCATAGTTTTGTGGTGAAGGCACATTGGCGAGGTCTGCAAACGTGGGCATGAAATCTGTAAAATTTATGATAGATGAATCTCTGTCTTGAGGTTGAACAGTTCCCGGCCAATACACAACAAAGGGAACATGAATGCCAGACTTGTTTACGTTATTCTTTCCTCCTCTAACAATTGTCTCTTTCCTGATATCGCCGTTAGGTGTGGAAATAATACTATCGTATGAAGTTGTAATGACCTTGGTTGTAGCATTATCTGCTGTAAACATAATAAGCGTTCTTTTTGCTACCCCTTCCATATTTACTTTTTCTATCATTTTACCAATGATCTTATCCATGTAGGCAACCATACCCGGAAAATATTTTTTGTTTTCCCTTCTTACATCATCGTTAGGGTTCCAGGCGGCATAATCGGGATCATCCGGTGTGGGAACAAAAGGCCTGCCTACAAGGTTATGAGAAAAAATTATGCAAAAAGGTTTGTCCTTATTACTTTCTAAAAAATTAGTGGCATAATCAAAGAACATGTCTTCCGAATATTTATTCTTTGTAGCACTTACAGGTAAATAACTTCCATTTGAATACAAATAGGGGCTTTTATACCTGCGAAAACGTTGGTCATCCCCGGGCAGATCTTTATCATCCGGTAAAAACACCAGGTATTTTTGAAAGCCAGCTTTTCTAATGCCCTGGTCTCCACCTTCCATTTGCCATTTACCCACAAAACATGTAGCATAACCTGCATCTTCTAAAAGATTGCCTATAGTTTTTTCCTGCGGAGGTAAAATGCCCCAGTTAATATAATTTCTGAAACTGTACTTTCCTGTCATCATTGCAAGACGTGAAGGAAATCCATCAGGATGGGAATAAAAATCGGTGAATTGCTTACCATTATACGCCATGAAATTCAATGCCGGCGTTTCATAAGACCTGCCTCCGGTAAACTGCGGAATTTCGTAGCCCATGTCATCCCCTAAAAACAAAATGATATTTGGTTGCCTGGCGCTTGTTTTTAAGCCGCTCCCTTCCTTTTGATTTACAGGTTGTTGTTCAAAATCTTTGTTACAGGAAAAAAATAAGATTGAAACAAGTAAATAATACTTTGTAATCGTTCTATATAGGTTAGGCATGCAGTTCCTTTTATTATTTATGGGATACTCTTAGGAGGAGAAAATCCTTCACAAGAATAAACCAATAAATTCTAAATTCAAAGCAGTACAGCAATTTTAAACACTGATTAGCTGATCACGCAACCTCTTCTTTTTCAGTTTTATGATATTCTTCCATCAATCTTTTTTGCACCTCGTATGGTAATGGCGCATATTCACTAAAGCTGCTTGTAAACTTCGCCCTTCCCTGGCTAATGGACCGAAGTGAGGATGAATATCCATCCATTTCTGCCAAAGGCACTTTGGCTATCACTTTTTGAAAATGACCCTCCGCATCCATACCCTCAACAATAGCCCTACGGCTTTGAAGGTCGCCCATTACTGCACCGGTTAAATCGTCGGGGCATAAAACTTCAACTAAGTAAACGGGTTCAAGTATTTGCGGGTCTGCATTTTTAAATGCCTGCCTAAATGCCTGCAAACCTGCTATTTTAAAAGAAATATCATTACTGTCAACAGGGTGCATTTTACCATCATACACAGATACCCTAACATCGCGCACGTAAGACCCGGTGAGTGGCCCATTATGCATCTTTTCCATAACACCCTTTAGTATTGAAGGCAGAAAACGGGAATCTATTGCACCACCAACTATACAATTAAAAAATACGAGTTTGCCTCCCCAATCTAAATTGTACTGGTCACGCCCTCTTACTGTGAGCCCCTGCGGATCAGGCATACCTTCAACATAAGGCTCAACACGCATGTATACTTCTGCAAACTGCCCGGCACCACCACTTTGTTTTTTATGCCTGTAATTGCTTTCAGACATTTTACGAATGGTTTCCCTATATGCGATCTTTGGTTTTACAAAACGCACTTCTATTTTTTGTCCGTGCTCTATTTTCCATTTGGCAACCGCCAGATGCATATCGCCCTGGCAGTGAATTAATATTTGTTTTAATTCTGGTGAATGTTCAATAATTAATGTTGGGTCTTCTTCCCGTAATTGGTGAAGCGCCTGCGAAAGCTTTTCCTCTTCTCCTTTTTTTACAGCTTCTATTGCCATGGTCATATTGGGTGAAGGAAATTCTATTGGTGGAAGATCACAAGTTTTCCCCTTGGCATGCAGGGTGTTATTTACATGTGTGTTCTTTAATTTAAGGGTTGCACCAACATCACCTGCCACAAGTTCATTTACAGCCGTTCTTTTATTTCCTTCAACTAAAAAAAGCTGGTTTATTTTTTCAGAAACACCCGTATTTTCATTTTCTAATTCCATTCCGCTTTTTACAGTACCGGCATACACTTTAAAAAACGACAATTCACCTACATGAGGCTCACTTACAGTCTTATAAATAAAAATGCAGGGAGATGCACTAGCATCAGACACGAGTTTCTCTCCTTTCTTTGTAACCTGGGGGGGCATTTCGTTTGCACTGGGGCAAACATTATCTATAAAACCCATTAAGCGACCGCTACCCATATTTCTTTCGGCTGAAAGGCAAAAAAGCGGGAACAGGTCGTGGTTGATCATAGATTTTTTTAACCCTATTTTCATTTCATCTTCATCCAGTTCTCCCTGGTCAAAATACTTTTCCATCAGGGTTTCATCATTGGCAGCTATTGCTTCAACCAATTCTTTATGCAGTGTTTCTGCTCTTTCCTTTTCTTCTTCAGGAATTGGTAATTTTTCTGGTTTGCCACCTATTCCCTTAAACTTATACATGGTCATCCGCAATACATCAATGATCTCATGAAAACCGGCACCCTGCTGCCTCGGATATTGCACCACCAACACTTTGTTACCAAAATGGTTTTTAATTTCCTGTACGGTTTTGTCGAAATCGGCCTGGTCGTCATCCAATTTGTTTACTGCGAAAATCATGGGTGTTTTAAACCGCTCAGTATACTCCCACATAACATCTGTTGTAACCTCTACACCTGCTGCAGCATTTATAACCATAACCCCTGTATCTGCCACCCGCAATGCAGCTATTACCTCTCCTACAAAATCGTCATAACCCGGCGTGTCCAATATATTTATTTTGTAGCCGCGCCAATTGGCGTGCATCAATGTACTGAAGATGGAATTTCCGCGGGCTTGTTCCAGTTCATGATAATCTGAAACTGTATTTTTATCAGCGACACTCCCTTTTCGTGTAATGGCTCCGGCTTCGTATAACATACATTCCGCTAAAGAAGTTTTACCGGCCCCGGAATGACCGAGTAAAACAATTGTTTTTACGTGTGAGGTATCGAATTCTGGCATGGCAAATCCATTTATTTATGAAGTAATAGTGCGTTATTCATAAGGTTATTGGATTACACCAATAGCTAGAAAGCCTTGCAGCAGCTGCATAGCTATAATGTACTACTTAAGTATAAACATAATATTCTAGAAGGTATCGATGAAGTTGCGGCAATCACTGCGCAATTCGTTTAATGTATGGTCCAGCATCTGGTATTCATCAAACAAATTTTCATGGTGATTAACGGTTTCGTCTGATACCTGCCCGTTATTTGAATTTTCGAATGTTACCTTTCTGTCGTGGGCTTTTACCGATTGCTTCAGATCGTGAATGTTGATAAGCTGTATATGAATAAGGTTCTGGTAATGCTCTATCTGCGCGCATTGTTCTTTAGAAAGAGAAGGAGAAGTAATTGAGCGAAGCTCATTTTTGAAGTTATTAAACTCATCACGCCAGGAATGCAATGCTTCTCTCCAGTTTGTGCATTCCTTTGAAATTTGCAAGATGTCTGTCTGAACCATGGATTAAAATTTAGAAGGTGAGATAATAATTTTAACTAGGCATGTGGTAGGATTTGAACTGCATTAAATTTAGGAAGTTTATCTTACAAAATGAATTATTTTCAGAACTATTTAATGCCCGATCAAACAATTTTGTAATGCTTAACTTAAGCTTCTTTTTTATTAAGAAATATACTTTTTTTAAGACAAGGAAATTCGGATTATTAAGATCTTAAAAGCATGGAAACAGTTTTAATTAGTGGAGGAACCGGACTTATTGGGCAGAATCTTTCTGCTTTATTAATTTCTTACGGATATAAGGTCATCATACTTTCTCGCTCTACCCAAACTAAGTCTAAAGAGGGCGTACAATATGCTGAATGGAATGTACAGGAAAATACTATAGATGAGCAGGCGTTTTGCTGCGCTGATTACATCGTTCACCTTGCAGGAGCCAATGTGGCCGAGAAAAGATGGACAAAAAAGAGGAAGAAAGAAATTATTGCAAGCCGCACCCAAAGTTCCGAGCTCATTGTTGAATCTTTAAAATCGCTTCCCCATAAAATTAAGGCAGTAATAAGTGCGTCTGCTATTGGTTGGTATGGACCCGATACCAAGGGATTGCCTACCAATGGATTTATAGAAAACACCGCTGCAGACGATTCATTTTTAGGAAAAACCTGTTCGTTGTGGGAAGAGAGTATTTTACCGGCAGAAAATTTTACAAGACTGGTTATATTAAGAACAGGCATCGTGTTTAGTAACGAGGGTGGCGCCTTCTCCGAATTTAAAAAACCAATAACCAAGGGTATCGCTCCTATTATCGGAAACGGCAAACAGGTTATTAGCTGGATACACATTTCAGATATTTGCAAAATATATTTGTTTGCCATAAAAAACACTGATTTGCATGGAATTTATAATGCTGCAGCCCCCATGCCTGTAAGCAATAAAGAATTAATACTTTCCATGGCAACTAAAATAAGGGGCAAGGTTTTTATACCTGTTTACGTGCCCGGTTTCTTACTAAAATTAATATTAGGAGAACTTAGTATTGAAATATTGAAAGGAACTACTGTTAGCTCAGAAAAAATTAGGCGTGAAGGGTTTTCTTTCAACTTCCCATCATTAGAACACGCCCTGAATGATTTAATAAAATGATGGCATAGTATTTCTATTATTCCAGAAATACTCGATAATTTAAATTTGGATAAATGAATGCGCCGTTATCAGAAAGAATGCGACCAAATACCCTGGATGATTTAGCCGGGCAGCAACATTTAACCGGCAATGGCAGCATATTGCGCACCGCTATTGAAAAAGGAAAAATTCCCTCCATGATACTTTGGGGTCCACCGGGAACAGGCAAAACCACTATTGCTAATATAATTGCACATACACTGCATTTACCTTACTACCAGTTAAGTGCAATTAGCAGCGGTGTTAAAGATGTGAGGGAAGTAATTGAAACTGCAAAAAAACAAACTGGTGTAATACTTTTTATTGATGAGATTCATCGTTTCAATAAATCTCAGCAAGATGCTTTATTAGGTGCAGTTGAAACTGGTATTATAACCCTTATCGGTGCGACAACAGAAAACCCTTCTTTTGAAGTGATCTCTGCTTTATTAAGCAGGTGCCAGGTATATGTGCTAAAAGCCCTGGATGAAAATGCCCTTATCGCTCTTCTTGATCAAGCAGTAATTAAAGATGATCATTTAAAAAGTTATACTATTCACCTGAAGGAAAAAACTGCACTGTTAAATATTTCAGGTGGGGATGCTAGAAAGTTGCTTAACCTTTTTGAACTGGTTATTAATTCATCTAATAATAAAGAAGTTTTGATTACTGATGAACTGGTTATGAAAGTGGCTCAAAAAAAATTAGCCCTGTACGACAAACAGGGCGAACAACATTACGACATCAATTCAGCATTTATTAAAAGTATGCGTGGCAGCGATCCTAATGCTGCTGTGTATTGGCTTGCGCGAATGATTGAAGGTGGCGAAGATGTGAAATTTATTGCGCGGCGTATGGTAATATTTTCAAGCGAGGATATTGGCAACGCTAATCCCAATGCGCTTTTGCTTGCCAATGCAACCTTTGATGCAGTTAATAAAATCGGCTATCCCGAATCCAGGATAATTTTATCTCAATGTGCAGTTTATTTGGCATCGAGTGTAAAAAGTAATGCCTCTTACGAAGCCATTGGCAAAGCCCTGGAAGCTGTAAACCGCCATGGCGACCTGCCGGTTCCTTTACACCTTCGCAATGCCCCAACAGGCTTAATGAAAGATATGGATTATGGTAAGGGATATAAGTACGCTCACTCCTATGAAAACAATTTTACTGAACAGGAATTTTTGCCTGAAAAGCTTTCATCCACTGCATTTTACGAACCGGGCAAAAATGCCCGGGAAGATGAAATGCGTAAATTTTTTAAAAGCCTGTGGGGCAAAAAATATAATTACTAATCATTTTTAAAAGCATAAAAAAACCCCCGGAAATCCGGGGGTTTTTAATTTATTAAACCTGCTATTTTACAAGCAGTTTTTCTTTAGAAGAAAATTCTTCCCCGGTAATATTAATATAATAAACACCTGAGGAAAGTGTAGGCAGGTTAACCTGAAGGGTTTCTCCTGTCATGTTATAGGTACTTAACTGCTGACCATTTGTATTCAACAACTGCACCGTTAAATTCTGGGTATTGCCATTCACCGTAATGGTGATGAAATCCTTTGCAGGATTTGGCGTAATAAATAAGCGTTTAATATCGCTCATAGTTACATCCCTAACCCCCGAGTAGAATGCCTTTCCATCAAGATCAACCTCTTTAATGCGGAAATAATTCTTACCATTCAATGGTTTAAAATCTGTGAATTTATAAGAAGAAACATTACTACTGTTTCCTGCGGCTTTAACCGTACCGATCTCTTTAAAATCCACACCGTTATTGCTTCTTTCAACCACAAATTTATCAGTGTTCTGTTCCTGTGCAGTTGTCCATTTCAACAAAACACTTTTGTTTTGTTTTTCTGCGGTAAACGAACCCCAGATAACCGGCAGTGGTGTTCCGTAAGCTCCGTAACCATCTTTACGTTTATTGGCACTACCCTGGTCTGCACCTACACCCAACCCTCTTCTTGCAAAAGCAGCCCATAATTCATTGCTGTATTTTGCATCGTAAAGCGCAGTATCTGCCTGCAAAAGTGCAGTTCTTGCATCTACGCATCCGCCAGAGCATTTTTCAATCTGCATACCTTTTATTACAAGGTTCATGGCAACAGAATTACCACCAGGATTTGCCTGTGTTGCATCAAAGAAGTTTTTGTTTATGCCATGGTTTTTAATTAACTCCCAGGTCATTTCCCAAAGAACTGTACACCAGAATTCACCGGTGTAATAGAAGCTGGCTGTTGAATCTGTATCAATTCCCAGGAAATTAAATTTAGCTTCCTGTACAAAAGATGCCGTTCTTAATGTATCATACGTCCAGGGATTAATACTAAAATTGGTACTGTAAGGATAGCGCCTGATGCCGCCTTCTTCTTTTGTAAAGCCAACTACATAGTTACCAATAGGACGTGATTTTACGCCATCGGTAACAGCAGCATTTGCCCAATCAGTTGTCATCATTAAACCAAAATAATCGCTTATTCCTTCAGCTCTTTGCTCACCATTATTTTCACATCCCACAGTTTGGGCACCACCGATTAAACGGGCAGATATGCCATGGCCATATTCATGACAAACAACACCTGCATCAAGGCTGCCGTCTATTCTTACGCCAGGATTCATTGTTGCATTAACAGTTTTTCCAGCATTTAGATCAGTTTTAATTCTTTGTGCATCTGAGTATACCACAAATACAGCCGGAATGGTGATTGAATTGTCAGACCCGCTCATAGTTACAAGGCGGCTGTCTACTTCTAGACTGTCACCAACTATTACTGCAATAGCGCCCGCATTCTGTGCATTTTTTATTTTTATAACAAAAGTGCAACCACCTCTGTCGATGAATGCTATTTTTCCTTTTAGTTCGCTAACATTCGAAGCACCAGCACATGCACGGTGGTATTTTGGATCAGCATCTTTAAAATACACTACATCACCTGTGGTAGACCCTTTTTCAGCCAGCTTGTTTTCTGTGCTTACATTGCTTTCAGCTGCATTCATAGGTCCTTTAATATCATCGGGTGCATTAAACACCAATGTATTTGGATTGAACAGATCCCACAAAAACATCTGTTGCCTTTGCTTTTGTCCATCAGGTGCCGGTGCGAAGTTCGCATTATTGGTACCAGAACCATCTTGCGCCTCAGCGATCACATAATCATTTTCTTTGCCGCCGCGCCCAAGGTTATAAGCCTGTGCATTTCCTGCTATTTCATCAAATCCATAATTATAGGTAAGGTCATGAATGAGGTTATCCCAATAAAACAAATTGGTAATACCAAAGCTCTGGTTAAAGATATTTTCTACCGGGTCTAAACCATAGTTTACCGGAAAATTAAAAGTAAGGTCGGGAGATTTAGTGGAAGACTTAGGTACATAACCGGGCTGATTATTGCCATCAAGATCTTCGTAAGCATACACGTTATTACCACGTGTACTATCGTAAGTTCTGTCGTTATCTGTATGCCATTTTAAGGTATACGCTGCCGGGTTACCGCTCCTTGTCCAGGGATTGGTTTCCAGGGTTGCAGCACCATGGTTAGGATCTTCAATCGGGTAAGGCAGTACATTGTATTTGGCTGAGGTAATATCAGTTACATCAGTAGGTCCAAAACTTTCAGCAGGCGTACTGTTTAAGATAGATTCTTGTGAAAACCCAGTTGATGAATGGTTGTGCACAGCCGCATGTTTTTCAGGGGAAAGCGTCCAATTACAATAACTTGTTAGGTTTTGTTTGTTGATGATTTTTCCTGTTAAAGCATCTACCTGAATAATATATGATCCGTTATCTTTATTAGATATTAATGATACCTGCCAGGTTAACCTTAGATCATTTTCGGTTTTAGCCCACACCTTTCTCACCACTATATTATTAAGGGCAACATTCATTTTATCATACTCGAACTCCTGACCATCTGCTGCTATTTTAACCGCATTAATAATGGGTTGTGTAACCGGAAGTTCAAGATCTCTTATCACCGTTTGCAAGGCCATTATCGGTGTAATCGATGCTTTGTCGGGTGCAGTTTTTCCCAACGACTCCATGCCATTAATTCTTGAAGACTGGCTTGCAATAAGTTTATCGTTTTTAAAAGTAAGGGATGTAATGGCATTATTTACATCAACACCCTTATAGGTCTGTTGCAGGTATGCCATAATAAGGTTTGAACGCTTATCGTAAAAGGCATTAGCTATGCGGGAATTTTCAACATCAGCCTTGGTGAAACCAAGCGCAGAAGCATTTTGAAATACAAGCTGTTTTACATGATTAGCATCCAAAGGTTTTTGAGCACCGGCAGTTTGCAGAATAAGAACCCCCGCAAATGCCAGTAGAGTAGCAATTTTTTTCATAATAGATTTTTCAGCGTAAAGTTTTAGCCAAGCAAGATAATAAAATATTAATCCAAAGTTTAATGATGTTTCAAATATTTTACATGCATCATATTGTAGGGTTAAACGGAAAAATAATAATACTTAAAAGTAATCAGGAAATTCAGCTATTTCCTTCAGTTCACCCCCATTCCTGTAATATATGAATTGATTAGACCCATTGGAAATAACGAGATACTTACAAGGTATGGCCATATTATAATGTATAACCTGCCTTAAAACGTGTTGAGAAAGCGGAACATTCATTTCCTTGCATTCAATGATCATCCAGGGGGCAGCATCTTTATAAACTACTATATCACACCGTTTTGATAAGCCTGCCAATATAATTTCCTTTTCAACAGCAATCAGTGATGCAGGGTAATGCATGGTGTGTATCAAAAAATGTAATAGGTTTTGCCTTACCCATTCTTCCGGGGTAATCACCACCCATTTTTTCCTGATACCATCAAAAACCAGTGGCTTATGGTTTTCATTCTTTATTTTTAAATCGCTTTCTGAGTAGGTTATTTTTGCCATTAAACAAACCTATTTAATATATTGCCAAATCTAAAACTGCTTTTTCCCCATTTATGACCAAAAAAGAAGAAATCGTTTCTAACTGGCTGCCTCGCTATACAGGCGAACAACTAAAGAATTTTGGAGAATATATACTGCTCACCAATTTCAGCAACTATGTGGGCGCTTTTGCAAAAAAATTTAAAGTAAAGGTGATGGGGACCGATAACCCCTTTCAGTGTGCCACGGCAGAAAACATTACCATCATAAATTTTGGTATGGGTTCCCCAGGTGCAGCCACCATTATGGACCTGCTCTCTGCCATTAAACCAAAAGCGGTACTTTTTTTAGGAAAATGTGGCGGATTGAAAAAGAGAAATAAACTGGGCGACCTCATATTGCCTATAGCGGCAATAAGAGGCGAAGGAACATCTGGCGATTACATGCCTAAAGAAGTACCGGCACTGCCTGCTTTTGCCCTTCAAAAGGCCATATCTACAACAATTCGTGATTACCAGGTCGATTATTGGACCGGCACCGTTTACACTACAAACAGGCGCATTTGGGAACATGACTCAGAGTTTAAAAAATACCTTGAGCAAATAAGAACTTATGCTATTGATATGGAAACCGCCACGATATTTACGGTGGGGTTTTATAACAAAATTCCAACCGGGGCTTTATTATTGGTTAGTGATCAGCCCATGATACCCGAGGGTGTAAAAACAGCAGAGAGTGACAAACTCATCACTAAAAAATTTGCAGAGGTCCACTTGTTAATAGGCATAGATTCATTAAAGCAATTAATGAATAATGGTTTAACCGTAAGGCACCTCCGGTTTTAATATTTAGTTATTTCATTTTCTTTCCGTTACTTTTGCAAACTTTCTAAATACGCCAAATGTAAACAAAACCGCCCCGTAAGGCGGCGGCGATGGGTACCAGGCATTGAAAAACTTTCTATAAAAACATGAAGCTTTCACAATTCCGGTTCGATCTTCCACTCAATTTAATTGCCCAGAATCCTACTAAACGCCGTGAAGACAGCCGCATGCTGGTGGTTCACCGCGAAACAGGAAATATGGAGAACAGGCATTTCAAAGACATTCTTGAATATTTTGATGACAAAGATGTATTTGTTGTTAATAACACTAAAGTTTTTCCTGCGCGCATGTATGGTCGCAAAGAAAAAACCGGGGCTAAAATTGAAGTGTTCCTTCTCCGCGAATTAAACAGGCCAAATCGTTTGTGGGATGTAATTGTTGACCCTGCCCGTAAAATTCGTGTGGGTAATAAATTATATTTTGGTGAAAATGATGAACTCGTGGCTGAAGTAATAGATAACACTACCAGCCGCGGAAGAACCATTCGTTTTTTATGGGAAGGTGACGATGCAGGTTTTAGAAATATGCTTGAATTTTTGGGTGAAACTCCTTTGCCTAAATATATTAAGCGTAAACCCGATGAGGAAGATAAAGAGCGTTACCAAACCGTATATGCCAAACATGAAGGAGCAGTTGCGGCACCTACTGCAGGTTTTCATTTTAGTAAAGAACTTATAAAAAGATGCGAAATACAGGGTATTCGTTTTGCAGAAATCACACTGCATACAGGTCTTGGTACTTTTCGCCCAATTGAGGTTGAAGACCTGAGCAAACATAAAATGGATGCCGAGTATTATAAAATTGATGAAGCTGCGTGCAAAATCGTAAACAAGGCTAAAGAAAACGGTAACCGGATTTGTTCTATTGGTACTACCACCATGCGGGGTATGGAAACCAGTTTTACTGCTCAAAAATTTTTAAAACCAAGCGAAGGCTGGACAAATATTTTCATTCATCCTCCGTATAAATTTAATATTGCCGATAGCTTAGTTACAAATTTTCATCTTCCTAAGACCAGTTTGCTGATCATGACCTGCGCGTTTGCAGGCTACGATCTTACTATGGAAGCATATAAAAAAGCTATAAAAGATAAATACAGGTTTTTCAGTTATGGCGATGCCATGCTGGTTATTTAATTAAAAAATCACCCCTTTTATGGGGGTTATTTTTTTATGTGGCTTTAAAATACCCTTCAATTATTTTATTTGAATTGAATACCCTCCTCCACTTTTTCATTCCAACATCAAAGGCATGAAAATTTTAATTCAATCCTTTTCATCTTAATTAGAGAAAAATACCTTTTTTATTAAATTTTAGGTATTTTGCCACCCCTTTACGTTAAAAACGTGGCAAAAACTATCAAAACTCACAAAAATCGTAACATGGACTATAAACAAATCCAAGAGCTTATAAAGCTCATCAACAAGAGCAACATTGGTGAATTGTGTATTGAAGAAAAGGATTTTAAAATAACGATCAAGCAGAAAAAAGAAAACGTTACGCAAACTTTTATGGCCGCCCCACAAACTGCCCAGCAACAAATGATGCCGATGCAGCAGAGCGCACAATCATCCTTTGAGCAGCCACAACAAAACCAGTCGCAGGCAGCACCCGCCAGTAAAGCGGATGATTATATTACTATTAAAAGTCCTATGATTGGCACCTTTTACCGCAGACCATCCCCCGACAAACCAAACTTTGTTGAAGTGGGTGATGATATAACCACCGGAAAAGTTATTTGCATAATTGAAGCCATGAAACTTTTTAATGAAATTGAAAGTGAGGTTAAAGGGAGAGTGGTAAAAATATTGGTAGATGACAGTAGCCCTGTTGAATACGATCAGCCTTTGTTTTTAGTAGAACCGGCTTAATTACACTGAATATAGAGCATTATAATATGCTGATACATTCAATCTAATTCTAGTCATTTTTTAAATTTCAAATTAAAAAAAGTGTTCAAAAAAATATTGATTGCCAACCGGGGCGAGATAGCCCTTCGTGTTATAAGAACCTGCAGGGAAATGGGCATAAAAACGGTTGCCGTTTATTCTACAGCAGACAGAGACAGCCTTCATATAAAATTTGCAGATGAGGCAGTTTGTATAGGCAAACCTCAAAGCAGTGAATCATATTTAAATATTCCCCACATAATGGCTGCCGCAGAAATTACAAACGCGGATGCCATTCACCCTGGTTACGGATTTCTGGCAGAAAATGCCAAGTTTTCTCAAATATGTAAAGACCACGGAATAAAGTTTATAGGTCCAACCCCTTCCATGATTAATTCCATGGGAGATAAAATAACTGCAAAGGAAACCATGATAAAAGCCGGGGTTCCTGTTGTACCCGGAAGCGGCGGTTTACTTAATAGCCTGGAGGAAGCAAAAGAACTCGCGAAGAATGTTGTTGGTTACCCGGTAATGCTTAAAGCCACAGCAGGTGGTGGTGGTAAGGGTATGCGTGTAGTGTATGAAGAAAGCGAAATGGAACGCGCCTTTAATACGGCAAAACAAGAGTCTGCAGCATCATTTAAAAATGATGGTTTATACATGGAAAAATTCGTGGAAGAACCACGCCATATAGAAATTCAAATCGCAGGCGACAGGTACGGTACAGTTTGCCATTTAAGCGAAAGGGATTGTAGTATACAACGCAGGCACCAGAAACTGGTAGAAGAAAGTCCTTCACCTTTTATGACGGATGAACTTCGTGAAGCAATGGGCGAAGCCGCTATAAAAGCAGCCTCAGCCATTAACTATGAAAGTGTTGGTACTATTGAATTTCTGGTTGATAAACACCGCAATTTTTACTTCATGGAAATGAACACCCGTATACAGGTAGAACACTGTGTTACGGAAGAAGTAATTCAGTACGATTTAATAAAGGAGCAGATTAAAATTGCAATGGGTGAAAGAATTTCCGGTAAAAATTATTATCCTAAAATGCACTCCATAGAATGCCGAATAAATGCCGAAGATCCTGTACAATGATTTTCGCCCTTCACCCGGCAGAATAATTACTTTGCACACGCCCGGTGGTCATGGCGTTCGGGTAGACAGCCATGTATATACAGGTTATGTAATTCCATCTAATTACGACTCAATGATTGGCAAACTTATTACCACGGCACGTACCCGGGAAGAAGCCATAAATGCCATGTACCGTGCATTAAGTGAATATGTAATTGAAGGGGTAAAAACAACCATTCCTTTTCATTTGCAATTAATGAAGAACCCCGATTTTATTTCAGGCAACTTCACTACTAAGTTTTTAGATAATTTTGAAATGGAATAGAAATGGGTTAAAATGATACTGTTGGGCACTTAACACTTTTACCGAACGTATCAAAAACACCTGTTTTAATAATAGACAGTTCATATGCGCCCTTTGTTTGCGCATAGGTGCCTAAAGATGATGTGGTGGCATCGTAATTTACTGTAATGGAAAGGTCATTTAACTGAAATCCTATCATTGGGTATAAAGGCATCTTTTACTCGGTAATATAAACCACCAATCAAAAGCATAGATCCATCACCACTTAGGTTATAATGCGCATTCATACCGGCCACCGTTTCTGTTGTTTGGGCCATATTGCTTACGTAAACATTGGGATTTAATATCCAACGGTCATTCAATTTAAAACTTCCGTTTAAAAAACCATTGAACCGGGTGGGAACCCTGGTATCTGCCAGCTTATTGTCGAAAAAAGATTCGCTGGGGCTGTTTAAATGTGTTGCGCTGAACCCTGCATTTACATAAGCATTCTCAGTGGGAAACCACGCATAATTTAAACCAGCCTGCAGGTCTATATACCATACAGAACTGTTGGCAAAAGGCTCGTTACTGGGAATAACAACATCAAAAAACTGCCCGTTCCATTGGTTATCGAAAGTAAGTTTACTCAGGTCAACCCGCTTGTTTACCCCTCCTATAGCAAAACCGCCACTTAATAAACTTTTATATCCAATAAGCTGGTGATAAGCTAACGAGCCATTTACTTTTGTAGAAGTTAAACTGCCGCTACCCGCCTGGTCGCGTAAAATAGAAAGGCCCAAACCCATCCAGCCATTTTCAAATTTATTATTGAAAATTTGGGCATCGCCCCACGCACTCATTGTTTTATATGGGTTTGCAATTACACCAGCCCATTGGTTTCTATAATTAACACCTACACGATAATCTACATCAGGCGAAAAGCCAGTGTTGGCGGGGTTTATAAGTAAGGGCGCATTAAAGTATTGTGAGAAATGCAGGTCTTGCGCCCGTATAGCTACACCCACAAACATTGTAAATAAAAAAATAATAATTGCTTTCATGTACTTCTCTGCTCCTTCATTATTTTTAATTCCAGCCAATATTTCATTGTATCTCTGTTGCGTCGCAATCCTTTTATTGCTGTGCTTAATTGCATCATCTTAATAATGTAATATCTCCCTTTTTGCGATATACCTTGTTATCACTAAACGTTACATCCAGTACATATGCATACACATCCATAGGTTGTAATACGCCATTCACTTTACCATCCCACCCGTTGGAAACGCTGTTAGATTGAAATACAAGCACACCCCACCTGTTATATATTCTCCACGTCATTTTTTCTACACCATAACCCCTTACACGAATCACATCATTTATATTATCTCCATTCGGACTAAATGCATTCGGAACATCAAGCAACGGCATTACCACGGCAGAAATTTCCTGGCAGGTATCATCGCTGCAACCTGACTGATCATTGTATGCGGTAAGGCAAACCTTATACGTTCCGGTTTTATTATAAATATGATTTACTGTAGTGTCGGTTCTAAAAGTTATAAGTGTATCGCCATCTCCAAAATCCCAGCGAAATCTTTGTCCGCCTGATGAAAAATTTATGAACTGGATAGGTTCATTCTCTTTAGGCGGTACGGGTCCAAATTGAAAGGATGCTACCGGTCCGGGAAATACCTGTATGGTCATGGTCGTATCATCCTGCGGATTACAGGTATTAGGATCTGTGGCGGAAAGCGTTACAGTGTATGTACCTGCGGCATTATACAAATGGGTTGGGTTTACATCTGTTGATGTTGTTCCGTCTCCAAAATCCCAAACAAATTTATTGCCGCCTAACGATGTATTTGTAAACATTGCGCTGTAAGGCAAACATCCAGAAGGTGGGGTATTAAATTGCGCAACTAATAACGGCGATGCCCGCAATTGCAGTACAGCAGAATCAGGAGCATTACAATAGGTAGTATCATTGATCAGTAACTTTACATTATATGTTCCCGGAGCCGCATACGTATGCTGAACAAAAGGAGCATTGGAGACAAGTGTAGTGCCATCACCAAAATCCCACGTAAAGGAGTTAGCGCCAAAAGGCAAGCCCGGCGGGGCAATAGATGTATTATTGAATTGATAATTTAAAGAATCGCATGGCAGCAATTTGGTTTCAGTAAACTGTACCTGGGCTTTGTTATCTTTTGCTTTGATTAGTACATAAGATGTATCGGCAATGTTACACGTGGCTGAATCTCTTGATACAAGCATTACCCGGTAATTGCCGACCAAATTAAACGTATGACTGATGGTAGGTTGCGTGGTTACAACCGGGGAAGAACCATCACCAAAATCCCATTTATAACTGGTGCCTAAATTTAATGTATCAGTAAATTGAACGGTTAAAGGAATACATCCTGAACTGTCGCGCACCCTTCCATTTATAGAAGTTTGAATAGACGAAATAACACCTGCCAGTTCCAGTGCAATTTTAACTGCGGCTTCATTACACTTTGATCCGTTTTGTGAAGGATTGCCAGGACTCCATACGCCAGCTGTGGTGGGAAAAACTCCATTCTGACCGCAATTGGCACAAATGGCCTGGTAGATAGTGCCCCTCCTGTCGAAGCGGCTGGTACCACCATCCACATGGTCGCCTAAAACAGATGGATCATTTCGTGCATCCGTTCCAAAATAACTTCCAAACAACTGGCTTAACCCATTTTTCTCAAGCACAAAAAAGTAAAAATCTGCGCCGTCCGTTATTTTTGAAATGGCATTAGGTGTTAATGAAAGATCATAAGTATTGGCATTGGGGTATCCATCCTGTGTATTGATACCACCACCCCACCCCGATACATACACATTTTCGCAAACATCAACCAGAAACGCGGTGGGAGAAATATCAGGCACGCTTAATCCTTTACCAAAATTGGCTGAATACACAACACCTGAAAGGTCTTGCTGAAACTTGGTTATAAATTGTTTGCCATTCGCCTGGCTTGTAAATGCAACATTTTTTAAAGGAAAGCTTACGGTGGTAGTACCGGTTACATATGGAAATCCCTTTTTATCGAACTGAATGCCGTACACCAGGTCATTGCCCGTTGTGCCCACATAGGTAGTCTTTATTAGCACTGATCCATCATTTGAAAAAATGGACACAAACCCATCGCACTCTCCTCCTTTAAACGAGGTGGATAATATGCCATCTGCGTTGGAGGCATTCCGGGAAAAGTCTGTGCTGGTAGTTCCCCCAGCCACATAAATATTATTGTTGGTAGGATTAAGCGTAAGTACAAAAGCGGCATCATCTCCATTGCCTCCTAAATACGTGCAGGTATATACTGCACCCAAATCGGGTGAAGTTTTGATAAGAACGCCATCCTGTTTGCCTTTTAAAGCTTTTTGAACGGCATTGGGCGAAGTTGGAAAGTCAGCAGATTGCGTACAACTGGCTAGGTAAATATTGTCGTTATTGTCGGTTAATACTTCGCTGCGCGCATCATCTCCATAATTTCTGCGGGTAGCCGACGCCCCTCTTACCAGGGTCGAGTATTTTGGTTGAATATTTACACCATCTGACCCGGCACCCCCAAATTTGCGGCTTGATAATAGTTTGGTGCCATCAGCATTCAACTTACCTAAAAAAATATCGAACCCGCCACCAGGTCCATAATTAGTTACTGTTATGGGGAAATTGGTTGAGGTTGTTCGGCCGGAAAAAACTAGATCGCCATTTAAATCAACGATCATGCTGTGCGGTTGTTCAGTTCCGCTGCCACCGATATACGTAGCATATAACCGCTGTGATCCGTTGGAACTTAATTTCATGATTGCGATGTCGTACGGTCCAACATTTTCACTGTTGTCACCACCATTAAAGGTTTCATCGTAAGCGCCATTACTTACAGGATATCCATCACTAAATGCGATGCCGCCTGCATAAAAATTACCTGCATTATCGTACGTGGCTGTGTAACCCCAGTTGTCTGCGCGGCTGCCGGTAAAAGTGGAAAAAATAAGTGACGGATCGATAATGAGCGTTGCATTTTTTAAGTAGTTACCTACTTTAAATCTAACAATGTTATCTGATACCTCAAATTTTGCATCAACAACAGTTTTACCTTGTTCTGTTACCTGGTAGGTGTAAGGTTTTAATTCATATGCCTCGCCAATAGAAGTTTTAATAATTAGGTTGCCATTTTTATTTACACTAAGCTTTTCTGCTCCGGCAAACTGCAGTGCAATTTTATTGATGTCTGCGCCTGGGTTTACTATAAGGTCGTATTTAAGGTTGCCCTTTTCAGCATAATACCGAACGTCTACATTCTTGTAAATATTTTTATAACTAACGGCAGAAAACAGCCGGCAATGTGCCGCCCATTTAGATGAATCTTTTCCTATAAAATAATTATTGTAGGTATTCTGGTATTTTTCCGGCTGTACCTGCGCCTGCGGTAAGGCATTTAAGAACTTTACTTCATATGCATGTGACCGAACATGAAAAATATTTCCCGGATTTGAAGTACCCGATTTTTTAACTAGAGAATCGCCATGAACATGACCCCCAAAAAATTCAGCGATTTCTTTTATATCATCACCATTATGCATAACGGCCTTGTAACCGTTTGCCTGTAGATAAACTGAGCCTCCGCTAATGTTTGCTTTAAAATGCACTTTATCATCCCATTGTCCTTTGTTTTCTACGAACTCAAGATATTGCGCTGATGCCCTGTTGGCAAACAAAACAAACAAGCCAAAGATTATAAAATATTTAAATTTCAATCAGGGTGTTTTATAAAGTTTATGGCAACCAAATATTCAATTTACAGCCGATAATTGTTATTGCGAAAAACGGATTGCGACGCAAGGGACGATGCTATTTATCTTTAAGCCGGTATAACAAAAAAACACCGGACCCATTTTGACGTTGATAATTATGCTTTGTGCCTTATTATAAACGAATGAGGTGGTATTTTGTTGTTATGAAATTTTGCTCCAAACTGTCTTTCCTTTTTGAAAGGATAAATAGTTTTTCAGCGGCAGATGGTCGGGATCATTAAGCCCTTCGTCTACCGAAACAATATCACTTGCGTACTGCTTAGCCAAATCTAATAAAGCCTTGTCATTGACTATACTTGCCAACTTAAAGTTTAACACACCGCTTTGTTTTGTGCCCTCAATATTACCCGGACCACGCAATTCAAGATCTTTCTCTGCAATTTTAAATCCGTCGTTCGTGGCACAAATGGTTTTGATCCTTTCTTTTGCTTCCTGGCTAACTTTTGCGCCGGTAATCAGAATACAATAACTCTGCTCACTTCCCCGGCCTACACGTCCCCTCAACTGGTGAAGCTGTGATAAACCAAATTTTTCGGCACTTTCAATAACCATAATAGTTGCATTTGGCACATTGATTCCAACCTCAATTACTGTTGTACTTACCATTATGTGCGTATCACCTGCTACAAACCGCCGCATGTTTATTTCTTTTTGCTCGTTGTTCATTTTTCCGTGAACCATGCTTATGCTGTAAGCCGGCTCGGGAAAAAAACTTTTTACCTGTTCGTAACCTGTCATCAAATTTTCGTAACTCAATTTTTCACTCTCTTCTATTAATGGATATATTATATACGTTTGTCTGCCCAGGGAAAGTTCTGAACGAATAAAATCCATCACCTTGGCCCGGTGCATTTCATTGCGGTGAACGGTGGTTACAGGCGTTCTACCAGGTGGCAGTTCATCCATAATGCTGCTATCCAAATCTCCATAAACAGTCATAGCAAGCGTTCTCGGTATGGGTGTCGCGGTCATTACCAGTACATGCGGGGGAATGGGAGCCTTTTCCCACAGTTTAGCTCGCTGCGCCACACCGAAGCGGTGTTGCTCATCAACAATTACCAACCCAAGATTTTTAAACTGAACAATATCTTCTATAATAGCATGGGTACCCACTAAAATCTGTATAGAGCCATCTAATAATCCTGCTAATATCTCCCGGCGTTCTGCTGCTTTAGTGCTGCCTGTTAGTATGCGCAGTTTTAATGGTAGTTTTTGAATTAAATTTGATATCCCTTCATAATGTTGTGTAGCTAGAATTTCTGTTGGCGCCATCATGCAACTTTGAAAACCATTGTCGGCAGCCAGCAGCATGGTTAGCAAAGCTACAATGGTCTTACCGCTTCCAACATCTCCCTGCAGCAACCTGTTCATCTGGTGCCCGCGGGCAGTATCATTCCTTATTTCTTTAAATACTCTTTTCTGCGCACCGGTTAATTCAAACGGCAGATGATTATTATAAAATGAATTAAAAAGTTCGCCTACTTTTTCAAATACGACTCCCCGGCTATGTCGCTGGCGGCTCTATTTTCACAAGGTGCAGCCGCACCTGTGCTATAAAAAGTTCCTCAAACTTAAGCCTGTAAATAGCCTGTTGAAATTCGTGGTTAGACCGTGGAAAGTGAATGTTTCTAAAAGCCTCAAACCTGCTTATTAAGTGCAATTTTTTTACGATGGATGATGGCAGGTTTTCAGGAACGTCTTTTTCTGAAATTTGTAAAATTAACGCCTCGGTTAATTTTCCTAGTTGCCTTGCATTTAACCCTTTAGCCTTTAGTTTTTCGGTTGTGGGATAAACCGGTTCAAGGAAGGATTTACCGGGTGTTGATGATGCTTCGATCAACTCAATTTCGGGATGCGTTATTTGAGGGTTTCCATTAAAAAAACCAGCCTTACCATACACAAGATAATGCCCACCCTCTTTAAGTATTTTTTGTACCCAGTTTATTCCCTGAAACCAGGTAAGCTCCATTTCTCCGGATGCGTCTGTAAGGTCTGCCACTAAACGTTTTGCGCGGTTCTCCCCCAATGTTCTTATACCTGAAATTTTACCTGCTACCTGTATATACTCAGTCTGGTAATTGATATCGCTGATATTGCTAACCTGGGTTTTATCTACATAGCGAAGGGGAAAATGTTCGAGCAGGTCACGGAAAGTGAAAATGGAAAGCTCTTTCCGAAGCATGTCTGCTCGCAAGGGACCAACACCTTTCAGGTATTCAACAGGCGAATCTAGTATGGATGGTTTGGAAGAAATAATGAAATGAAATTAAGTGAAAACCTATTCCTTAAAATCAAAAGTATTAAACAAAGGACTTAGCAGAAGAATGATTTATTCAATAATAAAATCAAAAAATAAATTGTGGAGTTATCCCTTAGGAGTTTGAAAAATAATGGTTACAGTACCAGTTTGCACTTCTGAGCCTTTGGTAAATTTTAACTGGTAAGCTCTTCTTACCGCAATAGCATTAATATCAGAGAAGGCACTTCCTAATTTTATTTTGGCGCTTGTTACTGTTCCGTTTTCATTCACCGAAACATTTACCAACACTTTTCCTCCATAGCGATATTCATCTTCAAAACGAGTAGTACTTGCAAGCCTTCGGCCTGTTAAACCATCGGAGATAGAAACGCCGCCTGTACCCGTACCACCATTCCCATTATAATTATCGCTATTAGGATTTCCGTTGGGTTTACCCTGGTCTCCTGTACCACCTGCTATACCCTGGCTTGCACTTTTGTTGTAACTGTCTGCATTATTACCGCCGGTTGTAGCGCTACTGCCGCCCGCATAAACTGCTTTTGCTTTTGGAGGGGTGGGTACTTTTTCTGTTACCGTGGTTGTTTTGCTTTTGGTGATATTATTTACGGGTGAATTATTTTTTTTAACCTCAGGTTTGGGAGAAGTATTTATTGGTGGTGCATCCGCATCATTATTCTCGGCAACTTCCTTTTGTGTTTCTGCAGATGCAGGCGCGGAAACGGGTGGTGTATAATTGGAATTCGTTTCAATAGAGGGCGGCCGGGCATCATTGGAGCATTATTTCCAAAACCTGCATCGCTGTTACCCAGGTTTACTTCAATACCATAATCTGCTATGGGTTCAACAACACCGGGATCAGTCCAGCTAATGAGGAAGAAAATAAGAAATACCAAAAGCGAAATCATGGCAGTAATACCAAGTGCTTTCAGGTTTTTTTCTTTTTCAAATTGCGCATCCATATTCATTGAAACAAATGTATTATTTGGTTTTCAATTGCCTTGTTATAAAGATGCTAACGTATGTGCACAGTAAAATGTTATAACACTAATGAATGTTGAACATGAATGGAAGTTTGGCTTGGGGTATCCCGATTATTTGCTGTACGGATTTTGCCTGCAACAAGAGGTTATATTGTTTTTCACCTACTTCATTCTTAATACTTTTCATTTTAATAGACGCAAACAATGAGTTATCGAAAACTTCTTCAAGCCAGGTTTTCTTTTCAGGATATTCCCGTGTACGGTAAGAGGTAATACGCGCCATGCGTGCTGCACAATCCACTGCATTTTGCAATGTTCCCAGCTTGTCTACCAATCCCAGTGTAGCTGCAGTTTCACCTGTCCATACCCTTCCCTGTGCAATACTGTCAACAAAAGCTGGGGCTAATCCCCGCCCTTTCGAAACCCGGCTTATAAATACATGATAAATTGAATCAATTGAACTTTGAATAAATTTACTTTCTGTTTCACTTAACGGTCGGGTAACATTTGGCATATCGGCATAGGGCGCTGTTTTAACAGCATCGAATGTAATACCCAGTTTATCATTGAAAAAGCCTTCCATGTTAGGGATTAGGGTAAACACACCTATAGAACCTGTAATGGTGGCCGGGCTGGCATAAATACTGTCAGCAGCGCAGGAAATATAATAGCCCCCGGATGCAGCCAGGTTACCCATACTAACTACAACAGGCTTTTGTTTTTTTGCCAGGGCAATCTCACGCCATATTTTTTCACTGGCTAAAACACTGCCTCCCGGAGAGTTTACACGAAATACGATCGCTTTGGTTTCTTTGTCTAAACGTGCCTTGCGAATGATTCTTACAAATTCATCGCCGCCAACCTGTCCATCTTCTCCTTTGCCATCCACAATATCGCCGGAAGCAAAAATGAGTGCAATTTTACCATCGCCTGAACTTGCATAGTTTACGGCTTTGGCATATTCTCCGGGTGAAATAAAACTTATTTCCTCCGTTTGTTTTTTTCCCGTTCTTTTTAATAATTCTGTTTGTACTTCATCATTATATTTTAACCCGTCAACCAGTTTATATTTTAAGGCATCCTGGGCAGACTGCACTTTTCCGGATATAGCCAGGGAATGAAGCAATGCAGTATCTATGTTTCTTGCAGCAGAAGTTTTTAACAATAAAGCTGCGTATAATTCATTTAGCCAAACAGAGGTTTGCAAACGATTAGGTTCACTCATTTCAGTATACCTGAAAGGCTCGGTGGCGCTTTTAAATTTACCCGCATAAAACACCTGCGGTTCAATTTCAAGTTTATCAAGCAACCCCTTCATGAATACCAGGTTTGCAGCATACCCATCCCATTCAACACTTCCCATGGGGTTGCAATAAATTCTGTCGGCTACATTAGCTACGTAGTAAGCTTTCTGGGATAAAACATCACCATAGGCAATAACAAATTTTTTTGATTTTTTAAAATCAAATAAAGCCTTTCGCAACTCTTCGCTGGAGGCAAAACCGTTTTCATTACTGTTTGCCTTTAGAAAAATTCCTTTTATGTTCTGATCGTTCCTGGCGTATTCAATCAGCCTTACCAGATCATACATACCTGGAATATCTGATGATGGATCTCCGAGAAATGAACCGATTACATTTTCATCTGCCTGTTCTTTAAATTCATCATTCAGATCTATAAACAAAATACTGTTATTAGCTACTGCAGGTTTGGACGAAGATGAGGAAGCAGACACCAGGGCTACTATAATACCAATAGCCAGCAAAACAAAAACAACTAAGGCAAGAAGGGCAGCAAAAAAGGTCTTAAAAAAATTTCTCATTTTATGTATGTATAATTATTCCGGAAGCCCCGGTGGTTGTTTTATTTATTTAAATGCATTTAAAAATAAAGATATTTGAAACGCAGCATTCTTAATTAATTATGAATAAAGCTTATCTACTTACAGGCGGCAATTTAGGAAACCGTGCCTTTAATCTTTTACAGGCTCAATCATTAATTCAGGAACTGTGCGGACCGGTTATAAAAACCTCCCAAATGTACCAGACTGCGCCCTGGGGTAAAACAGACCAGCCCGACTTTTATAACCAGTGCCTGCTTATAGAAACAATTTTAGAGTCGGAAAGTTTGCTTTTGCAATTATTAAAAATTGAGGAAAGGATTGGCAGAACCAGGGAAGAGAAATATGGACCCAGGCTAATTGATATTGACCTGTTATTATATAACGAAGAAATTATTCACACGCCTAATTTACAGGTTCCCCACCCGCAATTACCCAAAAGAAAATTTGCCCTTGCTCCTTTAGCTGAGATAGCGTCTGAATACATTCATCCCCAAATAAAAAAATCAATTGGGGAATTATTAAATGCCTGTGATGACAATCTGCCTGTGCATAAAATTTTAAACGGTTAACCTGTTAGCGAATAATTTTGACAGAGGCAATGCAACACCATTACATTACAATTGAAGGAAATATTGGCGCTGGAAAAACAACCCTTGCGCATTTACTTGCAAAAAAGTTAAACGCCCGAATGATTTTGGAAGAATTTGCTGATAACCCTTTTCTTCCAAAGTTTTACGAAAATCCTGCGCAATACGCATTTCCACTTGAATTGTTTTTTATGGCTGAAAGATATAAGCAGCTAAAAGAAATGTTACATACTAAAGACATGTTTCAAAACGTAACCATTTCGGATTATATGTTTACCAAGTGCCTGTTGTTTGCCAAGGTTAATTTGTCCACCGAGGAATTTAGATTGTATCAAAAGTTGTTTGAAATAATAAATCAACAGGTAATTTATCCAGACATATTAATATACCTGCATTCTCCCATTCAAAAGTTACAAACCAACATAAAAAAAAGAAACCGGGTATATGAACAAAATATACCGCACGATTATTTGTACAACCTGCAAATGACTTATACGAGTTACATAAAACAACATAACATTAAAACCATTTTTATTGATGCATCCAATGCAGATTTTCTGGGAAATGAAATTCATTTACAAATAGTTCTTGATGCGCTTAATGCAGACCTTGATACGGGGCAGCATTATTTCTCACTGCCATAACCGGCAGTGCTATTTAACCATTAATTAAACAGCCTTTTGGAGAACATTATACAAGATCAATCACCCTTTGCTTCGGTAAAAATCGTTGAATACCGTAACCTGTTGGCTGGACGCCTTTTGTTTATTATGGGCTTGCGAATGATGGGAACACTTGTGGGATGGTGGATCTATAATTTAACCGACGACCCCTTTGCTATTGGCCTTATAGGGCTTGCAGAAGTAATACCTGCTATATCACTTGCATTGTATGCTGGGCACGTAATAGATCAAACAGAAAAACGTAAAATGATATTAAGGGGGATATCTCTTTATTTTCTTTGTGCAGGCGTTTTACTTTTCTTATCCTCATCTACTTCTACACATCAACTCAATAACCATCAAATAGCGTATGCGATTTATTTTGTAATCTTCTGCACTGGAATAATTCGGGCTTTTACGGGGCCTGTATTTTCTGTAATGGTTGCACTGATCGTGCCCCGAAACAAATTACAGAATGCAACTACATGGAGCCAGGGAACGTGGTTAACCGCATCTGTTCTTGGACATGCCATTGGAGGATTATTAATAGCATACATTGGTAATACAGGTACCCTTATAGTAATATGCTCATTGATTTTGCTTTCGTTTTTTATCTTGTTTAATTTAAAGGCTAAGAAACCCGTTGAAGGCTCAAAAGAAAAACCAACACTCGAAAGTGTTAAAGAAGGTTTGCGATTTGTTTTTAAGACCAAGGAAGTGCTTGGCGCACTTACATTAGATTTATTTGCAGTTTTATTCGGCGGCGCCGTTGCCATGGTTCCTGTTTATGCGCGTGACATTTTAAAATCAGGGCCTTTAGGTTTTGGGTGGTTAAATGCAGCCACAGACATCGGAGCCATATTGGTCGTAATAGTTTTAACCCTTTTCCCAATGAGGCGACAACAGGGAAGAAAATTGTTTTTCGCGGTGGCAGGATTTGGCATTTGCATAATCGTTTTTGCCGTTTCTAAAATTTACCTTGTTTCTTTCATTGCTTTATTGATTGCCGGCATGGTAGATGGCGTTAGCGTTGTGATTAGAGGAACCATATTGCAGCTAAAAACACCAGACCCAATGCGAGGAAGGGTAATGAGTGTAAGCTCTATGTTCATTAATTCAAGTAATGAACTGGGACAGTTTGAAAGTGGTGTTACCAGCAAACTAATGGGCGTAGTACCCTCCGTAATCTTTGGCGGATGTATGACGCTAATTGTAGTAGTAATTACATGGTTTAAAGCGCCTTCGTTGAAAAATATGGAATATTAGGTAGGTTGTAGAGAAAGCGTTACTCCTTCTTCAAAACTAACTGGATTATAATTTAATAACTCTTTTGCCTTTTCTATTTGCAACCCTGATCTTTTGGCACGCGTAACTGGCTCTGGAAAAGTTTCTGAGGTTACGTTTTCAACAAGGTCTGTTTCCAATCCAGCAACCTTTGCAGTTATTACCGCCATGTCGTATGGCGATATAATGTCTTTACCTGCAAGGTGAAATACACCCGTAATATGTTGGTCTATGATTGTTTGAATTCCTTTGCAGATATCAAACACAAAGGTTGGTGTACGTTGTTGATCGCTGACTACCTTAATGCTTTTATGCTGCCTTAAATTATTTAATACCCATTGAATGAAACTGGGTCTAATGCCCTCCCAAACAGGTCCATAAATAAATACAGGTCTTATTATAGCATAAGGCACGCCTGTTTCTTCAACCAGTGCCTCGGCCTGAAGTTTTGATTCGCCATAAAAGTTTAATGGTTGTTTTTTATCATCCTCTTTATGCGGACCATCTTCACCAAACACGAAGTCTGTTGACATATAAATAAACATGGAATTATTTCCCGCTACTGTTTTAAAAGCATTCAACAAATGTTTAGTAGCTACCACATTTTGTAAAAGACATTCGTTTCTGTAGGTATGGCATTCATCAGGACGGCTCATTGCTGCTGTGTGTATAACAATATCAGGCTCCGCCTTTTGAACGACTTCATTTACATTTTCCGGGTCTGTAAGGTCAGCTGAAAAGTATAGTAAAGAGGAAATTTTTGAATTACGATTTTCGCCCCTGCCCGTAGCAAATATCTGGTGTTTTGTTTGAGAAAAATACAGAGACAGATGCTGCCCGAGAAATCCATTTGCACCTGTAATTAATATTTTCATATAAAAATTTCAGGGCGGTAATTATTCGTCGTCAGAGGTTTCTTCAGCGTGTGTTTCACCATCACTGTTGTCTTCACCTTCATTTCCTTCTACGCCAAAACCCTCGCCAGATTTATCGAGGTCATATTTTTCCTCAATATCAACAAACTTTTTACCCAGCAAGCTGCGGGTACCATATTGCTGTGGTCCTATTCCTTCTACGCGGGTTACAAAGGGATAAGCAATTTTGCTGCTTTCTTCTTTAGTTATATTAATTAATTCAATGTGAAAGGTCCAGTTTTTAGCAAAATCATATAAAAAAATAAAGCGTTGGTTGGTATCTTTTATCTCGCTGCCCATAGTCGTATCCTGCATCAGAAGAGGCTCGGCACGATAAGCCTTATCATATTTCTCCAGTGAAATTTCCCTGCCCCTTTGCCAATTGTCATTACTACGAAAAAAGGTAGCCTCGTGTTTCGTATCAAAATCATAAGACTTTAAGATCGCCTGGTAAAAATCCTGAAAGTTTTGAGTATGCTTTATAACCACATCACGGTAAACCGCTTCATCCTCTTCATAATAAATTCTAAATTTTAAGACCGCCATTATTCTAATTTAAGTTTTTTGCTTGTTTTAATAGGTTCCTGGTTGGTAAATAAAATTAAATATTCTTTTATTGAAATAACTCAAACAAATGAATTGAAAGGTGATAAAGATATTATTTTTAAAAAAAGTAATGAAGTGATGGCGTTATTCAGTTACATGCAGGTCTAATTCTTTTCCCTTTTTTAACATGAATGAGTATGCAGCCTCATAATTGTTTTCAATCTCACCATCAAGAATTGCTTCACGAATAGCGTCTTTAATAATACCCACCTGTGGTCCGGGTTTGAGATTAAATGTTTGCATAATCAATTCGCCGAAAACCGGTGGTTGCCAGTTACGCAAGTGATCTTTAGCCTCTACCTCTGCCATTCTTTCTTTTACCAATTCGAAATTTTGCTTATAACGCAAAACCTTTTGCTTATTCTTACTTGTAATATCTGCGTGACAAAGCATCATTAAAGCGTCAACATCTTCACCTGCATCAAAAAGCAAACGTCTAATTGCGCTGTCAGTAATATTTTCTTTTGTTAAGCTTATTGGGCGCAGGTGGAGGGCAACAAGCTTTTGTACAAACTTCATTTTTTCATGCATGGGCAATTTAAGCTGTGCGAAAATTTTTGGCACCATGCGGGCGCCAACCACCTCATGTCCATGAAAGGTAAATCCATGACCTTCTTCAAATCTCTTGGTTGCAGGCTTGCCTATATCGTGCAATAATGCGGCCCATCGAAGCCAAAGGTCATCTGTTAGATCGCATATATTATCAATAACCTGGAGCGTATGGTAAAAATTATCTTTATGCCCTTTGCCATCAATGTTCTCAGCGCCATGCAATTCCATCATTTGAGGAAAAAAATATTGCAGCAGATTACTTTCACTTAACAAATGCCAGCCTGCAGATGGCTTATCTACCATCATTATTTTATTCAGTTCATCACTTATGCGCTCCTTTGAAATAATATTGATCCTTTCAGCATTATTTTGAATGGCAGAAAAAGTTTCATCATCAATATTAAATTTTAACTGCGCAGAAAACCGGATAGCGCGCAACATACGCAAAGGGTCATCGCTAAAAGTTTTGTCGGGATGAAGCGGTGTTTTTATCAACCCATCTTCTATATGTTGCAATCCATTAAAAGGATCTAAAAGACTTCCAAAATTATTTACTGACAGGTCTATTGCTAAGGCATTAATTGTAAAATCCCTGCGGTTCTGGTCGTCTTCCAGCGTGCCTTGAAACACTGATGGTTTACGGCTTTCAGACTGGTAGCTTTCCTTTCGTGCGCTTGCAAATTCAATTTCATAAATACTTGATGCTGGCTCATCGGCAATAAAATATTCCGGTTGATGGGCTGCTTTTAATTTAACCTGGGCTGTACCAAAATTTTTAAAAACAACCACCGGTGGTTTTGAATCAAAAGCATTTGCAACCTCTTTAGCCAGTGCAATGCCATCTCCCAGGCACACTATATCCATATCCTTTGTATGCCTGCCAATAATTTTGTCGCGTACAAAACCTCCAACCAGGTAAGCCTGCATTTGCAATTTATGGGCAGCCTTCGATATAATATTTAACAGCTCACGTTCATTTGTCGACAGGTCAATTTCCATAAGTTGCAAAGATAAAAAGTGAAGGTGAGAGCATTCATTTATTATGGTCTTACCACTACTATGTTGTTATTCTTCCATTGTATTATGGTAGATGGCTGAAATGTGCTTTCATCATTTTGCCGGTATTTAACTACATAATCAACACCATTTTTTATGGCATCAGAAACTTCATGAAAATTAGCAGGAGTTGCAGTTTCGCTAATGTTTGCAGAAGTACTAACAATCGGCTTTTTAAATCTTTTTAGTAAGTGGGCGCAAAAAGACTCCCGGCATATTCGAATTGCCACAGAACCATCGTCTGCAATAACATTCTCTGCAAAGCCCAGTGCATGTTCATAAATAACAGTAGTTGGTCGCGTACAGGATTCTAAATAATTAAATAATAAAGGGTCTACAGCAGCCACATGCTTTATTACTTCCCGCTCTCCCGGTAAAAGAACCACCAGGCTTTTAGAAGTATTTCTTTTTTTCACATCAAATATTTTTTGAACACTTTCAGCATTAGTGGCATCACAACCTAAACCCCAAACCGTGTCTGTAGGGTAAAGAATTAAACCGCCCTCTTTTAAAACCCGGAGACATTCTTCGATATCATTTTTAAATTCCTGCACTTAAGTTTTTATGAAAGTTTGAAGTGAATATAAGGCTCTGATAACTTTCTTTACATCCAGTTCAGTTAAGCAAACAGGTAAAGGCGCAAGTTTACAGGTATTTTTAACGCATGGTTCGCAGGGCAATTTCCCATAACGCACAACTATCGATGTATCCATTGTTAGGGGACCGGTATTTGCCTCATTGCCTGCCCCAAAAATAACAACAAGCGGCTTGTGTAAGGCGGCTGCAATATGCGCCGGGCCTGAATCTGAGCTAACTATAAATTGTGCACCGGACATAAGATTGATCATATCACTAATAGAAGTTTGTCCTGCAATATTTTGCACACGTTCTTTATCGGGCAATGCCGCATAAACCTGGCCTATAAACAAAACATCTTTTGCGCCCCCGGTTAATTTAATGTGGCAGGAAAATGAATTTAAAATTTCATTAACCAGTTCAATGCTTTTCAATAAGGGAATTTTGCGGGATATTGCCTCTGAGTTTAAATTAACTATTCCATATTCTCCCTGCATGGGCACATAATCCGGCTGCAACTGATACATACAAATACCTGAATCAATATTTTTTTTCGCATAGAGATCTATTAATGAACAATATTCTTCAGCCCGGTGCAAATTATCGGGTTTTTTAAATGCGTGCGTTAACAGAAGGGATCGAAATTCTTTTTTAAATCCCACTTTATTTTGGGCACCCGATGCAAAACCCATAAGTGCAGATGAAAAAGAATTAGGTAAACAGAAAAAAACATCATACGCTGTTAAGGATCTTAAATAACGGCCAAATGCAAATGCACCTTTTAAGCCAGTATATTCTTCCTTATCAAAAACATGAATTTTAGAAATATGCGGTTGATGCTGTAGAACAGTGCCCAGTCCTTTTTTAACGATCACTTCAATGTTGGCCCCGGGATATTGATGCGCAAGTTTTTCAATGAACGCAAGGCTCATAACCACATCTCCCAACCAATTTGGCAGCCTTGCTAATATTTTCATTTTTTCTAAGCCTTTTCATCAAAAATAAATTAATCATGCTTTGCTATCTCGAATTGATTTTAAGTTTGCAGAAATTTTTGATTTATGGATAATAAGAAACTGATAGCAGAAGCGTGGGATAACCGGGACCTTTTAAAAGATGAAATTTATACAAATGCTGTTCGTGCAGTAATGGAAGAAATCGACAAAGGACGCCTGAGAACCGCTTCACCAACTGCTGACGGATGGGTGGTAAATGAATGGGTGAAACAAGCTATTCTGCTATACTTCGCTATACAGCCCATGCAAACCTGGAATGTTGAACCATTTGAATTTCATGATAAAATGTTACTCAAGAAAGATTATGCTTCACTGGGAGTTCGTGCCGTACCGCATGCAGTGGCGCGCTATGGTGCATACATCGCAAAAAATGTTGTACTGATGCCAAGCTATGTAAACATTGGTGCCTATGTAGATGAGGGTACCATGGTTGATACGTGGGCAACTGTTGGAAGTTGTGCACAGATTGGAAAAAATGTTCACCTTAGCGGAGGCGTTGGTATAGGCGGTGTTCTGGAACCTTTACAGGCATCACCGGTAATTATAGAAGACGGGTGTTTTATTGGCAGCAGGTGTATTGTGGTAGAAGGAGTACATGTTGAAAAAGAAGCCGTTCTTGGAGCTAATGTGGTCTTAACCCAATCAACCAAGATCATTGATGTAAGCGGTTCTGAACCCTTTGAAATGCGTGGCAGGGTTCCGGGTGGAAGTGTTGTGATACCGGGAACATATAATAAAGATTTTCCCGCCGGTTCGTTCGGGGTTGGATGCGCATTAATAATTGGCAAAAGAAAACCTAGCACCGATCTTAAAACGAGCCTGAATAATGCCTTGAGAGATTTTAATGTTAGCGTTTAATTCTTCAGGCAAATTGCCCTGGCGAAGCATTATTGCTTAATCTTTCACCGATTAGTGTATTTGATAACTGGTCGTGAAAAAACTTTTTTGTTTTTGCATAACTGATTATCTGTGCAATCATGTACAGGAAAAACAATATTCCGCCACCAACGCTGGCAAAAGCTGAAATAAGCAGTTTAATTATATTTCTTAAAACAGATTTTGTAAAAGAAATAGGATTACCGGCGTTATCGGTTATTTGAAGTTTCATAATTCTTTTACCGGGTGTTCCCCGCCAACTGCTTGATTCCATAATGGCGTAAATAACTATCTGTATAGCCACCATCAGTATATAATAAAATACGGTTGATAATGCTGTTGAAGCAGATGGTGTTCCATAGTTATAATAATCATTATCATTTTGAAGGGAAGAAAATATGGCAAGAAAAAAAATAATAAACAGTGGAATTCCGATAATAATTCCATCTATTACAGAGGCAGCTACACGTTTCCAAAAAACATTCCACAGGTAATTCTTTCGCCAGTCTATTTGAAGTTTGGGCATTACAAACGGTGGTTCTTCCAGTTTGCCGGGAGCAGGTTGTTTAGTAAATTGATTGATAGAATTATAAATATCATTTACCACGGCTGTAAGAGCATCGTCTTCGCTATTCCAGAATTGTTTGTTGTTTAAAGGCTGGTGATTTTTGGGTAGTAAGGGAAGATTGGCAAATGGCGTTGCTTTCCACATGCAATTTCGCGCAAGTATAGGCAACAGGATTGTTTTGCCGTTGTTGTGGTTGGCAATAACTTTTTTTATGCGTTCATAACAATTGTCGTTATTTAAAAAATCAACACTAATAAAAGCAAGTACTATATCTGCAGTATATAATTGTTGGGTATATGTATTTACATCATCACCGGCCATTATTTTGAAATCGCCTAATATCTCAATAGGACGGGGGGCACTTAAACGAATGGTGGATAAATGCTTATCGATTGCCTGGGTCATGTGCTCGTCTTCGGGTGCAGATAGAAAATAAACCTTAATAGTATTATTTTCTTTCTGATTGGTTGATTTTTCATTAACACGCTTATCCATCAAATCTTCAGCAGATCGGGTATCTCTTTCATGCACAAATTTTGGTGGCATGGGGTCTTGTATCACCTTTTGTTCCGGCGCAGGTGCTTCAGGCTTTTCAATTTTTACTTCACTGCTGGCATGGGTACGTTTTCTGATTTGAAAAATGTTATTTCCTACTGTAATGAAATCACTCTCAGATATAAATTCCTTATCAATTTTCCTATTGTTTACAAAAGTTCCTGTTTCGGAATTAAGATCTACTATCAAATATTTATCTGCCTCAACTTTTGTTATTTGGCAATGCCTGGAAGAAGTTTCAGGATCAGAAAAAACCACATCATTCTCATTGTTGCTTCCTATTAATGCAACATAATTGGTTTGAAGTATTTCATAGAGGGTTGCCATAAATGGAATATTTGAGGGTTAGGTACTAAGTTATCGAATTACAGTAAAAACAAGCTATTCAGTCTTGCCTCATTTTATCAACTACTTGTCTTATTGCTGCTGCAATGGTGGTGTAAGCCTCATCAGGATCATTAAACGATGAAACAGGTTTACCACCCTGAGGAAGGGCCTGTAATTTGGCATACGGCATTTCTTTCCATTCACAGCGTCGTAATATAACGGGAACAACCCGCGCTGTTCCTGCATGGTGGCGCTGCATTGCTTCAGCCAGCTCCTTCTTCCATATGTATTCGGAATTATTAAAATCGGCACTTATCAATAACAAAATAATGTGCGCCTTAGCCAGTTCATTTTTAATGTCTTCATCCCATTCCCCTCCTGCCAGAATCTGCCTGTCGTTCCAAACATTTATTTTATCTGAACGCTTAAGCATAATGAGATGTTTATCTAATTGCTTTTTCATCTCTTCATCCTCATGCGAATATGAGATAAACACGTTGAGTTTGGGGGCAAGCGTGGTCATACAACAAATTAAATATTAAAAATCATATAAGCACAATTCCGCCAAGTGGCGGAAGATTAATGGTAAGCTTGTACCACTTGCTATCCCGGTTTACCACTTCAAATCTTACCTCGGGATTATATACATCTCCGGTACCCCAGAAATCTTTATCGTCACTGTTAAATACCTCTTTCCAATTCTTTTTATTTTGAACATGTACCTCCCAATTATTTCTTACTTCGGGGGTCACGTTTAAGATAATTAAAACATCATCTTTAGGTTTTACACCCAACCTTTTATAAACGATCACGCCTTCCTGCCTGTGGTTAAGGTCTACCCATTCAAAACCACCCACATCAAATTGTTTCTCGTAAAGGGCAGGGTATGTTTTGTATAATTCATTTAATTTTTGAACACAAAACTGAACACCCGCATGGCTTGGATATTGCAGCAGGTACCACTGCAGTTCACTTTTATAATTCCATTCTTCTGTTGCACCAAACTCATTTCCCATAAACAGCAACTTACCCCCCGGATGTGTGAACATATAGGTGTACATAAGCCTGAGGTTAGCAAATTTTTGCCAGTCATCGCCGGGCATTTTATATAGCATTGGACTTTTGCCATGCACCACTTCATCATGACTCAATGGCAACATAAAATTTTCATCATAAAAATACATCATGCTGAAGGTGAATTTATTTTGATGAAACTGCCTGAAGTATGGATCCATCTTAAAATAATCCAGTGTATCATGCATCCACCCCATCATCCACTTCATACCAAAACCTAATCCGCCCTCGAATGTTGGCCTGCTGATATTTCGGCCAGTCTGTTGCTTCTTCTGCAATGGTTTGTATATCCGGAAAATCCCGGTATAATGTTTCATTTAAATCTTTAATAAATGCAATAGCTTCAAGGTTTCCATTACCACCAAATTCATTAGGCTCCCACTGCCCTTCTGTTCTGCTGTAATCGAGCCGAAGCATAGAACTTACTGCATCAACCCGCATGCCATCAATGTGAAAATGGTCGAACCAAAACCGTGCACTGCTTATTAAAAAACTTTTTACTTCTCCCCTTTTGTAATTAAAAATATAACTGTTCCAGTCCGGGTGAAAACCCTTTCGCATATCTGCATATTCATAAGTATGTGTACCATCAAACATATACAATCCATGCGCATCGTAAGGAAAATGCGAAGGAACCCAATCGAGCAATACACCAATATTTTCTTTATGAAAAGCATCGATCATCGCAGCAAATTCCTGCGGACTTCCAAAACGTGATGTAGGTGCAAAATAACCCGTTCCCTGGTAACCCCAACTCCCATCGAAAGGATGCTCCATCACAGGCATAAACTCAACATGTGTAAAACCCATTTTTTTTACATAGGGTACTAATCGCTCCGTTATTTGCGCATAGGTATTATAGGTTTCTTCATCATCTTTATTGGGACGCATCCAACTTGCGAGGTGCACTTCATATACAGAATGGGGGGCATTTAATGAATTGTATTTTGTCCTTTTCTTCATCCAATCTTTATCATTCCAATCATAAAAGGTACCCCACGTAATAGATGCGGTTTTCGGGCGCTGCTCCCATAAATGTGCAAAGGGATCGCCTTTATCCAAATGCAGACCACCAAACCCATGTATATGATATTTATATGCTTCGCCGGCAAGCAGGTTTGGAATAAAACCTTCCCAAATTCCTGAATTGTCCATTCTAACCGATAAGATATGAGATCCTTTATTCCAGTCATTAAAGTTTCCTGTAACGCTTACCTGGGTTGCATTTGGCGCCCAAACAGCAAAATAGCTACCCGCTGTATCTAATACAGTCAGTTGTTTATTGCCAAATATTTTATATAAACTATAATGGGTGCCCTGTTGAAAATTTTTAATATCGTCATCTGTAAATAAAGAATAGTTCCAAACAGGTTTAGAGATATCAACAAAAAATTTTTCTTCGTACTTAGTTTTACTGCTTGTAGTTTGAATTGTTTTCCCGGGGTTTACATTAATACCTTCCTGTTTTCCGGCATCAGATGTATTTTCCCCAGTTGAATCAGATGGTTTTTTAGACATGCTTTTGCCTTTTAAATATATTAAGAGCCATTAACGTAAATATAAGTTAGTAGAAACTTCTTTACAATTTAATTAAACTTGCAATTATTACAGAAAGACCAGTGTAATGGGAAAGCTTATTATAACTTTTTTATTTTCAATTTTATTTTTCCACGGATTATTTGCCCAGCAGGCGGGGATAAAGGGTGTGGTTACTGATACATCTTCAGGCATTAACCTAACTAATACTGTTATCGCTTTATTAAAACCAGACTCAGTACTTTATAGTTATACGCGGAGTAAAAGCGATGGATCTTTCGTAATCGAGCATGCTGATAGCGGTCAATATATTTTATTGGTAACACAAAACAGGTATGCAGATTTTGTAGATAGGATTGAATTACAACAAGGGGTAAAAAATATTGGCAAAATAATGATGACGCTTAAAGCCAACTTATTGCAGGATGTAGTGGTAAGACAGAAAATTGCAGCAATGCGCATGCGGGGCGATACGCTTGAATATAATGCAGACAGCTTTCAGGTTAAAGAAGGAGCTACGGTAGAAGAAATGCTGCGCATACTCCCCGGCATTCAGGTCGACAAAAACGGAAACATAACTGCACAGGGAGAAAAAGTAAATAAAGTAATGGTAGATGGGGAAGAATTTTTTGGAGATGACCCCACCATTGCAACGCGCAACCTGCAGGCAAATGCCATAGACAAGGTGCAAGTTTTTGATAAAAAAAGTGACCAGGCTGAATTCTCCGGCATTGATGACGGGCAAAAAACAAAAACTATTAATCTTACACTTAAAGAAGATAAAAAGAAAGGATATTTCGGTAAGGTAGAATTGAGCGGAGGCCCAGGCGATAAATGGAATAACAGTGCCATGCTGAATGATTTTAAAGGAAAGAAGAAATTCTCTGGATTTGGAATAATGAGCAATACCGGCCGAACAGGACTAAACTGGGAAGAACAAAACAGTTATGGAAGCCAGAGCAGCAGTGTAGAATTTAATGAAGACCTTGGCGGCATCATGATTTGGAGTAACGATGATGAATTTTCCAGTTCTTCTTTCAGGGGAGAAGGTTTGCCAAAAAGCTGGAGTACCGGGGTAAATTACTCTGACAAATTTAACAACGACAAACAAACACTGAATGGAAATGTGCGCCTTTATAAATTAAATTCCCTGGGTGCATCAAATACTTTTTCTCAATCTGTATTACCAGACAGTTTATTTTATAATACACAATCATCCCATACATTCAGCAGTAAAACCCGGTCTTCAGCCGGTTTAAATTACGAATGGAAAATAGACAGTTTTACATCAATTAAGTTTACTGCGTCAGCTTATAAGGGAACCGCCTCCTCAAATTCAAGTTACCTAAGCGAAGCGCTTAATGATATTAAAAACCCTGTTAACCAAAGCTCAAGAAGCACGCTGCTTTCAGGCGACAATAATAATTTAAATGCAAACCTGTTAATTCGTAAGAAATATAGGAAAGCAGGCAGAACATTTTCCTTAAACATAAACCAGGAAACCAGTAATAGGGAACAAAACGGGTTTCTTTTTGCGCTGAATTCTTTTTACGACGAAAACGGCAATATTTTTCTGCGTGATTCCGTAGACCAGAATAAATTAAACGATTATCACACTTCAGCCTTTAATGCAAAAGCCAGTTACACCGAACCTATTATTAAAAATGTTTTTGCAGATATAAGTTATGCCCCTGCCATAACAAACAGTGAGGCGAAAAGATTTACATTTGAAAAAAACGAGGATGATAAATACAACATATTAAACGATACATTCAGCAACCAATACATTTTTAATGTGTTAACCCATACCGGGGGTGCAGGACTAAAATACAATGGAAAAAAAATAGTGGCAGGGGCGGGAACTAATATTGCACGAACCACCTTCAATCAACAAAATGTTTTACAGCAAAATAAAGAAACACGCAAGTACACGAATTTTTTTCCACGCGCAAATTTCATTTATAAATTCAGCCAGTCGTCCCGCTTCAGTGTTTTTTATAACGGGCAGTCTCAGCAACCATCTATTGAACAAATTCAACCAATAGCTGATAATACCAATCCGCTAATTATAAGAATTGGCAACCCTGATCTTAAACAGGAATTCAGAAATAATATTGATTTCAATTTCAACACCTACAAAGTTTTCTCGCAGAGCGGAATGTATGCATATGGATCGTTATCAACCACCGCCAACCAAATAGTAACTAGCACAGCCACCGATACACTGGGCAGAACTATATACAGGTATATAAATTCAGACGGAAATTTTAATTTCTATTCATCGCTGTATTATTTTAAAAAATTAAAAAAGACAGGCATAGACATCAATACAGGTGTTAATTATAACAACTCTCGGTATGTAAACTTTATCAATGATCAATTAAACCAAACAAACAACAATAATATCGGAATTAATGTAGGCGCAAATAAGAATAAAGAAAAAAAATACAATGCAAGCTATAACGGCAATATAGATTATAACACTACGACCTCATCTGTAAATGCAGCTGCTAAGACTAATTACTTTATTCAAAATCACAACTTTGATGCAACAGTTTATTTGCCGTGGAAATTAGAGTTGAATAATTCGGTTGAAATAGAAATAAGGCAAAAGACCGAATTGTTCAGCAATAATAATAACCTGGTTCTTTGGAATGGATACTTCGGTAAAAAAGTATTTAAGGATGATAAAGGCATAATAAAATTCGTTGCACATGATATACTTGACCAAAACAGGGGTTATATGCGCAATGCCAACACAAACGTAGTTTCAGAAACAAGATATACAAGTATCGGTCGCTTCTTTCTATTAAGTTTTACTTACAATTTTTCTAAAACCGCAGCAGAAGTAAAACCGCAGGCTGCTGAATAGTTTTTTATGAAAAACATTTTTTTTCTGTTGTTTATATTTATCCCGCATGTTTTACAGGCGCAGGAAATTTTCATCTCAAAAGGCAAAATTGAATTTGAGAGAAAGATCAACATATATAAAATCATGGAAGATGATTCTGAAGGCAATGAAAATGATTGGTTGGCTACTATAAAAAATACAATTCCTCCAAATCACCTTTCATATTTCAACCTGTATTTCAATACAGAAAAAACGGTGTATAAACCCGGCCGGGAAGCAGAAGGGATGAGTAAAATTCCGACATGGTTTATACAGCCCCGCTTCAGAAAATATTGTTTTTAATAATTTAATGAATAAAGATGTTGTCGCGCAAAAGAAGGTGTTTGAAAACACTTACCTGATCAGCGACACCAGCCGTAATATAAAATGGAAGATCACTAACGATTTCAGAACTATTGCCGGTTTCGATTGCCGCAAAGCGGTCGGAACAATAATGGATTCACTTTATATTATTGCTTTTTACACAGATAATATTATAGTACCCGGGGGTCCAGAATCTTTTTCCGGCCTACCCGGAATGATAATGGGTATTGCTATACCCCGGCTGCATTACACATTGTTTGCAACAAAAATTGAACTAGATGAAATAAAACCGGCAGACCTAATACCCCCGGCGAAAGGAAAAAAGGTTACGTATGCACAATTAAGGGAACAACTTTCTCCCATAATGAAAGATTGGGGAAAAACAGGAAAGAGAAATATATTTTTTGTAATGCTTTAACCTACTTTTTATTTAGGTCTATTTTCGGAACAAGGGTCATAATAAAAATAGTTACACTTAAAAAAAGCAGTAAATAAATTCCAGGCTTTTTTTCAGGACAGTCGCCAAAGTAGCAAGTAGTTACCAACAGGTAATTTCTAATAGACCAGGAAAGGTTCAGTGCCCCGATAAAAACATTGGTTCTTTTCGCCCATATTTTTGGCAATAAAAATAAGATGAGTGAGATGCTCCCAAAAAACATATTTAGAATACCTGGTCGTCCAAATTCAGCTTTTCCCGTATCCATTCCTGTAATAGTAAGTTGCTGGCTGGCAACATAACTCCACGGCATATAGCAAACACCTATCAATAATAAAACTGCCGCGACACCTATTTGTTGAGAATATTTCATTTGCAAAAAAACCTACAAGGTTTAAAAAGCCTTATAGGTTTTATAAAGATTATTTTGAGGTCCCGAGCAGATTCGAACTGCTGTGGGAGGTTTTGCAGACCTCTGCCTAGCCACTCGGCCACAGGAACCCTAAGTTGCCCGCGAAAATAAAGTAAACTACTGAATTAGAAATCCGAAATTTGAACGCATTAAAAAATCAGAAGCACATATATGCAACCCATTGCGCCAAGTGAATTGATATTAAACAGCCGCGGAGCTATCTATCACCTAAATTTATTACCCGAAGAACTTGCCGATATAATTATTACTGTTGGTGATCCCTGACCGGGTGCAGGAAGTTTCAAAACATTTTGATGAAATTGAATTAACTACCAACCACCGCGAATTTGTTACACATACTGGGCGGCTTGGCAATAAAAGAATTTCTGTGGTGTCTACGGGCATTGGTCCTGATAATATTGATATTGTTTTAAACGAACTGGATGCACTGGTGAATATTGATCTTACAACTCGTACTATTAAAAGCCATTTAAAAAGTTTACAGGTTATACGCATTGGCACAAGTGGTTCTTTGCAGGCCGATATTCCTGTAGATGGTTTTGTGGTAAGCACACATGGTCTTGGCATTGATAACCTGCTTAATTTCTATGCACACGACATAAACAATGAAGAAAAGAACATGCTGCAGCAATTTATTGCGCATACACAGGTTAACGACCAGGTATCTCAACCATACATTAACACAGCTGCGCCCGGGTTATTAAAACATTTTGTTGATGGTTTTCATCATGGCATTACAGTCACCTGCCCTGGGTTTTATGGTCCGCAGGGCAGGGTACTTAGGTTGGGCTTAAGTAATCCGGAACTTATAGACAGGCTTACAGAATTTCAAATTGGGCAACCATCGTATAACTAATTTTGAAATGGAAACTGCAGCCATTTATGGGTTAGGAAGGTTGCTCGGTCATCATTGCATTAGCCTTAAGTGCCATTGTTGCAAACAGGGTTAACCATACATTTTCAGAAAATGGTGCCGCTGGCTGTAGAAAACCTTATTAAAAAAAGCTTTGGAAATAATAGAGAAAATGTAATGAAGAAAATGACGATCAATTTTTATAAATACCAGGGTACAGGCAACGATTTTATAATTATCGACAATAGAGATAATACTGTAAAACTTACTGAGCAGGAAATAAAGAAGGCCTGCGAAAGAAGAAAAGGTATAGGTGCAGATGGATTAATGCTGCTAAATACATTAGACGGATACGATTTTGAAATGAAATATTATAATTCAGATGGCGGTGAAAGTAGCATGTGTGGTAACGGCGGTAGATGCATGGTAAAATTTGCTATGGATTTGGGCTTGATTAAAATGCAATATAAATTTCTTGCGGTTGATGGTGAACATGAGGCTTACCAGGATAAAAGTGGCTGGATCTTTTTAAAGATGCAGAATGTAGATGTGGTTGAAAAAAAACATGGCGACTTTATTCTTAACACAGGTTCGCCCCATTACATAAGACCGGTATCAGATATATGGGGGTTGGATTTTATTAAAGCTGCAAAAGAAATAAGATATAATGAAGCATATGCCAAAGAGGGTATTAATGTAAATTTCGTTGAAGATTCCGGGGACAAGTTATATGTAAGAACCTACGAACGCGGCGTAGAAGATGAAACACTAAGTTGCGGTACAGGTGTAACAGCAGCTGCTTTGGTTTTTGCCCATAATGCACTTGGCTTTAACCGGGTGAAATAAAAACACCGGGAGGAAATCTTGCCGTAGAATTTGAAAAAAAACCGGATGGTAAGTTTGAAAACATTTGGCTTTGCGGCCCTGCAAAATTTGTTTTTAAAGGCGAGATGGAAATTCTTGCCGGCAACGATGAGTAATTATTTATAACCCTATGCCTAATTTCAGGGCCGTTAAAACAAGAAAAAGCCTTTTTATTTTTTATGATTCAATATTTCAAAAACATCCACAACAAAACGGTTGAAATAGAAAAGGCTGAAAGTGGCGCCTGGGTAAATGTTGTTCCTCCTTTAAAGGAAGAAGAATTTGTTGACCTGAGTAATCAGTTGGATATTCCCATTGAATTACTGAGAGATTCACTCGACATTGATGAAAGACCACGCTACGAATTGGCAGACAATGTTCGCTTCATCATTATTAAAACGCCTGCTGAAAACAACTCCTTTAACGACAGTGATGCCTATTATATCACAATTCCAATTTGTATTATTCTTACAGACAACCAGATTATTACGGTTAATTCATTCGATAATGGTGCCATAAAAAAGTTTCTAAACAGCTTTGAAAAAGATCATCCAGACAAACGTAACATGATGGTTTTAAAGATTTTCGATAAGATAGTTCAAAATTTTATGGAGTTTTTAAAAGAGATCAATCATAAAAGAAACTTGTACGAGCAAAAGCTGTACGACAGCAACCGTAACGAGGAATTATTGCAATTAATGCGCATTCAGAAAAGCCTAGTTTATTTCGTTACAGCCCTTCGCAGTAATGAATTAATGATGATGAAAATGGAGCGCACTAATTTTCTTGGGCTTACCGAAGATGAAAGGGAAATTTTAAAAGATGTAATAGTAGACACCAGCCAGGCGCTGGAAATGGCAAACATATATACCACTATTTTAAGCAGCACCATGGATGCCTTTGCAAGCATTATAAGTAATAACCTGAATAGCGTAATGAAGAGGCTTACCTCAATCACCATTATCCTTTCATTACCCATTCTTGTCACCAGTATATATGGTATGAATGTGGAGATTCCATATGCCAACACCCAGCATGCCTTTTATATTCCAGTATTCATTTCCCTGCTTGTATCAGTAATTATCGCGGGCTACTTTATGAAAAAACGCTGGTTTTAAATAAAACCGACTTTTAAATAAACTTTGGCACAAATATTTCATAAAGTGTTTCAAGGCTAGAATAAATCTGCCTGCGATTTTTAAAAACTATAAATCAAAAAGATTATGAAAAAGTTTTTTATTATGGCACTTGTAGCTGCATCCCTCACAGCTTGTAATGATAACGATGCTGACGATAACGATGCAACAGTCACTACAGAAGATGCCACTACAACAACTACCACCACTACAGCTTATACCCCTGCTGAAGGTGATGCTACTTATCGTAATGGAAAAGTAATGGTTTGGAAAGGCAACGATTGGGTTGCTGCTGATAATGATGTTAATATGGATGACAATGTAGTAGTTTATCGCAATGGCGAAGTGAAGAGAGATGGTAAAGTAGTGGTACTACATGATGGTGAAGTGGTTAGCCGCACCGGTAGATTTTTTGATAATGCCGGCAATGCAATTGACAATGCCTGGGATGCTACTAAAGAAGGTGTGAAAGATGCAGGCAGAGCTGTGGAAAAAGCTGCCCAAAAAACTGGCGATGCTATAGGTCATGATCATGATACTATTCATTAATTATAATGTATAACTTAAGCCCCGGTAAAATTTTTGCCGGGGCTTTTTTGTGCATGTATTGTTTCAGATGTTTAATTTAAAATCGCAACCACTTAAAAATGAGCGACCTAATTCAACCAACCATTCAATTTTTTGTTATTCGGGTATATGGAGTGTTAATTGATGAAATGAAAAGGGTTTTATTAAGTGATGAATTAATAAGAGGGAAGTACTATACAAAGTTCCCGGGTGGTGGTTTAGAATTTGGCGAAGGCACACGGGAATGCCTGGTCAGAGAATTTTTAGAAGAGACCGGTCTAAAGGTTACAGTTGGCCGACACCTGTATACGACCGATTATTTTCAACGGTCAGCTTTTAATGATAGCCAACAAATCATTTCTATTTATTACGAAGTGTCGGCCGATACATCTGCTTTGAAAACAAAGAGTCACCCTTTTGACTTTTCTGAACAGCAAATTGCAAACTTTAACGTTCAGGCAGAGGTATTGCGATGGATTTCACTGAGTGAATTAAAAGAGAATGATGTTACCTTACCTATTGATAAATTTGTAGTTACAATGCTGGTTGATGAATTTAATAGAGATTAACCTGCGGATGGAATGGAATAATAATCATCTTCTGCCAAACCCATTGCGGTTCTTTTCATTTTTGTCGCGGTTTCTTTTCCCAGGTAATGATCGATTCTGTTTTCCATAAAATAAATCAATGGCGTAAGTAATACAGCAACAGAAAATTTATAAGCATAGTTTACCATCCCTATTGCCAATACGCGCTGCCAGCTCCAGTTATTTCCCAGTTTAAATGCAATAAACAATACTATGTAACTGTCTATAAGTTGAGAAACAACAGTTGATCCGGTTGCACGCAGCCAAACCTTCTTCTCCCCCGTTACTTTCTTTATTTTATGAAACACGGTTACATCTACAATTTGGCTTACCATAAAAGCGACGAGGCTTCCAAAAATTATCCACATGCCCTGGCCAAAGATGGCTGAGAATGCAAGTTGCATATCGGGCACGCCATCAGATTTTTTATAACCGACCCAGAAATTATCTGCAGGCAAACTAATGGCCATGTAGAACATTACAAAAGCATACAGTATTAAAGCTATGGCAATATAACTTATTCGGCGTACTGCCTTTGGCACCGTAATATTCATTAACAATATCTGTGATAATAAATTCAAGTGGCCAAAGCAACACACCGGCTGTGAGTGTAACAGATAATCCTTTTTCCCCGAAAAGGCTAAAGCTCGCAGGCTCTGACCCAAACACTTTTTCGAGACTAAAAAGTTTTGTTCCCAGGCATTCTGCAATAAGTGCATTGGCAACAAAGAAGGCTGCAATCCCTACAAATAATTTGGTCGGCTTGTTATTTAAAATGTCGCTTATCATGTTTAAAGAATAAGGTGGTAAATAACCTGGAAAAGAAATACCAGTAAATTAAAAGATGCTATTATCGGTAATTGTATTACCTGCCGGCCATTTTTTATTACCAGGATTGTTGTTGCGGTAAGTACAAAAAAATTAAGGAAAGGAGAAACAAACCATCCCAGGGTAATGGAAAGTCCATTAATAAATTCAGGCAGTTTTATGGTTGTATAAAGTAACACCAGGCAAACAAAGAAGAACAGGTTTACAATAAATGCAAGGCGGTGGCAGAAGGTAATTATCCTGTAAGTTTTGTTGGGTTGCGTGGGCTCCTTTTCCATAAGATGCAAATAAACAATTTTTATTTAGCCGGATAATTTTTTAGCCGCACAATGAAAAGAAAGATGACCGGATTGCGACGCAACGGAAGATGCCATAAAAAATCTGCAGCCCGTATTAAAAATTTATTGTTATAAAACATGAAAACAAGCAGGATAGCTTTTGAGAATTCAACTACTTCATTGTAGGTTTGTTGCCACTATATACATTTTACATGAGCCTGTTAAGCTGGAAAAATATTAAACCGCACGCCATTGCCGTGGGGGTATTTTTAGTTATTGCTGTGATCTATTGCAAGCCAGCCTTGCAGGGAAAGGTGTTGCAGCAGAGTGATATTATTCACTGGAAAGGTATGGCGCAAAATTCTTTTGAGTATAAAGAAACGCATGGCCACTTTCCGTTATGGACCAACAGCATGTTTGGTGGTATGCCGGCATACCAGATAGCCATGGAAAGCAACAACCCTGTACCTATTGGATACCTGCATTTTTTGTTTACGCTTTTCATGCCCAAACCCATCAGCTTTTTTTTATTGCTGTGCCTGTCATTTTACTTTTTAACGCAGGTGGTGCGAACAGATTTCAGGATCGGCATACTAGGCGCACTCGCATATGCATACGCTTCGTTTAGTGCTATAATAGTGGCTGTGGGGCACGAAACACAGGTGCAGGCAATGGGGTATATGCCTGCCTTATTAGGGGCCATTATTTTGGTGTACCAGAAAAAGTACTGGATCGGCGCAGCGCTTTCAACATTGTTTGCGAGCCTGCTGATTACCATGAACCACCCGCAGATCTCTTATTACTTTTTATTAGTGGCAGTTTGCCTGACTGTTGCTTATATTATTCACTGGGTTAAGACAAAGGAATTCAGGCATATGGCTTTGTCTTTCGGCATACTTGCGGTAGCAGCTATAATTGGGATAACCACAAACATGGTAACACTCGCCACCACATACGATTATAGTAAAGCCACCATGCGCGGTGGCACACTAAACCTGGACACAGCAACAGACCAGCAACGCACCTCGTCAGGTTTACCAATAGATTATGCCTTTGGGTGGAGTTATGGAACAGCAGAAACTTTCTCTTTGATGGTGCCTAATATTTATGGCGGTGCAAGCGGGCAGGCAAAAGCGTTAGGCAAAAATTCCAACCTGGCTAAACTGGCTGCCTCGCAGGGAGCTTCAGATGAAGAGGCCACAAACTTTGCCCAAGACTTTGCCGGCAATGTAGGCGGATTGTACTGGGGCAATCAGCCTTTTACCTCCGGACCCGTTTATATAGGTGCCATTATGTGTTTCCTGTTTATTTTTTCAATGTTATATCTAGATGGAAAAAATAAATGGTGGATGCTGGCAGCATGCACCCTTGCCATACTTATGAGCTGGGGAAAGAACCTGATGGGCTTTAACGAATTCCTGTTTAATTACCTGCCTATGTATAACAAGTTCAGGGCGCCGACAATGGCATTGGTAATTCCGCAATTACTTTTTCCTTTTGCAGCGGTATTAAGTTTACATAAATTATTTTTTAGTGAAGAGAACCGTGAAGAGGCTACTAAGAAATTTAAAATGGCAGGCTATATAACAATTGGTGTATTCGCGATCATTGCTATGTTATATACCAGCTTTCCTTACCAGGGAAATAATGATGACCGTATTATAAGCGCACTTACACAACAAGCCGGCGCAGACCAGGCAACAACTTTATTCAATGCATTTAAAGCAGACAGGCAATCAGTTTTCGGCAGTGACCTGCTTCGTTCTTTTTTGTTTATAATGGCTGCATTTTTTGCCATTTTCCTGATGCTGAAGAAAAAAATAAAACCGGTATATGCTTTATGGGCTGTAATATTATTGGGCTCCCTTGATGTGATAACTGAAAGCCGCAGGTATTTGAATGAGGATAATTTTCAGGATCAGTCAGCTTACGATGAAAGTAACTTTGCACCCACGCAGGCTGATATACAAATAAAACAAGACCCCGGATATTTTCGGGTATTGAATTTAACGCAGGATGTTTTTAATGATGCGCTTACCTCTTATCACCATAATTCCATTGGCGGTTATCACCCTGCTAAACTTAGCCTTACTGAAGACCTGCTAAACTTCCAGTTGCGTAAGCAACCCATGAATGTTCAGGTGCTTAATATGCTAAATACAAAGTATGTAATAAACACAGGCGATCAAAACCAGCCCGTTGTGCAACAAAACCCGGGTGCTCTTGGCCCTGTATGGTTTGTAAGGGATATTCAGTATGTAAGTGATGGTGCAACTGCGATGAAGGCACTGAATGATTTTGATCCGAAATTTGTTGCGATTGTTGAAAATGAATTTAAATCGCTTATTCCCTTTGCACCTGCTGTAGACAGTACTGCCAATATAGAACTGGTAAAAAACGACAATGATGAGATCACCTATAAAAGCACTTCAAAAACAAACCAGTTCGCAGTTTTCAGCGAAATATATTACGACCGGGGATGGAAAGCATACATTGATGATAAAGAAGCGCCAATTGTAAAAACCAATTACGCATTACGCGGATTGGCAGTGACCGCAGGTGAACATAACATTAGGTTTGAATTTAAACCTGCATCTTATTACAGCAGCGAAACCATTTCTATTATAGCAAACATACTTGCATGGCTGCTAATAATATTTGCACTGTATAAATATTGGAAAAAAGAAAAAACCACGTTGAAGGCAGTGTGATTTAACCTTCAATAATTTTGGTGATGGCAAAGGCAATGGAAGCCGCCACCGCGCCTATCATCATAACTTTAAAGCCGCCTGTCCAGGGATTTACACCCGTCATGCGGCTTTTAAAATACCCGAATACATACAGGCAAATGAATGTTATAACCGTTGAAATTTGTAACGCTTTAAAAGAATCATCCAAAAAAAAGTATGGTGTTAGTGGAACCATTCCACCAATTACATAAGACACTCCAATATTAAATGCACTCTTGCGGGCACGTTTCGGATCCGGTTTTTCCAGCGATAATTCGTATTGCATCATAAAATCTACCCATCGTTTTTTATCGCGTGTAAGTTCTTCCACTGCTTTGTGTTGTACATCTTCGCTTAGTCCCAATCCTTCAAAAAATTCTCTTACTTCTTCTTTTTCTTTTTCAGGCATGTTGTCTACTTCATAATATTCCCGTTTCAATTCATTATTATAATGATCCATTTCTGTTTTGCCTGCAAGGTAACCGCCCAGTCCCATAGCAATGGAACCGGCAGCGATCTCTGCCAGCCCTGCAAGTACAATTAGGGATGAATTATCTACCGCGCCACTTAAACCTGCTGCAAGCGCAAAAGGAACAGTAAGCCCATCGCTCATTCCAATTACAATATCTCTTAATATTTCTGATCCCTTTACATGATGCTCGTGGTGTACCAATGATTTTTCCATTGAGTTTTTTATGAAAGGCTATTAAGAATAGCAGTTTTAAAATTAATGACTTTCTGTAAAGTTTTTAGGGTCTTACCAATTTTGCAGACAGGCGTTGCATGTACAAAAAGCCTTCCCCGGTTATTCCAGACCTACATCACCGGAAGTTTCAAATATTTCTGGGTCTCCACTGGCCATATGGATTACAATCAGATCATTTATAATTAACAATCAGAAATCATAAATCTGAATTGGGTTGTAAAAACGTATATAAAGTTCTAAAATAAAAATTATGAAAAGTAAAACCCTGCTGAGAACAAGCTATTATGCCATACTATTTGGCGTAACAGGAAGCATGCTCGCATCATGCTCAAAATCAGAAATGAATGAAGTAGTAACCCCAGAAACTGCTTCAACAGAAAAAGTTACCGGAATGTCAAAAGGATTATTCGTTTCCGCTGCCGATACTGCTGCAGCAACAAGAAACTTATGGTTTTACGGATTAACTCCACCAGAAATGATCGATTCCACCAGCTATGCATCTAATGCAAAAGATGGTAACGGCATATTTTACTTTAGCGCAAAAGATGAATTATACCAGTTAGGCAGAAGAGATAAAACAGTATATGTTTTTGAAAATGCATCTTCTCTTTCGCAGACCCCCATACCTGCAAGAACAATTACAGACCCCACATTATCAAGCGGTCGTGAAATAACCTATGATAGAATAAGAGATATTTTATATATCGCAAATAATACCGATAGTACAATAAGGATGTACAAAAACTTTTCAATCCGTTCAGGAAATGTTACCGGCACAGTTATAAAAATTCAGGGTCAGCCATGGGGAATTTTCTTTGATGAATCTCGTAACAGGCTTATCGTAGTAATAGACCAGGCTGCTATGCGCCTCGATATTTTTGATAAACCGGGATCTCTTTCAGGAAACGTAACAGCCAGCCGTTCTTTAAATATCACAAACAGGCCAATGGCACTTTCAGCAGGTTACATGGTTTAACCTACAATGCTGAAAAAGATATTTTGTTTGTTACTGAAATTGGCGAAGCAACCGCACCGGCAGTGCCAACAGAAGGCAAACCAGCTTTTAATGCAGATGGAGGAATTTATATTATTAAAAATGCTGACGCAAAATTATCACAGGGTGGAAGTTATGCTGCAGATGCTTTTATCTACGGAAGCAATACCATGCTGGGTAATCCTGTAGATATATCCACAGCGAATGTTAATGGATACACCATTATGATCGCTGCAGAAAAAGCAAATAAAAAATTAATCGTTTTCAGGGTTAATGATAACGGTAATGCAGTACCCTATAAGTTTACCGGAACATCTTTTCAGCCTGAAGCAATTGATATAGCTTATTAGACATATCAGGTTTTGTTAATCTATGAAATAAAATGTGTCAGCCTTTACAGGCTGACCTTTTTTTTGCGGGAACTATATAATTTCATATAAATAAATTGCATGATCCGCGATCACATATATAAAACCATCATTGAGTGGACAGGTAATACTGGAAAAGGAACGGAGACTTATAAAGATTATAAACGCGATCACATTTTATCAGTCCAGGAAAAAATGTTCATTGAATTATCTTCTGATACAATGTACAGGGGGGATGCATTAAAATATAATCCTGAAGAATTATTGCTTGCATCACTTTCCTCCTGCCACATGTTATGGTATTTACATTTATGTGCAGAAAATGGTATTGCTGTAATGTCTTACATCGATCACGCTACAGGAATTATGCAAACAGGAGAAGATGGAAGCGGGCGTTTTACAAGCGTTACTTTACAACCCGAAATAGAAATTAAAAACAGTAATAAAATTGATATGGCATACGCCCTGCATGCTGAAGCAAACAAGATGTGTTTTATTGCCAACTCAGTGAATTTTCATGTAGCCCATTTACCCAAAATCAGGCAGACTGAAAAGTAGACTCCATGTTTATCGCTTTAGAAAATTACTGCCCAATAATTTTTTTGTAACCTCTTCTTTAAGCGACCGGCTTATCGGAATTTCAATTTCATCCATGTAAATTAGGTTGGCTCCAATACCGGTAATTTTTGACAACCGAACTATATAAGATTTGTGCACCTTTAAAAACAGTGAAGCCGGAAGATTTTCTTCAACAGATTTAAAGGTGAGGTATGTAATGATCTTACCATTTGCAGTGTGTATGGCAACATAATTCTGCAGCGCTTCGGCGTATATAATATCCTCAAAGAAAATTTTTACAATTTTATTATTGCTTTTTACAAAAATATGATCGGTAGTTTTTTCTTCATTAAGGGCCTGATCGCTGTGCGAAAAGACTTCCTGAGCTTTTAATGCGGCTTTTAAAAACCTGTTAAAAGCAATGGGCTTTAGTAAATAATCAATTACATTTAATTCAAAACCTTCAACAGCATGTTGCGGGTAAGCGGTAGTTATAATTATCAGGGGCGGATGTGGCAAGGACTTTAAAAAATCAAGCCCGGAAATTTGAGGCATTTCAATATCTAAAAATATAAGATCAACCTTTTCCGATTTCAAAAGAGGCAAAGTTTTCATCGCATTGTCAAATTCCCCGACAAGGTGCAGAAAATCTATATCGTTGATATATTCCTTTAAACCTTTTAAGGCCAGGGGCTCATCATCTATAATAATACAATTAATCATGGCTTACCATTGAAGTATAAATGAAGTGTAACTTTATGCATAAGTTCCGTTTTTTCCTCAACCAACAAATGGCGGTTGGGATATAATAATTGCAACCTGCGTTTAACATTAGCTAAACCAAGGCCCGGCGTATTTGAAGTATTGTTTGCCGTGGAGTTTTCAACCATCAACACCATTTCATTTTGATTTCCATTCAGAACAATAATTATATAATTTTCACGATCATCAAAATGCGAAATGTGTTTAAAACCATTTTCGACGAAAGGCAGTAAAATCAATGGCTCAATTAATAATGATGAAATATTTTTATTTACATCAAACTTAACAGATGCAGGTTTGGGAATCCGCATTTTCTGGACTGTAACATAATTGGTAAGAAACTCAATCTCTTTTTCAACAGTAATTTTTTCAACGTTGCACTCATACAACTGATATCGCAGCATCTCAGAAAAAGTATGCAGGGCATCGCGTGCATCTTTGTTGTTTTTATCAATCAAAAAATAAACTGAATTAATAGCGTTGAAAAGAAAGTGCGGATTCATCTGGCTGCGAAGAAAATTTAATTCAGCCTCTGCCCTTTCCTTTGTAACTGCAGCAAGAGATCGTTGCGTGTTACCATAATCGTACAACAATTGAATTGCGGCACCTGTACTTACCAGCAAGAAATGAGGGATGATATTATCGTAAACGCGCTGCTTAAAATTATACCACACTTTAAAGTTTTCCTGCCCATAAAGAATAATGCCTTCCATGTGCATTTTCAAAGCACTTGAAAAGAAAACAAGCAGAATAAACAAGACTCCAAAAGCAACATATCGCTTTTTGTATAAAAAAACTGGAAGTAATATCAGGTTTGTTATATACACCAGTGCAGCAAGAAATAGCACTTTTATTACTGTAACCTGCAAGGCTTCAGAAACGGAATAATAATCATCGTACCGAAAGAAATACCATGCACCAAATAATAACAACCAGAATAACACATGGTATATCGAATATTTTTTTTGTGCCCTCATGATGTTATAGTTAAAAGTATTTAATATAAATAATACTTTTATATACTTACATGAACGGGGTTATATGCTTTATGAAATGCAGCATTTTCTGAGAAATAATTTTAGTTCATCACCATTTCACGTGCATTCTCAAGTGCGGCTGCAGTTGGCTTCTCACCACTTAGCATTTTTGCAATGGCAACAATACGTTCTTCCTGCGAAAGAATTCTTAAGCGGGTAACAATTGCATTATCTTTTATTTCTTTAAAAACATAAAAATGTTTGTTGGCCTTACCTGCAATCTGCGGTTGGTGTGTAATCGAAATTACCTGTCTTTTATCTGCAAGGCTCTTCATTATAATGCCTACCTGCCTCGCGGCTTCACCAGATATACCGCTATCAATTTCATCAAAAATAAGGGTAGGAAGATTGATGCTTTGTGCAACCAACGATTTTATGCAAAGCATTAGCCTGCTTAATTCCCCACCGCTTGCAACTTTATCAAGGGGTTGCAAACGACCTGTATTGTTTGCATCGAATAAAAATTCAATATTGTCTGAGCCGTATAAATTCAATGCTACTGAAGAAACGGACACCGCGATTTTTGCGTTGGGCATGCCCACCTGTTTAAGCAGGGCATGAACATTTTTAGTTAATGGTGCAATTACTTTTGTTCTTTCTGCAGACAAGGTTTCGGCAAGTTTCTGCGCCTGGTTAAAAAGTTCTTTAGTTTTAGTTTCTTTCTCAAGAATAATTGAGTCGATATTTAGAACCTGTTGCAATTTTTCTTCAAGAGCGTTTTGTATTTGCAACAATTCGTTGGTTGACTGAACACCATGTTTTTTCTGCAGCCTATACCCTGCAGAAATGCGTTCATTCATTTCCTCTATCCTTACGCCATCGTATTGAATACTGCCGGAAACATTTTCTAATTCATCAGCAACATCTGCCAGTTCTAAATATGCACTTTGCAATCGCTCAGCAACAGCAGCAATGCCCGTATGAAAACCAGCAACACTTTGCAGTTGCTGAATAATTTGCTTAAGGGATTGAGTAAGGGGTTCATCCGATTCCTTTAAAAGAAAAATAGATTGGGTAACTTTTGTTTTAATTACTTCTGCATTACTCATTACCTTAAGCTCTTCTTCTATTAATTCCAGTTCATTTTCTTTAAGGTCCAGTTCATTTAGCTCATTAAATAAGAATTGCTGATAATCGAATTCTTTTGCAAAATCTGCCTTCTGATTTTTTAGCTTTTCAAGTTCCTGCGATGCGATGCGAAAATGATTATAAGCATCCTGGTAATTTTGAAGAACATCCTGATTTTGGGCTAGTGCATCGAGCACCTCCCGTTGAAAATCTGCATCACCAAGTTCAAGGGTATTGAATTGCTGGTGAAGATCAACCAACATGGATGCAAGCTTTTTTAGTTGTTGAAGTGTTGCGGGGGAATCATTAATGAATGCCCGCGATTTTCCGGCTGCATTAATTTCTCTGCGAAGCACAATTTCGTCATCATCACTTTGCAGGTCATTATCAGTTAAGAAAAGCAATTATTTGTTGTCTGTTTTCAGCTTTAAATATACCTTCAATAAAACACTTCTTTCCGGGCTGCAATAATATGGATGAGTCTGCACGCTCTCCCAATATCAGGCTAAGAGCACCGATAACAATACTTTTACCCGCACCAGTTTCGCCAGTAATTATATTCAGGTTGGGCGAAAAGCTGATCTCAATCTCATCAATAATGGCGTAATTCTGGATTACAAGCGATACAAGCATACCGCAAATTTTACGCTTTTTATGATAGATAATTATGTAGTTGGCTTTTATTTATCAACCAATTAAACAGGTGAAAGAAGTAAATGCTATTGCCCTTTGCAACGGGCGATACCTGCCTTAGCTTTCTGATCCATGGAATCTTTGTATTCATGTTCGCCCATATTCAGGCACCGTTGGTAATAACCAAGGGCCTGGTTACATTGCCCCTGCTTTTCGTAAATATTTCCTATTTGCAATGCAGCCCTAGAGGCAAAATATTCTGTGCGGTTTTCGCCAAGGTTTATGGCGACCTGGTAAGTTTTTATTGCCTCCTCATTCTTATCAAGGTCATCGTAAATTCTTGCGAGCCTGTATGTGAATTCAAGTTTTTCAAGCGGATCAGGAAAATCATTAGAACTTTTGCCGGCTAATAAAGACAAAGCACGGCTGTTATAGCCGCCATCATTTAATAATCTTGCCTGCAACAATAACTTATCTGGCCAAATACCCGATTTAGCATCTTTTAAAGCCTGCTTATCTGCATCGGTATCGGTGCTTCCACGTTTAATAACATTCTGCCTGGCACGATTTGCAGCGTCCATATTATTTTGCAAATAATAACACCAGCTTAATTTTTCATAGGCATCTTTTAAATAGAATTTGCCTTTGAACCTGCGCAAATAACTTTCGAAATAAGCCGATGCTTCGCGGGTGTCGAGACTGCGCAGTTTTAGATACCCCATTTCAAAATCCCAGACAGGCGTACTTAAATAATCACTTGAAGGATTTCTTTTTGCAATAACATTACGGGCATAATCATTCATTTTATTGTTGAGGGCGAGGTTGGTAGCCATGTATGCCAGCAGGTGATTGTTGGTAATATCAAGTTTTTTCTGTGCTATAAATTTAAAAACATCATCAGGTTTGTTTTGAATATAAAAGAGAATGTAGCAGTAATAAAAACTGGCTTCATTCGAAAACAGTTTTGCCCAGGGGTCGTTGCTGTTCACAAAATTTTCCATCATATGCATGCCATCTTTTATAGAGCCTTTTATGCCGAAAAGGCCTGCCAGCCATTTATAGCTGTCGGGAATGGTGCCTGCTACTACCTGCATGGGCCCATACATCATATTCGATGGAAGAAATGTGGGAAACCTTTTTCTGTTATCTCTTACAAGGCTAAAGGCTTTTCTAAAGTCCCACCCACTGTTCCATTTCTCACCGAATTTTATTTCTATACAAGCCTTTTGAATGTACACTGCACTACGGCAGTAATTGTAAAATGGTGATGAAGATGGTCCTTCTGACAGTTTGGATAACCTTTGGTCGAACCGTGATTTTGCATCTTTAAACTCAGCCGGGTTTTCATTAAAAAAAAGGGAGTAAAAGTCTATGTAACTATCGAGCAATTCCGGTATAAGATTATCAGGGTTCTCGCGCCTTGCCTGGTTTACCAGGCTTTGACCAGTAGTAACTTTTAAAGCGATAATATTTTTGTATGCCTGTTGACAGGTGTTATTAAAATCGAAAACCTTTTCAGCTTTTGCGGCGGTGTTTAAGATAAAAAATATGAAGAAGAATAAAACAGGCTTTAACATGGTATGTTTTAAAAAAAAGCCCCTTATATATACAGGAAGCTGAAGTGTGCGACGCAACCAATGCTGAATAATGATATAAAGTCCACTATAAAAAAAATATGCTGTAGGCCGGTACTGTAAATTTTTCTTCATCTGTAACGAAAATAAAAAAGGGATGCAACAATGTGCAACCCTTTACAAAATCTTATAGTGTGTTTAACGTTACTACTTAATTTCAATCTCGGCATTTAGCTCATCATCCACCAAAATTCGTCCGCAGTTTTCGCAAACAATAATTTTTTTGCGCTGCTTAATTTCGCTTTGTTTTTGGGGAGGAATGGAGTTGTAACAACCGCCACAAGCATCTCTTTCAACAGGTACAACAGCCAAACCATTGCGGTAACTGTTTCTTATGCGGTCATAAGAATAAATAAGGCGGTCGTCTATGCCTTTCCTGTTTTCGGCAGCGATATCTGCAAAATGCTTTTCTTCTTTTTCGGTTTCTGTAATAATTTTTTCGAGTTCGCCTTTTTTATTGTTTAAAACAGTGTCTTTGCTACCAATCTGCTTTTTGGCGGCCTCCAGTATTCTTACTTTTTCACCCAGTTCTTCATTAGCATCTTTTATGTTTTTATCTGCATGCTGATATTCCAGTTCCTGGGTTTCAATTTCCTTATTAATAGCCTCAAATTCGCGGTTATTTTTTACATCTTCGCTTTGCTTTTTGTATTTATTGATCATTTCTTCCGCTTCCTTCATATCATTCTTTCTCTTCTCAATAAACTCAGTAATGCCATTTATTTCTTCTTCTATGCGATTTTTGCGGGCATTTAAACCTTGTATTTCATCTTCAAGATCGCTTACTTCGATAGGAAGTTCGCCTTTTAAGATCTTAATATCATCCAATTTAGAATCAACTTTTTGCAGCTTTACAAGCGATGCTAATTTTTCCTGAACCGAATAATCTTTTGTAGTTGCCATATAATGTTTGCGATTTTATAATTTTCAAATGAAAACCTGAAATTAAGTAATTGATTTATACAATATTAGACAGTTAAACCTGGATGGTCCGTCTAGCTTTTATATAAAATAATTTACCGGGTTTGTTTTCACTTGTGATTTTAGGACGGCAAAAGTAGTAAATTCCTCGCGCAATTGATCAAATAGCAGGTCAATGGTAAATTGTTCGCTTTCCCAATGACCGATATCTGCGATCATCATTTTCCCTTCGGCATCAAAGAATTCATGATATTTTATATCTGCGGTAATATAAACATCTGCCATTTGTCTCAGCGCGTGCTGAATTAGAAAGCTTCCAGAACCCCCGCAAACCGCTATTTTTTTAACATTCCTGTTCACAATTGGGGTATGCCGTACTACATGTAGTTCAAAAACATTTTTAATAACCTGCAAAAAATTTAAGGCTGGCATTTCATTTTCTAATTCGCCGATTATGCCCAACCCTGTATGCTTACTAGCATTTTCTAGTGATATAATATCAAAGGCAATTTCTTCATATGGGTGTGAAGCCTGAAGAGCTTCTAAAATTTTTTGTTGGTGATATGCGGGAAAGATCACTTCCAATTTTTGTTCTTTCTCGCTATGCCTTAACCCCTTCTCTCCTACAAACGGATTAGATTCATTATTTCCTTTGAAAGTTCCGGAGCCCTGCACCGAAAAACTACACTCACTGTAGTTGCCAATATTTCCTGCACCCGCGGCAAATAAAGCATTTAAAACTTTTTGTGCATGTTCTACCGGTACGTAGGTAAATAATTTTTGTAAAAGATTTTTCTCTGGTTTTAGTATGCGATGGTTTACGAGTCCCAGTTTTTGCGCCATGGTGTTGCTTACCCCCTTTACCATTTTATCTAAATTGGTATGGATGGCATAAATAGCGATGTCGTTTTTTACGGCTGCGATAACTGTTCTCTCAACATAATTGCTGCCATTCAACTTTTTTAAGCCTTTGAATATTATGGGATGATGCGCTACAACCAGGTTTAAATTTTTTTCACGGGCTTCATTTATTACCTCTTCAGTAACATCAAGCGTACAAATTATACCGGTGCAGGCCCATTCTTTATTTCCGGTTATAAGCCCGGCATTATCATAGTGCTCCTGCAAGGCAGGGGGTGCGAGTTGCTCAAGAAAACTTACAACATCTTTTATATTCATGAAACAGTTGTTGAAAGTAAAAGTAATATCATTTTATTTCAATGAAGCAATCCGGTTAATTTTACAGGTATGGCAAACTATGTAAACATAAACGGCGAAATTTCTTTGTATGAAGAAGCAGGTATTCCTGTAAATAATCGAGGGTTCAGGTATGGTGATGGCATTTTTGAAACTATGAAAATGATTAGTGGCGAAATACCATTACTTGGTTATCATTTTGAAAGATTATTTGCTTCATTAGATATTATGCATTTTGTCCGCCCCGGTTCCTTAACTACAGATAATCTTACGCGGCAAATACAAGAACTGGCAAAAAAAAATGGACATTCATCCATGTCAAAAATCAGGCTTACCATTTACCGCGGAAATGGAGGATTGTTTGATGAAGGAACTAGTAGTACTAATTTTCTTATAGAATCTTATGCCTTACAGGATGCCTATGTGCAGTTTAACCATGAAGGAATTTTTGCGGATATATACCCCGATGCTTTTAAAAGTTGTGACAAATTCAGCAATATTAAAAGCAACAATTTTCTGCCTTATGTAATGGGTGCCATTTGGGCTAAGAACAATCTTCTAGATGAAGCTTGTATTCTTAATGCTTATGGGCGAATTGCCGATGCTACCATTTCTAATATTTTTATAGTTTCATCAGGCATCATTAAAACACCGTCATTAGAAGAAGGATGTATTAGCGGAGTAATGAGAAAATTTCTGCTAAATGCCTTTATGAAAAATTCTATTGCCTTTGAAGAAACAAAAATAACAATTACCGACCTGCTTGAGGCTGACGAAGTTTTTTTAACCAACAGCACTTATGGCATCCGGCATATAAAAAAAATGAAAGAAAGCATATATAGTTCGGACACAGCCTTACATTTTCATAATAAATTTATTCTTCCATTATACCATAATCAATAATTGAATGAAACTAAAGCCAGGGATTTTCTTATTGCTGTTATTAGGCATAAGCCTTATATCAACCAGCCAAACTATTCTTGCATTAAAAGATCGCGCAATTGTTCAGGATGCGCTGCTTAAAGAGCGGCTGGATAGCCTTTTACCACAATTAATGCGTGCTAACGGCATAGATATGTGGATAATTATAGCAAGGGAATATAATGAAGATCCTGTTGCCTCTACCATGCTTCCCGCAACCTGGTTACATGCAAGAAGAAGAACCATTTTCGTGTTTAATGATAAAGGCAATGAGGTCGAAAGATTAGCCATTGCACGCTATGATGTGGGCGATATATTTAAGGGATCGTGGAACCCGGAGACGCAACCCAATCAGTGGCAAAGACTGTCAGAAATAATCGAAGAAAGAGCACCAAATAAAATAGGAATTAATGTATCGGCTGAGTTTGCGCATGCAGATGGATTAACAAAATCTGAGTATGATAGTTTGATGCAATACATGCCTGTAAAAAGCAAAAGCAAAGTGGTAAGTGCAGAAAAACTGGCTGTTGACTGGTTACAGATACGAACCGAAAATGAATTGATCATTTATGAGGGAATTGCACGCATATCTCATGGTATTATCGCAGAAGCCTTTTCAGAAAAAGTTATTCATCCAGGTATTACAACCACTGAAGATGTGGTATGGTGGATGAGAGAACGTGTCGCCCAACTGGGATTAGACACCTGGTTTCACCCCACTGTAGATGTGCAAAGAAGTGACGAGAACGGTGGGGATTCCAAAAGATCATTTGCTACTCAGCCCGATAAAGAAATCATACTTCCGGGCGACCTGGTTCATTGCGATTTTGGTATTTCTTACCTGGGGTTAAAAACAGACATGCAAGAACTGGCATATGTTTTAAAGAGGGGAGAAAAACGAGCCCCGGATTATCTGGTAAAGGCACTTGAAAAAGGTAACAGGCTTCAGAACATTTTAACTGAACAATTTGCCATTGGCAAAAGTGGTAACCACGCATTACTGTCTGCAATAATTCAGGCAAAAAAAGAAAATATAAAGCCATCTATTTATAGTCACCCTATTGGTTATAATGGTCATGGTGCGGGACCCTCAATAGGCATGTGGGACATGCAAAACGGCGTTAAAGGAAGCGGCGATTATGTATTTAAACACAATACTGCTTATGCCATTGAATTGAATGCGGCTGTTCAAATTCCTGAGTGGAATAATAAAGAGATTCGAATAATGCTTGAAGAACAGGGCGTTTTTACAAACAAAGGCGTTTATTATATGGATGGCAGGCAGAAATCACTTATGCTTATTCCTTCGAAAAGTGCGCATTTATCTGACAATGATTAGTGCTAAAAATTTCTTTTCGGTTGAATGATTTTCAATTTTTTTAGCCCTGCAAATTCACGGAAAAAATAATTGATGCAATAATTAGGAAAAGAATTTATTCTTACCAACATTACAAATAACTCAGGTTGGTTGTAGGTTTCAATACCAAAAGTGTTTCATACATAAGCCTTATTGTTTCCTCAATATCGTTTCGGTGCAACATCTCTACCGGCGTATGCATGTACCGTAATGGTATAGAAACTAAAACAGATGGGCAACCATCATTTGCATAGGCAAAACTGTCAGTATCTGTTCCTGTACTGCGGCTCACCGTGCGCATTTGCACATTGATCTTTTTATCATTCGCTACATCCTGCACAACCCTTAATAATTTATTATGCACCGCAGGACCAAAGGCGAGAGATGGTCCCTTACCGCAGGTAATATCACCCTCTATAATTTTATTGATCATAGGTGTTTGGGTATCATGCGTAACATCGGTTATAATGGCGATGTTTGGTTTAATTCGGCGTGCTATCATTTCCGCGCCACGCAAACCTATTTCTTCCTGAACTGCATTAACCACATATAATCCGTAGGGAAGTTTTACTTTATTTTCTTTAAGTAACCGCGCCACTTCAGCAATCATGAAACCACCTATACGGTTATCAAATGCGCGACCAATAAAATGGTCAAATCCTAATTCATCAAAACCATCCTGGTAGGTAACCACAGATCCTATATGAATACCGGTGTCTTCCACTTCTTTTTTATTGCGTGCACCACAATCGAGAAAAAGGTTTTCTACTTTAGGCTGTGGTTCTTTATTATCGCTATTACTTAACCGGGTATGTATTGCCGGCCAGCCAAATACCGCCTTAACCGGTCCTTTGCTTCCATGTATAAGCACCCTCATAGCAGGGGCAACCTGGTGATCTACGCCTCCGTTACGTTTACAGTAAATTAAACCCTGGTCATTAATATAATTTACAAACCAGCTTATTTCATCAGCGTGGGCTTCGATTACCACTTTAAATGGTGCATCCGGGTTTATAACTCCCACAGCAGTGCCATAAGGATCGGTGAATTGGGTGGTAGTAAACGGGCTAACATAGTCTAACCATACCCGCTGCCCTGCACTTTCAAACCCAACCGGGGATGGGGTATTAATATAGTTTTTTAAAAATTGTAAAGAAGTATTGGTAAGAATGCTTTTTTGTTTTGCTTTTTTCTGTTTTGCCATTTGAAGAATTAATTAGTAATTAAAACGCCTGTTATGCCGCAAATTGCTTTTACTAGCATGAGCCCGTCTATAACTGCAAGATAATAGAGAATTGATTTACGTTGGTGCATAGACCAGGCAACCCTGATCAATAATATAAAAGGGATAGTATTAATGGCAATTCGGGCTAATGGAAAATGAAGTGCAGACACAAAGGCTATGTAACTGATAAACCCAATAACACTTAGTGGTATAATTATATAGAAGATGGTTTTGCGTAACCCGATTCTTACCACAAATGTTTTCAACTGCCTGTTATGATCTGCTGCATAATCTTTTATATCGAACATTATACTCAGCACTGTAATAAACATCCAGTTTTTAATAAACAGGAAAAAGCCATACAGTGATAATTGATGAATTACCCCTGTTTCCAACTGATTAAATAAGAGGGGATAAATGGTTACAACCCCTGCCCAGGAGAAACCTATAAAAAATGGCTTCATCCACCCGGTCTGCCTGAGGTTCAACTGAAAAACATTGAATGATATACCATAATACAAAAGGGCTATTATTGGGAAAACCAGCGCCTCTGCCCATTGAAGTATAGATAAATGCTGCAGGCGATTAAAATAATTTGTTGCAAAGTAAATACCGATACCAACTACAATAATGGCAAATATTGCCTGTGTATTTTTAACAAGGGAGTTGTTTTTCAAATACCATTGAGACCGTCTGTTTAATGTTTTTGGATTTATCTCTCCCAAATATGCCTGCATATAAAACAAAACAATTCCGGCATACAATAAAACATAATAAAAAATACTGTTAAGCGCTACACCCTGCTGCAGGCTGGCTTCAACTGAGAGGGCTACTGCACAAACCCCATAAAAATGGTTGCCATAAAAAACACTTTCACGAAGCTTTTTAATCAAAGCTTATCTTTTTATAAGTACTATTTGAGGTGAATAAGCAGTATCGCTCGCATTGCCGGCTTTATCGTGCAGCACGAATTTAAAAACCGCTGTATCATTGGTAGATGGGCAGGCAGGCTCTTTTATGGCAGGATAACCTAGATTAATACCATAAGAAAACCGTACCTGTATTTCACCTTTTGCATTGCCCTGCTCCGGCATATCAGTTGGTATGGGGTATAAAAATTCGAAAAAGCTTTCCGCGCAATTGGGCGCATCTTTCTGTACGTACAATGAATCCTGTATATCGCCTTCTTTATCAGTAAAATCAAGGGTAAATACAATGGATTGGTCGGGGTATAATACCTGGGTATTAACACCTGTAAAGGTTAATTGAGGCTTGGTTGTAAATGTATCTTTATTACATGCTACAGAAAATATTACAAGGCATGCGGCCAGCGTTAATTTTACTTTCATCTTTTGTTATTACATTTCAAATTTAAACAAAACAAAGGAACCTTAAATTGTGAACGAGACGTTTGTTAACAATATTTTTCAGAATGGAGATTTTGATTCACTTGCATTTGAAGCATGGAACCATCAATTTCAAACAAATAAGGTATACAGGCATTGGTGCAATGCAATCTCAAAAACATTGCCACCAAAAAATTTATCAACCATCCCATTTTTACCGATAGGTTTTTTTAAAGGCCATAAAGTTATAAGTGGCGATTTTACACCATCCGTAACTTTTAAAAGTAGCGGAACCACTGGGGAGAGTATAAGTCACCATTTGGTTAAAGATGCAAATTTATATACAACCTCCTTTATAAAAGGCTTCGAATTACCGTATGGGAAAACGGAAGATTGGTGCATACTTGCATTGCTTCCCGGTTACCTGGAAAGAACAGACTCATCCTTGGTTTTTATGGTTAATGAACTCATTAACAGGAGTACGCACCCACAAAGTGGATTTTATTTGTATGATCATATAGGTTTAGAAAAAAGTTTAATCATACAGGAAAAAAACAAACAGAAAACCCTTTTAATAGGGGTAACCTATGCGCTTCTCGATTTCACTGAAAATCATCCCATACCCTTATCCCATACAATTGTTATGGAAACAGGTGGAATGAAAGGAAAGCGAAAAGAAATAACACGAAACGAGGTGCATAAAATACTTAGCTCGCGATTTAAAACTACGTCCATACATTCTGAATATGGTATGACGGAATTATTAAGCCAATGTTATTCGCAGGGCAATGGAAGGTTTACTCCCCCGCCCTGGGTTAAATTTTTTATACGCGAAGAAGATGATCCATTATCTGTGCAAAACACAGGCAGGGGCGCATTAAATATCATCGACCTTGCAAACATTCACAGTTGCTGCTTTATAGCCACTGACGACTTGGGATTTGTTTTTCCCGATGGATCTTTCGAGGTGCTTGGCAGAATTGACAGCAGCGATGTGAGAGGCTGCAGTTTAATGACGATCTAAATTATATATTTGCACCGGAAAATAATTGCCCAGGTGGCGAAACTGGTAGACGCACTGTGTTCAGGTCGCAGCGTTCGCAAGAATGTGCTGGTTCGAATCCAGTCCTGGGCACCATAATAAACCCCGGTTTCGCGGGGTTTATTATTTTTCATGCTGAATACTTCCAACGCATTGTACCTTCCATTACAAAGCTTAATTACAGATGAAAAAACTTTCCTTTACTTATTTGTTGTTTATCTATTACCCTAAGTTTACTTGCCCAGGAAACGAATTTCAGAATTAACCAGTCAGGCTATTTTTCTTCCGGTGATAAAATAGCTGTAATTATTAACGGGCATGGTGATGAAGATTTTATACTGGTAAATAAGGTAACCGGTGATCAAGTATTTAAGGGGAAATTTTCTGCAGAAATCGTTTCTAAAAATTCTTCTGCAACTACCCGTATTGCTGACTTTTCACTTTACACAAAACCCGGGCAATACTTTTTAAAAACTAAGGCTGGCAGCAGGTCTTACGATTTTATAATTAGTGATGATTACTTGAACCCGGTGGTTATATCAGGCATTAAATCTTATTTTTTTCAAAGGGCATCTATGCCAATAAGTAGCGTGTATGCAGGAAAATGGAACAGGGAAAAAGGTCATCCAGATAATAATGTAATTGTTCATGCCTCGGCAGCTTCATCATCCAGACCCGAAGGCACTATTATAGCATGCCCCGGCGGTTGGTACGATGCAGGAGATTACAACAAGTATATAGTAAATTCAGGCATTTCCATGGCTACCCTGCTTATGGCATACGAAGATTTTCCAAAGTACTTTAACAACCTTTCTATTGGCATTCCGGAAAGTAATAATAACCTGCCTGATTTATTGGAAGAAATATTATACAATCTTAGGTGGATGCTTACTATGCAAGACCCTGCAGATGGTGGTGTTTATCACAAATGCACCAATGCCGCATTCGATAAAATGATTATGCCTGCAGAAGCCACCTTGCCTCGGTATGTTGTGCAAAAAAGCACTGCAGCTGCATTGAATTTTGCAGCGGTTATGGCACATTCACACCGCGTGTTTAAAGCTTTTAAAAATGAATTGCCCGGATTGTCAGACAGTTGCCTGAATGCAGCAGAGAAAGCATGGATGTGGGCTAAAAAAAATCCATCAGTTATTTACGATCAACAATTGATAAACAAAAATTATGAACCTGATATTTTTACCGGCGAATATGGCGACACACAGTTAGACGATGAATGGTTTTGGTGCGCAAGCGAAATGTATCTTTTAAATCATGATGAAACCATACGCTCAACACTTAAAAATAAAATGCCTGCACACTTCTCCGTCCCTTCGTGGAACAACACGTATGCACTTGGCATTTTTTCATTAATAGGTGATGGTAACTTAGATGCAGAACTGTCTGAAACCATTAAAAAAATAATAACTGATTTTGCAGATACAATGGTCGCATCATCTGGTGCAAATGCATTTAAAACCATCATGGGTTCATCTGTTTCCGATTTTAATTGGGGTAGCAATTCCAACGCTTTAAACCAGGGAATGATTCTATTAAAGGCTTTTAATTTTACAGCTAATAAAAAATACCTCGATGGGGCTTTAAGCAATATGGATTATATTCTGGGTAGAAATGCAACAGGGTACAGTTTCGTAACGGGTATCGGAACAAAGACGCCTTTACACCCGCATCATCGAATTTCAATTGCAGATGAAATAGATGAACCGGTTCCAGGATTATTAGTAGGTGGTCCAAACCCGGGTATGCAGGATAAATGCCAGTACGATTTTGTTGAACCGGAAACAGCATATAGTGATACGGATTGCAGTTATGCATCTAACGAAGTGGCTATAAATTGGAATGCTCCGCTTGTGTATGTGGCAGGCGCGTTAGATGCGATTATGAATAAAAAAAATTAAGTGATGACGAAAACTAATAAATCAATATTTCCTTTTGACCAAACACTGATTAAGGAATATCCATTAATTACAAAACAGGAAATTGATAAAACATTACAAGCTTCCGGGAAAGCTTATTCACATTGGCGTAGTCTGCCTTTTAATAAAAGAAGTGAAATATTGATGAATGCCGGGAAGATATTGAATGAAAGGTCTGGCGAATTGGCTTCCATTATTACGTACGAAATGGGTAAAGTAAAAAAAGAAGCTGTAAGTGAAATTGAGAAATGCGCGTGGGCTTGTGAATACTATGCTCAGAATGCTGAAAAAATTTTAAAAGATAAAATGGTAGACGCCGGGCTATATAAAAGTTTTATTGCTTACGAGCCTATTGGTACCATTATGGCTGTAATGCCATGGAACTTTCCTTTTTGGCAGGTATTTCGATTTGCCGCCCCCACCCTAATGGCCGGGAACACTGGAATGCTGAAACATGCAAGCAATGTTATGGGCTGCGGTAATGCCATTCAGCAGGTTTTTCTGGATGCGGGTGCCCCTGAAGGAGTTTTTCAACATGTGATTATTGGCGTGGATGACCTGGAGTATATAGTTGCAGATAATAATATTCAAGCAGTTACCCTTACCGGCAGTGAAAAAGCAGGCGCTTCTTTCGCCTCGCTGGCTGCCAAACATATAAAAAAATCTGTACTAGAATTGGGTGGCTCCGATGCATTTATTGTTTGTGCTGATGCGGACATTAAAAAGGCAGCCGATGTTGCCGTGCAATCTCGCATGCAAAATGCCGGACAAAGTTGTATTGCTGCAAAAAGGTTTATAGTGGTTGAAAATGTTTTAGAACAATTTATTGCTGAGGTAAAGTGGAATGTAGAAAACCTTCGGCAGGGAAATCCTTTTGATGAAAATGTAACAACAGGACCCATGGCAAGAATAGACCTGGCAAAAACCTTAAACGAACAAATGGAAAATTCAATAAAGAAAGGTGCCAGGCTTATTACAGGGGGTGAAATGAAGGGGGCAAATTTTTCACCGGCGTTGATCACGCAAATTACAGAAGACATGCCTGCTTTTAAGGAAGAAACATTCGGCCCGCTTGCGGCAGTTAAAAGTGTGAAAAATGAAGATGAAGCAATAAAAATGGCAAACCAGTCTGATTATGGATTAGGTAGCAGTTTATGGACAAATGATATTGATAAAGGCATTATGCTCGCCCGGAGAATTGAAGCCGGAACCGTATATATCAATTCAATGATGAAATCTGATCCGCGTTTTCCTTTTGGAGGAATTAAAACATCAGGTTATGGAAGAGAATTAGGAGATGAAGGAATTATGGAATTTGTAAACATTAAAACAATAGCTGCGCATTAGAAACGCCTTAAAATAAAAAAAGGGCCTGAATGGAAATCCAGCCCTGTTAAATTCCAATATCCTATGAAAATCCGTTAGTATGATATCAATTGGCATACCAACTATATTTAAACCTGATTTAGCCTTAAAATATCTTTTTATTCCAGAAAATAGAAAAAATCACTTCATTTTGGGATAATAAAATAAGGCACTTTGCCATATCCTTAAATTATCGGGCATAATTGACCCTTTTGATAGGCATGAAACATACGAGATTGACCTACTTTTGCGTTGATTACCACATACTTTATTTTAATAACCTTGAGAACTCCACTATACCTATTCTTCCTATTTCTATTTGCAACCACAACCATTAAGGCACAGGTTAAGGCAAATTTTTCGGCGACTGTGGTATCGGGATGTTCGCCTTTACAGGTTCAGTTCAACGATCTATCTACGGGTAGCCCTTCACAGTGGTACTGGGATTTTGGCGACGGTCAATCCTCCACACAAAAAAATCCTGTAACCACGTACAATAGCGGTGGAACTTTTACAGTAAAGCTTTTCGTAAAAAATAGTACATCGCAGGATTTTAATGAGAAGCCGGCTTACATAAAAGTTTCTTCCTCACCTGTCATTTCTTTTTTGCAGTCTGCAGATTCCGGATGTGCGCCTTTAGACGTAAATTTTACAAATACCACCGATTTATTTGGAGAAAAAATTAGTGAATGGGTTTGGGATTTTGGCGACGGTAGCATTTCAAATCTTCAAAACCCTACTCATGTATATGGTACCGGCATTTTTAGTGTATTGTTAAGAGCTACAAATACTTCAGGTTGTTCTTCTTCACTCTTAAAAAAAGATAATGTTAGGGCAGGGGTAAAACCCACGGCTAAATTTAGCGGCGATCCATTAGATGGCTGCGGTTCTGTAGTAAGAAATTTTAAAGATGAATCGTCCGGAAATATTACCGGGTGGAACTGGGACTTTGGTGAAGGAGGAATAAGAACGGAGCAAAACCCAAAATACCATTTTCAGGATACAGGATGGTTTAATGTAAAATTAAAAGTTAGCAGCAACGGCTGTATAGATTCTTTTCAGCGGGATAATTACATGCATATTATTGGTCCCATCGCTATTATAAATGAAACCAGGGATTGTGCTGACCCCTACACTGTAACTTTGAAAAACAAATCAATTGGAGATCGTTCGTGGTCATGGAAATTTGGTGACGGAGATACAACCACTATTAAAAATCCGGTTCATACATATAAGAAACCCGGAATATACATAGTAGAGTTGAGTGTAAAAGGGCTTACCTGCTCAGATAAAACTACCGATTCAGTTTTTGTAATCATTCAAAATCCTCAAATTCAGCTTACTCCATCCAAAAGCAGTTATTGCAGGGGAGACAGCATTTTATTAAAAGTGGTGAACTACGATTCAACGACTGCAAAGTCTTGTTCATGGCGATTTGGTGATGGTGATTCTACAGGTTTTGGAGCTTATATATTTTCGATCTCGCATGTATATTACCAGCCGGGTAATTACAGGGTCGCATTGTATTTTAAAGACAAATCCAATTGTGTCGACACGGCACGTACAACAATTGTAGTGAATGGCCCAACAGCCCGGTTTAGTGCCTCATCCCCTGCCTGTGTAAATACGCCAGTATCATTTGATGATAATACTAACTTAAACGGTGGACCTCCCATCAAAAGTTATTTTTGGAATTATGGCGATGGAAATTTTTCTACCATTACGGCGCCACCATCCACGAATACTTATGTTTTTCCGGGTGATTATGCAGTTACTATGCAGGTGGAGGATACAAACGGCTGTAAGGATACTGTAGCAAAAAATGTAAAGGTGTTTGATATTCCCAAAACAAATGCCGGTAAGGATACTTTATTATGCCAGGGAAAATCTGTGCGTTTGGTGGCATCAGGGGCAACAACATTTACCTGGAATGCAGATGCTTCTTTAAGCTGCACTAATTGCAATAACCCTTTGGCTAATCCAAAGGTTACCACAAATTATGTTGTTACCGGATATAACCAGGCAGGGTGCTCAACCAACGATACCGTTACTGTAACAGTAATACCTAAACAAAGTTTGTCTGCCCAGCCTTCAAGCTATACTATTTGCGATGGTGAAACAATACAATTTAATGTTACAGGTATGGAAATTTATTCGTGGCAGCCCATAACCGGATTGAGCAATGCCAGTATACCCGACCCTGTTGCAACACCGGCTAATAACATTACTTATACCGTTACCGGAACCGATAATGGCGGTTGTTTCACAGATAAAATTGATATCCCGGTTACGGTAAATCCTTCCCCTACGGTAGACATTACCGTGCCATCAACCATTATAGTTCCTGGTACATCTTACCAAATCACTTCTACTGCAAGCAGTGATGTAATTTCTTATAACTGGGTGCCTTCAAAAGACCTTACCTGCAATGATTGTCCGGAGCCTGTTGCTTCACCGGCTTCGGATGTTACCTACTTTTTAACTGCACTTAATTCTTTCGGTTGCAGCAGCAAAGACAGCATCAGCATTTTCCTGGTTTGTGATAAGGAAAATGTATTTGTTCCCAATACGTTTTCTCCCAATAAAGATGGTATTAATGATGAATTTTATCCGCGCAGTAATGTAAGCGTAACCATAAAATCGTTCAGGGTTTTTAATCGCTGGGGGCAAAAAGTGTATGAAAAGAAAGACTTTCAGGCAAACAATGCCCGTGCGGGATGGGATGGTCGCTTCCAGGGCGTTTTACAACCCCCGGATGTATACATTTATGTAATGGAAATAACCTGTGCTAACGGGCAAACCTTCGTTCACCGTGGTGATGTTTCTATAATAAGGTAATAATCACCTCCATAATTATTGTTTTCTGCGCTGGCAGAATGAAATACTTTTGTGTTTCACAAACAATATATGATATCAGTACAATTAACACGGGCTCAGGAAGATTACGGATTTACCGTAGAAGATGCTTTTGGCAATAAGGTAAATATTGACACCAGCCCTGAAACAGGTGGTAAAAATTTTGGCGCGAGACCTATGCAATTATTGTTAATGGCTTTAGGTGGCTGCAGCGCTATAGATGTGATAAGCATCCTGAAAAAACAAAGACAAACCATCACTGATTATAAAATGGAAATAAGGGGGGAAAGAGAGAACGATAAAGAGCCTTCGTTATGGAAATTCATTGAAATAGAGTTTCATTTATATGGACAAATAGATAAAGACAAAGCTGAAAGAGCAGCCGAGCTGGCAATGAACAAATATTGTTCTGTTGCATTTACCTTAAAAGGTTCCGGCACCGATATCAAATGGCAGGTGATCATTCATGATTAATCAGCCCTAATTTTCCTAATTATTTTACTACAATACATGGCTAATCACGATAAACAACACCCATCAACCAAAGCTATACGCATTCAAACGCCCAAAACGAGTGAAATGGAACATTCCACTCCGCTGTTTTTAACCAGCAGTTTTACGTTTGATAATGCTGAAGAAATGAGGGATGCCTTTGCAGATGAAAATGATGAAAATATTTACAGCAGGTTCAGTAATCCTAATACCGATGAGTTTATATTAAAAATGTGCGCTCTCGAAGGTGCAGAAGCCGGGTTTGCAACTGCAACCGGAATGGCTGCTGTATTTTCTTCTTTTATGGCGTTGCTAAAAAACGGGGATCACCTTATATGCTGCAGTTCTGTATTTGGGAGCACCTTTACTTTAATTAATAAGTATTTGCCTCGGTATGGCATAGAATGCACCCTCGTGCCGGCAGATAATCAGCAGGCGTGGGAAGATGCCGTTAGACCCAATACAAAGATGATCTACCTGGAAACACCAACCAACCCCCAGTTAGAAATCATTGACCTGGAGTGGGCAGGTAAATTTGCGGCAACACATAACCTCATTCTTAATGTAGACAATTGCTTTGCTACACCCCTTTTACAACAACCATTAAAATTAGGCGCACACCTTTCCGTTCATTCCGCTACAAAGTGGATCGATGGTCAGGGAAGGGTTTTAGGCGGAATAGTTGTAGGTGATAAGGAGCTCGTACATGAAATTTATCTTTTTTGCAGAAACACCGGCCCGCCATGTCTCCTTTTAATGCATGGGTATTAAGTAAAAGCCTGGAAACACTAGATGTGCGTTTACAACGCCACACCGAGAATGCTTTATTATTGGCAGAAAATTTACAACATCATCCAAAAATATCCTGGCTTAAGTATCCTTTTCTCCCCTCCCATCCCCAATACAAGGTAGCCAAAAAGCAAATGAAAGGCGGTGGGGGTATACTCTGTTTTGAAATAAAAGGCGGAATTGAAAGTGGAAGAAAATTTTTAAATGCCTTAAAAATGATTTCGATGACAGCTAACCTGGGCGATGCAAGGAGCATTGCATCCCACCCGGCAAGCACAACACATAGTAAGCTTAAAGAAGAAGAAAGATTATCTGTTGGTATAACGCCAGGGCTTATCAGGATATCAGCAGGATTAGAATACGGACACGATATACTCAACGACATATTACAAGCACTTGATACTGTAGATTAATTTTTATCTTTCGGCGAAATACCGGAAAATGAAAATACTTGAACGATGCGTGTTGATTTTTACTGCCCTGCTTTTATGCTCAAATGTATTCTCCCAGGATAAAAGCAATAACCCTGAACTTCCTTTTACTTTTTCGGCTGAACCTGCCCCTGAATGGACCAACCTGTTTTACCGCACCAACGGTTGGTATGGAGCAGATGGTATTTTTTCAATTCCCTTAAGCGGTGTAGACAAAAACAATAACGCTGATAACGATTCTACGCTTTTACTGTTCGGCGACACGTTTATAGGAAATTTGGAGGGAGATACGCCATTACCTGGAAGTGTAATGGTAAATAATACCGTGGCCTATATTACCGGCAACGATCCCGATTCCGCCAAATTGCATTTTTACCATAAAACTGATTCCGATGGAAAACCTGCCACCTTTTTTGTTCCACAAACTTCCACGGTAGAAAAACCACAATTATTTTGGATGGGTGATGGTTTTGTGAACAAAGAAAAAGATAACACAACCTATATTTTTGGATATAAGATCGAACGCACAGGCGATGGTGTATTTGATTTCATTGAACCCGGAGTTTCCATCATTGCATTGCCCAAAGGAAGCAGGCCTCCTTTCACCGACCAACGACAAATCGAAACACCATTCCATATCAATAACACCTATGGCGAAGGAAATTTTGGAGCAGGTATATTAGTAAATACAGCATGGAGCGGTGCTCCCAATGCAGATGGTTATATATATGTATATGCAACCATCGGGCAAGATAAAAACCTGGTAGTTGCAAGGGTTAAACCCGCTGATTACGAAAATATACCTGCATGGAAATTTTGGGATGGCTCTTCATGGAGTGAAAATGTAAATGATGTAAAACCCATTACTAACTCAGCTTCCAATGAGCTAAGCATGACCCCTTTGAAAGATGGTCGGTTTTTATTGGTTTTCCAGGTTTTAGGTTTATCTGAAAAGGTTGGTATGCGGGTAGCTGATTCTCCTGTTGGCCCTTTTAGTGAAATATATGAAATATGGAAAACCCCCGAGATGGATTCTGGCTTATTTACCTATAATGCCAAAGCGCATTTTAATTTATCGAAGCCCAATGAATTGTTAATAAGCTACAATACAATAACCCTTGATTTCTGGAACGACATTCAAAAAAACGGGCATATTTACAGACCCCGGTTTATCAAACTTAAAATGATTGAAAGGTAAAATCCATATTTAAGGTAAAACCCTGCATTAAACTTATTCTGGTATAGTTATTGAATTTACTGTGCTGGCGAGAGTAGTTTTTCAGAAATTTTGAATTTGTATTAAACTATTATCTCTTCCATTTGTCACAATTAAATCAATTAAAAGAACTAAATAATTTTTATGAAAAAAGCAATTTTATTAGCCGCATTTTCTGCCGTTGTCGGTTTAACGGCTGTTTCAGCACAAACTGAAAAAACAACAATTAAAGCAAATGCAAATAACGCAAACGGAGAAGTTACCAGTCGCGAAAATGAAATTTCCCGGTTAAGAGACTCAGCCACCCAGGTAAGGGCATTAAGGGATGGTGAGCAAAAAACGCTGAACAATGATTATAAAGCTGTAAAAGGCGACTATAATGAAAATAAGCGTTTAGCCCGCAGGGAGCTTCAAAGTAAAAGCAGTGCCGAAGCTTTAGCTAAATATAACATGGATAAGGAAGAGTTTTATCAGGACAAAAGACAATTGAGAAAACAAAGAAGAACCTTCAACCATGCGAAATCAGATGGCACTATAACTCCTGAAGAAAGGGCTCATATGCGTGCCAAATACGAACAGGATAAAAAGCATTATATAAAAAATAAAAGACAGTTAGACCGTCAGAAAAAAGATGTAAATGCCAACAGGCCTAACTAAAAATCCATTTAATAAGAAACCGGCTTTATGCCGGTTTTTTTATTTATACCAACCATGACCACGATGATTAAAAGATACTATTAATAAGGGTTTCAGCCCTTTAACAGAATTAAAATCATTCTATTCATATTTCTGGCATTGTGGTATAGTTATTGAATAAGTGGCATTAGAATATCGAAGCAAACGCTTTAAAACAAACAATATTTTACTACACTAAATTAAACGTCATGAAAAAGAAATTTTTATTATTTATGGTATCTGCTGCAGTAGGTTTTACGGTAGCATCGGCCCAGGCAGATTCAATTAACAACGTTGCTGAAAGAGCTAATGAATTGGGTAAAGAAAAAATGCAGGATGCAGAAAAATACCGCGATTCAATAAAGAACAGCAACCTGGCTACTGCCCAGGAAAAAGAAGTTCTAAATAAAGATTATAACACCGCTGAAAGGCAAATTGAATTCAACAAACAACAGGCTATTAAACAATTGAATTCTAACAACCAGATTGATAGTGCAGAAGCACTTCGGTTGTATAATCATGACAGGAGAGAACTTAATAAAGACTCATCCGCTTTACATCGGCAGCATCGTGAATTAAACAAAGCTCTTGAAGATGGATTAACCGATAAAGAAAGAGCCGCTATTCATGAAAAATACATGCAGGATAAAAAACATTACATTGAAGACAAAAAGAAATTAAATCATCAGAAAGATGTTATAACTGATAGCACTAACAAAAAGCCTAATTAAGTTTTATAAAACAAAAAAACCGGTATCTGCCGGTTTTTTTTATGCCTGTACTAAAAAATAAAAAGCACCATTCCGGTGCTTTTATTTTAAAAATTACTTGGTAGCAATACAGCTCCGTTTTCAACACTTAAAAACTCGCGGATAAAAAGTATAAATTTTTTCATGTGGTATGTTTTTTATTGTAAATAATAATTGTAAGATTATTACCGGAATAAAAAATTTAATGTATGGTATACAAAACCTTGTTAAAGCACGTTCATAAAAAATACACTTACAATAATCAGGTAATGAAAAAATTAATAATAAAGTGCCTAATTATAATGGTAATTATTACCGGCATTCATTATAAGACTACTGCACAAAAACTATTTTATGTTTTTGCACATGGCAGGTATGATGCTGCCTCACTCGACAAAAGTGGAAGCAATAATTATACTGCAGGCATTGGTGCCGAAGCAGGGGTAGGCATTGGCGCCAATAACACCTTTTTTAATGGTACAATCGGCTATACAAATTTTATTTCAACATCTCAGAATACAAATGGAGACTTAAGATACATTCCGGTTAAAGCAGGCATCAGGTATTATTTACCGCTGCCTGTTAAACTAATTTTTATAAATACAAATGCCGGGGTGGGAATGATGAAAAATGCATCCGATCAAACAACACATACAAGTTTTGCCGCCGATGCAGGAGCAGGAGTTAAACTTGGAGCATTAGAAATACTAACCAGCATAGATGCTATAAATGAAAAAGACCCGGTTGGTTGGTTAACCTGGTGGAATATAAAAGCCGGTTTAAGGTTTGGACTATAAAATCAATTCCATAGCCTCGGAACCCCGGAAAGATATTTTCTAACAGGCATCAAACCGATAAAATTATATAGAGAAAAGCGCGGTTTATCGTAGGTAGAACGGTAATTAATCGCAACTTTATTTCTCGGATCTGTTTTAGGTAAAGCAGGCATACAATTCTTTTTACCATTCTCAACTTCATATAGTTTAATTAGCATTAGATAATTTAGACTTCTGTCAGAATGATGAAAGCTTGTGTTTCTGCCCGAAAGAGTTTGAGTAAATTTTCTTCTCATAGGTCAACTTTTAAATTCTTAATGATTATTGTTAGCTTAATAACTCTTCTTCTTAAATGTCAACGCCCTGAATTTTAAAAAGGATTAAAGTTAAAATAACAATTCTTTTGCCAATTCCTATGGCGGGTTTTATCCACCTGATATCCTCAAAACTGCCCGCATTCTATCATCTGAATTCTTTTATTGCAGCATTAATTTTAAAATCGTAGCTGCTTCTCTACAAATCCATTCCGTATTATCATCTAGGAACAAACATTCCTTAAATAAAACCGACAATACGCCAAAGCGGCACGTTATTTAAGTTTATTTGTAAAAAAAAATGAAAGTATCCATATCCCTTTTAAGTTTAATAAGCACCTTCTTTTTCTTGAGTTGTAGTTCAGAAACAAAAAAAGTCAATACATCTGAAATAAATTCTATTAATTCTAATAAAATTTCAAAACCACATACAGAATCTAAAAAACAAGAAGAGAGATACGATACAGCAGAGTACGCTCAAAAATATGCAGCTCTTGCAAATGGGGATTCCTCCGGCAAGTGGGGCCTGCATCACACCATTCCTCCACGTAAACCCCTGTTACCCTACAACAGGATTGTTGCTTATTATGGAAACTTTTATTCTAAGGGCATGGGTATTTTAGGTGAACTGCCAGAAAAAGAAATGTTGCAGAATTTAAACAAGGAAGTCGAAAAATGGAAAGCGGCAGATTCATCCGTACCTGTGATTCCCGCCATACATTATATCGCAGTTACAGCACAGGTTGCGCCGGGCGATGGAGGAAAATATAGGTTGCGTATGCCTGCCTCGCAACTGGATTATGCCCTGGAGGTTGCAGAAAAAATTAATGGCATTTTATTTATCGATATCCAAATTGGATTAAGTTCCCTTCAGGCTGAATTACCAGCATTGGAAAAATATTTATCAATGCCAAATGTTCACCTTGGCATAGACCCGGAGTTCTCTATGAAAAGTGGCGCACGCCCAGGCAAAGAAATTGGAACTTTTGACGCAACAGATATTAATTATGCACAGGATTACTTAGCAGCATTGGTTGAAAAAAATAATTTGCCTCCGAAAATTTTAATTATTCACAGGTTTACACAGGGTATGGTTACTAACTATAAAAATATAGATGACAATCCCCTTGTTCAGGTTGTAATGGATATGGATGGATGGGGTTTCTCTGCAAAAAAAATTAATACTTATGAAAGATTTATTTTTAATGAACCGGTAGAATTCACAGGTTTCAAACTATTCTATAAAAATGATGTTCGCGGGCAGGGAGAAAAAAACGTGATGCAACCTAAACAGCTTTTACAATTAACTCCAAAACCCATTTATATTCAATACCAATAACTACTGTTAGTTAACTAGATTTATTTTTGTGGTGTTATAAATAATTGAAGGCAATACTGGTTTCTATCTGCATATATACCTTTCAAGGCTTTATATTTACAGGTTAATGTGCTTATACTTTACACCCTTTGTGCTGAAGTAAAAATCATTAATTTAAAAAATGTAAATAGGCTGTATGCAGGTATTGAAATTTGGTGGAACATCTGTTGGCTCCCCGGAAAGTATTGAGAAGGTTATTTCTATAGTTACAGAAAAATTTAATGATAAGACCATGGTCGTTGTTGTTTCTGCTTTCAGCGGAACAACCGACGCATTACTTCGCTGTGGTACATTAGCCGCAGAAACCAATGAAAATTATAAAGAAGATCTACAACAAATTGAACAAAGGCACATGGCTGCTGTTAAAGCACTCATTCCGGTGCAACAGCAAAGCAGCCTGTTGAGTTTTGTAAAAAAAACATGCAACGATATTGAAGACCTTTGCAACGGAATTTTCCTTTTAAGCGAATTTTCTCCACGCACCATAGACAGGCTTTCAAGTTATGGGGAGCTTTTATCATACAAAATAATTTCAACAGCATTTGCATCACGCAATATTGCATCAGAAGGTATTGATGCAAGAGAGGTAATTAAAACAACTTCGTCTCATGGTATGGCAGTAGTAGATTTTATAGCCACTGACATAAATATTGCGGGTGTACTAAAAGAGCATAAGGGCAAACTGCTTATATTTCCCGGGTTTGTTGCATCAGATCATAATAACATTACAACCACACTTGGCAGGGGCGGCTCTGATTATACTGCTGCCATTATTGCAGCAGCAGCGAATGCCGATGCCTTAGAAATTTGGACTGATGTAAATGGTATGATGACTGCAGACCCACGATGGGTAGCGAATGCAAAAATTATTTCAAATATCTCGTACCAGGAGGCGATGGAGCTTTCACATTTTGGCGCGAAAGTTATATACCCACCAACGATTCAACCTGCACTAAATAAAAACATTCCTATCTGGATCAAAAACACTTTTGAAAAAGACAACTATGGAACGCTTATCAAGCACGATCCTGAAAGTAATGGCAATATTATTCGTGGAATATCAAGCATTAATAACATTGCATTATTAAGCCTTGAAGGAAGTGGCATGGTAGGTGTACCTGGTTTTTCAAAAAGATTGTTTGAAGCCATTTCAAACGCCTCTATAAATGTTATTTTAATTACGCAGGGTTCATCAGAGCATTCCATTTGCGTAGCGGTTGAAAAGTCTAATGCCAACAAAGCCAAACACGCCATAGATGCAGCTTTTGCAACCGAAATTGAATTGCAAAAAGTAGAACCTTTAACTATTGAAAATGAATTATCAATAGTTGCACTGGTAGGTGAAAGCATGAAAAGCCACCCCGGAATAAGCGGAAGAATGTTTGGTGCACTGGGGCGAAATGGTGTAAATGTTCGTGCTATAGCACAAGGATCATCAGAAAGGAATATTAGTGCGGTAATTGCCACCAAGGATGTACGCAAAGCCATCAATGTTTTGCACGAAGAGTTTTTTGAAACGGTTTACAAACAAATAAATCTTTTTATTGCAGGTACAGGAAATGTTGGCAGCAAATTGCTTAACCAACTTAAGCAACAGCATAAATTCATACAGCAAAACCTGCACCTGCAAATACAGGTAGCAGGCATTGCAAACAGCAGGAAAAATATAATTAAAGAAGATGGAATTGACCTTAATAACTGGAACCAGTTATTAGATGCCTCTGGTGGTGGAGATATACAAACCTTTTGCAAACAGATCATCAGCAAAAATTTACGCCATTCTGTTTTTATTGATGTTACCGCCAGTGACCAGGTAGCTAAAGTATACGATAGCTTATTGCAAAAAAGTATTTCGGTGGTGGCATGTAATAAAATTGCTTGTTCATCTTCATACGATTATTATTTGCGGTTAAAAGAACTCGCAGGTGAATTTAATACAAGCTTTCTGTTCGAAACCAATGTTGGCGCAGGTTTGCCGGTTATCGGCACATTGAACGATCTTGTACGAAGCGGTGATATTGTACATAAAATTGAAGCAGTACTTAGTGGCACCTTAAATTTTGTTTTTAATAATTACAACGGCGACCGCCCCTTTGCTGAAGTTGTAAGGCAGGCGCAGGCTGAAGGATATACCGAACCCGACCCACGCCTCGACCTGAGTGGTACAGATGTGATGCGAAAGATCATGATTCTCGCCAGAGAAACAGGAGAAAAATTTGAATTGAATGAAATCACCAATAAATCATTCATGCCCCCTTCCTGTATGCAGGGCAGCATAGAAAATTTTTATGAGGAAATGCTTAAGCATGAAGATCATTTTAAAAAACTATACCAGGAGGCTGCCACCAACAACAGCAAATTAAAATTTGTTGCACAATATGCTGATGGAAGTGCTTCGGTAGGTTTACAACATATAGATGCACAACATGATTTTTATCATTTATACGGTAAAGACAATGTGGTATTATTTTATACAGACAGGTATAATGAACAACCACTTGTTATTAAAGGCGCAGGTGCAGGTGCTGAGGTTACTGCATCAGGCGTATTTGCAGATATTATGCGTGCTGCCAGGTTTAATTAACACGCATGAAAAAAATAAAATTAAAATCACCGGCAACTGTTGCAAACCTTGTTTGCGGCTTCGACATCCTTGGCATGGCACTGAAGCAACCATGGGATGTTATGGAGCTGGAATTAATAAACGAGCCTTCAATAATTATTGAACACACAGATGAATATAATTTGCCGACCAAACCAGAAAAAAATGTGGCAGGCGCAGCCCTGATTGCGTTGCAGGAAGCTTATGATAAACCAATTGGCTTTAAGGTAACAATCAATAAATGCATTAAGCCTGGAAGCGGTCTCGGATCAAGCGCTGCAAGTGCGGCGGGCGCTGTAGTGGGTGCGAACAAATTACTGGACAATTATTTTTCTAAAGAAGATCTTGTTCGCTTTGCAATGCATGGAGAAAAGGTAGCAAGCGGGGTTAAGCATGCAGATAATATTGCACCATGTATTTATGGTGGCGTGGTTCTTATCCGCTCCATTTTTCCTTTAGACATTGTTCCGCTTAATGTGCAACCCATATTTGTTACAGTTGTGCATCCGCAAATAGAAGTTAGAACTTCAGATGCAAGGCAAATTTTAAGAAAGGAAGTAAAACTTAAAGATGCCATTCGCCAGTGGGGGAATATTGCAGGTCTCGTAACAGGGTTTCTCCAAAATGATCATGCTCTTATTGGCCGCTCGCTGGAAGATGTAATAATCGAACCCGTAAGAAGCATTTTAATTCCTGGCTTTGCGCAAGTAAAACAAAAATCGTTGGAAACAGGTGCCATAGGCGGAGGAATTTCCGGCAGCGGACCTTCCATATTCATGCTTAGCAGCGAAGAAAAAACTGCACATGATGTTCAGACCATTATGAATGATATTTACAACAAAATGGGCATTGATTATAAAACATACGTTACCACCATTAATACGAATGGTGTAGAGATTATTGGTTAAAAAATTTAAACGTACCATGAATTACTTCAGCCTGAATAACAGGGATCATAATGTTACTTTTAAAGATGCTGTTATTCGTGGGCAGGCTCCGGGAAAGGGATTGTATTTTCCTTCTTACATTCCACAACTTGAAAACGATTTTTTTGCAGGCTTAGATAAGTTGTCTACCCACGAGATTGCTTTCAGGGTAATGCTTCCGTATGTTTCAGGCACCATTCCAAATAAAGAATTACAGCAGATAGTAGATGAAACATTAAGTTTTCCTATACCCCTTGTACAGGTTTCAGATGATATTTTTTCTCTGGAATTATTTCATGGGCCGACCCTTGCATTTAAAGATGTGGGTGCAAGATTTATGAGCAGGTGCCTGCGTTATTTTTCCCAAAACGATGAAAGAAAAGTTACGGTTCTAGTGGCTACTTCGGGCGATACAGGTGGTGCAGTTGCAAATGGTTTTTACGAGGTAGATAATGTTGATGTAGTAATTCTTTACCCGTCAGGAAAAGTAAGCAACATCCAGGAAAAGCAACTTACTACACTTGGTAAAAACATTCGGGCATTGGAAATAAAAGGAACATTTGATGATTGCCAGGCAATGGTTAAGCAGGCATTTATAGATGAAGAATTAAATGAAAAAATGTTCTTAACCTCAGCCAATTCAATAAATGTTGCCCGATGGTTGCCACAACAATTATATTATTTTCTGGCATTAAAGCAATGGAAATATAATACACCACCTGTTATCTCTGTTCCAGGGGGAAATTTCGGAAATATTGGTGCAGGAATGCTGGCAAAAGCAAGCGGCCTTCCGGTGAAACATTTTATTGCAGCATGCAATGCCAATGATGTAATTCCTGAATTTTTAAAGACTGAAAAATTTAAACCAAAGCCTGCGGTTGCAACACTTTCAAATGCAATGGATGTCGGAGATCCAAGTAATTTTAACCGTTTAATGGAGTTAAATAATAATGATATTTCAGAAATTAAAAGATCAGTTACCGGTTACAGCATTTCTGATGATGAAACAAAAGAAACCATACGCAAAGTATTTACGGAATTGAATTATTTACTCGATCCGCACGGTGCTGTTGGCTATCTTTCTTTACGCAGGTACCTTGATAATAATCAAGGCGATAAAGGCATATTTTTAGAAACGGCACACCCTGTAAAATTTAATGATTCAGTTGAGCCGGTAATAAATCAGCAAATAGAAATTCCTGCATCCATAGCACCTTATATGCTGCGTGATAAATTATCAATAACAATGGAGGCTGATTATAGCGCCTTTAAAAATTTTTTATTAAATCAATAAATTCTCTTTTAATATTATTGAGTTGCAAGGTCTGCATTTAACTTACCCCATCCGGTGTATGTTTTCTTTCTTGGATATTCGCTTGAAGTAGTAACCAATTTATTTACTACATCTTCGCGTGTATAAGATGGAAACTTGCTCCATACAAGGGCTGCAATGCCGGCAGAAGTAGCTGTTGCAACAGATGACCCTCCAACAATAGTTGGAACATCGCCCTGCATGGCTGTGCTTAAAGCATGTAAACCACTAAAGCGCTTTTCCATTACTATCACAAAATCTATTTGTCTTCCTTTGTGGCAGTCGTCACAAACTATTATCCTGTCATCATAATCTTTAATTCCTGTGATCGCCTGAACTTCATCCATTGTTGCAGGGAAGATTACACCATAAAAAAATGAGGTCAGACTAAATGATGTTCCGCCGGCGCAGAACATTAGTTTCCCTTTATCATAAGCATATAAAATGGCATCTTTAATTTGCGATGAAGTGGTTATACGACCCATGCTCATACTGGTTATTTTAATGGAAGGATCATTACCTGCAAACACAAACGCATCACTAACGCCTTTTACTTCCCGGCTGTCATCTATAAAAACGTCCATTCCCGCATGGCAGGCAACCAGGTTGCAATTATATGCTACACCACAGGCATTGCCATCGGTTCCCCTGGGTGCAGAGGCAGCGCCAGACATAGCCGTTCCATGCCCGCAAAGGTCATTCGTGTTTGTTGAGCGGGGCAGGGTTACCATTTTTTCAATCGTTCTCCCGGTAGAATATCCCTGGTTAAAATCAGTGCCTAAATTCTCCTGGTCGTCACTTACCCCGGAATCGATCACCATAATTTTTACACCGGCACCTGAAGTGCGTGTCCAGGCATTTTGAATTCCATGAAAAGCATAGTTCCACGAAACTTTTGTATTGGGCTGGGCAATGGTGTAATCAACATTATCGATAAGGTTATTTATTCCGAAATAACCACCGCAACCACTCCCCCCTCCGCTTGTTTCTTTGCCGGTATATTTTACAGGATCGTAGCCCATTGGTTCAACATACCTGATCAGGTTGCTGTTGCGCAGCATTTTTAAAGTACTTAATTGCCGGATAGTTACATCTGTAACTGGCAGGTAATTCTCTTTCCAGGCTTCAAGGTTTTCTATTTTCAATAACTTGTTTGTCTTTCTTTCTTCCTGAAAAATGAGATTCAGCACCTGTTGTTTAGCTAATACCCAATTAGCAGAATGAATGTCAATTTTTGTAAGCCGTTTTTCGATATTTATTTCTCCGGCAGGCTTAAAACCTACAGAGACAATTTGATCGTCACTATGCATGATCGCGCTCCACAACATTTCATCGGAAGCAGCGGCCCAGTTGAACTCGCCCTTCAACTCAATTTCGTTTTTAATAAAATTATTTATTTGTTCAATCGTGTACAGCGGATTGCGAAGCGTTTGCCCTTGCTGGTTTTGGTTTAGGGGTTGTGCATCTTTCTGGCAGGATGCTAACAGTAAAAATAGCCCGCTGAAGGCAACGGATAATTTTCTCATTTGCGGTTTTTAATTTGGGAGATTAAATATAGCAAATTTTAAAAACGAAGGAGGGCAGGAAAGAATAATTAAATATTGAAATCGGACTTCAACTGGTGAGAACATTCATTAATTACGGTTCGAACCGTAAGTATATCATCTTTTACTGCTTCAGTATTTGGTTCTGTACCAGCCAATTTATTGAGTGAATACACCCTGTCGATAATAGATGAAATATTCAGCAATTCAATACTGGGTTTCATTTTATGTACGCAGAAAAAAACCTGTTTCCAGTTTCCAGTATTATATGCCTGCACCATTTCATCGGCTAATGGCGGAACGTGCTGCACAAACAGTTTAGCCAGTTCTGTTTTAAAGTCATCGTCAAAACCATCATCCTCGTTTCCCTGGAAACTGTACAGTTGGTTAATGCTCACGGGCTTTTTGTTTTTTTTGCAGGCTTAATTCGTTATTGCTGATCATGCGGTAAATGGTAGATTTACCAATATCTAATTTATTGGCCACTTCATTTACATCATAATTATTTACATCCAGGTAATGCTGAATAAGTTGTAAAGTGAACTGTTTAAGTGTAAGGTTATCTGTATTCTCAGAAAAAGTGGCGCCGCCCATTGCGCTCAACTGCACATGCTCCTCCTCTATTTCCTCACCATCGCACATAACGCAGGCAAGATCTACAATGCTCTTTAGTTCGCGAATGTTACCGGGGTATGCATATAACATCAGCTTTTTCTTTGCCTCTACGGTCAGTGACTTTTTTCCTAAATTATTGTCTACACAAAATTGGTCAATGAAAAATTTAGCTATAAGTAAAATGTCGTTCCCCCTTTCGCGCAAGGCAGGCAACTGAATACGCAACCCTAAAAGCCTGTAATACAAATCTTCCCTGAACGAACCTTTTTTTACAAGTTCGGGCAGATTTCGGTGCGTTGCAACAATTATGCGAACATCTATTTTAATTACTTCATTGCTACCTACACGGGTAATTTCTTTTTCCTGCAGCACGCGCAATAGTTTTGCCTGCATATTTATATCCATTTCACCAATCTCATCCAGGAATAAAGTTCCCTTATGCGCTTCTTCAAATTTACCAATGCGGCGTGCGGCGGCACCTGTAAATGCACCTCTCTCATGCCCGAACAGTTCACTTTCTAAAAGGTCCCTTGGTATAGCAGCTACGTTCACCGCAACAAATGGAAATCTCTTGCGGGGAGAGTTAAAATGAATGGATTTTGCAACCAGGTCTTTACCTGTACCCGTTTCTCCGGTTATAGAAACGGTAATATTTGAGGTGGCAGCTTTTGCCATAAATCCGAATACCTGCTTAATGGCAAGGCTGTTACCTATAATGGCTTTTTGAAAATCGTATTTTTTTTCAACCTCCTGCTTAAGCGCCTCTACTTCATGCTCAAGCGAAAGGGTTTCTTTAAGGTGCTGCACGCATAACCACAAACGTTGCTGCGTGTCTCCATCTTTAACTATATAATCATAAGCGCCTTTTTTAAAGAGGTTAATAGCCACCTTAATATCTTCCTGTGCAGAGATCATGATCACCTTGGTCTTAGGGCTTTGTTCCAGGATTTGCTGAAGCAGGTGTTCGCCTGTCGTTTCTGGCAATTTATAATCAAGGGTTACAATTTCAGGCTTCAGGTGCAATGCTGCTAAAAAATCCCTCGCTGTATTAAACTTCTTTACATTGTAATCAGGATTCAGGGATAAAAAGTGAGCCAAAACAGAACTGTAGATGGCATCGTCATCTACTACAAAGATGTTAATGGATTTCTTTTGCATATTGGAATAAACGCAATATAAAATACTTTATGCCATATAAGGGCATTACTTATCCTTTAAGGGCATAATATGACCGATACGAATTTTTTAAAAACTTTTTCATTTGATTACCCGGCTTTATTTAAGGTTTTGCCGCTGGTACATTTTTTCAAAACATTAATCGCTTTATACGATTATTTTTGTTTTTATGATTATTACAGATGAGATGGTAGACCACCTGGCCCGCCTCAGCCGTTTGCGATTTGAAGAAAATGAAAAGGAAGAAATTAAAAGTGACCTGCAAAAAATGATCGCTTTTGTTGAGAAGTTGCAGGAAGTTGATACTACTGGTGTTCCCCCTACTATGCACATGACAGATAATGCAAACATACTTAGGGAAGATGAGGTTAAACCTATGATCTCCCGTGAAGAAGCCTTGCTAAATGCGCCAAATACCGATGGCACTTTCTTTAAAGTACCTAAGGTGATAAAAAAATAATTTTATAAACCCAAACTATCAACCACCCATGCAGCCTATAATTCATTTCGAAAAATTGCGCAAAAGCTACTTCATGGGGTCACACGCCCTTGAGGTGCTAAAGGGCATAGATCTGGATATCTACAAAAACGAATACGTAGCACTTATGGGGCCCAGCGGAAGTGGGAAGAGCACTTTGATGAATATAATCGGTTGCCTCGATACCCTTACCGCCGGAACCTACATTTTAAATAGCAAGGATGTTAGCAAAATGCCCGACGATGATCTGGCCGAAGTGCGCAACCACGAAATCGGTTTCGTATTTCAACAGTTTAATTTATTACCCAGACTTTCCGCAGCAGAAAATGTTGCCCTTCCATTAATTTATTCAGGTGTGCCTAAAAAAGAACGTATTGAGCGATCGCTTGCTGCCCTGGAAAAGGTGGGATTAGAAGACCGTAGCCACCACAAACCAAATGAAATGAGTGGTGGTCAAATACAGCGTGTAGCCATTGCCCGTGCGCTGGTAAACAATCCATCTATATTACTGGCAGACGAACCCACAGGAAATCTTGATTCAAAGACTTCTAAAGAAGTAATGGAAATTTTTGAAACCATTTATGGTTTAGGCAACACCATTGTGTTGGTAACCCACGAGGAAGATATTGCTGCATATGCCAAAAGAACCGTTAGGCTAAAGGATGGTATTGTTGAATCTGACACTAAAAAGGAATTAGAAGTATTTGCTTAATTTTCCGCTTAAGCAATTGAACAAGAAAAGCATGGCAACAAAGATCTACACCAGAACCGGGGATGCAGGTAAAACGTCTCTAATAGGCGGCACCAAAGTCGCCAAAAGCCATCTGCGGATAGAAAGCTATGGAACGCTGGATGAATTAAACTCGTACCTGGGTTGGGTAAACGATTTGCTGGAGGACGAAACCCAAAAAATTACCATTAAAGAAATACAGGACCGACTTTTCACCATTGGCTCATCATTAGCCTGTGACCCGGAAAAGGAACCCTCTATGAAACTACCCGACCTGAAAGAATCTGATATTGATTTCCTGGAAAAAGAAATTGACAGAATGAATGAAATACTCCCTGAAATGAAGCACTTCATTATTCCCGGGGGGGCACCTGCTGTTTCTGTTACCCATGTAGCCAGGTGTGTTTGCAGAAGGGCGGAAAGAGCCTGCGTTCACATGCAGGAAGAACAAATGTTTATTGATGCAAGAGTTATAAAATACCTGAACCGTTTAAGTGATTACCTTTTTGTGCTGGCACGACATACCGGATACCTGGCAAAAATTTCTGAAATAACCTGGCATCCGCGGATGTAATTATTTTTTGGATGGAACAAACTGCTGAAACTTTCTCATAAGCCAGATTAAAAAACATACCAGAATAAAAATAAGGCACACAATAATTATTGTGAACTTAATACCTGCCATCATATAAGCAAGTTCTGCGGTGTGCGCAGTTACATTTGTTGCCAGGGATTTTGCCATAGAAATATTTTCAATTACATCACAAATGCCTCCAACAAAAATGAGCGAAGAGAAAAATAACCCTGCACGCCTAAGCGCTTTGTTTCTTGTATGAATGGAGAAAAATCTGCAACCCAGCGATATAGTGATGGAATAAAGCACGACGAAAATATTATCGAGGTTTATGCTTTCCACCGCTTTTTCAAATTTGCCGGCAGCTTTCCATTCATTTATAATAGCCAAAGCAGCCCGTTCGGTCTTGGCTAATTCAAACTTAACAATATCGCCCGGTTCAAGCGGCACCAACACAGAATTGGTGAACAGAATAAAAATAATAGTAACAATAGAGAAAAACAGGAATAAATATTTAATGTACTTTATATACCTGGGATAAAGTGGAGTAGGCATCTAAGCAGGGAATTATAATAAGTGAAAAAAATAAATTTGTTGAAATAGGTTTATAAACACTGAAATATGCCACTATATTAAGGCATTTGTTAAATATCCTGTAAACAAATTCCCAAAAATCAGCTTTTGCAATATAAAAAACGGGAAATGAGGCCTACTTTTGCCACCCTTTACAGGAATCCATCAAATTTTAAAATCTCTCAAGCAATTTAACTGGCATTAAAGCAGTATTTCAAAGCATGATATCAGCAAAAAATATAACCCTGGCCTACGGCAAACGTGTACTTTTCGACGAGGTTAATATCAATTTTATTAAAGGCAATTGTTATGGTATAATTGGTGCCAATGGTGCCGGTAAGTCAACTTTTTTAAAAATACTAAGTGGAGAAATAGAACCCAATAAAGGCACTGTTGAAATTACTCCCGGTGAAAGAATGGCGGTTTTAAAACAAAACCATTTTGAGTTTGATGAGTTTACCGTGCTAAATACGGTTCTTATGGGGCACAAACACCTGTGGGATCTGATGCACGAAAGAGAAAACATTTATGCTAAGGAAGACTTTACAGAAGCGGATGGAATGCGTGCAGGCGAATTAGAAAGTGAATTTGGAGAGATCGGCGGTTACGAGGCAGAAAGTAATGCTGCCAGTTTTTTAAGCAACCTGGGTATTCCCGAATTGTATCATCAAACACTCGTTAAAGATATTCCCGGTAATATGAAGGTGCGTGTGCTGCTTGCACAGGCATTGTTTGGCAACCCGGATATTTTGTTAATGGATGAACCTACCAACGGTCTGGACATTGAAACCATCGGCTGGCTTGAAAACTTTCTTGCTGAATACGAAAACATAGTTTTGGTAGTAAGTCACGACCGTCACTTTTTAGATGCTGTGTGCACACACGTTGCAGATGTTGACAGGCAAAAAATTAAAACTTTTACCGGTAACTATACATTCTGGTACGAAAGCTCCCAGCTTATGAGCAGGCAGTTAAGCGATCGTAATAAAAAGGTAGAAGACAAACGACAGGCGTTACTAGACTTTATCGCTCGTTTCTCTGCAAATGCCTCTAAAAGCAAGCAGGCGACCTCGCGTAAAAAAGCCCTGGAAAAATTGTCTATTGAAGACATTGAACCAAGTAACCGTAAATATCCCGGCATCATTTTTCAACCGTTGCGCGATGTAGGGCAACCAGATTCTTAATGTTGAAAATTTAAGCAAGAGTATTGAAGGCAGACAGCTTTTTAGCAACGTTACTTTCAGTATTCATAAAAATGAAAAGATTGCTTTCTTAAGCCGCGACCCTCTGGCTGTAACTGCTTTCTTTGAAATTTTGAATGATAACATGCAGGCAGATGGCGGTAAGTTTGAGTGGGGCACCACCATTACCAAGGCGTACCTGCCATTAGAGAATCAGGAATTTTTCGAGAATAAATTAACACTGATGGAATGGCTTCGCCAATATGTTCCACCACATGTTACTGATGCAGATGAGCCGTTTCTCCGTGGCTTTTTGGGTAAGATGCTTTTTAGCGGGGAAGATGTTTTTAAAAAGACCAACGTGTTAAGCGGAGGAGAAAAAGTAAGGTGCATGCTCAGCCGCATGATGTTACAAAATCCAAACTTAATTATGCTCGATCAGCCAACAAATCACCTTGACCTGGAAAGCATCCAGAGCTTTAATGAGGGTTGCGTAAACTTTCCCGGGTATCGTGCTGATCACTTCTCATGATCACACCTTTATGCAAACTGTTTCTAACAGGGTTATTGAATTAACGCCAACAGGCATTATAGACAGGCTGATGGAATTTGATGAATACATGCAAAATGAAAGGGTACAGCAACTGCGCGAAGAAATGTATTTAACTAACCAGGAAGTTGGATAATATTTAATCTTTTAAAGGAAGAAAGTTTTCAGCCATCATACATCGAACACTGCCACCACCTATGGTTTCAATAGTGGTAATGGGCAGTGGGCAAAGCTTTGCGAATTTTGACAAAGTTGCCCTTTGTTCATCAGACAAAATATCATAAGCACTTTGCGACAGGGCTATCACCTTTTCATTTGTATTTGTATTTACAACCAGCATGTTGCCCGCAAAGTGATTCATCTGGTCAAATGAAATTTCAACCACCTCATGACCATTTACTTTTAGTGATGCCAACACATTGTTTCTTTCCTTAACATCGGTAATAGCTTCAGCAGCAGATAACAACAAATTGGTTGCCCATACACATCATTACATTGGTATGATAGATCTCCTGCCCATTCGCGTCATGCGCATAAAATGCAACGGGCGAATAATTTATATAATCACACAATTTTTGTAAAACTTCTTTGTCTGTTCGCGGTGATAAGCAGGCATAGGCCAACTTATTTAAATGGTCGAACACAATGCTGCCTGTGCCTTCCAAAAATTTATTTTCTTCTTCAAAATAAGACAGGTCGCAAACCTCGCTAACCTTATATATTTTACGAAGGGTATCAATAATATCTATTCTCCTTTCTAATCTACGGTTCTTTGCATGCATAGGATAGAGCACTACTTTTCCATCTGCATGAAATGTAACCCAGTTGTTTGGGAAAACTGCATCAGGCTTGGCAGGAAAAGGTGTGTCGTCGAATATAGTTACCTCAACCCCATGCTGCCTTAATTTCTGCGCCATTTGTTCAAACTCATCAAAAGCTTTTTTAATAATTACATCGTTGCTTTCATCAACCTGGTTTTGAAAAGCATTAGACAATGCTGTTTCATGATTGAATACAAAGTTGAACGGACGAACAAGAATGATTTTTTTGGCGCTCTGGGACATAAAATTGGTATTAATATAATCTGGCTTATCGGGCTTTCCTAATTATTGGCATGCTCATACAATGCGATCCTCCCCTTGCTCTTGATAATTCATTGGAAGGCAGCAGCACAAGCGTGTTCTTAATACTATCAATTAACGTTTTAGTTTCTTCTAATTTTAAATGATGCTCTATAATAAAATCTGTAAGGTCGTTTACATGCAAAACATGCTCGAGCGGTAATTCATCTTCTTTTAATTTAAACCGTTGCCTGTTTCTTTCCACAACAAAATCTATAAATGCTTTATTTTCTGAAACAGGCTCATTTTTAAATTTTGCATTAAATGCTTTAGCCGTTTTATAATTTCTGTCGTACCCCACACCGATACCGGGTTTTAAAATCAGCAGGTTGCATGCATCTGTCCATTGCTCACGGCTTTCGTGGGAGATGTCTCCGCCTGCACTGTAAATAAATTTTACATCGCCTGCACCAAATTCAAGTATTGATATTTGTGTAAGAAAATCCTGCAAACCCTTTGGCGGCCTTGTGTACGGGCAATTTTCTTCAGCATTAAAATAGGTATCGCCATTTTTCGAGCGCAACATAAAATCAATCTTTTTAAACTGACCTTTAAGTTTTTTATTATGCTGCTTTTCTTCTTCTGTTTGCGGGTCGTCTATATATTCTTTCTTAATGGCTTTTCCTTCGCTGTTTAAAAAGAACTGGAAGATGATCACATCCTGCTCTTTCTTTATTTCATTTTCAGATTTCTGAACCAGCTCATCAATATATTTTTTCTCGTACCATTCTTTCTCTTCCTGCTCGCGCTGCCATTCTTCAGAGAGGGAGCTGTGTATTACCCATGCGTCTTCTCTTATATGACTTAAGATCGTATCAATGTGCATTTGCGATCGCTTGGCAGAAATTTTAATTACCGTAATTATATCTACGCCATCGCTTTCGCCGGTATTTATCTTTTCCCAGAAAATACGGTTGATGAGTTTTTGAATGGCGTAAGGAGAGGTACGTTCGCTACAACCCAATAATAAATGACGATTGCTTACCATCATTATATCACCACCTTCATACGTTACTTTTTTCTCATCCTGGTCTTTTACTTCATCCCTGAAAAACTCATCATCTTCAGAAACATCAATAATTTTGTGGTGATCTTTTTTATCAGGATAAAAGAAATGCTCTGCAATAAAACGCATCAGCATCACTTCTCTCTTCCTTATATAAAATTTAGGTTTGGTAATAAGAATGTGGTCGCCCACAGTCACGCTTATATCCCGGGTAAAAATAAAATTAGGAATCGGGGGAAAAATAAACCGTACATCCTCCCCGGTAAGCAATTGTAGTTCGGGGTCAACCTCATATTCAAGTTTGCCCGTAAGCAATGTTTTCACCGTTTCTACATAATATTTATTGTCTTCTTTTCCTTTTTCCAATAAACCTAAAAGATCTTTCCGGCGGCAGGTATGCAAGCCTTCAAAGGCGCAAATTGCCACCACCAGTTCTTTAGCATCTTCGTGGTGTAGCTTAAACAGGTATTGCAATAAAAATTGAATATCCAGCACGCGTGATTGATGAATCTGATCTTCATCAACAAAGTAGTTGGGCTTTCCGGGGTTGTTTTGCAGGTACCTTTTACCAATGCGGTGGTCTTCCCTGCTCATTATAAAATTGCCTTCATCATCAAATAATACCGCGGTATCCAGGAACAACAATAATAAAATCTGGTAGCGTTCATACTCCTCCTGTATTTTTCCCAGGTCCACGATATCATCGTACAGCCAGTCGTGCAGTTTATTGGTGGGCACATTACCTATGCCGCCATCGGGGCTGTGAACCAGTACCTTAAGCAATTGACCGATCTCGGAGTTTACAGCAATAGGTTTATTCAAAATTTCAGGCGAACCGTTGTTAGTTTTATTCATCGTGCCAAAAGTAAGCGATGAATTTTCATTTTGTATATTCTCCGTTGTTAATCTTAGACCTGTTTTACTGGAAATTCTTATAGCCTGTGACTGTGGAGAAATATTGGTAATAACATCAAATCTTTAATAATTAAATATTGTATTCCCTTACCTTTGCCGCAAAATGAAAAAAGACCGTTTAACACGATTCGATTTTCATATAAAACGATAAAAGAACGATTTAATATTCCATTAATTTATATTCATTTATGGCTAATACCGGAAAGATAAAACAAATCATCGGCGCTGTAGTTGACGTGCAATTTGAGGAAAACAAGCTTCCTGAAATTTATAACGCCCTGGAACTCAGGAGAGATAACGGCGACAAACTTGTACTGGAAGTGCAGCAGCATTTAGGTGAAGACAGTGTACGTACAATTGCGATGGATGGTACTGAAGGTTTAAAACGCGGTACTGAAGTTATTGATACAGGCAAAGCGATAGCCATGCCCATTGGTCCGGAAATTAATGGTCGTTTATTTAATGTAACCGGCGATGCCATTGATGGTTTGCCACAGGTAAGCAAAGAAAACGGTCGCCCTATTCACGCGATGCCGCCATTGTTTGAAAACCTGAGCACAGCTACAGAAGTTTTATTTACAGGTATTAAAGTTATTGACCTGATTGAACCCTATGCAAAAGGCGGTAAGATCGGTTTGTTTGGTGGTGCCGGTGTGGGTAAAACGGTATTGATCCAGGAGTTGATCAACAACATCGCTAAAGGATATGGTGGTCTTTCAGTATTTGCAGGTGTGGGAGAAAGAACCCGTGAAGGAAATGACCTGTTACGTGAAATGATTGAAGCAGACATCATGAAATATGGTGATGCATTTAAAAAAAGTATGGAAGAAGGCGGATGGGATCTTAGCAAAGTGAACATGGAAGACCTTAAGGAAAGCCAGGCAACATTTGTTTTCGGACAAATGAACGAGCCACCCGGCGCCCGTGCCCGTGTTGCACTTAGCGGATTAACCATTGCAGAATATTTCCGCGATGGAGATGGAACCGGTAAAGGAAAAGACATCTTATTTTTTGTAGATAATATATTCCGCTTTACACAGGCAGGTTCTGAGGTGTCAGCCCTTTTGGGACGTATGCCATCAGCGGTGGGTTACCAGCCAACGCTGGCAACAGAAATGGGTATTATGCAGGAAAGGATCACCTCTACCCGTAACGGTTCAATCACGTCTGTTCAGGCAGTGTATGTACCTGCGGATGACCTTACCGATCCGGCACCGGCAACAACATTCGCTCACCTGGATGCCACAACTGTATTAAGCCGTAAAATTGCAGATATCGGTATTTACCCTGCTGTGGATCCACTGGATTCTACTTCGCGTATTCTTACCCGCGGTATAGTTGGGGATGCACACTACGATTGCGCCAACCGGGTAAAACTGATATTACAACGCTATAAAGAATTGCAGGATATTATTGCCATTCTCGGTATGGATGAATTAAGTGATGAAGATAAATTAACCGTAAGCCGTGCCAGGCGCGTACAACGTTTCTTATCGCAACCTTTCCATGTGGCAGAAGCATTCACCGGTTTGAAAGGGGTGTTTGTAGGTATAGATGATACCATCCGCGCATTTAATGCGATTATGGATGGAGAAGTTGATGACTTACCTGAAGCAGCTTTTAACCTCGTAGGCACTTTGGAAGATGCCATTGAAAAAGGTAAAAAACTGCAGGCAGAAGCCCAGGGATAAAAGAGGTTGACTTACGAAAATTTAATTCTTTATGACATTAGAAATATTAACGCCCGAAAAGAAACTGTACAGCGGAGAAGTGTATGGCATACAACTTCCGGGCATTGTAGGGCTGTTTGAAGTGTTGGATAAACATGCCCCACTGGTAAGTGCATTAGGCAAAGGAAAAATAAAAGTTTTAAAAGATAAAAATTCAGCCAGCTATTACAGTATTCAAAGTGGTTTTGTAGAGGTCTTTAATAATAAGGCTACTGTTTTGGTTGAAGGTGCTACTGCGCTGGATTAAATTGACTGTATTTTTAAAAAGCCTCCGCAATGCCCGGGGGCTTTTTTGTTGGGGTCTAACGGAAGATTTATTTGATCTTTTCTTATCACTTGCTTGTTTCAGCATCTTTTCTTTAAAAGAATTTATTCTTTAGCCCTTCACCACTATGCACAAAAGCCGAATAGCGTACAACACGGAAACGGGCTGTACATCGTTTCCGGGGGGCTTTACGCCCTTGCTTTCCAGTAAAATATTCCGTAAGTTTATACAATTAAACCCCCGGTACATGTTTAAAAGTTATTTACCCCCCCCCCCGCGGCTTTGCAGTAATGAATATTTTTTTAACCCTATTAATTTCCATGGCTGAAGCGGAAGCACAACAGGAACCCTGCTGGTTTAGCTGTGAAAACCTTGTTACAAAAAATCTGACTGTAGATTCTATCGGCACTACTCCGGCTACCCGCATACCTTACGGCAGAACCAATGCCAGTAATTTTGAATATTTGGATGCGGAGTTTCCCGAAGATTGCGGTAAAGACGAGAATGGAAATTCTGTAACAACAAAATATTGCAGGGAGGATGCCGATGATGAGCTTGAATTTGAGATTTACTTTCCGAAGCGTACACCAGCGCAATATGCAAACTGCCCATTGCCTGCTGTGGTACTCTTCCATCCCGGTGGGTATTCAGACTGCACAGGGGCATTTGGAGAACTGATGAGGGAATACTGTCGCTCCTACGCCAAAAGAGGTTTTGTTTGCTACAATGTGGAGTACCGCCGGGGTGTAATTGATGATACAATTGGAAGCTCTCCTTTTGGAAACAAATTTTATTCCGCTCAGCGCATACTTTGTTTTTACCGGGCATTTCAGGATGGCAGGGGCGCTTTACGCAGCATCATAAAGATTCAGCGGCAGGCTAACATCAACAGCGCTTTTCAGATAGATACGAATTACATCTATGTTGGCGGGGCCAGCGCTGGCGGGGCAATTGCACTTAATCTGGCGTACTACCCCACACAGCAAATGAATGATGCCATTGCCCCGGGGGCAAAAGCAAGCTTGGGCGACATGGACCAGCATTTTTATTATGGGGACACAACGATCGAATATTTCAGCAAGATTAAAGGCGTGATGCATTTGTGGGGCAATGCATTTTTGCCTGTAAGCTATGGCAGTGATCCTTTTTCTTTTTTTGAAGACAATGGCAATTTTCCCGGGGTGATTTCCTTTCACGGGAAAAAGGATAATATAGCGCCTATTGGGTTTCAGGAAGTCTATTTTTCGCCCGATGAGGGAGACCACATACCATACCATTCAGAAAATAATTGCATTCCGTCAGGCAATACAAATCCTTTTGTTGCTCAAGATGGAGATCCTTTGGAGCCTGACCTTTATTCGTTTGGTTCCCAGACCCTTCATGAGATGCTGAATGACCCCAATGCACCTTTGTATGTTCCCAATGAAATTTATGTGGATTGTGAAATGATACATGGTTTGGATTTTTCCTGTAATCTAAACAAATGCTCACCGGGTGCGGCCTGCGCTGATTCTTGCGCTACTTACATTACTGATTTTGCTACCGGGTTCAAGTTCAGGGCGGCTGTGGTGGAGTACGAGGTGCAGCGCAGCGTAACTTTTTTCCAGTCTATTGTAAATGGCAATGCCTCTCAGATAAGTACAAGGGCATTTATCAATTGCGTGAATTACCGGCACAACGGGCTGCATAACGGCATTACCTGCAACCCGGCCAATAACAATGCAGGCTGCAGCAACACCAACACCTGTTCTCAATAAAACATCCACCCTACAACAAGTTCATTCAATTTAAAATAGTTATTATGAAAAATTTTATTATCGTTTTTATTACTTTTTTATTTATCAATGCAGCCTTTTCCCAGCCAGGCACCCTCGATGAAAGCTTTGGAGAAGGAGGTAAAGTAGTTACCCCATTTGATGTGGCAGCTATTAAAGATATAGCGTTACAGAGCGATGGAAAAATTGTAGCAGGTGGCGTATGGGCTACCCGAGGTTTTTATTTGACCCGTTATTTGCCGGATGGTAGTATAGATTACTCATTTGGCGCCGAGGGTAATGTATTTACCGATGTGGAAAATATTGGAGGCGAAAGCATATACGGACTGGTGGTGCTTCCGGATGATAAAATTGTAGCGGCAGGCTACGGCAGCAATGGCAATACGGATGACGGGGAAGGCAACAGGTGGCCCAATTATAACCTTGCAGTTGCCCGCTACCTGCCTGACGGCTCTCCTGATGTGAGCTTTGGGGGCGATGGAAATGTTACCTATGATTTCGGCACTATAGAAGTGGTGTATGCCGTGGCTGTGCAGGCAGACGGCAAGATCATTATCGGAGGCACTTCGGCCAATTTTTTTAATGAGCCGCTTGAACTGATAGAAGACTTTTTCCTGGTGCGGCTGCTACCCGATGGACGGGTGGATGAATCTTTTGGAGAAGGTGGCACGGTAAAAACAAATTTTGAAGCCGGCAGCAACGAAGATTTTATAAAAACGCTGGCCATACAGGAAGACGGCAAAATAATAGCCGCCGGAAGAACGGCAGAGATAGGCGGCGGTACAAAATTCAAATTTGCGCTGGCCCGATACAATGAAGACGGAAGCCTGGACGAAAGCTTTGGCACAGGTGGAAAAGTGGTTACTGATTTTGGCCCGAGCTCTGAAGAAATAAACGACATTGCCCTGCAGCCGGATGGTAAAATTGTAGCTGGCGGATATGTGAATTACAGCCTGAGCCTGAACAGGAACATGGGAATAGCCCGCTATAATACAGACGGCAGCCTGGATAAAGAATTTGGAACGGACGGAAAAGTAACAATTTATTTTGAAGGCCGATCAAGAGGGCAATCATTGCTTATACAGAACGATGGAAAAATAATCATTTCGGGAAGTGCCTATATTTTTACTGATAATTCCGATTTTGCAATAGCACGTTGCCTTGCTAACGGAAGTTTGGATGCTGAATTTGGAATAGAGGGAAAAACAACTACAGATATAAGCCTGTATGATAACACATACTCTTCCCTATTACAGCAGGATGGAAAAATAATTCTTTTGGGTCAGGCTTACGATGGTATTAATATTGCAAATTTTGCTATGGTGCGCTACCACGGCGACCCTGTAGAAAACCCGGTAATAGCACAGCTAAAAACCTGGCTGCGCAACAACACCCTGGGCTGGTACACCAGCAACAACAGCAGTGTTAATTATTACAGCATACAGCGCAGCCCTAACGGCAGCAGCTTTACAGAAGAAAAAAGGGTGCAGGCAAAAAATACACCCCGTTTACTGCAGCAGGCAAACACCCGCGAACAGCAAACCTTTACCTATGCCTTAAACACGGCAGCCACCAACAGCTACTACCGCGTGGCAGCGGTATTAAACGATGGCAGCACAGCCTTTTCACCCGTTGTGTATTATGGCAGCGGCAAACACATTACCCTGTACCCCAACCCCGTAAAAGAGGTGCTTACGGTAAAAGGGTTGCAGCCTGAGGTAAACAACCTGCTTACCATCAGCGATGTTGGTGGCAATGTGTTACTGAGTACAACAGTTACCTCATCAGCAACCTATAATTATAATGTAAGCCGCCTGAAAGCCGGGCAGTATGTGCTGCGTGTGCAAAGTAAAGAGCAGGTGCAGAGTGTAAGGTTTGTGAAGGAGTAGTGTGTGTTGTACTTTTTGTCTCAAAGAGATTGTTCATTTCTTTTGTCTTGATACAAATGCGTAGCATTCATTGAGGCAATTAAAAAACATTATCCACGAAATAAAAGAAACGAACCAAAGAAAAGATCAAGAACAAATGATATACATCACATTTGTTCCTTTGCCCTGATTGGGCTTTTATGCTACTGTGGCTTCAGCAGAAGAATTTCAATTGATCATAAAAAACGTTCGCTATACGGAACTTGTTTGATCTTCACCACCATGCACTAAAGTCGAAAAGCGAACAAACCCGGAAACGGGCTGTACATGGTTTCCGGGGGTCTTTTTTTGGTTCTTTTTTGGAAAAACAAAAAAGAACAATAACAATAAAAAGAACTTATATAAAGTACCTGAAGCAATGATGTTACCGTCTTGCTTTCCAGTAAAATATTCCGTAAGTTTATACTCTAAACCCCGGCGTATGTTTAAAAGTTGTTTACCCCCCCCCCCCCGCATTTTGCACTACTATTGTTATTTATGTTGTTGGTTAATGAATCAATAATTGCACAAACATTTAGCTGCCAAAGCACTCCATATAATTGCAATTTGGATCTGCGAAATGAAATTTTCACGAATACTAAAATAAAAAGTACTACCAATAATGTAGTGGTTTATGGAAAATCAGGCACTGATTATACTGATGCAGAATTTGACAGCACCAATTCAGACTTTGATAATTGTGGTATAAACAATACCTGCCGTACCGATTATCAGAATGTACTGTATTATTACATGAGCTACCCCAAAATTACAGAGCATGATTATGCTTCATGCCCTTTGCCTGTAGTAATAATTTTTCATCCGGGTGGATTTTCAGATTGTAATAATCTGGCTAACGATAACCCGCATATGTACCAGCTTAGCCGCGACCTTGCCAAAAGAGGTTACATTTCAATTGTCGCTGAATACAGACGGGGCGTAATTGATGATAAAAGCCAAGTTTTTCCTAATAACCCCGATCCTTTTATTCAACGAATAACCTATACGGGAGCTCCCGAGACCGCTGCCATATACCGGGGTGCACAGGATTGTGCAGGGGCAATCCGCAGCTTTATAAAAAGGCAGCGAGCGGGTTCGGATGAATTTAAAGCAGACACCAACAATATTTTTCTTGCCGGCGCAAGCGCCGGGGCAGTAATGGTGACTTTAACTGCTTATTACACCCAAAGCATGATCAACGACGTATCTGAAAACATAAAAGATGCATTAGGAGTTAGAAACATTGATTTTTATTCGGGCGATACCCATATTGAATACAAATCCAAAATAAAAGGAGTGCTTTCATTGTGGGGCAATGCATTTTTACCCCTGGCGAATATAAATAATCCTGTAGATTTTTTTGCACAGAATAGTAACAATGTACCTATGATTGCTTTTCATGGTTATTACGATCCTATTACCCCTATTTATTATGAACCTGTTTATTACTCCGCTGCAACAGGTGCAAGCGCTCCATTCCATACAATAACAAATTGCTTATTACCAAATGTGAGTTCTTTTAGTGTTTCGCCTACTGGAGTTGTTAGTGGATCACTTAAAGAAGACCAGTACCGGGGTGGCCCCTTGTACTATTATGAAAATATTTTTAACCAGACAAATACACCGCCCATGGAGTTGTACCTGGATTGCGAGATGGAGCATGGAATGGATAGTGATTGCAGCAGTTGTATGTTCGACAGTGAGTTTGGAACAGGTGCAACCAATATTAATGATGTTTTTACTTATATGGCACAGCGAACGGCAATCTTCTTTCAGGCGATTTTAGGCGGGTATGTAAACCAAATTGACCGACGCATTTTTTTTAATTGCGAAAATTATCGCTATGGCTGCAACCCTGCAGATTATCATGAAAACTGTCCTCCTAATACCTGCGAATAATTTATTAAACCAGTAAACCTCTTTTATGAAATACTTTTTATTTTTTATATGCTGCTTTATTTATACCATTCATGTATCTGCACAGCCGGGCTTGCCTGATCAAAGTTTTGGTGAAAATGGCAAAGTGGTTATTAAGAATTTGGTAGAAACACATGCCATGGCACTGCAAAGAGATGAAAAAATTATTTCTGTGGGTATGCCAGATGTTTCACCCTATTACTATGCTGCCGCCAGGTTTAATACAGATGGCTCCTTAGATGAAAGCTTCGGTGATTCCGGTTTTGTTGTGCTGAACTTTGGGCTGGCTCAACAGGTAATACTCTCTGTTGTTATTCAGAAAGACAATAAAGTATTATTAGCCGGGTTTGGCACCAGGTACAGCCAGCCTTTCAATGATGAGCGCCCCATCAATTATAATATTTTGTTGGCCAGGTTAATGCCGGATGGAACTTTCGACAGCACTTTCGGCATTAACGGAATGGTGAATGAGGATTTTGGTAATCAGGAGCAAGGTATTGATGTTAAACTTCAGAGTGATGGTAATATTGTTGTTGCTGGCAATTGGGCAGAAAAATGGGATAGCTATGGAAATTTTATGGTGGCTCGTTACCAATCTGACGGAAGAATTGATAAAACCTTTGGGAATAATGGTATAGGTATTTCATTTTTGGGATCGCCTTCTAATGCAGTATCAATTGATATTCAAAATGACGGTAAAATTATTTTAGGGGGAGGAACTAATAGTCCGGGAAATCCGGTTAATTCAAAATGTGCTTTCACCCGGTATCTGCCTAATGGAACACCAGATGATTCTTTTGGAAACATGGGTAAAAAAATTGTTGATGTAAATAATTCAGGGGACGGAATAAATGAAATAAAGGTTACAAAAAACGGAAACATTCTTGCCGGAGGATATGCCGGAAGAAATATTTTTAGTGAAAAAATCTCCTTTCTTTTGCTTTCTCTGAATAGCGATGGATCTCTCAACCGGGAGTTTGGAGACAGTGGAATTGTTACTTCAAGATTTTCAGCAAGTATGTCTGGTGGCAATGCCATGGAAATACAGGATAACGGCAAAATTCTCATGTGTGGTGGATTAACCTTACCTGGAGATAATACCGGCAACTTTTTATTGGCACGCTATTTACCCAATGGTTCCATTGATTCCGTTTTTGGAGATAATGGTATACAGCTTACCAGCTTTGGTTATTTTTCCGAAGCGGCGACTGATATTGAAATACAGCGGGATGGTAAAATTATTACTTGTGGAAACCTTACGAATAATTTGCCTGATTCTTATCATCTGGGTCTTGCCCGCTACCACGGCGACCCTGTAGAAAACCCGGTAATAGCACAGCTAAAAACCTGGCTGCGCAACAACACGCTGGGCTGGTACACCAGCAACAACAGCAGCGTAAACTATTACAGCGTACAGCGCAGCGCCAACGGCATAGGCTTTACAGAAGAAAAAAGGGTGCAGGCAAACAATACACCCCGTTTACTGCAGCAGGCAAACACCCGCGAACAGCAAACCTTTACCTATGCCTTAAACACGGCAGCCACCAACAGCTATTACCGCGTGGCAGCGGTATTAAAAGATGGCAGCACAGCCTTTTCACCCGTTGTGTATTATGGGAGTGGCAAAAACATTACCCTGTACCCCAACCCCGTAAAAGAGGTGCTTACGGTAAAAGGGTTGCAGCCGAGGTAAACAACCTGCTTACCATCACCGATGTTGGTGGCAATGTGTTATTGAGTACAACAGTACATTCATCAGGATCCTTTAATTATAATGTAAGCCGCCTGAAAGCCGGGCAGTATGTATTGCGTGTGCAAAGCAGTGAGCAGGTGCAGACGTTGCGGTTTGTGAAAGAGTAGTGTTACCTTACTTTTTTTCTTGATAAAAAAAGTAACAAAAAAATCAAGTAAGAAACGATATACAGCCCGTTTCTTTCCTTCGCCATGATTTGGCTTTTATGCTACTGTGGCTTCAGCAGGAGAATTTCAATTGATCATAAAAAACTTTCGTCATGCGGAATTTGTTTCAGCATCTTTATTCTTCAGCCCTTCACCACCATGCACTAAAGTCAAATAGCGAACAAACCGGAAACGGGCTGTACATCGTTTTCCGGGGGTATTTTTTTGGTTCTTTTTTGGACAAACAAAAAAGAACGTAAGATTTGCCTATGCGAACTGCTTTCATTGAGACCTTTAAAAAAGTTTTTCCCCGAAATAAAAAAGGAACAATAAAACAACCCAAAAAATAATTTTGTTACATTCAGGCAAATTAAACCTACTGCTATGAAAAAGATATTTCCCCTTTTTTGGATTGCCCTTGTGCTATTCTCGTGCAAAAAAGATGCAGCTTACACCGATGCCCCGGCAAATGATGTTTCCGAATTAAAAAGCATCACTGCCCTGCGGGACTTTCCAATTACTTCTCATGCAGTGCAGCCCACCGCGACGGACCCCAATATTAATACACAAACGCTGGGTAACCCGGTTCAGACCGCATACCTGCCGCAATATGCACAGTTGCGTAAAGACAAACTTTTTATATTCATTCCCGGCACTTTTGGCGTTCCACAGAACTACGATTACATATTGCAGGCGGCAGCCCAAACAGGTTATTATAGCTTTGGAGTGGCTTACAGCAATTTAAGCGCTGTTGAATTTTATGCCTTCAATCCCAACGACAAAACGGTTGAAAATATTTTGAATGAATACCTTACAGGAGATAACACTTCTGGCAGGGTAAATGTGAGCAGGGCGAATAGTTTTGAGAACCGGATAATTAAGATGATCATGTACCTCGACTCGTCGTTTGTTACAGAAGGCTGGGGCCGGTTTATTACCCCGAATGGCAATTTAATATGGGATAAAATTTCCGTAGCAGGTCATTCTCAGGGCAGCGACCACGCCATGTATATGAGCAAGGCGCATAGCGTTGCCCGCGCAGGTTTCTTTGGCGGACCCGGGAGTTTTAAACTGAATAATGGTCAATACCCCACTTTTATGCAGCAACCCGGTGAAACTCCCGCAGAAAATTTATACGGTTTTAACCACACCAAAGATGCTGTACGCAGGTGGAATGATGTTCGTCAAACATGGGAAGTGCTTTCTATACCCGGAGAGCCCAACAGCGTTGATGACAGAAGGGTAAACGGGTCGCACAGGTTAACAACTTCTGCGCCTTTCCCTGATGAACACAGCGCCATTTGCACAGACGATGCCTCGCCACTGGATGCCAATGGCAAACCTGTTTACAAACCCGTTTGGGCGTACATGTGTTTTCCATAATGATTAATAAAATTGTTTACAACCGGCTCTTTTTAAACGCCGGTTTTTTTATGGGCTTAAATATGCACAATCAATTATTTTTGTACGGACATGACGGGAAAAACTATGCTGCCCATAGTTTTTAAGATGAAAGGATTGCGACGCAACAGGTGATGCCATAAAAAACAATAGCCGGTATCATTTGTAAAATACAAAAAACAACACCCCAAGAATGGATAATACATACACCGCCCTGGTGAAACAAACCTTTCATTTTCCACAGGAAGGTTTTAATGTGAATGATGATGGATACCTGAGTTATAATGATCTTGACCTCAAAGCCCTGATTCAGAAATATGGAACGCCGCTAAAACTTTCTTTCCTGCCCAAGATCGGCATGCAAATAAACAAGGCGAAGAAAATGTTTGCAAGCGCCATTAAGAAATATAAATATGAAGGTGAATATTTCTATTGTTACTGCACTAAAAGCTCTCATTTTTCTTTTGTTGTAGAAGAAGCCCTGCAGCATAACATACATCTTGAAACCTCTTACGCTTACGATATTGAGATCATAAACAAACTGTACCAGAAGAAGAAGATCACAAAAGACATTTTTATAATCTGCAATGGGTTTAAACAAAAAGGCTATACGCAGCGTATTGCAAAACTCATTAACACCGGCTTTAAAAATGTGATTCCGGTACTGGATAATAAAGATGAATTAAATGCTTATAAAAGAAGTGTAAAAGAACCATTTAAACTGGGAATAAGAGTTGCTGCGGAAGAAGAACCCAATTTTCCTTTTTATACATCGCGGCTGGGCATTAGACCACGCGATATACTGGAATTTTATGTTGATAACATTGAAGGTTATGAAGATAAATTTCAGTTGAAAATGTTGCACATTTTTTTGAACAAGGGCATTAAAGATGATATTTATTACTGGAGTGAACTCAACAAAATAATTAACCTCTACTGCCAGCTAAAAAAGATTTGCCCGGAATTAGACAGCATAAATATTGGCGGCGGTTTTCCAATAAAACATTCGCTGGGATTTGATTATGACTACCAGTTCATGATCAATGAAATTGTGAGTAATATTAAAAAGGCATGCAAGAAGGCAAAGGTGCCCATGCCTAATATTTATACAGAATTTGGGAGTTTTACGGTAGGCGAAAGCATGGCGCATATTTATAGCGTTGTTGCGCAAAAGGTGCAGAATGACCGTGAAATATGGTACATGATAGATTCATCTTTTATTACAACTTTGCCCGATACATGGGGCATTGGCGAACGGTTTTTACTGTTACCCATAAATAAGTGGGAGAATGAATACCAGCGCGTGGTACTGGGCGGAATGACCTGCGACAGTCATGATTATTACGACAGTGAAGAACACATTAATGAGGTTTTCCTGCCCAAATTATCTACAATAAATAATGGCAACGATGCCATTAATGAAGAACCGCTGGTGCTGGGCTTTTTTCATACCGGTGCATACCAGGACCAGATAAGCGGTTATGGTGGCATTAAGCACTGCTTAATACCCTCGCCCAAACATATTATTGTTGGTTATGATAAAAATGGTAAGCTGGTAGACTGGGTGTATGCAAAGGAACAAACGGCGCAAAGTATGCTGAAGATATTAGGGTATATGTAACACATCAGGCCTCCTGCCCTATCCATACAGCACCGCCAATGCTGCTTCTTGTAGCACCTGTTACTGTATGCAGAACCGTATTTTCTTCTCGCCAGCGAAGTATGCCAAGCAAGGCCATTATAAGGGCTTCTTTAAATTCAATTATGTTTTTTTCAGGAATAAATACTTCTACATTAGAAGATGAAATATGATTCTTTATTCTTTCAATTAAAAATGTATTAAAAGCGCCTCCTCCTGTAATCATTACCTTTTTTTCATCACGCACTTTATTAGATTGCAGCTCACGGATAGCTGTTGCAATTTGAAATGCAATGTGTTCGGTATAAGTTCTTAAGGCATCAAATACATCTGCATTATAAGATTGTACTAAAGGAAAAATTACATCGGTGCCAAATTCATTCGCCAGTGATTTCGGGTGGGGTTTTTTGTAATAGTCCATGGCATTAAGTGCCGCCAGCAACGATTCATTCACATTACCCGATGCAGCCATGTTGCCATCCTCATCATATTCCTTTCCCTGCGTTGCAGCCAGTAAATTCAACACGCGGTTGGCAGGGCAAACATCAAATGCAATAAATTCATTTTCTTTATTAATAGACAGGTTTGCGATACCGCCAAGATTCAGAAACAGTTGTATTTCTTTCCAGAATAAAGATTCACCCATTGGAACAATTGGTGCGCCCTGACCCCCAAATGCAACATCCAAATTGCGCAGGTCACTTACCGTATTAATGCCCGTTGCAGCTGCTATGTGCGCACCGCTGCCTAACTGTGCCGTCATTTTATTTTCCGGTGAATGAAATACAGTGTGCCCATGGCTGCTGATAAGCTGCACCTTATAATGCAGGTTATGCTTTTCAATAAAATGATTTATTTGCTGGCCAATGTAAGTACCATAATCACCATGCAACAATTGGTATTGATAACCGTTAAGGTTTTTTGCCTGCTGCAGTTTAGTCAGCCATTCCTCATTATAATTAAAACAATTTGCAGCTATTATTTCAAAGGTCCAGTTGCCACCATTTTCTTCAATCTCGGCAAAGGCAATATCCAAACCATCTAAAGATGATCCGCTCATAACACCTATTACCCTATAAACCATATTGCTTATTTGCGCAAAGATTATCAATATTATTTGCTGTTATACTTCATTTTACAAAGAATATTAAATGATTTTTTCTGGTAATTAATTGTAGCCATAAAAAATTTAAAACAAACCTTCACCTAAATTTCCTATTCTGCCAATAGCGGTTAATTTTAGGCCATGGTTATAAATTTAAGTCAGCAGCATAGCCTGGTTAATAACTGGATAGGTGAACTGAGGAATGTTGACATACAAAACGACCGAATGCGATTTCGCCGCAACCTGGAACGAATAGGTGAAGTTGCAGCTTACGAGATAAGTAAGAAAATGCGCTGGGAGCATAAGGAAATTCAAACTCCTATGGGAACCCATACCAGCATGGTATTATCTGAGCAGCCCGTTTTGGCAACCATACTTAGGGCTGGTGTTCCATTGCACCATGGCATGCTGAATTATTTTGACAAGGCAGACAATGCTTTTATATCCGCTTACCGCAAGCATCACCGCGATGGCACGTTTGAAATAAGGCTGGAATATATAAGCTGCCCTTCTTTAGATAACCGCATTGTTATTTTGTGCGATCCCATGCTGGCGACAGGTGCTTCTCTTGTTACAACACTGGAGGCGATAAAAAACCTGGGCAAGCCTTCCGAAATACATATTGTTGCTGCCATAGCCTGTACGGTTGGGATCGAGTATGTATTAAGTGAATATGGTAAGGATGTAAGTATTTGGTGTGGTGACATTGATGAAGAACTCACAGCGAAGGGCTACATTGTACCCGGTCTCGGTGATGCGGGCGACCTGGCATACGGTAACAAAATGCAGTTCTGATGCCATTTTGTTAATACCTTTATAACCCCTGCTTTCTTATGATAATTTGGTTAATTTTAAAATTCGCAACACCACGTTCATGATGAACAGACTGCTTATAATCTTATGTGTGTTTTTCTATACCGGGAGTATATCTGCCCAGGATCCGCATTTTTCTCAATTCTTTTCATCACCCCTTACATTAAACCCAGCTTTTACAGGCAAGTTTAATGGTGTACTTCGTGCTGCGGGTAATTACAGAAACCAATGGCCATCTATAAACAGGGCCTACCAAACTGCTACTGCCTCTGCCGATTTTCATATTTTAAGTGATAAGATCGCCTACACTGATACATGGGGTGTAGGATTAATGGGCTATTCTGACAAAAGTGCTGATGGCGCTGTTTCTTTCAATTATGTTTCACTTTCTACAGCATTTCATAAAGGACTGGATGAAGATGGATTTCATCAGATAGGTACCGGATTCCAGGTTACATACAGTAACATGCTCATCAATACATCCTCATTAAAATTTGAAGATCAGTTAACGCCGTTTGGGTTTACCGGGGTCACCAGCGAGCTGTTTAATAATTCTACTTTAAAGTCTAATTATGTTGATGTAAATGCAGGTCTTATTTATACAGCAAGCACCAATGAACAAAATAATTTTTATGCAGGTGTAAGCCTGTATCACATTAATCGCCCCAGGCAACAATTTACAGGTGCAGATTATTTGCTTAACCCTCGTGCAACTATGCATGCGGGTGGTTACTTCCCCATCGGATACTCTACAACATTACATTTAAGCGGTTTATACAGTTCGCAGGCAAAGGCAAGTGAAACTGTTGCAGGTGGTGCGGTTCAATTTGCTTTAGGGAACCCCGATGCTTTGCAACCCACTAATTTTTATGCAGGCAGCTGGATGCGTTTTGGCGATGCGCTAATACCTTACATCGGGTTAGAATTTAATGACCTTCGTTTGGGAGTTACCTACGACATCAATATATCAGATCTTAAAACAGCTTCTCAAAGCCGCGGTGGTATTGAGTTTTCGCTAATCTACATCAGCCATGCATCTGATGCAAAAGAGCTTCCATGTCCAAAATTCTGATGATTATTTTTTTATAAGGTGCATCACGTCTTCCGCCATTTCTTCTACGTTTTGTAATTGCATGCATTTAAAATGACCTAAAGGGCATTTCTTATAACCGATCTTACTGCAAGGGCGGCAATACAGTTTTTTTATTTCAAATATTTTAGAGGATGAAGTATTGTCACCGAAATAAGGTGTCATGCCAAATGCGGGCACCGTATTTCCCCAAACAGAAATAATAGTTTTTTTAAAGGCAGCTGCAATGTGCATCATGCCAGTATCGTGTGTAATAACAGCCTTTGATTTTTGAATGAGGTCGGCACTTTCATTCAGGGAAAATTTTCCGCATGCATTATAAATTTTAACCGGATCAACACTTCTAATAATTTCTCCGGTAGCTGCATCTTCTTTGCCACCAATCAATATTATAGGGTGATTGATTTTTTTGCTAAGCTCCTGCAACTTAACTGCAGTAAGTTTCTTTGTTTGATGCGCCGCGCCAATAACTATCGCAATATATCCATGCTGGTGACTGGTTGGTAAATCATCCCAGGAAACGATATCTTTTTCAGGAAGAAAATAATCGAGCCCCTTTCCATCGTTTCTTACATTGAAATTTTTTAAGGTTGCCAGGTAACGATCAACTATATGCACCTTTGGCATTATATTAATTTTAAGCGCTGTCAGTAGCCATTTTTCCAGGTTAAGTTTATTAAAACTAAAATGCGGAATATTGCGGAATGCAGATTTAATTTTTAGGGTTCGAAGGTTATGGTGAAGGTCAATAATTGCATCAAAGTTTTCTTTTTTTAATAGGGCTAACATTTCCTTTTTATCATCTTTCCACAAGTGTATTTTATCAATAAAAGGATTGGATGAAAGAATAGATTCAAATGAAGCTTTTGTTAGATAATGCACTTCAGCTTGTGGCACCTGTAATTTTAAACAACGTACAACAGGCGTGGTTAGCACAATATCTCCAATAGAGGAAAGCCTGATAATCAAAAACTTCATAACGCGAAGAAAAGGAAATGAATTTACCGAAGTGTTTATTCTTCTATATAATCGAGGTCTTTATTAAAGGTTTCTTTTAATCCTAAAGAAGCTAAAATGGTTATTGCCATAACAATTACGCCAGTGATCCAGGCACCGGTAATGTAGTTGCCATTCTCTGTACGAAGCCATTGAAACAATAACAGGATGAGGGGCAAAGTACCGCGAACCATATTGGGTATGGTGGTGGCAGCAGTAGCCCTAATGTTGGTCCCAAATTGTTCGGCACCAATGGTTACAAATATTGCCCAGAAGCCTGTGGCAAAACCCAGCAAACCACATATCCAATACATGGTAGAAGGGGTGCTATTATACAATGCTGTAAAATAAAGAATGATACCAATAATGGTGATCGCATAAAAAATCCAAAGTGCTTTTTTCCTGCTTTGCAGCCATTGGCTAACAAGCCCGCAGGCAATGCCGCCCAAAGAAATTCCTACATAAGAGAACATGACAGATTTACCTGCATCAATGGTTCCACTAATATTCATTTCTGTACCAAACTCTTTTGAGAAGGTAACCAGCACCCCTACAACATACCAGGTTGGTAAACCAATAAGAATACTGAAGACATATCTTTTCATTCTTTCGGTATTGGCAAACAGCATCAGAAAATTTCCGCGCTGCACATTTGTTTTCTTCATTTGATTAAACAAGCCTGATTCAAAAACCGATACCCTGAGAAGCAGTAAGAGAATTCCCAAACCACCACCTATAAAGTAACAGGTTCGCCAGTCGAAGTTTTCTTTAATAAAGTAGGCGAAAATGGCCCCGGTTAACCCAAGCCCTGCAACCAGGCTGGTAGCGAGCCCGCGTTTTTCTTTTGATATTAATTCTGAAACAAGGGTAATTCCAGCACCCAACTCACCGGCTAAACCAAGCCCGGCAATAAAACGTATCCAGCCATATTGTTCAACAGTTTGTACAAAGCCGTTAGCAATGTTTGCAAGGGAATACAAAAGTATAGAACCGAATAAAACACTTAATCTACCTTTTTTATCACCCACAACACCCCAGATTATACCGCCGAGCAAAAGCCCATACATTTGGCGGCTAATGATCATTTCACCAAAATCTCTTATTTGAATATCATCCAAACCCAGGTCTCTTAAACTGCTGACCCGAATTATGCTAAAAAGCAGCAGGTCATAAATGTCTACAAAATACCCGAGGGCTGCAACAATTACGGGTAAGCTTAATACAGCCGCCTGTTGCCTGTTTGTCATACTTTTTCTTTTTTATGATCATCGCTTTTGCTGAAGAAGAATTTATATACAATAGGTACCATAGAAATCAGCACAATACTAATCACGATCATTTCTAAATGTTGTTTAAGATCTACATTAAACTGGTTCAATACCCATTTGTATAAAAAGTGCCCGGCAAATAACATAGTAAAAACCCACGCTATGCAACCGGCAACATTAAAATAAGTGAATTTTTTCTTATCCATCCCAACCACACCTGCCACAATAGGCGCGAATGTTCTGATAATAGGAACAAACCGGGCAGCAATTATTGCCCAGCCACCATAACGCTGGTAAAAAGCATCTGCCTGTAAGAGGTATTTTTTCTTAAATAAAAAAGTATCTTTTCTTTCATATAAATACCGGCCGCTTTTATTCCCAAACCAGTACCCTACATAATTACCTGCTATGCCTGCAATGGATAATAATAACCACAAAATCACAAGATCTATGTATTCATTTCCTGATGGAATAAATTCATTTGCCAGGTCGCTGCTGTAAATACCGGCAACAAATAACAGGCTGTCGCCCGGTAAAAAGAATCCTGCGAATAACCCGGTTTCGGCAAATATGATAAATATTAATAACCATAAACCTCCATATTCTATATAGAATTGTGGATTGATCAGATCGTGCCATTGAAATTCCAGTAAGAAGTGGTGCATAAACTACGGTTCTGAATAAATTAATTAATCTGCAAATTAAATTTCCATATTTAAGTCTTCATTTTCAATGCCAAGTTCTCCCTCCCATTTACTTACTACGGTTGTAGCTAACGCATTACCCAAAACATTGGTCATAGATCTGAACATATCGCAAAAATGATCGATGGGCAAAATTAATGCAATGCCTTCAGGCGGAATTTTAAACATTGCACAAATAGCGGTAACAACAACCAGTGAGGCTCGCGGCACCCCGGCAATACCTTTACTCGTTAACATTAATACCAGTAACATAGTAATTTGTGTACCATAATCCAGGTGAATGCCGTAGGCCTGTGCTATAGCAAGGCTTGCAAAGGTCATGTACATCATGCTGCCATCAAGGTTAAAAGAATAACCAAGTGGCAATACAAAGGCAACAATTTTATTTTTGCAACCGAATTCTTCTAATTCTTCCGTGAGTTTAGGAAATACAGCTTCGCTGCTGGTTGTACTAAATGCAATGATCAATGGCTGAACAATTCTTTTAAGCAGGGCAGGCATCCTGTTTTTTAATATTAAAAAACCTACGGAGATCAGCACTACCCAAAGCAATCCTATCCCCAAAAGAAAATAGGCAAAATAGCGTGCATAAAAAATGAAAACCTGCGGGCCCTTAATAGCCATTACAGCAGCAATAGCACCAAATACACCAAGCGGTGCAAAGTTCATAACATAATTTACCATTTTTAATATCACATGCGAAACGGCTTCCAATCCTTTAATAATGGTGCCGCTATATTTACCCAGGGATGCTGTGGCTACACCAAAAAAAATGGCAAAAATTACGATCTGAAGAATTTCATTTGATGCCATGGCCTCAATTACACTCTTCGGAAACATATGTTCAATAAAGTTCTGCGTACTGAATACCTGCGTTTTTCCAATAAGATCTGCTGCACCAGAAGTATCGGCAAGACTAAGGTTGATGCCAGCCCCCGGCTGAAAAATATTCACCAGCAACATACCCAGCATTAAGCTTACAAGAGAAGCGGAAATAAACCAGAGCAATGCCTTGCCCCCTACACGACCAACGCTTTTTATATCGCCAAGTTTGGCTATGCCTACAACCAGGGTCGAAAAAACCAAGGGTGCAATAATCATTTGCACCAACCTTAAAAATATGGTGGAAAGTAATTTGATGTTGTTGGCGAAATCGTTCCTAAAATCGGTGCCTGCATCCTTATAAATAAAATATCCTACCGCTGCTCCCAAGACCATTGCAACCAGTATGTAAATAGTAAGCCTGTTTTTATTTTGCATCGCCTTAAAAGAATGGCTTGCAAGATAATGTTTAAAAAGTAACGTGATCCATTACGCGAGGTAAAAGTAATGGGCAGATTATCGGCCAGGGAGAACTACCAGCGATCTCCAAAAAAATAAAACAGGTTTTAGTCTTTTTGTAAAAAGGATGTACCCTTATCAATTGCTTATTCTATTACCTTAGCAATTAAGTTGATAGGGGTTTAAATATTTTATTATTTTTTCAGCTCTTTAAAAAAGTACAATCCACTATGAGTTTATTTGTTAGAAAGCCGATGAGCGTTTTACTGAATGAAGCGCAGGAAACCGGAACCCATACGCTTAAAAGAACATTGGGTGCGTTTGGATTAATTGCATTAGGTATTGGCGCCATAATTGGTGCCGGTTTATTTTCTATAACAGGCATGGCGGCTGCTAACCACGCAGGTCCGGCAATAACTATATCTTTTATCGTTGCCGCATCGGGTTGCCTTTTTGCAGGACTATGTTATGCGGAATTTGCATCCATGATACCTGTTGCTGGTAGTGCCTACACGTATTCGTATGCGACTATGGGTGAATTTATTGCCTGGATAATAGGCTGGGATCTGGTGTTGGAATATGCAGTTGGCGCCGCCACTGTTGGCATTAGCTGGAGCCGTTACCTCGTAAAATTTTTGGAAGGTTTCGATGTGCATTTACCAGTTTCATTAACCGTTGGGCCATGGGATGGCGGAATCGTAAATCTGCCGGCCGTCTTCATTATTGTTTTAATGAGTTTATTATTGATTAAAGGCACTAAAGAAAGCGCATCGGTAAACGGAATCATCGTTGCCTTAAAAGTTACGGTAGTATTGGTTTTCATTTTTCTTGGATGGAAGTATATTAACGACACCAATTACAATCCGTATATCCCGGATAACACTGGTACTTTTGGTGAGTATGGTTTTAGTGGAATTATTCGCGCAGCGGCAATTGTATTCTTTGCTTACATAGGTTTTGATGCCGTTAGTACAGCCGCACAGGAAGCTAAAAATCCTAAAAGAGATATGCCATGGGGCATTCTTGGATCACTAGCCATTTGTACTATATTATACATATTATTCGCACATGTAATGACCGGTGTTACCAACTACACCTCCTTTGCAGGTAAAGATGGTATTGCACCCGTTGCGGTAGCAATTGACCATATGGGTTCCCCTGATGCAAACGGTGTTATTCAACCTGATTATCCATGGTTAAACAGGGCTATTATTGTAGCCATTCTTGCAGGTTATTCTTCTGTAATTCTTGTGATGCTTATGGGGCAAAGCCGCGTATTTTTTAGCATGAGTAAAGATGGATTGATACCGCGCATTTTTTCAGCCGTAAATCCAAAAACGCAAACACCTGCAAAAAACAATTTGCTGTTTATGGTTTTTGTTAGTTTGTTCGCCGCATTTGTTCCAGCCAGGGTGGTGGGTGAAATGACCAGTATTGGTACTCTTTTCGCCTTCATACTTGTATGCGTAGGCATTTGGGTGATGCGGAAAAAAATGCCAAATATTCCACGCGCTTTTGTAACACCGCTGGTGCCGCTTGTTCCTATACTGGGTATAATTACCTGTTTATTTATGATGGTATTTTTGCCTATGGATACCTGGATACGCTTATTGGTTTGGATGCTTATCGGTCTTGATATTTATTTAGTGTATGGCGCCAAACACAGTAAACTGGGTAATGGCACTTCATCGCGTAAAGGAATGAGCATTGCCCGTTATACAGGCATTGCGCTTGCCATACTACTTATCATTGTAGGGCTTTTGCACCAGTCAGGAATTGGTTTTGATGAAGACAGATCCCTCATGTATATTTCGCTTGTATTTGCGGTGGTTCATTTCTTTGTTTATGGACGAAAACTTCGTTTACCGGAACCAGCAGAAGAAAAACAACCATGGGATTCATAAATAGAAAAAAATTTTATATGAAACGCCGGTGTGCATTTGCATACCGGTTTTTTATTGCCGGTAACATATTAAATTCGCAACCCCTTCAACACATTTAAACTATTGAAGTAAATAATTATGGGAAGAATTTTTGAAGTAAGAAAAGCCACCATGTTTGCCCGGTGGGACAGGATGGCAAAACAATTTACCCGCATTGGAAAAGAAATAGCCATTGCCGTAAAAGCAGGTGGTCCCGATCCTGCCATTAACCCTGCACTGCGGCGATGCATGCAAAATGCAAAGAATGTAAACATGCCCAAAGACCGTGTAGAAGCTGCAATTAAAAGGGCACAGGGCAAGGAGATGGAAAACTATGAAGAGATATTGTATGAAGGATACGGTCCGCACGGTGTGGCTATATTGGTAGAAACCGCAACAGATAATCATGTACGTACGGTTGCCAATGTAAAAAGTCATTTTAATAAAGGTGGCGGAACACTTGGAAACAGCGGCAGCGTTAGTTTCCAGTTTAAGAAAATGGGGGTTTTTAAATTAAACCCAGAGGGGTATAAATACAGAAGACCTTGAATTTGAACTGATTGATTTTGGTTTGGAAGAAATGGGTGAAAGCACCGATGAAAATGATAAAAAAGTTACTGGTGTTACGGTGCGGATTTACCGACTTCGGTAATATGCAAAAAGCACTGGAAGATAAAGGTTTGCACCCCTTAAGCGCTGAATTGGAATGGATACCCACCACAACTGTACCCGTTAATGATGAACAGGCAGAAGATGTAAGTAAACTTATTGAACGCCTGGAACAGGATGAGGATGTAAGCAAGGTGTTTCATAATATGGCATAAGCAGTATATTTATACATGGCTGACTCCGTAAAAAATAATAACCCCGTTGTTCTATTCGACGGGGTTTGTAATTTCTGCAATGCCATGGTGAATTATGTAATTAGAAATGATAAAGCAGGAAAAATAAAGTTTGCATCGCTGCAGTCGGAATTCGGAAAAGAAATTATCCGGAAGCATAGTGTTCCGGAAAATATTGACTCAATTTTATTTTTGGAAAATGGAATAATACATAATAAAATCTGCAGCAGCTTTTAGAATAACTTCTTACCTGTCTTATCCTGCAAAGGCATTAAGCCTGTTAAAATTAATTCCTTCTTTTATCAGTGATTCTGTGTACGATGTAATTGCCAGGAACCGGTACAAATGGTTCGGAAGAAAGGATAAATGCGTGGTTCCTTCTGCAGAAATCAGGTCGAGGTTTATTGAGGTTTAGATGTTATTTGCGATTAACTTTTTTGGTTTCCTTATTCCTGTGATGTTTTATTGTTCTTTTTTATTTCGGGGATTAAGTTTATTAAGGGTCTCAATGAAACGAAGTTCGTATAGGCAATAATTATATATAAATTCGATTGACAATGCTTCGCATTTGCCTGCTAAAAAAGACCCCCGGAAACGATGTACAGCCCGTTTCCGGGTGGTTCGCTTTTGAGCTGTAATGCATGGTGGTGAAGAGCTGAAGAATAAAGATGCTGAAACAATTACAGCATAACAAAAGTTTTTTTATGATCAATTAAAATTCTCCTGCTGAAGCCACAGTAGCACAAAAGCCAGATTATGTCAGAGAACAAATGTGATGTAAATCATTTGTTCTTGATCTTTTCTTTGGTTCGTTTCTTTTATTTCGTGGATAATGTTTTTTAATTGCCTCAATGAAACGAAGTTCGCCAATGCAATAAGATTTATATAGACTCAATTGGCAATGCTGCGCATTTATATTAAGATAAAAGAAATGAAAAATCTCTTAATCAGAACGGTGTTCGTGTATTTAAAAAAGTTCTTATTCTTTTCGTTCTTTTTTGCCTGTCCAAAAAAGAACCAAAAAAAGACCCCCGGAAACGATGTACAGCCCGTTTCCGGGTGGTTCGCTAATGGGCTTTAGTGCATGGTGGTGAAGGGCTGAAGAATAATGATGCTGAACAAGTTCAGCATGGCGAAAGCTTATTTATGATCAATTGAAATTCTTATGCTGAAGCCACAGTAGCACAAAAGCCTCATCAGGGCGAAGGAAAGAAACGGGCTGTATATCGTTTCTTTCTTGATTTTTTTGTTACTTTTTTTATCAAGAAAAAAAGTAAGGTAACACTACTCCTTCACAAACCTTACACGTCTGCACCTGCTCTGTGCTTTGCACACGCAGCACATACTGCCCGGCTTTAAGGCGGCTTACATTATAATTATAGGTTGCTGAGGAGGTAACTGTTGTACTCAATAACACATTGCCACCAACATCGCTGATGGTAAGCAGGTTGTTTACCTCAGGCTGCAACCCTTTTACCGTAAGCACCTCTTTTACGGGGTTGGGGTACAGGGTAATGTGTTTGCCGCTGCCATAATACACTACGGGTGAAAAGGCTGTGCTGCCATCTTTTAATACCGCTGCCACGCGGTAATAGCTGTTGGTGGCTGCCGTGTTTAAGGCATAGGTAAAGGTTTGCTGTTCGCGGGTGTTTGCCTGCTGCAGTAAACGGGGTGAATTGTTTGCCTGCACCCTTTTTTCTTCTTTAAAGCTGCTGCCGTTGGGGCTGCGCTGTACGCTGTAATAGTTTACGCTGCTGTTGTTGCTGGTGTACCAGCCCAGCGTGTTGTTGCGCAGCCAGGTTTTTAGCTGTGCTATTACCGGGTTTTCTACAGGGTCGCCGTGGTAGCGGGCAAGGGCGAAACTGTATATTCCTTTATCAATTCCAGCAATAGATTGGCCTGTTAAAATTAATTTTCCATCATTTTGCAATAATAAGGTTCGTCCCTGATCATATTCATAAATATCGGTAACATTTTTGCCTGTTGAACTAAAGGAAGAGTCAAGGGAGCCATCCTCCAATAGGCGGGCCACACCAAAGCTGCCTGCAACGGTGCCACCAATAACAATTTTTCTGTTTTTTTGAAGGGAAACAGAAGTGGCAATAGATGCGCCCTCTTCAAAGCGAATGGTTACTATGCCATTGTTATTAAATGTTTTATCGAGGCTGCCGTTGGAATTATATCTTGAAATAGCCATTTTATAAGTATTTGGAAGGCGTACATCGCGGATCCCGGCTGCAATGATTTTTTCATCATCCTGTAATGCAATAGAATTAATGGCATCCCCATTAGGATCAATATCTGTGATTACAATTCCATTGTTACCAAATGAAGCATCCAGGCTACCATTAGCATTGTATCGTGCGAGTGCAAAATCTACAATCGTATAACCACCGACAAAAGTTGAACTACCTCCGGCTACAATTTTACCATCTGACTGAATAGCTATTGAGGTAATAACATCGTGATTTGAACCATTCAGGTCTGTGACCACCCTTCCTCCATCACCAAAAGAAGCATCAAGCCTGCCATCAGGCATATAGCGCAGCAATAAAAAATTGAATATACCCAGTGCAGAAGGCCCTGTTTTGCCGCCTACTACAATTTTTCCATCAGGCTGAAGGGCAACTGCATTGCCATATTCAAACAGCCTGAAATCTGTTGTTACCTTACCATTCTCTCCAAAAGAAGAATCCAGGCTGCCATCAGGCATATAGCGGGCTAACAGAACATCAATATTTACACGTGGATCGGGAAAACTGTCATCATCAATATTCCCCCGTCCTGCCGCCACAATTTTACCGTCCGGTTGAACCAGGGTGGCAAGAATTTCTGAATAGAAATAATTTAAATCAGCAAAACTGGTAATTACTTCCCCTGTTTCTCCGAACGTAACATCAGTTTGCCCGTTGGGCAAATACTGTCTTAATCCAAAGCCGCTGTATTCAAAGGTTCCGATATTTCCCCCTAAAATAATTTTATTGTTGTTCTGCAGAGTTGCCGAGAAACACTGGTAACTTTTGCTTTGATCGTTGCCGGTAACCACTTTACCCTCGTTACCGAAGCTTGCATCTAAAGTGCCGGGCTGGCAAAAAGCAGAAGTAAAACAAAAAATGAATGCGAAAAATAAGAGTAACTGTTTCATAAGTTTAATATTTTAATAATTAATTACAGGCGTTGTCTTCACAACTGTTATGGTAATTTGTAGTGCAGCCATAGCGTGCATTGGCGCACTCAATAAATGCCGTTTGCCCGAGGTTGTTTATGATGCCTGTTAATTTAATTCTCAGGACTGGCGCTTTTTGCATAAGATATTTAAAGGGTATCAATGTCGGTAAAGATTGGGTTAATCACATCTGTGCTGCAGGTAAAAGAGCAATCCGGTATTTGAGAAAATGCATTATAACTCATGCATAAAAAAATAAAACAAATTAAATGCGGGGGGGGGGTAAATAAATTTTAAACATACGCTGAGGGTTTAAGAGTATAAACTTACGGAACATTTTTATGGAAAGCAAGGGCGTAAGAACACACGAAAACGATGTACAGTTTCTTTTCCCGGTTGCTCGCTTTTGGGCTGTAGTGCATGGTGGTGAAGGCTGTTTCATAATTGCCGACAAAAAAACCGAACGTACAAGGGAGTGACACAACAAGCGTTGCTACCTGATTTTAAGCCGGTACAAAAAAATAGACCGCATAAAAAAGCCGCTCCCAAATAGATGAAGCGGCTCAAAATTTTTTACAATAAATTATCGTACAGAAGCTAACAGCGCTTTAAAACTAACAGGCTCATTCATGGCCATATCTGCAAGTATCTTCCTGTTAATGTCAATACCTTTTACACTTAATGCATGAATAAATTCGCTGTAGGTAAACCCTTCTTCGCGAACAGCAGCATTGATACGCGCAATCCATAAAGCACGGTATTCACGCTTTTTATTTTTACGACCTACATAACTATAGGTCATACCTTTTTCTACAATGTTTTTGGCAACGGTATATACATTTTTACGTTTGCCGTAAAAGCCTTTGGCCTGTTTAAGAATTTTTTTTCTTCTTGCCCTGGATGCAACCGCATTTTTTGAACGTGGCATATATTAAGTTTATAAAATTAAAAGTTGTGGTACCTGTTTGCTGAAATGTTTATTTCAGGCGGAGTAAGCGCATTACAAAATCTTTATTTGGTGCTGCGATCAAACCTTTTTGGCGAAGGGCTCTTTTACGTTTTTTTGATTTTTTGGTAAGGATGTGGCGCTTGTACGCTTTCTGGTGCGTAATTTCTCCTGTACCGGTAACTTTAAAGCGCTTCTTTGCGCTTGAGTTTGTTTTTACCTTTGGCATTGTATAATCTTAATGATTACTCCCTGCTGGCGGCACCGCATAGTCGCAGCGCACTTGTTTGGCCTTGTGGGAAATGGGCGGCAAAAGTAAGGATAAAATGTGTACGAAGCAAAATTAACCTGAAAACGAATTAAAGTACCTTAGTCTCTTCCTCCAGATCAAGGTAAGGGTACTTTTCCTGTAACCGGCTGGTTTGCAAATGCAACCGTTGCAAAAAAGCTTTATGCTGATCAGAAGCCGGGTTGAATGGTTTGTGATTTTTTGAAATGATTATCTTTCTTATTTCTTCCATCATTACCTGCGACTCTCTGCTGATGCAGCTTTCGGCAAATTTATCCAACACGTATTCGGTGGCGGCATAATTGGGATGCACGAGATCTATATCGTAAAACCGGTAATCGCGCAGCACATCTATTACAATTTCATAGGCTGGAAAATAGTACAGGTTATCGAATTTATGCACCATGTGGTGAACCGATTCTATCAACCTCGCTTTGCTGCGGTTATTCTCTACCACACCGTCTCTTGCATGGCGAACAGGACTTACTGTGAATATGATCTTCAGATTTTCATTGAAATGCAACAGCCGGTATAAAACTTCATCGAAAGCAGCTACAATTTGTTCAATAGTGCAAAGTGTTTTATTGAAGTGTTTGGCAGGTGCCTTATGGCAATTGGCGGCATGCACATGGTCATGTTTATTTAAATCTTTAGGTACCTCTTCAGAAAAATTATAGACGAAAGAAGTGCCAAGGGTTATAATAAGCCAGTCAGCCTGTTTTAAAAACTGGTGTGCTTGGGTTTTGGATGTGTTGATATTATTCAGACAAACTTCCTTTTCAGGATTGGAAAACCTGCTGTGGTGCTGCCAGCTATGCCAGCCATCGTTCAAATAAAAAAGGTCTTTTTCATTATATTGCTTGTTATCAATGTAGGTGATCAGGCTATTGCAAACACTTAACGGATCGAACAAAATACCATTGGGATTTTGCAGTACCTTAAACTTTACTTTACTTAAATAATTACCTATATGCTCTGTAAAACAACTGCCTATAAGCATTATTTTATCGGTGTAAGTAACAGGAGGGTTTATGGGTTCTATATGTATAGGTAACTGAAACTGCATAAATCAATTCATTTGAAATGCAACACCATACTATCCTCATCGGGAAGCATTACCCATTGATATAACAGTTGCACATACAATTCTTTTGCTTCTTCCAGCTTTTCGGTAGTAAGATATGAAATATCAAAATTATGGTTGTTATTGCGCAAACCTATTGAAAGTGTTTCCTGAAAATCTTCAACACTCCCCTGCCCTGCTTCAATCAACATTAAATTAATAATGTGTTCAACCAAAATCGGCTTCATCTGAAATGATAAAAGTTCTTTCTTCTTTGGGAAGATTAAAATCTGATATTGATATACCACCGGCAATCATTCCGTAAAAAGCATTTTTAAAATTAAACGTGGTTTCCAGTGCAAAATGCATCAGGTCGTGGCGTATAAAAAAGTCAGTGCACTTCATCCACGTTGTACTGCCATCTTCTCTCTTGCAACTTATGTGGTTGGAATTATTTGCATGCTTTGTGAAAATTATTTCCATCATTATTCAAAAATTTCGGAGGCGATTGAAAGACAATTTTTTAACGCCTCTTTATTTATAGGAGGCAGCATGCCTCTGCTTTCAAAAAAATGGATCATGTATTCTGTAGGCATATTTCCTACCAGTTCGTTTTGTGCCATAGGGCAGCCACCAATGCCTTTTAAAGCCCCATCAAACCTTATGCATCCCGCGTGTAACTGCTGCCTCTAATTTAGTTGTAAGATCCTTGCACTAAGAGTGAAGGTGAACGCCAAATTTAATATCAGGGTATTTTGGTATTAAGGTAGATAATGCAAAACCAACCTGCTGCGGTGTCGCCAGCCCTACGGTATCTGCAAGAGATATTATTTTAATACCCCTGCATACCATTTCATCAGCATATTTCAATAATATTTCCGGGTTGTACTCATCGCCATAAGGGTTTCCAAAACCCATACTCAGGTATATAACCAGTTGTTTATTTGAGCGAACACATATCTCCTGGATCTCATCTACCCGTTGTAAACTTTCTTCAATCGTACTATTGGTATTCTTTAACTGGAAAGTAGAAGAAATGGAAAAGGGAAAACCTAAATAATCAATAGCATTAAACTGTGCAGCATCGGATGCGCCCCGCGTATTAGCAACAATTGCCAATAATTTTGTTTGCGAAGAATGGTGATTGATGGCATCCATTACCTGCGCTGTATCTGCCATTTGCGGAATTGCTTTTGGCGAAACAAAGCTGCCAAAATCAAGCGTGTGAAACCCAACCTGTAGCAGGGCATTTATGTAATTAATTTTTTGAGCGGTGGGTATAATAGGCATCCAGCCCTGCATAGCATCCCGCGGGCATTCTATTAATTGCACTTGTTGCATGTATTAGGAACTTTGTTGGGTACCCAGCCTTCGGCTGAATTGATTGTCTATTATTTTAAAAAGATGGTAAGGTTTAAAGGTTCGCCATTCTGGGAGTTCCATTAAAGGCAAATAGTGGTCGAGCTTTCTTCTTTTAAAATCATACTGAGAAGAATCGGGCATATTCAGGCTTACCATCCAACCATGGTTGTCTTCTAATTCTTCTGCCCATTCCTGGTAATAATCCCTGTCGCCACTATGAAAATTCAACACATTTTCTGTGATCAGGATAAATTTATTTATTCCTTCAACCATCATAGCATCTATTACATCGCGCTTTAGGGTCATGATGTCGTTTTCTATCGCATCGTTCCACTCTCCTATCATTTCAATAATGGCAAAGTTCAATTCATAATCCACATCAATCACCTTTAAATAGAGGGTTTTGCTTCCAAAATCATCCCACTGTGGATGGATGTAATAGTTGTAAACTGTTTGTGTAAATTCAAATTCACTGTATTCGCGACCATAAAAGGGTGATCGTTCATCTTCTTCCGAAACGTATATATGGCGCCAGTTATAAAAAGGTTCTATTTCATGCATAAAAGAAGTAAAATCTTAGTTCAGTTCTTTAACCCATTGAAGGGCTTTTTTCAATTGTTCTTCCTGTGTAATGTTCGAGGTATCCAGGCAATGGGCATCATCTGCTTTTCTTAACGGGCTTATTTCGCGGTTACTGTCAATATAATCCCGCATTTCCAGATTATGTTTTACTTCATCCAGGGTTACAAATGGATTTTTCTCAAACAATTCTTTAAATCTTCTTTGTACCCTAACCTTTGTATCAGCGGTCATAAATATCTTTAATTCTGCTTCAGGAAAAACGGTTGTTCCTATATCTCTTCCATCCATTATTATGCCTTTCTGCTCTCCCATTGTTTTCTGCTGCTCCACCGCGAAATTACGAACTGCCTCTATTGCAGATACCTCGCTTACATTTTCACTCACGACCATATCTCGTATAAATGCCTCAACATTCTCACCATTCAAAAAGATATCGCTATTTCCTGTATGACTGTTATAATTAAACTCGAGGGTAATGTTATCCAGTGCATGTTGCACACTCTTGGGGTTACGCCAGTTTACGTGATTTCTGAGAAAATAAAGCGTGATGGCACGGTACATAGCACCGCTGTCTATAAAGATGTAATTCAGCTCCCTGGCCAGTTGCTTGGCCATAGTGCTTTTACCGCAGGAGGAATAGCCATCTATGGTGATGATATATTTTTTCATCGCCATAAAATTGAGGAAAATTTACTGGCTGCCCAAGAAACAAACCTTAAAACGTTATTCGTTAATTACTTCTACACCAGGGTATTTTGATGCATTGAAAACAAACCTGCTGTCTGGCAATGACACATTCGTATTAACATTGGTAAGCGTAAACTCAATGGTGTTATCTGCCTTATCTATTACTTTGGCTTTGGTAACCAGGTTTTTAGCCCTGTCTACAAAAATGGTAACAGTTTTAAAATTCTTTCTTTTGTCAATGGGGGTTAATGCTATCTGGTGATAGGCTGATGTGGATGAAACTAATTTGTAGGTAAAATCTTTATCATAAAAATTACTTAGAAATTTTTGAGGCGTCAACATTTTGTCATCAGTTTTATCAACTGTTGCCACAGTTACTTCTCCATCACCATCATAATTCCAGATTTTTGATCCATTGCTGTAAATCTCTGAACCACCCTGCTTAATAAAATATTGATCGCCTTTAATATTTATAGTCCCTTTTACGGAACCCTTCAGTTTATTATTACGGTCTTTTGTAGAATATGAGAAATCGGCAGAAACACCTTTATAGGTTTTAATTCTACTGCTGAGATCGTCAAGCACCTTCTTTGCATTAGGATCGTTTTGTGCATTTATAGCTGTTATTGAAAGAAATGCAACGATGAATGTTAGAACTTTTTTCATTTATTATTGTTTTCCTGTTTTTAAAAATATACCTACTCACATTCAATAATGTTGCCTGATTTCAAAATAAATAAACCTTACGGCTAATTTTTGAATATATTAACGGCAACCAACCTTCAAACTTAAACCATATGATTAATTTGCCGGAATAAACTACCTTCGCCCAATTTATGAAATTTTTTATAAGCCTGATATTGGTATCTACGATGCTTTTTTCCTGTACCAGCAAGTTTGGTAAGGTTTTAAAAAGCACCGATAAGGAATACAAGCTAAAAATGGCAGAACAGTATTATGCTGCGCAAAAGTACGATCTGGCACAGCAGGTTTATGAAGACATTATGCCTTTTTTTAAAGGTGATGCGCGGTTTGAAGATATTTTCTATAAATATGCCTATTGCGCTTATTACGACAAAGATTTTCTGAATGCTGAAAACCTCTTTAAAAGCTATACTGAAAGTTTTCCCAACAGCACCCGGGCAGAAGAAGCCGAATACATGCGGGCAATGAGTTATTATAAACAATCGCCCAAGGTTGAATTAGACCAGACGAACACCATGAAGACCATGGCACTAATGCAGGCATTCATTAACACGCATCCCGGTTCATCACGTATAAAAGACGCCACTGAAATCATTGATAAATGCAGGGCAAAATTAGAATCCAAAGAAGAAAAGAGCGCCAAACTGTATTATAACTTAGGTTATTTTAAATCAGCTGCAGTAGCTTTTGAAGCGTTAAATAATAGCTACCCCGACTCAGAAAACAGTGACGCATACAAATTGCAGGAAATTAAGTCTTACATCAAATATGCAGAAATGAGCGTGCTGCAAAAGCAGGAAGAACGCTATGAAAAAGTGATGGCAGAAATAAATGAGTTTAACCAGCGTTTTTCAGACAGTGACCTGATGTCGCAGGTAAATGATTATAAATCAGAAACAGAAAAAAAATTAAAAACCTTACAAAATGAGCAAACTACGGAGACAACTGGGCGCTAATACCCCAAATGTGGTTGAAACCAGGGACCTAGTGGAAATTAAAGCAGCTACGGGTAACCTGTACCAGTCTATCAACATTATTGGCAAAAGAGCCAACCAGATAAACATTGCAATTAAGGATGAATTGCATAATAAACTGGAAGAGTTTGCAAGCCATACAGACAGTCTTGAAGAAATTCATGAAAATAAAGAACAGATTGAAATATCCCGTGCGTATGAAAGAATGCCTAACCCGGCAATTCTCGCTACCCAGGAATTTTTACATGGAAAGATTTACTTCCGTGAGAACGAAGACGACCTTTTCAGATAAGTTTGTTTAAACCTTTTGCAAACGACAGATGTATACGCTGTCGTTTTTTTATTTTAGATTTATACCCAGCCATGTTAAACCAAGCTAAAATGCTGGCAAACAAAAAAATATTATTGGGCATTTCAGGCAGTATTGCTGCCTATAAATGCGTAGAGTTGGTAAGGTTATTTATAAAAGCCGGCGCAGAAGTGCGGGTTATTATTACACCTTCAGCCAAAGATTTTGTATCTCCCCTTGTGCTCTCTACCCTTAGCCGCAATAAAGTTTATTCTGAAATTTTTGAGAAAGACAGTTGGAACAACCACGTAATGCTGGGAAGATGGGCTGATGTGATGGTGATTGCACCTTTAAGTTGTAACACCCTTGCCAAAATGGCTACGGGGCAATGTGATAACTTTTTATTGGCAGTTTATTTGTCAGCCACCTGCCCCATTATTGTATGCCCTGCAATGGATGAGGATATGTACAATAATCCCTCTACCAAACAGAATCTCGAAATACTTAAACAAAGGGGCAATAAAGTTGTGGATGCAGAATCTGGCGAACTGGCAAGTGGGTTATTTGGTGAAGGCAGAATGCCAGAACCGTCGTCCATTTTCGACATAGTAAATAAATTTTTGCAGCCTGCAGGCCCGCTTGCAGGAAAAAAGGTGCTGGTAACCGCAGGACCCACATACGAACCTATTGATCCTGTTCGTTTTTTAGGAAACCATTCATCCGGTAAAATGGGGTTTGCCCTGGCTGAATCTTTTGCAGAAAAAGGCGCTATGGTAACGCTGGTTTCGGGACCAACAAATTGCATTGCCAATAATAAAAATATTCAATTGATAAGGGTAACCACCGCGCAAGAAATGTATGGAGAATGTATTCAAAATTTTAAGGGGGCAGATATTGCGGTAATGAGTGCGGCGGTGGCTGACTTTACTCCTGAAAAAGTGGCACCGGAAAAGATTAAAAAACAGGTTGAAACTTTAAATCTTCATTTAAAAAAAACCATTGATATACTCCAATATTTAGGAGAACATAAAAAACCTTCCCAACTCTTAATTGGCTTTGCACTTGAAACGGATAATGAAACAGCAAATGCAAAAGAAAAACTAAGAAAGAAAGGTGCAGATATGATAGTGCTAAATTCGTTGAAAGATGAGAACGCCGGTTTTGGCTTCGACACCAATAAAGTCACCGTTTTCCAGGCAGATGGGCAACAACATGATTTTGAATTACAATCTAAAATAGCGTTGGCCCACCAAATCGTTGAATTAGTAGAAAAAAAATACCATGCTTAAAAAATTTCTTTTTATACTTCCTGTGTTAATTGCTGTATCAACAGTAAACGGGCAGGAGTTGCAGGCTAAAGTATCTGTACTTACACAGCAGATAGGAACTTCCGTAGATAAGAAAATTTTTACCACGTTGCAGTCGCAACTCACCAATTTCCTGAACAGCAGAAAATGGACCAATGACGCTTTTCAGCCACAGGAAAAAATTCAATGTAACTTTTTACTAAATATTACATCAGCCTTAGAGAATAATGTATTTAAAGCATCGCTAACTGTGCAGGCGGCAAGACCCATTTACAAATCTGCATACCAGTCAGTATTATTTAATTACCAGGATGCGGATGTGCTGTTTAAATACATTGAATTTCAACCCTTAGAATTTAACGAGAACAGGGTTGGTGGCACTGACCCGTTAAGCAGCAACCTTACCGCAGTACTTGCCTTTTATACAAATATTATTTTGGGATTGGATTATGATTCTTTCTCGCCAAAGGGTGGTGAAGATTTTTTTAAAAAAGCGCAAAACATTGTAAATAATTCGCCTGAAGACAGGGACCTGAGTGGATGGAAAGCCTTCGATGGAACACGCAACCGTTATTGGCTCGCAGAAAATATGATGAATAACCGGTATAATATTATTCACGATATTATTTATAATTATTTTAGAACAGGATTGGATAATTTATATGAGGATGATGAAACTGCAAGGTCAAGTATTTTAGAAGTATTGCAGCAGTTGCAGGATTTTAACCAGCAAAATCCAAACACCATGTTTTCTCAAATATTTGTACAGGGAAAAAGCCAGGAATATATCGGAATATTTAAAAAAGCTACTCCGCCAACCCGCTCAGAAGCTATAGAAGTGCTGGCACGCATAGACGTTCCGAATGCAGCCACTTACAAAACCTCGTTGAAATAATGCGAGTTATTGTTGCCTTTCTTGTTTTTCTTTTTTTGTACGCATGTACTTCAGCAGACAGAACTGTTCCCAGCGATGTTATACCTGTAAACGAAATGAAGTTACTTGTTTGGGATATGCTGCAGGCAGGCGAACTGGCTGATGTATTTAAAGAAAACGATACCACAGAAATACTTGATACCACCACTCAAATTTACAGGCAGGTATTAGACCTTCATAAGACCGACAAACAAAAGTTTTACCACAGTTATTCCTATTACGAAGACCATCCCCTTTTAAACAAACAACTTTTCGACTCTGTGCTTGCCTATGGAAACCGGCAAAGAGAAAACCGTTTTAAAAAAAGAATGCAGCCACCCGGCCCCAAATAACTGAGGTATCTTCATTAACGATTGTTTAAGATTTTTTTTTACAACTACTGCAAACATTCCACGTTCAAAGAATAGTCTGGCATAACAATTGGCTATCATCAAAAAAAATAATTTATGAAAAAAATCTTGTTCCCTGCTCTTGCAATTTTGTTTTTTGTAGCTACCTCAGCTGCCCAAACATTTCATTTGGGTGCAAAGGCCGGGGCAAACCTTGGCAAGATCGATGGCAAATCTTTTAACGAGGGTTTTGATCTTGGTTACCAGCTAGGAGCCTTTATGGAACTTGACATTAGTAAAACCTTAGGCATTCAACCCGAGCTTTTATTCAGTCAAACAAATACAAAGGTTGACTCAGGTTTTTCTGCAGTTTATGGCAACATTGACAATGCAGTATTTGGTGAAAAAATTTCATTGAATTATTTAAGCATTCCTGTTTTGTTAAGAATTAATGCAGGGAAACTACTTACTCTGCATGTGGGTCCACAATTCAGTGTTTTAACAAATAAAGACAACACGCTTTTAGCCAACAGCGAAGCAGCATTTAAATCAGGAAATCTTGCTGCGGTTTTAGGCGCACAATTAAAGTTGGGTGGCTTAAGGGTTTATGGACGCTATAACATTGGACTTTCTAATATTAACGATATTGATGATCAGAATAAATGGAAAAGTCAGCAGGTTCAGCTTGGTTTGGGATTAGCCATTCTTTAAATTATTTAATTTGTTTTATATTACTAAGGCCGGTTTAACACACCGGCTTTTTCTATGGCATCTACCATTAATGCCAATTTGATACGAAGAATGCCAATAATTTCCTTTGGCACCTTAATTGAAACTATAGAGATCATTAAGCAGATTAATTATTTTAGCATGGAGTGTGACGGAATGTCGCCTTAACAATAAACGAATGAACACAAAAAAATTTTTTTTTCCTACTGATGACGATTCTGATTTCTTACCCATAATTCCTTTAAACGAAAATGATACTGAACAGGATAAAAACCTTGTAATACCCGATGTTTTACCGTTGTTACCATTAAGAAATACGGTTCTTTTTCCGGGTGTTGTATTACCTATTACTGTTGGGCGCGATAAAAGCAATAAAGCTGTAAGTGAGGCTTATAAAGCCGACCGTCTTATTGGTGTTATAGCACAAAAAGATTTAAATATAGAAGAACCCGAAGCAAAAGACCTTTGTGCAGTTGGTACGGTCGCAAAAATTGTAAAGCTTATAAAAATGCCGGATGGTGGAAACACCATTATCATTCAGGGTAAAAAGCGCTTTAGCATTTCTTCGATTGTTTCAGAAGAACCTTTTTTTAAAGCCGCAATCAATCTGCTGCCTGATGATAAACAAACAGAAGCAGAAGACTTTGCTGCATACGCAGGAACCATAAAAGACCTGGCTACGCAAATTATTCAACTTTCTCCCAACCTGCCATCTGAGGCTTCCATCATTTTAAAAAACATCGAGAACCCTTCATTCCTTATAAACTTCGTTAGCAGCAATCTTAACAGCGACATTACCGAAAAACAGAAGTTGCTAGAAATAGACGAAATTAATGTGCGCGCCGAAAAGCTTGTAGAACAACTGCAGCTTGAACTTCAGTTTGCCGAATTAAAAAATAAAGTTGCCACAAAAACCCGCACTGAGATCGATAAGCAACAACGAGATTATTTTTTACAGCAGCAATTAAAAAGTATAAAAGAAGAATTGGGCGGTGATACCAACGACAGGGAAATTGCTGATATGAAGAAAAAGGCTGAGCATAAAAAGTGGCCTGAGGCTGCAAAAAACATGTTCAAAACAAGCATTCAAAAACTGGAAAGAATGCACCCCAGTACACCGGATTATTCTGTAGTGTACAATCACCTTGACCTATTGCTCGACCTTCCCTGGCAGGAATATTCAGAAGATAATTACAATTTAAAAAATGCGCGCAAAGTGTTAGATGCCGATCATTATGGAATGACAAAAATAAAAGAGCGCATATTAGAATACCTCGCCGTTTTAAAATTAAAGGGCGATATGAAAAGTCCAATACTGTGTTTTGTAGGTGCACCCGGGAATTGGAAAAACTTCTTTGGGAAGAAGTATAGCACACGCTATCGGGAGAAAATATGTTCGTGTTAGCCTGGGTGGTCTTCACGATGAAAGTGAGATTCGCGGGCACCGGAAAACCTATATTGGTGCAATGCCCGGTAGAATTATTCAGAATATCAGGAAGATTAAATCTTCTAACCCCGTAATGATATTAGATGAAATAGATAAGACAGGCAGCGACTTTCGGGGCGATCCTTCCTCTGCTTTGCTTGAGGTATTAGACCCGGAACAAAATCATACTTTTTATGATAATTACCTTGAGCTGGAATACGATCTAAGCCGGGTATTATTTATAGCTACAGCAAACAATATCAATAATATTCCGCATGCCCTTAGGGATCGTCTTGAAATAATTGACCTGAGTGGATATGCCATAGAAGAGAAAGTAGAAATAGCAAAAAGACATCTTGTACCTAAACAAAAAGAAGCACATGGATTGAGTGAGGTAAACATGAATTTAACTGATAAAGTTCTGGAGAAGGTTATCGAAAATTACACCAGGGAAAGTGGCGTTCGCGAACTGGACAGGCAACTTGCAAGTATTATGCGTAACCAGGCAAAAGAATATGCTATTAAAGGAAAAATTAAAACGCAACTCACTCAAAAAGATTTAGAAAAAATATTGGGGCCGCAGCGATATAACAACGAGATCTATAAAATGGTAAACATGGCCGGCGTAGCAGTGGGCCTTGCCTGGACGTATGTAGGCGGCGATATTTTATTTATAGAATCCATTTTAAGTGATGGTAAAGGCGAATTAAAGCTTACTGGCAACCTCGGCAATGTAATGAAGGAAAGCGCCACCACAGCTTTAAGCTACCTGCAGGCAAATGCAAAAAAGTATGGTATAGATAGTTCTATCTTCCAGAAAAAAAATATTCATATTCATGTTCCGGAAGGTGCAGTTCCAAAGGATGGCCCAAGTGCAGGTATTACTATGCTTAGTTCGTTAACATCAGCCTTTACAGGCAAAAAGGTCAAACCTTATTTAGCCATGACCGGGGAAATTACCTTAAGGGGCCAGGTGCTGCCTGTAGGTGGAATAAAGGAAAAAGTATTGGCTGCAAAACGTGCAGGATTAAAGGAAATATTACTCTGTGCAGCTAATGAAAAGGATGTAAAAGAAATTGATGGAACCTTTATTAAAGGCATTCAATTTCATTACGTTAAAACAATGCAGCAAGTACTTGAAACGGCTTTACAATAAAACTGTTTTTTAAAAATAACCGTATATAATTCTTTCATGTTGGTTGTTAATGATGCGATCTCTTTCCCTCAAAAAAGGAGATCGCTTTTTTTTGCGCAAAATTCCTCCATGTATGCTGGCATAATTTTTTTAATTATTTCTTTAAAAAAATTATGGCAAAATCATCATCAAGAGGTACTAGCCAGGACAGAAAATTAGTAGCTGGCGAACAAGAACACGAGGTTTATTACGAAAGCAAAAAAACAGGTGCGTCTAAAGAAGCGGTTAAAAAAACCATTAAAAAAGAAGGAAACAAGCGCACAGAAGTAGAAAAGAAAATAAGCAAAAAATAGCTTCTAAATAAACCCGGGGTTGCACATAAGCAACCCCTTTTTATACCAGCCATTTAAGTAATAAAGCAGCGATCGCGTATATACAGGTAATTATAAAAATTCCTTTTGCGGTTTTATCGCTACGGGCATTTATGAAAAAAGTAAATATCACCGCGTTTATAAAAAGTGAAAAGCTGAGTATGCCTGTTATAAGAGATTTTTGTATCATTAAAACATGAAAAAAATCTCCTAATGTGTATTGGGGATAAAATTTCCAGGTATAAAATGCAAGCATGCCTAAAAACGGCGCCAACACCCCAATTACCAGACCAAGTTTAAAATTATCTTTTTTAAACATTATACATTCAGGCTCTTTTCTAATTTTTCTTTTTGCTTATAATCGGTGAGATCAAAATGAACAGGTACAACACTTACGTAACTATTTTCCAAAGCCCAAACATCCGTATCATTTCCTTTATCAAAATTTACAAACTCTCCTGTTAGCCAATAATAATTTTTGCCATGCGGGTCTTTCCTGTCATCAAATTTCTCTTCATATTTAGCATAAGCCTGCCGGCAAACCTTCAATCCCTTCAGGAGTTCTGCTGGCATAGCCGGAATATTAACGTTCAAACACAGATGCTTATCATTTTTGTGCGTAAGCAGGTATTCAACCAATATTCTGGCAAATTTTTGAGCACCGGTAAAATCTGCATCAATACTGTAATCGAGCAGACTAAAACCAATAGAAGGAATGCTTTCTATAGATGCCTCCAATGCAGCACTCATGGTGCCGGAGTAAATAACATTTATAGAATGATTGGCGCCATGATTTATCCCACTCAGGCAAATGTCAGGCTTGCCCTGCAATACTTTATCAACAGCAAGCTTTACGCAATCAACAGGTGTTCCGCTGCATTGCCACGCTTCAATACCTTCAAAAGCATGGTATGCATGCATGCGTAACGGGTGCCCAATTGTTATAGCATGCCCCATTCCGCTTTGCGCCTTATCCGGTGCAACAACAACCACTGTGCCCAAATCTTTAATGCATTCAACAAGGGCTTTTATACCGGGTGAAGTAATTCCATCATCATTAGTAACCAGAATAACAGGTTTTGTTTTAGAAGGTTTCTTATCCTTTACCATAGGCTGCAATATACGTTTTCGTTTTTCTGTGTTTTATTAAACAACGTGTTATGATTAAATATTATGCACTTTTCTTTGTTTAATATCTTTATATAAAATCTTTGCCTGCACAGTAAATTTATTGAACGGCATTTTTACCCAAGCAAATGAAATATTACATAATAGCCGGAGAAGCAAGTGGAGACCTGCATGGTAGTAACCTGGTGAAAGAAATAAAAAAGATAGATACAAGTTGCACATTCAGAGGCTGGGGCGGTGACTTGATGGAAGATGCGGGTGTAACTATTGTAAAGCATTACAGGGAATTGGCTTTTATGGGATTTACAGAAGTCTTATTGAACCTTAGAACCATATTAAAAAATCTTTCGTTTTGCAGGAAGGACATTCTGCAGTTTAAACCTGATGTTGTGATACTGGTAGATTATCCCGGTTTTAATTTACGCATAGCAGAATGGGCTAAAAAACAGGATTATAAAACAGTTTTTTACATTTCGCCGCAAGTATGGGCTTGGAAGGAGAGCCGGGTTCCCAAGATGAAAAAGTTTATAGACAAAATGCTTGTAATTCTCCCATTTGAAAAAGAATATTTCAATAATAAATGGAATTGGAAAGTAACCTACGTAGGGCATCCGCTGGTGGAGGTGATAGAAAATTTTAAAAATCATCCACAGAAATTGTCGATTAATCAACCTGAGGAAAAAGAGATTGTAGCAATTTTACCGGGCAGCCGCAAACAGGAAATATTGATTAAACTTCCCATCATGTTGCAGGCAACCAAAACGTTTAAGCATATTCATTTCGTAGTAGCTAAAGCACCATCATTAGACGACGAATTTTATGAAAATTTATTAACACCCTATCCTAATGTTTCTGCGGTTAGAAATGAAACATATGCCCTGATGAATGTATCGAAAGCTGCCATGGTTACAAGCGGAACAGCCACACTTGAAACAGCATTGTTCGGGGTGCCACAAGTAGTTTGTTATAAAGGTGGAAGCATAAGTTATCAGATCGCAAAACGTTTAATAAAAGTAAAATATATTTCGTTGGTTAACCTTATTATGGACAAGCCTGTTGTAACAGAATTAATTCAACATGACTTAACAGTGGATAACCTGGTAAAAGAATTGGAAGCTTTACTTAATAATTCTGAAAGGCAATCAAACATTAAAAAAGATTACGGAAGCCTGAAAGAAATTTTGTTTGCAGGTGGAAATGCATCGCAGGCTGCAGCAGAAATTATCACACAATTTGCGGCAAACAATCCTAATCAATATAAGGAAGAATGAACAGTTTGAAAATGATCACCAGTAAAGCAAGCACAAACATAATTATGGAAATACGATTCATGCCATGCATGTATTTTATCCATTTACTCCGTGGCTCATTCGGGTCGCGTTTTTTAATGTATAAATACTCAGATATTTGTCTCCAGATTCCCATTGCTTTTAATTAGGTTTTTAACAATTTGTGGTTTGCCTGACGGTGTGGGTGCAATATATTCTACCTTACGCCAAACAATGTCAAATTCTTCATTTGCTTTTACGACAATTTCCTTAGAAATTTTGTCTAACACCTCACTATTAAATTTATTAGAGGCAATATAATCTACCTCAATTATGCCATGCGCTTTTTGAGTTATACAAAATTGATCAATTTCAGGATAATGCTCAAATATGCCTGTAAAAAAATGCACAATTAAAGGTTTGCCCGAGGTGGTAAAAACAAGGTCAGTTTCTCTTCCTACAATTTTTCTAAGCATTGGGAAATGCCTGCCGCAACTGCAAATCTTTTGAAACGATTCTTTAACTGCCAAATCTCCTAACCTATATCTTATTAAAGGAAAATGAAATCCATCGAGCCTCGTCACAACCACATGCCCCATTTCCCCCTCACCAACTTCCTGTTCATTATCATCTAACAATTCAAGATAAACGTGAGGGGTTAATATATGATAGTTACCTGCCGCACATGAACCTGCAATAACGAACCCTTCAGACGAACCATATTGTTCTGCAATAATGGGGTTGCCAAATGCATCGCTTATATTTTTTCTATAGCTTTCAAATAATTTATCACCCCAGCACATTATTCCCTTACATGGTATTTTTAAATTATTCTCAATTGCAACTTTTGCCAAAACATTCAGGCTTGATGGAAACCCTGCTATATAAGAGATTTTACCTGCAATAGCTCTTTCAAGCTCACCGATAATTTTATCTTTTGAAAGATCAAAGGCACTTACATACTGCGTTCTGAGTGCGACATCCTTTATGGAGCGCGCTATGCCACGATTCGGGTTGATACCAGTTTGCAATAACCTGTCGCCAATTTTATACCCATTAAACTCCCATAAAAAAACCTGCATGGCCTGCAAATGAGACTGCTCTTCGCGAGACATAAATACCGTGGTTTGAAGCCCGGATGAACCGCTGCTTCGTTCTTTATGCAAAGCGCCTGTTTCGCCTTCCGCGCGCATTAAGTGCGATTTTTTGTTTAATATTTCCTTCGTTAAAACAGGGAACTTTTTAAGATCGTTAACAGGGTTACCTGTTAGGTTAATATTTAAATTTTTATAGTATGGAATGTGCGTGGTAGCATGCTGCAAAACTTTCGATAAATTATCGTTTTGCAATTGCAATAGCTGGGATGATGAAAGTTTGCCAATTGTGTTTCTCCATAGTTTTAAATGCTTAACGAAAGCGGTTTGAAAAACTACATCCCCCGCAGGTAAAACCACATTCTGGAGAATTTTGTGATACTTCATTTAAATTTCAATCTATAACATTACCCATTACCTTCAAAATTATCATTATGATAGAAATTGAAACCATCATTAAAAATAAAAGCGTAATTAGCATTTATACTCAATAGTAAAATGGCACATTCAATTAATTATTTTGCCCACCCGACCGCGGTTATAGATGAAGGCGCGCAAATTGGTGAGAAAACAACTATCTGGCACTTTACGCATATTATGCCAGAAAGTAAAATTGGCAGGAATTGCAATATTGGTCAGAATGTAGTGATCTTACCCGGCGCTGTAATTGGCAATAATGTAAAGGTTCAAAATAACGTTTCTATTTATACAGGTGTTGTTTGTGAAGATGATGTTTTTCTTGGCCCTTCCTGCGTTTTTACTAATGTAATTAATCCACGTAGTGCTATAAACAGGAAGCATGAGTATGCAGGAACATTAGTAAAAAAAGGAGCCACCATAGGTGCAAATGCAACCATCATTTGCGGAAAAACCCTGGGCGAATTTTGCTTTGTTGCCGCAGGTGCGGTTGTTACTAAAGATGTTCGCGCATATTCATTAGTTGCGGGAAACCCGGCGAGGCATATGGGTTGGGTAAGTGAGTATGGCCACAAACTTATTTTTAATGAAAACGGGATAGCCCAGTGCCCTGAAACCCAGGCGCAATACAAGCTTGAAAAGGATGGGGTATCAAAAATTTAATTTAATAAGTTTTAAAAACCATTATCAGAAACCTTGGCCTTGATGGCCTTGTTATTCTTACTTATCAGAAACTGTTCTGGGTCTATTAATATGTTTTTCACACCAAAACCCGGGCTTCCAACCACTACATATTGATTGGCTTTCGTATTTTCTATCACGATGGTTTTGGTACTGTTTTCCCCAACGAGTTTTACCGGTAATGAAACCCTGAAAAAAGACACTGAATTATTACTGGTAGTTTGATTGATGCGCAACACTATCTTTCCATCAGGTGCCTGGTACCAGTTAATTTTGAATGAAGGATATCCCTGTCCATAAAACCACTGATCAAAAAAATAATTCAGGTCCGTTCCGCTTACATTTTCCATATGTTTTTGAAAATCTGCGGTACGCGCAAAGCCGTAGCGAAGGGCAGGGTCATTCTGGTAGTTTCTTAATCCCTGGAAAAATGCTTTATCACCCAAAGTAAACCGCAGCATGCGCAATAAAAATGCACCCTTGTTATAACTTAATCTTCCATCAAAAATGCGGGAGGCATTGGTTGTATCGTTTACCCAAACAGACCCTGCAGGTTGTGAAACAATATAGCTAAGATCGCCAGAAACGTTGGCGGCATAAGTGCTTGGGTTGAAATGTTCAGTGTAAAAAAAGTCGGCCATATACGTGGCAAACCCTTCATTCAGCCAAATGTCTTGCCAGCTTCCGCAGGTAATTTTATCACCAAACCACTGGTGTGCAAGTTCATGAGTAACCAGGTTTTCACCGGCATTTATTACAAAAGAATTGGTTTGATGTTCCATGCCCCCACCCCATCCGAATTGAGTCTGACCATACCTTTCTTTCAGATATGGATAATTGGTGAGTGAATCGCTAAAGAGTTTTAACCCGTTTAAAACAATATAATTGTTGTTTTTAAATTCATTCAGGCTTTCGGGATAAACGTAGGAGATTACAGGAAGCAACGTATCATCAATCAAAACATCATCAGTAAAAACACTGAAATTGGTTACTGCAAATGCCACGAGGTAAGTGGCAACCGGGTACCGATGCTTATAAAAAGAAACAGATACACTACCGTTATTAGTTACACTTTGTAAAACACCATTAGACGATGCGTTATAAGCTGAAGGGTGCGTTAAAAATATATCAATACTATCAACCTTATCTTCTAACCCATTACGGCACGGCCACCAGTCTTTGGCATTATACGGTTCACTAAGCGTCCAGATTACAGGAGTGCTGTTATGGGTGCTTTGTACAAAACCTCCTGTAAAATCCTGGCCGATAGGTGGCACACCATGGTAATAAATGTCGAGGGAATCTTTTTTACCCTGGTTTAATTTGTCACCCAGTTCTATGGTCAATGTTTTATTGGAACCTTGCGTAAAACCAGTTTTTTTATTTCTGAACAAAACACTGTCTACAGTTAGCTTATCAGTGAAATCGAATACAATATTATCAGTGGATGCGGTTATAATAAAATGGGTATTAATCCTGCCATCAATATACCTTACCGCCGGATCGATATTCCAGTAGCACTTATAATAATGCACAGAAAAATTAGAAGATGAAAGTGATGCGCCCTTCCCCGAAATATGTTTGGCATCAAACTGACGCCTTTCCATTTCCGGAATATCTGTATAAACCTCTTTGCAAACCGGTAGGTGTTGTGCAAATAATTCGGTGGCTACAAACATTAAAACAAAAACAAAGAAAAATTTCATATAACTGTAATGAGTAAAACAAATTTATAGTGCTTTGTACATTATGAATAATATTATTATAGTGTGTATGCATTTTCACCTAACATTAATTAAGTTTAAATGAACCAACCATAATTTTGCCTGCATATGAAGGTAGGGAACAAGGTTATTTTTTTGATTATTTTGCTGGCTGGAAATCGTATTGGTGCCCAAAACAATTCTTCTATTTATCCTCAAAATTATTTCAGGAATCCTTTAGGAGTTCCTATTCAACTTGCAGCAAATTTTGGGGAATTAAGATCAAACCATTTTCACATGGGGCTGGATATACGTACCCAACAACGTGAAAATTTACCTGTGTATGCAGCAGCTGATGGATATATAAGCAGAGTTAGGGTTGCAGAAAGCGGTTTTGGAAATGCTTTATATGTAACGCATCCGGCAGGTTATACCACATTATATGCACACTTAAACACCTTTTCTCCCGAGGTGGAAGAATACTTAAAAGACCGCCAATATGAGAGCGAAAAATGGGAAATTGATCTTCGCCCTGAAAGTGGAAAATTTAAGGTTTCTAAAGGACAATTAATTGCCTATAGCGGTAATACCGGTGCGTCTCAGGGTCCGCACCTGCATTTTGAGGTGTACGATGATCAAACAGGTTATAACCTTAACCCGGAATTATTCGGTTTACCTATTACTGACAATATTTCCCCCAGGTTTTATAGCCTGTATGTATACGACAGAAGATACAGCACTTACTTAGCTCATCCTGAAGAAATTGGTGTATATGGAAAAGGAAACATTTACAATGCGAGATCTGGGGTAATAGAATCAGGGTCTCAGTTGGTAAGCCTGGGAATAAGGGCAGAAGACAAGAATAATGATTCACCATTTATGTTTGGAATATTCCAGGCAGAATTATGGATGGATGATTCGCTGCTGCATGCATTTCAAATGAATAATATAGGATATGAAAATACGCGGTACATAAATGCTTCGATGGATTATAATAAATGGATGAATGGAAGGCGCGGAATCCAGCATTTAAGCACCTTACCCGGCAACAAACTGAATATTTATTCAGAAGCCGGCTCTAATGGTATTATTATTTTACAAGACACAGCATTGCATGATATTAAAATTGTGATTTCCGATGTATCCGGAAATACATCAGAATTAAATTGTAAGATCAGGTACAACCCTGCAAAGCTTTCGCATAAGGCATTCCCAGATAATACTACACCCTTGGTTCCGGGGAGAGCAGGGGAGGTAAAAAGCGAACATGCCATAGCAAACTTTAGTGAAAATGCATTTTATGATGTTGTGCCTTTTAAAATATCGGAGGTTGTTGCACAAAATAATAACCAGGTATCTCCCACTATTTACCTGCACAATTATTTAGTTCCCGTACATGATTATTATACGGTCGGAATAAAACCTTCAATGCCAGCATTCAGCGCGCTTATTTACCGCACGGTTATGGAACTGAACAGTGGACCAAGCCGCTACCTGGTTAAACCGGAAATAAAAGGAGAATATTTACAAGGCTCATTTAATAAACTTGGTATGGTAAGATTGTTGGTTGATACTGTGCCTCCAAATATTTCTTTTGGCTTACAAAATGCAACTGTTTCCAATGGTCGGATTTTGCAGGTTAGATGCACAGATAATTTAAATGAAACACAACAATTTCGCGCTGAGGCAAATGGACAGTGGCTGTTATTTAAAAAGAGCGGAACTTACTACACGTATAAGGTTGATGAACATTGCCCTGAAGGTAGATTTCAATTAACAATTTCAGTTACTGATATTGCAGGTAACAAAACAACCCAAACATATACGCTTACAAAAAATTAAGTTATTATGCCGCGACCAGGAGAAATGGCACCCGATTTTAAAGGGAAGGATCAGGATGGTAAAATAGTTTCACTTGCTAATTTAAAAGGTAATAAAGTGGTTCTTTATTTTTACCCGCAGGATGATACACCCACCTGTACCGTGCAGGCATGCAACCTGCGCGATAATTTTAATTTGTTGCAAAAACACGGTTTTACAGTAATTGGTGTTAGCCCGGATGATGAACTGAAGCATAAAAAATTCAAAAAAAAATATGCTCTTCCATTTGTATTGATTGCAGATAGTGATAAAAAAATTATAGAGGAATATGGTGTGTGGGGCGAAAAACAAATGTTTGGCAAAAAGTATATGGGGGTAAACCGTACCACCTTTGTAATTAATGAAAAAGGAATTATTACAAAAATATTTACCCGTCCAAAAAACAAACAACATGCAGAAGAAATCATTCAATCGCTTGCGGAATAATAATGAAGGTTAAAATAAAAGAACGATCATTAGTAGCGAGATTGGCCGCTTCCATCATGAAGTCCAGGTCGCTTGCTATAGTTTTTGGAAAAACTATATATCTGTATAATTGCAAAGTGCCTGTTTTCCTTAAAAATACTAAATGGGTAAATCATGAATTAGCGCACATTCAACAATATAAACGCTATGGATTTTTCCGGTTTTTAGGGCTGTATATTCTAGAAACCTTAAAACACGGTTATTATAATAACAGGTTCGAAGTAGAAGCACGTTCAATGGAAACCATCAAAAATGAAAATTCTGAAATAGAATTCTTTACCTAAGCCATTCTAATTCTCCGAATGTAAAAGCATTGGCAGGCTGTTCTGTTATTAAATTTCCATGTATATCCACCCCCGCAACAATGGCATTGAAAACAGTTCGCCCCTTTTTAAAATTTACACGCTTACCTATGCTAAAAAGATGATTATTATACAGTGTTAATATTGCTTCAGGAGATGCAAGTTTAAACTCATTTATACGATTCGTAAGCAACATGCTTAATTCTTCTGCAAGCCCTAAGGGGTCGTGTTGTTTACCTGTAATTTGCTTAAGAGATACCGCATGGGGATTATTAACAAATTGTGTTTGATTTATATTAATCCCTACCCCGATTATGGCGTGCTGCCATTTATTGCCTCTAACAATGTTTTCGATCAAAATTCCTGCTGCCTTTCTGTCACGCCAATAAATATCATTGGGCCATTTTATACTTGTTTCAACCCCTGCATATTTGCTAAAAAGATCGAAAGTCGCTAATGCAGTTATCATACTTATAAAAAACTGTTCATTCCAGATTAAATTCAGAAGCATCTATAACCTTTGTCATAGCTATATTACATCCGGGTTGGCTTTCCCATAGCTTTCCACGCTGTCCTATCCCGGCGATTTGGGCATGTGCAAAGTAGCAGGTACCAGAAATTACATTACCATGTTTCAGCTGGGCCATGGCATAGTTGTTGGTACTATCGACAACGGGTATTTCTATGAACGGCGAAACAGGTATTTGATTAGTGATTTTCATAGCCAAAAGAAATGCTATTTTTGCGCGAAACTAAAAGATAACAACAAAAAGTTGAATAGTTTTGCGGAACTGCTTAGTTGAACCTTACAGCGGCGTCATCACTCCCCTGTTTTTCAATTTTAAAGCCTAATAATTATTTTAAAACTGACATTTTTTATTTGACAACACAACCTTTAGTAACCGGCACAAAAAAGAAAAGCACTAAGCTTAATACGAACTCCAAGATATTTAAGGCTGTAATAAAGGCCATTCGTGAAAAGAAAGGAGAAAATATTATTTCCCTTGATCTTAGAAAAATTCCCGAAGCTGTAGCTGATTTTTTTGTTATTTGCCAGGCTACCAGCACCACGCAGGTTAAAGCCATCGCCGATTTTGTAGAAGATACTGTTAGAAAAGACTGCGGCGAAATACGTTACAGGCATGAAGGGCACAGAACCCTTCATTGGGTTTTGATAGATTATGTAAACATTGTTGTTCATATAATGCAACCTGATGCCAGGCAGTTTTACAAACTGGAAGAAATGTGGAGTGATGCGGGGGTGAAGGAACATGAAGATTAACTGTAAATAGATTTCAATTTAAAACAAGGTAAATATTTGCGAGAGCTTTGATATATGGCACAGGAAGATAACAAAATGAGACCTAACCTTTTTGACAAAGGTGGAGATGATAAGGGACAGCGAAAAGGGCCCAAATTCAGTATATACTGGATCTACGCCATTTTTGCCATCATATTGCTGGGCTACCGGTTCATGGATTTTGGCGTAGCAGATGCAAAAAGAATCGGTGAGCAGGATTTTAAAAACGAATTACTTGCTAAAGGGTATGTTGATAAAATAGACCTTGTAAGGAATAAACAACTTGTTCGGGTTTACATTAAACAAGAAAACCTGCAGGAAATAAATAGTTTTTATAAAAAGAAGTTTAAAGAAGATGTTCCTCAAACACCAAACGGTCCCTTATTTGAATTTGAAGTGACCAACTGGGAATCTTTTGAAACCCGCTTAACGCAATTTCAGAAAGATAATGGATTAAAAGAAGTCACAACCAATCCCTACAATGAGGGCGAATGGTTTGGCCCTCTCGCCAATACCCTTATAACCGTTTTGCTGTTTGTTGGGTTATGGATTCTTGTAATGCGCAAAGTTGGTGGTGCTGGCGGCAGTGGCGGACCAGGTGGCATTTTTAACATTGGAAAATCTAAAGCCCAGTTATTCGATAAAGGCGCCAAGGTTAACATCACCTTTACGGATGTTGCCGGGTTAGATGAGGCTAAAGTGGAGGTGATGGAGATCGTGGATTTTTTGAAAAGTCCAAAAAAATATACAGCCCTTGGTGGTAAAATACCTAAAGGGGCATTGCTTATAGGCCCGCCTGGCACAGGAAAAACACTGCTTGCAAAAGCAATGGCAGGCGAAGCACAGGTTCCGTTCTTTAGTTTAAGTGGAAGTGATTTCGTAGAAATGTTTGTTGGTGTAGGTGCCAGTCGTGTTCGAGATTTATTTAAACAAGCAAGAGAAAAAGCACCATGTATCATTTTTATTGATGAGATAGATGCCATCGGTCGCACGCGTGGTAGAAATGCTGTAATGAGCAATGACGAAAGAGAAAATACCCTTAATCAATTGTTGGTAGAAATGGATGGTTTTGGAGGAGAAAGCGGGATCATTATACTCGCCGCCACTAACAGGCCAGATGTTCTGGACAGTGCATTACTTCGGCCAGGTCGGTTCGACAGGCAAATTTCGATAGACAGGCCGGATGTAAAAGGCAGGGAAGATATTTTTAAAGTTCACCTGTTACCCATAAAAGTTTCGCAAACACTCGACGTTCACAAACTGGCAGAACAAACCCCTGGTTTTGCAGGTGCAGATATTGCCAATGTATGTAACGAAGCTGCGCTAATAGCTGCGCGAAAGGGTAAAGAAAGTGTTGATATGAGCGATTTTCAGGATGCCATTGATCGTGTTATCGGTGGTTTGGAAAAGAAGAATAAAATCATTCTTCCTGAAGAGAAAGAGATCATTGCATACCATGAGGCAGGTCATGCCATTTGTGGCTGGTACCTGGAGCATGCATATCCACTTTTAAAAGTTACTATCGTGCCGAGGGGCACTGCTGCACTGGGTTATGCCCAGTATACACCTAAAGAACAATATTTGTATAATACAGACCAGTTACTTGACCAAATTTGCATGACATTGGGTGGTCGGGCATCAGAAGATATCTTCTTTGGTAAAATATCGACAGGTGCCTCAAACGATCTTCAACAGATCACGAGAATGGCTTACAGCATGGTTACGGTATATGGTATGAACGAAAAAATAGGAAACATAAGTTTTTATGATCCAACAACAGAAAATTCATTCACTAAACCATATAGCGAAGAAACCGGCAAACTGATAGATGAAGAAGTAAGGAAATTAATTGATAAAGCCTACATAAGAACTAAAGCACTTTTAAACGAGAAAAAAGATAAGGTCGAAATTTTGGCGAAAGAATTACTGACTAAAGAGGTATTGTTTCAAAGCGATGTTGAAACCCTTATCGGAAAGCGTCCATATGGTGAGAAGAAACTTTTGGACATTGAAGAAAATGGTGAAGAACACCACGACCAGGGCACCATTAGTGCAGGTGTTCCCCCTTACGATAGTAATGTAAATAATCCTGTTCATAAAGAAAGTTAGTACACTGATGAAGGAACATTCATCAAAAAATAATATTCTAAAAAAAATACAGCAGGCACTGGAGAAACCAGTGCCTTCGCCATTTAATATAACCCCCGATTATAACGACCTTTTTCCGGATGCACCTGCGGACCTTTCTGTTGCATTCGCCGCAAAGTTCACCGAACTTTTAGGAAAATTTTCTTACTGCGCCAGCGAGAAAGAACTCATTTCACAATTGCAGTTGTTATTTAATTTCAGAAAATGGGAAAACATTTATTGCAGGGAAAATGCGTTGAAAAATACCTTTCTACATAACAATCTTGATCTTGAATATACAAATGACCTTACCAATTGTGATGCATCTATAACAGGGTGCGAGGCACTTATAGCGAGAACCGGAACAATGATTCTGAGCAGCGCGCAGGAAAGTGGAAGAACCACGAGTGTGTATGCGCCGGTTCACATTTGTGTTGCCTATACATCACAATTGCTTTTTGATATTAAGGATGGCATTGAATTCATCACTTCAAAATATGGCGGTTCAATACCTTCAGCCATTTCATTCGCAACCGGTCCGAGCCGTACTGCCGACATCGAAAAATCTCTGGTAACTGGGGTTCACGGACCAAAAGAGGTTTTCTGTTTTCTTGTAGAAGGAAAAATCTAATTACTTTAACGGGCAAACATCTGCACTAAAAATAAGCACTTCCCTGCTGCTTTTATCATTACTCATTCCATATTTCCATTCGGGTGAAATAATGGTGTATTGTTTGTATACCTCCCGAATTTCATCGCAATCATTATAAGACATTATCCAGTTATTTCTTTCTGCGAGCAATTCTGCCAGCAACAGGTGGTCAAAATTTTTATGCGCATTTCCCTTTTTTCCATATAAGGAACTGCGTATTAAATAAGGCGGGTCTAAATAGGTAAACACGTTTGAATGCTTACGCAGTGAAACAGAAAAGTCGCCGGCTTTTACCGAGAAATTAGGATTATAAAATTGAGCGATTCTTTCTATAGAAGATATTGTAAACCTGGGGTGCATGGGCGACATTCCACCAGAAAGCGTTGAGCCGGAAAAGGAACACCTGTTTAAAACATAATATTCTGCGGCTCTTTTAAATGTATGTTCGCAGTTGTGCTGGCTTGCCTGCAACTGGTAAAATTTTTCTTTGGTTAGGGGGTAATATTTTTCAACCTCAGCTGCTAATTGTTTCGCGTCCTGCTGCAGGCATTGCCAAAATTCTACAAGAGGCACAAATACATCATACCCAAAAACCTGTACATCATTCGCAGCCATAAATAATTCAATGGAACCGCCTCCAAAAAAAGGTGATAACATCGTTTTAATATTCTTAGGGAAAAAGCTTGTAATAAGTTCAACACCGCGTGTTTTACCTCCCGGGTAGCGAAGCGGGGAACGGGAAGTGTATGTTTTTTCTTTCACCTGTTCTACAAATTGTAATTTATTTTTCCAAGGTGGCGCATGGCATAAAAAATAGTGCTGAGATGCATGCTTTGCATAATTCTTCCTTTATCAACCAGATCCATAAGCTCTTCGAAAGTTATTTCAAATACTTCAATTTCTTCGTTGTGATCAAGATCTTGCCCTTTAATCTTTTTGCCACCTGTAGCGACAAACATGTGCATTAAATTATTGTTTGTAGATGGGTTTGATGATATACTTCCCAGGCTTATAACTTCTTCGAATTCATAACCTGTTTCCTCCATCATCTCTCTCTTAATGGCAGTTATAAAATCATTATCTGTTGCATCTACACATCCACCCGGTAATTCAATACATTCTTCTTCTAATGCATGGCGGTACTGCTTAACCATTAATACTTTTCCTTCTTTAGTAATTGGCAATGCAGTTACCCATTCTGGAAATTCGAGCACATAATAATCTCTTATGATTCTTCCATCCGGTTTCTGGCAGGTATCTTTTCGGGCTGTGAACCAGTCGGCATTATAAACATATTCCGATGCTAATGTTTTCCATTTCATACATCCTTAGAGTTTAATTTATTTCCATTTCATTCTTTCGCGAAGAGCATTTATATGCGCAGTATGGTGCTTTCCATGCCACGCATAGGTGCCCAGCATATTCCAAAGAGATATTTCTTTTTTATATTCGGGATGGTATAAGGTTCGCTGCCATTCTTCTTCACTTAAGTTTTTTATTGCAGCCACCCAGCGTTCGTGCAATGCATGCAATAAGGTTATTGAAGTATTGACAGGAATAGCTGAAACATCCTGCAAATTTGCCCAATCTTTTTCGCTGTAAGGCTTAAGTGTTGGCGTTTGCTCAGTAAGTGCAAGTTTAAAGCGTATATAAGCATTCATATGGCTGTCGGCCACATGATGTACGAGTTGTTGCACCGTCCATCCCCCATCGCGGTATGGCGTATTCAATTGGTAATTATCCAAATTAAGTAAGGACCGTTCCAGTTCCTGCGGAAGAAATTGTAAATCTAATAACCATTGATTTTTCCTTTCCTCCGAAAAACTTTCTGGCGAAAATTTTCCAATGGGGTATTTAACGTCTTCGATCATTTTTAAAATTTTAGTCTTCCCGTAAATGCTTACCCGTTAAATGAATAAATACGTCTTCCAGGTTTGCTTTTTTAACTTCTTTAGGTCGCTCAAAACCTGATTCAACCAATTCGTCTATAAGTTTATCCGGCGTAGAAATGGCAATTATTTTTCCTTCATCAATTATTGCCACACGGTCACAAAGCGATTCGGCCTCATCCATATAATGCGTGGTAATAATCACTGTGGTACCCTGCTTTTGAATATTGCGGATGAGTTCCCATAAATTTCTGCGTGCCTGTGGGTCTAAACCTGTGGTTGGTTCATCCAAAAAAATAATTTCCGGTTTATTGATTAAAGTAGTTGCTATAGAAAAACGTTGCTTTTGGCCACCACTTAATTCTTTGAATTTATTCTTAGCTTTCTCGGTTAAGTTCACTGATTGTAATAATGCTTTGGCATCAATTTTCTCATTATATAAACCTGCAAAAAGTTGTAATAATTCGGTAAGATTTAAACCAGGGTAATAACCTGAAGTTTGTAATTGAACACCTATACGTTTTTTAATTTCATTGGGTTGTTTATCAAGATCAAAGCCACATACAGAAATTTTACCTTTTGTTTTTTCTCGCAGGGTTTCTATAATTTCCAGCGTTGTTGATTTACCTGCGCCATTAGGCCCAAGCAATCCGAATATCTCTCCTTCATACACATTAAAACTAATGCCTTTTACAGCTTTAAAATCACCATAGTTTTTAAACAGGTCTTGTACAGAAATAATAACATTATTGTTCATAAGATACAAGTTAGGACTTAGTGTGAGATAATTTCAGAGTCGTTATTTTTTATAACCCGTGCTGAAAAAACCTTTTCGAAATTTGAAACAACATTTTGCTTAACCGTGGCCATATCCACTCTTTTTCCTAATTCATGTTGTAAGGATGTAACCTGTTTATTCCTGATACCGCACGGAATTATATTTCCAAAATAATTCAGATTGGTGTTAACGTTAAGCGCAAAACCATGCATGGTAATCCACCGGCTGCACCTTATACCCATCGCGCATATTTTTCTATCTTTCCCTGGTATACCAACATCTAACCACACCCCCGTTTCGCCCTTACTTCTTTCTCCGCTTAAACCAAAATCTGCGAGGGTTAAAATAATTACTTCTTCCAAACTGCGCAGGTACCACCCAAGGTCGGGTTTAAATTTATCGAGATCTAAAATAGGATAGCCTACCAATTGGTCCGGACCATGAAAAGTAATATCCCCGCCCCTGTTAATATGAAAAAATTCAATTCCCTGTTTCAATGCGCTTTCTTCATCAATTAAAAGGTTTGTTTTATTTCCATTTTTTCCAAGAGTGTAAACAGGCGGATGTTCGACCAGTAGCAAATGGTGTTGTGTTGTACTTCTGGTTTCATTTGCAGATTTAAGCTGAACATTCTTTTGTAATAAACCTTCCTGTAAATCCCATGCATGTTTATACGACATAATACCAAGGTCTTGCAAACAAATATCCTGCGCCATGGGTCCAAAGGTAAATTTGCAGGTTCCATTTACAAAATGGTAATTGTTATTCTATGTTAACACAAATTGATTACTATTAAATTTGTTTATGGCTGAAGAAGAAATAGAATCTCTTTCAATGGGTGAGGAAGATCTCTACGAGAGAAAAAGGTTTATAATTGATAAAGGACAAGAACCCGTACGCATTGATAAATGGGTGCAATCGCACCTTGAAGGTGCCAGCAGAAATAAAATTCAGCAGGCCATAGAAAAAGGTTTTCTTACACTTAACGGTAAGCAGGTAAAAAGCAATTACAAATTAAGACCGGGTGATGAGATCGTATTAATGAGTCTCGTTAACCCCGAAACCACTGATGTAAAGCCTGAACCCATTCCCCTGAACATTGTTTATGAAGATGAAGTAATAATGGTTTTAAATAAACCTGCAGGTATGGTGGTGCATCCCGGGGTTGGAAATTATACCGGAACGTTATTAAATGGAATCGCCTTCCATTTAATTCAGCAAAATAAAGAGGTAAATGAAGAAAGTTTACAAAGGTACGGTTTGGTACACCGAATAGATAAAAACACTACCGGTTTACTGGTTGTTGCCAAGACTGGTGAAGCTGCAGCAGCACTAGCAAAACAGTTTTTCGATCATACCGTAAACCGGAAATACTCAGCGCTGGTTTGGGGTAATGTTGAGGATGAGGAAGGAACCGTAAACGCAAATATTTCCCGCCATCCGCGATTCAGAAAAATATACAATGCAAACAATGAGGACGCAGGCAAGCATGCCATTACACACTATAGTGTAAAGGAGAGGTTCTATTATGTTACACTGCTAACCTGTCGCCTTGAAACAGGTCGTACCCACCAGATTCGCGTGCACATGAAATATATAGGACACACGCTTTTTAATGATGAAGAGTATGGAGGTAATAAAATTTTAAAAGGTACCATTTATAGTAAGTATAAACAGTTTGTAGAAAACTGTTTTGAGATTTGCCCGCGATGTGCACTTCATGCGCAAACACTCGGCTTCAAACATCCTGTTACCGGCATGGAAATGCATTTTGAAGCACCCTTACCGGAAGACATGCAAAAGGTTATTGATAAATGGAAAAATTATGCGCGCAACAAAAATGAGGTTGAATAAAACTTATAGGATATTGATAACAAAAAAGCCATCATTATTGATGGCTTTGTTAATATGAAAATAAAATAATTAGTTTAGTTTTTCTACCTGCATATAATTCAATTCTACCGGTGTAGAACGTCCGAAGATTTTTACAGATACCCGAAGTTTCTTTTTCTCGTCATTTACTTCTTCAATCACACCATTAAAATCATTAAAAGGACCTTCAATAATTTTGATCGTCTCACCAACAATAAAGGGTTCGCTCATTGTAACACCCTGGTCGTTCATTTCATCAACCTTGCCCAACATTTTATTTACCTCGGCTTTACGAAGCGAAATTATATTGCCTTTAGAACCTTTACCATCGGTTAAAAAATGCATTACATTGCTTACGCTGCTTACATGATGAATTATATCGTCGCTTAGTTTACCATCTGCCACCTCTAGCATTACATAACCGGGAAAATAGTTTTTTTCGCGCATTACCTTTTTACCATTCTGCACTTTGTAAACTTTTTCCATTGGCAGAAAAACCTGCTTAATAACCACATCAAAGCCATTACGTGCGATGTCTTTATCAAGATATTCTTTTACTTTTCTTTCTTTACCGCTAACAACACGAAGCACATACCATTTGCTTTCTTCCTGTTGCTGATCGGCTTCTTGTTGCACTGATTCTTCCGTCATCTTCAACTACTTAAAAAATGAATAAATAAGGGATAATACCTGGTTACTCGCCAAATCCATTAAAGAAACTATCGCTGTAATGAAAACGGTTGCCACCAGTACAATTGCAGTAGATTGTTGAAGTTGCTGCCAGTTTGGCCAGGTTACCTTTTCTAACAGCTCGTGATATGATTCTCTGATATAAGTTGATACTTTGTTCATTTGATTTGCACGGGGATTTTAAGTAATCATTTTTATTTTTTAAAGTTTGCCCGCCCCCTGTTTTTTAGGTCAAACATTAAAAAATTCGGCACGGGTACCAGGATTCGAACCTAGATCGAAGGTTTTGGAGACCTCTATTCTACCGTTGAACTATACCCGTATAAAAAGTCAAGAGTCATTAGCTGATTGTCTTTCGTAAAAATACAGACTTTTCAACTAATGACTTTTGACGGGATAGTTAAAGCCATGAACATCTACTCATGGAATTACCTATTTTATTATTTCTGTTACCTGGCCGGCACCTACGGTACGACCACCTTCGCGAATGGCAAACTTCAACCCTTTTTCCATTGCGATCGGCATAATAAGCTTAACATTTAAACCGATATTATCACCTGGCATTACCATTTCAGTGCCTTCTGGTAAAACTACCTCACCGGTTACATCTGTTGTTCTAAAATAGAATTGAGGACGATATTTATTGAAGAATGGAGTATGACGTCCGCCTTCTTCTTTGCTTAATACGTAAACTTCACATTTAAATTCGGTATGCGGGGTAATAGAACCTGGTTTACAAATTACCATACCGCGACGGATATCTTTCTTTTCAATACCACGTAATAATAAACCTGCATTATCACCAGCCTCGCCACGATCAAGTAATTTCTTGAACATTTCAACACCTGTAACTGTTGAGGATAAAGGTGCTTCAATTAAACCCACTATTTCAACACTTTCTCCAACTTTAATTATACCACGCTCAATACGACCTGTGGCAACTGTACCACGACCCGTGATAGAGAATACATCTTCTACAGACATAAGGAATGGCATATCAATGGGGCGTGGAGGTAACGGAATGTAGCTGTCAACAGCATCCATCAGTTCATTAACCTTTGCAACCCATTTTTCTTCACCAGCTAATGCACCGGTTGCAGAACCTTGTATAATTGGCGTATTATCACCATCGAAACCGTTCTTAGTTAATAATTCACGAATTTCCATTTCAACCAGTTCAAGCAATTCAGGATCATCAACAAGATCTACTTTATTCATAAACACTACCATTCTTGGTACACCAACCTGGCGGGCAAGAAGTATATGTTCTCTTGTCTGTGGCATAGGACCATCTGTTGCTGCTACCACTAGAATAGCGCCATCCATTTGAGCCGCACCGGTAATCATATTCTTAACATAATCAGCGTGGCCAGGACAATCTACGTGAGCATAGTGACGTGCAGCTGTCTGATACTCAACGTGAGCCGTATTAATTGTAATACCGCGCTCTCTTTCTTCGGGAGCACCATCTATTTCGTCATATTTTTTTGCCACATTACCCATACCTTGTTTAGAAAGGATTTCAGTAATAGCAGCAGTTAATGTTGTTTTACCATGGTCAACGTGGCCAATCGTGCCAACATTTACGTGAGGTTTCTCCCTATTAAAGGTCTCTTTAGCCATCTTTATTAATTTTTAAATTGTGTGTGTGTTATAATTGTTGCCTGTAGCAATTGCCACCGGCTACCAGTTACCAGTTTACTTTTCATTTTAACGAACCAAATTTACGACAATAATTCTACCTCAACTGCTTTAAATAGAGCCGTTGATGAGAATTGAACTCACGACCTCTTCCTTACCAAGGAAGTGCTCTACCACTGAGCTACAACGGCTTGCCGGAAAGAAGCTGATGTTTACAAACTTTCCCAGGTCGCTTACCTAAAAAAAGTTTCTCATCGTAAAAATATGGAGCGGGAGACGAGGCTCGAACTCGCCACCTATAGCTTGGAAGGCTATCGCTCTACCAAATGAGCTACTCCCGCATGTTTTGCATTGCTATTAAGCAATATCAAAACTCAAAGAACTTTTTATGCAACAATAAATGCTGCATTAAACCGTGGGCAGAGCAGGGTTCGAACCTGCGTACTCGTGAGAGAACAGATTTACAGTCTGTCGCCTTTAACCACTCGGCCATCTGCCCAAAAAACTCAAGAGCCAGAGAAGGGACTCGAACCCCCGACCAGCTGATTACAAATCAGCTGCTCTACCAGCTGAGCTACTCTGGCATGCGCTCTTTCATAATACAAAATAAAGAACAACCCCTTTTTTAGGGATGGCAAAGGTAAGCGAAAACTTCGTTTGGAAAAATTTTGGATATAAAATTTTAAAAGTGCAACAACCTTTTTAAAAACTGCTGTAAAAACCAGATTTTTTTACATAAAAAAAGACCTGTTTTAAAACAGGTCTTACGAAATTTTATGCGGCTTGTTTTTGTTTTTTTCTTTTTATTTGGTTTATTAATGAATCTAATGCACTGTCGAAAGATTCTTCAAAAGATTTGGAACAGGCTTTTACAAAAAAGTTTTGATGTGGCACGTGCACCCGAATTTCTGCGATCTTGTCTTTAATGGTGTGCACCACATTGTCGAGCTTTAGATAAACGTTTACCTCAATGATCCGGTCGTGAAAAGTGTTTAATTTTTGAACCTTTTTGTTCACGTAATCAACCAATTTTTCATCTGCTTCAAAATGTACTGTTTGAATGTCCACGTTCATAGAAAATTGCTTTAATGGTTAACAATAATTAAAGAACTTCAGTAGTGAATTTTATTAAAAAAGTTCTTACCGTTCAAATTGAAATTAGTAAATACACCCCATAAATTCAACCTTAATTGGTTTTTTTTGTATTCGTTAACGATGCAGATTTTTATGCCTTCGGATGGGCATTTTTAAACACTTCTTTAAGCTTTTCAATGCTGTTATGCGTGTATACCTGGGTAGCTGCAAGGCTTGAGTGTCCTAATAATTCTTTTATGGCATTTAGGTCGGCCCCATTATTAGCAAGGTGTGTTGCGAAGGTGTGCCGTAATATATGAGGGCTTTTCTTTTCGATAGTTGTTACCTGACTTAAATTATGTTTTACGAGGTTATATACAAATTTGGGGTACAGCTTTTTTCCCCCCTCGGTTACAAAAACAAAATTATGATCGTCTGCGTGTGCAGGACTTTTCAAAAGATATTCTTCCAATTCCTGCAAAAGAGAATGATTCACAGGAATAATGCGCTCCTTATTGCCCTTACCAATTACTTTTATCTGACCGCGTGGTTTATCTATTTGCAGGCTTGTTAGATTTAATAATTCACTTAACCTGATGCCGGTAGAATATAGAAGTTTAATTATTAGGCTTTCAGTTCTGCCTTTATGATCATCGCTAAACGTTATATGATTTTGCAGGGTATTAATATCTTTTTCAGCTACAAACGATGGGAGCCTCTTTCCATTACGTGGAGAAATAACAGTGGTCATGGGCGTTTGAATAATTTCTCCCTGCCGCATGAGGTATTTAAAAAAAGATTTTAAGGCAGATATTTTCCTGTTAATAGTTTTTGAGGAATTTTTTTGGTTTTTTAATGAGGCCAGCCAGCTTCTGACGATTGAAGCATTTATCTCTTTTACATTTGAATGGGCATATTGTTCCATTACAAAATCAAAGAATTGAACGAGGTCGGTCTCATACGAGATAAGGGTATGCGGAGAAAACCTTTTTTCGAATTTCAAATATTCCAGAAATTCTGTTATATGCTGGTGATGTGTTATACGCATAATAAAAATAGCCATAAAGTTAACGTACTTTATGGCTACATATTTTAAGGTATAACTATCTATGTAAGCTTATGCTTCAATCTTACCGCTAAGTATCTGTTGTTTGTAAACAGCCTTTAATACTTCGCCCCTGCGTTTAATAGATGGCTTCTTATAGCTCTGCCTTTCTCTTAATTGTAAAAGAACTTTGCTTTTTTCAAACTTCTTTTTATACTTCTTAAGTGCCTTGTCTATGTTTTCGCAATCTTTGGAATCAATTATCAACATGTTTAAACCTTTTTTACTTTTAGGAGTGCAAAGATAATTGCATATTCCGAATCCTCAAAATCATTTACAGTACTTTAAGAAGTTTATACATTGCATTATGTTCACAGGTATAATTGAATGTACAGGCAAAATCGAAAAAATTGATCTAGCGGGTACTAATAAAATTTTTTGGGTCAGTTCCCCTATTACACGCGATTTAAAAATTGATCAAAGTGTTAGTCACGATGGGGTATGCCTGACCGTTGAAGAAATACAGGGAAATTTGTACAGGGTTACGGCAATAGCCGAAACTTTAGCTAAAACAAATGTTGGACTTTGGAATACAGGCTGGATTGTAAATCTTGAACGCAGCATGGTTTTTAATGGCAGAATTGATGGCCATATTGTACAGGGCCATGTTGATGCAACAGCATTATGCCTTGATAAAAAAGCTATGGATGGTAGCTGGGAATACACTTTTAGATATGATGAAAAATTCGCCCACCTGCTTATTGAAAAAGGTTCAGTTTGCATTAATGGCATCAGCCTAACCGCTTTTAACGTCTCAAAAAATACTTTTTCTGTAGCAATCATTCCTTACACCTATAACCAAACGGGTATTAACCAGGTTTCTAAAAACGACCAGGTAAATATAGAATTTGATGTTATAGGAAAGTACTTGGCGCGGTTTAATGAAGTATACCGGAATTTATAAAGCTTCTAAAGAAGCAACTTCTTTTTCCTGAAGCCATTTATTTTTTCCGTACCCTTCAATTACATGCTTTTCGCTGTGATAGGATGATCTAACCAGCGGACCACTTTCAACGTAATCAAAACCCAGCTTATAACCAATTTCGCGCAATTCAGCGAATTCATCAGGATGCACGAAGCGTGTAACCGGAAGATGCTTTTTTGTAGGCTGAAGATATTGCCCCAATGTAAGCACGTCTAGCTGAACCCCTGCAAGGTCTTTCATAGATTCGATCACTTCTTCTTTTGTTTCCCCAAGCCCGAGCATGATGCCTGTTTTTGTTCGCATACCCCCTTGCTTAAGAATTTTAAGTACTTCGAGGCTCCTGCGATATTTTGCCTGAATACGAACCTGCCTGGTTAACCTTTCAACAGTTTCCATATTATGACTTACCACCTCTGGATGCGCTTCAATAATTAGCGCAATATCTTTTGCCTGTCCTTTAAAATCAGGTATTAAAGTTTCAATGGTTGTGTCTGGGTTTAATGCCTTAACTGCTTTTATAGTATTATACCAGATGCCTGCCCCTCCATCCTTTAACTCATCGCGATCAACACTAGTAATAACGGCGTGTTTAACCTTCATTAAATGAATGGCCTCTGCTACTCTTTGTGGTTCATCATAATCTACTGAACCAGGGCGTCCCGTTGCAACGGCACAAAACCCACAACTCCGGGTACAAACATTTCCAAGAATCATAAAGGTGGCTGTTCCTGCGCCCCAGCATTCACCCATATTAGGGCAATTTCCGCTTTCGCAAATGGTATGCAGTTTATGCGTATCAACCAACCCCCTTACATGCCTGTAATTTTCACCAACGGGAAGCTTTACCCTTAACCAACCTGGTTTTTTATTTATATAGCCTTGTGTGGCAACTGTTTCTTCCAAAGTTTAATCCTTTTGTTTACAGGGAACAAAATGTAATCATATTCCCTTTGAGCGTGAGCTGCAAATTTACCTACTTTCTTTTACCAAATTCAACAGCTACATATGCGTTGAAGAAGAATTGTTTTTCATTGCTTAATGCCATTATAGGCATTTTCTTGGTATAATATTCACTGTTTACCCCAATTTCGAGGGCAGAGATAACTTCATTGTATTTTCCGTAGTCAAACCTTACTCCCACTTTTGCCTGTGCTCCCGGTACAATTGTCATTTCGCTAAAACCCTTGCCCGCACCCGCGCCTCCAAGAATTACATTTGGATCAAGAAACAACGAATCAGGATATTTGACATCTATTGCCCGCCCAGTTGACGGATCGCTTATAGTTAGGTAGTAAGGTTTTAGAAAGCCTGCCGTTAACCCGGCGCCATAGATGGCTGAAACAGAAACACCATTCATATTGCCTTTTCCACCAATAAGCTTTTGCTGCCCTAACCCCGCTTTGAGGTAATAAAAATTATTAACCTTTCCGTACACAAATGGATTTCCCACAAGGAAAAACACCCCGTCGAAGGTGGTAATGGATGCTTTCTCTTCTTTAGGATTTTTACGTTCGCCTATTTCAGCCCACCATATATTAGTGGTAGTAATGGTTTTGTATTTACCATGCTCATAAAACAAACCATATCCATCGGTATTTAATTTCAACCCGATTAAAAATTGTTTATTAAAAATGAGTGCGCCCTCTTCTTCTTTTTTTATAAGTTCACTTATTCGCTCTTTCCTTTCTTGTTTTTTTAATTCCTTAGAATTTTTATCCTGCGCAAACAAACTTGCAGAAAAAGCGCAGACTACCACCAGGCAAAAGATTCTTTGTAACATATGCTATATGATAGGTGTAAATTTAGAATAATTTTTATGCAAAGTAAAAACAGTTACAATCCTGCCGGATGTTAACAGGCAATTGTTTTACAAACGGTGAATAAACTAATATATTTTTCTGGAGTTATTAACTAAAAGCTAAATGCCATTTCGTAAAATTTTACATCCTACCGCACAATCAAGGCACCGTAGATGGGCGCAATAATCATTTTTAAGGTGAAGGAGGCTTTGGGAATCCAGAGCAGTTTTATTTTTAATTCCGAATGACTTCCAGTCCCTTGTAATGTTATTTTGCTCCGGGGGTAAACTATTCATCCAATCTACAGCCCTTGTTTTTATAATAATGTCATTTTTATAAACTCCGTAGGCATGCAAAACAGGAATGACCGTATTAATTAAAATCATGTTTATAAATGCCTTGCCGGTTTGTTTTGGCAAATAACTGGTAACATCATTAAAATGATAATGATAATGCCAGTAATCATTTGCGGTAACATTGAACATTTTGATAACTTCTATAACTTCTGCGGCTTGAATTATTCGTGAAAACAAGTGTGATGACTGGTTTATAAGCATAGCTAATTGTGCCAGCCTTATTGTGGGAAAAGCAACCGGGCGCATGCGTAAAAATTGGGCGGTGGTTTTTAACTGTTGTATAGAATACTTTTTTGCGAGAAATTTATATTCGCTTTGAAGCATTAGAGGATATTTATCAGTAAAAGAATCGTTTAACAGCCCTGCCTGCCCAATCAGCATTGCTTCTAACTGGTGAACCTGGTTTTTGTGCCTGCTTAATACGGACAACGGAATAGACTTTGCCACTTCTTCAAATAAACCTGAATTAACTTTTCCCCCGAAGGATGAGGCGAGTAGCCACCAAAAAACTTCTTCCCAATGAGCTTTTGCCGATTCAAGCTTAAATAATACGGTGTTTACTTTTATTTGCAAGCGTTCTATGGCAAGCCTCTCTTTCCAGCCAGTCCACTCAATCTCTGATAGTGCAGGTAAAAACTTTTCGCAAGGAACAAAGGAACATGCGTTTAATAACCTGCTGTATTTATGTAACAATAAGTTTGGGACCAGCGGTTGAATCTCCAGAGTGGGAATTCCATGCTTAATTAATGATTCAACAGGTTGATCGTGCTGCCAAACCACGTGAAGAATAACCTGGTTATAATTACTGTCGGCTGAATGATTATGCTGTGTCCAGTTGGATGAATTGATGTGAATTTCAACACTGCCTGCCCATTCCTTATCGTCTATTGTTATTCTTGCCCCTGAAAAATCCGGGCCCTGGTTCTTATTTAATGTGCCGGGGTGATGAACATACAGCACATTTCCTTCAACAGAAATTATATTTGCTTTATTAAAATACTGGAACTGCCAGATGAACTGCAGTAACTTTTCTTGCATAGGGAAGGGTTAATGAATTGCCTGTTGCAATTTATTCATTTCCCTGATAACACGACTCACGGGGAGCCCCATAACATTATAAAAATCTCCCTTTATGGATTTTATGCCCACCACGCCTATCCATTCCTGAATGGCATACGCGCCTGCCTTATCGTAGGGGCGATATTTATCAACATAAAATTCAATTTGTTCAGTAGAAATTTCATGGAACTCTACTTCAGTAATATCGGCAAATTCCACACTAGTATTTGCGCTTAACAAGACAACCCCTGTTATAACCTGGTGGGTATTTTCTGAAAGCTTTTGCAAAATAGAAATAGCATGTTGCCTGTTATTTGGTTTGCCTATAACTTCATTATTTAAAACCACAATTGTATCTGCAGCAATAATAATTGTTTCAGATAGGTCTTTATAGAAAGGCTTTACGGCGAGTGCCTTATTTGTGGCTATACATACAGCGATCTCTGAGGGGGAAAGATTAGGATCATAATCTTCGTTGGAATGCTGCACATTCACCTCAAAATTAACTTCTGCCCACTGTAACAACTGTTTTCTTCGGGGAGATTGAGAAGCCAATATAATTTTAAACATTTTTATTAATTACGAATAGATCCTAAAAAAAACCATGGACAATATACCTGTTAACATAGTGAATTTAATAAGGGAACTTAGTTTATGATAATCTCCTGCGGTATGCGCATTAAATAACCCCTTAAAAATTTTAAACAATGGCACAATAATAAGCAGGATGATCCATAAAGCGCTTATCCACCAATGAAACTGTAGAACGTAAAACTGCACCGCGAACAGGGCGAGTAATAATACAGTTAACCATACAGAAACGAAAATCTTAGATGCATTTATACCCCAGATAATAGGCATTGTTTTACATTCATACAACCTGTCGCCTTCAACATCTTCCATATCTTTTACTACTTCTCTAATAAGTGAAATAATAAAAGCAAACCCTGCATATAGCATTGTTAACCGGGCAATCTTTGGGGTGTTTAAAATGGTTTCGGACCGGAAGAAAAAACGCGCCTCGCACCATGTGATTATCAAAACTACCCAGGCAGTTAATAAAGAAATAAGCACATTGCCTATCAATAATTTTTTCTTAAATGAGATGGAATACAGGAACAATAATATTACACAAATAAAATTCGCAAATCCTATTAAAGTTGCCTTAGTAGAAACATCGATATAAAAGCCGATAGCAACACCTGTAGCACTAAGCAGCAAGTGAAGAAAAATGGTCCACCGGCGGTGAATTACCTTTTGAACGATCAGTTTATCAGGCTTATTTATCCTGTCAATATTCAGGTCAAAATAATCATTGATAATGTAACCGGCTGCAGCGACCAACACAGATGAAAAGCATAATAAAAAAAAATGCATATTATTTAAGCTGTGCTTTAAACCTGCTTCCGCGAATAGTGGAGTAATTACGCAATACATGAACAAGTATTGGGTAATGGCAATAAACACCAGGTTGGGCCATCGGATTAAGCGGAAAAATGCAATTATAAGTTTCAGCTGAATGGTTTTAAAACGTAAAATTAATCATGATTTTATTTCAGCCATTATTTGGTAGGAATGTGGGTGTCAACATTCCAGTCATTTCGTGCTTTCATGGTTCTTTCAATTACATCTCGCACACAACCATAACCCCCATTTTTTGATGAGATAAATTTGCTGATCTCTTTAATATCCTCTACCCCATCTGCCGGGCAGCAAGGCAACCCAACGATTTGCATAACCTCGAAATCGGGCATATCATCCCCCATGTATAAAATGTTTTCGGGCACCTTATTATTTTTAAGCATCCATTCTTTTAATAACGCCACTTTATCTAAAACTTTAAAATAAACATCTTGTATTCCCAGCCTTCTTAACCGGTCTTCTGATTCTGGGGAATTGCCTCCTGAAATAATCACGATCTGGTAGCCTCTTTTTATGGCAAGTTGCATGGCATATCCATCTTTAACGTTCATTCGCCTGGCCATTAATCCCTGGGCCATTACAAACAACCCCCCGTCAGTCAATACACCATCCACATCTAAAACAAAGGTGTTAACGGGTTTAAATAAATCGTTTAGATCAGTTGCATTCATGAACAATACTTTTGAATGGTTGTAAACAGCTAAGCCTTAAAAATTCGCCCGTAAAATATTTTACTAACATTTGTTTGTTTTTACAAAAAGCATTATTTTGCATGTAATCTGCTTTAGGCAGTACAAAATTTGTGATCGGTTGCTTGCTCATAACAAACTCCCTGCATGGTTCACCAGCGGGGATCTTTTTTTAATACTCTCGCTGAACAAGAAATTCTGAAAGTTCCTGTAAAGGCGCCTTTCTTTTATAAGTAACTGCAATATCTTCCAGGTGCTGCATTGCTTTTTCTATGTATTTCTGCTTTAATTCTTTAGCCCACGTATCTGCCTGGCATTGTTTAAAAATATCAACCACCTGTTGCACCTTATTTTCAGTGTTATTTTTTAGGAGGAATAAAAGGTTTTCTTTTTGTGAAGGAGATGCTACAGATAAAGCGTGTATAAGTAAAAACGTTTTTTTGTTTTGCCTTATATCGCCACCAACATCCTTTCCCACTTTTTCGGGGTCGCCAAAGGCGTCCAAAAAATCATCCTGCACCTGGAATGCAATACCCAGGTTTCTTCCAAACTCATATACGTGCCTGCAGTTTCCATCGCTGGCACCGCCAAGTATAGAACCCATTTGCATACTGGCAGCCAATAAAACAGAGGTCTTTAATTCAATCATCCGTATGTATTCTTCCAAAACAACATTATCCTGTTTTTCAAAATCAATATCCAGTTGCTGACCTTCGCAGACTTCTTTTGCAGTTCTATTAAAAAGTGTAGTGATCTGCTTTTGATAAAGTGGCTGAATTTTATTTAAATATTCATACGCGGTAACCAGCATTACATCCCCTGCGAGCAACGCAGTATTTGCACCGTATTTCGCATGAACGGTGGGCTTTCCCCTGCGAAGAGAGGCATCATCCATTATATCATCATGAATAAGAGAAAAATTATGAAACAATTCAATCGCCGTGGCGGCATGGTAAGCTTCCGGATTTATTTCATCGAACAATTCATTACCCATTAAACACATAACCGGGCGAATACGCTTTCCCCCCAGCGAAAGAAAATAATCCCCTGCCCCATAAAGTGATTGCGGATGCGCAGGAAAATGATTGACAGAAAAATGCTTAATAAATAATTCAGCCAGTTCTTTATATGAATGCATGAATGGTTATGTGTGCCGCTAAAATAGTAATGAAATATTGATTAAACAGATTTACCCCTTTCAAAAAAACAGTCCTTTCCTTAACTTTAAAAATAAAAAGCATATATGAGCACATGTAACTTCAGTTTCAATATTTCAACAGACGCATCCGGAATGGTTAATAAGGCGAAACATGCCATTACAAAAAATGGTGGACAGTTTAATGGGGATGATACGCAGGGCAGTTTTTTATTGTCTACAATGGCCGGAAAAATACAGGGTAATTATAATGTAAATGGCAACAGTTTTAATATTGCCATTACAAATAAACCTATGTTTTTAAGTTGCGGAATGATTGAAGGTGAACTGAGAAAATTTCTTCATTAAACCTTACTGGTTACCATCATTTTTAGAAGGGTCTTTTTCCTGAGAAGGTTTTACCCATTCATAATCCAGTTGCCTTTTATCCAGGTTTGCAGCGACTACCTTAATATTAATTTTATCTCCCATTTTAAAGCTGCGTCCGCTTCGCTTTCCTGCGAGGCTGTAATCTCCTTCAACCAACCTGAAATCGTCATATTCACTAAGGCTTGTAACGCTTATTAACCCTTCGCATTTGTGTTCAACTGTTTCTGCCCAAAAGCCAAAAGCAGCCACACCGCTGATCACTGCAGGAAAGTCTTCGCCCAACCTCGTTTTCATAAACTCTACCTGCTTGTATTTATTCCCTGCACGTTCTGCATCCATAGCTGCTCTTTCGCGCTCACTGCAATGCTTGCATTTTTCATCCATCTTTTTTACAATAAGCGGATCGCCATTGAGGCATGATTCTAATATGCGGTGCACTAAAATATCCGGATACCGCCGTATGGGTGAAGTAAAATGACAATAATGTTCAAATGCCAACCCATAGTGACCAATATTTTCTGTTGTATAAATAGCTTTAGCCATGGTGCGAATGCCCAATTGTTCAAGCACATGCTGTTCGGGTTTTCCTTTTACTGAAGCCAGCATCAGGTTAAAACTTTCAGCAATTTTATCGGGTGTGCTTACATCGAAGGTGTGCCCGTATTTTTTTGCAAAAGCTATAAAGGGTGTAAGCTTTTGTTCATCGGGGCGATCGTGCACACGATATGGAAAAGGTACCGGCTTCTTATTTACTTTTTGCTTAGATACCATTTCTGCCACCGTTTTATTTGCCAGCAGCATAAATTCTTCAATAAGCTGGTGGGCTTCAAAACTTTCTTTTATAACCACTGAAACGGGCTTGCCTTTTTCGTCCAGTTTAAACCTTACTTCCTGGGAAGAGAAATTAATGGCGCCCTTTGCAAATCTTTTCTGACGTAGAAACTGTGCAATGCCATTCAACAATAATATCTCATCTACATATTTTCCACTCTTATTTTCTATGGTTTGCTGTACATCTTCGTACGTAAACCTGTGGTCGGAGTGAATGATAGTTTTACCCATCCAAACCTTTACAATTTCTGCTCCGGGTGTAATATTAAAAACTGCTGAAAAGGTAAGTTTATCCTCATTCGGACGAAGAGAACATAATTCGTTAGAAATTCTTTCAGGCAACATTGGGTTAACCCTGTCTGGCAAATACACTGATGTGGCTCTTTTATAACCTTCATCATCTAACACACTGCCTGTTTCAATATAATGACTAACATCGGCTATATGCACACCAATTTCCCAATTGCCATCTTTTAATTTTCTAATGGAAATGGCATCATCAAAATCTTTGGCATCAACAGGGTCAATTGTAAACGTGCAAACATTTCTAAAATCTTTTCTCTTTTTTATTTCTGAAGAAGGTATAATGTCGGGCAAATTGTTGCTTTCATTAATCACTTCTTCGCTAAATGCTAATGGAAAGCCTCCCTCTGCCAGAAGCTCCAGCATAGCCATATTATTTTCGTCGCCTTCTTCTATCACTTTTATTACTTCACCAATAGGGTTTTTATTGTTTTCATCCCACTCGGTAATTCTAACAGCCACTTTATCTTTATTTACTGCCCCATTTATTTTCTTTAATGGAATGTAAACATCAGGCATTGGTTTGTCTGTGTCTGCAATAAAAAAAGCAAAGTTTGTAGATAATTGCAGCGTACCTGTAAATTCGAATCTTTTGCGCTCAACGATCTCGGTTATCTTTCCCTCTTTTCTGCGGGAGCCTGCATTGTCTTTGGTAACTTTTACCCTAACAGTATCCCCATGTAGGGCCGTATTAAAATTACCTGGTCTTACCAGTACATCCCCGCTGTTGTCTTCTACTACAACATAGCCAATACCCGAACGGGCTATATCAAGTTTACCTTTAATAGTTCCTTTCGAAGGTGATTTTCCTTTTTCTGCGGTCCTGGGTTTTTCTTTATGCTTTTTTCTGCTCATACCTGTTCGGGCTTTTTATTATTGCTCACAAAGCCTGTGATAAGTAAATTAAATTGTTCCTGTTGATCGAATAAAAATTTATGCCTGATGGGTAAAACATAAATGGGAAGATCCATTAATTCATTATTGAACTTAAATAACCTAACGGCGTCTTTTTCTGTTGTTATAATAAATTTATCTGTGCCCTGAATATTATTAAATTTTCTTTTAATGGTGCGAAGATCATCAATTGTAAAGATATGGTGGTCTCCATATTCCTGTTGAATATAGCCTCCCGTATGCTCTGCCACATGTTTTTTTAATGGTCCCGGGTTTGCGATTCCGTAAACAAGTAAAACCTCATCCTGAGGGTTAAAGCTTTTTACCTCTTTGCTTGTTATGTGGTATGGGGTGCCATAATCAATAGCGGTAAAAAATACCTGCTGATGATTTTTGGGCTTAATTTCTTTTATAATTTTTTCTCTTTCACCTGAAGAAATATCTGGCGGACATTTGGTGACAATTATAATGTCAGCTCTTTTATATGAAGAACGCTGATCTCTTAAATTACCGGCGGGAAGAAAAAAATCTCTTGTAAACAGGTCGTTGCAATCGGTAAGTAAAATGTTTAATCCGGCAATTATTTCGCGATGCTGAAAAGCATCATCTAAAATTATGGCTTCTACATCTGGCTTGTCGTGCAGCAATTGCGGAATTGCTACAATTCGTTGTTCACCCACGGCCACACCAACGGCAGGAAATTTTCTATGAAACTGCATGGGCTCATCACCTATTTCCAATGCGGTGGTTTGTTCTGTGGCAAAAACATACCCACGGGTTTTTCTTTTATAGCCCCGGCTTACCGTGCCTATAACAAAGTCGTTCAGTAATAATTCGATGAGGTATTCTACCATAGGCGATTTACCGGTACCCCCCACTGAAAGGTTACCAACACCAATTATAGGTATATTAAAGCTTGCTGATTTAATAATTTGTTTGTCGTACAGGTAATTCCTGATAATAATTATTAAACCATAAATTAATGCAAAGGGAAAAAGAAGAAAACGGAAAGATCTCAAAAAGAAATTATCAAAATTCATAAATGCCATCAGGAGTGATACAAAAAGTTAAAGGTACATCAAATGCATTGGCATCATCTATTTTATCTACGGGTTTAAAATAACTGAACCCCACCTTAATAAGGGATGAAGAACATTGCGAAAGATACTTATCGTAATAGCCCTTTCCAAACCCCACCCTGTTACCACGGTGGTCGCAAATAAGAAGGGGAACAAACGCCAGGTCTATTATGCCCGGTTCAACTACTTCACCTTCGGATGGTTCTGTTAATCCGTACGTGCTTTCCCTGAATATTGTTTGCTCATTAGTTTTTACAGCGCTGAAATACCCTGTGGCAGAGTTTATTACCGGATAGGAAACAGTCAATGCCGGATACATATGCTGCAAATACCTGGTAAACAAATGGGTGTTGGGTTCGGCTGTTGTTTCCATAGGCCAATACGACAGCAAATTTTCTACATTGCTAAATACCAAATTTTGAAATTGAATAAGAAGCAGATCGTTCTGTTTAATTTTGTCTTTTATAGACAGGTTGGCTCTTTGGTCCCTATAAATTTTTCTCAATTCGAATTTAGTCATACAAACGGTTTAAGGTTTGTTGCAAACTTTGCGCCTGTTGCTTTATAAAGGCTTTATCAATTACCTGTTTAAAAGGGATGGATGCCAATTTGCGGTAACCGCTCCATCTTACTATATCTTCTTCATAATTTAAATAACTACCCGTAAACACCCAGCCGGCCACTGGTATATTATATTGCCTGCAAGCTAAAGCCGTAAGTAAAGAGTGATTAATGCTACCCAATATATTTTGACTTACAAGAATGATTGGAATATTTAATTGTTTTACAAGATCAATAGAAAATTGATGGTCATTAATTGGGGCCATAATTCCTCCGGCACCTTCTATAATTAACCTGTTATGGGAATGTTGTTTAAACTGTTCCAAAATCATTGGTATATCTACGGTTATTTGCTCTTCCGCAGCTGCAAGGTGCGGGCTGGCTGCCAGGTTAAGCCGGTAACATTCAGGTATAATGGTGGTAGTGCTGTTACTAACAAGTTCTTTCACCAGCATAGCATCTGTACTATGCAGGCTTCCTGCCTGTACAGGTTTCCAATAATTTGCATGCAACGCTTCAGTTACAATTGCAGACACAATTGTTTTTCCTATACCTGTTCCTGTACCTGAAATAAAAAATGATGTCATGAATTTTTAAAATCAAATAAAATTTAGTGGAAAGTTTATGCAAAAAAACTGAAAACCGTAGTGCCATAATTCCGCTGAAAAGAAAAGCCATCATACTTTTCATAATTATTTCTTGGAGTATGTTCTAAAACAAAAAAACCACCGTCTGCAATTAATTTTTGCTTTACAATAATTTCTGGTAATTGATCTATTTCTAAAAGCGCATAAGGGGGACCGGCAAAAATAAAATCGAATTTTTCGGTACAATGCTTTAAAAATCCAAAAACATCTGTTCGCAATACCTTACAATTTTCGATACCAAGGGTTGTAATTGTTTCTTTAATAAAGCGGCTCATATTATTATCTCCTTCTATTATGGTTAGATCATTTGCGCCGCGGGATGCGAGTTCGTAAGTTATGCTGCCTGTACCTCCAAACAGGTCAAGGGTTTTGATGCCTTCGAAATTAATTTTATGCTGAAGAATATTAAACAACCCTTCTTTAGCTATATCGGTAGTTGGGCGGGTATATGGCATTTTTGCAGGAGGCTTTATTCTTCTTCCACCATATTTTCCTGAAATAACACGCATTACACCTGATATTTTGAGAAAGGAAGAAAGAAATGTAACGGGAACTCATGAAAAACTGTTTCATCAAACCTGCCCGGTGGTACTTCTTCAATCTTAAAGCCTAAAAAATATTTATGCAACATCTCGTACAAAGAAGACTGTTTATCTAACATGCCGCAGGCTTCAATTTCGGTTTCTTGTACATTAAAACCATATTGTTTGCAAACATTCAAAAGGTAGTATAGCACATCATCCGGTGCCGCATATTTTCTTTTTTGAACCAGTTGCAACTTTTCTCCTTCACGAACTCCGATAATATAATGATCGGTGTATATCCATAACTTTATTTTGGAAACATTTTCACTCGCCGTTTCCCTTTCAAGATCATTCACCATCATTAAAAATTCATGAACTTCTAAAGTTGGATTAAGAACATTGTTTACTGCATTATGCAATTGTTTTGGTATAGCACTTGCGATATGCAGGTTATCTAATTTTGACTGATGGTAAAAAAAAGGAGATGGCAAATTACCAAACAAAGTTTGCAGGCATGCCGTATTAAACGACTCATTTGAAAATTCTGATGGCACACATATACATTCTTCGGTGTTGTAAATTACTGATAGTTTACCACCGCTTTTCACCAGTGCGGACTGGTCTTTTACATTTTTCAAAACCTCCTCATATTCTGCATCGTCTTTTATATTGAACTGAAAAAACTCGAAACTAATTATTGCCTTTTCGCCAGGCGCTTTTACCCAAAAGGCACAATGACTTTTTCCGACCTCCGCAAACAAATCGCCATTCAATATATCCGCACCATATATAGAGAATGTTTTCCTAATCATATTCATTATTAAGTTTTGCAATGATAGTATAATTAAAGCTTAATATAAATGTGCCTGCCTTCAATTTTAAACCGTATTTTTTGAAATACTTTCCATTTTTTATCATTCTCAATTATTGCATCCTGTAGTTTTGTTTTATAACAGCCTGGACGTATGATTTTAAAAGTGGAAATAACCAACAGCCAAATTTTAAAGATCGCGCTGCCTATTACTGCATCTATCCTGGTACCGCAGTTTAACTTTATAATCAATAATATTTTTTTAGGGCACCTGGGTGAGCAACCCCTCGCTGTTGCAGGAATTACGGGTGTTTATTACTTGATTTTTGGGGTTATGGGTTTCGGTCTCAGCAATGGATTACAGGCACTAATGGCCCGCAGGGCGGGGGAAAACCGGCCGGAAGAAATTGGAAAACTTTTTGCCCATGCACTGCGCATAGCCATATTTTTTGCGTTGCTGGGTATTGTTTCGACTTACTTTATTGCGCCCAAACTTTTTAGTGTAACCCTTCATAACCCCGAACATATAAACCTGGCAGTAAATTATTTGCACATAAGAATAGTCGGTATTATGTTTTTGTACCTGTACCAGATGCAAAATGCTGTTCTTATAAGCACCAACCAAAGCAAGTTGCTGATAATAGGTACACTGGTCGAAACCATTGCGAATATTATACTTGATTATGGATTGATTTTCGGAAATCTCGGGTTACCAAAAATGGGATTTAATGGCGCTGCTGTTGCATCGGTATCTGCCGAATTTATTGGAATGATCACTGTTTTTGCAGTTATACATTATAAACACATTGCAAAAAGGCTCGAGTTATTTAAAGATTTTGCGCATAATGCAAAATATACATGGTTAATATTGAACCAGTCATCGCCTTTAATCTTACAGTTAGGACTAAGTGTTGCTACCTGGGAGTTTTTTTATATTTTGATTGAACACCATGGTGAAAGAGCCCTTGCCATTTCGAATATTATGCGCAATATTTTTGGTTTATTTGGCTGCGTAACTTGGGCATTCGCATCTACAACAAATTCTATGGTCAGTAATATTATTGGCCAGGGACTGGAGCACAGGGTGATGGAACTTATTCGAAAAATCATTATTTTAAGTCTTTCTTTCTCTATTGTAATATCAATACTTCTAAATATTTCGCCGGGGTTTTTACTTAGCGCCTATGGGCAGGATGCGCAGTTTATTGCTGAAGCGATACCGGTAATTCGCATTATCTCCATAGCACTTTTAATGCAATCAATATCAACCGTGTTTTTGAATGCCGTGGTTGGCACAGGTAACAGTAAAATGAATTTACTCACAGAATTATTCACCATCACGGTGTACATTATTTATGTGTATATAACGCTCGAGCACCTTTTTCTTTCTATTGAATGGGGTTGGGTAAGTGAATGGTTGTATTGGATATGTTTATTTATTCCTTCTTACTGGTACATGCGTAGTGGAAGGTGGAAGGGTAAAATTATTTAGTATAATTATTTGCGTTTACTTAACCCAAAAGAAATTTAAATTGCATCACTCATAAACATATAAAAATTTACATGCGGGCATTACCATTATTACTATTATTCATTCCTTTTTTTTCATTTGCACAAAATAAACAAACCGGGTTTGTTATTGAAGGAAAAATCAATACTATACCAGACAATACTGAAATTTTTCTTTTAGATTTTAATGGCAAAGACACGCTTGCTAAAACAAAATCTAAAAACAATAGCTTCTTACTAAAAGGCAAGGTAGAAAATACTGATGCGCGCATATTACTTTTCCCGGAAATGCAACGACGCATGATATTATTTGCAGGAAATGATGAGATACAAATTACAGGCAACCAGGATTTTTCAGATGTTTCTGTTACAGGATCGGCCGCCAATTACGACTATGAAGAATTCATGTATGATATTAAGCCCTTAAACGATTTTGTAGAATTTTACCGGCAGCAAATGCAATCTGCTGAAAGTACAGAACAGCATGATTCTATTTCCATAATGCTAAATACATCTTACAATATTTACCAGAACAGCATTGACCGTTTTTTGGCAAGAAAAAGCAATTCACCTGTTGCTGCTTTGGTTCTTGCCTACAACTACGATACAGATCCTAACAAAGACGTTTTGTTGTTAGAACGAAGATTAAACCAATTAAAACCTGATGCATTACAAAGTAATTTTGCTAAAAACTTAAAACAAGTTGTTGAGAAAGATAAAATTGGGGCTGTTGGCACTGAGGCTCCAAACTTCACGCAAGCTGATACTTCCGGAAAAAATGTAAGTCTTTCACAATTCAAAGGAAAATATGTTTTAATAGATTTTTGGGCAAGCTGGTGCAAACCCTGCCGAATTCAAAATCCCGAAATTGTTGCAGCTTATAAAAAATTTAAGGATAAAAATTTTACAATAATTGGTGTATCGCTTGATAAGGATAAAGAAAAATGGTTACAGGCAATTAAAGCTGATGAACTTACCTGGACACAGGTAAGCGACCTGCAATTCTGGAGCAATGAGGTTGCCTTGTTGTATAACGTTCATGAAATTCCGCAGAATATATTAATAGACCCAACCGGAAAAGTAGTGGCCCGCCGCCTGGCTGGTGAGCAATTGAATGATAAACTGGAAGAATTACTTAACTAAGCTTCCCAACTAATTTATAAATAGCAGTATGGATTGTAATATTGCTGATGCAAGTGCTTGTAAGTAATATTCACTATTTAATCAATGTAAGAAATGAAACTGTGTTGTTACGGGGCGAACAACTTTCACACCTTCCTGTCTTAAACAATGCCTGGTTATTACTAGAGAATGGTTTAATTAGTGATTATGATTCTTATGAAAACCGGACTCCGCCAAACACTGACAGCAACACTTGCCAAACTATTGATGCCGAAGGAAGTTCGGTGATGCCATGCTGGTGCGACAGCCATACGCATCTTGTTTTTGCTGCCTCACGCGAAGAAGAATTTGTTTATAAAATACAAGGGTTAACCTATGCAGAAATTGCAGCCAAAGGTGGCGGCATTTTAAATTCTGCAAGCAAGCTTGCACAAATGCCAGAAGAGCAATTGTACGAATTAGCCGAAAGGAGATTAAAAGAATTAATACTGCTTGGCACAGGTGCCATAGAAATAAAAAGTGGTTATGGACTTACGGTAGAAGGAGAAATAAAAATGCTGAGGGTTATAAAACAACTAAAAGCAAATTTTCCTGTTCCTATTAAAGCCACTTTTCTTGGTGCACACACTTATCCATTAGCTTATAAAGAAAACCATGCAGGTTATATAGATGAAATTATTTCTACAATGTTGCCTGTTATTGCTAAAGAAAATCTTGCAGATTATATAGATGTTTTTTGCGAGAAGGGCTTTTTTTCTGCAGAAGAAACCAAAATTCTTTGTGAGGCAGGCATGCAGTATGGCTTAAAAGCAAAACTTCATGTTAACCAATTAAACAGTATTGGCGGCATAGAAACGGGTATAAAGGCAGGAGCATTGTCTTTAGACCACCTGGAAACATTGAGTGATGATGAAATAATTAAGTTATCCAATTCTGGAACTATTGCCACGCTATTACCAACTGCCGCTTTCTTTCTTCGTATGCCTTACCAGCGTGCACGCCATTTAATTGATGCAGGTGCAGCAGTAGCAATTGCATCAGATTATAACCCAGGTTCTTCTCCTTCAGGCAATATGAATTTTGTTGTCTCACTCAGTTGTATTCAAATGAAAATGTTGCCGGCAGAAGCCATAAACGCAGCCACCATCAATGGCGCTTTTGCCATGGATGCACAACAACTTGCCGGAAGTATTTCAAAAGGAAAAGCTGCTAATCTTATATTTACCAAACCAATTCCTTCAGTTGAATATATTCCTTATTCATTCGGAGAAAATTTAATAAAAAGGGTAATGATAAACGGCTCATTTTATAAAGGCAATTAACCAGGCAGGGTAAAGCGCACCTCATAATTTAATCTACATTAAAAAATGAAAAATCTTAAGGTCTATAATAAGCAAGACATACTTTCTCTTACACACGTTAGAAAGTTTGAAACAAAAATCGGCGAGCGGGCAGAAGTTTTGGAGTCAAATATTTCATTAGAACAGGGTTTGTTGCAATCCACAGCCAGGTATATGTTAATAGGTGTGCCAGAAGATATTGGTATTAAAGCAAATTATGGTACTGGTGGTGCAGACACAGCCTGGGTTCCGTTTTTAAAATCATTTCTCAATATACAAAGCAATGATTTTTTCCCGGGGGATGATATACTTGTATTAGGGCATCTTGATTTTAGTGATGTGGAAGACCTGATAGAAAAAAATGCTTACAATAGCGATGAGAAAATAGCTGCATACAGGCATGCAGTAAATGCCATAGACGACGCAGTAGAAAACATAGTAAAACTCGCCACTGAAAACGGAATGATACCCATTGTTATTGGTGGCGGACACAACAATGCTTATGGTTGTATTAAAGGTGCTGCTAAAGGATTATATAAGGATGGAAAAATTCCTATTGCGCAAATCAATGCTATTAATTTAGATGCACATACCGATTATCGGCCTGCGGAAGGCCGGCATAGTGGTAATGCTTTTCGGTATGCAGAAGATGATGGATACCTGGAGAAATATTGTGTGATTGGCATACATGAGAATTATATACCTCAAAATGTTTTGATGGATATTGATGAAAATCCTTTTATAAATGTGATTACGTACGAAGATATTTTTTTGCATGAGAAGAAAAATTTTACCCAGGCTGTTGCTCATGCAACAGGTTATACTGAAGGTACTTTTTGTGGAATTGAATTAGACATAGATTGCATTGAACATGCATTGGCAAGTGCATCTACGCCCATCGGGTTTATCGGTTTTGCATGCCCGGCAATTTATTACATTTACTGCAACTGACAGTAAACCTGCATACCTGCACATTTGCGAAAGTGCTGCAGAATTGAAAGATGGAAGAAAGAATGAGAACAGCGGAAAATTAATCAGTTACCTGGTGAGTGATTTTATAAAGGCAGTAAATGAACGATAATTTTATTCCGCATTTTCCAACTGCATAATTTTTTCAAATAGCGATTCATATTCAACGGTAATAGCTTTAATTTTTTGCTTTACCGCACTGTAGTCTGTTTCTGTTTGCACAAACTTTCCTTTATCGGAATAAGTAGATGAATCTGCCAAAGCTTTTTCTAATTGTTGCTGTTGTTTGTTTAAAACTGACAAATCTTCTTCAGCCTTTGCAAATAATTTTTGAAGCCGTTGAAGCTCCCGCTGTTGCTGCCTGTTTTGCTGATTTACCTGTACACTGTCTTTAATTTCTGCAGGTTGAATTACAGCTTCTTTTATTTCGCTGGTTTTAGCGGCGGCAACATTCTTGTCCTTTTTAAATACTATTTTTTGATTATCATTATTATTGGCTAAGAAATTTTTCTGGCGCTCTTTCCATTCCATGTACTCGGTATATCCGCCCTTGAATTCTTTGATCTTATTATCAACGATCTCCCAAATTTTATTGGCAGTTTTAGAAATAAAATACCTGTCGTGGCTTACCAGTATAAATGTGCCTTCGTATTTATTTAATGCTTCAATAAGTAATTCAACGCTATGAATATCCAGGTGGTTGGTAGGCTCATCCAACAATAAAAAATTTGCTTTGCTTATGATTACTTTGGCAAGAGCTACTCGCGCTTTTTCACCACCGCTTAAAACCTTTAATTTTTTATCTGCATCATCACCGCTAAACAAAAAACAACCTAGTAATGTTCTAAGCTCCAGATCGTTTTTACCGCTTCGGCATGTTTGCAATTCTTCTAATAAATTATTTGAAAGCGTTAAAGCTTCTAACTGGTGCTGGGCATAAAAACTTTCATCTATATTATGACCTCTCTCCTTTTCTCCTTCAAATTTTTCGGTGCCGGCAATAATCCTTAACAAGGTTGATTTTCCTTTTCCATTAGCACCAATCAGGGCAATTTTATCGCCTCTTTCAATTTCGGCATCCGCGTTATCAAGTATCACATGTTCACCAAAGTTTTTTGAAACATTTTTTAAACTGATCAATACTTTGCCTGGTTGTTTATCAATCCTGAAATTTATTTTTAGATTCGGTCTTTCAATTTCAACCTGTTCAATCCTGTCAATTCTATCTAATTTTTTCATGGCGCTTTGTGCAGCTGCAGCTTTACTTGCCTTAGCTTTAAAACGCTCAATAAATCTTTCCTGCTGCCTTATGTAATCCTGTTGGTTCTCATATGCTTTTTGCATAAGTTCAACTCTTACAACCTTCTCCTGTTCATAATAATCATAATTGCCTGTATAAAAATGTAATTGTTGCTGATACAGTTCTACTATTTTAGTAACCATGCGGTTAAGAAAAAATTTGTCGTGGCTAACAATTACCACGCTTCCTTTATAATGCAACAAGTATTTTTCTAACCATTCTATTGAGGGAAGATCCAGGTGATTTGTAGGCTCATCAAGCAACAAAATATCCGGCTGCTGAAGTATCATTTTAGCAAGCAAAACGCGCATACGCCAACCTCCGCTAAATTGCTTATAAGGCTTTGCAATTTCTTCATTAGAAAACCCCAGACCATGCAATACTTCTTCAGTTTTGTAATGAATAGTGTACCCGCCTAACAATTCTAATTCGTGCAGTTTATGGGAATAATCATCCAGTAATTTTTCATCTGTATTATCTTCTAAATATTTGCCTAAGGCTTCGATCTCAGCTTCAAGCTTTTTCACTTCTGCAAAAGCTTCCATGGCAACTTCCAGAATGCTACTTTCTGTATCAAAACTTAGTAGGTCCTGGTGAAGAAATCCAATAGAAACATCCCGGGCACGCTCAACGGTTCCCTCGGTGGCCTGGTAATCGTTTGTAAGTAATTTAAGTAAAGTTGATTTGCCGGTTCCATTGTAACCGATCAGTCCAATTCGTTCGCCGGGCTGTATATGCCATGTCGCATCTTTTACGATTGTTCTTGCACCAAAGTCGAATGTTACATTATTGAAACCAGCCAGCATAATAAAAATTTACAGGTTGCAAAACTAAGGTCAAAACCAACGTAACCCTACGGTAAGACTACAGTTGTAGGTGCGGACCCTGTTAAATTCTTATTCAAAACTTATTGCTGAGCCTGGGTATTACCGAATACTTTCTTTAAAAGATCGGTAACACGGGCAGCGGGATCTTGCCTTATTTTTTGTTCTTCTAAACTCACCTGGTAAAAAATACCGTCAATAGCTCGGTTGGTAACGAAGGCAGCCAGGTCGGTTTCTACCGGGTTAGTAGAAAATTGATTGTATACTTTAAATACATCATTCCAATATTTTGTAGCATCTACTTTATCGAGAGCGGTTTTAATAACGGGACTAAAAGCAGCGGTAAGCGCAATCGTTGTTTTATCCTTAAAGTAATTTGTTGCAGCAAAGTCACCGCCTTTTAAAATGCCAAGGGCATCAGTAATTGACATTTGCTTAATGGCATTAACAAATATAGGTGTAGCTGATTTAGCTGCATCTTCAGCAGCACGATTCATACTTAAAACTGCTTTATCTACCACGCTGCCAAAACCCACGCTACGTAAGGTGCTTTCAACCTTTTGTGCCTCAGGTGGCATTAAAATTTTTATTGCTGCATTGGCAAAATAGCCGTCAATAGCAGATAATGATGAAGTGCTGTTTTTGGTTCCTATAGTTAAAGCTTGCTTTAATCCATTTGTAATTTCCTGTTCAGATAAAGAACCATAAGGATAAGTTTCTAATACCTGTTGAACAGTTTCGCAGGATGTTGCCCCGATAAAAAACAAACACACCAATATTTTTTTCATGATTTCATTTTTAAAAATATCCAGAATATAATCTATTTCTTACTTAAGCAATTATAGTACCGTAGAAATTTGATCGTAATAAATCTATTACCAATATTTTAATTTTCATCATTTTACATTTGCAGCATGAAAAAAGTTATAACGATAATCTTTATATCACTTTTATGGGCTTGCAATAATACACCTGATGAAACAACTGCTAGTGTATCTGATGTTCCGCCCCCTGCCTCGCTATCATACAATATTGTAAAGGTTTACCCACATGATACTTCTTCTTACACCCAAGGTTTAATCTGGCATAACAATATTTTGTATGAAAGTACAGGCAGAGAAGGCTTTAGCAAACTAAAAAAGATATCCCTTGATGGTAATGGAGGAAGCGAGGAAGTGAAATTAAGCGATGCTGAATTTGGAGAAGGAATAGCGTTGTTTAACAATAAAATTTTTCAGCTAACCTGGCGTAATAATGTTGTACATGTTTACGATGCAGCGAATTTTAAAAAGCTAAACGATTTTAAATGGCCGTATGAAGGATGGGGCATTACCAATACAGAAAGTGAACTTATTATTAGTACAGGCAGCAGTAACCTTTACTTCGTAAACCCTGAAAATTTTTCAATAAATAAAATAGTAGGCGTTACCAACAATTATGGTCCGGTCTCAAATTTAAATGAGCTTGAGTATATAAATGGATTTGTTTATGCAAACGTGTATGGAAGCAATTACATTTTAAAAATAAATACTGAAACCGGTAAAGTGGAGGGACAAATGGACCTTAGCGGTTTATTGGAAAAAAGCGGAATGAATTTTAATCCGGCATTTTATGATCTGAATACAGGCAATGTTTTAAATGGAATTGCATACGATTCAGTAAAAAATAGTTTATATATAACGGGAAAACTATGGCCTGCTTTATTTGAAATAAAACTTCAGTAGAACATACACATTAAAAAAAGCCTCTTTGAAAACAAAGAGGCTTTTTATTAAAACAGGTATTATTAATCTTCAATCTTTACTTTGCCCTTACTTTTTGCAACAACCTCATCAGCTATTCCTGATGGAGCTGGTGCATAGTGACTAAACTCCATTGTAGAAGTTGCACGACCACTAGATAAGGAACGTAATTGTGTTACGTAACCAAACATTTCACTAAGTGGAACCTTGGCTTTAATAACCTGGGCATTACCACGGCTATCCATACCTTCCAGTAAGCCACGGCGACGGTTTAAATCACCTGTAACATCACCCATGTATTGATCCGGGGTTACAACTTCAACTTTCATAATTGGCTCTAATAAAATGGGCTTAGCCTTTCTTCCTGCTTCGCGGAATCCAGATTTAGCACAAAGCTCAAAGCTCATAGAATCAGAATCTACAGCATGAAAGCTACCATCGAACACTCTTACTTTCATATTCTCAACAGGGTAACCTGCAAGAACACCGGTAGTCATGGCTGTTTCAAAGCCTTTCTGTATGGCAGGTACATATTCACGGGGAATAGAACCACCGAATAAATCGTTTTTAAACTGATATTTTTTACCAGGATTTTCTGTTAGCCATTCCTGGTATGCGGGTCCTATTTCAAACTGGATATCAGCAAATTTTCCTCTACCACCAGTTTGCTTCTTTAATACTTCGCGGTGATCGATAACTTTTCCGAAAGCTTCTTTATAAGCAACCTGAGGATTACCCTGGTTAATTTCTACCTTAAATTCACGCTTCATTCTATCAACGATGATCTCAAGATGTAATTCTCCCATTCCTGAAAGAATTGTCTGGGCAGTATCTTCATCCGTTTTAACCCTTAAGGTTGGGTCTTCTTCAATCAATTTTGCGATAGCCATTCCCATTTTGTCAACATCGGCTTGTGTTTTAGGCTCAATCGCAACAGATATTACCGGCTCTGGAATAAACATGTTTTCCAGAACTATTAAATGCTTTTCATCACAAAGCGTATCACCGGTTTTTATTTCTTTAAATCCTACGGCTGCTGCAATATCACCTGCCTCAATAAAATCTACAGGGTTCTGCTTATTTGCAAACATTTTCATAATACGGCTTATCCTTTCATTCTTACCGCTGCGTACGTTTCTCACGTAGCTACCTGCATCTAACCTGCCTGAATAACACCTGAAAAAGGCAAGCCTTCCTACAAATGGATCAGTCATAATTTTAAATGCAAGTGCAGAAAACGGTTCTTTTGCATCAGGCTGGCGAGTAATTTCCTCTCCTGAATCGGGATCTATACCTGTAATTGCCTCAACATCCATTGGAGATGGTAAATAGCGGCAAACGGCATCTAATGCTGTCTGTACACCCTTATTTTTAAACGATGATCCACACATCATAGGAACAATGCTAAGATCTATCGTTGCTTTTCTAATTGCATTATGAATTTCATCCTCAGAAATAGAAGCAGGATCGTCGAAGAATTTTTGCATTAAATTGTCGTCATATTCTGCAATGGCTTCAATTAATTGCTCCCTCCACATCATTGCTTCTTCCTGCATATCATCAGGCACGGGAATTTCTTCGAAGGTCATACCTTCAGTCGCCATATCCCATATTACTCCTTTCATTCTCACAAGATCTACCACCCCTTTAAAATCATCTTCAGCTCCTATTGGTAACTGTAATGGGATAGCCTTTGCACCAAGCATTTCTTTAACCTGGTTAACTACCATTAAAAAGTCGGCTCCCGCACGATCCATTTTATTTACAAAACCAATTCTAGGAACCCTGTAACGATTAGCCTGGCGCCAAACAGTTTCACTCTGAGGTTCAACACCATCAACAGCAGAAAACAAAGCAATAAGACCATCTAATACGCGCATACTACGTTCAACTTCCACTGTAAAGTCCACGTGACCCGGAGTATCGATTATATTGAAATAATATTTTTTAGTATCTTCTGTTGGTTTCCCTTTTACTGTAGGAAAATTCCACTGGCAACTAACTGCTGCAGAAGTTATAGTAATACCTCTTTCCTTTTCTTGTTCCATCCAGTCAGTTGTAGCAGCACCTTCATGTACTTCACCGATCTTGTGGATCATTCCTGTATATCTTAATATACGCTCGGTAGTGGTTGTTTTTCCGGCGTCAATATGTGCAGCAATTCCAAAGTTCCTTTGCAATTTTAAGTCAGCCATAATGTGTTTAATTGATAATTAATTGTTTTACTAGCGAATTTATTTTGATACAGGAATACCTGCTGCTGATTAAAACGCTAATTTTTGAGGCGGCAAAAGTAGGACAAATACCTGAAAATTTGCGTGAATATTCGTTATAATATACAAAATAAAAAACCCCGCCTATAGCGGGGTTTCTATTTAAATTATAGAGTATTACTTAGTTTTTTTGTACTGCGGATGAGGAGCAGGAACTGTATTAGGTCCGCTTTCTGCAGTTGGTTGAAGATCAACTGAATTAGCATCACCATCCATACCGTAACTAAAGATCAATCTAGATTCAGAAATACCTTGTTTTTCACTAAGATATTTGATCACTGAATTTACATGATCCCAGCTAAGCTGTTGTGAACGTTTGTCAGATGCGCCATAACCAATAACTCTTACATTACAACCGGGGTTAGCATTTAATTGCTGAGCCACACCATTTAAGATAGATTGTGCGCTGCTGCTTAATGAAGCAGTTCCACGGCTGAAAGTTACACTAGGTAAGCTGTTGATTGCGCATGAACCCATTCCAACTCTTCCTGCGAAGCAGCTGTCATTTGGACAAGGACAATTACCAACACCATCAGCGTTTACAGGGAAACAACTTTGTGGAGTAAGTACTTCTTTATCTCTGCAATCTGGAACACCATCACCATCAGTATCTCTAGTTACACCATGAGAATCAACTGGGCAACCTGCGGGGGTATTTGGTTCAAGATCAAATTGATCGGTTATACCATCACCATCAGCATCAGGAAGAACTACCGGAGGCAGTTTCATATGCCTTGGAGTTGCAACTTCATTATACAGGTAGTTGTTAGGATTAATCCACCACAATGGTTCAGTATGGGTAGAAGCATTTCCTAAGTTGAAATTCAATTTCATTAAAGAATAAGCAAGAAAGTCATTTGATTTACCACCTACATAACCATCAAGGTTATCCAAGCCAGTTAATGGTATAATGAATTTTTCTTCTAAAGCAAAGTTTACACGTGGGCTAAGCTTAAATGCTATTCCACCACCTGTAGAAACACCATGCCATACTTTCCACTCTTTGTTATCATCACCAAACCTTGAGTTCGGATCTGGTTCAACACTACCAAATGTGAAGGCAGTATTACGTTGGTTATTTAATTGGTTGTTAGGGTCAAACGTCACTAAATGATGCCATTCGTCACCTTCATCAGCTCTTCCTAGCAAATGAGTAGCAGCACCAGCATAACCTGCAAATGCATACCAGTTTGTTTTAGGATTACCACGGAAAGAACTAATGGTATTCAGGGAAGCAACCATTTCCATAGTTAAACTATGTGATTGATCCTGAACGTAAGTTTGATAACCTTTATAACGGGGTACGTTAACAATAGACCCATTATAACCCGCCCTTAATGAGAATACGTGGCTAATGGCCTTTCTTACAGAAATGCCGCCAGCGATACCACCATTATAAACAGGTTGTTCTTCTTTTGCTGTTTTAGAAAGAAAAGGCCTGTCACCAACAACTAAACCATGTCCACCTGCCAAACTTAACTCCCACATGCTGCGAGGCTTGGGAGGGTAAGGATTCAAATAATTCTGGAATTCATTGTATTGAGCCATATCCTTCGAAGAAACCTTTGAAGAATCATAAACCCAATTAGCGTCTGTGCTAGACGTAGTTGTGGTTGACTGATCTTGTGCAAATGAAGCCGTTTGTATTAGCCCACAAAGAGCTATGATCAGTTTGTACTTTTTGCTTACCATAGGTAAAAAATTTTAAGTGTTTAATGTTTCCTTATAACCGAAGTTACGTGCAAATTTAGGATTAGATTAATAAATACCAAATATTTACTATTTATTTTCTTCTGACCCGATTTCTCTTATGACAAATAGAATGCCCAATTTATTGCATCCACAGAAAATTTTTTTACACTTATCTTGCACATTCTTGATGCGGAATGGAAAAAGCAATTAAAGTTATCTCGGAAGAACTTGCCAGGTTTGAGGAGTATTTCAGTGAGGCTGTTAAAAGCCGTACCCCCCTGTTAGACCGAATAATGAGGTATATAGTAAAGCGAAAGGGCAAGCAAATGCGCCCAATGTTCGTTTTATTGTGTGCAAAAGCCGGGGGTACAATAAATCCCTCCACCTACCGGGCAGCGTCCCTTGTAGAATTACTACATACGGCCACCCTGGTTCATGACGATGTCGTAGACGAAGCATTTGAAAGGCGGGGATTTTTCTCTATAAATGCAATCTGGAAAAATAAAATTGCAGTATTGGTAGGTGATTATTTATTGTCTAAGGGATTGTTATTATCTATTGAGAATAACGACTTTACCGTTCTAAAACTACTTTCTGAGGCAGTACGGCTTATGAGTGAGGGCGAATTGCTGCAGATCGAAAAATCACGAAACCTGAACCTTACAGAAGATATTTATTATGAAATAATCCTGGGAAAAACCGCCTCTTTATTGGCATCTGCTTGTGCAGCAGGTGCTTCCACCACTTTTCAAAATGAGGAAATGGTTGAAAAAATGCGACTTTTCGGTTTAAAAACCGGTATGGCCTTTCAAATTAAGGATGACCTATTTGATTATAGTTTTAAAAAGATAGGGAAACCAACCGGCAACGACATTAAAGAGAAGAAACTAACTTTACCTCTCATTTATACACTGAATAATTGTGACGGCACTACCCGGAAAAAGATAATTAGTATTGTAAAAAATGAAAACACTCAAAAAGAAAAGGTAAAATGGGTAATGGAAATCGTAAAAACAACAGGTGGTATTGACTACGCCCAAAAAAAAATGTTTGCTTTCAGGGATGAGGCACTCCATATATTATATGAACTTCCCAAAAATGAAACCCGGGATGCCCTGGAAGACCTTGTACGATACACAACAGACCGCGATCATTAATGGCCAAAAAAGGTGGAAAATATTACCCGCAGACCCTATTAAAGTTAATGCACTTCAGAAAAGCCTTAACATTCATCCGGCTATTTGCAAAATATTGGTTCAGCGAAATATTGAGACATTTGAAGAATCAAAAGCCTTCTTTCGTCCGTCTCTATCCATGCTTCACTCCCCCTGGTTAATGAAAGACATGGAAAAAGCCACCGGAAGAATATTTTCTGCCATAAATAATAATGAACACATTATGGTTTATGGCGATTATGATGTGGATGGAACCACATCGGTTGCTAGTTTTTACCAGTTTTTAAAAGGTATTTATTCAAATGTAACTTTTTATATACCCCACAGGTACCGGGAAGGTTATGGTGTAAGCCGGGCAGGAATTGATCACGCCCATGAAAATAATATTTCACTCATCATTTCTCTTGACTGTGGAATAAAATCGGTTGAATTGGTTTCCTATGCAAAACAATTAAACATAGACTTCATTATTTGTGATCATCATCTTCCTGATAAAGAATTACCAGATGCCATTGCCATATTGAATGCAAAACAAATTGATTGTTCCTACCCATATAAAGAATTATGTGGATGTGGGGTTGGATTCAAATTAATGCAGGCTTTGGCTGAGAAATTTGGATTGTCTGATGAATCGTACCTCAAATATCTGGACCTCGTAGCAACAGCCATAGGTGCAGATATTGTACCTATTACGGGAGAAAATAGAATTCTTGTTTATTTCGGACTTGAAAAAGTGAACAAAAATCCGTGTACGGGAATAAAAGCCTTGTTGGAACTTGCAGGGTTTAAGAAACAAGTGTGCGTAAATGACCTCGTTTTTATTGTAGCCCCAAGAATAAATGCCGCCGGCAGAATGGATGATGCACGCAAAGCAGTAAATCTTTTCATCGAACAAGATGAGAAGGATGCATTGGCATTAGCTGAGTTATTGCACATTGATAATACAGACCGAAAAGAAACAGATTCCTTAATTACTGAAGAAGCGCTTGCCCTAATAACAGGCAGCCTTGAACATACAAATAAAAAAACTACAGTTGTTTACCAGCAGCACTGGCACAAGGGTGTGGTAGGAATTGTGGCATCCCGGCTAATAGAGAATCACCACCGTCCCACCGTAGTCTTAACTAAAAGCGGGGATTATGTTTCTGGTAGCGCGAGGAGTGTTCCCGGGTTTAATTTATATGAAGCGATCCATGCATGCCGGGAGTGTCTTATAAATTATGGTGGTCACTTTGCGGCAGCTGGCTTAACTATGGAAGAAAAAAATGTTGAGATTTTTTCTGGGATGTTTGATGCGTATGTTTCCGCCAACATACCACCAGAACTTTTGATTCCTGAAATAGTTATTGATGCTGAAATCAACTTCGATGCTATTAAAATAAATTTCTACAATATTATAAACCAGATGGAACCCTTTGGTCCGGAAAATATGCGACCCATGTTTATATCAAGAAATGTTATAAACACAGGGTTTTCGAAAATCGTGAAGGATAACCACATTCGGTTTGTACTTAGGCAGGGCAATTCAACAATAACCGGCATAGGTTTTAACTTGGCCAAAAAGTTCGATCAACTAAATATGGGAAAGCCCATAGATGTTGTTTATAACATAGATATTAACGAATGGAATGGGGAATTATCCCTACAACTTAAAGTATGTGATTTTCGATTAAGTGAAAACCAATTAAGAAGTTGATATCATTCTGTAGACCTCTTCTACCCTGCTAACAGCTACCACATTTATATTAAACTGATTTGCACCAAAACCTTTTTTATTAAAGCTGCTAACAACAATCTTTTCAAAACCCAGTTTTTCTGCTTCTGCTATTCTTTGTTCTATACGATTAACAGCTCTAATTTCTCCATTAAGACCAACCTCTCCTGCAAAGCAAATATTATTGGGCAGGGGTTCATCTTCATACGAAGAAAGTAACGCGCAAATTACAGCCAGGTCAATGGATGGATCTTCCACTTTAATTCCTCCCGCTATATTCACAAAAACATCTTTTACACCAAAATGAAATCCACCCCTTTTTTCCAGCACAGCTAATAATAATTGCAGCCTTCGTAAATCAAGACCGGTAACAGTTCTTTGCGGAGTTCCATAAACACTTTGTGTAACCAGTGCCTGTACTTCTATTAATAATGGTCTCAGCCCTTCCATACTTGCGGCAATAGCACTACCACTTAATTGTTCATCTTTTTGGTGAATTAAAATTTCGGAAGGGTTTAGTACAGGGCGCATGCCTTCACTATTCATTTCATAAATGCCAAGTTCTGAAGTGCTCCCAAAACGGTTTTTTAAAGTTCGCAAAATGCGATAGGTATAATGGCGGTCACCCTCAAACTGAAGAACAGTATCTACCATATGTTCAAGCAATTTTGGACCTGCAATAGAGCCATCTTTGGTTATATGCCCAATTAGAAATACTGGGGTATTTGTTTCTTTTGCAAAACGTTGCAATTCTGCGGCTGATTCTCTTATTTGCGTTATACTACCTGCAGTAGAATCAATATTTGATGACTGAAGCGTTTGAATGGAATCTATAATTACCAGTTCTGGACGTAATTTTTTAATCTCCTGAAAAATTACCTGAACGTTGGTTTCGGTTAACAGGAAAAAATTGCTGCTGCCTGCAGCACCACCAGGTGTATTTTTTAAAATTCTTTCTGCTCTTAATTTTATTTGCTGCTCGCTTTCCTCACCACTTATATAAAGTACAACCCTGTCTTTTAACCACAATGCATCCTGCAAAAGCAAAGTGCTCTTTCCAATGCCCGGTTCACCGGCAACCAAAACAATACTACCCTTTACAATTCCGCCTCCCAACACGCGGTTCAATTCAGAATCTGCTGTGAGAATTCTTTCTTCCTCAGAAGTTTCTATATCGCTTATAGCTTTCGTGCGAAGCTGCTTTTTTTCGCCGGAGTAATTTGTCCAGCTGCTTTTATCGCCCGCACCAATACCTTTATCAACCACTTCTTCAACAAAAGTGTTCCATTGATTACAAGATGCACATTTACCAAGCCACTTGGCACTTTCGTAACCACAATTACTGCAGAAAAAGGCAGTTTTTGTTTTAGGCATTTTTAAGTTTTTAAGCTATTACTTTCAATAATCGTTTCTAAAAATGTCAGCTATTTTAATCAAATTCTTATTATTCCAGGGCAAAAAAAAGGGCCGGTTTGGCTAACCGACCCTTACTTACTAACCCATTAAATTCCGCCACTAAATTACAATATTGGGTTACATTTCAAAATTATTTTTTGAAGTTGTTGAAAACTTTTGTGGTGAAAAACCATAGATTTTTCCGGAAATAATAGAGCCAAATTGTCAGCTAGGATTAGTTAAGGATTCCAGACTCAGAAGATAATTCGACAATATTAAAATTTAATTTAATGTGTATTTTAATTAAAATAATAATTAAATATCTCAATCAATTAATAGAGAGCAGGTTATTAATATATATCGGTGGAGATTAATTTATGACAGAATTTCGCATTATGGGAAGGATTATGTCGAAAATTTTCCTTCTAAAATGAAGTTTTTATAATTTTATTTCTTCTTTATTGGCGTCAAAAAAATGAAATTCGGTGAAATTATATTCTGAATTTTCCTGGATTCTGATGCGGGTTTTAAGCTTTCTTGACCACTTCCAACGAATAGAAAATATACCCTTGGTTAAATGGCTGTAAACAATGGGATGAACCACAACTGTAAGGTTCTGATGTTGGTGAGTAACAAGGTAGAAGAGTTTGTTTTCAATATCATCCTCCATCAATAAAGTTGAGGATACTTTGCCGGTTCCCTTACAGCACGGGCAAACTTCTGAGGTATTAATATTTATTTCAGGACGCATTCTTTGCCGCGTAACCTGCATTAATCCAAATTTGGAAATCGGTAATACTGCGTGCTTGGCTCGGTCATTTACCATAAACTTATCCATTGCTTCCTGAACCTTTTTCTTGTTCTCGGAGAGCTTCATGTCTATAAAGTCAATTACGATAATACCACCAATATCTCTTAACCTAAGCTGCCGCGCAATTTCTTCTGCAGCTTCGAGGTTTGTTTGTAATGCATTTTCCTCCTGGTTATTACTTACACTTTTATAACCGCTGTTAACATCTACAACATGCAGAGCTTCCGTATGTTCAATTATTATATAGGCACCGCTTGCAAGGTTAATGGTTTTACCAAAAGAGGCTTTAACCTGCTTTGTAATTCCAAAATGATCGAAGATCGGCGTGCCATTATAGAAATGTGTAACGATCTCAGTTTTATCCGGAGCAATTTTCTGAATATATAACCGTGTGTCGGTGTAAATATTTTTATCGTTAATAATAATGCGATTAAAGTCTGGGGTAAGTAAATCGCGTAAAATGCTTGTGGTCTTGTCTTGCTCACTTAAGATCTTGGCCGGAGCTTCCGCATTCCTCAGGTTTTTCTGAATGCTTTTCCATGTATTAACCAGGTTATTAAGGTCTTCATGTAGTTCTGCAGTATTTTTTCCTTCCGCAGCAGTTCTAACAATTACTCCAAAATTTCTTGGCTTAACAGCTTCAATTATTTTTTGAAGTCTTTTTCTTTCTTCTACGGAATGAATTTTTTTAGATACGGCAACCACATCGTTGAAAGGTGTGATAACCACAAATCTGCCTGGCAAAGAAATTTCACAACTTAACCGCGGTCCCTTTGCCGCAATTGGTTCTTTAAGTATCTGAACCAGAATGCTGGGTTTACCATTTAGTACTTCATTTATTTTGCCAGTCTTAACGATTTCCGGTTCATTAACGAATTTCGAAAAATCGAAACCATCAGTGGTTTTATCTGCAATGGCTAGTTGTGTAAACTTTAATAAAGAACGGGCAAAAGGACTAAGATCGGTATAGTGCAAAAAAGCATCCTTTTCAAATCCTACATCAATAAATGCAGCATTTAAACCTGGAATAAGTTTCTTAACCTTTCCTAAGTAAAGATCCCCTACAGCAAAAACGGCATCGGCTTTTTCATTATGCAGCTCAACCAGTTTTTTATTTTCAAGCAAGGCAATCTCCACACCGCTGGGAGCGGCATGTATAATGAGTTCTTTATTCACGAGTGCAACTTTGAATTAAATAATGTTATGTAAATAACAAAACCAATCCCCACGGAATCATACACACTACTTCAAAATTTCAAGATAAGGAAACGTAAAGTTGCGGATATATTCAATAAGACATTTACCGGCACCGCAAAAATCGCATAGCCGGTAAATGCTAAAAGAGTAATTTACCTATTTTTCTTCTTATGACGGTTTTTTCTTAGCCGCTTTTTTCTTTTGTGCGTAGCAATTTTATGTCGCTTTCTTTTTTTACCACAGGGCATACCTGAAAAATTTTTTAGTTAATATATTATTGTAAAGTCTGAATTCTTCTGTCTATTTCGCTTTTTGCTTCTGGTATGCTAATCAGCGATTTTGCTTTTTTATACCACAATAAAGCATTTTGCTTATCTCCTTTCCGTTCATACGTTTCTGCCAGGTTAAAAACAGCCTCTAAATTGTCGGGTTGTTTATTTATCACTACCAGGAAATTCTCAATTGCTTTATCATATTGCCCGCTTTTAATACCGCCCAATCCCAGGATCATGCGAGCATAAACATTGCCTGGATCCTTTTCCGTTATATCCCTTAAAATGGCTATACCCTGCATTGGGTTTTCAGAAATATTTCCGAAAAGATAACAGGCTGCGATACCCACTTTAGATGAATCATTGCCTGGATTTATGACTAAAGCTTTCTCAAAAAGAACTTTTGCTTGCGTGGCAACCCATGATTGTAATGGTCCGCCTTCACTTACCATTAGCTCATCTAAAAACAAATGGGCTGCAAATGTGAGCTTTTTTTCAGAATTTTCCAACTTAGCTGCTTCGCCAATATAATATTTACCAATTAGGGGCTGGTTGAGGGTATCGGAATAATAATGGTTCAGGTCGTGATAGCCTGCAATTTTTAGGTCTGTGTTTTCCTGATTAGCAAGATTTGCCTCCAATTGTTTAACACGCATGGATTGTTCAGCCGGCAAGGTTTGATTAAATTGAGTTATATAATTATCCTGAGAATCATGGGCATGATCGGAGGCATCGTGCTGCTCTGATGAAATAATTTTAGATGGTACGGTTTTACCAAAAAAAACCAGAACCAGCAACAAAACGAAGCCGGATAAAGCGAGTGCGAACTGTGATTTATTCAAATAAAATATGTTGAGGCGGCCAAATTACACCTGATTGTGTAATTGTTTAACCTCATTCACAAATTCTTTAGAAGGTTTAAATGCTGGAATGTAGTGTTCCGGAATTTGCACAGCAATATTCTTTTTAATATTTCTACCTATTTTGGCTGCGCGTTTTTTAGTTATGAAACTACCAAAACCCCTTATATAAATATTTTCTCCCTTAGAGATATTTTCTTTTATTTCTTTAAGAAGTGTTTCAACTGTTACTAGAACATCTACTTTGGGTATTCCGGTCTTTTCTGAAATATTATTTATAAGGTCAGACTTACGCATGGATATTTGTTTTTAAAGTAACTAATGTACCACAAAAAGCTTGTATAAGAAAGAATAAAATTATCTATTGTCCTTAATAATCAAACTTTTTCAAATAAGTTGTTTTTACATATAGCAAAAATCATACTAACTCAATTATAACAATTTTCATCATTTTTTATATGCATTTAATTGACTTTTCTAAAACATTATTAAGGTGGAATATGCACCATAACGAACGGGAAATGCCGTGGAAAAATGAAAAGGATGCATATAAAATCTGGATAAGTGAAATTATTTTACAACAAACAAGGGTTGAGCAGGGGTGGCATTATTACCTGCGATTTATTTCTGCATTTCCCACCATTGAAAGTCTCGCAAATGCAAGTGACGAAAAGGTATTTAAATTGTGGGAAGGATTGGGGTATTACAGCCGGTGCCGAAATTTAATTTATTCGGCAAAGTATATCATGAAAAATTTTGAGGGAGAATTTCCCTCGAATTATGAGGATATTTTAAAATTAAAGGGAATAGGTCCTTATACGGCGGCAGCTATTTCATCTTTTGCTTATAATTTACCATACCCTGTGGTAGATGGAAATGTGCTACGGGTTCTTGCCCGTGTTTTCGGTATATATGAGCCGGTAGATACCGATAAAGGCAAAAAGGTAATAAACAATCTTGCTACGCAATTAATATTAAATACCGATCCGGCCAGCTTTAACCAGGCTATTATGGATTTTGGCGCTACTATATGCAAACCCGTAAAACCCCTTTGTAATTTATGTCCATTCAAAAAATACTGCATAGCCTTTATAAAAAACAGTATTGAGCAATTACCGGTTAAATTAACCAAAACAGTAAAAAAAGACAGGTGGATACATTATTTCATTTTTAAACATAACCAAAACGTGTTGGTTCGAAAAAGATTAGCTAAAGATATTTGGCAAAATCTTTTCGAATTTTATCCCATTGAAACCCCTTTAGATAAGCAATGGAATGAAAAAGAGATTTTAAACGTTTTCAAATTATTAAAAATTGTCCCTGCCGGTTACTCTGTTCATACAGGCATACCGCAGCACTTAACACATCGAACAATCAGGGGTTCAATTATTATGGTAGAAATAAAAACCCTTAAAAACATTTGTTTTCCGAACGACTTTTTCTGGCAGCCGCAAGCAAATCTGCATGAACTTTCTTTCCCGAAATACATTCATCAGAATTATTTTTCGCGGGTTAATTAGCAAAATTTGCTGAAAAATGCCTTTAAAATTATATGCTCTTTTTTGTTTAATTTTAAAATCAGACAAGAGGCGTTATTTTAAAAAGGGAAAAATTAAATAGTATGAGAGGTGTAAACAGGGTTATGCTTATTGGTAATCTCGGTAAAGATCCCGATACGCAATATCTCGAGGGTAACATTGCCGTAGCAAAATTTCCACTGGCGACTACCGAAACCTATAAAGACAGAACCGGCAAATTGGTTTCCCAAACTGAATGGCATACAGTGGTTCTCTGGCGGGGCCTTGCCGAACTTTCTCAAAAGTATTTACACAAAGGCAGTTTAATATATATTGAAGGAAGACTTAGAACTCGCAGTTGGGAAGACAGGGAAGGCAACCGCAAATTTGCAACAGAGGTTGTTGGCGATAACCTGATAATGCTCGATAAAAGAAATGAGGGCTCACAGGGTTTCCATGGTACATCTTCTCATGGTGGCGAAAATATTGAAGGTTTTCATTCAGATGAAATACCACCTATTACCGATGAAAATTCTTCGGGGCTGCCGTTTTAAATTATTAATTTAATTTTGGCAGAATTATAAACATGTTGCAATCTTCTATCTGCCTTAAAAGCATATTCACGAAAAATTATTATTTTGGAAATTAACTATGCGCATTTGCAAAGCAGCATGCACTTGCTTTTTGTTTCTACACTTGATAATCAAAGCCTGACTGTACTTATTTTTTTACTGCTTGCTTTTATTATGTTATCGTTTGTGGTGTCTGGTGCCGAGGTAGCATTTTTCTCTCTCAATCATAAAGACCTTAACCTCCTAAAAACAAAACAGCAACCGCCTTACCAGCGAATTTTAGATATGCTGGAAACGCCTAAACTATTGCTGGCTTCTTTTATTATTGCCAACAGCTTTGCTAACATCGCCATCATTATAATTTCAAATATTGTACTGGATCATTTATTCCAGTTTGATATGATCCATTTTTCATGGCTCGCGTTTACTATTAAAGTACTGGTAGTAGCATCTATTCTGTTGTTGTTTTGCGAGATTATTCCTAAAGTATACGCTAACAACAACAACATCAGGTTTGCCAAAGATTTTGGAATAATTGCCGAAGCTGTATTTTATATATTTAAAGGAATGGGTAATGGCCTTGTAAAATATTCAGACATTGTTGAAAGAAAACTTACTAAAAAAGCCGGGGGTATGTACAGCTTCGAAGAGTTAGACCAGGCAATAGAAGTTTCAAACCAAACAACAGCAAGCGAAAAAGAAAAGAATATTTTGAAGGGTATTGTTAAGTTCGGAAATATCACAGTTAAACAGGTAATGCGTGCCAGGCTAGATGTTAATGGTATTGATTATAAAATATCTTTCGCAGACCTGGTTAAAAACGCTGAAGAATTGCATTACAGCAGACTTCCCGTTTATAAAGAAGACCTTGATAATGTTGTTGGCATAATTAATACAAAAGATATTCTTCCGCATCTCGATAACCTTTCCGATTTTGATTGGCACCCGCTAATAAGAGCACCCTATTTTGTGCATGAGCAAAAAATGATAGAAGACCTTCTTAAAGAATTTCAGGGAAAACATATTCATTTTGCCATTGTTGTTGATGAATTTGGCGGCACCAGCGGTATTGTAACGCTGGAAGACATTCTTGAAGAAATTATTGGAGATATTAAGGATGAATTTGACGATGAAGAAAGCGGGTTTAAAAAGCTGGATGACAACAATTATATTTTTGAGGGCCGCACCATGATTAATGATGTTTGCAAACTAATGGATTTGCCCGGCGATACATTCGATTCTGTAAAAGGTGAAGGCAACTCACTTGCAGGGTTGGTTTTAGAAATAGCAGGCGAAATTCCCACAACAAACCAGGTAGTTATTGCCGGCGATTTTGAATTCACGGTAATTGAAGTGGTAAAAAACCACCTGGAGAAAATAAAAGTTACCATTAAACCTCAGCACGTAGCGTAGCATTACCCGCTTTTTACTTTCAACAAATAATATTTTGATCAACCTTTCAGCAATAAATTTAAAACGCACATTACTATTTGTGGCAGTTTTATCTTTCAATTGCAACAGTCCATTCACACCTAAACCCACTGGATATTATAACATAGACTTCCCTCAAAAGAAATACAGGCTTTTTCAACAGGAAGGATACCCTTACTCTTTTGAATATCCGGAATATGCCAGAATAGTGAAAGACTCGGTTTTTTTTGGAGAAGACCCTGAAAATCCGTGGTGGATAAACATAGAATTTCCGCAGTTCTCAGGGCGAATTTATACCAGTTATAAAAGTTTGAAACAATACCAGTTAGAAAAATTATTAAATGACGCATTCAATCTAACCAATAAACACTCTCAAAAAGCATCTTACATAAATGACTCCCTTATAGAAACACCAAACAATGTTCATGGAATGTTTTTTAAAGTAGAAGGTAATGTAGCTACGGCAAACCAATTTTTTCTAACAGATTCTACTAAGAATTTCTTAAGAGGTGCACTCTATTTCGATGCTACCCCAAACCAGGACAGCCTAAAACCGGTGAACGATTTTCTTGTGCAGGATATGATGCATATGATCAACACCTTTAAATGGAACAATTAAAACATTTGCCCTTTTTAGAAATCTTTCATCCTGATTAATACATCTACCTTTACTTAAACCCTGTTTTAATGATTGCCATTGATAATAAACTGGTAAGTGATGAAGTAATAGAAGCGCAGTTTGTTTGCGACCTTAATAAATGCAAAGGCGGCTGCTGCGAGGATGGCGATGCAGGCGCTCCTCTTGAAACTGCAGAGCTGGAAGAATTAATTAATTGTTACGAAGAAGTAAAGCCATATTTAACCAAAGAAGGAAAAGATGTTATTGAGCGAAATGGCAAGTATTATTTTGACGATTATTTCGGCTGGGTAACACCTACCATAGAAAACAAGATCTGTGCATACGGATACCGGGATGAAAGTGGCATAATAAAATGTGGAATAGAACAGGCTTATAATGATGGAAAAACCAGTTGGAAAAAACCTATCAGTTGTCACCTTTTTCCCATTAAAATAATCAAAAGTAAAATTGAAGAAAACCTGGAATATGTTAACTACGAACCCCGCAAGGATTTGTGTAAACCCGCATGCAAACTGGGTAAAAAATTAAAGGTGCCTGTTTATATTTTTTTAAAAGACGCGCTTGTAAGAAAATACGGTCAGGAATTTTATAACACCCTGGAGGCTACAGCCAGGCACCTTTCTGCAAAAAAAACTGAAATGCCTTAACCCGCTATTTATTCATGCACCACCATAACCGGAACTGAACTTTGGTAAGCCAGCGCTTTTGTATGGTCTGTTTTAAATAATTTATAAACTAAAGAATGCTCTTTATTTATGGTAATTATCAGGTCTATATTTTTATCTGAAGCAAATTGATTAATAGCAGTATCTATATCCAATAATCTTAAAAAATAAAATTCAGGATTAAATTCAGAAAACATTTCTTTTAGCTTGCTTTGTTCTGCTGCGTATTCTTCGGTAATGGCAACATAATGTTCAGAATTTACATTTACTACATGCAGCTTGGCATCGAAAGCCTTAAGTATTTTCTTAATAGGAGCAGATGGTGTGGTACTTACCACATTGCGCAGGTCTGAAGTAAGCAGTACATTTTTAATTTCACTGTACTCACTATTATTCGGAATAATCATTACCGGGCAATATTTATTCTCTGCCATTTTTAATGCATTGCTGCCCATAAATACCTGTGCAAGCGAAGACCTTCCTGTAATACCCATTATAATAAGGTCTGCATCGCGGTGCCTCGCTAACTTTTCAAGCTCTACCAAAAAATCTCCCTGTTCTGCTAGTGTGGTAATATTTGCAGAGCGGTTTAGGAGTAATTCATTTTTTAATTTTTGAAGACTTTCTTCCCGGTTTTCACCAGCCTCTGCTTTTTCGTAGGCGTGATAAAGAATAATTTCTACTTCAGGGTGAACGGACAAAAGCTTTATGGCATATTGCGCAGCCCTAACTGATGAGTCTGAAAAATCTGTTGGAATAATAACTGTATTCATATCTAAGTTTTATTTTTTAGAGAATGCAAAAGTACAGTACCCTTTTTTAAGGGCATACAATATAATTAGGTTAAACCAATTCAATTAAGGTTACTTCGGGTAAAATACCTACCCTGCCCGGGTAACCAATAAAGCCATACCCCCTGTTTACATATAATTTTTGTTTGCCCACTTCATAAAGACCCGCCCATTGTTTATATACCCATTGTACCGGGCTCCATTTAAAATAGGGATTTTCCAAACCGAATTGCATGCCGTGTGTATGCCCGGCAAGCATCAGGTCAACATCAGTATACTTTGTAGTTATTTCCGCATTCCAGTGACTGGGATCATGGCTCATTAAAATTTTAAAAGGTATTTTCTCAGTACCCGGGTAAGCCTTATCCATTTTACCATATTTAGGAAAACGGGCAAAGGCGCTCCAATTTTCAACCCCAAGCAAAGCGATCTGTTCATTATCTTTTTCAAGTATAACATGTTCATTCATTAATAACCGCCAGCCCATATTTGCCTGGATGCTAAAAAGCTTTTCTAAATTCCTGGTTTTTTCTTCAGGTGTTTTCCAATTAGCATAATCTCCGTAATCATGATTTCCCAGCGTACTAAAAACCCCCATGGGTGCCTGCAAACGGCTAAAGATATCGGTATAATTATCCATCTCATCTGCACGATCATTAACAAGATCGCCTGTAAACAAAATAATATCAGGCTTTGCCTTAATAATCATTTCTATACCCTTCGTAACCGCAGCCTTATCAGTAAAGCTGCCACTATGTATATCACTTATATGTATGATCTTTAGTCCCTTAAACCCTTTCGGGAGGTTGGTATACGCCAGCTTTATTTTTTTGAGCTGGTAGTTATATTTATTGGAGAAGCCGATAAAAAGTGCAGAAACAAGGGTAGTACCCAGGGTAACACCTGCCCAGGTTAAAAAAGAAGATCTTGTAATGCCGCCTTCTTCCGGAACAAAGTCTACCCCACTTTGCGGAAAAATTTTAGACATCAGCCAAACAACCCCCCGGCGGATATCGTCTGTTAACAAAAAAACCGAAGCAATTAGTTTTCCAAAAAACAAGGCTACAACAATGGCAAAAAGATAATTTCTTAAAACAGGGTTCTTTTCAAAATAAGGTTGCGTTGGAAAAAGCAATATAAATAACATGGATGCAAGAGAAATTACCCAATACACACTATAGGTGGCTATTTTAATACGATCCGAATTATTTTGTGATAGAAATTTTACGCCATAAAAAACATACAGGTCTATCAGAATTACAATAATTACTACAATCCACCATCCATTCATACTTCTCATGTTTTATAATTAATCACCTTCAAAATTCACTGTAAATAAAGATGTGCAAAAATATATTTATGTAATCGGTCGCAAACACTGATATTAGTTGCATTGTAATTACGGCAACCTGAAAGTTTAGATTAGGTTAAAATAAATAAAGTTTCAATTTTAGTATTGATTTTTGAAGGCCAAAACAAATTTAATAACCATTAACACCAACCGGATATTTTAAAATATGGCAAGAATTATAGGTGTAGCAAATCAAAAAGGTGGAGTCGGAAAAACCACAACAGCAATAAACCTTGCTGCAAGCCTTGCTGTGCTTGAGTTTAAAACGCTGCTGGTAGATGCCGACCCGCAGGCAAACAGTACAACAGGTGTAGGCTTTGACCTGCATAATGTAAATATTAGCCTGTATGAATGTATGATTAATAATGCCACTGCAGATGAAGTGATATTAAAAAGTGAAGTACCAAACCTGTACCTCATTCCTTCTCATATTGATTTGGTTGGCGCCGAAATAGAAATGATAAATTATCCTGAAAGGGAACTGGTATTAAAGAATTTATTAAAACCAGTGCAGGATGATTATGATTTTATAGTGATTGATTGTTCTCCCTCGCTTGGGTTAATAACTGTGAACGCCTTAACTGCAGCAGACAGTGTAATTGTTCCTGTTCAATGTGAATTTTTTGCTTTGGAAGGTTTGGGCAAATTATTAAATACCATTAAGATCGTTCAAAACCGGTTAAATACTGAACTGGAAATTGAAGGCATTTTAATGACTATGTATGATGGGCGTCTAAGACTTTGCAACCAGGTCGTTAGCGAAGTAAGAAGGCATTTTGATGAAATGGTCTTCAGCACCATTATACATCGTAATACCAGGTTGAGCGAGGCGCCAAGTTTTGGAAAGCCTGCCATTTTATATGATAGTGAAAGCAAAGGTGCCATTAACTATCTTAACCTCGCGAAAGAAGTATTGCAAAAAAATAACATGACTAAAATTTCGCAGGAAGAAAAAATAATTGATTAACAAAACACTTCTGCAGAGAGAATAAAAGTTAGAGACATTGACAGTTCCAAAACAAAATAAAGAAGCTTTAGGCAAGGGCATTCGATCCTTATTACAAAATATTGATGCTGATCTTAAAACAACATCAGGTTCTTTAAAAAACAATATTGATTCGCCGGCTGCGACCAATCGTATTCCGCTTGATCAGATACAGAAGAACCCTAATAACCCCCGCAGGGATTTCGATGAGCAAATGCTTAGCGAACTTGCCGCGTCAATAAAATTGCATGATGTTATACAACCTATAACAGTAGTAAAGACGGGAAATAACCTTTACCGGATTATTGCGGGCGAAAGGCGGTATAAAGCAGCAAAGATCGCAGGGCTGAAAGATATTCCCGCATATGTAAGGCAGGCAAATGACAATGAAATTCTCGAGCTGGCTTTACTTGAAAATTTACAACGTGAAGACTTAAATGCAATGGAGATTGCAATGAGTTACAAACGGATGATGGAAGAGTTGAATTACAGCCAGGAGCAGGTGGCCGAACGAATGAGCAAAGAAAGAAGTACCGTAACAAACTATGTTCGGCTACTAAGGCTTCCACCAGATATTCAGTCGGCAGTTAGAAACGGAACGGTTTCAATGGGGCATGCACGCGCTTTAATAAACATAGACACCATTGATAAACAATTATTCGTTTATAAAGAAATTGTAAACAGGCAGCTGAGTGTAAGACAAACAGAAGAACTGGTTCGCAACTTATATAAGGCTGAAAAATCGTCGGCTAAAACTGTAGGAAAATTCGGGTTAAGTGCCCCGTTTAAACGCATAGAAGATAACCTCTCATCTCATTTTTCAACTAAGGTTAAAATATCTCAAAACAATAAAGGAGGCGGAAGTATAACTCTGGAATATTATTCTCCTGAAGAATTGAACAAGTTACTTGAACTTATGAACGTTGAGGTAAGCTAATGCATGCGAAACAAACTTATTATAGCTGTTCTTTTATTTTTTACTTCGGTATTAAAACTGGTGGCTCAGGATACAACCAGGTTATTTCCTGCACTTGCAAAAGATAGCATAATTAAAGAAGAATCATCTAAAGCAACTATTAAAGTTGATACCCAGGCTATAAAAATGCATGACCCGAATAAGGCAACTTTTCGTTCTGCAGTTATTCCCGGCTGGGGACAGGCATATAATAGGGAATATTGGAAAATACCTATTGTATATGGTGCGCTTTCCATCCCAACCATCACATTTTTCTATAACAATACGTGGTATAAGCGAACTAAAAATGCTTATGAAATAACGGTGAATGGGGACACTGCAAACTTCGCTAATATTCACCCCAAACTGCAAGGCCTGTCTGCACAGTCTTTACAATTTTACCGTAATGCCTTTAGGCAAGACCGGGATTATTCAGTGTTATGGTTCGTGGTTATTTGGGGTTTAAATGTGGTGGATGCAACTGTATTTGGCCACCTGAAAGACTTCGATGTAAGCGATGATCTTAGTTTGCATATAAGGCCTAATTATGATCCTCTTTCCAAAAGCGGCAATGTGGCATTAGTTTTTAACTTAAGAAAATAAAAAGACGCGTCTTTTTAAAGAACGCGTCCTGAAAATTAGAGAAGTCAAAATTTTTATCTGCCTACAACTATTTTATTGGTATAGATATTTGTAGCCACATCTTTACTAATAACTTTCAAATTAAAAATACCTGAACGTATTATAGAAGGCAACATAATTTTTTCTGTTTGATCAGTAATAATATTCACTTCTTTCTTGTATAATGTATTTCCTGTTGCATCTAATATTTCAATGCTGTAATTCCCTGCAGGGATATTATTGAATTTCAAATCAAAACTTCTACCTGTTACCGGATTAGGAGAAATAGTAACAAATTCATTACCTAAAACCTCTGTACCAATTGATTTAACAGGTACTTGTTTTTGATAGAGGAAAGATGCACTTGCAAGGTCAGATGCATTATACACTTCGTTTTCTTTTGATGCCATTTTCTCAGCAATAAGTGTTTTCATATCCAACAGGTAATACCCTTCTGCACTGGTGGCACAACTTAAAATAATATGGTCGTTGTTATCAACAGCTACACCATTAACAGTAAAAGCTTCAGGCAACCCTTTTATAGCGCCGATAAAGTCAGCCACTTTGGTTGATGGATTTATTTTAAAAATATTACCCTTTTGCGAATACAGATAAAGATTACCAAATGCATCTGCTAACATATCTCCCCCATAACTTGTACAAAGCGTGTGCACAGACATGTTGCCATTTTTTTTACCATCGGTAAGTGAACCCAAATCTGTAATTACAATTTTCTCACCGGAAGAAAATTTAATTAAATGCTTACTGTTATTGGTAAGCGCATAGCCATAACCATCCGGGGTAAAAGCCATTCTTGTAATAACATCCTCTTCTCCCTGCTCTGTAGCAAAAGGTTTTAAAGAAGCATGCCTGACTACATATTGTTTAGGCTGCGGGTTATTTAAATCTATATACCTCAAATCTGTTCCATGCATATAAGTATAATATAGCCGGTTAAATTTGGAATCATATGCAAGAGCGGCAACAACATCAGGTACAGCCTCATTTAAATCAATACCCTGCATTATTTCTGTTGTGGGGTTTATGATATTTTGAGCAGAAATAGGAAGCCTTGTTAAGGCATCATAATACAGCGTCTGCTGGGTAACAGGGAAAATATTTTTTTCCAGGGCTGCTGTTTGCATATTGATCTCGCGAACAAAATTCCAGGTTATATCACCTTTGGTTTTACCTGTTACTGCAAAGACTTTTGGTGACTGCGCGAATGAAATTGTAGAAAAAAGGGTTAGAAAGGCTACGGAGGGTAAAAATTTTATTTTCATAAGTAGAGTTTTACTGCACTAATTTAATAATAAATAATTGCAATAATTAACTTTTTATATGGATGATAAAATTCAAATTCAGGCAAATGGATGTCCTCAAAATTTATTATTAATATTACAAACAATAGGTTTTTAAGGCTAACGTTACATAATCATGAAAATAGCGTTGATAGGATATGGAAAAATGGGAAAGGAAATAGAAGAGATCGCGGTAAAAAAAGGCTACGAAATTATTTTAAAGATTACTTCTGAAAATAAGGATGAACTTACCCCTGGTAATTTGAAAAATGCCGATGTAGCTATTGAATTTTCAAGCCCCGAAAGTGCAAAGCAAAATATTTTGACATGTTTGGAGGCAGGGGTACCGGTTATATCCGGTTCAACAGGCTGGTTGCATCACTTAAAAGAAGTGGAAGATTATTGTCATAAAAAAGGTGGCGCCTTTCTTTATTCTAGCAATTTTAGTGTTGGCGTAAATATATTTTTTGAGTTAAATAAGTTTCTTGCCAAACTAATGAGTATTCACCCAGAATACAATGTTTCGATAGAAGAAATTCATCATACCCAGAAAAAAGATGCACCAAGTGGAACAGCTTTAACCCTGGCAGAACAAGTGCTGGAAAGGGTTCCCTGTAAAGAAAAGTGGGTATTGGATTTTGGAACAGAGAAAGACTTAGTGATAACAAGCAAAAGAAAAGATCCCGCAGCAGGCACCCATACCATAAAATATTTCTCCTCAGTTGATGATATTGAAATAACCCATATTGCGCATAATCGCAAAGGATTTGCATCTGGCGCTTTATTAGCCGCCATGTTTATTGAAGGGAAAACTGGTGTATTTACTATGAAGAATGTGTTGGATAACCTGTAATTTACAATCCTATCCGCCATCCTGCTTTTAGACCTATCCAGGAAGACCACCCATCCGGATCAATTTCTTTAAAAGCATCAACTGCTAATTCAACCTCAAAAGAATTTAAGCGAACACCTGCGCCTACGTCGAAGGAAAAACGTTGGTCACCATTATCAAGGTCTTTGTTTTTTACAAAGCCCACACCTGCGTCGCCATGTAAATAAAATAATTCAGCCAGGTTATGCCTAACACCTATTCTTACCGGTATATAAGACAGATTTCCATAATCAGCTATTTCATCCGTTGCAGTTTTTGAAAAAAAACTGGCATAGCCAATAGTACCTGCTATAAAAGTATTTTTCTTGCCGTATTGTATACCGGTTTCAGCCCCGGCCCCTGCAGAATAACGATTTTTTGAGCTTTTATCCATAGGTACACCTGCCATACCATGGGCAATCAAATACAAGTTGCTTTGAGCTTGCATTGCCTGTGAAAACAGCAATGAAAAAAGTATACAAATCCCTGAAAATAATAATTTGGTTCTCATAAGTTGTTCATTTTAATGAAACTAAGATAATATAAATATTCGCATACTACAACACATAAAAAAAGCTGCGCCTTAATAGACGCAGCCCTTAAACATTAAAACTTAAAATTTAAATGCCAAACCTCCGTTAAGTATATACTTTCCATACCCTGCCTCTAAATAAAATCCGGCATGGGGCGAAAAATTAAATTTACTACCGATCGATACCTGGTATGCCAGGGAAGTAGGATCATCTAAAACAGCAGCTTTATCACCATTGGGATACAGGTAATCCTGTTTCCATTTATTCATACCAATGGCTGTTTTAATATATGGTTCAACATACCTGGAAGATGCAGGAAAATAGTTCACCATATTAAACAGTACACTCCAGTTTTCCAGGTAACCATTAAAGTCAGGTATATCTGAATAAGAATTATGATCGAAATAAGCAGCACTTGTTTTTCCATAGGTACCTGCAACGCCAATGCTGGTCGACCTGCTGAATTGATAATCTAGTGATGCTGTTACCGGTCCTTGTTGCGTAACACTTCCTTTATAAGCATCGAAAAATTCAGCAAGGTGATTTTGATCTAGGTTTGGAAACCCATAACCAACTGTAAGATTTAATGAAGGCTTAAATGCCGGCATTCTTTGCACTGGTTGCCTCCTGAAATTTGGAGGGGGTGGCGGTGGTGGTCGGCGATATACCCTTGGTCTTCCATAAACAGGTGGCCCATAAGGTGGCGGTCCATAACCGGGATATTGTGCATCAGATACTACAGCAAACAGGGTAAGAATTACAGTCATTAATAAAGTGGACCTATTCATAAAAAGTTTTTTCTATGATTGGCATAAACATTAATCGTTTAATACGGTTGCCAAAAAACATTTTAGCTTAGAAAATTATCTTTAATCTCAATCCAAAAAATTGTCGTTAATGAATTGTTTAAGATTTGTGAAAATGTAATTTTTAATATTTAAATTTGGATACACATTACCTATGATTTCTGCTAACGGAGAAATATTATTACCGACATCCCATCCTTACCAGCCTACAAGTTCTAAAAACTATTACTTATTAAAAATGAAAGGAAACTATGAAACTTTTACCATTACACCTTAGCCGGTTTATAGCTGCATGTATGCTGCTATTTTGTTTTAGCACTGCACATGCCCAGGCTGTTAATGCGGAGAATGAAATTAAAAATTACCTGAAAACAGAAATGTCCCTTCCGGAAAATATGGTGCAATCTGTTTTTATAAGTAAAACTTATAATGATGCCTCAACGGGTATCAGGCACATTTATGCCCACCAGAAAATTAACGGACTAACAATAATTGGTAGCAATTTCGCTTTGCATACAACATCACTTAAAAAAGTTCCCGTTAACGAACTGGTCGATCTTCAAAAAATTTCAGTGCGACCTGTATCGACATCGGTTGACCAAAGAAAAGCTATATCGATAGTTTTCGATGCGATTAATTATACATATCCATCAGACCTTACCCTCAAAACACCTGCATCGGGTGTAGATAAAAAAACTGTTTTTAAAAGAAATGAATCTTCCATATGGGATATTCCATTGCGGCTGGTGTATGTTCAAAAAGAAATGACCAATCAGTTGCTACCCGCCTGGGAAGTGCAGATGATGGATGTTTATAAAAAACACTACTGGGTTTGTTATATAGATGCCGCCTCGGGAGAAGTATTGAAGAAACTAGATATAATGATGCATTGTGATTTTGGGCAACCAAATACTATTACAGATTTGAAAAAAAATCCAATGCGTACCATTAAAGAAAATGTGGTAAATGAACATTTTAATACGGTCCAGTTTCCTGACAACATACCACAGGGAGCGCCTGCTCATAATAACAGGTACAGGGTTTTCCCTTTACCATTCGAACATCCAAATGATGATGGAGCCTCTCATCTTTTTGTTTTTAACTCAGGCGATGCATTAGGTTCTCCCGATGGCTGGCACCAGGTATTTGGACTGGGTGCTGCTACTACTTATCCATACACGCATGGTAATAATGTTTGGGCATTTTACGATCCAAGCCCGGGACCTTTGGGTGGTGTTCCCAGTGCAGATCCAGACCGTACAGCCTACAACAATACTTTAATAGGCGGACTACCAAGTTTAGTTGAGCCCTTTAAATTTAATTACCCGTTCTATCCCAATAAAGAAGCGGAAACTTACAGAAAGGCGGCAATCGTTAACCTGTTTTACTGGAATAATTTAATGCATGATGTGTATTACAGATTTGGCTTTACAGAAGAAGCAGGCAACTTCCAGGAATCAAATATTTTCAGCACAGGCTTAAGAGGATCAGCCACCGAAAATCTTGCTTTAGACGAAGTATTAGCACAGGCGCAGGATGGTGGCGGAACAAATAACGCCAACTTCTTAACGCTACCCGACGGTGTAAACGGGCAAATGCAAATGTATTTATGGACAGCAAGTGTACCTGATTCTCTTTTGCAGATTACAGGCAGTTCAGACCCTGGTCAAATTCAACCAGGTACAAAAATATTTGGCGTTCAGGGTTCTTTCAGCAATTTACCTACAGCAAATAATAATTTGCACGATAGCCCCGTAGTAAATAAACCACTGGTTATATTAATCGCAAACCAGGCATCAACAGTGGGTGATGAAACAGAAGGTTGTTCTACCGGTCAGCAAAGTATTGCCCTTCCTCCATCAAATAATGTAAGAAATAAAATTGCGCTCATAGATCGGGGCGAATGTTCATTTGTTGAAAAAGTATTAGGCGCCCAGGAAGGTGGAGCTGTAGGCGCGGTAATTATTAATAACATTGATGGACCACCACTTGCAATGGGCGGTTCTGACGGACCAACAAATGCAATTACTATTCCGGCAATTATGATCTCAAAGGCTGATGGCGATAATTTAAAATCATTGCTTAATAATGGTGTAGAAATTAGGGGTTCATTAAAAAGAGATAACATTCCTCCACCCGGCCGGGATGGAGATGTTGACAATGGCGTAATTGCGCATGAATATGGACACGGTATTTCGAGTCGTCTTACCGGAGGTGGCACTGGCGATGCCTTATTCCCGCTGGGTGGCGATGAACAAGGTGGCGAAGGCTGGAGTGATTTCTGTGCTTTGTACATGACCCTTCGGAATAACGATTTAAAATCTTCCAATGCAGACCATCCGTTTGGCATTCTTCCTTCAAGAGGTATTGGTAATTATGTTACCTACCAACCCAACGATGGTCCTGGTATACGTCCTGCACCATATTCAATATATTTTGAAGTAAATCCATTAACCTTTCAGAATATAGATGATGGTGGAGAAATATCTATTCCGCATGGTGTTGGTTCTATCTGGTGCGAAATGATGTACGAAATGTTACAATCATTTATAGATAAATATGGAATGAATGATGACATTTATGAAGGTGCGAACCCAATTATGTCAAATGGCAGCAAAGTGCCAAATGCGAAAGCAAAAGGCAACAACATAGCAATGCGTTTAATAATTGAAGCAATGAAACTGCAGGAATCTAGTCCAACTTTTGTTCAACAAAGGAACGCGATTTTAAAAGCGGATACTTTACTGTATGATGGTATGCATGCGTGCCTCATATGGAAATCCTTTGCAAAAAGGGGTTTGGGATATTCCGCTTTATCAAACACAAACAGTGTGGGGGATGAAGTTGAATCATTCGACGTTCCATTAACCTGTAATCCTAACCAAAACAGAATTGAAATTTCCAAAGAAGGACCACATCAAATAGTAAATCATGATTTGGTTACTTATGCTATAACCGTTTCTAATTTATATAATAAACCTGTAAACAAAGTGGTGGTTACAGATACCATTGCGGCTATATACAACTTGTTGGGTGCAACAGGTAAACCTGCTCGCAATGGAAAGGTGCTTACCTGGACAACCAAATTAAATCCTAATCAAAGCAAAACCTATTATGTTAGGGTTAGAGCGATGGCCAAACAAGCATCTAAAGTGTTATTTGAAGATACACATGAAGATGGCACAGGCGGATGGCAAACATCAAACATTACCGCAACACAGGGTAAATGGCAATTAAAAACAAATAACGCACAGGCCTTTAGTGGATCAAACTATTGGTTTGCACCCAATGTTGGCACAGGAGGTTCTAATACTGCTTTAACCAGTACCACTTCTTTTATGGCAAATTTGTCAACCGTGCTTGTTTTTACCCATAAATATTACACGCAGGGCGGTTATGATGGCGGTATAGTAGAAATTTCTGAAGACAATGGAGCTACATGGACCTTCTTGCCAAACGCCAAATTTATAAGTAATGGTTATAACAATATGATCACCACACAACGCAATAACTATATTGGCGCGTTGAACAGGGCTGCTTTTTCTGGTAAGCAGTCTACCTATATAACCTCGGTAGCATCACTTGAAGATTATGCCGGTAAAAAGGTAATGGTTAGGTTTAGGTTTACATCAGACCCCAGTGGCGGCAGTGAACCTGACGGCGGTTGGTGGATTGATGATGTAGAAGTGCTTAATAATAAAACGGATGTGGAAAATAAAGTATACGCTGTTACAACGCCGGGAGATCGTGTTACACTTCGTATCGGAAGCAATCCATTTAACCTGACAACTGCCATTCTTATCCAGGATACAGCTAACTCTCCTGCTTCCTTTGCAAGGGAAATGCCTGTAGCAGATTTTAAAACGCAAATTGCACCAAACCCTGCATCAACCAGCGTAATTATTTCACTTAATAATGCTTCAGCACAAAAGGTTACCATAAACCTGTATGATGAAATGGGTAAGGCACTTGCAACATTTAATGCAGGAAATAATACCAACATTAATTTACCAATAAGCGTGTCGAACCTTGCCAATGGCACCTATTGGGTTGAAATTAGAACACCTGATAAGATTGCGACTTATCCTTTATCAGTAAAACATTAATTATTAAATCCTTCATCTAAAACCGCCCAATTGGGCGGTTTTTTTATTGCCATTTTGATAAATAAGAAATTAGCCCTATTGTTGATTCATTGTAATTTTATTTACTTTAACACAATAATCCTTGCCAAAAGCATAAAATATGCCTGATAACCCTGCCATAAATATTTTATATTAAAACCTAATCATTACCTTTGCCGTCCTTAATTTGAGCAAGTTGGCTTTTTTTGATAGATTTGGCAATAGTGCCCCATTGTAGTCACCCCAACTTTGCAGGATTTATATAAGAAAACCGGTTAAACATATATGTCATCAACTAAAGTTCAAAACAGGATCAGCTTTGGTAAAACCAAACACCTTGCTGAAACCCCTGATCTGCTTGATATCCAACTTGAATCATTCAGAGATTTTTTCCAGTTAGAAACTACTCCGGACAAAAGAAACAACGAAGGCTTGTTTAAGGTATTCAAGGAAAATTTTCCCATTACCGATACCCGTAACATCTTCATGCTTGAGTTCCTGGATTATTTCATCGATCCTCCCCGTTATACGATCGAAGAATGTATGGAACGCGGTTTAACGTACGCTGTGCCATTAAAGGCGAAGTTGCGTTTAAGCTGTAATGATGAAGAGCACGTTGACTTTCAAACCATTGTTCAGGATGTATTTCTGGGAAATATTCCATACATGACGCCCCGCGGAACATTTGTAATAAATGGAGCTGAGCGTGTTGTTGTTTCACAACTGCACCGTTCACCTGGCGTGTTCTTCGGTCAGAGTGTTCACCCTAACGGAACAAAGATCTATTCTGCAAGGGTTATTCCTTTTAAAGGAGCCTGGATGGAGTTTGCTACAGACATCAATAATGTTATGTATGCATATATTGACCGTAAAAAGAAATTTCCTGTAACTACCCTGCTTCGTTCAATTGGGTTTGAAACCGACAAAGACATTCTTGAATTATTCGGAATGGCTATTGAAGTTAATGCAGATAAAAAAGCGCTGCAAAAACACATTGGAAAAAAATTAGCTGCCCGTGTTCTCAGAACCTGGGTAGAAGATTTTGTGGATGAAGACACCGGCGAGGTTGTTTCTATTGAGCGTAATGAAATAGTGATGGAAAGAGATACCGTGGTAGACGAAGACGCGGTGGATACCATTTCTGAACTAGACGTTAAGAGCGTATTTATTCAGAAAGAAGATGTAGGTGGTGATTATGCCATCATATATAATACACTAAATAAAGATACCAGTAACAGTGAATTAGAAGCCGTTCAGCACATTTACCGCCAGTTGCGCGGGGCTGATGCGCCTGATAATGAAACTGCACGCGGTATTATTGATAAGTTATTTTTCAGTGATAAGCGTTACGATCTTGGTGAAGTTGGTCGTTATAAGATCAATCGTAAACTTGGCGTAACCCAAAAGCTCGAAACCAAGGTTTTAACCAAGCAGGATATTATTGAGATAATCAAGTATCTCGTAAGGTTAACCAATGGCAAGGCCGAAATTGATGACATTGATCACCTGAGCAACCGTCGTGTACGTACAGTAGGCGAACAATTATATGCGCAGTTTGGTGTGGGTCTTGCACGTATGGCACGAACCATCCGTGAACGTATGAATGTTAGGGATAATGAGGTGTTTACCCCGGTAGACCTTATTAATGCCCGTACACTTTCATCTGTTATTAATTCTTTCTTTGGTACATCCCAGCTTTCCCAATTTCTTGATCAGACCAACCCATTATCAGAAATAACACATAAACGTCGTATTTCTGCGCTAGGGCCAGGCGGATTAAGCAGGGAGCGCGCAGGTTTCGAAGTAAGAGACGTACACTACAGTCACTACGGTCGCCTGTGTACTATTGAAACTCCGGAAGGACCGAATATTGGTTTGATATCTACGCTTTGCGTACATGCCAAGATCAATGAAATGGGCTTTATTGAAACCCCATACAGAAAGGTTGATGAGGGAAAGGTGAATATGAAACATCTTACCTACCTGAGTGCAGAGGAAGAAGATGAAGCCAAGATCGCACAGTCTAATTCTCAGTTTGATGAACATGGTCATTTTGTTGAAGAAAGAATTGTGAGCCGTCAGACTGGTGACTTCCCGATTCTTGAAAAAACAGAAGTAGAATACATGGACGTTGCGCCAAACCAGATCGTTGGTCTTAGCGCCTCGCTCATTCCATTCCTGGAACACGATGATGCTAACCGTGCCTTAATGGGAAGTAACATGCAACGCCAGGCAGTGCCACTTATTCGTCCTGAAGCTCCTGTAGTGGGCACAGGTCTGGAAAGTAAGGCAGCCCGTGATGCACGTATTCAGTTACATGCAGAAGGCGATGGAATTGTTGAATATGTAGATGCAAAAGAAATTCACGTAAGATATAACCGAAACGATGTTGGCAGGCTTGTAAGCTTTGATGAAGACCTTAAAATTTACAGGCTTACAAAATTCATTAAAACCAACCAGGCAACTTCAATCATTTTGCGTCCTGCAGTAAGAAAAGGTCAATCTGTAAAAAGAGGCGATTTCTTAACGGAAGGCTATGCAACAAAAGATGGTGAACTTGCATTAGGTCGTAATCTTCGTGTAGCATTCATGCCATGGAAAGGTTACAACTTTGAAGATGCAATTGTAATTAATGAAAAAGCGGTTCGCGACGATATTTTCACTTCTATTCATATCGATGAGTTTGAACTTGAAGTGCGCGACACAAAATTGGGAGAAGAAGAATTAACACCGGATATTCCAAACGTTTCTGAAGAGGCTACAAAAGATCTTGATGAACACGGAATAATACGTATTGGTGCACAGGTTAAGGAGGGAGATATTCTTATCGGAAAGATCACACCAAAAGGTGAAAGCGATCCTACCCCTGAGGAAAAACTACTTCGTGCAATCTTCGGTGATAAAGCCGGTGATGCAAAAGATGCTTCATTAAAAGCACCAAACGGAACTGAGGGTGTTGTAATTGATAAAAAATTATTTCAGCGCGCCAAGAAAGACAAGAATGGTAAGATTCGTGAAAAAGCGCAGCTAGAAAAGATTGAAAAGGTTCATGAGAAGAATGTAGAAGACCTGCGGGAAGTTTTACTGGATAAGCTATTGACCCTGTTAAAGGATAAGACCTCTGCAGGCGTATCTAACAATTTTGGTGAAATGCTGGTAGGCAAAAGCGCTAAGTTTAATGCAAAAAACATTGCTACAATAGACTTCCAGAATGTTAATCCTTTAGGCTGGACCGGTGAAAAAGATACTGACGACCTCATAAATACTTTGTTGCACAATTTCAGCATCAGGTATAATGAAGAATTAGGAAGATACAAAAGGGAGAAGTTCAATATTTCCATAGGTGATGAATTACCAGCCGGAGTTTTAAAACTTGCAAAAGTTTACCTGGCTGTAAAACGCAAACTTAAAGTGGGCGATAAAATGGCAGGACGCCACGGTAACAAAGGTATTGTAGCCAAGATCGTTCGTGCAGAAGACATGCCTTTTATGGAAGATGGATCTCCTGTTGATATTGTTCTTAACCCATTGGGTGTACCCAGTCGTATGAACCTCGGACAGATCTATGAAACAATTTTAGGATGGGCAGGTCACAAGATGGGTGTAAAATTTGCCACCCCCATATTTGATGGTGCATCTACCGATGAAATTGCTGAATACTGCGAAAAGGCAGACATTCCAATGATGGGACATACCTACCTCTTTGATGGTGAAACAGGCGAACGCTTTCATCAGAAAGCAACCGTTGGTATCATATACATGATCAAGTTACACCACATGGTAGATGATAAGATGCATGCCCGTTCAATCGGACCATACAGTCTTATTACCCAGCAACCATTGGGCGGTAAAGCACAATTTGGTGGTCAGCGTTTTGGTGAAATGGAAGTTTGGGCACTTGAAGCATACGGTGCATCTAACATTTTACAGGAATTGCTTACCCTTAAATCTGATGATATTATCGGAAGGGCTAAAACATACGAAGCCATTGTAAAAGGTGACAACGTACCAAAAGCAGGTGTACCTGAATCATTCAATGTATTGGTACATGAATTAAGAGGGTTGGGTTTAGATCTGAAATTTGAATAACAATTTCTAATAGTTATTTTAAAGCTGCCTCTAAAAGGCAGCTTTTTTTATTTCCGAAACCTAGTGTTCATTCCCACCAAATTATTTACACCTTTGCTTCATAATAAACCTCATTGCCGGTAATAGAATAGATTTTGTAACCAACCTTTTACTGTATTTATTCATCTTTAAAAAACAAACCTGCCTGTATTGCCTACCGACAAGGAACTTATACAAGAAAGCATTTCGGGAAACCGTGCCATGCAAAACAAATTATATCAAAAATTTGCCCCCGCTATGATGGGTTTGTGCCTTAGATATTCCAAAGGCTCACATGATGCAGAAGATATTTTACAGGAAGGTTTCATTAAAGTTTTCACTTGCATCAAACAATATAGTTTTAAAGGAAGCTTTGAAGGATGGATAAAAAAAATAATGGTTAACTGTGCCCTTCAACGATTAAGAAATAAAAATCTTCTTTATCCAGTCTCTACCACCGGTTATTGTGAAGATGAACCTTTTGACGCGAATGCTATTTTAGATGCAATTAGTACCAAAGAATTACTATCCCTTATTCAGGGTTTACCTCCTATGTGCCGCATTGTTTTTAACCTGCATGTATTTGAAGGTTTAAAACATAAAGAAATTGCAGATATGCTGGAAATTTCTGAAGGCACATCAAAATCAAATCTTCATGATGCCCGGAAAATGTTACAACGCAAGTTGTCGGATCAGAATGTTTTATTTAACCTAAAATCCGGTGCATGAATAAAAATTTACAAAAAATAGATGAATTGTTTTCCGCTGGCTTAAAAGATTTTGAGAAAATTCCTCCAGGAGAGATTTGGCAGAATATTGAAAATTCACTGGATAAAAGTGAAGCCATTTTGTTCAAAAAGAAGTACAAAACGCTTTTGAAAATGGTTTCGGTCTCTTCAGTTTTAATATTAATACTTTCCGGGGTTTATTTTTCTAACTATTTTTCAAAAACCTCTTTATTAAAAAAATCAATCGCTAAAACATATAATGAAGAAAAGACCGGTAAATCAATGAACGCTATATTAAGAGGCGAAAAAGAACAGGCATATAAAAATCGTCCATCAGCCACTTTTTCAGTTATAAAAATAAATAAAACCGTTAGCAGGAAATTAAATTCGTTTTCTAACGCAAATGAAACCGACTGGCTTAATGCTTTTAAAAATGAAGGATATAATTTCCACTCTCCTATTTCTCTTTCCCAAATTCCTGCGTTGGTTGCTAAAGCAGAAGAAATGAATCCGTTGTTTTTAGAAACCAAAACGATACATAATTATGTTGAGGATATCAACAAAAATTCAACAAACAAATCTTCTATTAATTTAACCTTCGCAAAAAATAAACCATCAATTTACATCACTCCATTTTTTTCCGCAGATCTAATTTCTGCCCGATTTATAAAGATTTATGAACCCGACGATGAACAATTGCAAGAAAACAATCGGAACGATTTTCATTTATCATATACAACAGGTCTTAATATTGAATACAAATTTTCAAAAAAGGCTTCCATTCAATCCGGACTATTTTATTCTCAGTGGTTTGCCCCCATTTCACCGGCAGTTGTAAATGCTTTGCAGGATAATACCGGTAATTATAAATTTAAACTTACTACTAATTATGGTATTGCCGAATTACATAAACAAAGTTGGTCTTTGCCGCAGATTGGCGATAGTTTAAGTATTAAAGACGGTTACTTAAATCTTCAATCCATCTCTTTTCCTGCGCTTATAAAACTAAATATTAAACAAGGTAAATTAAACCTTGGTGCTGTTGGAGGTGCAGCCATAAACCTAATGACAAAAGATGTGGCAGAAGTTGAATATTTTTCACAAAATGGATCTGAAAAAGAAACTGTTCAAAAATTAGAAGGACTTAGGAACATTTATTTTTCTGCTATTGCCGGTTTAGAAGGTTCTTATAATATTAATAATTCTGTAAGCGTAAATTTTTATCCATTGTTACGATATGCAATAACCCCGGTTAACAAAGAAACACCGGTAAAAACATACCCTATAAATATTGGTATTGGGGCTGGGTTGCAAATTAAATTATAGTAATTGTTTCATCTGTCATTGTTTATAGCTTAGTCCACGCATTTTAAAAAGATTTAATTTTTTCGGCACAACTAAAATAGGTTACAGAGCATCTGTCTTAAAACAAGCTGCATGTTTACAATCAAATTAAACTCCGCATCCTTATTGGTAAGCATTCTTTTAGTTATAAATGCTTCAGGAACAAATGCACAGGCATTAAGGTTAGCAGACAGCACCTTTTCTTTTAATGAAAATATTGAAGTGAGGCAGGTCTCCCTCAAATCCCTAATAATACCGGTTTCCATTTTTGGGTATAGGGTTGCGGTTAATGCTGAAGATGTGTTTATTTCCGATGCGGAAATAAAAGAAGAAAGGGATGAAAACTTTAAAAACTTTCATACAAAAATTGATGATTATTTACAATTTGCTCCAGTTGCAGCGGCATATGCTATGATGCTTGATAACCCGGGGCAATCATTTTGGCCATATACCAAAAAACTAGTTATTAACGAAATTATACTGGGTCTTGCTGTACCCCAGATGAAACATCTAAGCAAAGTTACCCGGCCAGATTCTAACATTTATAATGCCTTTCCTTCCGGTCATACAGCGCAGGCTTTTTCAGGTGCAACACTTTTATGTGATGAATTTGGAAGAGGCAAACCCTGGTTGTATATGGCTGCATACGGTAGTGCATCTGCCGTGGGGGTAATGCGCATTCTTAATAATCGCCATTGGGCAAGCGATGTTATTGCAGGTGCAGGGTTTGGGATTTTATCTGCTAAGGTTTCCAACATTTTGGTTCATTCTTTTGAAAGACGCGATTGAAATCCATAAGCATATTCTGGATCTGATAAAACTTTAAATTAAAGGCTATTCTTTAATAGTTAGTTCAATAAAAAAGGCTTGTTAAATAACAAGCCTTAATCCCTTTTTTCCTTTGGAATTAATCTTCTACTTCACTTGCTTCATTATCATTATCTTTCTTCGAGAAATTGCCATTTGCGTCAAATATTAAATCCTTGCCATTAACTTCTGCTTCATACCACTTTGATCCGTCTGCTTTAATAATAACTGAAGCTTCCTTAATCTTTGAACCCGAATGAGTTTTTGTGATATATTCGGTTGCCGCTGCAGGTAATTCAGAAACAGGAATAGCCATTTCCTTTTCTTCAAAAATTCCATTTGCAGTAAAAACTGCAGACATTTCTTTTCCATCCTTTTCAAATTCAGCTTCAAATTTCCCATCTTCTTTATCCCATCCTTTTACAGTTACCCCTGGAAATTCCTTTGCAAATGATGCTTTTGCGGCATCAGGTATATTTTTTTGTGCCATAACATTTGTTGCAACAAACAGCACACCTGCTAACAATAATTTTTTCATGATTATAAATTTTTTTTTATTAATTCAATTAAAAGACCAATTGTTGTTAAGGTCTGGTTAGATTAAGGTTTTCAAATTTTTTTATAGTTTTTAAAGCTGAAGATTCTTTTTCCTGTATACTTTTCAATGTAAAATAAAAGGTGGTCTTTAATACTAAATTTCTTCCTGGAGATATCTATTTCAATCTGCCAGTCCTGTTTTGCAATTCTTTTTACCATTGTGTGCGGGTGTGTATCCAAAAAATATTTCAGGCTGTCAAAATCATCATAGTTAAATAATTCACCTGAATTCTTAAACGCCGATAATTCAGCGCCGTCCTCCTTCCAATATTGCCTTACCTGAATCATTTTATCTTTCATTTTTTTGGGATTTTTTACCCAACCATAATGGTATATATATGCATTTATTTCTTTAACAAGCAATTTTCTATTTTCCTTTCTAAAGCCCTGCGCATCCCGGTACGCCTGAATGTTTATATTGTTTCTAAGTATGCGTACCTCATGATTATACCATCTTCTGCTATTGCCAACTATATTATATGCTCCATAAAAATGCAGATATTTAAAGAGTAATCCTTCTATGTTAGTTCTGCTTTTATATTTTTCGCAAGCATGTATTATTTCCGTGTAATATTTTTCGTGAAGTAATTCATCAGCCTGAATATAAAATGCCCAGGTGCTGTTCTTATCAATTAAACTAAAGGCTTTATTCGTTTCAACAGCCAAAACTTCACCTCCTTTACGTAGTGAGGTATCCCAAACGGAATGAAATATTTTAATTTTAGAGGATTGAATATTGGTTATTAATGCCTCCGTTTCATCGGAGCTTTTACCTATAAGCACGATCATTTCATCAACAACCGGTAAGATCGATGTTATAGCTTCAACAATAGGGTAATCATTTATGATCGCATCTTTAATGATTGTGAATCCGCTGATCTTCATAAGTTGTTAGGTTAAGATAATTGCTACCTGTATTTGGTTGGGTGTTGAGAAATAAAATCAAATTACACAACCTTCTAACCTAACTCTAAAACTACCGTTACAAGTTTAACATACATATTTTAACCAAATTATTATTACTTTGCCCAACTTTTGCTGAAACAAAGAAATTACCGGGAAACAGCAAAGGCTATTTAATATAGCCGGGACATAAAATTAATTGTAGATGTTATTAGCGATAGACTGGGCTTCGGTGGGTATAAAAGCCCTTCAATTTATTCTTTCCTTTTCCATACTGGTTACCATACATGAATTTGGTCATTATATTACCGCAAAATGGTTTAAGTGCAGGGTAGATAAATTTTACCTGTTCTTTAATCCATGGTTTAGTATATGGAAAAAACAAATTGGTGAAACCGAATATGGTTTAGGCTGGGTGCCTTTTGGCGGTTATGTAAAAATAGCCGGAATGGTAGATGAAAGCATGGATAAAGAGCAGATGAAACAACCTGCCCAACCTTTTGAGTTCAGAAGCAAACCAGCCTGGCAAAGATTAATTATAATGCTTGCAGGTGTATTTCTGAATGTTGTGCTTGCATTGTTTCTTTTTATAATGATAACCTATACCTGGGGTGAAGAATACCTGCCTTCAAAAAATATTACTTATGGAATTTATGCTGATTCACTTGGTAAAAAAATGGGTTTGCAGGATGGTGATAAAATAATTGCCATCGGCAATAAACCTGTTGAAAATATTCAAACAGTTGGTGGAGACCTGATGTTCAATAATGCAAAAAACCTGGTGGTTGAAAGAAATGGTGCCAATGTAAGTCTTGCCGTTCCCAACGGTTTTATTGGCGAACTGAATAAAAATAAGTTTCAAAACTTTTTTGGAATAAGAATACCTACAAAAGTTGATTCCGTTTTTGCCACGGCAAGCTTTACAGAAAACGCATTCAAAAGGGGGATTATATAATTGGTTTAAACGGGCAGCCGGTATCCTATTTTCACGAATTTAATAATCTGAGAACAAAATATAAAAATTCAATTGCCACGCTGGATGTAATAAGAGGCGGCGATACGATTCAGGTGAAAGCAAAAATTAATGAAGATGGATTTATTGGTTTTGCATACGCACAGCCCAATGAGTTTTTTAAGACGGTTACTAAAAAATATACCTTAATGGAAGCTATTCCAAAAGGTATTGAAAACTGTTTTGCCATGTTAAGCAAATATGTAACCGGTATTAAACAAATTTTTTCCGGAACAGTGAGTGCCAATGATTCTCTGGGCAGTGTTATAAGCATCGGAAATACTTTTCCGGGTGTGTGGGACTGGAGTACGTTTTGGACGCTTACAGCTATATTCTCTATCATTCTTGCCTTTATGAATGTATTGCCCATACCAGCACTCGATGGTGGTCACGCCCTGTTTAACATTTATGAAATGATAACCGGGCACAAACCAAGTGATAAGTTTATGGAATATGCACAAATGGTAGGAATGATCTTATTATTCGGGTTGATGGCATATGCCCTGGGTCTCGATATTTTCAGGCTGTTTAAATAGCATTCAATTTTTATTGGCAGGTTTATTGCCTTAATTTGCCGACCTTTGAATGGAAGCTCTTTGATAAAAACTTACGGGGCTGTGTTGGTTTTGACAGCACAGATTACGGTAGGTGTAAGCATGCAGTGCGTTGGATAATTAGCACTTTAATCTGAATATTCAAAACAATACACGGCGAATCTAACTTCGCTATGGCTGCCTAATCAGAGATTAGCGTAACCATTATGGCCGTTGAACAGGCTGACCTGTTGCCTCGTTCTTCCGCCCAATAACAAATAAAATGGGTTGCTGCAGCAGAAGGCTGTGACTGTTGCAAAAGACTATTCAGCTAAGCGGGCAATTGGTTTGTTCTTTTCCGGCTGCCTGCCGACAAATAATAATGAAATAAGCATGTAGAAAGCTTATGGTGAATGTGTTTGGACAGGGGTTCGAATCCCCTCAGCTCCACAGGTAAAAAAAAGAGGCAACCTTCCATTGCCTCTTTTTTATTTATCTCTATTACCTAATAATTATCTTATTAAGATCATTTGTTTGGTTGCAAAAATCTTTCCTTCAACTATTAATGAATATTGATAAGTGCCTTTTTGTATTTTTTAAAAGTATTTCCTATGGAAATATGGAATAACCGTCTTATTCTTTTATAATTTTCAATACGCTTGCTTCATCATTGTTTTGCCGTTGTAACAAATAGGTTCCTTTGGCAAGAGCGCTAACATCAAAAGAGAAGTTGTTATTTCCGGCAATCGCATTTACAGTTTTCCGTATCAAAACTTTTCCCTGCATATCTGTAATAGAAAACTCATTTATAGCTTGAGTGGTAGAGATAAAGCGTACCTGGCAATAGCCTGAAACAGGGTTTGGTTGCACAACAAAAATGTTATTTGATAGATTTTTTTCTGGCAGCTGATTAAGCTTTGCAAAGTTGCCTTTTGTAGTAAATGTGTTTACCAAAGACCATGGTGAATACTGTTCTTTCCAGCACTTGCTCCGCACGATCCATTGGTATTTTGTAGATGGTTGTAAACCGGATAAAATTAACCTTGGGCTTGTGGTGTTTACGATTGTAAAATTTCGTGAACCGTCCTTTTTATATTTCACCTGATACTGTGCCCCACCGGCTGTTACCTGCCAATTTAAAATGGCAGAATAATTTGTAATGTCTGAGGTAAAAGTATGGGCAGGTTCACCACAGGGAATATGAGCATTTTTAACTCCTCCATTGTGATAAACAGCGATGCCTTCAGACTGGCAATTGAGCCAAACATTGCCCAGCTTATCTACTTCTACATCTTCAACCTGTTTATGCGGAATTGGGGAACTTCCTTCTGCAAAAGTTTTCCAATAATTATTACCATCAAATATAGAAAGCCCGCCATAATAAGGATAATCAATCGTATTGAACGTGCCTGCGAAAATGGTATCTCTTCGACCCACCGCCACTGACTGGGTATGAGAAGCCAGAATACCTGAATTAGATTCATTGTAGGTAGTCCAATGTACGCCGTCGTATTTCACAAGCCCGCTGTCGCTGGCAATCCACTTGTTGCCTTTACTGTCAAACGCAATGTCATAAACAACAGCCTGGGGCAAGCCGGGTGTACTAAATATTGAGTAAGTAGTGAAGTGATTTCCAAATTTATCAAACTTTACCAAACCCAGTTCGCTAACACACCATACGTTGCCATCTATATCCGTTTCAATTGATTGTACTTTTGTATCACTTGCGCCATTTAAGCCATAATCAGTAAGCTTGAAAGATTTCCATTGCCTGGTTGTGCTGTTATAAACATCCACGGTAGAATTATGATCCAAGCCTACCCAAACATTTCCTATGCTATCTGCGCTTATGCAATGAATAAACTGCAGGTCCACACCGGCATTTGCCGTTTCCCATTTTATCCAGTTTGTGGTATCGGTTTCATCGCCCCTTGGTATTTCTACAACGCCGCCATATGTGCCGAAATAAGCCATCCAAATATTATTGAACTTATCCTCCGTAGTAGCCTGCCCCACCGTTGTATATGGAACCGGATTTGCAAATAACCCCTCGTTATATGGCCCATAATCCTTCCATACAGGTTCATTCAACAGGTCAACACCACCATTACCGTTAGATATCCACTTACGGTTTTTTGAATCAATGAAAATGTCATTCAAACCATATTCAGGCAAACTGGTATTGTACCTGTTATATGTAATTGTTTTACGTCCATCATACTTTATAAAAAAACCGATACCGCACATCCAATAGTTGCCGAGCGTATCAATCTTGGTTCCATACACATGGTAGGGCGCAGAATAAGTTGACCATCTTGATCCATTATAAATGAATGCATGGGAAGACGTTGAACCTACAATTATCTTTTCACCCAGCACATCCATGCAATCTACATAAGGATCAAGCGGGGAATTTTTTGAATCGAAATGTGTCCACCTCTTTCCATCAAAACCATCGAGCACCGAATTTGCAAGCGCCCAAAGTTTACCCGATTTGTCTATGTACAAATCAGTATAATGATCTGCCTGAAGTGGAGAATTTTTTGAATTGATTATGGTGTAAGATGATTTTTTTAGATTTACGATTCCTACATCAGACGAAACCATTATTTGATCGTGGCTGTCAATAACAATATCGGTAACATTCCATGTAGGAAACAGCCCGTTCTCTTTTGTAAAAAGTGTCCAGGTAGTGCCATCGAATTTGGCAACACCGCCCTTTCCACCACTATAAAAATTATTATACGTAAGCCATAGGTTGTTCGCCTTGTCAAAAGCGATGCCATTTACGCGAAAATCTTTTTTAGAAATAGGTGTGTTGCGGTAGGTGTATTGTGTCCACTTTGCACCATCGTAAACCGCAATGCCTGTATCTGTACCCGCCCACACGCGGTGCAGGTGATCGAATTCAATTTTATAAACACGCGAGGCGGGAATATAACCTTCAAAGTTGCTCCAGTTGGTCCAAACAGAATCATCGAAGCGGTCAACGGAACCTTCTTCCCAAAACGGATAAAAGCCGGTTGTCCACTTAATACCAAAGGAGTCAATATTCATTGTAAACATATAATCTCCGGCAACGCCCGTGTTTGAAGGGCGGAAATATTGCCAGCCTTTCGGCGGTTGTGCCGAAACAGAAGTAAGAAATGTAACAGCGAATAACGAAGCGAGTATATATTTCGCGCAGCGTTTTATTTCATGGTAGCATATTATTTTTTGTGAAGGGTATAGGTTCTTTTCTTGTAAAATCTTTTAAAAATTAAATCGCCACGATTACATATTAGTTACCTGGATAAAAAAATTGCGTGGTATAAGAAAGGTTTAGGTTCAGTTAAAAAGCTGATATTCATTTTTAAGGTTTATTCTCTTCTTATAGCTTCATTACGGGTTTGCTAAAGGTTACACCTTCTGCCGTTGCACTTAAAAAATACATACCGGCTTTAAGGTTTTTGTCAATAGGAAGTTTGAACTGGATTTGGGAATGTGCTTCCATGCTCCAACGCAAAAGAACGTGCCCTGTTACATCTGCAAGTTGAAAAATGGCTTCACCTTTTAAGGGTTGTGCAAATTTTACATTGATAACATTGTTAAATGGATTATTTAATACTTCCATTTCAGAGCTAATGTTTGCTTCCTCAAATGGTTTGTTGGAACTTTTATATGTATTTACAATTTTTGAGTTTAATACCCTGCCCTTCATTATAGCGAGCGCTGATTGAAACCCAACTGGTGGAAGTGATACAACAGCGGCAATATCTTTTTTGCCATCACCAGTAAAGTCAGCATAAATGGGAGAAGATGCGCTATAATAAACACCATACCGGTTCTTAAAGGTGAACGTACCATTGCCTTTGTTCAAATAAATGGAAATATCGTTTGAGGCGGCTCCACCAACAATCAAATCAATATCGCCATCCCCATCAACATCTCCGGAAGTTATGCCGGATTCATTTCTCAGATCCGGGGAGTATGCACCCTGGTAATTTTGCGCTGGTTTAAATGTGCCGTCCCCATTACCAAGCAAAACGCTCATGCCTTCAACATTGTAATCAGTGCAGGCGGCAATGTCTAAATTGCCATCACCATTCAAATCAAGTGCAATAAGATCGTAGGGAGATTGCTCTGTTGCAAATGAAACAGGCGGTTGCAGATCGCCGGTACCTGTACCTAAATGCAGATCAATAGAAAGTGACTGACCTGTAACAATATCAATTTTACCATCATTATTAAAATCTCCCCCCGCAATTGGTCCCGGAAAAGGGTTTACCAGTTTTACCTTCGGGGCGCTAAAACCACCTCTGCCATTATTTTTGCTGATAAAAATTCTTCTTGCAGATTGCGCAACATTTTGACACCCGAGCCATTCAGTAATCACCACGTCTAAATCGCCATCATTGTCCAGATCGAAAGCGTCAATGTCGTTCCATCCGCAGGCATTCATGCTCCATGTTTGGCGGGGACCAAAAGTACCATCACCATTATTAATGGCTGTATGAAAGTCATAAGGTGGTGTTGAAATTGCTGTTGCGAACAATAAGTCTGGTTTGCCATCCCCATTTAAATCACGAAACTTGGCCTGCACTCCACCCCCCCTTATTGAATAAGGAACACCCGGAGTAAACACTCCGCGTCCATTATTTTTTTGTACGGTAACAGTTACACCCACCCCACCAATGCTCGATGCAGAGGAAACAATATCAAGATCACCGTCGCCATCTATATCAGCAGCATCGAGTGAGCCGGTTGAACTGTTATTTGTATTGTACAACGCAGGTATTGGAAAGTCTGCATTACCATAATTTTTGTGTACAGTTACCTGAAGGGAATAAGAATCAACAGTGATAACATCAACATTCTTATCTCCGGTAACTTCTGCAGTGGCCAACGCATAGGTACCCTGACCGCAGGGCTTTATCACAGCCGGTAAAAAGTGGCCTGTGCCGTCATTCAATACAAGTTGAAAACCATCACCAGTTCTGCCGGAATAGTTTGTTGTAACAATATCGGGATAGCCATCTTTGTTTAAATCAGCGACATCCATGTCAATCGGGCCGACGGTGTAGAAAGCGAGATTTATTAATTCAAAAGATCCAAAAACACCGTTGCCCTGATTACGGAAAAGTGCTATTTGCCCATTGTCACCATTCCATGTTTGGCTGCTTGAATAAATGATGTCGTTATCCCCATCTTTATCAAAGTCGGCAGCTTTTACATTGGCCTGCCCATCTCCGGACCAAATAAGCGTAAGCACATTTTTTTCAACCCGCTCGCTAAAAAGATTGTTTCCTGTATTAAAAAGAATATTCATTTTTTGTTTCTCGTTGCCTACCACAATATCTACCAGCGAGTCGTTATTGATTTTGGAAAGGGTAAGCTTATAAGGATAATCGCCTGAAGGAACATTAATGGCGGGATTAAAGGTTCCGTTTCCGGTGTTGATTAAAATGGAAACGGTGCCGGGAAAAGACTTGTTATTTGCTACAGCAATATCAATATCATTATCGCCATCAAAATCTCCGGCAACGATGCCAACAGGCCCTGCACCCACTGTATAATTTACAGGCACGGGTTTTCCGGTTCGTTTATTTAAATACACGCTTATGCTGTTGCCTTCAAGATATTGACCTGAATTTGTTAAGGCAACATCTTTATAACCATCGCCATTAAAATCTGCAACAAAAAGGTCTTTTGACCCTTTAGGTGAAGAAAATTTTATAGGATCTGAAAACTGACCTTTGCCTGTATTTAGCAGGGCAACAAAACCGGTTGCCAGGTTTTCCTGGGAAACGACCAGGTCATTATCACCATCATTATCCAGGTCAGCAGATTTAATAGCTGAGGGACTTTGTCCATAAGGATAGGTGCCCGTTGCAAAGCCGTACCATGTGCTGTCGAAAAAGGGAAAGCTGGCTTGTGAATTTGCGTAAAAAGGGAAAATAACAAGAAGGAAAATGGGGTTGAAAGGAAAATATTTTTTCATTACTTAAAAATATATTTTCAGTTTTAATAAATTGAATAATTTAAGTTGAATAAGATAAAATTGATATTGAATGGGAATTTTGGGAAAAGGAATCTTTTTTTACCACAATTAAAAAAATCCTAGTGCTGCTAAAAGGGTTGAAATATTAAAGCAGCCTTTTTCTTAAAAAATTTCTATCATATGGTTTTCGGCAAGCCGCATTCTATATGCATTCATAGCAGTTTCACCTAACTGCTTTAGCAACCTGTAATTTACAATAACACCTACAACTGCACCAATACCTGGTATTAATTGCGCCATTTTTGCGAGATCGATATAATCGCGGTATTCCTGCTGAAAATTAAGCCAGTCAAATTCATTAATATCATCCGGCAGGGCATTTCTTTTTACATTCCAGTTCACCATTTTTTCATACACTTTGTTTCTGTGTTGCTGGCTCGAATACGCAAGTTCAAATATGTGTAAAATAAATACGCGCTCTTTATAATCTGTAACAGAAAAACCATAAAGTGAGGCAATCTCGAAAAGCATTTTTAATTTAATGCCTATTAGTACCGGAAACTCTGCTAACCCAAGTAAAATGCCACCTGCCCCGGTTATACCACCTTCTACTGCAGCTGTTTTTTTATAACTATCTATTTTAGCTTGTACGGCAGTTTCTGTTTCTTCTATCGATGTAAAAATTTGTTTTTCGGACGTTGTAAAAGTTGCACCAAAAAGTACCGCTTTAATCATTTGGCGAATGGTAGCGGTAATGGCATTGTGTACTTTGCGGGGAATGTAAGAGTTGAGTTTTGACTGAATATTTTTTGACAGCCGATTGCTAAGCGATGGGGCTTTCTGCATTTTTTTCTGCCACTTTAGAAGTTCGTTTTGTATATATAAATCATAATTATCCGGCATTGTAATTATTTACAGGCAAGTAAAAACTAAAGAATAAATTTAAATCTTACTAACATATGTAAAAAATATCGTACAAGATTTGTAAATTTGAATTGTTCAACTTAAACTCTTAACATAAATCCTTCTTCAAATTTACTATGCATAAGTCTGCTTGCATAGGCCCTTTTCAACTTTAAACCCAAATAACATGAAAGAAACTCAGTTACAAAAACTCAGTGCCCGAGAATCAGAAGTATTAAAACACCTGGTAAAAGGAAAACTAAATAAGGAAATCGCAAACGACCTGGGCGTTACCACAGACGCTGTTAAAAAACACTTACGCAATATCTATATTAAGCTGGGTGTTAGAAACCGGGTTGAGGCGGTAATGGAAGTATTACCCGAGAAACGTATTTATGCTTCATAATTTTTAGTGGGCATAATCATTTTCAAAATCTCCTGTTATTCTTTCCATTGCCGGGTTAAAATAACCGGAACGAAGTGAGGGGAATTCGTCATTTAACAAATCGAATAACTGGCGAATTCCCAACATTTCTGGTGTTTCTGTAATGTTTACTTTACTAAGATACCAGTCGGGGTCAATATTAAAATTTCGCCATTGAATCATATTCAAACCTGTTTGTGATATAAGGCTACGCAGTGCTTCATATTCCTGCACAGAATCGGTTATGCCGGGAAAAACAAAATAATTGATGCTGGTCCACCCTCCATGTTTTTTAACGACCTTAAGGCTTTCGATGATATCCTCAAATTCATAATTATTGGGGCGGTAATAAGCGGTATATATATGTTTTTGAGCTGAGTTTGTACTAACCCTTATACTATTTAAACCTGCCTTACAAAGTTCTTCAACAGCAGCAGGCATAGACCCGTTTGTATTAATATTTATGCTGCCCCTGTTTGTATGCTTCCTCATTTCCTGAATAGCAGCACGAATGGTTTGCCACATGAGTAAGGGTTCACCCTCGCATCCCTGCCCGAAACTTACAATGGGATAAGGTGCGTTTTGCAGGTGGGGTACGGTAAATTCAGCGATTTCTTCAACCGACGGTTTAAATTCAAGCCGGTTTTGCGTGCTTACAATTGATTCCTCGGGAGGCTGAAACGAAATGCAACCAATACAATTGGCATTGCATGCCGGTGAGGTTGGCACCGGGCATTCCCATCTTTCCAATGAAAAATTTCTGGCTGCAGGACAATGGTAAGTCAGGCAGCAATTATTCATTAAGTGATTTACCAAACGGTTATGCGGGTAGTGCTGTAAAAGGTAATCAGCCCCGGCTTTAACCCTGGCTTCATCATACCCTATCGATTCCTGCCTTATATCTTTTTCAATTCTAATTGCAGGCACATAAAATTTTTCATTGAGCCAGCCTGCTGCGGTATAACAAAATAAGGGTAGAGTTGGGGCGTTTGCTTCTGCTTCATAAGCTGCAAGAAATAAACCTGTATATGCAGGAGGAATAAATGCAGCTACTGCCAAACCTTTTGTACAAACACGCATTTCGCCTGTTTCAACATCAATGCCGATACCCTTTCTGCCGGGTAATTCGTACAGGTTACCACCCCCGGGTAGTTCAATCCAATCCTCCGAATCCACCGGCATAGCATCCCACGCTACCCTGCCTGCTGCATATAGGCTGGTATCTTCAAAAATATTTCCTTTACCATCGGAGTAAAGTAAAAAAGGTGATTGCAATGCCATGTAAAATTATTCGTACCTGAAAGCGGCAAAGGTCACCTTTTAAACTGTATGCACAAAAACCATGGTATTAAAATAATAGCCAAAAAGTTAGATACCGTTATTTCCTGAACCTATTTTTCAATCGTTCTTTGCCGATATCGTACAGCTGAATAGCATCCGGTGTGAGTTTAAATGCGAAGGTTCCTGCAATAATTAACGAAGAAAATATGGCTGAACGAAGTATGATGCCAATCCACCCATCAATTCCGTCAAGTATAAAATAGGTTAATGCAAATGCGCCACCGCCAAGCAGCAAAGAATACAATGTTTGCATATTAAATGGTTGCATCTTAAACTTACGCCGAATAAATTCAAACCTGAAAAGATTGTAAACCGAGTATGCAAATAATTCTGCCCAGGCAGAGCCAATAATTCCATAATTTTTTATTAAAAAATAATTGAGCGGTATAAGCATGGTTAATAAAATAACGCCGCTGAAAAATTCAAATTTCCAAAAATTTGAAGCGCCTATTATGGTCCCATTCAGTCCCGTTCCGGCATCTATAATTCTTAAAATTCCCAGTACAAAAATTACCTGGATGCCTTGCGCATATTCATCCTGGATATTTAAAACAACCAATCCATCTTCCACGTTCAGCCAAACGTTACCAAATATAAAAATGGCCAGCAGCAACATATTTATGCAACTGCGTTGATATATTCTGCTTATGTCTGCATAGTTCTTTTCTTTCCATGCACGTACCAATACACCTGTTGCAATAGATTGAATACTGCGTTGCGGAATCTGTATAAGATTAGCAGCATAGCTTGCCAAACTAAAAATGGCAGTTTGTGGCAAACCTCTTAGACTTGCTATCATAATCCCACCAATAGTTTGACCAATTGTCTGAACAAGGATGCCGCCAAATATCAGGGACTGCATGCCGATCATTTTCTTCCTGTATTTTTTAGAAACGTTACTGGTTTTAAACGTTAATTTAAATTTTCCTTTTCCTATCAAATAAAACAGCAGGCATAAAACCAGCATCAGGTACATCAAAGAAAATAATAGAATGAACTGGTGAAAATCTATATACCCGAAATAGTAAAGAATAATAAACAGAAAGGTAAAAAGCCTCAACCCTGTCTCCTTTAAAAAATTACTTACAACTGTTTTGTGCAACGACCAGGCGTACCCTTCAAGTACAGAGAAAAAGAGTAATCCGAATGCGAATGGAAAGATCCAATGGTAATGATCAACAAGCAATGTAGATCGTTCAGAAAACTTTCTGACTACCAGGGGTTCAAACAAATATCCTGCAAATGCGACTAAAATGAAACCTATAAATGCGGTGATCAGGGTTCTGGTGAGAAGGTCATTCTCCTCATCCTTCAAATTATCTTTATAATAGGGATAAAATTTATATAAAACTGGTATAGCGCCAAGGCTTGCAACAATATAAAAGACCTGGCCAAAATCGAAAAAAAGCCTGGTTAATGCATACTGATCTGTTGTAAAGGAACCATTTTTTACAAAGAAATAGGTATTAATAGCACCAATACCAACACCGATATATACCAGTATGCTAGAATAAATACTTTGTTTGCGAATGCCTGACATGTATTGCGTGCAAATTAATTGTTTGCGTAAATAATTCCCTCCTCTAACGGCTTGCAGGTGTTTATATTTTGGTTAAAGCCAAACCTTTACCTATTATCTATAATTGAATAACCTGACCATTAATTTCTAAATCATCAAGCGAATCCTGCAATCGTTGTGCATGCGTATCTGTTATAAACACCTGGGAATCATTATCGAGGCAAACTTCAGCCAATAATTTGTGCATACGTTCGGCATCTAATTTTTCAAAAACATCATCAAGCAACAGTATAGGTGCAAATCCTTTATGCACTTTAAGCACTTTAAATTCTGCAAGTTTTAAAGCAAACAATAAACTTTTTCGCTGCCCCTGCGATGCCACAGATTTAAATGGGTGATTTTGCATTGAAATATCAACATCATCTTTATGTACACCACAACCCGTACGCTGCAGGTAAATATCCCGTTGTCTGTTTTCCGCCAGCAATTGTTTAAACGCAACCTTCATTAACTGTGAATCGTATTGCAGGGAAATCAGCTCATCATTACCCGCAATAAGTATGTATTGTTGAATTACTAAAGGCAAAAATTCATCAAGAAAAGATTTTCTCTTTGCAAAAAGATAATTTCCCTTTTTACTTAATTGTTCATCCAACACTTCCAGTAGTTCATCGTCAGTATAATTGCGCTCTGCAGTGGCTTTTAAAAAACTGTTGCGCTGTTGCAAAATTTTATTGTATTCGATCAGGTTTTGCAAATATTCGCTGTGCAATTGAGACAGAATAGTATCTATAAATTTTCGCCGCTCGTCACTCGTTCCGGATATAAGGGAAACATCATCGGGAGCGATCATCACGCAGGGATACTTTCCAATGTGGGCTGAAAACTTTTGGTAAGCAATTTCATTTTCGTAAAACTCTTTTCTTCCTGTTTCTCTTAAAATGCAGGTAAGCCGGTTTGCATCATCATTCAAAATAAAATCGCCTTCTAACCTAAACCCGGTTAATCCATGTTTTACGTTTTGATTTTCGGTTTTGCTGAAATAACTTTTGGTAAAACAGAGATAATAAATAGCATCAAGCAAATTTGTTTTTCCGCTGCCGTTCGGGCCGGCTATTCCAATTACCCTTTCGGTAAATAAAAAGTTTTGCGATACATAATTTCTAAACTGTACCAAATGTATTTGGCGGCAACGAAGCATTAATGCAAGATAAGGGATGAAATAACCCAAATTCAACTATCCATTGTTAGAACAAAATTTCCCTATATATGTTTGCCGCCTGAATGCATACCAATTATATTTGTCCACTTAAAAATGTAAAATGAAACTAAGATCGTTCCTAATTATTTCAGTGTGTATGTGCATTTCAAACCTGGCAATTTCTCAGTTTGAAGGCAGCAAAGCAATTTATTCATCTCCCACTTTAAAGCAGGAAATAGCAACGCATAAAACAGTTGCCATTCTTCCGTTTACCGCCACCATTACGTATAAGAGACCTCCTAAAAATTATAATGAAGAGGCACACAAGGCCGAAGAAAAGGCACTTACAACCAGCCTGCAGTCTTCTATGTATACTTTTTTATTGCGCAAGTCAACTGATTATTCTGTAACCTTTCAAAATGTTGACCGAACAAATGCGTTACTAAAACAAAATGGCTTGTATGATAAATTGGATGAACTTACCCAGGATTCTATTTGCCATTTATTAAAAGTAGATGCGGTTATTAAATGCAAATACGATTATGAAAAAACAGCGAGCGAAGGAGCTGCCATCGCCAAAACACTTGTTTTTGGGGGCATGGGTTCTAAAACAGGTAGTGGTGGCGCTAACCCTTCAGATTTACAATGGTAATGACGGTGAACTTTTATGGCGCTTTTATAAAGCGATGGATGATAATGTTTTTGCATCTACCGACCAGATTATTGAACATATGATGAGAAAAGTAGCCAGGAATTTTCCCTACGATAAAAACTAACATGTTTTTAATGCAGGAAAGCCTTCCGGTTTAACCCGGGGGCTTTCTTATTTATAAGACTTTAAGGAATTTTAAAAAAATCTTTTACTTTTTAGTTGCACCGCTTTACATTCATGTAAAAGCAACCTGTATTAATCCGGCAAAATGCAGAACAATCCATTTACCATCTAATTTAAGGATTATGAAAATAGAAGAAATTAAAGTTTTAAGAGGTCCGAACTATTGGAGCGTTTACCGCAATAAGCTTATTCAAATGCGGTTGAACCTTGAAGAAATGGAACAGCGCCCAACAAATAAGATTGACGGATTTTTACAACGGTTAAAAGATTTATTTCCAACCATGTACAGCCACAGGTGCAGTGAAGGGGTAGAAGGTGGCTTTTTTTCAAGGGTGGAGGAAGGAACATGGATGGGTCATGTAATTGAGCACATTGCCTTAGAGTTGCAAACCCTTGCCGGCATGGATGTTGGGTTTGGACGCACCCGTACCACAGGGGATGATGGCATTTATTACGTGGTGTTTAATTATATGGAAGAAGATGCTGGGGTGTACACTGCAAAAGCGGCAGTACGTATTGCACAGTCACTGGCTGATGGAATTGATTACGACCTTACTGATGATATACAAACACTCCGCGAAATAAGAGAAGATACAAGACTGGGACCATCTACTGGTTGTATAGTTGAAGAGGCAGTTAGAAGAGGCATTCCTTTTATTCGTCTAAACAAACAAAGCCTGGTGCAACTGGGTTATGGCATTCACCAAAAAAGAATTCGGGCAACAATTGCCAGTACAACAAGCAATATTGCTGTAGACATTGCAAGTGATAAAGAAGAAACTAAGAAATTATTGAACGAGGCAGAAATACCTGTTCCCAAAGGTGTGGTAATTCGCAGTGAAGAAACGCTGGATGAGGCAATAAGTAAAATCGGATTTCCACTGGTAATTAAACCCATTGATGGCAATCATGGCAAGGGCAATACTACTAATATAACCACTAAAGAACAAGCCGTAAAAGCATTTGAGGCAGCACAACACTATGGTAGAAGTGTTATTGTTGAAAGGTATATTACAGGTGTTGATTTTCGAATTCTTGTTATTAATTACAAATTTGTTTGTGCAGCACTTCGCACACCTGCTTCTGTTACCGGCGACGGGGAACATAACATTCAATGGCTTATAGACGAGGTAAACAAAGACCCCCGCCGTGGCTATGGTCACGAAAAAGTTTTAACCCAAATAACCGTAGACCAGTTTACGCAAAAAATGCTGGATGATTTAGGTTATACACTTGACACCATTCCTGAAAAAGGTGAGCATGTTTTACTTAAACCCACCGCCAACCTTTCAACAGGAGGAACTTCTACAGATGTAACGGAAGAAGTGCATCCCGTAAATGTATTTATGTGCGAGCGCATAGCCCGCATAATAGGGTTAGATATTTGCGGAATAGACATTATGGCAACAGATCTCAAAACGCCATTAAACGAAAATGGTGGCGCGGTGCTTGAAGTGAATGCGGCACCCGGTTTTAGGATGCATGTGGAACCTGCACTCGGTCTCGCGAGAAATGTAGCAGAACCCGTAATTAATATGCTTTTCCCTAGTGGAAGCAATGGGCGGATTCCTATTATCGCGGTAACAGGAACGAATGGCAAAACTACAACGGCACGATTAACTGCACACATATGTAAATCTGCCGGTAAAAAAGTAGGATATACAACCAGCGATGGCGTATATATTCAAAACCAGTTAATGATGCGGGGTGATTGCACCGGACCTATCAGTTCTCAATTTGTTCTTCGCGATCCCACAGTTGATTTTGCGGTATTGGAAGTAGCTCGTGGTGGAATTTTAAAAACGGGTTTAGCTTTTCAACATTGCGATGTATCTATTGTTACCAATGTTACTGCAGACCATATTGGGTTAGGTGGTATAGACAGCCTTGAACAAATGGCACGGGTAAAAGCCATTGTGCCTGAAACCACATTTAAACATGGGTTTGCCATTTTAAATGCAGAAGACCCGCTCGTGTATGATATGCGTAAAGGTCTGGAATGCAACGTAGCCTTCTTTAGCATGGATGAAAACAATCCACACATAAAAGCCCATTGTGCCAAAGGTGGATATGCATCGGTGTATGAAAATGGTTATGTGTCTATATTAAAAGGCACGTGGAAAATAAGGGTTATGAAAGTGAGTGAAATACCTATTACTTACGAGGGTAAGGCGCTGCATAACATAATGAATACTTTACCTGCAATGCTCGCAGCATATCTATTTAAAGATATTTCTATTGAAGATATCAGAACAGGTTTAAGCTCATTTGTTCCATCACCCACGCAAACACCGGGACGGCTTAATCTCTTTGAATTTAAGAGATTTAAGTTTTTAGTTGATTTTGCACATAACCCTGCAGGTCTTTCACTTTTGTGTGACTTTGTAGGCAAAATGGATGGAACACCAAAAATCGGCATCATTAGCGGTACAGGCGACCGCAGGGATGAGGACATCCGGGAGCTGGGAATTATTTCTGCCAAATGTTTTGATGAAATAATTATAAGGTGCGATAAAAACCTTAGAGGTAGAAAACCTGAAGAAATTGTAAACCTGTTGGTTGAAGGAATAAATGAGGGAAAAGAAAAAGAAATTCCATTAACCATCATTTATAATGAAGCAGAAAGCATAATGTATGCTTATAATAATGCACCCGTTGGTTCACTAATAACAATAATGTGCGATGTAGTTAGCGAGGCATTGGACCAGATAAAAGATTTGAAAGAAAAGGAAGATGCTGAGATTTTAGCGGGATAGGGTTATATGTAGTCTTGCAGGCATGTAAGGGTAATAAGGCTATAGTTCAACTTAAACCTGTTGAAACTATGCTAATGGAATGGCGCTGAGAAAAATAAAATGCTGGCTATTCAAACATGCGCAGCTTTTGTTTTAAAAACATCACCTCATTTTGCAACGACTCCATGCGTTGTAACATATGTGCAATTGCTTCCATTCCTTCAATGTTTATTTCAAGGTCGTAATGCAGGCGAATTAGTTTTTCGAGTTCAGTTAAGCGATGTGCGGGAATGTATGGCTCTTCCTCAACAACAGTTATTTCAATTAATCCATGATCCTGGAGATCATAAATAAAAGATGATTCAATGTTATAATATTTGCAGCATTCCTTTGCGGGTATAAGTTCGTTTGTCTGCATAATGGCAATTTTAAGAAAGGTTTTTTAATTGAGTAAACAGTTCCTTTTCCCTGTCGGATAATCCCGCAGGAATTTTAATCTGGTAGGTTATAACCAGGTCGCCGAATTCACCATCTTTTTTATAAACGGGGAAACCCTTATTCCTTAATTTTACCTTGCTTCCGTTTTGTGTGCCTTCAGCCACTTTTAATTTAATTTTTCCACTCCAGGTATCAATGGTAACATCACCACCTAATACAGCTGTATAAAGGTCTATTTCCTGCGTCGTATACAAATCATTTCCGAGGCGTTTATACTGAGGATCATCCTGTATTACAAATGTTATAAAAAGGTCCCCGGCGGGCCCGCCATTAACTCCGGGACTTCCGTAGCCTCGTAATTTAATAACCTGCCCATTTTCTACACCGGCGGGTATAGTAATGCGTACGCTTTTTCCATTAATGTTTAATGTTTGCTGGTGCGTGGTAAATGCATTTCGAAGGGATAAGTGCAACTCAGCATTAAAATCTTCACCACGAAATTTTACATTTCTTTTATTGGAAGATGAAGAGCCACCGCGCCCAAACATAGATTCAAAAAAATCAGAAAAATCTTGTTCGCCCTGTGCATTTGAATAGGTAAAATCCTGCCAGCCACCTCCACCCTGTTTTTGATAATTTGATTGCTGCTTCCGTGCGTGTTCATATTGTTCGGCATGCTGCCAGTTTTCGCCATATTGGTCGTACTTTTTTCTTTTTTCAGGGTCACTTAAAACTTCGTTTGCTTCGTTAATTTGTTGAAATTTTTTATGTGCATCCTTATCGTTAGGGTTAAGGTCTGGATGCAATTTGCGGGCAAGCTTTCGATAAGCCTTTTTAATGTCATCCGTTTTCGCAGTTTTCTCCAGTCCTAATACTTTATAATAATCTACAAAAGCCATTAATAAAATTTTTGTTATGCAAATTTAAAAATATCCTTCTTACCCGCATTGCAATCAAATATCACCAATGGTTTTAATTCACTTTGTATGTTAGTGCAAAGCCACTATTTTTGCACCGGTTTTTGCCCGATAGTATAAGGGTAGTACATCAGTTTTTGGTTCTGACTGTCTTGGTTCGAATCCAGGTCGGGCAACTACTTAGCCAGTTTTATAACTGGCTTTTTTATTTATACCCATTTTAATCCGCTTATCTAAAATAAAAAACCTGCCCGATTTATAGCGTAATTTTGATACATGCTGAAATTATTAAGCATATTATGGAACAGTTTTCGAATGGCCCTGCAAGAGCTTAAGGTTAACAAGCTGCGCACCTTTCTTTCTTTATTTGGCATAACCATTGGTATTTTCTGCATTATTGGAGTTTTAGCAACAGTAAACAGCCTCGAAGGAAAGGTTCAAAGCGATATAAAATCTTTTGGATCTAATACGATATACATTGATAAATGGGAATACTCAGGTGGCACCGAATACCCCTGGTGGAAATTTGTTAACAGGCCTTCCCCCAAATACAGGGAAGTAAAATTTATAGAGGATAGAAGTTCCCTCGCATCCCACGTATCTTATTTCAACAGTTCTAATGCCGATGCCAGTTATGATAAAAACCAGGTAAACAATGTAGCTATTTACGGGGTTTCCCAATCATTTAATAAAATTCAAACCATAGATATTGCATTTGGCAGGTATTTTACTGAAACGGAATTTATTCGGGGGAATGCTGTTGGTGTTATGGGTTATGAAAACGCAGTGCAGCTTTTTGGAAGAGCAGAGAAAGCAGTGGGAAAGCAGATCATGTTCAATGGAAAAAAAATTGCAATAATCGGCATAATAGAAAAGCAGGGAAAAGCAATTATAGACGGGTTTGAATATGATAACTGTATAATTCTCACATACCGGGCATATGCAGGTATATATAATGTTAACAGTGATTTTTCCCAGCCTTTTATAATGGTGCAGGGAAAAAATGGTGTGCCCACTCCTGCACTTATTGAGGAGTTGCGGGGCATCATGCGGCAGCTGCGAAAATTAAGCCCGCAGGAAGAAGACAACTTTGCCCTGAATGATGTAAATGATTTCAGCAAACAGGTAAGCGGATTTTTTGGTTCGGTGAATGCAGGCGGATGGGCAATTGCGGGGTTAAGCCTAATTGTTGGCGCATTTGGTGTGGCAAATATTATGTTTGTTACGGTACGTGAAAGAACAAGTCAAATAGGCCTGAAAAAAGCTATAGGCGCAAAAAACAGTACTATACTTACTGAATTTTTAATAGAGAGTGCATTTCTTTGCATCATCGGTGGTTTAATTGGTTTATTGCTTGTATGGGCGTTAACTACTGTGCTAAGTAAGGTGTTGCCATTTCCCATTGTTATTTCAGGAAATATAATTGCACTGGCATTTACTATCTGTATTGTGCTGGGTGTTTTAAGCGGAATTATTCCTGCATCCATCGCATCGCGAATGAACCCGGTTGAAGCCATAAGAAATAAATAATTAAGCTTTGGCAATAACAATTCTCGGAATAGAATCTTCATGTGATGAAACGGCAGCATCAGTTTGCCGTGATGGAAAAATTTTATCAAACTTTATTGCCGGCCAGGCCATACATGAGCAATATGGGGGTGTAGTACCCGAACTCGCAAGCCGGGCGCATATGCAGAATATTGTGCCTGTGGTAGATGTAGCCTTAAAAAACGGAGGCATTACCTTACAAAACCTGGATGCTATTGCCTATACCTACGCACCAGGCTTAATTGGCAGTTTACTTGTTGGTGCACAATTTGCAAAATCTATGGCCCTGGCTTTAAATATTCCACTTATAAATGTGCACCACATGCAGGCACACGTTCTGGCTAATTTGATCGATGATCCAAAGCCGGAATTTCCTTTTTTGTGCTTAACAGTTAGTGGCGGGCATACCCAAATAGTAAAGGCTTCCAGCCCATTACAACTGGAAATTTTGGGCGAAACGATTGATGATGCAGCGGGCGAAGCTTTTGACAAAACAGCGAAAATGCTGGGACTGCCTTACCCTGGCGGACCATTGATAGACAAGTATGCAAAAGAGGGCAATCCCCATGCATTTACTTTTGCCCAACCGCGTATTCCTGACCTTAATTTCAGTTTTAGCGGACTTAAGACCTCTGTGCTTTATTTTTTGCAGAAACAACCAGATAATTTTATCAGCGAAAACCTGGCTGACATATGCGCATCCGTTCAATATACAATTTGCAGTATACTTTTAAAAAAAATGAAAACGGCAGTACAGCAAACCGGCATAACACAGGTGTGCATTGCAGGTGGCGTTAGTGCAAACAGCGGCTTACGAACTATGTTGAATGAGTATGCTGTAAAAAATAATTGGAAAACTTTTATCCCGGCATTTGAATTCTGCACTGACAATGCAGCCATGATCGCCCTTACCGGTTACTTTAAATTTTTAAATAACGAGTTTGCTCAATTGGAAAGTGGTGTTACGGCAAAAGCATCCTGGCACTAGTATTACCTAATGAAAAATTATCCCAAAAAAATTTAGCTGAAATTAGTAACGACGGTTAAAACGATTGTCGTCATTCCGGTCATTCCTGTCATTGCGGTCGTTGCGATTAAACCCTCCACCGCCGCCACTGCTTCTACCCTTATCTTCCGCTTCCTGAACAGAAATTTTTCTACCTTTTATTCCCACACCATGAAGTGTATCAATCGTTTGCTGCGCCTCAGCTTTGTCTGGCATATCAACAAAACCAAACCCTTTACTTTTACCTGTATTACGATCAATTATCAACTTTGCAGATACAACGTTACCATAAAGTTCAAACATTTCTTTAAGATCAACATCATCAAAATCACTCGGAAGTCCTGCTACAAAAAGCTTCATTATCTTATAAATTTTTGTAAAATTAAGGATACTGTACATCTAACCATTATAATTATCTAAAAGGTTACGAATTGTTATAGCTAAAATTCTTTAAAATAAATCAAGATTAACCGCAATAACATATTTTTGTACATTAACTGACTGACTGCCCTTTTCACACATAATTAGAACAGTTTAAAAAATTACGTTGTTCTTTTCCTGAGTTGTATTTACTATGATTAAAAAAATAATGCTCTGCGATGATGATGAGGATGACAGGTTCTTTTTTAAGGACGCAATATCCGATATTGACAATACAGTAACTGTAACTACAATCGATGATTGTGATAAGTTAATTGATGCATTGCAACAGGCAGACCCACCTGATGTTCTTTTTCTTGACCTGAATATGCCCCGGAAAAGTGGAAAAGAATGCTTGTCGGAAATTAGGGAAAAATTGCAGTTAATGAATTTACCGATTGTTATTTATTCCACCTCTGCCACAACGCAGGATATTGATGACACCTTTCTTCGCGGCGCTAATTTCTATATGCAGAAAAAAAGCAATTATTCTGTTTTAAAACAAGCCATTAAAAAGATTATTACCTCAGATAAACAAATACTTTTAAAAAAGGGAAGGGAAACATATATTATTTAAAGCGATATTTCTATGAATGAAAATGCCACGGTAAGTAATAAATATTTCAATCAAAATTCATTACAGTTAGTACAAGATCCAAACATCCGTAATTCTGATTTCTTAATTGATTTTTCTGAAAGATTTTCAGGATACGCAGTAGGCAAAGATTTCTTTCAATCCCTCGTTAAATATCTAACAGAATTAACCCGGCTGGATTATGTTTTTGTTGGCGAGCTGAATGAAGCTGAAGATGGGCATGCTGAAATAAAAACAATGGCAGTTACCGCCTTTGGCAATAAGGCTGATAATTTTACTTATCCCCTGCCCGATGGACCATGCGAACAGGTTATTAAGGGCACCCTTTATGCATATCCTAAAGCTTGCAGGTTAACATTCCCAAAAAATAAAACGATTGCAGATTTTAATGTGGAAGGCTACATTGGATTTCCACTGTATAACGTTTCAGGCAAAGCATTCGGCCTTATAGCAGTTATGCATGAAAAGGAAATTGAAAACGCTGAATACATTTCAGCCTTATTAAAATTTGTTGCAAAACGTGCTGAATTTGAACTCGACCGCTTAAAATATGAAACTGATTTAATTAAAATAAATCAAAGCCTCGAACAAAAAAATCATGAGTTGCAGCGCAGCAATGATGAACTCGCTGCATTTAGCTTTATTGCCAGCCACGACCTGCAGGAACCACTTAGAAAAATTCAGGCCCTTCGCCTCCCGCATTAATGAGCTTAATGGTAATAGCATGAGTAATGCAGCCGAGGATTACCTTGCAAGGATTGAAAGGACTGCTGCCCGTGCAAAATCGCTTATAAACGATTTAATTCTGTACTCTCAAACCAATATTTCTCAGGCAACATTTTCTAATACAGACCTAAATCAATTATTAGAGAAAGTTAAAGAAGACCTGCAAGATGCCATTGAAGAAAAAAAAGCTGTTATTGAGCATGAGGAACTTCCCTCATTGAATGTAATTGAATTTCAGTTTGAACAATTGTTCACAAACCTTTTATCAAATTCGCTGAAATTTAAAGACGATACCCATCCCCTCTCAATAAAAATCACTTACACCATCTCAGACGGTAAAGAAATTTTAGTAAATAACAGTACCGGTAAATTCCATAAAATTTCATTTACTGATAATGGAATTGGATTTAAGCAGGCATACTCTGATAAAATATTCGGAATCTTTCAACGCTTACATTCAAAAGAAGCCTTTACAGGTACTGGCATTGGTTTAACTATTTGCCGTAAAATTGTCGAAAATCACAAAGGTTTTATTCAAGCCGAAAGCCAGCCAGGTAAAGGAGCCACCTTCAATATATTTATTCCGGTAGATTTAAAATAACACAGCGCTAAGTAACAAAACTATTTTTAAGGGTGTTAATATTTAGCGGCATTATACACATTTGTGGGTTTCATTAAAAATGATATAAATCGCTATGCCCTATTTTTGTACTAAGCAGATAATGCATTATGAGCATACCCAGAGGTAAACTTATTGCAATAGGCGGGGCAGAGGATAAAGGAATTAACCAGGATACAGATTACTTACACCGCAATAACCTAAATTTTCTTGAACTTGGCATCTTGCGCCGTATTGTTGAAGAAACTGGCAATGGCAATGACTCTCGCATAGAAGTAATTACCACTGCCAGCACCATGCCCAAGGAAGTAGGTGAAAATTATATCTCAGCATTTGAAAAAGTAGGTGCAACGAATGTTGATGTAATGAATATTCGTACACGCGAAGATGCACTGCAACCGGAATACCTTCAACGCCTGGATGCCTGCGATGCCATAATGTTTAGTGGTGGAAATCAAATGAGGCTTACAGCCATATTTGGTGGTACCAAGTTTTTAAGAAATCTACACAAACGCTACCGCAAAGAAAAATTTGTTATTGCCGGTACCAGCGCCGGTGCAATGGCAATGAGCAATACAATGATCTATGAAGGAAGCGCATCGCGTGCGCACCTTAAAGGCGAAGTAAAAATCACAACCGGACTTTGCCTCGTTGAAAATGTAATTATAGATTCGCACTTTGAAAAACGCGGCAGGTTTGTTCGCCTTGCGCAAGCAGTTTCCACTAACCCGGCCTGTATTGGTATTGGGTTGGGTGAAGATACCGGCATGCTAATTACCCAGGGCAACCGCATGGAAGCCATTGGCAGCGGTTTGGTTATAATAATAGATGGTCATGAAATTCAATATAGTAACATTGCCGACATACCGCATGGCAACCCCATTACAGTAGAAAATTTACTTGTTCATTTCTGTGCAAAAGGAAATGGGTATATAGTTGAAGAAAGAAAGTTTGTCGAAAAAATGGGGCAGTTAACTACTCCATTCATGACAGATGTTTACTAAACCACGCATCGGTATTTTTACAGGACATAACCACTGTTCTTTCCTTTTTTCCTCTTTATAAATACCTTACATTTACTTGACGCGGCTATTGATGTGTCAATAAGCAACTTTCTGTTTTCTTTCGTCTTCAAATTTCTAATGATGAATGTTCCTATTATAACTGATCCCGTATTCAAACCAAGAAAATATAACAGGATTGAAAAATTTTTTCTTTCATTTATAAAGGATGAGCGTGACCTGCCATTTGTTTACCTGATGCTTAGAGTAACATTTACCCTTCCCCCATTAGCTTTGTTATTATACATGCCTTTTATTTCGGGGTGGATGTGGTGGTTAGTAGCGGCATGTTATCTCTTTTTCACTTTCAGATTACGAACACCTTTCGGCTTAATGATACATTGTGTTACCCACAGGCAGTTTTTTAAAAACAAGTATAAGAATCTGGTATATTATATAACCTGGGTGCTTGGTCCTTTTCTGGGGTTAACTCCCGAAACATATTTCAGCCATCACATAGGCATGCACCATGTGGAAAATAATATGCCTGACGATGACAGCAGTACTATGTTTTACAAACGCGACAGCATAAAAGATTTTCTTAAATATTTTGCCGATTTTTTCTTCACCGGGCTTGCAGGTTTAATAAGTTATTTAAACATTCGTAACAGGAAAAAATTGGCACAGCGGGCCTTTAGTGGTGAAATGTATTTTTTTGCCATTTGTATTGCATTGTGTTTTGTAAATCTGCCGGCTACTTTACTGGTTTTTGTATTAACCTTTGTTTTATCCAGGATGATAATGATGGTAGGCAATTGGACCCAACATTCTTTTATAGATCCCCAGAATCCTGACAGTCCTTATGGTAACAGCATAACCTGCATTAATGTAAACTATAATCATTTAGCCTGGAACGATGGCTATCACATCAGCCACCATATAAAACCTACAATGCATTGGACCGAGCATCCCAATTCTTTTCTAAACAATATTGATGACTATGCTAAGAATCGTGCAATAGTATTTAACGGGCTTGATTTTGGACAGGTATTTTTCAACCTTATGAAAAACCGTTACGATGTTCTTGCAAAACATTTTGTAAATATTAATGGAATGTTTACAAGTGAGAAAGAAATCATCCGGTTTCTAAAACATCGCACAGAAGCTTTTAGCCCCGGTAATTTTTCTGCCCAGGCCGTGGCAGTATAAAATACTTATTATTATCCCTTACATTTAGAAAAATTAATATTCTGCATGACAAATAAGATCATTTTACTTGCCTTATTTATTGGGGCTTTTATTTTTATGAGCTTTTTAAGTGACTCTAAAAAGCCCAGGAAGAAAATTATTTTTTTTGGTGATTCTATTACGCAGGCAGGTGTTGAACCTGGAGGTTACATTACCCTGATGCGCGATATGCTGGGTGCAGATTCCGGCAACTATGAAATAATTGGTGCAGGTATTGGCGGCAATAAAATCTATGATCTCTATTTAAGAATGAAACAGGATGTGCTGGATAAATCACCAGACATTGTAGTTATTTTTGAAGGTGTAAATGATGTTTGGCACAAGTCACTGCTAGGTACAGGAACAGATGCTGATAAGTATGAAAAATTTTACACTGCAGTAATAAAAGATTTACAGGCAAATAATATAAAAGTGGTGGTTTGCACCCCTGCAGCTATTGGAGAAAAGCATGACTGCACAAACCCACAGGATGGCGACCTTAACAAGTACAGCAATATTATTCGCTCCATTGCTGGTAAAATGGAAGTTCCTGTTATTGATTTAAGGCAAATATTTTTACAGTACGAGCAACAACATAATACTCAAAATGCTGATCGCGGCGTTTTAACAACCGACGGGGTTCACCTTAATGCAGCAGGTAATAAACTTGTTGCCGAAGAAATGTGGAAAGTAATTAAACAGGTTAAATAATTATATGCCTATAGTTGCAGCTTGTGTTCCTTTGCCCTGTTGCGTTACTTTAATAAAATAAACATCCTGCTTAAGGTCTGAAACATTTATAAATACATCTAACGCATTTCCTTTTTGCGTTTTAATTAATGTGCCATTGGTATTAAAAATCTCAACAACTGAGGCTCCGGCAGCGAAAAAAGACACATGCACCATTTGCATATTTTTCTTAATGGTACAAATCTCAGTCGGTGCCATTCCCGCATCACTTTTAGCCAATGCAGTTTTGGTGCGGCAACTAAGTTCGCTAGAGCAATTATCATTATTGTCTTTAAAAATGCAGGCACTCCGGTAATTCTGGCAATTAAAAAAAGATGATGCCTTTATGGATGATGCTTTGTTGTTTACCACTGCCTGAAAAAATGTTGTAGCACGCTGAACGATATATTTTTGAACAGTAGGTTTATCGGTTGTATTTAAACCGAAACCGGATGTAGTTTCCAACCCGTGCCTCATACCACAATCAACATACAATTCGCAGGGTACGCGTAATTGTTTTTTAAAAGCCTGGTAAATTTTCAACGATCCATAACTCTGCAGGTCGGGCTTATCCTTGTTAGGATTTTTTATGGTATAAGAAGATGCTCCATCCAGCAAACAAGTATTATCTGTATTGTATGGTGCATCGGAATAGTACATATTATCTACATAGTAATCTGCAATATTGTCTTTTGAACCATGGAACATAATTATAGGTGCCAATGGCTGAGAAGGATTGGTAAAATAACTTTGGAACGCAGGGTTAAAAGGTATAACCATAACTCCCCAAAGGTTTAAAACGCCTTTTATAGAATAATTAATAGTTGAATCGCCATAATAAAAATCTGCATTGATTGAACCTAAATAATTCTTCATATCAGGTACAATCATATCCATCATTTCCTGGTTGTAATAAGCCACATTCATGGCGGTTGTGCCGGCACCCCCTACAAAAATGTTATTCTGATCAAAACTAAAACCTGGGAACTCCCCATTGTTTTGCATTTGTATCATGCTTTTTATAGCGCCCCTCAGGTCTTGAAATGCCCTGTATAGAGAAAGCATGTAGCTGGCAGAAGTTTTGCCACGGTTATCCGGTGCGCGTGAGGCGTCCATCACACGACCGCGACGGTATTCGACATTCACTGCAATAAATCCACGTTTGGCAAATTCTTTACAATACAAATCCATTCCTAATTGCTCTTTATTAGAACATTCAGAAAACCCTCCCGGGTGAATTAAGAAAATTATAGGAAGCGCACAACCTGGATAGTCGTGCGTAGCCGGATAATATATATCATATTTTAAATCTGAGCCATCCTTAGAACAAGTTGATTCCTTTATGCAATCATCTACGTAAGAAGGGTCGGGTGCAATGTTAGTGCCTCCTGGCTTGGCGTAGGAAATGTTATTAAGCATAACAATTTCACTGTCGTTAAATTGATCTAAAACAAGATTAGCACTACAATTAAATATGGTTTTTTCTGTTGCAACTTGGCTAAATCCCGATTCTGATTTAATTATAAGCGTGGATATGGCTAATAATAATAAAACGTTTTTCATAAAATCAAAGCGTTTAAGCACAAAAATTAATACTCAGTTGTTATTAAGATACCTTCAAATTTAGAGGGGGTATAAAGATGGTATCAATTAGTAATCATGCATGGGAATGATGATTACATGGTGAAATTATATAAAATCTTGATTAAAGCATAAAATGGATTTATATACTTACGTAAAATTTTATATTTTATTATTTCACAGGTGATTTTGAATACCCTTAAGGCAAATTTTGAGGCTACTCTTCCAATTATTTGTCTCAATTTGAAAATGGGAGGTTATTTTGCTACAGTCAAGAACTGAATATGCCGGTCGCTTTGCAGGTGTAGGATAAGCTAAAGTGTTTATTGGCGAAATGATGCAACCGGACCCAATTTGCTTCTTTATTTCTTCTGCAAATTCGTACCAGGTTATAGCCCCACTGTTGCTGTAATGGTATACCTGTGGTAACGGCATCAATGATTCATTCTGATCGTACAACAATTTTTTGGCAATAGTCATTATTGCTTCTGCAAGGTCTTCGGCATATGTCGGACTACCGGATTGGTCATTCACTACAGTTATTTCATTTCTCTCATTCATTAACCGAATCATGGTCTTTACAAAGTTGCTTCCATAAAGACTATAAACCCATGATGTTCTGATTATAATACTACGGGAATTGGTTTCCATTGCAAGCCGCTCCCCTTCGCGCTTAGTAAAACCATAATAGTTTACGGGAATGGTAATGTCATCCTCCTTATAGGGTTCAATACAATTTCCATCAAATACATAATCAGTAGAAATGTGTATCAAAAGACAATTGTTTTTCTTGCACAGGTCTGCAATTTTTTGAACAGCAAGTGCATTTACGTTGTAGGCATTTTCCCTGTCGGCTTCAGCTTTGTCAACCCCTGTATAAGCCGCACAATTTATAAAGCAGGCAGGCGTGTGCTGAAGAAAAAAGGCCATGCATTTGTTGGGCATCGGTAATGTCTAATGCATCCCTGGAAAAAAACATCATTTCAAATTGAGGGAACGACTTTTCAATATTTTGAAGGGCTTGGCCAAGCTGCCCGGTTTTGCCCGAAATAATTATGCGCTGCGTTTGCATTACGTAAAATTATAAACTCCAATACTTGCGTGCGACAATTTTATTTCGATAAATGCCTTTAAGGTCGGCAACCAGAGCAGAAGGGTTTGTTATGGAAGCAAAGTATTCATCCCCCAAATCAGTATAATCTGTATGCGCCACGGCAATAATAATTGCGTCGTAGCCACTTGAGGGTTTATCTTTTAATGTAAGTCCGTATTCTCTTTCTACATCATTTTTGTTTGCTAGCGGATCAACAATTTCAACATTCAGGTGGTAGCTTAATAAAAGTTTGGCTATATCTGCGACTTTAGAATTTCGAACATCAGTAACATTTTCTTTGAATGTAATACCCATAATCAGCACTTTCGATTCTCTTACGTTGCCTGAATGCATAATGAGGTGCCGCAGCACTTTTTTAGAAATGTAATTGCCCATGGTATCATTCACATACCTGCCTGCAGTAATTACTCTTGAATTAAAACCCAGCTCATTGGCTTTATAAGTGAGATAATATGGGTCTACACCAATGCAATGCCCACCAACAAGACCAGGGCGAAATGGAAGAAAGTTCCATTTTGTTCCGGCGGCTTCTAAAACCTCGTAAGTGTTAATGCCTATTTTATCACAAATGATAGACAACTCATTCATTAAGGCGATATTCAGATCGCGCTGTGTGTTCTCTATTACCTTGGCAGCTTCAGCCACTTTTACGGAGGATGTTTTATAAACCCCGGCTTTAATTACAAGGCTGTATACTTCAGAAATAAGTTTAAGTGATGATGCGTCTGACCCGGAAACAACTTTAATTACATTTTCAAATGTATGTATCTTATCGCCCGGGTTAATTCTTTCTGAAGAATACCCAAATGTAAAATCGGTGCCTGCGGTAAGTCCGCTTACCTTTTCAATAATGGGTATACATTCTTCTTCGGTGCATCCGGGATAAACAGTTGACTCATATACTACAACGCCACCCTTTTTTATATGCCTGCCTACACTTTCACTTGCAGCAAAAACACGAGAAAGGTCCGGTACATTATGATCATCTACAGGCGTAGGTACGGTAACAATAAAAAAATCAGCTCCTGATAACTGTTGTTCATCATCAGAAAAAACTATATCAGCATTGCTAAATTCTTCCTCAGTTATCTCGTTCGTATAATCTATACTGTTTTGCAATGTTTTAATTCTTTCGCTGTTGGTATCAAAACCAATTACACTGCAACGCCTGCTAAATGCAAGAGCTACAGGTAAGCCTACATAGCCAAGACCAATTACCGCAAGTCTTGCACTTTTATCAATAAGATCCTGGCAGGTCATTTATTTTCTATTAAACTCTTTGGGTTGCCTGTTCAATTCTTCTTTAGGTAATGATTTAAAATAGTCGTAGGTTTTTTTAAGCCCTTCGGCCCTGTCAACGCGTGGTTGCCAACCCAGCAAATCCACCGCTTTGGAGATATCGGGCTTACGTTGCTTAGGGTCATCTACAGGTAATGGTTTATAGATTATTTTTACTGAAGCATTTGTGAGTTTAAGCACTTCTTCAGCAAAATCTTTCAATGAAATTTCGTTGGGATTACCAATGTTTACCGGCATAGCATAATCGCTTAACAGTAACCGGTAAATACCTTCTATAAGATCATCCACGTAACAAAAACTTCTTGTTTGACTGCCATCACCAAAAACAGTGAGGTCTTCTCCTCTCAATGCCTGCCCGATAAAAGCCGGTAGCGCCCTGCCATCGTTTAACCTCATACGCGGCCCATAGGTATTGAAAATTCTTATGATGCGCGTTTCTACCGCATGATAGGTGTGGTATGCCATGGTTATGGATTCCATAAAACGTTTGGCTTCATCATACACACCACGTGGACCTACAGGATTTACATTGCCCCAATATTCCTCAGTTTGCGGGTGAACCTGGGGATCTCCATATACCTCACTGGTTGACGCAACCAAAATTCTTGCTTTTTTATCTTTTGCTAATCCCAGGCAATTGTGAGTGCCAAGGGCGCCCACCTTTAAAGTTTGAATAGGTATTTTTAAATAATCGATAGGGCTGGCCGGGGAAGCAAAATGGAGAATATAGTCAAGTTGCCCCGGTATATGAATAAACTTACTTACATCGTGGTGGTAATATTCAAATTGTGGTAATGGAAATAAATGCTCAATGTTGCGGAGATCGCCTGTTATCAGGTTGTCCATAGCAACAACATTATATCCCTCCTTAATAAAGCGGTCGCATAAATGCGAACCAAGAAAGCCGGCGGCCCCTGTAATTAAAACCCGTTTGTTTTGCATGAAGATTTTTGAATGGTGGTTAGGTGGTTTTTCGGCTATATAGCCATGGTGTTTTAAAACTGTTTTGTTTGAATTTTAAAAAAAAAGAAGTATTCCAAAACAAATTCAACATATACAATAAAGCAGTTTAATAACAAATAAAAACCATAATTGCCAAAAAATGAAGATTTACCTATCCACAAATAAAAATAATACTTATTTGTTAGCAAATTCTAATACGCTGCTAGATATAAAACTTAGCTGCTCGGGCGCTAGTTCTGTATGTATGGGAAGTGAAATAACCCTTTCTGTTAACCAGTCTGTAACCGGTAAATCAGTTTGCTTCACACCCAGAAAATCAAACATTTTTTGTCGGTGGCCGGGCACGGGATAATAGATCATTGAAGGAATATTTTTTGTAGCCAGATGGGCGTGCAGGGCATCCCTGTCAAGATTTTCTAATATCAGTGTATATTGATGGAAGACATGCTTATTTCGCGGATGGCGAAAAGGTGTTTTAATTTTCGGGTGATTTTTAAAGGCATTATCATAATGGTCTGCGGCGTTTATTCTTGCAGCAATGTAATTATCAAGTTCTCTTAATTTAATTTTTAGAACAGCAGCCTGTATGGTATCAAGGCGCGAATTGCACCCAACAATATCATGATAATATCTTTTACTTTGCCCATGGTTTGCGATCATGTGAAGCGTATTTGCAAGTTCGCCATCATTGGTGCAAATGGCGCCGCCATCACCATAACATCCCAAATTTTTTGACGGAAAAAAAGAGGTGGTGCCGATATGACCGATGGTCCCGGTTTTTTTAATTGATCCATCTTTAAAAAAATAATCGCAGCCAATAGCCTGCGCATTATCTTCTATAACAAATAAATTGTGCTCCTGCGCAATTTGCATGATAGCCTCCATATCTGCAGCCTGCCCATACAAATGAACGGGCACAATTGCCTTTGTTTTTGGCGTAATTGCTTTTTTAATGCTTTCAGGGTCTATGCAAAATGTTTCAGGAACAACATCAACAAATACGGGGGTTAACTTTAAAAGCGCTACAACTTCTGTAGTAGCAATGTATGTAAATGATGGGGTGATAACTTCATCACCTGGCTGAAGCCCAAGCGCCATCATGGATATCTGAAGTGCGTCGGTTCCATTTGCACAGGTAATAGAATGCTTTGCACCTAAATAATTAGCCAGGGCGTCTGCAAATTCCTTTACATCTTTTCCATTAATGAAGGCTGCATTTTTTATAACCTCGAGAATGGCCGCATCTACTTCCTCCTTTATTTTTTGATATTGGGTTTTAAGATCAACCATTTGAATTGGAGCCATACAGAAATTTTTTTAAGTGGTGGCAAAGCTATGAAAAACAGGGGTACTTAATTTTTGAAGTAACATTGCAACAATACTGTCTAAGAAAAAAATATTTAATTGCGTTAATCTTAAGCATGAACCTTTTTTTATACAAAATATTTTTGTTGTTATACCCATTAACCGCCCGCTTAATTTCGCCTGTTAATAATAAAGCGAGAAAATGGGTTAAAGGAAGAAGAAAGATTTTTGAACGCATTGGCGAAGCATTGCTAAATGACAGTACACCAAAAATATGGTTTCATGCTGCTTCTCTTGGGGAATTTGAACAGGGCCGCCCACTAATGGAAATGGTAAAGAAAAAATTTCCGCACTACAAACTTGTACTTACTTTTTTCTCGCCTTCGGGTTACCAGTATCAGAAAAATTATAGAGGAGCTGATTATATTTTTTATTTACCTATGGACTCAGCCAAAAATGCTGAGCATTTTCTTGACCTCGTTTCCCCCGACCTTATTGTTTTTGTAAAGTACGAATACTGGTACTATTATTTGAATGAAGCATATAGCAGGAAAATACCAACCCTCCTTATTTCCGGAATCTTTTTACAGGGAATGAGTTTCTTTAAATGGTATGGAAAACTGGGAAGGCGTATGCTTAGTTTCTTCACACATCTTTTTGTACAAACAGATGAATCATTTGCATTACTTAAATCCATACAGGTAACCAACGTTTCGGTAAGTGGAGACACGCGGTTCGACAGGGTTATTGAGGTAGCCAAAAATCACAAAGCTGATGAAGCAATTTCGTTTTTTACCAAAAACAAAATAACCATTGTTGCAGGTAGTACATGGACTGAAGATGATGAGGCACTCGATCATTATGCTAATACCCATTCACATATTCAATTTATAATTGCTCCGCATGATATCAGCGAAGAGAGGTTGAAGGAATGTTCAAACCTTTATAAAAATTCAATTCTGTATTCGGCATATAACCCTGGTGAAGCCCTTGAAAATAAAAATGTGCTGATCATTGATAATATCGGGCAATTGAAATATTTATATAAGTATGCCGCCATATGCTATATCGGCGGGGGATTTGGAGGAAATGGAATTCACAATGTTTTAGAAGCTGCTGTCTATTCCAAACCCCTGATTTTCGGACCAGAGTATGAAAAATTCGCGGAGGCTATAGATCTTGTAGATACGGGTGCCGCCTTCCCGGTGGAAGATGCAATTGTGTTAGAAAAAGAATTAGACCGTTTAATTAATGATACGAATGCTTTAAAACATGCAGGTGAAATTGCGGGTAATTATGTAAATGCCCAAACGGGCGCAACGCAGAAAATTTGCAGGTATATTCAAAAAGAGCGATGGCTTAAACAGGCATACACTTAGGAAAAACGCCTTTTAACAAGCTGATCGAAAAGCTTTACTGTATCGCTTTTTTCAACCCAGCCTAATTTGGTCTTTAGCTCGCGGATTATCCAGTATTCAGCTTCCGGTAAAATGGTAAACGAGTTAATTGTTTTAATACTTCTTTCGTACATCACTTCATCTCCCCTAAACAATTCATTTATAAACAGAAAACGATCATTAATACCAATGGCTTTGCGAAGGTCTCTTACAGGAGAATCATGCAGGTTTGCTCCTATCTCCTTTTTAGTTGTCTTATGTTTATCGTTAAGGCTTTTATCTTTTATACCTATGTAGTCATTAATTTCAAACTTTTCTGCTCTTTGATGAGCCAGGGTGGGTATATCCCTTATGGGATCAAAGTCAGGAAAATCATCGGTAAAGCTTTCAGATTCTTCTTCGGTTAATTTCAGCTCCTCGATTATTTTTGGTTCTTCCGAAACGGGTTTAGCTTCCTTTTCTGTTTTCTTATTTTCTACCTGCGTATTAACTTCCATTTTCATTTCAGGCATAACTGCATCAGCATTAGATTGTTGCTCTTCATCTTCTCCAATATTCCCAACAAAACTTTCTGTGTACTGTTGAAAATGAGAAGGATTAACGGGCATAATAACCGCTACATTTTTATGCGTACCGTTATTGCCCGGCTGAGGAGCCTGGTTTAACTCTGCAAGCAACATGTGAATGGTGACAAGCAGTTTTTCCGGGGCGGAATTGTCTTTATACTGTTCCTGAAGGCGATTAATTAATGTTCCTGTTTTTTCCATGGGATATAATACATTTATGGAATAACGTAAAATTACAGGGTTTTTTGCCTTAAAAATTATTTTTAATAAATGTTTATAGAACCAAATATACAGGGCGGAAAAAGAGGATGGATAGAAGTGATTTGCGGATCGATGTTTAGCGGCAAAACAGAAGAACTGATACGAAGATTAAAACGTGTTAAGATCGCTAACCTTAGCGTAGAAATATTTAAGCCATCTATAGACCTTCGGTATGATAAAATGAAGGTTATAAGCCATGACTCAAACGCCATTCTTTCGATACCCGTAGATGCTTCTAATAAAATAATTTCCTTAGCAAAAGATGTAGATGTTGTTGGAATTGATGAAGCGCAATTTTTTGATGATGATATAGTTCAGGTGTGCGAAACACTTGCATTGCATGGTATAAGAGTTATTGTCGCAGGGCTCGATATGGATTCTTTTGGAAAGCCATTTGGTCCTATGCCACAATTACTCGCAGTAGCTGATTACATAACAAAACTGCATGCAATTTGCGTTAACTGCGGCAATATTGCCAGCATGAGTTATCGCACATCAAAAGAACAAAGTCTTGTGCTTATTGGGGAGAAAAATGCGTATGAACCCCGTTGTCGCATTTGTTGGAATATTTCTGAAGAAGAATAAATTACCCTTTGTTTTTTATTTATAAAGAAGGTATTTAACTGTTTGGTATTGTTGTTTGTAACCACTAAATACTGGTTAGTAGTTTTATTTTATAAAATTATGTACAATGCAAAAATAAAAAATAACCCTGGTTGCCCTTGGTGCCGTAGATTTAATACTTACATTAAGATAACTGAAAAGTTCGTTAGATAACCACACACTGGTTCATACTTACAGCAAGCCCGGATGCTGTTTCCTTTGTATAAATTTAACTGTTATTGCTTACCCCTAAAACAAAAAAACCCGCTTATAATGGAGCGGGTTTTTTAAAAATCAAAAGTTTTTATTTCTTAATGAAAGGCAGGGATTGCTTTTCAGTACCATTAATAAAAAGAGCGTAGTAATTTCCTGCAACCAATCTTGAAACATCTACACTTGTCTGGGTTGCATTGGCATCAACCTTAAACGATGCAACCATAATACCATTCACTGAATATACTTTTATGAATGTATTTTCTCCAGCCTGTGGATGGCTTAATACAAGGTTACTTATTACCGGGTTTGTGCGGGCAATCAACTTACCTATTGCTTTTGCATCGGCACGCAAAATTTCACTGTAGGTAAAGCTACCGTCTTTATTAGTCATTTTTAAACGATAAAAACTGGTGTTCTTCAATGCCTGTGCATCAGTATAAGAATACCTGTTCTCATTAACTGTGTTTTTTGCGGCAACCACACCAGCTATCCCAAATGTTTTACCATCAGCACTTCTTTCTACAACATATTCCTTCATGTTGATTTCATTTGCTGTAATCCAGTTCAATACAACATTACCGTTTGTAACCTGCAAGCCAAATTGTTTTAGCGAAACAGGCAATGTAGCATCAAGCCAACCGGTTGAAACTTTTATAGCATCTATTTTTGCAGTTGGTGTAGGAACTCCATTCTGCCTGATTGCAACCCTTCCAAGCTCCGTAGGCTCTGAGCCGCTTGCAAAAACCGACAATGCCAGTGGTTGTGGAGCAGAAGCAAAAAATGGTGTATTTACCCAAAGTTTTGCAGTATCATTATTTGCACCGGTAACAAATTCATAAGCGAAAGTTACCAGGTAAGTTTCGTTGATGTTATAATTAACTGGAGACCAGCCTGCTTCTGAACTGCTTGTACTATACGCTGAAATACCAAGATTAAATGTATTGTCTGCAGAACCTTTCTTTATTAATACCCTGGCTGCATATAAAGAGTTTGATGTGCTGGGTAAATAAGCTATGAAATATTCACCATTTGTAGTATCGGCCAACAAATTTCCTACGGAGTCTACGTTAAGCAAAAAACTGCAATAGACAGAATTGGTTGTAACTGCACCAAAAGCACGCGAAACATCTTCTGCGCTTCCCGAAAAAGAAGTGATCTTAACCTGCCTGCTAGTAACGGATGGCTCAGTTCCATAATCAGTGTATGTAAGATTACCATCAACCACCTGTATAAAGTTTCCGCCACCGGAAAAACTTTCCCAATTTCCGCCACCAACATCACTGCCACCATCGGCAGATGTTAACTGACCTGCATCATAATTGAAATCTTCTGTAAGCAGCCTTTGAGCAAATAAGCTTTGCCCAAGAAAAAGGCTTGTAAATACCAATGTGTAAATTTTCTTCATGTTTAATGTTTTAACGCAAATTAATAATAAATCAATGCCGCAATGTAAAATCAATATTATTTTACTTAAAAGTACTTATGTATCTTTCAAACCATTCGCAGGATTATGAAAAGGGACAGAAAAATTAAATATTTATTGCTGCTTTTCTTTGTACTTCCCTGCTCCTTTTTATTCTCCCAAAAAAAAACAGCGATCGTAAATGGTCAAATTTTAAAAGAGAATGGTCAACCCTTGGCGCTTGCAACCATTGAACTTTTAAATCAATCAATTAAAACCCAATCTACCGATTCCGGATATTTTTCCATAACTGTTGCTGCAGATAAACCTGTTGCACTTGTATTTAGTTATACGGGATACAACCCTGTTCAAAAAAATTACTTTCTTCATAATGGTGAAATTGTAAGGGTGGCGATAAAAATGCAACAATCATCTTCCCAATTAGCAGATGTGATTATAAAAGATGCGCGGGAAAGAAAACAAGCCGGACTAATTAATATAGACGCTAACCAATCATTAAATAACCCCTCACCATTAGGCGGTATTGAAAGCCTGATAAAGGTTTTTGTCGGGAGCAATAATGAGCTTACCTCTCAATATTCAGTTAGGGGGGGCAGCTATGATGAAAACCTGGTGTATGTAAATGATTTTGAAATTTATAGGCCATACCTGGTGCGAAGCGGGCAACAGGAAGGTTTAAGTTTCATAAACCCCGAACTTACTGCAAACGTAAAATTTTATAATGGTGGTTACCCCGCTTTGTATGGTGATAAATTAAGTTCGGTATTAGATGTTACTTACCGGGAGCCAAAAAAATCTGGAGGCTCTGCCTATATAGGTTTGCTTGAGCAGGGCTTTCACCTGGAAGGTATTAGTGCAAAAAAAAATGCGACATTTCTAATAGGCATGCGCAACAGAAGCAACCGAAATCTTTTAAGTGCGCAATCAACCAAGGGAAATTATATTCCTGCATCTTCCGATATACAAGCGCTTTTTACTTTACAGGCTGCCCCAAAATTTAAGCTTGAAGCTTTTGCAAATATTTCATCCACCAACTTTACTTTATATCCGGAAACTGCCCAGTTAACCTCTGCTGTATTTTCACCCATATTTTCGGGAAATGTTGGTTTAGATATATTTTTCACCGGGCAGGAAAAAGACAGGTATGCAACAAACTTTTTCGGACTTACCGCCATTCACCAGGCTACTGAAAAATTACAGTTTAAATGGTTGCTGAGTTATTTTCAGGATAAAGAAGAAGAAAACATTGACATAACCGGTGCGTATATTTTTGGAGAGCGAGGTTCGGGGATAAATGGCAGCAATGGTGAAATTACAGACCCTTTAGGTACAGGTGCCAGTCAGAACTATGCACGCAATGGTTTAAACATCCGGATTTTAAATGCTTCTTTAAAAGGATCATTACGCGCTGCATCACATTATATTCAATGGGGTAACAGCTTAGACCTTCAAAAATTAAATGACAGGCTTCATGAATTTGAGTACCGCGATTCTGCGGGATACTCTTTACCTTATAACCCCTCTGGTTTGGAGGTATTTTCATCTATAAATAACGACACCTCCTTAAATGTTACGCGGTCAAGTGGGTTTGTTCAGGATAACATCCGCCTTTCAGAAAATTCAGATATTACCATGCAGGCAGGGTTGCGATACAATTATAATACACTGAATAAAGAATTCTTATTATCTCCCCGTGTTGGAATTTCTTATAAACCTTCACGTTGGCAAAAAGATGTGGTTTTTAAAGTAGCGGCAGGCAGGTATGTACAACCTCCCTTTTACCGTGAAATGCGCATGTTTAACGGTTCACTAAACACATCCTTATCAGCACAAAAAAGCTGGCAGGTTACAGGTGGTATGGATTATAATTTTTCTTTATTCAGCCGCCCCGCCAGGCTGGTTACAGAGGCTTATTATAAAAAACTGACTGATGTGGTTCCTTACGATATAGATAATGTTAGAATAAGGTATTATGGTCAGAATAATGCGAAAGCATACGCTACTGGCATTGAGGCAAGGTTGTTTGGTGAAATGGTAAAAGATGCTGAAAGCTGGATAAGCCTAGGGATAATGCGCACAAGAGAAAATATTGAAGGCGATTATTTTACCAACTATTATAATGCTGATGGTGAACTGATAAATGCAAATACCAAAGACCAGCAGGTGGCAGACAGCACAGTAAATAGTGTAGAGTGGCTTCGCCGACCAACCGACAGGCTGGTGACATTCGGAATGTTTTTCCAGGATTACCTGAGTACCAATAAAAATTTCAAAGTCTTTTTCAATTTGCTTTATGCAAGCAATCTTCCTTATAATATTCCTGGCAATGCACGTTACCGTAATGCTTTGCAAATAGAACCTTATATAAGGGTAGATATGGGTTTTAGTGCAGCACTTCTTCCATCCATTTCAAACAGGCGAAGCCATTCCCCCTTCAAATCTTTCAACAACCTATGGCTTAATCTTGAGATCTTTAATGTGATTGACAGGCTTAACACAATCAGTTTTCAACTTATAAAAGATGCTGGCAATAATACATATGCTTTGCCAAACCGCTTAACTCCGCGCCTGGTTAATCTCAAAGTTATAGCGCGATGGTAGAGCCGGTTAATTATAATGTTGTAATCGTAATTTTTTGTTGGTTGTAATACTTACTTTTATTCATCATCATACAATTGTTACCAAATGAAGAGAAGACACTTTTTACAGAACACATCTGCCTATATTGCCGGTGCAGGTATTACCACCATGCTTCCCTCTGCTTTATTCGCGAAAGGCAAAAAGCTTTCTGCACATGACAAAATAAATATTGGGGCGATCGGAATAAATGGAATGGGCTGGGCCGATCTTTCATCGACTCTTAATGATGCGCGGGCACGATGTGTGGCATTATGCGATGTAGACAAAAATGTTTTAGACAAAAGAAAAGCTGACCTAAAAACCTCCGATAACATAGAAATGTATGGTGATTACCGTCGGATGCTCGATAATAAAGATGTGGATGCAATTATAATTGGAACACCAGATCACTGGCACGCTAAAATTTTCGCAGATGCCTGCCAGGCCGGAAAACATATCTATGTAGAAAAACCTGTAGGTAATTCTATTGCTGAATGCAAAGTGATGGTTGATGCCCAGCAAAAATATAACCGTGTAGTGCAGGTGGGTCAATGGCAACGAAGCCAGCAGCATTTTGCTGATGCCATAGCTTTTGTTCATTCAGGGAAACTGGGAAATATTCGGCTGGTAAAAGCATGGGCATATATGGGATGGATGCCTTCAGTAGACAAGAAACCAGATACAACACCTCCGCCGGGAGTTGACTATACCATGTGGCTCGGGCCGGCCACTTTGAGACCTTTTAATGAAAATCGTTTTCATTTTAATTTTAGATGGTTTTGGGACTATGCCGGCGGACTAATGACAGACTGGGGCGTTCACCTGATTGATTACGCATTAATGGGAATGAAAGCCTCTACCCCTAAAAACATATTGGCTGCCGGTGGAAAATTTGCCTACCCAAATGATGCTGCTGAAACCCCGGATACGTTGACCACCGTTTATGAATTTGACGGTTTCAACCTGCAATGGGAGCATGCAACGGGCATAAATAATGGTCCCTATGGCAGAGACCACGGAATTGCATTTATCGGGAATAACGGAACGCTTGTTCTTGACCGGGGTGGGTGGGAAGTAATACCGGAAGTAAATAAAAAAGTTGAGAAAATGCCTGCAGTAGCAAGGCAACCAAGTGTTGATAACGGGCTGCTTTTACACACTAAAAATTTTTTAGACGTTATTCAGTCCGGAAATATGGCAGACCTGAAGACGCCCATACAGGCAGGTGCGCATGTGGCAACAGTTTGCCAGATGGGAAACATCGCCTATAAAACAGGTAAAAAAATTGGTTGGGATGCAGGGAAACAAGCCTTTACAGATAACGATGCGAATAAATACCTGGCAGCAGAATATCACAATGGATATAAAATGCCAAAGATTTAATAAAATAACTGGCAATTATTCAGACATCATTTCACGAACAACCTCAACAATTTCTTCGGTGTTTGGTTTACTGAAGTAATCACCGTCACTACCATATGCGGGCCGGTGTGCTTTGGAGGTAACAGTTCTTGGCGAGGCATCAAGCCATTTGTATCCTCCCTGTTCTTCCATTACTTTATTAAACATATAGGCAGTGGCCCCACCGGGCACATCCTCATCAATAAATAATATACGACTGGTCTTTTTTAAAGATGCCAGTATTTTATGGTTAATATCAAAAGGAAGCAAGGTTTGAACATCAATAATTTCGCAGCTAATTCCTTTTTGCTGAAGCCTTTCTGCCGCCTCCGTTATAATTTTAAGCATGCTGCCATAAGAAACAATAGTGATATCTTTTCCCTGCTTAATAATTTCAGGAATTCCCAAAGGCACAGTAAAGTCGTGCAGGTTAGAGGGTAATTTTTCTTTAAGCCTGTAACCATTTAAACATTCTATTACCAGGGCGGGATCATTGCTCTGCAGCAGCGTATTATACATGCCGGCTGCCTGCACCATATTTCTTGGAACGCAAACATACATACCCCGTAAGGCATTAATAATCATTCCCAGGGGCGAACCGCTGTGCCAAATGCCCTCGAGCCGGTGACCGCGGGTTCTTACAATAAGAGGGCAACTTTGCTTACCCTTGGTGCGGTAATGCAGGGTAGAAACATCATCGCTTAAAGGTTGCAAACCATATAAAAGGTAATCGAGGTATTGAATTTCGGCAATGGGTTTTAATCCACGCATTGCTAACCCAATTCCCTGGCCAATTATGGTAAGTTCTCTTATGCCTGTATCAAATATTCTGTTAAGACCATGCTTTTCCTGTAACCCGGAGAATGCCTGGTTTACATCACCAATCTTTCCTACATCTTCGCCGAATGCAATTACTGAGGGATTGGTATTAAACAAATGGTCAAAAAACTTGTTGAGAATTTCAAAGCCATTTAGTTGAATGGCATCTGCATCATAGGTTGCTTTAATTTCCTGAACACGGCTGGCGCTTTTGCTGTTATCACTATAGAGTAAGGAATTATATACCTGTTTATTTTCCTTTTTTAGTTCATTATATCGCGCCGCAATATTTCTTTGAGATGATATTTCTTTTTCTATATCAGTTGCGAGGGCCAGGGTTTTTAATATGTCTCGCCGTAGAGGTTCGGAATTTTGATTTAATTCCTTTATTAACGGAAGAAGCTTTCTTCCACCTTCAGACTTATTGCTATCAACTAACTCTTGCAGGAGAGAAACAGTTCTTGATACCTCTGCCTTAATAGGATCAATATACCCATTCCACGCATTTGTTCTTGCACCTCGTACTTCCTGCTTTACTTTGTCCTCAAGGTCAGATAATTCATCTTCAGTAATAATATTGTTTTCCAGAATCCAAAGGCGCATTTGTTTTATGCAATCCCATTCCCTTTCCCAATCCAGCCGTTCAGCCGATTTATACCGCTCGTGGCTTCCGGAAGTAGAATGTCCCTGCGGCTGTGTTATTTCCTCCACATGAAAAATTGCCGGAACATGGGTGGTTCTTATTTTTTCAATGCCCGTTTCAAAAACCTCGCAAAGGGTAGCATAATCCCACCCTTTTACTTTATAAATATCTAATCCATTTGTGTCATTTTTCTTTTGAAAACCCCGCAGTGCCGCTGAAATAGATCCTTTTGTGGTCTGGTATTCTTTTGGAACTGATATTCCGTAACCATCGTCCCATACAAATATGGCAAGTGGAACCTGAAGTACCCCTGCAGCATTAATGGTTTCCCAAAAATGCCCCTCCGAGGTTGCTGCATCGCCAATAGTACAAAAGCAAACCTCATTACCGTTATGGGATAATGTGGCAAAATCTTCAGCATTGTTTGTATTACGAAAAAATTTGGAGGCCAGCGCCAATCCAAGGCTCCTCGGCATTTGAGACGCCGTTGGTGCCATATCGCCCGAAATATTTTTTTTGGAAACCAATGGTAACCAGTTGCCATCTGCATCAGTAAAATTGGTGGCGAAATGGCTTACCATTTGACGCCCGGCACTAAAAGGTTCATTATTTATATCGGGATCGGCATAAAGTTGAGCAAAAAATTGTTGTGGAGTTGCCAACCCGGATGCGAACATAAAAGTTTGATCTCGGTAATAACCGGCGCGAAAATCTCCCGGTTTAAAGAATTTGGCCATGGCTAATTGTGCAAGCTCTTTACCATCGCCAAAAATGCCAAACTTGGCTTTACCGGTCAACACCTCTCTCCTGCCCAGCAGGCTTACTTCCCGGCTTTGAATAATAACGCGGTAATCGTTCAATACAGTGCTTTTAAAATCATCGTACGTAAGCATATTGTCTTGAACATTGGATGGCGCAGCAACGTTTCCCATGGTACAAAAGTACCAATTACATCGGTGCGTTTTACCCATGTGCAGAATTTTTATCAGTATTACAACCCTGAAAAAAATGGTTATTTAAGATTCCATTATATATAATCACTGTGATTATTGTTTTAGAAACAATATTTTTACATTGAATTTTTAAAACCACTTAAATGAAAAAATTTGTTTTGTTTTCTTTTGCATTTTTAATGTTTGCTGCAGCAAATGCCCAAACTTCCGTTAACACGATGTCGGGTGCTGATAATGGAGCTGTGCTTCAGTTTTCTGAAACAGATCATGATTTTGGTAAAATTCCGTACGGCAAACCTGCAGAATTTGACCTTCTTATAAAGAATGTTTCTCCGGATTCAGTTAAAATTGATAACGTGGTTGCCGGTTGCGGTTGCACAACACCTAAATGGGAAGCTGGTCCTTATGCTCCAAACGAAGATTTTAAAATTACAGTTGGATTTAATGGATACACTGAAGGATCTTTTAGAAAAGTGATCACTGTTTACTATAAAGATGGCATGACACAGGTGATAAATTTTCATGGTGAAACTTTTAAAGCACCAGACAATGCGGCCCCGGTAAATGGTGCCGTTGATAAACTAAAATCTTCTGACGGTAAATAATTTAATTTATGAAAAAACTACTGGGATTAATGGTAATGCTGGTTATTTCAGCAGGATTAAAAGCACAAACTATAGAACAGGTTGATTTTAAAACCACCAAATATTCATTTGGTAAAATTAAACAACATGTGCCTGCCTCAACCACGTTTACATTCGTTAATAATTCTGATAAAACTGTAATTATAGAATCAGCCACAGCAGAATGCGGATGTACAACACCTGAATATCCTAAAACACCTGTTTTAAAAGGTAAATCAGCGAACATAAAGGTTACCTATAACGCAGAAAATCCAGGAAGTTTTACTAAAAAGGTTACAGTAAAGTTTGCACGTATTGCATCTCCGGTTATCCTAACCATTGATGGCGAAGTGGAAACTGCCTCTAAATAATTTAAAGCACTCAATTTTCTTTAAGCCGCTCTTAAGCGGCTTTTTTATTTTTCTCAATAACCATTCATTGAGCTTCTAAATTGTGGAAAGCAATTTCCCTTATTTTTGCCCCACCAAAAAAATCAGCATGAATTTTAAGCTTACACAAATGCCTGACCGTACATTAAAGCCGCGCAGACATGGCTTAACAATGGTTATGGATAAAGGTTTAAGTATTGAGGAGGTGAAAAATTTTCTTACCATAAACGAGCCGCATATAGATATTGTAAAACTGGGCTTCGGAACCTCGTTTGTTACTCCTAAACTTCGTGAGAAAATTGAAGCTTATCAATCGAATAATGTGCCTGTTTATTTTGGCGGCACCTTGTTTGAAGCATTTTTAATTCGTAACCAGTTTAACGACTACATCTCAATTTGCCAGGATTATAATATAAAATACATGGAAGTAAGTGATGGCTCCATCACCATTCCACATGCTGAAAAATGCGGGTACATTGAAAAGCTTACCAAATATGGAACTGTATTAAGCGAAGTAGGAAGTAAAGACGCTGCGCACATCATTCCACCGTATAAATGGATTGAATTAATGCGTGCCGAACTTGAAGCAGGAAGCTCTTATGTTATTGCGGAAGCGAGAGAAGCAGGAACTGTAGGTATTTACCGCGGCAGTGGAGAAGTAAGGGAAGGTTTAGTTCAGGAAATTCTTACACAAATTCCGGAAGAGAGTATAATATGGGAGGCACCCCAGAAAGCTCAACAATTATATTTTCTTGAACTTATCGGTTGCAATGTAAATCTTGGGAATATTGCGCCATCAGAGGTTATTCCTCTTGAGACAATGCGTATTGGGTTAAGAGGTGATACGTTTCATTTGTTTCTGAATAAAGACCAGGCATAAACCTACTAACATGAGAACATACGGACTGATCGGTTACCCGCTTTCCCATTCGTTCTCACAACATTACTTCCAGGAAAAGTTCAGGAAAGAAAATATTACGGATGCATCATTCAGCTTGTTTCCTATTGCAACTATTCAACAACTTCCATCTTTATTCACCAGCCATGAAAATTTGGTTGGATTAGCGGTTACTATACCGTATAAAAAAGAAGTTATTTCTTTTCTATCCTCAGTTAATAAGGTAGTTACAATAACCGGTGCATGCAATTGTATCAAAAAAACAGACGAAGGCTGGATGGGTTTTAATACAGATGTAACCGGTTTTAAAAAATCTTTCACACGGCATCTTAAACCTCAGCATACACATGCTTTGATATTGGGATCAGGCGGTGCGGCCGCAGCTGTTATGTATGTATTGAATAAACTGAAAATAAAATTTACCACTGTTAGCAGAAACCCTTTTGCTGAAAATATAAGCTATCAAGACCTGGATGAAAGTATAATGCAAAGCCATAAAATCATTATCAATTGCACCCCGGTCGGCACTTTTCCGGCATCGGATGAAATGCCTGCCATTCCATATAAATACTTAACACCCCAGCATTATTTATTCGACATGGTGTATAACCCACCAATTACTAAGTTTTTATGTGAAGGAGAAAAAGCCGGATGCACCATTCAAAATGGTTATGAGATGCTAACTATTCAGGCCGAAGAAAATTGGCGTATTTGGAATGAATAATTTATTGGTTGCTGAGTTTTAAAATGGCCTCCACCGGTGTAGCAACAATTTTTTTGTTTTCATAATCATAGCAAAGCATTCCCGTTTTAGCCTTGCCGGTTAATTGTGGTTGTGTCGTATTTAGCACTTCTAATTTATAATACAAGTCAAAACCATATTTATGAAACCCGGTTGCAGCAACACTAATGGTTAATACATCACCATAATTTAATTCTCGTTTAAATTCCAGCGCTGCATCTGCCATAATTAATCCATACCCGGCAAAGCGTAATTCTTCATATCCATAATTTTTTAAAAACCGCTGGCGTGCCTCATGAATTAGTGCAAGAAAAGCATCGTTACCAAGGTGACCACCGTAATTAATATCGGTAATACGAATCCTAATATCTGTGGAGAAAGGAAAAGATTCCGGAAGATCTACTTTTACTCTTTGCATATACAATCGTTTAAAAACTTAATTAATTTTTCGGTTGCTTTTTTTCTATGGCTGAAAGTGTTTTTTTCGTTAAGATCCATTTCAGCGAAAGTTTTAACGCTTCCTGCCGGAACAAAAACCGGGTCATAACCAAAACCTCCCTCGCCCCTTACCTCCTGCAAAATACTTCCTTCACAAATACCTTCAAACAAATGTTCCGCACCATTATAAATTAAACAGATCACCGTTCTGAATTGTGCCTTACGATCGGTTGAATGCTTCATATTAAAAAGCAACTTTTCGATGTTATTGCCAAACTCTTTCGACTCCCCTGCATAACGTGCGCTTTTTACACCGGGTTCGCCATTCAATGCATTCACTTCAAGCCCCGTATCTTCAGAAAAACAATTTTTATTAGTTAGGTTAAAAATAGTGCGGGCTTTTTCCTGTGCATTCTTTACAATGGAATCGTGGGGTTCTGCAATGTCTATGTTAATGCCTGCTTCCTTTAAAGGCACAACTGAAAACGTATCACCGATAATGGCGTTAATCTCCTGTACTTTATGCCTGTTATTGGTGGCAAAAATCAGGGTAGGCATCATAGGTTAAACATTCTTTTAAGGGCTTTCCAAAGGGGTTCTTTTTCTTTAAGGGGATTATCCGCAGAATCCAGCATAGTACCAAGTGCAGCTGAGCAAAGCACCTGGCAATGATCAAAGGGTTGCACCTGGTAATTAGGTATTTTAAAAGGTAATGCGATCTGCTCGGTACTTACATCAAACATCAGCAACCTCGCAGGGTGTAACTCTTCCTGTATTTTAGAATACGATACCTTCTGGTTATAAAAATTAATGATAGCCACATCCTGCAATTGTAATTTACACGGCGCAAGAATTCGTTCTAATAACGCGAGCGTTTCATCTGAAATAAATCCATCGATTTTTTCATTTACCACAATCACTACATTTTTTACATTATCACCCAGGTAGGCAATAGGATTTTTGGTGTTGCTATCCCTTATGCTTATAAGCTTATCACCGTAAATTTCAGCAAGCAAAAAATCTGGTAATTTTGTATCCATGTTTAAAAGTTACAATACTAATAACTGTTAGTTTTATCTTTTTTTATTTTCTTTGTCAAAATACTTATTATGACTGATGCTTTAGATATATCTGTTACGAAGGTAGAAAGAAGTAAATTGAATGACCTTGACCTGGAGAATATTCCTTTCGGAAAATTTTTCACCGATCATATGCTTGAAGCTGATTATGAAAATGGTGAATGGACTAATGTTGAAATTAAGCCTTATCAACCCCTTGTTATAGAACCTTCGCTGGTTGCGTTGCATTATGGGCAATCTATTTTTGAGGGCATTAAAGCCTACAAGAACGAGCAGGGAGAGGCATTCATCTTTCGCCCGCATGACAATTACAGGCGAATGAACCTTTCGGCAGAAAGAATTAATATGCCCCACATACCTGAAGATATTTTTATGGAAGGCATGCGGCAATTGATTGAGCTGGATAAAAACTGGATTCCCAATAAAGACCATTATTCGCTTTACATACGCCCTTTAATGTTCGCTACAGATACTGCTTTGGGTGTAAGACCTTCAGAAACCTATAAGTTCTTAATTATTTTGAGCCCAACCGGCCCTTATTTCACGGCACCAATGAAAATTGCGGTTGAAGAGAAATATACACGTGCAGCACCGGGCGGTGTTGGATTTGCCAAGAACGCTGGTAATTATGGTGGAAGTATGATGCCTGCCACCATCGCAAAAAAGCAGGGGTACGACCAGGTATTATGGACAGATGCCTTTGAGCACAAATGGTTGCAGGAAGTGGGTATGATGAATGTTGCTTTTGTAATAAATGGGAAAGTGATCACTCCTTCTCTGGAGGAAGGAACCATTTTAAACGGTGTAACCCGCGATAGCATTCTTACCTTATGCGGCGACCTGAATATTCCGGTAGAAGTGAGAAAAATAAGCATAGATGAGGTAATAGAGGCTTACAACAACGGAAACCTGCAGGAAATTTTTGGAATGGGTACCGCTGCAACCATTGCAATGATCAATACTTTAAAGTATCGCGACCTGGAGATGAAACTGGATGCGGGAAAATATACAATTGCCCTCCAACTCAAAAACTTATTGAACGAAATAAAAACCTGCAAAAAGGCAGACAAACATGGGTGGATGTTTAAGGTTTAAAAGAAATTAACAGGGGATGTAATAATTATTTTGGTTTAATTTCTAATTTTCGCCATACTCCCTTACCTTTGCCAACTCAAAAAATTATTGGTTTAGAATGCCTACAATACAGCAGTTAGTTAGAAAAGGACGAGAAATTATCCGCGCGAAAAGTAAATCCAGGGCCCTGGATTCCTGCCCTCAGCGTCGTGGTGTTTGCACCAGGGTATATACTACCACCCCTAAAAAGCCCAACTCAGCATTACGCAAAGTTGCCAAAGTGCGCCTTACAAATAAGATCGAGGTTATCGCTTATATTCCGGGTGAAGGGCATAACCTGCAAGAGCACTCAATTGTTCTGATTCGTGGTGGTCGTGTGAAAGATTTACCGGGTGTTCGTTATCATATCGTTCGCGGAAGCCTCGATACTGCAGGTGTTAAAGACCGTAAACAAAGCCGCAGTAAATACGGTACAAAGAAAGAAAAAGCAAAAAAATAACTAATAAGCAATTGTTGAACTATGCGTAAAGCACAAGCAAAAAAATTACCCTTAGCACCAGATCCTCGTTATAATGATCCGCTGGTTACCCGTTTTATCAATAATTTGATGTGGCAGGGTAAAAAGAGTGCCTCCATCACCATTTTTTATGATGCTATTGACAAGGTTAGCAAGTTAACCGGGGACAATGGTTATGAAATTTGGAAAAAAGCCTTACAAAATGTTACTCCTGCTGTAGAAGTTAGAAGCCGCAGAATTGGTGGTGCTACCTTCCAGATACCGAGCGAGGTTCGTACAGACCGCAAAATCTCTTTAAGCATGAAATGGCTTATCAGGTTTAGCCGTGAGCGTAATGGTAAAACTATGGCTGATAAATTGTCTAATGAAATTATGGCAGCAGCCAAAGGCGAAGGCGCTGCATTTAAAAAGAAAGAAGATACTCATCGCATGGCTGAAGCTAACAAAGCCTTCTCCCATTTTAAAATATAACAGCTTAAAGCTTATAATTAAAAAAAGCCCTGTTTCCAGGGCTTTTTTTATGCGATGCCGAATAAAGTTTAGTCTTATTTAACGTTCGCCACAACCCTTGCACCGGCTTGTTTGGCTGCCTGCATTATTCTAAAGACTTCTCCATAGTAAGAAATGGTATCAGCATTAATAACAACAGAGGGCGTATCAATGTAAGGCTTTACCTTATTTACCTCAAAACGTAAAAGACTATCAAGATTTGCGAGGTCAATTTGTTTTTGACCTATATACACTTTCTGATCTTTATCTATAGAAACAACAATGTTCTGCTTTGCCTTAATGTCTTTTTTACCTTTAGGGTTGTTCACTTTAATAACATTGGGGTTGGCAAGCGTTGAGACAATAAGAAAGAAAAGCAATAAAATAAACAGGATATCATTTAACGCCCCCGTCTGCACCTGCGGCTCTCTCTTTAACCTGTTACGTATGTTCATTCCGTTTATTTATCTGGATTAACAAATAGCCTTACTACCGGGTTGGCTCTTGCAGTACATCAACAAATTCAGCACTGGAAGCTTCCATTTTATTGGCTGTCTTATCAATTTGGGTAGACAAAAAATTATGACCTACATATGCCATCAAACCTATTATTAATCCCGTTGCAGAAGTAATCATTTTTACATAAATACCGCCTGCAATAACACTCAGTTCAAAATTACCCGAGCTGTTTATGTTATAAAAAAGTTGCACCATTCCTATAATGGTTCCTAAAAATCCAAACATGGGTGCGATACCGGCAATAAGCGAAAGAACATTTAGGTTTCTTTCCATTTTATACATCTCCAGCTTCCCTACATTTTCCATGCTTTTTTCAATGGCATCAATAGGCTTGCCAATGCGCTGAATGCCTTTATCAATTATGCGTGCAACAGAGTTCTCTGTATTCTTAGCCAGATTTCGTGCGGCACTTATGTTTCCGGTAATTATATTATCACGAATAATACTCATGAAATTCGTATCAATTCTGCTGGATTTCCTTATTGCAATTAGCCTTTCAAAAAAAACAAAAATGGCAATTACAAAAAGCAGGTATAGTGGATACATCAACCAACCACCTTTATTAAGAAGGCTCCAAAGGCTTAGTGTATCAGGATTATTAGCCAGTGTGGTGGCAGCACCATTTAACGTTGAATCGACCTGCAATAAAATTCCCATGTAAACTTTTTATAATTGCTAAAATAGACTGTATCTCAAAACAACGGATTGCGTGTGTATAAATTTTATACGATTTTGGTTTTAAGAAGATTTTGGCAACAATGTGTATAAGAAGTTTCTTAATGCATGAAGTATGCGAATTCTAATGCCTCATTCAAATTTTATTACTTTCGTTTAAACTTATTTTATGAAGGAATGGAAAGAATACCAGGACAATAACAGCAAAAAATTTTTAGATGAGTTGCTTGCATTATTACGTATACCAAGTGTAAGTGCAAGAAGTGAACACAAGGCTGATATGCTTGCATGTGCAAAAGCTGTTGAAGATAGTTTAAGAAATGCGGGTGCAGATAAAGTGCAAATTCATCCAACAGCAGGCCATCCCGTTGTTTATGCAGAAAAATATGTTGGCGACGATGTACCAACGGTGTTGGTATACGGCCATTATGATGTTCAACCACCAGACCCTTTAAACCTTTGGAACAGCGGACCCTTTGAACCCGTAATAAAAGATGAGAAGATTTATGCACGCGGAGCATGCGATGATAAAGGACAATTTTTTATGCATGTAAAAGCTTTAGAAATTCTAACAAAAACAAATTCTTTACCAGTAAATCTTAAATTTTTGATTGAAGGTGAAGAAGAAATTGGTTCAGCACACCTGGGAGATTTTGTAAAAAAGAATAAAGAACTTTTGAAGGCTGATGTAATATTAATTAGCGATACCGCAATGATAAGTATGGATTCTCCCAGTATTGATGTTGGTGTGCGTGGCTTAAGTTATATAGAGGTAGAAGTCACCGGGCCTAACCGTGATTTGCACAGTGGGGTTTATGGTGGTGCGGTTGCCAACCCCATTACCATATTAACAAAAATGATCGCATCACTGCACGATAAGAATAACAGGATAACCATTCCGGGTTTTTATGATGATGTAGTTGAAGCAAGCGATGCCGAAAGAAAAGAACTTGCAAAAGCGCCGTTCGATGAAAAAGAATTTAGAGCAGATCTTGGAATAAATGAGCTATGGGGCGAAGAAGGTTTCTCATCCAATGAACGCACAGGCATTAGGCCAACCTTAGAAGTAAATGGCATATGGGGGGGCTATACCGGTGAAGGCGCAAAAACAGTATTGCCTTCAAAAGCATTCGCAAAAATTTCGTGCAGGCTTGTACCCAATCAAACAACAGATAAAATAACCCCCTTACTTATAGATCACATAAAAAAAATTGCACCAAAAAATGTTACAGTTAAAGCAGAAGTGCACCATGGGGGCGATCCGTACATGACACCTGTAGACAGCATTGAATACAGGGCAGCGGCAAAGGCAATAGAGGCCACCTTTGGTAAAAAACCTATACCTGTTCGCGGAGGTGGAAGTATTCCCATAACTGCATTGTTTGAAAAAGAACTGGATTGTAAGGTAGTGTTCTTAGGCTTCGGACTGGATAGCGATAACCTGCACAGTCCTAACGAAAAATTTGAACTTCGAAACTTTTATAAGGGAATTGAAACCATTCCTTACTTCCATAAATATTATGCAGAAATGAAAAAAGTTTAGGCGAGGTTCGCAGGTATTTCTACCTCACCTACAAGATAAACGCTTCCGCATATAAGAATCAGGTCGTCTTTAGCAGCGTGTTGTAATGCATTTGATAATGCTGTATTAACATTAGCAAATGCTTGCCCTGTCAAATTAAAAGTAGAAGCTTTTTGTAAAAGCTCTTCTTCACCCAATGCGCGCGGAATTTGGGCCTTAGTAAAATAATATGTTGCATACTTTGGTAACTGCTGCAACACGTCTTCGGCATCTTTGTCTTTAACCATACCAAAAATAATATGCAGTTTGTTATAGCTTAAGTGTTCAAGAGATGATTTTACTTCAACTATTCCATTAACATTATGAGCTACATCAAGTATAACAGTTGGATGTTGATGAATCACTTCCCAACGACCATGCAAACCGGTAAGGCGCTTTGTGTTTTGTAACCCGTTTTTTATAGCTTGGCCTGATAGGTTCCAGCCTGCCTTTTTTAATTGCCTAACAGTTTCCAAAACGGTAACCAGGTTTTTTAATTGATAGATTCCGTGTAAGTCAAGTGTGTATTCTTCCATATCTCCGGTTTCTTTCTGGGATACCGAAACATGTAAATAATGATTCACAAATTTCCAGTCATTTACGTAAATCAATTGGTCTGCAAAAAATAATTCAGCCTGTTTTTCTCTTGCTATACTTACAAAAATATTGTTGATCTTATCATTACTTTCACCCACCACAAGCGGGGTTTGCTCTTTTATTATGCCTGCTTTTTCGAACGCTATTTTTTCAAGGGAATTACCCAAAATATTCATATGGTCCCAACCAATGTTTGTAATAACCGAAAGCTCGGGATGAATAATATTGGTACTGTCAAACCTGCCGCCTAAACCTGTTTCAATAATGGCAATATCTACCTGCTGGTCTTTAAAATATTCAAAGGCCATCGCTACGGTCAACTCGAAAAAAGAAGGCTTAATGCTTTTTGCCTCTGGAATGATGCGCTGCATAAAATTCACTACAAATTCTTCTTCAACCATCCTGCCGTTAACCTTAATGCGCTCTCTAAAATCTTTTAAATGTGGCGAAGTATATAACCCTGTTTTATATCCTGCAGATTGCATAATAGCTGCGAGCATATGGCTAACCGATCCTTTTCCGTTTGTGCCTGCAACATGTAATGTTTTAAAGTGTTGTTGTGGGTTTTGTAAGAAACTGCAAAGAAGAAGTGTATTCGTCAGGTCTTTGTTATATGCTGCCGCACCAATTCGGCTAAACATGGGCAGTTGCCTGTAGAGGTAATCAATCGCATCAGCATAAGTCATGCTGCAAAGTAAGGATTGTGATGTTAGAAAATGTTGAACCTGTATGTATAAATTATACCAGGTAAGTAGCACCTTCCAATGCAAGTTGTGTATTAGAAAAAACAGACTTTGCTTCTTCTGCAAACATGTTCAGCTTTTCGTACTTGCTACTAAAATGACCAATCAATAACTTTTTCGCACTTGCCATTTTTGCCAATTGCGCGGCTTGCATAGAAGTTGAATGGTAGTGGCGAATGGCTTTCTCCTGCTGATCATTGAGGTAGGTAGCCTCGTGGTATAATAAATTTACCTGGGCAACTATGTTAGCCAGGCTTTCGGTAAATCTTGTATCTGCACAATAGGCATATTTTCTAAGTGGCGGTGTAGCAGTTGTAATCATACCATTTTTTATTATTTCGCCAGTTGGGGAAACGTAATCTAATCCATCTTTCAAACTTTCAAATTTTTCATAAGGCACCTTAAAATATTTAGCTTTCTCCAACACTATTTTTCTTGGTTTTTTATTTTCTGAAATAATAAATCCATAACATTCTATACGATGAAAAACTTTAAAGCAGGTAATTGAAAATTTTTCCTGTAAGGCAATTAAGCCCTCTTCTTTTAATGGATGGAATATTAATGGAAATGGCAGTTCACTTTCAGAGGCTTCTAAAATCATATCAATAATTCCCTTAAGTGCTTCGGGGGCAAATACGTGAAGTGTATCTTTTCTACCTAACAATGCCATACTTGTAATTAATCCTGGCAAGCCAAAATAATGGTCTCCATGTAAATGAGAAATTAGTATGTGGGTAATTCTGCTTTGGCGAATTTTATATTTGTTCATTTGTAATTGTGTGCCCTCTCCGCAATCAATTAGTATAAATGCATCATTAACGGTAACTAGTTGGGAAGTGGGATGCCTGTTATGCGCCGGAACGGCAGAATTATTGCCTAGAATGGTTACGCCAAACATTAAACTATAGCTTTAAATTATAATGCATAGTACATAATTTATACCACTAATTATTTTACATATTTTGTAATTATGGCGGCATGATATCATAACCTTAATTTTGAAAAAAATATTTAATTGAACCTGCCTTCTGTTGCTGTTGTTATTTTAAACTATAATGGGAAAAAATTTTTACAGCAATTTCTTCCGTCTGTTTTGGCAACCACATATCCGAACGGAAAAATAATAGTGGCTGATAACGCATCAACAGATAACAGTATTGAATTTATTCAAAAGCATTTTATAAATATTGAAGTAATAAAACTCCCTAAGAATTATGGTTACGCAGGAGGATACAATGAAGCATTAAAATTTGTTAATGCTGATTATTTCGTGCTATTGAATTCGGATGTGGAGGTAGAAAAAAATTGGATAGAGCCTGTTATACAAGAGATGGAAAACGATTCCCTGGTCGCAGCCTGTCAACCAAAAATCAGATCCTTTCATAATAAAAAAATGTTTGAGTATGCAGGTGCTGCCGGCGGATGGCTAGATAACCTGGGCTACCCCTTTGCGCGGGGTCGTGTATTTGATACCTGCGAGGAAGACAAAGGACAATATGATGATACGAAAGAAATTTTTTGGGCTAGCGGTGCAGCCATGTTTATACGTGCATCAAGCTTTAGAGAAGCAGGCGGTTTCGACGCCTCTTTTTTTGCACACATGGAAGAAATAGATCTGTGCTGGAGACTGCAATTATCAGGTTATAAAATTTTGTATTGCGGTAGATCTATAGTGTATCATGTGGGTGGTGGAACGCTGCCAAAAAATAATTACAGAAAAGTATTTCTGAATTTTAGGAATAACCTGTTAATGATGATGAAGAATTTACCTTATCATGAAAAATGGTATAAAATTTTTGCCAGGATATTGCTTGACTGGTTATTCGCTTTTAAAAGCCTTTTGTCAGGAAAATTTAATGACTTTAAAGCAGTCTTACATGCACATGCCGAGGTTATTAAATGGAAGCAGAAAAACCTCAATAAAAATTCATTCACAAATAAAAAATTTACAAGCTTAACAGGTGTTACCAGTAAATTGATTATCTGGCAATACTTTTTAAAGAACAAAAAACGATTTTCACAAATTGTTGATGAGAACGCTGCGTGATTGATGGTTACCCCTTATTTTTGTACGGTAATCATTTTAAATATGACACACGACGTTGAAAATTACCGCGAAAAAGAATTTGGATATAATTGGGTTAACTCTTCGCGCTTTTTATTTTACTTGCAGGTGTTGATTTTTATGGCATTAGTTTTAGGCGGGTGTTATAATTTATATACACACCGTTACAAGGGAAAACCACAAGTTGAGGTTGCGCCAAACACAACTTTCACCCCACAATACAAATAAAACAAGCGAATAATTTTTGTGGTAAGGTTCAGATTGCTAATTTCGCAGTCCTTAAAGTTCTTACAACACAGGCGGAAGTAGCTCATTTGGTAGAGCACGACCTTGCCAAGGTCGGGGTAGCCGGTTCGAGCCCGGTCTTCCGCTCCAAGTCAACGACTGGTAAAGCCGGTCGTTTTTGTTTACCGCCCTGGTGGTGGAACTGGTAGACACGCAGGACTTAAAATCCTGTTCGCCGCAACGCGAGTGCGGGTTCAATTCCCGCCTGGGGCACATAAAAAAAGCGACTTTTAGGGTCGCTTTTTTAATTTTAATTTAAACCGGTTTTATTGTCCGATAAAAGTCTTTTGCTGGGTCACGAAAATGCCTTTTAAACTTAGCGTTACAACATACATTCCATTTTGAAATTGCTTGTTATCTATCACTATCGGCTGGTTAGGTTTAAGTGAACGGGAAGCTACAACATTACCATTTAGGTTTACTAATTTAACATCATAGGTATTATTGCTTTCAACGGGTAATGTATAATTTATTATTACAGACTTATTTGCTGTATAGGCAGTTAAATTTCCATTTAGCTCATTTTTTATAACGCCGGGAGGCATAACAGTAGCGCATTTTAATTCTTCAGAAGTAATTTTTGGTGAACTTATTGCAACCGAAGTGTTTATTAATGATTCATTCGCTACGGTATAAGTTGCATTAGATACCGACAAAAAATCTGGTGACACCCTGGTGTTTGTTACACTTGCAGGTGTACAGGCTCCCGTTACATTTCCCGAGGTGTTTGTGTGTACTACAAAAATATCTGCCAGTGTATTGCTGGGGCTTGCCGTGCTCACAAAGCAATACCCTGTAGATGTAAGTTTCAGGTCTTCTACATCAGCATCATTATAGCTGTTGAACTGGTTATAAAAATCGTCAAATTCCTTGGAAAATATTATTGTACCAGAAGAATTAAGTTTCATAAGAAATGGAAGATTTGGTGAAGACCCTGGGTAATTTGCACCTGCTATTATTATATTATCTGCGCCATCAGTAACTACAGACCTGCCGGTTAAATCGTTAGTGGCAGTATTGGTATATTTATTACCCCATGTAATAGCTCCTGTAGAGGTTACTTTAAATGTAAGATTATCATCACTACCCCCATCATCCCCGGTAACTACATAGCCACCGGAAGTAAATTCGGAAATGCCAAATCCACCTGAGTATGGTGTACCAAAAAAATCATAGCTCTTACCAAAAGTTACACTACCTGTTGGTGAAAATTTAAATATCACCGGGTTACTGGTACCACCTCCAGAAATATATCCTGTTACCACGCATCCCGTGTCTTTTGTTGCCTGCATGTCCCGAAAAACATAACTATAGCCATTCGTGGGGTGTGTAATTCTTTTTTGCCATTGAATAATACCGGCCGAATTTGTTTTAATTACCACTTCACCTAAGCCACTGAAATGGGTTGCAAGTATATAAAAAGCCGGAAGTGCAGCAGAACTGCTGTACGAAGGCTTTACCCGCAAAGGATAATTTGATGAATAGGTGGCATTAGAAAGTTTTCTGCCCCAGGTTACTGTGCCTGAGTTTGTAAGCCTTACAAGGTATATGGATGAACTTGCATTTATAATGGCAATATAACCATCTGCAGTTCCTGTAGTGCTTTTCACCGCCTCAGCATATTGCACAAAAGAAGTTGGCTGGTTCGGAACATTGAGTTGGCGCAACCAGTCTACACTCCCATTTTTAGCAAGATGAATTATGGCGGGGTAATCTTTTCCATAAAAAGTATTGCGGTAATTGCCCCCAATAAGAAAAGTCCCATCTACCTGCTGGGTAACTGAATTACCAAATTCTCTTGGTGCCGACTTACCAATCCTGTTTTGAAATTGTTGTGCCTGTAAAGCAAAAGAAATGGTGATGCATGAGAAACATGCCAGTGTAAACTTTCGCATGGCTGGATAGATTTAAAGGTTAAAAATAGATTCGTACAAAGGAAAAAACATACTGACAATCAACCGGAAAAACTTCCTTTAACTTAAATTGAATTCCTATCTTGTAGATAAAATTTAAAGCACTCGTTATTTTAATTTCGAAGTATATTAAAGGTAAAATATATTGTTTAAAATAATAAGTTTAACGGCGGGTGTTTATAAAAAAAAGTCTTCGTTATTCGGATGTAATACCTTCTTATAAATAAGAATCTAATTATTAATATTTAAAAGATTCATACCATCTCTTAATTTATAAGTGTTACCCGCCCACACCAATTTACCGGTGGTGGCTTGCGGTAAAACGATTTGAATGTTCCATTTTCCTTTATTTAATTGGTAATCTACTTTTATTATTCCTTCGGGATGTGGCACCTCCCCACTAATATTTGTAATAGAACCCAGGTGCGGTTCAATTTTTACTGATGTAAAACCTGGCGCATCACTATCAACTCCAAGCACTGTTCTGAAAAATTCAATATTAGGGCTACTGCCCCATGCGTGGCAATCAGACCGTGTATATTCTACATTAGAATCTTCTGTCCATGTAGTTAATCCCCACGCAATATTTTTTCGCCATATATCCAGCCATTTAATGTAGAAATTACCTAAACCTGCTTCTACTAAAGCCTGGTGTAAATAGTATTTAAAATAAATAGTGCATTCAGTTAAAGTGGTATCAGACAAAAGTGTTTTTCCAAATTCAAATTTTTCTGCATCACTAACCAAGCCGGTTAATAATGCCAGTGCATTGGCATGCTGGGAAAAATGATCTTTTTCTTTTGTATCAGCATACAGTTTTTTTGCGTCATCCCAATATTTTGTATGTATGGTTTGTTGTAACTGCGTGGCTTTTTCTTTATACAATTTAGCATAATCTCCCATACCTAAAGAATCTTCTAATTGTGCCGCCCATTGATAGGCCCACAGTAATTGAAGGTCAAGAATGGCAGAGCTTCCATCCGAGCCTTTTGGAGGTGCACCAACCCACCAATCTTTTCCATTTGCCCAGTCCACAAAAACCCAGTAAGGTGTGTTTTTTAACGACCCGTCTACTTGTTGATATCCGGCAAAAAAATCAAGTATACCTCTTACGCCATTCAATTTATTTTTTATAAAATCAGGATCGTTCCTATACATCCAGAAATCGTACAGCATGCCAATATACCATAATGAAAAGGTAGAAATAACCTGTGTGCTGTGAGATGGATAGCGGCTTAATGTAAGTCCATCAGGCAGTCTTGAGTGATCAATTAAATCCAATGCATTACGGGCAAGCCTGTCATCACCACTATAAAAATAAGAAACCATTGCCTGCACACGCGTGTCGCCAATGTATTGCAATTGCTCGTAGTATGGACAGTCTGTATAGGTATCTACGGCATTTAAGCGGGCAGTGCGCCAACCGATATCCAGTATATCATTTATCTCTTTGTCTTTTGTTGCGAAGTGTGCAGATTGCTTAAAAGGATATCCTGTAAATGTGCCATAGATATCATCTATTACCAGGGGTTCATTACCTGTTGATATTTTTAATTGCAAATACCTGAATGTTCTGAAATTAAGCGTAGTAAAAGTTTGGGCGTTGCTTCCGTCAGAAACAATACTGTCTAACCGCCCATAAAACAATTTGCCTTCCACATCATTCCGGTTGCCTTTTTTTCTGCCATACTGGTTAAATTCATCATACATTGACTCTGCATATCCAAGTGAAACCCCCGCATTCTTCCCTTTGCTAAATTGCATCGTTACATAAGCGTTTGTTAGATAGGTTTGATCGAGCAACAGGGTTGCAGAAGTATTGGCCGGCACAGTAAATGAAGATTGTATTGCAGGAAATGCTGATGGCGGTTTTATTCCTGTAGCTTTTCTCACAACAGGAATCCGCTGGTACTTCATTTCCATGGCCGGTAACGGGCTTGGTACCAGCATCCAGCCAAAACCATCAGACATGCCTTTTAAATTTCCAGAAAGAACCTGTGCGGCATATGACCAATGGCTGTCATCAAATTCTACAGCTGACCAGCCTTTAATTGCATAATGCATATCAATTAATTCACCTGTGCTGGCGGCAAAAATTCCAGGAAGGGGATGGTGTGATGAATCACGAAAATATTTCCACGATTTGTTGGTATTGATAATTTCTTCAACCGAACTATTGCCCTGAATTATAAATGCGGTTCTGAATGTAAACTGCGCCTCAGGCCTATATTCAGCTTCATTATATACCAATGCAGCCAAAGTGTTTTTGCCGGTTTTTAAAAAGGGTGCCAGATCAATAGTTTCGTAATTCCAGTAATAAAGATCGCCTCTTGCTGGGCCTACCGATACAAGAGAATCGTTTACAAACAGCTTGTACCTGTTATCTGCAGAAATATGTATGGTAAAAGAATCTGGCTTTTTATCTAGATCAATACTTTTTCGAAAATAGTAAACCCCGTAATCCCTGCCATTATCATTCTGGCCAGCTATCCATTGTGCATTCCAGTTTTTTTGTGAGGGCTGAACCACAGAGAATTGGGCCAGAATTAAATTGGGTAGCGAAAAAATAAGAAATGCCGGGAAAATAAATTTTATCAAACGTTCAAATTGCATATACTTTCTTTTTGTTATCAGGTAATAAGTCACCCTTAAATTTATTAACCCTACAAAAGCATTAAAATTGTTAAGGGTAAAAGGCTATTATGTCCAATACTTATACAATTAAATGGTGGTTTTTTTTATAGTAAATTTCATTCAGATTTTAAATGAACAATATTTAGCAAAAACATTTTTTTCGCTTACTTTAGTTTTTATAAAAAACAACAATTGCCATGTCATCTAACAGAAGAAATTTTATTAAAAAATTCGGAGGATCCGCTTTGCTTTTGTCTGCGGGTTCCCTTCGCAGTCTTGCCGCAAAGCAAAAAGCAGAGGAGATTATTTTGCAAAGGGAAAAACGCATTTATCCAAGTGATAAAATAAGAATAGCGGGAATTGGAATGGGTATTATGGGATTTAATGATGTTAATACCGCCCGAAAAGTTCCGGGTGTAGAAATGGTTGCAGCATGCGACCTGTACGATGGCAGACTACAACGCTGCCGCGAGGTTTATGGAAAAGATCTTTTCATCACCAAAAATTACAAAGAAATTTTAGAGAGAAAAGATATAGATGCTGTGATCATTGCCACAAGCGATAACTGGCACAGCAAAATAGCCACAGAAGCAATGCTTGCAGGAAAAGCGGTTTATTGCGAAAAACCAATGGTTAAAGAAATAAGTGAAGGGCATGGTGTTGTAAAAACGCAAAAAGATACCAACGCTATTATGCAGGTTGGCAGCCAACGGGTAAGCAGCCTGGCATTTGCTAAGGCTAAAGAATTGTATAAAGCCGGAGAAATAGGCATGATAAACTCCGTTCATGCTTCGTTTGACAGACAAAGCGCATTAGGTGCATGGCAGTACACTATTCCGCCCGATGCTTCTCCGAAAACAGTAGATTGGGAAACATTTCAGGCGCCCTCAAAATCGAAACATCCTTATTCTGATGACCGTTTTTTCAGGTGGAGAAATTACCGGGAATACGGTACAGGAGTAGCAGGCGACTTGTTTGTGCATTTACTTAGCGGCATCCATTTTATTACTGATTCTAAAGGTCCATCGAAAATTTACGCGATCGGGGATACTACTTATTGGAAAGATGGACGTAATGTGCCAGATGTTATGACGGCGGTGATGGAATACCCGGCTTCGCCGGAACACCCTTCTTTCCAGGTTTCACTCCAGGTTAATTTTATTAGCGGTGAAGGCGATAAAGGTGTTACAAAATTAACGGGCAGTGAAGGTGTTATAGATTTTGACTGGGGTGGATTTACTATTCGGAGAAGCAAAATGCCAAAAGCCCCTGGTTTTGGCGGGTGGGATAGTTACTTTACTTACCCCGAAGCCATGCAAAAACAGATTGCTGAAGAGTACCATAAAAAATATTCAAAAGAAGATGAGCAGGCGCCAAAACTTTCCGATATAACGTATAAAGAACCTGAGGGATATGATGAACACCTGGATCATTTTACCAACTTTTTCGATTCAATTAGAAACGGAAGACCGGTTGTAGAGGATGCAGCATTTGGCTTCAGGGCTGCGGCACCATGCCTTGCCTGTAATGATAGTTATTTTCAGAACAAAGTAATTAACTGGGATCCCGTAAACATGAAGATCGTATAGTTACAGTATGCCTTCATCTGCAAAGCTGTAATAGCCTTCATCACTTACAATAATATGATCGAGCACTTTTATGTCAAGGTGCTGCGATGCCTGCTTTATTTTTTCGGTAAGCTGTTCATCCTGGCGGCTGGGTTTTAAACTGCCGCTGGGGTGATTATGGCAAAGTATAATGCTTACTGCATCATGTTCCAACGCGGTTTTCAGAATTTTTCGGGGGTCAGCGACCGTGCCTGTTATACCACCTTCGCTTATTACTTTATAATGCATAACCTGGTTACGTTGATTTAAAAATATTACTGCAAAAACTTCATGTTTTTTATCCTGCAACCTTGCCCGCAGGTAAGCGGCAAGATCACTACTGCGGGTAATAATATCTACCTTATTTTCTGCACCTGCCCGCCTTCTTCCCAACTCCAGGGCTGCTGCAATTATCATTGCTTTTGCAGGACCAATGCCTTTAACCTTAAGTTTTATTATTTCCTGCACCGAAAGTTTTCCGAGCTTATTTAAATTCTGACCTGTATTATTTAATAGGGCTTTAGAAACATCTACAGCACTCAATTCTTTGGCACCGTTATTTATAAGAATGGCTATTAATTCTGCATTGCTTAATGCATCGATCCCTTTTAACAGCATCTTCTCCCTCGGGCGATCATCTTCCGCCCAATTTTTAATGGAGTTCGTAGCCATACTTAAAATTTATCAATAACCAAATTACAATTTCATTTCGTAATTTTTATCTTCGCCGCATAACAACGGATTAATTATGGAACCCTCAGTAAAAATTTTTTCTGGTACTGGTTCTAAAGAGCTGGCCGAAAAAATTGCAAAGCGATTTGGCGTTGGATTAGGAAAGGTGAATATTCAAAAATTCAGTGACGGGGAAATTCAACCCGTTTTTCTTGAAAGTATAAGAGGTGATTATGTGTTTCTGGTGCAAAGCACTTTTGCACCCTCCGAAAACCTGATGGAACTTTTGCTGATGATCGATGCGGTAAAACGCGCAAGCGCTTATAAAATTATTGCTGTTGTTCCTTATTATGGTTTTGCCAGGCAAGACAGGAAAGATAAACCCCGTGTTGCTGTGGGGGCAAAACTTATTGCCACCCTTCTCGAAGCTGCAGGGGCTAACAGGGTAATAACTATGGATTTGCATGCTCCTCAAATACAGGCATTTTTTGATATTCCGGTTGATCATTTAGATAGCAGCGCCATTTTTATACCATACATTGAACGGTTAAAACTGGAAAACCTTACCTTTGCCGCCCCTGACGTGGGAAGTACCAATAGGGTACGGGAAATTGCCAGTTATTTTAATGCTGATTTAGTAATCTGTGACAAGCACAGGAAAAGGGCAAACGAAATAACAAGCATGGTGGTAATAGGTGATGTGGTTGACAGGCATGTGATTCTTATAGATGACATTTGCGATACCGGTGGAACACTAGCGAAGGCTGCAGGCCTGTTGAGGGAAAAAGGTGCTTTAAGTGTGAGAGCGCTATGCACACACCCGGTTTTGAGTGGTAAAGCAGTAGAAAATATTGAGAATAGCATGTTAGAAGAATTGGTGGTTTGTGATACCATTCCTTTAGGAAAGCCATCAGATAAAATTAAAGTTCTTTCTGTAGCCGATCTTTTTGCAATTGCAATTCGCAATGCATACGAGAATAAAAGCATTACCAGCCTGTTTATTCATTCCCAGTTAAGGGGAAAATAAATTGTGTTATACCGTGTTAATATATAATATTAAATAACGTGTGCGACACAACAGTCGATGCCTTACTTTAATAGAATGCCGGTTACAAATAGTTATGTAAACTGTAAAAACAAACAATAAATAAAACAATGAAAACAATTACAATCGAAGGACAACTGAGGACCGAAACGGGCAAAAAAGCCACCCGCCAGCTTCGCTCTCAGGATATGGTGCCTGGTGTAATTTACGGGGGTGCGCAGGAGGTGAATTTTTTCGCTCCGGCCAAGGCATTTAAACCTCTTGTATACACCAGCGAATTTCAATTGGCTGAAGTAAAGGTTGACGGTAACAGCTACCGTTGCATTCTAAAAGACCTGCAATTTGATAAAGTTAGCGATGCGCTAAACCATATAGATTTGCTTGAGCTTGTAGAAAACAAAAAGATCATTGCCAATCTTCCTTTAAAGTTCGTTGGAGCTTCCATCGGAGTAAAGGCAGGTGGTAAACTTGTTACTAAAATGAAATCTTTAAAGGTGAAGACGTATCCGAAACACCTGAAAGAAACCATTGAAGTAGACATTACCGATCTAGAATTAAACGGAAACATTCGGGTTGAAGATGTACCTACAGATGATATGGAGGTTCTGAACTCTCCCAGAATTCCGGTTGCCTCTGTTGTGTTAACACGCCAGTTGAAACAGGAAGAAGCAGCAGGTGGTGCTGCAGGTGGAGTTAAGGCTGCTGCCCCGGCTAAAGCTGCGGCACCGGCTAAAGCGCCTGCAAAGGAAGAAAAGAAAAAATAAGTCTTATTTATATAATGCAAAGCCCCGTAATTGCGGGGCTTTCTTATTTATATAATTTCATACAAAATATTAATATCTTTTTCTATAAACCAGAATGTAATGAAAAGGTTTTTAATTACCGGGTTAGGAAATATCGGTGCTGAATATGCACATACCAGGCACAATGCGGGCTTCGATGTAGTAACAGCCTTTGTATTAAAACATGGCGGAGCTTTTACCGTTGGACGTTTGGCAGAAATAGCGGAGGTCAAGGTTAAAGGAAAAACTTTCATTTGCATTAAACCAACTACATATATGAATGAAAGCGGTAAAGCATTTAAATATTGGATGACGAAAGAAACCATAGATCTAGAAAATACCTTAACCATAGTTGACGACCTCTCAATTTCATTAAACAGAATAAGAATCAGACCCGGGGGCAGCGATGGCGGGCATAATGGACTAAGAAGTATTCATGCCGCAATAGAAACGACCGATTATCCCAAACTCAGGTTTGGAATTGGCAATAATTATCCGCGCGGCATGCAATCTGAATATGTACTGGGAAAATGGAATCTGGAAGAAAGACCAATTGTATTAAGAAAAATTCATTCCTGTGTTGAGATTATTGAAGCATTCGGGAATTTTGGTATTGAACGTACAATGAACCTTTTTAATACTAAAACCTATACCTGACTTCATTGATTAATATCATAGAATTATTTTGCTAAAAAATTAAGTTATATTTGTTAATGTTGGTTTAACACTTATTAACCAAAAATTAAGTACCAAATTGCATCTATGAAAATATTCTGTGTCGGAAGGAATTATGTATTACATGCAAAGGAATTAAATAATGCCGTACCGGAGGAACCTGTGATTTTCCTAAAGCCTAAAAGCGCCCTTTTACAAAATTCCGTTCCTTTTTATTATCCCAGCTTCTCAAACGAACTTCACTACGAGGCCGAATTGGTTTTAAAAATTTCTAAAAACGGCAAGTATATTACAGAAAACCAGGCCAATAAATATTATAATGCAATTACAGTTGGAATCGATTTTACGGCAAGGGATGTACAAAATGAACTCAAAAAGAATGGTTTACCCTGGGAAAAAGCCAAGGCTTGGGATAATTCTGCCTTAACCGGCACCTGGACTCCTATAACCCCCCAAATGCTATCAAAACCCATCAATTTTTCCATGCAATTAAATGGAGAGACCGTACAAAAAGGCAATAGCAGTGAAATGCTTTTTTCTTTCGATAAAGTAATCTCCAATATCAGCCAGTACTTTGCTTTAAATATTGGAGACCTCATTTTTACAGGAACTCCGGCAGGGGTTGGCGAATGTGTGGTTGGGGATATTCTAACAGGCTTTTTAGAAGATGTTGAAGTGTTTAAACTACCTATTAAATAGTCGTAAGTTTTTACCCTTTGTTACAGATATTTGCGCCATGCTTGACCAAAACATTGCAACGCGTGCGTTTGATTTAATGACCACCGCCCGTTGCATGGGGGATATATATGAAAATAACCGTACCATTTGCCGGTATGTCCATTCTACCTCAAGGGGTCATGAAGCCATTCAAATTGCAACAGGAATGCACTTATTGCCCTGTGATTTTGTTTCTCCATATTACCGGGATGATAGCATTCTGCTTTCAATAGGTTTCACTCCATACCAATTAATGCTTCAGTTGCTGGCAAAGAAAGAAGATCCTTTTTCGGGTGGGCGCTCCTATTACTGCCATCCGGGAAGCAAAGAACAAGGCAAACCCACCATCATTCATCAAAGCAGTGCAACGGGCATGCAGGCAATTCCTTCTACAGGCATTGCACAAGGATTACAATACCTGGAGCAGGTACTCCCTGAAAAATTAATTTGTGGAAAAGAAGGTGCGAAACCAATAGTTGTTTGCAGCTTTGGCGATGGCAGTATAACAGAAGGAGAAGTGAGTGAGGCATTTCAGTTCGCCGTGCTAAAACAGTTACCCTTAGTATATCTGGTACAGGACAATCAATGGGGAATTAGTGTAACAGCTGGGGAGGCACGGGCAATGAATGCTGTAGAATATGCAAAAGGTTTTAAAGGGTTGCACGTATTACAAACAGATGGCAGCGATTTTAATGATAGCTATAACACAATGCAGGCCGCAATTGATTATGCACGCAACCAGCGAAAACCCGTTTTAGTACATGCTACTGTGCCATTGCTTGGGCATCATACCAGTGGTGTAAGAAAGGAATTTTACAGAAGCAAAGAAGACCTTGATAAACATGCCGCAAATGATCCATATCCGAAATTGGAAAATTATTTATTAAATAATGGCTTCTCACAGGTTCAATTAAATCAACAAAAACAAACCATATTAGAGAAAGTTACTGAAGAATTTAACAGGGCTGTAAATGCGGAGGAACCTTCTGCGGAAAATGTTTCTGATTTTGTTTTTAAGGATACACCCGTAACAGAAGAAGTTGGTGAAAGAAACCCTACGGGGGGAGAAAAAGTGATTATGGTGGATGCTGCACTTCATGCCATTGAAGAATTAATGCATAAACATCCTGAATGTATTTTGTTTGGACAGGATGTGGGAAAAAGGTTGGGCGGTGTTTTTCGCGAGGCTGCAACCTTGGGCGAAAAATTCGGCGACCACAGGGTGTTTAATACAGCTATTCAGGAAGCTTATATAATTGGTTCTACAGCCGGGTTATCTGCAACCGGAATAAAACCCATTGTTGAAGTTCAGTTTGGCGACTACATTTATCCCGGATTAAACCAGTTGATGAGTGAGATCGCCAAATCCTGTTACCTTACCTGCGGAAAGTTTTCAGTGGGTATGATATTACGGGTTCCGGTGGGCGCATATGGAGGTGGCGGACCGTATCATAGTGGATGTGTTGAAACTACCCTTCTTTCTATAAAGGGCATAAAGATTTGTTACCCTGCAAATGCAGCTGACATGAAAGGGTTAATGAAAGCTGCTTTTTATGATCCCAACCCTGTTATAATGCTCGAGCATAAAGGTTTATATTGGAGCAAGGTGCCAGGCACCGAAGATGCAAAAACTGTTGAGCCGGCAGAAGATTACATTCTACCGCTTGGCCAAGCAAACACCGTTTTGCACGCTGAAGAAAACCGAATTGAATCGGGAGAAAGTCTAGTTATTATAACGTATGGAATGGGTGTTTACTGGGCTAAAAATGCTTCAAAAAAGTTTAAGGGGCAGATTGAGATCGTAGATTTACGCACCTTATTCCCTTTAGATGAAGAAACCATTTTTAGAAGTGTTAAACGCCATGGCAAATGTTTGGTTGTAACAGAAGAACAGCAAACAAATTCATTTGCCGAAGCACTTGCCCACCGAATAACCCATCATTGCTTTGAATTTTTGGATGGCCGGGTAGAAGTAATTGGCTCCTTAGACCTACCTGCAGTTCCTATACATATTCAACTGGAGGCAGCCATGCTTCCCAATGCAGAGAAAGTAGCTGAAAGAATAGGGCAAATGCTTAAATACTAAAGTTTCTCTAGCAGCATTATTTCAAGGCATGTTATTATTGGTACATTGTTTTCTGTTATTAATTGCGGAAATTTGAAGAATCTTGCTGGTTTCAGCCGATCACAACTTCCCTATCGGATGATAATGTGTCGGTAAAAGACATTTCTTTAGCATTTTCTATTTGAAACGCGCAATTATAACCTGTACACACCATGAAAACTAGCCATTCAATCAATTCATACTATATCTTTAGTCCTCCAATATCTTCTTATATGAAAAACTATACCCTCCTCGGCGTGTTTTTTATGCTTTTCTGTCTGCCTAAGAGTTGGTCGCAGGATGCGCATTTTTCTCAATTTTTCGAGGCGCCGTTATTACGTAATCCATCTTTGGCCGGTTTATTTGCAGGTGATATAAGATTTCAGGCTGTTTACCGCAACCAATGGGGCAGCGTTACTGTGCCTTACCAAACCACTTCGCTGAATTTTGAATATAAGCAGCCGATAGGTGGAAGTCATGATTTTATTACCACCGGTGTTCAGGTTTTGCATGATAAAGCAGGCACTACCAATTTTACGACAACGAATGTTTTGCCCGCTATTAACTACCACAAATCTTTAAATGGTTCAAAAAGTAAATACCTTTCTTTAGGTATGATGGGTGGTTATGTGCAACGCAAAATAGACCGGTCGAAAATAACTACCAACAACCAGTTTGACGGTGGGGGTTATAATCCATCTTTAGCTGACGGAGAAACATTAACGCAATTCAGTTATCATTACTGGGACGGAAGTGTCGGTGTCTCTTACAATTCATCCATTGCAGGAAATGAACAGGCAAATTATTTTCTAGGTATTGCTTATCATCACTTTAACAGGCCGGTTAATTCATTTTATGAAAATCCACCTGTTGAGCTTAACCCGAAATGGGTTGCATCCGGTGGGGTACGTTTTCCTTTAAACGAAGTATCTTATTTTACTATGCAGGGCGACTATAGCCTGCAGGGCGATTATAATGAAATAATAGGTGGTGCTACTTTTTCCAGGAAATTTGGTGGTGAATATGGCGACCAAAATTACACACTTCACCTCGGGGGATATATGCGTTGGAAAGATGCTTTTATACCTGTTCTAAAGTTAGATTATAATCCTTTTTCTGTAAGCTTTAGTTATGATGTAAATACATCAGAATTAAAATCTGCAAGCCAGGGTCGCGGCGGACTTGAAGTTGCCGTTACCTATGCCGGTTTTTTAGACAGGGATAATTCCACCCGTGATGCTGTTCTTTGCCCGGTATTTTAATTTTGTTAAATCTCTACTTTAACCATTCTCACTATAATCCAATATCATTATTTAAAAAACTTTTAATAATTTTACTATGACGATGATTAAATCTTTACCTAATTACAACTTACGGGCATTAAAACTTTTAGTGCTAACCGTTTGCTTTGTGTTAAGCGGTCTGGTACATGCTGATAGTGGGGATAGATCATTAATTGAAAAGCAGGCTAAAGTGGTTAAGTGTTATCCTAACCCTGCGATCTCCTTTGTAAATTTTGAATTTCCTACAAACGTTATTTCATCAAACAGTTCTATTCTTATATACAGTTTTTCTGGAAAGAAAATGTATGAAAGCATTGTAAATAGTGGTAAAATAACAGTTACACTTAATAACGATTATTATCGTGGTGTATACGTTTATCAGCTGAGAGATAAAGCAGGAAAAATTATAGAGACTGGAAAATTCCAGGTGGCTAAATAAAATATCTTGATTAAGAAAAAAGGAACACAATTAAATTGTGTTCCTTTTTTTATGCATTTGTAACTGTTTATTATTACCATCCACCGCTGGCTCCACCTCCCCCACTGCTGCCACCTCCAAACCCACCGAATCCACCACCACCGCCTCCAAATCCTCCGCCACCAAATCCCCCACCCCCAAACCCACCGCCCCGGTTTCCGCCACCTAAAAATAATAAAGGCCAAAGGGCGCCTGCGCCACGCCTGCTATACATTCCACCCCGTTTACCGCCTTTGCCTCCTCCCCTTCCAAGAAATAATATGATAAATACTATTATCAGCAGAATAGTAAATATCGATCCGCCACCACCTTCATCGCCATTTTTTTGGCGCGGGTCTTTATATTCACCAGCTGCTGCTTTTCCAAGATTTTCAATTGCCTCCGCAAAACCACGGTAATAATTGCCTTCCCTAAAGTTTGGGGCAAGATTATTTTCAATTATACTCTTAGCAGTAATATCAGGTATAGCACCTTCCAATCCATAACCTACCTCTATTCTTATTTTACTTTCTGCTTTAGAAACTAAAATTAAAACACCATTATTATTCTTACCGCCGCCAATACCCCAATCGCGAAATAATTTTAAAGAGTAATCTTCAATGGCATAATCCTCCAGTGTGGGAATGGTTACTATACTAATTTGGTTTGAAGTGCTGTCGTCTAACGCAACTAACTGCGATTCGAGTATTTGCAATTGTTCCGCAGAAAGCAGGTGCGCAGCATCTACCACCAACCTTGGCGGATTAGGTTTTGGAAGCACATTTTGTGCTATAGATACCAGACTTGTAAAAAGAAAAACGACGGCAAGTAATTGCTTCATTATTTAATTAAGGCATCCAGAATGCCATTTTATCTGCCAAAGGCAATTTGATCTGGCAATTCGTTCTTATCGATCTTTTCATCATAAGGAAAGAAAGAACTTAATGCCTCACCAATTTCATGTATCACCTGAATTATTCCTTTAGCATAATTATTTTTATTGAACTGCTGCAACATCATTCCTGCCTCTTTATGCCAAAATTCGGCACCGGCCTTTTCAAAAATGCCTTTATCTGCATAAATAGCCAGTTGCCTGTCTTGCATGGCTACATAAACCAACACAGCATTTCTTAACTGGGTTTCTTCCATCTTTAAACCAGAAAATATTTCTTCTGCCCGATCTAACGGGTCAACAAACCTGCACTTGCTTTCTATATGCACCCTTATTTCGCCACTCGTACGCTTCTCGGCTAGTTGAATAGCTTCCACTATGGAGGCCTCTTCTTCATCAGAAAAAAACTTTACCTGTTTACGTTTAAAGATGGAGAACATTAATGGCTTTTACTTTATGTTGAAATTAATATCAGGTGCTTTTTCGCTGCCGGCATCAGCTTTATAATATGCTTTTGCATCGAAGCCAAACATACCTGCAAATAGGTTGTTGGGGAATCGCTTAACTTTTAAGTTATAATCCTGAACAGCAGTATTAAAATCGCGGCGTGCCGTATTTATGCGGTTTTCAGTGCCCTCAATTTGTGTTTGAAAGTCACGGAAAGCTGCAGTTGTTTTAAGATCTGGATAAGCTTCTGCCACTGCCATTAAACGTGCAAATGCACCCTGTAATTGACCCTGAGCCTGTTGATAGCGCTCTAATGAGGCCGGATCGCTAATATCAACATTAATGCTCGTTGCACGGGAACGCGCTTCTATTACTTCCCTAAGCGTTGATTTTTCAAAATTGGCAGAACCTTCTATAGTTTTAATTACGCTATTATACAAATCTGTTCTTCTCTGGTAATTTGTTTCTACATTACTCCAGGCGTTTTGTACTTGCTGATCGCTTGTAATAAGACCATTATAACTGCTGCATCCGCACCCGCCTAATACCACCACCAAAGCGACAATAACAATTAATCCAAGATTTTTTGTTTTCATTTTTTAAGAAGTTTGGTGGCGAAAATACAATTTTAGTTTTAGTACTGGTTTCAATCTGGTGCATTTATCTTACTCTTTTAGCCAACAATTCTCATTCGTTTATCTTTATAGGAACTTATGTTTATGCCGTACCTATTTTTATTTTTTATTTTCCTGAACACGATTACCTCCTGCAACGACAAAAACCCCGTTACTAATTCTTCATCTCAATCAGAAAAAAATATTAGTTCAACAGTTATCACAAATGGTTTAAGTTATCCATGGGAAATCGTTTGGGGACCTGATAATTTTATTTGGATGACAGAACGGGGAGGCCGCATAAGCAGGGTAGATCCGAAAGATGGCATGGTTTACCCATTATTAATAATAGATGAAGTGAAATCGAGAGGTGAAGGTGGTTTGCTGGGAATGGCCTTGCATCCCGATTTTAAAAATGCACCTTATGTATACGTTGCCTACAACTTTGAACAAAATGGAAATTACCAGGAAAAAGTTGTTCGTTATACCTACCGCGATAATACCCTAAACGATCCAACCATTTTGTTGAATGGTATATCAGCAGGCGGCATTCATAATGGATGCAGGCTGGTGATTTCGGCAGACGATAAATTATTCATTTCTACGGGCGAAAACGGGAACAGGCCATTGTCCCAGGATCTGCAATCCCTTAACGGAAAAATTTTGAGAATTAATTTAGATGGAAGTATTCCCCGCGACAATCCTTTTAAAAATAGTCCTGTATATAGCTATGGTCACCGTAATGCGCAGGGTTTGGTATTTGTGGATGATAAGTTATTTTCTTCTGAACACGGACCAAATAATGATGATGAAATAAACATTATTGAAAAAGGAAGAAATTACGGCTGGCCAAATGTTGAGGGGTTTTGCAACACCGATAACGAAAAAGATTTTTGCAGAAAAAATAACGTAGCAGAGCCTGTTAAAGCTTATACACCCACCCTTGCCGTTTGCGGATTGGATTATTATAATTCTTCAACAATTAGTGAATGGAAAAATGCTCTTTTGCTCTGCACTTTAAAAGAAAGCAAACTGTTGGTTCTTAAACTTAATGATGAGAGAACAAGTATTGTTTCATCCAGTGAATACATTCATGATGTATTCGGAAGATTACGCGATGTATGCATTTCACCCCTCGGTGATGTATACGTTTGCACAAGCAACGGCAGAAATGATGTTATAGTAAAGCTCCAAAAGAATTAGGAAGATTTTTATGCGTTAAATATTATTATGCAAAACATGCAACACTTTCAATTCCCCTATTTTTGCCGACTGTAAAAAAAGGGGCAACACAATAAGATGATCAGCAGAAGAAATATACGGGTGAAAGTGATGCAGGTTCTGTACATGTTAAGCTCTTCTGATAAGAATGATGCAGCACTCGGTGCACGAATGTTACGTACACGTTTAGAAGAAAGCAACAAGCTCTTTATATACCTCTTGCATTTTATTATAAAAGTTGCGCATTATGCAGAAACAGATGCTAAAATGCGCACTTCCAAACACATTGTTACAGATGAAGACAGAAATGTGAACTTAAAGATCATGAACAATTTGTTGTTACAACGCATACTTAACAGCAAATTCTACAAAAGTATTGAAGACAGTATTTTTGATTTTGAAGAAACAAACCAGCAGGTAAGAAAAGTATACCAGGCATTGGTAGCCTCAATAGAATACCAGCGTTATATCGCGACTCCCGATCGGGTAAAAGCCTCAGAAAATGAATTAATCAAATTTATTTTCCAGGACCTGATGCTTCCCAATGAAAATTTTTTATCCCACATTGAAGAGCATTTTACAAATTGGGATGATGATGCGGAGTTACTTAACCAGCTTATGCTAAATTTTCTTCAAAAGCCGGATGCAGCAAACTTTGATTTATTGTTGGGTGAAGAAAAATGGAATTTCGCAAAAAATCTACTACAAACAGTAATTGAAAAAAGAGATTTTGTAAAAGAAATGATTAACCCCCGGTTGAAAAATTGGGATCCCGACCGTATAGCGCAACTGGATATGATAATTATGCAAATGGGCGTTTGCGAATTTTTATTTTTTGAGACCATTCCGCCAAAAGTTACAATCAATGAATATATAGACCTGGCTAAAGAATACAGCACACAACAAAGCGGGCAATTTGTAAATGGCATTTTAGATGGCATTCATAAAGAACTGGTAGCTACTGATAAAATTCATAAAATTGATTTTAAAAATTAGTTGGCACAACCATAACAAGTACATTTGCAAACAATTTCGGAGATGAAAAAAGTATTTTTATTTTGCTTTTTGGTCGCATCGCTTGTCTTTATGATACAGGGGTGCAAAAACAATTCTGAAGAAAAAGTTACTGACGTAAATCGTGTTTTTTCAGATTCATCCAAGTACACGACTGTTAGGTGGTTAGATACAGTAAAGAATTTTGGCACCATAAACATGGGCGAAAAAATTAAGATCACCTTTCGCTGTATAAATACAGGAGACAAACCATTATTTCTTTCAGATGTACGCCCATCTTGTGGGTGCACCCTGGCAGAATATACCAAAGAACCCATTAACCCCGGTAAAGAAGGAAAAATTGTGGCAGAGTTCGATAGTAATAAAAGTCATCCCGGTAAACTTACAAAAACGATTTACGTACATACCAATACCAAAAACAGCACACCGCCTTACCTCATTTTTACAGGTGAAATAGTTAGAGATGAGAACAGCGCTGATTCAACAGGCAAACAAACATTCATAATAAAAAGTAGTATAGAAAATGACAGCATTAAATGCAATTCTGCTTATGGCACCGCCAAGTGGCGAACAAGGAAACAGTAGCTTTTCACTCATTATAATGGTTGCCATTATGGTGGTTTTCTGGTTGTTTATGATCAGGCCACAGGCAAAAAAAGCAAAGGAGCAGAAAAAGTTTATAGAAAATCTGCAAAAGGGAGATCGCGTTGTTACCATTGCAGGTATACATGGCACCGTTAATAAAATTAATGAAGACAATACCCTGCAACTTGAAACAAGCCCGGGTAGTTATATTAAATTAGAGAGAAGTGCTATTAGCCAGGAATGGACAGCACAAATAAATAAACCTGTAGTAGATACAGAGAAAAAATAAGTTTTAAAAACATGATTAAATCCGAAATTAGAAACGATTTCGGATTTTTTTATTTCAATTAAATCATGATAAAAGTTGGTTTAACCGGAAGCATAGGCAGTGGGAAAACCACGGTTTCAAAGATTTTTAAATCGTTGGGCGTTCCCGTATTTTATGCGGATGACGAAGCAAAAAGGTTAATGAATGAAGACGAAATTTTGATAAATGCTATTAAAAAGCTGTTTGGCGATCAGGCATATACCCCTAAAACACTTAACCGGAAATTTATAGCCAACATCGTTTTTTCAGATAAAGGAAAACTAAATAAGCTGAATGAAATTGTACATCCCGCGACTATAAAGGCTGCTGAAGCCTGGATGAACGCCCAAACCTCGCCCTATGCCATAAAAGAAGCAGCTCTACTTTTTGAAGCGGGCGCAGTAGGTCAATTAAATTATGTTATTGGGGTTTATGCACCCCAAGCCGTTCGTATACAAAGAATTATAGCGCGAGATAACATGCCTGCAGAACAAATTCTTAACAGGGAGCAGAACCAAATGAATGAAAAAGAAAAGCTTAGCCGTTGTAATTTTGTTATTACAAACGATGATACCCAGTTACTTATTCCACAGGTGCTAGCCATACATGAAAGGTTGCTCAAAGAGGCTTCTAATTAAACATTCGGCGCAAGGCATAAAATACCAGTCTTTTCCTTACCTTTGCCGCCCATTTTATTACACATTTAAAAATTAACCAGGGAATGAGCAATTATGAATTGATGGTGATTTTTACCCCTGTGCTTTCTGATGATGACTTCAAAGCCATCCAGAAAAAATACACGGACTTCATAACAGAACATGAAGGAAGTATAGCACACAGCAATCCGTGGGGGTTAAAACCACTGGCGTACCCTGTAGAGAAAAAAACCACAGGTATTTACTGGGTTTTAGAATACAGCGCGCCAACCAGCTTCAATGAAAAGTTGAAAATTCAACTTTTACGTGACGAACAAGTTATGCGTCACATGATCACTGTACTCGATAAATATGCCGTGGAGTACAACAAAAAAGAGAAGTGGCATACCTACAAACATCGAAAAAGCGGAGGAAGTTTAAAATGGCAAAATCAAATGAAATAAAGTATTTAACTGCCATAAGGCAGGAAAAGCCAAAGAAAAAGTTTTGCCGGTTTAAAAAGTATGGCATTAGGTACGTTGATTATAAAGACGTGGAATTTTTAAAAAAATTCATTAATGACCAGGGCAAAATTCTTCCACGCCGTTTAACAGGCAATTCTTTAAAATATCAGCGTAAGGTTGGCGACGCGGTTAAAAAAGCCCGTCAAATGGCTTTACTGCCTTATGTTACAGACCTGTTGAAATAGTTTGTAAAACATTTAAAAGCATTTAAAATCATGCAAGTAATATTAATCCAGGACCAGGATAATCTTGGCGGACAAAATGATGTGGTGAGAGTTAAAAACGGGTATGCCCGTAATTTTCTTTTTCCTCAGAAGATTGCTATTGAAGCAAGTGTCACCAACATGAAGGTTCTTGAAGAAAAATTAAGGGTTCAGGCAAAGAAAGAAGCAGCGGTGCTGGCCGAAACCAATAAAGTTATTGAAGTGCTGAAAGCTTCTCCATTAACAATTGGTGCAAAAACCGGTACAAGTGGAAAAATATTCGGAAGCGTTACTCCTTTGCAAATCAGCAGGGCTATTCAAAACCAAAAAGGGTATTTAATAGACCGCAAACGCATATCTATTGAAGACGAGGTTAAAGAATTAGGCAGCTATAAAGCTTCTATCGATTTTGGTAATGGTAATGTTACCGAGGTAGAATTCAACGTGGTTTCTGAATAAACTAACTGTTTAGAATATTTAAGGCAATCTATAAAGGTTGCCTTTTTTTATTTCAAAATTCTTTAAGGGCGTTTTCCAAATAATAAGCTGCCTACGCGTACCATATTGCTGCCTTCCTCAATGGCTAAAGCATAATCATCGCTCATTCCCATTGAAAGTATTGAAAAAGAAATGTTACCGCATTCAATCTCCCTGCAGTTATCATATAAAATTTTAAGTTTCTTAAATTCGCCTCTTACTTTATTTGTATCCTCAGTAAAGGTTGCCATGCCCATTAACCCTTTAACCCGGATATTGGCTAGAGGTTGTTGTTTTAATTGATCAATCACTTCAGCCAGCTCATTTTCATCCATACCATATTTCGTGTCTTCCGAAGCAATATGTATTTGAAAAAGACATTCAATTACACGGTTTAGTTTTTTTGCCTGCTTATTTATTTCTTTCAGCAATTTATAACTGTCTACGCTTTGTATAAGATGAATATATGGTGCAATGAATTTTACTTTATTGCTTTGTAAATGCCCGATAAAATGCCATTTAATATCATTGGGTAACTCAGTTTGTTTAGCCACTAACTCCTGCACATAGTTTTCAGCAAAATGCCTGTGTTCAAGATTATACAACGATTGAATTTCTAGTGTACTGCGTACTTTTGTTACTGCTACCAACTGCACATTACTGTCTTTAAGCTCGCTTACAAGTTGTGTATATGCATTCTTATTTACGGGCATTATTGTTTCTTTTTTTATTTAACACAAGGTATTCTACCAACAGGGCTTTATTATACGCACCGCAATAATGATAAAACATTAATACCTGCTTACTGGTAAGCACCTGTTTATATGGTTGCGAAAAGTAAGAAGGAATATTTCCTGTAAAAAAGCAAAGGTTACTTCTTTCAATTTTACTTTTTATATCGTTCCAATGTAGTTCTGGCATGATGGGTGGTTGCTCTCCCAATTTTAATAATGTAGTACACAAAATTATTTTTTCAAGAAGTTCATTGGCAGTATTTAATTGCTTTTTAGTTTCCGCAATTAGTAAAGGTTTCATCGCATTCAACTCACCTATTTCTTTAACCTCCATCAACCGTGCTATATGATATAAAATTATTGAGGTCTTCGCGTAATAGGGCGAAATAATTGCGGGGTATTTTGAAATATCATTATTTTTAATGCTTACAACAATCATTTGCAAAGCTGCACTATCAGCAGCGGTCCATGCAAGATCGTAGTGCTGAACAAATGAAAGCACGTTACATAGCACAGATACATCAAACACAACAGGAAAGTTTTTTCCAAACCACGTTGAGTAAGTATTGAATTCCCTGTAACGCCTAAACGTTGTTTTCAACCCATCTTTTTTTTGATTTATATATAGTTGCATCAGCGCATGGGCAGAATCGGCCGTTGCATGCGACCCATTATTTGCCATTAATGCAAGCACCGTATCATCCATATCATCGGGTAAAGCAGCATCTTTTTTTACTTTTCCAATCCACCATGTGTATGGAAATATAAAAGCTGTATCAGTTCGCCAGAAATTATAGGTAGGCCTCCCTTTTAGGTTTTTAAAATGTGCTGATGCCTGGCTCGTTTTATATTTTATTTCATCTACCAGCAGTTTATCCTCATATAATAATTCATCCTTCAAATTATCCAACGTGTAGCTAATAAGCCCATTAAAGAAGATATTGTTGTCTGCTTTTTGTTCTTTATAACCCGGCAAATTAGAAATATAGGAAGGGAAAATACCGGGTAAAAAAGCTGAATTAGTCAGTTGTTGTTCCGCTTGTAATTGCTGTAATAATTTATGGATGAGGGTATCCTGGGCACACATTTCGGATATACCTGAAACGAAGAGTGATATTAATATGATTAATCTTAGCACAACTTCAAACTTAACTTAAACACAGTAATTGCATTCATCGATGGGGAGCAAACCTTTTTTATCGCCATTTGTTATGATTATATTAACTAGGTAATTGCCGTGCGCTTTGCATGCTGAAAGTAAAAAGTTACCTTTGCGTATTATTTTTTAAACTTAATTTATGTCTCAAACGCTTTCAAATGTTGACCTTAGCCTCCCCTATAAAGTAAAAGATATTAGTCTTGCATCGTGGGGTCGTAAAGAAATTAAATTGGCTGAGGCTGAAATGCCCGGATTAATGGCTCTGCGCGAAGAATATAGCAATTCAAAACCATTAAAAGGTGCACGAATTGCCGGTTGTCTTCACATGACCATTCAAACGGCTGTTTTAATTGAAACCCTTATAGAATTGGGAGCTGAAGTTCGTTGGAGTTCCTGCAATATTTTTTCTACGCAAGACCATGCGGCGGCGGCCATAGCAGAAGCAGGCATTGGTGTTTTTGCATGGAAAGGTCAATCTATTGAAGAAGCCGATTGGTGCATTGAACAAACATTGTTTTTTGGAGATACCAACCGCCCCTTAAATATGATATTGGATGATGGTGGTGATTTAACCAACATTGTTTTAGATAAATATCCTGAGCTTATTCAGCATTTAAAAGGGTTAAGTGAAGAAACAACCACCGGAGTGCATCGTTTATATGAACGTATGGAAAAGGGAACACTTCCAATTCCTGCCATAAATGTGAACGATTCTGTTACCAAAAGCAAATTCGATAACAAATACGGGTGTAAAGAATCCCTTGTTGACGCTATTCGTCGGGCAACAGATGTTATGATGGCGGGAAAGGTTGCTGTTGTTGGTGGTTATGGAGATGTAGGTAAGGGTTCAGCAGCATCTTTAAAAGGTGCCGGATGCCGGGTTATCGTAACAGAGATAGATCCTATATGTGCCTTACAGGCAGCTATGGATGGCTTCGAAGTTAAAAAGATGATAGATGCAGTTAAAGAGGCCGACATTATTGTTACAGCCAGCGGTTGCCGCGACCTGATAACAGAAGCTCATTTTCGTGCAATGAAAGACAAAGCCATTGTTTGTAACATTGGGCATTTTGATATTGAAATAGATATTTCCTGGTTAAATAATAATTACGGAAATACAAAAGATACCATTAAACCACAGGTTGACCTGTACACTATTGAAGGAAAACAGGTGATTGTACTTGCAGAAGGCAGATTGGTAAACTTAGGCTGCGCTACGGGGCACCCTTCATTTGTGATGAGTAATTCATTTACAAACCAGGTGCTTGCTCAAATTGAATTATGGACCAACCATAGCAAATACGAAAACCAGGTGTATGTTTTACCCAAACACCTTGATGAAAAAGTTGCACGCTTACATCTTTCTAAAATTGGCGTTGTGTTAGATGAGTTAAGTGCAGAACAGGCAGCTTACCTTGGTATTCCACAAAACGGTCCGTTTAAAAGCGAACTTTACAGGTATTAAAAAAATAAAATAAAATAAAAAAAACCCGGTTCTTCCGGGCTTTTTTTATAAACCGCCTGTGGTTAAAGGCGGTTTAATTGATGAATTAAAGTTGCTTTAATTTTTTTCCTTATACTTTAATATTTCACCAGATGAGGTAACATGAATTTTAATTTTCTCATCACCCTTTTCTAATTTAATATCATATTTTTTTCCGTCTTTATATTCTTCCTCTCCTACCTTAACAATATTATATCCACTGTATGCTTTTTCTACAGCGGTTTTTACATCCATAGGCACTTGCTCAACCGGAATGTAATACATTGTTCCAAGCCATGCGCCCTGAGAATCGTACCACGACCTGTAATCATTATCATTATAACGGTAGTTAACTTCAAACACAGAAGTATCTAATTGCGCTTCCTGATAAGTATCGTTATACCCATCGTTTTCAGGCTGGTAACGACCCCAGCGTGTATTACTTGCATTGGAATACTTCGTTGAAAAAGAAGACCGGGCGGTTGTTGGCACCATTGCGGTGTCCATATCTACTGCGGTATTGTCAACCTCAGCCGAAGATTCATTCATTGTGGTGGTTGTTACAGAGCTTTCTGTATCTGATGCTTCGTTGGTATCGTTACATGCCCAAAGACCTACAGAACATAAGCCACTGATCAGTAAAACTTTTAGTGGTTTCATAATTATTATTTTATTTAATATTTATTATAAAAAAATTGTGCCGTAATTGATTTTTAACATGGTTCTTGTCTAAATATGCTGTTTTATAATCCATATTTTCTATTAAAACCGTTTACTTTAAATTGCACGAGCCCAAATGTTTATTTATGAAAAACGTAACCTGTTTTATAATACTTATGTCTGTTGCAACAGTTTCTCAATCCCAACAAATAATTTATCCTGAAACAAAGAAGGTTTACCAGGTAGATACTTTTTTTAATGAGAAGGTAGCCGACCCCTATCGCTGGCTGGAGAATGACATGGCTGAGGATACGAAAGACTGGGTTGAAAAACAAAACATCATTACACAACAATATCTTTCCAAAATTCCTTTTAGAAATGATATTAAGGAAAGGCTTTCGCAACTGTGGAACTATGAAAAATTTTCCGCTCCATTTAAAGAAGGAGATTATATATATTTCTTTAAAAATGATGGTTTGCAAAACCAATCGGTACTATATAGGCAGAAAAAAGATGGTCCGCCGGAAAAGTTTCTCGATCCAAATTCTTTTTCTGCAGATGGTACCACGTCACTTGCAGCCATTGATTTTACCAAAGACGGCACCCTCGCTGCTTACCAGTTATCTGAAGGCGGTAGCGACTGGCGTAAAGTTGTTGTAATAAATACAAGCAACAAACAAAGGTTGGATGATACCCTGGTAGATGTAAAGTTTAGTGGCATTTCCTGGCTTAAAAATGATGGCTTTTATTATAGCAGTTACGATAAACCTAAAGAAGGCAGCCAGCTTTCTGGCAAAACACAGGTGCATAAATTATTTTATCACAAATTGGGTACACCGCAGTCTTCAGATAAACTGGTGTTTGGGGGAGACGCGACACCACGCCGTTATATTTATGGAGGTGTTACGGAAGACCAACAATACCTGGTAATCAATGCTGCAGTAGCAACGTATGGTAATGAATTGTATGTGCAGGACCTAACAAAACCCAACCAAAAAATTGTACCGGTAGTTACCGGTTTCGAAAGTGAGCAGTCTGTTATCTATTCAGAAAATGGAACATTATTTATACAGACAAATCAAAATGCACCAAATGGAAAACTGGTTACCGTTAAAGCTGACCATCCTGAACTGGAGAACTGGAAAGTTTTAATTCCGGAAACAAATTTTCCATTAACGACCTCTACAGGAGGAAGAAAAATTTTCGCACAGTACATTAAAGACGCGGTTTCCGAAGTATATCAGTATGATCTTTCCGGAAACAAAGAGCGGGTAATTGAACTGCCGGGGCCCGGATCTGCCAATGGTTTCAGTGGAAAGAAAGATGAAAAAGAATTGTATTATGGTTTCTCATCTTATATATATCCGTATACAATTTTTAAAATTGACGTTGAAACCGGCGCATCAGAAATATATAAAAAACCCGCGATAAATTTCGATCCAACACAGTTCGAAAGCAGGCAGGTATTTTACAGCTCAAAAGATGGTACGCGAATACCAATGATTATTACCTATAAAAAAGGAATGGTTCAAAATGGACAAAATGCAATGATGTTGTATGGTTATGGAGGATTTAATATTAGCCTTACACCAGGCTTTAGCGTTAGCAATGTGGTGTTTATGGAAAATGGTGGAATATACGCTGTTCCTAATATTAGAGGGGGTGGCGAGTATGGCGATAATTGGCATAATGCAGGCATTAAAATGCTAAAACAAAATGTGTTTGATGACTTTATTGCAGCAGCAGAATATTTAATAAATGAAAAGTACACATCGCCTGAATATCTTGCTATTTCTGGAGGCAGCAATGGCGGATTACTTGTTGGCGCCAGTATGACGCAACGACCAGACCTGTTTAAAGTTTGTTTTCCTGCGGTGGGAGTTATGGATATGTTGCGCTACCATAAATTTACAGCTGGTGCGGGCTGGGCATATGACTATGGAACCGCAGACGATAGCAAAGAAATGTTTGATTATCTCCTTTCATATTCTCCACTCCATGCCATTAAAACAGGAACCTGTTACCCCGCAACGCTGGTTTCAACTGCCGACCATGACGACCGCGTAGTACCTGCCCATTCATTTAAATTTGCTGCTACACTACAGCAGGCACAAAGTTGTGAAAAACCTGTATTAATTAGAATTGAAACAAAAGCAGGGCATGGTGCCGGTAAACCGACCTCAAAAATAATTGAGGAGCAGGCTGATAAATGGGCGTTTCTCCTATACAATATGAATCTTAAGTACAGTTATAATCCTAAAACAACCGTACTGCCTGAAGCTGAGATGTAATTTGGAATTTAAGATGCCATAAAAAAGGAACTATGAAACGAGCGTGGCAACAACCGATGCCCATTGCACCAAAGTTTGAAACACAATACCATAACTTCTTAATCGTATTATTATTGGCTAAGTTTATAGAGAATTGAAAACCACTTCATTTTTTAAAATATTATTGAGGGCTGCTTTCCCATTGTTATTGACACTTTTATGTCTCTTTAAAACTGTAACAGCCGGGGCACAAAAAACCGATAGTTTAAAGGTTCCGGAGAAGACAAATATTTTTCACTATGCCATGCGCATGATACGGAAAAACAGCGCCGATTCTTTAAATAATGAGGGTTTACTTACTACCCGTGGCGAAGCAGCATTTATACCTTATGAAGGCAAAACCATCAGGCATATTTTTATAAACCGTTATGGTTTTGATCAAAGCTTTACCGATACTGCCAACCGCATAAAATATGGTGGCACCAAAGTCCTGAACAGGCTTCACCGGGTTACACGCGAATGGGCTATTCGCAATAACCTTTTTATTAAACCCAATACCCCGTTACTTGCGTTTAGGCTGGCAGATAATGAAAGGTATTTGCGTTCATTAGATTATATACGCGATGCGCGAATATTGGTTAAACCTGTACTGGATACAGTAACAGAGGCCTACCCATTTAATGCTGCATTGTATGCAGAACTCGCTTCCCTTAATGTAGATTCGGTAGATATATACATTGTAACGAAAGATCTTTTTTCAATTACCGGCGAACTGGGCAGCCTCACCACTGAAAAATTAAAATTAAGGTTCAGCGAAGGAAACTTCCTGGGAATGGCGCAAAAAATACAGGTTTCTGCGCTCGCAGAAACTAACCGGATGCCTGCATCGGGCGCTGGAGCTACTTATACTAAATATAATATTGCAGGCACTTTTATAGATGCCAGCGCGGGCGCCACTTTTATTAATAGAAACCTGTATGACCAGTCAACTGACGAGCACGCTTATTTCATTTCCCTGCAAAGGCCGCTTATCTCGCAGTTCACGCATCTTGCGGGTGGCATTTCGGCGGGTCATTACCAGACTTATAATGACTACAATAAGTCAAGCCGCTTTTTTTATGATTATGCATACAACAATTTCGATGCGTGGCTGGGGTACAATACAGGGGTAGAAAAGTTTATTAAAGACAGGAACCGAAAAGCCAAGCAGGTTGTAAGCATGCGTTATTTCAATACAAATTTTACACGCACTCCCTTACAGGTAGGAGACAGTTTAAATTTCAGGTTTAATGATAAACAGGCTGTGTTGGGCCAGGTAACTTTCTTTAAACAACAGTTTTATAAAACTAATTACCTGTTGGGTTTTGGTACAACAGAAGATATTCCTTACGGTTACAATGTGGCCTTAACTACAGGCTGGTACAGGCAGAGTTTTCTTAACAGGGCATACGCAGGTGTAGATGCAAATAAGTATGTAATTACCGGCAGGGCAGACATCATTCAATACTTTCTGCGGGCAGGTACATTTTTATATCGGAAAGAATTGCAGGACGCCAGTATATTAGGCGGGTTGTCTGGTTACAGCAGGTTAATATTGTTGAATAAATTAAAGATGAGGCAGTATTTTTTAGTGTCCTATGCCCGCCAGTTTAACCGTGTTGGCCGGGAGCCATTAAACCTGAGCAACCCCTTTGGTGTAAGATATTTTAATGCTGATTCTACCTTCGGTTATCAACGTTTAAGCCTGCATAGTGAAACCATAGCCTTTATAAATTACAGGTTGTTTGGATTTAAATTTTCTCCTTTCATTTTTGGTGATATTGCCATGATCACCCCGGAAAATGAACATTTCATAAAATCAGGAACATACTATGGCATTGGCGGTGGTGTTCGTGTACGTAATGAGAATCTTATTTTTGGAACTACAGAATTACGAATGGCCTATTTTCCCCGCAGAACTAAAAGCACCAATATGTTTGAAGGAACTTTACGCATAAATATTGCCTTTAAATATAACAGCAACTATGTGAGAAAACCAGAGATCATACAGTTGAACAGCGATTATCAAAATGATGTATACTAAAATGACCCGCTATTCAGCAGGTCATTTTTATTCATTGATTTATTATCTTTTTTTCGAGGTCTTTTTTGCAGGAGCGTTCTTTTTACTATTTGAAGCGGTGCTTTTTTTAGGAGAGGATTTTTTTGAAGCAGTCGCGCTTTTTGAGGCTGCCTTTTCTGGTATGGCCTTTGGCGCACTTTTCTTATTGCCTTTTTTAACAGGGGCAGATTTTTTAACTGGTTTTGCACTCGCCTTTTTAGGAGCTGCTTTAACCGATGCTGATTTTTTTGACGCCGATTTTTTTGAAATTGCAGATGCTCCGGAATTTTTACCTGAAGATGCCTGCGACCTTTTGCCCCGATGGCGCCGGGAACCTTCAGCTTCCTGGTTTAAGCGACCAACCGCTAATTCGGTAAGAAGATCATCTGCATCGTATTCTTCGTTAAGTGTTGTCTCTAGCAGCGTGGCAACTTCATTAAGTTTTAGTTCTTCAGCAAAGGCGCGTAATGTTCCATATCCACAAATTTCATAATGCTCAATTTTTTGAGCCGCAGCAATGATGGCTGCATCTTTAACATCAGCATCCATTTCTTCATCCATAATCTTTTTACCCTCTTCTATCAAACCCTGCATGCCTTTACATACTTTGGGTTTGTCTCCAAACAACCCGGCAAGAAAACCCTTTCGTTTACTTCCACCCTCTTCTCCATCTTCGCTTTCCCCGGATTTCAGCAATTCCTTAATCTTATCGAGCCTGTTTTTTTGTTCCTCTGTTACTTTTAAATGTTCATTAAGGGCTTTTTTGAGCATTTTGTCTTTTGCTTTTTCTGCCATGGCGGGGAGCGCCTCTAAAATTTGTTCCTCGGCAGAATAAAGGTCTTCAATTTCGTGTTGCAGTAAATCGCGGAGATCTTTGAGCTTTTCCATAAAAGTGGGTTTTATTATTATGTAACCTATTAAAAATTATGCCATTAAATTAAAATTAGATGAGAAGCAATCAAAAAAACATTCCAATATATTGCGTGTACAAACTACAAAATTTTTGCTTGCATGCAATAACCCGGTAAAAAAATATCTACCTTAATACCATCAATAAAATACCCGCCATATGAATAAAAGTAAAAACAGCCGGCGAAACTTTATTAAGAACACAGCCCTTGCAGCTACAGGTTTTTATATAGTTCCAAGACACGTACTCGGTCGTGGTTTTACAGCCCCCAGTGATAAATTAAATATTGCAGGTATTGGATGCGGCGGTAAAGCTGAGGTAAACCTGCCTTACGCTTTTAATAAAGGTTCGGATAATATTGTTGCTTTATGCGATGTAGATGACCGCATGGCTGTAAATGCAAGAAAGATGTGGCCTAAGGCACCTTATTATCGCGACTTCAGGGAAATGCTAGACAAAGAATCAAAACACATCGATGCGGTAATTGTAACCACCCCCGATCATACCCATGCAGTTTCTGCCTTAGCAAGCATGCAGTTAGGGAAACATGTTTACTGCGAAAAACCGCTGACCCATGATATCTATGAAGCAAGAACATTAACCCAGGCTGCTGAAAAATACAGAGTGGTAACGCAAATGGGCAACCAGGGAAGTAGTGGTGATGATACCCGCAGGGTAGAAACCTGGATACAGGATGGTGTTATTGGTGATGTGCATACGGTACATGTATGGACGAACAGACCAGTATGGCCTCAGGGCATTCCGACACCCACAGGAAAATATGCCATTCCCCCGGAACTGGACTGGAAATTATGGATTGGGCCGGCACCCTTTAGAGATTATAACCCTGTGTACATTCCAGCCATATGGCGCGGGTGGGTAGATTTTGGAACGGGTTCACTGGGAGATATGGGATGTCATTTTATTGATGTGCCCTTTCGTGCCTTAAGGCTTGGCTACCCGGTATCGGTTGAGACAAGCGTTACACAGGTATATACCGGCTTTTTTCAACAGGCATTTTATAACGACAGTTACCCGCCTTCGGCAAAAACCCATATTCAATTTCCTGCACGGGAAAATATGGGACCCGTTGAAATGGTTTGGTATGATGGGGGAATTAAGCCGCGCAGACCAAATGAATTATTGCCTGATGAAGAAATGGGTGAAATTGACGGGGGCATTATTTTCGAAGGAACAAAAGGAAAATTAATGGCTGGATTATTTGGAAGAAACCCTACACTTTTACCAACCAGGTTAATGAAAGAAACATCGTTACCCGATTCAAAATATCCTTTTGTAGAAGGTGGAACAGAAGGGCATCAACAACAGTGGGTAAAGGCTTGTAAACAAGGATTCGGTGCTTATACCAGTTCTCCCTTCAGTATTGCCGGCCCATTAACTGAAACTGTACTTATGGGCAACCTTGCCGTTTTAAGTTATAATTACACAGAAAAAAACAAAAATGGTGATGATGTTTTTCCGGGAAGAAAGAAACTTTTATGGGACGGAGAAAAAATGAAGGTTACCAATTTTGAGCCTGCCAACAGGTTCGTTAAAAAAGAATATCATAATGGGTGGAAACTGGAAATATAATTTAAACTACTTTTTCCTGTATTCCTGATTGAAGGCTTCTGTAAATTGCATCTACCACTTTCATATCCTTTAAGCCTTCTTCTCCTGCCACCCGGGATTCTTTATCATCACGGATGCATGCTGCAAAATCATCCATTTGCAACGCCTGCTGATTTACATTAGCGTTAAAGGTCATGGGACCGTTACTCGTGGCTCCCTCCATGCCACCATACCGGTAGGCACTTGAAAGTTCAAACCAGCCATTTTCCGCAATAACTTTTAACTGGTTAAGATTCTTATTATAACTTGATATTCCCTTTGCTATAGCGCCTGAAGCAAAATGCAGTTCGAAGTAAACGGTTTCATCTACTTCGCTAAAAAATTCCGGTCTTGTTTTTTCTTCCCGAGCAATAACTAAAACCGGTTCTTCACCGGTTACATACCTCGCACCCTGTATACAATAAACGCCCATGTCCATTAACCCACCGCCACCTGCCATTGCTTTTTTTAATCGCCATGTATTGGGATCTCCCCCATAAACAAATCCATTTTCTGCATTTATGATTTCAGGGTTGCCAAAAATTTTATCTTGTCCAAGCCGCATCATTTCCATATTAAAGGGTTCAAAATGCAAACGGTAACCAATGGATAGTTTTCTGCCGGCTTCCTTACACGCTGCTATCATTTCTGTACATTCCTGTGCATTCATGGCCATTGGCTTTTCGCAGATAACATGTTTGCCTGCCCTTGCACCGCGAATGGTAAATTCTTTGTGCATTGAAATGGGTAAAACAACATACACAATATCAATGTCGGGGTTGTCTTTTATACTATCAAAATTTTCGTAGTTATAAATATTCTTTGTCGGGATATTATATTTATCAGCCCATACTTTTTCTTTTGAAGGTGTGCCTGTAACAATGCCTGCGAGGTAACAATTTTTAGTTTCTTTCAGTGCCGGTCCCAACTGGTATGTGCTGTAACTTCCTAAACCAATTAAGGCAATTCCATATTTTTTCATATTACCGCCGCTTTGTTTATGTACAGAGTTTTCGCTACAATTTAAAAGCAAACCCGGGGCCATTGTAAAAGGCATTATCCCTAAAAATTTACGACGTGAAAAATTTTTCATCGCTACGATATTTTAAATTTATTTAAAGCCTTCAATAATGTTGGGTCAATGGTTTAATAAATTTGCTACCCCGCTAAAGTTAAATATTGTAGCCGATGCTATTGGTTCTTTTAATTAACTTACGGCAAATATTTTCGTGGTATTTTTTCACTTTAATAATTGTTATGAAGAAATTTTTTCCGGCTATCCTTATATTTTTTGCAATTGCAGCCTGCAACAATAATGGTGGTGATACTGAAACCTCAGGGTTTGATTCTTCACCAATGGGCCGTGCTCCCGATAACAGTGCTGCGAATAACCCGTCGATCGCTGATACCCTTACCGGCGATATTGTTATAGATAGTTTACAAAACAATTCTGCAGACAGCCTTAGGTAATGGTTTACGCAGGTCAATTGTTAAACTGTGAGTTGCGCAGTCGAAGAAGATTAAAATCTTTGTAAATTGGGTAACACTAAAATTTACTTTATGAAAAATATTTTTTCACTAATGCTTCTTGCTTCATTAGCATTAGTGCATACTGTTTCCTGCGCACAAAACGAAGACAAATCTAAAAGGGCAAGCCCTGCTGCCACTGTAACGCAAAATATTAATGGAGCCACTGTAACCATTGATTACAGTCAACCTGCGCTTAAAGGCAGAACCATGGGTAAAGATGTTGAACCTATGGAAGGTAAAGTATGGCGCGCCGGGGCAAATGAGGCTACTGTCTTTGAAGCAAGTAAAGACATAAAAATAGAGGGCGAAACTTTGCCTGCGGGTAAATATGCGCTTTTCGCCATTAAAAACGGTGATGACTGGACGCTTATTTTTAATAAGCAATGGAAAACCTGGGGTGCTTTTGATTATGAAAAAAATAAAGGGGATGATGCACTTTCGGTTAAAGTGAAAAGCAAAAAAAGCAACACTTTTCATGAACGACTTACTTATACCATTGATAAAAATGGTAAAGCCTCGTTGCTTTGGGGCGATGCTGATGTATCATTCAAAATAAAATAGTCTTTGTTGTTTTGTATTTTAAAAGGGATTATAGTATAATTAAACTATAATCCCTTTTTATAGTTTCTAAATACTATTAATATATAGTTTCTTAGCACTATAATTAGTAGTTATAGCGTTTAAGTACTATATTTATAAAATGGTTGAGGTTAAAGCAGCAGCAATAACAGGGGATGTAGTTCAGTCATCCCAATTAACAACAACTGAAAAAAGAAAATTGCAGGAGGCAATTCAACATTTTGCGAAAGAACAAAAAGAGATGTACCCCGACCTGCAGTTAGAACAATATCGGGGAGACAGTATACAAGCCATTCTTAAGGAAAATCGATCCGAGGCACTAAATATTGCTTTACAATTATTTTGCGTACTTGCCCGGCAAGACATTAAAATAAGATTGGGCATAGCACTGGGAAACATTACTTACCAGGCACCGGAAGTTGTGGTTTCTGACGGAACTGCATTGCAATTATCCGGACCACTACCAGATGAATTAAAAAAGCGAAATGAACTTTTTGCAGTTACAGCAAGCGATGAAGAGTTTGCGAAAGAATGGCTGGTGCACAGTGCCTCTTTAAATTTTATAATGCAGCGTTTAAGCGCAGCGCAGGCAGAAGCTTTATACCTGCAACTTCATAACTATAAACAGGAAGAGATTGCTAAAAAACTAAACATCTCACAACCATCCGTTCACCAGCGCTTACAGGCAGCAGGTGCCCAGGTAATTATACTATTAGTGCAGCGTTTTAAAGCCTCTGCTAACATACTTTAGAAATAATATTATGCCCATCATTTACCAATGGATATTTGTTCACTTTATGGCAGACTTTGTATTGCAAACCAATAAGATGGTTCAGCATAAAATACAGTATAAGCAAACCTCCTGGGTTTTATACCTCCATTGCTTTGTGCATGGAGCTTTAGTTTACCTTTTTACACCAGACAAAACATTATGGATTATACCGGTAATAGTTATTGTTTCTCATTTCATCATAGACCTATGGAAATTGCACCGTAAAGATTCGGCAGCAGCATTTATTATTGACCAGGCACTTCACCTGTTGGTTTTGTTTGCATTATGGACGATCTTTTTTAAAGATCAGGTATGGTGGAATAAAATGTATTTCTCTATTATTGAAAATCGATCTGCATGGATAATTGCTGCCGGATATATTTTTATACTTTTTCCCCTCGCAAAAATTTTGGGATATGGCACCCAAAAATGGAGACATGAGGTAGAATTGCATACACAGCGCTCAGCCATTAGCCTAAGTGAAGCAGGCCGGTATATTGGTATGTTTGAAAGAATTCTGGTGTTAACATTTGTAATTACCAATCATTTTGAAGGAATCGGTTTTCTTATTGCAGCCAAATCCATTCTTCGTTTTAATGATATAAAAGGAAATAACATGCATAAAGAAGCAGAATATGTACTCATTGGTACCCTTATGAGTTTTTCTGCTTCCATACTTACCGGTTTATGTATTAGCTTGTTAATCGCTTCCTAATCTCACTTCTATTAAATAAATAAAATTATTTTAAAATAAATTCCTATTAAGTTGATAGATTTAAAAGGAATTGTTATTTTTATTTTTTTTACGAACATAGGTAATGTAAAACCTAACAAATTTTAAAATCTAAATACCATGGAAATAGCTATCGTTCTAGTACTATTGGCCCTCGCTATCATTGCGTTTTCAACTGAAAAAATATCTGTAGATATTGTTTCTATGATTTGCGTTATTGTACTTGTAGTAACCGGTATTATAAATGCAAAAGAAGCATTCGCCCCCTTTGGTAGCGACTTCTTAATAATGCTGGCTTCCATCTTTATAGTTTCATCTGCCATTGATTCATCCGGAATTTTGGAAGTATTTTCTGCCCGGCTTTTGCGCATGGGAAAAACAGGAAGAAGAAGGCTTCTTCTTCCCATCATGACTATTACGGGTGCATTATCTGCGTTTATGAATAATACAACGGTAACTGCATTAATGGTTAACCCTGTAATGGCTATTGCGCGAAAAAGCAACCTAAGCTTCTCACGGGTTTTAATGCCCGTAGCATTCGCTTCAATAGTGGGTGGTACATGCACACTAATCGGTACATCTACCAATGTAGCTGTTAATGGTTATTTACAGGAAAAAGGTTACCCAGCTCTAGGCATGTTCGACTTTGCTATATTGGGTGTAATTATGGTTGTAATTACCCTTGTTTTCTTTGCAGTAATTGGCCACCGTATGCTGCCAAAAAGAGATAATGAGGAACTTACAGCAGATTATGGAATACGCTCCTATTTAAGTGAATTACAGGTTTTACCAACATCCCCCCTTATCGGTCAGTTGGTACACAACTCTAACCTTACCAAAATGGGTTTTGAGGTATTGGCCCTTAAAAGGGATAACAGGCAATTTTCACCGGGGTCTAATATAACCATTGAAGGTAATGACATGGTGCTGGTAAAAGGTAACGTAAAAAACCTAATGGAAATTAAAAACATCGGTGGTTTAAATATAATGGAAGATGGTTTAGAATTTTACAAACAGCAAGAGCAGGTGCTTAAACTGCGGGAAGTAGTACTACCAGGCCGAAGTGACCTCGCAGGATCTACTATCTCAGAAATTAGTTTTAGAAGAAAATATGGAATGCTTGTACTTGCCATAAACAGAGAGGGAAAACAAATACGCGATTCAATCCGTAATGTAGAACTGGAAGTAGGAGACATGCTTTTGGTCCAGGGTACAGAGCATGCTTTCACAACCTTAAAAAATCACCACGATATGGTGGTTCTTAGCGAACATGAACCGGTTATTAAAAATTTAAAGAAAGGGTATCTTACTATTGGTTTTTTTATGCTTGCGATAATACTGGCATCTTTTAACCTTGTACCAGCTGGCATTGCTTTTCTTGGCGCTGCGGTTCTTGCCATGTTAACCAAATCTATAAAGCCTGAAGATGCCTATAAAAATATAGAATGGCGCCTGCTTGTACTAATAGCAGGTATGACCGCTTTTGGTACAGCAATGACAAATTCCGGGGCAGATAAGTTTCTTGCCGAAGTTGTTGTGGATGTTTGCAAACCCCTTGGTAACAGCGGAATATTTCTCGGGTTTATGATATTAACTGTTATTCTAACACAACCTATGAGCAATGCAGCCTCTGCACTCGTTGTTTTGCCTGTTGCATTAAAGGCTGCTGAAACGTTGCATTTAAATCCTATGACATTTGCCGTAGGCGTTATGCTATCAGCATCTGTTTCTTTGATCACACCATTTGAACCAAGTTGTATTCTTGTCTACGGTCCCGGTAAATATAAGTTTGGAGACTTTGTAAAAATCGGGGGCATACTAACCATTCTTTTAATGATCGTTATATACTTCGGAGTGCCTATGTTGTACCCTATGTAATAAGAATGTATTTTGTTAACAATGTTATTTTATCATAACATTCCTCAAACATTTTTTTAAATATCTTGGGCAGATGAAAATGTTTGGAACAAAGTGGCTTTTTCTTTTCTGTGTTTTTATTGCATTAACCAAAGCAACAAAAGCACAACAATTTTTTGCAACTACTCCCGAAGCAGAAAAATGGGTTCAGGCAGAATTCAATTCTCTTACACCGGAACAGCGCATTGCGCAACTAATGGTAGTAAGGCTTTCAGCCAAAACACCAAATGGAGTTGTCTTTTATAAAAAAACCGTTGAGGACCTGGTTAAGCGGTATAACATTGGCAGCATTTGCCTTTTCCAGGGTAATGCGGCCGAACAGGCAAATTATATAAACTACTTTCAGCAGATTGCAAAAACACCATTGCTTATTTGTATTGATGGTGAAACCGGACTTGGCATGCGTATGGGAGACGTTAATAAATTTCCCGACCAGATAACCCTTGGTGCACTTAATGATACAGCCCTTATTTATGCGGTAGGTAAAGCTATTGGTGAGCAATGTGTACGGCAGGGAATACAAGTAAACTACGCGCCTGTTGTCGATATAAATAATAATCCAAACAACCCGGTTATTGGGGCAAGGTCTTTTGGAGAAGACAAATACAAGGTGGCGTTATTTGGTTCTAAATTAATGCAGGGTATGCAGGATGTAAATGTTAATGGCCTGCGCTAAACATTTTCCAGGTCATGGCGATGTTTCTGTAGATTCTCATATAGATCTGCCTGTGATCAATAAAACCTTTTCAGCTATTGATTCAGTTGAATTGTTTCCTTTTAAAAAATTAATCAGGGATGGCATAGGCAGTGTTATGGTGGCACACTTAAGCATTCCATCTATAGACGATACCAAAAAACAACCTACATCCTTATCCCAAAAAACAATAACAGGATTATTAAAAAACGGACTTGGGTTTAAAGGAATCACCTTCACCGATGCGCTGGAAATGCAGGCTGTTGCAAAGTATTATCCAGATGGCGATGCGGCACTGCAAAGCTTAATAGCAGGTAATGATATGCTTTGCCTTCCAGGCAATATACCAGCCAGCATAAAAAAAATTCAGAATGCAATAACAGATGGTTTGCTGAGTGAAGCAGACATAAATGCCCGTGTTAAAAAAGTATTGCTTGCAAAATATAACATGGGATTAAACCAGGTTAAGAATATAGATTTAAGAAACCTTTCTTACGACCTTAATAAAGACGTTTCGTTAATAAGAAAAGCGGTTGCAGAAAATGCCTTAACTGTACTTAAGCTAAAAGATTCTCCCGCTATTTTATTGAATTCAAAAAATAAAGTAGCTGTAATTAATGTAGGCACATCGTACAATACAACCTTTGGTAAATTGTTGCAGAAAGATTTTAATGCTGATGTTTTTAATTTCTCATACAGTGCCGGCTCGGTAGAGAGTGATAGAATAATAAACGAGGTTAAATCCAAGTATAAAAGTGTTGTTGTTGGTGTGTTTAATGTAAGCAAGTATCCCTCAAATAATTTTGGCATTTCGAAAAGCGCATCACAACTGGTAAGCAGGCTGCAGGATGTTGCCCCTACCTTCACTTTTGTGTTTGGTAATCCTTATGCAATTAAAAACTTTTGTGATGCACCAAACCTGGTTGCCTGTTATGAAGATGATGACATTTTTCATCAGGCAGCTTTTGATTGGTTCTCGGGTAAATATGTGGCACGTGGTACGCTACCGGTAACGGTTTGCGAACAATATAAATATGGTGCGGGGTTGGGTGGTGATGATGATAAAAAAAAAATCTTACCAGCTACTAAGGACTTTAATTTAAGAGAATTAAGCAAGATTGATTCTATTGCCAACGCCGCCATAAGAAGTCATGCGATGCCAGGTTGTGTTGTATTAGTTGCCAGAAAGGGAAAGATTGAATTTTTAAAAGCCTACGGTAATTTTACCTACGATAAGGCAGAACCTGTAAAAACTTCTACCATTTATGACCTGGCTTCAGTAACCAAAACTTCTGCCACTACAGTGGCTGTTATGAAGTTATATGAAGAAGGAAAACTTAAGCTGACAGACAGGCTTGGTGATTATTTAGATTTCACCATAGGTTCGAACAAATCAGGTTTAATAATAAAAGAAATTTTATTGCACCAGGCAGGCTTAAATCCGTACATCCCATTCTTTAAAGAAACCGTTGACCCAAAGGGTGCGCCAAGAGAAGATATTTATCACGTATTACCCGATAACAACTACAGCGTGCCTGTAGCAGCAGGTATGTTTATGCGTAAAGATTACATTGATACCATGTACAAGCGCATTGTGCAAAGTGGTTTATCCTATCCCGGCAGGTATGTTTATAGTGACAACGATTTTATTTTTTTAGGTAAAGTGGTTGAAAAGATTACGGGCATGCCATTGAACGAGTATGTTAGTAAAACCTTCTATCAACCACTTGGCATGAAGACCACTACTTTTAAACCTTTTGAAAACACCCCATTATATTTAATAGCACCTACAGAAAGGGAAAAGAATTTTAGGCAGCAATTATTGCATGGATATGTACATGATCCTGGCGCTGCAATGTTTGGCGGTGTTGCGGGGCATGCCGGTTTATTCAGCAATGCGGAAGATCTTGCGCAATTATATTTAATGTTATTGAATGGAGGGGAATGGAACGGAAAAAGGTATTTTAAAAAAGAAACTATTGATCTTTTTACAGCTTATAACAGTTCTGTAAGCCGACGTGGGCTGGGTTTTGACAAACCAGAAAAAGACAATTTAAGCAGGAAGGAGCCTTACCCATGCCTCAGTGCATCTTCTGCTACATTCGGGCATACAGGGTATACAGGAACATGTGTATGGGCTGATCCCAAAGAAAATTTATTATTTATATTCTTATCTAACAGGGTTAACCCCGTTGGCGGGTCTAACAGTTTAATCAGCACATTAAGCGTGCGTGGCAATATGCAGCAGGCTGTATATAATTCGCTCAACAAATAATTATTTTTTTACCGCGGCAATACCGGGAAGTTCCTTCCCTTCCAGGTATTCTAACATTGCTCCACCGCCTGTGCTTACAAAGCTTACTCTGTCCCCTAAATTAAATTTATTAATGGCCGAGACACTGTCTCCACCGCCGATCAAAGAAAAGGCTCCTTTATCTGTTGCTGCAGCAACCGCCTCAGCTATGGTCTTTGTGCCCTGCTGAAATTTTTCCATTTCAAATACTCCCATAGGGCCGTTCCATAAAATAATTTTACCTCTTTCAATAATTTCAGAAAATATGCCACATGCTTTTGGGCCAATGTCTAACCCCATCCAACCATCGGGAATGGCATCGCTTGGGCAGGTTTTGGTGTTTGCCTCCGCTTTAAATTCATCTGCAATAACAGAATCTTCAGGTAGGTGGACGGATACATTCTTTTTAGTTGCTTTTTCAAGCAGATCTTTTGCATTGCTTAAACGGTCTTCTTCAACTAAAGAAGTTCCAACCTTCCCTCCCCTGGCTTTAATAAAAGTATAAGCCATACCACCGCCAATAATAATATCAGTTGCCTTTTCAAGCAGGTTTTCAAGTATCAGTATTTTATCAGAAACCTTTGCCCCACCAATAATTGCAACAAATGGCTTTTCTAAACTATGCAACACCTTTTCAGCACTTACTACCTCACCTTCCATTAGTAATCCAAACATTTTATTTGGCGCCTCGAAGTATTTTGCAATAATTGCTGTGGATGCATGTGCCCGGTGCGCTGTGCCAAAAGCATCATTAACATAAACATCTCCTAATGAAGCAAGTTTTTCGGCAAAAGCTTCATCGCCTATTTCTTCCTCCTGGTAAAATCGCAAATTTTCAAGAAGTAATACCTCTCCCGGTTTCAGGGCTTTTGCTTTTGTAATAGCATCATCACCAATACTATCATTGGCAAAAGTCACCTTGTAATTTTTAAGCAAATCTGATACATGTTGTAAAATATGTTTCAATGAGAATTTTTCCTCAGGTCCACTTTTAGGTCTTCCAAGATGGCTCATTAAAATTACAGACCCCCCATCGCTCAATATTTTATTAATGGTTGGCAAGGCGCCCTGTATACGGGTATCATCAGTAATTTCAAAGGTTTGTTTATTTAAGGGCACATTAAAATCAACCCTAACCAAAGTTTTTTTACCCTTAAAATCGTATTCGGAAAATTTGCTCATATATTTTATTTACCCTCACAAGTTATAAAAAAAAGGAAAGGTCTTTTTTTGACCCTTCCTTTAAAATCAATAAAAAAATTTTTATTCTTATTTATTCATCAGTTCAGCAAAATAACGCACTGTTCGTACCAATTGACTCACATAACTCATTTCATTATCGTACCAGCTTACAGTTCTTACCAGTTGCTGGTCTCCAATGGTCAACACTTTTGTTTGCGTAGCATCGAATAAAGAGCCAAATGAAATACCAATGATGTCGCTGCTTACAATTTCATCTTCGGTATAACCAAAGCTTTCATTGCTGGCTGCTTTCATGGCACTATTTATTTCTTCCACTGAAGTTTTCTTATTTAGTATAGTGTTTAATTCAGTTAGAGAGCCGGTAAGTGTAGGAACACGTTGTGCGGTACCATCTAACTTACCTTTTAAACCCGGCAATACCAACCCGATAGCTTTTGCTGCACCGGTGCTGTTAGGAACAATGTTAACAGATGCAGCCCTTGCCCGGCGAAGATCGCCTTTAGCGTGTGGCGCATCCTGCGTATTCTGATCGTTTGTAAATGCGTGCACAGTGGTCATTAATCCCATAACAATGCCGTATTCCTTATCCAATACATTTGCCATTGGTGCAAGGCAGTTGGTGGTGCAGGATGCACAACTGATAACTGTTTCGCTACCGTCAAGTATATCGTGGTTTACGTTAAATACAATGGTTTTTAAATCGCCAGTTGCCGGTGCGGATATTACAACACGTTTTGCACCTGCCTGTATGTGTGCCTCAGCTTTTGTTTTATCGGCAAAAAATCCTGTGCATTCCAGAACAACATCCACCTGGTGTTCGCCCCATGGAATATCGGCTGGATTTTTCTGCGCATATATTTTTACTTCATCGCCTTCAACTATAATTGAATTTTCAGTCGCTGTTACTTCTTTTCCAAACCTTCCCTGTGCACTGTCGTACTTTAATAAATGCGCTAGCACTTTAGGACTAGTAAGGTCGTTTATGGCTACCACATCTATTCCCTCCATATTGTAAATCTGGCGGTAAACCAACCTGCCTATTCTTCCAAATCCATTGATCGCAACTTTAACTGTGTTCATTTTCAAAAAATTTTTGTGTTTAAAAAGCGGTGTGAAATTACTGTGATTAGCGTTAAAACGAAAGGATATTTTGGGAACGCTAATGTTACAATGAATTCATTGAACAGAATATAAGCAAAATACTCCGGGTTTATAACATGTAAAAATTAATTGCAACCAATGAATGCACCATTATATGTTAATTACGAACCGGGAAGCAAAAAAATTTGCGGAAAAGGATTAGGAAGTTATCTTTGCGCTCCGCAAAACGAATAAATGCCGCGTTCGTCTAACGGTTAGGACATCACCCTTTCACGGTGGCGATACGGGTTCGATTCCCGTACGCGGTACAACAAAAAGCCCTTGCTATGCAGGGGTTTTTTATTTTTTCGTTGGTCAAAGAAATCCTGTTTAACCTTTGGTTCTCCGTTATTAAATTAAATGCAGGTTAATGCGAAACCTTGTATCCTCCACGGGATTTTTTGAAGGTCAGGGTCATATTGTCTACCTGGTAAACCATCTTCTTACTTTGAAAATTCGTTGAATCCATGTTGTTGATTAATTCGCAAATCTTTGCAGTCTCATCAAGCGCAAAATGCCTTGCACATGATGAAAAAATAAAAACAATAAGTAATAAGGATAGTGTTTTCATGTAAGAGTTATTAAGGGTTAAAAAATCAATCATTAAATTAAAATATTTTTTGCGCTACTGCAACCAAATACCCAAAAGAGTAAAATCTTTCTCAGCTTTTATATAAAATGATCTTTTAATAAAATAAAATTCAGAAACATTTTAATTTCCACGTCTGGGGTATATATTTCGAATAATTTATAATCCGTAACCATCAACATTCATGAAAACTGCTTTTGCAGGTATTGTGCTTTGTATTCTTTCCGGCTGTCTACAAACCGGGGTTATACCCTCAACATATCGGGTGGTTTCCCATAATAATAATATAAACAAACCAACCCGTTGGAATTTCTCAAACATCGGGGTGCAAGCCAATTCCTTAAATGAAGACATTCCAGCCGGTGTTATATTAACTATTCCACGTACAAAACTTATTAATGCGGATGCTTTTATTTTCGAAGTAACACTAACCAATGCTGATGTGTTTTGCGCCTCGGAAAATACATGTATGATTTCCCTGCAGGTTATGGGCGAAAGAAATAATTCAAATGTTTATCTCTCGAAAAAAGTTTCAGATAATCACTGTACTGATTTGAAGGTTGGTGAATCGTTTGCATCTTATTTACCCGCTGCAGATTACGCTCACACACACAAAGAAACCATAAGTGTTCTATACAATACAAATACATTAAAAGTTTTTAGGAACAGTGTTTTTATAACCAAAATGAAATACGAAAACTTTGATAAATTAGGCGCCTTAAAACAGGTAGGAATACGTCTGGTTAACTGCGGCCAGGTGAACCAAATAAAATTGTTCGATGCCCGCACAGGGAAAATTTTAATGAAAGAAGAATTTAAAGAATTTGGGCAGAAAGACCTGCACTGGTATTTTTAAATTTCTATTTCTTAATACAATTTTTTTCAAGAAATTTTTCAAACACCATTCTCCATGGTAACCTTTGCAGATTATTTGCAAGCAAATGATTATGAAAAATAATGATCATTTTACCGCTTACTTTTTTAATTACATCATGCAACTGCTGCAATTCCTGCAAGGCAAGGCCGGCATTATAATTCCTGTGAAAAATAGCAGTAGAATCCATAAAACAAAAAGGATGCACCACTAATGATGTGGTCTTATTTTGCTTCAGGTTAAACCATTTGAAAGGTTTGCAATACGATGCACGAAAACCATTTTCACTTCCGTACCCCATGGAATAATCGTGCTGAATCCCTTTGGAGATTAGTGTTTCGTACGTTTCAGGTAAATTAAATTTTAAATAATGATGCCTGCTTTTTAATACAGGTTTTCCGCTTAATGCATTTAATGTTTGTATCTCCTGTTTTAAAACTTTCTCATTTGCTCCACTTTGCAAAGAAGGATGAATGCCTATAGAAAATTTTTCGGAAATATTAAAAACCAGGTTTTTTAACCCCGTAGATCGGGGGGATATGTTTTTATCGAGACCCCGATTATTTTTTGACAATAGAAAAAAATATACAGGTGAAAGGGCATATTTCTGGTGAATGAATTGCAACCACTCATACACATCGTATGGGTCTTGTTGCATTCGTGTAAGCACCTTTATATGATGCGTTGTTTGCATGATCTTACCTGATAAAAGATTCTTCAATAAAGAAGCAGAATTTTTAAAAAACGACTGATGCCTAAATGCAAACGCTACATCAATATCATATGTTGGCTGAAATGAAAAGCCATCATCTTTCATGGTCCAACTATTTAAACCATACTCTTTTTTAAATTGCAAAAGCCAAAGATTAATTAGCGGCAAGTGGATGAATTTACCGGAATAGGCAAGGCTTTGCACATAATTAAACCTGCCATATTTATCTACCTCGTGTGGAAGGTATTCTTCATAACGGCACAGCAGGTAAAACGAAGCAGCAAATATGTCAAACGGAATATCGCCTCCAGTTTCAAAAAAGGCTGGCAAATTATTCCACTCAAAAATTTTTATTGATTGCCAGTTTATGTTTTCTTCATACAACAAAATATGTGGACGTATCCACGCACCTCCATTCGCTGGTTTCTCACTGGTGTAATATATGCACCCTGTTGCTGAGGCGGGCAAATGCGTTAATTGCTGAATGATTGCTTCCTCACCAAATAAAACATCAATAATATAACGAAGCCTGGTTGAATTTTTATCTGCATAGATGATCATTCGCCTTTCTTTTTATTCAGCCGGCTATTTTCTTCAGCCCATAACTGGTTAAAGGTTTTTGGTGCAAATTCAAGGTCTGCATGGTGTTTTGTCCACTTTTTAAAAAGCTTATTAACTACAAAGTTTTTTATTCTTCCATTGCCTGCATTCATCATGGTTCTGCTAAGGCTGCTGCGCATCCATAATTTCCAGGCGAGTCGTTCTGCAAGCCCGCTTTGATTGGTTTTAACAGCGCGGTTTCTATTATACAATAATAGTTCGTGCAGGTTTATTTTAACAGGGCATACTTCGGTACAGTTACCGCATAGCGAGGATGCATAACTTAAGTGATTAAACTCGCCCATATCTTTTAAATGTGGCGTAATTACACTTCCAATGGGACCGCTGTATGTTGTATCGTAACTATGCCCACCAATATTTTTGTAAACCGGGCAGGCATTGAGGCACGCACCACACCTTATACAATACATAGCTTCGCGTGTAACGGGATCTGCCATTAAATTTGTGCGGCCATTATCGAGCAATATCACATACATTTCTTCCGGACCATCTGTTTCCCCGGGTTGGCGGGGACCCGAAAAAATTGAATTGTACACGGTAACCTGCTGACCTGTACCATACGTGCTTAGAAGCGGCCAAAACAACGCCAGATCATTAATGCCCGGAAGCATTTTTTCAATGCCTGCAATTACAATATGAGTTTTTGGGAAAGCACAACTCAGCCGGGCATTGCCTTCATTTTCTGTAACAGCAATGGAACCTGTATCTGCAATTAAAAAATTGGCTCCTGAAACACCCACTTCTGCTTCAATATATTTTGATCGTAATTTCTCGCGTGCCACAAGTGTTAACTGGCTTGGGTTTAAACCCTTTTGTACGCCTAGTTTTTCTTCAAAAAGTTTGGCTACATCCTCTTTGCTTTTATGCATGGCAGGCGTAACGATGTGATAAGGTGGTTCGTTATCAAGTTGCTGTATGTATTCGCCTAAATCAGTTTCGATACTTTCAATTCCATTTTCGGCAAGAAATTTATTAAGATGAATTTCTTCTGTAACCATGCTTTTGCTCTTAACGAGTGTCTTGCATTTCTTTTCTTTACAAATCGTGGCTACGGCAGATAAAGCTTCTTCGGCGTTTTCAGCCCATATTACTTTGGCACCCCTTGCGGTTATATTTAATTCAAATTGTTGAAGGTACTCGCCTAACTTTTCTATCGCCTGCCATTTAACCACTTTTGCCATAGTGCGCGCAGCCTCCATATGTTTAAACTGGCGTTTACCATCAGGCACAGCTGCATCGTACCGGTTAATATTAAAGTTGATTTTTCGACGATGATCTAAATCGGCAGATTTAATGGTGCTCTTGGCAAAAAATGTATCAGCAGTTTGGCTCATGCTGGTAAATTATGAAGTTTATGAAAACAAACCAATTTGATTCTAGAAATCTCTAAGATTATACAAGGCATTGAAGTTCTACATAACTGATTGCAGGGGATTGCAACCTTTCAAACTTCCCATCACCTTTGTTATAGTAAACCGGTAAAACATTTCTTCTTTATACCATTGCTCAGTCCTGGTTTTTTGAATAACTTCTGTATGAGGAGATTTATGGTACGCAAAATTCTTAAGACTTTCCTTTGATTGCCATACACTAAATGTTGCCTGCTTTATCCACGGCAATTCCCCCATACCTAAAGAATAAATAAAACCATGGCTTTTCTTCATTTGATCTGATACAGCTTGCACATTTTGCCAGAATGAAGGAATGCTTTTCAGGCGGATTGTTGCGCGGGTTAAAACAGCAATGGGACCATCACTTTCTCTTGAAATTTGTTTAGAAAATAGCACCTTCTTATCCCATGCACCAAAACCTTCTAAGGGATTAAGAACGACTGCAAAAACTTCAGCTTTAGAAAACTTTATATACCGGTAAATGAAAGGAGAAAGGCGTTTTAAAAGAACAAATATTGATGCGTTTTGCCCGGCAAACTCTTCGGGCTTTACAAGCAAAGTGTAAAAGAGGCACCATTGGCGTGAGTCAGGAATCGCGCTAAATGAACCTCCTTTACCGCACCCCATTAATTTAAAAAAATCAACAGTAGAATTGCGCCATAAAAAAAATCGAAATAAGGCCATAGAAAAAACACCAAAAATTTCCCTGCCTTGGGGATAGCGAAAAATAAGAAGAACAGCCGTCATTCAACAATTTAGGTGTTTAGTAGGAAAATTAGCATGGTAAGTAAGATTGTAATGATCAAAGCAAAAACCACCTTGTATTTTTCAACCCGTTTTTGTTGTAACTGTTGCTTTTTAAAAGAAGTTATTTTAGAAGAAATAGCCGCATAACTTTTTAGCAAATGCATCTTGCCAATAATGCTTTCGAACTGTGCAAATGATAAGGGTACACAGCAAAGCAATATTTCATCTACCAATATTGTAACTGAATTATCATCTAATTCTTCATTAATAATTAATATGTTTTCATTTGAAAGTAATTGTTGTAATTGCATATAAACAGCGTCTTCATTCATTCTGTAAGGATCGGAGATAGCAATCAGATCTTTAATGCTTTTAGCCTGGTATAATATATCATGTGCGGTAATGGAAGCCGGAACAACTTTATAATAAGCCCTGTAATCTAAGTCGTATACGCGTCGTTTATCTTCATACTGTAAGGTATTGTAAGCCTCAACAACGTCCATAAAAACTGATGCTGCAACTTTATCTTCCAGGTTTTTATCTGGGTGATATTTTATTGCTAAACGCTTATATGCTTTTTTTATCTCAGCATTGGTAGCATTTGGTTTAACATGCAATATTTTATAATAATCTTTTTTCAATTGAGTTCAATTATAAAAGGGGCAAAAGTAGTGAACGACATGCCACAAAAAAGGGATGCACTTATTATGCATCCCTATAATTTATTAAAATTAAATTTTTATTCACATGCCGAATTTGTAGCTCCTTTATATAAACCCTGCATTTTTTTATTGCTCATAACACCTTTAAAGAAACAATCTATTTTATCCGTTCTGAAATCATCGGAATAAACACCGTGTCCTCCCTGTGGATCTATATAGGCAACAGCAGAAACCCCAAGGCTTTGCAAACGTTCAAATAATGGTTCAGCGCCATACACATACATAAAGTTTGGACAAGTATATACGTGACCTTCCCGGGCGGGGGCTACCCTGTCTTCGGATCCATGAAAAAATATTACGGGGACCGCCTCGTTTCTGTCTATCTGTGAGGGACTATGCATATCACCCCACATAGCAGCAACACCTTTTATTTTGAATGATGCATTAATATTATTACCGACACCATGCAACGGACCTAATTTGTTTGTTATGCCAGGAACATCTTTTTCAGCTTCTTCCTGCGATAGAAATGCACCGTTAAGAGATGTTACACCGCCTGCACTCTGACCACCAACAAATATCCAGTTTGGATCAATTTGGTATTGATCTGCATTAGCCACAAGAAAACGCAGGGATGCATTTAAATCCTGCAAAGCACGATAAATTGCGTATTTAAGATCCAGTGAATCTCCTGCGCAACCTTTCCTGTTTCCTTCACGGCTCCATCCTAAACGGTAATCAATTGACGCTACCACAAACCCACGCTCTGTAAGGCTTGCACGGAAAGCACCGGCACCAGATTTACCACCCACCAAAAATCCTCCGCCATGTATAAAAACAAACAACGGGTATTTTTTATTGGAGGCTTGATTTTGAGGGATCGTTATATCCATTTTAAGATCTTCTCTTTGTCCTAGATAATTTGTATTGGACCCGTATTGTACATTTTTAATAAGCTTACCTGTAAAACTGGATGGTATAGGACCTTTGTTGTCAAAAACCATCGGACCGGAAGCCTGTGGACCTGAGTTATTACCCCCGCCCCTGCCGCCTCTTTGTCCGCCTCCGCCCCTATTTGCAGGGTATAAGCCCGCACAGGAATAAACAGTAATCGCTATAGCTGAGAAAAGTAAAAACCTGGTAAAAATTTGTTTCATTGGAAAACGTTTTAAGATGATTGAACTGGTTTAAAGTTATTTATTTATTGTTTGATTAATTACAACTACTTTTTTCTCCTTCATAATATCCTTTTTTAGTTCTATTATTTAATATGCTATTGAAAAAGCAAATGTTGTTATCAGATCTAAATCGTGTTGAGTAAACTCCATGTCCTCCATTTGGATCTATATGCACTACAGCAGCCTGACCAAGTGCTCTTAAGCGATTGTATAAAGAAATGCTTCCATACACATATAACATATTATCGCAGGTATACACCCTGCCTTCATTTACAGGACACACCAAATCTTTTTCACCATGATAAAAAATGCCTGGTACAGCATTTTTCTTGGTAATTAATCCTTTACTGTAAAGTGCACCCCACTGGCTGGATAACCCTTTTATAGTATAGGTTGCTTTTATATTATTTGTACCTGCATCTAAGGGTCCCAGTTTATTTAACCCACCCGGCAAAAATGCGTTGGCTGAATCCTGGGTAACATAAGTTGTATGTAGAACGGTTGCACCACCAGCCGAAGCGCCGTCTAAAAATATCCAATTAGTATCAATATTATACTGGCTTGCATTTTTTACTAAAAATCTTATTGCTGCACGGGTATCCTGAATGGCGCGGTATTGCGCTTCTTTTAATTGTACGGTATCACCACTGCAAAATGATGCAGTATCTCTATCCCAACCAATACGATAATTGATTGTTGCTACAACATAGCCGCCGGCAGCCAGCATTCGGCAATACTCTTCTGATGATGACTTATCACCTACTAAGAAAGCACCACCGTGAATGTAAACGATTAAGGGATAATTTGCATTAGATTCATTTGTTTGATAAGGAAAGTAAATATCAAGATCCAAATCTTTATTTACTCCAAAATAATCTACGTTAGAACCGTAAACAATATTTTTAATACTGGCATTATCAGGAACGGAAGGCCGTCTTACCTGTTTGTCTTTTGAACTGCAACTAACAAAAATAAAAGTGATTGAAATTATTGCTGTTACAATCACGTAAAGCTTTTTCATTTGTTTTGATCGGTTTGGTAACATAGAAGACGATGGTACAATACCATAGTTTAACCATGCATTATAATAAATTGATTGCAATAACTCATTGAGTGCAATTTCTATGCCTTTTGTTTTTGGTAAGAATGTGGAGTACAATAATTATTAATTTCACCTGATTATATGAAGCAAAAACCTGTTTCGGCTGCCTTTCAGCATTTTCTTGATGGTGAAATGATATTAATTAACAAACCGCTGCACTGGACATCTTTTGATGCTGTTAAGAAGATTAGAATTTTAACCGGCATTTCCAAGGTTGGTCATGCCGGAACTTTAGATCCGCTAGCCACCGGGCTTTTAATAATTTGTACAGGACGCGCAACTAAGCTAATAAGCGAATACATGGGGATGGAAAAAGAATACACAGGTTCTATGACGGTAGGTGCAACCACCCCAACGTATGACCGGGAAAGTGAACCAATAAATATTCTTCCCTATCATCATTTGAATGAACAGTTATTATTGGAGGCAACAAATAAATTTAAAGGAAATATTCAGCAATTACCACCCATGCATTCCGCGGTTAAAAAAGGTGGTAAACCTTTATACCTGCTTGCACGCGAAGGAAAAGAAATTGAACTGGAACCCCGTAATGTTGTTATCGAAAAATTTGAACTAACCAATATTCAGCTTCCTGAAATACATTTTCGGGTGGTATGCAGCACCGGCACTTATATTAGAAGTTTGGTTAATGATTTTGGAAGAATCATTAACACGGGCGCTTATCTTTCCAACCTATGCAGAACACGTATAGGTAATTTTAGGATAGAAAATGCAAAATCCATTGATCAATTTGAACGAGAAATAACACATTTGAAACAAGCATCAGAAGGGAAGACCAATGCCTAACTGAATGGCAAAATTATTTCGTTTCACCAGGTTGCCCTGGGAATCATATTTTACGAACTCTTTATTTCGCCATGTAAAATTGGGTATATCTAACCAGCCGTTATTTTCACGTCGTGCAGGATCTTTTAATTTAAAACCCAGGTCTACTCTTATTAAAAAGAAATTAAAATCAAATCTTACTCCCGTGCCGGCACCAATAGCAATATCGCTTCCCAGCCTGTTCAAGGCGAGACTACCCAATGGGTTATTTGGATCACTGTGAAGGTTCCAAATATTTCCAATATCAGTGAACAATGCACCATTAATATCTACACTGGTAAAATGCATAAGTGGAAACCGGTACTCTATGTTTGTTTCTAATTGCACATCCCCATAACGATCACGAAAGGTTGACGAAGTATCACTCAATAAGGAAGATCCCAGTCCCAGTAACCGCAGCCCCCATGCCCGCATACTATTGGGACCCCCCGCAACAAATTGTTTAAAGAAAGGCAACGTATTTCCAAGGCTTGGATCGTTACTGTAATTAAAGCCAATACCACCCATTAATCGAAAGGCTACTTCCCGGCGGCTGTATAAGTTTATAGTTTTGCGGTATTCGCCTTCCACTTTTACATACTGGTAAATATTATCCTGCAAACTTTTTATTCTCCCTAATAAAGTACCTGCTGCTTCAAAGGAACCTCTTATATAATTATTTATATTAGGCTTATTACCGGGGTATGTATAATTAAAACTTATTTGCTGGCTTACAACAGAACCAGAATTAAAAGAATTTCTTAAAAAGGGGTTGGAACGAAAGGCTGTATCGAGCAGCGGCAAAGTATCCAGCGAGTATAATTCAATGTTTAACGGACGATATTGCCACACAAATTTCTTCTTTTTCCATTCATAACCCCAATTGCTTACAAATGAGCGCAACCTGAAAAAATCTTTTCTTTCAGAATAAGATGCATTTAAATTTACTACCGTTCTAACGGCTTCAAGCGAATGTTCTTTTTTAATTGGAATGGGTGAAATTAACCTGGGAAAACTGAGTGTGTGTGTTAGGGATGATTGCACAGATTGCAGAATGGAATTGCTTTTTTCAAAACTTAATTCCACCCCGTTTCTTAAACTTGTAGATGACTGTATAGCGTTGTGCCAGAGGTTCCTGTTTCTGTAAGTAATATTTACCGATAATCCGAAAAGATCAGAGGAGCTTAAGAAATCTCCTGTGTTGCGGCTTGCTTCCAGGTTATAGGTAATATTTTGCTTCTTTTCAGGGTACAGAAAAATATGAAAGTCAATGGTATCTTTTCGAAAAACAGTTCTTGTATCTACCTGCCGCCAGGTGCCCATCTGGCTAAAATTATTAAGTGTTCTATAGTACCTGTCTTCATTATATAAAATACCTTTTCGCATATATGTATGCTCGCGCAAAACCTTGGGATTGTACAACCCCTGGTTATACAACATAATAAATCCGCGGTTTTGCCAACGCTTAAAATTTTGCCTGTTTGCAAGCAGGCTGTCAGGAATATCAGTTTGCCTCGTTTCAGGATAATAAAAAATTTTGCCAACATAAAACCTGTTATAGGCAAGGGAATCCTCCTGCGTAGCAGCAGAATCCATACTTAACTTATCCTTAATTGTAATGATGGCGGTCGGATTTTCCAGCCGCTTTTTTTCGGCTTCTGCAAGCAATCTTGCCTGTATAAATGGGTCTGTGGTAATAGCAAATAAATTAATATCTGCAGTATCTACTTCTGCTACAAGATCGCTGCGTTTTATCATAAAATAACCGCTTCTTCGGTAGGCTGCAACAAGCCTGTCTAATTCTGAAGCAATCACCTGTTTTGAATAGGAAGTTTTACCCGGCTCAATAAAGCTTTTGCTTTCGTTTCTTAAAGTAATGCTTTGCAGCGTATCGTTAAATATGTTATAGCTTAAAGAATCTATTACCGTTTGCCTGCCCGTATTAATATTCATGGCAACATACGTGCGGTATTGAGTAGGCTTATTTGCCTTTTGAAAAGTATCAATCAAAAAAGTATCTTTTATAACAGGATTAAAATACCCTTGTGAAAATAAATAACCCTTCATAAATTTTATAGTACTTAAAAAATGTGAAGAATCGAAAATGGGTGGATTTTTAAGCGTATAAAAAAATCCAAATTTTCTAACGCGCCCTGCAACCAGGCTGTCTTCCCAATATCCCGCCAGGGATTCTGATAATTTATTTTTCTCTTCTTTGGTATCGGTTCCTTTTACTTGTATCGTATTATAAAAAACAAAGGGTGTATCAAGGGGATATTTTTTAACCTTTACGGTATTTATAAAAAGAATTTTTTCTTTTGGAAAAAGTGGTTTTTCTACATTGCATGAGGTGAGGATGGAAAAAAGCACAATGGTTATTGAAAAAACCAATCCTGATCTGCTGCTAAAACTCATACAAGATGATAAGTAAGAATGAGGTCAAATATATTCAAAGTTTATTCCACAAAAAAACACGCAACGCCGCAGCTGTCTTTATTGCCGAAGGAAATAAAATTGTAGACGAGCTAAATACAAGCGATTTTGAGGTTGTAAAAATATATGCTCTGAAAGATTTTGCTGACCTGCACAGGGGGTTGAATAACCTTGTAGAGGTTTCTGAAATTGAACTTGAGAAAATTAGCCAGTTAAAAACCCCAAACCAGGCTGTTGCTATTGTTCGCAAGAAGAAAATAAACGATAGTCTTAGTTTTAAAGGCAATATAACCCTGATGCTCGATAACATTCAGGACCCGGGAAATTTAGGCACCATAATCCGCATTGCAGACTGGTTTGGCATTAAACAAATTATTGCAAGCCAACAAACGGCGGATGTTTATAATCCCAAAGTAATTCAAAGCAGTATGGGCAGTTTTTTAAGAACAAATATTCATTATGCTGACCTTGAAATAGTTCTTAAAGAAAACAATGTACCAGTATTTGGGGCACTTTTAAACGGCGAAAAGATTTCTTCATTTTCAGGTATTTCTGAAGGAATAATAATTATTGGCAATGAATCAAATGGAATAAGTAAAAAGGTATTGCCCTTCATTCAGCATGCAATTACTATTCCCGGCAAAGGCGGCGCTGAATCATTGAATGCGGCCGTTGCAACAGGTATAATTCTTTCTCACCTTATAACATCCTGATTACCTGAATTGAATGGCTTTTACCGGTTTTATACTTCTTACAATAAGTGTTGGAATCATTAGAGCAAGGAAACATACTACCAGTGTTGCGCCACACACCAAAGCCACCTGCCACCAGATAATTTCAACCGGTGCAACAGAAACATAATAAGCAGTTTCATCCATGGTTATGAAACCAGTGTATTGCTGCAACAGGCAAATACCTGTTCCTACAACAAATCCTATAAATATTCCGGCACCTGCAATGATGGTTGCATGGTATAAAAATATTTTTTGAATGCCCCCGTTACTTTCTCCCAATGCCTTAATTACACCGATCATCCTGGTTCTTTCCAAAACTAAAATTAACAGGCAGGTAATGAGATTAATGATGGCAACAATAGACATGATGATGAAAATAACATTCCGGTTTACATCCTGAATTTGCAGCCAGTTAAAAATGTATGGATATATTTCTTTGGTACTTCTGCTTATCCATTGTTGCGGTAATAAATTATAAATAAGCACATTTAAACTATCTGCCTTTGTATAATCTTTTAAAAAAATTTCGTACCCACCAATTTCATTGTTGTTCCAATCATAAACTTTTCTAAGCAGGCGTATATCCCCAATGGCAAATAATTTATCAAACTCTTCAATGCCGGTTTTAAATATTCCGCTAACCATAAGCCTTCTGCGAACCGCAGTTCCTTCACCCTGTAAAATAAAATATAGGTTTACTGTATCTCCGGTCTTTATTTTTAATTCGTTTGCTACAGGTTGGGAAATAAGCACCTTTTTACTAAAGGATGAATCTTTAAAATCAAAAGGTTTTCCATCAACAATAAAATTCTCCATGTTGTTGAAATCGTAATTGCTGTCAACCCCTTTAAACATCACACCTTCAATCTCCTTGTCATTTTCAATAACCGCGCTTTTTGTGGCAAATGCCTGCACCTGTTGTATTTCGTTCAGGCCTTTTAAAATATTTACTACGGTATCATTCTGCAGAAGAATAGATTCTTCTGCTACCATAGAATTATCAGCTTCATATTTTTGAACTCGCAGGTGACCCCAAAAACTGAATACCTTATTACCCACGGTTTTTTGAAACCCATTAACAAAAGACAAGGTAACGATCATTGCCGCAACGCTTAAAGCTGTGGCGGCCATAGCCAGCCGAATAATAAAGCGGGAAAAGGAACGCTGGTTATTAAAAGCAATTCTGCGCGCAATAAACGTAGATACATTCATAATAAGGGCGTAAAAATAACCCAATGGATGAATAGTTTAGATGTGTAGTGATGAATACATGTATTAAGCGGGCATGCATGTTAAAGATTACAGGTAAAGTTTTAACTTGTTGCACTCAAACCAAACATGATTGCTTATTCCCTTTTAACCTGACTGATTAATTATGCCATTCGTCATACTATTTGCCGGAATAATTTTATTGATTCTGCTTATAACCGCCCTCAGGCTTAATGCATTTCTTTCCTTTATTATAGTTGCCGCTATTGTAGGCTTATTGAATGGCATGCATATAGAACAGGTAACTACCGCGCTTCAAAAAGGCATAGGTGATTTACTCGGATCGCTGATCATTATCCTTGGGCTAGGAGCCATGCTTGGTAAATTGATCTCAGACAGCGGCGCAGCACAACAGATATCTAACAGCATGATCAAAGCCTTTGGCAAAAAATACATCATGTGGGCATTGGTATTGGCTGCGTTTATCATTGGCATTCCCTTATTCTATGGTGTTGGTTTTGTTCTGATGGTACCGCTTATAGTTACTATATCAAAACGAAATAATATTCCCGCTGTTTATATTGGGCTGCCTATGCTTTCAGCTTTATCTGTTACACATGGTTATCTACCGCCGCACCCCTCGCCTGCAGCACTTGTAACACAGTACAATGCAGACCTTGGACTAACCTTGTTATATGGTTTTATTGTGGCTATACCTGCCATAATAATCGCTGGGCCACTATTCTCAGTAACACTTAAAAATTATACTAAACCACCTCCCGATATATTTATTGCACCCGAAATAAAGGATGAAGAATTGCCTTCATTATTTATGAGCATATTTACGGCAGTGCTTCCTGTGCTGCTTATCTCTTTAAGTACTGTTTGCAAATTGCTGGTGCAAAACCCCGGCACACTTACCAATGTTATCATTGGTTTGGGAGACCCGGTTGTCGCAATGGTGGTAACGCTGCTTTTTGCTGTTTACAGCCTGGGTATTGCTAAGGGCAGAAGTATGAGCACCGTTATGGCATCTTTAACCGAGGCTGCCAAAGATATTTCTATGATTCTTTTTATTATTGGGGGTGCAGGGGCACTTAAACAAATTCTCACCGAAAGCGGAACAAGTAACGAAATAGCTGCAGGTTTATCTGGAATGCATATGCACCCCTTATTGGCAGCCTGGTTAATAGCAGCGATCATTCGCGTTTGCCTGGGGTCAGCAACGGTTGCAGGACTAACCACTGCAGGCATTGTTGCACCGCTTATTTTAACTTCGGGGGTAGACCCAAACCTCATGGTACTTGCAACAGGCGCAGGAAGTCTCATGTTTTCGCATGTGAATGATACCGGCTTCTGGATGTTTAAAGAATATTTTGGACTGTCAATAAAAGAAACTTTAAAAACCTGGAGCGTAATGGAAACTATAGTTTCTGTTGTAGGGTTAATCGGTGTTTTAGCCTTAGATTATTTTATTTAATTAAATTGTACCTATGTCTGCAGATAAAAATTTTGAAAATTTAAATCTTGAAATACCCGATGCACCTAAACCCTTAGGCGTCTATAAGCCCCTTTTAGTTTCGGGAAATTATTGCTATGTATCTGGTCATGGACCTGTTAGAAAAAACCAACCTATTATAGTTGGCACCGTTGGTATGAACATGAGTAAAGAAGAGGGAAAACTTGCAGCACAACAAACAGGCCTTGCCATAATAGCCACCCTTATTAAACATTTTGGTTCGCTGAATAAAATACACCGGGTGGTAAAGGTATTCGGCATGGTTGGCTGTACCAGCGATTTTGGCGAACATCCCTACGTAATAAATGGTTGCAGCGAATTATTCGCAAAAATATGGGGTGAAGAAAACGGTATTGGAGTAAGAAGTGCGGTAGGCATGAGTTCGCTGCCACAAAATATTCCTGTAGAAATTGAAGCTGTGTTTGAACTAAAAACTGATGCATTAAAAAATGATTGAAACAAGAACATGGCATACCATAGGTTTTGGAGAAATTTTGCAGAGGCTCCATGCTTCCAATGGAAAAAGAATTGAACAAACAGATCAATTTGACATTTTCTACAGCGGTGCAGAAAGCAATGTTTGTGCATTATTGGCAAGGCTTGGTGCTTCCTGCTCATTTGTTACAGCATTACCAAAGAACCAATTGGGAAATGCTGCGATGGCACACCTGCGCAAGCATAATATTAAAACCAACTTCGTTACAGAAAGCGATGGAAGACTTGGGACCTTTTACACAGAAGACGGCAATGGTTTAAGAAATGCCCGCATCATTTATGACCGTGAAAATTCATGCTTTGCTTTGATCAATCAAAACACTTTTAACTGGAATAATATTTTTCAAACAGCAAACTGGTTTCATTTTTCCGGCATCACCCCTGCAGTTTCACAGGCAGCAGCAAATGTTTGCGAACAAGCCTTATCTGTAGCAACTAGTAAAAATATTATTATATCAGGTGATTTTAATTACCGCAGCCTGTTATGGAAATACGGTAAAAACCCTGCTGAGGTAATGCCTGCTTTGTTAGATCACTGCAATGTAATTGTGGGTGACCTTGATGCGGCAAAAATTTACTTGAATATAGAAACAGACACAAATGATTCTAATGAGGAAAGGTTTAAACAATGCGTAACCCAACTTAGGCAAAAACTGCCCCGGATGAAGACAATGGGTATGAGTTTTAGAATGATGAAGAATGATGTATTGCACTACCATGCAGCCTTATTTCACCAGGAAAAGTATTATATGTCTCAAACTTATCCGCTGGTTCAAATTACCGATGCCATTGGAAGCGGCGATGCATTTACCGCAGGTTTAATTTATTCTTTGCAAAATAAATTTAATGGTCAGCAAGCTGTTGATTTTGCAACCTCGTGTAGCATATTAAAGCAAAGCATTAAGGGTGATGTTGCATTGATTAGTAAAGATGAAGTAGACCTTTTTATTAAAAATGGCCCGTCCAGTAAAATATTAAGATGATGAAGTATAGTGTAACAGAAATAAATGAAGTAATACACAACCAGGGTGTATTACCACTATTTAACAACCCCGATATTGAAATTTCCAAAACTGTTATACAGGCCGCTTTTAATGGTGGCATGCGCATTTTTGAATACACAAACCGTTCAGAAAATGCGCTTGAAGTATTTACGGAATTGGTAGAATATGCATCTAAAAAATTACCCGGTTTTATATTGGGCATTGGGACCATTATAAATGCTCAACAGGCAGAAGATTTTCACAAAGCAGGTGCGGCATTTATTGTTCAACCAATTATAACAGAAGCTGTAGGTAAGTACTGTAGTGAAAACCGTTTATATTGGTGCCCGGGCGCCTCTACCTTAACTGAAATTGTGCATGCACATAATCTGGGAGCCCATCTGGTAAAGGTTTTCCCTGCCGATACTCTGGGCGGTCCGGCATATTTAAAAGCCATAAAAGCGCCATGTCCATTCATACATATTATGGCATCCGGTGGCGTTACGACCGACCCCAAAAATCTGCAAGACTGGTTTGTCGCCGGCGCAGATTGCGTTGGTATAGGATCTAAATTATTTTCAAAAGAAATGATGCAAAACAAAGATTTTTCTTTGCTTGAAAACAATATTCGCTCCATGCTTGCTTCCATTAAACAGGTTAAAGCCGCAAAGAATAATGGATAGCATATATGAAATAAAAAATATTGACAAGTTAGATTCTCCTGCTTTAGTTGTTTATCCAGCCATCATTAAAAAGAACATTGAGGAAGCGATTTCTATTGTAAAAAATTTAAAAGACTTCAGGCCACACGTTAAAACAACCAAGATCGCTGAGGTGTGCACAATGATGTTAGAAGCAGGGATTAAAAAATTTAAATGTGCCACCATTGCTGAGGCTGAAATGCTTGCGACTATTGGTGCAACAGATATTCTTCTCGCCTACCAGCCCGTCGGTCGAAAAATAAACCGGCTAATAGCATTAACTCAAAAATTTGAAGCAGCAACATTTTCCTGCCTTGTTGATAATATGGAATCAGCAAAAAATATAGCTGATCAATTCGCACATGCAAAGAAATTTGTGGAAGTTTTTATAGATATTAATACAGGCATGAACAGAACAGGTATTAAACCTGCTGATGTTCTTAAACTGGCAAACTTCATCGACCAGTTAAATGGATTAAAATTAAAAGGATTACATGCGTACGACGGTCACATTCGTGATACCCAATTTGACAACCTTAAAAAAGAATGTGATAAAGGTTTTAATGAAGTGCTTTCTTTAAAATACAGATTACAGGTTAACCGGGATAATAAAATAATTATGGTAATGGGCGGATCGCCCACCTTCCCTGTACATGCAAAGCGCGATGAGGTAGAAAGCAGCCCCGGTACTTTTATTTTTTGGGATTGGGGATATAAAACCTTGTTTCCCCAGCAACATTTCAACTTTGCTGCATTGGTAATAACCCGCATCATTTCTATAGTAAATGATACTACAATAACCACTGACCTGGGTCATAAATCAGTGGCAGCAGACAGTGCCATGCCCCGCGTTCATTTTTTAAATCACCCCGGAGTTAAAACCATATCACAAAGTGAAGAACACCTTGTTGCCCATGTACCAGACTCTTCGGTATTTAAAATAGGCGATGTACTGTACGGCGTTCCCCTACACATCTGCCCTACCGTTGCCTTATATGAAAAAGCTTTTGTCATAGAAAACAATCTTGCAGTTAAGTGCTGGAATGTTATTGCAAGAAACAGGCAAATCAACATATAATTAATTCATGTTTACTATTGATGCACATTTAGACCTTGCCATGAATGCCATGGAATGGAACCGGGATCTTACTTTGCCTGTGGCTGATATAAGACAAAGGGAAACTGGGCAAAATGACAAACCCGACCGGGGAAATAACACTGTTTCACTGCCTGCATTAAGGGAGGGCAATGTGGGTATAGTTGTCGCTACGCAAATTGCAAGATTTTCAGAAAAATCAAACCCGTTAAACGGGTGGCATTCTCCTGAACAGGCGTGGGCGCAAACGCAGGGTCAACTGGCATGGTACAAACAAATGGAAGCCCTTGGTGAATTGAAATTGATCACCGATGCACCATCCCTCGAAAATCATTTAAAACTGTGGTTGCATAATGGTTCGCCAATAAAAAAACCGGTGGGCTACATTTTAAGCCTGGAAGGCGCGGATTCATTGGTTAATATTGGCTACCTGGAAATAGCATACGCATACGGATTGCGAGCTATAGGTCTAGCACATTATGGGCCGGGACGTTACGCTAATGGCACCGATGCAACAGGCAACCTGAATAAAAAGGGAAAAGAATTATTATTTGAAATGGAGCGGCAAAATATAATTTTAGATGTTACACATTTGTGTGATGATGCTTTTTGGGATGCCCTCGAAATATTTAAGGGAAATATGTGGGCAAGCCATAATAATTGCCGTGCAATTGTAAATCACAACAGGCAATTTTCTGATGACCAGTTAAAAGCCTTGATTGAAAGAGGTGCAGTGATTGGGATGGCATTAGATGCATGGATGATCGTTCCAAACTGGGTAAGAAATTCTTCTACACCCGAGAACATGCAATGCAGTTTAGAAAAAGTAATTGATCATGCCGATCATATTTGTCAACTCGCAGGAAATGCTTTACACATAGGCATTGGCAGCGATCTGGATGGTGCCTTTGGCACAGAGCAATGCCCTGCAGATGTAGATACAATTGCTGATTTGCAAAAAATACCATTAATTCTTTCTCGCCGTGGATATAGTAATTTGGATATTGAAAACATTATGCACGGCAACTGGTTAAGATTTCTGAGAAACGCCTGGAAAACCTGAGCGTTTGTTATACTCCTTCAGTTGCACTGAATGCACCACCTGACCCATCAGAAAACTGTTCACTGTCTTTATCGGCCTCGTTGTTTTGGGTTTCAGGATATGTATCATCAGTCTTTCCACCATCATTTTGATCCTCATCCAGGTCAGCATCCTTTTTATCATTACTTGTTTCCGGGTTAATCGCATTTTCTTTTGCGGGGCTATTTGGATACCCGGGAAAGTCCTGGTCTATTTTATTATCATTGCTTTGCTTTACATCGTCCTGAGTATTCATAGCATCTTTATTTTCTTGCTGCATATTTTACGTTTAATGATTAATTAATTATACTTCTTTTAAAGTTACTTTATTTTGTACGGAAAGTTTGTGGCGAACGCCAACCTTCAATGCAAAGTTTCTTTGAGAATGGCCTACAGGAAAATCGAAACAAACAGGATAACCAAAATCTTTTACCTTTTCAAGTATAGCCTCATACACCTGGCATCCGAAAGGCAATACAGTATCCTTCATATCAGTAAATCCACCAATTATCAGGCCGGCAAGCGATGATAATTTATCTGAACGTTTTAATTGCATCATCATTCTGTCTATATGGTAGATATATTCCCCAACATCCTCTAAAAAAAGTATTTTATTTTTTGTGTCTACATCAGACGGTGTGCCTAGAAGGTGAGATATTATGGATAGATTTCCACCCACCAATATGCCTTCTGCGTTTCCCTTAATGTTATAGATATGCGGCTCCACATCATATTTCATGCTTTTACCTTTTAAAGCCTGTTGAAGAGAAAGAAGGTATTTATCATTTATATCTACCTCATTAAATGCTGCAGCCATGGGTGAATGCAACCCTGCAATCTTATACTTGTTATATAAGTGGTAATGAAATGCAGTAATGTCGCTATAACCAATAAACCATTTTGGCCGCTTTTTGAACCGTTTAAAATTTACTTTGTCTATTATGCGCGTTAATCCATATCCGCCCCGGGCGCAAAGAATGGCTTTTATATTGTCATCATCAAGCATGGATTGCAAATCTGCCAGCCTTTCTTCATCAGTTCCTGAAAAATAATTATACCTGTTGCCAGCCGTTTTACCAATTTCAACCGCATATCCCCAGGTGGTTAGTGCTTCTATACATGCCTGCATGTTTTCGCGGGGCATATAGCCGGATGGGCAAATAATACCAATGGTATCACCCTTTCTTAAATATGGTGGAATTTGATGCATGATGAAAATTAGATTTAAAAAGCAATCATAATTATTTATGCGCAGATAATTAACACATATGCCTTTTTATTTACTTAGCAGGGCGTTGCCTATTTTTGCTGATACCTGAAAATAAAAAAGGAAATAAAAATTTACTTGTGAGTGCTGAAATAAATAAAGATTTAAAGACTGGAATATCAATACCTGCACGTTACCTTGTTACCGTAGCATTGCCCTATGCGAATGGGCCCTTGCATATAGGTCATCTTGCAGGGTGTTATCTGCCATCAGATATTTATGTAAGGTACCTGAGGGCGCAAAAAAGGGATGTAAAATTTGTTTGCGGCAGCGATGAACACGGAGTTCCCATTACCATACGGGCGATGAAAGAAGGAGTTACTCCTCAACAGGTGGTAGATAAATACCATACCATAATTAAAGACAGCTTGTCTGACATGGGCGTTTCACTCGATATTTTTTCACGCACATCTAAACAGGTGCACCACGAAACAGCTGCTGACTTTTTTAAAAATTTATATGATAAGGGTTTGTTTGAAGAAAAAGAAACTGAACAGTTTTATGATGAGAAGGCAAAGGTGTTTTTGGCAGACCGCTATATAACCGGCACCTGCCCCGTTTGTGGAAATGAAAATGCTTACGGCGACCAGTGTGAAAAATGCGGAAGTACATTAAGCCCCGAACAACTAATTAACCCACGCAGCACATTAAGCAATGCTGTGCCGGTGAAAAGAAAAACCACCCATTGGTTTTTTCCTTTACAGCAATACGAACCATGGTTAAAAGAATGGATTCTTGAGGGTCACAAAGAATGGAAGAATAATGTGTATGGTCAGTGCAAAAGCTGGCTGGATGCTGGTTTGCAACCACGCGCTATGACGCGGGATGCGAACTGGGGTGTAAAAGTTCCGTTACCGGATACAGAAGGAAAGGTTTTATATGTTTGGTTCGATGCGCCTATTGGATACATAAGCGCAACTAAAGAACTTACAACAGAGTGGAAAAATTACTGGTGTGATAGTAACACAAAACTGGTTCACTTTATAGGCAAAGACAACATAGTATTTCATTGCATCATTTTCCCGGCAATGCTTAAAGCCCATGGAAATTTTATTCTCCCAGAAAATGTACCCGCCAATGAATTTTTAAATATCGAAGGCGAAAAAGTTTCTACCAGCAGAAACTGGGCTGTATGGGTAGATGAATACCTGAGGGATTTTCCCGGTATGCAGGATGCCCTGCGTTATGTATTATGTATTAATGCACCTGAAACCAAAGACAACGATTTTACATGGAAAGATTTCCAGGATCATAATAACAGTGAACTGGTAAGCATCTTCGGAAATTTTGTGAACCGAACATTCGTACTGATGCATAAATTATGCAAAGGCAAGGTGCCGGTATACCATACAATTGTTAGCGATGCAGCCGACGAAAAACTGGTCGCAGATATTTCTGCAGCAAAAGAAAAAGTAGAAAATGCGCTGGAGCAATTTAAATTCAGGGAAGCACTTTTTGAAGTGATAGACCTTGCGCGAAAGGGCAACAAGTTTATGCAGGATAAGGAACCCTGGATTGTAGCTAAAAAGCTTAATGCTGAAAGTACCGAGGCCAATGAGGAACAAATAAAAGCACAGCAAATAATTGATAATTGCCTGCACCTGTGCTTACAATTAACCGCTAACCTCGCTATACTTATAAATCCTTTTTTGCCCTTCACCGCAAAAAAAATGTTGCACATGATGAAGGTGGTAGATAAGATGCTTGACTGGAAAAATGCAGGCACTATTAAGTTATTAAGTGTTGGCTATTCTTTGCGTGCGCCTGAATTATTATTTCGTAAAATAGAGGATGAAGAAATTAAGCAGCAGGTTGAAAAATTAAAAGCGGGCCTTGTACAATCACAATCCGCAACACAACAAAAAACTATGGAAGAAAATAAGATTCCCGAATCACCGGTAAAACCAGAAATTGTGTATGATGATTTTGCCAAACTAGACTTTAAAGTAGGAACTATTATCACCGCGGAAAAAGTTGCAAAAGCAGATAAGTTATTGCAATTATCTATTGACCTTGGTTTTGAAACACGCACCGTGGTTTCCGGCATTGCCCAACATTTTTCTCCTGAAGATATTTTGGGAAAACAAGTGGTAGTAGTGGCTAATTTGGCTCCGCGTAAAATGCGGGGAATAGAAAGCAACGGGATGATATTAATGGCTGAAGACAAACAGGGCAAACTTCATTTTATTAATCCAGAAACAATGATAGACGCGGGCAGTAACGTAAGCTAAACAAATTGTCGTATGAAAAGAACCATTAAAAAAATTGCAGTTTTAGGCAGTGGCGTTATGGGCTCGCGCATAGCTTGTCATTTTGCAGGCATTGGTGTTCAGGTATTATTACTGGATATCGTACCTAAAGATGTTGCGCCTGACGCGAAAGCATCTCACAAAAATAAAATTGTGAATGATGCATTGCAGGCAGCTTTAAAAAGCAATCCATCGCCCATTTATTTTGCAGATGCTGTAAAGAAAATAACAACCGGAAATTTCGACGACAATTTAAAAGATATTGTGAATTGCGATTGGGTAATTGAAGTTGTTGTTGAAAGATTAGATATAAAACAACAACTGTACGAAAAGGTAGAACAATACAGAAAAAAAGGAACTCTTATAACCACAAACACTTCGGGCATTCCGATAAATATGCTTTCTGCTGGCAGAAGCGATGATTTTAAAAAACATTTTTGCGGAACCCATTTTTTTAACCCTCCTCGTTACCTGCGGTTGCTGGAAATTATTCCCGCTAAAGAAACCGATAAGGCTGTCATAGACTTCCTGCTGCATTACGGCGACCTGTTTCTTGGTAAAAAAACTGTTTTAGCCAAAGACACGCCTGCATTTATTGCAAACCGCATAGGTGTGTTCAGTATCATGAATATTTTTCACGCCATGGATAAATTGAACTTATCTATTGATGAAATTGATGCACTTACAGGCCCTGTTATCGGACGGCCAAAATCAGCCACATTCAGAACAGCAGATGTAGTAGGGATAGACACCCTTGTAAACGTTGCGAAAGGTGTTGCTGAAAATTGCAGTGATGATGAAGCAAAAGAAATTTTTTCAATTCCGGCATGGCTTCAAAAAATGGTAGAAAACAAATGGTTAGGCGATAAAACCGGTCAGGGGTTTTTTAAAAAGAAAAAAAATGAAAAAGGTGAATCAGAGATATTCACCCTGGATCTTTCATCGCTTGAATATAATGCACGGACAAAACCAAAATTTGCCACGCTAACAGCGGCAAAACCCGTGGAAGATTTGCACAAAAGGTTACCCATGCTTTTGCAGGGAAGCGATAAAGCAGCAGAATTTTACCGCGAATTTCATTACGCATTATTTTCCTATATCTCATTTAGAATTCCTGAAATAAGTGATGAGTTATTTCGCCTGGATGATGCTATGAAAGCGGGGTTCGGTTGGGAGATCGGCGCTTTTGAAACGTGGGATCTGCTCGGCGTAGAGGATACCTTAAAACAAATGGAAGGTGTCGGTTACAAAGTTTCTGGCTGGGTTAAAGAAATGATCGCTGCCGGAGTTAAATCATTCTATTCAACAAAAAATGGCAAGCGTTATTATTATGATATCCCATCCAAATCTTACAAGATAATTGAAGGCGCAGAATCGTTTATTTTATTATCAAATTATACCGATAAAATTGTTTGGAAAAATAGCCAGGCTAATTTATACGATATAGGTGATGAGGTTGTTGCGCTTCAATGGAATTCTAAAATGAACACAATTGGAAGTGAGGTGTTGGAGGCGCTTAACAAAAGTATTTCCATTGCAGAAGAAAAATTTAAAGGGCTGGTAATCGCTAATGAAGGTGCCGCTTTTAGTGCAGGCGCCAATGTGGGGATGATCTTTATGTTCGCCATTGAGCAGGACTATGATGAACTGGATATGGCCATTAGAATGTTTCAAAATAGTATGATGCGCGTACGTTATTCTTCAGTTCCTGTTGTTGTTGCTCCACATGCCTTAACATTGGGTGGCGGCTGTGAAATGAGCCTGCATGCAGATAAAATTTGCGCAGCTGCAGAAACATATATTGGGCTGGTAGAAATGGGTGTAGGATTAATTCCCGGTGGTGGGGGAACCAAAGAATTTGTTTTGCGTGCCGCAGATGAAATGCACCACGAAGAACCAGAGACTATCACCTTAAAAAACAGGTTTCTAACAATTGCCACTGCAAAAGTAGCTACATCTGCATTCGAAGGATATGAGCTGGGCATTTTAAGAAGGGGACACGATGAAGTAGTAATTAACCACGAAAGAAGAATAAATGAAGCCAGGCGGTCTGTAATAGAATTACATGAAAGTGGGTATGTAACACCGGTTCAAAGAAGTGATATCAAAGTATTAGGCAGGTCTGCACTTGGTGCATTGTATGCCGGAATTAATGGCATGCAGCGTGCGAATTACGCAACGGAACATGACGGGCTTGTTGCTAAAAAATTAGCGTACGTAATGTGTGGCGGCGATTTAAGTGAACCCACACTGGTAACAGAGCAATATTTGCTAGACCTCGAAAGAGAAGCATTTTTAAGCCTTTGTGGTGAGAAAAAAACATTGGAAAGAATTCAGGCTGTTATAAAAAGCGGAAAGCCGGTAAGAAACTAAAATAAAAGGCTTTGCGAATGCAAAGCCTTTTTCTATTATAGGGCAGGATCTTTACCGGGTAAATTTAATTTCCATAGACTTAAATTCTTTGCCATCTACAGTGTTGTACATTTCTAACAACTGATTATTGTCATCAATAAATTTATACACTTCTCTTACTTTCATTTCTTTGCCAGAGATGGGATCTACCATGGTTCCGTGTAAATTCACAGCATTTGCAGCATCATCCCACATACCTTCCATTACCATAATTCCGGTTCCCATATTATCTATCCAGATGTTTTGGAATTTTTTGGTAGCATTATCATAGCCAACCAGGCTCATTCCCTCAAATGGCATTCCCATCATCATTCCATGATGTTCTGATTTCTGGTAACGTCCGCCCATAATCATTGAATTTTTAGCGGTCACAGAGGCTTGCTGCGGTTCTTGGTCGGGAGCCATCCACCATGTTACACTGCCTTTCCATTCGCCATTAGCTTTTGCAAGTTTCTCGTGCATTTTAGTCGGTGTCATATAATTCATCCAGGCTTTTTGCGCGCCTTCATCCATCTGGGCAAAAAGGTAATTGGAAGAACATACAAACAACAAAGCAACGGTTAGTAAAACAATCTTTTTCATATGCATTGTTTTAATGGTTTATAATAAAAGAAAGGTATTCAAAAAATGTGAAATGATTATAGGAAATGGTATGAACGGAGGATGGATTAATTAAGTTTTAAAAATAAAAAAGCCTTCATTATGGAAGGCTTTAAAATTTATTTTGATGTTGCAGTTTCAACCTGCGCCTCGTTTCGAAAAACAACCACACCATCAAACACATCAACTAAAACAGGTATGGATTTATCAATATCCCCCGCCAAGTATTTTTTTGGATAAGGCATTTACAATTTCTTTTTGAATAAGCCTTTTTAAAGGTCTTGCACCAAACTGCGGATCGTACCCTGATTCTGAAAGATAGTCAATGGCATAATCGCTGAACTGCAATTCAATACCACTTAATGCCACCATTTTTTTAAGCTGCGCAAGCTGAATATTTACTATCCCTTTTATTTCTTTTCTAAGCAATGGCTGAAACATAATTATTTCATCTACCCTGTTTAAAAATTCAGGGCGTATGGTTTGCCTCAGCAACGTCATTACCTCGGTTTTTGCCTTTCGGGTAGCATCATCTAAGTTTTCTTCATTTACACTTTCGAATGCTTCCTGTATAAGATGACTTCCGATATTACTTGTCATGATAATGATGGTATTTTTAAAATTTACCACCCTTCCTTTATTATCAGTTAACCTCCCATCATCCAAAACCTGCAATAAAATGTTCCATACATCCGGGTTGGCTTTTTCAATCTCATCTAATAAAACAACACTGTATGGTTTTCTTCTAACTGATTCTGTTAGCTGACCACCTTCATCATAACCTACATAACCGGGAGGTGCACCTACTAACCGGGATACAGTATGTTTTTCCTGGTACTCGCTCATGTCTATGCGGGTCATCATGCTTTCATCATCGAACAGATAATCGGCCAGTGCCTTTGCAAGTTCAGTTTTACCAACACCGGTTGTTCCCAGAAATATAAATGAACCGATGGGTTTTTTAGGATCTTGCAAACCCGCGCGGCTGCGGCGAATGGCATCTGCCACAGCAGTAATTGCTTCATCCTGCCCAACTACGCGTCTATGCAATTCTTCTTCAAGATGTAACAATTTTTGCCTTTCGCCTTGCAACATTTTTGTAACAGGAATGCCTGTTGATTTCGCTACGTTTTCTGCAATGTCTTCAGCATCTACTTCTTCTTTCATTAAACGGGAGCTTTCACTAATTGCATCAAGCTGTTCGGAATATGCTGAAATATTTTTCTCCTGTTCTTTTATTTTTCCATAGCGAATTTCTGCCACCTGTCCGTAATCACCATTACGTTCTGCCTGCTCTGCCTGGAGTTTTAAACTTTCTATTTCAGCCTTGGTATTTTGAATTTTTTCTACCAGGTCTTTCTCCTCTTTCCACTTCGACTTTAGGGTATCGCGTTCCACGGAAAGGTTTGCGATCTCTGTATTCAACTCTTTTAATTTAGGTTCATCATTCTCTCTTTTAATGGCTTCCCGTTCTATTTCCAATTGCCTGATGAGCCTTTCCAGTTTATCCAATTCTTCCGGCATTGAATTCATTTCCAACCTTAATTTGGCTGCACTTTCATCTATCAGGTCAATGGCTTTATCTGGTAAGAATCTGTCGGAAATATACCTGTGAGAAAGCTCCACTGCAGCAATGATCGCCTCATCTTTTATGCGAACATGGTGGTGCGTTTCATAACGATCTTTTAAACCACGTAAAATAGAAATGGCATCTTCAACAGTAGGTTCATCTATCATTACTTTTTGAAATCGGCGCTCAAGTGCTTTATCTTTTTCAAAAAACTTCTGGTACTCGGTTAATGTGGTGGCCCCAATGGCTCTCAACTCTCCCCGCGCCAGTGCAGGTTTTAAAATATTGGCTGCGTCCATAGCACCTTCTCCCCCCCTGCACCAACAAGTGTGTGAATTTCATCTATAAATAAAATGATCTCTCCCTCACTGGTAGATACTTCTTTTATCACACCTTTTAATCTCTCTTCAAATTCCCCTTTATACTTTGCACCTGCAATCAGCTGGCCCATATCCAATGCGTAAATGATCTTACTCTTTAGGTTTTCCGGAACATCGCCATTTACTATACGCATTGCCAACCCCTCTGCTATAGCGGTTTTACCAACACCGGGTTCACCCACTAAAATGGGGTTGTTTTTACTTCTGCGCGAAAGAATATGCAGGGTTCTTCTAATCTCTTCATCACGCCCAATAACAGGATCGAGCTTTCCCTGTTTGGCCATTTCATTTAAGTTACGTGCATATTTGTTAAGGGTATTAAACTGGGTCTCCTGGGTTTGTGATTTTACAGTATCACCTTTACGTAGATCTTTAATGGCTGTAGTTAAATTCTTTTCTGTTAACCCTTCGTGCTTCAACAATTTTGCAGTTGAATCATTTCCCTGAACAATAGCTAATAACAAATGCTCGGGTGTAACAAACTCATCACCAAAATTTTTCAATAAAGATCCCGCCCGCAACACCATACTGTTTGCCTCTCTGCCAACTGATTGAGCAGGCTCACCACTTTGAATTTTTGGCAACTTATTTAATTGCTGTTCTAATTGCGTTTTTAGCTGCGGTAAATTCACGGCATTCTTTTTTAACAGATATTCAACGGGTGAATCTTCCTGGGATAGCAAGGCCTTTAAAATATGTTCGGTTTCTATATTTGCATGCCTATCATTATACGCAAGCTGTTGTGCCTGTTGTATTGCCTCAGACGCCTTTATGGTAAAGTTTCCTAAGTTCATAATTTCAATATTTAATAAATAGCTGCACTATATACGCAGCTATAAAAAGTATTATACATGTATCAAATAACAATCCATTAATTCAAACAGGTTATTGTGTCGGTGAAATAGAGGTAATACTGCTTGAAAGTCAGGCCAGCAGTGTATTACATGTAATTTTTGCAGCGTTTTTAATTTTTAAATATATAAGTAATGCCATTAGTTTGATCAAATAAACTCTTTACCAAGATTTGCGAAATTATCTTTGCAAGGCAATTAGAAAATAGCTTGAATACACTTGAAGCACATACCAGGTTTATTAAAAATACTGCCTCCGAATTAGGTTTTAATTATTGTGGTATATCTAAGGCAGTGCAATTAACTGAAGATGCGAGGCGTTTAGAAGATTGGCTTTCCAAAGGCATGCATGGAGATATGCACTATATGGAAAATCATTTTGACATGCGTGTAAATCCCCAATTACTCGTGCCGGGGGCTAAATCAGTGATCACACTTTTATTGAATTATTTTCCTCATGAAGCGCAAAATGAGGGTGCACCCAAAATTTCGAAATATGCATACGGAAAAGATTACCATGAGGTGATCAGGGAAAAATTAAATGAATTATTATCTTCTATTAAAGACAAAATTGGTGATGTGAATGGTCGTGGATTCGTTGATTCAGCCCCGGTGCTCGAAAGAACCTGGGCACAAAAAAGCGGGCTGGGCTGGATTGGTAAAAATGGGAACATGATCACGACAAAAAACGGCTCTTTTTTCTTCATTGCAACAATAATCACCGATCTCGAATTACACTATGATGATCCGTTTGTAAAAGACTATTGCGGTACCTGCACGCGCTGCATAGACAACTGCCCCACTGAAGCTATATTGCCAAATAAAGTGGTGGATGGCAGCAAATGCATCAGTTATTTTACTATTGAATTGAAGGACCTGTTGATACCTGATGAGATGAAAGGCAAATTTAATAACTGGATGTTCGGATGCGATATTTGCCAGGATGTTTGCCCCTGGAACCGGTTTTCAAAACCACATTCAGAAATAGCTTTCACCCCCATACCCGAGGTATTAAATTTTTCAACAAAGCAATGGGAATCATTGTCAGAAGAAGCTTTTAAAAAGATATTTAAAAACAGCGCGATCAAACGAACAAAATTTAAAGGGTTACAAAGAAATCTTCAATTCATTCAAAAGGATGAACAACTATAAGGTTGGGCCAGTTACTTAAGCATCAACATTTACATTTGCTGCATGAATATTATTCAATCAGATAAAGAATACATCTGGCATCCGTTCACCCCGCAAAAAAATATGGATGATAATATTGCCATCGCCAGTGGTAAGGGCAGTATAATTATTGATATTGATGGCCATACATACATAGATGCTGTAAGCAGCTGGTGGGTTAACCTTCACGGACATGCGCACCACTACATTGCTGAAAAGCTTTACCAACAAGCCTTACAGCTTGAGCAGGTTATTTTTGCAGGCTTTACCCATGAACCTGCTGTTACACTGGCACGTCGCTTACTGGAAATTTTACCTGGTAACCTTTCTAAAATATTCTATAGTGATAATGGTTCTACTTCAACAGAGGTAGCATTAAAAATGGCTGTGCAATATTGGTGGAACAAGAAAAAAGAATCAACTAAAAGAAAGAAAATTATTGCTTTTAAAAACGCTTACCATGGTGATACATTCGGTGCAATGAGTGTTAGCGACCGAAGCGTATTCACACTGGCTTTTCACGATCTTTTGTTCGAGGTGATATTTATTCCTTTGCCAACAACAAATAATGTTGATGAAATAAAAGAAACCTTTCGCAGGCATGGTGCAGAGACCGCCGCCTTCATATATGAACCTTTAGTGCAGGGTGCAGGTGGAATGAAAATGTATGAAGCAACTTTACTGGATGAATTACTGCTTTGCGCAAAAAAACTTGATATTTTATGCATCGCCGATGAAGTGATGACAGGATTTGGAAGAACAGGAAAACTATTTGCCAGCGAATACATGAACGAAAAACCAGATATTATTTGCCTGAGCAAAGGATTAACGGGTGGCACCATGGCACTTGGCGTTACAGCATGCAGCAAAAAAATATACAACGCGTATGTAGATGATGATAGCCTGAAAACTTTTTTTCATGGGCACTCATTCACAGCAAATCCACTGGCGTGTACCGTTGCCAATGCAAGCCTTGACTTGTTGTTACAGGAAAATTGTTTTGAAAGAATAAAAAACATTTGCATTAAGCATGCGCGATTTGCAGAAAAACTCTTAACGGAAACTCATCAAAAACCTATAAAAAACGTTCGCACATTAGGCACCATACTGGCATTCGAAATTGATGAAGGAGAGGATGAATATTTAAATAATATAAGTAAGCAAATAACCTTGGAATGTTTGAAACGTGGTGTTTATTTGAGACCATTGGGAAACACGTTATATATTATGCCTCCCTATTGCATAACAAAATCGGAGCTTGAAAAAATTTATGAAACCATCATAGAAATCCTGAATTAAGCTGCCTTATGCTCTGCCAGATTTTTTAAATTTTCAAGGCTGTTTTCCATAAAGGGCCCTAAAATCTTATCGTTTAGCATACTGCCTAAACGCTCCCAGGGATACCAGCCAATATGCTGTAAAAAATACCAGTTTATGGTGGTTATATTAACACGGTTATCGTGGAACAACAAAAAATTACATTGCTGGCTTTGTCCATTTTCACTTTTCCAAAGGGTAATAACAGAATCTTTATCTGCATGAACAACAGTAAATTGTTCAAATGATTTTTTTTCAATTGCGTTGGATGAATCTGCACCAATGACCTCCATCCACAAAGGCCATTTATTGATGTCTGAAACCAGCGCGTACACAGAATCTTGGGGAGCATTAATATTTATTGCCCGGGAAACTTTTACTGTTGATGGAAAAAGCAACCCCATGGCTGTAATCAATAAAAACAATACCAGAATACTTATACTTCCCAGTTTAAATAATCTCATAAATAATTATAATGAAGAAAAAGCTATTCCCATTTAAAAACCTTGATTGCAATACCATACATTACTACACCCCATAACCCAAGCACAGCCAGGTCGGGACCGCAATTCCATAAACTTTTTCCTTCAAAAGCAATATCGCGCATGGCATTATTAAAGTGCGTTAGAGGTAAAATATTACAGAAGTATTGCAACCATAAAGGGAACACGGTTATAGGAAAGAATGTTCCTGCTAATAAAAATTGAGGTAATGTAAACAGGTTGGCGAACGGTGGAATGGAACTTTCATTTTTAGCCACGCCACTTACAATAAAACCAAAACCCATAAAAACCAATAAAGCTATGAAGCTCAGAAGCATAATTTCCAGGAAGGTTGAAACACCATTAACAAGGGTAAAATTAAAAGCCACCACACCAATACCAATAATGATTATAGCCGTCATCATTTGAAAAATTACGCGGCTTAATGCTTCACCCAAAACAATATATCCGCGCCTGATGGGTGTTGCAAAAAAACGTTTGATGACAAGTTGCTGCCTCAGGTTAAAAAATAAAAAAGCCACACCAAACACACCCGCACTTAATAAAGAAAAACCTAATTGCCCCGGAAGAATAAAATCTATACGCCTGTATACTCTTCCCGGGATTTTTTTTACATCGCTGGAAACAGTTGCAATGGTTGGAGAATTAGGAAATTGTTTTGCATTCACGCTACCAATAACCGCATTAAGCAACGATTGCAGTATTTGCAGATTGCGCGGATTTACAGCTTCAGAGCTTTTTAAATTTATCAGGTATGCAGGATTAGCAGCAAGGTTTTTTTTAATTGATATAACAGCGGTTAAATCTCCCTTTTCTAAGTTTTCCGTAACAATATTCTCTTCTGTATGCGAAAAATGTAAACCATCTATTTGTTTTATTGCCTCGTAAACAGGATTTGCAGTATCTGCATTTTTATCCATAGCAACATCCAGGGAAATGGTTTCATTCTCACCAATAAAACCAAACACCAGTATAAAAATCAGTGGAAAAGCAATGCTGAAAATTACAGCCGAAGGGCTGCGAAAGGTTGCCTTTAAGCTTGACCTTGTAATGGCAAGCATGGCTTTAACCTGGCTGTAATCTTTCACCATATGTTTTCTTTGAGTCGCAAATCTATTTCAACAATTACATTTACAGCAATTGGTTTTTATGATGTTACTGCAATTCCATCTTCAGATAAACGGCAGTATGGCTTTTTTTGCAATTCACCATTCGTTCAGGCGTTCCTTCATACAATATTTCTCCACCGCCGTCGCCACCTTCAGGACCCAGGTCTATTATGTGGTCTGCAATTTTTATTACATCAAGGTTATGTTCTATAACCAATACTGTATTGCCCCGGTCTACCAACTTATTTAAAACATCCAGTAAATGCTGAATATCCTGAAAATGTAAACCTGTTGTGGGTTCGTCTAAAATATAAAAGGTTTTGCCGGTATCTTTCTTAGCAAGTTCTGTAGCCAGTTTAACACGCTGCGCTTCTCCCCCACTTAATGTAACAGCACTTTGCCCAAGCGTGATGTAACCTAAACCCACATCCTGCAAAACTTTTATTTTCCGGTATAAATAAGGTACAGGCTGAAAAAATTCGGAGGCTTCATCTACCGTCATATTCAGTACATCGCTGATTGATTTTCCTTTATACCTTATTTCAAGTGTTTCCCGGTTATACCTTTTACCATTGCACTTTTCGCAATGCACATACACATCGGGTAAAAAGTTCATTTCAATTACCCGCATGCCAGCGCCTTCACATACATCACATCTTCCGTTTTTTACATTAAATGAAAACCGGCCGGCATTATACCCCCTGATCTTAGCTTCTGGAATAGATGCGAACAGGGTTCTTATATCAGTAAAAAATCCGCAATAGGTTGCCGGATTGCTCCGTGGTGTTCTGCCAATGGGGCTTTGGTCAATCTCAATTACTTTATCAATGTGCTCTAACCCCGTTATGCTTTTATACGGCATGCAGGGATACTTGCTGTTATAGCAATGCTTTGAAAGTAGTGGATATAAGGTTTCATTTATAAGTGTGCTTTTTCCACTGCCACTTACGCCGGTTACCACAATAAACTCCGCAAGGGGAAAAGAAACACTAACATTCTTAAGGTTATTGCCTTTTGCCCCGGACAATTTTAAAAAATTGCCATTCCCTTTTCTTCTTTCTTCAGGTACTTTGATCTTTTTTTTGCCTGTGAGATATTGCGCTGTTTCAGAATTTGAGCTGATGACTTTTTTGGGTGGGCCTGCAACAACAATAGAACCACCATGGGTACCAGCTTTGGGTCCAATATCAACAAGGTGATCGCTGGCTAACATAATATCCTTATCATGTTCCACAACCAAAATACTATTACCTATATCGCGCAAGTTTTGTAAAGCGCTTATCAGGCGTTGGTTATCCCGCTGGTGTAAGCCTATGGAAGGTTCATCTAAAATATAGGTTATGCCCTGTAATTGCGAACCAATTTGGGTAGCGAGCCGTATGCGCTGGCTTTCACCGCCACTTAGGGTACGGCTGGCCCTGTTCAGTGACAAATAATTTAAACCCACATTCAATAGAAATTGCAGCCGTTCTCTTATTTCTTTTAATACATCTTTAGCAATCACTTTTTGTTTCGAGTTCATTCGGGCTTCCAGGTTGCCAAACCAATTCATTAGTTTATCCAAATTCATTTCACTGAGTTCGGAAATGTTTTTCTCATCAATCTTAAACCAAAGGCTCTCTATTTTTAACCGGGCTCCGTGGCATGTAGGACAGGTTTTTAACTCCATATATTTCTCTACCCATTCGCGCATACTTTCCGTACTTCCGGGTGCGAAAAACCATCTTTTAAGCATGGGAATAATGCCTTCAAACTCTCCATCATATGTGCCTATATCTGTACTGTAATCGTGTTGCAGAGAGTTTTCATCCTCACCAGTTTCATTCCCGTATAATAAAATATTGCGGCCTTTTTCACTAAGGGTATTAATGGGTTTATCAACACTAATTTTATTCTTTCTCGCAATCTGTGCCACATTGCGGTACATATAAGCTTCTCTCTCTTCTCCGAGGGGAGCAATACCACCGTCTTTAATGCTTTTTGTATCGTCAGGGATTACTGCCTCAAGGCTAACGGTATATACAGAACCCAAACCCCGGCAGGTGCCACAAGCGCCATAAGGAGAGTTAAACGAAAAAGAATTGGGTGATGGTTCTTCGTAACTGATACCGGTAGACTCGCACATTAATTGTTTTGAATATTGCACTAACGTTGGTGACTTTTCTTTTTGCCCCGGCATTTCAGACAATACAAACATCAGGTCTTTGCCCATTTTTAATGTTTGCTGAACACTTTGGCTTATGCGAAGCCGTGCGCCATCTTCCACCTTTAATCGATCTACAACAACCTCAATGTCGTGTATCTTGTACCTATCAACCTGCATGCGCGAGGTAATTTCTTTTATCTCTCCATCAACCCGCACTTTCAAAAATCCCTTTTTACGAATTTCTTCAAATAATTCCCTGTAATGTCCTTTTCTACCCCGAACCAAAGGTGCTAACAGGGTTATATTTTTTGTGTTTTGATTGGTTACAATATGATTTACAATTTCTTCTTCACTAAACTTCACCATTTTTTTACCGGTATTGTAGCTGTAAGCCTCACCTGTTCTTGCGAACAATAACCGTAAAAAATCATAAATCTCTGTAATGGTACCAACCGTACTTCTTGGGTTTTTATTGGTTGTTTTCTGCTCTATGGAAATTACTGGAGAAAGGCCGGTTATCTTATCTACATCGGGGCGTTCCATATCGCCAATAAACTGGCGGGCATAAGCACTAAAACTTTCCATGTAGCGCCGCTGACCTTCATTGTAAATGGTATCAAATGCAAGCGATGATTTTCCGCTTCCGCTAACCCCGGTAAAAACAACCAGCTTGTTTTTGGGAATTTTTAGATCGAAATTCTTTAGGTTATGCTCCCTTGCCCCAAAAATTTCTATGTATTCAAGGTCGTTATTAGTTTGGATTTCATTTTCCGCGTGGAGAACATCATCCTTAATTATTTTCTTTGTCATTCTGAGGGTGCAAAAGTAAAAAAAAGCAGTGTGCCTCTTTCATATACATTGTAAATAGGATGGTAATGTTTAGATTTTAGTATTTTGCATGAATTAATAAAACACATGAAAAAAATATTAGTTACAGGGGGATGTGGCTATATCGGTTCTCACACTATCGTTGATTTATTTAATAATGGGTATGATGTTATTTCTATTGACGATAATAGCCGGTCTACGAATTACTTATTGGAAGGAATTGAAAAAATTACCGGTAAAAAACTTAAAAATTATAAGGTCGATCTAAAGAACTTTGATGAAACCCGTGCAGTTTTCCAGGAAAATGAGGATATACAAGGGGTTATTCATTTCGCTGCCTATAAAGCGGTTGGCGAATCTGTTGAGAAACCGCTGGATTATTATGAAAACAATCTGTTTTCCTTAATAAACCTTTTAAAATGTACTAAAGAATTTGAGGTGCCATATTTTGTATTTTCTTCTTCCTGTACAGTATATGGCAACCCAGATAGTATTCCTGTTACAGAACAATCCCCTATTAAAAAAGCCGAGTCGCCCTATGGTGCCACCAAGCAAATGGGAGAAGATATTGTAAGAGAAAGTTCACGCGCCTGTAATATAAAGTCTATTTTATTGAGGTATTTTAACCCTGTTGGGGCGCACCCTTCTGCTTTTATTGGCGAGTTGCCCCTGGGCAAACCTCAAAACCTGGTGCCAGCAATCACCCAAACAGCTATCGGAAAAATCCCCGAAATGAAAGTTTACGGAAGTGATTATGATACAAGAGATGGTAGTTGCGTTAGAGATTATATTCATGTTTGCGATATTGCGCATGCGCATACACTAGCCTTAGAATATTTAATGGGTATGAATGATGGATCTTCCTGTGAAGTATTCAACTTAGGCACCGGTCAGGGAATAACTGTGCTTGAAGCTATAAAGGCTTTCGAGGATGTTAGCAATGTAAAATTAAATTTCACTTTAGCCCCACGCCGCCCGGGAGATGTTGTTTCCATTTACGCTAATAACGACAAAGCAGTTAATGATCTTAAATGGGATATTAAATATAACCTGGAAGATATGATGCGCACCGCGTGGAATTGGGAATTGAAAATAAGGCAGGATGAGGAATTGATGAAAAAGCAAAACGCAGTACTTAATTAAAGGGATCACATAAAAAAATTACCATGCTAGCAGATATAAAAGTTTTGAATGAGAAAGAAACCCGTGGTGGTTTTGGTGAAGGCATTTTTGAAACCGGAGAAAAAAACCCTAATGTAGTGGTGTTAACAGCCGACCTGGCAGGATCTTTAAAGTTGGGACCATTTATAAAATCGTTCCCCGAGAGATATTTCCAGGTGGGAATTGCGGAAGCAAATATGATGGGAATTGCAGCCGGTTTAACCATAGGAGGCAAAATTCCATACACTACAACGTTTGCAAACTTTAGTACCGGCAGGGTATACGACCAAATAAGGCAGAGTATAGCCTACAGTAATAAGAATGTAAAAATCTGCGCCAGCCACGCAGGATTAACCCTCGGAGAAGATGGCGCCACCCACCAAATTCTCGAAGACATTGGCCTAATGAAAATGTTGCCCGGAATGACAGTAATTGTACCATGCGATTTTAATCAAACGAAAGCAGCGACCATTGCCATAGCTGATTATGAAGGACCTGTTTACCTGCGTTTTGGTCGCCCCAAGTGGCCAAATTTTACCAAAGAAGATGGCAGCGATTTTAAAATTGGCAAAGCCCAAATTTTAAATGAAGGAAAAGATATTAGCATATTCGCCTGTGGTCACCTGGTATGGAAAGCCATTGAAGCTTCCCGAATATTAGAAGACAAGGGTTATACGGTAGACCTGATAAACCTGCACACCATTAAACCTCTCGATATCGATGCAATTATCGCATCAATTTCAAAAACAGGCTGTGCTGTAACCTGCGAAGAACATAATATATGGGGTGGACTAGGAGAAAGTGTAGCACATGTGGCGGCTGCAAATTATCCTGTTCCCATGGAGTTTATTGGCACTAAGGATACATTTGGTGAAAGTGGCAAACCTGAAGATTTGCTTAAAAAGTATGGACTTGACACACCGGATATTGTTACCGCAGCCGAAAAAGTGATTGCTAAAAAACGCGGCTGATAAGCATATATTTAAACTTTATTATAAAAAGCTCATCTTACCGATGGGTTTTTTAATTTTATACTTAATAACCGCCCTGCATGCAATTAGACGATAAAGAATTATTAATACAGTTTAAAGAGCCTGCCAACAAGGAAAAAGCTTTTACAGCTATCGTTAAAAAATACCAGGAAAAGTTATACTGGCATATTAGAAGAATGGTTATAGAGCATGAGGATGCCAATGACGTATTACAAAATATGTTTATTAAAGTCTGGAAGGGCTTAGAAAATTTTAGGGAAGACAGCCAGTTATATACCTGGCTTTACCGCATAGCCACAAATGAAAGCCTTACCTACCTCGATCAGCAAAAAAGAAGGTCCTCAGTAAGTTTTAGTGATGTTGAAACCGGATTATCGAATAAAATAGTTGCAGATAAAAATTTTGATGCCAACAAACTGGAGTGGAAATTACAGTTAGCCATTCAAAAGCTTCCTGAAAAACAGAAAATTGTATTTAGCCTCAGGTATTACGATGAGATGCCATATGAGGAAATGAGCAGGGTTTTAGACACAAGTGAAGGTGCTTTAAAAGCCAGTTATCACCACGCAGTGAAGAAAATAGAGGATTTCATTAAAAATAATTAAACCATAAATTAGAACAACAGTCATAATTACCGATAACTACAATGGAAACCCGAAAAATTATATTGGATGAGTTGATGGGTATTAGCCCGGCCGTTGCTAATATTGGGAATAGTAATGTATTTACCGTGCCTGAAGGATATTTTCAATCAGTGACGGATGAAATCAGTTCTACGCTTTTCATTATGGCTTTACCCATCAACAATCCATTATCTCCACCACCAACCGGCTATTTTAAGGATTTAGCTGATGATATTCTGTCAAAGGTACTTTTGGCCGATGAAGAAAATAGTTTGTTACACGATGTAAATCTTAAAGAAAGCACCTTCTCGCTGCCATCGGGCTATTTCGAAGAGTTGCCTGAACAAATTTTACAATATGTGAAATCTGTTGAAAATGATGTAGAACAGGAGATGGATGAAGTTGCTCCCCTTTTACGAACCATAGAAAGAAAGAATGTTTACACCGTTCCATCCGGATATTTTGATGGGGTTGCTGAAAACATTACCAGCGTGGTAAATAATGAAAAAGGAAAGGTTATTAATTTAAGTACCGGTTTTAAAAGAGCATGGGCATATGCCGCAGCTGCCAGCGTTGCTGCTATAATGCTTGTTGCGGGTTACAAGTTTTTTTATAATGAAAAGCAGCCAGCAGAGGTTGCTGCTAATACATCTAGTATAGAAAATAACATTAATATACAATCAGCTATTTCTTCATTAAGCGATGAAGAAATTAATAATTATCTGGATACACATACTATGGCTTTTAATGCGAACATTCAAAATTCGCCCATGCCAGATGTTATGGACATTCAGGGTTTAATTAAAAATGCCAGTGATGAAGAGATCATTGAATATTTGAAGAAAAATTCAATAAAGGGTGAAAAAAATATTAATGAAATTTAATTTTTTAAAATGACAAAAAAAATCTACTTTTCACTACTTATTTCAATAGTTCAGTATTACTTTTGTGTGGCACAGCCTCCGGGAGACAATAATGAAAGCAAATTGGAAGCCATAAAGATGGCTTATATGACCAAGGAGCTAAATTTGAATCCGACAGAAGCTCAGCGATTTTGGCCTGAGTACAATAGCTATATGAGAGAGGTTAAACAAGCTGGAGTTAAATTCCAGAATGATGAACCTAAGAGGCAGGAAAAGGTTGCTGAAATAACGAAAAAGTATAAGGATAATTTTCAAAGAATTCTTGGAAACGATGGAAGGGTTAATAAAACTTTTACCGCAGACAGGAATTACCGGGACATGTTAACACGGGAGTTGCAAAACAGGCAGCGAATGCGAAAGCCGGAGGTTCAAAAGACACCCAATAAAAACAACAACCGAAACTATCCTGAGAATAGAAAACGACCCCTTCCCAACAATTAATTTAACTAGGTGTTTTTCATAGGTTAGCAACGGCCAGCTCTGTCTAGAGCGGGCCTATTTTTTTTAGGCCATCCTCAAAAAAAACCGCCCCCTGTGGAGGGACGGTTATCAATTAATCACTTTAAAATTATTCTTTAGAAGCAGGAGCAGTACCAGCCTGGAATTCGGCCAGCTTTGCCCGTATCTTCTTTTCAATTTCCGTTGCAAGACCAGGGTTATCTGCCATTAGTTGTTTTACTGTATCTCTACCCTGCCCAAGTTTATTAGTATCGTAGCTAAACCAGCTACCACTCTTTTGAATAATTCCCAGCTCCACTCCCATATCTATTATTTCACCAACCTTACTTATTCCCTCGCCAAAAATTATATCAAATTCCGCACTGCGAAATGGTGGCGCTACTTTATTTTTAACCACCTTTACTTTAACCCTGTTACCTACAGCTTCATCGCCATCTTTTATTTGAGCCTGCCTGCGAATATCAAGCCGCACAGAGGCGTAAAACTTAAGTGCATTACCCCCGGTAGTTGTTTCAGGATTACCGAACATAATTCCTATTTTTTCCCTTAACTGGTTTATAAAAATGCAGATGGTATTGGTTTTACCAATGGTGGCCGTTAGTTTTCTTAACGCCTGGCTCATTAACCTTGCTTGTAGACCCATTTTACTATCTCCCATCTCACCTTCCAGTTCACCCTTAGGCACAAGTGCAGCAACAGAATCAATCACAACAACATCCAATGCACCTGAGAGAATAAGGCGATCAGCAATTTCTAAACCCTGTTCTCCATAATCGGGTTGGGAAATAAGAAGGTTATCTACATCGACCCCGAGCTTTTGAGCATACACGCTATCAAAAGCATGTTCAGCATCGATTATAGCACATATACCACCTTTTTTCTGGGCTTCTGCTATTACATGCGTGGCAATAGTGGTTTTACCTGAAGATTCCGGTCCATAAATTTCAATCACCCTTCCTTTAGGTAAGCCGCCAATACCCAGAGCCGTGTCCAGACCGATGGAACCCGTAGAAATAACCTCTAGCTCGCGGGTGCCTCTCTCATTCATCATCATTACACTCCCTTTGCCAAAATCTTTATCAATTTTATCTATGGTTAATTTAAGGGCCTTTAATTTATCGTTGTTTGCCATACAGTTGGGAAGTTTTATTAATTATTGCAAAGCTAAGATATTTAGCTAAATGTATTTATAAATTATACAAATTACATCTATTTACAGGGGTAATTTATGCTTAGTTTTCCACAGCTTTATATAATCAATCTTATTTTATTCAATTGAGAACACTTGTTGCATTGAGCGACTTTTTAAAAGAATTTCTTTGTATTCTTTTTCAGCATCTGCATAGAAGGTAATGGCACTCCCCGCCATGAAGGATGCAGTTTTGTTTGCATCATCATGCATAATACTTCGTATAACCACGTTAAAGTCAAAATCCTTTTCAGGTGTTATATAACCAACGCTTCCAGAAAAAATACCACGCTTAAAATTCTCGTATTGTTCAATTAATTCCATCACACGCTTTTTCGGAGCGCCCGTCATAGAACCCATAGGGAATGTTGCCTGTAGTATTTCTGCCAGCGTTTTATTTACATCAACCTTACCATAAATAGTAGAAACCATTTGGTGCACCTGAGAAAAACTATAAACATTAAATAGGTCTTTTACATGTACACTACCGGGTAGGCAAATCTTACTCAAATCGTTACGCACCAGGTCTACGATCATTATATTTTCACTTTGCTCTTTTTTGCTTTGCTTTAAGGCTTGTTTTAATATTTCGTCCCTACTTCCATTTTTTAAATCCCTTGCAGCTGTGCCCTTCATGGGTTGAGAAATTAGGGTACTGCCGGTTTTCTTAATATACCTTTCGGGACTTGCACAAAACAAGTATTTGTTTTCCAGTTTGTAAAAAGCGGCAAAAGGGGCAGGCGAAATTGCATTTAATTTTTCAAATGTTTCAACGGGTGAAATTTTGACTTCTGCGGCAAAAAAATGCTGGCAGTAATTTATTTCATAGCAATCACCGCGGTGAATATGCTGTTTTAATTGACTTACTGTTTGTAGATAGTTCTGCTTTGTAAATTGAGGTACAACCTTAGTTATACCGGAAGATAAAATAGTTGCTGGTTTCTGTTTATTTAACTCTTTCCAAACCAAACCCGGAGAATAACCAACACAATGAATGGTACAAACATTTTTGCATAGTGTGATAACAACCTCTGGTTGAAATAAAAATATTTCCGGAAAACCTGTAGGGTCGGGGTTTTGGGAAGAAAGATCTTCTATTTCATTTTTAAGATCGTAGTTAAAATGACCGAATAACCAGTCATTACTTTGTTTTAAAAAATTGTTGAGAGGGGGAAAAGGTTTTTCCCCTGCTATGAATGAAGAAATACAACCCGCTGCTGCAATGCATTCATAAGAATTGCCTGATTCTTTATAATTATTGTTATCAAAAAAAGCGCAAATTTCAAACAGGTTAACCCACTTGAGAATTTGCGCTTTAGCAATTTTATTATCGGGAACAATGAAACTACCGGTTTCTCTATGCGTACGAATGGCGGGCACAGTTAAAAGTCATCATCTTCTTCATCAAAACCTGAGTCTTCATTAAATAAGCCAAACTCTTTAAAATCTTCATCCATTTTAAGGTCGTCTTCTTCTTCGCCTTTCTTTTTTCCACCTGTAGCAGCTTTCTTGCCTTTAGATTTCGGTAAATCAAATTCATCGAAATCCGGATCCCAATCATTTCCATCATCTTCTGGTTTTTCCCATTCATCTACTGCGTCATCATCAGTCTCTATATCATCACCATCGTCGTCATCATCATCCTTAGACGATTTTTTTGATGCGGAAGTTTTACCTGCTTTAATGCCGGATTTTGGCTTCTTATCACTTGTATCATCATCAACATCTAAATCATCATCATCGTCATTAACGACTTCAGATTTTTTAGACATATCTGTTGTTTTAGCGTTTTTACTTTTATTGGTTTCAGACCTGTCACCAGAAACTTTTTTGTTCTTATCAGACTTTGATGTCATAGGATTCTATATTATCTCGTAAAAATGTGAAAGACTTTTTTATTTGCAAAAAATATTTATTTCGGCAAAATTCATGCCTTTAATCTATCATTTTAACTATCTGTTCTCTGTTTGGACCATTTGATACAAACCCAACAGGCGCCTGAATAAAGCTATTAATAAAATTAATGTATTGGTGCATGGTATCAGGAAGATCACCTGGATTTTTAACGGAAGTTGTATCTGTATTCCACCCTGCAAAACTTTTATATTCAGGTACTATTTCTACACGCGTCATTTGGAAAGGAACTTCGGTATTTTTTTCCCCATTAATATTATAAGCGGTACAAACTTTAAGTTCTTGAAATTCGTCAAGCACATCTGCCTTGGTCATAATAACTTTCGTTACCCCATTCAACATACAAGTATATCTAAGCGCAACGAGATCTATCCATCCGCAACGCCTTGGGCGGCCTGTTGTTGCGCCAAACTCGTTGCCTGTTTTTCTTAATTGTTCGCCAATTGCATCCTCTAATTCTGTGGGGAAAGGTCCGCTGCCCACGCGGGTGCAATAAGCTTTTGTTACGCCCATTACATCCTTAATTTTTTGTGGTGCAACACCAAGACCCGTACAAACGCCTGCTGAAATAGTACTGGAAGAAGTTACGAAAGGAAATGTACCAAAGTCAATATCAAGCATGGTTCCCTGTGCACCTTCTGCCAACACTTTTTTACCCTTGCTAATGTGATCATTTATAAAATATTCACCATTCACAATATTGAGTGTTTTTAAAAATTCAACCGCTTCAAAAAATTCTTCTTCCCAAGAAGAAATATCTTCATTAAAATTAAAATTGCCTAACAATTTTTCATGTTTCAGGCGAAGCTTAATGTATTGTGTAATAAAGTTTTTGTCTTTAAGATCTCCGGCACGTAAGGCATTTCTACCTGTTTTATCCATATAAGATGGTCCAATACCTTTAAGGGTTGAACCAATGCGGCTGTCGCCTTTGGCGAGCTCGGATGCCTTATCCAGGGCACGGTGAGTAGGAACAATAATATTTGTTCTTTGAGAAATAAACAGGTTCTTTTTCACATCAATTCCAAAAGCAGCTACAGCTTCGCATTCTTTTTTTAATGTTACAGGATCGAGCACAACACCATTACCAATTAGGTTTATTTTATCCTGGTGAAAAATGCCTGAAGGAATTTGGTGCAAAACCATTTTTTTCCCCTGCACATAAAGCGTGTGACCTGCATTGGGTCCGCCCTGGAATCTTGCAACCAAATCATACTGCGGGGCAAAATAATCCACTATTTTTCCTTTTCCCTCATCACCCCATTGTAAACCCAGTATTACATCAACCATAATTATTTTGTCTTATTTTAATTCCACATTATTTGCCTTTTACAGCCTGAATGCGACAAAAATGAGTGAATAATTTTGAAGTTCAGGCATTTATTTTATCCCTGTAAGGCACTGTTATTAACAAGTGTAAAATTATTTAGCTTTTTTAATTGAAGTATATTTTGCTGTCCATCCCTGCTTTCTGAGTACATATTGTCGAACTTTGCATCAAAAATAAATTCATTATACGTGTATGATGTTCGTTGCTGAACAGTATTACTAAAAATATCATCATACCCCCTAACAAGCACAAATATTTCCGTGCGTGCATCCTGAATCTCCCGGAGCGAAAACCCATATATGGGACTTTCTTCGTTAATGGGATGAACAACAGTCCAGTTCATTACAAGACTGTCTACCTTGCTTCTTTCTAAGGGTAGCTGAAAAAATTTAAAGGTTGTGTTACCGTGCTCATTAATTACAAAGCGAAGTGTAACCCGCACTTCAACATCTGTAAGGGTATGGTTGTCTTTATAATTCACAAACCGAAACATTAATGCAGTTTTATTTTGATAAGGAGCTATTAGTGCATTTTCGCTGAATTGCAAATAAGCCTTTGGGTAAGAAAACCTACCATAAATTAACCCGGTTACAATGGCAAAGCATACAAACCCTAGCAAGGCTTCAAATGAAGCAATAAAACTTGTGCTAACCCCTACAGGATTAATTCTACCATAGCCAACGGTAGTAAATGTTTGGGCACTAAAAAAGAACAGCTCTTCAAATGTTTTAAAAGGGGTTGTATTATCAATTCCTGAAATTTCATTTTTACCTAGACCGAGGTAAACAAATGAAAACAGCACATTAATTACGATGAAAAATACCAGAATGATGGCAAGAAATTTCCAGAGGGGCATAGTTAACATTGAATTATACAAACTCATCCGCTCTATAATGTCTGCGCCCTCTTTTTTTACATTAAAGCTTCCATCTTTATTTAACAACCTTCCATTGTATCCACTTGCATTTATACCAAAGCCGGTATCGTTATTGGCTTTTAATGTAGGGTTCAGGCGTTTTAATAAAGCCATTTGGAAGTGTATTGTATAATTTAATTGATCACCTCTTGAATAACATTTCCTATACATCCGCTGGGCATTTGCACATGTAATAAAGCAGCAAGTGTAGGAGCAATATCAGACATGTAATATTCCTGGGATGATTTGCCTGCTTTAATTCCCCATCCGTACCACACTAATGGAATATGAGAATCATAAGGATTCCATAATCCATGCGAGGTGCCAATTCCGTTGCCTTCTACAAATCCCGGTTTTGGAATTATTTGGATAGAACCACACCTTGTAGGGTAATAGCCGTTAATGATCATTTCTCTTACTTTTTTTTGAACAGGCAACGCGTTTAAATTTGCAATTTCAAATGCATTGCTAATTGCTTCATTTTTTTGTAAATGCGGAATAATCGTATCTGCAACAGCTTTTATGCTGACCTTATTTCTCTTCAGTTTTTCCTCATCAAAAAATACCTGGTAATTATATAAACCTAAAATAGCGCTGTCTATATTGAAATTATTTTTAATGATGCTGTTCATTTCAGCAACAATCTCTTCACTATCAAAGGAGCGTCCGGGTAATTTATTTTCCCGTGAAAAACCAGGAGAATGAGCGACCCCGTGATCTGCGGACAGAAATAAGGTATAGTTTCCCACTCCAACTTCTGCATCAAGAAACTGCATAAAGTCGGCAAGAGATTTATCGAGCCTAACATAATCATCTAATTGCTCCCAGGAGTCGGGACCAAAACTATGACCAATATAATCGGGTGAAGAAAGACTTACTGCTAAAAGATCGGTAAAGGATGATTTGCCAAGGTTTTCACCTATCACCGCTGCTTTTGCCATAGCGAATGTAAGATCATTTCCCTGCGGGGTGTAGGCAATTTTAGAGTAATCTTTGCCGGCAAACCCACTTAGCTTGTATGGAAATACGGCAGGGCCATCGTAAAATGGATTTCGTTCATATTTTTTATCATCCTCTGTACATTGTTCCTTGTAAACTTTATCAGGCAATGAAATATTCCAGTTTAGGGCGTATAAAGAATCTGGCACTTTCCTGGCATTAAATTCAGCTGCCCATCCTGGCAAAACATTCATATAATAGGTGCTGGAAACAAAGTTGCCCGTTTTACTATCGTACCAATATGCGCCGGTTGCAGCATGGCCTGCAGGAATAATTGCACCCCGGTCTTTAATAGCAATACCAATCACTTTATTTTTAAAATTACCTGCAATTCTTATTTCATCAGAAATGGTGGTAGTTAATAAATTTTCCGGGCTCGCCCTGCCAGATGTATTAACGGCTCCAACGGTCTCCACCGAAAGGTCTTCCACGCAATATTCAAGTCTGTTTAAAATAAGGTCGAACCAAATATTTGAGGTTATACCATGAATTGCAGGCACTGAACCGGTGTAAATACCGGCATGCCCTGCTGCAGTAACGGTTGGAGTATACCCTATAAAGGTATTATCGCAGGAGAATCCATTTGAAAGCAATCTTTTAAATGCACCATCAGGTTGAAATTGGTTGTTATAACGATATAAAAAATCCCATCGCATCTGGTCTATCACCAAACCTACAACCAGTTTCGGGCGAGTAATGTTATTGTTTTTTACCACTTCCTTCTGCCCGTATGAAAGTGAAAAATTAAAAAATAATACTAAACAAATAATTAGACGACTACTCATTAACTACATTTTGAAAAACAAATGTAACAAAAGCATCATGCTGCATGAATGCATACCTTGTTTTTAAGCAAATTAATTAACAGGCAACTTATTTAAATTGTGAAAAACCCTTTATTTGCCATACCTGACTAATACATTATTTTTGCGCAGTTAAAAAGTAACATATACACTATGCCTGACATATTTGAAAAACTTATAAGAAACTCGGGGCCGTTAGGACAACACAGGGAAAGAGCACACGGATACTTTTCGTTTCCCAAACTTGAAGGGGAAATAAGTAACAGAATGGTGTTTCGCGGAAACAATGTAATTGTTTGGAGCTTAAACAACTATTTAGGTTTAGCAAACCACCCGGAAATAAGAAAGGTTGATGGTGATGCGAGCAGGGATTTTGGTTTAGCCAGCCCAATGGGTGCCAGAATGATGAGTGGTAACAGTGTACATCATGAACAACTGGAAAAAGAACTGGCGGCTTTTGAAAATAAAGAAGATGCCATTTTACTTAATTACGGTTACCAGGGAATAATGAGCACCATCGATGCACTTTGTGGAAGGCATGATGTAGTAGTATATGATGCCGAAAGCCACGCCTGCATTATTGATGGATTAAGGCTACACCCCGGGCACAGGTATGTATACAAACACAATGATGTTGAGGATTGCGAAAAACAATTACAACGCGCCACAGCACTTATTGAAAAACAAAAGACAGGTGGAATACTTGTTATTACAGAAGGGGTATTTGGAATGGCAGGCGACCAGGGAAAATTAAAAGAAATATGCGACCTTAAAAAGAAATACGAGATAAGGTTACTGGTAGATGATGCTCATGGATTTGGAACGCTGGGTGAACGCGGTGCAGGTGCAGGAGAAGCACAGGGTTGCCAGGATGAAATTGATCTGTACTTTTCCACCTTCGCAAAGTCTATGGCCTCCATTGGTGCATTTTTAGCCGGGCCTAAAATTATTATAGATTATATACGATATAATATTCGTTCTCAAATTTTTGCAAAGAGCCTTCCTATGCCTATTGTAATAGGTAATTTAAAAAGGCTTGACATGTTGCGCACCATGCCAGAACTTAAAGAGAAATTATGGTCTAATGCCATGAAGCTGCAAAATGGTTTAAAAGAAAGAGGTTTTGATATAGGCAAAACCAACTCTGTAGTAACCCCCGTTTACATGAAAGGTGATATAGCTGAAGCCACAGCAATGGTTAAAGACCTGAGAGAGCATTATAAAATATTTTGTTCAATCGTGGTTTACCCTGTAATACCTAAAGGCAATATTATTTACAGGCTTATACCAACAGCCATTCATACTGATGAAGATATACAGGCAACATTGGTTGCCTTTAGTGAAACGAAAGCTAAATTAGATGCAGGGGAATATAAGGTTGATGCCATACCGCATATGGCAGATGCTTAAAATAATTGCAACCTTGTTTAAATCCCTGCATCTTGCAGGGATTTTTTTATACCTGCCCAAAAAAAAGTCCCTTCCATTTCTGAAAGGGACCCACAACAAAAAACTATCCGTTTTTAAACATCAGTCAGGCTTTTTGCCATCTAAATAACTATTCAATGTTGGTAAATGAGTGGTTTGTGAATGCTCATCTTTTTTAACAGCATACTTACTGTAAAAATCTTCTACTGATGTAAGTTTATTGCCACCATACAGCTCCATGTTTCTTCTTACATATGCAGGAACATTTTCAAATTCGTTGTTGTTGTCTGAAGTGCTCATATTAAAAGACAGGTTACGCAGTTTATGAATGCGTTCTGCTGCTCTTTTTTTCTGCTCTTCCTCCTCATCATTAAAACCTGCGTAAGCGCTGGCGGGCGGTAGTTGGTCATCGGCCTCAACCTGATCTTCCCGCATTACCAGTTCTAATTCAATTTGGTCTTCTTTTACTGCTTCGGGTTTTGATTTTTGTATCACCGTTACTTGCTGTTTGGGTTCTACAGGTGCCGGCTGTGCGCTACCCGTAGCAGGGGGTTCGGCATAAATTTGTGTAGGCTTATTTAAAAAGCCACCGAGAAAACCCTGGCGTGGTTTTTCTTCCTGCATTTCATTAGGCTGCGCTTCTGCTTTTATTTCAGGCGATTCCTCATTCTGCACAGGTTCGTTATACTCAAACTTTTCAACTTCCTGTGGTGCATCCATATTCAGCACAAGCTTTTCTTCTTCAGCAGCATCATCTGCTTTTTCTTCATTGCAAGGAACCTCTGCAAGCGCTAGCACATGAAGCTCTTCCATTACATGGGTAGAAGGCTTTTCTTCCATTTCTTTCTTCGCTTCTTCTGTTCTCTGGAGGGTTGGTATATCAAAAATGGTTTCTTCGTTGTTTTCGTATTGTTCAATTGTCTGCTGAATAATTAACGGCATTGTGACTGGTGCGCTTGCCACTTCTATTAACGTTGGTTTTGTTTCATCCTGCTTGGTTTCTTCTGCTTTAGGATTGAAAATTTTATTTTCTTCTCCTTCAACACCCAGTGTCATTACTATCTTTTCTTCTTTTTGCTTTGGCTTTATAGCTGCAGGTTCTTTATAGGAGAACACTTCGCGCTGATCGAAACCGGTTGCAATTAAAGTGATACCTAATTTCTTATCCAGCGTTTTATCATATCCCATACCCATTATTACGTCGGCTTTTTCACCCGCCTGCATACGTAAATAATTATTGATGATTTCCATTTCATCCATGGTACATTCAAATTCACCTTCCGCACTATTAATGTTTATTAATATCCATTTGGCGCCGGTAATATCATTATCATTTAATAATGGGGAACTTAGTGCTTCTTCAATGGCACGTTGTGCGCGGTCTTCACCTTCAACAGCGCTGTTACCAAGTATGGCAACGCCACCGTTCTTCATAACAGTGCATACATCAGCAAAGTCAACAATAATATGCCCGTGACTATTGATGATATCTGTGATACATTTTGCAGCGGTTGCCAATACATTATCAGCTTTTGCAAAAGCATCCTTCATTTTTAAATTACCAAATTGCATGCGCAATTTATCGTTGCTTATAATAAGTAAAGTATCAACATAAGGCTGTAACTGCCTGATGCCTTCTTCTGCCTGTTGTAACCTGCGCGGACCCTCAAAACCAAAAGGTGTTGTAACAATACCTACGGTTAATATGCCCATTTCCCGACATACCTGCGCAATAATCGGGGCACCACCTGTACCTGTTCCGCCGCCCATGCCCGCAGTTATAAATGCCATTTTGGTATTAACTTCGAGAATGCGTCGAATTTCTTCAAGGCTTTCTTCTGTGGCCTGTTTGCCCACTTCAGGATTTGCGCCTGCACCAAGCCCCTGCGTAAGATGCGGACCCAGTTGAATTTTATTTGGAATAGGACTTTGATCTAATGCTTTAGAATCTGTGTTACAAATAATGAAATCTACTCCTTCAATTTCATCTGCAAACATAAAGTTCACTGCATTGCTGCCACCACCACCTACGCCAAGTACCTTTATTATAGATGATTTTTGTTTCGGAATATCAAATGTTATCATGATCTAAGTTTTATTGTTGTTGGTTAGTAAGTACTTTTCAAAAATTTAAAAATGGGTGTTTGTAACTTGTGGAATTGGGAATAATAAAAAATTAAAACTTATTTTATCACCTGGTCTTCTTCCTCTTTAAACAAGTCTATCAATCCAATTTTAAATTTATCCCAAAAGTTATTCAGCCCTTTTCTTTTCTTAACATCCACCATTTTCTTCTTTAGCAGGCTGGGATAATTCTTCAGCCATTGCTTTCTTTAAACTTTCCGGAACATTCACTTTTTTAAACCCCTGGTCAAATTCTTTTCTTTTGTATTCAAATCGTTGTAACCTTTTAGAATAAGCCCAATACAGGTAGAATACATTGGTTTCTTTAATTCATCAATGTGGTTTGCTGCAAGATGTTCATTGGGATAACCGATGCGTGCATTTAAACCTGTTACATATTCGGTTAACTGTATAAGATGTTTTAGCTGAGAACCACCACCGGTAAGTATAACACCACCATTTAATGCACGACTATCGAGCCCTACCTGCTTTAAATGATAAGTAACAAAATCTAGTATCTCACTCATTCTTGCCTGAATAATCTGCGGCAAGATTTTTTACACTGATTTCTTTCGACGGCATGCCCTTTAAACCGGGGATAGTGATAAATGCATTTGGTTTTGTTTCTTCTGCAAGGGCACTTCCAAACTGCACTTTCATAGCCTCGGCCTGGCTTTTTAAAACACCCAGACCCATGCGTATATCATTGGTGATATTTTCACCTCCAAAAGGAATAACTGCCGTATGTTTTAGAATTCCTTCATAAAAAACAGCAAGGTCGCTGGTACCACCGCCAATGTCGAGAATGGCAACACCGGCTTCAAGATCAATATCACTCATCACTGCACTTGATGAAGCCAATGGTTGAAGTACAAGATCTTTGGTTTTTAAATCGCTTCTTTCTACAGCACGGTTAATATTGCGGATTGCATTTCTGTCGCCGGTAATGATGTGAAAATTGGCGCCAACTTTAACTCCATTAAACCCTACAGGATCTTTAATATTCTGGTAATTATCTACATGAAAATCCTGTGGAATAACTTCAATAATCTGGTCTCCTGCGGGGATAAAAGTTTTTCTTTGGTTCTCTATAAGCTGCTCAATTTCCCACCGGGCAATTTCTATATCGGCAGACTGCCTAACAATGTCTCCACGGGTTTGCAGGCTCTTAATATGATGCCCTGCCACGCCAACATATACTTCGTTTATTTCCAGGTCTGGATTACTTTCCACGCAATTTTGCAATGCCTGATGTATGGCTTTGATTGTCTGGTCTATATTGAGTACCTGGCCATGTTGCACACCATTGCTGTTTGCACGCCCGAAGCCAAGAATTTCAAGTTTTCCGTATTCATTCTTGCGCCCGGCAATGGCAGCAATTTTTGTTGTACCAATGTCTAACCCTACAATTATTGGGGCTTGATTTGAATTCATAAATAGATATTGTTTTTTGTTGTTATGAAAGTTTTTGTTGAACTATAGTGGTTTTTCATTTTTAGCAATCGATGGTTAATTTATTCTTTTCATTATTGCCTTAGGTTCCCTGTTGATTTCTGTTTCCCTTTCTGAATCATTTACCTCTTCCATACTTTTCTTCTCATTTTTAATTACCGGTTTCTTATTCACTTTTTCTTTTACGACTTTAGCCGGAGTTATTAATTTTTCTGCAGGTATACTGTTTACCTTATTTGATGAAGATGCATACACGGTATCCTTAATAATATTATTCAACATTCTCTCTGCATTTACTTGCTGACTTATGGCGCGCAGCGTATCTGCATATGGTTTTTGAGCACCTCTTTTTTCTGCAACAATTTGCCCGTTGAATTGTAAGCGCACTCTCGAATATTTTTCAAACCCTGCGGTAGCCCAAATTTGTTTGTAGAAAGCAAACAGCTTTTCAAATTTTTCATTCAGTTTTTCGGCATTACCTAATTCAATTATCTGGTTGCCTAATACGGGAACTATTTCGTAGGTATGTTGCGGAGTAATGTTTACCTGTGCTACCTGCGCAAATAAAAAACTGTCTTGATTTATGTGCGCAGCAATTGTAGTTATCTCTTCAAGCACCACACTATCAGGTTTTGACAAAATATTTTTGTTTGATGGAAAAGAGGTGAATACGGGAAGTCTTGCAGCATAATTATCACTTACCGGTAAACGGTAAGATGTTTCGTCAATGTAAAACGAATTGCCCTGAACAGTGAAAACCCTGGCAACCGGCGTTCTTTCTGTTATGGTTGCATAGAAAACCTGGTTGTTGTTTAAGAATAACTGAACATCTTTTATCCAGGGATTCTTATTAAGTGAATCTTCAATCTTCTGCAGATTTAAAGGTTTAATAATACTTCCATTTTCAATGCCATTGTGCTTAAGCACCTGCATGATAACTTGCTCGCTGATAAACGGAGTATTGTAATGGCTTGTAATCTTTACCTGTACACCTGCACATACTTTTTCATCTTTCGCTTTCATGGCGGCAACAAGCAGCACTATGCTTCCTGTTCCCAACATGCTCCAGATAATAATATGTACAACTTTTTTTATCATGAACTTTTAAACCTTCGTTATTAATTGTTATTTAAAATATTTTTAACCGGACCAACCAACGCATCAATATCTCCTGCCCCGCACATTACCAGCAGTTCTGGTTTTTTTTCTCTCACCCAGTTTAAAAGCTGGTCTTTCTCTAAAACCTGTTTTCGGGGTAAGTGCATGTATTTCAGTATCATCTCACTGTTAACACCATCCATTGGTAACTCACGTGCAGCATATATAGGTAGCAGCACTACCTCATCAGTCATATCGAGGCTTGCTGCAAATTCTATGGCCAGATCTTTGGTTCTACTGTAAAGATGAGGCTGAAACACCACTGTACATTTTTTACCGGGAAACAAACTATGCACACCTGTGAATAACGCTTTAAGTTCTTCCGGGTGATGCGCGTAATCGTCAATTAAAACATGCTGAAATGCCGTTGCAGCAACATCTTCATTATTTTTTAGGGGATGTAAAATATATTCAAACCGGCGCTTAACGCCTTTAAAATCAGCTATTGCCATTTTTATTTTTTCATCTTCAATTTTTAAATGCCTGGCAACTGTAATTGCAGCCACTGAATTTTCGATATTGTGCAGCCCTCCCATAAATAATTCTACATTTTGCAGGCTCCAATTTTTTCCTACCACGTTAAACAGGTATCCGCCGTTTTGCACAGAAAGATTTGTGGTATAAACATCTGCCTTTGCATTATTAAAACTGTAAGAGACAGGTGAACCATTTACAAATTCTGATGCCCGTTTCAATCCATACTTATACAATATGGTACCTCCATCTTTAATACTATTCGCAAATTGCAAAAAGGCATTTTCCATTTCGGTTGCAGTACCATATATGTCAAGATGGTCAGGGTCCATGGAAGTAATAACTGCCACATTTGGTTTAAGCTTGAGGAATGAGCGATCATACTCATCTGCTTCTATAACACAAACATTATTATCGCTACCCCAGAAATTTGTTTCGTAATTAGCAGATATGCCTCCCAAAAAGGCATTGCACCCGTATCCTGAATGCCTTAAAATGTGCCCTATCATGGTACTTACAGTTGTTTTGCCATGTGTACCTCCCACACAAATATTAAAGCTGTTTTCAGTTAACCATTGTAACACATCACTCCGTTTAACAACATTATATTTATTATTTCTGTACCAGGTTAATTGTTGGTGATTTGATTTAATAGCAGGGGTATAAACAACGACTTCAGCAGCCTTGTCAAGTTGCATAATGTTATCATCGTAATTAATATTTATTCCTGATTGCTGTAAACGCCTTGTTAAGGCTGTTTCGGTTTTATCGTAACCACTCACACTTACTCCATTATTATGGAAGTATCGCGCAAGCGCACTCATACCAATACCACCGATACCGATAAAATAAATGCTTTGTATGTTTTTTATATCTTCCATTTTTAGCCGGTGTGCCGGCTTAATCTTTTATGTGTTTTAATATTTCTGATGCGATAATCTCATCGGCATTTTTTACTGCGAATTGTTTTATGTTGTTCTTTAATTCGTTTTGTTTATCTGGGTCGTTTAACAAATCCGTTATCGTTTTAAATAATGTATTCATTACCTCGCTGTCTTTAACCATTAAAGCGGCATTTCTTTCAACGAGGTACCTGGCATTCATTGTTTGATGGTCTTCAGCTGCATGTGGAAATGGAATAAATACAACCGGTTTCTCAACCACACACAATTCTGAAACAGCCATAGCTCCCGCACGGGAAATAACCACATCTGCTGCTGCATATGCCTCATCCATATTATTGATGAATTGCCGCACACTTACATTTTTGTATGCTGCTGCTATTGAAGCAAATCTGCTTGCTTCTACATTTCCCGTTTGCCAAATTATTTGCACATTCATTTCATTAAACTGCTGCAGGTGCGTTGCTACAAATTCATTAATGCTTTTTGCTCCTAAACTTCCACCCACAGAAAGAATTGTTTTAAAGTGAGGTTGCAAGTTAAAAGTTTGCAAGGCCAGCATTTTTTGTCACATTGCTCTGAACAATATTTTTACGCACCGGGTTGCCTGTAACCATAATTTTTTCTGCGGGAAAAAATAGCTCCATGCCCTGTGATGCGACAAAAATGGCAGTAGCGTTTTTGCCAAGAAACATGTTGCTTTTGCCTGCAAATGAATTACTCTCATGAATGAATGTTGGTATACCTTTTTGCTGTGCAACTTTTAAAACAGGGAAACTTGAATAACCACCCACCCCAACTACTGCATGTGGCTTAAATGAATTGATTATGTTTCTAACCTGCCAAAAGCTTTTCAGAAGCTTGTATGGCAAACCAATATTTTTTATCAAAGAACTTCTGTTGTACCCTGCTATTTCCAACCCTTTTATTTTATAACCTGCCTGTGGTACTTTTTCCATTTCCATTTTACCTGTTGCCCCAACAAATAATAATTCGGCACCTGGCTGCAATTGCTTTATTGCATTTGCTATTGCAATTGCAGGAAAAATGTGACCTCCTGTACCGCCCCCTGCTATAATTATCCTGGTCATTTTTTTCTTTTTCGACCTTCGCTGCTTTTTAAACAAGTGTACAAGTGTGCGACGCAACAAAAGCCTTATTATTTTTCTACAGCCGGTTACATACTTTTATGCAACCGCAACAGTTTTATTTTCTTCTTCAGTCTTTTCAATTACCTCATTTCCTTCCATTTGTTCCAGGTTTCTTGCAACACTTAAGATGATACCAATTGCAGCGCATGTAAACAAGAACGAACTTCCGCCCATACTTATTAGTGGCAGCGTTACACCCGTTACAGGTATTAAGTTTACATTAACTGCCATGTTTGCAACAGCTTGAATAACGAGTGTAAAACTTAATGCAAGTGCTAAAAATGCACCGAATGCATATGGACATCGTTTGAAAATTCTTATACACCTGAAAAGAAAAATGAGGTACATGAAAATTACAAACATGCCGCCCATTAAACCATACTCTTCTATAATGATTGCATAAATGGAATCGTTGTATGCCTGTGGTAAAAAGTTTCGCTGGCGGCTGTTTCCCGGACCTAATCCAAAAAATCCGCCATTGGCAATGGCAATATTTGCCTGCTGTACCTGGTATGGCACCTCTAATTCGGAGGGATGCAAAAATTGTTGCACCCTGCTAACCCAGGTATCGAAACGACCAACACTGCTTAATGATTCAGAAACTTTAGGAGTTGCTTCTTTTTTATCTGTGGCTAGCGCTATGCTTACAATGATGATGACAGGTATTGCAGCGAGTGCAATTACACCCAAAATATATTTAACTTTTATTCGCCCGATAAACATGAGCAATAACGATGTAGCACCTACCAATGCTGCATTTGAAAGGTTTGCTGGAAATATTAATAAACAAGTAATTATTACAGGAGTTATAACAGGCAGAAAACCTTTTTTAAAATCTTTTATGTTGTTTTGTTTCTTGCTTAATAACCTGGACACATACATGAACAATGCAAGCTTTGCAAAATCACTTGTTTGAATGGTCATGTTTATTACAGGAAGTTTTATCCACCTGCTTGCATCATTCACCTCTACACCGAAGTATAAAGTGTACAATAATAATGGAACAGAAATCAGGTATAGTATTACAGATATGCGGGAATACAAAGTATAATTAACGCGGTGCATAAAATAAATGATAAGCATTCCGATTATTATAAAAGAGAATTGTTTGAAGAGATATACTTCGGTATTGCCTTTATAATATTTATATGCCAGTGAACCTGTAGCACTATACACAACCAACAGCGAAGTAATGGCCAATAAAACCACAATAGACCATATATAGCTATCGCCCCTTGTTCTCTTTAACAGGTTTTCTTTGTTAAGAGAAGCGAATGAAATGTCTTTTATATTTCTTATAGATTCGTTCATTATCATTTAAGCATACTAATATTAAAGATCCTTAACAGCACTTTTAAACTGGTTGCCACGATCTTCATAATTCTTGAAAAGATCGAAACTTGAACAAGCAGGACTTAATAAAACAACATCTCCTTTATTAGCCAGCCTGAAAGAAAGTTCAACTGCCTGCTTTGCACTATTTGTATCTGCTATTACCGGAACTTTCTTACTAAATGCCTTATGTATTTTTTCGTTATGAACACCCATACAAACAATCGCCTTTACTTTTTCTTTTACCAGGTCTTCTATTAATTCGTAATTGTTGCCTTTGTCAATTCCGCCGAGAATTAATATGGTTGGTTTATCAATGCTTTCCAATGCATACCAGGTGCTGTTAACATTGGTCGCCTTACTATCATTGATAAATTCAATACCTCTTATGTTTGCCACATGCTCCATTCTGTGTTCAAGGCTTTGAAAGGTTGTGACTGCTTCGCGGATCTTTTCTTTTCTTAATCCCAGTATGGTACCTACAAGACTTGCAGCCATTGTATTGTACCTGTTATGTTTTCCTTTAAGCACAAAGTCGTAGATGCTCATACTTACTCTTTCGTTGCGAAAGCTGATCATCATGTTGTTGTTAGTGATGTAAGCACCTTGAGGGAGGTCACGGTTCATAGAAAATGGTATTAGGTTAGTTTTGGAATTGATTTTATTTAAATTGTTTGTGATCACTTCATCATCTGCACAATAGATGAAGTAATCGGAAAGCGTTTGGTTATTAGTAATTCTGAATTTGCTGTTTATATAATTTTCAAATTTGTATTCATACCTGTCAAGGTGATCTTCGGTAATGTTGAGTAAAACCGAAATGTCTGCCTTAAAATCTTTTATATCATCTAACTGAAAAGAACTGATCTCAGTTATGTAATATTCTTTAGGTGCCATTGCAACCTGCCTCGCAAAGGAGTAACCTATATTACCTACCATTGCACAATCAAGACCTGCATTATTACACATATAATAAGTGAACGCAGTTGTTGTGGTTTTGCCATTACTACCCGTAATGCCCACAATCTTGCTGCTTCCTTTATAACGGTATGCCAGTTCAATCTCACTGATAACAGGAATATTTTCACTCCTTATCAATTGCATCATCTCATTTTTTTCAGGTATTCCCGGGCTTTTAACCACTTCACTGGCAGAGAGAATTTTTTCTTTTGTATGCATGCGCTCTTCAAAGGGAATAGCCGCATTCATTAATTCATTTTTATACTTTTCAGCAATTATGCCTGCATCGCTAACAAATACATTGTAGCCATTTTGCTTTGCAAGCAAGGCGGCACCCACTCCACTTTCGCCGGCACCAAGCACACATAAACTGCCCGCACCTTTTGATGAGGGCGATGAGTTAATGTTCAATATGTGCTTATTATTATTCATTAATTGCTTTACCTGATCTTTAATGTTACTATTGAAAAAACAACGCATAGAATAGTCAATATCCAAAAACGCACTGCTATTTTATTTTCGTGATAACCCTTTTTTTGGTAATGATGATGCAATGGACTCATTAAGAAAACTCTTCGCCCTTCTCCATACTTTCGTTTTGTGTATTTGAAATACGACACCTGGATAATTACACTTAAATTCTCTACAAAGAAGATGGCACAAAAAATGGGAATGAGCAGTTCTTTGCGAACAATAATGGCAAGAGATGCAATGATCCCACCCAGTGCAAGGCTACCGGTATCGCCCATGAAAACCTGTGCGGGATACACGTTATACCAAAGAAACCCTATGCACCCCCCAACAAATGCGCTTATAAATACAGCCAGTTCGCTTAGGTTAGGTATATACATTATGTTTAAGTACTCCGCTATTTTAAAATTGCCGCTTACATAAATGAAAATGCCTAAACCTGAACCAATTATTGCACAAATACCCGCGGCTAAACCATCTAATCCGTCTGTTATGTTAGAACCATTGGATACCGCGGTAACAATAAATGTTACAATGAGTATGTATAAAATCCAGGTGAACCTTTCGGCGCCGGGACCAATCCAACTGATTAACCGGCTGTAATTAAATTCATGACCTTTTACAAAAGGTATGGTTGTAATGGGTGTTTTAACCTGCGCAAAGCGATGCTTTTGTCCATCAATTTCACGTGTAATGATGTTTGAATCTTTAGCCTGTTTCTCACCCATTGCAAATTCTGTTAAGGCAGTACCTGAGCCTATCACTTCCCTCTCAACTGTAACAGAACTATTGAAATAAAGTGTAACGCCAATGATAATTCCCAGGCCGACCTGCCCAATTAATTTAGTTATGCCTGCCAACCCATGGCTGTCCATTTTTTTATAATTTTCACCGCGCTCTTTGGCATCTTTTCTTGCCTTCAATTTCAGGTAATCATCAACAAACCCTATGATGCCGAGCCAAACCGTGCAAAGAATCATTAACCATATGTAAACAGTTTTTATATCCGCCAGTAAAATGGTTGGGATAAGTATTGATAACAGTATAATTACACCACCCATAGTTGGTGTACCCTTTTTCTGTTCCTCTCCAGACAATCCCAGGTCGCGAACAGTTTCACCAATTTGCCTGCGCTTTAAAAAATTAATCAGGCTTCGTCCGTAAATGGTCGCGATAAATAATGATAGTAACATGGCCATGGCAGCCCTGAATGAAATAAATTCAAACAGGCGCGCGCCACTAACGTTGTAGTGATCATCAAGCCATTTAAAAATGTAATACAACATTTTACGTTACAATTATTATTTACCTAACAACAAAAACATTTCTTTTAAAACTTCTTTATCGTCGAAGGGGTATTTAACTCCTTTAATTTCCTGGTACTTCTCATGCCCTTTACCTGCGACCAATATGATATCTTCTTTATTCGCATAATTAATTGCCATCTTTATTGCTTCCTTTCTTTCGGTTATTGCAATTGTTTTTCTTCTTCCTGAAGAATTTAACCCTGACTGCATTTCGGCAATGATTTCATTTGGTTCCTCATTGCGGGGGTTATCGCTGGTAAGAATTAATTTGGTGCTGTGTTCGGCTGCAACCTGCGCCATTACAGGCCTTTTTTGCCTGTCGCGGTCACCGCCACATCCTACCACTGTAATTACCTGCTCGTGCCCACGCCGCAATTTTTTTATAGTTGAAAGCACATTTTCCAACGCATCCGGAGTATGTGCATAATCAATAATGCCTATAATTTTGTTGTTGCTTACTATATATTCAAACCTGCCTTCTGCACCTGATAAAAGGCTTAGCAACCTTAGCACTTCTTCACTTTGCTCACCCAGGCAAATGGCTGTACCGTACGCAGCTAAAAGATTATAGGCGTTGAACTCACCGATCATTCTGCAATGAACTTCTGTTTCATTTATTTGCATAACCAAACCCAGTAAAGTATTCTCTATGATCTTTCCTTTATAATCTGCGGGTTGCTTTAGACTGTAGTAAAATTTTCGTGCATGGGTATTTTGCAGCATTACTACGCCACGCTTATCATCCAGATTTGATAAGGCAAATGAATCGCCAGGTAGCTTATCAAAAAAAGATTTTTTAACCCTGATGTATTCATCAAAGGTTTTATGATAATCGAGATGATCGTGTGTAATGTTGCTAAATACCCCCCCTGAAAAATGCAAACCTGTTATGCGGTGCTGGTGAATGGCATGGCTGCTGCATTCCATAAAAACATATGTGCAATTACTTTCTACCATTTCATACAATAATGCATTCAGTTTAACTGCATCGGGTGTGGTATATTCAGATGGCAATACTTTACTCCCAACATGGTTTTGAACTGTACTAATAAGACCACATGTATACCCTAATGATGTAAATAATTTATATAGTAAGGTTGCAATAGTTGTTTTACCATTTGTGCCGGTTATGCCGACTAATTTGGTTTTGTTAGAGGGCTCATCATAAAAATTATGGGCCATATACGCTACTGCTTCGTGAGAGTCTGAAACCTGTATGTATGTTACTTCATCTGAAAGTATCTGTGGAAGTGTTTCACAAACAATGGCGGCAGCTTTCTTTTCAACAGAACGTTGGATGAACATATGCCCGTCTTGCTGTAACCCGCGTAGAGCAACAAACACAGCGCCCTCTGTGATCTTTCTTGAGTCTATATGAATAGCTTTAACAGGTATGTTCACATTTCCTTTTACGGAAACCAGGCGTACCTTATATAACACATCCTGTAGCGTCTTCATTTTTTTAAGCCAGGTAATAACCTGTTTTTATGAGATATAATTTGCGGCTTGCCGCGATTTAATTCAAATAAATTTGCACTGACTGTCCATTTCCTACATTACTTCCCGCCTGTATAGATTGTGCAACCACTTTTCCAACCCCTGAAACCTTAACACTCAGCCCCATATTTTCACAAACAAACAAAGCATCCTTTAACCCTAGTCCATTCAACTCCGGCATTGATTTTTTACTATAATTTTTTTCCTGCAACACCGGCGCGTTTCCTGTTTTATTCATTCGTGCATATGTTACATTTCCATCGGTAGAATCTGCGAATGGAACTGCAAGCATATTCAGCATATTTTTTATTTCTGTTCTTTTGCCCGTGTAGTTATAATAACCACTGTCATTGCGGTTTGTTAAAGCATAGCCATCATGGCTTTGAACCTTCATCGTATATAGCTTATCAGAAATTTCTTTGAAGACGGGACCAGCCACTGCAGCTCCATAAAATCTTACTGCGTGAGGCTTGTTTTTAATAACGACCACACAAGTATATTGTGGATCATCTGCAGGAAAATATCCCGCGAAAGATGACTGGTAAATATGATCGCCATAACCCCGGGATCCATTCGCGACAAGTGCGGTACCAGTTTTACCCGCTACAGCATAAGGGGTGCCTTTAAATAAACGAAACGCTGTTGCACCGGAATCTTTGCAAACACCTTCCAGACATTCTTTTAGCTGAACCAATGTTTGCCTGGTACATATGCTATCTTTCAGCACAACTGGTTCTACTTCGCGTATTAATAAACCATTCTTTTTTACACCATTCAATAAATAAGGTTTCATCATTCTTCCATCATTTGCAACAGCATTGTACAGCATGGCTGTATGCAATGGTGTGATGGCTACGTTGTATCCAAAGGCCATCCATGGTAAGGTTGTGGCACTCCAATATTTACCACCCGGTTTATAGATCACTGTACTTCTTTCTCCATACAGGTCTAACCCGGTGGTTGATCCAAACCCTAATTGTTTTAAATGCTCTACATATTTCGCAGGGTTAGAGGAGTAACTGTTATACACCAGTTTTGCCATACCCACATTGCTGCTTAATTCAAATGCACGTTTAACGGTAACCTCGTTCATATTATGCCGTTCACTGTCGTAAACTGTTCTACCATTAATTTTCCAAACGCCACCCTGCAGGTTTACAGCGCTGTTTAAAGAATATTTTTTGTCTTCTAAAACGGTTAGAAGGGTTGCCAATTTAAAAGTGGACCCGGGTTCAGAAGGTGTTAGCGCGTAATTAAAATCTTCCCAATAGGTTCCGTCTTCTTTTCTGCCAAGGTTGGCTATGGCTTTTATTTTACCCGTCTTTACTTCCATTACAATTACACAACCATGCTCTGCCTCGTTCTGCTCCATCATTTTCAGAAGAGCATTTTCTGTTATCTCCTGAATGCGTGTATCAAGGGTTATTACAATATCTTTTCCATCTTCGGGTTCAATCTGGTATTCATTATCAACAGGCATGCTTACACCGCCTGCAATGTATCGCACCAAACGCTGGCCTGTAGTGCCTTTCAGCAAGGAGTCATATGTATGTTCAAGCCCAACCTTTTGTGCATTAATACGGTCTAAGCCAATGGTACGGTATGCTAGTAATTGATAGGGATTGAGACGAATGCTTTTTACTTCTGCAATAAAACCGCTTTTGTTTTTACCGAGTTTTATTAGCGGAAGCTGCTGAAATTGCGTGTACGTTTCAAAGTCAACTTTTTTCTTTAGTGAAAAATATCGCTTCTTAGACTTGAAACCCGCTTTAAGTAAATTTTCATATTCAGCTTTTGAGCGGTCTTTAAAAAGACCTGCGAGGGCCCAAGCTTAAAGAATCGAGATTGGAATAAAAAACTTTTCCATTATCAGCTCTTAAACCATCAGCTGCAAAATCTATATAGATATCAAACTGGGGAATACTTGTGCTAAGCATTTCTCCATCTTCACTAAATATAGTTCCTCTTTCCGCCTCAATTTCTTCAATGCGTTCATGCAAACTGTCGCTTATTCCGCGCCACATATTTCCCTGCACCTGCTGTATGTAAAATGCTTTACCAAAAATGGAAAGACATAATATGACCACAGCTATATAGCTGATGTAAACGCGCCATAATATGTCTTTTTTTACTTCCACTTTAAACCGTTTTGGTGTTTTAAGTTAGCAACCCATCATACTCATAAAGGGGGAACTTTAGAATATTCAGTTTTTCCGTTAAGGATTTTCACCATTTTCCTTAACGAGTGTAATACCAATAGGCTGCTCAGTTGCGGGGTTTAACCCCAGTGGCTGTGCAGCTTTTATTATTTGTGATTCACGGCTTCTAAACATCTCCAGGCTTTTTAAGGTTTTGTATTCGTACTCCATATTTTTTACCTGCCGTGCTGTAGAATTTATATTCCTGATTGTTTTATCTGCCCAGTGACCATTGGCTATATACAGTATGGCAAGCAAGGCCAAAAAGAGAAAGAATGGCAAATGATGAATGATCCATTTATAATTGACCATTCGTTTAAATGTTGATTTTCCCTTTGCAGTTTGACCTGTATCTGTCATTGTCTATTACATTATATAGCGATGGAAACAGTTGCCGCAAGCATAGCAACACCTATTGAAATTTTAATCACCTTTAAACCCCTCTCCTTGCCGAAAGGGGTAAAAGGCTTATTAATATTGGATTTACTATACTTACAGATCATCTATATCAACCTAAACTTTCTAATTAAAAAATCAATGCGTTAAATCTTTTCCGCCACTCTTAGCTTAGCACTTCTTGACCGCGGGTTTCTTCTCATCTCTTCTTTTGAAGGAATCACCGGTTTTTTAGTGATCACTTTAAAAGGAGAATGATGCTCCACTGTTTTAAAGGGATGATCCTCCACCAGATCGAAACTTCCCAGCTTTAAAAAATTTTTCACCATCCTGTCTTCAATGGAATGAAAGGTTATTACCACTACCCTGCCCTCATGCTCTAATACTGCAGGAGTTTGTTGCAACAATTCTTTCAGTGCACCCATTTCATCATTTACCTCCATTCTCAATGCCTGAAAAACCTGTGCTAAATATTTATTTGGATTACCTTTTATAACAGGGCGAAGCAAATTTTTGAATGAATCGATGGTGCTGAGTACAGATACATTCCTGTTTGCGCAAATATGTTTTGCCAGGGTTTTAGAATTAGTGACCTCACCATATTGTTCAAATAATTTATGCAATTGTGATTCTGAAAGGGTAAGCAAAATGTCTGCTGCTGTGTTAGACTGCCTTTGATCCATACGCATATCGAGGGGACCATTAAACCGGGTAGAAAAACCTCTTTCGCCTTCATCAAAATGATGACTGCTTACACCCAGGTCTGCCAAAATTCCGTTTACTTTCATTACCTGGTGCAATCGCAAAAACCGGCTTAAGTGGCGAAAGTTATTAGGTACAAAAATTAAGCGCTTATCATTTGGAAGGTTTCTGGCAGCATCGGCATCCTGGTCAAAGGCTACCAATCTTCCATTGTTATTTAGCCTTTTCAAAATTTCAAGGCTGTGCCCGCCACCCCCAAACGTACAATCTACATATACACCGCCCGGCTGAATATCTAATCCATCCAATGCTTCATTTAGCAGAACGGGGATGTGATAATCCTGGTTTGAAACTGCATCTGAAGGTTTTGCTGCTGTGTTCTTATTTTGATCTTTCGCCATAAGCAAACCTTACATTCAAAAAAACCTGTTGCAGAATCAATTAATTATCATCCTCCGTTACATTTGCACCCATAACATCCGCAGCCAGACCACTGAACTGTTCGGATGAAAAACTTTCAAAGAACTCTTTATACTTTCCAGCATCCCAAATGTTAATCTTATCAAGATTAGAAGCGAGCACTATGTCTTTACCCAGCCCCGCGTACTCTTTTAGAGAGGGCGGTAATAACATTCTGCCGGCGGCATCTAACTCAACTTCCGTAGCTCCTCCAAGAAACCATAGCTTGAATTGCCTCACTTTTGGGTCAAAATCATTTAATTTATTAAGCTTTTTTATCAGGTTATCCCACACGGCAGGTGGGTATAAGTTCAGGCATTTTTCAAACCCCCGGCTTATAATGAAGCTATTATCACCCTTGGGAAGCTGTTTTTTCAACGCCCCAGGCAATAAAAACCGGCCTTTTACGTCCAGTGTTGCCTCATATTCCCCGATAAAATCTGTCATAGATTTAATTAGAAATAAAATTACCATTTATTTACACAAAAAAACATTTTTTACCACTTTTCTTTTGATTTGATCATTTCTGCCCCACATTGACAGGTTTCTGAATAAAATATCTATTGTGTTTTCCCACGGGTTCAGATTGTAGATTTGTTTAAAACAGTGTGGATTGATGTGGATTGGAGTGAATATCTGTGAATAAAAAATTACTGCATGTTAGACGTCCAAAAAATAAAAATTGATGATTATGATTACTTTTTACCGAATGATCGTATAGCATCATTTCCCCTGGAGGAAAGAGATGCAAGCCGTTTGCTTATATACAAAAGCGGTTTAATTATGGAAGATGAGTTTAAGCAGTTGGCAAACCACCTGCCTTCTTCATCCCAAATTATATTTAATAATAGCAAAGTTGTGCATGCCCGGTTGCTCTTTAATAAGCAAACGGGGGGCCTTATAGAGATTTTTTGCCTAGAACCTGCCATTACCGGCAGGGATATGCAGGTTGTTTTACAGTCAACCCTTATTACCAGGTGGAGATGCCTGGTTGGCGGAGCTAAAAAGTGGAAGCAGGGGATATTAAGCAAAAAACTGATTGTAAAAGATGAAGTCGTTGTTCTATCAGCAGCAAAACTGGAATCAGATAATGGGGAATATATTATTGAATTCAGGTGGGAAAATGAAAATATAACCTTTGCAGAAATTTTAGAAAGCGGGGGTGTACTTCCTATTCCGCCGTATTTAAACAGGGATTCTCAACCCTCCGACTATGAACGGTATCAAACAGTTTATGCAAATAGTAATGGATCGGTAGCCGCACCTACCGCAGGGCTTCATTTTACCGACCAGGTGTTTGAAAAGCTGAAGGAAAAAGGAATTCAAACACTTTTTACCACTTTGCATGTTGGTGCAGGAACTTTTAAGCCCGTTAGCGCCCCAAACATGGGAAAACACGATATGCATTTTGAATGGGCGGAGGTATCTATGGAACTTGTAGAAGCCATTTTACAAAAATTCAAATCAGGTAATAAGCTTATTGTGGCGGGAACCACTTCCATGCGGGTTACTGAAAGTTTATATTGGTTAGGGGCAAAGATTGGTGATAACAATGACCTGCAGGAACAGGATCTTTTTGTGGGGCAATGGGAACCATATGAAAAAGAATGGGTGATATCTGCTGAGCAATCTATTTGTACTTTGTTCAGGTATATGCAAACAAAAAACATTAAAACCCTTCATTTTAAAACAGGAATAATGATCGCGCCCGGATATAAGTTCAGACTTGCAGATGCACTGATCACCAATTTTCATTTTCCTAAATCAACTTTATTATTATTGATTGCAGCTTTTACGGGCAAAGACTGGAAGGCTATTTATAATTATGCACTTTCAAATAACTTCAGATTTTTAAGCTACGGCGACAGCAGCCTGCTTTGGAGAAACGATGGTTAGGCAGATCGCTTTTTATTTACCAATAGTGGCAATTCAATCGTAAAAGTGCTGCCCTTACCCAGCACACTTTCAACCTTTACTTTTCCTTTGTGTTCATCAATCAGGTTTTTTACATAACTCATACCCAAACCAAAACCTTTTACATTATGGAGGTTGCCGGTGTGCGCCCGGTAAAATTTTTCAAATATGCGTTTTACAGTTTCTTTACTCATGCCAATACCATTATCCATAATTTGAATGCAAAGTTTTTTGGCAGTGGAATGTGTGGCGATCTTCAGGTGTAGTGTTTCGTTAGAATATTTAATGGCATTATCAATTAGGTTGCTGAGTAAATTTGAAAAATGAATCTCATCCGCATTAATCAGGTCGTTTTGCGCATTCAATTTAATTTCTGCGGTGGCATTTTTAGATTGCAATTGCAACCTGTAATTATCCATCACACTATTTAATACTTCGTGTACGTGGAGTGGTTTAAAATTTAAACGGAGATCTTGTTTTTCCATCAGAGCAGCCTGCAGTATTGTTTCAACTTGGCGGTTCATACGCTTATTCTCATCCTTTATAATTGAACTAAAATAACTTAGCTTCTCTTTATCATTAATCACCTTTTCATTTCTTATAGCATCTACCGCAAGCGATATGGTGGCTAAAGGTGTCTTAAATTCATGAGTCATATTATTAATGAAATCGCTTTTCGTTGAGCTTAATTTTCGTTGATTAAGCATGGTTTTAAGTGTGAGATAAAAAGCCGTAAATATGATGATAGTAAATAACAGTGACCCAATAACCATTAACGTGAGTGACTGCCATACCTGGTTTTTAAAATCAGGCAGAATAATAAACAGGTGTTCATAAGGAATCATGCCCTCAATAGCAGAGCCTGCCTGTGGAAATATGGGCATTATACGCTGCTTGTAATTAACAGTGTCTAACGATTCCTGCAAAAATTTGGGAGACTGTACTTCTACCTGGTAATTATCAGACCGGGAGGTGATGGCAAATTCAAAACGCAGATTTCTCAACCCTTCTTTTTCAAAAGCAGCTTCTAACATTTTGCGAATTTCATCCTGGCTATACCTGTCAGATACCTTGGGCGGGCGAACCATGTCTAAAGAAAAATCATCATCAAGCATAGGCATTGCAGGCTTTCTGTTTAGCCTGAAAACAGGACTGGTGTACACCTTTTTACTCCATTCCTGCGCTACCCCATAAATGGCCTTATCCACTTCCAGCAAAAATTTTTGTTGTTGAACCTTCACCAGGTTATTTAGCCAGGACACCTGTAAAGCAATAATGCCAACGAGTGACAGCGCTATTAAAACAATAATTACCGGGAAGACCTTTTTCATTGATGCAAAAATATAGTTTGGTAATGCCGCATACTACAAGTAAATATCCTTTAAATTGAATTTAACGGTAAATATTACAATTCACAGAAAATACAGGTAATTTAGAGAAGCATAGAAAACCCAAAATTATTTTTTATGGAAATTAACCCGGGAACCATTCTAATCGCAGACCCTTTTTTAAAGGATGTAAATTTTGTTCGTTCCGTAATTTTTATGTGTGAACATAATGCGGAAGATGGAAGTCTTGGATTCGTGATAAATCATAAACTTAATAAAACGCTTGGTGAACTGGTGCCAGATATGGATGGTTGCACTTTTCCCGTTTACTATGGCGGACCCGTTCAAATGAATACGGTTCATTTTTTACATCGCTGCCCCAACTTATTTCCCGATGGTATTGAAGTTACAGATGGTATTTTTTGGGGAGCAGATTTTGCCCATGCATCTGAATTAATTAAAGAACATAAAATTAAAGAGCACCAGATAAGGTTTTATATTGGTTATAGTGGCTGGGGTATTGAACAACTTGCTGAAGAAATAAAAGAAAAAACATGGTTGCTTACCCATGGAAATAAAAAATTGGTTTTTCATAATGCCACCGAACTTATTTGGAGGGATGCAATTAAACAACTGGGTACAGCCTACGAAGAAATTATTCACTACCCTCTAGATCCACAACTAAATTAAGATGTAAACTTTCCCATTACTTTTTGCATGGAATTTTCCTGAACATAAAAGCAAGCGATCTTTTCAATTACTTCTTCTACGACTGCATCTGGACAGCTGGCACCGCTTGTTATTAAAATTCTTACAGGAGTTTTTTCGGGAAGAAAATCATGTGTAACCTGTTGTTCCTTTGTATTCCAGTTACAATGACTGATGGTTTTTTTTGAAAGAATTTTATCAGCTCCATCAATAAAATAAGAAGGCAATTTTTCTTCGCACAATTCAACCAGGTGAGAAGTGTTACTGCTGTTATATCCACCTACGATTAAAGCCAAATCAGCAGGTGTTTGCAACATGCCTGTAACAGCACTTTGATTATCGTTTGTGGCATAACAAAGGGTATCGCGTGTATCTGCAAACCGCTCCCCTATAGTTTCTTCATTTAAATTAAAATGGTCTTTAACAACGGTTCTTAAATAATCTGAAATTGCTTGTGTATCTGTAGCTAATTGTGTTGTTTGATTTACAACCCCGAAGCGTTGCAGGTCTTTTGAAATATCAAATTCTTCTGAATATCGCCCTTTAAATTCGGTGTAAAATTCATGTGAAGGTTTTTCGCCGGTTATGTATTTTGCCAGTTGAATGGTTTCATCCATATCATTTACAACAACAGTAGGTGTATGGTAAGAGGCATGAGAAAATGTTGCACGCGTTTCTTCGTGTTTCGGTTTGCCATGCACTACAATACTGTAGCCTTTCTTCGCAATTTGTTCACTGCGGTTCCAAACTTTTTCTACGAACGGGCAAGTGGTATTATATTGTTTAGTTTCGATGCCTTTGCTATGTAAAAGGTTTTCTATATCGAGCGTTGTACCAAATGCAGGTATAACAACAATATCTCCTTTATTTAATTCATCAAAAGAAATAAGCTGCCTTCCGTAAGTGTCTTGTAAAAAGCGAACACCCCTACTTAAAAGATCTTCATTTACGCGGGGATTGTGGATCATTTCACTCAACAAAAAAATGCGTTTGCCCGCATTTTCTTCAATAGTTCTAAAGGCTATCTCTATAGCATTTTCAACACCATAACAAAAACCAAAATGGCGGGCAAGGTAAATATGAAGGTTACCGAAATCTAAAAAGGTGGGGGTAAAATCCTTCTTTAATTTATCCTGGTGCCTGCGTTTATCCTTAATAGATGAAATAAAACTGCTTCTGTAAACCTCCGGAACATCAAATTGCTTCATACTGAAAATAATAATAGCGGCAACTATAGCTGCTGATGGAGCAAAGGTAACAAATGATCGCTGTTTCTATTTTACCGCAGGCTGATGTGAAATGATAAAATTTACCAGATCGTCCAGCTCTATCTCTGCACGGTTGCAGGCATCCATAATATCTTCACGGGAAACATTCGCAGCAAAGGATTTTTCTTTTAATCTTTTTTTTACACCTTTCAAATCCATTCCTTCATAACCGTTGGGTCGCATTAACGAATATGCATGTATTAACCCGCTTAATTCATCAAATGCATATAACATTTTATCCATTTTAGTTTGTGGCTCTACTCCAAAATGCGCAGGTCCATGTGAGGCAATGGCATGTAATATTTTGGGATCTGTGTTCCTGCTTTCCAATTCTTCAATAATTTTTTTGCAGTGCTGATCGGGCCACTGGTCCCAATCTGCATCATGCAATAAACCAGCAACTTCCCACTGCCATTGTTCCTGTTCATTAAAGCCTTCTTTTTCTGCAGCCCAGCTTTTCATTAAAAATGCAACCTGCTTCATATGCAATTGCAACTTCGGGTTCAGTACCCACGCATAAAAAAGCTCTTCTGCTTCTTGTCTGTCAGGGGCATTTCCAACATCTTTTTCATTTCCAAAAACCGACCTGTTTAACATTAATGACATAATAAAAAAATTATTTTGACTTTCCTTTTTTGTCCCAGTGATCTTTAATCAATTTTCCTTCTTTGTCCTTTATAAAAATACGGGCAAACCTTTCGCCTTTTATTTTATTCTCATTGTTTTTTTTACCAATAAATGCCTGCACCGCATTTCCATTCTTGTCTGCAACAACCATTACATCAAGCTGCTTATATCTTAAGGTGGATGTTGATGCCGGGGCAAATGGTTTCGACAATATTTTTAATAACCCTTCACTTATCTGCATATTAAAATCAGTTGTTTTATTAAATTCCCATTCATTTATGTGGCACATTTTTTATGCCTATTAGATAGACCTTTTTATAAAATGTAAATAATTTTTTATGAATAATTCAACAGATAACGAAAGCATGTCATTAAATGAAAATGCGGATGCAAATTATAATCCCACAAATCGTGATTTTCAAAAAACAAGTGAAGAAAAGGGGTTGGAAAGTGCAAGCGGAGAAACAAATAAGGAAGTAAAAGCAGATGATAATTACAACCATTCTGACAGGGATTTTCAAAGGACAGATGGGGAGGCGGATGATGTAAGTGAATCAGAGAAAGAACATGAAGAAGCAAACAGGAGAACGGAAGATGCAAATACTCAGCCCACGAAAGAAAATTTACAGTAGATCTTTTAATTAAAAAATCGCCTTCATTTTAAAGGCGATTTTTTTTGAGGGAGTTCGTTTACCGGTTTATTCTTTATCTAAACTAGGTTTTTTGCTTTGCGTTCTTTTTTCATTGTGGGTTACGTCATCCCCTTTTACTTCCTGTTCTTCATTCTTCCTGCTATCAATATCATCCCTAATTTCCGGTCTTGGTTTTTTTGTAAACCCCTGTTTATTCTGACTATTCATTTGGTTTCTTGAATTATTCATATCAATAATTTTAATTGGTTATCAATATGAATACAGACAAAAAAATTAAGCCAAATGAAGTATTTACCAATTTAAAAAAGGTTAATTCAATATTTGGGAAAAGTGAGTAAAATGTTGGGCACTTTATAAATCAGGCGCATTGAAAGTATCTCCCTCATTTAGGTCGCCTGTTTCATAACCTTTTTTAAACCAATGCATACGTTGGGCTGAGGTTCCGTGCGTAAATGCATCCGGTACCACATAACCCTGGGATTGTTTCTGCAGCCTGTCATCACCGATTGCGTTGGCTGCATTTAGCGCTTCTTCAATATCTCCCGGGTCTAAAATATCATTCATTTGATCTGCATGATGCGCCCATACTCCGGCAAAAAAATCAGCCTGCAATTCGAGCTTTACTGAAAGGGCATTCATCTCTTTTTCACTTATTCTTCCCCTCATGGCATCAAGGCGATTAGTTATACCCAGAAGGTTCTGAACATGATGTCCAACTTCATGCGCAATTACATATGCCTGTGCAAAATCGCCTGGGGCTTTGAACCTGTTTTTCATTTCTGTGAAGAAAGACAGATCTAAATAAACATGACGGTCGGTGGGGCAATAAAAAGGTCCGGTAGCAGCAGAGGCAAAGCCGCACCCCGATTGTGTTGATTGTGTAAATACAGATAATGTTGGATATTCATAAGTCCGGTTCATTTTACTAAACAGCTTATCCCATACCTCTTCGGTATCGGCCAATACAACTGCTATAAATTGAACAGCTTCATCTTCTGCCTGTTTTTCTGAAGCAGATTGTTGTCTTGGGGCAACCTGGTTCATGCCGTTACCGTTAATTACCTCGCCAGGGTTACCTCCCATCAGGTAAATAATTAAGGCGACAACTATTGTTCCTATGCCACCACCCACTGCTAAACCTCCGCCGCCTAATCCACGACGGTCATCTATGTTTGCACTTTGCCTTCTGCCTAACCAACGCATATGTTCTTTTTTGAAATAAACTCAAAAAGAAAGCCAATAACCAAAATGCTGGATTTTAAGAATTAATTTATGCGCGTAACTGTTTTAAAATCTTTGGAAATTTCCGCGGTCATTGTACCAGTTGTATCGCTTCGCCCTTTCACCGAAACATGCACGGTAAACTCGCACTGGTAATCTATTTCTTCTTCGAAATAAGTTACGTCCTGCACATTATACTTTACACGGGATGAGTCGTTATTAATTGAATTATACAAAAATTGCGTCATTGCTTTTTTTAAGCTTTCTTCTGTATTTTCTTTTTTATTGTAAACACAACTAAATAAAAATAAAGTTGCAAAACCGGCTAAGAGAAATCGCTTCATATAACCGCTAAATTATTACAATTCGTCGTCTTCTACATTCATTTGACCAAGATTCATCATACTTCCGATAAGGTCTTTAAATTCAATTTTTCCCTCAATAACTTTTTTACTTATTAAAGAAAATCCTGCAAGCCCATGAAGCACGAATTCCATAAGCAATGCGCTTTCTCTTTCATTTGCATGCGAAAAATATTTTTTTACGAATGAGTGTAATCCATTCACTTTATAAAGCGCGTTTATTTTTTCTGCATCCTTCATTTCCAAAAAAAGATCGAGGTGGTTACCTTCATCGAACCAACGGGTGATGGGTTTATAAGGGTTCTCTTCTTCTTTGACAGCCTGCCCGGTTTTACCTGCAGCAGGTCTTCTCTTTTTGGATGCTTCAGGGTTGGGAAAATAGTGTGTAAACTGGGTACGTATTGCCTTATCCAACAGGTTAACAGCCACCTGGTATGGGCCTTCCTGCTCCCCTTCGTACACCAATTCAATTTTACCTGTGATGGATGGAATTATGCCAACCAGGTCGCTTATCCAAACCTGTGTATTCTTTTCATTGTGAATAATAGCACGCCTTTCTGCACTGCTTATAGCATTTTCAAAAGCTGCAATAGTAAGCCTTGCGCTTACACCACTTTTCTTATCTACATATTCGTTTGTTCTGGCCTCGAATGCTACCTGTTCAATAAGTCGTTTTACGAGATCGCTTACATCAACACGTTGCTGTTGTTCTTCAAGAATATCTGCTTCTTGTTCAGTTATAGAAAGCGCCGTTTCTAAGTTGCGTGGATAATGCGTAAGTATTTGGCTTTCTATCCTGTCTTTTAATGGTGTAACAATACTTCCGCGATTGGTGTAATCTTCAGGATTTGCGGTAAAGACAAATAAAATATCGAGTGGAATTCTAATTTTAAAACCACGTATCTGAATATCTCCTTCTTCAAGAATATTAAATAAGGCAACCTGTATTCTGGCTTGCAGATCTGGCAATTCGTTGATAACAAATATGCCCCGGTTGCTACGTGGAATAATACCAAAATGAATTACCTGCTCATCTGCAAAACTTAAACGAAGGTTAGCGGCTTTAATAGGATCAATATCGCCTATAAGGTCTGCTACACTTACATCGGGTGTTGCCAATTTTTCTCCATAACGATCGCTTTTATGCAACCATGTAATGGGCGTTTCATCCCCCTTATCTTTTATAATATCAATGGCATATTTACTAAATGGAGAAAAGGGATTATCGTTTACTTCACTGCCGGCCACAACGGGAATATACTCATCTAACAAGTCTGTCATTATTCTTGCCATACGGGTTTTTGCCTGCCCGCGTAAACCCAGGAATAATATATTATGCCTGCTTAATAAGGCACGTTCTGTTTCTGGAATTACCGAATCTTCATAACCTAAAATACCGGGGAAAGTATTTTCTTTATTCCTGATCTTTTCAATAAGGTTCTTCCTTATTTCTTCTTTTACTGTTCGGGATGTAAAGCCACTCTTTTTTAAATCGCCAAGCGTTTTAATATTTTTAAAATTCATGTAATTTTTATTTGGTTAGCCGGGAAGCGATAGCGCCGCCTGTTGCTTTGGTACGATTAATTAATTCAATTATAATTGATGCGAATTAAAAAACGGTTTTGCTTTTTCCGCTTTCAAAATCTCTGAAAACAAATGCGCCCAGTTTATCTAATGATGCGAAGAAAGCCTTACCATTATTCATCTCTGTAAATTCAGTAACAAATCTTTGCAGGTAAGGGTCTGATGCTATCATAAAGGTTGTGATTGGTATCTTTAATTTTTTGCACTGTGCAGCCAAATTTATACAACGGTTTACAACTTTACGATCAAGTCCAAAACTGTTTTTGTAATACTTTTTACCAATTTTAAGGCAGGTTGGCTTGCCATCAGTAATCATAAAAATTTGCTTATTCGGATTACGCCTTCTTCTTAAAATATCCATTGCCAGTTCAAGACCTGCTACAGTATTTGTATGAAATGGACCAACCTTAAGGTAAGGGATATCTTTTATTTCTATTGGCCATGCATCATTGCCGAACACAACTATATCAATGGTGTCTTTAGGATACTTAGTGGTGATGAGTTCACTCAAAGCCATGGCAACTTTTTTTGCCGGGGTAATCCGGTCTTCACCATATAATATCATGGAGTGAGAAATATCAATCATTAAAACCGTGGAAGTCTGCGATTTAAAATCGGTTTCACGTATGCTTAAATCATCTTCGCGCATATTAAAACTTTCAATGCCATGATTGATCTGAGCATTGCGAATACTTTCAGTAAAATCAATTTGTTCAAGCATGTCGCCAAACTGATAGGGCCTGGTTTCAGGATTAATTTCATCTCCCTGTCCAGGTTTAAAAATTTGATGATTGCCCTGCCTCGATTTTTTAAGTTTTCCAAATATTTCTTCAAGGCTTCTTTTGCGAATACTTTGTTCTGATTTTGGCGTAATGGTAAATTCGCCTGATTGCTGATCTTCTTTCAGGTATCCATTTTGTTTCAGGTCTTCAATAAAATCGCCCATCCCATATTCATCATCAGTTAAATTGTATTGTTTATCCAATTCATTCATCCAGCTTAAGGCTTCGCCCGCATCTCCACTTGTATAAGTAAGCAGTTGCATAAACAAATCTGCCAATTGCTCAAACTTTGACTTGCTGTTTTCACCTTCATTAAATTTTAAAAACCTGTTGCCTTGCATAACTGTAAAGTACGTAAATCTCTTTTAGGTTGATTTAATTATAATAGTTAATACTTCAACACTTATAGGTTATAAATGTTGCTGTGACCGATGAAATTTTAAATAGGAAAAGTCTATGCCTGCGCGGTGGGGCCACCGAAATTAAGGGGTATTTCTATTTGTTCAATGTCCTGTATTTTGCCGTGGGCATTTTCATATCTTTCAATATTTTCCTGCATAGCACGCATAAACCTTTTTGCATGCATGGGCGTAAAAATAATCCGAGATTTTACACGACTTTTAGGTGTCCCTGGCATTACATTAACGAAGTCTATAACAAACTCTGCGTGGCTATGCGTTATAATGGCCAGATTGGCATACGTACCTTCTGCAACATCTTCACTGATCTCTATATTTAACTGGTTGTTTTGCGGTTGGTCTGCCATAAAAATTATTTTAGTAGTTGAAAGAAAGGTAATGCTTAAACCGATTATTAAAAAATGGGCTAGAATCTCTTGGTAAAGTTTTCTTCAATAATCCGGTCGTCGCCAGTTGAATTGGTATACCCCGTTTTTAAATGAATGAAGTTAGTTGTTGCGTCATAGGTCGCATCAAAAACAACGAAAGAATTTGGTTGTATTGAAAGTGACATAATTTCATTGGGCGAAACAACAATACCCCCAGGAAGATTATGGTCAATACTTATTAAATATTTCCAACCAAGGCTGCCCTGGTTTGCATAATCAGCATCGTACAAGTTCGCGTCTACTATAGAAATTTCTTTTTCTAAGTTTATGTCGTAAGCAGTATCAATATTATTGATTGATGAGGCACCAAAATAATCAGTACGATTCCCTGTAACACTATAATCACCCACTATTGGAATAGCAATATAATGGCAATACAAAGTTTGATTGGAGGTGCTGATATCGCGCCCTTGTGCGTCTGTGATAGTAATAGGTAGCATGGTGTTTTGGGTGGTATCTAATTTATCCTTATAAAATACCACATACAATTCCTGAGAAATTTCTCCTGCTTTTATGGTAACACTGCTTTGAGAAAGCGCATAAGCAGCGGATGACATGGCTTCGTACTTAACACCAGAACCGTTATTATAATTTACTCTTGATGTGTCTGTAACCGCAATGCTTACAGTAATATCATCCTGGAAAGGTATAACGGGGGAATAACTAATATGAAATTTAATAGTATCGGTTAATACAGAATCAAAATTAATGGTTGCGTAATCAAAGTTTCCCAAACCACCTTCACCAATTATAAAAAATGGTTTAATGGTTGTATTAGCATTTTCATCTTTTGTACACCCTGCCAAAATTATTAAACCAAGCAGCCCTGCACCTAAAAACTTCTTCATGTATCGGTATTTAAAAATATAGCTTCAAATATTAGAAAACTATCGCTATAAATCTATTTTAAAAGGTTATTGAGTTACTAAATCTTTGAAAGCCACGCGAAAGTAAAAAAAAGCCTGTCATAAAATATGACAGGCTTCCTTTTATATTGTTGCATGAACTACCGAGGACCGATATAAGTCGCTACAGTAACACAATGACGTGTACCTAAAGAATAAGTAAAGTCCATATGGAAAGCCCTGGTTGCCGGATCGTAATAATTCAGTGCAGGATCCCATGGATCTAGAACAACCTGCTCTGTATAATAATCTAATGTATTATCTGGTTTAACAGTAACAGTAATATATACACCAAAATCAACCACAGCTTTTAACTGGAAGTCAACAGCATCAGGACCATTTGTTGTCATTTCCCAAATTCTGTCGAAGGGACCAGCATAAGCCGGAGTAGGGTGAGTAAATACACCAACAGAGTTATACAAACCATCGTATTGGTTTCTTACACTAATGATATAGATCTGCTCACTCCTGGTAGTGCTAACAGGTGCACCAGATGCACTTGTTATTCTAACACCAACAGCGAAGTATGTACCATGCTGAAGCATATCATCCAAATCAATTACAAAGTTGGATGAGCCACTGTTTGAACCACTTGGAATGGTAATAGTTGATGGCGAACTTTGAATAGAACTTTCTGGCATTGCTTCTAAAGAATTACCATAAGTTGTATTATATGCATCAATAATTGCCGGATCAGAAACAACGTTAACAGTGATATTGCTACTAGCACCACCATCTGCAGAAACAAAGGCTGATATAGGTATCTCGAGTGTTGAACCCTCTGCTACTACATCCAGTGTAATAGGGCTGGATAAACCTGAAGCGAAGCCTACGGCCTGGGCGCCACCCTTTTGAACATCCCCCAGAAAATCCTGATCCTTAACGCAACCGGTAAATGCAAACACCGTGGCAAGAATGAGGAATAAATTGATTGTTTTTTTCATATTAAATAATTCAGTTTAGATTTTTGTAATTTATTTATCCCACCAAACCGGAGAAAACTGAGAGTTTGGACCATCAGCGGCTGTGTATTTAGCACCTGCTGCAGCAACATTTGATGGATTGTAACTGTACTCGTTAAGACCATAAGCCATTCTAACAGGAATAGGATTTGGTTGATCAGGAGCCGGTTCCAGGTTAGGATAACCTGTTCTTCTCCATGAACTCCAACCTTGCCAGCCATTAGGATAATGTGCCAACCATTCCTGGGTCGCAATTTTTTCAATATCTGTATTGCTTTCAAGGGCAACGTTAGGATCTGCCATGTAAGTATCAAAGCTTGATTGATCAACATTCCAATAACTAAAACTTTCCTGAATTCCCATACGATACATATCTGCTACGTTTTCACTTGTCCATCCTAAGGAAGCAGCTTCTGACCTTGCCAGATATACTTCAGCAGCCATCATTAAAGAGAGTGGTTTAGTATCTGGCGTGTTAACACCCTGGAATACCCTTGCCCAGTTTGTATTAGCATTTGAGAAAGCAATTGCATCATCCCTGTCTAATCCGTAAGGGAAACCAACATCAGAAGAGGCGTAAGCATTAATACGAGGATCGTTTAATGCGCTCAACCAGCCCGTCATAGTTTCAGCAACAGCATAGTCTCTTCTCTGAACCAATACATAATAATTATATATCGGATTAGGGAAGTTACCGCCCGGGTAATCAATGTTAGCAGCATCGCCGGATTCAAAAACACCTGCATTTAATGCAGCGTTGAATTCAGACTGACCTTTAGAAGCATCAGCTTTTGAAATTCTTAAAGCCATAATGGCACGGATAGAATTTGCAAACTTTTTCCACATACTAATATCACCGTTAAAAAGAATATCGCCTTGTGCAGGTGTTCCATCATCAAATTGGGCAACGGCTTCAGTTAATTCTTTGAAAAGATCGGTATATATTTCTTGCTGAGGATCGTATTTGGTAATGCCAAAGTCACCTTTTAATGCATCGAAATAAGGAATATCACCATACTCATCCGTTAAGAACCAAAAGATGTACGCTTTGAGAATTCTTGCAACAGCAATTTGATTATTTACAGAACCATATTGCGCTGCTTTACCTGCTGTATTCTCATTAGATGCATAGTTAATGATGTTCTGAAGATCGTATAGATTACCAGAATAAAAACCATCAAAATCAGGTTGTTGTTTTGCGTAACGAGAAGCCTCAGTGTACTGTGTTTCAGAAAAATACTGAGTGTACAATCCTGAATTTAAAACAATATTACCGCCCCAAACGTAGTTGTTTCCCATTTGAGAAATAACATTGGTTAAAAGACCAGATGGAACTGGTTCGGTTGATCCTCCGGGATTCTGGTTAAGATTCCCAAAATCATCAATCTTACTGCAGGAACTAACCGCAACAAGTGCGATTAGTACTGCAAAAGAAAATTTGAATTTGATTGATTTCATCTTTATAAATAATTTTTATTTAAAAATTTTATGCCTGTTGTTCTAGAATGTGAATTTTACGTTGAAACCAACTGAACGTACCGGAGGTAACTGACCATCTTCACCATATACGTTAGCGATTTCTGATGGATCAAAGTTCCGGGTTTCCCTGTATAAAATCCAGGGGTTACGCGCAATTAACGAAACATTCATTCCTTTTAACCAGGTGTTGGTGAAAGACCAGGCCGTAACCGGCAGGTTGTAACCAACGCTTAATTCACGCAGTTTTACGTAAGAAAGGTCATGTACATATGGAGCGGCAATTCGGTTTGAGTAAAATTGGTGGAAATAATCAAATCCATCAACATACGTGTCAACCGGTTTACCATCAACTGAACTAACACCAACTACATGTACGCCACCACCTTCAGATACCGGGTCACGCACATTCTTGCCACGATCGTTGGTAGAAGCAGTATAATCTAGTAAACCTGAGAATGTACCCCAGCTTTCTGTTAAGCTAAAGAATTTACCACCGAACTGGTAGTCTAAACTTGCATTAAACGTAATGTTCTTATAAGTTAACAAGCTTTGAAAACCACCAGTTACTTTAGGAACAATACCACCCCAGTTATAATTAGGGTTGCCTGTTACATATAAACCAGTAGTTGGGTTAATTAATGGTTGTGCACCTTCTTCAGTTATTGGGTTACCTTCACTGTCATACCCTGTAGTAAAACCTCCACCAATTAACTGACCCCAATCCTCACCTAACACATTATAAGCTGTTGCATATCTTGAACCGAATGCACCAGCCCAACCTGCTGGTTGAATTCTTTCCTGACCTTCAATGATCTTGGTAACCGGGTTGTTTAACAACAAACCTAAATTACCTGTAAGGTTCCAGTTAAGATTTTTTGTAGAAATAGCAGCACCATTAACAATAAACTCTAAACCATTTCTTTCAACTGATGCTGAGTTTACCCTTGCTTCTGTATAACCTCCTGTTGAGCCAACCCTGATTGATACAGGTTGATCTTCAGCGATATCTTTATAATAGTTAACAGTTAATCCTAAACGGTTTTTAAGAAACCTAAGTTCAACCCCTGCCTCATAAGAAGTAATAACAACACCACGGAAATTGCTATCAACAATACTGTTAGGTGTTGTCTGCAGAAAGTTGCCATTCCATTGGTTTTGGCCAATTGAGAATACGTCTGGATTAGCAGCATAAGGATCAAGGGTAAGCGGTTTTTTACCCCAGCTACCATATATTTTACCAAAAGAAAACCAGTTTGGCATATTACCAACCAATGCGGTTGGGATAAACGATAAACCTGCTGATGGGTAAAACAACCCAGCATTATTGGTAGGCTGTGTACTTAACCAGTCTTCTCTAAGTGCAAATGTTGCACTGATAAATCTTTTATAATCAACATCACCTGTTGCAAATAATGAATTGATCTTAAAGGCTCTGCGCTCATTACCAATACTTGGCTGAGCTACGGAATTACTGATTGCAAAAAGATCCGGAACTATTAAGCCATTATTAGTATTAGAGGTATTCTCTTTACGTAAAAATTGCTCTGAGTTACCACCTGCATTAAGTGAAACGCCCAGGTCATTATCTAAGAAATTATGGCTATAGCTAGCTAAAAACTCATAATTCATATCATCCTGGTAATATTGACCCGTGCTATAACTTGAAAGGAAACCAGTTTGTCCGCCACTCTTTTCAAGAAGTGATGGGTTTTTGTTTTCGTAGTAAGTATTATATATGTCTTTTCTTACTGTTCCTTTAATACTTAGATCGTTGGTGATATTAATTTTGATATAGGCATCACCAAACAACCTGTTTCTTCTTTGGGTATAATCAATTCTATCCATATAAGAATAGAAATTATACCAGTAGTTTGCCTTGTAAAAAGAACCGGGATCTTCAGGATCGTATCCATCAGGATTTGAAAGCCAGTTCCATGTTGCCAATGTTCCGGCAGGAGTAATAACATCTTTCATATCGCGCATTATGTCCATATCAAGATGCCTGTGGTTCCATTGTCCAAAGTTACCTGAAGACTGATTAGCGTATCCATCATTAAATTCACCATGAATCTTCTGGGTATTGATATTAATATTTGTACCTACTGTGATGAATTTATTAATGTCTGCAGTAAGTTTAGAAAATAAGATATTCCTGTCTGATCCAGAATTTGGAATTAAACCGGTGATAGACTGGCGTGTATAGTCCATTAAAACACTGTAACCATCGCCACCCTTAGAAAAAGTAAAATTTGTATTTGAGGTCACCCCAGTTTCCCAGAAATCCCTGATATTATTTGGTTGCGGCGTAAGTGCTGCTGTTTTAAAAGAATACTTTGTACCAGGCACCCATGCATACCATGGAATGTATTCCTGACCTGTCATTCTTGGACCCCAGCTGGCGTCATCTGTATAATCGTTATAGCCTTTACCATCTAAAGCTTTCCAATCTTCAGGCATGCCTTCTTCCCAATTAAAAGTGATTAATTCGCTTGAACCACCACCAGCATATTGGTTTTGAAGATGAGGTAAAATTGAAACCACATCCCAGGTTAGACCCTGGCTTAAAGTAATCTCAGATTTGCCTTTGCCTGCACCTTTAGTAGTAATTACTATTGCACCGTTCCTGGCTCTTGAACCAAAAAGAGCGGTTGCATTGGCACCTTTTAGAACGTTTAATGATGCTACGTTGTTAGGGTTAATATCATAACCAGAACCAACAATAGTACCATCAACAACATATAAAAGTCCGGCATCTCCTGAAAGGAATAAACCACCTCTTACACGTTGAAATGACTCACTGTTTAATTTAGTTCCTGACTGAGACCTAACCTGCACACCTGCAAATTTACCTGCAAGGGCATCGTTAAGGTTTGTCTGCGGAATAATGTTTAAGGCATCAGATTTTATTACCTGTGCACTGTACGGGGTAACGCGTTGGTCTTTCTTAATTCCGAAAGCCGTCGTTACTGTTACTTCAGTAAGGTTTGTGCTTACTCTGGTTATAGTTGCCGTAACGTTATCCATTGTTCCTACACGAACTTCAAAAGTTTGTGCGCCTACAGCAGTAACTTCAAGAATATCGCCTGTGGTAGCCCTAATGGTAAAATTACCACTGGCATCTGCCACTACAGCGTTATTTGTGCCTTTAACTGTTACGGTTGCAAACGGAACGGGATCACCGCTTTGGTCTGTAACACTTCCTGTTATACTTCTAGATTGTGAAAATGCAACAGTTGTTGCAAACAACGCAATAAGAAGAAAACTTAAAAATTTCCTCATGTTTACTTAAGTTTTAAAATTTGGGTGCAAATATAGAAGGTTTAAAACAAACACCTGCAATTAAAAGGTTTTGCCAACCTGTCTTCACTTCTGAGAGACACAACAACCGTTAGTATCGCTGCTTTAATCGTTAAATTTTAACGGGTAATAACTTGTATTTGTTAATAACTTTCTGTTAATGATGTTGATGAGGAAAGAATTTATTTTATAATTCGCCACATTTAATAAAACTATTCCGGGTGCCTATTTCTCTTTTCTAAAAAAAATTCACCCTAATGATTATGAAAATATCTTTGCGCCATGCTTATACTTGATGGTAAATTAGCCTCGAAGGCTGTTAAAGATGCTTTAGCCTTACAATTACAACCTATAATTGAAAGTGGTAAGCGGGCACCGCACCTTGCGGCAATACTGGTGGGCAATAATGGTGCAAGCCAAAGTTATGTAGCTGGTAAAGTAAAAAATTGTGCTGAAGTAGGCTTTAAATCAACTTTAGTCAATTTAGATGAGCAGGTAACTGAAGAGGAATTACTTAATACCATTATAGATTTAAATAATAATGATGACATTGATGGCATTTTAGTGCAATTACCTTTACCCAAAAACATAAATGAAAGAAAGGTAATAGAAACAATAAAGCCTGAAAAGGATGTGGATGGTTTTCATCCTATAAATGCTGGAATGCTTATGCAGGGCAGCCCTACTTTTATACCTGCAACACCTTATGGTATTTTGCTTATGCTGGAGTATTTTAATATACAAACAAAAGGCTTGCATGCGGTTGTTATAGGCCGAAGCAATATTGTAGGAAGGCCTATGAGTATTTTATTAAGCAGCAACCAAAAATATGGAAACTGCACCGCCACTATTTGCCATTCTCACACCCAAAACCTTGAAAAAATTTGTTTACAGGGGGATATTAATTATTGCTGCCCTGGGAATACCCGGTTTTGTTACCGCAGAAATGGTGAAAGAAGGCGCTATCGTAATAGATGTTGGAATTACCAGGGTCGAAGATGCATCAGCCAAAAAAGGATATGTGATAAAAGGGGATGTTGATTTTACTGCGGTGTCTGAAAAGGCATCTGCCATTACACCCGTACCTGGTGGTGTTGGTTTAATGACAATAGCCGCATTGCTAAAAAATACCATGCACGCTTACCTGCTAAAAAATAATATTTAAAATGCAGGGCGTATTGCATCATACTATTCAACATAAAAATTCCCAAACATTATTACCTGTAATGGAATCCTTTTATACCCTGCAGGGAGAGGGTTTTCACCAGGGAAGCGCAGCCTATTTTATACGGCTTGCCGGTTGTGATGTGGGTTGTTTCTGGTGCGATGTAAAGGAAAGCTGGGATACAGATAGCCATCCGCTAATGTCACTCGATGAAATTATTTTTCAAGTAAAAACACAATCATCAAAAATTGTTGTGGTTACCGGAGGCGAACCTTTACTTCATAACCTCGATGCCCTTACAGGTACCCTGAAAAAAGAAGGATTTTTAACCCATATTGAAACATCTGGCAGTAGTGCATTTAGTGGCACATGGGATTGGATTTGTTTATCGCCCAAAAAATTTAAAAAACCTTTGCAGGAAGTTATTGAAGTTGCCCATGAGCTTAAAGTAGTGGTTTATAATAAAACGGATTTCGCCTGGGCTGAACAATTTGCTGCAAAAGTTAACCCTGATTGTAAATTGTATTTACAGCCCGAATGGACCCAGGCGCAAAAAATTACACCGTATATTATTGAATATATAAAGCAGCACCCGCAGTGGATGCTTAGCCTGCAGATTCACAAATACATCAATGTTCCTTAAGGCAAAAAAAAATCCGCTTACAAGGTAAACGGACTTAAGACTTTAAATAAATATTTTACCTGGTAATAGTTATTTCTTTCGATGCCAACTGCTTCCCATTTCTTACAACAACCAAATAATTGCCAGGGAAGGGTTTTCCAAGATTAATGGTATAGTTAGCTGCATCTGCCTCAGATAAAGAATACAATCCAATACTTTTTCCATTTACACGCACAATCTCAACTTCATATTTTCCGGATGCATTTTCAATTTTAACCTGGATGATTCCTTTCGATGGGTTTGGCGAAACACTAACTTCTATATTTGGTTTTGATATAGTTTTATCTGGTTCAACAGTTTTAGAAATGTATTGTTTACCTGTTACCGGTGATGGGGACACCAGGTCAACTTTCCAAATTCCCCTGCCATATGTTGCCGCAATTAACTTATTGCTTGTATAATTTATTTCAAGTTCATGCACCATTACATTAGGTAATTTGTTGTTGTAGGCTACCCATTGAGAAGTAGTATTATTCAGGTAATAAACGCCAACATCTGTACCCACATAAATTCTGTCTGTATTGTTTTGATATACTACGGTATTTACAGGGAGGTTCGGAAGATTTTTGCTAATATTCGTCCAGGTTGAACCGCCATTATCAGAATAGTATACTTTTTTCCCGGCAGTATAACCACTTAAGGCAACAACTAATTTATTCTCGTTTAAATTATTAACTGCTATATAATTTATACCGGCTTGAGCCACCGGCAAACCACTTGTTATGTCTACTGCCGTGCCTAATGAAATATTGGCTTTGAATATTTTTTCAAGGCTCGATGCATACAAAGTATTGTTATTTGAAGGTGCGGCCGCTATTGAAGTTCCATAGCTGCCTAAAGAAATTCCTGGTACTGAGGTCCACGATGAACCCCTGTTTTCAGACTTGTATATACCATAGGTAAAAAATGCTAACCCGCTATAATACAGGCGGGTATTCACAACCGGGTCTATTATGAAAGGGGTTACCCACCCACCCCCTACAGGAGCAATATACGTCCAGTTTAATCCACCGTTCAGCGATCGTTGTAAACCTCCGTTCTGGTATGTTTCGTATACCACATTTTGATCGGTATAATCTATTGCAGCCTCCATTCCATCTGCACCAAAAACCTGTTTCCAGCTAGTTCCATTCCACATATTGCAACCGTTATCCTGCCAGCCTGAAATGTACAAGTCTGTATTCTGTGGCGTTGTACCAATTCTATAAATTTGAGAGATGATCAGGCCATTACTAATGTCTGAAAAACTCGTTCCACCATTAACAGTTTTGAAAATACCACCATCAGTTCCTAACAAGAAAGAAGTGGTACTGCCCGGATAAAAAATGGCAGCATGTTTATCGGCATGCACATAATTTGGATACCCTGTATAATAAATATCAATTGTTGACCAGCTTGATCCGCCGTTAATAGATTTTGCAGTATATAATCCACCGGTAATTAAAACATTTACATCGTCCTGTGAGCAAGTAAACGTAAGATCATAATACCCGTAAAAACTGGCAGCATAGGGATAAGCTTTTGCACCCCATGTGGCTCCATTATCATCCGAGCGATAAAACCCGCCCGTCTGGTTTAAAGAATAAATAACATCAGGACTTGAAGCCGATACTTCCAATGCCATTCTTCCGCTACCTAAGCCAGTTTTTAAGGTGCTCCATGTAGCACCGGCATTGGTTGATTGATAAATTACGCCATTTCCACCTGCATAAACAATGTTTGGATTGTTAGGTTTCCATTCCATATCATGGCAATGATTATTTAAAACTTTCTTCCAGGTATTTCCTCCATTATTAGAGCGGTAAATACCATTTCTTGAAGCTGCCAATAATATATTGGGGTTTGCGGGATTTATTATAAGCCGTTGAATAAGTGTTTTATATTCCTGCGGAATTTTAATCCAGGATTGTGCCCACGTTGCTCCGCCATTTGTGCTATGTAAAACACCTGCGGTATATACCCCACCCCAAAAATCATTATCGCTCTGCCAACTTGCCTCGTATCCGTCTTCATCTCCTGTAGCCACAAAAATATTGTTCGAATTTGTTGGGTCAATTGCTATATCTGAAATACTGGTAACAGGAAATTTATCGCTCAAACACGTCCATGTTGCACCATCATCCACAGTTTTCCATACTCCACCACCTGCTGCGCCTATATAAATAATGCTTGAGTTTGAAGGATCAATTTTTACAACATTAATTCTACCTGCACCCCCGCCATTTGATGGAACAATAGAGTTTCCAACCTGTTCCCAAGCCGAGGCCTGCGTATTATTAGGATTAAAATTGGAAGGATTTTCATTGAACTTTTTCCATTCAGTAAATTGAATTCCTGGAGGCGGCATTTTGCCGGAAGGAAAAGTTCGGGAAGTCATTAAATATTCCCACCTTTTAAACTTAGCAATTAACCCATCTTCCTTTTCGCCAGCTTCCATTTTCTCAACGCGACCCTCCTTTTCCAATTGTTGATACCGTAAATAAAATTGCTTTTTTATGTCTTTAAAATTTGGTGCGGAATTATCCGGGGCTTGACCCTGCAGGTTATTAAGGCATAAGAAAACTGCAATTCCGAGTATTAGGGTTACTTTTCTCATAAAAGGAAGTTTTGGTGATGTGAAGTTTATAAAAGTATTCCAAATTTTCAGAATAAGCAATAAAAAAACCGCCTCAAAAGAGGCGGTTTTTTTATTAAGATAAAGTGTTACTAAGTTTTTTTGATGGTTAAATGATATGTTCCAAAACTACCCGCTGCTACTGTATGCGTTAAATCAAGATCAATTGTTCCTTCGCAGGAGTTAACTGATCCAGACCCTTCAGCATAGAAGGTTCCATAACCTGAACCATAATAGTCTCCATAAGGTTGCTTTTGAACCGTTGCAACGTTAGTTGCAGGATCAACATCTATAATAATGGGTCCTATAACTGCACCATAAGCCGGGTTTGGATATACATGCATGGTTAATTGATTGGCCCTGGTCCGGGTTCAACAGCATTCACAATAATATCCCCGGGAGAATAATCTGCCCACTCATCAGACAATACTTCAAAGTTTCCGTCAAAAACATACTCATCGTATGCGCAGAAAACAACGGCAGACCATGTAAAGCCATGTTATATGAAGATTGTGCCTGAAAGTCTGATGAAGTGTTTGCAGCAGAAAACAAGTCGTCCATCAACGGTTACAATTTCATTATAAAAGGTGAAATGAATTGCCGGGTTCAAATGAATCGGAGCATACACCTAAGTGCTGCAGCTAATTCGCCACCCGTTACAGACAGTGTGCCACTGTCTTGAAATGGAACTGGACTTAATAAGAGTCCAGGTAGATTTATCGGTACTGGTTCCGGTATAAATATTTATTTGCTTTGCAGGGGTGCCAACAACTTTTACATTGATGCTTGCGGTTGATGTTTCAATCGTTGCAAGGTCAAATGGTTGTTGCCCGGGTTTCGCCCCTGTATAGGACAGGTATGAGCCAACCTCGTATTCGGCAACATCCCCATTAATGATGCCATCCTTTTTGCACGAGGCCATGCTTAAAACCGTTAACCCGAATAATGCTATTAATATATTTTTCATTATGTATTGTTTAGATTAGTGAACAAAATTATCAGGATTATTATCCCAGAAAACCTTCACTGGAGTTTCGCCCGGATTTGGTTTCTGCTGTGCATTCAGGTTAAGGTTAACATACACTGACGGATAGTAGAAAGACCGGATAAAGAATCCCGGATTTGGATCCAGCGTTGGCTGCATATCATCAGGACTGCCGGTTCTACGATAGTTATTATAGCTTTCTAAACCATTTCCCCATAACGCTATATAATATTCCGTCATTAATACATCAATTTTTCCTCTTTCGGTAGTTGCTGCATCATACCTGCCTTTTACATAATTAATATATGCATCCTGTTCTGTGGTGGTTGGTTCAAATTCGCTGGGAACACTTTCACCAACCATGGCAGGGAAGCTAAATACTTTGCTGAATGAAGCGCGAATGCCTGATTCCATAAGGGCTTTCGCATCGCCCGAAGTTCCTAATGTTAATGCGGCTTCTGCTTTTAAAAACTGTACATAAGAAGATAAGCATGATAGGTTGAATTCCCTGACCCTTTCCACCAACACCGGGAGCATCGATTGGGGCACCCTGGTCAGCATCAAAAATGCCTGCTACAGGGTAAACTCCCCATGTGGTGCGATATTGATTATCCGGAGGAATACCTTCATTATTACCATGATCGCGGCCGATGTATCCATCGCCAACCTGGCAGAAAGGTGTTCCTGGTGGATAATGAGCCGGGTAAGGCCTGGTTAAACAAGGAATTGTAAATTGAAGTGTAACCGCATCAGTTATATCCTGCTCAATATCTAAAGTCTGGCGATAAAAATAATACCTGATCCGGGGATCGACCATTGGTTTTTCCCTGTATAATACCCACATGTAGTAATTTCCAAGATAATCACCAGCACCACCCTGCGTATAGTTAGCTGCATATTTAGGATGGCGGCTATCAGGAGCTGCGGGCTGGCTACCGTACTTAAATGTAAAATCCTGGTCTGGCGAATTAATCAGGTCATTTTCATCTAAAAGCGCCTGAATTTTTTGCTTTACAGAATTATCTACAAGACGGGTTGTAACATATGCTTTCAACTTTAAAGTTTTAGCAAGTGTTGTCCATTTTGCAGCACTTCCATTATAATAAAGGTCGTTTTTTGGAGAAGGTGCTGTTTTTGCAAGATCTGAAATTGCCTGGTCTAACAAAGCCAATGCACTATCATAAACTAACCTGCCATTATCTGCTTTCGGGCTCGTATTTTCTGAGCCCTTATTGGCTTCTGTATAAGGAACATCCCCAAAAATATCTACCAAAGTCATCATGGTATATGCCTTCATAATTTTAGCTGCGCCGGCATGTTTAAATTTTCCGTCTTCAGCTAAAGGAAGCATTGCATTAATGTTGGTAAAAATGTTTGCATAAGCATTTGTCCAAATACCATCGAATGCCTGTGGCTGGTATGCTGTTTTATAAGTTGGTCCGAACATAAGTTCCATACGGGTTAACTGGTTCCCGTAGTTTGAAACGCTGTAAAAGAAGTCTTTGAAACCAAGTTGAGCCTGATTAAAAAACAAATCCACATCCGCATTATCTACAGAGGGCTGATTCGGGTTGGTCAACAGCCGGTCAAAATCCTCATCCAGCTTGGTACAGGAGCCTGCGGCAAGTACTGTAACACAAATCGCTATTATTAATTTAAGTTTCATATTTTATTATAATTTTTTTATTTAGAAAGTAACCCTGATACTGCCTCCAAAACGTTTTGAAGAAGGACCGGTTAAGAATTCCAAACCACGACCATTGCTAACACCTAAGCTTGATGTTTCAGGATCAAAATTCGTTCCCTGTGGAAAATTAGGTGTATAGTAGAACAAGTTTTGACCTGAGGCAACTAGTGATAAGGATCCAAAAGGTGTTTTAGTCAACCACTTGGCAGGCAAGGTGTATGACAGAGAAACTTCCCTTAACCTAATTACGGTAGCATCCCACATTGCTGGTTCAGATGCGAAGAAATATTTGTTAAAGTATAATGAAGATGGGCTTATTTGAATGTCATTTGGTGTTCCGTCTTCCTTAACACCTGGCAGAATTAATGGCTGGGTCCTGTCAAAGTCAGTATCTGTAGTTAACCCTCTTGCCAACAAACTAGCTGCGGTTAATGAATGCATGTCACCACCTACAGTATAATCCCATTGCATACGGAAAGAAAGTGATTTATACGATAAGGTACTGATACCACTTACTTTATATTTAGGATTTGGATCGCCGATGATTCCAATTTCAGGATCAACAAGATAATTACCATCAGCACCAACAATTGGTTGAAGGCCCTTCGTTGAATCCCTGGCATACCTTGAACCTAAAATTACACCCAATGGCTGACCATTGATTGCAGCGTTACCCAGGTTGGTGTAACCTGCATATACGATCTGTTTAATGTAATCGGGAATATTGCTAACCAGACTTTTGTTCAAAGTATAATTAGCGTCTAATTGCCATGTCCAGTCTTTGTTTCTGATAACAGTATAGCCAAGTGCTATTTCAATACCCTTGTTGCTAACCTGACCGGCGTTAATTCTGGTTACAGTATATCCTGTAGATGGATCTAAATCCCTATCAAGAATTTGATCTTTAGTAACCCTGTTATATAATGTAAGGTCTAAAGCTACGCGGCTGTCCCAGAATCTGCCTTCAATACCTGCTTCAGTTTCGCTAAGTAATTCTGGCTGAAGATCCGGATTAGGTAAGCGATTTGGAACAGAGATTACATTTATCTTATCTCCTGTTGGAGTTACGTAAGCATTGGTAAATTCATTAAGTGCTGTTCTGGTGGAATATGCATCCGGGAAACGGGCACTGGTTGAATAACCAAACCTAAGTTTTAAGTAGTTAAGAAAATCATTTCCTTTAAGAGATTCAATTGCAGAAGTTGGAACAAATGAAACACTCGCACTTGGGTAAAAGATATCCCTGTTGTTTGCTTCCAAAGTTGAAACCCAGCTTTCACGACCACCTAGGTTCAGGTAAAGGAAGTCTCTGTATCCAAGTGTTCCGTTTACGAACACACCAAAACGTTTTTGAGCAGCAGTAAAATCCAGGTTGCTGCCATCTTCACCGATTGCTTCATGGTTAATAAAGTTACCATGGTTGAATAATCCGAATACTAACTGGTTTGTACTTTTTAAACCTGTTTGATGATAGTGATCATTTCTAAGATTAGCACCAGCATCAACATGCAGGTTCCAATCCTGATTAATGTTTCTATCATACGAAGCGATCAGGTTATGATCGAAAATACTGTTGGTTGCGTTTACAGTCCTGTACATACCAAATATATATTGGTCGCCACCGCTTTGTCCGCCTTTGTCAACGTTAACTGTATTTTCATCAGAATAAACGTCTAAACCAAACCGGTAAACGAGGCTAAGCCCTTCAACACGTGGTATATCAAATTGTAATGCAAAGTTTCCAAATGTTCTAACTGTCTTTTCATAAGAAAGTGAATGTTCAGCTGTCCACCTTGGGTTTTGAATACCATTGTTTGCGCGATAATACACACTTGAGCCATCTAATGGGTTTTCATAAGGTAATCCCATTAGATCTATACTTCTTGGGGTGTAGATAAGGTCACCGAAAACTGATGGATAAGTTGAGCTACTACCAAAGCTTGTACCTGTTGTTGGAGATTGAAAATCAGTAAGTGCAAAATTTAATGTTCCGGTAAGGGTTAAATTATTAGAAAGTTCTGACCTTCCACCCAAACCGAAGTTATTACGAATAACACCATTACCCGGTGTAAATCCTTTATCATCAGTATAAGAATAACTACCGTTAAAAGAAGTTGTTCCGGAATTCCCTGAAACACCAATTGAGGTAGTGCTTATTAGTCCTGTTCTGAAAAAGTTTTCTACACTGTTATAGGGTTTGTATGCATATTGTTTGCCCTGGTATTCAGGGAAAGCAATTGCAAGTGAAGACCTTCCGTAAGGATGGCTAAGTGAATCGGGTGGATTTTTAAATTCTGCACCCCAGTTACTAAAGGCAAAGGAAGGAGCCAATTCAAATCCACCGCCATACCTGTTTTGATAATCTGGAAGGTTTGCTACTTTATTTGCAAATATGGATTGGGATAATGTAACTTCTAATTTCTTATTAGATTTTTTAGAACTCCCGTTTTTAGTTGTGACCAATATTACACCATTACGTGCAAGGTCTCCATATAAAACAGAGGCACTTAATCCTTTTAATATGCTGATACTTTCAATTGAGTTAGGATCAAGGTCCAAAAACCTGCTTGAAGTTTGGTTACCAAAATCAAAACCTGATTGAGCCAGTGTGCTCGCGTCAAAAGGAACACCATCTACAATAAACAATGGTGTGGCAACGCCGCCATTAATGGTGCTGATACCGCGAATAACAATATTAGTACCACTACCAGAAAGACCACTGCTGCTTAATATATTAACGCCGGGCGCTTTACCCTGCAACAACCTACCCACGTCACCTTCAGGTTTCAGTTCCAGGTCTTTTGCGCTAACGGTTGATACAGCATAACCAAGCGCTTTCTTTTCGCGCCTTATGCCTAACCCGGTAACTACTACTTCTTCCATAACGTTCACCTGCTGATCCATTGTCACAGAAATAGTACTTTGAGAACCTACAGTTACAGCCTTACTTGAAAAGTTTATAGCTGTTACTTCAAGAACATCACCTTGTTTGGCGGTGATTGAAAAAGCTCCCTGCGCATTGGCTGATACACCGGTATTTGTTCCTTTTACCTGAACAGACGCATTGCTAACAGGCTGACCGTTCTGATCAACGATTGTACCTGTAATGGTTCGGGATTGCGAGAAGGCTGATGCAATGCTGAAAAGCATCACACCCATAAGCGTTACAATTTTTCTCATTTGCTAAATTTTTAGTGAATACTTTTTATAAAAAGCGAGGAAAAGTACAATTAGTTGTTAAATCCTACAAAATATAAGAACACAAATTTCCCACAAATGCTGCGTCAAAGTCAAAATTATTTCCATTCATCATTTATTAAAGCCATTAAAAACTTATTGCTGGTTATCGAATTATATTTGCGGCCTCTTTAAAATCACTAATATGTACCGTTCTCATACTTGCGGCGAACTAACCCTTACGGATCTTCAAAAAGAGGTAGTACTCGCAGGCTGGGTACAAACAATAAGAAAATTTGGAGCAATTACATTTATTGATTTGCGCGATCGTTACGGCATTACTCAACTGCTTGTCGGTGAAGAATTAAATGAACATTTACTTGCAAACCCCCTTGGCAGGGAGTATGTAATTCAGGTAAAGGGAAGGGTAACAGAAAGAAGCAATAAAAACCCTAATCTCTCAACGGGTGAAATTGAGGTAACGGTTGAAAACTTTTCAGTTTTAAATAAGTCTTCTGTGCCACCGTTTACCATTAATGATGAAACAGATGGTGGGGATGATCTGAGAATGAAATTTCGCTATCTCGACCTCAGGCGAAATGTAATTAAACGAAACCTGGCATTGAGATATGCGGTTAATGTCGCTGCCCGTAATTACCTGCACGAAAACGGTTTTATGGATATAGAAACACCGTTTCTAATTAAATCTACCCCGGAAGGTGCCCGGGATTTTGTTGTACCCAGCAGAATGAATGAAGGTCAGTTTTATGCCCTTCCCCAATCACCACAAACCTTTAAACAGCTATTGATGGTAAGTGGTTACGACAGGTATTTTCAAATTGTAAAATGCTTCAGGGACGAAGATCTAAGAGCAGACCGGCAACCGGAATTTACACAAATAGATTGTGAAATGAGTTTTGTAGAGCAGGAAGATATTTTAAACATGTTCGAAGGTTTAGTAAAACGAATTTTCAGGGATGTAAAAAACATTGACTATGCCGAAACTGTAGAAAGAATGACCTGGGAAGATGCCATGTGGAATTACGGTAATGACAAACCCGATATAAGGTTTGATATGAAGATCGGCAACCTGAAATTTCCTTCACATGCTTTTCCATTAAAAGAAGCTTTATTCAATATGCCTGCTTCTATTTCTCCTGATGGTGGGTTCAAACTTTTTGAAGAATCGGAAACCATTGTTGCCATTGCCATTCCCCGTGCCGCTGATTATACCCGCAAACAAACCGATGATTTAACTGAATGGGTTAAACGTCCGCAAATTGGGATGAAGGGACTGGTTTTTATTAAATACAACCAAGATGGAACGATAAAAAGCAGCATAGATAAATTTTATGATTATGAAGCCCTGCAAAAAATAACTGATTTCACCAATGCCAAACCGGGCGATCTCGTTTTAATTCTTGCAGGCACTGAAGAAAGAACCCGTAAAGCTATGAGTGAGCTAAGACTTGAATTGGGTAAAAGGCTGGGGCTTAGAAAGGAAAGTGAATATAAACTGCTTTGGATAATTGATTTCCCTTTATTTGAATATGACGAAGAAGGAAACCGCTGGGTGGCACGCCATCATCCGTTTACTTCACCAAAACCTGGCCAAATAACAGACCTGGTAAATAACGACCCAGGAATAACTATAGCATCCGAATATTTGAAACACCCTTATGCAACCATTAAAGCCAATGCTTATGATATGGTTTTAAATGGCAATGAGATAGGCGGCGGTTCAATACGTATATACCAAAGGGAATTACAGGAGAAAATGTTCGCAGCCCTCGGTATGAGTAAGGAGGAAGCCATGCAGAAATTTGGCTTTTTACTGGGTGCATTTGAATATGGTGCTCCTCCGCATGGCGGAATTGCTTTCGGGTTAGACAGGCTTTGCGCAATTTTAGGGGGTAGTGAAAGCATTCGTGACTTTATAGCCTTTCCTAAAAACAACAGCGGAAGAGATGTAATGATTGATGCACCATCCAATATTGATGATCAGCAGTTAAAAGAATTAAATATTAAGCTTACAGATTAATATTAATTACAGGCTAAAAAAGTCGTAATCATCTTTTAAGCGCCTGTTGCTTTTAAGAAAATATACGGTGGTTACAGCAACCATAAATAAAATAATAAAGCCAGCATGTTTGTAATCCTTTTTCATGTAAAGCAAGGGTGGTTTTACGGCATTGAATAATTTAATTCCTTAAATAAAAATAATTATTTCCGCGCATCAATCTTTCATTCGATACTAAAATAATCAGGCATATTTTTAACATTCAAATTGTATAATGAAAGGCTTGTTTTTTTCTTTACTGTTTTTTATTCCAACAATCATAATTGCCCAAAAACAAAACAGCGGGTTTCAACTTCACATACACAAGACCAATGCACCTGTAGAGATAGATGGTGAAATGAATGATGCTGCCTGGCAAACCGCCGAAGTTGCTGACAACTTCAGCATGGTATTACCGATGGATACCAGTTTGGCCAATGTGCCTACTGAAGTACGCATGACGTACGATGATAAAAACTTGTACATATTTGTAAACTGTTTTTTAACCAAGCAGGGACCTTACATGGTCGAATCTCTAAGAAGGGATTTTAATTTTGGCAAGAACGATAATTTTATATTTTTCATTGACCCTTTTGATGACCGTACCAACGGTTTCACTTTTGGTGCAAATGCAGCAGGCGCCCAATGGGATGGAACATTATACGATGGAGGCTCAGCTGATTTGAACTGGGACAATAAATGGTTTTCGGTAGTCAAAAATTTTGATGACAGGTGGGTGTTTGAAGCATCCATTCCATTTAAAACAATACGGTTTAAAAAAGATATAACAACATGGGGTATTAATTTCAGCCGTTTAGATATTACAAAAGCCGAAAAGTCTGCCTGGGCACCCGTTCCACGACAATTTCCAACGGCTACCCTTGCTTATTCAGGCAATCTTATATGGGATGCTCCACCGCCACCTCCCGGTACTAATATTTCATTAATACCCTACGCCTTAGGTGGAATAAAAAAGAATTATGAAAATAAATCAGGCGCAGAAAGCCGTTTAGACATTGGAGGCGATGCAAAAATTGCCATTACTTCTTCATTAAATTTAGACCTCACCATTAACCCGGATTTTTCGCAGGTAGAAGTTGATAAACAGGTTACAAACCTTGACCGCTTTGAATTGTTTTTTCCCGAAAGGCGCCAATTTTTTTTAGAAAACGCAGACCTGTTTTCAAACTTTGGATATAATAATATTCGCCCATTCTTTTCAAGGCGCATCGGTTTAGGTGTGCCTATTAGTTATGGTGCACGCCTAAGTGGAAGTATTAATAAAGATTGGCGAATCGGTGTAATGGACATACAAACTCAAAGCGTTGAAGAAACCGGATTGCCCAAACAAAATTTTGGTGTATTTGCTTTGCAGAGAAGAGTGTTTTCACGATCTAACATTCGCTTATTGTATGTAAATAAACAATCACTAAACTATAATCCTTTTGCTGATACAACCAAACAATCCTATTCGGAATATAACAGGAATATTGGTATGGAATACAACCTCGCATCAGCGAATAATATATGGCGGGGCAAAGCACTTGTATTAAAATCTTTTAGCCCCGGTGAACAGTCTAATGATTTTGTACACGCCGCAAATTTGCAATACAATAGTAAAAGATGGACTATTGCCTGGCAACATGAATATGTTGGCAAACAATATTCAGCAGAGGTTGGTTACGTGCCACGTAACAATTATATAAAACTAAACCCCCAGGTTAGCTATCTTTTTTTTCCGCGGGGCGGAAAAGTGTTAAGCCATGGACCCACGGCAAGTACCAACTTGTATTTTGATGAAAAAATGCATGAAACCGATAATGAATCTTTTCTTTTTTATAAACTCAACTTTAGAAACCAAAGCAATTTTGCAACCTGGGTGGCGCATAATTATGTACAGCTGTTAAACCCCTTTGACCCAACCAACCTGAATACTGATACACTTGCGCGTGGCTCAAAACATAGCTGGAATGCATTTGGAACCGAATACACATCTAAACCCCAAAGTTTATTTACCTATTCGTTTGCCACGCGGTATGGCGGTTATTATGCTAATGGTAAACGCTTAGCGATATCGGGGCAGGCAGGTTACAGGTTTCAACCATTCGTGAGTATTTTGGTAGATGTTAGTTATAATCACATTGACCTAAGAGAGCCATGGGGCATTGTAGATTTTTGGTTAATTGGTCCCCGCATAGATGTAACATTTACAAACAAATTGTTCTTCACCACATTTGTGCAATACAACAACCAGTTAAAGAATATAAATCTTAATACTAGGTTTCAGTGGAGGTATAAACCTGCATCAGATCTGTTTCTTGTGTATACCGATAATTATTACTCAACACCTTTGCTTGTACGCAACAGGGCATTCGTTTTAAAAATGAATTATTGGTGGAACCTTTAACTACTTCGGTGCTTTCTGAATTTTTGAACGGGGAGATATTCCATTTTCATTAAAAGCTTCAATGGCAAAATAATAATCCTGATCAGTAGATAAACTTTTTAATAAATGATTATCGTCATCATATATCATCCACGAATTGTATAATTTGTCTGGCGCTATACCCCAAAGAATATTATAACCCTGTGCATCAGGTTTCTTTTTCCACGTGATCAGCGCATCTCTTTTATCGGTTAACCTGCTTACCTGAAATTGTTCTATTTGGGCAGGTGATTTACCCTCTCCTATTCCAAAGATCCTGATATCAGAAATAGAAAGGTTTGGGGTGGGCACATGAATATTTTCATACCTGATATACCTGAATTTAGCGGGAGTTTCTAATTCAACATAATCATTGGGAACGTCTTTAAAGTTATTGCTTCTGTCAACCATTGTTGTCCAGTTAATTCCATCCACCGACCCTTTAATAACGTACCGGTGAAATAAACCCGGAACCTTACCATACAGGTTTGATTTATGATCGTGAAAATTTACCTGTATAGCGTTAACGGTGCCTGCCTTCTGCAAGTCAATCTGTATCCATTGACTGTTGTTGTTATTTTCTGCTACCCAAAAGGTTTGAACATTTTCATCAGTAATATTTTCTGCCCTATAATTTTCCAGGGTTGAAGAAACAGTAACCGGCTTTTTATAAGACAATAGCATCCACCCCGCAAATTCTCCCATTTTGCCTGGAATGGCTGGCGCAAAATGCGGGTAATCTCCGAATTGGGTATTACTATACATCAATCCATCTGCATCAAAGTAGGCAGGAAACATACATAAGCGGCGTTCCCAGTTAACATTTATTGAAACTGCCATGGAAGCAAAATGCCAGTATTTGTTTGATGGGCCCTTAACCGTACTGCCATGACCTGCCCCATTTATAAAACCACCAGGTTTATAAAACACCGGATTGTTTGGAGCATAGGTGTATGGACCCAATGGTGAATTACTTGTATAAACGCCATCGCCATATACATTAAATTCTGTACCTGGTGCGGCATACTGCATGTAATAAGTATTGTTGTGTTTGGTTAGCCAGGGACCCTCCATATAGCCGCTTAGTACTGTATCTGCATGGTTGGTGCCAAACCTTTCCCACCCATGAATATCGCCATGCAGGTTGAATAAAGTATAGGTAGAATCTGATGGATGAAACCTGTCATTTTTATCTAATTTTTTAGCGCGGATGGGGTAAACATTTGATGATCCCCAAAACATATATGCCTGCCCATCATCGTCAATAAAAAGGTCGGGATCCTGCAAATCATGCAAAATTGCGGGCACGGCTTTCCAGTCTCCTTTTTTAGGATCGTCTGTATAAAGAATGCTCATTGAACCAGAAGGATCTCCGGTGACATATAAAACTGAATCGCGGTAATTGTGCGCTGCAGGTGCATTTGAACCCTGGAAATACCAGCGCTGCGGATTAATAAAATCCCAGTTAAGCAGGTCTGTTGAATGCCAGTAGCCCATGCTGCGCGTAACAAACATGTAATATTCGCCCCTGAATTCAACTACCGCGGGGTCGGCACCCGAGCGGTATGAAAGGTTATTGTTAGAATTATAAACCGAGTAGGTATAATCAATATTCAACGGGTTGCAATAGGTTTGAAATTGCGTTGTTTGCGCTACCAGGGCTAATCCATGAAGGATAATGTAGATACTTAAAAATATTTTTTTTTGAAGGGTGCCCATTTTTAAATTGATTATGGTTTCTAAATTAAATCATATCCATTTATAATTTTAAATCTGCATTATTTCACAACTTTAAATATGTACTATATATGTTATTTGTAGTATAAATACTACATTAAAAATTTATTTTAATTTACGAAAAAAGAGTATTAATTCTATTGTATTGGAAAGAAGTCTGCCATTCCTTTACTTAAAATCCCATAGGCCATGAAAAATGATGTTTTCTGCCACGAAATTCTTTTAAACATGTCCACATTTAATAGGTGGCAATTAGTTAAACCCAGTAAAAGATTAAGAATAAACATGCTTTCCCCGGCAGAAAAAGTTGAGGAAGCGTGTTGGAATGGAATGCTTAATAAATTCTTACCTGAGATCATTAATCAAAATGCAAATATTGCCGTATGGAAAATAAGGCATGGTAAAAACTATTTAGAAATTGAGGTCGGCAAATATCCACTTATAAAAGAACAATGGCTTTCTATTTATTCCAATGTGTTTTTGCAGGCTTCGTATATGAATTAGTATTGGTTTTAAATGAAAATATCCTAACAATGAAGATTATTGCTACCATTCTTCTGGTCTCAATCGTTTATACCTCTGCTGTATTGGTTTTTTGCCTTGTGGTTACTTTATTCCCGTTGGTTTCAGGAACAATTGCACTCTCTTCGGGTTTCCTTCCCGCTTCAATAAATGGATTAAGAATATGCAGAATTGTTCTGCTGCAATCAAGAAGAGGTATACATTTTATTCGCTGGCATTAAGGCTTTACAGGTATTCAAACATAGTAAAACCATTATCTGGCATAATTTTTTTACGTTATTGCTAAAGTATCCATGCAATATGAAAATAAAAATAATACTATGGACCAGGTTATGATTGAATTGAAGGAACTAGATAAACTTTGTTTTGAGGTAGATGGCATTAAAATGAAACCCAGCCATTGCTATCATTATTCATTTAATCCTTTTCATATATTATTCAATACCAACTGCCCTGAAGCGGTGAGAAAGAAAGTAATCGCCGTTTTTAATAAATATGGGCTAAAAACATAACATAATACATTAATAAAAAAACCCGCAAATGCGGGCTTTTTTTATTTTTTTAGTGCTGGCTTTCATCTTCGCCAACCGGGGTTGTTTGCATTATAAATTCTTTGCCATCTTTTGCATAATCATATGCCCAACGATGTACTTCCGGTATTTCGCCAGTCCAGTTACCATGACCCGGATTTATGGGTGTTGTCCACTCAAGAGTTGTCGCCCCCCATGGGTTTTGCGTTCTAACCTTTCTACCTTTAAAAATTGAATAGAAAAAGTTGAAAAGAAATAAAATCTGTACTGCAAAAACCATCATAGCAACTGTACTAATAAAGCGGTTTAGATCCGCGAACTGCTTAAAGCTTTCCCAAACACTGTAATCATAATATCTTCTTGGCATACCTGCTAAACCCTGATAGTGCATGGGCCAAAAAATTAAATATGCCCCAACTAAGGTTAGCCAAAAATGTATATAGCCTAAGGTATTATTCAGGTACCTGCCATACATCTTAGGAAACCAATGATAGATACCTGCAAACATGCCAAACATAGACGCCACGCCCATTACAATATGAAAATGCGCCACTATAAAATAAGTATCATGCAGGTGAATATCTAAAGCTGAGTTACCTAACCACACACCAGTTAACCCTCCGGAAATAAACAAACTTACAAACCCGATTGCGAACAACATACCAGGAGTAAACCTGATGTTTCCACGCCAAAGTGTAGTTAACCAGTTAAACACTTTAATGGCGGATGGTACCGCAATTAATAAAGTTAGCAAAACGAATATGGAACCCAGGAATGGATTTAATCCTGTTACAAACATATGATGCGCCCATACAAGAAATGATAGTGTTGCGATGGCAAATAGCGACCCAAGCATTGCCATGTAACCAAATATGGGTTTACGGGAATTGATAGATAAGATTTCAGACACCATACCCATAGCAGGTAACAAAATAATGTATACTTCAGGGTGACCAAGAAACCAGAATAAATGCTGGAATAAAATAGCATTACCACCTTCGTTCGGCAAGGCAGTATTTGTAGATGCAACAAAAATATCAGATAAATAAAAACTTGTTCCAAAGTTCCTGTCAAAAATCAATAAAATAAATCCTGAGAATAATACGGGGAATGATAATACTCCTAATACAGCGGTAAAGAATAAAGACCAGATGGTTAATGGTAACCTGGTCATGGTCATTCCCTTAGTACGCATATTTAGTACAGTAGTAATATAGTTTAAGCCACCAAGTAATGATGATATAACGAAGGTTGCCATTGATAACAACCAAAGGTCCATTCCTGTTTTTGAACCAGGGGATGCATCTCCCAAGGCACTCAGTGGAGGATAAGCTGTCCAACCGCCGCTAAAGGGCCCGGTCTCTACAAAAATGGAAGAAAGCATTATGATGCTTGCTGTAAGAAAGAACCAATAACTAAGCATATTCAGAAATGGCGAAGCCATATCCCGCGCACCAACCTGCAATGGAATAAGAAGGTTCGCAAAGGTTCCGCTTAATCCCGCAGTTAATACAAAGAATACTAATACGGTACCGTGTGTGGTTACAAGCGCATAATATGCTTCAGCTGTAATATGCCCACCTTTAGCCCATTTTCCCAGAATATCTTCTAACCATGGAAAAGTTGAATCGGGGTAACCTAATTGAAGTCGAAATAATACTGACATTAACCCACCTAACAATGCCCAAACCATACCTGTAATAAGAAATTGTTTAGCGATCATTTTATGATCCATGCTAAACACATATTTGCTTATAAACGTTTCGTGGTGATGGTGAATTTCGTGGTGGTCGTGATGAGTTACTTCCTGCGGAGTTACCAACCCTGCCTGTGAATTCAAAACTGCGTCGTTACTCATAGTTCAAAAATATTAATGGTTAGCGCGTACGCTATGGATTTTCAGAATTTTGTTTTTTTTGCCGCCGGTTTTACAATGCCTGCAGTTGCTGCCGAGGCTGCACTGTCTGCAGTAGCTGGTGTAATTTGTTGTTGGCTGGCAGGATCCTTATCCGGAAAGGCTGCAAAATAATTTGGCTTTTGTTGCGCCATCCAAACATCAAATTCTTGTTGCGTGACTACTTCAACCACACCTTTCATAGAATAATGCCCATTTCCGCACATCTGGTCGCAACTTAATTCATACTGAAAATTCGGGTTGTTGGTTATTTCCCTCATCTCCTTCGTGGTATATTTTGGAGTAAACCACATGGTGGTTGGTGTTCCGGGTACCGCATCCATCTTCATTCTAAAATGCGATAAGCCTACATCATGAATTACATCCCTTGAATTAATAACAAGCTTTACGGGCCTGTCTTTAATAATATAAAAGGTTTGTGTAGCGACAATATCATCAAAGTTTTTTTCATCGTCCCAAAGCTGCCCAAGGTAATTGCTTTTGCTCTCGTCGATATTTTTATAATATTTTTTTCCAAAGATGTTGTCTTTGCCGGGATACCTGAATATCCACGAAAATTGTTTACCGGTAACTTCGACCACCAATGCACTTTTTGGCGCCTCGCTAGTAAAATAAAACCAGTTCTTTAACCCAATAACTACCAGTACAGTTAAGGCGATGGCTGGTACTACGGTCCATAAAACTTCTAACCGGTTATTATGAGGGAAGTAGAAAGCTTTTCTTTTTTCGCTTTCCTGGTATTTAAAACTAAACCAGAATAGAACTATTTGGGTTAATATAAAAACTATACCTGTTATTATAAGTGTGATCCAAAGCATGGAATCAACCTTTTCGCCCTGCTCACTTGCTGCGGGCTGAACCAATAATGTTTTACCTCTTAAAGCTTCATCACATAAGTAAACACCTATAAGACCGGCAATAAGAAAAGCGATCATGAAAAAACCGTTTACCTTATTATTGTCTCTGCGGCTTCTCTCTTCTCCCTTTAAAACCTGCACATATTCACTGGCTTTGGCTATCTGGAATATGATGAGAAAAATTAGCCCTATAACCGCTATGGTAAAAAACATTGCCATGATCTGTCTTAAATTTTTCTATTCTTAAATTTAAAGGTCAAAGTTACGCTAACCTGTTTATGTGTGATGTATAATACTTTCTTTAAGAAACGGATGATACAAAGGCGTAAGCGGCTGTTTGCTTAAAGCCTTTCCGGTAAAGAAAATCATGATACCGGCAAACAATGCACCCACCCCAAAATCAAGCCATGAAAGTGTTACATGATCCTTAGAAATACTACCCATCACCATTTGGTAAAAATCTATCCAGTGCCCAAAGATTATAAGAACTGCCATAAAAGTTACCATGGTATAATTTCTTTTTGTGCCCCTCTTCATTAGTATTAAAATTGGAGCTACAAAGTTTATAATCAGGTTAAAAAAGAATATTCCTTTATACGCGCCCTGCACACGGTGTTTAAAGTAAATGGTTTCTTCAGGCTGGTTACTGTACCAGATAAGCATGTATTGTGAGAACCATAAATACGTCCAGAAAATTGAGAAGGCAAACATAAATTTACCAATATCATGCAGGTGCTCTTCATTCGCAAAGGCAAGCTGTCCCTTATTTTTAAGGTAGATGATCCAAAGTGCTATAAGGCTCATTCCGCTTACAAATGAACTGGCAAAAGTATACCAGCTGTACATGGTACTATACCAATGCGGATCGAGGCTCATTAACCATAACCAGGGAATGGTTGAACCTACAGTTAAACCGAACCATACAATAAACATGGAACCAAATACAGTGTTTTTCCAAATGAAGGATTGACCGCCTTCCCCACCCAGGGCATCCTCATCTGCCTTATGGCTGATGCTCCTCATTTTTTTACCCAGTATCCACCATAAGGCTATGGCAAGGGTTGACCAGATCATAAAGAAACCGGGACTTAGAAAACCGCTTTTTCCCTTAAGAATTGAATCGTGTTCAACATGTTCCCTGTTTATCCAATGGTAAACACCTTCATTCTTATCAATAAAAATAATATAGATAAATACAAACAATGTTATGATACCAAATACTGGAACAAGTGTTGATATTGCTTCAGGAACACGCCTAATAGCCGTTTGCCATCCGCCCATTGCTAAGGTTGTGGCGCAAATAAAAAACATACTGGCATTACATATCAGCAACCAGAAAACACTATTATACATAACGGTTCCTAAAAAGATAGCACGCTCATGCTCATCATTGCTAATACCTCTTGTAAAAAGACCAATCAGAAATGCGATCGCGCCAAGGCCCATTAAGAGAAATGATATATTCCTCATTCTTCCTGAAACTTCAAAACGTTCTATGATGTTTGACGACGCCATTTGTAAATTTTTATCAGTTATACTGTTCTAATTTCCTGCAACTGCAGCACTGTCTCCACCCGTCGCAGGTGCCGATGCCGGAGTTGCACTTCCGCTTTGTTTTGATTTAATATAGTTAATGATCATCCAACGCTGATGCCTGTTTAACTGGGAACCATATGGACCCATTAAGTTCTTTCCGTAAGTAACGGAATAAAACATTTGGCCATCGGGCATGTTAACAACCGTTGGGTCGCCAACCAGGTTTTTGGGTGCTGCTGGGTACGGACCTTCCCCACCTTTGTACAAAGGTCCATTTCCATCTAACGCTACTCCATGACAGATTGCACAATTAATAAGATATAACCTTTCTGCCTCTTTCATCTGAACTTCGTTCATAGAGGTTAAAGGGTTTTTGTAAGCTTTTGAGGCTACATAATTCGTGCTGTCTCCAACTTTATCTTTTGCATATGGAAAAGGCATGTCGGATCCGCGGGAAATTGTACCGGGAACAGGCAATGTTGTATAATTAATATTTTCATTCGCTAAAATTCCGTGATCGGAATATGTTTCATAAGCCCTGCTGTAACCCATATCAGGCATATAAACCAGCCCGGGGCTGCGTTTTACATCATCACAGCTTACAAACATTGCAGCAGTGACGAAAAATGAAATTGCTATTATTGTTTTCATCTTCATAATAATCAATTACTATCAGGCAACTTCAATAGTTGGTTCTTTTATCAATTGTTGTTCTCTGTCGTATGTTCCGATCCACCAACCTGGTTCAGCATCCTGAACTTCAGTTAAAACCGCACCGTTTGTATTTGCAAACGAAAGCAAATCTTCGATATTAGTTTTTGAGGTGGTTTCAATTACCATTACAAAAAGATCGTCAGTAGCCCGCTTATGAAAAATATGTTTTTTTACAAAGGGTGCCATTTGACACAGGTATAAAAATGTAAGTACCATGCCTACAGCAGCGAATAATACCGTCAACTCAAAAATAATAGGTATCCATGCCGGTAATGAAAAGTGTGGCTTGCCACCAAAATTTAAAGGCCAATCTTTTGTCAATACCCAGGTTATACCAGACAATGCAGTTGTAGTACCTGTTATACCATATATAAACCCGGCGGTATGCAAACTGGTTTCACGTAAACCCATTGCATGGTCAAGCCCATGAATTGGGAATGGTGTATACACATCATGAATCTTATACCCTGCCAGCCTGAACTTTTTAACTGCAGGAAATAAAACTGCTTCATCATCAAAACAGGCAACCACAAAATTTTTCTTTGCCATATCCTATTTTTTCAGCGCAGGGTAATAACCCTTAGCCAATTATTAATCATACATTTTTAAGCGCACTCTCAAATTAATGAGCATATTCATGCGCAAATTTTTCAACTGGTTGTTCTTCTATATAACCAACCTTATCCTTATAACTTTCACCGCTGGCTTTAAGTACATGCTTAATTTCAGCAATGGCTATTACAGGGAAATATTTGGAGAATAAGAAGAAGCAGGTAAAGAATAATCCGAACGTTCCAACATAGAAACCGATTTCCCAAATAGTCGGACTATAATAAATACTCCAGCTACTTGGCAGGTAATCTCTATACAATGATGTTACGATAATTACAAACCTTTCAAACCACATACCTATGTTCACCACAACACTCATAAAGAATGTTACCGTAATATTTCTTCTTAATTTTCTGAACCAGAAAATCTGTGGACTGATTACATTACACGCCATCATACCCCAGTAAGACCAGCCATACGGACTAAAGAGATTTGCCCTGCTATAAAAGAAGGCGTAGCTCTCATATTTATTCATACTATACCAACCCATAAACAACTCTGTTAAATAGGCAATACCTACAATAGAGCCGGTCAATACAATTACCTTGTTCATTGCTTCTATGTGCCCAAGCGTAATGTAATCTTCCAGCTTATATACTTTTCTAAGTATAAGCATGAGGGATTGCACCATGGCAAAGCCAGAAAATATAGCCCCTGCAACGAAGTAAGGCGGAAAGATGGTTGTATGCCACCCGGGAATAACTGATGTGGCAAAGTCAAAAGATACAATGGTGTGCACAGAGAGTACCAGCGGGGTTGCCAAACCGGCGAGTACCAGAGATAGTGCCTCGTGCCGTTGCCAGTGTTTAGTGCTGCCACTCCATCCGAAAGCGGCTATGCCGTATAATTTTTTACGAAGTTTGGTTTTTGCACGGTCTCTAACAGTTGCAAAATCGGGCAATAATCCACTATACCAGAATAAAAGGGAAACAGTGAAATAAGTTGATATCGCAAACACATCCCATAACAATGGCGAATTAAAGTTTGCCCATACAGGACCTCTTGTATTCGGGTAAGGAAAAATGAAAAATGCAAGCCAAACACGACCCATATGAAATACAGGGAACTGCCCTGCTGCCATTACCGCAAAAATGGTCATAGCTTCTGCTGCACGGTTAACACCTGTTCTCCATCCCTGCCTGAAAAGTAAAAGGATTGCGGAGATAAGTGTACCTGCGTGACCAATACCGATCCACCATACAAAGTTTGTAATATCCCATCCCCAACCAACGGTCTTATTCAGGTTCCATTGACCAACCCCGTAAACAACCTGCCTGTACACACTGTACACTCCGAAAAGAAGGCAGGCAATTGAAATAAAGAATCCGATATACCATAATTTAGTTGGCTTTACCTCAATCGGGCGGCAAATATCTTCGCTTACCTGGTGATAAGTTTTTTCGCCCATCACCAACGGTTCTCTTAATTGTGATTCGTATCTTAACATGAGGCCTCTGTTATTTAATTTTTACGGTCCTGCTTCTGTTCCGGTTTAATGATGAATTGCTTCAGCGTTATGTTCTTCCTGGTGTCCAAATACACTGCCTTCAACATTTCTAACCTTTGCCAGGTAGTTAACATTTGGCAGGGTATGCAGTTGTTCGAGTGAATAGAATGAACGTTTAAAGTTCTCTACCCTGTTCTTACTTATACCACTTTTGCTGTCGTTAACGTTTCCGAAAACAATTGCATTTGTAGGGCATGACTGCTGGCACGCTGTCTTAACATCCCACTCATTATTTGCACCGGTCTTTAGCGGACGGCTTTCTTTCTTTGCTTTCAATTTTCCTTCCTGTGTCCGTTGTACGCAGAAGGAGCATTTTTCAATTACACCACGTGAACGAACAGTAACATCGGGGTTTAATACCATTCTTGTAAGCTCAGAATTCATTTCAAACACCACATCATTCAACTCACCTACACCCTGGTGGTGCTGGTTATCCGGGAAACTGTCTGCCCCTGTATAATCAGCCCAGTTAAAACGTCGAACTTTATACGGACAGTTATTGGCGCAATACCTTGTACCGATACACCTGTTATAGATCATCTGGTTCATACCTTCAGAACTATGGTTGGTCGCAGCTACAGGGCACACATTTTCGCATGGTGCATTATCGCAATGCTGGCATGGTAACGGTTGAAAAGTAACATCAGGATTATCGGGATCACCACTGAAATACCTGTCTATTCTAAGCCAGTGCATTTCATGAAATCTTTTAACCTCGTTCTTGCCCACAACAGGAATATTATTCTCTGCATTACAGGCAACTACACAAGCTCCGCAACCTACGCAACTGTTCAGGTCTATACTCATACCCCAGTGAATACCGGGTTTATCGTAATATGGATAAATGGTACCCGTTTCAATAAAGTTGTCTAACCCGCCCCATGGCTTCAATTCTTCTTCGCGTTCTGCCAACAACACTTTCGGATTTTTTACAAATTCTTCAAGTGTAAGTTCTTTCATCACTTCCACACGTTTTCCCTGTGGCGTATCGTAAGATCCATGTGTTTGGGTAATGGCCACATCGTAGCCGCCACTTACGGGCTCCACAGAAACATCAGCCTGGCTATAGTCAACGCTTTTACCATTGAATCCAGCAAGAATAAAGGCATTCTTTCCAACACCTTCTGAAACCTTGCCTAATTCGGTTGCCCGTCCGTATCCCAGCGCAATTCCTACTGTTTCCGGATGTGTACCTGGTATAATGAGTACGGGTAGTTCTATTGATTTATTATTGACAGTTACCTTAACCACCCTTTTTTCAGGATGCACTTCGTAGGCATCTGCTTCTGAATTTTTAGAAAGATCTATATCAAGCAACGACTTGGCCATTGCAGGAGAAATCACCACATAGTTATCCCACGTTGCCCTGGAAACAGGGTCTGGTAATTCCTGGAGCCATGGATTGCTTGTGCCCTGCCCGGAACCAATACCTACTTTTTGGTAAAGGAATAATTCGGTTTTACCGCCCTTTCTTGCTGAACCAACAGTTGAAACAGCAGATGCGGAGGATGTGCTATTAAATGATCCGCCGGAAGTGCTGACAAATCCTTTAACAGTGGAAGTGGAATCTGAAAATGTGGAAGCAGATGCACCACCGGGGTTAATTACCCCATCCTGTAAGGCTTTATCCCAACCCTGCTCGCCACCTAACTTAGATACCCAATATTGTTTTACCAAACCCAAATAACCATTTGGTACACCAGCCCAAAGCAACAAACTTTCCTGCCATTGGCGTGTTTTGAAAAGCGGGAATATAGTTGGCTGCATCAGCGAATAATAACCGGATTTCGGTTCAGCATCGCCCCAGCTTTCTAAAAAGTGATTATCGGGGAGTACATATTTGCATAATTTGGTAGTCTCATCCATTCTACCGTTAAAAGAAATTGCCACCTTCACTTTTTTGAATGCATTCACTACTTTTTCCTGGTCGTACCAGCTATAAGCAGGATTAGCACCATGAACAAGGATGGCGCCGACGCTTCCGGCATTCATATCATTCAATAAATTGGCAAAATCTGCATCAATACCTTGTTTAGTATTGATAGTGGTGCCCCAGTCAATGGTTTTACCGCCCGATTGCAATGCTTCGTTTATTGAGTTAATAACCAATTGAACATTTACATCATTGCTTCCGCAAACTACCAGGGCAGAGCCCCTGCTTGCATTCAGTGCTGAAGCGGCTTTGGTTATTCCCTCTTTAAGATGGGCATCTTCTATATTGTTTACACCCTGACCGTTTAAAGCATTTAAAAGAGCCACAGCCACAGCCCCAGTTTCGGAAGGACGGTGCAGGTATCTTTCATCCGCATTTGACCCTGTAACGCTTAATACACTTTCAAAGTGAATGTGCTTGCTCATTACCGGGTTCTTCTCACTAATTTTTCTTCCTTTGGAATATTGCCTGGCGAATTCAATAGGACTGATCCATGTGCCAAGAAAATCTGCACCAAGGCTTACAATTGTTTTTGCATTATCAAACCTATATGAAGGAATAGCCCGCCTTCCGTAGGATGCTTCATTTGCCAGTAACATGCCTGTACAGGAAACCGCATCATACATAATATGACGCGACCCAGGATACCTTGCTATAAACTGGCTGATGGCATCTTTAGTAGTGGGTGATGTAATTGTTGAAGTTAATATAACTACTGGTGCACCCCCTAGGTTACTAAGGGCAGCGGCAACTGATTTATCAATCGCTTCGAAAGTCACTTCTTTATTATCAATAAGCGGAAACCTTAAGCGTGATGTATCATAAAGGTCTAATACCGCGGCCTGAACCCTTGCAGAAGTACCACCTTCAGTTATAGGTGAAAGGTCGTTGCCTTCAATTTTTATGGGTCTTCCATCTCTTACTTTAGCTAAAATGCTCACAGCATCTCCATCCTCAATAAAAGTGGTTGCATAATAGTTAGCTACCCCGGGTACAATTTCTTCAGGTTTATTCGCAAAAGGAATTGCTTTTTTAACCGGTATTTCGCAACTGGCGGCTAAAGCTGCAGCAGTTGTGCTAAAGCCCAGGTATTTTAGAAAATCTCTTCTTGGGGTCTTAGTATTTAAAACGCCTTCGTCTGCTGATTCAAATGGCAATTCTTCCTGGAACTCGTCCTTTGCCAATTGTTTATGTGCATCAGTTTGATTAAGCTCACCAAAACTTTTCCAAAACTTTTTACTCATAATTTCAATTTGAAAATTCTATCTAACCACTCTTAGTAGTGGCATTTCTGGCATTCTGTGCCTCCGATCTGCTCAACTGTTACACTATCCATGGTGCCATTTTTAATGGCATCGTGGTATTTCTCGTATATGCTGTAAAATCCGTTTTCCTGAAATTGAACCTTGGTTTCACGGTGACAGTTAACGCACCAGCCCATGCTTAAAGGAGCAAACTGGTACACCTCATTCATATGCTGAATTTCACCGTGGCATGTCTGGCATGCAACACGACCTGCATTAACATGTTGCGCATGATTAAAATAAACATGGTCGGGCAGGCTATGAATTTTTATCCATTCAATAGGTTTTGCTTTTGATGCATCCCATGGCTTGCCTGCTTCAAAACCGGCAAACTTGTATAGTTTCTGAATTTCTGCAGTGCCATTTACTTCCTTTCCTTCTCCATCAGTCAGTTTTTCACCTGTATACTCGTTGATAGCTAAATGGCAATTCATACAAATATTTACAGATGGGATATTGGCATGTTTACCTTCCTGTGCGCCACCATGGCAATACAAGCAACTTATCTGGTTAACACCGGCATGTACTTTATGAGAGTAAAATATGGGCTGAACAGGCTCGTAATTTTGTGACCTTCCTAATCCTATAGCCCCATCAACGGTAAAATAACCTCCTACTAAAAACAGGATAAGGGTAGCAAAAGTTATATAGCTGCGATTTTTCCAAAAAGGAATAGGTTCCCTTGCAGGTATGCCTTCCTTATCATCTGCCAATTTTCTCAAGTTGGCATTTACCTGCAGTAAAACAAAAGCTACAATGGCAAGTATTAAAGTTAAAACACCAAAGAGCAATGTACTATCGCCGCTATCATTGGCACTTTGGGCAGCACCGGAAGAAGATCCTCCACCGGCAGTTTTGGTAGCCGCTGCGGCTGCTTCTTTATTTACATAACCAACTATTGCATCTATATCCTTTTCTGAAAGACCAGGAAAAGGAGTCATCATAGTCTGATATTCCTTTTGAAGGCTTTGTGCGTACTCGTTTGTTTTCATGAACGCAGGTGGATTATGAATCCATGCGTACAAGTTCTTTTTATCGCCCCACGGACCCCGGCTTTCTAAACCGGCAAGTGCAGGACCAGTAAGTCTTTTGTTAACAGCATGACAGCTGGCGCAATTTTGCGAGAATAACTGTTTGCCATCCTGGGCAGATACATTATAAAATATACTAAGAAATAAAAGTATAAGTATTAAGGAGATGGACGATTTCTGGGCAATGGTTCTTTTATAAATCATAGCTGTCGGAGGTTTGCCGTTGGCGCAAAAATATGACACGATGTTGACAATTAACCATCCCCTTTAAAATTTTTTTAACTGTGATTTTTTTTATAAATACTTTGAAAATAAATGAGTTTTGTTACAGTAATTCCTTAAATAGCGCAATCCCTTGCAGCGAATTTGCAGCTAAATGCATCCATAAAAAATGAATAAAACAAAGGTAAAGTTGGCCATATTTGCCTCAGGGGCAGGCAGTAATGCAGAGAAGATCATTCAATACTTTTCGTCACATTCCCAGATTTCTGTTACCCTGGTAGTTTGCAATAATCCCAATGCGGGTGTTCTAGAAATTGCCAGGAGAAACGCGATACCCGTATTATTAATAAACCGGCAAAAGTTTTTTAAAGAAGATGGATATTATTCCGAATTAAAAGATGCAGGGATTGATTATTTAATCTTAGCTGGTTTTTTATGGAAAATACCTAAAATGCTAATAGACCATTACCCCGGCAGAATTCTTAACATTCATCCCGCGTTGCTTCCTAAATATGGTGGAAAAGGTATGTATGGAAACTACGTTCACGAATCTGTGATTAATTCGGGTGAGAAAGAAAGTGGTATAACTGTACATATTGTTGATGAGATATATGATAACGGTAGAAATATTTTTCAGGCTGTCTGCCCCGTAATGGAGCAAGACACTCCCGAGACATTAGCAATGCGCATTCACACGCTAGAGCACGCTCATTTTGCACGGGTGATAGAAGAATTTATACTAGAAGACCTGAAAAAGTGACTTGATTAAACGCAGGAATCGCATTCACCTTTCATAACAATATCTGTTTGTGAAACTTTAAAACCCTGCGGGGCATGTACCCGGGGAAAGGAAACCGTGTCTAAACAAATTGCCCTGCCGCAAATGTTGCAAACAAAATGTACATGGTTATCGTGATGATGTCCTTCCTCACAATTGTCTTTGCACAATGCATATAAAACAGCATTATCAGCCGTTGGGATGGTATGTATTATGCCCTTTTCTACAAAAATTTGAAGGGTTCGGTATATTGTTACTCGGTCAAAATTTTCTTTTCCCCTTTTTTCAATATCGGCATGCGCCAGCGCTTCCTGGCTATTGGTAAAAAATTCCAGGATCTTAATACGGCTATCGGTAATACTTAAACCTGCGCGTTTTAATATGTTTAATCCATCAAACTGCATCTTCATAACAAATTATTCTTCAAGCAATTTTTTTACCTCTTCTTTTAATTGTTGAATATCATCTTTTTTTAGCCCGTCATAAATATGCCCGCGTACGTTTCCTTCCTTATCAACAACTGCAAAAAATTGTGTGTGCAAAAACTGGTCATCCACCGATCCAACATTGTTTTTGGGATCATCTAATAAATAACTGGTTCTTGCTGCATTGTACAAACTGTCTTTTCTTCCTGTAAGAAAAATCCATTTACCTGAATTAACTCCAATTGAATCGGCATATCGTTTAAGCTTTGCAGCATCGTCTGTTTCTGGATCGCTTGTATGGGAAACAACCTGGAAATCAGGCTCATTTTTAAAGGTCTGGTATACATCATACATATTCCCGTTCATACGCGGGCAAATTCCTTTGCATGTTGTAAAAAAGAAGTTGATAACAGAAACTTTTCCCTTCAGATCATTCTCGGTAAATGATTGACCATTTTGCGTGGTAAAACTAAAAGGTTTTACATATTCCAGAATTGGGCTTTTGGCTTTCCATTTATCCGTGCCCCTGAAAAGAAAAAACAAGAACAAGCCTGTAAGCACTATAAAGAAAACAGAATAGCCAATAACCTTCTTATTCATTTTTATAAACTTCTTTTTTGGGGTGTTAATCATATCTTATCATCTTTGCAACAATGTTGCAAAGATACTATATTTGCCGCATGAATTTTAGGATTAATTGGGATGCACTGGGTATTTCTGCTTCTTTGGCCTGTGCCATTCACTGTGCTTTATTGCCTTTACTATTTACCAGCTTTCCCGTGCTTGGTTATAATATAATTGATAATGAGTTTTTTGAATACGTGATGATTATTCTAGCTGCCGTAATTGGAACATTCGCCTTATACCATGGGTGGAAAAGGCACCACCATCACAAACTTCCTTTGCTGCTTTTTTATGCAGGACTTTTATCATTATTAGGGAAACAATGGTGGCACCACCTGCAGTTATGGTTTTTAATACCTGCAGTTGTTTTAATTGTTGCAGCCCATTTTATAAATTATCGTATGTGCCGTACTGCCAATCATTGCCATACTACTGATTGCAATCATTAATTTATTTGCCTTCAACCTGCACATTTCTTACAAAACTTTCCTCCAGCGATATAAAGGTCTCTGTTCTTTCAATGCCTTTAATCTTTTGCAGCTGGTCATGAAGAACGAACCGAAGTTCAGAAATATCTTTACAAATGATCTCCGCAAACATACTGTAGTTGCCTGTTGTATAATTTAATCTAACAATCTCCGGAATCTTTTTAAGCTCCCGGGCTACAGCATCATACAAGGAACTTTTTTCAAGAAAAATTCCAATGAAAGCAATAACATCATAACCCAGTTGTTTTAATTCGACTTTTAATTTTGTTCCTTTTACGATTCCAACTTCTTCAAGTTTTTTTATTCTTACGTGAATAGTTCCACCAGACACAAATAATTTTTTTCCTAACTCTGCATAAGAAATTCCTGCATTTTCAGTCATTTGCTGAATAATCTGGTAATCGAGTTTGTCTAATTGAAATTTAAGGGACATAATGAAGTCTTTTTTAGTTATTTTCTAATTGTTAAGGCAAATATTTGAATTTTTTCTATATTATTGAAATTTATGTTGATATATTTGCAATGGATGTAGCAAATATTTTAATATTGCACAAGAAAGTTCTTATACACTGTGGGGTGATGAAACCTTTGGCAGACATGCCCTCTCGTCTCGGGGGTGGGGAAAACAGGATAAACGCAGCATAGAGCCGACGTTACCATTGGTAAGGCCGACCAGGGTTGACCACTACTCTTTGTGCTACAGCTAACTGCCCCGTGGAGGTTCGAATCCTCCCCCTACAGCATCAAACTCCGCAAACCCTGCGGAGTTTTTTTATTATCTTGAGCGGCCTGGTACAAACACTAAAAGTATTCCAAATTCCAAACCGTACTATGCAACGTATTGTTTTAGTTTTATTCTTTTTCACTTCATTTAATCTTTTTTCTGACGCGCAGGATACGACCGTAAAGCGGCTGCAAAATGAAGCTCTTAGAACATTAAAAAGAAATGAGGTAGATTCTACCCCGGGCAATTGGAAAAAGGGTGGACTTGTTGGTCTGAATCTTACCCAGGGATCTTTATCAAATTGGGCAGCCGGCGGTGATGATTTTACGCTGGCTGTAAATGGTTACATTAATGGCTTTGCTTATTACACCAAGGGAAAACATTCGTGGGATAACAACATGGACCTTTTTCTGGGTTACATAAAAACCACCAGCCTGGGCACACGGAAAAATGATGACAGGATTGATATACTTTCTAAATATAAATGCGCATTCAGCCCGCAGTTTTCAACAGCTGCATTATTTAATTTCAGAACACAATTATTTGATGGGTTTACTTATGTAAATGATTCCACTCAATTATTCTCTTCTTCATTTATGTCGCCGGCCTATGTAATTTTTAGCCCGGGACTTGATTGGAAGCCTTTCAAAAACTTTTCCATATTTGTCTCACCCATTACCTCGCGTTGGGTAATTATTGGTAATAAAAGGCTTGCAGACAAAGGAAGCTATGCGGCACCCGGGGATCAGTTTAAAAATGAATTAGGCGCATTTGCAACGCTTAATTTTACAACCGACCCAAACAGGATTGTAACTTATCGGGGAAGAGCTGACCTCTTTTCAAATTATCGCAACAACCCACAGAACATTGATATTTTTATGCAGAATATCTTTTCTGCGAAGTTGTTTAAAGTACTCGCCCTCACCTGGAACATAGACCTGATTTATGATGATGATGCACGATTGTTTGGTGAAAATAATAATGCCCCGAGAACACAGATAAAATCTATGGTTGGTCTTGGTCTTCGTGTAAAAATTTAACCCATGCTGGATGCGGTAATTAAAAAATATAACCTTCCTTCCGAAACTCTTATTCAAAACATTACTACAGGTTTAATAAATAACACCTACCTGGCAATTACAGGAGACAAGGAGTACATAATTCAACGAATAAACGCCAACGTTTTTAAGCAGCCGCAAGACATTGATACCAATATTCAATTAATCGAAAAGTTTTTAAAAAAAAGCAACCCAAATTATTTTATACCAGTACCTGTGCAAGCAGCAGATGGTAAAACAATGGTTATTATAAATAATGATTTCTTCCGCATATTTAATTTCGTTCCAAACACTACGTCCTATGCTGTTGCCGTTTCGCCGCAGCTTGCATATGAAGCTGCGCAGCAGTTTGGTAATTTTACTGCACAACTTTCAGCATTTCCTGCAGATACTTTAAAAATAACGCTGCCGCATTTTCATGACCTGACCCTGAGATACAGTCAATTCATTACGGCTACCGTGCATGCTAATAAGGAAAGATTATTACAAAGCTTTGCCTTGATAAATCAATTAAAAGAATTGAACGGAATTGTTGATACGTACCAAAAAATCAAGATGGATAATGAATTTAAAATCCGGGTAACTCACCATGATACCAAAATAAGCAATGTACTTTTTGATGAAGATCAGAAAGGTGTTTGTGTAATTGATCTAGACACAGTTATGCCGGGTTATTTTATTAGTGATATAGGTGATATGTTGCGCACCTATTTGCCGCCGGTATCAGAGGAAGAACAAGACCTTTCAAAAGTTTTTATAAGGGAGGATTATTTTCATGCAATTGTTAAAGGATACATGCACTACATGAAACCTCATTTAACTGAAAAAGAATTGCATTCTTTTGTATACGCAGGAAAGTTCATGATATACATGCAGGCTTTGCGGTTTATAACAGATTATTTAAACAATGATATTTATTATGGCGCAACATATAATAACCATAACCTGCACCGGGCCATGAATCAATTTACATTATTGAAAGATTTGTTGCGCCTTGAACAAAAGCTTACAGATTTTATCAGGCGCAACTTTCTTTCATAAACATCACGATGTTTTATAGTAAATAAATCCTGTAGCTGCCATACATAATACTGCCCAACCTGCAATTAATAAAGGAAATTCTGGATCGTTATGACCAGACTTTACGACCTTTTTTCCGGTAAATGAAATTGAGACCAATTGGTGCCCCCTGGTGGTTTGAGATGGTGCAACATAGTGCAGAAATAATTCACCGCTTTTGTTAAGCGATAGTAAATCAGCCACCCGAATATGCATAGACTGATCATCGTTTTTCATGGAAGAAAAATGCCAAGTTTTTAGAACCTTTTTATTTCTATCCGATACAACAATGCTTCCGTTCTTTGATGGTGCATTACAAAATTTATGAACAATGATCAATTCATCATTTTTATTTGCCCCGGTTAGGGATAGCATACGTGCATCACCATCATCGTGGGCAGGAAAAACGGTATACATTAATTTTTTGTTCAGAAATATCTCATACAACTCCCCACCTGCAAAAGCAGATAAGGTGGTCATCGAAACCAACACAGTTAAAAAAGCCACAAGGCAATTACGTACATTTAATTTGAGTTTCATAAAAAAATATTTAGGTTAAGAAATAGGTTTACAAACAAAGGAACCTATTGCCGCCACCCCAATAAAAATTACTTGATAAAATGCAGGTTATGCCTGATATAAGGCAGTTAATAATATTTTTCCGTAACTCCCAATCCAAATAAAGCATAATCGTATTTTACCGGGTCACATGCATCCAGCAATAATAAATTTTTTGTAAGTTCTTTCGCCGCCTGCCAGTTAACCTGCTTCCTGCTCAATAGTTGAAGCTTTTTGGCGACTCTGGACACATGTACATCTACAGGACATATTAGTTGCGATGGTGAAATTTTTTTCCACAAACCAAAGTCTACACCATTGCTATCTTTTCTTACCATCCATCTTAAAAACATATTTAACCGCTTACAGGTAGAATTATTTAATGGTGTGCTAATGTGTTTTTTTGTTCTCTGCGGTGCATGCTCAAAAGAAAAAAAATAGTTGTGAAAATGAATGAGCGCTGTTTCTGCCGCATTCTCTTTTTCCAAACCATTTAAAGGTATAAATGCAGCCTCAAGACTCCTATATTTCCGGTAATGCTGCTGCAAGAAATGAATGAAGTAAAGGAGGTCGGTGGTATTAAAAGTTCGATGTTTAAAAAATAATAATCGCTTAAGCTGCGCATCGGTGTGCTGCCTAATAAAATCATGCGGTGCATTATCCATCAGATGCATAAGCTCTGTGGATTTATTTATTATGATGGTTCGGTTGCCCCATGCAAAAATTGCTGCAAAAAATGCAGCAATTTCTATGTCTTGTTTTTTCCTGAACCTATGCGGAATACTAACCGGATCTTCTTTAATAAACGAAGGGGTGTTGTACTGCTTCACTTTCCCATCCAGAAATTTTTTTAATTCATCGTTCATACGAATCATATTTAACCCATAGCCTGCTGCAGGTCATCTATCAGGTCATCAGCATCTTCGATGCCAACACTTAACCGGATTAAAGTATCACTCAAACCATTCTTGAGTCTTTCCTCGCGAGGAATGCTGGCATGCGTCATGGATGCCGGGTGATTGATGAGGGACTCAACACCACCCAGGCTTTCAGCCAGGGAAAAAACTTTTGTTGAAGAAAGTAATTTCTTCGCGGCCTCCATGCTTTCATCTTTTAGTTCAAAGCTGATCATGCCTCCAAACCCACGCATCTGTTTCCTGGCAATATTAAAGTATTCACCATCCTCAAAACCACACCAGTATACCTTTTTTATTTTATCATTATTTCTTAACCAATGTGCTATTTTTTCACCGTTTTCACAATGTCTCTGCATGCGAATGTGCAGGGTTTTAATACCGCGTAATACAAGGAAACAATCCATTGGACCAGGAACAGCCCCACAACTTTTCTGGATAAAGAATAATTGTTCGCGCAGCTTATCATCATTCATCATTAATGCGCCTTGTATTACATCACTGTGACCCCCCAAATATTTTGTTGCGGAATGCATAACTATATCTGCACCCTGGTCAAGAGGGTTTTGTAAATAAGGGGAAGCAAACGTATTATCAACGCAAAGCAATACATTCTTTTCTTTTGTAATTGACGCAACAGCAGAAATATCCGTAATATTCATCAACGGATTTGTAGGCGTTTCAATCCACACCAGTTTTGTTTTATCATTTATTGTATCGCGCACACTGTTTATATCAGCAGTATTTATATAGTGGAATTTTATTCCAAACTTTTCAAATATTTTGCTGAACAACCGGTAAGTACCACCATACATATCCGCGCCAGTCACTACTTCATCACCAGGCTGTAAAAGTTTTATTACAGCATCGGTAGCGGCAACACCACTGCTGAAAGCCAGTCCATGCTTAGCATTTTCAAGCACTGCCAGCGCACTCTCTAACGAAGTACGGGTTGGGTTCTGTGATCTTGCATATTCGTACCCTTTATTCTTACCAGGAGCCTCTTGCACAAATGTAGATGTTTGGTAAATCGGTGTCATAATAGCCCCTGTAGATTCGTCTGGTTCTGCCCCTGCCTTTATGTATTTCGTTGCCAGTTTCATGTGTAATGTTTTAGTGCAAAGATGGTGAATTTGATTTTATAAGTCAATACGGCTTGAGTAACTGCAATAGTTTAATTGGCGTTCAATAACAGTTCTAAGTTCTGGCGTGCGAAATTTTTTATATCAGGAAAGAATGCTGCATAACATTGCTGCAGTTCATTGTAGTGCGCCAGGAAAACTTCGTAAGCCGGCTCACTGCTTTGGAGGTAAGCGGTTCTTCTTGTTAACCCCTCAAAACTTTTTTTGGCACCATCCAACGTGCTGTAATTAGATAACCAGTTTTGCTGTTTCATGTAAGGATACATTCTGCCGAACTTTTCGGGAAATACACCCGTGAACTTATCTAGTGAAAGATAAGTCTCCCGGGCAAATTCATTCAACCCTGCAGGGCGAAACTCATTATTATCAACAGCCAGGTAATGATCGTACATCACATCTACAAAAGCACCGGAATATGGACCTACAGCAGGTTTATAAAAAGCTTTTGCCATGCGTGTGGCATCATGCTTGTCTGTGAATTCATCGATCATGCGGTGCAGCATAATTCCTTTTTGAACAGTGGCATCATACTCAAATTTCTTGATCCCTTTTACATGATCGCTGATCATATTACCTACTAAAATACGCTCATTACCGAATGATAAATATGCATGCGCCAGGTAATTCATGGCTTCAGGTATTTATCAAACCAGTCGATGTAACTTCTAAAGCGGTGTACTAAATAAGAAGGCACTTTTACAGAGTGAAACTGGTCAGGATAAATCACCAGTTTAGTTGGCACACCCAATGAACGCAAAGCCTGATACATTTGCTCTGCACCGGCAACAGGAACATTAAAATCTTTTTCACTTGCCATAAATAATGTTGGGGTTTTTATTCTGTCTGCATGAAAAAAAGGATACGAAACCTGAATCCATTTTTCCATGTTTTTCCAGGGTGCACCAAGTTCTGTTTCATATTGCACTACGTACTGATCGCTTCCATACATGCTTAGTTGCAGGGAACTTCCCGCACCACTTGCGGCTGCCTTAAACCGATTGTCTGTTGCGATGGTATAATTAGTGAGAATGCCACCATAGCTCCATCCGCCAATGCCCATCCTGTTTTCATCAGCTATACCAGCCTTAATTAAATAATCTGCCGCACCGATTATATCAACCACCTCCTTATTGCCCCAGTCTGCGTATATAGCGCGTATAAAATCTACTCCCCTGCCGTTACTTCCACGGTAATTAACGGCTGCTACGGCATACCCTGCTGATGCTAGTATATTACGGTACATATCATACCTGTAATCGTTCTGCGATACTGGGCCGCCATGAATAAAAAGTATAAGCGGTAATTTTTTATTTACATCTTCAGCCCTGCGATATAGTATACCTGAAACAGACGTACCATCTTTACTTGTAGATGTAAAACCTTCTACCTGCAATGGTTTCAGCGCATTTATGAAGGTATCTTGTATATGAGTCAATGCACGTAAACCTGCATTTTCCAATACATATAATTCATTAGGTTTATAAGGTGTTTGCAGGGAGGTTAACCAATCGCCGGTGGCCTCGTTTAATTCAATATGGCTAAAAACTTTTTCTCCGTCTGCCACTCTTGTAAATGTTCCATCATTCACATTAAATGATGCAATAAGTTGTTGCCTGTCATCATCCATTAAACAATAAACAGCTGTGCTATTTTTATTCCATCGCAAATTGTACACGGGGCGGTCAACTTTATTTGAGAGTATTTTAACTTCGCCTGTACCTGTATTTGCAATGGCAAGTAAAGCATTTCCATACATGGTGAATTTTTCATCGCTGCTGCTTTGCAGATAAGCAATAAATTTTCCATCAGCACTCCATACGGGACTATCGTCTTCTCCCTTCCATGTGGTTAACTGTTTTAGCTTGCCGCCTTTCCGGGCAGGCATGATCCAAATATCTGAGTTTTCATTCCGGTCCGGATCGTCTGTGCGGTTGCTTACAAAAGCAATCTCTTTACCATCAGGACTGAAGGCCGGAGAGGTTTCATTATACCTCGCATCATTGGTCAACGTGTCCAGCTTCTTATCATTTAAATGAAAAAGATAGAGGTGTGTTTTGCGCGTATCACCATATCCATTCACATCTCTTTTAAACAAATACCGGTCTATCTCATACGGGTCGCGAATACCTGAGGATGATGTGTCGGAATAACCGCGATCTTTTAATACAAACAATATATGACTGCCATCGGGACTCCATTTATAATCAACAATTGGTTGTTTGAAATCAGTCAGTGCCCATGCTTCGCCACCGCGCCTGTCCATTACCCATAGCTGCGTATTTTTCTTTTTTTCATCTGCCGAATACCTGTCTGAAAGAAACGAAATATACTTATTGTCGCTGCTGAACCTTGGAGAACTTTCGTCTTCATTTTTTGTGTGTGTAAGTTGAATTTGTTGCGTACCATCCCAACTGTTCATCCAGACATCATTAATGTAATGATCCTTGGATGTATCTGCTTCGCTGATCGTGTATACAACCCACTTACCATCGGGAGATACCTGTGGTTCACTGATATCTTTTACGCGTAAAAAATCATTTGGCTGAAGGTACCGTTTGGATTGTGCAAAAGAAAATGTGCCAACTAGCAGGCAAAGGGCCAGCAGAGAAGTTTTGGTCATATAGTAACAGATTGTTTGCAGCAAGTTACTTCATCTCTTCCAACTCTTTTTTAAGCCTGAACATTTCATCGCGCAGCCTGGCGGCCTCCATAAAATCAAGATCGCGGGCAGCTTTTTCCATTTGCTTTTTTGTTTGCGCAATGGCTTTTTCCATTTGTGGAATTGTTTTGTAAGTAACCTGCTCATCCGCCGCGGTGGTAACTATATCCTGATCTGCCTGTATAGCATAAGGGTTGCTGGAATCAAACCCTTTTATATCCAGCACAGAAGTTTGCTGCATGATCTGCTGTACCGATTTCTTTATTGTTTTTGGGGTGATGTTGTGTTCAATGTTATAGGCAATTTGTTTCTCGCGTCTGCGCTGTGTTTCTTCAATTGTACGCTCCATACTTACGGTGATGGTGTCGGCATAAAATATTACCAGCCCGTCAACATTTCTTGCTGCACGTCCGGCAGTTTGTGTAAGCGATCTTTCATTGCGTAAAAAACCTTCTTTATCGGCATCTAAAATGGCAACAAGCGATACTTCTGGAAGATCTAAACCTTCTCTTAAAAGGTTTACACCAACCAGCACATCAATATCGCCCAAACGCAGCTGCCGCAATATTTCCACACGCTCCAACGTATCTACATCGCTATGAATGTATTTTGATTTTACGTTGATGCGGTGCAGGTATTTATCCATCTCTTCTGCCATGCGTTTGGTGAGCGTAGTTACCAGTACCCTATCGCCTTTTTTAATGCGTTTATCAATCTCATCCAGCAAATCATCTATCTGGTTTATGCTCGGGCGAATTTCAATGGGAGGGTCTAACAAACCTGTTGGGCGAACTACCTGCTCTATCACCACGCCACCGGTTTTCTCCAGTTCATAATCGCCCGGGGTGGCGCTTACAAAAATGGTTTGACCCACCATATTTTCAAACTCGTGAAAATTTAACGGGCGGTTATCTAGTGCACTTGGTAAACGAAAACCATAATCCACCAAAACAAGTTTACGGCTGCGGTCGCCGCCGTACATGCCGGCAACCTGAGGCACTGTCTGGTGGCTTTCATCTATCACACATAAAAAATCTTTAGGAAAATAATCAAGCAAACAAAATGGACGGGAGCCGGGCGAGCGCCTGTCGAAAAAGCGGGAATAATTTTCAATGCCGTTACAAAAACCCAGTTCACGAATCATTTCAAGGTCAAATTCTACACGCTCTTTCAGGCGTTGTGCCTCTATCAGTTTACCGGTCTGTTTAAAATATTCTACCTGCAGGCGCATCTCATCTTGTATCTCGTACATGATCTGCTGCATGGTGTCTTTTGGCGCGAGGTATAAATTCGCGGGGAAGATGGCGGTGCTGTCTACCCTTTCAATGCGTTTGTTTGTATTTACATCAATAGTCTCTAACTGTTCCACCTCATCCCCAAAAAATGTGATGCGAACGCCGTGATCCGCGTAGGGCAAATTCACATCAACTGTATCTCCTTTAACGCGAAAAGTGCCGCGCTTAAATTCAACCTGCGTTCTGTTATACAAACTGTTTACCAGGCTATGCAAAAATCCCTGGCGGGAAATTACCTGCCCCTTTTGCAGCCGCACAATACCATTGGCAAATTCCTTTGGATTACCAATACCATAAATGCAGCTTACACTTGCCACAACAATAATATCCCGGCGCCCGGTAAGCAATTGTGAGGTAGCCTGAAGTCGCAGTTTATCCAGCTCCTCATTTATGCTCATGTCTTTTTCTATATACACATCACGCACCGGCATATATGCCTCGGGCTGGTAGTAGTCGTAATAACTTACAAAATAGCCTACAGCGTTATCCGGAAAGAATTGCTTGAACTCCCCATATAACTGTGCCACCAGGGTTTTGTTGTGAGTTAGCACCAGCACGGGTCGCTGCACCTGCTGAATTACATTGGCCATGGTAAACGTTTTACCACTGCCTGTAACCCCGAGTAATGTTTGAAAACGTTCCCCGCTGAGAATGCCGTCTGTTAACTGTGCAATAGCTGAAGGCTGGTCGCCAGACGGTGAATATGGTGATTGTAAATTGAATTGCATTGATGACGCAAGTTACCGATAATGGGGTTTTGCGAATGGCATGCCAATCAAGAATCATTCATTAAACACTAAATACATTACACACATCCCCCATTTTTATTCTATATTTCTTAAACTAAAACTACACGGCATGAATAAAAACAGGCTCGAGGCATTTAGTGACGGGGTATTGGCCATTGTGATAACGATTATGGTATTGGAAATAAAAGTGCCCCATGGCGACCAATTGTCTGACCTGGAAAAACTGATACCGGTTTTTGGCAGTTACGTTCTGAGTTTTATATATCTCGGCATTTACTGGAACAACCATCACCACATGATGCACGCTATTAAGCAGGTGAATGGAAATATTCTATGGGCAAACCTGCACCTGTTATTCTGGCTGTCTCTGGTGCCCTTTACCACCGGTTGGATGGGTGAAAATCATTTCAGCAATATACCCATGGCGCTGTATGGAGGCGTACTTTTTATGAGCGCGATCGCATTTATGATCTTACAAAAAACCATACTTGCGAACGAGGGCAAAGACTCTTTATTAGGCAAAGCGGTAAAAAATAATATGCAGGAGAAAATCTCTGTGGCCTGCTATCTTTTAGCCATTGTATTAAGCTTTTATTATACCTGGGTGGCAGGCGCACTGTATATACTTGTTGCATTAATGTGGCTTATACCTGACCGCCGCATAGAAAAGGTTATGAAGGAGGAAGGGTAGTATTTTTATTTTCACCCTGTTATTCCACCACAAAAGTTTTCCTTTCTACGCCTATGCCTGTTAAGGTTAATTTTTTCCATGAAGGTGGCAGCGTACTCTTTATTTGGGTTATACCGGCAGGCGTAATATCAAGACCGCCAAAACCCATCAGCACACTTTGCAGAATGCCACCAGCTCCTGTAGCGAAATAAGGATTGGTACCACCTTTTGTCTCAGCGATTACCCGGAATGGCGGGAGCAAATTGGGAACATACGCATCTTTAAACCAGGTATAAGCTTGTTCACCATTGCCAAGTCGACTATATAGTAAGGCAAAGATGGCCTGCGTCATAGCGGGGGTGCCTTCATCGGGAATGCGAGTGCCATAATACTCAAGGTCTTTTTTTATTTGTGTTTGGTCAGTTATATGTTTTAATGGATATGCCAGCAGGTTTACATCAGCCTGTTTAATGCCTTCTCCTGCATAAGATGCATGCTCCTGCGTTACCCCGTTTTTCATGATTAAAACAGGAATATTCTGTGCCACATGCGCCCAGTCGCCATCAGCCTTTTCACCCAATATTTCAGCTGCTTTAGTTGCTGCCTGCAAATTGGCGATGGCAGCCGCATTGGTAAAAGCATTATTGTCAACATTCTCTGCCCATTCATCGGCCGCCACCACATTCTTAATTTCATATTTCCCCGCTCCATTCCTTTCAACACGGCTTGCCCAAAAGTCTGCAGTGGCAGAAAGTATGGGCCATCCTTTTTCGCGCAGCCATTGTTTATCCTGTGTAACGAGGTAATAATTCCAGGCTGCCAGAGCCACGTCTGCAGTTATATGGTGTTCAAACGGACCGCTGAGCGCCCACACTGGCGTTTCTTCCACGCCGGAAGCTGCACTCTCCCAAGGAAACATGGCTCCCTTGTAGCCATGTGCAAATGCGTTTTTGCGGGCAGGCTCCAGGCGATTGTAGCGATATTCAACCATGCTTTTTGCCATTTCGGGGTGTAATACCAAAAGGGCTGGAAACATCCAAAGGTCAGTGTCCCAGAACACATGACCGTTATACCCCAACCCAGACAATCCCATGGGGGATGGTGAGTAATCCGTTCCCTCGCGGGTGAAAGAATACAGGTGGTACATCATGCTGTGCACATCCTGCTGCGCCTGTGCATCACCTTCAATTTTTATATCGCTGGTCCAGATGCTATCCCATGCATTGTTGTGGTATTGAATGAGTCTATCCCTGCCCTCAAGCTTAGCAAAAATGGTTAGGCGCTCGGCTTCATTTAAGGGATCGTCGTGCTGCGCAGATGTAATAGAAGAACCTATGATGGAAAAGGAATAGGTTTCCCCAGCTTTTATGGTACGGGAGAACTTCATAAGGTGCATGTTATTGTCCCACATTTCGTGGATGACATTTGGTTCCCTGCCATGAGGCTCGGCAAACAGAAAGGTGTTGGATGCACACATAAGTAATTTTCCTGTAGGACTTTTTGCTGAAGAGGTAAGCAGCGAAAGTGTTACATGCGGGCGGTCTATTTCATTGTAATAATTCTCCACATCCCGCAGGGCATCGGGCGCTTCCATAATACTTGCGCCGGTGATAATAATATCCTTTTTTGCTGTAATGGAAACATCCATCAATACGGTAAAAGGTAAATGGCGCAGGGAGTAGTATGTATTTTTAACGGAGGCTTTATCGCCATAATTAAATGATGAAGTGAATGCCGCATGCTTCATATCGAGCTGCTGCTGAAAGTTAGTGGTTCCTTTTGCATCTACTCTTTTCCCATCGATCTCCAGGTACATGTTCAGCAAATTAAAACTGCGAAGGAAATTGCTTACACGACCGCGACCATACTGGTCATAAGCGCCTGCAAGCACCACGTCTTTTACCTTAAACGGTTCGGGCGATGATACAATTCCGATCATGCCATTTGCCACGGTAATTCCGTAATAATTTGCCGGGTCAATTTTATCTGCTTTAATTAGCCAGGGGTCTTGTGCACGACAAATAATTAATAAATAAAAAAGGGAAAGAAAAACGGTGGCAAGCTTTTTCATGAAATGAACATTTGGGTTTATAACAAAACTTTCATTTGTTATAAAAATATATCTATTCATTTATAAAAATTGAGCAATTATTTTTGTTCATAATGAAATTCAGGAAGATTCTGGTAAGCATTGAAGTTTTGGCAATCGCAGGCTTTGCGCTTTATTTTTTGTCAGCCCCCAAGATTAGTGAAAAAATGGTGGAGGTAAATTATCCCGTAAATATTACTATGGATCAACTGCGCACTCCTGAAAAAATTGCCGGATGGCTGAAGCCCTTTGCAGGAAATAAAAATACACGTTTTCAAAAAACAGATTCTGCCACCTTTATTTCACTGAATGATTACAAAGCATTCGTAGCAAGCAGCAGTTATTACAAGACTGAGATAGTTGCGGGGGAAGGAAAGAATGAAAAAACATATTTATTACTTGTGGTTCCTGATTCTACTTCTTTTTTTAAAAGCAAGGTTAAACTTGCTTATGAACGCAGCCTCTTTGAGATATGGATAAAAAATAATGATTTTGATAAGTACATGGATGAAAGCCTGGAAAACTTTAAAAGTTACATGCAGAGCTCGAAACAATTATATGGTTATGATATTAAAGAAATAAAGGTGGTGGATACCCTATTTCTTTACAGGAAAAGAAAAGTAAAAAACACGGATATATCTGTTGCAACGAATGACATGTATACTGAACTGATAGATTTTGCAAACAAAAGAAAAGCGGATTACCGTGGTGTAAGGTTATACCATGCAGAAAGATCGGGCGGCGATAGTATAACCGTCTCTGCAGCAATTGGCATTAACAAAAAAATTGGCGAAACAGGTTCGAATGATATTTATATAAAGCAAATGCCTTACCAGCACAACCTGCTCGCGGTTAATTACACCGGCACTTTAAGCAGCGTTCAACATGTGTATGCTGCCCTGGACCGTTACCGCGAAGACCATGAGAAAACGAGCATGGCTATACCCTTTGCAAAAATTATTTCGGAGGGAAAAAGTTTTAATGATACGCAGCAGGTTCACATGCTGGTTTGCATGCCTGTTTACTGACCGGTGGTTTTCTTTATTTGTTTCAAAATTTGCAAACTGTCGTTATTACGGGCGAGAATGTACGCTACATTCCTTTGTAAAATAATAGGCTCTATATGCCTCACCTGCCCTTTTGTTATCGTTTCGTTTTGGGTCTTAAACATCAGTTGTTTTTTGCCCTCGTCATATCGCATTACGCCACCATAACCGGCATCGTACCGGCCCATTTCAACATTGCTTTCATAAAAATTTCCTCCTAATAAAATGCCAGGTGTTTTTTCATTTGGTAGCAGCAAAGCCGCGCATCGGTACGGTGTTAATTGTGCCTGCCATGGCATAGCGGTAACTGTAAAATTATTATTACCATTATTTATAAGCACTGCATTAGAAAAATAATCTGCCTTATACACCTTTGCGCTTTGTAATTTTTCTGCAGGGAATATTTCGGTGAGTGATGCTTTCGCAAAATCTTCTGCAAACAAAAATTTCTTCTTTAGAAATGGCATTTGTTTTTCCAATTCGACTTTGTTTGCAAAGGGCATTTCAACATTTTTAAAAAAGTAGGTGACCACCTGTTCGGCAGTTCCGTTATCATCAAAATCATTATAATACATTTTTACAGGCTGCGCTTTATTTGCCTGTAAACGACTGTTTAACCCAAGGTTGCCTGCAATAATATCCATATCACCGTCACCATCAATATCTACAGGGTAAACAAAATTCCACCAACCATTTAAGGTTGTGAGTTCTTTTGTTTCAAAAGATTTACCGTTGTTTATAAATGCTTTGATGCCCCCCCATTGCAATGAAATAACCAGGTCATTGTCACCATCGTCATCAGTATCTGTCCAGCAGGCACCGGTAACCATTCCTGCGTTTGCAATTTGCATATTATACCTTGATGAAACATTTTTGAAATGACCGGCACCATCATTTTGCAAAAGAAATGAGGTTGGAATTTCACCATACTTCGAAGGCACAGATCTTCCGCCAATAAAAAGGTCTGTAAAACCATCGCCAGAAAAATCATATGCAGCGATGCATGATGCATTTACAAAAACATTGTCAAATGCATGTTGTAATAAAGAAAAGCTACCCTTGCCATTGTTGAGGTATGCTCTTGGTTGAAGATGGATATCATTTGAAGGAAATTCATTGCCACCTGAAGCAACTAATAAGTCGGCATACCCGTCGTTATTAATATCTGCAAATATCGCGTCCACATCTTCATACATGCTGTCTGCATCTAAACCTGTTTGTAAAGACCTTGAAAATTTTCCATCGGCATGTTGCAGAAACAAAGCGCTTTTTTTTCTTTTTGCCGCGCCTATAAATACATCCTGCAATCCATCATTGTTTACATCGTCAACTGCCAGTGCCGGACCTTCTGCTGATAGCATAGCAGGAATTAGCGGTTCGCGGTCAAACTCATTAAAACTGTTTTCTTCATGTTTGTAAAGTAGCCCCGATGCATTTGTCAGGTCTTTAAATTCATCATTTAAAGGGGTTTTATGAATGTTTGTATAATTAAATTTTGGAAGCCCTTTACGGTACGTGAGATCAATGGCTGTATTGGAAGAATCCCATGTTAACTTTTCGTAAGTATTATCCGGCCAAACAATAACTATGGAATCTACTTTTGTGTTTCTTAAACCGACCTGTACAGGTGTTTGCATAGAAGACTGAAAGCCGCGAACAGGAAAATTTTCATACGTTCTAATAGAATCTTTTACAAACAACAAAACCTTGGCTCCCACAGCGCTTGTATTTAGTGCATTTCCGGTTAGTTGTATTTGAAGATATTCTGTCGACTTGTTAACCGTTGTATTTTCATAAAAGGTTGCTGTTTCATTAATGTTATTTGTAACCAAATCAAGGTCGCCGTCGTTATCAAAATCTGCATACACAGCGCCATTGGAAAAGCCAGGTTGCTGATCAATAGATGCAGATACATCTTTAAATGTAGCATCGCCATTATTCAAATAAAATTTATTACTAACTTTTATTTCAGGAAATTTTTCCATTACGGCAAGGTCTTTTTCTTCTAAATTGTTTCCCTGTATTTTGCCCTGAACAACATCATTAGAAACATAGTTTACATAGTCTATATCATTTAATTTTTTAGGTATACCATTAGAAATAAATAAATCCTTCAGACCATCATTATTGAAGTCCATTAACAATGGAGCCCAGCTCCAGTCTGTTGCCTCAATCCCTGCATAGCAGCCCACTTCACTAAACATATCATTTCCATTATTTAGCTGCAGGTTATTTCGGCTGTACTGGTAGTTATATCCGTAATTCAATTTCATATTAAAGATGTCATATGAATCGCCCGGTAAAGATCTTTTAAGTATGTATGGATCTTCAGGTAACATGTCAAGTGAAATTATTTCCGGAAGTCCATCGTTTGTAATGTCTGCCACATCAACACCCATAGAAAATTTGCTGGTGTGCATAATGTGGTCGTTCAACGTTTCTTTAAATGTTCCATCTCCCTGATTTAAATAGAGGTAATCGTCTTCGTGAAAATCATTTCCTATATATAAGTCTGGAAAACCATCCATGTTAATGTCAGCAACTGTAATACCCAGACCATAGCCAATTGCAGAACTGTTTATACCTGCAGATTTGGTAACATCGGTAAAACTATCGCCATCATTACGATACAACCGGTCGCCACTTAGCGGGTGAAATGTATTGGTGAATTTTTTACGTTCCGCAAATGTTCCGTTTTGGTGAACGGAATGATTTAAAAGATACATATCTAAATCGCCATCGAGGTCATAATCAAAAAATGCAGCCTGCGTGCTAAATCCCGAAAAATTTAGCCCATATTTTTCTGCTTCATCTGTATACACAGGAATACCCTGCGCATTAATTCCTTTACAGATCAACAGCTGGTTTGCGCTGTGCAGTGTTTCAAAATTTCCAACACGGCAAATATAAATATCCATTAAACCATCATGATTAACATCTGCAACTGAAACACCAGTGCTCCAGCTATTGTCGTTTGGTATTTGAGCTGCATTACTTACATCTTCAAAATGCAAATTACCTTTGTTGATGAACATTTTATTGGATGATTGATTGGCAGCGAAAAAAATATCTGTGAGCCCGTCATTATTAAAATCTGCTGCGCCAATACCTGCACCATTATAGAAGTACAGGTATTTGATCATATTAAATTCTGCAGTCTGCGTAAGTTTATTTGTAAAGTGTAAACCTGTTTGTTCTGCATTTCGCACTTTAAAAAGTGCTGGCATTTGTTCCTTATTGTTACAGGCTACCGACGTGATAAAAATTACAATGCAATATGAATAAACTCTGCTCATTTATTTTAGTAATGTGAAGAATAATGAACGCTGCTTATTTGCAGGCCAACTACTTATTAATTTTATACAGCACAGGTTTCTCATTGTTCTGCAAAACAATGATGTAATTATTGTTCGTTCCTTCTATCAGTCTAATATCTCTTATTTGACCACCTAACTCAAGCCCTGAGCGGCTTGCAGGTACTTCTTTAAAATTACCTTTACCGTCGTTCATTAATACATGACCAAAACTTCCATCGAGGCGGGCAAACTGAGGAAGAAACCCAAATTCATTTCCACCCAACACCATGTCTTTAAAATTATCTCCATTCAGGTCTGTCATTAATATGGCATTTACAGAAGAAAACTGAACAGCCTCGGGCAATTTTTTAATAGTGAAATTTCCTTTCCCATCGTTATATGCAATAACACTTGACGGATAGGAGAATTTTTTTATTAAAGCATTCTTTATTATATCCGGTGTAAAAAGTTCCTGAACTGATTTTGTTGCGTAATCTTTATTCTTAAGATTTTGTTTTTTAAGAGAAGGAATTTGATCTGTTATTTCACGCTTCATGAAAACCGGCATATCTCTTTCATCCACAGTATGTGTTAATATGCCATCCGGTGTTCCGTTGCCATCAAAATCCTGGATAAACAATTTCACAGGTTTTTTTTCTGAAGGCTGAAGTGTTAGGTTTTCACCTTCATTACCAAGTACCAGGTCAATATCGCCATCATTATCAACATCTGTAGCAACAAGGGTTTGCCACCAGCCATACATGTCTTTAAACCCAGTGGTCTGTTCTTCGAAGTGATTTTTTTTATATGAAAAAATGCGGGGATACATCCACTCTCCCGCAATAATTAATTCATTATAACCATTACCATTTATATCTGCAAAAGCAGCTGATGTAACCATTCCTAAAGATTCCAAACCGCCCGTTTTGTCCTTTGGCATTTCAGAAAAATGTCCTGATCCATCGTTCAGATACATATGGCTTAAGGGTGTTAATCCATATTGCCGGGTTACATTTCTGCTTCCTACAAAAAGATCCAGGTCGCCGTCATTATCTATGTCTGAAGCAACTGCCACCGAAGTGTTATAAATATTTTCCGGAAATGCTTTTCCATCAGCAGTAAAATTTCCCTTGCCATCATTTTTGTATAATCGCAATTGCAATTCCCTGCCTCCTACCTGCACATTGTTTCCGCCGGAACCAATAAAAAGGTCCTGGTCATTATCATTATCGCAATCAAAAAATAAAACAGCAACGTCTTCAAAGTCTGCAAACTGATTAAACAAGGTTTCGTTTTTTTTCTGAAATCCCGATGGCGGTTTGAAGGTATAACTGCCCTGGCTGTTGTAAAGCGCCGGCAATATATATATCTATCAGGCCATCTCCATTTACATCAGCACAGGCGGCATGTGGTCCTTCCCGCGACAGCATTTTCGGGATATTTCTTTCATAATAAAAATCTATATGGTCGTCTTCTTCATGCTTATCGAACTCGCTTATAACATGCCCTAGTATGGTATTGACAGTTTTTTGTTGAGGCAGGCTAATTTTTTGGGCGGAATCTGTTTGCTGAATAATATTTACTTCATTTATCCTGAGGTTTAGGAATGTATTTGTTGTTCTATTTGGCCAAATGATTACAACAGAATCCACGGCTGAAGCTTTACCGATACCAAATATCATTTTATAATCTATGCTGGATTGAAAACCCCTGCTTGGTACTAACTGCCTGCTTAATACCTGTGAATCAACATATACTTTTACCTCGCTGCCAACAGCGAATGTATTTTTTTCTGATCCTTTTAAAAACACTGCGAGGTAGTTATTTTTATTGATCTCCCTTGCATTGTTTTTATAAATAAATGCTTTCTCGTTTACATTATTTACAACAAGGTCGAGATCGCCATCATTATCAAGGTCGCCATATGCCGCACCGTTTGAAAAGGAGGGTGCATTAAACCCCCATTCTTTGCCTGCATCTGCAAATTTTAGGTTACCCAGGTTTTTAAAAGCTTTGTTTGGAATGGGATGAGAAGACATTTTATCAACTATTTCATCAACCTGTTCTTTTTTCCCGGTCATCACCATATTCTGAATGATGTCGTTTGCAAAAAAGTCAATAAAATCCTGGTCGGTTACATCGTGATAGATTCCGTTACAAACATACATGTCTGGTAAAGCGTCGTTATCTGCATCAAATATTAATGCGCCCCAACTCCAGTCGCTGGCAGCAACATCACTATAAGTCTGCAACGTCAATAAACTTTCCTTCTTTATTATTTACCTGTAAAGAATTTTGCATGATACTGGTTATAAAAACCCTGCTTTACTTTAAAATTAAATACGTCGATATTATCAAATGAGGTGGTCGTTTTTACCTAAATTCATCGGATGGCAACATGTCTGTAGTGAAAATGTCGGTGTATCCATCATTATTAATATCACTCATATCAGCCCCCATCGAAGAAAGGCTGGTGTGCTGCATATACGATTCGAGACTATCTTTAAATGTACCGTCGCGTTGATTAATATAAAGATAATCGCGTTCAAAAAAATCGTTGGACACATATACATCAGGATAGGAATCTCCATTTACATCACCCACGGTAACGCCTAGACCAAAACTAATGAGGCTTCCGTAAATCCCACTCTCATTACTCACATCTGTGAATTTTCCATTGTCATTTCTTAAGAAGCCTGTCTCCGCCGCCTTTCAAAAAATCCGCCACAGGCCAGTCATTTGCCCGCACATCCCGTTTATTAGCGTAGTTAAGTGTATTTACAGGAATGAAACTATTATTAATGATAAAGCAATCAAGATCACCGTCAAGATCATAATCAAAAAACGCGGCATGTGTGCAGTATCCTCCTTTATTAGTTAATCCGTAAGCAGCTGCCGAATCGGTAAAAGTAAGATCATGATTATTAATATATAGTTTGTTTTCGGGAGCTTTTCCTTTTATAAATCCTGCATTACAAACATATACGTCAAGCCACCCGTCATTATTAATATCAACCATTACAACACCGGTACTCCATTTCTCAGTATCTGTAAATCCTGCTTTTTGTGAAATATCATCAAATTTAAAATCGCCTTTATTCAGATACAATTTATTGCTACCCATATTAGCAGTAAAAAAAACATCTGCAAGACCATCGTTATTAATATCGCCAATTGCTGCGCCACCGCCATTATAAAAATTGCGGTATGTAAAAATGTTGAAATCTTTAGTGTTTTCAACCTTATTAATAAAATCGATTCCCGAGTTTTCAACCAATTGAAATAATGCAGGTTGTTGGGATTTTTGCCGGCACGATAATACACAAATGGACAGGAAAACTATGGCATTTAGAAAAATAGCTTTTTGCATTGGCTAATAAAAATTACATTGAAACCACGAAAGGTAATAAAACAAAAAAAGGTCATTGTTTTGAAATGACCTTTTTAAATATTGATAATTTTATCTGAAATTAATAACCAGGATTTTGTTCAAGGTTAGGATTAACAGCTAACTGATCACTTGGTATTGGAAATAACAAGTTTTTAGGATCATCGCTTGGTTTTTCCTGCCATGGTTGTAGGAATTTTCCGAAGCGGATTAGATCCTGCCTTCTCCAGCTTTCCCAGTAAAGTTCCCTGTCCTCTTTCATCAAGAATTGAGTTAAGGTCAACAGAACTAAGCGCTGAAGCATTTCTTTTTGCACGAATAGTGTTTACAGTGGCAAGGGCGCCGGCTGCATTTCCTGAACGGAATTGCGCTTCAGCCTTCATCAACAATACATCGGCATAACGGAAGATAACGTAATCATTACGTGCCTGATCGCCATTTGCTACGTAATCAATAGGATATTTATGAACCCTGATACCTGTAATTTCAAGGTTGTTTCCTGTTTCTTTAATAGAAACTTCCCTTGTAAAGGCAAGAGGATTACCCTCTTCTGTCAAATAACATGTTTCCATTACCATCATATTGCTGACCAATAGAGAAACCAGCTTTAATCCCTGAAACATTGGTCATGCCAGGATAGCTTTGTTGCCTTCTGCTATCATTTGCTTCAAATTTGTCGTAGAAATCAGATAAGGTTGCGAAACCATTCCATCCCCCGGATTCTGGTTATAATGTAACACCTGGAACCACATGCCACGTACATTACCACCGGTTACACCTGGCTCATTGCGCAGGGTAAAAATATTTTCTGTAGAGATAGCATCGTTGGTTGGAGCAAAGTTGTCAAAAATATTGTCAGATAATGAATATTTACCGCTGCTGATAATTTGATCTGCTAGTGTTACCACCTGAGCCATATCACCATTGTCAAACGTTGGAGATTCCCTGTTTGCGAAGGCACCTTTGTTAAGGTAAGTTTTCATTAATAACGCCCTTGCTGCATTTTTACTGGCAACGTAAGCAGGACCGCTTCCATCCGGAAGATCATTAACAATAGCATTTAATTCGCCAATGATAAAATCAGCTGCTTCGGCACCTTTAAGTGTTACAGGTGTTTTAGTATAATCGGTAAGGTCTTCCCTGTAAGGAACCTGGTTCCAACCATCCAACACACAGAACATAGTAAGTGCACGAATGAATCTGGCCTCAGCAGCCTGTTGTGCATTTGGATTGAATTGGAGCATATTTGATGCTGCAAACTGCGCACTTAAAAGATCCCTGAAACCATCACGGATGTGGCTATTATCCCCATTCCATGTATGCAGGTGTAACGCTCTCCATTCACCGTTATCATCCCAGTCCGGACCTCTAGTTGGTCCGATGGTTTCATCTGAAGAATGCTGACCAAGGTGCCAAACATTACCTTCCTGAAATACACCATTTATTGATTGGTAAACACCGGTTAATAGTAAAGCCGGGTCGATATTTCCTGTTGCGCTTTGTTCGAGTTCTCCCCGAAAGTTTTCATCTAGTTTCGTGCAGGAGAAAATCGTAAATCCTGCTAAAACTACAATTACTATTTTAAAATGTTTCATATAACAATGTTTAAGAAAATTAGAGTGAAAATTAACGCCTAACAATATTGTTCTGGCAGAAGGATAAGGACGTATATCAAGACCTAAAGAAGGAATACCACCTACAGGATTGTTTACATTCACCTCAGGATCGAAACCAGTATAGTTAGTTATTACAAATAGGTTTTGACCGGTAAGTGACACATTCAGGTTTTTAAACGCATTACCCAAATTGCCCACCCTGTAACTTAATGTTGCATTGGCAAGCTTCATGTAATTTCCCTTTTCTAAGAAACGAGTAGAAGGCGCAATTGGATTGGAAATACTTTCCTGAGTTCCTGTACCCAATAAAGATTTTGCAATATTTCTTGTACCCAGGTTACCGATAGGTATAACTGTATTGGCCGTATTATTATATAAGTAATGTCCGAAGGCGCCATTCATGTTAACGCTAGCAGTGAATGCCTTGTAATTAAAGTTTGTTGATAATCCCAGAATGATCTTAGGATTTGGACTTCCGGAATAAAATAATGTAGTTCCCCTCATCAGTGTAAATGCTTTGTCCCGTGGTTTTATCTATACCCTCAAATTTACGAAGGTAGTACACGTTTAAAGGCTGATCATTTACTATTCTTTGGCTGGTTGCACCAGATATACCCTGACCTCTTAATTCACCAGTTTGGTAAAATTCATCTTTTCCTAAACCTCTTACGGTATTATCAAGGAAGGATGCAACTCCTCCAATATTCCAGTTCATATCCCTTCCACGAATTAATGCTGCATTTAATGCAACTTCTAAACCTTTATTAATTACTTCACCATCCAGGTTTACCCAAACTTTACCACTTGGTCCGGGTTGCACCAGGGTTCTTTCATACAAAACATCTGTGGTTTTTTTGTAGAAATAATCAATTGAACCAAAAACCCTGTCGTTAGATAATCCGAAATCCAAACCAACATTAGTTGTTTGTGAGGTTTCCCATTTCAAATCGGCGTTACCAAAATTGGTTTGTGAAATAGACTGCTGACCAAATACAAACCTGTTAAGAGAAGCACCGGAAGAGAATTCCTGGTTTCCGGTTTCACCCCAACCTAAACGAAGTTTTAAGGTATTGAAATGTTGAACTATTCTCTTAAGAAATCTTCATTAGCAATATTCCATGCAAAACCAACAGAAGGGAAGTAACCATATTGATTGTTTTCACCAAATTTGGTTGAACCATCTGCCCTGATTGTTCCGGTAATTAAATATTTATCCTGGAAATTCAAACCAACCCTTCCGAAATATGATTGCAATTCTGTAGAAGGTGAAACGTAAGAATAAATACCGCGGCTTGTTTGAGTAGAATATTGTAGGTAATCATAGTAATGCAACCCAACATTTGTGAAATCCTGGGCAGATATGCCATTACCACGGTTATCATAAATAAGCCATTCGTGACCTACAACCGCATTAATGCTAAGGTCTGAACTGATATCGCGGTTATAGCTTAAAGTGTTTGTAACCTGTTGGTTTATTTGCTGAGCACTACCTACGAATGCAGATCCCCTGTCTATTGAGCTTTGCGCATTTAACCAGCTTTTTACTTCACCCTGTCTGTGTGCCTGTCTGATAATAAACACTGTAAATAAACTTATATTCTAAACCAGTGGCAATTTTATAAGATGGCGAAATGTTTGCGATGATCGTGTTTGTTCTTGCATTGTCATTATAAGCAGCAAGCAACGCTAAAGGATTAAGTGTTGTTTGTCCCACTGCCGGATCGATCCATATTGAATCAGTTCCCGGATAGATTAAAGGATGTGTTGGATTCCATTGCAAAGCTGCACCAATAAGGTTTCCTTCAAAACCTGCATAGGTAGAAATGGGAGCAATATTTTCATACGTGTTAGATGCGGTAATATTTATATCTAAACCTAACTTCTTGCTTTCAAGAAATTTAAAGCTTGAATTTAGATTGGCAGTATATTTTTTTAAACCTGATTCTTTAATAATACCCTCCTGGTCTAAATAACCAAGAGAAAGGCGATACCTGCCGGTTTCATTACCGCCGCTCATAGCAACATTATAATTCTGGGTTAAACCGGTTTGGGTGATGGCATCAAAGGCATCTTCGTTTGCACCAAAGTCTCCCTGACCAGAAATACCATAATCAGATAAAGCTTTACGATACTCATCTCCGTTTAATACATCTAATTTTTTAAGCAGGCTGCTGAAACCTACAGACGATGAAACATCCAGTGACGGTACGCCAGTTGTTCCTCTTTTAGTTGTTATAATAACCACCCCATTTGATCCACGGGATCCATAAATTGCAGTGGCGGAGGCATCTTTTAATATATCTATAGATGCGATATCATTTGGATTGATAAATGTAAGAGGGTTACCGGGGTCGTTACCACCGAAACCAGCACCACCATTATAGCCCGGGCGGGCAGCACCACCGGAAAGTGGAACACCATCTACCACGAATAATGGCTGATTGCCAGAACGGATGGATGAAGAACCCCTGATTCTAACTGTTGTAGAACCACCAGGCTGACCACTGTTATTGATAACCAGTACACCAGCTGCCTTACCTTGTATTAACTGGTCTGGAGCAGTGATTACACCCTGGTTAAAATCGTCGGCTTTAATAGAGGCTACCGATCCGGTAAGATCTTTCTTTTTAACCGTACCGTATCCCACTACCACAACATCCGTAAGTGAAGTGCCATCGGGAGAAAGTGAAATGGCAACGTCGTTAGAAGTTGCAATACTTACATCCTGCGCACCATACCCAACATAAGAAATGGTTAACATGTTGGAGGAAGATGGAACTGAAAAACTGAAAGAACCTGAGCCATCGGTGGTTGTACCAATGCTGGTTCCTTTAACTAAAACTGAAGCACCAACAACGGGATTTCCGTTTTCGTTGGTGATCTTACCGGTCACAGTTTTGTTTTGCGACCATGATTGATTTAAAATAAGGGTGAAGAGGGAGCATAAGAGAAATGCCCTCAGCAATCGAGTTGTAGTCATAATTGGCAATTTGAATTGTAAATTTAGGTTGCAAGTGTATATAATACACAATTCGTTAAAAAAATTTTTTAGCAATCCTTTATAAAAGACAATCCTTTAAGAGAAAATGTTGCATTTCTTATATAAAAAAATACCCTGTAAATTTTACAGGGTAGATAAGTTTATAAACAGGCAAATAGTTACACCGCAAAGCTCTCACCACATCCACATGTTCTGGTTGCATTCGGATTTTTAAAATGAAAACCCTTGCCATTTAGTCCATCAGAAAAATCTAATTCCGTATTTACCAGGTACAAAAAACTCTTTAAATCAGTTACAACTTTAATTCCATTGTATTCGAAAACCTGGTCAGAGGGGCGGGATTCATTATCAAAGTCTAGTTTATAGCTTAATCCGGAACAACCTCCACCTACTACGGAAACCCGCAAAAAATATGAAGAATCACCCATTACGCCTGCCTGCTGCATGAGTTCACCTATTTTAAGTGATGCTTTTTCACTAATAAACAAACTATTTTCAGTATCAACCATATAATAAAATTTATAGTACAAATTTACAACGTAAATTTTATAACTGTATTTTCTTCACGCCCTGGTTAAATTATTAACAACCCTGGTTATATAATCAACACTTCGATTAATTTCATCGCCGGTGGTAAATCTTCCTAAACTAAACCGTAAAGAACTGCCAGCCTGCATATCAGATAATCCCATTGCTTTTAAAACATGGCTGGGCTGCGGTAAGGCAGAAGTACAGGCACTACCGGAAGAAACTGCTACTTCATTGGAGACATCTTTTAATAGCTGATCTTTATTGGGCAGGTTAAAACAAATGTTTGCCGTATTATAAAGTCGTGATGCTCCCGATCCATTTAAAAAAGTGTTTGGGAGCCTTAATAGTTTTTGTTCAAGAATGCTTCTTAAAGAAGAAATGTGTTCGGTCTCTTTATCAAAATCCTGCATTATTACCTGGCATGCTTTCCCCAACCCTGCAATACCCGGAACATTTAAGGTTCCGCTTCGCAGCCCATTTTCATGTCCCCCACCTTCTATAAGCGGTTTAAGGGTAACGCGTGGATCTTTTCTTCGAACATACAGTGCACCCGCCCCTTTAGGTCCATACATTTTATGAGCACTCAGGCATAAAATATCTATATAATCATTATGAACATTTACCGGAAGTTTACCTGCCGCCTGTGTAGCATCACAAAAAAATACAACGTTGTGCTCATGTGCAATCTGCCCGATGTTCTTCACCTGGTTAATTACACCGGTCTCATTGTTTGCATACATCAGGCATATGAGAACGGTTTTATTTGATATTGATATTTTTAATTCATCCAGATCAATCAATCCCTGGTTATTTACAGGTAAGTAAGTGATTTGTGCACCTTGTTTCTCCAGCGATTTGCATGTATCTAAAACAGCCTTATGCTCGGTTACAGAAGTTATAATGTGATTTCCTTTAGAAGAAAAATTGAAAAACACGCCTTTAATTCCAAGGTTAATTCCTTCTGTCGAGCCCGAGGTAAAAATTATTTCTCTGGAATGGGCACCTATAAGTTCAGCGACGTTTTCCCTCGCAAATTCCACTGCTTCTTTTGCCTGCCAGCCAAATAAATGATTATTGCTTGCTGCATTACCAAATTGTTGCGTGAAATAAGGAAGCATCGCCTCCATAACCCGCGGATCAACAGGTGTGGTGGCATTATAGTCGAGATAGACAGGTAGATGGGGCATATTGAACGTAAACAAATGTAAACTAAACAGCCTATTTTAGCCATATACCAAATAATCAAAAAATTTAAGCATGAAACATATTGATCATATCGGTATTGCTGTAAAAAGCATTGCTGATTCAGCATCCATATTTGAAACGCTATTAAATACCACCGTTTATAAAACAGAAATTGTTGCCTCTGAAAATGTGACAACAGCCTTTTTAAAAACCGGTGAAACTAAAATTGAACTTGTACAGGGTAACGATCCGGACGGCGTAATTTCCCGGTATATTGATAAAAAGGGTGAAGGCATGCATCATATCGCCTTTGAAGTAGAGGACATAAACAAGGAGATGGAAAGATTAAAAAATGAAGGATTTGAACTTGTAAATGATCAACCGCGAAAAGGTGCTGATAATAAATTAGTGTGCTTTTTAAAACCTAAAACCACGAATGGAGTGCTGATAGAAATTTGCCAGGAGATCAGGTAAAATTATAATCCCAAACAATCTATGGCTACCTGCGCTGCAACCTGGCTAGCATCTTTCTTATTATAACCTTTACCCTTAGATAAAGTTTCGCCATCAATTACAACCGCAATAGTAAACACCCGCCTGTTGTTCTCAAATTTTTCTTCAACGGTTTCAAATTCCAGGTTTTTACCATTTTTGCTTGCCCACCCTATTAACCGGTTTTTAAGATTAATATCTATTTGTTCCAGGTCATCTACAAATAAATGCGGAATAATGATTCGTTGCAAAATCCACTGGTGCGTTTTTGTATAACCTTTATCAAGGTAAATTGCTCCCACAACCGCTTCCAGGGCATTTCCGAATATTTGGCTGCCCTTTAAAGAATTATCGAACTTATTATAAAAAGTGAGTTTTTTTAATCCCATCTTAATCGCAATATCATTCAGTTGCTGGCGGTTTACCATTTTACTGCGCATTTCGGTAAGAAAGCCTTCACCTTTATAGGGATATTTTTTAAAAAGATAGTCGGCTATAACCGTGCTTAGAACTGTATCTCCCAGGTATTCCAATCTTTCATTATTCTCATCCGGCGACTCTTTCACTGACCGGTGACTAAGTGCCGTGAAATAAAGTGCATAGTTATTAGGCACTATACCCAATACGTTTCGTAACTGGCTTGTAAAAGTTGGTTTTTTATCTTTCCGGAAAAGGTTCTTGAAAAAATTCACGCAATTAGGCTACATATTTTTTAAACACCACACAGGCATTATGCCCGCCAAAACCAAAATTGTTACTTAGCGCTGCATTAACGGTTCTTTTTTGTGCCGTGTTAAAGGTAAAATTAAGTTTCGGATCAATATCGGGATCGTCGGTGAAATGGTTAATGGTGGGTGGAACAATATCATTTACCACACTAAGCACACAGGCTATTGCTTCAATAGCACCGGTTGCGCCAAGGCAATGACCAGTCATAGACTTGGTTGAACTAATGTTCAGGTCATAAGCATGTTCTCCAAAAACGCTTAGAATGGCTTTTACTTCCGCAATATCTCCCAGCGGTGTAGATGTACCGTGTGTATTAATATAATCCACATCTTCTGGTTTCATATTGGCATCATCCAATGTAACAAGCATTACATTTTTCGCTCCATGCCCATCAGGGTGCGGAGCAGTAATATGGTACGCATCAGCAGTTGCACCACCACCGGCAAGTTCGCAATAAATGTGGGCGCCACGTGCAAGTGCATGATCCAAAGTTTCTATAACAAGAATACCTGATCCTTCACCCATAACAAAACCATCCCGGTCTTTGTCGTAGGGGCGGCTTGCTGTTTTGGGATCATCATTTCTTTCACTCAGGGCTTTGGCAGAGTTAAAGCCACCAACTGCCGCTTCTCTTATCACGGCCTCACTTCCGCCTGTTACCATAATATCGGCTTTACCAAGTCTTAAATGGTAAACAGCTTCTAAAATAGCATTGGTTCCTGTAGCGCATGCACTTACAACGGCGAAATTGGGACCGCGTAAATTATGACGCATCGAAATTTGCCCAGCTGCTATATCTGCAATTAATTTTGGAATGAAGAAAGGGTTAAAACGCGGTGTTCCATCGCCGCGGGCAAAATCCATTACATCGTTTTGAAAAGTAGTGAAACCTCCAATACCGCTGCCGAAAATTACACCAATCCTGTCTGGGTTAATATTGTCGGCGTTTAAGCCGGCATCCTTCATGGCTTCATCACTAGATACAAGGGCAAACTGGCAAAACCTGTCGAGTTTTCTTGCTTCTTTTTTATCAAAATATTTTTCAGGGTCAAAATTTTTAACCTCGCATCCAAAACGTGTTTTGAATTTTGATGCATCGTAACCGGTAATATAATCAGCACCGGAAACACCATTAATCAGGTTATCCCAGAAATCTTTTACATTATTACCTAATGGCGTTACTGCACCCATTCCCGTTACTACCACTCTCTTAAATTGCATAATGCAGCATTCATTAAATGTGATAAATCCGCCACAGGTGCAAAACACCCAGGGCGGATCAAAGTATAATTACAGGTACAGGTACTATTTGGCGTGTTCTTCCAAATAAGATATTGCCTGCCCTACAGTAGTGATCGTTTCGGCCTGTTCATCGGGTATGGAAATATTGAATTCTTTTTCAAATTCCATAATCAATTCAACAGTGTCTAAAGAATCAGCTCCCAGGTCATTCGTAAATGAAGCTTCATTGGTAACTTCTGCTTCGGCAACGCCTAATTTATCAACTATGATTTTTTTGACTCTTGTAGCAATGTCTGACATTATAGTAAGTTTTGTTTCGGGGCAAAAATATAATTTTACTTAATACAAAATAAGTTCCCATACAATTTGTTCAAAGCTTTGATTAAAATGGTTAAGCAGCCAAACACCTTAATTGTATATATTAATAATATGAAATTGGTTTTTTTTGTACCTTAAATTACTTATGGCAATTAAAATAATAGATCACGGTTCAAAAGAATATGAGCAAATGGTTGAATTGCGGTATAATATGCTGCGAAAACCTTTAGGCCTGTCTTTTTCTGACGAAGAGCTAGCCCGTGAAAAGGATGATATTCTGATCTGTTGCTTTGATGATAAAAAACTGGAAGGTTGTTGCCTTTTAACAGAAGAAGCCCCTCAAATCTATCGCCTGAGGCAAATGGCAGTTGTATCTGGATTGCAGGGTAAAGGAATTGGTCGCGTGTTGATGCAATTTGCTGAGAACATTTCCCGCGACAGGGGATACAATAAAATAATGATGCATGCCCGCAAAACAGCCATACCCTTTTATGAAAAACTTGGTTATACAGTTACTGGAGAAGAGTTTACTGAAGTAAAATTGCCGCATTACTGCATGGAAAAAGCGTTGTAAGATTACCCTTTAATTCTTTTTTTAAGGAGTATTCTCAGATCGTACCTGAATTCTTCATTCATTTCATCCTTAGGAATGAGAAAAAAGGACTTAGCGGAAAAATACAAGTGAAAAAAATTGGGGCTTTCTATAAACCTGGTAAACTGGCCCCACTTCCATTCTACATAACCATTGGGGTTTTGCAACATGATAAAGTGTTCACTAAAGGTTATTACAAATTTTTCCTTAAAAGTAGCAGACCGCCTGTAAATGCTATAGGGCAGTAAATACCACACGGCAACCAACGATACGAACCAGATAAAAGAACCCAGGATAAATGGCTGAGGCCGAATTTTATCCATAAAATATAACACACCCGCAACCAGGTCAAAGGCAACAATACTTACAAGTAAAATTTTTATTTCAGGTTGCCATATAAAATGGTACCGCAGCGCCTGTATCACCTTTTTTTTGTCATAATCAAAACTTAGCCGCATGCTTAAAGTTGCTGATAAATTTGTACTTGAAAAAATAAACCAAACTACAATGTATTATTCCCGGTTTTTAATGTAAACCAACTTTATTCCGTGTTTGTCTGTTTCGCGTATGTCAATTTCAAACTGCGGCAAACTTTTTATTAAAGGAGTAAGTTTTGCAAAACCGAAATTTCGTGGGTCAAAATTTGGTTGTTTTTTTAAAAGCAGGTTACCTACATCACCTAAAAATGCCCACCCATTCTCATCTTCTAAATCAGAAATGGTGGTAGCTATAAGATGAAGGTCTTCTTTATGTATTTTATCAATGCTCTTTTTCTGTGCCTGTTTTTCTATTTTCTGGTGGGTTATGGCATCTTCGTCTGCTTCTGTGCTGGATAAAATTTCTATATAAATAAATTTGTCGCAGGCTGCAATAAAAGGGTTAGGCGTTTTCTTTTCACCAATACCAAACACTTTCATTCCTGCTTCGCGCAAGCGAGTCGCCAACCGCGTGAAATCGCTGTCGCTGCTTATAATACAAAATCCATCGACCCTGCCGCTATATAAAATATCCATAGCATCTATAATCATTGCCGAGTCTGTAGAATTTTTACCCGTTGTATAACTATACTGCTGAACAGGGGTTATAGCATTTGACAGTAACACATTCTTCCATCCGCTAACTGTGGGCTTTGTCCAGTCACCATAAATTCTTTTAAATGTTGGAGTGCCATACTTGGCTATCTCTTCCATAACGCCTTTAATATTTTTATAAGGAACATTGTCTGCATCAATTAAAACAGCAATGCGCAGGTCTGTTTGTTTTTCCATTTGTGCTGCAAGATAAAATTTTTACTATTGGGTAGGGGAAGAAAGCCAACCGGCATAAACACCATAATATTATTGTAATAACCTTTACATGTTTCGGCGATACTGCCCACCAACTTCATATAGTGCATGGGTAATTTGCCCTAAAGAACAATATTTTACGGTTTCCATCAGCTCTTCAAAAAGATTTCCGCCTGCAATAGCCACCTCTTTTAACTGGTTGAGTTTATGCTCAGTAAATGATTGGTTACGTGTATGAAAAGCATGTAAGTTTTGAATTTGTTGTTCTTTTTCTTCTGTTGGTGCTTCGGATAACTTCACCTGGTAAAATAGTGGGACTTCCTTTTTTACTCAGGAAAGTATTTACACCAATTAGTGGTAATTCACCGGTATGCTTTCTGCGTTTCGTAAAACAGGCTTTCTTCCTGAATTTTATTTCGCTGGTACATGCGTTCCATGGCACCAAGTACACCACCCCTTTCTGTTATCCGGTCAAATTCTGCAAGCACAGCTTCTTCTACCAGGTCTGTTAAGTTCTTCAATTACGAAACTTCCCTGGTTAGGATTTTCGTTTTTGGCAGTACCCAGTTCCCGGTTAATGATCAGCTGAATAGCCATTGCCCTGCGCACACTTTCTTCAGTGGGTGTTGTGATCGCTTCATCATATGCATTTGTATGCAGGGTATTGCAGTTATCATAAATAGCATACAAGCGCCTGCAGCGTAGTTCGTATATCATTGAAATCAATTTCCTGCGCATGCAGACTTCTGCCGCTTGTTTGAATATGGTATTTTAATTTTTGTGACTGCGTTCATTTGCATTGTATTTATTCTTCATGGCTTTGGCCCAGATTCTGCGGGCCACACGTCCGATCACACTGTATTCTGGATCCATTCCATTACTGAAAAAGAATGAAAGATTTGGTGCAAAATCATCTATATTCATTCCACGGCTTAGATAATATTCAACATAAGTAAACCCATTTGATAAGCGTAAAGGCAAGTTGTGTAATTGGATTGGCGCCTGCTTCTGCAATATGATAACCGCTGATACTTACACTGTAAAAATTCCGTACCTTTTTATCAATAAAATATTGCTGCACATCGCCCATTAATTTCAATGCAAATTCAGTAGAAAAGATGCAGGTGTTTTGCGCCTGGTCTTCTTTTAAAATATCTGCCTGCACGGTTCCGCGTACTAGGTTTAATGCTTTGCTTTTAATTTCATTATACACATCCTGCGGGCAAAACTTCATCACCACTAAGACCAAGTAATTTTAATCCCAAACCATCATTGCCTTCAGGTAATTTTTCCGGTGCCAGCGGGTTATAATAAGATGGTTTAGGCAGGTGCCTGATACTTTTCTTCCATTATACGCTTTACTTCATCCCACAGATTATTTTCCTGAATGTATTTTTCACATTGCTGGTCAATTGCAGCATTCATAAAAAAAGCGAGTACAATTGGGGCAGGACCATTGATGGTCATGCTCACTGAAGTCTTGGCGCTGCACAAATCAAATCCGCTATATAATTTTTTAGCATCATCCACCGTGGCAATGCTAACGCCGCTGTTTCCAATCTTACCATAAATATCGGGACGAGGGGCAGGATCTTCTCCATATAATGTAACACTGTCAAAGGCAGTGCTTAACCGTTTTGCTGGCTGATCCACACTTACATAATGAAAGCGTTTGTTGGTTCTTTCCGGACCACCTTCCCCGGCAAACATCCTGGTAGGATCTTCGCCCTGCCGTTTAAGTTCAAAAACACCTGCTGTATAAGGAAATTCTCCCGGGATATTTTCCTGTAACTGCCACCTTAAAATATCTCCCCAATCTTTATATTCTGGCATCACAACCTTGTGAATTTTTGTGCCACTTAATGAAAGTGAAGTGAGCGGTTGTTTGATGATCTTATCTCTTACTTTGTACTCGAAAAAATCTGCCTGGTATTTTACTTTAAGTGGCTCCCAGTTATCTATTAAGGCATGGCTAACGCTATCAAGTTTTTTAGAAAGTTCAACAGATAATAGCTCAAGTCCTTCTACCGTTTTCTTATCCGAAGACTTCATTAACGAAAGAACACCTTTAACCTTATACAATGCTGATGCAATTTCGCACTGCGCATTTACCCATGCATCGTAACTGCGGTTATTTTCTGCAATCTCAGATAAATACCTAACCCGTTTGGGAGGAATCACGGCTTCGCCCATCCCACCACCGGTTGCGGAAGTAGTATATGCGCCAAAGTCTACACTCGTTTTTTCTTTTATAATATCGAGCAGCTTTTGAAAAAGCAGGTTTACACCTTCATCATTAAACTTGTTGGCAGTTGTGCCAACAACAGGCAGTGCACTATCCTGGGCAGTAAATAATTTATGGTTGCGTTTATATTGTTTTTTAACATCGGCAAGTGCATCGAGGGCGCCTGCTTTATCGAATTTATTTATACAGATTACATCGGCATAATCCAGCATATTTATTTTTTCAAGTTGAGATGCGGCTCCATATTCAGGCGTCATCACGTACATGCTAACATCACAAAATTCAACGATAGAAGTATCGCTTTGCCCCACACCTGCACTCTCCAACAATACCAGGTCAAAATTTTGCTTTCGGCAAATGTCTATGGCATCTTTAAAAGAATGACTTATTGCGGTGTTGTCGTCCCTTGTAGCGAGACTGCGCATATATGCCCGTGGATGAGAGATGGCATTCATACGAATACGGTCGCCCAACAAGGCGCCTCCTGTTTTTTTCTTGGTGGGATCGACGCTTATTACTGCAATGGTTTTATCAGAGTATGTATTAAGAAACCTTCTTACTATCTCATCTGTTACAGAAGACTTACCGGCACCACCTGTGCCCGTTATGCCTAAAACCGGAATTGTTTTTTCAGTTAGTTGTTCATTCCCGTTTAACCTGTTGCCATTTTCAACATTGGTTATGTTACGTGCTATCTGGCGTACATCTTTCACTTCGCCAAGAGTCATCGGTGTCTGATATTCACCATTCCCGTTTAATGGAAAATCCAGCTGGGTAATAAGGTCCTGAATCATTCCTTCCAAACCCATTTTTCTGCCATCATCAGGAGAGTAAATTTTGGTAATGCCATAGCTTTCCAACTCCCGTATTTCTTCAGGCAAAATGGTTCCGCCACCCCCACCAAATATTTTAATATGCCCGCACCCGTTCTCATCCAGCAGATCTTTCATATACTTGAAAAACTCTACATGCCCACCCTGGTAAGAAGTGATCGCAATGCCTTGCGCATCTTCCTCAATTGCACATTCTACTATCTCTGCTACGCTGCGGTTATGCCCGAGGTGAATGATTTCAGCACCCATGGATTGCATTATGCGACGCATGATATTAATAGCAGCATCATGCCCGTCGAACAAACTGGCTGCCGTTACTATTCTAACTTTATTTACCGGGGTATAACTCATAAAACAGTTGATAAAATATGCCAAAGGTAATCAAAACTAATGCGTGTTAGGCGCATGCTTCAGCGTTGAGCCTTCTTTAATTAAAAAAAATGACCTTAGCTTTAGACGAAAATGAAATTGCCATATGAAACTTGTACGATTAGGTGAAAAAGGGCGGAGAGGCCGGAATTCTAACTAATGATAACCGGGTTATTGATGTCTCTGTTTTTGGAGAAGATTACAATGAAAACTTTTTTTCGAATGATGGATTAACCCGTTTAAAAGACTGGCTAAATCACCATGAAAAAGACTGCCAGGAAATAAAAGAAGAACGATTTGGTGCACCTGTTTCTTCTCCCTCAAAAATTATATGCATTGGCTTAAATTATTCAGACCATGCCGCCGAGGTAAATGCCCCATTGCCACCCGAACCTGTAATTTTTTTTAAATCTACCTCAGCTATTTGCGGGCCTAACGATGAGGTGATTATTCCTAAAAATAGCAAAAAGACAGACTGGGAGGTTGAGCTTGCAGTATTGATCGGTAAAAAAGCTACGTATATTGATGAGGCAGATGCGTTACAATACATAGCCGGTTATATGCTGCACAACGATTATAGCGAAAGAGCTTTTCAACTTGAGCGTGGTGGGCAGTGGGTAAAAGGGAAAAGTTGCGATACGTTTGCCCCGCTAGGTCCATATCTTGTTACCAAAGATGAAATTAAAGACATAGACAACCTTCGTCTATGGTTAAAAGTAAATGGAAAAATTATGCAGGATGGAAGCACAAAAAACCTGGTACATAAAATACCTTTTCTCGTTTCTTATGTAAGCCAGTTTATGACCCTGCTGCCCGGAGATATTATAAGTACAGGAACACCGGCTGGTGTTGGCTTAGGTCAGAAGCCGGAACCCTTGTATCTTAAGGCTGGCGATACGGTAGAATTAGGTATTGACCATTTAGGTTCATCAAAACAAAATCTGGTTGCCTGGGGTACATCATAAAATTTATTGAATGAAAAGGTACTGTTTTGCACTTGACCTTAAGGAAGATGATCAATTGATCGCTGAATATGAAAGACATCATCAGCATGTGTGGAATGAGGTTTCTGAAAGTATTAAACAGGCTGGCATAACATCCATGCAAATTTACAGAACGGGACCCCGCCTGTTTATGATTATTGAAACAGATAAAACATTTTCTTTTGAACGCAAAGCAATTATAGATAGCAATAATAGAAAAGTTATGGAGTGGGAGCAACTGATGCTTCAATTTCAGGAACCACTTCAATGGGCACAACCTGGGGAAAAATGGGTGTTAATGAAGGAAATTTTTACTTTGAAATAATAGTTATGATAGTAGACAGTCACGTACATTTTTGGAAGTTTGACAGGAAGAGGCATACCTGGATAAACAAGGATATGAAAATGTTGCAAAAAGATCACCTCCCCGAGCATCTTTCTCTAACCCTTAGCCGTAACAATATTACCGGTGTAGTAGCTGTTCAGGCCGACCAGAGTGAATTAGAAACTTTATTTCTAAGTGAATTGGCAAAAACACATCCCATTATAAAAGGTATAGTTGGCTGGGTTAATTTACAAGATGAGAACATTGAAGAGCGGCTTCAATATTTTTCGCAATTCACCCATGTTAAAGGATTCAGGCATATAGCAGAAAATGAACCCGCCGGTTTTTTACTTAAATCTGAAATGCTGCGTGGCATAAGTGCTTTAAACAAGTATAGTTTTACTTATGACATTTTGTTACAGCAACATCAGTTGCAGGATGCTGTAAAACTGGTTGATCATTTTCCAGGTCAAAAGTTTGTACTTGATCATTGCGGCAAACCAAATATTCCGGGCAACGGTTTTAATGAATGGAAAACCATTATTGAAGACATGGCAACCCACCCTAATATAGTTTGTAAGGTATCCGGGTTGTTTACACAGGCAGACTGGAAGCAATGGAGCCCGTCAGACTTCTACCCCTATCTTGATGTTGTCTTTAAATCTTTCGGCACAGGGCGGCTGATGTTTGGTAGTGATTGGCCTGTTATGTTATTATCTGGTATTTACGTGCAATGGAAAAGCTTGCTTGAAAAATACATGGAAGAATTTTCCTCTGATGAGACTGACCTGGTGTTTGGATTGAATGCGAAAAGCTTTTACAATCTTTGAGTTATTAATATCTTGATGTTTTAATTAACTAACTAAACGGATGGATCTTTTTTTAAAAGATAAGGTGTGCATGGTAACGGGCGGTGCAAGCGGCATTGGTGCTTCTATTTGCGCTGCATTAGTGCAGGAAGGTGCGTTAGTTATGATCATTGACAGGAATAGTGATTTTCAAAATAATAAACCCAACTGTGCTTTTATTAAAACAGAATTAACGAATGCAGAAGCATGTAAACATGCTATAGAAAAGACCATTTCTGCCTATGGTAAAATAGATGCGGTAATAAACAATGCAGGAGTAAATGATTCGGTGGGTTTACAAAATGGAGATCCCGCCAGCTTTGAATCCTCTCTTAAAAAAAATTTGTTTCATTATTACAACATGGTTCATTTTGCTTTGCCATACTTAATTAATGAAAAAGGATGTGTTGTAAACATCAGTTCAAAGGTTGCAGAAACCGGGCAAGGAAATACATCTGGTTATGCGGCAGCAAAAGGTGCTATTAATGCATTAACCAGGGAATGGGCGGCTGAATTATTAAAGCATTCGGTTCGGGTTAATGCTGTTATTCCAGCAGAGGTTTGGACACCCCTGTATAAAACATGGCTAAGTAGGCAGGAAAATCCTTATGAAAAATTGAAACGTATAACATCATGTATTCCATTAGAGCAACGGTTTACTACGCCTGAAGAAATTGCCAACACCGTTTTGTTTTTAATAAGTAACCGGGCTTCGCATATAACAGGTCAGTTAATTCATGTGGATGGTGGCTATACACATCTTGACCGTGCACTAACTAAATAAAATATTATGGCTTTATCCAATGCACCAAAAATGGTGGTTGCAAACCCCGGAAAAAATCCATACTTATTTCCATTTGTTCTTGTTACCAGTTTATTCTTTTTATGGGGATTGGCTTATGGGCTTCTAGATGTGCTCAACAAACATTTTCAGGAAGTCATGAGCATAGATAAAAGCCGCTCAACTTTATTGCAAATGGCCTATTTCGGCGCTTACTTTTTAGTTGCTCTGCCTGCAGGAATGTTTATGAAAAGGTTTGGGTATAAGCGCGGGATAATTATGGGCCTTTTTATGTATGCTTTGGGTGCATTTTTATTTTTTCCTGCTGCTGAACTAAGAAGTTTTAATTTTTTTTTATTAGCCCTTTTTATTTTAGCATCAGGTCTAACGTGCCTTGAAACAGCAGCGAACCCTTACGCTACGGTTCTGGGCAAACCAGAGACTTCAGCTTTCCGCCTCAACCTTTCTCAATGCTTTAATGGCATGGGCTCTTTTATAGGACCCATCATTGCTGCCAACTATTTTTTTAATGATCCCGATGCAGGAAATGGTGACCTTGGCTCCGTACAAATTGTTTACCTCGTTATAGCTGCCATTGTATTATTGGTTGCGTTTTTATTTGTAAAAACGCCCCTTCCAGAAATAAAGGAAGAAGTGCAGCAACATATAAAAAAATCCGGGAAAAAACTATTCAGTTATAAACATTTTACGGCAGCAATTGTAACGCAATTTTTTTATGTTGCAGCACAGGTTGGTATTGCTGCTTTGTTTATAAACTATTGCACAGAAGCAGAATCTTCCATCACAAGCAGCGAGGGCAGCTATTTGCTTTCTGGAAGCCTGCTGATATTTACCATTGGAAGGTTTGCAGGCACAGCACTTATGCGTAAAATATCGCCGGAAAAATTATTGCTTGTTTATGCGCTTATAAATATTGTATTATGCCTGGTAGTTGTTACCATGCAAAGCTGGTTATCAGTGTATAGCCTTATGGCTATTTTCTTTTTTGAATCAATTATGTTCCCAACCATTTTCGCACTGGGAATAAAAAACCTCGGTGTTCATACCAAGCAGGCATCCTCCTTTATTATCATGGCGATTGTAGGAGGCGCAATTATGCCGTATTTTATGGGATTAGTTGCAGATCATTATTCTACTGCAATCTCTTACATCATTCCACTTTTTTGTTTTATCGTAGTTGGTTGGTTTGGTTATAAGGGAAGTAAAATTACATCAGCATGAACAAGGTTTTACGCATACATTCTGCCGACAATGTATTGGTTGCATTAACCAACCTGCAAAAAAACGAAACCGTTTTTTTGAATGAGCCTTATGTAGTAATTGATAATATTCCAGCCAAACATAAATTTTTTTCAGTTGATTTATTAGAAGGTGAAAAAGTGATCATGTATGGTGTAACTATTGGCACGGTTACACGCAATGTTTGTAAGGGCGAAAGGCTTACAGTCAATAATATTCAACATGCTGCGCAGCCTTATTCATTTAATAATAAAAAATATAATTGGGTCCCTCCCGATGTTTCGCATTTTGCTAACCGAACTTTTAATGGCTATCATCGTGCCGACGGGCAGGTAGGTACAGCCAACTATTGGTTGTTTATCCCCACTGTATTTTGTGAAAACAGGAACCTCGATGTAATAAAAGAAGCACTCGTAAATGAATTGGGTTATGGAGTTAGTGAAAAATACAAAACCTATACCCGCCGCATTATTGCAGGCATATAATGCCGGGAATGATACGTATAAATTTGGAATAGAAAACGAACCTGCCCAAAATGCTGACAGACCTTTTAAAAATATTGATGGTATAAAATTTTTAAATCACCAGGGCGGTTGCGGCGGCACCCGGCAGGATGCAGCCATTTTAGGAAAATTACTCGCTGCATATGCAGATCATCCTAATGTGGGGGGAATAACTTTATTAAGTTTAGGATGCCAGCATTTGCAGGTTTCAGATTTTTTTCATTACTTAAAAGAGCGAAACCCTTCTTTCAAAAAGCCATTGCTTGTTTTTGAGCAACAACAGGAGCAAAGCGAAGAAGCACTTATTCGGTCAGCCATTTTCGAAACCTTTAAAGAACTTGTAGAATTAAATAAAGCGGAACGCCAGCCTGCACCCTTAAGTAAGTTAAGCATTGGTGTAAAATGTGGTGGCAGTGATGGATTCAGCGGAATTTCTGCAAACCCCGCCGTTGGCTACACCGCCGATCTTTTAGTTGCTCTTGGAGGTAAAATATTACTGGCAGAATTTCCTGAACTATGCGGCACTGAACAGGAAATTTTAGACCGGTGCACCGATAAAAATCATGCAGATAAATTCATTCAATTAATGCAGTCTTACGATGCGTTGGCACATGCTTCAGGTTCCGGGTTTTTTATGAACCCATCTCCAGGTAATATAAAAGACGGACTTATTACCGATGCCATGAAGTCTGCAGGAGCCGTTAAAAAAGGTGGCACCTCTCCTGTAGTTGACGTGCTTGATTACACGGAACCTGCCACAAAACAAGGATTAAACCTGGTTTGTACCCCGGGTAATGACGTAGAAGCCACAACAGGAAAAGCCGCCTCTGGTGCAACCCTAATTTTGTTTACTACAGGTCTGGGCACGCCAACAGGCAACCCTGTTTGTCCAACAATAAAATTATCAACAAATACTGCGCTTGCCAATCGCATGCGTGACATTATTGATATCGATTGCGGCGAAATAATTACTGGCATAAAATCTATTGAAGAAATGGGCAAAGACATTCTGGAATACTGCATACAGGTTGCAAGCGGAAAAATAATTCCAAAAGCAGTGCAGTTAAACCAGGATGATTTTATTCCATGGAAACGCGGAGTAAGTTTATAATCTCTCAACATAAAAATTAAAAAAAGTATGTTTAATTTAAACAACAAGACAGCTATTATCACCGGCGGAGGAAGCGGTATTGGAAAATCAATTTCAAAAATTTTTTCTATACAGCAGGCTACTGTTTACGTGTTGGATATGGATGAAATAAATGCAGAAAAAACCATAACTTGAGATTAATGAAAATAATGGCAACGGAATATTCTATTAAATGCAATGTTGCTAACCAGCAGGAAGTTCTCGAAATCGTTAAAAATATTTTTAACAAAACAGGAAGCATAGACATTTTGGTTAATAACGCGGGCATTGCGCATGTTGGAAATGCAGAAAATACAAGTGAATCTGATTTTGAAAGATTGTTTCAGGTAAACGTGAAAGGCGTATACAACATGATCTTCGCGGCAATTCCCTACATGAAAAATAAGGGGGGCGTAATTATAAATATGGCATCAGTAGTTTCTTCTGTAGGCATACCCGATCGTTTTGCTTATTCCATGACCAAAGGCGCAGTCGTTGGCATAACACTGTCAGTTGCAAAAGATTATTTATCTTACAACATTCGCTGCAATTGCATTTCCCCTGCCCGTGTGCATACACCGTTCGTTGATGGTTTTATCGCAAAGAATTACCCGGGTAAAGAAAAAGAGATGTTTGAAAAGCTTTCCAAAACACAGCCCATTGGGCGGATGGCCGATCCTGATGAAATTGCATACCTGGCATTATACTTAGCCTCTGATGAGGCTTCATTTATAACTGGCTGCGATTATCCGATTGATGGCGGCTTTATAAAACTGAACAATTAGCGTTGTTCTTTTTGTTTCTAAAATTTTAAATACAAAGCATGTTATTCGAAAAAAAGATTTCCGGAGAAAAGGAAAATAAAAAGATCATTTTAACCAATACCCAATTTGGAACAGAGGCAGAAATATTTTGTTTCGGTGCTGCGCTTAATGCATTTCGTTTTAAACATAACGACAAATTGGTGAATGTGATCGATGGGTATAAAGACCCCACAGAAGCCAGTAAAAAAATTACCGAAGGTTTTAAAAGTTCTAAACTCAGCCCTTTTGTAGGCAGGCTGAATAATGGTGAATACAATTTTGATGGGGATCACTACAAGGTTGAAAAATTTTACCTGGAAGATCACGCCCTGCATGGCTTATTGTACGACGCCGTTTTTGAATTGACTGATTCAGGCGCCGACAATAAAATTGCCTTTGCAGAATTTGATTACACCTACAACAAAGAAGATAAGGGTTTTCCTATTCCATATAACATGCATATTAGGTATGCCCTTGATACACAAGACAGGCTAACTATAACTACGCGTGTTACCAATAAAGGAAAAGTAATAATGCCCATTACAGATGGCTGGCATCCTTACTTTACTTTCCAGGTTCCGGTGGATGATTGCACCCTGCAAATTCGTGGTGAAAACCAAATAGAGTTAGATCAAACACTAATTCCAACCAATAAAAAAGTACACGACGACAGGTTTCTTAATCCCTGCCTATTGGATGGAATACAATTAGATAATTGTTTTGAATTAAGTAATTATAACAATGAACCTCGTTGCTATTTCAGGTATGATAACTTGACACTGGCGATAGAACCTGGAGCATCTTATCCCTTTTTGCAGGTATATACACCAAAGCACCGCAACAGCATTGCGCTGGAAAACATCAGCAGCCCACCGGATGCATTTAACAATAACATTGGTTTAATGATATTGCAACCTGAAGAAGAAAAAGTATATTCTACCTCCTTTAGGCTGGTGAGTGATTTGCTATAAAGACAATGTTGCGATCATACTTATCTCAACATTCACACCTTTAGGTAACCCTTTAACAGCAACGGTTTCACGGGCAGGATAGTCACCATTGAAATAAGAGGCATACACATCATTCACATCATTGAATAATGCCATGTCGCTTAAAAAAATGTTTGTTTTAACCACGTGTTCAAACGTTACATGTGCCTCATCCAGAATGGCGCGAAGGTTTTCCATAACCTGTTTGGCTTCGTTTGTAATATTGTCTGTAACCAGTTGACCTGTTGAAGGAATAAAGGCAACCTGTCCGCTAATAAACAATAAATCGCCTGTTTTAACTGCCTGGCTGTAAGGCCCGATAGGTGCCGGTGCATTTGTAGTATTTACGATCTGTTTTGCCATGATAATAGTTTTGTGGCAAGTTGCTGTTTTTCGTTCACCTGTGCAACCTATTTTTGCACATTAAACTTTTCTATGACGATTGCTGTGCGTGCTAATGAACAACAAAAAAAGGAATTCTTAAGTAAAACCATACCCGACGATATAAAAATTTCATGGCTGGATGAAGATGATATTCCCGTTATATTAAATGCTGATGCATACTTCGACCTGTTGTTTGATGAAGACGATATGGAGAATAATGTGATGGTAGAAGACATACCTGTTTTTGCAAATGCTGTTTGCTGCACCTGCGGTGAAACAGGCAAGGATAATTACTTCAGAATAAATGCCTGGCCGGGTTTTCTCATGCATTCTATAATTGAAATAAGCTGCAATGGAAAATGCACATCTAAAAAAAAGGCCGAAGAAGTATTAAATAAATTAGGGTGGAAATTTACCTGGGTGCCCAATGTGGCAGGTTTAGTTTCAGCCCGCATCATTTGCATGATAATAAATGAAGCCTACTATGCCCTGCAGGATGATGTAAGTACAAAAGAAGATATTGACATTGCTATGAAACTGGGTACAAACTATCCCTATGGACCTTTTGAATGGAGTAAAAAACTGGGACTGAATAAAATTCATTCTCTGCTTAATAAATTGGCGGAGACCGAACCCCGGTATGCACCCGCACCGTTGTTATCAAAGGAGGCTGTAGAAGGGCAAACAGTAAATTATTAGTCATTAATTTTTATTGGCAAGTTGGCCGCATGCTGCATCAATATCTTTTCCGCGACTTCTTCGTAAACGAACATTAACGCGGTTTGCCTCTAAAAATTCAATAAAGCTGGTCATGCTTTTTTCTGAGGGTTTATTAAATCTTACTCCTTCTACGGGGTTATATTCTATAACATTCACCAGGTCTGCCGGCACCTGCCTGTAGATCTTAATCAGCTCTTCTGCATCTTGTTGCGAATCGTTGAACTTGTCGAATAAAATATACTCGAACGAAATAGCATTCTTCGTGAACTTGTAGTAATAATTCAACGCATCTATAAGTGACCGGATATTGTTTGATTCGTTTATTGGCATTATCTCGTTTCGCTTTTTATCATTGGGTGCATGCAGCGATAATGCCAGTTTAAAACGCACTTTATCTTCGCCTAGTTTTTTAATCATCCTGGCTATACCCGCTGTAGAAACGGTGATCCTGCGGGGGCTCATGCCCATACCATCATCCGCACTGATGCGCTCCACAGCTTTTATAACATTGGCATAATTTAACAGTGGTTCGCCCATACCCATAAAAACAATATTGGTAAGCTTTTGCTGGTACTGTTTTTCACTTTGTTTATTTATGAGTGCTACCTGGTCGTATATCTCATCAAAATTCAGGTTGCGTTTGCGGTCTAAAAATCCGGTTGCGCAAAACTTGCAGCTTAGGCTACAACCAACCTGCGACGATACACAAACCGTTTTTCTTTCTTCAGTAGGTATAAGAACCCCTTCCAAAAAATGATTATCGTAAGTTTTAAACCGCGTTTTAACGGTACCATCGGTGCTTTGCTGAACAGTATCAATAGTAAGCGCGGGCAGGGTAAAATCATTGGCAAGTTTTGCCCGTAATTCCTTTCCCAGGTTGCTCATATCTTCAAAGGTGGATGCGTGCTTAGACCAAAGCCATTCATGCACCTGCTTAGCACGAAATTTCTTTTCGCCGAATGAAATAAAGTATGATTCTAACTCGGAAAGATTTAAATCCCTGATATTTTTTTGAGAAACCGTGATCATGCTGCAAAGATAAGCTGACAGTCGTGGCTGCATGAATCATTTAAACCAAACGGGTTAACTTGCGTGGTTTTTAACGTATTGCTGCCATAATTTTAATGTACAAGTGTGCGACGCAACGGCAGCCAAATGGCAATTCAATTGCCGGTAACCAAAAATATTTGAATGGAAACAAGCTTTGTTATAGACGCAATAAGAACGCCTGTTGGAAAATATGGGGGCAAACTAAGCTCTATACGCCCCGATGATCTTCTGGCGATTGCTATAAAACATTTACTGCAACGCAACCCTTCATTAGATGTGAACCTGGTGGAGGATGTAATAGCAGGTGCAGCCAACCAGGCAGGTGAAGACAATCGCAACGTTGCACGGATGGCGGCCCTACTGGCAGGTTTACCTGTTTCTGTGGCGGGTATTACCGTTAACAGGCTGTGTGCCAGTGGACTGCAATCTATAATGGATGCAAGCCGGGCTATACAATGTGGGGACGGAGAAGTGTTTATTGCAGGTGGAGTAGAAAGTATGACCAGGGCACCCTTTGTAATGGCGAAAAGTGATGTAGCTTTTGGGCGCACCCCTGAAATGTATGATACCACGCTGGGATGGCGTTTTATTAATAAAAAACTGGCAGATAAATATCATCCATATACGATGGGCGAAACTGCAGAAAATGTGGCTGAAAAATTTAATGTTAGCCGCGAGGAACAGGATGCCTTTGCGCTTAGCTCCCAAAACAAATATTTTGCTGCACTGGAAGCCGGTAAATGGACGGATGAGATTATTTCTGTTGAGATTATTGAAAACAAAAAGCCGGTAACATTTATTGAGGATGAGCATCCACGCCGGACTTCTCTTGAAAAACTTGCATCTCTTAAGCCTGCTTTTAAAAAAGGTGGTACCGTAACCGCCGGAAACAGCAGCGGTATTAATGATGGTTCGGCTGCATTGTTACTGTCAAACGAAAAAACAGTAAAGTCTTCCGGGCTTAAGCCATTAGCCAGCGTGGTAAGTATGGCTGTTGCAGGTGTTGATCCGGCTATCATGGGAATGGGACCGGTGCCCGCCACCAGGAAAGCACTACAGCGTGCAGGCTTAAAAATAAATGACCTTGGACTGATTGAATTAAATGAAGCCTTCGCTTCTCAAAGCATTGCGTGCATGCGGGAACTGGATTTGGACCCTGCTATTGTAAATGTTAATGGTGGCGCCATTGCCTTAGGTCACCCGCTGGGCGCAAGTGGTGCAAGACTTTCAACAACCCTTATTCACGAAATGAAAAAGACCAACACGCGGTATGGATTAGCCACCATGTGCATTGGCGTTGGACAGGGTGCAGCCATTATATATGAACTAGCCTAAGCGTTATTTATAATACTGCTCATCCAGGTAAAACAAACCATCACTTTTTTTCCAATACCACAATTGCTTTTTGTAAATGTAATAGGTTCCGCGCTGAGACTTTTCGTGCAATTTTGGATTTACATACAACACCCGAGGCGGTACTGAACCAAAACGGGCTGTGAGATTGGCTTTCTGTTGTGGGGTAAAACCACGTGAAAGTTGCAGGTAATCCGGTTTCAGGTTTTCGCCTTTCGGAAGTTTGGACTGAGGCGTATAAATTTTCCCGGAACCATCACTAACAACCATAACAGTTGGAGCCGCTGCGGGTTTTGGAACTACTACCGGCTTTGGATCTTCAACCTTTTCAGGTACCGATTTTTTATGACAGGCTGCTGCTAAAAAAAGGCAGGAACATATTACCAAGAGATTTTTCATTACCAGTAGCCAACCGAATATTGTGCCAGAACTTATGCGAGAAATGTTGAAAGTTCGGCCAGTGAAACAGATTGCTGTTCCCCCGAAATAATATTCTTTACTGTGCAGGTATTTTCTGCCAGTTCGGTAGAACCAATTATTACAACAAAAGGAATATTTTTTTTCTCGGCATACTTAAACTGTTTACCAAATTTTTCCTGTTCATGAAATAATTCGCAGGAGATGTTGTTTTGCCTGAGTTGCTGCATGATGTTATACGCAGCGCGGCTTTCATTTTCACCCAAATTAAAAAAGAGCACCCTGGTTGTTTGTTGCGCAGAAGCCGGAAAAAGATTCAGTTCTTCCATTACATCAAAAATGCGGTCAACCCCGAAACTTATACCAACACCGGGCACATTAGGTACTCCGAATAAGCCGGTAAGATCATCATACCTTCCACCGCCGCCAATGCTGCCCATTTGTATGTTTTTGGCGCGAATTTCAAAAATGGTTCCTGTATAATAGTTTAACCCGCGGGCAAGGGTTAGATCAATCATAACATTTGCGGGAATACCCGGAAAGCTTAATAAATAGTTAAGCTCATCCATGCCCTTTGAACCTTCAGCAGATGTAATAAACAGGCTTTTTAGGGCACCCAGTTTTTCAGTATTGGACCCCGTTATTTGTAAAAATTTTTCAATGGAGGTTATATGTGTTTCACTAATATTTCTTGCTGCCAATTCTTTTTTTACCCCATCCATTCCTATTTTATCGAGCTTATCAATCGCAACGGTTACAGGCACAAGATTTTCTTTGCCTCCACACATTTCGGCTAATGCAACTAATACCTTGCGATTATTCAGGCGTATTTCAACGCTCATCCCGAGCTTATTGAAAACTACCGCATACATGCGAATAAACTCTACTTCATTTAATAAAGAATTACTGCCAACGATATCTGCATCGCACTGGTAAAATTCGCGGTAACGCGCCTCGCTGCGGACGGTCTGCACGCCACACTGGCTGCATCTGGTAACGCTTAAAAGGAAAGGTTAGCAGCCCATGATTCATAGCTACATACCGGGCAAATGGAATGGTCAGATCATAACGCAAAGCACTTTCAGTTAATTGTTTGGAATTTTTTCCTGAAAGGATGGTTTCCAAACCCTGGCGGGATTGATCATGTTTGGAAGGATTATCGAGCCCATTATTAAGGATTTTAAAAATGAGTTTATCCCCTTCATCACCATATTTGCCGGTTAGTGTTTCCAGGTTTTCCATGGCAGGTGTTTCCAGGGGCTGAAAACCGTACAATTCAAATACATTTTGAATGGTATCGAAAATGTAGGTTCGCTTCTTAACGGTTTCAGCATTAAAATCTCTTGTACCCTGCGGAAGTGTTGGCTTCATAATCAACAAACATGGTGAATATGCGCAAATGTATTGCAATGTTCATACACCCATGCTGCCCGCTTTGTAAGAAGTATGTTGAAATGAAAATTTAATGCAACTCAGGTTCTATCCAGACTTCATTTTCTTTAAGCAGGTTAATGAGTTCATCAACCGCCACTTCGTTATTCACGTTGCGCTTCACCACTTCTTTACCTTTGTATAAGGTTATCTTTCCCACACCACTACCAACATAGCCGAAATCGGCATCAGCCATTTCACCGGGACCATTTACTATGCAGCCCATAATGGCGATCTTAACGCCTTTCAGGTGGTTGGTGCGTGCCCTTATTTTAGCAGTTGTTTCCTGCAGGTCGAACAACGTTCTGCCGCAGGAGGGGCATGATATGTATTCAGTTTTAGATATCCGCGTACGTGTTGCCTGCAGAATTGAAAATGAATTGGCATTTAAAAATGCGTGGTTGTTGTTAACAGGTATATAGTTTCTGCCGCTGATCTTTACATTATGCATTTTTTTGGGATCATTCATTAACCATAACCCATCGCCAAAACCATCGAGCAGCAGGGCGCCGCTTTCTGCAGAAAATTCAATCAATTGTTCATCGACCGTTGTGTGTTCGCTTTCAACACAAATTATTACCGGACATTTTATTTTTCTTTCCATCAACTCTATAAATGTTCTGCGCAAATCGGGCATTGCATGCTTATTGGTGCTGTAAAAACAAAACACAGCAGTAGCATCGTTTGCAGCCTGTTCAAATATTTTATCACGTACTGCTGTATCGATCTTGTGTGTATCGATCACTATAAAGTTTAAGTTTGGTGACTTATCTTTTATATCGAGGTACTCCACACCCTGGAAAAAGAGGAAAATATTTTTCCTGGGTTTCGACTGAACCAAATTCATAAATGTTTTTCCAGGCGGTTGCATCGCAAATAACTTTTAGAGTTCCCGGTAAGGCAAAATTTATTTTTTTGGCGGCTGTATAAACGTAATCGGCTGCGCTGTCGCTGATGCTCCATTTGTCTGTTGCCGAATTGTATGTATAACCGATTGCTTTAAGATCTTCAAATTCAATTTCTTTTTTAGCCATAAAATCAGCGATCACAACCGGTACATGATCACTGCCAATATTGGAAACTTGTAAAGTATGCCTTCGCTGGTAATTAAAGGGTGAATAGGGTAAAACAATATTCTCGCCGGGTGTGTCTTTTCCATTTAGGTGTTCATTATTTGAGGCATGCGTTAAATGCATAACCTCGGCGATCTTATGCCCAACCTCAGCAACCTTGTGCCGGATGCCCGAAAGTGAATCCCTGATCACTTCAATCGGTGCATGGTGTTCCCTGTCGTGGTATCTTTTTACCAGGTCTTTACAAACGGGCACTTCAAATTCAGGATCTTCGGTTAATGAAACACGAATGGTATCTCCCAGCCCGTCTTCCATTAAAGTGCCTATGCCGATCGCACTTTTTACGCGGCCATCTTCTCCATCCCCGGCTTCCGTTACACCCAAATGCAGCGGGTAACATTCATTAAACTCTTCAAACATTTTATTAACCAGCAACCGGTACGCCTGAACCATAACCTTAGGGTTACTGCTTTTCATACTTAACACAATGTTGTGGTAATTTTCGTAACGGGCAATGCGTAAGAATTCAAGGGCACTTTCCACCATTCCCATGGGTGTATCGCCATAGCGGCTCATGATGCGGTCACTTAGGCTGCCGTGGTTGGTACCAATGCGCATGGCTGTGCCATATTCCTTACAAATTTTAACGAGGGGTGTAAAGCGGTCGCGTATACGGTCTATTTCTTCTGCATAATCTGCATCGGTGTATTCATGAAATTCAAACTTCTTTTTATCTACATAATTCCCGGGGTTTACGCGCACTTTTTCTATAAGGCGGGCGGCAATTTCCGCGGCATTTGGGGTAAAATGTATATCTGCGATCAAAGGTGTTTTATATCCTTTTTTCCGCAGCTCATTTTTTATGTTCAGCAAATTTTCCGCTTCATTTTTACTGGGTGCGGTTATGCGAACCATATCGGCACCGGCTTCTATGCAGCGTATGGATTGTGCCACTGTTGCAGCAGTATCCATGGTATCGGTGGTGGTCATGGTTTGAATGAGCACAGGATTTCCATTGCCCAATAAAAGATCCCCGATCTTTACTTCACGGGTGGGCAGGCGATGGTATTTGGTTAGCGATGTACAATATAACTGCATAAAGAGATGCGCCGGGATGAGCGATTTTGTTTATCCGCAAATTTACTAAGAATGGGCGGAAGGGGAATATTTCATAGATTATAAAAGGTTAATCCTCATCCTCTCCTTCCCTGTTGCCTGTTAGCGGGTTCAGCGTTCCGGGTTCTTCCAGTGGTTCATCAGGGTCTGTGAGCCCTTTTAATTCGGTGATGTTGGGGTCTGTTTTATTGGTTTCTTCCCTCTCGGCATCACTGGTTTTTTTTTCATTATCAGGTACGTCGTTCTGCTGTTTATTATCTGTATTCATAAATGTTTATTTACTTAAAGTTACGGGTTACGTGGGGTAATCGTTTTATACGCGTGCCTGAAAAAAATTCCCAGCATTACATACCTATTTCTTTAAAAGCAGTTTAGTGAACTTCTTTAGTTCATCCATTTCAAGGGTAGTAAGCACTTCGTTATTTTCAAATTTGGTCTGTAAGAAACAGCACCCGCTTATGCAGTGGATATTTGGCAAGAATGTCCTGGATTAATTTTCCGGCTTCATCATCTTTTGAATAAAGTGGCGACGAATCGGGCACTTCAGACTTATACTTTGTGGGCATTTTTTTAATTATTGCCTCGAGGGTACTAAGCCAGTTGGGAGGAATATCATCCACATCCTTCGCCTTTAGGTATAATCCCTGCAATTGTTTTTTACTAAGGCTGCCGCGCTCTTCGTACTGGTGCATCAGGCTCATAATAAACAATTGATAAGGCATGGCCTGGTAACAGGCATTCAGCACTTTATCAATAATGTCAATTCCGGGTTTTTTCTGCATTTTGTTTGGTCCGCTGCAGGCAAAATAACGATTATCCTAATGCAGTGTAAAAAGTTTACCAAGTTATCAACCACCATCTTAAAAAACCCCTGCAGCGTGTAACTTGCGCGCATGACGGATTACCTGAGCGGGTTAAACGAACCCCAGCGAGAAGCGGTAACTTTTTTAAAGGGACCTTTAATGATCGTAGCCGGGGCAGGCAGTGGCAAAACCCGCGTACTCACTACACGTATAGCCCACCTTATGGCCAATGGGGTAGATTCTTTTAATATTCTGGCACTCACCTTTACCAACAAGGCTGCCGCCGAAATGAAAGAACGGGTTGAAAAAATACTTGCCAATACTGAAGCCCGCAATTTATATATAGGCACATTTCACAGTGTGTTTGCCCGCATTTTGCGTGCAGAAGCTCATAGGATAGGATACCCTAACAGCTTCACCATTTATGATACAGATGACAGCCGTTCTGTTTTGAAAACAGTGATCAATGAACTGAACCTTGACGATAAGCATTACAAGCCTAACGTAGTACACAACCGTATTTCATCAGCAAAGAATGCCCTTGTCGGGCCCGTTGAATACAGTACCGATTATTATATTCAGCAGGAAGATGCACGTGCCAACCGGCCTGCCATTGCACAGGTGTATGCTGCCTATGCGGCACGTTGTTTTAAGAATGGTGCTATGGATTTCGATGACCTGTTGTTGAAGATGTATGAATTGCTACGTGATTTTCCTGATGTGCTGCATAAATACCAGCACAAGTTTAAATACATATTGATTGATGAGTACCAGGATACCAACCCTGTTCAGTACCAGATAACAAAATTACTGGCAGCCGTGCACGAAAACATTTGCGTGGTGGGAGATGATGCACAAAGTATTTATAGTTTTCGCGGTGCCACTATCGAAAACATTTTACAGTTTCAGAAAGATTATGATGATGTGAAGGTGATAAAGCTTGAACAGAATTACCGCAGCACACAAAACATTCTAACTGCAGCCAATGAAGTAATTAAAAACAATAAGGGTCAGATTCCAAAAGAACTCTGGACCAGCAACGATTCTGGTGAACGCATAAAAATTATAAAAACAAATACCGATAATGACGAAGGCAAATATGTTGCTGATACCATACAGGAACAACGGCTGCGCAACCATTACAGCAACCGCGACTTTGCCATTCTTTACCGTACCAACGCACAAAGCCGTGCCTTTGAAGAAAGCCTGCGCCGCATGGGTATTCCTTATAAAATATTTGGTGGCGTAAGCTTTTACCAGCGCAAAGAAATTAAAGATGTTGTCGCTTACCTGCGATTAATCGTAAACCTGCAGGATGAAGAAGCTTTAAAACGCATCATCAATTACCCTGTTCGCGGCATTGGTAAAACAACGGTTGAAAAAGCAGTGATATTTGCCAATGAGCATAACATTAGCATGTTCGAGGTAATTTCCCGTGCCGGGGAATTTGGGTTTCGCGCTGGAACGCTAGAATCGCTGCAGAACTTCGTTACCATGATACGTTATTTTCAAAGCCTGCTTAAAGAAAAGAATGCGTATGAAGTAGCCAACCAAATTGGTAAGCACACCAACCTTATTAAAGAATTGTTTAACGATAAAACTACCGAAGGGCTTGCACGGTACGAAAACATTCAGGAGTTGCTAAACTCTATAAAAGAATGGACCGAAAGCCCGTCTAACGAAGATGGAGAACAGGGTGATAAAAGCCTCTCTGCCTACCTGCAACAAATTACCTTGCTCACAGATGCAGATGACCAGAAAGGAGATGCAGATGTGGTGCGCCTTATGACCATACATGCAGCAAAAGGACTGGAGTTTGCGTGTGTTTTTGTTGGTGGTATGGAAGAAACATTGTTTCCGAATGCCATGAGTATAAATACACGGGAAGAACTGGAAGAAGAACGCCGCTTATTTTATGTGGCTGTAACCCGTGCCAAGCATAGGTTACACTTAACATATGCCAACAACAGGTACCGCTTTGGCAACCTGATAAAAAATGACCCCAGCCGGTTTTTGCAGGAACTTCCCGAGCAATTTCTTGATAAAAGTTTTGCAGGGCGAGGTGCCACCACTAATGGAATGGGGCTTGGCTCTGCTTTTGAAAGAATGCATGGCGGGAACAGCGGTGCCAGTTTCTTCGGAGCAGGTGCGCCTGAACAAAAAAGCAAACCTTCTTACCTCTCAACCATTCCCCCCGCACCGCCCAAAGTAAAAGTGCATGTTGCCAGCAAAGACTTTGCACCCAGCGATACTAGCGACCTGCATGAGGGTCAAAAAGTAGAACACCAGAAATTTGGTTTTGGTGTTGTTAGTAAAATGGAAGGCAGTGCGCATAATCCCATTGCCACCATAAATTTTGAACACAACGGAGAAAAAAAGATCATGCTTAATTATGCCAAGTTGCGCATTGTAGAAGATTAGTTGAATACCAGCTTAAAATTTTATAGCAGCGGTGGTTGCGTCGCAATCACTTCAGCAGCAAGTTTGCATGGCATCATCTGATTAACACAACTGTACCCTGTTTCTTTATGCTGTTTCCCTCAATGGTTTTTCCGGATACTATCCAAACATAGGTGCCTTGTGGTTGCGGTGTTCCATTACGATTTCCATCCCATCCTTTAGAAGGATCTTTTGACGAAAATATCATTTGCCCCCAACGGTTAAAAATAGAAAACGTATTTATTTCCGTAATACCTACGGGGATTATTCTAAACACATCATTTCGCCCGTCGGCATTAGGCGTAAAGGCAGTAGGAACATAAATCTCGGGGCCTTTTATCACTTTAAGGTGTATAGAATCTGTTGTTTCACAACCCTGCGATGAAGAAACAGTTACAATATAAGTTGCATCGGTAGCAAGGGTAACCACGGGATTGGGAATAAATGGATCACTTAAATCCGCCGAAGGCGACCATGTATAATTTTCTCCTCCGGAAGCATTTAACTGGTAAGGATAATTCATTAAAATGGTGGTATCATTACCTGCAAAAGCATTTGTGGAATAAATGGTTATGGAACTTGAAACCGTATCGGTAATACATCCATTTACAGCCTGTGCAACCAGTGAAACATTGTAGATTCCGCTATCTTTATAAGCATGTGTAAATACCGAATCTGTAATAAATGTTCCGTCTCCTAAATTCCATAACCAGGTCTGAATGGGAATTGTTCCGGTTCTTTCCCCGGAAAAATTAAGGGGTGTATTACTGCATGCTGCCCCGGGCGAAATAAAATCAACTGATGTACCAACCAGCACCCCGAAGGTTTGTTTAGCAGTATCTGAAGCACAACCCTCCTTACTTACAACCAAGAGTTTTGCAGTATAACTTCCATCTAAATAATTCTGGAGTGGCGGTTCCTGCAGGGTGCTTGTTTCACCATTCCCAAAATCCCAAAACCATTTTTCTTTTGTACCTACCTGCAGGGTAGTGGCATCAGTAAATTTAATTTCATTATTAGTACAGGCAGGCTTTGGACTGTAATCAAAATTTGCAACAGGGTATGAACCAACCGTGACCTGTTGTTTAAACGTATCTGATATACAGCCATCATTCCCTAATATATTCAGTGTTACGTTGTAAATACCTGGTTGCGCATAATTGTGTGGGGGAGGATTTTGAATTGTATCTGTAGTGCCATCACCAAAATTCCAAAACCATTTTACTATGCTTCCAAACGAAACAGAACTATCTACAAATGTTACCGGTGTTCCAATACAGGTTTTTTGATTAGGGGGTAAAATAAACTTAGCATCGAGGGAGGTACACATTTGCTGCAAATTGGTTGACCCGCCGGTTGAAGAGGTAAAACCCCAATATACCAGGGGATTTCCACCGAAAATTGTATTAACAATATCATTCTTCACAGCATATCGCTGAGAGCCATCCATACTAACTGTTAGGGTAGTATTTGGCGCATCCCAATACACCTGCAATACGTGCCACTGGCAGTCTTCTAAATTGTCCCTGCCGGGGAGCATTTGCAGCGGACCAGCCAAATTGTTTGAGCTGCCATGAACCACATCTCCATTTGCCTGCAGCCCAATGTGGTCATAAAAAGGATCTCCATCTGTTGTATTCTGATACGTGTCCAGGGTTACACCTAAACTTGGCACTATGCCACCGAAACCTAACCCATTACCAACGGTACCCAGGCTGGTACTTATGGGTTGTAAAACAAAGGCAATACCATCTGCCCCATCTAAGTCTCGGCAGCCGAGATAAATATTAAAATAGTAATCAAACGATTTAGTCAGGTCAATTTTATTCTTATTCCATATTGAACCGCTTTCAAACAAATTGTCTGGTGTTAACCTGTAGCAATGACAATCTAACTGCATTGCAGAACCATTGAGCACATAAGGGTTTACCTGCGCCCGGGCAATACCTACGATCCCAATTATAAAAAACAGGGTTAAGATTGATTTCATTGATTATAAATATGGAAACCCCTTTATAGATTTGGCAATATAATAATTTAATAAGGTACAATTATTAGTTTTGCTTATGAGTGAAGACCAGGTATTTAAAGATGAGATAAAAAAAGCCTCAGATTTTAAATTCAATAATACTGTTGCCAGGGTATTTGACGACATGGTAAACAGATCGGTGCCGTTTTATGGAGAAATTCAACGCATGGTCGCTGAGCTTGCTGCAGATTATGCACAGCCAGGTACCGTGATTTATGATCTTGGTTGTTCAACTGGCACCACTATGATCGGTATGAATTCACTTGTTGATGAAAATATAGGATTCATTGGCATTGATGATTCTCCCCAGATGCTTGAAAAATGCAGGTCTAAGCTTGATGATGCGGGGCTTACCCGTTCTGTTGATCTTAAAGTGGCAGACCTTAACCAGGGTGTGGATATGCATAACGCTTCTGTTGCTGTATTGTGTCTTACACTGCAATTTATACGTCCGATTTACCGAGAAAAATTATTGAGGAATATTTATGAGGGATTATTGCCAGGCGGAGGATTGATTCTTGTAGAAAAGATACTCGCAGAAGACAGCCGGTTTAACCGGGAATTCATCAATCATTATTATAATTACAAACGACGTAACCAGTACAGTGAAATGGAAATTTCGCAAAAGCGCGAAGCGCTTGAAAATGTATTGATCCCTTATAAACTAAGCGAAAACATAACCCTGCTGCGCGATACCGGTTTTGAACACGTTGAAGTGTTCTTTAAGTGGTATAATTTTACTGGCTTCATGGCAATAAAAAAACAATAATGGTCACTATAGGAAACTTCTTTTTCAAGTACCGGAATTTTATTTTCATTCTGTTTTACCTGGCACTTTTTATTCCCTCCCAGGCATTGTTTTCAGAACACAATTTTGGCTATGGCTTTTATCTCTATCCAATAATTATAGGACTCGTAATTACGATCACCGGGCAATTAATACGTGGTGCAACCATTGGGCTGGCGTACATTGTACGTGGTGGTAAAGCTGGCAAGCCATATGCGGAGGGTCTTGTTACCGAAGGTATTTTTAAACATTGCAGAAACCCATTGTATGTGGGCAATATTTTAATGTTACTGGGTGTTGGCATTTTATCTAATTCTCTTTTTTATGTTGCAGTAATCATACCCATTTTTTTATTTATTTACCAGGCAATTGTTTTAGCGGAGGAAAATTTTCTTCGGGGGAAATTCGGTGAAAGTTTTATTAAATACTGCCAGCGTGTTAACCGCTGGATACCCCGCTTAAAAGGAATTGGAAAAACCTTTTCAGAAATGGAGTTTAAATGGAAGCGATGGATTCTTAAGGAACACACCACTCAATTCATCTGGCTTTGCGGTATCGTTTTAATACTATTTTTGAAATACCCGCAACTTTCGAATTATAATAAACCTGAAAGAAATTACATTCTTGAAGCCTCTTTAGGATTTTTGGTTTTAACATACATTCTTGTTAGATATTTAAAGAAAAGCGGCAAAATGGTAGAATAAATTTTTGCCGCTAATCTTTGTTTATTGTTAAGCCTTCGGGCTTTTTAAGATTAGTTGCCTTTTCTTATTTACTTTTGCTTTTGTAAAGCGCAATTATGATTAAAACAGGCAATCCGGTAATTAGTATTTACACAGAAATGACACCCAACCCGGAAACAATGAAATTTGTGGCAAACAAATTATTGTATCCCGGTAAGAGCATCGATTTCCAGGATGAGACACAGGCTGGCCCATCTCCCCTTGCAAAAGAACTTTTCAGTTTTCCTTTCATTAAAAGCGTTTTTATTGCCAGCAATTTTGTTACCCTTACAAAAACCCCCGAAACGGAAGACTGGTACGAGGTTATTCCTTCTATTAAACAATTTCTTAAAGATTATCTTGAAAATGGTGGCACAATCGTTAATGAGGAAGAAGCCGCAAAAATTCAACAGGATACTGGTAACATTGTTTTAAGCGATGATACTGATGCAGTAAAACGGATTAAGGAACTTCTTGATAATTATGTAAAACCAGCAGTAGAAATGGATGGCGGCGCCATTCAGTTTAAAAGCTTTGAAGATGGCGTGGTTAAACTTATGTTGCAGGGAAGCTGCAGTGGTTGCCCATCAAGCATGATCACTTTAAAAGCAGGTATTGAAGGCATGATGAAAAGAATGATACCTGAAGTGAAGGAAGTAGTTGCCGAAGCTGAATAATTAAAATCCGTAATCTACTATTCTTCTTAAATAGGTTTTGTCCTGTATAACCCAGGTAACCTCATAACGACCTTCTCCCGAACCATTGATCATATATATATAGATTCGTTTGTTATCGGGCGATAAATAAACCGCGGTATGGCTTTTAGTTTGCGCGGTGCGGCTATCCTCATAATAAAAATTTGGTTCAAACAAGTCTGCATATGCCGGCGGTGGAATTTGAATAGTATCTCCACCGGCAATAACCATTATATTATTAATAATGGTGGCGGGAACATCGTTTTTTGTTCCGTAAAAAGCTTTACCATTCACCTTAACCAGGTATTTGGTTTCATAAAATTGCACCTTGTATTTACTGCGGTCAAATAACCCGGATTCAATAATAACCTGCAGGGTATCATTTGCAAGCATAATAGAATTTTTATCTGCACTCTTTACAGGTAGGCTTGTGAGCGGAAGTTTTGCAAAGCTTTCATCTATGCCCCCAATTGTGAAGGATGCGAGATCTGCACGCAGCACCTTATCGGGAGTTTTAAGAAAGCTTTCCCTTTTACTGCGGTAATCAGGTATTTCGTAGTCTTGCGCACCTGCCGAAAGAAAAAATGCGCATGCAATAAGCAATGCAGAAATCTTCATGTATAAGTTTTACTGAAAACAATTTCAACAATAATACAATGAAATGATGTTATCAATTTGTTGTAAAGACGATTTCTATTTCTTAAGGTTGGTGATCATATCAGCAGTCATCCTGTCCAGGTCATATTCTGGTTTCCATCCCCAGTCTTTCCTGGCGGCGGTATCATCTATACTTGCGGGCCAGCTATCAGCAATTGCCTGCCTGTAATCCGGCTTATAATTAATTTCAAACCCGGGAATTTCTTTTTTAATTGATTGGGCAATTTGAGCCGGGGAAAAACTCATTGCAGAAATATTGTATGAAGTTCTGATGGTAATGTTTGCGGCGGGCGCTTCCATCAATTCTATTGTTGCCCTGATGGCATCGGGCATATACATCATAGGTAAATAAGTATGCTCGCTTAAGAAACTGGTGTATCTTTTATTTTCAACTGCTCCCTGGTAAATTTCAATCGCATAATCAGTAGTGCCGCCACCCGGTTCGGATTTATAACTTATTAGTCCCGGGTAACGCAAACTGCGCACATCTACCTGGTACCTGTTAAAAAAATAATTACACCAAAATTCACCTGCAAACTTGCTGATACCATAAACAGTAGTCGGCTCTATAATGGTTTGTTGCGGACTATTGTGTTTCGGAGATGTAGGGCCAAAGACTGCAATGCTGCTTGGCCAATACACCTTCTTAATATTTTCTTCGCGGGATATATCGAGAACATTTAGCAGGCTTTGCATATTTAAATTCCATGCAAGCCCGGGGTTTTTTTCACCTGTTGCAGAAAGAATGGCAGCAAGCAGGTATATCTGTGTTATGTTTTGCCTGATGATCTGCACATGCAGCATCTCTTTATTCATCACATCAAGCGAAACATACGGACCCGTTCCCTTCAACAAATCATTTTCTTCACGCAAATCGCTGGCAACTACATTCGCGTCGCCATATATCTTTCTTAATGCAAGGGTTAATTCAACACCTATCTGGCCACTTGCACCGATCACCAAAATTTTTTCCTTTGCCATACGTTTTTTTCTGGCTGCAAAATTCAGGAAAACTTCTTACAATCGCTACTTAGCAATTGATGTATGATATAAATACAACTTAAATTATTATAATGGAGAACTACATATAGCGGGCAATAACGGATATTTAATTTGCCTTTTAAATGCAATTCCATTTGTGCGCATGGTATATAAAGGATCTGATACCAATGTATTATGTAATGCCCTGGCATCATATTCATTAGAACCATCGCCATCATACCAGGAGGCTATGGAAAATGGTTTAGAGCCATCTTTTGCAAGTTTGTTAATCTGCGTCATCATATTATTGGTGAGGCATTCTGAGTAAGTTACCTGCCCTATTTCATTACTTATAATCCTGGCTGAGCATGTTGTACTATAAAATTTTAAAACCCTGCTAAGTACGCCAGAGCTGGTATCGTTCTGGCTTATACCCCACCGAATCCAGGGAGATCCGCCATTCTTTGTTTCGTCCCAACCGCGTGTGCTAACTGGTTCGTACCAATGAAAGTTTACATAATCAATACCTACTTCATTATACTTCTGAAGAAAATAGTTTGTCATTCCGGCCTGTTCTAAAACATAACCTTCGCCGGTAGGTTGCACATCCTCAGGCCTTCCATCTTTATAAAGTCCATAATAAAGGGTTGGGGGCATGCTATTTTTAGCAAATGACTTGGCCAATCCATTTAATTTCATAGTGTTCTTAAGCCAGTCCCAGGTAACAAACGTGGTTTGCCTTGCAGTAATTCCTCCGTTAGCAACCTTAATGCCTTTAGCGTGGCTAAGCGTAGTTACGGTTTGTAACATGGCAATATATTTATCCCAATCAGAGGTTTTATCTATTATATAATAAAGCTTATTTACTTCTTCATTTTCTACCACAATAACAGCTGGTGGCGTTCTGCCATTTGAGGTTAAACTATCTATAAGTGAATTTATAAATTTATAATACCCACTATTGGTGTTAGCGGCATTGGGTGCAAAGGCTACCGGGGTACCTAGCTGGTCTTTCCAAAGCACATTCAGCAATAATTTAAAACCATTATTGGCGTATTGGTCATAACAAAATAAAAAACCTTTTTGCTTTTCCGCATCATCCCAATCGGATTTAGATACACCTGTGCGTATATAACTGACTCCATAATCCTTGGCAAGAACGATCTTGTCTGATGGTGAAAGAATGTATTGCGGGCTTTTAGAAATGTGCTCGTCGGTGTCAGGAGTGCTTTTATTTATAATAACTCCCCACCGGTTATTTTTGGGAAGGCCAAACCTACCAAAATCATTGGTTTCGTAAGTGGTATTTGCATCATCGGGAAAAATTCCAGGAGATTCGGTCATTTCTTTCTGACAACCTGTACCAAATACAATAGTTAACATTAAAGCACATAAGAATATGGGATACTTCATACTGCTGAAATAGGCTTGCACACACCATCTTAATTACAAAGAATGGCTTTACTCACACTTTTTTTAAGAGATAAATAAAATTTGAAAACCTGCCTTTGAATAAATGGAAAACGCTTTCTACACGGGATAAATAATTCTTCTAAGCTTTAGATCCTGTCTTAAACAGGCTGCGAAGATAGGGTTACAGGTATTAAGAAATTATTAAAAAAAACTTAATAAACATAACTAAAAGCAATTACAGGTTTTAAAAAAGCAATCATCTTTTCCATCATTTTTTATTAATTAGAATCTAAAAAAATACTTGTGATTTTAATTTTGGTATGTGGTGTGTCAGGTTTCGAAAATTACCTGAAACCCTTTTAGTAAGTTCGCGTTTCAATTAAAAATAATGGTTACAGATTATTTAAATGCTTTATTTGCTTCGCAGCAATATGATAAGGCTAATTTTTTTCTTATTGCAGGACCATGCGTGGTGGAAAGTGAAGAATTGGTTTTTGAGGTTGCTGAAAAACTCACCGGAATAACGCAAAGTTTATCAATACCATTTGTTTTTAAAGCGAGTTACAGAAAGGCAAACCGAACCAGTGCAAATTCTTTTACCGGAATAGGAGATGAAATAGCATTAAAACTGCTTAATAAAGTAGGCAAACATTTTAAGGTACCCGTAACCACTGATATACATACCGCTGAGGAAGCGGAACTGGCAGCCAAATATGTTGATATTTTACAAATACCTGCGTTCTTGTGCAGGCAAACCGATCTTTTGATTGCAGCTGCAAAAACCGCGAAAATTGTTAACGTAAAAAAAGGTCAGTTTGTTAGCGGAGAGGCAATGAAGTTTGCTGTTGAAAAAATAAGAAAAGAAGAAAATAAACAGGTGCTTTTAACTGAACGAGGTAATACATTTGGCTACCAGGATTTGGTAGTCGACTATCGAAATATTCCAATTATGAAGGCGCACAATGTGCCCGTAATAATGGATTGTACACACAGCCTGCAACAGCCCAACCAACCCGGTGGCATTACAGGAGGAAACCCGACACTAATTTCAACGATAGCAAAAGCTGCTATTGCCACTGGTGCTGATGGTTTATTTATTGAAACGCACCCCAACCCATCGGTGGCAAAAAGCGATGGCGCCAACATGCTGCCCATGCACTTAATTGAAGATTTGCTTAAGCAATTAATTAAAATAAGAAAGGCGATTATTTAGCCATGGAAAGGTTTTCCGGCTGGTCTTCATGCTCGTACCTGGTAAACTGGTTGGCATTCATCAATTCGCGGGGTAACACACCAAATTCTTTTTTAAAACTGGCTGCGAAATGCCCAAGGTTACTGTAACCCACCATCATTCCAACCTCTTTAATAGCGTATTTACTTTGTAATATTAATGACCTTGCATGCATCATGCGATGCTTTTGATAATACTCATAAATGGGAAGGCCGTATAATGATTTAAAATCGTTCTTAAACTTTGTAGGACTCATTGCACAGATCTTAGAAAGCATTTCAATTGTAGGCGGAGTAACAGAAAAATCTTTTAGTAATAACATCTCAGCCTTAACTAACCTGCTTATTTCTCCATCTTTTAGCTGTATGGTTTTTTTATTCTGATGATCGATGGTAATGAATTTTATAAGGAATTTTTCCAGTATAAGCATTATTCTGTTGTACACAAAAGCCTGCTTTAATGGATGCGCATTTAAATCACTGGTCAATTCATTTATAATAGCCCTGTAATCTGCATCAACCTGTGCTACAAACGATTTTTTAATATAGAACGAAAAGAAAATGGTCATGAATTTCTCTGCACAGTCTATACCTAACGTCTCCATTAAAAATTGCTTATCAAAAACAATATTTACTGCCCTTGTTTTTGTGTCAGCTGGTAAAAAATAACTGGTGTTTACCATGGAAGTTGTAAGGTGCACCATGCTCCTTGCAAGGTCTACTGCCCCGCTGGTATCTTCATTGGGTTTTGTGGATGTTGATTTTATTGCGGTATCGTGAACGCGTAAAATAAAAAATTCAAAATTCGGCAGGGCCTTTCTTTCATAAAAAAGATCTTCAGTAAAAGCACTTTCTGTAATTAAGACAGAAATACCCGATTCAAAATCTGTGGTATACATAAACCCACTGCTTTTGGCAGAGGTTAGGTCCATATAATTACCATCTGTTTTTAATCCAAGCTGCCTGGAAAAAGTATGAAGTAAATGTGTAAAGCTGTATTCTCTGTGATTGATCTGCAAGGGATAACTTTTTAAATGAATCTACATTGCTGCAATTTCTTCAGGTAACTGGTCAAAAGTTTTTTGAAAGGCTTTTACAAAATCTTTGAGATTAACATACCCTAATTCTCTTGCCGTTTCCCTTACCGAATATCTTCTGGAAAGCATCATTGCTTTTGCCTTTTGCATTCTGTGCTTTTGAAAATACTGATAAATGGGCAACCCATACACTTCTTTAAACAACGACTTTAGTTTAGTTGTACTAAGTGCAGAGATCTTTGCAAGCTGGGCTATTGTAGGTGGTGCAAAAGAAGAATCTTTTATAAGAAGCCCCTCAACCATTTTTAGTCTTTCTAATTCTTCGGCAGAAGCTTTTACGTATAGATTTTTTTCGCTGAATTTTCTAAAAAACCGGGAAAAAAATCTTTCGAGAATAAGCATTGTTCTGTTCTGTACTACAAGGTTGGCGAACTCAGGTTCGGGGTTTGACCCCAACATTTCATTTACCAGTCTTTTGTATTCTGAATCGAGAAATTCGTAATGATAGGTTGATTCTTTATGAAAAATGCTTTTCTTAAAAAAATCGCACGTTCCTTCCTTAGAAAAGTATGTTTCTAACCAATCTCTTTCTAAAAAAATATTAATGATTTTACTTCTTTTGTTGGCAGTTGCCATATAAAATGCCTCTTGCTTTATCTGCCCGAAAAAAACCGAAGGCCTTGTTGAATCTGCTTCCTGCGAAATACCATCTATCCTGAAAAAGAAAGATTCTTTACCTGCATTTTTACGGTGTAACAACACATCCTGACGGGGCACATAATCCATGTAAATAACCTGTAGATCGTTAGGTAATTTAATGTAGCAAATGTTGCCATTCTCATTTTCCTTATCAAGTCCTGAAAAATTGTTTGAAACGGTTAAGTTTAATTCCCTGCTGAGTTGCCTGCATAGGTCAGACACATTATTGTAGCTGTAATTAATTTTAAGCAAGGGAAAGAATTTTATAAATACCTTAAAGGATTACGTTTAGCTGAAAGTATGTATTTTTTTATATTCAGCCAAAAAGCCATTATCATGTAAATTATAAGTGGTGACCCCATGGTTAAAAAAGAAATATAAATAAACCACATTCTAATGCGGCTGGTAGAAATTCCAAGCTTTTCTCCAAGAGAAGAGCAAACTCCAAAAACCGACCATTCAATTTGATGTTTAAGCTTATTCATTACATTAAAATTAAAATTATTATTAAAAATCTAAATAATCATAGTAAATGTTTTGCCGTAAATTCGTACCTTTTTTATAATGGCGTTCTGCATAAAATCTGGAATAATGGTTTCTTTAACCGCGGGGTTTTATTTGCACTGACCTGTATAAACGATAATTACTGCTTTTACCACATAAAAAAATTTAAATAGTTTATGGCCTTTGATATAGAAATGATAAGAAGAGTGTACAATGAAATGCCAGCCAAAATTTCTGCAGCACGTAAATTACTTGACCGTCCCTTAACATTGGCTGAGAAAATATTATTTTCTCACCTGCATTTAAATCAACAACTCGTAAATTTTGAACGGGCTAAAACCTATGTCGACTTTGCCCCAGACCGCGTGGCTATGCAGGATGCAACTGCGCAAATGGCATTACTCCAGTTTATGCAGGCGGGCAGGCCAAACAGTAGCTGTACCTTCCACCGTTCACTGCGACCATCTAATACAGGCTAAAACAGGCGCTAAAGAAGACCTTTCTACTGCCTTAACTGTAAATAAAGAGGTGTATGATTTTTTAGCCTCCGTATCAAATAAATATGGAATTGGATTCTGGAACCCCGGTGCCGGTATTATTCACCAGGTGGTTTTAGAAAATTATGCTTTCCCCGGTGGTATGATGATCGGTACAGACAGCCATACACCAAATGCCGGAGGCCTTGGTATGGTAGCCATAGGAGTTGGCGGGGCAGATGCCTGCGATGTTATGGCCGGTTTACCTTGGGAGCTTAAATGGCCTAAGCTGATCGGTATTAAGTTAACCGGTAAAATGAGCGGCTGGACCAGTGCAAAAGATATTATTTTATGGGTTGCCGGTCAATTAACCGTAAAAGGCGGAACCGGGGCTATTGTTGAATATATTGGTGAAGGTGCTGATAATTTAAGCGCTACTGGCAAAGCAACCATTTGTAACATGGGTGCAGAAATCGGCGCAACCTGCTCCCTGTTTGGATATGATGATAAAATGCACGCATATCTAAAAGCAACAGAAAGAGCGGATGTTGCTGAATTGGCACAAAATATTAAAGAGCACCTGAGGCCTGATGACGATGTTTTCAACAATCCCTCTAAATATTACGACCATGTGCTTGAACTTGACCTTAATACTTTAGAACCATACATAAACGGACCTTATACACCAGACCACGCCACACCTGTTTCGCAAATGAAAGAAGCCGTGAAAAAGAATGGTTGGCCTGCAAAATTGGAAGTGGCATTAATAGGCAGTTGTACCAATTCAAGTTACGAAGACATAAGCCGTTCTGCCTCCATTGTAAGAGATGCTGTTAGCAAAGGTTTAAAAACAAACAGTGAGTTTACCATTACCCCGGGATCAGAACTTGTACGTTACACTATACAACGCGATGGGTTTATAGATGAATTTAAAAATGTGGGAGGCGTTGTTCTTGCCAATGCCTGTGGGCCCTGTATAGGACAGTGGGCACGGCACATAGATGACCCTGAAAGAAAAAATACGATCATTACTTCCTTCAATAGAAATTTTGCTAAACGCAATGATGGGTTATCGAGTACACACGCTTTTGTTGCCTCACCTGAAGTAGTAACTGCAATGGCAATTGCGGGCACCATAGCCTTTAATCCATTAAAAGACACTTTAAAAAACGATAAGGGTGAAGATGTTTTACTGGCAGAACCCACCGGTTTTGAATTGCCTCCTAAAGGATTTTCAGTAGAAGATGCAGGATTCCAGGAACCTGCAGAAGATGGAAGCGGAATTGAAGTTTTAGTTTCACCCACTTCTCAAAGACTGCAGTTGTTAGAACCATTTGCAGCATGGGAAAAAACTGACATTAAAGGGTTAAGGCTTTTAATAAAAGCAAAAGGTAAGTGTACCACAGATCATATATCTATGGCTGGACCATGGCTAAAGTATCGCGGACACCTTGATAATATTTCAAACAATCTTTTAATTGGCGCAGTAAATTATTTTAACGAAAAAACTGACAATGTAAAAAGCCAGTTAACCGGCGACTATGGCTCAGTACCTTCTACCCAAAGATTGTATAAAGCTGCGGGCATCGGTACTATTGTGGTTGGTGATGAGAATTATGGCGAAGGCAGCAGCCGTGAGCATGCCGCTATGGAGCCGCGACACCTTGGGGTGCGCGCCATTCTTGTAAAAAGCTTTGCACGTATACATGAAACCAATCTAAAAAAGCAGGGAATGCTTGCCTTAACATTCGCAAATAAAGAAGATTACGATAAGGTTCAGGAAGATGATACTATTGATATCAATGGCCTTACAGAATTTGAACCGGGTAAACCACTAACGGTAGTGCTAAATCATGAAGATGGTACAAAGGATGAGGTTATTGTAAACCACACTTATAACGAACCGCAAATAGAATGGTTTAAAGCCGGTGGTGCCTTAAACATTATCCGCCGAAAATTTAATGTGTAGCATTAACGCTCGCCCCGTTGATCATAGGTTTTTCCTGGTTAGTATTTACAGATGCCAGGTATAGCTGTTCAAGTAATTTCATCAGGTCTTTAATGTTTATGGGTTTACTTACATATTCATTCATACCTGCAGCAATACATTTTTCCCGGTCTCCTTCAAGTGCGCTGGCTGTCATTGCTATGATGTAGGGCTGAACTTCCAGGCAAAGCCTGATCATTTTAGTGGCTTCCAAACCATCCATTTCGGGCATTAGCACATCCATTAAAATAAGGTCGTAATGCTTTTCGCTTACAATCTCAAGGCACTCCTGCCCGTTCATTACAAAATCTGCCTCATAACCCAATTTTTTAAGAATGGTAAGAGCGAGGTGACGGTTTATTGAATCGTCTTCGGCTATAAGTATGCTTAAAGGAAAGTGCTGGGCAAACTCTTTTGATAATTTTTTTGCTTCTGATTGAGGTGCCGGTTGGGCCTGGGTTTGTGGTTGAGTTCTTTCAGTAGAATTTTCAGACATTGCTTTTTCGGAATTAGAAATATTAGAATGAGAAAGTAGAGTTTCGCCGGAGGTCTGAATTACAGCGATCCACTCCTTCTGTTCGGTGGTTAATTTTGTTTCGTTAAGCAGGCTTACCATTCCAAATATGCCATTCATTGATGTGCGAATTTCCCTGCTTACATTTATTTCAAACTCATCCTTTGACCGTGTACTCCTCACAGCCTCTTCCAATGCTGCTGTTTTTGCAATAACTGCATGGTCGTACAATTCTTTATACTCTTCAGCTTTAGCCACCAGCATTCTTCCTCTTTTTCTAAGCTTTTTTATTCTAAGCTGATAAAAAGACATTATGCTTAATGCAACAGCAAGCCCTATTGTTAGGTTTATCCATCCTTGCTGCCAAAGGGCTGAAAAGTATAAGTTCTCAGAACAAATAATTAATAGGTTTACCATGGAAGATATTTTGTCTTATTAATTTTAACCAGCCTGCGAAATAACAAACATGGTTGTACTGTCTTTTTTAATTTCTTTTTTGGTTTCAAGCAATATCATTTCTGCAGTACAGAGCTTTTCAACAACCAATATTTCTTTTAGCCGGGGGTTCCAGTCAAATATTAATTTGTCTATGGGGCGCCAAAGCATAACCCAGCTAAGTACATCAATACTTGTTATCATTATAGACTGAAAATGGTTTGTTACATCTAAAACCATAGGCACCAGCCCATGGCAAACGATAACAATACAAAAACTGATGGCCAGCAGAATAAAGGTTCGGCGTTTAAACCTTGAAAATTTTTCTTCTTTAATCCTGCGTTTTTGAATGAAATGGCGTTTAATGGCGTAAATCAATGGCTCAGCATATTGTTTATCCGCTTCATTTACACATTTAAGCTTATAAAAAACTATAGAATCTTTTGCGATTCCGTTTACCGCATTAAGTATATAATTCTCGAACTGGTGATCTAGTTGCCGCTTATAAATAGGTGCAGGGTCGTGCGCATTAAAATAGCTGTTGATGTTTTGTTTATCAACCGACAAAAAAATGTTGATCTTTTTTGGGGTGTATTTCTCCATAAGCAGGTGTTTAAAGGGATGCTAAAGAAAATACCTCACTTTTTTGTACCCATAGATGCATTATGGCATAACAAACAACCTTTTGGTGTTTGGCGAATTGAAAAATTCTTGCTGAATTGATTGAATGTAAGCAGTGGTTTTTCATGAATTTAAGCTGGCCTGAAACCATCATGAGAGATTTTTAGTGATATTGGATAAGTAAAGATAGTATTTAACCAAACAATAATAAGGTCATATAAATATCCTTACAACATTCTTTTAAACGAAAGAATCACGAAAAAATTATTATAAAATAAATTTTCCTTTTTTTTGTACCTGATAAACACCAACAATACGCGATCATGCATCCAAATTTCCTTATAATTGGTCCCCCGAAATGCGCTTCTACCTCCCTTCACTTTTACCTCGGACAACACCCCGATGTTTATACCAGCAAGGTTAAGGAAACGGTGTTTTTTAGCCGCGATTATCAAAAAGGAATGTCGTTTTACGAAAATTATTTTAAGGATGCAAATGGCGCAAAGGCTGTGGGTGAAGCAACGCCGGTGTATGCCTTTCTCCCTTTTGTGGCAGACAGGATAAAAACCCATTATCCCGAGATCAGGCTTATTCTTTGTTTTCGGAACCCAATGGACCGTGCGTTTAGCAGTTGGTTAATGCAAAAAGGAATGGGAGTTGAAAAGGCAGGCTTTAGAGAAGCGATGGAAATGAACCTTAACCAAATGGATAAGATTACCCTGGAGGGCGAAAAGGGTGCGCAAACGTGGCTAAACAGTATAGGAAATTTTGATGTTGGTGATAGCAGGCTTCGAACTTATTTACAGGCAGGCATGTATTCAGAGATTATAAAAAGTTATGAAAAGCGGTTTAAGCCGGAGCAAATAAAGGTTATGTTTTTAGAAGACCTTAAGCATGACTTTGATGCAACCATGAAAGACCTTTTTTCTTTTATTGGTGTTGACGATAATTTTAAAGTTCCTAATAAAGAGGTAGCTAACTTTTATTTCGAAAGAAAGGGTAACAAAATTTCTAATAAAATAATTGGTATTAACGGAACGCGATTTATTGCTAAGCGCTTACCAAAATCGTTCAAAAACATTTTTAAGAAAAAATGGCAATCTGCCGAGGTTCCCAAAATAAGCAATGAAGACAGGGTTTGGTTATGGGACGTTTTTAAAAATGATATTGCCGAACTGGAAAGAATAACCGGCCGCGACCTCTCTTCCTGGCAACCAAAATCCCTTGCTGAAATTAAAGCTGGATAAGGGTTGCAGCAAAGTTTCTGGCTTCAGCATCGCTTTCGAAATACTGATCCAGAGACGGGTTTTCAATGAACGGAATCTTCTCCATGGTTTGTTCTACCATAGCTGTTATATCTAAAAATCCAATACGGTTTCTTAAAAAAGCAAATACAGCAATTTCGTTTGCAGCGTTTAAAATACAAGGAAGGTTTCCTCCTCTTAGCAAAGCATCTTTTGCAAGTAAAAGATTTCGGAAAGTTCGGTAGTCAGGTTCCTCAAAAGTTAGTGTGCCAGGTTTCTTAAAATCGTACCGGGGAAAGTCGTTTGGTATTCGGGATGGAAATGCCATTGCGTATTGAATAGGCAATTTCATATCAGGTAAACCCATTTGTGCTTTAAGACTGCCATCCTCAAACTGCACCAGGCTGTGAATAATGCTTTGAGGATGAATGATGATTGAAATTTGTTCAGGTTCCAAATTAAATAACCATTTAGCCTCTATCATTTCAAGACCCTTGTTCATAAGAGTTGCAGAGTCTACACTTATTTTGGCACCCATGCTCCAGTTAGGATGTTGCAATGCATGGTCGCGTTTTACATTCACTAAAAAATTGGGTTTACGCCCAAGAAAGGGTCCACCGCTTGCAGTAAGTATAACTTTTTCAATTTTATTTCTTCCCTCACCTATCAGGCATTGAAAAATGGCAGAATGTTCACTGTCTACAGGTATTACAGGTACTTGTTTCTGTAATGCCCTTTGCATAACAATATCTCCCGCAATAACAAGGGTTTCTTTATTTGCCAGGGCAATCGCCTTCTTACTATCAATAGCAGCAAGGGTTGGTTTTAAACCCGCATATCCCACTATAGCTGCAAGCATTAAATCGTAATCATCCGAAGACGCTGCTTCGTTCAAGGCTTTTTCGCCTGCAGATACTTTTATACCGGAGCCTGCAAGTGCATCTTTTACCTGTTGGTATTTATCATCTTCAGCAATAACCACCTGCAATGGTTTGAATTGAAGAGCCTGTTGAATTAATAAATCTGCGTTGGTATGGGCAGTTAATACTGTTGCCGAAAACTTATCAATATTGGCAGAGATTACTTCCAGTGCCTGCGTTCCGATAGAACCTGTTGATCCGAATATGGCTATGCGTTTAATCATATATATTATGCTACTTTTCTGTGGTTGCTTTAATAAATATGGACAACCAGTTAAAATCAAATGGTGCTGAAAAAGGCAAATTACCCGCGTTTAAATTATGTTTTTTACAAAACAGGATTTATATGTAGCGCAAAAAGGCAATGCCTGTTAGCATGGCTGTAAAAGTATAGATAATGTACTTGGAAATAATGATGAAGAATTGATTACTAAACAAACTATGCTAATAGCATTACGCAGAAATAGTAAATTCTTGCAAAGCATCTGCTATGCGCCGGTCGTTACTTAACCGTGGAAGTTTATTTTGCCCGCCAAGTTTTCCAATAGATTTCATGTAATCGATAAATCCATTTTTGCGAACCGGCGTAATTTTTAACCTTTCGAGAATGCCACCACTTATTAAATCGTCGTAATAAACATTTTTGGTGCGCAGGCTTTCGTCTACCGTGTTGGCAAAATCGTAGAGGTTCGGGGGAGTGTTTTCAAATTCAATAAACCATTCATGATAACTTTTGCCTGAATTTTCCTGAATAACAGGCGCTACTGTAAACTCTGTTATTTTAGAATCAGTTTTTTGAGCGGCAGCCAATAAGGCACCTTCTACCTCTTCAGCAATTACATGTTCACCAAAAGCAGAAATAAAATGTTTGGTTCTTCCTGTAACAACCAATTTGTATGGATTGGTGCTTATAAACTTAACAGTATCGCCCAGGTTATAACCCCACAAACCTGCATTGCTATTTATAATCATTGCATAGTTTTCACCCGCCTTAACATCGCCAAGGCTAAGCCGGGTAGGGTTTTCATTAAAAATTTCTGCTGCAGGAATGAATTCATAGAAGATGCCCGAATTTGTAATCAGTAACAAACTATTTTCATCTAAATTATTTTGAAAGGCAAAGAAGCCTTCGCTTGCGGGAAACAACTCTATGCAATCAATCTTTCTTCCAATACTTTCGTACAACCGGTTTTTATACGGTTCAAAATTTACGCCTCCCTGCACCATAACCTTGAAATTTGGAAATAATTCACCCACAGGTTTCCCGCTTTTCTCAATAAGTTTATCAAAATACATCTGCATCCAGGGTGGTATGCCACTTATCAGCGTCATATTTTGGTTAACGGTTTCCTTTACTATTTTATCAAGTTTGGTTTCCCAATCTTCAATGCAGTTGGTTTCATAAGAAGGCAACTGATTGCTTCTTAGGTAACGAGGTACGTGATGGTTTACAATCCCACTCAGCCTGCCTGTTGGCACGCCGCCGACTCTTTCTAATTCCGGAGAACCACTTAAAAAAATAACCTTGCCTTTAGTAAAATCTGCATTACCTGTTTGCGCTATATAACACAACAAAGCATCGCGGGCAGAATTAATATGATTGGGTATAGAATCGTTAGTGATTGGAATATATTTCACCCCGCTGGTTGTTCCGCTCGTTTTGGCAAAGTATATAGGCTTTCCTTTCCACAATACATTGTGCTTACCCTCCTTTATTCTTTCTATATAGGGTTTTAATTGTTCGTAATCGCGAATAGGAACGGCTTCTTTAAATTGCTCATACGATTCTATTTCATTAAAATGATGGTCTTTTCCAAAATCAGTGTTCCGAGCAGTTTTCAATAAATTTTTAAGAATTGCTTCCTGATCGGCAACCGCAGTCGCCATACTGCCTGTTATTTTATTATTTATATAATTGGCATATGGGCGGGCAAGAAGAGACTTAAGATTCATGACAATCGCAACATGTTAGGCCCAAAAATAACACTACTAAGTATATGCATAACCCGTAATACTTAGTGTAAAGCATTTATTTAACCTTTGCACTGAAACCAATTTGTAATTTCATTTTCAATTTATCGGTAAAAGGCTTACTTTTGCCGTCCTTAATTTTAAAATTATGTTTGCGGTAGTAAAAATAGCTGGTCAGCAGTTCAGAGTTCAGGAGGGCGAAAGCCTGTATGTTCCTCATTTGCAGGGAAAAAGTGGCGATAAAGTTGAATTTAACGAGGTTATACTTGTTAATGCAGATGATAAGATTAGCCTGGGTGGTGACGCTAAGAAAATAGTAAAAGCAGAAATTATAAACGACCTGGTAAAGGGCGAAAAGGTTACTGCATTTAAAATGAAAAGAAGAAAAGGTTTTCGTAAAAAGCACGGGCATAGAACACATTACTCCCAAATTAAAATTGAAAGTATAGCCTGATAATTTCTAAAAAGAAATTATTAAAAATTACAAGTTTCTAATTTTTTAATAAAAGTTATGGCACACAAAAAAGGTGAAGGCAGTGTAAAAAACGGCCGTGATTCCGAAAGCAAAAGATTAGGTGTAAAAATTTATGGTGGGCAACCAGCCATTGCAGGTAACATAATAGTTAGGCAAAGAGGAACAGTTTACCACCCCGGTAAAAATGTTGGAACAGGCAGAGACTTTACTTTGTTTGCTTTAACTGATGGGGTTGTTGAGTTTAGAAAAACTAAAAAAGACAAGACCACTGTTTCAGTAAATCCGGTTGCCGAATTGGCTTCTTAATTTGCTGTTAAAAAATTTGGCTGTTAACATAAAGTTTTTTTATTTTTATGGAATTATTTACTAACCATTAAATTTAAAAACATGGCAACAGCAAAAAAGAGCGCTTCAAAAAGCGGCGCTTCTAAGGCTGGTTCTAAAGCTGCATCTAAGCCAGCTGCAAAATCAGCATCAAAAACTGCGTCTAAATCATCAGCTTCGAAGTCAGCCTCTAAAGGTTCTGCTTCTAAAGCTTCTGCTTCAAAGGGATCTGCTTCTAAGTCTGCCTCTAAGGCATCGGCTTCTAAAGGATCAGCTTCTAAAAGCGGCGCAAAAAAATCAGCCACAAAAAAAGGCCGTTAATTTAAAAGACTACTGCAATCGCAGCATAGACTTAGGTCCCGCAAGTTTGCGGGATTTTTTATTTTATGTAAATCATGAATTCCTGAAGTCAATTCCGTGGGTTGCCTACCTTATAATTTTCCTTAATTTCATTTTTAATATTGTATAAATGATCAATCGCGCTGCGAAGTATTTACCAATACTGTTACCCGTTTTTGATACGAAAAGAACAAAAGAGATATTAAGGGTAAACCCCGTTAAGCCCGCTGAAAGAATAGAAGCAGAGAATATTAAAATAACGGTGTATGATTATAATCACTCTGAAATAAATGAATATAATTATAACTCTATAGATGCCTGCCCCTCTTTTATAGATAATAACAATGTAACCTGGATTAATGTAGATGGCATAAAAAAAGTGGAGGTAGAAGAACTTTGCGCAAAATTTAAAATTCACTCATTAATTACAGAAGATATTTTAAGTTTTGGTCAACGGCCAAAAATTGATGAAATAGATAACCTGCTATATTGCCTTTTGTACATGTTGTATTTTAATGAAAAGAAAAATTCTATTGAGCAGGAACAAATAAGCATTGTATTAGGGAAAGATTTTGTTGTGAGTTTTCAGGAAGATGCCAGTCGTGATGTATTTAATCCGCTACGCGAAAAACTAAAAATTGCCAATAGCCGCCTGCGTCAGGGCTCTGCTGATTATTTGTGTTATGCATTAATCGATATGATAGTTGACAACTATTACACAGTGCTGGAAAAGCTCGGCGAGAAGGTAGAAAATTTGGAAGAAGATATTATAAGAAATGCTAACACCAGGTCGCTTGCACGTATTAATAACCTGCGAAAAGAATTGATTGTATTAAAAAGAAATTTTGCCCCTGTAAGGGAAGTAGTAAATGGATTTATTAACAGCGACAGTGAATGGCTGCAGGAAAGAACCACCAAATATTTTAAGGATGTGTACGACCATATTGTGCAGGCAAATGACCTTGTAGAAAACTACCGGGATATGATGATGAGCCTGCAAGATCTTTACCTAAATAAAATAAACCTTAAGTTAAACGAAGTAATGAAGGTGATGGCTATAGTAACCTGCTTGCTGGCACCTGCCACATTAATTGGGGGCATCTTCGGGATGAATTTTGAAGTTATTCCCTTAACCCATCAAAAAATGGGTTTTTATTTTGCCGTTATTTTCATGGTCCTCACCATAATTATAATGGTCATAATGTTTAGAAAAAGAAAATGGTTTTAAATTATAACCACCGCTAATCCTTTCTTTTATAAACAGGAACAGTACTGCATGGCTCCCCATACATTATGCTTTTAACCACAGGTCTTAGGCGCGAAGTAATTTCCATGTATGCAGACTCAGGAATGGGTTTATCACCACAACCTTTTATAACAATTCGTTTATCCTTAAAATTTTCAACGTTAAATGATGATAAATTTTTTAAAAATAAATGATTAAACAACGATTTTTCATCCCCATAATAAACCTCTGCAGCAACAGGTTGCAGGTAATTTGCCACAAGCATAAAGGCCCACATTGGAATAACGGCATCTGCAGTACAAGTAACCGCCACAGCCTGATTCTCAAACTGTTTCCAGTCAAACGCCTGTAAAGCTGACCGGAAATCCTTCTCCTTGATTATCAGCCCCATAAACAAAAACTGCTTAAGGTCAAAAACCGTGATTTGTGCCCTGGGGTAATAATCTTCTAGATTTATGGTAGTCAGGCTGCTTTCTGCAACTTTATTTATAATTGTATTTTCAGGGATCATATTTAAACAAAATTAAGCTTTACATTTTACTCCGGTCCCTGGCTGCTTGTTAGAGAATCATAATTATGAATGCATACATTTGCCTTGCTGTAATTATAATAACTCATTCAGCTTTCCTTTTTTTTGGAAGTTGAACTTTATCCTGTTACCTTTGCCATCCTTAATTTTATAGCTATGGATGCAGCAGTGAAGTTTGTACATGAACAGTTAACAGCAGGTAAAAATTTTCCTAAATTTAAAGCGGGAGATAATGTTACCGTTAACTATAAGATCATTGAAGGGGGTAAGGAACGTATTCAGGGATTTCGTGGTGATGTAATTAAAATTCAGGGTACGGGTGCCACCCAAACCTTTGCTGTAAGAAAGATATCTGATGGTGTTGGTGTTGAAAGAATATTTCCTTTCTTTTCACCAAATATTGATTCTGTTCTTTTGAACAAAGTTGGTAAGGTTCGCCGGTCTAAATTATTTTACTTGCGTGAGCGCAGTGGCAAGAGCGCAAGGATCAAAGAAAAAAGAATGTAATTTATATAAGTGCATATATAACGGAAGAAAATTCTTCCGTTTTTTTTTGCCTAAAACTTTGGTATTTTCAATTTAGTTTCAAATAAAAATTCTCATGCGATTTATAACATCTCTTCTCTTCATCACAATTAATATAAATGTACAGGCCCAGGTATATAACGCAAACAATCCATTGGCACACACCTACTCTATTGTTGCACGGGACAGTTTAACCGGTGAGATGGGTGTGGGTGTTCAAAGCCATTGGTTTAGTGTGGGCACTTCTGTTTCCTGGGGAGAAGCAGGAACGGGCGTAATCGCAACTCAATCATTTATTGATAAATCTTACGGACCAAAAGGATTGGCATTGCTTAAGCAGGGATTCAATGCTAACCAGGCACTGGAAATTTTATTAAGGCAGGATGAAGGAAGAGAAGTAAGGCAAGTGGCTATTTGTGATAACAATGGAAACATAGCAGCATATACCGGCAAAAATTGCATCCCTTTTGCCAAAGACATACAGGGCAGCAACTTCAGCGTTCAAAGCAATATGATGCTTACAGATTCAGTATGCGAAAACATGGCAAAAGCGTTTATAGGTTCTACAGGAAAACCGCTTGCAGAAAGAATTATCCTGGCTATGGAAGGCGCAGAAAATGCCGGTGGTGATATAAGAGGAAAACAATCTGCCGCACTTATTATTGTTCCCGGAAAAAGCATGCCTGCATGGGCAGATAAACAAATTGACATACGCGTTGATGACAGTGAGAAACCCCTAGCAGAAATAAACAAGCTGTATAAATTGCATGTGGCGTACCAGCATATGAATAATGGTGATCTTGCAACAGAAAAAGCAAATATGGAATTGGCGATGAATGAATACAATGCCGCTATGAAAATGTTTCCTGAAAATTTAGAGATGCAATTCTGGACCGCAATAACACTCGCCAATAATGGTAAAATGAATGATGCCACTGCTTTATTAAAAGTAATCTTCAGCAAGGATGCCAACTGGAAATTATTAGCCTTAAGATTGCCGGCAGTTGGATTGCTGACGGTAAACAATGCAGATTTGCAGAGGATCAAAAACCTTTAAGGGTTACCAGATAACTTGCTGTTATTCGAATGCCTCTCTTTATCGCGAAGGGTTTTCTTTTCAAAATTGTTTTTAAGGGCATCAGTTAAGTTAATGTTCATTTGGTTTGCAAGGCATAGTATAACCCATAACACATCCGCCATTTCATCAGGCAAATCATTTTCATTTTCATTGTTTTTAAAAGATTGATCTCCATATTTTCTTACCATAAGCCGCGACAGTTCGCCCACTTCCTCCATTAAAATTCCAAGATTAGTCAATTCACTGAAATATCGAACTCCTGTTGTCCGTATCCAGTCGTCTACCTTTTTCTGGGCTTCATTTAAAGTGATTTCCATTTTAATAATTTTAAAAAACTACTCTTTCATTTTAGAATCCATAGTGATGGTTACAGGTCCATCATTTAATAATTCTACTTTCATATCTGCACCAAAAATGCCGGTTTGAACTTGCTTGCCAAGGTCTTGTTGTAATTGGCTGATAAATTTTTCATACATGGGTATAGCAACTTCAGGCTTGGAAGCTTTGATATAAGAAGGCCTGTTTCCTTTTTTGGTAGATGCGTGTAAAGTAAACTGGCTTACTACCAAAATGTCGCCCTCAACATCTTTAACGGAAAAATTCATTACATCTTTTTCATCATTAAAAATTCTTAGGTTTATAACCTTACCGCTTACCCAGCAAATGTCTGCCTCGCTGTCGGCATCTTCAATTCCAACCAATACCAGCAATCCTTTATCAATTGAACCAGTTACTTCATTATTCACAGTAACAGAGGCATGAGTTACCCTTTGAATCACCACCCGCATAATGTTATTTTACAAAATATTTATTAATGATGAAGATAGATATTACGCATGAAATATCTTTTCAAACCGCGAGAAGTGGAGGAAAAGGTGGTCAAAATGTAAACAAAGTTGAAAGCATGGTAGAGGGAAGATGGAATGTTGATAATTCCTGTTTAGTAAGTGCCTGCCAAAAAGAAATTATACACGAAAAACTTTCATCAAGAATTACCGACAATGGAATTTTACTGGTAAGAAGCCAGGAAGAAAGATCGCAGCTTGGAAATAAATCTATCGTGATAAAAAAAATGAACAGCCTTGTAAATGCTGCCTTACATGTTCAAAAAAGAAGGGTTCCTACCAAACCATCCAGGGCTGCTGAAAGAAAAAGAATGGAAAATAAAAAGCAGCATGCCATTATAAAACAACTGCGTAGAAAAACTAACCGGTTTGATGATTGATTAACCATAAAAAAAATTCATTTACACTACTTTTGTTTTGAAATGCAAAGCAATTGAGTAACATAAAGAATCTTGCAAGTCAAACCATGTGGTATGGCGTAAGCAGCATTGCCGCACGTTTCATTAATTATTTACTTACTCCGTATCTTACCTATTTAGCACTCGTAAGCACTGCAGATTATGGCAGAATGGGAACAGTTTATGCAGCCATTCCCATAATTAATATCATATTTACTTATGGCATGGAAACGGCTTATTTCAGGTTTGTTCAAACTAAAGAAACGGCTGAAAAAGTAAATAGCACTGCCACTATTAGTATTCTAATTTCTACGGTTTTATTTACTCTTCTGTTATGGTTAAACCAGTCGTTGCTTATACAGGCAACCATGTTACAAAGTTTTCCATTATTAATTCAGTTAAGCATTGTAATTATTGCGCTGGATACCCTTTCAGTAATTCCCTTTGCGCGGCTAAGAAATGAAGGAAGGCCTAAACGGTTTGCCCTCATTCGTATTACAGGTATAATAATTAACCTGGGTGCTGTAGTATTTTTTCTGAGCTATTGCCCTGCCCGTGTTGCAGAAGATCCAAAACACTGGGCTGCGCTAATTTACAAGCCGGAACTTAACCCCATCGTATATGTTTTAATAGCGAATATTATTCAGTCAGCTATTACCTTACTCTTGTTAAGCAAATGGGTATTACCTGAGAAATGGGTCTTTGATGTTTTCACCTGGAAGAAAATGATTGTGTTTTCCCTGCCGATGCTTGTTGCAGGGTTAGGTGGAATGATAAATGAAACCTTCGATCGCCTGATGCTTGGATGGTGGCTGCCTGGCGATGCAGAATATATAGACAGCCAGCGGGGAATTTATAATGCCTGTTATAAACTGGCCATTCTTATAACGTTATTTATACAGGCTTTTAGAATGGGTGCAGAACCCTTCTTTTTTAAAGAAGCTGCAAAGGGAAATCCGCAACCCGTATATGCCCGGGTAATGAAGTTTTTTGTAATTACAATAACCCTAACCTTTTTGGGAGTGGCGTTGTTTATACCAGCATGGCGTTATTTTATCGACGATCGCTATTGGGACGGTTTAGTTGTTGTGCCTGTTTTACTTCTCGCCAATATGTGCCTGGGTGTGTATTACAATTTAAGCGTTTGGTATAAGGTTACAAGCCGCACCATGGCAGGAGCCTGGATTACCTTGTTTGGAACTGCCATAACTTTTGGAGTAAACTACCTGTTTATACCCAGGTATGGATATATTGCCTGCGCTTGGGCAACTTTACTTTGTTATTTTGCTATGATGGTTATTAGTTTTTTATGGGGACAAAAAGTTTATTATGTGCCCTATGCCTGGAAGAAATTACTTGCTTATTTTATTATCGTATTACTACTGTTCGGTTTGCATTTTACACTAACCTATTTCTGGAGCAACATTATATTCTCGCATGTATTGGGCTTTATCTTCCTTATTTCCTATTTATATTTCATTAGCAGGGTAGAGAAAAAAGAATTAGCCCGTATACCTGTTATAAACAAGTTTGTAAATTAAAATAGGATTATAACGGGTTGAAGTTCTTTGTTTTATTTATATCCGTTAACTGGTAAAATCATAAACCTTTTTTTTAGCAGTATAATATGTTTGCCCTTTCAATCAAATCTTTTATTTTTGCGCCCCGTTGCGGATGTGGCGAAACTGGCAGACGCACTAGACTTAGGATCTAGCGCCGCGAGGCGTGTGGGTTCGACCCCCTCCATCCGCACTTTTTTTTGGTTGACAAGGTGATTGCTGAATGGTTGAAGAGTGTTTACTTTTCAGCCCCTCGTTTCTCCGGCAACCTTAGCAACGTAAATCACCTAATAGTATGGCAACAGTTACAAGAGAAAACCTGGGATTATTAAACGATAAGCTTACCGTTAATCTTTCTAAGGAAGATTATTACGGTTCATTTGAAAAGAGTTTAAAATCGTATGCTAAAAATGCGAACCTGCAGGGTTTTAGAAAAGGCATGGTGCCATCCGGACTTATTAAAAAAATGTACGGGCAGGGATTATTTACCGAAGAAGTTTTGCGCACGGTTGAGAAGGAATTGAATAATTATATGCAGGCAGAACAGCTTGACATTTTTGCACAACCCTTACCACTACCCGGTGAGGCCAGTAATATAGATATGAATGCCCCGGGGGATTACACTTTCCCGTTCGAGATAGGGTTAAGACCTGAGGTGCAAATTAATGCAGATGCCATTAGTGTTACCCGCTATAAAGTACAGGTTACTGACAAAATGTTGGATGACGAGGTTGAGAGAATGCAGGAGAGATTTGGCAAACCCAAAGAAACGGAGATGGTTGAAAATGAAAAAAACCTGCTTGAATTATCGATAATCAAACAACAGGAAGATACAGAAGGTAAACCTGGGGGTATTAGTATTTCTGTTGAAGAATTTATTTCTGAAAAGAGGCAGGAATTAATGGGCAAACATGTAAATGACTCATTTACGGCTAACATAAATGATATTGAAGAAGGTAGCAGGGAAAAATATTCATCTTTACTCGAAAGTTCGAATGAAAATGGTTCTACAGAATTTACGATCACTAAAATTACCACAAACGAGAAGGCTGAACTGAATGAAGAATTTTTTGAAGCTGTTTTCCCAGGAGGCAGTGTCAAGGATGATGAAGAGTTTAAAGCTAAAGTGAAAAATGAAATTGACAAATATTATGAAGTCCAGGCCCGCAACCAGGTTCATGATCAGATATATCACTACCTAATAGACAATACCCGTTTCGATTTTCCTGAGAATTTTTTAAAGCGCTGGCTGCAGGTTGGCGGTGAAAAAGAAAAAACCCCTGATGAGGTCGAGAATGAATACCCAAGGTTCTCATCGCAATTAAAATGGACACTGATAAGCAATAAACTTATTACCGACAATAACATTGAGGTTAAACAGGAAGAAATGAGAGATGAGGCATTAAAACAAATCTCTGGTTATATGGGTGTTAATAGCCTAGAACAGGCTCCCTGGCTGGATGAATATGTAAACCGTATGATGAAAGATGAAAAATTTATGCAGAATACATATGCCACCATCCAAACAAACAAACTATTTACTTTACTTGAAGAAAAAGCACAGATAAAAGAAGAAGATATTTCGGCAGAAGAATTCGCAGCAAAACTTCAGCATCACCACCACTAATTATTTATGATCGGTAAGGTTTAACTTGTTATTGCAGAAACTGTATTCCCGCGCATCATTGCTGCTTACCATAATTAATTTGTGACTGCAATATTTTGAAATAAGGTTATGGTAAAGCGTGTAACCACTTTCATCAAAATTTGTGCAGGGTTCATCTAACAATAAAACAGGTACATTAGAAAAGATGGCCTGAGCTAACCGCACCCTTTGCTTCATTCCACTACTATAATACCGCATTTGTTTTTGCTGCGCATCCTGCAAACCAATTAATGAAGAAATTTCTTGCATGGTAACACCGGGTATGCATGGTTTAAAGCAGAAATGAAAAGAAAGAAACTCGTGCAGCGTCATTTCCTCAACCAAATCAATATAAGGTGCACAAATAGAAAGGTGGTTGTAAACATTATCATCATTTACTTCCTTATTCTCGCCAAGAAAGTAATTTACAGATCCTTCATTTACGTTTAAATTTCCTGATAAGGTTTGAAGAAAAGTACTTTTACCGCTACCGTTTGGGCCCGTAATTGCATAAGCATTCCCTGCAATATATGTGGCAGTTACATGCCTGAAAATCCACTCCCTGTTAAATCTTTTACCGGCATTATTAAGCGTAATTTTCATGTAACAAGTAAATTAACACGGTAAAATTTGGTAGCTGCAATACGTTGTATTATAGAAGGTCTTCGGCTTCGCTTTTACTGTATCTTTTTATAATACCCCTGGTACTTTCACGAATAAATGTAAGTATCTCATCCCGCTCATCAGAGGCAGCCATTTCTTCCTCAATATATTCAAGTGCCTTCCCCGTGTTTAATCCTTTATTATATATTACCCTATAGATATCTAATATCTGGTTAATCCGGTTTATAGTAAAACCTCGGCGTTTTAAGCCGACACTGTTTACCCCGCCATAACTCAATGGCTCCTTTACTGCCTTTATATAAGGCGGAACATCTTTTCTTACAAGGCTGCCACCACCAATAAAAGTATGTTGCCCGATGTGAACAAACTGATGCACCGCGCTAACACCTCCAATAATGGCATGGTCATCCATAGTAACATGCCCTGCAAGTTGAGAGCTGTTGCTAATGATGCAATGATTACCAATGAAACAGTCATGCGCAACATGGCTGTATGCCATAATAAGGCAATGATTTCCTATTTTGGTAACCCAACGGTCATTGGTTCCGCGGTTTATGGTTACACACTCCCTAATGGTTGTATAATTACCAATTTCAACATGCGTTTTTTCACCATCAAATTTTAAGTCTTGTGGAATTGCGCCAATAACTGCGCCCGGAAAAATTCTGCAGTTGCTGCCGATCTTAGTGCCGGCCATAATAGTAACATTGCTCGATACCCAGGTGCCCTCTCCTATCTCAACATCTTCATGAATAACTGTAAATGGTTCAATTTTTACATTATCTGCAAGTTTTGCATTTGGGTGAATATAAGTGTGAGGGTGAATCATAATATTAATTTATCGGCAATAATCATTTTCTGGACAAGCTGTCTTATTGTTTTAATCAGCATCGCCAACCCTAACTATCTGGGCAAGCATATCCGCTTCTGTCATTACCTGACCACCAACATAAACGGTACCTTTCATATTACACAACCCACGGCGAATGGGTTCATTTAATTCCATTTTTAACAACATGGTATCGCCGGGAAAAATTTTCTTTTTAAACTTACAGTTATTGATCTTTAAGAAATAGGTATCATATTTTCCAGGCGGCATGGCATTAATGCAAAAAATGCCACCTGTTTGTGCAAGGGCTTCCAACTGAAGCACACCTGGCATAACGGGATTATTTGGAAAATGCCCGTTAAAAAACCATTCGTTAAAGGTTACATTTTTAAGACCCACAATATGGTTCGCTGCCATTTCAATGATCTTATCAACAAATAAAAACGGGTGCCTGTGTGGCAATGTTTTTTCGATGCCGGTTAGTGCATATACCGGTGGTTGAGTTGGATCGTATACTGGAGCATTGTTATTTAAAATAATGTTCTTCTTTATGTGCTGTTTTATTTTGCGGGCAAAATCTATATTGCTGCTGTGGCCAGGCCTGTTAGCTATAATACGGGCTTTTACCGGGTAACCAATAAGGGCAAGGTCGCCGACAATATCCAGTAATTTATGCCTGGCAGGCTCATTAGCGAAACGAAGTTCTAAATTGTTTAAATAACCGCTGCTTTTTACCTCTATCGTCTTACGGTTAAATACTTTAGCCAACCGCTGCATCTCGTCATCAGAAACACTTTTATCAACTACTACGATCGCATTATTGATATCCCCACCCTGAATAAGGTTATTATCCAGCAGCATTTCTAACTCGTGCAAAAAACAAAATGTGCGGCAAGGCGCAATTTGCTGCCGGAAATCCTGCATGGATTGCAGAGCGGCGTGTTGCGTACCTAAAACAGGACTGTTAAAATCAATTAATGTGGTGATTTGATAGCGATCCGCGGGGATTGCTACCATTTCAACACGTTTATTATCATCCTGGTGAACGATATTTTCGTCAAGGCTATACCAAATTTTAGCAGCTGCCTGTTCGGCAACGCCCACTTTTTCAATAATTGCTGCAAATGGTTCTGCACTGCCATCTATTATTGGAATTTCGGGACCATTCAATTCTATTAAAACATTGTCTACCCCCATACCTACCAGGGCAGCAAGAACATGTTCTACAGTTTGAATTTTTGCATCACCTAATTGAAGTGTTGTACCCCGGTTTGTTTCTGTAACATAATCACAATCAGCCTTTACAAGCGGCTGGCCGGGAAGATCAACCCTTTTAAACTGAATACCGAACCCAGGTTGGGCGGGCTTAAGCGTCATTTCCACCATCTTACCTGTATGCAATCCCGTACCTGAAATACCGGTTTCTGAAACCAGGGTATGTTGTTTGTCAAAATCGAAAATACTATTCATTTACTGTTATTATTAACCGTCTTGGGAGATGAAAAACTATCGGTTATTGAAAAATTCTATGCCTTTTTAAGGCGGTGCAAAAGTAAGGCTTCTCTACAATGTTTAAGAAACTATGCACCATTTCTTTATAAAGCAATAATAATATATATAACTGGGGAAGATGTAGCCATTATAAAGTTGCCGTATTATAGGTACGCTCACTTAGCAGTTGCTGAATAATTTTTTCTAATTCGGTGATTCTTTTTTCAAGTTCAGGAAGACTACGGGTAATAGCCTGGCTGCGGAGAGAATGAGCGTAATCATACGCCGGAGACCCGGTTACAGCTGTATTTGGTTTTTTAATTGATTTACTAACCCCACTTTGGGCATTTATTTTAGTTCCGTCAGCTATTTGAATATGACCAATGATTCCTGCCTGCCCGCCAATCATTACCCCTTTGCCTACTTTTGTACTTCCACTAATACCTGCCTGCCCGGCAATAACCGTATTCGATCCTACTTCAACATTATGTGCAATTTGTATAAGATTGTCCATTTTTACTCCGGACCTTATTATTGTAGAGCCGATTGTAGCACAGTCGATGGTTACATTTGATCCTATTTCTACCGCATCTTCTATAATTACATTTCCTATTTGTGGAATTTTTTTATACTGACCATCCGAAGAGGGCGCAAACCCAAAACCATCCCCACCAATTACTGAACCTGCATGTATGGTAACATTTTTTCCTACTATGCAATCGTGGTAAATTTTTACTCCGGGATGCAAAATGGTGTTGGCACCTATTTTTACATCGTTACCTACGTAAACGCCGGGATATAATTTAACACCATCACCAAGCTGAACATTTTCTCCGAGATAAGTAAAAGCACCGATAAAAACATTGTTTCCCATTTTTACTGAAGCAGGAATATAACTGGGTTCCTGAATTCCCTGTAGCTGCCCTTGTACCATCTCCTGGTATCTATTTAGTAATAAGGCAAAAGCAAGGTAGGCATCGGGTACACGGATTAACACAGCTTCTACCGGATGTTTCAGTTCAAAACTTTCGTTAATAATAATTATGGATGCTTTGCAATTGTATAAAAACTCTTCGTATTTACGGTTTGCTAAAAAGGTAAGTTGTCCTTTAGAGCAATCTTCTATTTTACCTAAGGAATTTACTGTTACAAGTTTGTCTCCTTCTATCCTGCCATTAATAATGGCTGCGATTTGTTCAGCTGTTATTGTCATAATGCAAAACTTTGAGGGTTATATTTTTTGCAACAGCATAACATGAATATACCTACCTTAACTGACATAGATAGTATTTTTTAACAGCCAGTGAAAGAGTATCATGTATCAGCGGATTATCAACTTTGCTAATATCTTTAACCGCGCCATCCTTCATAAGAATATTTATATGCTCGTTGGTTAAATGATAGGTTGTGTTAACCGCTTCACCGGTAAAAACAAAATATTTTGCCTCTTCTTCAGAGACCCTAAGAGCTTTGCTTGTTTGCTTTCTTATTTCAGCTACGAGCGCCTGATCAAAGGGTTGTGATTGCAGTTTACATTTCATCAGTTGGCGGCTCAGCAAATTTTCACATAAGGTGCTCAGAACATAATCATCATGTGTTCTCCAGGTTTTAATTGCAAACATAATATCCATATCATCTAACCTGCAAAACCTTTCAATCCAATTAGCAGTCAATGCCTCATCCTTCAACTGAAAGAAATAATCCAGAGGCGAAAATAGTTGTAATGATGTATTGGAATTGTTATAAATTTCTTTAGCCCTTTTAATGATCATCACCAGCATTTTTTCAGCAGCCAGCACCGTTTTGTGCAGGTAAACCTGCCAGTACATCTGCCGACGTGCCACCAAAAACTTTTCTATACTGTAAATGCCTTTTTCCTCAACCATTAAATTTTCATCTTTAATAATTAGCATTTTTAAAATTCGGTCGTAGCCTACAACGCCTTCACTTACGCCAGTATAAAAACTGTCTCGTGTTAAATAATCTAACCTGTCTACATCCAATTGCCCGCTTATAAGCTGGTATAAAAAGGGCTTGTGGTATTTGCCTGTAAATATCTCAATGGCTAAGGTTAATTCCCCGTTGAATTCATCATTCAGAAAATGCATTATTTGCAAACCTATTTTTTCGTGGTGCATCCCGCTTATAAGCTCATTCTCCAATGCATGCGAAAACGGTCCATGCCCAATATCATGCAACAAAATGGCGGCTTTGGCTGCTAATGCTTCATCTTCTGTTATTTCAGTTCCTTTATTTCTTAATTCTTCAATTGCCCTGCACATTAAATGGTATGCACCTAATGAGTGGTGCAGGCGGGTATGTGTAGCACCCGGGTAGACCAATTTTGCAAGCGCCATTTGGTGAATACGCCTTAAGCGTTGATAATAAGGATGTGCAATTATTTTAAAAATCAGTGGATGATCTATGGTAATAAAGCCATGTACAGGGTCATTAATGATCTTTCTTTTTACAGCGGGCATTGCCTAAAAGATATGTTATGGTTGTGGTAAATCCATTATGCAAAATTACAACTTGTAAGATGATAAATATTTTTGATTGATATTTATTAGATTGGATCCTGTGTCCAATGCCAATACACATAAGCTGCTTTTATAAAATAAAAAATATTACATGCCAATACCTACAATTCTTTGGGTTGACGATGAAATTGAAAGTTTAAAGTCTCAAAAAATTTTTCTTGAGAATAAAGGGTATGGTGTACAAACACTAACCAATGGTTTCGATGCTATAGATTTTGTAAAAGAAAATATTGTTGATGTAGTTCTTTTAGATGAATCTATGCCGGGCATTACCGGCCTTGAAACATTGCAGAAAATAAAGGAGATAAACAGCCGGATTCCTGTCGTGTTAATTACAAAAAACGAAACGGAAAACCTGATGGATGAAGCCATCGGAAGCCAGATTACCGATTACCTTATTAAGCCCGTAAACCCAAACCAGGTTTGGATTTGCCTTAAAAAAAATTATTGATAACCGGCGTCTTGTTGCAGAAAAAACAACCTCTGCCTACCAGCAACAGTTTCGCAATTTATTTATGGCGCTTAACAGCAATCCCGATTATAATGAATGGATGGATATCTATAAAAAATTAGTGTATTGGGAACTTGAAATGGAAAAGAGCAACAGCCCCGAAATGCAGGAAGTGTTGTACAGTCAGAAACAGGAGGCAAATACAGAGTTTTACAAATTTGTAAGTAAACAATACGCGGCATGGGTTAACCCAGCTGCTAAGAGTGCGCCTGTAATGAGCCACAACCTTTTTAAAAACAAGGTGCTGCCACATATAGAGAAAGGTGTTCCAACATTTTTTCTTGTTATAGATAACCTTCGTTTCGATCAATGGAAAGCTATTGAGCCCATTTTTGCAGAAAGCTTTAATATTTTAGAAGAAGAAACTTTTTACAGCATTCTTCCTACCGCCACTCAATACTGCTCGCAATGCCATTTTTGCGGGCATGTTACCTGCGGAAATAGAAAAACAATTTCCTGGTATGTGGAAAAATGATGATGAAGAAGGCGGCAAAAATCTAGTTTGAAGAAGCATTTTTTAAAGCCCAGCTAAAGAGACTTAAAAAAGAGGATATTAAATTTAGTTATACAAAAATTTTGCACAATAATGATGGCGTTCAAATGGTGAATAACATTCATAACATGCTGAACAACGACCTGAATGTTATCGTGTACAATTTTGTTGATATGCTCAGCCATGCCCGCACTGAAATGGAGGTGCTTAAAGAACTGGCAGGTGATGAGACAAGCTACCGAAGCATTACAAAAAGCTGGTTTGAACACAGCCCCCTTCACCAGGCATTAAAAAAGATCGCTGATAAAAAATTTAACCTGGTTCTTGCCACCGACCATGGAAGTGTACGGGTAAAAACGCCATACAAAGTTATAGGCGATAAACAAACTACAGCGAACCTAAGGTATAAGCATGGTAGAAATTTAAATTACGAGCCAAAAGGATGTGCTTGCTTTCCGGGATCCGAGAGAGGCGGGTTTGCCTGTACCCAATATTAATTCATCTTTTATTTTTGCAAAGGAAGATGGTTATCTCTGCTATCCCAATAATTATAATTATTACGTAAATTATTACAAGAACACCTTTCAGCACGGCGGGGTAAGTTTAGAAGAAATGATTGTACCTGTTGTTAGAATGAGCACCAAGTAACTGTGCATAAATAACCACTCATAAATAAATCATCCCCTTTTAATTTTACACTAAAAAGTATACGGAATGAAACTACAATCAAACCACATTAGATAAGTACCAACATATATTAACCGAGTCGGGTTACATCATTCGGTTTGAAATGGGTACTTTTCAAAGTGGGTGGTGTTTATTAAAAGATAAACAGGTTGTTGTGTTAAATAAATTTTTAAGTCTTGAGGGAAGGATTAATACATTAATGGAACTGATACCTCAGCTACAAATTCAATTTGATAAACTAACCCATGAATCTCAGAAATTATATACTTCACTTTTAGAAACAGCCGAAACCGGCAGCCAGCAAAACCAATTGTTTTAAATAACAACAATTAGATTTGTGTGTGGCATTTCCACCGCTTACCATACAATTTTTAGGCACAGGTACCAGCACTGGCATACCCATGATCGGGTGCGATTGCAATGTATGCACATCTACCGATCCAAAAGATAACAGGTTACGTGCAAGCATTCTTGTTCAGTCTGCCACCACTTCCATTGTTGTTGATACCACACCCGATTTCAGGTTGCAAATGTTGCGCATAAACAATCGCCGGCTCGACGCTGTATTATTTACCCACCCGCACAAAGACCATGTGGCCGGGTTGGATGATGTTCGTGCTTATAATTTTTTTCAACGCAAGGCGATGGAGGTATATGCAAACTCGTTAACTGAAGAAGCCCTAAAAAGAGAGTTTGCGTATGTGTTTGCAGACAAAAAATATCCCGGTATTCCGGAAATTAATTTAAACACGATTGATAACACGCCCTTCTTAATTGGCGACATACCTGTAACACCCATAGAAGTTTGGCATCACAAAATGCCGGTGCTCGCATTCAGGTTTGGTGACTTTACATATATAACCGATGCAAACCGCATTGAAGAAAGTGAAAAACAAAAAATTAAGGGTAGTAAAATTTTGGTGATTAATGCATTAAGGAGGCAGCAACATATTTCACATTTTACACTCGACGAGGCAATTTGTCTGGCTAATGAATTTTTGGTAGAAAAAGCGTATTTTACACATATAAGCCACCAATTAGGCAGGCATGCCGAGGTAAATGAGACCCTACCAGAAAACTGTGCCCTTGCCTACGATGGCTTAAACATTAGTGTTTAAAATTTTCGCCGCAAAACCCTACCCAATGACCCGCGATACATGGAAAGATTATCTTTCTTTTTCTAAAAAAGAAAGAATTGCTGTATTCATACTTTCAGGTCTCATTATTACATTCTTTATTCTTCCCGATTTAATGCATGTTACAACACAGTTCCCTGTAATAGATACATCTCTTCAAAAACAACTAAATGCAATAACCATAAAACCTGGAAATAAATCGGATAATAATGCGGGGTACCAGGCAAGTGCCCAAGAAGTTTCTATACCTGAGAAACCTGCACGTTTATTTAACTTCGATCCAAACACTTTAAATGCTGATGGATTTATGGATTTAGGCTTATCGCCTAAGTTGGCAAATACCATAATTAATTATCGAAATAAGGGAGGACGATTCTTTAAACCTAGTGATATAAAAAAAATATATGGACTTTCAGCCGGGCAGGCAGAAACACTTATACCATATATACATATCGCGCAATCGGAATCTTTCACTAATTCCTATACGAAAAACGAACATTCTTATCCGGACGAAAAAAAATTTCCCAAAAAAGAATACCACATTATAAACATCAATTCCGCTACGGAAGAAGAATGGAAAACCTTACCTGGAATTGGAGATGTCCTATCAAAACGCATTGTCAAATTTCGAAACAGTATGCATGGATTTAAATCGGTAACGGATGTAGGGCGCACATTTGGATTAAACGATTCCACCTTTCAGCAAATTATGCCTTATCTAAAATTAGATGATGAGGTAAAATAATTATACGGTCAAAATCATTTGCATTATTATTACAAAGTTTTTATGGGCATTAATGGCTTATCCTTTAGTTTTGCCCAAAAAACTAACAAACGTTAGCACTATGAATTTTGAAACCAGTGAAATAACACAGCAGGTGGCTCAGACAGCCAGGGAGTTTGCAATACAGCATATTAAACCACATTTAATGGAGTGGGATGAATCTCAGGAATTCCCGGTTCACATTTTTAGGGAAATGGGAAAGTTAGGTATGATGGGTATTATTGTGCCTGAACAATACGGTGGTTCCGGGCTTGGATATTTTGAATATAAAGTGATTGTAGAAGAGATCTCAAAAGTTTGCGGCTCCATAGGTTTAAGCCTTGCAGCGCATAATTCACTTTGCACTAATCATATCTTAACCTTCGGTACGGAAAATCAAAAGCAGAAATATCTTCCAAAACTTGCCTCCGGGGAATGGATCGGTGCCTGGGGTTTAACAGAACCAAACACAGGCAGCGATGCAGGAAACATGCAGTGTACCGCAACCAAACAAGGAAACGACTGGGTAATTAACGGAACCAAATCGTGGATTACCCATGGCAAGAGCGGCGAGGTGGCTGTATTAATTGCAAGAACCGGTGAACCAAGAGCAAAAAATAACAGCACAGCATTTATAATTGAAAGAGGCACCCCCGGGTTCAACGCAGGAAAAAAAGAAAACAAATTAGGCATGCGCGCCAGCGAAACTGCCGAAATGGTTTTTGAAAATTGCGTGATTTCTGATGAAAACCGCATGGGCGATGTTGGTGATGGCTTTAAACAAGCGCTAAAAATACTGGATGGCGGCAGAATTTCTATTGCATCCCTGTCTATAGGTATCGCAAAAGGCGCTTACGAGGCAGCTTTGCAGTATTCCAAAGAACGGCATCAGTTCGATCAGCCTATTTCAAATTTCCAGGGCGTTAGCTTTAAGCTAGCTGACATGGCAACAGAAATCATGGCTGCCGATATGCTAATTCTTCAGGCATGCTATTTAAAAAATAATGGCAAAAAAGTAACCAGGGAATCTGCAATGGCAAAATATTACGCCAGCGAAGTGGCGGTAAAAACTTCAACAGATGCAGTCCAAATTTTTGGAGGTTATGGCTATACAAAAGATTTTCCCGCAGAGAAATTTTACAGGGACAGCAAGTTATGCACCATAGGTGAAGGCACTTCAGAAATACAAAAGTTGGTAATAGCACGTGAAGAATTGAAAAGATAGGTCATTATTCTACCTGAAAACTGCATCAATTTTTTACCAAGATCCAAATTTTTACTGTACATCAGTCACTTACAAACAGGTGGCAAAAAATAGTTTCCCAAATTCTTGGTGAAATAATTTATTACGCCCACCTTTGCAACCCATTTAAAAGCGCTGTTGGGATGGCGACAGCAAAAAATTAAAACATGAGTAAATTACATTTCACCACTAAACATGCGAACGAGGCTACCGTACAACGAAACTGGTACATAGTTGACGGCACCAATCAAACCGTAGGCCGCATGTGTGCAAATATCGCAGCGATATTGCGTGGTAAGAACAAAGCCTACTACACTCCCCACGTTGATTGTGGTGATTACGTTATAATAACCAATGCCGACAAGATAAAATTTACCGGCAATAAGTTAGAAGAAAAAGTGTACATCAATTTTTCTGGTTATCCCGGGGGTAAGAAAGAAGAATATGCAATAGATCTTCTAAAAAGACGCCCTGAAGTAATTGTAGAAAGGGCTGTTAAGGGCATGCTCCCAAAAAATCGCCTTGGAAGAAAAATGTACAAAAAATTATTTGTTTACGCAGGAGATCAGCATCCCCATGTGGCACAACAACCAAAGGAATTAAAATTCTAACACGTACCTACCTGGCATAAAACCCGGGTGTACAATTTCAAATTTTCAGATTTTTATGGAAAAACAGAAAACCGCAGTAGGCCGCCGTAAAGAAGCCATTACACGCATTTTCGTTGTTAAGGGTACCGGTAATATAACCGTTAACGATAAGGATTACAAAGTTTACTTTCCGCTGGAATACCTGCAAAACCAGGTTGAAGCGCCACTTAAAACAGTTGAATCACTAGATAAGTTTGATATAAAGATCAACGCAACTGGTGGTGGTTTAAAAGGGCAGGCAGAAGCAGCAAAACTTGGTATTGCCAGGGCTTTACTTGAAATAAATCCCGACTACCGTCCCGCTTTAAAATTAGGTGGACATTTAAAACGCGACCCTCGTGGCGTTGAACGTAAGAAGTTCGGTCACAAAAAGGCACGTAAGAGCTTCCAGTTCAGTAAGCGTTAACAACTGTTATATAACAGGATACAAAATAGCAATCTTAAATAATTTCAATTATAACATAATGGAACAAAATACTTCACTTCAGCAACAATTACTGGATGCAGGTGTACACTTTGGCCACTTACGCAAAAAGTGGAACCCGAAAATGTTGCCCTACATTTTTGCTGAAAAGAAAGGCATTCACATCATCGACCTTAATAAAACCGTTGATTGTTTGCAGGAGTCAGCAGCAGCCTTAAAACAAATTGCAAAGAATGGTAAAAAAATAATGTTTGTTGCAACTAAAAAACAGGCTAAGGAAATTGTGCTTGAATGCGCTAACCGCGTTAACATGCCTTTTGCTACAGAACGCTGGTTAGGCGGTATGCTTACCAACTTTAATACGGTGCGCAAGAGCGTTAAGAAAATGCAGAGCATTGATAAAATGCTGAATGATGGCAGCGCAGAAAGTCTTACTAAAAAAGAACGTTTAACCTTAACACGCGATAAGGAAAAAATGGAAAAGGTTTTAGGCGGTATTTCCCAATTAAGCCGTTTACCAGCAGCGTTATTTATTATTGATATTGGTCATGAGCATATTGCGCTTGCAGAAGCTAAACGCCTTGGTATAACCACTTTTGGCATGGTTGATACAAATAGCGACCCTAATAAAGTGGATTACGCTATTCCTGCTAATGATGATGCTACAAAGTCAATTGCCATTATTACCAATTACATTACTGCAGCTATAGCAGAAGGTTTAGAAGAACGTCACCTTGCTAAAGATGACGAAACTGAAGAAGATACCAATAATGAAATGGAAGCCAATGCACAAAGACTTGAGGCAGAAGCGCAGGCTGAAGGCGGCCGTGGTCGCAGAAGCGGTAGCGGCGGTGCCCAAGGCGGCAGAGGTCAACAATCACCTGGCGGTGGTGGATCACCACGACGCAGGATTGGTGGTGGAGGTGGCGGCGGTGGCGCACGCAGACCAGCAGGTGGCGGTGGAGGCAGGTAAAACCATTGCCCTTTTTTCAAACATTTTATAATAACGTCCCCCCCGGGGGCATTAATAGATATTTAAATGTCACAACAACAATTACGGCAGCTGATATAAATAAACTTCGCCAGGCGACTGGTGCTGGTATGATGGATTGCCGCAAAGCTCTGACCGAAGCTAATGGCGATTTTGAAGCAGCGATAGACTGGTTACGCAAACAGGGTCAAAAGGTAGCAGCAAAGAGAAGTGACCGCGAAGCCAAAGAAGGTGTTGTACTTGCCCGTACCGGCAATGATCATACAACAGGAATTATAGTTTGTGTTAGTTGCGAAACTGATTTTGTTTCAAAAAATGCAGATTTTGTAACCTTCGCATCTGAAATTGCTGACGCGGCAATGGATGCAGATGTAAAAAGCATTGATGAATTAAATGAAGTAACTCTAAACGGTGCAAAGGTTAGTGATCTTATCAATGATAAGTTAGCAGCTATTGGGGAAAAAATACAAATTAGCAAATTTGAAAGAATAGAGGCTCCTTTTGTTGCCTCTTATATACATGGTGCAAATAGAATTGGTGTGTTGGTAGGTATGTCTGCTGAAGATGCTGCCTTAGGAAAAGATATAGCCATGCAAATCGCGGCAATGAACCCCGTTGCGGTAGATGCTTCTTCTGTGCCTGCAGATACCATTCAGCGTGAAAGAGATATAGCAATCGACCAAATGAAACTTGACCCTAAAATGGCTGGTAAAACAGATGAAATGCTAAGTAAAATTGCAGAGGGAAAACTCAATGCCTTCTTTAAAGAGCAAACATTATTGGCTCAGCCTTTTGTAAAAGACACCAGCATGAGCGTTCAGCAATTTTTGCAGAATTCAGGCAATGGCATACAGGTAAGTGGTTTCAAACGTGTTGCTTTAGGTTAAAATTAAAATCTTACATTTCTATAGTGGGCTGCAATTTGGCAGCCTATTTTTTTTGGTGAGTATTCATATCAATTAAAAAATAAATGAGAAAAACTTGGAGATTTCATGGATTATCTTATATTTTTATCCTCCCTTATAATCTTAGTTAGACGTCAATTTTATTTATCTCACTCAATCAGCAAATTCATTAGCCTTATGCGAAACATTTACACCTTCAGTGGTCGTGTTTTACAACGAACCCACCTTAAAAAGTATGTGTTTTTCTTTTCCATCGTAATCTTGTCCTTTTCTTCATGTACTAAAAACTTTGATGAACTGGATGGTGAGCAATTAAGCAACTCAGAAAACGCAGAGCGGGCAGGTTCAAGACCACCAAATATTATTCTTTTTATAGCAGATGATTTTGGTTATGAATTGCCGGGTTATACAGGCGGCAAATCTTATAAAACCCCTACCCTGGATTCTATGGCCAGAAGTGGAATGCGTTTTACCCAGGCCTATTCTCATCCCGATGGATATCCGTCCAGGTTGGCAACATATACCGGTCAATATAATTTTAGAAATTATACTTTCTGGGGCGTTCTTCCCGATAATGAAAAAACCATTGGAAACATGTTGCAGGATGCCGGTTATGCTACCTGCTTTGCAGGCAAATGGCAGTGCGATGGTGGAGATGAAAGAATTAAATCCGCAGGTTTTGAAAAATACCTGGTATTTCTTCCTTTTGACAGAATGGGTTCAGAAGAATACAAATACCAGTATAAAAACCCCCATCTCTATAAGAATGGAGCATTTTTACCAGATAGCGAAACCAGGGGAAAATACTCTGAAGATATGTATGTGGATTACATCAATAAATTTATTGATTCAAATGTAAACAAACCATTTTTTATTATTTACTCTCACAGTCTGCCGCGCAACCCTTGGGGACCCACACCAGATAACCCTGAGTTTGCATCCTTTAATCCAGATACAATCTCCTCCTTCGGTGATAATAAATATTTTCCTGATATGGTAAAGTACCTGGATAAATCTATTAACAAGGTTGTTTTAAATGTGAAGAATAAAGGATTGCTGAAAAATACCCTAATTATGTTTACGGGAGATAATGCTACCAATAAATCTATCTCTACAAAATTCCAGGATACTGTTTTAAGAGGTGGAAAAAACTTAACTGTAAAAAGGGGCACACATGCACCGTTGATGGCTATGTGGTATAAGAAAATATTGCCAGGTCAGGTAAGTGGTGCATTAATTGACTACACAGATTTCTTACCAACAATTGCACAGGTAGCCGGTATTCCAATACCAACTAATTATGGAACTTTGGACGGGGTAACCTTCTATGATAATTTATTAAATATTCCCGGACCAGACAGGGAATGGAGTTTTTGCCAGTGGGATAATAGTCCTCTTGATCTAAAACCTGCCATTCGGTACATACAGGATACGACTTATAAATTGTACGATAATCCCAATTACAACAGGTTTTATAACATGGTACTGGATCCCGAAGAGTTGTCTCCAATCTCTGATTCTAATATGAAAGCAAGTGAAATTGAAGTAAAACAGAATTTCAAATCAATACTTCAGACCATGCATAAATAAGTTTTTAGAACATTTTTTTTACAAGGTGCCCATGAGGCACCTTTTTATTTTAACCACATAAATACAAGCAGGCTTTAATACATTCGCCTATTATCTATTAAATAATTAACGATGGCAGTATTTGAAGTTAGAGGAGGCAAAAAACTTAAGGGAGAAATTATACCACAGGGAGCAAAAAATGAAGCGCTTCAAATTATTTCGGCTGTTTTACTTACTAAGGAAAAGGTAACTATTTCTAATATTCCAGACATTCTTGATGTTAACAGGCAAATTGAATTGTTGGCTGAACTTAATGTAAAAGTTAACCGCATTAGCAGGGATGTTTGCACCTTTCAGGCAGACGATATAGATATAGATTACCTGGCTTCAGATGAATACAGGCATAAAAGCGGAAGGCTAAGAGGTTCTATAATGCTTGCCGGGCCTATGTTAGCGAGATTTAAAAAATCTTACATTCCTAAGCCCGGTGGCGATGCTATTGGACGCCGCCGAATGGACACGCACATTTTAGGGTTTCAAAAACTTGGTGTTGAATTTACTTACAACGAAGATTCTCATGTTTTTAATTTATCTGCACATAATCTTAAGGGAACTTATATACAGTTAGATGAACCATCGGTTACCGGAACGGCAAATATTCTGATGGCGTCTGTAATGGCAGAAGGTAAAACAATTATTTATAATGCAGCCTGCGAACCTTACCTGCAGCAATTGTGCAAAATGCTCAATAGCATGGGTGCAAAAATTAGCGGCATAGCAAGCAATTTACTTACAATAGAAGGCGTGAGCGAATTGCATGGTACAGAACACCGCATGTTACCCGATATGATCGAAGTAGGCAGCTTTATCGGACTGGCAGCCATGACGCAGAGTGAATTGACTATAAAAAATGCAGGAATAGAACACCTGGGAATTATACCATCTACATTTCAGCACTTAGGTATTGAAATGGAATTGCGGGGTGATGATATTTATATTCCATCACAAGATGTGTATGAGATAAAAAGATTTTTAGATGGCAGTGTTTACACGATCAGCGATCATCCCTGGCCAGGCTTTACCCCAGATTTGATAAGTATAATTCTTGTAACTGCCATACAGGCAAAAGGCAGTGTAATGGTTCATCAGAAAATGTTTGAGAGCCGACTGTTTTTCGTAGATAAATTGATAGAGATGGGCGCCCAAATAATAATTTGCGATCCACATCGGGCAGTAATTATTGGATTGGAGCGAACGAAAAAGTTACGCGGAATAACCATGAGCAGCCCCGACATAAGGGCAGGTGTGGCACTGTTAATTGCAGCATTAAATGCAGAAGGCAAAAGTGTTATTCAAAATATTGACCAGATAGACAGGGGTTACCAAAACATTGATTTACGCTTGCAAAACTTAGGGGCAGATATTGTGCGACTTTAAAATTGTTACCCGACAAGGATTCGAACCTTGACAGTCAGAACCAGAATCTGATGTACTACCGTTATACTATCGGGCAATGTTATTTAAATGAGTAATGCTCAGCTATTTATCTAAAAAACAGCTTATTTTTCCCAACTGCAAATGTAAAGAAATGCAACTAAAACCATTATAAGAAAGGAATTTGTTTGCATAATTTTTTATCACTTCTATCATAAATAAAATGTTAGGTATTTAAAATTTTTATGCTTGAAAATATTGATAAGCTAAATAATCCCGCCTGGTTTTCTTTGCTTGAAACCCATAAGCATTTATCTATACAATACGACAACATAAGTTTTTATTTACCGGCATATTGCCCATTTGGGGCTTTTGAAAGTACGCAAAACATTTCTGCAGAAATGGAAGCTTATTCTTTATTAACAGAAGACTTCTATTTAATTGGAGCCAACCCACCTATTCCAGAAAAACTACAGTTGATCAGGCAGTTAGAATGCAATCAAATGATCATTAATAAAGATCCAAAGGTTGATCTGAAAGAAAAAATCGTAAAAATTTCTCCGGAATATGCAGGCGAATTATATGCGCTGGTAAATTATGTTCAGCCCGGTTATTTTAAGTCAAAAACCTTTTTGTTAGGTGATTACTTTGGCATATTTAAAAACAATAAATTAATTGCTGTAGCTGGCGAAAGAATGCAAATGAACAACTTCATTGAAGTAAGCGCGGTGGTTACCCATCCCAAATTTTCTGGCCGCGGGTATGCAAAGCAATTAGTAGCGCATGTTGTTAGGCAAATACAATTAAAAAATAAAACACCTTACTTGCATGTTGCAGCAACAAATTCTGTGGCTATAAATCTGTACGAAAAAATTGGATTTACTACGAGAACCAAAATCAACTTCTGGCAGTTTAAAAAAATATAAAAGCCTTAAACCGATTGGGGTATAAGGCTTTCGAAATTTTTGTGACCCCGCAGAGACTCGAACTCTGGACCCGCTGATTAAGAGTCAGCTGCTCTACCAACTGAGCTACGAAGTCATAAATAGCCGGCAAATATATTAAACTTGGTTCTTTTTGCTTTCTTTGCTCATCAGATAATTTAATATGAGTGAACGGAAAGAAAAACTAATCATAATTACCGCGCCCTCCGGTGCCGGTAAAACATCTATTACACATTGCCTTCTGGCAAATATGCCACAACTTCAATTTTCCATTTCGGCGGCAACAAGAAACCCGAGGGCTAATGAACAAAATGGCAGGGATTATTATTTTATAGATGTAGAAGACTTTCAAAACAAAATTAGTGATGATGCATTTGTAGAATGGGAGATGGTGTATGAAGGAAAATATTATGGTACAATGAAGAGTGAGTTAGAACGCATTTGGGACGAGGGTAAAGTACCGGTATTGGATGTGGATGTGCATGGCGCCATTCACGTGCAAAAACAATTTCCCAATAATTGTTTGGCGATATTTATAAAACCGCCATCAGCAGATGAGTTAAAGAGAAGATTGGAAAGCCGCGGAACAGAATCGCTGGAAAGCTTACAAATAAGGTGGAACAAAGCCGCATACGAACTCTCATTCACCCACCATTTTAATAAAGTAATCGTGAATGAAAATTTAGAAACAGCGTGTAAAGAAGCACAAATTGTAGTGGAAGAATTTATAAATGCTTAAATTAAGCGCATGTCGTCATTCAACAACAAAACAGTTTTTATAACCGGAGCAAGCCGTGGCATAGGTAAAGCTATTGCTATTCGCCTTGCCAAAGAAGGTGCTAACATAATCGTAGCAGCAAAAAGCACAGAAGAAAATGTAAAACTGGGAGGTACTATTTTTTCTGCTGCGCAGGAAATTGAAAATGCGGGGGGTAAAGCGCTTGCCATAAAAACGGATGTAAGAAATGAAGATGAAATACAGCAGGCTGTAGAAAAAGCCGTTGAGACGTTTGGCGGAATTGATGTTGTAATTAACAATGCTTCTGCCATTCAGCTTACAGGTACAGAACAAACTGAAAGTAAACGTTTTGACCTGATGCACGCTATTAATGTTCGAGGCACTTTCCTGGTAACTCAAAAATGTCTCCCTTATTTAAAAAAAGCTGAAAACCCGCATATACTAACACTTTCACCGCCTATCAATTTAAATTTAAAATGGCTTTCTCCGCATGTGGCTTACACTATAAGTAAATATAACATGACCATGCTTGCCCTTGCATGGAGCCAGGAATTTAAAAAGCTGAATATTGCAGCGAATGCCTTGTGGCCAAAAACGACTATTGCAACTGCAGCAGTAAAAAATCTACTGGGTGGCGAAGCTTTAATTAATATGAGCCGTATTCCGGAAATTATGGCTGATGCAGCATTTTATATATTAAGCAGAAGTTCCTCCTCCTGCACAGGAAACACTTTTATTGATGAGGATGTTTTAAAAGAAGTAGGCATAACAAATTTCGACAAGTACGCGGTTTTACCTGGCGGAAGACTTTACCCCGATCTTTTTGTTTAAGAAAAAACTTCTGGTCGCATTTGCGGAAAAAATAAAACATCCTGAATAGAAGCCTGGTTAAGCATAAGCATACACATCCTGTCAATCCCAATACCAATGCCACTTGTAGGTGGCATGCCATATTCCAGGGCGCGTAAAAAATCATGATCAATAAACATCGCTTCTTCATCTCCGCGCTCCATTAATTTCACCTGTTCCATAAAACGTTCTCTCTGGTCTACAGGATCATTTAACTCGCTATATGCATTGGCTAATTCTTTGCCATTTATCATCAGTTCAAATCTTTCAACAAGCCCTTGTTTACTTCTATGCTTCTTGGTAAGCGGGCTCATTTCTACAGGATAATCTATAATAAAAGTGGGTTGCATATAATGGTGTTCTGCTTTCTCACTAAATATTTCATCAATCAGTTTTCCTTTTCCCACTTTAGGATCAGCATCAATATGTAATTGTCTGCATACATCCCGAAGTGCTGCTTCATCCATATCGCTTACATCAATGCCTGTATGTTCTTTCATCGCATCGAATAATGGTAATTCTTTTAAAAGGAGCTTTAAAACTAATGATCTTATCTCCTACAGTTACTGTCTGTTGTTCCATGTAATGCGATCGCAATTTTCTCAAGCAGTTGTTCGGTTATTTCCATCATCCAGAAATAATCTTTGTAGGCTGTATACCACTCCAAAATAGTAAACTCGGGATTGTGTGTTCTGTCCATTCCTTCATTCCTGAAATTACGGCTGAATTCATACACCCAATCAAATCCGCCAACAATTAGTCTTTTTAAATATAATTCATTGGCAATGCGCAAGTACAAAGGCATATCTAACGCATTGTGATGCGTAATAAAGGGCGTGCAGCAGCACCGCCAGGAATGGGTTGCAGTACAGGCGTATCAACTTCAAGTGCACCCTGATCATTTAAATAGTTACGAATTGTATTAATAAGTTTTGTACGCTTTGCAAATGTGTTCTTTAACTGAAGGATTGATGATCAGATCTGCATAGCGCTGACGATAACGGAACTCAGGATCCGTTACTTCATCAAACGCATTTCCTTCCTCATCACGCTTTACAACAGGCAATGGTTTTAGTGACTTTGAGAGTAACGTAAAACTGTTTGCATGCACACTTGTTTCGCCTGTACGTGTGATGAAAACAAAACCGGTAACACCAATAATATCGCCCAGGTCAATTAAATGTTTAATAACCTTTTCAAAAAAAGATTTGTCTTCGCCGGGGCATATATCATCTTTACGAACATATAATTGAATAATACCTTTCGCGTCCTGGATCTTAATAAAAAACACTTTTCCTTTATCATTCAAAGTCATTATTCTTCCTGCCACGGTAACGTTGCTGTATTGCTCTTTAACCTCTTCAGAAAAATTTTCTTTTATATCGGTTGAATAGTGCGTTACAGGATATAGGCTTGCAGGGTAAGGGTCTATACCCATAGCTTTAAGTTGGTTTAGCTTTTCTCTTCGAATAATCTCCTGTTCTGATAATTGCTGGCTCATACACTTTTTTTCAAGGCAGCAAAGATAAGGTTATAGGTAATGAATTATTTTTCTAAAAGGTGGGAAACGTTACGTTGTTCATTGTAATTTATACAGTTTACCCGGCATGCTAACTATGAGATTATTTAGCTCAAGATTTAATATGGATGCAGCAACAGCACTGCTTGTTAAGCCACATTTTAAAAAGATCTCATCTATATGGGTTTGTGCATTTTGCCGCAGAAGATCAACAATTATTTTTTCATCAGGTGAAAGATCAACAAATAACTGTTTTTGTTTTTTGGGTAATACCATTTTTTGTTGCCAGCCCATAGATTCAAGCAATTGTACCGCATCTGTTAACAATGCTGCCTTATTGGTTTTAATAAGATAATTGCAACCCATGCTTTTAGTTTCATGAACACGGCCGGGAAAAGCAAAAACATCTTTATTGTAATTGTTTGCAAGTTCAGCTGTAATAATACTACCACCCTTCACTGCAGTTTCTACAACAATGGTAGCATCTGCCATGCCCGCAACAATGCGGTTTCGCCTTGGAAAATTATGTTTGTCGGGTTTGGTTCCGCTATATAGACTCGGTAAGTAACCGCCCTGTTCAATCATTTCTTTTGCAAGGCCTGTATGCTGGGAAGGATAAATGCTATCCAGCCCATGTGCCAGCACCCCAACGGTTTGAAGATTATTTTTTAAAGCATTCTTGTGCGCAATGGCATCAATGCCAAATGCAAGCCCACTGATTACTAAAACATTTTGGTCCTTTAACCCTTCAATTAATTGCTCAGTTAACTGTTTGCCATAATCAGTGTTTGTTCTTGTTCCTATTACACTTATTATTTTTTCTGCATTAAGGTTTGTGGTTCCTTTAAAATAAAGCAACGTAGGACTATCGTAGCAATGCAACAATCGCTTTGGATAATTATCGTCGTTAAGAAAGAGCGGTGTTATCTTATATTTATCAATGAATTTAATTTCCTCCTCAGCTACTTTAAAATCTGTGAAATGCTTTATGGAGGCAGCACGAACTTCACCAATATTCTCAATTACGCCCAGGTCTTTCTTTTTAGCAGAAAAAATTTCTTTTGCTGTACCAAAATGCTCTACTAAAATTTTTGCCTGCACAGCGCCAATATTATTGACCTGTGTTAAGGCAACCTGGTATAAAAGATCGTCGTGCAAAGAGTAAGGTTGATGTAAAACAAAAATGCTTCTGTAAAAGAAGCATTTAAAATTAACTATTTAAGTGAGAATACGACGTTGACATCGTATTGTAATTTTATTTTTTTAAAATCAACATTCATTGGGGGTTCAGACGAACTGACAGCATCTTCAGCCTTTGCGCGCATCATATATTGCTGGGGATAATAATTTATTTCATTGGGCTCGTTAATGGTTAATGCATCCCCTACCTCTTCATCAATAGCACCAGCAAGATAAATGGCTTTTTCCTTTGCTGATTTTACTGCCGCTATCTTCAATTGCTTTTTATATTCATCAAGTTTGCTATGAGAAACTTTAGAGATTGAAAAATTTTCTGTTGCTTCATCATCCAGCTTTGAAACAAGCTCATCCATTTTAGAAACAGAGGGCAGCTTAACCTGGTAGGTAATGCTGGCTTTCATATCAGGATCTGTCTTTTTATTTCTCCTGTACCACCACCAATTGCCATCCCAACCCTGGTAGCTTTGTACACTTACATCTGTATCTGTTAAACCAATACTCTTTGCTGCAGCAAGAAAGTTATTACGAATGCCTTCTATATCGGTTTTATTGCCATTTTTTTTCGTGTATTCTCTTAGCGTTACCTGCACATAAATTTCATCGGGCACAACTTCAACATTTGCAGAGCCATTTACATTAATGGTTTTCTGCCTTATTGAATTGTCTTGAGCATAAGCAGAAAATCCGATTATTACTGCTGCTATTAATAAAAAGGAAAATTTATTCATAATTGTTTTTATTATTATGGATGTTAGGTATGAATGGTTTGCATAAAATCTTATTTACATTCTCTATGTTTTAACAATTAAGAAAGTTTTGTAAATAATGCTTTAAGCTCCGATGCATCATCAGGTTTCATTTTACCACCAAGTATAAGGCGAAGCTGCCGGCGCCGCAATGCTCCATCATATAAAAATTTTTCTTCTTCGGTTTCGGGAATAACTGCAGGAATAGGCCTGGGTTTATTGTTCGGATCAACCGCTACAAAAGTAAAAAATGCTTCGTTGCTTTCATATTTATACTGGTGCAGAATATCTTCTCCCCAAACCTTTAAATTAATTTCCATAGATGTGGTAAAGGCACGGGTAATTTTTGCTTCAATATGTACAATATTTCCAATCTTGATGGGATTTTTAAAACTCAGGTTGTCGACACTGGCAGTCATACAGGGAGCATTGGAATGTTTGGTTGCAGAAATAGCAGCGGCTATATCCATCCAGTACATTAATCTTCCGCCCATTAAATTTCCAAATAGGTTGGTATCATTAGGTAAAACTATTTCATTCATAACAGTAAAACTGTCTATAGCTTTTCTTTCTTTCATGCAAATAATTTAAGCAAATATAATGTGTGCTGTCGCGGTGATATTTTATGGTTTAAATTTCTCCGTACTTTTTGTGATAAGCAACAAGCCAGGCAATTACTTCATTATAACTTTTAATTCCATTATGTTGATTATTCGCTTTAAGAAAACTGCCGTAAAAACGAGAGATATAAGGTTCAAAAGGATTTTTATATTTACGAAGGAAACTGCGATACGTATGAATATCATTTTTTACACCGGGATCTAACTGAAGCGATATATTTTTTGCAGCCAAAGAATCAGATCTGTACAACTCATTGCTTGCATATGCATACAAGTCAAAATAAACAGAATAAATAAATAGCTTATTGTGTGAATGTTTTGCAGCCAGGTAGCCTGCGAAATTTGCTTCGCCTTCGCTGGCATATCCCGCCTGGTGACCAATTTCGTGACAGGTAATAAAGGGAAGTACGAATTTAGGTGGGGTTACATTAACCTGCGCTTCTCCCGTAAAAGGATTATAATATCCTAAAAAACCAAGATAGTTTCCTAATTTACCATACATGCTGCTTTTTATGGAAGGCTTTTTATACTGCAAAAACTTAAACTTTTTTTGGGCATTGGAATATGCTTGCCCGGAAGCATTAAAAATCTGCCGGTCAGAGGGCAACACATTGCTTACCCCGTTCTGAATTAAAACCTTTTTCGCTATGTTAAGTTTTTCAGAAACCAATCTTGTAACTATTTCCAGTTCTTCAGTTGAATATTTTTCCGGAATAATTTCCAATTGCTTTCCTATTCCCTGTCTAAAATAATTTAACCCCCAAACAAGGTTAAAAACAATATATAAGGCAAGTAACCGGTATGTAAATTTTCCTAAAGAATAAAAAAATCCCTGCCACGAATATTTTCCTTTAAAAATTGAAAATAATTTGAATAACAACCAAACAGCAACAATAAAATAAAGCAAGTCGCCCAGGCTAAAAGGTACCCAGCCTGTTACAATCCGTTGCATGGTTGCGATAACAGGAAAAATTCCGTTAGAATAGTATTTCTCAATAATAACCGGATAATGCTGAACAATGATCAATCCCAGGAATAATAAAAATAAAATTCCCGCCTTTTTCCAAACCCGTTGCACACGCCGGCTTGTAAGGTCCTTTTTTTCTTCCACAGAAAAACGAGCAGAAAAGGCCCGTAATTTCTTAATCATTTGCGGTGTGGTTTTATTCGGTTTATTTTCAAAAGTATATTTTTAGCATTGGGATAATAAAACACAAATCGTTAAACTGCCAAAACCACGGAAGAACAAGTATAAAATGAGGTAAGGTTTACTTTGCTGCAATGCATTTTCTCTTTACCTTTGCCACCCCAAAATTCGGATATGAATAACCGGAGAGAATTTGAAATACCGTTCGTTGGGTTAAAACCCGGGTTGCATCATTTTGAATATAAGATTGATAATAAGTTCTTTACGCAATTTGGGGAACAAGATTTTGTAAACTGTGAAGCAAAGGTAAAACTTGAGCTGGATAAGAAAAACAGCTTTATGCTGCTTAAGTTTGATATTGATGGAAAAGTTTCTGTAAGCTGCGACAGGTGCGGAAACCCTTTAGAAATGCAGTTATGGGATGAATTTAAGATCATAGTAAAGATGGTAGATGATCCCAAACTGATGAATGAACAGGAAGAAGACCCGGATGTATATTATATAAGCAGGAATGAAAGTCACCTGCATATAGAAGACTGGATTTATGAGTTTATTAATTTAAGCATACCCATGCAAAAAATGTGTACGCTGGAAGAAATGGGCGGTCCGCAGTGCAATCTTGAGGTTTTAGAAAAATTGCGGAGCATGGAAGAGGAAGTACAAAAAAATAATAATTCTTTAATAAAAGGATTAGAACAATTTAAAAATCAGAAGAATTAATTCGAAAAATATTGAATTATGCCAAATCCGAAACGCAGGCACTCGCAGCAAAGAAGTGCAAAAAGAAGAACACACTACGTGGCACAGGAAGTAACCCTTAGTAAGGATACAACAACCGGCGAAACACATGTACGTCACCGTGCACATGTTAGCGAAGGCAAGTTGTATTACAAGGGTAAAGTCGTTAGTGAAAAAGCACCGCTTAAGGCTTAGCTTTTTTCATTAGTTTTAAGCCCTATGAATATTGCGCTGGATATGATGGGTGGCGATTTTGCGCCACTAGAAGCCGTGAAAGGCGTTTTATCTTACCTATCCGATGCAGGTCCCCAGGTTAATATTCTGTGCATAGGGGACGAATCAATACTTCAGTCTCATTTTTCAACTCACCACCTATCTGACGAGAGGGTTCATATTATTCATGCACCTGATATCATTAGTTATAACGAGCACCCCACCAAAGCCCTTCGGGAAAAACCAGAATCATCTATTGTAAAAGGTTTTCATTTGCTTGCTGCCGGTAAGGCAGATGCATTTATAAGTGCAGGAAACACCGGTGCCATGCTGGTCGGTAGCATGTTTATTATAAAACCTATAGAAGGTGTACAGCGGCCTACTATAGCCACCCTTATTCCTAAATTAAATGGTGATACCGGGGTCTTACTTGATGTTGGATTAAATACAGATTGTAAACCGCAACACCTCGAGCAGTTTGCCATGCTTGGCAGTCTGTATGCCAAACTAATTTTAGGTATTGAAAAGCCAACCGTAGCCTTATTAAATATTGGTGAGGAAGAGGGCAAGGGTGATGTACTTGCCCAGGCAGCATACCCTTTATTGAAAAACAATACTACTATACATTTTAAAGGAAACACGGAAGGAAGAAACGTTCTTCAAAACCATGAAGATGTAATTGTTTGCGATGGTTTTACCGGTAACGTGGTTTTAAAAATGCTGGAAAGTTTTTACGATGTCGCCCAAAAACGCAACCTGCATAATGATGAATACCTTGCCCGTTTTCATTACGAAAATTATGGCGGCACACCTGTTCTGGGCATTGCCAAACCTGTTATAATCGGGCATGGCATAAGCAATGAAAAGGCATTCAAAAACATGATCGTTGTTGCCGAAAAAATGATCTCTACCAACTTGTGCGAATCAATCAGAAATACTATTTCAGCTGTATATACTGCTCCTTAACTACTCTCTGCATTTTCCTTTAAAAACATCCGTTATCATTACCTATAAAAAATGATATGCATTACATTTGTTATCCATCAAATTAAAACCAATTATGAAGCTGCTTGAAAATAAAGTTTGTATTGTAACGGGTGCTGCGCGCGGAATTGGGGAAGGCATTGCTTTAAAATTTGCCGAGCAGGGAGCGCATGTGGCATTTACCTATGTTAGTGAAAGTAGTGCTGAACGTGCTGCAAACCTCGAAAAAAAATTGCAGGAATTTGGCGTTAAAGCAAAATCTTACCGAAGCAATGCAGGCGATTTTGCCGCATGCGAACAATTTGTAAATGATGTGGTGAAGGAATTTGGGACAGTAGATGTTTGTGTTAACAATGCTGGTATTAGTAAAGACAACCTGTTATTAAGAATGACAGCTGAGCAGTGGGATGATGTTATGACCACAAACCTGAAAAGCGTTTTTAATATGACAAAGCTGGTTATAAAACCTATGATGAAGGCACGCTCCGGAAGCATAGTAAATATGAGCTCAATTGTAGGCATTACCGGCAATGCGGGGCAAAGCAGTTACGCTGCAAGCAAGGCTGGCATAATCGGTTTTACAAAATCTGTTGCGAAAGAAGTGGCGAGCAGAAATATTCGTTGTAATGCCATTGCACCAGGTTTTGTTGAAACGGATATGACAAATTATTTAAAGGAAGGCGCAGGCGCAGATGAATTTTTAAAGGTTATACCCCTAAGCAGGTTTGGGAAGGCAGAAGAAATTGCAAATGCTACTTTGTTCTTAGCCAGCGAAATGGGCAGCTATGTTACAGGGCAGGTGCTGAGTGTATGCGGTGGATTAAATATTTAATTATAAAATTTAAAAAAATTGCCCGGAACTACCGGGCAATTTTTTTGATTATGCGGAAGCTTTCTTTTTAAATTTTTCAATAAACTCTTTGGTATGCGCACTTAAGACCAGCTTTCCGCTAATGGCAGCTCTTTCAAGCAACAGGGTATCCCAACTTTCACAACCCTGCCAAAACATCTTTTTTAATTCAGATGTTGCCTCAGGATTTGTGTGTGCTAAAAATTCTGAAAGGCGCTGAATGCTTTCATCCATACTTTCTACTGAAGGGTGCAGTTCGGCATATAGACCTTTACGCCTTGCCCAGTCTCCGTTGCGCCACATAGCTGCATCTATTGCCAGCTGGCTAAAGGCTGATTTGCCAAGTTTTCTTTCTACTGCAGGACCCACTACAAAAGGGCCAAGGCCAACAGCCAGCTCACTCAATTTTATCTCGGCGCCTTCTACGGCAATAGCATAATCTGCTGCTGCTGCAATACCTACGCCGCCCCCTACACATTTCCCATGCACGCGGGCAATGATCATCTTTTTACATTTTCTCATCGCATTAATTACATGTGCAAAACCGCTAAAAAATGCAAGGCCCTCCTGTTCATTTTTTATTGATGTCAGCTCATCGAAAGAGGCGCCAGCACAAAAGGTTTTTTCTCCTGCAGATTTTAAAATGATCACGTTCACGTCTTCATCGGTTCCTGCATAGGTTATTTCCTGGGCCAGCTTGTCTAATAAGTTAGCGGGTAAAGAATTACTTAACGGGTGAAAAAATTCTATGGTAGCTACTTTATTGTGCGTTTCTGAATTTACATATCCCTGCTGTATATCTTTTTCTTGCAGTATCATGGGTTAGATTTTATTCTTGTTAAGTTACTGAATTTTAGTTTTAACCATGGTTAGTATAGTTCCAAGCGCAACATGTTCATTTGTTTCATCCAAAACTTCCACTAACCATTTTACAATTCCTTTGTTTATTTCATCAGTCTCCTTTTTCTCCTGCGGAATTTTTTCTTTGCAGGTAAATTTTACCTGTATGGTATTACCGGCATATACAGGTTTTGTAAATCTGAATTCATCTATTCCATAATTCAGCAATACAGGGCATTTGGCGCTGCTTTCAACAAATAAACCTGCAGCAGCACTTAGTATAAAATAACCATGAGCAACCGGTTTTTCAAAAATGGTTTCTGCAAGCGAAGTGGCATCTACATGCGCATAAAAATGATCCCAGCTAAGGTTTGCAAAGTTTATTATATCTCCTTCTGTAATAGTTCGTTTCCCCGTTAACAACTGATCGCCCACCTTAATTTCTTCATAATGTTTTTTAAATGGATGAACCACATCGTGCATACCCTCTGCATTAGGCTGGTATACGCTTGTTATAGCTGTGATTGTTGTGGGTGACCCTTGTATAGCCACGCGCTGCATATATTGCCGCACACCACGTATGCCGCCCATTTCTTCACCTCCGCCTGCTCTTCCGGGTCCACCATGTACCAGTAGTGGTAAAGGAGAACCATGCCCCGTGCTTTCTTTTGCGCAATCTTTATTTAGTACCAGTATTCTTCCATGGTGCGTTGCAGCACCAAGTACATAATCTTTTGCCAATGTGTTGTTAGCGGTAACAATAGTTGAACACAAAGACCCTTTACCCAGTTTAGACAATAAAACGGCTTCTTCCATATTTGTGTAAGGCATAAGCGTGGAAACAGGACCAAAAGCTTCTACCTCGTGCACTTCCTTAGATGCAAAAGGGTTTTCATTCAAGAGAAGCATTGGACTGATAAAGGCGCCTTTTACAGCATCTGCATCTATCACTTCAACACTGTCCAGCGAACCATAAATAAGCTGGGATGATGCCAGTAATTTTTGCACCTCTCGTTTAACTTCCTCTCTTTGGCCGGTTCCGGCTAAGTGCACCCATTCTTACTTTTTCATTCAGGGGGTTGCCAATTGTTGTTTGAGACAATGCTTTTATTAATGAGGCCTGCACATCCTCCATCTTATTATGTGGAACAAAGATGCGCCTGATGGCAGTGCATTTCTGACCGGCTTTGGCTGTGATTTCTTTTCTTACTTCCTTAATAAATATATCCCACTCAGGCATGGATGGGGTTACATCTTCTCCTAAAACAATGCAGTTAAGTGAATCGGTTTCTACATTAAAGGGTACATTTTCGCTGATGATATTTTTATTGGTTTTAAGCTTCATTGCTGTTGAAGCAGAGCCTGTAAATGTTATAACATCCTGAGAGGTTACGTGATCCAGCATATCTCCTGCACTGCCGCAAACCAGTTGCAATGCGCCTTCAGGTAAAATTTTTGAAGCGATAATATCTCTTACCACCGCTTCTGTTAAAAAGCTTGTTATGGTTGCTGGCTTTACCACTGCTGCCACACCGGCAAGCAGGTTTACCGCTATCTTTTCAAGCATGCCCCATACAGGAAAATTAAATGCATTTATATGCAAGGCGATCCCTTCTTTAGGCACCAGTATATGTTGTGCCATAAATGTATTTTGCTTGCTTAGGTTATGTCCTTCACCATCTATACAAAAAGGAGTATCAGGAAACTTTCTGCGAAGAGAAGCGTAAGAAAAGAGGTTGCCAATGCCACCTTCAATATCAATCCAGCTATCTGCTTTTGTTGCACCTGTTTTATAGCTGATATTGTAAAACAATTCTAAGTTGTTGCGCAAATAAAGCGCAAGGGCTTTAAGCATTAACCCTCTTTGCTGAAAGGTCATTTTTCTCAAAGCATTTGTTCCCTTTTCTCTTCCATATGCAAGTATCGAAGCAAAGTCCAATCCCTGGGCAGAGGCAATAGCTACTTCTGCACCTGTTACCGCATTATATAAAACCTGCCCATCTCCATCTCCATGTACCCAATCACCCTTAATATAATTTCCAAGTTTCTCCATAAATAAATTTATTATTGTTTTTGCGTTGCAATCATTGGGCTCAAAGTTAACAGAGTAAACCTTGATTTAAAAGAACGTGGTACCGGGTAATTGGCTTGCATTGCTTCTGATGAATTTAAAATAAGCGTGGAAAAAAAGTGAAAATTTTATTTTGTGCGAAGCGCTTACTCTATTTTATCAATTTTATCTTCGGTATAATTCATTAAAAGTGCTTAAACCTTACTTCAGCAGAAAATTAATAGAGGCCGGTTGCGATGAGGCCGGTCGGGGTTGCTATGCAGGGCCTGTATTTGCCGCAGCGGTTATACTTAAAAAAACCTTTTCTCATCCTTTTTTAAATGACAGTAAGCAGCTAACGGCAGAGCAAAGAGAAGAAGCAAGAAAATTTATTATTAAAAAAGCCATTTGCTATTCGGTTGCAATGGTTGATAATGATGAAATAGACCGTATAAATATTTTAAACGCTTCTTTTAAAGCCATGCACCTGGCACTTGAAAATTTACCTGTAATTCCTGAATTATTACTAATAGACGGCAATCGATTTAACCCTTATAAGGAGTGCAAGCATTATTGCATTATTAAAGGAGATGGCATTTACTCGAGCATTGCAGCTGCAAGTATTCTTGCAAAAACCTACCGGGATGATTATATGCGCAACCTTCATAAAGAGCATCCTCATTATAACTGGATGAGCAATAAAGGCTATGGCACCCTGGAACACCGCAAAGCAATTGACCACCATGGGCTTTGCAATTATCACCGCAAAAGCTTCGACATTTACAAAATGAAACTGGAAGAAGAAACTTTGTTAAACTAAAAAAGCCCCTGTAGAGCTTTTTAGTTTCTTTCCGAAGTAAGGGGGCGTAATTGGATATTGGATTTCTAACTATGGAGGTTTAACTGGATATTTAAAATATTGATGGCGTAAAAGTATCTATTAACATATTATCCACACATTTTAAAGAGATAAAAAAATGTCCACTTTAGACAGGTATTGTCTTTTGCGAACAACCCCTAGTTTTCCAATTCTATTTTATAAAATATTTTAACCTTCATCCCACATTATTCAAATTTATTTTCGCTGTTAAATTGTTGATGCATGCTCTTACAAAAGGTTGATATAGTTGAAGACATCACTTCCGAAGATTTTAAGAACAAATATTTTATACCCAGGAAACCTGTTGTAATTAAAAACCTGTCAAAAGCATGGCCTGCCTACCAAAAATGGAATTGGGATTATTTTAAATCTATTGTGGGCGATAAAAAAGTAGGTATTTACAACAATGTAAAAAGCGATGCTTACACTCCCGTAAACAAAGCAGATGATTATACCACTTTTGGCGCTTATATAGATATGATTAAAAGCGGACCCGCAGCATGGCGCATATTTTTGTTTAATATTTTTAACCATGCACCCCAGTTAACGCATGATTTCTTTTGCCCGATCATTTAATGAAAGGCTTTATTAAACGGGTACCCATGTTGTTTGTTGGTGGCGAGGGTTCTGTTACCCATATACATTTTGATATTGACCTTAGCCACATTTTACATACCCAGTTTATGGGAAAAAAGAGAGTATTGTTATTTCCGAATGATGAACAGGAGAAGCTGTACCGTAAACCTTTTGAAGTTCTTAGCCTTGCCGACTTTACAAACTATTATGACGCAGGAAAAAGTAAGCTGGATGTTTCAAAATTTCCGGCAGTTAAGCATGCCAGGGGCTACGACGTAATACTGGAACATGGCGATACATTATTTATGCCCGGCGGTTACTGGCATCATATGGAATACCTGGAAAGTGGTTTTGCCATGAGCCTGCGCGCATTTAATACTGGGTTTACTGGGAAATTAAAAGGTATTTGGAACCTCGTTGGCATGCGCAGTATTGATACGTTCATGAAAAAGTCTTTTCCTAAAGAATGGTATAAATGGAAAGAGGAAAAAATAAAAAGATCGGCTAACAAGGTTTTATTAACTAATGAAGAAGAAAAACGATAATTATTTCATATCAATAATCCAATGCTTTCTTTTTAATTCAAAATTAGTTCCGAGATAAAGGCTTCTTACCTGTGTGTCTGCTGCCAGCTCTTCAGCTGTACCATGTTTAAATATTTTACCTTCTATAAGCAAATAGGCACGATCGCAAATTGATAAGGTTTCATTTACGTTATGATCGGTAATCAAAATTCCAATGTTTTTATATTTCAGGCGCGCCACAACGCTTTGAATATCTTCAACAGCTATAGGATCTACACCCGCAAAGGGTTCATCCAGCAAAATAAATTTGGGGTCTACAGCAAGTGCCCGCGCAATTTCTGTACGTCTTCTTTCACCACCACTTAGGCTGTCTCCGTTGTTTTTACGCACCTGCTGTAAACCGAATTCTTCTAATAGCTCTTCCAACTTTTCCATGCGCTGGCGTTTATCTTTCAACTTCATTTCCAAAACGGCCAGTATATTATCTTCTACGCTTAATTTCCTGAAAACAGAAGCCTCCTGTGGTAGATAGCCAATGCCCATTTGTGCGCGTTTATACATAGGCAGGGCAGTAATATTAATTTCATTCAGGTAAACATTTCCTACATCGGGTTTTATTAATCCAACCACCATATAAAAAGTAGTGGTTTTACCCGCTCCGTTTGGCCCAAGCAAGCCTACTATTTCACCTTGCTTAACCTCTATTGAAACATGGTTAACAACAGTTCGGTTACGGTAAGATTTTACAAGGTTATCTGTGTGAATTACTAGGCTCAAGTGGCGGTTGGTTTTATCAAAAGTATAAGTTGTTAGTCAATTAAAACGGCGTAAAGTTAGTGTTAACACATGTTTCAATAATAGAAGGTCTGCTGTATATTGCATTTCGTTTTGAGCACCTGCAATTAATTT
>CAWHKV010000008.1:0-147487 GCA_963830175.1 uncultured Bacteroidota bacterium
TGGCTCACTTTAATTTTTTGGTGTTTGGCAAACCATTAAAGGGAAACAATACAACACCCCGCCCGGTTTTGTTTCAACGTGCATTGTGCAGGTATTATGATGATGGGCATACACAACGTTTGCAGGTAAATGGTTCTGTAGGAGATTTAAAAAATAAAATAGATCATGATGACCGTAAACCGCTTACCCGTTGGATAACCAACCAGGCACATTATTCTGCCAGGGAGGCTACTATGTTAAGTAAAACACCTCAGCGATAAATTATCCTTTAATTCAAAGATTCGCAAAACAAAAATTTTTGCACCCTTCCTGGTTTTCTTTTATTGCCTGTTTGTAAAAGGCTCATATTCAGTGGCTGGCGAGGATGGCATTATACCCTGCAGCGAACCATTGTCGAAATGTTGCTGGCGCTCAGGTTAATTGAAAACTCAAAATTAAAAAAGGATATTCCCGGCGGTTAATGCGCATTCTCCACGTTACCCCATCTTATAAACCTGCATACATATACGGCGGCACCATAGAATCGGTGGCCTGCCTGTGCGAAGCGTTTGTTGCCATGGGGCACGACCTGCATGTTTTTACCACCGCTGCAAATGGCACGGAGGAACTGGATGTGCCTTTGGGTAAAGATGTAATTGTGGATGGGGTTCCGGTAACTTATTTTAAACGTATCACGAAAGACCATACCCACGTTTCTTTTGACCTTTGGAAACATCTATACAAAGACTGTAAAAAATATGAAGTGGTGCATATCCATTCCTGGTGGAATGTGCTGGTGATCGTTGTCAGCATTTATTTGTCATGTACGTGGTGTAAAGGTCATATTATCACCCCATGGTATGCTGAGCGATTACATTAATAAAACCACGCACGGTTCTATTAAAAGTGCTATTCATTTTCTTGGGGGTCGGGCTATTTTAAAGCGCAGCATTTTTCATGCTACATCGCATTCAGAAGAAGAAGAATGCAAAAAAATGATCCGGGGTTGGAAGGGTTTTACAGCCTATAATGTGGTTAACCTTCCAGACCTGATGGTTAAGAGAAAAGATAACCCGGTTTTTACCATTATTTTTCTTTCCAGGATTCATCCAAAAAAAGGGCTTGAACAATTAATGCAGGCAATCGCTAAAATAAAAATTCCTATTATTCTGCGGGTGGCAGGTACCGGCGATGAAGACTATGTGGAGGATTTGAAAAGGCTGTCAAAGCAACTGGGTATCAACCGCAATGTGCACTGGCTGGGATGGAGTAACAGGGAGGATAAATTTATAGAACTGATGAATGCAGACTTATTTGCCCTGACCTCGTACAATGAAAATTTTGGTAACGTGGTGATTGAATCTTTATACGCAGGCACCCCGGTGTTGATCAGTAAGCACGTGGGCCTGCAGGATTTCGTGGGTGATAATGAACTGGGCTGGGTGTGTGATCTTACCATTGAAAGCATTGTCGAAAACTTAAAACTTGCCATGAATAAACGGGCAAAAAGGGAATGGATCACCCATGTAAGTAAGGCATATGTTGATGCCGCATTTGATAAAGCCACCCTGGTTGAAAAGTATTTGTGTAACTATAAAAAATATTCTAAAGAAAGAAAGTCTTGCTCATGAATAAAACACTTCTTCAAAGTATTTGGTTTGTATATGCATTAGTTATTGCCTGGCTGGTGTTTCTTTCTTCCGCGGCGAAACCATTTCCGGATGTCTGATGCAAAAATGCAATTAATGCCCTTTCAAAATACGGTTCGGGAATTGCGTACTACCATGCAGTTTGAATTCACATCACGTTACTGGCTGGTATTTATGGAAAATTTTGCAGGCAACATTCTTATGTTTATTCCATTTGGTTTTTTACTGGCCGCTTTAGGTAAACCGGGTTTACGAATTGTTTTGTTTGCAGCTTTTACAAGCGTCTTCATAGAATTGATGCAGTATTTTTTTCATGTTGGTGTGTGCGATGTGGATGACATCATACTAAATTCTTCCGGAGCATTCTTAGGATTTCTGCTTTATTTGTTGGCGCGGTGGGTGCCAAAAAGTGAACCAGTAAAGGTTGAGAATCTGGAACTGGAAATATGATCATCTTCTTTTGTTTCCCCATTGCTGTTTCGTTTATTATTGTCCCGGATAAATAAAAACATCAGCAGGAAAATAAGCACATACGCCGCAATATTAAAGGAAGAATGTGCATCAAATGAAGATATCATCGCCCAATTGTGGTGAAATGCCAAGGCAATCAGCATAATGCGGATGATGTTGATGGCGATCAAAGCAGCAACACCGCCTGCAATCCATTTCAGGGTGTATTTTATAGGGTTTTTATGTGCGGCAACAAATGCTGTCCAAAAGCTCATTACACCAAAACCCAGGCAGGCCCACAAAATAGTAACACCGCGGCTGCCCTGTATTGTAACATTCGATGGCGATTTTTGATAAACATTATACCCGGATATTTCCAATAAAAATTTAGCTGATTTGGCTATAAAACTCGTGAACCAGGTTGTTACATCCGGTAGTTCTGCTAAAAAAGGAGAGAAGGTTTTTCCGCCGGGTGTAATTAGTCCTACATAACCATAAAAGCCGGCGCTGAGCACCACAAAAATGATCAGAAATTTAGGTATGCTGAAACGGGAATTCATTGTAGGTAACAAATGTACATGTTACAATGTTATTACCCTAACCTCCCGGAATTTTGACTTTTCTATAAACTATGTGCCCCCTATGTACCTATGATCCTATGTGTTGAAAAAAGAAGTGTTACCACATAGACACATAGTGCACAGAGAATCACATAGAAAAATCTATGTGCCCGCTATGTACCTATGATACTATGTGTTGAAAAAAGAGTGTTACCACATAGACACATAGAGCACAGAGAATCACATAGAAAACCTATGTGCCCCCTATGTATCTATGATACTATGTGTTGAGAGAAATGAGCACCAACCACATAGACACATAGCGCACAGAGAATACTCCCTATGTGCCCGCTATGTTGCTATGATCCTATGTGTTGAAAAAAAATAAAGCATTGAAACTCACCAAAAAAATTATAGATGAACTTACTTATAAAGTAATTGGCTGCGCCATAGAGGTTCATAAAAGCCTGGGTCCGGGGTTAATTGAAAGTGTGTATGAAAAATGTTTCATGAGAGAATTACAACTACAGGGAATTAATTTCCAGAACCAACAATGGATACCTATAGAGTATAAAGGATTAGCTCTGGATGCCCATTTAAGACTGGATGTAATGGTGGAAGAAATTTTATTAGTGGAATTAAAAGCGGTTGATGGTTTGTTACCCATCCATGAAGCAGTACTATTAACTTATATGCGAATGCTTCAAAAACCAAAAGGCATACTAATTAATTTTAACTGTATAAATATTTTTAAGACAGGGCAGAAAACCCTTGTAAATGATTTATATGCCTGTTTGCCTGATGAGTAAAATGGGGCTACCACAGAAACACAGAGAATCAAATAGAAAAAACCTATGTGCCCCCTATGTACCTATGATACTATGTGTTGAAAAAATAGAATGTTACCACATAGACACATAGCGCACAAAGAATCACATAGAAAAAATCTATGTGCCCACTATGTACCAATGATACTATGTGTTTAGAGAAATCAGCACAAACCACATAGAGAACAGAGAATCACCTCGTCATCAACCAATAATTATTATTAGTTTTAAAAAAACAACCTGATTGGCAGAATTACAAGATCTATCCCGGTTTTCTTTACCTGATGAGTTTCGTGGCAAACCCGGCTGGTACACACAATTGTGGTGGATAGTGGAGGGATTATTATTTCGCACCTCGCCACAATTCATGTATGGATGGCGCAGGTTTTTACTCAGGTTGTTTGGCGCCCACATTGGAAATAAAGTGATCATTCGACCTTCCGTTCGAACGCAATTCCCGTGGAAAATCACGATAGGTGATTTTAGCTGGATCGGCGACCACGTTATATTGTACAGTCTCGGACAGATAAACATTGGTCGTAATGTAGTGATCTCGCAGAAAAGTTACCTGTGTACAGGCACACATGATTACAGGCAGCAAAATTTTCCCATATCATCTATGCCCATTACAATAGAAGATGAATGCTGGCTGGCAACCGATGTATATGTTGGACCTGGTGTAACCATTGAACACGGTACGGTGGTAGCCGCCCGGTCATCCGTGTTTCATTCCTTACCTGCAGGGAAAGTTTGTGCAGGTACGCCCGCCAAAGTTTTAAAAGACAGGGTATAGTTTACATTGACCTATTAATTTTCCATCCACTTTTTTTGCCAGTTTCCAATAAAAAAACCATTTTACTTCTTGCCGGAAATTACTATCCTGAACTAACAGGCATTGGTCGTTATAATGGCGAGATGATAGACTGGCTAGCAGAAAATGGGTATGACTGCACAGTGATCTCTACGTATCCCTATTACCCGGATTGGAAGGTTCAAATGCCTTATAGCAATAACAAATGGTATAAAAAAGAAACCCGGAATACTGCTTCGGGTAATGCTATCCAGGTTTTTCGATGCCCGCACCTGGTACCAGCAAATCCATCAGGCAGGGCTAGAATAATGCTAGACATTTCGTTTTTCTTATCCGTATTTTTTAAGGTGCTTACCCTGCTTGGTAACAAAAAATTCGATTTTGTAATGAATGTGTCTCCTCCCTTGCCCCTGGGAATGGTTGCAGCGTGGTATAAACAATTTAAAGGGTCGAAATTTTTGTACCATATACAGGATCTGCAGGTAGATGCAGCCCGCGATCTTCAAATAATCCGGTCAGGTAAATTGATTGAAGGATTGATACGCATGGAGCGGTTTATTATAAATAAGGCAGACGTAATAAGCACCATCAGCACAGGTATGCAAAAAAAAGTGCAGCATAAAACAAATAAAGAAGTGTTGCTTTTTCCCAACTGGTGCAACACCGAAGAAATATATCCTATACAGGATAAAAACAAACTTAAACCTGCTTTTGGATTTTCCGAAAATGATACCATAATTCTTTATTCCGGTGCCATTGGCGAGAAGCAGGGTTTGGAAATGATATTATCTTCAGCGGCATTGCTGCAACAGGAACAAAACATCAGGTTTATTATATGCGGCACGGGACCTTACAGGGAAAAATTGAGGTCATTAGCTGCAGAACAGCAACTCTCCAATATTCATTTTCTTCCGCTGCAACCGCCGGAAAAACTCAATATGTTTTTAAATATGGCAGACCTGCACCTGGTTATACAAAAAGCAAGTGCATCAGACCTGGTTATGCCATCCAAGCTTACCAATATTTTGGCCGCCGGGGGAATTGCTATTGTAACTGCAATGCCTGGTAGCAGCCTTTATGAAATTATAAATGCTCACCACCTCGCACTATTGGCAGAACCGGAAAACCCGGAAGCCCTATCCCGGGTAATTAAACAAGCCATAAATTCAGAACTGCCCGCTATCCGTAAAAATGCCAGGAATTACGCAGAACATGTTATTTCCATCCAGGCTGTTCTCAACAGCTATACAATGGATGCAATGCGTTAATTCTTTCTCCTCTCTTCTTGAAATTTTCAATTTTCATTTTCCCATCTCTCATTTGTAGTATTGATTCTACAGTCAGGATCCAGATACCCGTAACGGATACATATATACCTTAATTCTTCAATAAAAAAGGGCTTAAAAAGGTTATTTCGTAGATAAATCCAATAGCCATGTATTCGCTAAAAGGCAATTTTTGCAGATCCTCTGCAACCAATGCCACTTTATCCTTTTTAAATTACCTACCCGGTTGTCTAAATCTGCAGGGCTATCGCTATTTAATCTTTCCCCAACGTTTACTTTTTACCCCTTAAAAACATCAAAATTCAATAGGTCACATCCCTCATGCGCCCGAGATTTTATACCATATTATTTTTTTTGCCGGTTTTATCGGTAGCCTGTTTCTCCGCTAATGGTCAAATGATTAATACCGGGAATATGCAGGTTTTTAACGGAGGAAATATGATGGTGCGGAATGAAATGACACTTTCATCCGGGTCTTCCTATACCAATAATGGATCGGTATATCTAAGAGGTGATTACATCAATAATTCTACAAATACAGACCAGGGAACAGGTACCACCTTTTTTAATGGCTCAGTCTCTACAAAAATTACAGGCACCCAACCCTCTACGTTTAAAAATATTGTAGTTAATAACTCACAAAATGTTTTAATGGAAAAAGATGTGTCTGTTACAGGCACAACAAATCTTGCTGCAGGGCATTTGTATTTACAGTCCAATACGCTAACGCTGGGAGGCTCCGTATCAGGAGTAGGGATGTTTGGTACGACAGCGGCTTCATCCATGGTGGTAAATGGATCGGTTGACACATTGAGGTTTGTTACAAATAGCAACAACTTAAAATTGTTACAATTGAATTCGGGTAGTAATGCTGTGCTTGGCAATGGCTTAAATATTATTGCAGGTCTTTCTCCCGGGTCAGTCGTGGCAAACGGCACCTTAAGATCTAATGGATTTTTAACGCTTAAGAGTGATTCACTGGGTACGGCAGCAGTCGCTACCTCCACAGGTACTATAACAGGTAATGTTATAATAGAAAGATTTTTGGGATTGAACACACAAAATGGTGCACGTACCGGCAGAACATGGCGGTTACTTACCTCCCCCGCCAGTGGTCAAACTATCAACCAGGCCTGGCAGGAGGGTATGGTATCAAACAATTTTAATAATTACCTTACGGGTAACTTACAACCCGTTACCCCCCCTTCAGGGTATGGTACGCGCATTACCGGGTACCAGCAAATGAGTTTTGCCAATGCCAGTGGAAGGGGATATGATTTTTGGGATGCTATCTGGGGTGCGAATTCATCTGTCAGAAGATATCAGCCGGGTACAACCACAGCCAACTGGGTTAACCTAGATGTGCAGGATAATGGCAGTATAGATACCACCATTAACCCTAAAACAAAACTCCTGAACTCGGAACAGGGATATCTTTTATATGTTAGGGGAGACAGGAATTATTATAATACCACCACTTTCGGACAAAGTACAAACCTGCGGTCTACGGGTACTTTGCGTTTTGCAAACCAGTCTATAAATGTAAAGGGCAGCAGTATCGCGGCGTACACTGTAATTGGAAATCCCTATGCTGCCACCATAAACTTTGAAAAAATATACACCCGCAACAACGCGGTTATTCTTCCCAGGTTTTGGATATACGATGCCAACCTGGGGTCGTATGGAGCTTACTCACTTGTAATGCGAAACTTCGCAAATAATTATACCATTATTCCCGATCCACTAAACGGTTCAGGGAATAGCATAGTTCAATACATACAAAGCAGCCAGGCGATTTTTGTAGAGCCTGTGTCTTCAACAGGGGGCAACCTGGTTATTACCGAAAATGATAAAGTAGTTGCAGGCAATTATCCTGTATTTTTTAATAATGGAGATAACGAGCAGAGTCTTACAGGTAAGGAAATGAAAACGGTTGCAGAACCCAGGTTAATGGTAAACCTGAACCTTGTAAATGCCAATGACAGTATTTTGCTGGCTGATGGTATAATGGTGCGTTTTCATAAACTTTTCTCACCGGAAATTGATGCTAATGATGTAATTAAACCGACTAATTTTTATGAAAATCTGGCTATAAAATCAGATTCTTCCATACTGATGGTTGAGTCACGTCCACTACCACGAATGGAGGATACATTATACCTGAAAATGTGGAATGTTAGTCTTCGCAAATACATGCTACGGGTAAAAGCACAACATGTAAAAGGCACTGAGATGGCAGCATGGCTGGTTGATGATCATTTTAAATCAAGTACACCTCTTGCACTCGATGGTACGTTAACCGATTATTATTTCACGGTTACGAATGAGCCCACATCCTGGGCGCCGGAACGATTTAAGATAGTTTACAGGGGAAAGCCGTTAGATACAATTGCCACGCGTAAAGAATCAGAGAATTATTTACCCAGGCAAGGTATTGCAGCCAATGTATTTCCGAACCCGGTGTCTACTGCTTTTACTTTGAAACTGGAAGCACCTGCGGGCAATTACCAGGTTACAATAATTAACCAGCAGGGAAAGCAGGTTTATACGAAAAATTGGAAGGTTGCAGGTAATACCGAACAGCTGCAAATTCATCGAAGTAAATCCTGGTCAAATGGTGTATATAACCTCTTGATTCAGGGGAACAACGGCATTGTTATAAATAAGGAATTACTGTTGGTAGCGCAATAATCTTTTTTCAACCCATCCTTAAAGATTATTCATTAAAAATGCATTGATGGTATGAATGGTACATATTTTCTTTTTCTTAATTTTTTTAATATTTTTTGCACACACTTCCTTTTCTCAAATTAAGATCGGAGACAATATATCTACCATAAATGCAAATTCGCTATTTAGAACTGGAAACCACCAATAAAGGGTTGGTATTACCAAGAATATCATTATCCGATGTATCGTTACCGAGCCCTGCTTTCGGCTGGTTTGTTAGCGGGTACAATGGTTTATAATACAAATAGTTCAATAACAGGTGGGAACGGAATAGGCATCTACATTTGGAACGGAACATCGTGGGTTATGCTTGCCACACCCACAACAACCAATACAACAGCGTGGAATGTTACCGGCAACAATGTATCTTCTTCCAACTTTTTGGGTTCAACAAATAATGCTTCAATTGCTTTCAGAACAAATAACATTCAGCAAATGCTGCTCGACAGCCTGGGAAGTCTTAGCCTGGGAGCAGGAACGATAGGCGCTTTAAACGGAAGGGAAAAATTGCTGGTTGATGCGGGAGATTCCACATCAAATACAATTGCCAATTTTCAGGGGCGGCATCGATGGTTACCTGCAATTGAATCTACGTAACACGAGCAGTGGCTCCAACGCCTCAACTGATTTTGTGGCTACAGCCGATAACGGAACTGATTCAACTTTTTATATTGATATGGGAATCAACAGCAGTACCTATACACCATCTGTTGACAATTTTGGCGCGGCAAATGACGGTTACCTGTACACAAACTCCCGCAATCTTTTAATAGGCACACAGTCTTCAGGCTCTGACCTTGTTTTTATGGTGAGCGGAGGATCTATAAGAAACAACCAGGCCATGCGAATAAGCGGTGCAAATGGTAACCTTATTTTCGGAAGAGGAGACAATACAACAACACCGGTAGGGAATATTTTAAGAGCTGCCAACGCCATTCCTTCCGCGGTAAATACAGCGGGTGGAAACCTGGTGTTGATAGGGGGAAAATCAACAGGAACTGCGGCAGGTGGTGCCGTAAGTTTAACCGGTGGAACAACCGTAACAGGAACGCCGGGTGCCGTGAATATAAATGTTGGAACAAATAACCCCACCTTTATTAATACCGGTTCAAACAATTCTGATATTACAATTGGCAATGCAACGAATAATATTAACCTGCCAAAGTTTACAACACCCGGTAGTATTTTTTATAACAACTCTTCTACAGGGCAGCTAAATGCAGCGCAAAATTTAACGTGGGACAGCCTGAACAGCAGGCTGGGAATTCGTACAGCAACACCTGTAACGGCATTGCATGTAAATGGATCCGTTAGCACAGGCCAAGCCGTCTGCTACAATGGGTAAACTCAACTTTTATAATACGTCAAATGCAAACATTGCCAGTTTTGCCTCTGGTAATACATCGGCAGATTATACGCTTACCCTGCCTGCTGCGGCGCCTGCTGTGAATGGGCAATTTTTAACAGGATCAATAGCTGGAAATCTTTCCTGGACAACGCCCGCATATTGGGGATTAACTGGCAATGCAGGAACTAATGCTGCTACCAACTTTATTGGAGCAACAGATTCCGTAGACGTAATTGTAAGAACAAATAATACCGAGCGAATAAGGATTACTGCTGATGGTGAAACGGTTTTAAATGGACATTTAACTGTAAAACAAAGTGCTCAGCCAAGCACAAGCCTTTTAAATGGTGGAAATACCGGGAATATTATATTAGCTAATGCAACAGATGCAGCAGGCAAAATAACATTCAATGCAGGAAACAGCGGAACTGGCAAAGCAGAGATCACGATTAATTTTATTAAGCCATATCAATTTCCTCCCATTGTTGTTTTCTCTGCCAATGATAACCTCTCTGCGAAAGCGATGGGAACGAGCGATATGTATGTAGTTTCCACCAACACAAACTTTACAATAAAATTTAATTCAAACGCTTCTAATGGAAGCACTTACAATTACAACTATATAGTGGTAGGAACCCGTTAATTATGAGAAACACACCATTCATATTATCCGCAATAATTTTCTTTGGAATTTCTTGTTTCCCAAAGGGGGCCTTTAGCCAGGTAAAAATGGGTGACAATATCTCATCTATAAATGTAAATTCGATCCTTGAACTGGAAACTACCAACAAGGGGTTAGTGCTTCCAAGAATTTCACTAACTGATGTAAACTTACCAAACCCACTTTCAGCCGGATTGCTATCAGGCACCATGGTATATAATACGAATAGTTCTGTATCAGGAGGAAATGGCATAGGTATTTACATTTGGAATGGGTCTGCCTGGATCATGCTCGCCACACCGGGCACCACCAATACTACCGCATGGAATCTTTCCGGCAATATTGTTTCGCCTTCAAATTTTTTGGGCACAACTAATAATGCTTCCCTTTCTTTTCGTACAAATAACATTCAGCAAATGTTGCTGGATAGTTTAGGAAGTTTAAGCATTGGTGTTGGTAACATTGGTGCATTAAATGGAAGGGAAAAACTTTTAGTGGATGCAGGGATTACTTCTTCTAATACCATCGCGAATTTTAGGGGAAACATTGATGGGTACCTGCAATTAAACCTGCGTAACACGAGCAGTGGAAACAACGCCTCCACTGATTTTGTGGCCACGGCAGACAATGGTACAGATTCGACATTCTATATAGACATGGGCATAAACAGCAGCACCTATACTACCTCGGTCGATAACTTCGGCGCTGCCAATGACGGTTACCTGTATACCAACAGTCGCAATCTTTTAATTGGAACCCAGTCTGTAGGTTCAGACCTCGTTTTTATGGTAAGTGGTGGTTCTATCAGAAACAACCAGGCTATGCGTATAAGTGGAGCTAATGGAAATATTATTTTTGGCAGGGGAGATAACTCAACCACGCCTGTAGGAAATACTTTAAGAGCAGCGAATGCAATACCTTCTGCAATAAATACTGCAGGTGGAAGCCTGGCTTTTTTTGGTGGAAAATCAACAGGCACAGCAGCGGGTGGTGCTATTAGTTTAACCGGGGGATCTACTGTAACCGGAACGCCGGGTGCAGTGAATATTAATGTTGGAACCAATAACCCAACCTTCATTAATTCAGGAACAAATACCTCTGATATTACAATTGGCAATGCATCAAATAATATTATTTTGCCAAAATTTTTAACTACTGGAAGCATTTTTTTTAACGGTGCATCCTCTGCCTTAAATGCTGCGAATAACCTTACTTGGGATAACCCTAACAGCAGGCTTGGCTTAAATATTTCATCCCCATTAAGCACCCTTCATGTAGTGGCGCCGTCAGGTACTTCACCTTTATCTCTGATAGGTGTTTCATTAGGAACAAACACTATTTCTGACAGCATCCTTACCATCTCATCGGGAACGGTAAGAAAACTCCCTGCTTCAACCTTTGCAACAATGAATAATGTCTGGAATACAAATGGTAATGCAGGCACAAGCCCCACTAATAACTTTATTGGAACAACTGATGCTGCTGACCTGGTAACCAGAACAAATAATATTGAAAGAATGCGGGTGCTATCCACGGGCAATGTTGGAATCGCCACTGCAACACCAGGCAGCGAACTGGATGTTAAGGGAACTATCAGGTTAAGTGGCAGTACCTCTGGTTTTGTGGGGTTAAAAGGTGCTGCGGCAGCGGGGTCAACAACATTCACGCTTCCGGTTTCTGATGGGGTTAGCGGTCAGGCACTCTCCACTGATGGAGCGGGTAATTTATTCTGGGCAGATAATTCCAATGCTGTTACGTATAGCATAACCCCGGTTCTGAATGACGAAGCCCCCACCTTAGGTGGAACTTATACCTATATTGGCCAGTTAGCTGTTACTGTTGGTGCCGGGGATGTATTATCAACCAATGCTTCATTCTCTGCCAGTTACAGTTCAACTTACGGTGGTATAAGGGTTACGCGCAGTACCGTTTCCGGGTCTGGTAATGTGGGCACTGCAATAGGTTATTCCTTCTCATCTAACTCCGGAAGTAAATATCAAACTAATATGGTAGTTGCAAAAGATTCAGGTCTATCTGCCGGTACATGGTATTATAAACTTTGGTCTACAGGTTCATACTCCAATGGTTCACAGAACTATAACCTAATGGTTACCAAAACCAAATAAACAGGAAAAAAGGGGTTGTTTTTTCAAAAGCCTGGTAAATTCTCGATCTTAATTTTTGCTAATTTAATCCCATAGTAAAAAGGGATGATATAAAGTGTTCATAACCTATTCGCAGTTTAACTTCCGGGTGTTCCACAAATTTTTTTTGCTCCGATAATCGCCATTCCTATTAAAAAAATAAATAATTACTTTTTTAACGTAACAGTGTCAATGTGGTTGAGTTATGGTTGATAATTTTAATCTGTTAGCTGTTATTATATTATAAAAATTTTGTATAAAAAATTATGCCAAAAGTTACTCTATAATAAAGAATGTATTATTACCTAAAATCAAGTTTATTAAAACTGTCTCCATAAAACATTGATTTTTAATGATATATGTTAAAATGAATATATTAAATTTTCCATTGATTTCCTGCCTGATAGGGGTATAAACAAGCCTTTTACCGTAAAACATATCCGCTCCTTTATTGTTCTTTTAAATATTCGCTGAGCTTTAATTATTGAAAAACACTTAGCCCCTCATTCAACCCCTAAGAAAATGATGTTTTTTATGCTACCTATAATCAGTGGCATGTAATTGATTTTTTATTAAAACCCTCGGTTCTATGAAATGCTTTTGGATCTTAATAATTTCTGGATTGATATTTATTCACTCCGCTTATTCGCAGGTTAAAATTGGTGATAATGTTTCTACTATCAATACCAATTCTTTACTTGAACTGGAGACCACTAATAAAGGATTGGTTTTGCCGCGTGTGTCCTTAACAGATGTTACCCTCCCTAATCCGCTCGCAACAGGTTTGCTTACTGGTACCATTGTGTACAATACGAACACTACTGTAGCCGGTGGCTACGGTGCAGGCATATATATTTGGGATGGATCTGCCTGGACAATACTTGCTACGCCTGCCACTACTAATACTTCAGCCTGGAATATTGCAGGCAATACAGTTTCATCCGGCAATTTCCTGGGAACATTAAATAATTCATCCCTTAGGTTTAGGACAAATAATATTCAGCAGATGGTGCTCGATAGCCTGGGAAGCCTCGGTCTGGGATCGTCTAATTTCGGAAACCTTGCAGGGCGCGAAAAACTGCTTGTAGATGTAGGAAATACCACATCAAACACCATTGCTAATTTCAGGGGTAATATAGATAACTACCTGCAATTAAACCTCCGTAATACCAACAGCGGCACCAATGCTTCAACCGATTTTGTTGCCACTGCTGATAATGGGAACGACACATCCTTTTACATTGATATGGGCATAAACAGCAGTAACTATACCCCCTCGGTAGATAATTTCGGGGCGGCAAATGATGGTTACTTGTATACTAATTCCCGTAACTTATTAATAGGCACACAGTCCTCGGGTTCAGATTTGGTTTTTATGGTTAGCGGTGGTTCTATTCGCAATAACCAGGCAATGCGTATCAGCGGGGCTAATGGAAACTTAATTATGGGCAGGGGCGACAATACCACTACGCCATTTGGAAATACTATCCGCGCCGCTAACGCCTTGCCTGCTGCAGTAAATACAGCTGGAGGTAGCTTAATATTTGTTGGCGGAAAATCTACCGGAACAGCTGCGGGAGGAGACATAAGCCTGACAGGTGGTGCCACCGGTTCGGGAACACCGGGTGCGGTGAATATAAATGTCGGCACAAATAACGCAACCAATATCAATACAGGGGTAAATTCAAACAATGTAACCATAGGCAATGCCACCAATAATATAGTGCTGCCTAAATTCATCACTGCGGGAAGTGTGTTTTACAATGGAGCTTCCACCGGGCAGCTAAGCGATGCTGTTAATATGATTTGGGATAATACAAACAACCGGCTGGGTATAAATGTCACTGTGCCTTCATCTACCCTGCATATAATAGCACCATCAGGAACATCGCCTTTAATCTTACAGGGTGTTACTTTGGGAACAAATACTTCTGCCGACAGTGTACTTACTATTTCATCAGGCATAGTAAAAAAATTACCAGCATCCACTTTTCCGGTAGCAGCGAATGTGTGGAATATTACAGGTAATGCAGGTACATCTGCAGCAACAAATTTTATTGGCACCACCGATGCTGTAGACCTGGTGGCCAGAACCAATAATATAGAAAGATTAAGAATGCTTTCTACCGGGAATATTGGTATTAATAACGTTAGTCCCGGTAGTGAGCTCGACGTAAAAGGTACTGTGCGGCTCAGTGGTACAACGTCTGGTTTTGTAGGATTGAAAGGGGCAGCTGCTGCCGGCGCCACCACTTATACCCTGCCTGCTGCAGACGGAACCGGTGGTCAACAATTAAGTACGAACGGTGCAGGAGTGTTAAGCTGGACTAACCAAACCGGCGCTACAACTAACACATTATCCCTGTCCACTAATACGCTTACCTCAACAATAAATGGCGTAGCCGCCACCTCTTCTGCGGTAAGTAGCGTGGTAAACACTTCCACAACAAATACGCTGGTAACAAAGGTGAACAACGTTTCCGCCACGGGAGTTTCCATCATTAATTCAAATACATCTTCTTTATCCGGCGCAAGCCTTACCAATACCATAAACGGCATAGCATCTGCTGCTTTAGACTTAACCCCTGCCATCAACTCAAAAGCGTGGAGTCTTTCAGGGAATGCAGGTACAACCGATACCATAAATTTTATTGGTACAACAGATAATATTCCACTCACTATTAAAGTAAACGGGCAGCGATCCGGCAGAATTGATCATTTATTAAACAATGTATTTCTTGGTTACCAGGCAGGATTGCCCAATACCGGGTCTAATAATGTTTTTATTGGTAATAAGGCCGGTTTAGCAAATACTACGGGCGCCTCCAATACAGCAGTGGGCAGCCAGGCATTTAGTGTAAATACTACCGGTACTGAGGGTGTAGCCATCGGGGTGCAGGCATTAAATAACAATACTACCGGTACATATAATACAGCTGTCGGTGCATATGCCATGCAGGGTAATACCATTGGTTATTCTAATGTAGCTGTTGGGTATGCTGCCCTGCAGAATAATATTGGAGGATCCCAGGCTGTGGCTGTGGGACTCGAAGCGCTTAAATTAGCAACTGACCCCGGCTCGAGCACCGCAGTTGGTTTTCGGTCAGGTTATAGTATTACTACCGGGTATGGAAATGCCACTTTTGGCGGACAGTCCGGGTATTCCACTACAACAGCGAGGTATAATTCATTTTTTGGAGGTGAAGCGGGGTATGCGAATGTTTTAGGTAATGAGAATTCCTTCTATGGATATTATTCTGGCAGGTTTTCTACAGGGGACTTTAATACATTTATAGGAAGTTACTCTGGAAATGCAGTTACTACGGGTAGTAAAAATACTTTTTTGGGTTATAGTGCAGATGCTACCGGTGCCGCTCTTACCAATGCAACTGCCATCGGTTATAATGCAAAGGTTGCTAACAGCAATGCCATGGTCTTAGGGGGAACCGGGGTTGATGCAGTTTTTGTTGGTATAGGCACTACCGCACCCGCAAGCGAGCTAGACATAAAAGGTACGTTGAGGCTTGGTGGCTCGACTTCTGGTTTTGTTGGTTTTAAAGGTGCAGCTGCAGCAGGCTCTGCTACCTACACCTGGCCTGCCACTGCCCCTTCAAGCAATGGGCAATATTTATCCGGCTCCACTGCAGGCGTGCTAAGTTGGGTAACACCGCCATCAAACTGGTCATTGTCTGGCAATAGCATTGCATCTACAAATTTTATTGGGTCTACCAATGCACAACCCCTGGTAATAAAATCGAATAATGTGCAGGTGGCAAATTTAAACGGATCAACAAATACAGTTGCCCTGGGTGTTGGGGCAGTTACAACGGCAAATAATTCTACGGCAATAGGTTATAATGCCAGAACTACGCAAACCAATACATTAATATTAGGAGATACAGTGTCAACAACAGTAGCCATCGGTACTACCATTCCTAACCCGTTATCCAAACTAGATGTTGTAGGTTCCTTCGATCTTGGAGCAGATGGAACCCTTATAAAAAATATTATAAATTATACTTTTACACTGAACGTTTCAGTGCCAAGTAATCCGGGTTTTGCTGATGTTACATTAACCCTTCCTGTTACGCTGAGTGGCACAAGGGCAACGGTTACAGCCTCCCCTGCATTTGACTTTCCGGGAAAAATTTCCATTGGGTATGCACGCCTTGTAACAACGACCACTATGAAAATAAGGTTAATAAATCCAAGTTCTACCGCGACGGTTTCAGGTGATATTTACTTTACCATAGTAGAATATTAAACCACCAGGATTAAAATAACTTATAATATCGCCGTCAAGGAGTTTTACAAGGATTTATAACCAAATGGGATAATAATAAATCAGAATATAAGTAGTTTAACAATAATTATCCTCCTATTTTGTAAGCAGGCAGAAACGGGTATAACAGCCTTGTTATGTTGCTTTTATTTATCCCCTCAAAGGATAATGTAAAATTATATCATCCAATAAATGAAAAGCTATGAAATCCAATTCCTGGTTTCGCCTTGTGGCGAAAAGTTGTTTTACGTTAATGATGTTTTTAATGATAACCGTTGTGGGGTTCAGCCAGCCCACAGGTGGGGGAGAAGGAGATCCTGACCAGGCTGTGCCCTTTGATGATGGCGTTTTAATACTTGTGGCAGCGGCAGTAGGATATGGTATAAAAAGATTGTATACCGGGTACCGGGTATCGAAGAAAAGGCGCATTGCCCAAACAGTATAACAGGCGAATCTAACCCAATAATATTCGTAATTTTTTCCGAACGGGCGTTCAGCTGACCTAAGGGATCAACACCAAACATGGAGGTAACACCTTCTTTTTTATGCAGCAACTGTAAAAGGTTGCTGTTTTTTATTATACACCCCTTAAGTGTAAAGGAAATTTTATTGAAAATCTTGTAATTCTTAAGTTTTAATATATTTTTGGTGCAGTTATGTGTATGCTATACACGTCCCTGCCAAACTCCAATCCTTTTTAAAAAATCCCTGAGCCCCAATATCTCAAAAATAAATTCTTTTTTAATTAATTGCGTGCTAAATTTTTTTTATGAAAAGGGTCTACATTATTTATTTTATTTGTTTTATTCATTCAGGAGTATTTGCCCAGACAGACAGATATTGGAGTGGAAATTCAACTGCAAATGATAACATTGATCAAGGAAGTAATTGGTTTAATGGAAATCCTAGTTCAGGAGATAATTTATATTTTAATAATACCCAGGGAAGACATAATGCTTATTCAAATTATGGAGCAGGTTCATTTTTTGGAAATGTAATAACGTATAACGGGGCAAATGGAATAAAGTTTTACGGGGATAATACCTATGCTTATAAATTTGAAAATAATAGTGACGGAACCTTATTTGAAATTGCCAATGCACAAATTGGTAACAGAATTAATTCTGATTTAGAAATTAACCCCGTTGGATCTGGGGGTATTTTGGTATCTGGTAGCACAATTTTGATGGATTGTTCGGGCAGTAGTAAGCAACTTAAATTTTATGGAAGTAACATTTTAAATATCAACGGAACAATAATTCAATCAAATGGTACGGCGACTATTCAATTAATGTCGGGGGGCAATCCGTTTGTAAAATTAAATGGCATTTCCACTGCTTCCAGTTTCACAGGATTAACAACAATTTCCTCGGGCACGTTACAAATTAATGCCGTGAATGCATTGAAATCCACAAATGCAGTAACTATTTCAGGTGGCAAATTGCAAATTTCTGGGGATCAAACTCTCGGAGACCTAACATTATCCTCCGGCACATTGCAGGTAGATGCAGGCAAAACACTTACCATCAACGGCTCATATTCCGCAGCCGCCGGAACCATCATCAATAACGGAACAATCATAATTAACGGAGCAACAGTCTCTTTTCCCGGCAGTGCATCTGTAAATAATGGTACTGCAAATACGCTTGCAAATCTTCAGATTGGAAGTGCAAGTACAACTACACTTACTTCATCTTTAAATGTTACGGGACTTTTAACAGTGAATGGAATTTTGAATCCTGGTTCATCACATATTATTGGTTCTTCCGGAACCTTAACAGGCTCAGGCACAGTTAAAGCAACAAGATCAACAGGAACAGCAGATTTCACCAACCAATATACCATATCCAATAAAACACTTACAAACCTTACGGTAGAGTTTGCAGGCGCTTCAGCGCAGGGTGCAGGTGCCAATACTATTTGGCGGATCTGAAAATAAATAATGCTGCAGGTGTTACTATGGGTGGAAATGTTACGGTAAGTAATGCCCTGACACTTACCTCCGGCAAACTTTCAATCGGCGGAAATACATTGTACTTTAAACGGAACTTTCAGCGGTAGCGCAGCTAATGCTTTAACAGGATCTTCCTCAAGTAATGTCGCAATTGGCAGTTCTTTTACCGGCAGTACTTTATTCTTTGATCAATCAACCAACAATAATTATTTAAATTCCTTTGTTAGTGGTGCCAATGTTACACTGGGCAACACCTTAAATATTGCGCCATCCACAGGAAGTACTACTGGCTTTGTTCAGGCAACAGGAGGAACCTTGAGTACGGGTGGGATTTCTTACTCTTAAATCAACATCCATTGGTTCTGCGCGAGTGGCAAATACCTCTGGTTTAATAACCGGCAATGTAACCGTAGAGCGCTACATACCTGCAAAACGCGCCTGGCGCATGCTCTCAGCGCCGCTGAGTAATACGGGCTCTGTATTTGCAAACTGGCAGAATAATGGTACCAGTGGAGTAGCTTCCGCCACCGGCGTTGAACTCTGGAATCCTTCAGGTGGGGGCGGTTTTGTAACGGGCGGCGGCGTACCTAACATCCAGTATTTTAATCCCGCTATAAATAACTGGGTGAATCTTACTTCAACCAACAACACAACAAATGCGGGTACCGGCTTACTCAGTTCATGGCGCATCTCTGCAGCTAATAATGCCTTCTCCCTATTTATAACGGGACCATATGGTTCTGGTAATATAGCCAGTGGTGCCGCTGCAACAACCTTAAAAGCAACAGGATCATTGCAAACAGGGGCACAGAATTTTTCTTTTGGCAGCAGCCTTCCTGCAGATAATTATATTTTGATAGGCAATCCTTATGCATCACCTGTTGACTTTGCCTCGCTGGCAAACAGCACAGGCAACACCACGGCGGGCAATTTAAAAAATACCATGTGGGTGTGGGATCCGACCATCGGCTCGTATGGTGGTTATGTCACGGTCAGCTGGAATGGATCATCAGTATGATGTCGTGCCATCACCCAGCGTTACTTCGCAAACACGTCATATACAAAGTGGGCAGGCCTTTTTTGTTCAGGTAAATGCAGGCTTCCACCGCCACCAGTTTAAATTTTACAGAAGGGGCCAAATCAACTACCAATACACCCAACGTATTTAAGATGAGGCGCAACTATGCCTCCCTGGAAGTTACCTTAAACAGGCAGGATGGTGAAGTTCTTAAACCTATTGATGGTGTGCTTGCTCAGTTTGGTTCGCAATATTTGTCAGATGACAGAGTTGACGATGCGGAAAAATTATTTAATTACGACGAGAATTTCTCCATGCAACGCGGAGATGCCTATTTAAGCATCGAAAGAAGGGGCATTAACCGGGAAGGAGACACCATATTTCTGCATATTGCCAGCTTTAAAAAAGACAATCAATATGCATTTACCATCAATCCTGCAGGTTTTCCCTTAAGGGTTAAAGCTTATATACAAGACAATTACCTGGGCACTGAAAGTGAAGTGCCCCTTGATAAAAGCAGTTCTGTAGATTTTTATGTTACTGCTGATGGAGGAAGTTACGCTCCTGACCGGTTCAGGATCGTATTTAGGCAGGCAGCAATAATGGCAGCAAAAAAAGCAACAGAAATAGAAGCACCGGTAAGTATATTTCCAAATCCTGTAACCGGTAAAATAATAACGGTTCAGTTAAGCAGCCTGGTTAAGGGGGCTTACCGATCTGGGTATTTACAGTGCAAAGGGACAACAAATGGTACTGGCTACCCTGCAACATGACGGTTTTAAAACCGTACAAACAATTACGTTACCCAAAGAAATGCTTGCCGGAACCTACCAGGCAGTTATAATGGATAAGGAGGGGAAACAAGTTTGGAAACAACAATTGGTAGTTCAATAAAACCTATAGTATAATTGTTACGACCACATTATTAATTGAATTGATACAAAACCCGGATTTTCCCGGGTTTTTTATTTAAAAAATATTTTTTACCCTTTTTGTTAATTATTTAAAAACTTCTGTTATTTTCATCGCTGATATCCACTTATAGGGGAGCTAGGCATGGGCCCCCCAAACAGTTAGTTTTCACGTATCCTGTAAAAAGTCTTTCTTATTTCCTGCCTTAAAACAGGGAAGTCCCATTCCTATTCAATTCCAGGCAACACTGATTCATTTAAGGTTAGATCCTTCAAATTGTTCAAATTTTTATAATACACCTGTATGCATAAATCTTTTTCTTGTGCGCGGTTATCCGGTTTTCATTATTAACTATAATATACATAGCATTAATAGGAATTGGTAAGAGTTGGGGGCAGAGTACGACTTTAATATCTCCCACAGGAGATGGTGGATTTGAAACAGGATTAGCGGTGCCTACAGGAACCGCAACAACTGACTATAGTGCCAATGGTTGGACACTACTTCAGGGAGCAAATAACAAGATGTGGGTAGGTACTACAGCTGTTCCATCTGCCGGTACATACAGTGCCTTTTCCGGAACATCTGCGGCCTCTTTTACAGGGGAATTAAATGCGAATGTTAACCATTTTTTCAGGGATATTACTTTCCCGGCAGGTGAAACAAAAATTACGCTCACTTTTAAATATAAAATTGCTGCACCAGATGGAACTTAATTGATTTTTTAAAATTATGGCTTGTACCAACAACCACAACTCCTTTAGCTCGAACTCAGTTGAGTTCAGGACAGATTGGGGTAACCGCAGGCTATGATGTTGCAACAACTTACACAACTGCAAGTGTAACTAAACTTGCATCCGCAGCCGGAACAACCCAGCGTCTGGTTTTTTCCTGGAGATCTGATGGTTACATGTGGCTCCTAATGCAGCTATTTCAATTGATGAGGTTTCACTGACTTCAACAATTGCGGGTAATATTACTTCAACCGGAACCGGCGGACTTTGGAGTGCGACGTCTACTGGGTTGGTGGAGTTGTGCCTAACGGTGGTGATAACGTAACCATCGTTGATGGTGCAACTGTAACAGCAGATATTTCTCCAACAATTGGAACCCTAACTGTTGGAGGTGGTACTTCAGGTGTTCTTCAATATGAAACTACCACTGCCCGCACGATAACAGCAGGTGGCAACGTTACTATAAATAACGGTGGAACATTCAGGTCGGCTCCAACGGGAACAGTAACTACTCACTCCCTTGTAGCAAATGGAAATATCACCAATAACGGAACCTTAGACTTCAGTACCAATACTAATACTGCCGGGGCGGAATAACTTTCAGCAGTGCAGGAAATGTAAGCTTTAGTGGACGGGTGTAAAGACAAACCTCTTTAATCTTGTAATGAATAAATCTGCATTGGCAGATGTGGTGGATGTATTAAGCCGACTTCTAGGTGCGTAGCCTTGCAGCAGCAGCCACGGGAGCATTTTGGCTTCAGGTAGTGGCACCGGAACTTTAAAGTTCAGCGGTACTAATACCTTTAGCGGTTCATTATGGAGTACTGCCAGCTATACTATCCCTGCTACAATGGGTTTCTGGTTAAACAATCCAAATTTTACTGTTACGGCATTGGCGGGTTCTCCCACATTGTCAGCTTTATTAAGAATAACTCAGGAACGGGCAATTCAGGAAAGTACCAGGAAATTAATAGATGGGCTTTCCAAGTGGCGCAAATATCATAATTGAAGGGGGAACGTTAAATGTTGTTGCCAGGTTAGGTGTAGCGTCTGCTTCAAGTACAATTACTTATTTAAGTCAGGAGGGTACAGTCTATGTAAACTGGAGGAAATTCTTCGGCACACATTGGCGAGTTTTGATGTTGGTACCGTACTTCCTCAAATATTTACAATGTCAGGTGGAACATAGTAATTTGTAAGGGTTCGGCAAGTCTTGAAGCTCGCGGGCCATATATTATCAGGTGCCTTATTAAGTATAACCGGAGGAAGTCTCTAGATGGGGGAACCTTAGCTGCAGTGGTACATCCTGTTATCACAGTTACACCGGAATGATTGGTTTCAGACTTTCAGGAGCATTCCTAATGTGACTTTAGATAGTAATACAAATAATCAAAATGCTATCTTTTTTGCCTCTTCGAATATTTACCTGAATATTACTATTAATTCGGGCGCTACATTAAATTTAAACGGATTTACCATATTTCAAAGAGGAAATACCTTTACTAATAATGGTATTTTAACCGGAACTATAACTAGCAGTCGTTTGTATTTTGCAGGTACATTAGCACAAACCTTTTCTGGTAACGGAACCATTTTAACTAATCTGGATGGGATAAGTTTTGGTAATTCGGCAGGAGTAACGCTTACAAATAATAATCAAATAATTACATTACGCGTTAATTTATTTGCCGGAAACATTACTAATAGCAATAAATTAACAATGGGCACAGGAGCAGCTTTATCTGTTACAACACAAATAGGATCAAGTGCAGCCACAACACCGGGCGGGTCTTTTGATCAGTCACCGATTTTCAACCTTGGAACCGGCGCATATACAGTTTTATATCTGGAAGAAACCGCAGCAGAGAACGACAGGGTTTGAGATTCCTTCAACCAGGGAGTCAATTTATGTCTGTTTCAAATCCTAATAATGTTACTGTAAGTGGTGGCGCATTGTCAGTTGGAACTTTATCACTTAGTAGTAAGCTTATTACCTCTTCTGCTAACCCTGTTTACAATTACCGGAACAACCACAACAAGTGTATCGCGGAACATATTCTGGTAGTACGGCATCATCATCAGGATCTATAATTACTATTGGAAGTACAACAGGTCTTACAGCAGGAATGCTCGTTTCTGTTACTGCAGGCTCTGGTGCATTTGCTGCCAATACTTTTGTTACAAGTGTTACATCATCCACATCATTTACAGTTTCTGCCGTGCCAGCTACCCCCTTGTCTGGTGCAACAGTTTCAGGCATCGGGCAATGGGTAAGTGGTCCTTTAGCAATTACTCTTCCGAATCTTGCGTCTGGTTCAACTTATGTTATTCCGGTTGGAAAAAGTTTATACAATGGCTTTGAATTAGTAAATCCAACCACTAATGCCGGTGGAACAGTTGTTGTTCGTTCAGAAGCATTTGATGCCAATTCGGGTGGAACAGCAGGTACAAATATGCCAGTCATTAAATACCAACAGGTATTGGGAAGCCTCAATTACCAGTGGGGGGAGCAACTTTTCCAATACATTGATAAGGATAAATGGTACAAGTATTACCAGCACAACAGCAATTGCTGCAAGCAGTACAAAAACCGGCAACTATGATTTGGTGGGTGGCGCATCTCCCACTGTAGTGGTGGGAAGCTCTGTAACAACAACAGGCCCCGGCAGCAACCACACTTCCGGGTTTTTATGCCCTGGGGGACAGGTCTGTAGTTATGACTTATACAAGCAGCACCACCACCCAAACAGTAACGAGTGCTGTAATAAAACCTGCCACCAATCAGCAAATCATCGGCGTACAAATTGTTACTGCCGGAAATGCAAGTCCCTTAACTGTAACCACTCTGAATTTTAATACAAATGGCAGTACAAATTCTTCTGGGGATGTGTCAAATGCCAGGGTGTTTTATACTGGTACGTCAAATACATTTGCCACATCAACACAATTTGGTTCTGACGTGCCTGCACCTTCAGGTGCTTTTGCTGTAAACGGTTCACAGTTTCTGGCAGAAGGAACCAATTATTTTTGGCTGGTGTATGATGTGCCTGCTGGTGCAACCCTTAATAATATTCTCGATGCAGAATTCCTAAACCTAAACTATGGTACTGTACAAACACCTACTTTGTCTGCCCCGGCAGGCAGCCGGACCATTAAGGCTCAGTTAAATGGAATTTACACAATTGGTGCCTCGCAAACATCTCCTAATTATGTTTCGCTTACTTCCGCAATTTCTGATCTAAACCTGTATGGCGTTAGTGGACCGGTTACTTTACAGCTTGCATCAGATTATGTAAGTACAGGCGAAACCTTCCGCTAACTATCAATTCATTTGCAGGAGCCAGTGCCACTAATACGCTGACCATCAAACCAGGTTCAGGTGTAACAGCAACCATTTCCGGTAATTCTACTTCTGGAATTTTTGTATTGAATGCGGCTGATTTTGTTAACATCGACGGTTCAAACATTACAACTGCAAATTCAGTTTGTCCTGCCTCAGAAGCATCACGTAACCTGACCATTGCCAATACTGGCACCGGAACGTTAAGTGCTGTAATCTGGCTGCAGAACATTTCTACAGACGGAGCAACATTTAATACGATCCGGAATTGTAATCTTACGGGAAGCGGCGTAACCCAAACCTTATTTGGCTTAGGAAGCGGAAGCAGTACCATAAGTAATACAAGCCTTGGGACCAACAACAGTAACAACTCCTTTATCAATAATAATATTGCAGGTGTTCAATATGGTATTTATTCGCAGGGCGCAAGTGCAGCTAACAAAAATCAGAGCAATACCATCAACCAGAATCAGATCTTTACCAGTACCAATACAAAAGGTGGTATCTGGGTTGGTTTTGAAAACAATGTAAACATTATTGGAAACAAGGTGTCCAATATCGCCCAGGCAGGTTCACCGGATGTATTTGGAATCACATTGGGTATGGGTATCGCGGTTTCAGCTACTACCTCAGCAGGAAACGAAGTAACCAATGCATCAGTTAGAAAAAATATTATTGGTTCAGTGGTGAACAGTGGAACTTTTTCTGCAGTAGGTATCGCCGTAGCATCTGCTACTTCAGGTACAACACTTATTTCGAATAATATGATAAGTGGGGTTAGCAGCAATGGAACTGGTGGAGACATCGGAGCAGGTATTATTGTGGGGGGTGGCGCAGGTTCCACAACTAATGTATATTATAATTCAGTGGTACTGCAGGGTACTATAACCGGTGCTACTTGCTGCAACACAAACATCAGCCTGTCTACCCGTACCAATAGTACCGCACCAACATTAGACCTGCGAAATAATATTTTTCGTAAATACCCAGGTAGGTAATACATCAGCCACAGTTCGCTTCGCTGCCATAGCCCTTAGCTATTCCACATATACAACATTAACCTCTAACAATAATAATCTTTACTCTGCCGGCGCTGGTCCTGGTACATACACAGTGGGTATTACCGGAACAGTAGTAGCAGGAACTAATAGTACAACACTTGCAAACTGGCAGTCCACGACTTCCAAGGAAGCAAATTCGAAGAACGTTCTACCAATATTTTTGTCCCCACGGATTTACATTTAAACAATTCTAATTCAACGAATAGCACCAATTTAAACGGTACAGCGGCAACAGGAACTGGAATTATTGATGATATTGATTGTGAAACAAGAGATGCATCAACACCCGATATCGGTGCAGATGAGTTTACCCCTTGTACGCCACCGACTGCTTCAGCTAGTTACAACAACCCTGTATGTGAGGGGGCAACTTTAAGCCTAACCGGAAATACAAATACCGGAACTGTTTTCTCGTGGACTGGTCCTAATGGTTTCACATCTGCAGCACAGAACCCGGAAATTAATAATGTAACTGCCGCAGGTTCAGGAACCTATACGTTTAATACTTCTTTTAATGGTTGTCCATCTTTGCCAGCAACTGTTGCGGTAAGCATCAATGCAAACCCTTCCGCGATATCTATTTCACCGGACAATCCAACAGTTTGTTATAACAGTATTCAGCCATTGGTGGTTTCAGGAGGAACAATAACTTCAAATTCTACCATTTTATCCGAAACATTTAATGGTACAAATAGCTGGACAACAATGAATAACTCAACTAGTGGAACCCCGGCCAATGCAGCATGGACATTTAGTACAAATGGATATGTTTATTCTGGTACCTCTACCACATTTAATAGTAATGATAATTCACAGTTCTATTTATCAAACAGTGATGCCCTGGGAAGTGGAAGTACTACCAATACTTTCTAGTATCCCCTTCCTTCAGTACTTTAAATTTTTCAACAGTTAATGTTTCTTTTTATCATTACTTCCGGTATAATGCAAGCCCTGATATTGCTAAAGTGGAAGTTTCATCTAACAATGCTACATGGACACTTTTAAAAACTTACACCACAACAACAGGAACATCAACCGGGTTTATTCAGGAAAATGCGATTAGCCTTCCGCCAAACTTCATAAACCAGCCAACCGTTTATATCCGATTTAATTATTCATCTCCGTATAGCTATTTCTGGGCGGTGGATAATGTTTCTATTACCGGAAATCAATCCAGTCAATCCTCCATCACCTGGGAGCCCTACGACAACCTGTATACCGATGCTGCTGCTACAGTAAATTACACAGGTTCAGCTGCCAGCACAGTATATGCGAAACTTACGCCAGATGCCATATACCTGGCTACTGCTACCAGCCCCGCAGGCTGTACAAGTTCTGCCGGGTCCCAGATCGCTTTGTCTACTGTACCACAGTGGACGGGCAATGCAGGCACAGGCTGGAATACAGCAGCCAACTGGTGTTCAGGAGTTGTACCAACAGCCGGCAGCAATGTGATCATCCCATCAGGGCGTAACGAACCTGCCAGTGATTGGCACGTCTGCCACCATCAATGACCTTACGGTAGCTTCCGGCGCCACGCTCACCAATAATGGCACACTGAACGTTGCAGGCAACATCAGCAACAGCGGCACGCTCAGCAGCACTGCAGGCACGGTGGTATTCAATGGCGGCTCACCTCAAACGGTGGCTGCAAACACCTTTACCGGCAATACTATAAGAGACCTTACGATCAATAATGCATCGGGCGTAACGCTGGGCGGTCCACTGGGCGTAACAGGTGTGTACACCCCAACAGCAGGTGTGCTCAACTCCAATGGCAATTTAATATTGAAGTCAACGTCTGCGGGTACTGCACGGGTAGCACAGGGCACGGGCACGTATGTAACCGGCAGCGTAACCGTAGAACGTTACATTCCTGCAAAACGCGCATGGCGCATGCTTACCGCACCGCTGAGCAATACGGGTTCTATATATGCCAACTGGCAGAACAATGGTGTAGCCACCGGCAGTACGGGTGCAGAGATCTGGGGACCATCGGGCACGGGCAGTACAGGCAACGGTATGGCATATGGTGGTGCAACCTCTATGCAGAGCTTCAGCCCTGCCGCCAATAACTGGGTAAACCTGACAAGCACCAAACTCAGCAACCTGGGCGGTGCGGCAACCTCAGCATCCAACAATGCATACAGTATGTTCATCACAGGTCCTTACGGTTCTAATAAGATCGATCCGTCAACAGGTGCTGCAGCCACGACACTGAGCGCCACGGGATCGTTGCAGACAGGCACCCAAAACTTCGACTTCGGCAGCGCACTGCCTGCAGACAACTATATACTGGTGGGCAACCCGTACGCTTCTCCTGTGAACTTCGCAGGCATCGGCGGAACGGGCTTTGTGAACAATTCAGGTAACTTCAAGAATACCATGTGGGTATGGGATCCGATGATCGGCACGTATGGTGGTTATGTCACGGTGAGCTGGAACGGATCATCGTACGATGTGGTGCCTTCATCGGGCACCGCACAGAACCAGCATCTGCAGAGCGGTCAGGCCTTCTTTGTACAGGTAGCCAATGGCAATACACCTACGTCAATCACTTTTAATGAGAATAATAAATCTTCCACGGTGATCAACAATGTGTTCAAGGGAAGAAGCATAACAGCATTGGATATCACGCTTAACCGCCTGGATACCGGAACCACCTTTAAACCGGTGGAAGGTGTGCTGGCACAGTTCGCCACGAACTACAAGCCAGAAGTGGGAGTAGAAGATGCAGAGAAGCTGTGGAACTACGATGAGAACATGGCACTGAGAAGGGGTGAAGCCTACCTGAGCATAGAGCGCAGGAACATCGCAAAGAAAACAGATACCCTGTATATCTATGTAGCGAGCTTCAAGAAAGACAAGCAGTACTCGTTCACCATCAAACCAACAGCGTTCCCGGCATCGGTGGTAACCGCATACCTGCAGGATAACTACCTGCACACCGATACCAAACTGAGCCTGACGAAACCAAACGAAATAATGTTCAATGTAACGACAGCTGCGGGCAGCTATGCACCTGAAAGGTTCAGGATCGTATTCACGAGGTCAAATGTGGTGGCAAGAACAGATGGATCGGATGCGGAAGGCGAGTCGTTCAGTATCTACCCTAACCCGACAACGGTAAGAAAGGTAACGCTTCAGCTGGGCAACATAGCCAAAGGCACCTACAACCTGCAGGTCTTTGACAAGGGCGGCAGGCAGGTGATCACAAAGAAGATCGTACACGATGGCATAGTGATGACGCAGCCACTGCAGTTGCCGCAGAACATGACGGCAGGCAGCTACCAGGTGATACTGACGGATGAACAGGGAAGCCGGTTCACCCAACAGCTGATCTTGCAATAAAAAAAGAGTATCAAAACGAGAAAAAAAGAAAATAAAAAAAAGTAATCGACCCGTTTTAAAATAGTACCTGTATGAAAACATTTATGAAAACAGCCCGCCTGCTGGCAGTACTGGCAGTGATGATGACGCTGATACCGCTGGCATCCCGGGCAGATGATGAAGAGTACCTCGATGAGCCGCAATACTTTGGTGCGCCGCCCTTACCGGGCGACCAGGGTGGCGATGCCGGTGTACCCATAGACGGCGGCATAGGCATACTCGTAGCTGCAGGAATCGCCTATGGGGTTAGAAAAAGATTAAGTACAAAAAACGCGGGTGATTAAACAGCATTAATATACTTCTTTTAGGGAAAGCCTTTAGCTCTGTAATATTCATTATCAGGGCTTTAGGTGTTTACTATAAAAAATATTTTGGAATAATTTCGGTTAACTAACTTCTTCATATTATTTTCACAGCCTGATTCACTTTTTCCTTTAAGATCCGTACCTGCTAATGCCCCTTGAAAAGGGACATTTAAAAAAAATTGAAACACGCAGGTGTCCCATTTTTTAAGGCAGGATCTTCCCGGTTTTTTTACCCATTTTCCTATACAAATTCCGCCCAAATAACAATGCTTTTGTAGAATGATCCGAAAGGGTCAGTAATCACACATCCCGGAATATTTCCCGGGCTATTAAAAATTGTTATAAACCTGAAGAATGAATTATTTGTACACGACAGTTAAGCGTGGGCTGCAAGGAAAGGCCCTGTTTGTATTTGTAATACTCTGCTTCCTGGGGGGGAATGGTTGGGGGCAGACAATCCTACTCCAAGCCTTACCTTTACTGAAAATTTTGGAACAAGCACTACTACAACTATGCCATGACAGGTATGGACTGCATGGAATGGGTTCAAATGGAGGCAGTGTTACAAGCCAGGTATCGGCATGAAGCAACAGTTCAACAGGAAGTGCAACTCTTAGTGCTGCAGATCGACTATCTTGACAACTACGGGTGGAGCTAATGGAAATAGTACTAGTTCTAATGGTCTTACCATACATACAAACAAGTTGCAATACAACAGATAGAGTTACACCAAATTGCATTACTAATTAACATAACTGGAAGAAGTAATGCTAACAGTGGCTATGATGTTGAAATCATTTCTACACAACCAAGAACGGTAGTATTATTTGCCAATGGAGTAATATGGAACCACAGGCACATGGATAACTGTATACCTCAGGTAGGAAATCCAGTATAGTTAGGCTGCAGGAACAACATGGTGTAAAAGCAAGTTTAGATTTAACTTCCAATTGGCAGTCAGAAGAGTCTACAAGTGTAATGCAGATCAGATGGTCACATTACGGTAAAGAAACAGGAACATAGCTCAGGAATAGCAATAGATGATTTTCAGTCACAGGTTCGAATCTCTCCTTAATTACCCCACCCACCCTAACTCCTGCACCATCCGCCACGGTAGATGCACCCTTCAATGTAACTTTTACAGATGATGTGGCTTCACAGGCATGGGTAGCTGCTTCAGGCACCGTGGTAAAAGTGGGCGGTACCACGTTAACAGCAGGGTATTCGATCGCCAATGGCGCCATTACCTTTACCCCTGCCAGTTCTAACCCTGCGGGGTTATTACAAACAGCGGGTACCAAATCTATTGCTATTTCAAAAACAGGGTATAACGATGCCACCGTTACGCAAACCATTGGGGTAGGTGCGACAAATAAGATTGGCATTGTAACACAGCCAACAGCGCCGGGCACAAATGGTGGATTACTCGCACAACAGCCTGTTGCAAACATCCAGGACCAGTATGGTAATGTTGTAACAACAAGTTCTTTAAATATAAATGCAGTGGTATCATCCGGTCAAACCTGGACTTTGGGTGGAACTGCAACCATTGCAGCCGTTAACGGTGTGGCCACCTTTACCAATTTAACAGCTTCGAACCCCGGCGCTTATACCGGGGCAACCATTATATTTACCGGCGCTTCTTTGGCACCATTAACTTCCAATCCATTTAATATTCCTGCGCCGCCCGCAGCCATTACCTTAAGTTCAACAAACCCGGCGGTCGCGGCAGGTAACATTACGCAAAACACAACGAATAATGTTCTATATGCTTTTCAACTGGTAAATGATGCCAACACTTCATCTACCAACCTCACCGGGTTAACAATTACCACGGCAGGTACTTATACCGCGGCCAACATCACCAATTTAAAAGCTTGGATAAGCACGGGGTCCACTTTTTTAAGTGGTTCTTCAACGCTTATGTCTACGCTTTCAACTCCGGGTGTGGCAGGCAGTAAGGTATTTCCTTCTTTTACTCAACAATCCATACCGGCGGGAGCCACCCGGTATGTATATATAACGGGAGATTTTACCTGTGCCGTTCCTGCGAATACCATTTCAGTAAATGCGGTGACCACTTCGAATATTAATTTTCAACTCAGGAACCAAAACCGGCACTGCCTTCGATGGCGGGGTGCAGACCTTTGTAGCGGGTGCGGCGGTAAATGTGACCGCCCTGGCGGCAAGTGTTGCCAATGCCTCATCATCTGTTAGCTGGACCAACCCCGGTTGTTTCAGCGAGGTACTGATCGTTGCCGCACCGGCAGCGGTTACCGGAACCCCAACGGGTGATGGGTCTGCCTATACAGGTAACCTGGCTTATGGAAGCGGTACAGCCTTTGGAAACGGGTTTGTAGTATATAAAGGCGGCACCTCTCCGCAGGTTGTAACGGGGTTAACAAACGGAACCACCTATTTCTTTAAAGCCTTTACCAGGAATGGAACAAACTGGAGCGCAGGCACGGAAGTGAGTGTGGTACCGGCATCTTGTATATTGTATTCACCGACATACAGTGCAGTTCGAGCGGTGATTTTAATGATTCATTTGTAAAACAGGTGGTCAACAATATTACGGATAACATTTCAGGCTGTAATGGCAATCCAACGAATTATCCTTATTATAAAGATTATACAACTACGCAGGGATTTCTGTCGGTAACCCAGGGGCACCTTCAAAAAGTGCAGTCATACAGCCTGTGGTATCATTTGCGTAATGATGCAACCAATATAATGGGGTATGGATTGATTTTAATAAGAATGGAACTTTTACGAAGCCAGCTGAATTTGTGTACAGTTCCCAATACTCAAATGCAGGCGCAAATCGTTCTGCAATTGTTGTAATACCTGTACCGGGAACTGCGTTAGCGGTCAGACAAGAATGAGAATAAGAGGAGGGGATGATGTTCAACCAACTTCTTCTCAGGCATGTGGGGCATCCGCCTCTGCGTTACTGGGCAGGCACAGGATTACCTGGTAAATATTATTGCCAATGCTTTAGCGGTATTAACCACAAATAGCATTTCATCCATTACAGTTAACTCTGCCGTTTCCGGTGGAGATATTTCCAGTGATGGCGGATCAACCATTACAGAAAGAGGCGTGGTGTATGGAACGGCAACCAATCCCACCACGGCAAATACCAAAGTAGCAGATGCCGGCGGCGGTACAGGAAGTTATACCAGCAACCTTACAGGGTTATTGGATAATACAACCTACTATGTGCGGGCTTATGCCATTAATGGCGGAGGAACGTCTTATGGAAATGTACAGACATTTACTACCAATTCTGTGGGAGTTCCTGTAGCTGCTGACGCTACAAATGTTACCACCAATAGTTTCACGGCAAACTGGGGAGCTGTGCCAGGTGCAACGGGTTATCGGCTGGATGTAAGTACTAATAATTCTTTCTCGAATGTAATCGCATTAGAAACTTTTGAGAATGCCTTATCGTTATTTTCAACCTCATTAGGTGGAATATTTTATTCAGGAAATTCAGCCTCCTCGGGCGATTTGCCATCCAATTCTCCATTTGCCTTTGAGGGTAACTATGGGTATGGTATAACTAATGGAAATCTTACAATCACTTCAGTACCTATTAGTTTAATTAATGTTAGTAATCCTCAATTATCTTTTAAATTAGGCTCATTTTCAATAGGAAGTACCGGAAATGGTGCAGACGCTGGGGATATAGTTACAGTTGAAGTTAGCCCCGACAATGGTAGTAATTATTTTAGTACAATCAGGGTGTTAGGAAATTCAAATGCAGCCTGGGGTTATTCTGCAACAGGTATAGCATCCACTCAATATGATGGAAATTCAAGTCCGGTTGATTTTCAACCCAATGGCGGTGGGTTAAGAACCACAGATGGATATAGTACTGTAACAATTACCAATTTGCCTGCTGTAAGCAACTTAAAAGTAAGGATTACCTTATTAAACAATGCATCAGCGGAAAGGTGGATTATCGATGATTTTAAAATTTTGGGTTCTAATAACCCATTTGTTACCGGTTATAATGATGTTTCGGTTTCGGGAACCTCACATCCTGTTTCCGGCTTAACGTCAAACACTTCTTACTATTACAGGGTTCGTGCAGTAACTTCTAGTTCTACTTCTGCTAACTCCAATACTATTTCGGTTTCCACATTGGTAGATCCGGCGGTGGCAGATTTCAGGTCACGGATTTCAGGCAATTTCTATGATGAAAATACCTGGGAGTACAATACCTCGGGCAGCAATTACAGTCCGGCAACCTTTTCTCCAACGGGAGATAACAATATTCTTATACAGGCGGGTCATGTGGTAACATTAGATGGTAGCGCCCTGCTCAATAGCGGTAAGACGCTTACCGTTAATGGAACTTTTAATACCCTTGATAACCTGTTTGGCGGTGGCGGTTCTGTAACCGTTCAAAATGGCGGAATATTACAAGTAGGTTCTACCAGCACTTCAGGTGCTATAACGGATAATATTTCAACCTCAGGAACATTTACATTGCAAACGGGTTCAACGGTTGAGTTTAATGGTAGCGGCGCACAGTTTATGGCACCACGCTCCTTCTCAAACCTTGCCATCAGCAATGTTTCAGGTGTAACCATGCTGGGCGGTGTGACTGTTACAGGCACCCTTTCCCTCGCGTCAGGTACATTATCATTGGGTTCAAACACCCTGGCTTTAGGTGGTGCTGTTACCCAAATTGCAGGTAACCTGGCCGGTACTGCCAGTTCAGTTTTAAACTTAAGCGGGTCAGCAGCGCAGGCGTTTGGCTTCAGTGGTTCGGCAAATAACTTATCTCTATTAAGCATTAATAAAACAGGAGGAACTGCCACCTTACAAACAGCATTAAATATTTATACGGGAATTACTTTTTCCGGTACAGGCACATTAAACCTGAATGCACAAGCGGTTACTTTAAAATCAACTGCCTCGAATACGGCTTACATTGGTATTCTATCCGGCACCCTTACCGGGGAAACGAATGTAACGGTAGAGCGCTACCTGCCTGCTAAACGTGCATGGAGAATGTTAACCACTCCTTTAAGCAATACGGGTTCTGTGTTTGCCAACTGGCAAAATAACGGCACCGTTAACGGAACCACAGGTGTGGAGATCTGGAGTTCCTCCGGATCCGGTAGCGGAGGAAACGGTATGACCAATGCGGGCGAAACCAAACCTTCCATGCAAACATTCGACCCTGTTGCCAATAACTGGGTGAACATGACCAATACTAAAACAACAGATATAAGCGGGGACCGCAACCACAGCTGCTAACACAGGTTTCTCATTATTTGCTACCGGTCCATACGGTTCTCCGAACATCAGGTCGGGTGCTACAGCCACCACATTAAAAGCCACAGGCACGCTTCAAAAGAATACGCAGGTATTTAACTTCGGCAGTGCCCTGCCGGCTGATAATTTTATTTTAATTGGCAACCCGTATGCTCCCCTGTTGATTTTGGCGCAGCAGCAGGAAATGCAGCAGTTACTTCCGGAAACATTAAAAATACCATGTGGGTTTGGGATCCGAATGTGGGTACCTACGGTGGTTATGTTACCGTTAGCTACAATACGGGCACAGGGCAATATGATATTACGCCTTCCGGCGTTAGTGCCCAGAATAAGCATATTCAAAGCGGCCAGGCATTTTTTGTGCAGGTATCGGCAGGCAGTACTCCCACTTCATTCACCTTTACAGAGAACCATAAATCCACAACCGTAATCAATAATGTATTCAAAGCCGGAAAGAGTATAGCTGCGTTGGATATAACCCTTAAACGCAATGATACCGGAACCTATCATTCCTGTAGATGGTGTGCTGGCGCAGTTCGGGCCACGTTACACTTCGGTTGCAGGTCCCGATGATGCAGAGAAATTATACAATTACGACGAGAACCTCTCATTAAAGAGAGGCGATGCCTATCTGAGCATTGAACGGCGGGCTGTGGCGCAAAAAACGGATACTTTGTTCCTGCATGTAGCAGCCTTTAAAAAGGGCAGCAATTATGCCTTCAGCATTAAACCTTCCGGTTTTCCGGCGGCGCAGGTTTCGGCTTATGTACTGGATAATTATTTGCACACCGAAACGGCTGTAAGCCTTTCCAGGATAACAGAGTATGCCTTCACCGTTACTACAGATGCAGGAAGCTATGCACCCGAAAGATTCAGCATTGTATTTACAAAAAGTACAGCCACGAAAAAAGAGGGACAGGATGTTATTGCGCAACAAGGTTTTGGCATATACCCCAACCCGGTTGCCGGCCGAAAGGTAACCCTGCAATTGAATACAGTACAAGCGGGGAATTACAACCTGCTGATGTTCGATAAAAGAGGCACACAGGTGATGAACCGAAAAATTTCGCTAGACGGATTCACCACAGCACAGTCTATTGAACTTCCATACAATATAGTGGCAGGAAGTTACCAGGTGGTGCTCGCGAATGACAATGGAAACCAGTTTAAACAACAATTAATTATTCAATAAAAACTTTACAGAACCCCGTTTTTAAATTATACCCTGTTATGAAAACATTTGTAAAATCATTCCGTTTGGCACTTTTAGTTTTAACACTGGTAACCCTTTTGCCGTTTGCCTCGCGTGCAGATGATGAGGAATATATTGATGAACCACAATACTTTGGGGCTCCGCCCTTACCGGGCGACCAGGGTGGCGATGCCGGTGTACCCATAGACGGAGGCATCAGTATACTCGTTGCAGCAGGTCATCGCATATGGGGTAAGGAAAAGGTTTAATACACATGTTCCGAGAAAATAATTTTTGAAAATTTGAAGGCAGGATGTTTATAGGTCTTTCCCTGAAAAAATTTCAACAGAAACATGTGAATGTCTTTTTGCTATTACACTTTGGTGTTTTATTTATTTATTTTTTTTAAGAGTTTGAATTTATTAAACATGTTTAGTATTTTCACTTTTCAGTTCAAATTAATGCAGCCTCCCGGCTAGTATTTTTTTAATTCGATCCCATACCTATCAATACCACAGTTAGTCGGTTTTATTGCTAATGGTGTTCATCACCAGGGCAAGCGTATATCCCTACACGATAATGCATTATGCATTTTTTATGGAGGGATTAAAACAGAAATCAGAAAATAATAAGCAACAGAAAACAACCAGTTTATGAGAAAAGTTTTACTCTTCGTTTTTGCTGTAACGGCAATCAACTTTACCTATGCCCAAAACTTGTATTTTAATACATCGATGGGTGTGAACAATTATATGGGTGATCTTAAACTAAAAAACTTCCCTAAGGAAAGAGTTGATCCGGCTTTTTCTATTGGTGCGTCTTATGCTTTTTTGCCCGGCACTTATGTAAAACTTACTTATACAGGCGCAAAGATTTATGCCAATGACCAAACATCGGGCATAAATGGTAGAAACCTTAATTTTTATACAAACATCCAGGAAGGTTCTTTAACCTTTGAAAAAGATCTTTTGCCCCGTGGGAGAAATACGCCTTATGTATTTGCAGGCGTAGCATTATTCCATTATAATCCGTACACTTACGTGGCTTCTTCTGCGCATGGTACCTTTTCAAACAACAAAGTTTATTTGCAGCCATTGGGCACAGAAGGGCAGGGCTTACCCCAATATCCCGGCAGGCAGAAATATAATTTATGGCAAATGGCGATTCCCTTTGGTGTGGGTTGTAAGAGACAGGTGTCTGAAAGAACCACTGTTGGGATGGAGTTCGGCTTCAGAAAATTATTCACTGATTACCTGGATGATGTAAGCAGGTTTAACTATGTTGATACAGCTGTTCTTCGCCAGGAAAGAGGTGAAGTTGCTGCGAAGGTTTCGTTCCGCGCCGATGAATTTGCCGGATCAACTTACCCGATCTCCGCTCAAAGGGGAAACCCCAATAAAAATGATGCTTACTATACCTTCCAGTTTAGAATTAATTATAGAATAGGAAGCATAAGCAGGTTTAAAACAGGGTATTAAGGCATATATAGGCCCATAAAGGTTTTATGTAAGGACCGGCACCTGGTTTTTTTATTATCTTGCAATTACATCTGATTAGAGCCATGTAAACTGCCTGAATTGCAGGTTTGGTTGCATGCTCTAATTCGGACTATAATTTCTGATTTCCTAAAAAAACCAATTCTTATGAAAAAGCACCTTTGCGTGACCCTCGCGGTATTAGCGTGCCTTGCCTCTTCTTCCCAACCATTTTCAATTAATGCCAGTTCTGGAATTATTAACTATGCAGGCGACCTAAGACTGAAAGGTTTATATCTTCAACAGGCTGGACCCGTTTTTTCCGTGGGAGGGTCGTATTATTTTTTGCCGAATTTTGCCGCCAACCTTACTTTCACAGGGGCAAATGTTGGGGCGGATGATCAGAAAGGTGGAATACCCGGCAGGAACCTGAATTTCAAGACAAATATTTTTGAGACAGCTTTCACTATTCATGGCGATTTAGTTTCCTTTATGGACCCCTTTACCCGCTGGTCTCCTTACGCATTTGCCGGGGTGGGAGTTTTTCATTTTAACCCTTATACTTATGCCTCGGATGGCGAAAAGGTTTTTCTTCAACCATTGTCCACCGAAGGGCAAGGTTTACAGCAATACCCTGATAAAGCGCCCTACAGTTTGTGGGCGGTTTCCATACCTTTTGGAATAGGTGCAAAATATGCGTTATCGACCACCGTATCTGTAGGTGCAGATTTTGAGTATAAAAAAATATTTACTGATTATATTGATGATGTTAGTGGCCTTTGGTTTGCCGATACAACGCTGTTGTATAATACACGAGGACCCGTTCTTCCGAACTTTCTTTCAGGGCCGATGAAATTAAAGACTCTGATTATCCACTTTCGGCGCAAAGAGGCAATCCTAAAAAGAACGATGCATTGTATACCTTTCAAATTAAAATAAATTACCGCTTTGGAGAATCGAAGTTTATTAATGGCGTAAAATAATTATACAAAACATAGTTTAACCGGGATACAACAACGTCCCGGTTTTTTTGTGCAATTTTTTGCTTCATTTTTTATATACCCAAAAAAGTAAATGGAATTCAATACATATTTTTTTACCTTTCCGCTATACAATTAAATCAAATTTTATGATCAAGTTATTAGTGATAGGCAACCTGGGAAAAGATTGCGTGGTGAATACAGTGAATGGTAAGAATGTAATCAATTTTAGTGTTGCACATACAGAAAAATTTAAAGAACAGGATAAAACCATATGGGTTGAATGTGCTTACTGGACAGACAGAACGGGCATTGCACCTTACCTAAAAAAAGGTACACAGGTGTACGTTGAAGGGAGCCCTGAAGTTCGCAATTATGAAACGAAAGATGGTAAACCAGGGTCATCTTTAAGCCTGCGTGTTAGCAATGTGCAACTGCTTGGTTCGAAGAGTGGTGCAGATGGAAGCGGTGAAAATAGCGGGGGCGGTTACCAGCAAAGTCAGCCTGCATATTCAAAACCTTCAGGTGGCGGTTACCAAAATAGCTCAGCAAGCAGTGACAGTGATGCAGCGGATGATCTTCCGTTTTAATTTTTAATAAAAGTTTTTTCAGGGGCAGTTTTTCTGCCCTTTTTTATTGGATTCAAAAACATTTACAATTGCTTCTACTTCGCTTCTTGTTACGGGTTGTTGTTTATCATCAAGGTTTATTACAAACAGGTATCCTGTTTCATCTTCAGTAGAAACAAAAGCATTAGCTAAATTAAATTGTTCGCTTTGTATTATTCGGCCTGTTGAAACATTCCATGTCTCTGTACCGCAAAGGCAACCGAGCGTAGGCGTAAATGGGTAGTATGGCTTATCCTTAAAATATACAGGATCCAGGGTGGTACCATGCGCTATGATTTCTGTTCTTCCGATTTTACCTGCAAAAAAAACTTCATCCATAGGTTCATAACTCCTCCACGATACAGGCAGAAGATCTTTATAATTTTCATAATTGGTTTTATTGCTGTCGAATGATGACTGCCAATAAAAACTATCTTTCTCAAATGGCATTAATAATTGCAGGTTTGGTGTGGGTCCAATAAAATTATTTTTTGAAAATGCCATCCCGGTAATCCTGTATACGCCTTGTGGCGTATTTCCATTGGTAATAAAATATGGGAGTGAAGATGCTGAGCGTGCAAGCTGACCAGAAACCTGCAACCTGCCTGAAGAATCTCTTACAAAACCGCCATCACTATTTTGAACGACTGCCATACCTGGGTAATCCCTGTTCCATCGCTGAAAAGAATATACTGTTTTCTGTCTTTTATTCTGCTGGAAACTAAACAGGTCTCGTACATCAGGCGTTTTTGCAGAAATGAATTTGTTGCGGTTAAATATAAATTTTTTTAGTTCTTCCAGCACGGGAATAGTGTCAGCAAAAGGAAAGTTTTTATTGAGTTGTCTGTACAGTGTATTCTTATTATTAAATGATGTATCATTTCTGAATAAATACAAAGCCTGCATCGCAAATAACTTAGCATTGGTTTCTTTCTGAAACAATGTTTTTACATCATTTATAAAAGCGGATGGGTATACATTATATACAACCTCCAATAACATACGGCGTGTTATGTATTCAACTGAATCATAATTTTCAAACAATTTTATCAACCCGCTTTTAATTTCATTTGAAGTAAACTGAAACTGTGAGATGGCCCAAAGCGCAGATTCGTACCTGTATTCAGAATTACTGTCGAGCGGCAGGGAAAAACTCTCGTTAATCGTTTTCTCCCGCATATATGCATCAAACTTTTCACGCCGCTGCTGCAAAACAAAATCCGAATAAATGTTCTCCTTAAAAAATTGTGCATGCACTTGCTGTAAAATAAAAATGCCTGCAAAAAACATGATCAATCTTTTCATCGGATAAAAATAAAACTGTTTGCAGTAATGCCTACCAGTTATCAACCTTGGTTATTAACTTTTGCAGGGGTTTAACCAACGCTTTAACTTGCAGCATGCTGCAAACTTTATCTTACGAGGCATTATTCAATTTTACATACCATGTTTTTTTATCTATGGGGTGTGTCGCCGGCGATGCAGAGTTAGCCTCGAAAGCATTGATAGCAGCCGATTTGCGGGGAATTGACAGCCATGGTGTAGCGAGGTTAAGCGGGTATGTTCGTTTGTGGGAAGCCGGAAGAATAATTACATCACCTGATATAAAGATTGTTCATGAAACGCCTTCAACCGCCACCATTGATGGTGGTGCCGGTCTTGGTTTGGTTGTGGCGCCTTATGCTATGCAGGTCGCTATTGAAAAAGCAAAACTTGTTGGAACGGGTTGGGTAAGTGTAAGCAACAGTAATCATTTTGGTATTGCAGGTTTTCATGCAATGATGGCATTGCCGCATGATATGATAGGTATTGCCATGACCAATGCCAGCGCACTTGTTGCACCTACTTTTAGTGTTGAAAGAATGCTAGGCACCAATCCTATTGCAGTGGCCATTCCTGCCGGGGAACAGCCCGCATTTGTCGCCGATTTTGCAACGACCACAGCCGCCAATGGCAAGCTTGAAATTTTACAAAGAAAAAATTCACCTACCCCCGCAGGGTGGGTTCAAACAGCAAGCGGTGAAACAAGCTTTAACGCCAATGAATTAAAAGAAGGAGGATCATTGTTGCCGCTGGGTAGCGACCGTGAACATGGCAGCCACAAGGGGTATGCGCTCGGGAGCATTGTAGACATTTTTTCTGCCGTGCTTTCCGGGGGAAGTTATGGTCCGTGGGCGCCTCCATTTCCTGCATATGTGCCTATGCCGCAAAACATGCCCGGTAAAGGGCTTGGGCATTTTTTTGGCGCCATGCGTATAGATGCTTTTAGGCCTGCAGCCGATTTTAAAATGCATATGGACAACTGGATTTCCCGGTTCCGGCAGGCGCAACCAGCACCTGGTTTTGAAAAAGTTTTAATACCCGGCGATCCTGAAAGAGAAACAGAAGTTGTACGGTTAAAAGAGGGCATTCCTGTTGTTAAAAGTGTTGTGGATGACTTGGTGGCAACAGGTAAAAAATTTAATGTAAGGTTAGTGTAGTGTACGCCCTGTGGCATCGCCTGTTGTGTCACTCACTTGTACCTCCGGCTTTCATGGCAACATCTGGTTAAAAGCTTACGTAGCTTTACTGCTTCAACCAAAATCCTGATGCTTAAGTCACCACTTATTTATGCATTGTTATTATTGCCGTACATGCAGGTTTTCGCACAGCCTGCAATAAATGCGCAACAATTTTTTTTAGATGACCATCTTATAAAAACAGAATTGCAAACCGATATAAAAAGTTTGCGAAAGAATAAAGAACATCCCATTTGGCAGGCAGCAACCATCTCCATGCATTTTTCAGACACCTTTATCGTTAAAGAAAAAATTCAGGTGCAAATGCGCGGGGAATACCGGAAAAACAATTGCGACATTGCATCGTTAATGATTGATTTTAAAAACATCACATCTCCCAAATTATCATCTTTAAAAAAATTAAAACTGGTTGGAGGTTGCAGGTCAGATGATATGAATGAACAGCTGCTACTTAAAGAATTTGTTACCTACAAGATCTGTAATTTTCTTACGCCAATGAGCTTCAGGGTACGATTGCTGCAAATTACTTATAACGACGATCGCAGTAAAGTAAAAACTTACGATCAATTCGCATTTTTAATAGAAGACATGAAGGATGTTGCGGATAGAAACAATTGTAAAGAAATAAAAAAGAGAACTGTTTTTACGCAACAAACCAACCGCAACCAAATGACCTTTGTTGCCTTGTTTCAATATATGATAGGCAATACAGACTGGGCTATTCCAGTGTACCATAATATTAAACTCATGGCGCCGAAAAGTGATACTATGGCCATGCCATTTCCTGTTCCCTACGATTTTGATTATGCAGGAATTGTAAATGCATCTTATGCAACACCGGATGAGTCGCTGAATATTCGCAATGTAACTGAAAGGGTTTACCGCGGGTATGCGCGCTCTGCTGAAGAATTAAAAACTACAACCAATATTTTTCAGGAAAAGAAATCGGCAATTAATGCAATACATCCAGAATTTTCCCTACCTGAATGAAAATAATAAGAAAGAAATGATGAAGTATTTGGAGCAATATTTTAACCTGATTGAAAACGAGCGGTCAGTTAAATATCATTTTATTGATAATGCGCTGCGCAATTAAAATTATTTTTGAAACACTCTTATGTAGTCTACAAACATGCGTTGCGGAAATGTTGTTGAACCATCCGGTGCACCGGGCCAGTTACCGCCGACCGCGATATTGAAAATAAAAAAGAAATCATTGTTGAAAGGATAGGCGCCCACTACATCGCTTCGTTTCCCTGAAAAGAATGGCTGATCATCAATAAAAAGTTTAATGCTGTCTTGCACCCAGTCCATACTAAACACATGAAATTCCTGGTCGAATGATGCACCACTAAGTACATAGTTACTCCCCTTTGATTGATGCGTTGCAGTGTTACTGCCCCAATGCAGGGTGCCATATACTTTATTGGGTTCCTGTCCCAGTAATTCCATCATATCTATTTCTCCGCACGCAGGCCAGCTTACTGCATCAATGTTATTGCCAAGCATCCATAATGCAGGCCAAACCCCTTTGCCTTTTGGCAGCTTTGCGCGAATATCAACGCGTCCGTAGGTAAAAACTTTTTTATTTTTTGTGATCATTCTTGCAGAGGTATAATCACTGCCATTCAGGCTTTCCGCACGCGCTTCTATAATTAGTTTTCCATCAGATACAAAAGCATTGTTTTTCTTGTCGGTATAATATTGTAATTCGTTATTTCCCCACCCGTTGTTATTACCGGATTCAAAGGTCCAGTTGCCGGATTTAATTTCCTTTTCAGAAAACTCATCACTCCAGGTAAGCGAATAACCGGTGTATGTTTCGGGTGTTGTATAACCTGTATTATCAACCGGTAAGTACGTGTTGTTCTCATTTATGAGGGTGGCAGTTGCCTTGCTATTACTAATTGTGGCGTTAACCGGCGTATTCAATTGTATATAAAATTCCTGGTTAGACCTTCGTAAACTATCACCAATTATTTCAACGGAAACGGTACCTGTTTTTGTTCCGGCATCAATGTTTAGTACAGTGTTGGCAGGCGAAACATAATCAATATTTTTTTTGGCAGTGCCATCCACGATTACGTAGGGGATGCTTACATCTTGGGTAGATGTTTTATCGAGGGAGACCGTAAATTTTAAAAAGAAATTGGTTGATGCACGTTCCTCTGTAACATTATTTACACTTGCTTTCGGGAGGCTATTGTTATTATCCGTGGTGTTGCTGCCACTTTTACTGCACGATAGTAAAAACCGCAACATAAAATAAAGAAGAAAAATTCTATATGTCATACTGAAAGTGTAATGGCTTACAATATAACCAAATCATTTAGGTGAGGCAGGTGTTGTTTAATTTTTTGGCTTATGTTTTATAAATGCCAATTGCAAGCAGTATCCATCCTGCAATAAAACATAAGCCGCCAAGGGGTGTTATGGCGCCCAGCCAGTTCATATTATTATTACCTGAAAGCCTGAAGAAAGTAAGTGCATAAAGGGAACCGCAAAACAAAATAATACCATAAATAAAAAGCCTGCCACTCCATAAAACAGTGTTGTTGGTATAGCTCTGGTAAATGATGCCTGTGGCAAGTAAAGCAAACGCATGATAAAACTGGTACCTGACAGCAGTTTCAAAAACCTGCTGTGTATCTGCATTTAATTTTGATTTTAACCCGTGTGCAGCAAAGGCGCCCATGGCAACGGCCATAGCAGCAAACAACGCAGCATAAATTAAAAAGTAGGGTTTATACATAATGGTTGAGAATGTTTTTAAAATGTTGCAGGGTTACAGGTTGGTCACTTAACCGGTGTTGTGCCTTTCCATAAAATTCATTTCTGTCTTCCAGTTTTAATTCCAGGAAATTATATAGCTGTTCATCAGACAAATCCTTGATCAGCGGCCTCGCATTCTTTTCCGGTATCAATCGTTTTACCAATACCTGCAAAGGTTCATCAATAAAAATGGTTATGCCATGATCATTCATCCACTCCATATTGTCGTAGAAACAGGGCGTTCCCCCACCAGTAGCAACAACAATTCTTTTTACTGTTGATAATGCACGTAGCGCATCTCTTTCTGCTTTTCTAAAATACTCCTCGCCGTGTGTTTCAAATATTTCTTTAATGGTAAGTGCGGTTTCTTTTTCAATCCATTGGTCAAGGTCCATCCATCCACACTGCAGGTAATCCGCCAGGCGTTGTGCCCAGAATGTTTTTCCTGAGCCCATCATGCCGAGGAGAAAGATGGTTTTCATTTTTTATTGCGAAAGAAGTTATTGCCACCAAATATAAGAAAGCAATGCAAGTTAACGCCACAATGAGGGGGATGATGATGAAAGTGGTGGAGGGAAAGCAAGAACTCAAAAGTAAAAATTAAAAGCCGAAGTGAGATGCTTCGGCTTTTTTGTGAACGGATTATACTGCGACACTATTCTTTTATAAACTGAAAAGAATTGTTGCCCTTACTAGTTTCAACTCTTAGGTAATACGTTCCCTGTTTTAACTGAGAAACATTAAAATCGTAACTGTTGTTTTGAACAGTTGTTTTCTTAATTATGTTTCCCTGCGCATTAATAATTAAGAGAGCAGTTTTTCCTGCTGCTGTTAAACCGCTTACATGTAAAACATCTTTTACAGGATTGGGATATATAGTAAATGCAGAGTGCGAAGAATTGTATGCGATAACATCTGAATATATAATGCTGCCATCGTTCATTATTGCAGCAACGCGATAGTAGCTGCCTGCCTTTGCTTGAGCCAATGCATAACTAAGAGCTTTCTCTTCACTGATAGCCCGTATACTTTGCGGCTGCACTCTTTTTTCTTCTGTGAAGCTGCTGCCATTCGTGCTGCGCTGTACGCTGTAATAATTTACGTTTCTGTTGTTGGTGCTATACCAAGCGAGAACATTGTTGCGTAAGTATGAATTGATTTTTGTGATTAAGTGGGATTGGGTGGGCTCGCCGATGTAGCGGGCAAGAGCGAAATGATTTATCTGTGTATTTAAATCGAAAGAATTTCCTGCTAATACTATTTTTCCATCATTTTGCAATAGACATGATCTCGAATAATCGTCGCCGCCAAAATCAGTAGTTACTTTTCCATTAGTACCAAACGCAGCGTCAGTATTACCATTGGCATCAACTCGTGTTAAGGCAAAATTTTGATAGTCTGAAATAAAAACTTCTCCTGCAACAACAATTTTTCCATTTGGCTGTAAGGTTACGGATTCAGCTCTTGAAATTCCTTCAGTGAACTTGATTGTTACTTTGCCACTTGTTCCAAACAAAGTATCAAGGCTGCCGTCTGCATTAAATATTGATAGCGCCATTGTCATATTGAAAAAACCCAGATTGGCATTAGCAAAACCTGTTGCGACAATTTTATCATCCGGTTGAATCGCCAAGTCCCTTATTTCCTCGTCATTTTTTCCAAAATCATCGATGACTATACCTCCATTTCCAAAAGAAACATCTAAAGAACCATCTGGCAAATACCGCGTAAGTGCAAACTTTCCTGAATTCGATGTGCCAACTTTATTTGTGCTTCCTGCTGCAACTATTTTTCCATCCTTCTGAAGTTCCAGTGTTCGTAATATATCTTTTGAATATACATCGGTAATAACTTTCCCTTGGTCTCCAAAACTTTGATCTATGTTACCATCGGGCAAATAGCGAACAACTAAGAAGTTTTCAATAGGTTCATAAGGTGGTGGCGGTGCAATCGTGCCGCCCATTACTATTTTGCCATCGGGTTGTATAAGGACAGAATATCCCCATTCATATTGACCGAAATCGGTAATTACTTTACCATTTGTTCCAAAACTTGAATCAATAATTCCGTTTGGTAAAAATCGGGCAAGCGCAAAATTCATATTGTAATGCGCATCGCCGAACTCATCATAAAAAAAGTCAGTGTATTCATATCCTGCAGCGACAATCTTGTCATCGTTTTGAATTGCGATACTGGAAATCTCATCATACATGCCTAAGTCTGCATCAACTTTTCCATTTATGCCAAACGAAGAATCAAGTTGTCCGTCTCTTAAATAACGGGCTAATAAAAATCCTGCCCCGCCCGAACCACCTAAAACAATTCTTTGACCTGATTGCAAAGCGGCTGAATAACATGTAGCAAAACCATCTGTTATTACAGTGCCGTTATTTCCAAAGGATTGGTCAAGTGTGCCCGGCTGGGCATTAATTGTTATGCTTATTCCTATTAAGTAAAAAGGAAAGAGAATAAATGATTTCATATTGTTTCAATTTAATTTATTATTTATTTACTGGCAGTTGTCAGTATTAGAACAACCTTCATTGCTATCACCGTTGCATCCATATCTATTATTTTGACAATCTACAAACTTGTTATCAGTAAGAGTATTTGTTATTCCTTTTAGTACTGCCTGAAAAAACGTGGCTGTTCGCTGAACGACTATAAACCAAAACCCCATAAATGAAAATTTCATAATCTTAGAAACACGCTTGTCGTAAAACCATCGCCGAAATCGATGGTGTTTAATTTCCTTTTTCCACAGAGTGTATTCCGATAATCCATGCTCAATAGTATGGCGAACCATGAACGGAGCGTCGCCGGAAAAAGCCCAATAGAGGGCGATTGTTGGTCACATAAAGAACAGCTTGGAAATCCTAAGCTTGATATTTAGTAGTGCAGGCAGTTCCGCGCCTTTCGCTTCCCGCAATTACGGTTTTACAGGAAGGCATTAATCCCCGTAACATCCATTCCTGTTATAAGTAGATGAATGTCGTGTGTGCCTTCATAAGTAATTACACTTTCCAGGTTCATCATATGGCGCATAACACTGTATTCGCCCGTTATGCCCATGCCGCCTAACATCTGGCGTGCATCTCTCGCAATATTCGCAGCAATTTCGCAACTGTTTCTTTTCGCCATACTCACCTGCTGCGGTGTTGCACGTCCTTCATTCATCAGTGTTCCCAGGCGCCATACAAGCAGTTGCGCTTTGGTTATTTCGGTGATCATTTCAGCCAGCTTTTTTTGCTGCAGTTGAAAACCACCAATGGGCTTTCCAAACTGCACACGTTCTTTGCTGTACCGCAGTGCGGTATCATAGCAATCCATTGCGGCGCCCAATGCGCCCCAGGCTATACCATAACGTGCTTTGGTTAAACAACCCAGCGGGCCTTTTAAACCTTTAATATTTGGAAATATATTTTCTTTTGGCACCTTTACATCATGAAATACCAGTTCGCCTGTTGCACTTGCACGAAGGCTCCATTTGTCGTGGGTGGTTGGTGTGGTAAAACCTTCCATGCCTCGTTCAACTATTAAACCTCTTATGTCACCCTTTTCATCTTTCGCCCATACAACAGCCACCTGCGCAAAAGGTGCATTACTGATCCACATTTTTGCGCCATTCAAAATAACATGATCACCTGCATCTTTAAAATTGGTGACCATGCCGGCAGGGTTGCTGCCATGGTCGGGTTCGGTTAGCCCGAAACAACCCAGCCATTCACCGCTGGCCAGCTTTGGCAGGTATTTTCTTTTTTGTTCTTCGCTTCCATAAGCATGTATCGGAAACATTACCAAGGCTGCCCTGCACACTGGCTGTAGACCGCACGCCACTGTCGCCACGTTCCAGCTCCTGCATCATAAGACCATAGCTTATATAGTCAAGACCTCCGCCGCCATATTCTTCAGGTATTGTGGGTCCAAAACATCCGAGGTCGCCCAGTTGCTTTACAATGTGTTCAGGAAATTCTGCACGTTGCGCATACTCTTCAATAATGGGAGAAATTTCTTTCTTTACATAATTGCGCACACTGTCGCGAATCAGTTTGTGTTCTTCGGATAAAAGTTCATCAACCAAAAAATAATCAGGAGATTGAAAAAGGTCTGTTCTGGCAGCCATACTTATCAGTTTAAATTTTTTATGTCCCTGGCAATGGATCAAAAATCAGGCATCCGTTGCGTCGCACACTTCAGGGTTCTGTAATTGCCCCAAAGCTTTACAATAACCCGCGCAAAATTAACAGGCGTTAGTTATACTTCCATTTAATTCATTAGTTATTTAACAAGGCGTAGCCTATTAATCATTCAATACAGAAGAGATTATTTGCCCGAATTGCCAGATGTCTTTAAAACTGTTATACAAGGGTACAGGTGCAACGCGAATAACATTTGGTTCGCGCCAGTCTGCTATAACGCCTTTATTTGTGAGTTTGTCAAAAATCTCCTTGCCTCTTTTTAGCATTAACATAGAAACCTGGCAGCCTCTTTCATCTTCATTCCTGGGTGTTATTATTTCTATTATTTTTTCTTGTTGCGAATTGTTTATTTCATCTAAAATTTTAAATAAAAATTCGCCGAGCAATTTTCTTTTTGCATGCAAATTTTCGATCCCCGCTTCTTCAAACATTAATAAAGATGCTTTGTGTGCAGCCAGTAATAAAATAGGCGCATTACTTAACTGCCATCCCTCAGCCGTGGGTATAGGCTCAAAACCCTTATCCATTTTAAACCTCGTTTCCTTGGTGTATCCCCACCAACCTGCAAAACGATTAAGGCTTTTATCACCTACATGTTTTTCGTGCAGGTAAATACCTGAAATGCCACCGGGGCTTGAGTTTAAATATTTATAACTGCACCAGCAGGCGAAAGTCAACATTCCAATCATGCAAATGCAAAGCAACATTGCCTGCAGCATGTGCAAGGTCGAACCCTGCATAAGCGCCGGCTTTATGTGCCGCTTCTGTAATTCGTTGCATGTTAAATAACTGACCGGTATAATAATTTATGCCGCCAAATAATACGAGTGCAACACATTCATTATTTTTTTCGATCACGTCAATAATGTCTTCTGTACGCAGGTTTTTTTCGCCGGGGCGGGGTTCCACTTCTATAATAACTTCAGATGGGTTTAGTCCGTGATGTTTTACATGGGTTTCGAATGCATATTGGTCTGATGGAAAAGCTTTAGCCTCGCAAATAATCTTGTACCGTTGTTTTGTTGGCCGGTAAAAAGTAACCATTAATAAATGCAGGTTAACGGTAAGCTGGTTCATGACTACTACTTCATGCGGCAGGCAACCAACTATTTTGGTAAGTGGATGTGCGAGGCTTTCGTGATAAGTTGTCCATGGATCATCACCCTCAAAATGCCCATCCACACCCCGCTTTGCCCAGTCGTCTAAAACATCCTGTATATATTTTGCTGCGGACTTTGGTTGCAATCCCAGTGAATTGCCCGTAAAATAAATTACATCGTTACCGTTATGTTGCGGAAAATAAAATTGTTGCCTGTAACGTGCCAGGGGGTCTGATGCATCCAGCGCTTCGGCTTGTTGCAAAGTATCGTTTGGGTTCATTTGTAAATAATTTATTTATCAGAAAGAACCTGTTCGTCCACCGTCTACAGGAATACTTACACCATTAATATAAGATGCCGCGGGCGAAGCAAGAAATGCGGCCACGGCGGCAATTTCTGCAGCCTCTCCAAAGCGTTTCATAGGTGTGTCTTCCTGCATGGATCTTTCAACTTCCTGTATGCTTACCTGGTTTTTATCTGCTATGGTTTTGATAAGACTGGTTAACCTGCCGGTTTTGGTAAAACCCGGCAAAACATTGTTTACAGTAATGTTATATTCTCCCAATTCATTAGCCATGGTTTTTGCCCATGATGCTACTGCCCCACGGATTGTATTTGAAACACCGAGGTTCTTTAAAGGTATTTTTACTGATGTAGAAATAATATTTATAATTCGACCATAACCTTCTTTTTGCATTGAGGGAATTACAGCTTTTGCAAGAATATGATTCACCACCAGGTGTTGATTAAATGCATTAACAAATGCACTTTCTTCAGCATCAATTATTGGCCCTGCTGCAGGACCGCCAGTGTTATTTATGAGAATGTGAACTGTATGGTTTTGCATAAAACCATTTATGATATGCTTCACTTCTTCCGGTTTGCTGAAGTCTGCAACAAGGAAACTGTGCAATTGTTGTTCGCTAATGTCTAATTGTTCGATTGCTTTTTTAAGCGATGATTCATTCCTTGCCATTAAAACACAATTAGCACCAAGTAATGCGAGTTCAATAGCGCAGGCCAAGCCAATTCCCTGCGTGCTTCCGCAAATAATAGCTGTTTTATTTAATAATGATAATTGCATAATTTCTTTCAATTTTTTAACCCGGCAATTTCTCCAGGTATGTTTTCATTTCATGCTGGTATTGCATGGCAATCGCAGCAGATTCTTCAGCAAAATTTTCTTTGTTACCCGCATATATTATTGCCCTGCTTGCATTAACCAACAGCCCGCAATCTTTGTTCATGCCATGTGCTGAAACTTGCTGCAGGCTGCCTCCCTGGAAGCCAACACCGGGTATAAGTAAAAAATGTTCAGGTATAATGTTGCGTATGTTTGTTAGCTCAGATGCCTGCGTGGCACCTATAACAAACATCAGGTTATTAGGCGTGCCCCAGGATGCTACGGTTCGCAAAACCTTTTCATATAAAAGTTCATCACCACATTCTTGCAGTTCAAAATTTTTGGCTCCCGGGTTGCTTGTCAGCGCGAGAACAATGGTAAACTTATTCTCATATTCAAGAAACGGGCGAATACTGTCTTCACCCATATAAGGTGCAACGGTTACTGCATCGAATGGCAATGTTTCAAAAAAAGTTTTGGCATAATGCATACTTGTGTTACCGATGTCTGCACGTTTTGCATCAGCAATTTTAAAATGTGTTTCAGGAATGTAATGAAGGGTTTTCTCCAGGGCTTCCCATCCTTTCATACCCTGGGATTCATAAAAGGCAGTATTGATTTTATAGCCAACACAATTTTCTTTGGTCGCATCTATGATTGCCTTATTAAAAACGTATACACCCTCTTCCTCATGATGCAAATGCCTTGGTAAACGACGTACATCCGTATCTAAACCTACACACAGGTATGATTTTTTTTCAAGTATATGGTCAATTAGTTGTTGCCTGTTCATAACGTACAAATTAATTGAATAAATTCGGATAATCTGTTATGATGCCATCAACTCCATCAGCAATCAATTCATTAATACGTTGCCTGCTGTTGATTGTCCATGGTATAATTTTTACATTTTTATTGTGGCATTGTTGTACCAGATACCTGGTTACGAGGCTTTCTGCAGGACTATAAATAGTTGGATAAAAACCCAGCAGGTTAATTTGCTGATCGAAATTTTTTATATCATAATCTTCTACCAACAAAGCTGTTTTAAATTCGGGATACTTAGTATGCAGGTATTGCAATGTTCGCCTGTCGAACGATTGAATAATTACCTTTTGCGATATACCTTTCTGTAAAATCACACCCACAAGTAGATCAACAAATTGTTCAGGTTGGGGGTGGTAAAGATTATCTGTTAGTGGAGAAGATTTGGTTTCAATATTATAATTAACCGGTGGCAGGTTGTGTGATTGAATGTATAACTCAACGCTGTCAATAACATCCGCGAGACGTGGTTTAACCGCAGCCATTTTTTGTTGTTGAGGAAACCGTGCATGTGGTTTTACTCCCACATCAAATTGTTTTACCTCTTCGTAGGTCATGTGGTAAATATTCAATTCTTTTTCTTCGATTTGGGTAATGGTATCGCCGTTTGCCCTGGTTGTAATTTCATGATTAAAAAAGGTTTCATGACTTAAAATAACCTGGTTATCTTTTGTAATCACTGCATCCATTTCTAGCGTTGTAACACCAAGGTCAATAGCTTTAATAAAACCTTGTATTGTATTTTCCGGCATTAATCCGCGGCATCCCCGGTGACCTTGTACATCTAATTTTGCTGTGTGCATGTTTGCATCTTTATGCCTATGACCGGCGCAACCGGTAAACAGCGTTAAACATAAAAGAGCATGTTTCATTCAGTATAATTATTGAAGATTATAAGGCAGGTAATTCTTCAAAAGTAAAAGCTTCTAATGGGTTGTCAAGCACTTTGAATTCTTTATAAATAGTATATGCTTCCATTTTATCGGCATCATATTGATAGGATGCGATCTCTGTTATTTTATCAGGTGTTAATTCATCAAATATCCATTGATGCGCTAGTTCTTCTGTAAGTATGGTAGGCATTCTTTTTTTCTTATTGTGAATTTGTTCCACCAGTGAATTAGCCTTTGTGGTGATCACTGCGAAAGAGTCTATCATTTCGCCTGTAGACTTATCTGTCCATGGCTGCCAGATTCCTGCGAGGTAAAAATATTCCCTGCTCTTTAGCTGAATGCAGTAGGGATAAGCTTTTTCTTTTTTTTCGCCTAGTGCCTTAAAATGCCGCCATTCAAAAAAATGCGTGGCCGGTATTAAACACCTGCGTTTTAAGGCTGCGTCTTTAAACAATTTACTGTCGAGTAATTTTTCGCTGGTGGCATTTAATAATGGTATGCCCTTCTTCCTGGAGGCAATTAGTTCGTCCGAATTTTTAATCCACCAGGGAATAAATTCCCAGTGCATATTCACTAGTTCAATATCTTCCCCCTTTCTTATAATAACAGGTGCTTCGCCATAATCAAAGCCGCTTTTTAATGCCTGCAAAGCCGCAAGCGAGCCAAGTTCTTTTTCAATCTTTTTTAATTTAATCACCTGGCCGCAGTCGACCCTGTACCCCATAAAATTGCACATCCCTTTTTTTATTAAGGTAATAAAAACTTGCCGGGTAAAAGGCAGATTAATGCTTTTTATATAAGAACAAGGCTTATTCAATTTGTTACCTTTGAAAAAAAGGGATTATATTGGAAATGCTTTCAATAAAAACAAGAATACAGATCAGCAGACCCATAGCTGAAGTTTTTGAAGCTATTGCAGACCCTGAAAAAATGAAAAATTATTTTATTTCAAAAGGCAGTGGCAGAATGGAGGAGGGTAAAGTTGTTGAATGGTCCTTCCCAGAGTTTGATGGGTCTTTTCCTATTAGAATTGACAAAGTGCAAAAGCCTTCTTTTATCGGGTTTAACTGGACAAATAGTTCAGGTAAAGACCTTGCAGTGGAAATGTATTTGGAGGAGAAGGGCACAAGCAGTACCCTGGTAACCGTTGAAGAAAAAAGCATGCCTAATAATGATGAAGGTATTCAGTGGCTGCAACAAAATACTGAGGGATGGGCAAACTTCCTTGCCTTTTTAAAAGCCTATGTTGAACATGGCATCAACCTTAGAATCGGCGCTTTTGATTTCCTGAAAGATAATAAGCAGTAACCATATTGATTCTCACCAAAAAATCATTTAAATAAACTAACATATTTTCGCAACATGAATGAGATGTATGCTTTAATATGGATAGGCGTTTCCCTGCTATTCATAGCCTTTTTTACCGGCATTGAAATAGCATTCATAACAGCCAACCGTTTAAGCATTGAATTAAGAAAAAAGCAAGGAAAGAAAAGTGGCATAATTCTCAGCCGCTTTATGGACGAGCCTTCCCGTTTTATCGGTGTTACCCTGGTTGGGTTAAATATTTTTTTGGTTGTTTATGGCTTGCAGTTTAGCGAGTTAATGCGGGTTTCTCTTTGGAACCCCCTACACCTTCAAAACGAATATGTTAAGCTTGCCTTCAATACAGTTTTAAGTACAATCATTGTTTTGCTGATAGCAGAGTTTCTGCCAAGGGCTATTTTTAAGGCGCGTAATGATGGGTTATTAAGTTTTTTTTCCCCGTTAGCTGATCTCTTTTACCGCATTTTTAGTCCGGTTGCCTCGCTTTTTATAACAATAAGTGAAAATGTGCTGAAATATTTATTCAATGTAAAAGTGAAAACGCATGGTGAGCCATTCACTAAAGTAGACCTGGAATATTTCTTTCAGCAAACAAGAGAACAGGATAGCAACAGCGGGCAGGAAATGAATTCGGAATTGTTTGAAAATGCACTTTCACTTCCCAATATTAAAATAAGGCAATGCCTTGTTCCCCGAACTGAAATTGAAGCCGTTGATGTTAATTATCCCGTGTCTGAAGCTATTAAAAAGTTTATTGATACACGTCTTAGCAAGATCGTCGTATACAGCGGAAATATTGATAATATACAGGGTTACGTGCACCAGTTAGATATGCTTAAGCGCCCCACAGAATTGCAGTCCATCTTATTGCCGATTCCTGTTGTTCCCGAAACCATGAGTGCAACCGACCTCATGAATAAGTTTACCAAGGAAAGAAAAAGCATTGCCTGGGTAGTTGATGAATTTGGCGGAACCGCCGGTATTGTTACCATGGAAGATCTGCTTGAAGAAATTTTTGGGGAGATACTGGATGAATATGATACCGAGGAGTTTGTAGAAAAACAACTTTCCGAAAGCGAATACATTTTCTCCGGCAGGATGGAGCTGGATTACCTAAATGAAAAATACGACCTGGATTTTCCTGAAAATGAATCTGAAACCCTCTCCGGCTACATTATTAATGAACATGAAACCATTCCTAAACTTAAAGAACGAATCATTGTCGATAAGTTCGAATTTGATATTTTGAACGTGAGCGATACCCGCATCGAGATGGTTAAGATGAAGGTTTTAAGGTAGTTGAATGCGCTTTAAACTGAAAATTTATTAACCTTTTAATCTTTCAGTCCAATGTTTTAATCCGCTTAACTTTGCCACTCATTTTTTACCTCATTTAATGGCAAAAGGTTTTTTTGAACGCAGAAGCAGTAAGAAGGCAGAGATGTCTTTTGTTGACCACCTGGAAGAATTGCGCTGGCATATTATACGATGCCTGATAGCTGTAGTAATAATTGCCATTGTTATTTTCCTTAATATTCAATGGGTGTTTGATAATATAATATCGGGGCCTATTAATCCAAATTTTGTTAGCTATAAAGCACTGTGCGACTTTAGTCATTTTCTGCATCTGGGCGATACACTTTGCCTTCCCCCCATCAATATAAATATGCAGACGACCACGTTTGGTGGCCAGTTTTTCAGCAGTTTTACTATTGCGTTTATGGGTGGTTTTATTGGGGCTTTTCCCTATATTTTTTGGGAGATCTGGCGGTTTGTAAAGCCGGCTTTAAAAGAAAATGAAACCAGGAACACACGGTTTATAATTTTCTGGGTTTCTTTTTTCTTCTTTTTAGGCGCAGCATTCGGATACTTTATTCTGGGTCCGTTTACATTTAATTTTCTTACAACCTTCAACATAAGCTCTTTAAACTTACTGGTAACCAAACCCACGCTTACCGATTATTTAGATAACCTCACCAATATTATTTTGGGATGTGGTATTGCCTTCGAGATGCCTGTATTGAGTTACCTGCTTACCAAGATCGGTTTAATTACACCCGGCTTTTTGCGCAAGTCAAGAAAGTATGCAGTTGTAATCATTTTAATTATCTCGGCCATAATTACGCCAAGTCCGGACTGGATTAGCCAGGCTATTGTTTTTATTCCACTTTTTACTTTATATGAAATTGGAGTGATCATTTCTGCGCGCGTCGATAAAACCCGGAAAAAGAAAGATATAGAGGAATGGAGTTAACCTGATTTTGTTCAATTCTAAAGCATTAACCATGTCAAACAACAACCTTCAACATCGCAACATTGCCATTGGTGCCGATCACGCTGGTTTTCAGTATAAATCTATCTTATCTGTTTGGTTAAAAGAAAATGGGTATGAAGTGAAAGACCTCGGCACATACTCCGAAGAATCTGTTGACTATCCTGATTTTGCGCACCCTGTAGCTGAAGCTGTTGAAAAAGGCGAAGCAGATTTTGGAATTTTAATTTGCGGGTCTGCTAATGGTGTCGCCATTACCGCCAACAAGCACCAGCAAATTCGTGCCGGCATCAGTTGGAATACGGAAGTGGCTAAATTAATACGGCAACATAACAATGCAAATATTATTTGCATTCCCGCCAGGTTTGTTACAAGCGATGTTGCTATAGGCATGCTGCAACTTTTCTTAGAGACCCCTTTTGAGGGCGGCAGGCACCAGAACAGGGTAAATAAAATGCAATGCATGTAGTATTTAATTCTCTCCGGGATTTTTATAATCAGGGCAACTTTTAATATTAAGTTTTTGTAATTTAGGATTAGGACATAAACCCGGTAATCTATAACACACCGGTTTAATCCTGCTTTCTAAAAACTAAAACTTACCGCTATGAAAAAGTATTTAATCATGGCAGCCTTATTAAATGGGTTTGCCATTGCTTCTTTTGCAACAATTCATGTAATAAGTGTTGCTAATTATCAATTCTCTCCCAAAACAATTAATGCGCATGTGAATGATACAATTGTATGGATTTGGAAAAATGGATCTCATACAACTACATCAACCCAAATTCCACAGGGAGCCATGCCGTGGGATTCGCCAATAACTCAAACCAAAAAAAGATTTGGGATGATCGTTACAGTCCCCGGTATTTATAAATACAAATGTAAACCCCACGCATCCTCTGGTATGACGGGGACAATTAATGTATCTGCTGCAAAACCTGCAGATGGAATGTATGGATTTTCCCTGTTACAGGAAACAGACAATACCCATTTAAAATGGTTATCTGATTATAATGCTGATATTGCTTATTATAAAATAAAAAGAAGTTTGGATGGCTCAGAATTTAATGAAATAGCCAAGATAGCTGCAACAGGAAATGCTTATAGTTATACTGACAAAACCCACGTGAAATCTAGGTTCGTTTACTATATGATCGAAGCGATTTATAAGGATGGAAGTATTCAGTATTCAGATATTAAAATGAATGTTCGAAAGACTTCACCTGCCCTTATTACAAATATTAGCCCTAACCCCGTTACCAGCCCCGGTCACCTCATGCTAACTTTTAATGCTGACAAAGATGGCCAGTTGCTTGTACAATTATTAAATGCCTCGGGTGTTGTTGTAAAGCAGGTAAGCATGCAGGCAGTTGCAGGTGTTAATAGTGGTCATTTACATTTAGGAAATTTAAAACCGGGAACCTATTACCTTCAATGTGCCATAGGCAAACAATCAGAAAAACATACTGTTATATTCCAATAGTTTTTTACAAACAAACGGCAAACCCCTGAAAATTTGCAGGGGTTTTTTATTATATATTTTAACATTATTTCCATGAATGGTAATTTGATTAAAAGAAAATCGATCATTTCGTTTTCACTTGTTATTATTTGTTTCAATGTGCTTTCACAAGAACCTTTGTACGACTATGTAATCTTCAATAATAGTAGAATGCAGGGAGGCTATTTTTTTTCGCAGGTAATTAATACTTCTCCATCTTTCATTATTCATTACAATAAAAGACTGCCCGTAAATGAACGGTCGTTTCAGACACCCGGAAATTCTTTATCACTTGAATATATTAATGGGAAGAAAGGCTATTGGCAGGCAAATGTTTACAGGCAACAAATAAGAGGGCAGGATCAATTTAAAAATTTCAATGCGCTTTCTTTTTTTGTGCAGGATAATTCCATTCAAAAAGGCAGCGGACTTCCATCTGTTCAACTAATTTTTAAAGACAGTTCCTATTCATTTCCTGTACCATTCACTTTTCTTCAAAACAATACCTGGCAAAGGGTTGTAATTCCAATTGATTCATTTTCTGTTTTAAAAACAGCAGATGCATCCGATATAATTGGAATGGCGTTTAGTCAACATGGAGAAGATGAAAAAAAGTATAACCTGAATATTGATGATATTGAACTAAGCACAAATGAAATTTTATACCTGCCTGTATTTCAGCCTAAAATTTTATCTGCCAAAGGGTACGCGAAACACGTAGATGTTCAATGGGCAACGGTAACAGATACCTCTGTTAAATACATTAAAATTTACCGGTCACAAGACAGTATCAATTATAAGCCTGTGGGTATTCAGCTTCCGTTTTTGAACAGGTATACTGACTATACCGGAGCACCCGGTCATACATATTTTTATAAAATTTCATCTCTAAATAAAGCTTATGTTGAATCGCCCATGTCTTCATTCGTTTCCGCTTCAACCCGCCTTATGAATGATGATGAATTAGTATCAATGGTGCAACAAGCGGCATTCAGATATTACTGGGAAGGTGCTGAAAAAATAAGCGGACTTTCAAAAGAAAATATACCCGGCCGGCATAACATGATTGCCACAGGTGCATCAGGCTTTGGCATTCTTGCAATATTGGCAGGTATAGAAAATAATTTTATTACACGGGAGCAGGGAATTGAAAGATTTACCAGGATTGTAAATTTTTTGCAAAGTGCCGAAACATTTCACGGTGCATTTTCGCATTTTATTGATGCACCTTCAAAAAAAGTAGAACCCTTTTTTGGTCCAAGAGATAATGGTGGAGACCTGGTTGAAACATCTTTTTTATTACAGGGTCTATTAGCTGCACGCGCCTATTTTTCCGGAAGCGATGAAGCAGAAACGCATATAAGAAATACCATTACGCAAATCTGGCAACGGGTGGAATGGAGCTGGTACAAACAATTTAATGATAGTAAATTTTTATACTGGCATTGGTCTCCCGATAAAACATGGGTCATAAACCATAAGCTTATCGGGTTTAATGAGGCAATGGTTACCTACCTGCTGGCAATCGCTTCACCAACCTATGCTGTTGATGCAAACATGTATTATTCCGGTTGGGCGAGCACAGACACAATAGCGCAGCAATACCGCGAAAACTGGGGGCAAACAAAAGAAGGCAGTATGTATGCAAACGGTAATTCTTATTATGGACAAAAATTAGATGTTGGCGTGTCTAATGGTGGTCCACTTTTCTTTACACATTACTCATATCTCGGTTTCGATCCGCATATGATCACTGATTTATACACCAATTATTTTACCAATAACCAGGCGATTGCAAAGATCAATCATGCCTATTGCGTTGATAATTCAAATCATTATGCAGGATATAGCGACAGTTGCTGGGGACTAACCGCCAGCGATGGCCCTTTTCATTATGCTGCCAACGAACCGGTGCCGCGGAAGGATGATGGCAAAATTGCTCCAACCGGCGCAATCAGTTCATTTCCATATACACCTGAAGAATCCCTGAAAGCCCTGAAAAATTATTATAATAATTATGGTTCTTTTTTATGGGGGGAGTATGGTTTTCGGGATGCTTTTAACCTGACAGATAACTGGTGCTCAGAAATTTATATGGGGTTAAACCAGTCACCTATGGTGGTAATGATAGAAAATTATCGCACCGGGCTTCTATGGAAATTATTTATGAGTGATGCAGATATCCAGCAAGGCTTACAAAAATTAAATAATGAAACAGAAAGGAGAAAATTTTAATGTAAAGCCTGTTAATTTGGTAACTTTAGTTACCTAATGACCTAAACCATGAGAACCTATATTTTTATAGCTTTTGCAGCTATTATACTTGCATCTTTCATCAATAAAAATTACAAACAGTCTAATACATACTCACCTGCTGCAAAGGAGGCGGAGTTAAATTACAAATCGCGTTTTGCCATTGGTTGTCAACCCGATCTTACCTTGTTTGATTTCGCTGACAGCGCGAATTTTATTCCGCTATTAAGTGGGTGGGGAAATTATCGAATGCCCGTAACTGTTTCTAATGACAGTGCAAACATATATTTTCAGCAGGGCATAAATTTGTTTTACGGGTTTCATGTAATTGAAGCATTGGCTTCTTTTGAAAAAGCCATTCATTTCGATAAAAATTTCGCCATGGCATACTGGGGAAAAGCATTAGCCTTTGGCCCAAATATTAATGACTTTGAATACAATGCAACACCCGAAGCTTTAGATGCAATTAAACAGGCAATCGCACTATGCGGCAATTGCACACCACTTGAAAGGGCATTAATTAAGGCCCAGAATGTTAGGTACTCTGCAGATACAACCGAAACCCGGGCACACCTAAACCAGTTGTATGTAGACGCTATGAAACAAGTTCATGAAGATTTTCCTGGAAGCCCTGATGCAGGCAGCAATTATGCCGATGCCCTTATGCTACAACATCCCTGGGATTTGTACGACCGGAATTATAAACCTAAACCATGGACACCTGCTATTGTTGAAGTTCTTGAAAGTTTAGTTCATCAATTTTCTGAACATCCTGGCGCAAATCATTTATATATTCATGCAGTTGAAGGATCTGATCATCCTGAAAAAGGCCTGGTGGTTGCCAACAGGCTGGGAGCTATGATGCCGGGTGTTTCGCACCTTGTGCATATGCCATCGCACATTTACATTCGTTCAGGGTTTTATAAAGAGGGTGTTGATGTTAATGTAAGTGCAGTAAAAGGGTATGAAGATTATGCCTCAAAATTTCCTGCAGTAAACAATAATATTTTTCTTTACCTGTTGCACAACCTGCATATGGAAGCAAGCTGCGCAAATATGGATGCGCGTTATAAGGATGCACTTAATATTTCTGAAGACACTCGAAAAAGTTGTGACACTTCTTTTTTGGGTCTGCCCGGGCTTTACGGTGTAGTATCTCAAAATATTTACATGACACCATTCTTAACACAAATACGTTTTGGTAAATGGGATGAAGTATTGAATGAGCCTGAAATACCTGAGAGATTTGTTTATGCGCATGCCTTGTGGCATTATGGACGCGGACTGGCATACGCAAGAAAACATCAGTTTGAAAAAGCAGACGACGAACTTGTGTCTTTCAGAAAAAATTTGGATAATTCACAGCTTCAGGAACATGCACCTGCTTTTAACCCCGGCATTGCGCCATTGAACATTGCCGAAAAAATTTTACAGGGTGTAATTGCGCAGGAAAAAGCTCAGCAGAACCGGGCAATTTCTTTTTTTAAAGAAGCAGTTTATCTTGAGGATGGGATACTGTACAATGAACCACGAGACTGGCCACATCCTACTCGTCAATACCTCGGAGATGCGTTGCTTAAAAACGAGAAATATGCTGATGCGGAAAAAATTTATCGCGAAGACCTTGACATAAATCCTAAGAATGGATGGTCTTTAACCGGGCTTTCAAATGCATTATTTATGCAGGGTAAAAAAAGAGAAGCGGCGGAAATTAACGCGGAGGCTAAAAAAGCATTAGAAAGAACGGACGTACAAATTACTGCATCTGTTTTTTAACCCGTTAATCATCGTTCATTCCGGGCGTCTTATGAATTTTTGAAACGCTGTAATGCAAGGTTTGTTTTAGTTGTGCTTTGGTTACCTGGCCCATGTTACGGCAGCGTGTAAATTGTGGCTGGTTAAAATGCTGCGCTAATTCTTCCCGTAACTGTTGAATTTTTTCTGGTTTAGAAATGCTATCGAATTGCATAATATCTAACAACTCCTTCATGCGGTAACGGCTGCTTACCAAACGCACTGCCATCATTGTTCTTTCCTCTGCCTGGTATTGCGCTATACTTTCTTTGTCAAGATGATTCGTAGCAAGGTCTACATAAGCCTTGTTGTCTTTAAAAAATTGGGGCAGGTACATGTTTTTCTTTCCTTCGTAACTCTGTTGATCAAAGTCTATGGCACGCATGCGGTATTGAAAATCTTCTATATCGGGCGTTATACTTACTACAAAATTGTAGCTGCGCATATCGCCAAGCAGGCGAACAAAACAACGCTCATTAAACTTTACAAATTCTTTTGCGATTCTTATAACATTGGTTTCTGTATTCGACAAATGGTTTTTAATAAAATCATCTCCGGGAATACCTGCAATATGCTCTTCTATTAAAGTTGTGTAATGAGTGTAAAACAACATTCGGTTTGGTGAAAGCAGGTGTTCAAACTCAAGACCGTACACCCTGCTGGCATCAGCCTGTTTTATGTAATAATGGTCGTAATTATCATTGAATTTATTTACAATTCTTATTCTGAATGGCTGGCTGTTTCCAAAACTGCAAAAGTCTATGCGTGCCACATCTAGATGATCAATAAAACTCAGGTCGCCTTCTGTTCTTAAGGTTGCATACATTTTAATGAGGCTTTGCCTCAGGTATTCCCAATCGCGCATATCGTAAGAGACCGTTTCCCAAAGGGTGTCTTTACCCTGTTTATCTTTTAAAGGGCGGGCGTAGGTAAAATGCAGTAAGTTATTATATGCTACAGGTAATGGAATTTCTCTTCCATATTTTACCAGGTATTGGCGCAATGAACCATTTACCGAAAAAATAGGTTTTTTCTGCAGGGGGTGCGAAAGCTTTTCATTTTCATCAGGTAATGTTAACATGGATATTGCAAAATTTAATCTTCCAATTCTTTGTTGTTGCCATCTTCAAGCAAATTTAAATTTACTTCAGAGCCGGCAATGCCTTCTACAGAGCCGCGAATCTGTGCTGCGCTCAAGAGCACCCGTTCTAATTGCTTTTCTCTTGCCTTCCAAAGTTTTTCCATGGCTTCCCGTTCTTTATGAATGCTCATGCGCATGTTTAAAAAACCTTCTCTAATCGCCTTCCACTGTTCGTTAAATTCATTACCGGTAAGGTAGTCGTATAACATATGCATTTTATCGCCTTTACCATCCTGGCTTTTTGTAATGGCAAACACTTTTTGTATGCTGGTACGTAAAACCATAGCAAGGCTTGTAACTTCTGCAAAGGTGCAGATATACACGCCATCTTTTTCTCCGAAGCGTTGCATATCTTTTGGTAGAACCTGCGTTACAATTACTGCAATATCTGCCCCCGTTGTACGCATGTCGTGCTTAAGCTTTTCTATCCAGTCTGCAGAAAAGGTGGCCGTTCTTTTGCTTTCATAAATAATTTTTCCGCACTCGTTTCCAAATGGGTTGCAAACTGTTTGAATACAGTCTGCCCCACGCACTCCTTTACCAACGGGTACTATTTTATCAAAAGGAAAGGTTTGATGTAAAATATTTTCTAATGCAATCTCCTGCACCTCACCCTGCAACTGCATACTTCCCTGTTCTGCCTTTCTGCGCATTTCTTCTGCAAGCTTTTTCTGGTCTTCGAGTTGCTTGTCTTTCTCTGCCATTTTAAGGCTGAATTCATTTTGCAATTGCTGAACTCTTTGTTCTTCAATTCTTCTTATTTCTGCCACCATTTTTACGCGCTCTTCATTTATTTTTTTCTGCGCGTTAATTTCCATTTCTTCTTCTCTTGTTTTAAAAGCCTGCTCTTTTTGCAAAAATTCCAGCTCTTTTTTTCGTGCTTCTTTTAGCTTCTCTTCTTTTTCTGATTCTGATTGTTTTAATAATTGCAACTGGTTCTCATAATCTGTGCTGATGCTTTTTCTAAGCTTTGTTTGCAGATCAGCTTCCAGCTGTTTTTTTTCTTCTTTCAACCGCTGTTCTATTTCAACATCTTTTGCGTGCAATAATTTTTGCATCTGGCTTTCTTTCACTTTAAACTCTTCTTCTTTCTTTGCCTGCCAGTCTTTCGCCTTGGCATTTAATTCTTTTTGCACTTCATCCCTAAAGGCATCGGTCGGTTGAAATTCGTAGTTGCATTTAGGACATGTTATTAATCCGGGCATAAATAATTTTTTAAGGATCACACTAATGTAAATAAAAAACCTTCCTTAAAAGCAGGAAGGTTTTAGGTGCGGAAGAGGAGATTCGAACTCCCACACCCTTTCGGGCGCTACCACCTCAAAGTAGTGCGTCTACCAGTTTCGCCACCTCCGCAGGAGGGTGCAAATTTAATTGAAAATGACATTGATAAGAGGAGATATCAACCTTTATTTAATTCAATACGGAAGGTTGTGCCTTTATTTGGCTCGCTGGCATAAACATATAAAGTGCCCTTGTGGTATTGCTCAATAATACGCTTACTTAAGGTTAATCCTAAACCCCACCCTCGCTTCTTGGTTGTAAAACCAGGGATTGAATACTTTTTGAATATTTAATTTAGAAATGCCTTTCCCGGAATCTACTACATCAACCAAAATTTTGGTTGGTGTTTCATTTAAATTTATTACGAGTACTCCATGACCTTCCATGGCATCGAGTGCATTTTTAATCAGGTTTTCTATCACCCAGTCAAAAAGTGGTGGAGAGATCATAGCGGGCATAAAAGTTTGCTTATTGGCATTTACCTCAAAAGCTACTTTGCCCGCACGCTTTTGCATGTAATCGACCATGGTTAATACCTGTTCTACAAGATTTGTTTCCTCAAGTTTAGGCGTACTTCCTATTTTGCCAAACCTGTCTGTTATAAGCTCCAGCCTGTTTACATCCTTATCCATTTCAGTGGCTATGGTTTCTGCATCTTTTATCTCCTTTAATACTTCTATCCATCCTTTAAGGCTGGAAACTGGGGTACCTAACTGGTGCGCAGTTTCTTTGGCCATGCCTGCCCATAACTGATTTTGAGTGCTGATATATGTTGTTCGTTGAGAGCTGATAATCACAATAAGAAAAAGAGCTACAAGAATTAGCTGAACTATGGGGTAATACCGAACCTCTTGCTGCAACACACTTTTACCATAATAATATTTGTTTGCCTGGTAAGGGTTTTCGCTTAGCACCAGGATAATAGGTTTATGCAGGTTCTTAAATTCATCCAGCTTATTCCGAAGATAATTAGGATCTTTCTTTACTTTAATGGTATCGAGGTTTAGGTAGTTGCTTGTTATACTGTCTTTTTCATTTGTTTCAATAATTGGAATATCTGTATTCTCGCTTGAAATTTTTGCAGCCAGGTCAAAATTGGCCTGGTCATTTGCATTCATGATATTTTTTTGCGCATCTACCCACAACTCTACTTTCTCTTTTTCATCTACTGCAATTTTGTCGGCGAGGTATTGAGAATAAAAAATAGTACCGGTAACAATTACAAGCGCAAATACAAAAAGTAAGGTTTTTCCATTAAGCCAGCTTTGTAACATTTTGTAAAGTAAAAAAAATGTAGCGGGTGTATAAAAAATAAAATCCCGGGTTAAGTCCCGGGATTTTATTTATAAAAAGATATTTCAGTTTTTATCCGAATAATCCACCCTTTTTAAGAGATTTTACACTCTCTCCGATTAAATATCCATTTTGATAAATCTGAATTTTATAACTGCCTTCCTGGTATTTTCCACCTTCTGGTTTCCAGTCAAAACTTACCGGCATTCTTTTGCCCTGCTCGTAGTTCACTTCTAATTTATTTGTGAAAACTTTTTCGCCGTAATCTCTTGTTATAAAGGTGCCGCTTCCGTTTTCAGGTATGGTAATCGGCTTGCCGTCGGGAGCATACACAATTACATAAATTTCTTTAGAGCCACTGGGTGCAATGCGATTTTCATCTAAAACAAATGAAATACGAAACACATCCACGCGTTTTGCTGTGGTGGTAGATTTTTCTTTACCGCTGCCTTTTACATCGATACTTGAAATGTTTATGTTAGAAGCATGTAACGTAGAACCAACGTCTTCTACATGTGCTTTTTCTGCCTGGGTAACAGCAAGATTTTCTTCAACCACTCTTTTCTGGGTAGAAAGTGTATCCCGTTCTGCAGAGATAACCTGGTTAGTAGTTGTAAGCTGTTGGTTTTCTGCCTTTAACTGTTCAACCTGCGTTAACAGGTCGTTTATTTTGCCATTCAATTGGGCAATCATGCTTCTTGCTTTGGTAAGGTCTGTATTTTTTTTGCCGAGTTCGCTTTTAATGTTGGCTTTCAGGTTATCAATTTCTGTTTTACGTTCAGCTAGTTCACCCTGCAACTCTGCAGTGGTTCCTGTAAGCGAATCCATGCGAGCCAATGCCTCGTTATACTCCTGCTGAACAGCATTTTTACTGCTGTCGGCAGAAGTAAACTGTGTTTGATATTGAGTTAATGTTTCGCTTGTTTTACTTTTGTCATAAATAAGGTAAGCCCATGTTGCAAGTAGTGCAACGGCTAATACTCCAATAATGATTTTTCTGTTATCATTGGGGTTATTTGAGGATGGCTGCTTAACCGCAGACGGATTTGTTGAATAACTCATATAGGTTTATTTTAATTAAAAAAGACGTAAAAATTTTATTTTGAGTAATACTGCATCTTTATTCGACCTGTTTTTAATTGATATAGAAACAGTGCCTTATTACGAGAATTTTTTAAGCTTACCAGAGACATGGAAATCCCTTTGGCTCGACAAAATCACCAAAACAATGCCAGAAAACATTCCGCCTGAAGAAAGCTATTTACAAAGAGCGGGAATACTTGCAGAGTTTGGCAAAATCGTATGTATATCAACAGGTTATTTCTATAATGATGATGACAATCAATTAAGTCTTAAGGTTAAAAGCATTTGCAGCGACGATGAGCCCACCCTGCTAAAAGCCTTTTTAGATGTAATGGACCGGCTTTACCGGCATAACCGAAACTTTCAGTTTGCCGGGCACAACATTAGAGAATTTGATATTCCGTATATATGCAGAAGGTTATTGATAAATAATATTTCTTTACCCCATTACCTTTATTTACATGGTGCAAAACCATGGGAGGTGCGTATGCTGGATACCCTGCAATACTGGAAGTTTGGCGACTATAAAAATTACATATCATTAAACCTGCTGGCAAATGTTTTACAGGTACCTACTTCAAAAACAGATATGGATGGCAGCATGGTAAGGCAGGTGTTTTATGAAGATAAAGACCTTCATAGAATTGCAGCTTATTGCGAGCGGGATGTTATAGTGGTAGGGAATGTAATTCTGCGATTCAATAACCTCCCATTACTAAGAGAAGAAAATATTAAAGTGGTTTAGAACTGTTTAAATTCATTAAATGGCAGCTGAAAAAATAATTAGTGAATGGAAGAATAAAATGTTTAAGCCCATTTACTGGCTGGAAGGGGAAGAACCTTTTTTTATAGACCAGATAATACATTTCGCTGAAGCAAACTTTGCTTTCACCCGAAGAAGCATCGTTTAACCTGCATATATTTTATGGAAAAGATGCTGACTGGACTGCTGTAATAAACACGTGTAAAAGTTACCCAATGTTTGGAGACAAGCAGGTAGTAATTTTAAAAGAAGCGCAGCTACTTAGGGATATTGATAAACTGGAAAGCTATTTAGATAAGCCTTTAGACCTCGACAATTTTTATTGTTGGGTATAAAGACAAAAAACTGGATGGAAGAAGCAAAATGGCAAAAGCCATTAAAAAGCACGAGTTATTTTAATAGTGAAAAAATAAAAGATAACCAGCTGGAAGAATGGGCGCAGGGAATGATAAAATCGCATGGTTTAACTATAAACCGGGATGCATTAAAACTGCTCACCATTCACATTGGAAATGATCTTTCGCGCATGGTTAACGAAGTTGAAAAGCTATCGTTAAACTTAAATAAGCGAAAGAATATTACAGAAAATGATATTGAAAATTATGTAGGCATAAGTAAAGAATACAACGTATTTGAATTACAAAATGCACTTTCTGCGAAAGACCTGGCTAAGGCAATAAACATCATTCAATATTTTAGTGCAAATCCTAAAGCCGGTCCTATACAAATGATCTTACCTGCTTTGTACAGCTACTTCAGTAAGATCTATTCTATTTATGCGCTGCAGGATAACAGTTTAAAATCGGTTAGTGCATTATTTTATAATAGTGAAGGCGCGGCAAGACATGCATTGGATACATACCGTATGTACGGCTACAGTGGTGCAGAAAAAGTATTACTATTATTGCATCAATATAATTTAAGAAGTATAGGAGTGAATGATGGGAATACTGACGACGGAGAATTGCTGAAGGAACTTGCAGTAAAGATCATTCACGGTTAGGTAAAGCTTTAAAGAAATTAAGGGATTGTAGTTTATCAATCTCCATTTGTTGCACCAGTTCTTCTATGGTATCATATTTAACTTCACCTCGTAGGTAGCGATGAACAAACACCTGAACTTGTTTGCCATAAATATCTTTATCAAAATTAAAAAAATGCACTTCAATTGTTCGTGATGTACCGCCAACAGTGGGTCGTAAACCAATACTCATAACAGCCTGGTAGCGTTTATGATCGTTTTTGTTTTCAGTTTCTATAATAGCGGCTTCCACCACGTAAATGCCATTAGCAGGTATAAGTTTTTCTTGGTTTTTAACATGCAGGTTTGCAGTAGGGTAACCCAACTGCCTCCCAAGTTTTTCTCCATGCACAACCTCTCCTTCAAAAAAATACGTGTAGCCTAAATACTTATTGGCAATTTCAACCTCACCGGTTAATAATGCTTCTCGAATGTGGGTGGAACTAATGGTTACGCTGTTCAGAATTTTCTCGGGTATCTCCAATATTTTAAAATGATAATTTTTTGGCGTAGTCTTCCAGTAAATGATAATCACCCTGCCGGTTTTTACCAAAGCGGTGATCGTAACCAATAATGATGGTGTGCGGGTAAAATTTTTCAAACAAAAAATGCTGAATGTATTCTTCAGGCGACTGGTTAGAAAACCATTCATCAAAGGGAACAACCACTAAATGATGAATGCCAATTTTTTCAAGCAGAAATATCTTTTCCTGCATGGTGTTTAGAATAAATATTTCTTTGCCCGATTGTACAACTTTTCGCGGGTGTGGATGAAAAGTTATAATAACCGTTTCGCCATCATTTTTAGCAGCCTCCTCTTTAATTGTTCAATAATTTTCTGGTGCCCAAGATGTACGCCATCAAAAGTGCCTATGGTAATAATGGCGTTTTTAAAATGAGGAAGATCATCAATATTATGGTGCACCTGCATAAAGTGCACAAATCTAAGGTATAGCAGGTTAGGTATAAAGTGGATTGGCGTTTAAGTAGGTGTAATTGTACATTTGTGTTTTTATAATATTAGCCGAATGGATATTTATTCAAAAAGAGGTGTTAGCGCGCAAAAAGAAGAGGTGCATGCCGCTATAAAAAACCTGGATGCCGGATTATACCCCCATGCTTTCTGTAAAATATTTCCGGATTATTTAACAGGAAACGACGAATGGGTAAATATTATGCATGCAGATGGTGCAGGCACAAAAAGTATTCTTGCCTATTTATACTGGAAAGAAACCGGCGATCTTAATATTTGGACGGGCATTGCACAGGATGCTGTTGTAATGAACCTTGATGATTTGCTGTGTGCCGGTGTATATGATAATATTTTATTTTCTTCAACGATAGACAGAAATAAAACCCTTATTCCGGGCTCTGTACTTGAAAAAATTATTTCGGGAACACAGCACTTTTTTGATTTTTTAAAAGAGTATAATATACACGTTAATTACCTGGGCGGTGAAACTGCTGATGTGGGTGATGTGGTGAGAACCATAGCCGTGAATGGTACAATGATGGCCAGGTGGCCTAAAGCAAAACTTGTTACAAACGATAAAATTGCACCGGGCAATGTAATTGTTGGCTTTGCAAGTTTTGGAAAAGCCACTTATGAAAATGCTTATAACAGCGGTATTGGAAGCAATGGATTAACGAGTGCACGGCACGATGTGTTGCATAAATTTTATGCTGAAAATTACCCTGAGACTTTTGAACCTGCTTTGCCTAATGATGTGGTGTACGTTGGTAAACACCGTTTAACTGATGCTGTCACAAATAATACATCCGCAATTGAAAATATTGGAAAATTAATTCTGTCGCCTACACGCACCTATGCCCCGTTAATGGTTGTTTTATTAAAAGAATATTTTGATGCCATTAACGGCATTATACATTGCAGTGGTGGCGGTCAAACGAAATGTTTAAAATACTTGCCCGGAAATATGCGAATTGTAAAAGATAATTTATTTGATGCCCCTGAAATTTTTAGGTTAATTCAACAGGGAAGCGGTGCAGATGATAAAGAAATGTACCAGGTATTTAACATGGGTCACAGGTTAGAAATATTTACAGATGAAGCTTCTGCAAAGGGCATGATTGAAGCGGCAGCAGTTTTTAATATTGATGCCCAAATAATAGGTCATGTAGAAGAATGCGAGAAGACAGAATTAAAATTGAAAGCAAATGGTAACTGGATTGAATATTACCATGGCTAATTATATCATTTCATTTGTACCAATACCACCTGGTATTTTTTACCGGTAACTATTATTTTCGGTCTTAACAGGTGTAAAATTTCGCCCGCTCCGAATAAGCCTGCTGCAACAGCCAGCCTCTTTGTATTAGTTTCATCAAACGCCGGCAGCTTATTAATAAGAGCATTGGCAAGATTTAAAAATATGTAACCACCACTGCCAATTTTAAATAGCGCGCCATTTTTTATGTATTCAAATGATGAACGTTTTCGTGGGAAAGCATAAATATTGTTTACATCTATTTTGTTTACAGGAAGCCAAACCGTATCTACATACATTAACCCGTTTGGATTACCCGCCCGCCTTGTATAAAATTGTTTAATGGTAATGGTATCATTATTTATAGATTGAATATAACCACCTACGGGTGTGTTTTTATCTTTAAATAATGTAATGTAAGAGTCAGCAAAATACTTGTCAATGGTTCTGTTGATTTTTTTTCAAAACCAAAAAATCCTGGGCATGGCCATTAAAAATTAATATGCAAAAAAGAAAAGGCAATAACCAAAATTTCATGCGGTAAATTATGCCATCGGCCATTATTTCTTATAATAATAATTAAGTATAGAACAACATACCAATAATAAGTGCGATACCAAACAATATTAAAATTATTCCGGAGATACGGTTTATGAGGTGAATGTTATGCGGGGTTAGTTTCTCCCTTATTTTATTTGCAAGTAAAACCTTTGTAGTGTCTGCCGATAAAACAAACAGCAGGCATGTAGCGAAAACTATAAAGCGATATTGTTCGGGAAAGGCTTGCCCCTGCGAATCGGCAATAATGGTAGCAGAAGCGGCAACCCAAAACAGGAATGCGCCCGGGTTAAGAATGTTCATAAAAAAACCAGAAAAGAAAATTCCTATAAGATCTCTTTTTCTAAAGGTTTTTATTTTTACCGTTCCATCAGTAGCAGTGAATACTTTTCTGAAGAAGATATTATACACACCCATGGCGATCAAAAATCCGCTGCCTGTAATTCCAATAATTTTTTCATGTTCCATTGCCTGCGAAAAAACGCCTGTAAAAATATTTACAAGTAAAACGAGGGCAATGTCGCTCGCTGAAACACCCGCCACAAAAGCATAGCCACCACGGTGACCATTATTAAGGCTTTGTTTAATTATTGAAAAAATTACAGGGCCAACCGCAATACTCAACAATAATCCAAGTGTAATTCCTTTAACAATGGGTGCAATCATTACTCACGAAAATAGTATATAGATTATAACCCTTCCGGGGAAATAATTAAAGTAAGGTGTGAAAGTTTTATTGAACCAATTGGGTTTCTACAAATGCCTTCCAGTCATCGAGCATTTTGCCTTTTAAAACACGGGGAAATTTATGTTGTCCGCCTACTTTTTTTACCGATTGCATAAACTGCAAAAACTGGTCTTCTGAAAGCACATCCAGGTAAACCTTTTTTAGGGCTGTTTTGCGTTCAACAGCGTAATCATCATTTATTTCTTTCAGGTGGCGGTCTATGGATGCCATAAGTGCTTCAGAGTTCACATGATCGTTACTGGCAACATACCAGTGGTGAGAAAAAAGCGAACCATTGGGTTCTGCTGCTACAGTAAATTCTGAAATTCCAATATTTAATTCCTGTGCGGCAACCTCAATGGCTTTGTTCATATTGTCAACACTTAAATGCTCACCTACAACGTTCAGAAAATGTTTGGTTCTGCCGGTAATTATAATTTCGCACTTTTCTTTATCAGTGAACCGAATGGTATCGCCAATTAAATAACGCCAGGCACCGGCGTTAGTGCTTATAACCAATGCATAATCTTTTCCTTCTTCCACTTCGTGAATCATTAAAACTTTAGGTTTTGCAACCACGTTTCCGTTTGCGTCAAAGTTTTCAGTATTAAATGGAATAAACTCCATAAAAATGTGTTCGCTGGTTACCAGTCGCATTCCATTGGCATTTTGCTTGTCCTGGTAGGCAATAAAACCTTCGCTGCTTAAATAAGTTTCAATATAGGTAAGGGGTTTTCCCAAAAGTCTTTCAAACCTTTTTTTGTATGGCTGAAAGCTTACGCCACCATGTACGAATATGGTTAGGTTTGGCCATATATCATGAATGTTATTCAGCTTATACCGGTCAATTATCATTTCCATGCACATCTGTACCCATGCGGGCACACCTACTATAAAACCAATATCCCATTGCGGGGCTTTCAAAACTATTTCTTCCAGCTTTTTGTTCCAGTCTTTTTCTTTGGCAATTCTTTTACCCGGCCGGTAAAATGGCTGAAACCAAAATGGAGATTTTTTAACCGTAATTCCACTCAGGTCTCCAGAATAATAATCGCCTTCTTTTTCAAGGGCTGTACTGCCACTTAAAGTAAGCCAGCCTTTACCTGCGGTGCTAAAAGGAACATTATCGTAATTGCGAAGTGTTAACAGTTGCTTTATCATTACCACTTTATTGCCTTTAAGCATATCGTCGGTAATGGGCAGGTATTTACTTGCCGCTTCGCTCGTGCCACTGCTGAGGGCATAATATTTAATTTTCCCTGGCCAACATACATCAGCATGACCTTCTAAGGTTTTATGCCACCATTCTTTATAAAGGGAATTGTAATCGTAAAGGGGAACTAAATCCTGGAATTTTTTGCCGGCATGTTTGCTCATCAATATCTCGTCAAACCTAAACTTTTGGCCAAACTCAGTAAACCTGGCCCGGTGCAGCAATTTACGAAGCACCCGAAGCTGTTGCCTTCTAAAATCATTTTGAGGCAAACCAAGTTTTTTAAGAACTGAATGGGGAAGGTTTAAATCGAATATCGACATTCAATAGAAATGTTTTTAAAAGTACAAAACTAAATCTAAATGTAGCAAAACAATGCTTTCAATATGTTATATATAAAATGCTGTGCCACCCATTAATACATAACATCTCCGGCAAGTTGCTTATGACTGCTGCCTACAATACTTGCAGAGCCAGAGGCGTGCCATTTATAATACCCGCTTTGCGGATTATTCTCAATTAGTTGAAACGTTTCTTCATAAGTAAGGGTACCAGTGCAGAAGATAACTTCGTTCATACTACTTCCGTTTTCCAAAGAAAGGTTGTTTGTTATTTTGAATTCTTTGTGGTTACGCTGTAAAATTTTTGCGGCGCTTAAACAATCTTTTTGTTCCCTACCAAATAAGATGATGGGTACTGATGGTGGAGAAACAACCTTTTTCTTTAAAACGGCTTTTAATTTCGCTGCTGCGCCCCCAGTAGTGATGGCCCTTTTCAGCAAAAAACCCTGAAGCGGCATTTGCCCGTAATGTTTATCTACAAATATGCGCATCGCCTCATAGAAATAATGCAGGTATTTTTCATTGCCATAAGCACTCTCACCTTTAAAATGAACAATGGAAAGTGTGCCCAGGTAATAGTTTTGATACCCTGCTTTTTTTATACGGTAACTTAGGTCTATATCTTCACCATACATAAAAAAATCTTCATCAAAGCCATTTAATCTTAAAAGAATTTCCCGGTTCACCATCATAAACGCGCCAACAAGAACATCAACTTCTGCATTCCTGTTTTCATGCAAATGCCCCAGTGCATATTCATTAAAAAGGGAGGATTTGGGAAACAGGGCAGCCATGCCTGAAAGTTTAAAGAAAGAAGCACGGGGGGATGGTAAACTTCTTTTGCTTTCGGGCAAGAAACTTCCACTCCCGTCCAGCAATTTCACTCCGATGGCGCCTGCCTGTTTATTGGTTTCCAAAAATCTAACACAGCCTGCCAATACCTGCTCACCAATAATAGTGTCCGGGTTTAGAAATAAAACATACTTACCACGGGCCATTTTCAGGGCTATGTTGTTTGCCTTGCCATACCCTTCGTTAACAGGGTTTGAAACAAATTGCACGGAGGGGAAAAATGGCTGTAAATAACCGAGACTGTTATCAGTAGAATTATTATCTACCACTATTACCTCTGCTTCTATGCTTTTAATGCCGGCTTGCACAGCAAAGAGGCATTGCTCCAGAAAATATTTTACATTATAATTTACGATGATTATTGAGAGTTGCAACACACAGCATTTAAAAAGCGAATTACGTATATTTTGTTTACAGATGTGTATTGTAAGCGAAAGAGTGCTTAGTTATAACTTCCGCAATTAACGGTATTCACTTTCAACCCTATCTTTGGGCATGCTTAAACAAACAATGCTTACTGCTGCCATGGAGGCATCAAAAATTTTATTGGAATATTCCGGCACAGATTATAAAATAAGTAATAAGGAAGGTATTAATAACATGGTTACAGAAGTCGATCACAAAAGTGAGGCGGTGATCATAAAAGTTATTAAAGACCATTTTCCCGGGCACCAGATATTAAGCGAAGAAATAGGAGAATTAATACAAGATTCTCAATATAAGTGGATCATTGACCCCATTGATGGCACCATTAATTACGCACATGGTATTCCTATTTGTTGCATAAGCATTGGTTTGGAAGTTAATGGGAAACTTGAAATGGGTGTGATTTATAATCCATTTATCAAAGAATTGTTTTTTGCTGAAAAAGGTGAAGGCGCCACAATGAATGATAAGAAAATTGCAGTTAGCACCGAAGATCAACTTATAAAAAGCTGCCTGGTAACCGGTTTTCCATATTCATATATAGATAATCCAAATGGTCCTTTACAGGTGTTTGAAAAATTCATCAGGAAGGGTATTCCTGTTCGCAGGTTTGGAAGTGCAGCTGTTGATATGTGCTGGGTTGCCTGTGGTAGGTTTGATGGTTTTTATGAGCATAAATTAAATGCATGGGATAGTGCAGCAGGCGTTGTAATTATTCAAGAAGCCGGCGGAAAAGTTACCGATCTTAATGGCGATGAATTTGACCATTATCAGCCCGGCATTGTTGCCTCTAATGGTTTAATACATGATGCATTGGTTGATGTTGTTATGGGCGGTCAGATACAAATAAACGAACATGAGTAACGAAAGAACAGAAATAGCCGAGTTAGGTGAATTTGGGTTAATAGACCACCTCACCAAAAATTTCGAGATACAAAATGCATCCACCATACTGGCGGTGGGTGATGATGCTGCAGTGATAGACCATTTTGGAAAGCAAACGGTTATAACCACCGACCTGCTCATAGAAAATGTGCATTTCGACCTGATGTATACCCCGCTGAAACACCTCGGTTATAAAAGCGTGGTAGTTAACCTAAGCGATGTGTATGCAATGAATGCAACACCCACACAAATTACTGTAAGCATAGGCATCAGTAACCGCATAAGCCTCGAGGCGTTAAACGAATTTTATGAAGGAGTGTATGCTGCATGCCAGCGCTATAATGTAGACCTCGCCGGTGGCGATACCTCCACCTCGCAAAAGGGATTTATTATATCGGTTACCGCAATTGGTGAAGTAGTGGCAGAAAAATTTGTGCAACGCGGAACAGCCCAGGTTGGTGATCTGATTTGTGTTTCCGGTGATCTGGGCGGCGCATTTCTTGGATTAACCTTATTAGAAAGAGAAAAGAAAATTTTTATGGAAAGTCCGGGTGTACAACCCGACCTTGAAGGTGAAGATTATATTGTTGGGCGTCTTTTAAAACCGGAAGCCAGGAAAGAAATAATTGAATTTCTTGAGGAGCAGCAAATAGTTCCGACAGCTATGATGGATATAAGTGACGGGCTTAGCAGCGACATTTTGCATATATGCACACAAAGCGATTTGGGATGTATGTTGTATGAAGATAAACTGCCAATTGAGGACGATACAAGGCAGGCAGCATTTAAGTTTGGAATGGACCCAACCGTTTGTGCATTAAACGGGGGCGAAGATTATGAGCTATTATTTACCATTAAGCAGGAGGATCATGAGAAGATAAAAGGCAATGAGCAAATTACTATAATAGGATACATGACTGAAATGGAAAAGGGTTACAAGTTTTATACAAAGGGTGGAAATACTTTAGAGATAAAAGCACAGGGATGGAACGCTTTTCAGCAATAAATGCCTGCAGCAAAAAAAGAAACCGTTTGTGGCTTTTATGTTGTTTTTGCTTTTGCATTGCATCCTGCCGGTCATACAAAACCCTGGAACAAAAAGCCACTGAAAAATTGCCCCCTGCAGCCATGCAGGCAGACATACAATTGTTGAAAACATTACTGGAAAAGAATCACCCTGCCTACACCTGGTATACACCACAGGACAGCCTTGATTATTACTTTGAAAAAGCATTGGATCGCCTTGCTGATTCTCAAACCATCAGGCAATATAAAAACAACATAGCCTGGTATGTAAGTAAAATAAAATGCGGGCATACATCAGTTCGTTCACCTGCTCATTATTCAAAATTTTATGAACAATTCCGGCAACCACTTATCCCATTATTTTTAAAAGCGTGGCGCGATTCTCTCGTAGTCGTTTCAGTAATGAATAACAATGACAGCATACTAACCCGAGGCACTATTGTAAATTCCATTAATGGTTTGCCAGCCAACTTAATTTTAGATTCCATGCGGCAATTTATAAGTGCCGATGGCAATGCCAATAACCTGAAAGATCAATTAATAAGTTTTGGTTTTCCTTTTGCATATCGCAATACTTTTGATACCGCGAATAGTTACCTAATACAATTTACAGATACAATAGGTAACATGGGGCAGACGACTGTTTTAAATTACCGGCCTGATTCCTCGTCACGTCAAAAAACCATTGCATCAAAAAAACAACCACATACTATAAAACGGTTGCAGCGGTTAAGGTCGGTAAGAAATTATACCATTGATACTGCCACCTCAACTGCATTTTTAAAGCTTACAGCTTTTGAGGCAAGCCGCATGCGGTTTTTCTACAAGCAGTTTTTTAAAACCATCGATGACCTTAGCCTGAAAAATGTTGTAATTGACCTAAGAGAAAATGGCGGTGGAAATATCGATCTTAGCAACGCATTATTACGGTATCTAAAAAAGAATTCTTTCACATTTGCAGATTCGGTTTCTGCTGTAAGACGCAATTTTTATAAGGGTCGATATATACATCCCGGCTGGTTTTACAGTGCTGTTATGTTTTTTACATCATCAAAAAAAAGTGACGGGCGATTTCATTTTTCGGCTTTAGAAAATCATAACATCACACCTAAAAAACACTATCATTTTGATGGGAATATTTATGTTGTTCAGGGTGGTTTTACCTTTTCGGCTGCAGCCTCACTGGTATCGCATTTAAAAGATCAGCAAAACGTTACGTTAGTAGGTGAGGAAACCGGCGGTGGTTATTATGGTAATTCAGCGGTGCATATTCCTGTAATAAAATTGCCGCGGACAAAAGTAAAAATTTCATTACCGTTGTACAAAATTGTAATGGACAGCACCAGACAAAAAACAGGGAAAGGTATTATGCCGGATGTTATTGTTGGTCCTTCGATTAAGGCAATTAAAGCAGGTGTTGATGCTAAAATGGAGAAAGTGAAAGCATTAATACAGGAACAAAACTAATTTACCATCTTTCATTGGAAGCATCATCAGTTAGTGGCGGCTGTTGCATATTTTTTTTGCGGGACTGTATTTTTTCAATCTGCCGTTCCACAATCATATTGGCAATTATTTTTGCTGCATCTTCATTTTTGTGTTTCGATAATGTATCCTTTAATTTTTTTTCATGTACATCAACACGGTATAGTAAATGAACCAGGGAGGAAAAATCGGTGTTGATGAGGTGGCTTATATGTGCCGTTAATTGTTGCAGAAAAAGTGGGTCTTTTAAATTATCAGGTAACAATCCCGGAGCAAATAATTTGATGATTTTTTCATTTTCTTCCATTTTTTCCACAGTACATTTAATATTCATCATGCACACCAAATTCATTTTTTCTATCCTTCCATTTTCCTTTAAGAAAATCAGGTATTTGTTGCAGAGTTCCACCTTCTTTAATAGATGTTTCACTTAGTGGTGTTATAGCATACCATGTAGCAAGGTCGTATACATCCATGGGAAAAGGCTTGTTTCTTTTTATACATTCTATAAAGGCATTGTCAACAAAAAAATCCATACCGCCATGTCCTGCTCCATCGGCTTCTTTTGCATATTTTTTCCAAAGCGGGTGATCATATTCCACTAAATAATTTTTTGAACTTTCCCATTTATGTTTAGGGCTTTTATCTTCGAAATATATCATTCCATCATCCAGCCCACCGGCGTAAAAATCCTGCCAGATGCCGTTGGTTCCCTGCACGCGAAAGCCCAGGTTATATGGTCTTGGTGAAGACGTGTCGTGCGTTAATAAAATGGTTTCACCATTGGCGCATTGTATTTGCGTATTTACAATATCACCTTCCCTGAAATTTACTTTTGCATTGGGATGATCGTTACCACCCTTTGGATGATTTACGATATACCTGTGCAAACCCCGCGATTTTGTTGCCACAGATGATAGTGCAGTTAGCCGGTTGCCACGGTTTATGTCTATCATCATAGCCACGGGTCCAAGACCATGCGTGGGATATAATTCTGCGTTTCTGCTTACGTAATGATTGGTACGCCAATGTGCTTCGCTAAAACCTTTTTCGCCGAATTCAACACCGTTATCATATGCAGAAATGCCATCATTAAAAAGCACTTCCCTTAGATCATGTTCATAACCGCCCTGCACATGCAGCACTTCTCCAAACATCCCTTTTTGCACCATGTTCAGCACCGCCATTATATCTCTACGATAACACACATTTTCCATAACCATAATGGGTGTATGCGTTTTTTCATATGTGTTTACGTATTGCCAGCAATCATCCAGCTTCATGGCTCCGCAAACCTCCAGAGCCGTGGCTTTACCGGCGTTCATGGCGGCTACGGCATGTTCTAAATGCCACTCCCATGGCGAGCAGATGAACACTGCATCAATATCATCCCGTTTCAATAAATTCTTATAATCATAATTTCCATTGCCAAATTCTATTGCTGCCTTTTTTCCATATTGTGATATTAATTTTTGTGCAGCATCCATCATTCTTTTGCTAGGATCAGCCATCGCAATAATTTCAACGTCTGACCGCTTAAGCATTTCTTCAAGGTGAGATTGCCCACGAAGACCTACTGCAATAAAACCCAAACGAACAACAGATTTTTTTTCTGTTGCCAAACTTTTAAAGGGCATGTTCAATGCCGATAATCCCATTGTACCGATGGCTGTATTGCGAATAAAATGTCTCCTGCTTTTATCTTGTTTCATGTTTGCTCTTTATGTAAACAAGATAATTATTTTAAAAAAGCAGCGTGTATTTATTTAAGAATTTGTTTTTCTTTTTTAGGCCGAATAAATGTTCTTAATAATACAGGTAATAACAGCAGGTTGGTAATGGTGCCTGTTATTAGTGTTAATGAAGTAAGCCAGCCAAGTGCACGGGTTCCACCAAAATCGCTTAAGCAAAATATAATAAAGCCAGCCACTAAAACAACAGAGGTGTATATGATGCTTATACCTGTATGGCGTATGGTTTGAGAAAGTGTGTCATCGACAGAATTATTATATTCTTTTAATTGTTGCCTGTAATTGATTAGAAAACGAATGGTAACATCAATAACTATTCCCAAAGCAACGCTAAAGATCAATACTGTAGAGGGTTTTAGCGGAATATTGGCCCAGCCCATAACACCTGCTGTAATAATCAGAGGGATGGCGTTTGGAATTAACGAGCACAATACTATTCTAAAAGAACGGAAGAGATAAATCATGCATATGGCAATGAACAAAAAGGCCCAAAAAATGCTTTCTTTTAAACCATTTATTATGTAGGTTACGCCCTCTAAAAAAGTAATACTGCTGCCGGTAAAGGTTATTTTATATGCAGAAGTGTCAAATGATTCTGCAGCCACAGAATCTATGTCTTTTAAAAATGCCGGTAAGGCTGCACTGCCAATATCTTTCATATTCACACTAATGCGCGCCACTTGTGAATTACTATCAATAAAACTTTGCAGCATACTGTTAAGTGCTGATTTGGAAGTGTCTGATTTATCAGCCTTAAGATATTTGCTCATTAGCGGAAAATCGAATTCTGTGGGAACGCTATAATTTAAACTATCTCCATCATAGTATGCCTGGTGAGCAAATTTTAAACCTTCCACGAAAGAAAGAGGCTTTGCTGTTTCAGGTCGCTGATCTATGTAAGCCGAAAATGCATCAATTCCGTTTATGCCCTCCGTATTTTTTGTAAGCCCTTTTTTCTTCCTGGAATCAACCACAATTTCCAAAGGCATTATGCCACCAAAATTTGTTTCAAACCATTTTAAATCTGTATAAATTTTTTCTTTTGCAGGCAGGTCATCTACGATATAGGCTACACTGTTAAGTTTAAAAAATCCTGCAATAGAAATAATGAGCACGAGGGCAGTAACCCCATACACCCATCGGCTTTTATTAAATGCCCAATGGTGTATTTTTTCTAAAAGGTTATGTAAGAATTTTGAATCAAGGTATTTCATCTGCCTTTTTGTAGGGGCAGGTAAGTAACTTAATGATGCCGGAATAAAAATGGCAGAAATTATAAAGAGTAAAAGAATATTAATACCCGCAACCAAACCAAACTCTTTCAGCAATTCGCTGCTTGTTAGGTAAAACACACCAAAGCCAATGGCAGCAGCAATGTTGCAAAATAAAGTTACCACGCTCATACGGCTGATCATGGTTAGGATAGCTTCTTTCTTATCGCCGGTTTCCCTGAAAGACATATGGTATTTATTCAAAAAATAAATACAATTAGGCACGCCGATCACTACAATTAATGGTGGAATAAGCGCTGTTAAGATAGTTATATTATAACCGAACATCACCATGGTACCCAAACTCCAAACCACACCAATGCCCACTACCAGCAAACTCATTAATGTGTTATAAAAAGACCGGAAAAAAAGCAACAGGCTTATGGCAGATAAAATAAATGAACCTATTAAAAAATAATTCATTTCATCTGCCAGCCGGTTTGCAACAGAGGTTCTGATAAAAGGTAATCCACTTATATAAACTTCCTGTTTTGTTTTTTCTTTAAAGGTTTTAATCTGCTCATTTATATTATTAATAAGTGTGGTTCTCGCCTTGCTGTTGATCATATCCCGGTTTACTCTAACAGCCATTATGTACGCTTTCGCTTCAGGGTTGTATAAGAGCCCTTCATAAAAAGGCAAATTGCTGAATTGGGTAATAGCTGAATCGAACGAAACGCGGGAAGTATAAGGGGGATAAAAAATTCTTTTTGCCTGCAACTTTTTAACCGAATCATTCTTAACCAGGTCCGAGGCTTCTGTTATACTAAGAATGCCTTCTACACCGTGCACCTTTTTTAATTGTTGCTGAAGGTCGTTGTAGGCGTTAAAAAAATTTATTGAAAAAAAACTGTCTGTCTGAACACCTATAACAACTGTATTTCCATCATCGCCAAACTTATTTTTAAAGTTCATGAAGTCTATATACCGGGCATTGGTCGCGGGAATTGCCTTAGCAAATTCATAGCTTAATTCAACCTTGGTTGCGAGAAATCCCATTACGGCTGTAATGGCAATCAGTATCAATAATAATAACAACCGGAACTTTAAAATAAACCGCGCAAATTGGTACCACATAACAGTCTGTTGATTTTTATAACGGGGTGAAAGGTATGTAAAGAATAGACCCTTAAAATAAGTATGCCGCTGTAAATACTAAAAAATTAATAGCAGTAGCTATCGAACGTTTTTAAATAGGATAAATATTTACCCTATTTGATTATAAGTGTAGAAGGTGAAAACTAATTGACCTTGGACCTGAATGCACCTTTATAGATAGGCACGCTAATGCCTGAGGCATTTTTGGCGGTGCCATTAAAAGTGCCAGTTAGTTGTTTAGTTATTGGGTCGTAACTGTGAATGGTAATATTTGTGATATCGGGAACAGTGGTGGAATCTGCATTATATATAACATCCCCGTTGGTGTAAAATAAAAAATTATTGTCCGTGTTTGTGGGGTATGTTCCCGGGATAATTTCATTGGTTGGAAAAACGACAAATATTAAAAGCGTAGAATCTGCGCCGGAAACAACCGGACCATCTATTGAAAGTCTAGGTAAAACACTTGTATCGAAAACGGAACTGGTTACAAACCCTTTGTAAAATTTTGAATCTCCGGTAAACCTCCAGGTGTTTATACCAAGATTTGCAGTATCAATACTATTATTAAGCGTGGTATCTTCACCAAGCCCTGTACCTGTACTATCCTGTACATCTACTGTAAAAGTGCAAATGCTTGTATCAAAGACAACAGAAAAAGTGGTGGGTATAGGCAGAATGGGTGTACCAATAGGTTTTAAATTAACAGTGGTTAGCCCGGTAGAAACAAAAAAACCTGAGTCGGCAAACATAAAACCATTTTGCTGGTCGGTGGAGATGGTATAAGTGCCCGCCGTGGTAACATTAACCTGCACCTGTACATAAGCAGTATCACTACCCGGGGTAATGCCATTATAAAAAGTGCCTACTACAGAATCGGGCAGGCAATTACCCAAAGTATCTTTTAGTGAACCAACTGCTATCAAAAGTGAATCATTCCCTTTTTCAAGGCTTACTTCTTTATTGCACGCAGGCAAAACCAAAAACAATAGAACAGTGCTACATATTAATAACGAAACAATACTTTTCATGTAATAACTTTTAAAATCCTGTGCTGCAAAATAACCATAACGCTTTGCGGGTTCCTAAAATTGTTTAAAACAGGGTATTATGGATGGAATTAGCAAGGGTTTAGCTTATTTTAATTTTTTATTTTGCCCACCATATTACCAGGCACAACCCATTCATCAAATTGTTCGGGGGTTACATAACCTAGTTTTACCGCCATTTCTTTTAAGGTTGTTCCCTCCTTGTGCGCCTTTTGAGCAATCTCTGCGGATTTATAATAACCGATTTTTGTATTTAATGCAGTTACCAGCATCAAACTGTTCTCTACATGTTTTCTAATATTTGCTTCAATTGGTTCTATGCCAATGGCGCATTTATCGTTGAAGGATACACACCCTTCTCCAAGCAGCCGGGCAGAATGCAAAAAGTTGAAGATCATCACAGGCTTAAATACATTCAGCTCAAAATGGCCCGTTGCACCGCCAATACTAATTGCTACATCGTTACCAAGCACCTGCGCGGATATCATTGTTAACGCTTCGCACTGGGTAGGGTTAACTTTTCCGGGCATTATAGAGGATCCCGGTTCATTATCCGGAATAAATATTTCGCCAATGCCGCTGCGCGGTCCGCTGGAAAGCAGCCGGATATCGTTGGCAATTTTCATTAAACTAACAGCTACTGTTTTTAATGCACCATGCGCCTCAACTATTGCATCATGCGCTGCCAGGGCTTCGAATTTGTTTTCAGCGGTTACAAATGGCAACCCTGAAATTTGGGCGATCTTTTCTGCTACGAGCACGTCATAACCTTCCGGAGTATTTATGCCTGTACCTACTGCTGTTCCACCAAGAGCTAATTCACTTAAATGAGGTAATGCATTTTTAATTGCCTTAATTCCATGAGTCAGTTGGGCGGCATATCCACTAAATTCCTGGCCAAGGGTTAACGGTGTTGCATCCATGCAGTGCGTTCTTCCTATTTTAACCACATGCATAAATTCCTTGCTTTTAGCGGCAAGGGTATCTCGTAATTTCTCAATTCCCGGCAAGGTAATTTCAACCAGCATTTTATAGGCTGCAATGTGCATGGCTGTAGGAAAAGTATCGTTGGATGATTGTGATTTGTTTACATCATCATTAGGATGCAGCGTTTTTTCTTTATCGGTAAGCGAGCCTCCATTCAATACGTGCGCCCGGTATGCAATCACTTCATTCACATTCATATTGCTTTGGGTGCCACTGCCGGTTTGCCAAACTACCAGCGGAAACTGATCGTCAAGCTTTCCTTCGAGTATCTCATCACAAACCTGTGCAATAGCTTTGGTTTTATCATCTGCCAATACACCCAGTTCGTTATTTGTTAGGGCTGCAGCCTTTTTTAAAATGGCAAATGCATAAATAACCGGCATTGGCATTTTATTAATGTCTTGTGCTATTTTAAAATTTTCAATGCTTCTTTGAGTTTGCGCGCCCCAGTACACCGATTCGGGCACCTTAACCTCGCCCATGGTATCTTTTTCTATCCTGTAACTCATGCCTTCAATTTTTTGCAAAGGTAAACCAGCTAAGTAATGGATGAAAATATTAACCAATCTAAAATCGCTAATGGTATAATACCTGGCAATTGGTACAGAAAAATGATCGCCTCTTTGTTTGTCCGCAGTATTTTTTTATAAGTGGAAGATCGCACCTAGTGCATGTTCTTTTTGTATGTGCCAACCAGTGTTTTTTTAACTGGTATTCTCTTTTCCAATGCAAAAAATCAAAAGAATAATTACGCGCCTCTTTAATTAATTCACTTAATTTTTTAGGTGGAAGCTTTTCTATAATACTCTCGGGATGCACCTTTATGCGATAGAGAACCTCATTCTTAATAATATTTCCTACCCCTGAAAAAATCTCCTGGTTTAAAAGTGCATCGCAAACCAGCATTTCTGGCTTGTCTTTTAATTTTTTTCTTGCTTTTCGAGGGTTCCAGTCATCACTCATTACGTCTGCAGTCCAATTATAGATTTCATCCGGGTGTTCTGTGAAGAATTTTACAGAGCAGGCATAAAAGCACAATTTTCCTTTTTTAAACCCCAGGCAGAGCCTGGGATTCGGTTTCAGGTCAGCCTCTTCATTTATTCTGAAAGATCCAAATAACAAAAAGTGTATTCGCGCAGTTACTTTTGAGGTATGTATTAAAAAATGCTTTCCCCAACTTTTAAATTCAATTATAGTTTGCCCCTTAAGTTGTTGTATGTTTTCTTTTGAATTCCCGGTTACCTCAATAATTTTTTTTCCTGTGAATTGCCTGGTGGCTTCTTTTAGTAAAACGATGGATGGACCTTCTGGCATATAAATGTTACTTGTATTATTAAATAAAATTTTGACCAATTACAATCTACCAATCAAACTAAAATTATGCCTGCTGCTTATATTGTTTGGTCGTTTGTGTGATTTTTAAATGCTTATTTTTACAAAAATCGATATCTGCTTTTGCATCTTGTTTTACGTAACAGGTTAGTAACTCTCAATTGAATTCAGTCCAAATATGCAAAACCCGCATTATAAAATTCGTTTCTGCTCTTTAAGCATTTTTTGCCGTGCTTTTAATTTGCATAATTCTATTAAATATTACAACATATAATGGGGCACAGTGTAAAACGAAAAGTGGGCATTAGTGCCTGTGTACTTATTTTTTTACTTAGCCTGTTAATGATGATCGGCTGGCTAACCGGCACAGATAATTTGCTATTTGGTTTTAATGGTTCGCCCAAGGTTAAATTTAATGCCGCCTTGTGTTTTATGTTATCATCAATAGTCCTGTTGTTTTTTTATATTAAAGGAGAAGATCCAAAACGAAAGAAAATACCTATTACACTTTCTGTTATTATTTCATTAATCGGATTTTTAACCCTGCTTGAATATTTTTTTCACCTGAACTTTCATATCGATGAACTTTTTGTAAGTGATGCCGGATCTCCCGGCGATTTTTTTGTGGGGGGTAGAATGTCACCGATAGCAGCACTTAATTTTTTTCTCATTGGTATCGGCCTTTTGTTTTTTAATAAAAACAAGGCTACAGTTTACCAGTTTAATTACCTTTTTGTAATTGTTTTCTCTGCCATGTTAATTGTTATGGGGCTGAACTTCCTAACCACATTTTCAATTTTCATCAGGCTGCCCGTATTAGCGGCTGTTATGTTTATAATTCTGGGGATTGCGATATACATGGCTCAGCCTATACTACAGGAAAAAGTAAGCCTCGACCTAAAAATGATGAGTGGTTTTACCGTCGTTTTTATCTTCCTTTTTCTGGTTGGTTTTTTCTTATTTTTTAATAATGCAAAGCGTAAAACCACGCAAGTACAGGAAGAAACTTCTAACCGCATAATCAGGGCTACAGAAGATTTGTTGCTGGCATCAAAGAATATGATGTCTGAAATGCGGGGATTAATAATTACTGGCGATCGGGCATTTGTTTCTTCTATAACAAAAGAAAAGGAAAGGGTTGATCAACACTTAAAAGAACTTCAGGCTCAGACAGTCGGAAAAACTGCATACAAGAGTAAGATCGATACGCTGAAAAACATTCTGGAAAAGCAAATTGCTTATACCCGGAGGATTGTTGAAGACAGCAGCCTGGCAGATTACAGTGCAGCTAAGGCGCTTAAGATAACCAACGAAGGCAACAACACGCTCAACCGGATTTCACTTTTGTTATTGCAAATTCAGCAGCAGGAAAACCAGGAGTTACATAAAAGAAAAGATGCGAGCTACCGAAGGCTTACAGATTTCAACAATGCTTCTTTAGGGTTTTTGGTTAGTGTTTTTGTATTGCTGTTATTCTTACTGCTTGTAATTCGCAATAATGCCAATAAAATTCGCAGGTCAAAAGAACAGTTCCGCGGGTTATTAGAATGTGCGCCTGATGCAATGATCATTATTAACGAAAAAGGAAAAATTGTTTTAGCCAATCAGCAAACAGATAAATTGTTTGGTTATGAAAGGGAGGAGATAGTGTACCAGCCTGCTGAATTTTTAGTTCCCTTAAACGATGAACAAACAGGTGGAGTTAAAAATCCTTTTAAAGTAAATTCTCCTTTGGTTGGCACCATATTATTTATGAATGCACGTAAAAAAAGTGGAGCAATATTTCCGGCAGAAATAACTCTTTCTCCCCTTATAACCGATAAAGGAAGTTTTCTTACTGTTTCCGTGCGTAATATAACAGAAAGAAAAAAATCTGAAGAAAAAATAAGGTATCAGGCAAATTTAATAGAAGATATAAGCGATGCGGTGTTTTCCGTAGACAAGGATTTTAAAATTATTTCCTGGAACAGGGCTGCCGAAAACTTGTATGGATACACTGAGGAAGAAGCCATTGGAGAAACAACAACCAAAATTTTAAATGCCCGACTGCCCGAAAACGAATTAAGAGACATAAGGAAACAGTTAATAAACGAAGGCTATTTTAAAGGAGAAATAACCCACACCAAAAAAAATGGAAAGGGTGTCACTGTTTTTATTACTTCCTCTGTTATTAAAAATGAAAGGGGTGAATTAGATGGCTATGTAAGCGTTTGCAAAGACATATCAGAACGCATAATGCTTGAAGAACAGTTAAAGAAATTTAATGAGGAACTGGAAGAACAGATCCAGGAAAAAACAGGCGAAATACAGGATATACTAGGCAGAATAAACGATGGTTTCTGTGCACTCGATTCCAACGGTTATTTCACCTATGTAAATAGCCAGGCAGCATCTATCTTAAGTATAGAAAATAAAAAAGTTATCGGCAGAAATATTTTTGATGTTTTTCCGGCAGATGAAGAAAGACAACCTTTTTACGAAGAATATTTCAGGAGTCTTAAAGGAGCAGCGAAATGCAGATGTAGAATGGTACTCAGAAAAGTTCGGTATCTGGCTCGAGTTTAATCTTTATCCATCTCCGAAAGGATTATCAGTATTTCTCCGGAATATCACAGAGAAAAAATTAGCCGAAAAAGCTTTGAGAGATGCGGAAGAAACACGAAAGCTTATAATGGACTCATCCTTAAATGCTATTATCTCAATTGACCTTTCGAATAAAATCACCTTATGGAACTACCAGGCCGAAGAAATGTTTGGTTGGAAGGAAGGTGAAATGCTGGGAAGAAGACTTGCAGATACAATTATTCCGCCGCAATACAGGGCAATGCACGAACAGGGCTTTGAAAAATACATAAAAACGGGTGAAGGTCCCGTATTAAACAAGATCATAGAAATAACCGCTCTTAAGAAAGGTGGCGAAGAATTTTCTATAGAAATGAAAATTGTGCCTTTAAGGCAAAACTCAAAACAATTCTTTTCGGCTTTTATTAGGGACATCACGCAAAAGAAAAAAGCAGAAGAAACAATAAGGCTTTCCGAATTAAAATATAAGCTGTTGTTCGAAAGCAATCCACTTCCTATGTGGATGCTCGCGCTGGAAGATTCAACTGTAATAGATGTAAATGAGGCGGCTATACATTTTTACGGCTATTCCAAAGACGAATTCTTAAACCTCAACATGAAGAACCTTCGTCCCAAAGAAGAATATCCCCGTTTTTTAGAAGAAATGCAGCATAATATTTATGCAATGAGCAACCGGGGCATTTGGAAACACAAGAAAAAAGATGGCACTTTAGTAGACGTTGAGATAATCGGGCAAAATATTATGTACAACGAGAAAAAGGTAAGGCTTTCTCTTGCTAACGATGTAACAGAAAAATTAAAGGCAGAGCGAAAACTGCAGGAATCGTACGAAGAGATAAGAGAATTAGCCTCTCACATACAAGAAGTAAGAGAAGAAGAGCGTGCCCAAATGGCGAGGGAAATTCATGATGAACTGGGTCAACAGCTTACGGGTCTAAAGATGGATGTATCCTGGGTTTATAAAAAGCTTCCTCCCCAAGAAGAAGTGCTTATTCAAAAGATAAATGGAATAAAGGGGCTGCTCGATGATACAATTAAGACCGTAAGAAAAATAGCTACCGAACTCAGACCGAGTATTTTAGATGATCTTGGGTTGCTGGAGGCATTAAAATGGCACAGTTTTGAATTTGAGAAGCGCGCCGGCATACAAATTCAGTTCACTTCTACGTTCTCGCATATATCCATTGCTAAAAACATGGCTGTAGGCTTATTTAGAATTTACCAGGAGTCTCTAACAAATATTGCCAGGCATTCAGAAGCAACCATAGTAAAAACTACTTTTGAGCAAGATAAGAGCAACCTTATTTTGTTAATTGCAGATAATGGAAAAGGCTTTGATGTTAAAGATATTCAGCATAAAAAAACCCTGGGTTTACTGGGAATGAAGGAAAGAACGCTTATGATGGGAGGTAAGTACGAGATAAAAAGCACCATTGGAAAAGGAACTATTGTAATTGTATCAGTCCCCGTTTAGCAGTGAAGAACCAAAAAAATCCTATTGTCTTATGACGAGAATTTTAATAGCAGATGATCATTCAATTGTGCGGCGAGGGCTTAAACAAATTCTTACAGATGATTTTCCATTTGCACATATAGAAGAAGTAGCAGATGCCCACGAACTTATAATAAAAGTGATGAAAGAAAAGTGGGATGTAGTTATATCCGACCTTTCTATGCCAGGCAGAAGCGGGTTAGAAAGTTTGCAGCAAATAAAAGAACATTACCCTAAATTACCCGTATTAATATTAAGTGTACACCCCGAGGAGCATTATGCCATCAGGGTTTTAAAAGCCGGGGCTGCAGGATACCTAAATAAAGATACCGCTCCCGATGAGCTGGTAAAAGCCGTTAACCGTGTACTTACAGGTAAAAAATATATTACCCCTTCCATTGCAGAAAAATTGGCCAGTACATTAGATTTCGATAGCGAAAAAGCATCTCATGAACTGTTGTCTGACCGTGAGTTTGAAGTTTTAAAATTACTTGCAGCCGGCAGGTCTGTTTCAGAAATTGCAGAATCTTTATCGCTAAGCCTCACCACCGTAAGCACTTACAGGGCGCGAATAATGACCAAAATGAATATGAAAACCAATGCAGACCTAACGTTATACGCCATTGAGAATAAACTGATTTGAGCTGCTGCTTACAGGTATCTTGTTTTACCTTTTAAACCAGTTGTAATATAAATTCTACAAAAAAATAATACAACTACTACATTATTAAACCTTTTAATTCTATTAACCTCCGGCCATGTGAGCTTTAATTTTGAGGTTTAATAGGATATAACCTATTGAAATTTACACCCTCATGTATAAAAGTAAATTAGAAATCCTGATCGTAGACGATTCAGAAATGATTGTGGAAAGGTTGATAGACCTTGTTCACGAGCTGATAGATATTGAATCAGTCAAGCAGGCCGGCACTTTCTCCGAAGCGTATGTTTTAATAGAAGAAGTTCATCCAGACATCGTGTTTTTAGATATTAATCTACCCGACGGAAATGGTGTTGATCTTTTAAACAAGATTAAAAAAAGTTATCCTGAAGTAAAGGTCATCATGTTTACCAACCAGGCTAACGATTATTATAAAGTAATGTGCAAACAATTAGGCGCCGATTATTTCTTAGACAAATCATGCGATTTTGAGTCTGTTCCACAAATACTATCATCCATAAGGGCTTTAGCCGGCACCCATTAACTACCCATGTAGAATTTGTACTACACTATGTAGTACTATTCATTACAGCAAAAGTAACCCTGACTCTATATGGTAAAATGTACACAATAATACTTTTGCCCTGCTTTCCTACAACAAGAGAATAACACCACAGAACTACTGACTTAGAAACCTATTGGTCACTTCGTAGAAAAATGTGTATGAAGAAATTATCTGTTGTTGTTATTATCCATGTGTTTTTTGCTTTGCAAGCAGCCGCTCAAACTATTCCTGATGTAATTGATACGGTGAATGGAGTTTGGCTTTATTCTACCATTACAAAAAACGACCCTACCACGTTTAAGGATCAGAATCCTATGGTAAAGGGCGCCTTTCTCGGTGTTCGGTGGGACTCAATTGAAATTGCAAACAATACATTTAACTGGACCATTTTTGACCAGTGCATAACATCGAACGCCCAGGCCAAATTGTATATGAACCTTATTTTCTGGGTTGGTCCTTTTGCCCCCACCTGGTTATACGAAGCATCTACTCCGGGAAATATTGAATCATTCAAAACAGATGACACGAAAAATCCGGAATTTTTATATCCAGATTATAAAAACCCTGCTTATATAAAATATTGGTATAGGATGATAGATTCTGTTACGGCACACATTAATAAAATGGCCCCGTATATTAAGAACAGAATTTACATTTACCAGTCTGCAGAAGGCACCACAGGCGATGCAGTACCCTACCACGGCAAACCCCTGAACAGTAAATACGAAATTTCTCAATCGGACTGGAGAATAATAAAAGAAAATGCGTGGCTGCATACAGACTCAGCGCTGTTTGTAAAAAACAAGCTTGTTAAAACCCATTTTATGCTTAACCTGGGTTCAGACCTGGGGGAAAGTGAATCATATGCAAAATGGCTAACCAATAACCTTCCTAATATTTGGCTTAAAGAACAATATACTGGTAATATGTACCAGATGAATAATGAAGTACAACTGAAAGCTGCATACGATCCTTTTATAAATGTCGCCAATAAAGATTGCAAAACAATGCTTAGAACCCGATCAGAGTTGGGTGGAAAAGCATATGGCTCAAATACCTGGTTTAAGCAAGATTCTGTTTGGAATTTTTATTTCATACATATGGCTGCTTTGCATTTTGGATTAGATATGAATATGCAGTTCTCAGATAACATTTCAAATGATAAAAACCAGGAAGCAATTAACTTTTTTGATAAATATGCAGGCTTTAAAAGTCCTGGTTGCGCACCGGGCGCTTTCTCTGTTTTAAGAGATGCCTTAGATGCTGCCGATACCGTTCGATTCCCCTCTTCCATGTATGGATATGGTACTGCTCTGTTAAACGACCAGTCAGGTATAACCCGTTGTACAAATATTGCCCTGGCATTTAAGTCCTTTGGTGCAAAGCAAGAAGATCCCGCCCATGCCCAGGGTAATAGCTGGAACCAGCAACTTGCAAAAAAAATGAATGATGTGGGCTGGAATATTTTCCCCGGAAATTATGAAAGGTATCTAACCCAGATTAGTGCAAATGAAACAAGCATTGGTCACTGGCGTGTTGGCCCGCACGACCAGCCATATGGCAGGTTTGCTCGCGGCACTTCCCACAAGGCTAAAAAAGACACTTTATTTTTCGATGTACACAGCAACCTCTTTAATACCTATCCGTTAAACGGCAAACAGAGTGTAGATATTAAAGTGATCTATTTAGATGCAGGTTATGGTACGTGGAGATTGCAGTATGATGCTGTAGGAGATCCGGCAAAGGTTGCGGTATTGGTTAAAAAAACAAACACTAACAGGTGGAAAGAAATAACTGTTACTATTTATGATGCCAATTTTGGTGACAAGGGTCCACGTAAATCAGATATAATGCTGGTAAATAATGATAATATGGATGATGTATTTCACATGGTTGAAGTAACAAAGGGAGCAATAATACCGGCACCACAACTATTACCTGGCGCTCCCCAGGCAGATGATGAGGAAGAACAATTAGTTGAAAAACCTTATTTGAAAATTTACCCCAATCCCGCTTCAAGCGTGGTTAATATCTCCACTAACACTGAATTGGATGGTAAAGTAAATATTCAGGTAATAGATACATGGGGCAACATAATGGTTAACACCGATCTTGCTGTGCAACCCAATTATCGCTTAAATATTGGTTTTTTAAAACCGGGTATATACCAGGTTAAGTTAAGTAACGGGAAAAAACTTATCTCCCGAAAATTGGTTAAGATATAAATGTGCTTAAAATCTCTTCAACCGCGATCAAATAAATTTTTTGATCGCGGTTTTTTTCTCAAAAAACTTATTTCCAAAAAATAATACGTTACAAAATTTCAGCTACTACAAATATTGCTGAAAACTTCTACAAACCTTTGTAAAACAAATAAAGCTGGAGAAAACTAAATAAGGGTTGTTAATTAAATTAACTGAAACCCTTGTATTGTAACACTTTCAAAGAATTTTATTCTCATAAAATGATTCCCTGTATTTGTGTTTTGATGAGTAATTAACACACGTTAAAGTTAAAATCCACCAGTCATTTTGTAATTATGAAGTGTAGTAGCTCCACTACAATGCGTAAAATTTACATTACTTAAGAAAGAGTTAAAGGCCTATAAAAATCACTTTTTACTCATTTTATGTTTGCTGTCGCTAACCTACCGGGTGCAACAACGGAAGGTAAAATCCAATTTAAAATCCAATATTCTAATTCCATGAAAAAACCTTCTACACTTTTGTGCCTTGCTATGGCATTTACCTTAGCCGCACATGCTCAAACACCTATTCCTCTTGACACTTTAAATGGGGTATGGCTTTACGGAACCATTACAAAAAAAGATCCCTCGCCATTTAAAACGCAAAATCCTACAGTAAAGGGTGCATTTTTAGGCGTACGCTGGGATTCAATTGAAACCAGTAATAATGTGTTTAACTGGACTCTTTTAGATCAGAGCCTAAACAACTATGCAAATGCAAAAATGTACATGAACCTGATATTCTGGGTAGGACCCTTTGCACCTACATGGTTGTACGATGCAAAAACCCCGGGTAAAATCAAATCTTTTACATGTACCGGCGAAAAAGACAAGGGTTTTGTATACCCTGATTATAAAAACCAGGCATACATAAACTACTGGATGCGCATGATCGATTCAGTTACAGCCCATATTAACTCAATGTCTTCTACCGTTAAGAACAAGATATACATATACCAGTCTGCAGAAGGTTCTACTGGTGACGCTATTCCTTACCACGGTACACCTATAAGCCCCGAATTTGTTGTTACCAAAGAAGAATGGAGGAGTATTCGCGAAAAAGCATGGATTTATACAGATTCAGCATTATTCATAAAAAACCAGTTAAGCAAAACGCACCTGATGGTAAACCTTGGGTCAGATATGGACGAAGCCCAAAGCTATACTGATTGGTTCAGAAAGAATATCCCATACGTTTGGCTTAAAGAACAGTATGTGGGCAACATGTACCAATTTAATTTTGAAACAGACCTTAAAGCAATATACGATCCACAGGTAAATACTATTCGCGACAGAGACGAATGCAAACCACGCATGAGAATAAGAAGCGAGTTAGGTGGAAAAGCTTACAGCAGTAACTCCTGGTTTATGCAAGATTCTATCTGGAACTTTTATTACACCGAATTAAATGCGTTGCATTTTGGTTTGGACATGAATATGCAGTGCTCAGATAACATTGAAAACGAAACTTACAAATCTGCTATTAATTTCTTTGGAAAATATGCCGGTCAAAAAAGCCCTTCATGCAGTCCCGGTGGATTTAGCGCGTTAAGAGACGGTCTTGATGCAAGTGATACAGTTCGTTTTACAACTAAAAAATTCGGAACCGGTTCAAGTAAATTAGGTGAAGCAGCTGGTATGGATCGTACAAAGAAAATTGCAAAAGAGTATGAAAAATTTGGTGCAAGACAAGATGATCCTTCGCACGCACAAGGTAACAGCTGGAACCAGCAGGGTGCAACAAAAATGAATGATGTTGGTTGGAATATTTTTCCTGGCAATTATGAAAGATATGTAACACAAATTTGCGCCAATCAAACAAGTATCGGTCATTGGAGAGTGGGTCCACACGACGAGCCATACGGCAGGTTTGCGCGTGGTACAGATCATGCCACAAATAAAGACACTTTATTTTTCGACGTTCATGATAAATTATTTAATGTATTTCCATTGAATGGTGCGCAAAGCGTTATGGTACGGGTTGTTTACCTGGATGCAGGTAAGGGAACATTTCAAATTCAGTACGATTCAAAAAATAATGTTTCAAAAACTGCAGTAAAAGTTTCTAAAACAAATTCAAACAAATGGAAAGAAGTAATTGTAACATTAAATGATGCTTACTTTGGAAACAGGGCAGGCAGAAAAGCAGATATTCTATTGGTAAATGATGATAATATTGACGATATTTTTCACATGGTAGAAGTAACAAAAGTTTCTTCTAACGAACCAATGAATAATGCAAGGCAGGCTCCGCAGCAAGAAACTAAAATGGTTATACAGGTTACACCTAATCCATTCGCTTCAGTGGCTACATTAACAACCGATGCCACCGTTTCAGGAACAATAAACATACAGGTTGCAGATGCGTTTGGCAACATTATGTATAACAAAAATCAAAGTGTGCAACCCAGCTATTCTTTAAACCTGTCTTTCTTAAAACCCGGAATTTATACTTTAAAGGTTACTAACGGAATTAAAATAACATCACAGACCATTGTGAAAATATAACCCGTTTCTTAATCTGTAATTACTCTATTTAATATACCGCAGCCCCGGCTGCGGTTTTTTTATGCGTAGTTGTGAAGCGCACTTAACCAAATTGCTGCAGACATGCCGGCGGTTTCAGTTCTCAGCCGTGTTTGCCCAAGCGATACAGGAATAAATTTATTTTGAACAGCGAGAGAAATTTCATCCGGTGTAAAATCACCTTCTGGGCCAATTAAAACTCTTATACCCTCAGGTTTATTTTTTGCAAAAATTTGTTGAATAAAAACTTTATCATCATCACTACAATGTGCTATATATTTCTCTCCATTAAAAGCCTGTTTGGTCACTTCATCAAAAGGGGTCGGCTTATAAAGCTCGGGTAACCATACCTGGTTGCTTTGCAACATGGCAGAGATTAAGATCTGTTGCATTCTTTCCAACCTGAAATGTTGTTTTTCTGTACGATTACAAATGAGTGGAATTATCTGCTGAGTGCCTGTTTCAGTAGCTTTCTCTAAAAACCATTCGAACCGGTTGGCGTTTTTAATTAAAGAAATGGCAATGGATGTGAAGGGGGATTTTTGTGGCGAAAAGGCAAAAGCATCAGATTTTATTTCTGTTGCTTTTTTATCTGCACTTAATATAGTTGCGGTTATCAAATGTCCCTTACCATCCGTAACCTGCATGGCATCTCCCTTTTTCATACGTAATACCTGAACAAGGTGCCTGCTTGTTTCTTCAGACAACACATAATTGCTATGCGATGAAGAAAGTCCGGTATGGTAAAAAAGGCGCAAAGACATGTTTGAAAACTACATAATTAAACAGCAAATTAAAAGCCGCTGTTATCTTCTTCAAAGCCTTCATCAAAATCGCCGGTATTCATGCGACTGCCCTTTTGTATAAATAAACGGCTACCGTCAGCAGGTCCGCCAGCATCAGATGTCGGGGGTAGTGGTTTCCAGTTTCCCATACCTTTTGGTCCGCCATCTTCTTCCCATTCTTCAAATTTTTGAATGTGTAAGAGCGCCCGAAGTTTTATATTATCGAGAGAACCGTTTCTATGCTTTGCAATTTTTAAGTGGGTTTCTCCCCGTGTGCTTTCACCCATTTCGTTACTCATATTCTCATAGTATTCGGGGCGATAAATAAATATTACCATGTCGGCATCCTGCTCAATTGCACCAGATTCACGAAGGTCGCTAAGCTGTGGCATTTTACTTTCTTTACGGGTTTCCACTGCGCGACTTAACTGGCTTAAAGCAATGATCGGAATGTTTAATTCTTTTGCAAGGGCCTTTAAATTTCGTGAGATATTGCTGATCTCCTGCTCACGGTTGGTGTTACGTTCTCCGCTTCCGCTCATTAATTGCAGGTAATCTATAAGTATTAATCCAACATTATGTTTATTAACTAATCTGCGGGCCTTGGCACGAAATTCAAAAATGTTTAGCGCTGCAGAATCATCAATATATATGGGTGCCTGTTCAAGTTTTTTTATACCCTTTGTATGTAATTGCTGGTATTCATAATCTTCTAATTTACCACGGGCAATTTTTTCAAGCGCTATTTCGCTTTCTGCAGATAAAATACGCTGCACTAATTGAGCAGCACTCATTTCCAGCGAGAAAAAACCAACCGGTGTAGGTTTTAATGGATTTAATGCAGCATTTCGTGCTAGGTTTAAAGCCAGTGCAGTTTTACCTACAGAGGGGCGGGCTGCAACAATTATAAGATCTGTTGGCTGCCATCCGTAAGTTACCCGGTCCATACTGGCAAACCCACTGGGGACACCTGAAATGCTTTCAGTTTTCGTTCTCAGCTCATCTATACGGTTAATGGTTTTGGCCAACACATTACCAATATCATCATAATTCTTTTTAAGGTAATTGTTGGTAATATTGAACATTTTTGTTTCGCTGTCGTCCAGCAAATCAAAAACATCTGTACTGTCTTCATAAGCATCTCCAATTATTTCTCCACTAATTCTGATAAGCTCACGCTGAATAAATTTTTGAAGAATAATTCGGCTGTGGGTTTCAATGTTTGCTGCAGAAACAACTGAATTAGTAAGTTTCGTTATAAAATATGGGCCGCCAATGATATCTAACTCTTCTTTAAATTTTAATTCTTCAACCACAGTAAGCATATCTATGGGCATGCTCTTTTGCGCAAGGCTTTCGAAAGCTTTATAAATTCTTTGATGGGCGTCTACATAAAAGCATTCTGACTTTAATATTTCAATTACAGTATCAAAAGCACTTTTCTCGAGCATAATTGCACCCAAAACTGCTTCTTCTAATTCTTTTGCCTGTGGAGGAACTTTGCCGTAAACCATTGTACTGAGGTCGATGGCGGGTTTCCGGCGTAATTTCCGGTCTTTGTTCAGGTTTGTTAATTCCATTGTATAAATTCAAAAACAGATTAAGTTTAATGCAAGCACTTACTCCAACAAGAATAACAGATAAAAAGTGAATTTTTGTTGATTTAAGCCATGGTAAGGAAACGAATATACCCTCGATTAAGGAGACATGTGGCATTATATTTATTCAAAAATGCTGCACATTAAATTCACATAAATCAGAAGGATATCCACGAAAATAATTTTTTGTTCCCATAAAATCACTGTTTTTCATTAAACGCTTTAAAGTAATACACATAACAAAGTGCAGAAAAAATTTGCTAAAAAGCTATGGTTTACAACACAAATTTCATTAAGGGAAATAACTTTAAAAAGTTGTTGGTATACCAATAAATTATATGCAAAAGGACGTTCCATTCTTCAAAATTTCCTGCATCACTGTACAGGTTTATATTTGCACAAAGCATACTTTTTTTAGATGAAAATTTCTTATAACTGGCTCAAGGATTATTTACCATCAGACCTGCCTGCAGAACTCGTAACTCCGCAAAATCTTTCTTCCGTTTTAACCGCTATAGGTTTAGAAGTAGAGAGTTTGGAAAAGTTTGAAAGTATTGCAGGTGGTTTAGCAGGGCTGGTTGTGGGCGAGGTATTAGAATGCTTTCAACATGAAAATGCGGATAAATTAAAGGTGACAAGGGTAAACGTAGGTAATGGGGAACCTTTACAAATAGTTTGCGGCGCACCCAATGTGGCAAAAAATCAAAAGGTAATTGTAGCTATGCCCGGCGTTACCATTCATCCATCAGGAAAAGACCCTGTTACCATGAAGGTGGCGAAAATCAGGGGTGTTGAAAGCCATGGAATGATATGTGCTGAAGATGAAATTGGTTTAAGCGAAGACCATGGTGGAATTATAATTTTACCTGACGAGCTAAATCCCGGTACACTTGCAGCTGATTATTTTAAAATTTATACCGACCATTTATTCGAGATAGGACTTACACCAAACCGAATGGATGCCATGAGTCACTTGGGTGTGGCTAAGGATCTATGCGCATATTTTTCCCACCACCTGGGGCGCGTGGTTACAATAAGGCTGCCTGAAACAATGCCTTTGAGGGGCAATAATGAATTTACTGTAAAAATTACCGTGCAAAATATTGAGGCTTGCCCGCGGTATGCAGGCATCCTTTTAAAAAATATTAGGGTAAAGCCATCCCCGGAATGGTTGCAAAACCGGTTAAGAAGTATTGGGCAAAGACCTTTAAATAATGTGGTGGATGTTACTAATTATGTTTTGCACGAAATGGGTCAACCATTGCATGCATTTGATGCGGCTAAAATTACAGGCAATCATGTAATCGTTAAAACCCTTTCTGAAGAGCCACAATTTATTTCGCTCGATAACAAATCCAGGAAACTGTCAGCAGAAGACCTGATGATCTGCGATGAGAATGGTGGAATGTGTATTGCAGGCGTTTTCGGCGGATTAAATTCCGGGGTTTCTGAAAGCACTACCCAAATTTTTTTAGAAAGCGCATGGTTTAACCCTATAAATATTCGAAAAACATCGTTTCGGCACGACCTTAGAACCGAAGCAGCAGCAAGATTTGAAAAGGGTGTTGATATTTCAAATGTTACCACTGCTTTGCAAAGAGCTGCGCGTCTGCTTTCACAGGTGGCAGGTGCTGAAAGCAACGAAGGCATTCAGGATGTTTACCCTTCACCAAAACAAAAGACACAAGTTTCGTTAACTTATTCATACTTAAAAAAATTAAGTGGCAAAGTATATACTTCCGAGTCTGTAAAAGACATTTTAGTAAGTCTTGGATTTGAAATCTTAAATGAAAATGATGAGGGTCTTAAAGTAAATGTGCCTTTCTCTAAATCGGATATTTCTATTCCCGCAGACCTTGTGGAGGAAATTATAAGAATTGATGGGCTGGATAGTATACCCGTACCTGCAAGTATAAATATTACACCCTCTAATGATCCGTTTATTATAGCTGAGGCTGTAAACGAAAAATTATCATCAATTCTTACAGGGTTAGGTTTTTCTGAAATGGTAAACAACTCCATAACAAACAGCAAATATTACCCCGCCGAACAAAATATTGTGAAGTTGCTGAATAGCCTTAGCAGCGAACTAGATGTTCTACGGCCAACCATGTTACCCACTGCCCTTGAAAGTATTGCCTACAACATTCACCGTAAAAATTATAATCTTCAATTTTTTGAATTCGGCAAAACTTACCACGAAGAATGGCCTGGAAAATATACTGAGGTAAAACATCTTTGCCTATATGTTACGGGTAATAGGGGTGTGGATGAATGGCGAAATAAATCCCAACCACTTGATTTTTTTGCCTGTAAAGGTTTCGTAGAAACAATACTTCGGGCATGCGGCATTAATAATTTTCAAATGCTCCAAAATCAAAATACAGAAAATGGCGGGCTGAACTTTGACATACTTTATAATAATAAAAAAGTTGGAACCATTCAACAACCAGGAAATTTTTATTTGCAACAATTTGATATTAAACAACCGGTGGTTTTTGCAGATCTTCAGCTGGCAGTTTTACAAGAACTTATACAAACGAAAAGCATAAAATATAAAGAGGTTGTCAAATTCCCATCTGTTACGCGAGATCTAGCAGTTACCTTAAATAAAGACGTGAATTACCAGGCAGTGCAGGAAGCAGTTGAAAAATTACAAATACCCGTTTTGCAGAAAATGCACATTTTCGACATTTTTGAAAGTGAAAAATTGGGGAATAGTAAAAAATCAATCACAATAAATTTTACCTTACAGAATGTTTCGAAAACCTTAACTGATGTGGAGACTGACGAGGTAATGCAAAAAATTATGCAGCAGTTGCAATCTACTTTTGGAGCAGAGGTTAGAAAATAACATCTTTTACCAAATAAAAATTAACGAAAAAAGGTATCGGCCGATCTTGAAGTTGAATTGAAGGACCTTCAGCATCTCATTCAACAAATGATTAAGAAGCAGCAACGGCTGCAAAAAGAAATCAGTGCCCTAAAAGATTCGGTAAAAGAGAAAGATAACCTGTTACAAAAAAAGAATGAATCTTTTAACCAGGTTCAACAACAACTCGACGCAAGCCGGTTGGGCCTATCAGGGTTGTCGCCCGCTGATAAACAACTTTTACAAAAACGCATAGATACCTACCTCTCCGATATAGAAAAATGTATTGCTGCTATAAACCTATAATATATGCCGGACACTATTTCAGTAAATGTATTGATCGGGGACAGAAATTACAGGCTTAAGGTATCGCCTGAAGATGAAGAACAGTTACGCAATACCGTTAAAACCATAAACAATAAACTACTCGAGTTTAAAGCACATTTTGCCGGAAAGGATATGCAGGACTATGTAGCTATGGTTTTATTATGGCTGGCAACCGAAAATCGCAATGAATTAAAAGATCCCCGCCACTTACAAGAAGCTGCAGAAAAAGTTCGTTCCCTTAAGGTAATGATTGAGAAAAGCCTTGATGGAGGTGATGAATAAAAAAAATCCGTGAGGATAGAACTCCACGGATTAACCAATGTTCAAAAAAAAATGAAAAAGTACGGAAACCAACAAAAAACAAAGTACGGATCAAAAAAAGTTTCGTAGTGTACGAATTAAGAATTGTTTAAATAAAGTACGGATTAAATGAATGTTTTAAAGAGTACGAAATGTTTCACAAGGCACGGATTAAAGATTAATTGACGTTTATGGTTTTATACCCAGAATAACTCCATTCTCCATTAGTGTAGGTAAACCTTAACATGTAATACATGGTTTCACCTTTTAAATTAGAATCTTCAAACTTGTATTGCTTCAAAGAATTAGAATTTGCTTTCGGCTCATACACCTCTATGGCGCAGAAACTGTTGGCATCCTTCCCACTCATTAATTCAATTTTAGCGACATTGTTTTCATAAAGCGTATTATACTTTACTTCCACTTCTGTGCTACCCGATTGGGCAAGAGAAAAATTTGATACAGCAATATTGGCATCTTTATAAAACACAGGAGATGCAGCCTGCGATGTTTCAGGGGCATTTATTGCTTCCTTTGTGCAGGAAGCAAGTAAAATGACAGCAAATAAATAGGTACTTAGTTTTTTCATATTCATTGAATCTTGGTTTTGCCTTTTTACAGGCTGAATTCAGAGGGGAGGATAAAAACGGATTAAAAACGGACTATTCTATAATAGCCAAAACCAGTGCCATTGACATAAAAAATATTAACCGATTGATTATCAATGCATATTCTTTTTGAAATCTTTAAAATCTCCCAATTTGGAAAATTGAATTCCCGATTTTAGACTGAGGTGGCCATCCGGTTAATTATATTCTGTTTCTGTATCTTCGCCACATTATCCCTATGCAACCAAAATTTTTTGAAATAAAACCTAATAAAGAATGGATTCAATATATATAACCCTGCTGAGCAGCATAGTCGCTTTAATAGTTGGGTTGATTGCAGGAAAAGTTGTTTTTTCCAAAGACACCAAAAAAAGAGTTGAAGATGCAGAGGCTCAGGCTCAACAAATCGTTGAAAGTGCAAACCTTACGGCTGAAACTATTAAAAAAGAAAAAATCCTTGAGGCTAAGGAAAGATTTGTTCAACTAAAGGCTGAACACGATCGTAAAGTACTGGATGCCAACAAAAAAATAAGTGATGTTGAAAACCGGATTCGCCAGCGGGAAATTAGTATAAACCAGAAAGAAACAGCTTTAGACCGGCAGATAAAGGAAAATGAATCCATCAAAGAAAATTTGAACAGGCAAATTGAGGTTGTTACATATAAAAGAAATGAGCTTGAGAAGCACCAGGAAGAACACATTCGCCGGTTAGAAAAAATTGCCGGCTTAACTGCAGAAGAGGCCAAAAACCAGCTTATTGAGAGCTTAAAACAGGAGGCTCAAACACAAGCCCTCTCTCTGCAACAGGAGATTATTGAAGAAGCGCGCCTGAAAGCAAATAAGGAAGCCCGTAAAATTATTATTCAATCCATTCAAAGAACAGCCGCAGAACTTACCATAGAAAATACTGTAACTGTATTTAACCTTGAAAGCGATGAAATTAAGGGCCAGATAATCGGACGGGAAGGCAGAAATATTCGAGCATTAGAAGCTTCCACAGGCGTAGATCTTATTGTAGATGATACTCCGGAAGCTATTGTACTATCCTCCTTCGATCCTTTAAGAAGGGAAATTGCCCGATTAAGTTTACAACGCCTGGTTGCTGACGGAAGAATTCACCCTGCACGCATAGAAGAAGTGGTAGAGAAAACACGTAAACAATTAGAGGAGCAGGTGATTGAAGTGGGTGAAAGAACGGTAACGGAATTAGGTATTCATGGGTTGCATAAAGAATTGGTTAGAATAGTAGGTAAAATGCGTTTCCGCTCATCTTATGGGCAAAACCTGCTTATGCATAGCCGTGAAGTTGCCAATCTTTGTGGAATAATGGCATCTGAAATCGGGCTTAGTCCAAAACTTGCCAAACGTGCCGGTCTATTACATGATATAGGTAAAGTGCCGGATGAGGAAACCGAACTTAGCCATGCCTTATTAGGTGGTAAACTCGCAGAAAAATATGGAGAGAATGCGGCAGTAGTTAATGCCATTGCTGCGCACCACGATGAGATAGAAATGCAATATGTTATTTCACCGATCGTGCAGGCATGCGATGCTATCAGCGGCGCAAGACCTGGAGCAAGGCGCGAAATAATGCAACAATATTTGCAGCGTATAAAAGATTTGGAAAACCTGGCAATTTCATATCCCGGGGTAGAAAAAGCCTACGCCATTCAGGCAGGTCGGGAATTGCGGGTAATTGTAGAGGCAGATAAAATCACCGATAACGAAAGCGATAAATTAAGTTTTGAAATTGCCCAAAAAATTCAGAATGAAATGACGTACCCTGGTCAGATAAAAGTTACTGTAATTAGAGAAAAAAGGGCTGTGAATCTTGCACGATAAAATTTAAAGACCTCGATTTAGCCAAATACTGGGGCTTCGTAATCATACATGGTTTGATGTTCATCCATGCTGTAATTATTTTCAAGTACCTGTTGATTGGCGGCTTTTTTATGCTTGTATAAAATTATTCCGAAAACTGTACCTGCAAAAGCAGCCACAGTAATAACCAGGTATATATTCTTTTTCATGCTTTACGTTTAAATCCTTTTCTATTCATGCAAAGGTAAAACAATGCTTTCTGGCGATGTTTATAAAATTGCTTAAAAGATGTACTATTTATGTAGATACAACAAAAATGTTATTGTACAAGGCAATCTTAGTTAAACATTTTTTTGGCTACAACTTTATCGTGCCCATAAATATCGTCCCTAAAATTCAATAAGCCGTTTTCATCGACCCATGCGGTGTAATATGTTATAAATACAGGCACAGGATTTTTTAGCCTTACATTAGTTTCGGTACTTGCATTCATGGCATTTGATATTTTTTCGGGAGGCCAGGATGAATCATCCTTTAAAAGATACTGTGCCATTTTTTCCGGCTCGCTTAATCGTATACAACCGTGGCTGAACGCTCTTTTATCTTTACTAAATAAACTTTTCGATGGTGTGTCATGAAAGTAAATATCAAAGCTGTTTGGAAATAAAAATTTTACTCTTCCTAAAGCATTTTTCTCGCCCGGTAACTGCCTGATTGCAGGAAGCCCACCATTGTTATTCACCACTTCCATATTTTGTGAAGCGAGGTAATTAGGATTAGAAGCCATTTTAGGCATAAGTTCATTTTTAACAATGCTAACAGGAACATTCCAATAAGGACTAAAAACAACCTGGCTTAAATTACCTGTAAACATCATGGTATTATGTCCTTGTTTTCCAACCACAACCACCATGTCAAAAGCTTTTTGTTTGCCTTCAAAAAAATGAAGCATAAATTCCGGAATGTTTACCAGAATTAATTTTCCTTCAGGTTCCTGGGGCATCCACCGCATACGATTTAAATTAATAAGCATTTGCCTAACCCTTTCTTCTGCAGTAACATTAAGATCCTTTATTAATTGTTCACTTATTAACCCATCGGCAGTATACCCTAATCTTGATTGGAAATGTTTTATACCATCTTGTAAAGCAGTATTAAAAACAGGCGTGGTATCCTGTGCAGGCATGTCGCCTTCTATTTGAAGGCGTTTTTTTAAAGTAAGAATTGATGGGGAAGAAGCATTTAGTTTATATTCTTTTGCACTGCCCTCAACTACAGGCCATCCGCCTTGTTTAGCTATTTGATAGTACCTGCCTAACTGTTGAAACAATTGGCCATATGCCTTATGAACATCAGCATAATATTTATCGTCGTTGTGTTTTTTATGAATGAGTGAATCGGCCCATAACATGGCATCTTGTTTCTTAAAAGGAACAAACCTTTCCAGTTCCTTTCTTTTTACATAACCTTTTTCAAAATTGCTTAAAGTATATTGAATTAATTGTGCAGTTAATGCAAACTCTGTATTGATAATTGAACTATTACCCTGTGAAAAACTCAATGATTCAGCAGCTACAAAAGCGCTCATTTTATCGTCAAGTGTTTTGTTTTTTAAAGTGGTGTCGCCTGCAGAAATCTCATAATTTCTTAAGTTCCAAAAACCGCGTGCAGGTTCAGTTAATCCAGAAGATGAAAACCATGCATGCTGAAAGTTTCGTGCATTATAAAAACTACGCATTCTTCTTATAACAGAATCACTCAGGGCATTGTCTGTTATGTATTTTTCCATATCCATACTATCTAAAAAAAGATCACTGTAGGAGTTTTCTTTAGTTATACTGTAATCTCTTTTTGAGACTTTCTTTTCGATCTCTGCTTTTTCTTTTTTATCTTTTTTCTCCTGATCTGGATTTTGGGAATCGCTGCAACCCGCAAATACGAAAAGAAATGCGGCTAATATAATAGATTGTTTCATTGAAACTTTACAAAGCAAAACCCATGCTAATTTACCAATTGAACACGGGGTTTAAGATTGAAAGAATTATTGTGAATGATTTGCAACAGTTTAAATACAATTGCTATTGTTTTAGCAACGAAGCTGCTTCTTTATCCAAATACATTGTACAACCGGGATGGTTTCTTAAAAGTGTAGCAGGTACAGCTTCAGATATTTCTCCTTCTAAAACCTTTTTAACTATTTCTGCTTTATGGGATCCATTTACCAACAGCATTACCTTTTTACAATCCATCAAATTCGCTATGCCCAACGTTATGCCATGTTTTAAAGGCGTTTTTTTATCAAAATATTTTTGCCCGGTTTCCTGGGTAACGCTGTCTATCAAAGCAACATGTGAACGAAGGTTTTTATCGGTACCCGGTTCGTTCAAACCCACGTGGCCATTCATTCCCAGCCCAACAATAGCCAGGTCTAATCCACCAAACTTATTAATAAAAATTTCCATTCTCTCACATTCTTCCCCTGTTTCAGGCGATTTTCCATTAAAACAATGAATGCTTGATGATGGAACTTGAAGAGGCTCAAAAAAATGCTTGTTTAAATAACCCCGGCAACTTCCATTGTCTGTTTCATCTAATCCTATCCATTCATCTAACCCAACATATCTCCATGTGCTGGTATCTATGGTACCGTTATTTATTTGTAGGTGTATTTGCCTGTACATTTCGGTGGGTGTATGGCCTGAGGCAACGCAAATCAGGGGGTCACTTTCATTTGTGACAAAATCCAGGAAATGATTTGCAGCCTTAAAAGACATGTTTTGGTAGGTATCATCAATTATTACTTTCATAAAAAAATTTCTTTTTCTAAGCTAAGCAAAAAAAAGAATCAGAAAATTGATTTTCAATTCATGAATGTCTGGTTATGCTATCAGAACGTCTTATCCCTAAAAATAATTTTATTGAAAGTGCGTTTAAGATTCAATTCATCAGCAGATAAAACATTACATCATACATTTTTTTCTCATCGTTCTAAGTTTAAAGCCCCTGTTTTTACAGAGGCTTTTTTTATTAAGATTATGTTCTTTTTTGTTAGGCCTTGCGTAACCGGCCAGATAACAGGGTGGTTCCTAAGCCAAGCATGGCAACAATGGCAAAAGACCATTGCAAACCTGCAGCTTCTCCAATAAATCCTATGAGTGGCGGTCCTAATAAAAATCCCAGGAAACCAATAGTTGAGACCGTTGCTAAAGCAAGGGCTGATGGCATTTTTTCTGATTTTCCGGCCTGTGCATATACTACCGGAACAACGCAACTAACCCCGAAGCCTACGAAGAAAAACCCTAAAGTTGCAGGTATTAATGATGTGAAAAACACGGCAGTTAATAAACCGCTGGTTATTAATAACCCGCTTACCTGCAATATTCTTTTAACCCCAAATTTTGTAACCAAAAAGTCTCCTAAAAACCTGCCTGTGGCCATTGTACCCATAAAGACAACATATCCGAGTATGGTTAAGTTTACCGGGGCATGAACAATTTTTTTAAAATATACGCCGCCCCAATCTGCCATTGCACCCTCGCACACCATGCAGGAAAAAGCGATTAAACCAAGCAGCATTAACTGCCTGTCTGGTTTTACAAAAAGAGGCTGTTTGGCCTCGTTACATTGTTTATCTGGCAAAGTATGTTTATGTACTGAAAGCGCCATTAAAATGCCTGCTACTGCTATAATTACAAAATGAATGAAGGGCGGGAAACCTGCAGAAAGAAATAGCGTGCCTATTGCGGCTCCGGTAAACCCCGCCAGGCTCCACAAACCATGAAATGATGCCATGATGCTTCTTCCATACAAATTTTCAACACCAACAGCCTGCGTGTTCATGGCTATATTTATTAAGTTAAGAATTAACCCAAACAGGAACAACGCCATGGAAAGCATAACCACGCTATTGGCTAATGCTAGCAGAATTAATGTTGATGGACTTAGTATAGCTGCAGCAAGTAATATCTGCCTGCTTCCAAACCTGGGTATAAGCCATCCTGAAAAGGGAAGGCTGATAAGTTGCCCAACTGGTAGTGCAAATAATACACCGCCTAAGCCTGCCTCGCTTAATGCAAGTTTATGCTGTATGTCTGGTATGCGGCTTGCCCAGGATGAGAATGTAATACCGGCAATAAAAAAGAAAACACTTACCGCGATCCGGTTTACCCGCGGAGCAGGAAAAGGTATAGTTATTCTCATGCCAATTTTTTTTAATTAAACAACTTTAAGTGCTGGTGGGTTATAGCTTTTGTTTGCAGCACTGGCTTCATTGTTATCTACATAAGCCGGCATTAGTGCAGATTGCAAAATAAAATTTGCAGATACTTTATTAAATGCCACAACAATATTAGCTGCCAGTGCACTTTTTAATAGTGTGATTATATCAGCATCTTTTAATTGTAACTCCGAAGAATTCCATAGAAAAATTATAATATCAACTTCGCCATTGCTTATAAGATTATTGAGCTGTTGATAACCACCCAAAGAGGCTGGTGAAACCTTTTGTATAGGCATATTAAGCGTGCCCTCTAAAATAATGGCGGCATTAGCTGCTGCAATTATGTGGTGAGATGATAAAAGGTGTTTATTAAAGTAAGACCATTCTATCAGCTCTGTTTTTTTATCGTCATGCCCTACGATCGCAATTCTTTTTTTTGAATGCATGATTAATTGTTTTATGTTTTTCATAATTAAAATCCTCTTTTCAAATAGCTGCAATTGTTATAAAAAACATGAAAATATCATGATGAACTTTTAAATGATCCGCACACTTTTTCCTGCTTTTATCGCTTCGCCGGCAAGGTGTACATAATTTGTTTCTGATGATGTAAACAGCACAACATCTATTTCTTCATCATCAAAAATGCATGAAGGATTATTAACCACTTCGCTGTGGCATGATGAGGGGAGTACCAGAATATCCTCATCGAAAAACAGGATCTTTTTTATTGACAGGTTTTCTGCCTGTGATAATTTAATGGCGCTAAACAAAAGTGCCTGCTTGTTACTGGTAAATAATCCTGCGTTTTTTATATTAGACATGTTTGTTTTTTTAAATGATCATTATGCCTGCTTCTTTATACGGTTTCATAACAACATTTTCGGGAGATGAGGTTATAATTCCATCCAGCAAACCAATTTCGCAAATATGAAATGCTTCTGCGGTATTCAATTTTTCCGGTGTTGTTAATGCAAGCACTTTATTTGATGCGGCGATCATTGCTTTTTTTACCGCGCTCTCATCATAATAATGCCCTGTTAAACCTAAACTAAGGTCTATACTGCATACACCTAAAAAACATACATCTGCACGAATGCTCTTGTAAAAATTTAGTGTATCGTGCCCGGTTGTAATTAATGAACCTTTAAATAACCTGCCACCTGCAAAAAAAATTTCAATATCATTTCTGCTTTCAAGAATGTTGCAAATAGGAAAGCTGTTTGTAATTACAGTAAGGCTTTGATCTTTAGGCAATAAATTAGCTACAGCCAGAGCAGAAGTTCCGCCATCCAGAATTATAGTATTGCCGTTATTTATAAACCTGATGGCTTTTTTTGCAATTAGTTGCTTCTGCCTGCTTGCAAAATTTTCTCTTTCTCTAAAGCCATGTGGTCCCGGGGCATGTGGAATTGCACCGCCGCGAACTTCTTTGCAAAGGTTTAAGGCAGAAAGGCTTTTAATATCCCGCCTAACCGTATCTGCAGAAACGTGTAATTCCTTGCTTAGGTCGCTTAGTAAAACCTTTTTATTAGCCTGTAAACTCTTTAAAATTATTTCGCACCTTTCTTCTTTCAACATTTCATTACCCTTTCTGCAAAATTATGCAATGATATATATTTATTGCAACTGTTTGCAAATAGCCTGCCATAAATTAATGACTTAGTAATCAACTACTTAATAGGTATTAAGTCGCTAACAATAATGAAATGGGGTAAAATTTTGTTTGGCTCTTTGCAAGAAGATGCAATTTATATCCAGTTTATACCCGTATATAAATTCTCTTTTTATCCAAAACGTAACCTATAGACCAGCATAGCAGCATAAAACTGATGGCAAATAGAAAAGACCCGATGTATGGAGATGCGTGAGAAAAAATGTTTAAGTAAACCCATTCGAACAGGGATACATCACCGATTCGAATGATATTGGCAAGTATTACTAACAGTTCAGACAGCAAATAAATAAACAATGGGTTTCTGCCAAATACTTCAAAAAAGTAGGTGCCTTTTCTTTTGTTTAAAAAGTCTAGGTAATACATAACACATCCCAGTATCAGGCAATCCAGCCCAACCGTGTGTAAAACAAAGCTGCTTGTCCATAATTTTTTATTTATGGGGAAGCCATAATTCCAAAAGAAGGCAATAACAAGTAAAGCAAATCCCGCCATAAGTAATTTGCTTAATCCTTCAAAAGTGTTTCCTTTCTGTTGTATATACCTGCCTGCAAGAAAACCACCTATTATATTACCTATAGATGGAAAGGTGCTTAATAAACCTTCAGGGTCAAAGGGAACGCCTTCACCCATATAAAGGTGTTTATCCCCGATCATCCACCGGTCAAGGGTTAATACAGCATTTCCATTTAGTGATAATGGGTCAGATGCATCGCCGAAATAAAGCATCACCGGCCAATAAAGAATAAGAATTAATGCAGTTATTATTACAGTAGTACGGGTACCTAAAAAATATAACATAAGGCTAGCCATTCCATAAGCGAGTGCAATTCTTTGCAAAACCCCGAAAATGCGGGTTTCACTTACCGGCGAAAAAATCAATCCCCCTGTACCATCAGATTTAAAGAAGGGAAACCAATACATAAGAAAACCCAGTATAAATATGAGGAAAGTTCTTTTCAGAATTTTTGCTACAACTGTTGATGTGCTTAGGTTTTCCCATTTGCGCATAACAAAACTCATGGCATTGCCCACCGCAAACATAAATGATGGAAATACAAGGTCTGTTGGGGTAAAACCATGCCAATGGGCGTGCAGTAACGGTGCAAATGTGGTAGCATAATTCCCCGGGGTATTCACTATAATCATTAAACAAATGGTAAGGCCCCGAAAAACATCAAGAGCTATAAACCTTTGCGTGGTTGTTTGCATTAAAATAAATTGATTAAACTAATGTAGCATTTTTGTTGACACCAGTATGAGATCAAAAAAATTTCCTGATAATATTTATTACAAGAGTTACGATCACGCTAATAATAATCATGGTGGTTAGGGGAAAATAAAACCTGAAGTTTTCTTTTTGATATCTGATGTCGCCAGGCAACTTTCCCAACCAGTTAAGTTTATCATGAAAAAAATAAATTAAAACCCCTGCAATTACGACCAGCAATCCTATTGTTATGATATATTTTCCTGTTTGGGAACTCATGATGTTTTAGTATAAATACAATGTTTAGTTTAGCGCAAATCTTTTTTAAAATTAATAAAGGTTAATAGATTTTTATGTGGAAGAGAAAATGGTTTAAATTTTTGGTTGTTATTATTTTTATATTGGGGGTAACATATGTTGCTGGTCCAAGCCCGGATGCCCCCGAATATAATTATGATATGCCGGTGGTTCCTTCAAATAGTGGTTCACTCGAAAAATATATTGCAGAACAGGAAGCACAACATCGAATTAAACCAAACAACCAAGCCAGAATTGTTTGGTTAAACGATTCCCTTAAAAATAAGACACCATACAGCATCGTGTACCTGCATGGCTTCTCTGCATCGCAGGAAGAGGGTCGCCCCATACACACAAATATTGCTGAGAAATTTGGTTGCAATCTTTACTTGTCAAGACTTGCTGAACATGGCATTGACACAATTGATCCATTAAAAAATCTTACTCCCGAAAAGTATTGGGAAAGCGCTAAACAAGCACTGGCAATTGGCAGAAAGATTGGCCAGAAGGTAATTGTTATGGGTACCTCAACCGGTGGAACTTTGGCTTTAAAACTTGCAGCAGAGTATCCAGAAGAAGTGTATGCGCTTGTTCTGCTTTCACCCAATGTTGCTATAAATAACAACAAAGCATTTTTATTAAATAATCCCTGGGGATTACAGATTGCCAGGTTTGTTACGCATGATGATTATATCACTGCATCAGATAACCGCGACATTTATAAACAATACTGGAACTGGCATTACCCCCTTGAGGCAACAGTGCAATTGCAGGAATTAATTGAAACAACCATGGTACCAGAAGTCTTTGCAAAAGTTAAGCAGCCTGTACTTATGTTATATTACTATAGAGACGATATACACCAGGATAGCGTGGTAAGTGTGCCTGCCATGTTAGATATGTTTAATGCACTTGGTACCCCCAGGCAACAAAAAGTTAAGCAACCCATAACAGGCGCCGGCGATCATGTAATTGGCAGTTACATAAAGTCACAAGACCTGTTATCAGTTCAAAACGCAGTTGAAGCTTTTATGATTAATGTTTTAAAAATTACACCTTCCTATGAACAAACTATAAAAAAGCAGGATATCATAATTCAATAGTTAACGTACGCTGTTAAGCAGTTATTAAATTCTTATTTACTGTAACTATAATTAACTCTTTAAATTTCGTAGCTTTCTATAGATAATAAAAACCTATAAATGATCAGAAGTAAAATAGCAGGCATAGGCATGTATGTACCCGAAAAAGTATATACCAATAACGATCTTAAAAAATATATGGACACCTCGGATGAGTGGATTCGCGAGAGAACCGGGATTGAGGAACGACGCTTTGCACACAGAACTGAAGAAACCACCACAACCATGGGTGTTGAAGCAGCCAGAATTGCTATTGAACGTGCAGGTATTACAACCAGCGATGTTGACTTCATTGTTTTCGCTACGCTTAGTCCCGACTATTATTTTCCTGGTTGTGGTGTACTTGTTCAGAGGGCAATGAAAATGAAAGAGATTGGTGCACTGGATGTAAGAAATCAGTGCAGCGGTTTTATTTATGCATTGAGTGTGGCAGACCAGTTTATTAGAACAGGTACGTATAAAAATATTCTTGTTATAGGAAGTGAAAAACATTCGTTCGGTTTAGATTTTTCAACACGCGGCAGAAATGTTTCTGTAATATTTGGCGATGGTGCCGGGGCGGTTATTTTACAACCAACAGAACAAGAAGACAAGGGAATATTAAGTACACACTTGCACAGTGATGGTGAAAGTGCAGAAATTCTAGCCGTGTTTAACCCCGGTACGCATGCAAATCATTGGGTGAATGAAAAGATCGCCAATTATGATGAAGCAGACTTAGGAGAATTATTTATTAGCCATGAAATGATTGACGAAGCGCAGATCTATCCGCATATGGATGGCCCCGCTGTTTTTAAAAAAGCCGTTGTAAAATTCCCGGAAGTAATTATGGAATCACTTTCTGCCAATGGCTACAAACCTTCCGATCTTAACATGCTTATACCTCACCAGGCAAATTTGCGTATAAGCCAGTTTGTTCAGCAAAGACTGCAATTGAGAGATGACCAGGTGTATAATAATATTCAAAAGTATGGCAACACCACTGCCGCATCTATACCCATTGCCCTGTGCGAAGTTTGGGAAAGTGGCAAAATAAAAGAGGGCGATCTTGTTTGCCTGGCAGCTTTTGGTAGCGGGTTTACCTGGGCTGCGGCATTATTACGCTGGTAAAATATAATATTTTAAAATTATGAAGCTATTACTGTTACTGCCTGTTATTTTCGGCTCTGTTATTTGCAACAAAATGCCAAAAGGCGATTATGTTGTTACCTATAAGCAACAGCAATTAAATGTGCATGCTGAGGCAGATAATACCGCCAAATCCATACAAATAAATTTAAATGATGTTAATGAGAATGATGAATGTATTGTTGAAAATATACATTGGGAAAATGAGCAGGATATGAACCGGAAATTTATTTTGTATGATAATACCGACGCAGAAATATTTACACTTTCTGAAACAAAACCGGGAACTTTTGCTTTGCCCGGAAATGAAATAAAACTTCTAAATTCCGGTACAGATTATTATTTGTATACCATGGCTATACCCAAAGATCCCAACATCGCAAGTACGGTAAGGGTTAGAAGAATTTTAGTATGTATTATAAAAATCAAATAAAATAGATTATTTTTCTATAAGGTTTAGCATCCATTACATACAGTCAACTCTAACAATCATAAATCCTTAAACAATGAAATACAAAATGTATTTGCTTTTGGCAATATGCCAGCTATCAACTCTATATGCCATTTGCCAGTTTTCTCTTCCACACCAAAGAACAATTGGAGGAAATTCTGATGATTATATTAATAGTACGGTTAAAACAGCCGATGGTGGTTTGATCCTGGCCGGAAATTCAAACTCTGATATCTCAGGAGAAAAAACCGAAATTTCAAAAGGTTCTCATGACTATTGGATAGTAAAATTAAATAAAGCCGGGAAAATTGAATGGGATAAAACTTTTGGTGGTAATGAAATTGAAAATTGCAGTAAAATTATTCAAACCCGGGATAAGGGATATTTATTAGGCGGTTACTCTTACTCAGACATTTCAGGTGATAAAACCGAAAATTCCAAAGGAGATGCAGATTATTGGATCGTTAAGGTGAACAGCGAGGGGGTAAAATTATGGGACAAAACCATTGGTGGATATGATTCAGATCGTTTAGAGGATATGATAGAATTACCTAATGGCGACATAATTTTAGCAGGTAGTTCATATTCGGGAATTTCTGGAAATAAAAGCGAAGAAAGCCGAGGGAAAGTCGATTTTTGGATTGTTAAAATAAACGAAAGTGGTAATATAATATGGGACAAAACAATTGGTGGGCCTAAAAATGATTTCGCCGAAGATGTTGTTATAACTCTGAACAATGAAATTTTAGTTGGAGGAAATAGTGATTCATATATTGGCGGAGAAAAATCTCATAAAAATAAGGGTGAATACGATATTTGGGTGGTTAAATTAAACGCTTTTGGTGGGTTCATCTCAGATATTACCATTGGCGGTTCAAAAGGAGATTTTTTAGAAAATATTTTACTGTTGCCAAATGGTGAATATCTTTTATGTGGGGATTCCTGGTCCAATATTTCAGGTGATAAATCCGAAAATTCCAAAGGATATGTAGATTATTGGATCGTAAAACTAAATAGTAGAAACAAAGTAATTTTTGATAAGACCATAGGCGGTTCAAGAAGCGATTATTTATCAGATGCCATTGAAACCGAAAATCATAACCTTGTTTTAGGTGGTCATTCATATTCAAGTATAGGAGGAGACAAATCAGAGGATTCAAAGGGCTATTACGATTATTGGATCGTAAAAGTAAATACTGAAGGGGAAATTTTATGGGACAAAACCGTAGGAGGGAGTAGTTATGATTACCTCAGAAGTATAGAGCAGTTGCAGGGTGATTCCTATGCACTTTGTGGTCATTCTTTTTCGGGTATTGGGTATGATAAAACACAAAAATCACGAGGAGGTTATGACTTTTGGGTGGTTGCATTAAAAGAGGAGAACAGTCCCGCTGTCTCAGGTTTACATGAAGGAAATAATGTAAGCTTCCGGGTTTATCCAAACCCTGCAAATAATGTATTGAACATACAGTCTGATATAAAGCAGGTATTTACCTTAACAGATAAAGCAGGAAGAATATATAAGAAGCAGGAAATATTTCAATCAGGCACAATAGATGTTTCAAAGATACCTTCCGGCATATATTTTTTAAGTGATGGTAAAAATGTTCAACAGGTAATTATAGCACATTGATCTATTTTGGAGAAATGCTTTTTGTAAGAGAATGATCGGTTGAATCCGTAGTATTTATCATTTGCATAATATTGGTAAACGCCTGTTTGTTTTCAGCATTATCAAGAGCCAGATATATATCTTTCTTTTCTGCAGCAGTAAGGTGAAAACTCAAAGCAGCGGTGGCAGATTCCTGCGTGGGTATGTAATGAAATCCGATGTTGTAAAAATTTTCTCCGTATGCTCCAAACATGTAATTCACCTGGTCTGTCTGGTAATAATCCTGCAGTTTAAACCAGTTATTTTGTAATAGCAGCATGGGTTTGGTAACCAGCCCGAGAATACTATTGTCTTCATAAGGTCTTAACCAGTCACCAAAAGGCCGGTCGCGCATTTGTACCAGCACTACTTTGCTGGTATTTTCTTTTAGCCAGTCTTTAAAAAAATCTATAAAGCGAAGCGAAGTTTCATTGCCGAAATTATCTCTCAGTCCACCATCCATGGCATCAATATAAGGCTCTGTTGGCAACTCTACATTTGGAAGCACAAAAGGAAAAGTGGCATTTATTCTTAGGGCAGAAAGCATGCGCAAATTGCCGGGATCCTGGTTCCTAAAAAAAGACTGGTAATCTATGGCATCGGGTGCATTACTCCCGAGATCGTTTTTGTTAGGTAAAGGTTGCATCATAAAGCGTGCACTGTGTGTGCTAATTACCATTTTTCTTCCATCGCGGGTTAAGGCAGCATTAAAAAACATGCTGGGTATTGCCGCATCTTCTTCAGGCTTTACATAATCCCTCAGGCGTTTATCCAGCACCCCTTTGGTATTTCTGTTCAGCTTCTGTTCAAAAGAATATCCCCGGTCCCGAATATAATCGTGACCATCGAGGGTAAAGGTTCTAATAGGGCTTATAATATCGCGTGTGGTTAAAGAAGAAAATACCGGGTTCAATAGGTCTTTACCAATATTACCTACATATTGCCTGTCGTTTAGATCAACATCCCCGCCCTTCATTTTTAGATGATACAATTCCCTGAAATAAGCTGCACCCAGCATTCCGCCTGATGCGCCGTTGATTAAAAAGGTATGTTGAAAAAAACTTCCATTGCTAATGCTATCCAGTCTTTGCAGCACATTCATTACAAAGGTTGCGCTTCGGTTGCCCCCACCGCTTACATCAACAATAAACATTACAGGCTTTTCTTCGTGCTGCTTTTTCTTCCAGTTATTTAAAATGTTTATCCATGTATTTTTATCTTCTTCAATGTTATTAACAGAAACCATAGCCTCTATGGAATCCTGGGTGTATAAGGGTTTTTCATTTTTATAATCCAAACCATAGGCTTTGTTGCGCGGGTCAAACACTTCCTGCTTATACATAAAATTTATTAGCAGGTAAACAGTTACTACGAAGGGTATGCTCCATGTGCCGAGAAATAACGACAATGCGCCGGCCATAGCTATTAACACTGCAAACAACACGGTAATGCTGGCAGCAGCCGGTATTTGAAACCATTTATTATCAGTAAAAACCCCAATGAGAACAAGAAATAAAAATGCGAGAAAAAAGGCCTGAACAGCAGCAATATGGTGCCTTTTAAAAATTGAATTAATAAAGCCTTCTGTATAATGGCGTACATTTCTTGGCTTTTTAATTTGCAGCGAAGCATTTAAAAACAGGTCTATGCGCACTTCATCTTTATCTGGTTCAGTATTTTTTATTATGCGCTTAGCCCGTTCATACACTTCGTTGGCAGAATTAATATCCGTTGCCATTTTACGGTATATAAACTTATCACGCCTGAAGAAGTAGGTAAAAGAAACAATAACAGATAAAATAAAGCCACCTATAAAGCCACCAATCAACAATAAAATATCGCCTGGGGGTAATAATTCCTGCTGCTTTTCATACTGAACGGCGAAGAAGCAGTAGGTAAAAAGAAAGATGATGGGTATAATGGAATTATTGATACAGTATTTTAAAAACGGTTGGGTTGTTGTTGCCAAAAATTTAATGTGCCGTGTATGCAATATAAACGTAGTAATATTCCAGCTCATGATAAAGGTCGCGAAAGAAAAGCCTACTATGGCAGTACTCAGGGCATTTACCCTGCCCATATATTCCGGTGCAAGCATCAGGGAGGCTGCGCCGTACGGTTTTAAAAAATTACCTGTAATGGTTGCAAACAACACATACCATGTAATTAATAACACCTGGTACCTGCGAAAATGTAAGAACACCATCTGTACAGGCATTGAATAAAAAAAACGAACCAGATGTTGCTTCATAAATTCATCCGTTAATTATGTATCCCTGTATAAACCTAAAATATCATCGTCAAAATGTCAACTGTAATGTAATATTTAACAAAGGTAAACTTAAATAAAAGTCTCTTAGGTACGGAGATAAAGCCTGTGCGCAAACAGTGTAACAAACAATGCGGAAGAAAATAAAAGGTGCATGGGTTGTGCAAAAGATGGTATGTTGTAATTAGTCATAATAAATCCGAACGCAATAGTGCCTAACGATAAAAGTAATATAGCTGTTGCAAGCCGGCGCACACTTTCATGCCCGAGAGAGCGGTAAAAAACCGAAATATTTAGTATGGTTAATAAAACACCTGTAGCAATATGCCATTGTAAAATATTGCCAGCCTTATCTATCCAAAGGTTTCGTTGTTCATAGTGTAATGCGCGTGATATTTCATCGATCTGCTCCCTTACATCAGTGCCTAAAATAATTTGAATGATGATTATTACCATGGCTGTTGTTGCCATATTCTTTAAAAGTTTGTCAGCAACGAATTCTTTTGCAGTTAATAAATGAATAATGATAACCGGTATTAAGGCTATAAATAATGCCACCACCATATGCACCGTGATCTTTACTACTGCCAGGTTCGCATCTACCACCTTTTTTCCTAACCATCCCTGGAAACCTGTAGCTATCAATAAAAGCAATGACCACCAAAAAATGTTTTTTTTAGTTTTATAAAAAGCCCGGAAACTCCATGCAACATGTATCAAAATAAATAAACCCAGGAGGGCGCCAACCATGCGGTTAATATATTCTATCCACGTATGATAAACATTAAAGGAGTGATCAATATCCTGCTGGTCGAGGTATTTTTCAAAATCGGGTGGCAGTTGATCAGCGTGTGTTGGTGGTATCCACATGCCAAAACATGTAGGCCAATCCGGGCAACCCATTCCGCTTTGCGTGGTTCGTACAATCCCTCCTGCAAGAATGACTACAAAAACAAAAACCAGTATAAAACGGGTATACCGTACGTATTTCTTGTTATCCTCGCCTTCCATTCTATGCATGAAAAAAATTAAACCTGTGTTTATGAGATATGCAAAACTAAGCTGCTAGTGTTAAAGTATACATGCGCGGCATAAAGTTCGTAAATTTGACGCCTGCTTAAATTTAAAACAATCCCATGTCATTAATTATTTTAGGAATTATGGTCCTTATCGGATCTTATCTCGTTGGAAAAGCAAATTACCAGTTTGTCCGTTTACGTAAACCCATTATGCAGGCAGGTTTCCTCATACTTATCGTAGGCATATTATATTCCTGCATTATTCAAATTGATGCGGGTGAGGTGGGTGTAAAAAAACTGTTTGGTAAAGTTCAGAATGATGTGTTGGGCAGCGGGCTTCATTTTATAAATCCTTTGCTCGAAGTAGAAAAGATGGATATTAAAACGCAGAACTATACCATGAGTGGAGTACAGGATGAAGGAAATAAAAGTGGTGACGATGCCATTCGTGTACTAACGAGCGATGGGTTAGAAGTGACAATAGACCTCACAGTACTGTACCGCGTTTTACCTACAGATGCTCCATCTATTTTAAAAGAAACCGGTGCAGATTATAAAGACAAAATTGTTCGCCCGCTAACCAGAACTAAAATCCGCGATAACTCTGTGTATTACGAGGCTGTAAGCCTTTATTCTAACCGTCGCGATGAATTTCAGCAACGCATTTTTAAAAGTATAGATGCCGATTTTAAAAAACGCGGTCTCGTGCTTGAGCAATTGCTTGTAAGAAATATTACCCTGCCCGAATCTGTTAAGGCTGCCATTGAACAAAAGATCAACGCAGAACAGGAAGCACAGAAAATGCAGTTCGTGTTGCAGAAAGAAAAACAGGAGGCAGAACGTAAAAGGGTAGAAGCACAGGGTATTGCCGATTACCAGCATATCATCAGCGAAAGCCTTACAGATAAACAATTGCAATATGAAAGTATTAAAGCACAGTTAGAGCTGGCTAAGTCGCCCAATGCCAAGGTGTTAATTATGGGAAAGGGAAATACACCCGTAATTCTGGACAGTAAGAATTAGTATTCAAATAATTCAACAGGCAGCAGGTATAATTGCAACTTCAATTTTTCATTTAGGAATATATCTTTGCGCTCTTTACAAATTTTTTTATGAAATTCTATAATCTTCTTATAAAGTACCGGTTTTGGTTAAGCCTGCTGGCAATTGTTTTGGCAGTGGTGCTTAATGTTACCGGTACAGGCTTTTGCCGGTTTTCCCGTTATATTTTGTTGCGTTGATTGGATTATTGAGCCATTTCTTCATTGGCCCAATGCGCCTTATACAAGAACCGATGGAACAGGGTAATGTGGAAGAAGTTGAAAGAATACTGGGCACCATTTGGTATCCCAATCTTTTATATAAACCGGTTAGAAGCACATATTATACTGTTAAAGGAAATCTTGCTATGATGAAGCAGGACTTTGATTCTGCCGAAAAGCACCTGAAGAAAAGTTCTGAACTGGGGTCTCCCATGCCCGAAGCGGAGGGAGCTAATAAATTGCAACTGGGCATGATGTCTTTACAGAAAGGCGATTTTAGGGCAGGTGAAAGTTATATGCGTGCTGCGCTTCGCGCAGGCATTCCCGATAAAGAAAGTGAAGCCATTGCTTATTTAAGTATGTGCCAGATATTTATGAATAAACGGCAGTTTCGTGCAGCAAAAGATTATTTCCGCAAAGCCAAAGAATGTAAGCCAAAAACAAAGCAGGTGGTTGACCAGATTAAAGAAATTGAAAAATATATTTCCCGGGTTCAGGGTTAGTGTTATGTAGATAAATATTAACCGGTTATTTCCACAGTGTAATCTAATTTTTTATTATACTTGTATATAGCAGCTATTCATTAATAGCTGCTATTGTTTTTATTTTTCAACCATATCCGTTCAGTGTTGCCTGGTGCTATCTTTTCGCATTTCAACCTGTTCCCACAACATAATTTTAGATGCCTACAAAAAAGTACAATACCGAGAAGTTTTTAGAAGTATATAATAACCTCAACAGTCACCAGCAAAAAGCGGTTGATGCTATTGAAGGGCCTGTAATGGTAATTGCTGGGCCTGGCACCGGTAAAACACAAATACTTTCTGCACGCATAGGAAAGATATTAATGGAGACAGATACTGCTCCTCAGAATATACTGTGCCTAACCTTTACGGAGGCTGGTGTTATAGCCATGCGCAGAAGGTTATTGTCAATGATTGGTGCAGATGCCTTTCGAGTGCACATCTACACCTTCCATGCCTTTTGTAATGATGTGATACAAGATAACCTAAGCCTGTTTGAAAAAACTTCTCTCGACCCTGTTTCAGATTTGCAAAGAATTGACCTTTTAAAACAATTGGTAGATGCCTTTCCAAAAAATCACCCCTTAAAAAGATATCGGGGTGATGTGTATTACGAGATCAAACACCTGCAAAATTTATTCAGTACTATGAAGCAGGAAGGATGGACACCTGCCTTTGTTAGCGAGCGCATAGATGCATACCTGCAATCCCTGCCCATGCGGGATGAGTACATTGCAAAACGTGCCTCGAGCGGTTTTAAAAAGGGCGATATAAGAACAGATAAAATTGAACAGGAAACTGAAAAAATGGAAAGGTTGCGTGCAGCCTCCCGGGAGTTCGAGCATTTTCAGCAACTCATGCGAAAAAACAATTTGTACGATTTTGATGATATGATAAACTGGGTTATAAAAGCTTTTGAAGAAAACCCAAACCTCTTAATGCAATATCAGGAACAGTTTCTTTATATTTTGGTTGATGAGTATCAGGATACCAGCGGTACACAAAACAGGCTGGTAGAGTTGCTTATAAATTACTGGGATAAACCCAATGTTTTTGTTGTAGGTGACGATGATCAGAGTATTTACCGTTTTCAGGGTGCTAATGTTGAGAACATGAACCTTTTTGCCGGCAATTATAAAAACGACCTGTTAACTGTTGTACTTGAAAATAATTACCGTTCAGTACAGGGAATTCTTGATATTTCAAAAACCTTGATTGATAGAAATACAGAAAGGCTTATTCATAAAAATCCCGATTTAAAACTTTCAAAAAACCTGGTTTCATCCAACGAAAAAATAAAACATCTTGCGCACCTGCCTATCATTCATACTTACGAAACAAAGCAACAGGAGATGGTTGGTATAACACAACAGGTAGAAAAGATTTTAGCAGAAGGAATTGAGCCGCGAAAGATTAGTATTATTTATAAAGAAAACAAGTACGGAGAAGAATTAGCACAATATTTTAAACTTAGAAAAATACCTTATTACAGCAAACGCAGTCTTGATATACTATGCATACCCTTTGCAAAAAAGCTCATTTCAGTTTTGCGTTATTTGTCTTATCAATACGATGTGGCATATAGCGGGGATGAATTGTTATTTGAAATATTACATTACGACTGGTTTAAAATTCCGCCAGCGGAAATCGCGAAGGTTAGCATAGAAGTTGCCAACACACAATTTTCAGCAGATAAAACCTCCATCAGGCAGTTGTTATACGAAAGAAGTAACCAACCTATTAAAGACCTTTTTTCAAAAGGCATGCATCCCGGTTTAAAAAAGGCAAGTGAAGTAATTGAATCACTGATCGCGAAAGTACCAAACGTAACCTTGCAGGGATTGTTTGAATGTATTATTCGTGAAGCAGGCGTGCTTACTAATATTATGCAAAGTGATGAAAAGATTTGGCAGTTGCAGGTACTTACAGGATTGTTCGATTTCATTAAGGAAGAAACGCACCGCAACCCGGATATGGATTTAAAAAACCTCATTAAGCTTTTCGACCTTATGCAAAGCGAAAATATTTCTCTTCCATTGGTAGAAGTGAGTGGTAACGACCGTGGCGTAAACCTGCTCACATCACACGGATCAAAAGGGTTGGAATTTGAATACGTATTTTTTGCAGGGTGCAATGCACCCCTGTGGGAGAAAAAGAGAAAACAATCTGGTGGGTTTAAATTTCCCGATACCATATTTTCGTCGGTAGGCAATGCCGGGGATGATGGTGCAGCTGAGGAAGAATTGCGAAGGTTGTTTTATGTTGCGTTAACCCGCGCAGAACAACACCTTTTTATTTCTTACTGTTGTTTTAAAAACGATGGCAAGGAAATAGAGCCTTCTATGTTTATTGCCGAAATACTTGATAAGCACGAACTGCAAACCGAAAAGGTTTTTATCGATCCTGTTTTCCAGGCAGATTTCCAAATATTGCAAATGGAAAATAATGTGGCGCCAGAAATAGAAAAGATAGAAACAACATATGTAAATATGTTGCTCGAGAAGTTCGTAATGAACGTTACAGCGCTTAATAATTATTTAAAATGTCCGCTGCAGTTTTACTTTAATAATTTAATTCGCATTCCTTCACCTAAAAATGAAAATACAGAGTTTGGTTCGGCAGTGCACCATGCATTAGAACAGCTGTTCAAAAAAATGCAGGTTAACAACAATGTATTTCCACCAAAAGAAGAATTTATCCGGGATTTCATTACCTATATGCATCGCCACCGCGAAAGCTTTACAAAAGAACAATTTGAAAGAAGGTTGGAATACGGCAACGATGTACTTTCTGAATATTATGATAATAACGTGCATGGCTGGAACAAGATCGTTGCCCTAGAAATGACCATTAGAAATGTGATGGTAGATGATGTTCCCGTTAAAGGAAAGCTTGACAAATTAGAATTTAATGGAAAAGAAGTAAACGTGGTTGATTACAAAACCGGAAATCCTGACAATGCAAAAGAAAAGTTGTTGGCGCCAAATACAAAAAATGAAAATGGTGGAGATTATTGGCGGCAGGCAGTTTTCTATAAAATTTTATTAGATAGTAATTCGCGTAACTGGCTTGCTGTAAGCAGCGAGTTTGATTTTATTGAGCCAGATAAAAAGAAAACGTATAGAAAGTTTAAGATCATAATTCAGCCGGAAGATATTACAACCGTAAAACAGCAAATTAAGTTGGTGTGGAGTAAAATACAGTCACACGATTTTTATACAGGATGCGGCGAACCAAAATGCCCTTATTGCGAATTTGTTAAAACCAATAACATGGCTGTTGCTTTACACGAATTGGTTAATACAGAAGACGAAGAAGTATAAGCAATCAAAAAATTTAACGCCGATGCACGCGATGTTTTTAAATTATTAAAACATCGTTTGCAAAGACCCTTGTTTAAAGAAGTTAAGTTTGCTTAGTTAAAATAACAATGAGAATATACCCGCGCAAAATTCAGCATCCGGTTTTGATATTAATAATATCAGCACTATTGTTTTCATCATGTGCGAATATAGTTCCGCCAACGGGTGGTTTAAGGGATTCCTTACCTCCCGTGTTGATCAATTCCCTGCCAAAAGATTCTGCTGTAAATATTTTAACCAATAAGATTCTGCTTGAGTTTGATGAGTATGTACAAATAGACAATGATTGGCTTAACAAGGTAATTGTATCACCTTACCCTAACCAGTCGCCGAACATTTTAAGCAAGCTGCGTACAGTTACCATTCGCATGCGCGACACATTGCAACCCAATACAACGTATTCCATCAATTTTGCAAACACATTAAAAGATGTGAATGAAGGAAACCCGTATAAGAATTTTACCTACGTTTTTTCTACAGGCGATAAACTGGATGTGGGTAAAATTTCAGGGAACGTTTTACTGGCAGAAAGCGGCGGCGTAGATTCTACACTGCTCGTAATATTACATGAGAACTTAAACGATTCAGCCATAAAAAAATTAAGACCCGATTATGTTGCCCGTATAAATGGTGAGGGTAATTTTTCTTTTAATTTTTTACCCCGTAAGCCATTTAATATTTATGTACTTCCCGATGATTATTCTAAAAAGTACGATGACAGTACAAAAATGTTTGCATTTTTAAATGAGCCTGTAATGCCTGATAGCAGTGCTTCCCAGCTTAACCTGTTTGCTTTTGAAGAAGAAAAGAAAACGGATACCAGGATAATCACCTCAAATGCTAAAAAGCCGGCAAAAACAGATACCGCCAAAATCGCATCGTTAGAATATGGCATCAATATAGAAAGAGGGCAACAAAGTATTTTAAAAAACATTGAATTCACATTTCCATCAAGGATATATGCTTATGATTCCTCTAAAGTTTTTATTACAGATACGAATTATAATTTCATTTCAGGGCTTTCTTTAATGGCAAAAGATACCACCAATAAAAAATTTACAGCTGCCTATTCCTGGCAGCCTGAAGAATCTCTTGCACTTATTATAAAACCTGGTGCATTTGCAGACAGTTCGGGTGTAACCCTGGCACAGACTGACACAATTAGATTTGTAACCCGTAGCGAGAATACGTATGGCAGCATTCGAATAAGGTTTGGCAATCTTGATCTTTCCCGCAACCCGGTTTTGCAATTGGTTCAGGATAATGAAATTGTAGAATCAATACCGCTTACGCAAAGCGAACTTTTCAGGCGTTTATACGAGCCGGGCGATTATAAACTCCGCATTTTATTTGATGCCAATAAGAATGGAGTTTGGGATGCAGGAAACTTTTCTAAAAAGTTGCAACCTGAAATTGTAAGAAAAATTACACAGTCCATTAATATTAAAAGAAACTGGGATAACGAGGTAAACATTAACCTTTAATAATGATCGCTGTTTCACAATAAATTATCTTTGCATAAGCTATGCAATTTTCATCATCACTTGTAGAAAATGCCGTAAACGAATTTGCCAAATTACCAGGCATTGGCAGAAAAACGGCGCTTAGAATGGTGCTGCATCTTTTAAAACAAGATAAAGAGATCGTTGAGCAATTTAGTGGTGCACTTTCTGCCATGCGGCAAAATATTCGTTTCTGCCAGCGATGCCATAATATAAGTGACGCAGATATTTGTTCCGTGTGTGCCAACAGCATGAGAAATCAACATGTTATTTGCGTGGTTGAAAATATTCGCGATGTAATTGCAATAGAAAATACGCAGCAGTTTAATGGCACATATCATATTTTGGGAGGTATTATAAGCCCGTTAGATGGTATTGGTCCCGATCAGTTGCAGGTGCAATCCCTCGTTTCAAGAATTGAAAAAGAACAAACAGAAGAATTGGTTTTTGCCTTAAGCCCAAACATTCAGGGCGATACAACAATATATTATATCCAGAAGAAAATTAACCACCTGCCGTGCCGCGTAACTACCATAGCCCGGGGTATAGCCTTCGGCGGAGAACTTGAGTATGCGGATGAACTTACTCTTGCACGTAGCCTTGCCAACCGCCTTCCTGTAGGTCAATATGTAAAATCCTGATCGTCTATAATTCCTGCTTAACCTTTATTTATTCCTATTCAACTGTTTAGATTTTCATGTAAAAAGCTGTTTGGTAACTTTAAACGGCATGAATAAAAGAGTTATAATAGGGATTGTTTTTTTACTCATATTGGCCGTTGCCTCCTATGTTTATATGGTTTATAATAAGCCTGCCCGGGATGTTACAGAAGAAGTAGGCGTTCCGGTTACGGCCCATGTAATTTTTGATTCATTCACTAATAATGAAGCGGATGCAAACCAAGCCTTTTTAAATAAGGCCATACTTGTTTCAGGTAAAATCTCAGGCATCAAGGCAAACCAGGCAGGTAATACAGTCGTGTACCTTTCGACCAGTGACCCTATGTTTGGAATTAATTGCACTTTTATAGAGAACCCTGTTGAAATATCAATTGGCGACTCTATTACTTTTAAAGGAATTTGCACAGGTTATTTAAGTGATGTGATCATTAATAATGGTGTTTTAGTCACTAATTATAAATAGAAAACAAATGCGGTCTGCTTGTATTATCATTTGTATAATTTTTGTTTTTGCAGCGTGCCACCACGAGGTTAATCTGCCAGGTTCGCAGCCTATAACTGATACTGTAATAAATGGTTCAGGTGGCGGGGCAAATGGTGAAGGTGGTGGAAGTGATCTGGTTTGTTTTGAAACTGAAATTCTCCCGTTATTCACCTCTAATTGTGCAAAGTCTGGGTGCCATAATTCAGCATCTCACCAGGAAGGCTATGTGTTTGAAGATTATGATGGAATTATGGCAGGTGTAGTACCCAGTAAGCCCGGGAAAAGTAAAGTATATGAAGCCATAACTGAAGATGATCCAGAAAAACGTATGCCGCCACCGCCTAATGAACCATTGCTTCCAGCCCAGGTGCAGCTAATAAAATTATGGATAGAACAGGGTGCCCAGAACACCACTAATTGTGAAGTATCCTGTGATACTGCACTTGTAAGATATAGTATTGAAATTAAAACCATTTTAGACCGGAGTTGCAGGGGTTGCCACGGTGAAATCAATCCATCAAGCGGAATAAATTTATACGATTATACTACAATATCGCAGTTGGCTTTAGATGGGCTGCATACCTACGGCACCTTACTTTCTGCCGTTATGCACGAAGGTGGAGCATCGCCCATGCCTAAAGGAGGAGACAAACTTCCTGATTGTGATATTAACAAGTTTCGGGCATGGGTAAACAGGGGTGCTCCCAATAATTAATATGTATGACAAACAGGGTTTGCCAAATTGTAGCGATCTTAATTACCTCCTTATTTACCGGGTGCTTTTACGATAAGGCAGACCAGGTATATCCCGGGGGAAATTGCGATACAACTTTAGTACGGTACAGTGTTGAAATAAATACTATACTGAATGCAAGTTGCAAGTCGTGCCACGATGGTTCCAACAGTATTTCCGGCATTGACTTGTATGATCATAAGACCATTCAGGGGCTTGCCCTTGATGGAAAATATACGTATGGAACATTGCTTTCTGCAGTAATGCACCAGGGCGGTGCCTCGCCAATGCCACAGGGCGACCCTAAACTTCCTGAATGCGATATTAATAAAATGGCAGCATGGGTGCACCGGGGTGCACCTGATAACTAAACAAATAAACAAATTTTAATTATGAAAAAATTCCTTTTGATCTCAGCAGTTTTGGCAACAACATCTATTGCCGGTGCACAGGATTTACTTACACGCAATGCAAACATTTCTTTTTTTTCACACACTCCCCTGGAAGATATTAAAGCAGAAAATAATGAAGGGGTAAGTACGTTAAACACCGCAACAGGTGAAATAGAATTTAAAGTGGCAATAAAAAGTTTTCACTTTCCTAAGACTGCTATGGAAGAGCATTTTAATAAAGAAGATTACATGGATTCCCAGAAATACCCGAAGGCAGGATTTAGTGGTAAGATCACCAACTTGTCTTCCGTTAATTTTAAAAAGGATGGGGTTTATAAAGTAAATGCCCAGGGAAATTTAACGATAAAGAACACCGCGAAAAACATTACTGCACCTGTTACCATTTCAGTTACAAACGGAAAAATTACCGGGGTAACTACCTTTAAAGTAAACAGGAAAGATTATGGCATAATCGGCGAATCGTTTGTTCAAAAAAAGATAGCTGAAGAAATAGAAATAACCGTAAATGCCCAGTATGATAAACGTTAGCAATTAATTTCATTCATTGTAAAACCATTGCCGTGTTTATACCAAAACTATTCCTGGTCTTTTTGCTAGTTATTTCCTTACCGGTATTGAGCCAGGAGATTGACCTGGATAAATTACTTGACGAGGAAATGGCAAAGAAAAATGAAAACAAAACAGAACATGCAGAAGCCACATTTAAAACCAGCAGGCTTATTGACGGGCATACCGTTGAAACTACACAAGCCGGTGTGCTCGACTTTAAAGTTTCTCACCGCTTTGGGCGGTTGAATGAGGGGTTCTACAATATGTTTGGCTTTGATGTAGCCTCTATGCGGCTTGGATTTGATTATGGTATAACAAACAGGTTAACCGCAGGAGTAGGTCGCAGTACATTTGAAAAGCAATATGACGGGCTATTAAAATACAGGCTGCTTTGGCAGTCGGATGGCAAAAGAAAAATACCAGTTTCTGTAACCTTATTATCTACCATTATGCTTGAAACAGATACGCTGGCATTAAAATCTCAGAAGAATATTGCAACCACGCCCGGGTTTACCGATAAACTTTCATTTGCGCAACAAATACTTATTGCAAGAAAATTCAGCAATGAGTTTTCATTGCAGGTTATGCCCACGATGATTCACGAAAATATTGTTGACAGCACCTACAACCCCAATGATCTTTTTGCCATAGGGTTAGGTTCAAGAGTTAAATTAACCGCCAGGTCAGGCTTAAATTTTGAATATTATTACCAGTTGCCTTCGCACAAATTAGAAGGAACATACAACACCTTTTCTGCCGGTTATGAAATAGAAACAGGCGGTCATGTTTTTTCGTTGCATGTCAGTAATTCTACCGGTATGACTGAACGAACATTTATAGCAGAAAACAGGGGCAGGTGGAGTAAAGGCGATATTCATTTTGGGTTCAACATTGCACGTGTATTCACTATAAAAAAAGAAAAACCATCTACAATAAAATAACATTCTCAATTAACAAAATATCGCACCGTGGCTCATTAAAAATATTTAGTTTTCAGTATCAACATATGGTTAAACTTGTGAAACATACTGGTTGTAAAATGTTAAGCATTCTTGCATTGTTATCCATCATATGTTCTACAACAGGTGCACAGCAAGCCATATTTACTACAACTTCAGGTACGATTAATTTTAAGTCAGAAGCGCCTCTTGAACTTATACACGCGACATCAAAAGAACTTGCCGGGGTAATAGACCTTTCCAAAAACAATTATTCTTTCAAGGTAAATATCCGGTCCTTTAACGGGTTTAATAGCCCCCTTCAGCGGGAGCACTTTAATGAAAATTACCTGGAGACTTTTAAATACCCTGATGCATCATTTAAAGGAAAAATTATAGAAGATATCAATTTGCAGGCTGATGGCATATACCAGGTGCGTGCAAAAGGAATTTTTACTATACATGGTGTTGCGCAGGAAAGAATCATTAAATCTACCATTACTGTGCATGGTTCTGAAATACTACTTCAAAGCATTTTTTCCGTTTTATTAAGTGATCATAATATACCGATACCGAAAGTGGTAAACCAAAAACTGTCTAACGAAATAAAGGTGGATGTGAATGCCACACTGTTACCCAGATAATGAAAGTAAGAATGTTGCATACGGCCTGTTTATGCATAATATTCTCATGCCTTTCTCATGCCCAGCCACCAGTATATAATTTTTCCATTGAAAGCCGGGAATCCGTAAAACCTGAGATCACTTGTTTAATACAAGCATCGTCAGGGTATATATACTGCGGATCTACAAAAGGTTTATACAGATTTAATGGAGTTAATTTTCTTAAAGTTGAAGATCAACCGGGCGGTTACATAACTTCTTTGTTTGAAGATAGAGACAGCGTTATATGGATAGGTTATAATAACGGCAATATTGGTTTTATTAGACACAATAAATTTAAATGGCTACGTGTAGAAGAGGGGTTTCCTAAAGTGGCTGTAAGGGCTGTGTGCCAGGACAATGATGGAAACTTGTATTTCGGTACGGCCGGCGAAGGTGTGTATTATTATAAAAATAAACGATTGTATAATGTGGATGAAGATGACGGCTTATCTGATAATTATATTTATAAATTGGTGTATAGTTCCCACTATGGTTTAATAGCAGCAACAGACCGTGGAATTAACTTCATTTCGCCGTTAAATAGGTCAAAGAAAATTCGTTCTATAACTTCAAAAGATGGGCTGCCAGATAACATGGTCAAGGCCATGAACCTTTCACAAAACATGCTTTTCCTGGGATTGCAAAACGGTTTATTGGTTCAATATGATCTTCAGCAAAATATACTTTCACCACCCATATCATTAAACCCTGTTGGGGAAGTTAATGACGTGCTTTTTGTTGGTAATGATCTGTACGTTGCATCGCAGGATTCGGGTTTGGTTGTTCTGAATATGCAAAGAAAAAAGGTGCAAACGAAAAGCCTTAGAAAAGATTTTCAAAAAATAAACAGCCTGTTACAGGATACAGAGGGCAATATGTGGGTTGCCGCAGGTAATTCGCTCAACCGTTTGCCCAATACTTCTGTTCAAAAAATTTATACTTTATCTGCGAATGATGCAAAAGCAGTGCACTGCCTGTATTATTCGGAGGGCGGACTATGGTTGAATAGTGAGAGGGGTATTCAACACCTTACAGAAAATGAGGGTGTCTGGGTTAATAAAAATTATTTGTTGAAAGATCTTTCAGGTAGCAACATAACAAGTATGTATAAAGATGATGCAGGATTGTTGTGGATAGGTTTTCTCGGCAATGGCATAGTATTATTCAATCCTATTTCACACACACATAAATCAATTGATTACACTCCATTAAAAAGCAGCAACATCATTTCTATTTCTGGTAATAATGATAAAGTATGGGTGTCTGCACTGGAGGGTGTTTTTGCGGTTACCACGAATAACAATAGGTATCTTTTTAAAAGTTTTGCAGATACAGGAGGAATAGGGCAGAAGTATGTGTATGATATTTATTCGGGTAATACAAACAAGACCTGGTTTGCAACAGACGGAAAAGGAATATCCTTTCTTGATAATAATACTTTTACAACACTCACTGCCAACAAAGGTTATAAAGGTAAGGTTGTCTACAAAATAAAAGAAGATGCATCTGGTGATATATGGTACAGCACCTACGATGCGGGTTTAATAAAATATGATCATCAAAACTTCAAGGCATATACACAACAGCAGGGGTTAAGCAGTAATGAGATAATAAACATGGCTTTTGCAAATGATAAGATTGTTTTGTTTCATAAAAAAAATATTGATCTTATAGAGGCTTCTTCCGGTTTTATTTCTTATCCGAATTTATCGGGTTTTGATCTTGATATAAGCGCAGATTTAAATGCCTGTACTTCCGACGAAAATGGCAATGTATATTTTATATCAGATGGGTCTGTTTATAAATACGCCGTGCCCGCAGAGCGGTTGCAGATGCCCAGGGTCTTAATTGATAATGTACAGGCTTTTTTACGGGATATTGATGCGGGGCAAAATGTGTTTAAACATGATGAGAACAACCTAACTTTTTATTATACCGGGTTATATTATTCGCAGCCTGAAAAGATCATGTACCAGTACATGTTACAGGGTTATGATGAGAATTGGGTTATGACTAACGACAGGGTTAAAACCTTTTCAAGTTTGCCCCCGGGCACGTATACATTTAAGGTTAGGGCCTCCCTTAATAATAATTTTGAAAATGCATCAGAGGCCAGTTTTGTATTTACCATAAAGCAAGCTTTTTGGGCCAACCCCTGGGTAATTGCAACTGCTATATTGCTTTTTCTTTTCTTATTTTATGTTGTTTTCAAGCTTCGCGAAAAGAACATTCAAAAAATAAATAAACTTGAAAAAGAAAAAATGCAATCGAAGCTTGAAACATTACGCAGCCAGATCGATCCACATTTTTTATTCAATAGTTTTAATACGCTGATTTCTGAAATTGAAACAGCGCCCGAAAATGCCGTTACCTATGTAGAATATCTTTCAGATTTTTACAGGAATATTGTTACATACCGGGATAAAGATCTCATTTCATTAAAAGAAGAATTAAACCTTTTACATAACTATATTTTTCTGCAAGAGCAGCGGTATAAATCGGGATTTAAAGTAAATATTCTCATTTCCAGTTTGCAGGAAGCAATGTATGCGGTGGTACCAATGGGCTTGCAATTGCTTATTGAGAATGCCATTAAACATAACATAATAGATACCAATAATCCGCTTATAGTCGATATCAGTATAACTGACGATAATTACCTCGTTGTACAAAATCGAATTGAGAGAAAAACGCAGGCAGTAAAACATACTGGTTTTGGTTTGCAAAATATTCATAAGCGATACGCTTTATTAAGTAAGCGCCCTGTTATTATTTTAATGGATGAAAACATTTTTGTTGTTAAACTTCCACTTATAACTATTGAATCATGATAAATGTAGTAATCATTGAAGACGAAGAAACTGCCGGTAAACGATTGCACAAACTGGTGAATGAAATGTTACCTGAAGCCTCGGTATGCAAGGTGATTACAAGCGTAAAGGAAGGGGTGTCTTATTTTAAGGAAAATGATATGCCAGCTTTAATTTTTGCTGATATTCAATTGACCGATGGCGAAAGTTTTGACATTTTCAGGCAGGTAGAAATCATAAGTCCAATAATTTTTACTACTGCATATGATTCTTATGCATTGCATGCCTTTAAACTGAATAGTATAGATTATTTATTAAAGCCAATAAAGAAAGATGATCTTAGGAATGCCATTGCTAAATTTAAAAAGCTGCAACAAAACAATGCCATAAATGGTGATAATCTAAAGCAACTACTCGCAGGTATTCAAAAAGCCCCTCAGTACAAAGAACGATTTATGGTGCGAATCGGAGAACATATGAAGTCAGTTCAGGTTAGTGAGATAGGATATTTTTATACGGAAAATAAAGCAAATTTCATGGTACTGAAAAATGGCAAAAGGTATTTATCGGAGTTTACCCTCGACCAGCTTGATGCCATGTTAAATCCAAAAGATTTTTTCAGGATAAACAGGCAGTTTATTATAGGCATCTCCTCCATAAATGAAATGCATACTTACTCTAAATCGCGGGTTTTAATAACACTTGTTCCTCCTTCTAAAATCGAAACGGTGGTAAGCACCGAACGTTCTGCTTCTTTTAAAAGCTGGTTAGCCGGTGAGTGAATATCCCTGTTCGTAACCTTAAAATCCCTGCGCAGCACCTTTTAATTGTGGCATAATTTTTTCATTTGCAATTTCATATAAATAAATTTTATGAAAGGATATGTTACAACCCTGCTTTGCTGCATACTGGTTTTAAACGCTTGTAAAAAAGTTACAGACCCGCCGGTAGCGGCGGCTGATAATATTTCGGGCAATTATAACATTACGACATTTATACAGGATGGAAATAATGAAACTGGTTCGGTAGATGATTACGCGTTGCAATTTAATGCAGGTGACGAATTATTGGGCATTTCTTCTATGGATACGCTTTACGGAACCTGGGAAAAAGATGACAGTGATAGTCTGGAAATTCAAATATTTTTTAATGACGCGCCATTAAGCATGTTGAATAGAAGCTGGCACATTCAAACCCTAACTGACAATGTGCTCATCCTGGGGGACGATGATCCTAATGACGATAGTGAAGACCGCCTTGAGCTTAGGAAGTAAGGTGTTGCAGTATTTTATTCTGCACCTCGGTTAATTCTTCTTTGGTTATTTGAATTTTACCACGGGTAAAGTTCAGGTCGTCTGCTGTGTTAATGGGCACAAGGTGAAGATGCGCATGGGGAACTTCAATTCCGATTACAGCCATACCGCACCTGTTACAATTAAATGCTTTCTCAATAGCTTTAGCAATGGGCTTAGCAAATACAAGCATTTCTGCAAGGTATTCGTCAGGCACTTCAGAAATTTTGTCTACTTCAATTTTTGGTACCACTAATACATGTCCTTTAACCAAAGGGTAAACATCTAAAAACGCAAAAAACTTTTCGTTCTCTATAATCTTATACGCAGGTATTTCACCGTGGATGATCTTGGAAAAAATGGTCATGCTTTTTTATAAAGTGATCTCTTCAATTTTAAATTTCATTAATCCGTTGGGTGCTTGTACTTCTGCAGTGTCTCCTTTATGTTTGCCAAGAAGTCCCTGGCCTATTGGTGAATTCACAGAGATTTTTCCTGATTTAAGGTCCGCTTCTTTTTCACCAACTATTTGATATGTAACAGTTTTTTTAGTGTTGATATTTGTAATGGTTACACGTGTTAGAATAGACACTTTACTGGTATCTATTTCACTCGCATCAACCACCCGGCTTGAGGCAAGTTGTGTTTCCAGTAACATGATCTTAGCTTCCAGCATGCCCTGTGCTTCCTTGGCTGCATCATACTCCGCGTTCTCTTTCAGGTCGCCCTTTTCCCTGGCTTCGCCAATAGCCCTGGAGGCTGCCGGACGCTCTACCGCTTTCATGTGGTGCAACTCTTCTTTCATGCGCTCAAATGCCTCCTTGCTCAGGTACATTATATCGGTCATACTAATTGTTTTACTGGTAAAAAAAAATACAACGCCTGTTCAAATCATTTGAAGCGTTGCACTATTACAAATATATATTTTTTTGATTTTTATTCAAAATCAAATAGGTGCGATTTGCAGGCACAGTTTTAGCAATTATAATACAATAATCAGTATTACGTACCGTTAAAAATTAAAGACCATATGAAAACTCCTTCCGCTACACCGTCAAATGTTAAACTTATCGGCAATTCTAAAACCGGGCATCATTACTGGATCGGTAAAATGGATGATGGTATTGATTATACGACCGGTCAAACCTTTTTATGTACCACGAAGGGAACGTTAAGATGCATAAAGCTTTTTGCAGAAATGATTGTTGGTGAAACCGATGCAATGGTAACCGTTTTTGAATTTGAGGAACAATCGCACCAATGGAAAGAAAAGATCACCGAAAGAAAATTAATGCTTGATCCGGCTATGCAAAAACAATGGGTTGATTTTGATTTCAATGGTGTTAAACTCGAAGCCGGTAAACAATATGGTTTTAAGGTTAGTTGTAACCATGGTGGCATCATGGCAATTGCAGAAGGCCCTATGAGTGGTGATGTTTCTTATGCAGATGGTGAACAATGGATCGGGAATTCAAAAAATCCATTAGGCAAATTCTATCCGCATTTTGATTTGGCATTCATTGCTGAAATTCAACTGGCTTAAATACCCAGTTTTTCCATCAAAATTTTAGGCATTAATTTAAATGCTTCTTGTGAGTAACCTGCTATATGTGGCGTTACAATAACATTTGAATGACCAAGCAATTCATTCAGTAAATTTTTTTCTTCAGTCGTATATGCCATAAGGTCTTCGTTCTCTAAGACATCTAATGCAGCAGCCTTAATATTTTTATTTTTTAAAGCATTTAATACTGCCTGTGTAGAGGTTACTTTACCTCTGCAGGCTGTTAGAAAATATGGTTGTTTTTGCAGGGAATTAAAGAAATCATCATTGGCAAAATAGTGGGTTTCTTCTGTAAGGGGAATATGCAGGCTTATTACATCGGCATACTTAGATATTTGTGCCAGAGAAGCTTCCCGTACATGTCCTTTTGCAAAGTCGTATTTATACTTATCATAAGCAAGAACAGTCACATCAAAAACAGAAAGCAGCCTTGCGAAAGTGCTGCCTGTATTTCCATAGCCAATTATGCCGACAGTTTTGCCCCGTAATTCTTCGCCGGTATTTTCCCTTCGCAGCCAGTGCCCATTCTTCACTTCATTATAACTGCTGCTTATACGGTTCATTAAATTAAGTAATAAACCAAGCGAATGCTCGGCAACAGCATTGCGGTTGCCTTCGGGACTGCTTACACAGGTAATGTTTTTTGTTACCGCATAATCTTCATCAATCAATTCCATACCACTGCCGAGCCTGCCAATCCATTTAAGGTTTTTGGCTTTATCAATTATTGCCCTGTCTATTTTAATGCGCGTGGTTACAATCAGGCCGATAGCCGCGGGTATAAGTAAAGACAGCTCTGCGTATGAAATAGCAGGTACATATTGAACCGTAAAACCTCTGGCATCTAAATATTCCAGCAACCATTCATCTACTTTAGCCGTAATGATCACTTTTTGTTTTGTCTGCATTGCCATATTAATTCATCTTAAAAGTAAGCATCGCAAAATCTTCCACGCTTAACTGTTCTGCTCGTTTGTTAAAAATTTCTGCTGCTAATATCTCTTTTGTAAAAATTCCACCCACCGCGTTTCGCAACATTTTCCTTCTTTGATTGAAGGCTGTTTTTACAAGGGTAAACAATGCTTTTTCACTTCGCATTTCCGGTATAATTGTTTTGCGTTTAAATTTAATAATGCCACTCATTACATTTGGTGGTGGTGTAAAACTTTCCGGTGGCACATCAAATAAATATTCCACTTCATAAAATGCCTGCACCAGCACGCTCAAAATACCATAGGTTTTATTGCCGGGTTTAGATGCAATTCGCAAGGCCACTTCTTTCTGAAACATCCCGATTAAAAAGGTCACATCATTCTTCCATTCCAAAATTTTAAAAACGATCTGGGATGAAATATTATAGGGAAAATTACCTGCTACAATAAAAGACTGTCCCTGAAATGGTGTGTCCATTTCCAGGAAATCTTTATGGATGATCTTTCCTTCTAATGTGGGATAAGTCTTTTCAAGAAAATGAACTTTTTCCTCATCTATTTCAACAGTTTTAAAATCAATATTGGGAATCTTCAGCAGGTACTTGGTTAAAGCGCCCCCGCCTGCGCCAATTTCCAGTAAATGTGTTAAGGGTAAAGATGCTATTTCATCCGCTATGCGGCGGCAAATGATTTCATCTTTTAAAAAATGCTGCCCCAATGATTTTTTTAGCACGAATTGCATCTGCAAAAATAATTAAATAAAGCAGGGGTATGGGGTCATTTATAAGTTGAACATAATCATTCACTCCTTCCAATATTTTCGGGAGGTTTATTTTACCGTAAATTAGCACCCATGAATGGTGAAAATCAAAAGCCGGTAATTGGTTTTACATCCGGCGACCTAAACGGCATTGGCTTAGAGCTTATTATTAAAACGCTAAGTGAAACCAGGCTGCAGGAGCACTGTCTGCCAGTAATTTTTGCCAGTAATAAAACACTTAATTTTTACAGGAAAGGTTTACCTGATATTAATTTTTCTTACCAGCATATAAAAGATTTTAGCCGATTAAATATGCGTCAGGTAAACGTGTTTAATTGCTGGGAAGAAGAAGTGCAAATAACACCAGGGGAGTTAAATGAAACCGGTGGAAAATATGCATTGCTTTCTTTACAACATGCTGTGAATGCCCTGAAAGATGGCGCTATACAAGGGTTGGTAACTGCACCCATTACATAAAAGCAATATACAATCAGGCGATTTTAATTATACAGGACATACCCCTTTTTTAAAAGCCATTTTTAATGTGCCGGATGTAGTGATGTTTATGGTGGCTGAGAATATGCGTGTTGCCCTGGTTACAGAACACCTTCCTGTTAATGGAATTGCCTCGCATATAACGAGAGAGGCTATTTTAAGTAAACTTAGAATTATGCATGATTCATTGGTTAGGGATTTTGGAATCGATAAACCGAAGATTGCCGTACTGGGTCTTAACCCACATGCAGGTGATGAAGGGCTTATTGGTAATGAAGAAGAATCTGTAATAAAACCTACCATAAAAGAAGCCAGGAAGCAGATGCTGGTATTTGGGCCTTACAGTGCTGATGCTTTTTTTGCACGCGGGCATTATGTACAGTTTGATGCTGTGCTGGCCATGTACCACGACCAGGGTTTAATACCATTTAAATCTTTGGCCATAGGAGAGGGTGTAAACTTTACTGCAGGATTACCGGCGGTGAGAACAAGCCCAGACCATGGCACCGCTTTCGATATTGCCGGAAAAAACATTGCTGACCCACGCTCTTTTATGGCGGCCACCTTTGAATGTATGGACATTATTCGCAGGCGTGCCACTTACGATGTGGCGCACAGCAACCCCATTAGAAAAATGAGTACACAACTGGTTGCAAATGCACCAGATGAAGTTATACAGGAAGATGGGGAGTAATATTTCACCTGTACCAGGCAAAATCACAATTACATTTTCTTTTTAGGATTTTCTCTTCGGTATCACTATTTTTGCCGTCCCTTATTCAAAAACGGGGTAGGTTTGGTGAGGTGGATGAGTGGCTGAAATCAGTAGTTTGCTAAACTGCCGTACGGGTTAAACTGTACCGAGGGTTCGAATCCCTCCCTCACCGCTGAAAAAGGTTTCGGGAAGTAGCGCAGGCCGGTAGCGCACCTGGTTTGGGACCAGGGGGTCGCAGGTTCGAATCCTGTCTTCCCGACTTACAGGCCCTGATTAATTTCAGGGCTTTTTTTATGCAGGTTGGTGTACTCTTTGTTATTTGAAAGCATGCCCAAAGAACATTTTCACATTGGTACATCCGGCTTTAGTTATAAGCACTGGAAAGAAATTTTCTACCCTCCCGGAACAAAACCGGCAGATTATCTTTCTTTCTATGCGCAAACCTTTAAAGTAACTGAAATAAATACCAGCTTTTACCATTTACCTCGCGCAAAAACTATTGAAGGATGGATAAATAAAGTAACCCCTGATTTTAAATTTTGTGTAAAGCTCAGCAGGTTTATTACCCACATGAAAAGGTTGCTGGAGCCCGAAGAACCATTAAAAAAATTCTTCGACATATTCGAACCCCTTCAACCTCAGATGGGCCCGGTACTGGTTCAGTTGCCGCCATCTTTTAAGTATGAAGAGGAAAGAGCAGCCCATTTTTTTGATGTTTTGAAAACCGATTATTCTTCTTATGAATTTGTTTTAGAGCCCAGGCATGAAACCTGGTTGCACGATGAAAGTTTGCATATGCTTTCAAAATATAAGATCGGGTTTGTTATTTCTCAATCGGGTGTAAGATTTCCCTATGCTGAACATGCCACTGCAAAGAATATTTATATCCGGTTTCATGGTCCTGCAGAATTATACAGGAGCAGTTATGATGATGATACCTTGAATGATTTTGCCAGACTAATTGAAACACAAATACAGGACGGGCATGAGGTATGGGCATTTTTTAATAATGATGTAAATGGATATGCCCTGCCGAATTCGCTAAAGTTAATAGAACTGCTGAGGCAAAAATAATTACACTTTTTTAATGGAACTTGTTGCAGGTGTACGACTCCACCTGCTTAAAATAGTTTGATTATATAATAATTCAAGGGTGCCATTATCTATTCTGTATTTGTTTACCCGGTGCAGATTTTCAATAAACACATCTTCATTATACCCTTCACATGCCATTTTAGTGGTAGTTATATCTTCATTAAAATGCAGAGCATCACCCTGCGTAAGAAACGTGCCACCCATTCCATTACAGCCGGTATTGCCTGTAAACTTATTTTCTAATAGATCAAAATCAATAGATGCCAGCCTTCCACCGGAGGTATCACTGGCAAGAACAGGTATTAGATACCATTTCCCTGAAAGCGTGTTGGTGCCTGTATTTTCCTGCGGGAAATGAGAAGAGGTGTCGGTGATTTCTGTATTGGTTGGATTAGTATTGCATGATAGCATAATACCTATAAACATGTATAAAATAATGGTAGGCATGATAACTTTTTAAAAATAACCGTCAATTTCCCTGCCACCTGTTTTAAAAAAATGTTGAATTTATTTATTCAGGCAGGGATTTCTTTTCCTGTTCTTTTCCATAGTTTAAAAAGGGCTTAAGTAAATCTATCGGTATTGGAAAGATGGTGGTAGAATTTTTTTCGCCTGCTATTTCACTAAGTGTTTGCAGGTATCGAAGGGTTAATGCACTGGGTTGTTCTGCTAATACTTTTGCAGCATCTGATAATCTTTGTGATGCCTGAAATTCCCCCTCTGCGGCAATAATTTTACTTCTTCTTTCTCTTTCTGCTTCTGCCTGTTTTGCCATGGCACGCTGCATTTCCTGCGGAAGGTCAATTTGTTTTACCTCCACATTCAATACTTTAATTCCCCAGGCTATGGTATTTGTATCAATGATCTGTTGCAGTTTGTGATTTATTTTTTCGCGCTGGCTTAAGATATCATCCAGTTCACTTTGACCTAGTACGCTACGCAGCGTTGTTTGCGATAATTGCGAAGTCGCAAATAGAAAATTCTCCACGCTTACTACTGCTTTTTGTGCCTCGACCACCCGAAAGTACACTACCGCATTTACCTTTATGGAAACGTTATCCAGGGTTATTACATCCTGTGTCGGCACATCCATTACTACAGTTCGTAAACTAACTTTTACCATTTTATCTATAATGGGAATTAGCAGAATTAAACCCGGGCCTTTTACGCCATCACCACCAATAAGGCGGCCTAACCTGAAAATAACGGCTCTTTCATATTCCCGTAAAATTCTTATTGAGCTTGCCAGTATGAAAATGGCAAAGGCAATTAATACTATGGTTGCTGCAGGTAATTGTAACATTTTAATAGGTTTGTTTTTATAAATGATGCATGGGCTCTACGAACAGTATTAGGTCTTTCATTTTTTTTACAATAACCTTACCTCCACGGTCAATGGTTCCTGATAATGAAGTGGCATTCCAAATTTCACCTTCTACCATAACCCTTCCATCGGGGCTTAAAATATCCAGTGCTTCGCCTGATAGACCAATTAAGCCTTCTTTGCCAGTTACCGGTTTTATTCGCTGGGCTTTTAAGCCAGCACCAATAATTATAATAAAGAACAGGGCGGTTATTATTGTTGAGGTTAAGATCACACTCAAAGATATGCTTGCAAATTCAAGTGATGAATCTGAACGTATTAGCATCATAGAGCCAAGTAATAATGATATAACCCCGCCTATGCCTAATAGCCCATGAGAGATGATCTTTAATTCCAGAATAAATAATACAATACTAAAAACGATTAGCGCCAGTCCCGCATAATTAATGGGCAGCGTATGCATGCTGTAGAATGCCAGTATAAGAGATATAACACCAATTATTCCCGGAAAGAGGGTTCCCGGACTATATAATTCGAACATAATCCCATACATGCCTATCATCATTAAAATGTATGCAATGTTTGGGTCGCTTAAAATGTTTAAGATCCGTTCAATAAAACCCATCTCATATTCCTGTACTTTTGCGTTCGCTGTATGTAAAGTAATGGACTTACCATTTGCTATTACAGTTTTGTTATTAATCTTTGCAAGAAGGTCCGATGTGTTTGCTGCAACAAGATCTATCACCCTTTTATCTAGGGCTTCATTTTCTGTAATTGAAACACTTTTTCTAACTGCCTCTTCTGCCCATTCAAAATTCCGGTTTCTTTTCTGTGCAATTGACCTGATGAATGCCGCCGCATCGTTCGTGGTTTTTTCATTCATTATAGTATCAACACTGCCCTGCATTCCTACGGGATGTGCAGCCCCAATATTTGTGCCCGGTGCCATTGCTGCAATGTGTGCTGCCATGGTTATAAAAACGCCGGCAGAGCCCGCTTGCGATCCTCCCGGGTGTACATAAACTATTACTGGTATTGGAGCTTGTAAAATGTCGCGCACAATATCCCGTGTTGAAGCAAGTAATCCGCCCGGTGTGTTCAATTCTATAATTAGGCATTGTGCTTTTTCATCAGCCGCTTTTTGAATACCATCCCGAATGTAATCTGCGGTTACAGGGTTTATCGTGGCACTTAGTTTCATATTCACTACTTTCTGCGCCATTGTTATAATGGGGAAAAGAATAAAACAGATATGCAGTAACGACCGCTTCATGTATATATGTAAGGTAATGAATTAAAGATGAACTATTTATAAAAAGGTCAGGTGGCAAGGCAAAAAAAATGCACCCTGTTTGGGGTGCATTCAAAATATAAAATTCGTCTTATTTACAATTCGTTTTTACTAATGGATCGAGCGTATTAAAATCAAGGTCATCCTTATTCTTAAACTTTACTGCATCTCCTTTTACTTCTATTTCACCAAGGCCTTCTTTTAAATTAGTGCCGTCTACTTTGTAAACTATTTCGCGAACTGAGTGCATTCCTTCCGCTTCAAAAGCATAATTTATAATTAGTATGTCGCCACGCAATTCACCGTGAAAGCTACCGGTGCTGCCATCTTTCTCGAAATTGTCATAGTGTAGTTTTCCTGTAGCTACCGTATCTTTTATATTTAATTGCATGGTAAGTGTATCTCTGCCGGTGATGCGTGTATAACAACCTTCCAGCTTGGATGATCCTGCTTCTTTACCTGCGTCGCTCATTTCTTCTATTACATCTTTAGGATCAATATCGGTAACCTTGATAGAGGTTGCACTATCCCCGCAGGCTACAGCAAATAAAACACAAAATGCAATTACATATTTCATATAAATATATTACTGGGATGAATGGTTAAACCTCTTCAGCCTTCATCACTTTTTGATTTTTCTTCCTGTCTTCTTCGTTCAGTAAAACCTTACGCATACGAATAAAGTTTGGCGTTACCTCAATGCACTCATCCTGCTGAATGTATTCCATACATTCTTCCAGGCTTAGCTGAATCTTAGGTGCGATATTGGTTGCTGCATCACTGCCGCTTGCCCGCATATTGGTAAGCTTTTTACCTTCAATTATATTAACCACCAGATCGCCGGGTTTAATATGCTCTGCTATCAGCTGTCCTGAATAAACCTCTTCGCCCGGATCAACAAAAAACCTTCCGCGATCCTGTAATTTATCAATAGCATAACCAGTAGTAACGCCGGGTTGTTTTGCTAGTAACACACCATTATTACGGCCGGGAATTGGTCCTTTCCATGGTTTATATTCACTGAAACGGTGAGCCATAATAGCCTCTCCTGTTGTTGCAGTGAGCATTTGTGTTCTTAAACCTATTAACCCGCGGGAAGGAATCTCAAATTCTAAATGTTGTAATTCGCCGCGAGTTTCCATTACCATCAACTCACCTTTACGGCGGGTTACCTGGTCTATAACTTTACTGGAGAATTCCTGCGGTACATCTACTACCAGAATTTCGTAAGGTTCGCATTTTTTACCATTGATCTCTTTAACGATTACCTGTGGCTGGCCTACAGTTAACTCGTATCCTTCACGACGCATGGTTTCAATTAATATTCCAAGATGAAGAATACCTCTTCCATACACTACAAAGCTTTCACCACCAATACTGTCTTCTACCCGAAGTGCCAGATTTTTTTCAGTTTCTTTCATTAACCTGTCCCGCACATGCCGGCTCGTAACAAATTTTCCATCACGACCGAAAAAGGGAGAATTATTAATGCTGAAAAGCATATTCATCGTTGGCTCATCTACACTAATAATCGGTAATGCTTCAGGATTTTCTGCATCTGCAATGGTATCGCCAATGGTAAATTCTTCAAGACCCACAACTGCGCAAAGGTCACCTGATTTAACTTCAGTTACCTTTTTCTTGCCCATGCCTTCGAACACGTATAATTCGCGCACCTTGGTTTTTTTAATAGAGCCATCTGCCCGAACCAGACTAATAGATTGTAATTCTTTTATTGTACCACGGTTAACCTTGCCAATAGCAACCCTTCCTAAGAAAGAAGAATAATCAAGCGAGGTAATCTGTAATTGTAAAGTGCCATCGCCAACCTTTGGTGGCGGAACATATTTAATTATACCATCCAATAAAGGAATGATGTTATCGATAGGGGTTAGGCTGTCATTGAACCAACCATTTTTGCCACTTCCAAAATAGGTAGGAAAATCAAGTTGTTTTTCTGTTGCATCCAGGTTAAAGAACAATTCGAAAACCGCATCGTGCACTTCATCTGGGCGACAGTTTGGTTTATCTACCTTATTAATAACCACAATAGGGTTTAGATTTAATTGTAAGGCTTTCTGCAAAACAAAACGTGTTTGAGGCATGGGACCTTCAAAAGCATCTACTAATAGTAATACGCCATCAGCCATTTTTAAAACGCGCTCTACCTCACCGCCAAAATCGGCGTGACCAGGGGTATCAATCACATTAATTTTTACGCCGTTATAAACAACAGCTGCGTTCTTACTAAAAATGGTAATTCCTCTTTCTTTCTCAAGATCATTACTATCCATTATAAGTTCACCGGTCTCCTGGTTATCGCGAAACACTTTTGTTGCGTGAAGAATGCGGTCTACAAGCGTGGTTTTTCCATGGTCAACGTGCGCAATAATTGCTATGTTCCTAATGTCCATTTAATTTTTAAATTAGATTTATTTAAAAGGTGCGAACAATTGAATTGCATGCACCTCTAATTTATGAGGCGCAAAGGTAAGCAATAAGGGGCAGAGGAGCGCGAAAAGCATGGGTATTGGCAATACTTTAGGGCTCATTTTGATTTACGGGAAGTTTTTAGTTACATTCTGCTAATCTAAAACGTAATTCTAACCTGTTTTCAAATGAGAAATATAATTATTCTGATCATTTTAATGCTTACCACCTTAAACAGCCTTAATGCCCAGGTAAAATATAATATTTTATTTGTGGGCTTAGACGATATGGGTTGTGCTTTTGATGCTTATGGAAATCCTGATGTAAAAGCACCAAATTACGCCCGGTTAATGACGCATGGTGTAATGTTCAAAAACACTTATTGTCAATACCCTTTATGCAGTCCCAGTAGAACCTCCATATTCAGTGGCATTCGCCCGGACAGTACAGGCATCATTAACAATCAAACAAAAATGAGAAATTCTTTGGGCGAGGGGTTTAAATTTTTGCCTGAGTATTTACACGATTATGGATTTTGGACAGAACAATATGGAAAATTTACCTGCCAGCACGACCGTGAAATTTCCTGGGACTATCAGTCTAAAACAAAAGATAAACCCTTAAATATTAACCTGGAAGAAACACCCGCCTGGTGGATAGATACAACTAATAAAACTGAAGCAGAAACTTTAGGCGGCAGATTAACCGCAGAAGTGGTTAGCAGGCTAAGACACCTGGGTACTTCTGCGAATTTTCTAAGCCTTGCACTTTCAACACATAATCCCTTTACACCCACTTTAACTTCATGGAATAAAATTGGAGACAATAGCATATCAGATCCGTTGCCTGTAGATTATTATGGAAATTTCCAAAATGTATATGGTAACGGTTCAGCCAATATTTTGTTACCCAATACCCCTGTCAATGATGTAGATGATATTCCCCTGGTTGCATTAAAGCCTCCTATAATTTTTTCTGATGATGAAATAAAAAAAATAAAACATGCTTATTATAGTGAGATCGTAGAAGCTGATGTTCACCTGGGCGTTTTACTTGATGAATTAGACAGGCTAAATGCCTGGGAAAATACCATTGTTGTTTTCTGGTCTGATCATGGATTGCAGATGGGTGAGCATAACGGACAATGGTTAAAGGTGGTTGATTTTGAAGAATCCATGCGCGTGCCCTTTGTAATTTGTGCACCCGGAAAAATGCGTGGGGTAGTAAGCGAACAACTGGTGGAATTGGTGGATATATTCTCCACCCTAACCGAATTGACCGGCATTCCAACACCACCAATGCAACAAGGAAAAAGCCTGGTGCCATTACTCGAAAACCCAAATGCACCGTGGAAAAAAGCCATTTTTTGCCAGGTGAACAGGCGTGCAAAATTATCTTCAGATTCCCTTATGGGGCGGGCTGTTCGAACGCAACAATTTCACTACAACAACTGGCAGGAAGAAGGTGAAGAATTATACGACATTATTAATGATCCTTTTGAATATACCAACCTGGCTTTAGATTCAAATTATAGAGATGAATTAGATTCCATGCGTGTTTTGCTGAATGAAAACTGGCAGGGTGCATTACCCCCGGTTTATGCTCAATCACTTTATTATAAGGATGCTGATGGAGACGGATATGGAGATATTTCAATGCCATTGACTGCATATTTTAAGCCCTCCGGTTATGTAACAAACGGGGCAGACTGTAACGATAAAAAGGCTAACATACATCCTGGTGCAATTGAAAAAAATTGCAATGGCGTAGATGACAATTGTAATGACAGTATTGATGAAAACGGCCTAAACCTACAATAACAACTACAGGTAACCTGGATATTTGTGCAGCAGGTTATATTGTACTTAAAACCAATTACAGGTCAGATTTTCTTTATCAATGGTATTTAAATGGAGATTCAATTCTGGGTGGGAACAAAAGAAATTATTATGCAACCACTGAAGGGGATTACACTGTTGAGATTACAGTAAAAAATGTTTGCAGCAACATTTCAGATATAACTACTGTAAATAATTCATGCTTAAAAAATATAGCTAAAAATGAAGTGCCCTTATTGGTTTTCCCAAATCCCACCAAAGCAGTTTTAACTATTTCTGATAATGCAACATTATCAGGAATAATATATATAAAAATATATGACCGAACAGGTAAATTATTATTTGAAAATCAAGATTGGCAGCTTCCCGGAAATAACCGTTACCAATTAAATCTGGGTGCATTAACAACGGGTTTATATACGCTTGAATTAATAAATACAATCGAAACAAAACGTGCAAAATTTATTGTTGAGTAGTGGTGCCCTTTGATTATTAACCGATTATAACATTTCTCGCAAAGTGCCCGCCGGTATGGATGTCAGGGTCTATTGAATATATTAGTCAATAATTTTTTTATTCACTTGTTACAGCCATTTTATGTTTGAAAATAGTTGGTACTCTTAGGTAGTAATTTCTAAGATAAAAGCTATCTCTTTATTAACTTGGGTCTAAACAATTCTTCACCCTAAACAGCACCTCATGAAATCTGCACTACTACTTTTTTTTGCAATTACTTGCCTTGGTATTTTAAACCTGAATGCCCAAAAAAAATTCAATATTTTATTTGTTGGATTAGATGATTTGAGCTGCGCTTTTGATGCGTATGGAAATCCGCAGGCACAGTCACCTAATTACGCACGTTTAATGACGCACGGTGTAATGTTTCAAACTACCTATTGCCAATATACCCTTTGCAGCCCAAGCAGAACTTCTATTTTCAGTGGAATGCGGCCGGACAGCACAAGAGTTATTACAAACCAGATATCTATGAGAACGAAAC
>CAWHKV010000009.1:0-437500 GCA_963830175.1 uncultured Bacteroidota bacterium
ATACATACTACTGGCAAAGGGGATACAGTTTTTTTCTTCCAATAATTCTTTTTGATGCAATAACAGGAGTGGCGATTTAATAAGCAGTCTTTTTACTCCAACTTGTTCAGCCATTATCGACAGAATGTGCATGGTTGGAATGCTGTCGAAATCTTTTTCCCAATCTCTTGTAGTATAGGTGAGTTTATAATAGAAAGGCTTAGTAGAACAGTAGTTGTGCAACACTATGCCAAATCTAGTTTTAAGATTGAAAACTTTTACTTTATTTGTTTTCAGTAGTGATCGAAATATAACCGGATGACGAGAAAAAACCCAACAAAATTTTCCCTTCAATGGGATATTCCTGATTAAACAATTACGGAGTAAATCATCACCAATTGCCTCTCCAAAATGCAGCACCTTGCTATACGGATACAAATTTATAATTGCCAAAAACCCAATATCCTTTATAAAATTTTTAAGCGATCTTTTCACAAACTAAATCCCAGGAATAAATATCAACAATGTCTTTTTCGTATACAACTTCACAATTCCCAATTGTTAGCAAAACTTCTTTCACGTATTTTAAAGAAAAGTGTTCATGTACATGAGCGGTGTTGTAAGGCTGCCCTGTGTTTCGGCAATGTTGCCGAAAGCGCTGTTCATCGGGACAAAAAATAATTAATCGCCCACCGATTTTTAAAACTCGAAGCCATTCACGTAACACCTGTTGCGTGTCATAGAAATCTTCTAATAAATGCTATGAATATATATAGTCAAGAGTGTTGTTTTGAAACCAGAATAATGATTCTGCTTTTCCCCCTAATTGAACTGGATATGTTCCCACCCAAGTGTAAGGAGTTGGGAAATCCATTCGAATCGCAGAGAGAGTTATCGGATCACCTCCAAAGCCTAGATCCAACCCGTAACCTATACAGTAAGGTGCAAGCCTGAGTCTGCATTTCGATGTTTCGCTTTTACCGAATGTGTTATCAGGATGTCGTGCAGTATGTCCAAAAATTTTTCGAAGAAAACTCTTAATTTGTTTTAAACTCATTACTATATTTTTATTTTGATTCTGGGAATAATAATTCCTTTTCTTGTTGACGATCTTTGCTCGAATGCTTGTTCTGATGCCAACACTTCAAACTCGGCAATACTCGGCAAGTAATCTTCAAAAACCCCTTTTGATCGTATTCCAATCCCAATTTTATAAATCCCGGGCATAAGAAATAAATCTGTAAAATGGTATTGTATGCTATGTACTCCCCCTTTTACATTCTCGATTTTTGTAAAGTCAGAGGAAAGTGAAGATGCAATTTCAAAATCCATAACAGTTGAGATTGCAACACCAATTTCCCAAATCTTTGGCATCCTTCTTAATTTTTATTTCAAAAAGAAATGCCATAGGGGCGCGGTAATTGATTTTCCAAGGAACTACTTGATCGGTCAAAAACTGAAATCCACAGAAAAGTGACATTTCCTCTAAGAAAAAAATTAGTCTGCCGAGGAATATCATTCAGCAAGATTTTTTCAGGGAACTCGCCGCCACTTTTCAGATAAAGTCTTACTACTTGATCGCTACTGCCTTCATATTCTAACCCTCCATTCTTCAGATAAATACTTTTTGACAAAGATCAGTATTGCCGCCATATTATGACTAACAAATAACACTGTTCTTCCCTCCCCTTTACTTACTTCTCCCATTTTACCGAAACACTTTTTCTGAAACTCCGCATCGCCTACAGCCAACACTTCATCAACAATTAAAATTTCGGATTCAAGATGTGCAGCAACGGCAAAAGCCAAGTCGCACATACATACCGCTGCTGATAACTTTTTACCGGAGTGTCAATATATCTTTCCACCCCGGAAAAATCCACAATTTCATCAAACTTTCTGTTAATTTCTTTTTTCCGCATTCCTAGAATAGCGCCATTTAGATAGATATTTTCTTTGCCTGTTAATTCAGGGTGAAACCCTGTACCTACTTCAAGCAAACTGGCGATACGGCCTTTTACTTTAATTGCTCCCTGTTGTGGGCGAGGTAACCCTGCTTAAAATTTTCAACAGGGTGCTTTTCCCGGCCCCATTGCGCCCAATTATTCCCACAGCATCGCCCTGTTCAATTTCAAAGTTAATATCTTTTAAACTCCACACAATATCACTAGTGCCTTTGCTGGCGCGATCATTGGTTTCACCAATCTTTAAAAATGGATCTTCTTTACCACGTACTTTTGCAAACCACCTTTCCAGATCACGGGATAAGGTTCCGGTTCCTATTTCGCCCAATTGGTATGCTTTTGAAAGATTTTCAACTTTAATTGCATACGCCATGATATATTTTATTGAAAAATAATAGATACAAAAACATTCAGAGAGTCATGAGATATATTATACAGTATCAACAAAATTCTTTTCCACCTTATTAAAAATGATGATACCAGCATCAATAAATATCAGGTTATAAACGCAGAATAACCCAAGGTACAGTCCAGCTGAAAGTTCCCTTTCCCAAAAACCCAAAACGAAAGGTTTCAATAAGAGATGTCATAGGATTGGCTTCTATTAACCAGCGGTAATATCTTCAGGTGCGGAAGAAAGCGGATAAATAACGGTGGTTGCGTACATCAATAACTGAATACCGAAAGTAAGCAGAAAGGCAAGGTCGCGATATTTGGTGGTCATGGCAGAAATGATCATTCCGGCACCCAAACCCATTGCCGCCATTAAAATAACGATTACAGGAAAAAGACCAACTGCCCAGGTTAATGTGAAAATCTGCACCTTTAACGGCATAATAAGCCCATCACCAATAAGAAATAACATGAACTGCACCCCAAACCGTACCAGGTTGCTTACCACAATGCTCAACGGCATAATGAGGCGGGGAAAATATACCTTACCAAAAATATTTGCATTGTCTTTAAATACCGTGGAGGTTTTGGTAAGGCACTCCGCAAAATAATTCCAGGCAGTAATGCCTGCCAGGTAAAAAAGTGGTTGTGGAAAATCGTCGGTAGAAATACCGGCCAGGTTGACCAAACACAAAAGTGAACATTATAGTGGTTAGCAATGGCTGTATAAAAAACCAAAGCGGGCCAAGAATGGTTTGTTTATAAAAGGCTACAAAGTCGCGCCGCACGAGCAACCAAAGCAGGTCGCGGTACCGCCACACATCCTGCAAATGCAGGTTAAACAGGCTCTCCTGCGGCTGAATAACCAGGTCCCATTCCGCATGTACATTTTTTGTTTTCGTCAAAATTATTTGCTGCGCTTTTTAAACAGGTTTAATAAGCCCTTTGCCCCGGTTTGCCCATACCCGTAACCGCTGCTGTAATCGTAGGTATATTTATTACCACCGTAATGATACCCATAGCCATAGTACCCGTACACTCCCTTCAGCTTCACATCATTCACCACGATAGACATATTTTTTAAAGACTCTTCGGTATAAATTTCATTCACCAGCTTCAGTTGTTTCTTTTTGGTATACCGGTGCCTTACCACGTACATGCTCATGTCGCAATGATCCATCAGTACCCTGGCATCGCTCACAATGCCCATAGGCGGACTGTCTACCACTATGTAATCGAAGTGCTGTTTAAGGTAATCGAACAGTTCGGGCATGCGGTCAGAGATCATCAGTTCTGCCGGGTTCGGCGGAATTACCGAGGTGGCAATGAGAAAAAGGTTGTCATTGCCCGGTACGGGTATGGGCAGCCCTGATGCAGGCACATTACCCACCAAAAAGGAGGTAAGGTCATTATCCGGGGCCTCCAAACCCAGGGAGGAAGATATTTTAGGCTTGCGCATGTCAAATTCTATCAGCACCGTTCTTTTACCGGATACTGCCAGTACAGCCGCCAGGTTCATAGAAATAAAGGTCTTTCCTTCGCCCGGCATGGTGGAGGTAACCAATATGGCATACGATGATTTCTGGTCTTTTAAAAAATACCGGAGGTTGGTGCGTACAATCCTGAACTGTTCTGAAAGCTCACCCCTTGTTTTATCTGCAACGATTTTTCTTTCGGTACCCTTATAATGGCTGATCTCGCCCACCACGGGTGCCTGGGTATAACGGGCAATGTCTTCCCGGGTAGTAACTTTATCGTTAAGCAAATCCCGGAGATATACAATCAATAATGGCAATCCCAGTCCCGCGGCCAAAGCCATCAGGTATAAATTGGTTGTTTGCGGGCTTACCGGTCCGGACGATTTTGCACGGTCTATGGCACTGCTTTTACTTATAACCGCTGCGCGGGATATGGCAGATTCTTCTCGTTTCTCCAATAAAAACAGGTACAGCTTTTCTTTTATGCCCTGCTGGCGCTGAATTTCCAGTAATTGTTTTTGCTTTTCGGGTATGGTGCTGATGCCACCCATAATGCGCCGGTACTGGCTGTTCGCCTGGTTATACGCGCTGGTATAGGCGGCTTTTACATTATTCACATTTTCAATGATCTTCTGGCGCATCTGCTCCAGCTGGTCTTCAAGGGTGGTAATGGCGACGTTGTTTTCACCCAGGGTTTTTAATAACTCCTCCCGCTTTAATACGCCTGCATTATAGGTAGAGACCAGCCCTAATAAAGTGGCATCTTCAATACCCAGGGTTGAAGGAACGAGGTTGAATTTACGACCGGGATTGCTCACATAATCACTTACCATCTTAGCGATATTCAAACGCATCTCCTGCTCGCTCAATTTGTCTTTTAGTGTAGAAACATCATTTAACTGGATGGATTGTTGTGCGGGAATGTCAATAATGTTATTGGTTTCGCGGAAATTTTTCAGGGTGCTTTCCACACTTCCCAACTCACCGGAGATCAGCAATAATCGCTCATCAATAAAATTGATGGTATTCTCCGCGATCTTATTGTTCTCATCAATATTGAACTGGTTATAATGGTAAGCAAGGCTGTTAAGTATCACCCGGGATTTCATGGGAACCGGGGAATTTAAACTGATGGTGAGAATGCTCGCATCTTTATTTAACGGCGCCACCTGCAACTGCCCGGCCAATGATTCTGCCATTTGGGATGGGGGATACCAATAGGCCGAATACTGGTAATCTTCGCGCATATTTTTTGGATTGCGGCGAACGGTAAATGTAAAGCTGCCGAGGTTTACGGGTACGTTCTGCATGACAGGAACCTGCTCTTCTCCTTTTATATAAAATAGGGAAGAACCTGTCGATCCAACCGTAATGTTATACGATTTGGTTGAGTCCTGAATGTCGCTGAATATGATGAACCTTGATGAAGGGATCGTATCGTATAATTCTATGGTGCGCACCTTTCCATGGCTGTAATACACCGTATTCAGTTGCAGGGTGCGCACCACCTTATCCATGATGGATTCAGATTTGATGATCTCCAGCTCATTCGCCAGGTTAGAGCGGGAGTTGAACATGAAATCAGACATCAGCTGGTCTGAACCTGAAACGGTATTGCGTTTGTTTACATCTTTTATCAGCAATTTAATGGAGGTGCTGTACACCGGGTTTTGATACCTGATATAAATAAAGGTGATGGTTAACGCCGCCACCACGAAAATGATGAAGAGGGGAATGTAATTGAGTGATTTTGAAATGAGTTCTGTGAGCGAGAACTGGTTGTCCTGCTCACCCTGTTTAAAGAAGGGATTTTGCGTGCCGTTTTGCTGGTTATTGTTGACCATTATTTTATTTGATCAGGGTGGTATATATAATTACCAATAAAGTGGTAAGCGTACTTAAGGCAATGGTATAATTGCGAATATTCCTGTTTGCGATCACATCGTTACTGATGATCTTGGTCTTATCCATTTCCACGTAGATCACATCATTTTGTTTTAAATAAAAGAAAGGGGAGGTGAAAATGTCATTGGACGCCAGGTTAAGCCTGCCAAATTCCCGGGTGCCGTTAATTTCTCTTACCACCAAAATATTGTCACGTTTCCCAAATATGGTCAGATCGCCGCTGAGGCTAAGCGCTTCCAGAATGGTCGCTTTGCCATCCGTAATGGTAATGGTTCCGGGGCTATTTACCTCACCCAATACATTCACTTTAAAATTTACAATATTAACGGTGGCCAGTGGCTCTTTAATATAAGGTACCAGTTTTTCCTGCAACGTAGCGGCCACCTGGTTTACCGTAAACCCGCTAACATAAACCTTACCCAGTTGGGGAAAACGGATATTGCCCGTAGAATCTACGAGGTAACTTACCTGTTCAACGGTTTGTGTAGAGCTGCCTCCCTGGGATGCAGCAGATAAATTAAAGGGCGCTGCAGCAAGGGGATCTAATGCGGTAACAGTAATACCCAACCTGTCACCCGGCTGAATATAAGTGGAGGCGACATGCACGGTTTTCTGAGCTGCCTGCACACTGTCTGCCAGGTAGATCATATTCTGAAAGCCCTGGGTGGAGGTACAGGAGGCAAGGGAAATTACCCAAAACAACATCAGTAAATAAAAGTTATGTTTCATGTATATTGGTTGCTGTCTATGGCTCCGCCCTCTCAGTCACATAATATGTGCTGTCGGGATTATAATTATTGTAACCCGCTGCCTCTACAGCCGGGAATTTATTTTTACCAAAAAAAAATTCCATTGAATAATCCAGTCTTTAACGCATACATGCGTGCAACAGACTATTATCAGTGGAATGGTAATTATTGGTGCAGGACAACACCGGATGAATGTTAATTAGAATAAAAATTGCAATTGAAAATTGTGCGCCGGGAAATTTAAAATCTTTCCCAAACCCACCATTACATCTAAGTGTACTCATCAGTTGACCTTGTTTTTAAATTAATGGAAGTCGTCTGTTGGGTAACCTGGATTCAGTAAGCAAATGTAATAAAATGAACCATGCAGAAGTATATAATAAGTATTGACGGGGTAAAAAAATTCCCGGCATCAATACGCCTGCTCGTCTTTTTTAAATAAACCAAGGAAAGTGAGAAATACCAGTTGAAAATCAAGGGCAAGGCTCCAGTTTTCCATGTACCAGATGTCGTGTTCAACCCGTTTCCTTAAAAGCTCTACATCTGTTATTTCGCCCCTATATCCTTTTACCTGCGCCCTGCCTGTAACGCCGGGTTTCAGGTAAAGCCGGGCCATATATTGATTAACGATCTGTTTGTACTCTTCGGTGTGGCGCAACATGTGCGGACGTGGACCTACCACGCTCATTTCTCCAAAAAATACATTGATGAATTGCGGAAATTCGTCCAGGCTGGTCTTGCGCAAAAAAGCACCCATCCTGGTAACACGGTTATCATTTTTAGTTGCCTGAATGGCATCACTCACCCCATTGGGAACCATACTACGAAACTTAAGACAGGTAAAAGACTCATTATCTCTTCCCGACCTAAGTTGCCGGAAAAATATGGGACCACGGCTTTCGAGCCATACGAGTAAACTTACCAACGGAACCATCCACGAGAGTATAAATAATATTACAAAAGAACTTACAAACACGTCGAAAGCACGTTTCATTAACTGGTTTCTTAAACGAAGAAGTGGCTCCCTGTATTTCTTAAATACCGGTGTGCCATTAACTTTGTATAACCTGTATACCCCGGGCTGAACAGATTTTTCATGAGATACATAATGCACTCTGATGCAATTCTTTTCGGCTTCTTCAGCTATTGAATGTATCAGCGTCTCATTTTCAGGGGTAACTGAAACGTAAAACTCGGATATCTTTTTTTCCTTGGCTATAGAAATACAATAATCAATGGTACCCAGCTTAGGTGTTGTTCTCACCTTTAGTCCGGGTTCATAATTATCAAAATATCCCTCAAAGGAAATATGACGGCTTTTTCTAAGAGAATTCACCAGGTTAATGGTGTTCTCATTGTAGCCCAGTACCGCAATGCGCCGGTCACGCTTAATTAGTTTATTTATTAAAGGGTCCATAGGGTAAAAATGAGTTCTTAAGACTGCAAATGCGAAAAGCCATAATATAAATTCGTTTTTTACTTCCATTTTCGGAGGTGTGCAAACATTATAAGCACACAACCATATAATGGCCATTACGGTCAGTACGATCATTCCCCTTTCAAAACCCCTCAGTGGTTTATTGCTGAACCATTTAGAGGTAAGGATAAGGCATACAATATTGGTAAATGGAAGAAAAATTATTAAACCTGACGTTACTGCACCGGGTTGAATTAATAATAATGCAACAACCAGCAGATTTAATAAAACGATTTTATACAAGGATAGTGAACAAGCCATGACCTGTCGTAGGATATTGAACTTTCACTATAAACGCCAATCTTCTTTAAAAATTGCGTTTTCAAACCTATATTATAATTCTGGAATGCAAAAATTATTCAGGAGTATTATTTTCCTAAATTACCCTAAATGGGTATTATTAAAAAAATACATACACGGAAAATCCGATTTAGGAAAAAACAATAAAGGGATAAAAAAATGGCAGTTAGGTGCCTTCCCGGTTGATAACCAGCTTGATAGTGCGCCAGATTATTTCACTATCCATTTTTACATTCCTGGTTTGCAGGTAATGGAGGTCGTATTTCATTTTTTCCAATCCATCGGCGAGGTTATCAGTGTATTTGTATTTAACCTGTGCCCAGCCGGTAATACCTGGCTTTATTAATAGGCGGTTTTTGTAATTCGCATCTTCCTGGCAAAGTATTTCTACAAATTCCGGGCGTTCAGGGCGTGGACCAATTAAGGCCATTTGACCGATTAATACATTAAGGCATTGGGGTAATTCATCTAACCGGGTTTTGCGCAAGAATGCTCCTACCCTTGTTATACGATGGTCATTTTGTAAAGTAAACTGGGGTCTTCCGTCTGCTTCTGCGTTTACAACCATCGAGCGCAGCTTGTACATTTTATAGGTTTTTCCATTCTTGCCTACCCGCACCTGTGAATAAAATAAAGGACCGGGATCGAAGAGGCGATTAGCCAACCAAATAAAAGGTAAAAGTAATACCAGCAATGACAATAAAAGCATAGCGGCTATAACATCTATAAGCCTAAAAACAATGGAATACCAATTGGTGAAATTTTCGGAAACAACGGGGGTTATTTGCATTGTAACCACCCGGGCATACCTATTCTGATGTTTTAATAAAACTTCCTCTCCCGAGGCTTCCTGCGTCTTAACCATGGTTAGTCCTTGAATTTTTAATGGAATTGGATGTGGATAAAGATAATTTTTATCACTATTTAACCTAAGAAAATAAGATTAAGTAAAGTACCAAAAAGACATTTACTGGCTCTTTAAGGCATACGTACTCATATTCAATTCCTTTTCCAACACACATTTACGGGATAATTTTTAATTAAGATTATAAAATGGATGGATACTTGCACCATATGCCGCACCCACATACATTAATTGTGCCGCTTCAGGCAAAAAATTGAATTAATTTCTTCACAGGCCTTATTATTAATAACTGTAAAGGAAATGACCGGCCATTAACAGACCATGCCTGCATAATTTCCCTGTTACCCCTGTAAATATTTTTAATGCTTTTATTACTGGCGCCTCCCAGGCGCATGCGTACAAGGAATTTATTTAGGTGCACCAGAGAAAACCTATGTACATTAAAACAACGAAACATAAACTCGTAATCTGCTGCAATCTTAAATTGAAGGTCATAGCCACCCACCTTCATATATACCCCCCTGCCGAATGAATAATGCCGGGTGCGGAGGCACTTCCCCATCCCTGAAAAAATTATTGTAAAATGGGCTCGTAACCCATTTGCGCACTACAACCTCAATATTGTTTTGCCTGCAGTAAACAATATTTCCATAAACTGCATCTGCCTTATTGTATATGGCAAATTTTTCTACCACCTCTTCTATAACCTTATTACTGAAATACACATCGTCAGAATTTAAAATACCAATTACATCGCCAGTAGCCACAGCCATGCCTTTGTTCATTGCATCGTATAAACCCTTATCGGGTTCCGAAATAATTGTTTGAATTTTTTCCCTGTAGGCGTTAACGATCTCCATTGTACGGTCAGTGGATCCTCCGTCAACAATTATATATTCAATGTTGGGATGGGTTTGAGATAATACTGACTGAATGGCGCTGTCAATAAACTGCTCGTTGTTATAAACTACTGTTATTATAGAAACCTTCATTGTTTATACTTCCTCTTCCGCAAAAAACTTTTCGCGGTACACTTTCTGAATGCCCTCTTTTAATGAAATTTTATTTGTCCATCCCAATTTATTGATCTTGCTTACATCCATTAATTTGCGTGGGGTACCATCAGGCTTGCCTGAATCAAAAATAATTTTGCCCTGAAAGCCGGTGATCTCACTTATCATTTCTGCCAGATCCTGTATACTTATATCTTGTCCTGATCCAATATTTACTGGCCCTGGTGCACTGTAATTTTCCCATTAAAAACAAAGAAGCATCTGCCATATCATCCACATGCAAAAATTCGCGCAATGGTTTGCCTGAACCCCAAACAGTTACAGAATTATTTTCCTTTTCTTTTGCCTCATGAAATTTTCTTAATAATGCCGGCAATACGTGAGAATTGTTTAGATCATAATTATCATTTGGGCCATACAGGTTAGTGGGCATGGCTGAAATATAATTGCATCCATATTGTGCCCGGTACGCATCGCATAATTTTATACCTGCAATCTTTGCAATTGCATAGGGTTCATTGGTTTCTTCCAGTAACCCGGTAAGTAAATAATCTTCTTTTAATGGCTGTGGTGCTAACCTGGGATAAATACATGATGAACCAAGAAACAATAACTTCTTAACCCCATTTACATACGAAGCATGAATGATGTTGTTTTGAATTTGCAGGTTATCATAGATAAATTCTGCCCTGTAAGTATTATTTGCCAATATGCCGCCAACTTTTGCCGCAGCAAGAAAAACATAATCAGGCTTTTCATTTTTAAAGAAATCAAACACATCGTGTTGATTCCTTAGATCCAGCTCAGCAGATGTACGTAAAATAAAATGTTGAAATCCGTTTTTTAAAAGTGCACGGTGTATAGCACTTCCCACCATGCCTCTATGCCCTGCAATATATATTTTACTGTCAGCCGTCATTTACTAAAAAGTTTTAGATCTCCCGCCATCATTTCCTTTACCAATGTTTCCAGGGTATATTTTGGCTGCCAGCCCAACTTTTCTTTTGCTTTTGTGGGATCGCCGATAAGCAGGTCTACTTCTGTAGGTCTGAAATAATTTTCATCAATGCAAACTACTTCAGTTCCTTCTTTAACCTGGTAACGTTCATCGTTGCATTTTTTAATAAAACCCTTTTCTGCAACACCTTCTCCCGTAAAAGCTATTTCAATTCCAGCCTCGGCAAAAGCCATTCTAACAAAATCCCGCACAGAGGTTGTAATGCCGGTGGCTATTACGTAATCTTCAGGTACATCCTGCTGCAACATAAGCCACATAGCTTCTATATAATCTTTCGCATGTCCCCAGTCTCTTTTAGCATCTAAATTTCCAAGAAATAATTTGTCCTGTTTTCCCAAAGCAATTTGCGCTACTGCACGTGTTACTTTCCGTGTTACAAAAGTTTCTCCGCGAACGGGGCTCTCATGGTTAAATAAAATGCCGTTTACGGCAAACATGTTATATGCTTCGCGATAATTTACCGTTATCCAATATGCATATAATTTTGCTACACCATATGGAGACCGCGGATAAAACGGTGTAAATTCTGTTTGCGGAACCTGCTGCACCAATCCATATAACTCTGAAGTGGATGCCTGGTAAATACGTGTTTTTTGAATCAAACCTAATAAACGTACTGCTTCAAGAATGCGCAAGGTACCTATACCATCAGCATTTGCGGTATACTCAGGTGTTTCAAAACTTACCTTAACATGGCTTTGCGCAGCCAGGTTAAAAATTTCATCCGGCTGTGTTTCCTGTATAATTCTTATTAAATTGGTAGAGTCTGTGAGGTCTCCATAATGTAACCTGAAACGGGGATGGTTCTCATGCGGATCTTCATATAAATGATCAATTCTTTCGGTATTTATAAGCGAACTTCTTCTTTTAATACCGTGTACCATATATCCCTTGTTCAAAAGGAATTCTGCAAGATATGAACCATCCTGCCCGGTGACCCCTGTTATTAAAGCGGTTTTCATTCGTTAATCTTTAAAATATTTTTTGGGATTAGGTTATGCATAATTGAAGATGCAAATATGTATGACTGTATTTGGTATGAAAAAGCATTTACCAATATTTACAAAAGTCGCAAATGTAATCTATTCATATCCATACTGTGCATTAAAACCTGATAGTTGTGAATTGTATAGATCAATCAGTGATTCATCAAAATAATTCTTCCAATCGCCCTGCACGCCTTTTCTAAAGAAACTTCCGGTATTATTTTCACCCGGCTTTTTTCCACCGCTTAATTTTTCAAAGCTGTTGCTTTCAATTACATTTTTTAGTTCTTCATCTCCTGCAAAAAGGGAGAAATGCAGGGCAACCTCCTTCATATATTTATAAGTATCAGATCGCAGGTCTTCGTATTTCAATACATAACATAATGGGTCGCCTGCATAACGATTCCAGCTGTTCACCCATTGTATATATTCAGGTAAAAGGGTTTTTGCAAAATGCTGAAGAGATTGTTTAACATCCAAATTCTTATACACCTTGTGTTGCGGATGATAGGTGGTTCTCTTTACATAAAAAATATGACTTACAGCCACATCGCGAAGGTCCCGATATGTAACTAGAAATTTTATGTTGTTCTTCGCCAGTATATCGAAATTATGACGGGACCCATGCGCATGAACTTTAAAAACGGCCAGGCACCTGTTGAATTTTGTAAATACATTTTTGGGCAAATCGAATGTATGGCTTTCGCCTTTTCTTTGTTCGTAAGCAACCGCTTCAGGAACCATCACTTCAGCAAAACCGGGAAATGATGCAAGCATTTTTTCAACCCACGTCGTCCCGCTTTTTGGCAAACCGGCAACAAATAACACTTGTTGACCATACCTTTTATGGTGTTGGGCAAAACCTTTTTGGCAGGCTTTTAATTGTGAATAAAAACGCGGATAAGCAACCAGCCGTTTTGCAAGTGAAGTAAAAGCAGATGGAACGTATTTCGCGTTCTTCTCCAACTTACGGTATACATTCATTTCGGATGTTAAAGAATAATGGAACGTGTGACAAATGTAAAAAATATCGGCTACTATAAATTAATCAGTATCATTCTTATCAAATTGTTTGATACTTCTTTTAGAAACCGCGGGCACATCGCCATAAGTAGCAACATAATTTTTTTGAACTTTTTCGAAAGTATTGCCCGTTATTTCAATTCGAATTTTCCTGTTTTCGAAACTAAATCCATTATCGTTAAACACATTTCCTGATGTTGCATTAGACACTACACGTGCAACCTGTGCATCAGAGATCTTATTTTTTGTCTGCAACCTAATGCCGGTTGAAAAATTATTAATGGTGTTATTTGTAATGAACAGGCTGTCGCCTAAAATAACCTGTTTATTTTTCTGGTATACCTGCTCGTTAACCTGTATGCCAATTGGCCGTGTTTCTTCAGATTGTAAAAAATTATTACGGATACTTATGTTAAACCCGGCACCATTTAAACGAATGGCTGCCGTAACCTTAACACCTTTATTAATGTACACTTTGTTGTTTTCAACCAGCACATTCCTGTTTATATTACGCTCCATAATGTTGCCCATTTCTTCAAAGGTGAGATATATGGCATTTGCGCCATCCTGTATATATCGAATAGAATTATTCTTAACCTCGCAATTAGTTACACCACCAATATAAATTCGGCCCCCGGTTGTAGTAATATCGTTATTACTTATAACTACATCAGAAGCGTTGCGATGCACTGCAATAGCATCATCCAGTGCGCCCATAATTTTATTGTCTGTGATTTGAATGTTTTTACCTGAAGCAATACTTATTGCCTGTTCGCCGGCCGCACCGGCAACAGACCAATTACCTGTAATGTAGGCGGATGTGAAAGTATTTTTTGAAATTATAACATTATTGGCTCCACCATAAGATGCAGAAACTGCATCGCCATAATAGTCATTGAATGCATTATCTGAAATATTAATTCCATTTACCATTTTGGTTTTCCCATTGCGTTGCCAACCGATCAATACACTGGCTATAGATGCCCGATCGCCATCCTTTTTTCCCGTTCCGCGAAAATTCTGATCAAATGTTATATGCTCGATTGAAATATTATTTGCTACAATATTGATCATGCCCACCCTGCGGTTGTGCATGGCATAAAAATCATTCGTATTCGTAAAAAGAAATATAGTGTTTGCTTCTCCCTGTAAATGTAAACTGTCTCTCTCAATATAAATTGGAGCGTCAATTAAGTATGTTCCTGCAGGAAAAAATAGTGTAGTACCAACTGCTGCTTTTTTTATGACATTTTCAATAGCAACCGCATCATTTATTTTATCATTCGGTAAAATATTAAGGGTGGTAACATTCACAACTTCGTGTTGCATATCAGAAACATCTGAACAGGATTTCGAAGAGCCTGCTGTAAATAATAAAAAAGCTGCAATATGAAAAAATGAATTGAACATGATCTATTTATGATACTATACCTATTTGCAAAAACTAAGCCTGTAAAAAATTTGCCGACCAATTAATGAGACTTCAACAAAACATTAATGTTTATTGTAAAAGTCTGATCATGAAATAATTCTTTGCCGAACAGGTTCTGCAGGGTTACCTGCATAAATAGTATAAGCATCCATAGATCTATTAATTACAGAGCCTACTGTTAAAATACTGTGACTGTAACATACAACACCGGGGCACACAATAGCTTTTGCGCCAATCCAAACGCCTTCTTCCAATAAAACAGGTTTAGTTACCAGGTCGAAAGAAACCGACCGGTAATTATGATTACCTGTTAATATCATTGCTCCCTGGCTTAGGGTTGTGTGATCTCCCAAAACAACTTTATCCAGATTATCGATCCAAACTTTTTCACCAACTGAAACATAATCACCAATTGAAAGGTTCCACGGATATTTAATATTTACACCCGGCTTAATTATGCATCTTTTACCAATTGAAGTGCCGAACAATCGCAGTAAAAAAACTTTAAGCCCATTAATGGGATTTAGCGGGTTTATAAAAAAGATGGCATTTACAAAATACCACAATACCAGTTTAATTTTTGGCGCACCGGGTTTGTACCAGTCGTTGTTAAAAGTGTTTTTTTGAACTTTTTTGTTTCCCTCAATCATAATATTAATTGCCTGTTAATATTGTTTTGAATGAATGATATTGCATGGAAGCTGTTTTCTGAATATTATAATTTGCTTTGATAAACTTATGAACACCGGCAGACATTTCTTTTATTTCATCAGGGGTTAAACTGTTGCAATGTTCAAGTGCCTTTTTTATTTCTTCTACAGATGTTCCGGTTGGTACAGCAAGTATCTCTTGTACAATCTCCGGAAAATTTACCCCGGTTGATATCACAGGAATTAAACCTTTTTCGGCAGCTTCAACTATACTCATCGGGAAACCTTCGCTGTAAGAAGGCAAAACCACAAAAGTGCTTAGCATTAAAAGTCCTGCTTTTTTTTCGCCATATACGGCTCCCGCATATTCAATGTTCCCAGCTTTTTTTATTAACTCCTGCACGGCATGCAATTCTCCGTCATCGGGTCCTGCCACAACAAGTTTTACATCTTTTCGAGAATGTAGTTCTGAAAGCATCCATGCTTTTATTAAAGGTATCACTCCTTTTTTGTGATGCAGGCGGGCGAGAAATAAATATACCACAGGCTTTTCCGTTCTTACGTTAAGGAGATCTTCTGAAACCTCAATACCCGTAGGAATGTATAAATGTTTTTTACCCGGAAATAACTTTATCATATTCTCCCGTTCAGGGGTACTGTGCGACCAAATATAATCGGCATGCGACAGCCTTTTTTTCTCAAAAAATAGCCAGTAAATTTTTTTCTTAAGCCATTTTTGAGATAAACTCCATGGTTCCAAAGTTCCATGTGGTGAAAACACCCAATTAAAACCTTTTCTTTTAAGATGACTGCCCCAGGCAGATTGGAATCCCCATGGACTATGAGAGATTATAATATCCCGGGAGGGATTTAATTTTCTGCTAATAAGAAGTTGATCCAGGTAATTAATACTTCTGCTTTTTAAAGAAATCAGCGTTACATGTTTAAAAGAAAAACCGTGTTCAGGCCCCTGAAACCAAAGTTCTGTGGTGACATTAAATTTTTCGTATAACTCTTCCGCAGCATTAACTGCGGCTATAATAACACCCATTCTTATTGGTTGCACATCACGTATAATATTAATGATTCGCATAAACTCTTTTTTCACCAGGGAACCTGATGCCCTGTTAACTGCTGCAGCTTTATCTTATCTCTATTGTATAACTCTGCGAGTTGTTGCATGGCTTCATCACTTACCTGCTCTTTATCCAATGATTGGGTATTTATTTTCCTATATACTGGTGTAACATATTTTTTCAAAACCATAGCAGCATTATATCCCAACCTGCTTTTGTATCCTTTTTCAATCAGCAGTTCGCGCCCCATTTTGTAAACCTTTGCCAGGGATGAGCTTCTTGTTGAAATGGTTTGGTTGTTTTTTTGAAAATTATATTCATCATAAAACCGGTTGTCTATACCAAGGTGTTCCGAAACATTCTGCATAAATTTTAAGGGGTTCGCTTTCAGATCTTCATAGAAATAAATATTCAGATTTTCTTTCCCAAAAAGTGAAATATAATTCTGCAGGTAACCACTGTAAAAGCCTGTTTGGTATGCCATAAGACTTGTATTTGAATTGCCGGTGTAAGCCATGCTTTTTTTCATAAAGGCTGCAAAGGTTTCCTGCCTGTTAATGATGCCCTGCTGTTTTCCGTAATTAAATAAAGAAATAAAACGCTGAACCGGATCGCGAAGAATAAAAACAACTTTACCCTTATTTGTTTTTAGAAATTCATGTATGCGTGCGGGTGCGCCAGGTGCATACATATATTCAGGGGAGGCTTCCAGCTTATATTTCACAGCGTCACAATCCCTGAAAAACAAATCATATTGACCAAACCCTTTGGAATGATCGTACAATGAGCGAAGGTTTAAAGCGCGCTGCCACGATTTATCAAGAAAGAAAAATGTTTGTTTTATATAAGCCTCGCAAACCTGTGGATGCGCAGCGAGGTAGTTAAAAAACGAGGTTGTTGCTGCCTTATTAGTACCCGCTATAATTAAGTATTCTGATTGCTGTTGTTTCATGTTTTATTAATACCAATTGCGGTCTTTTTCGTAACCCAGTTTTATTAAATCGGTGCCTGCATAAAAATCAAAAACCTCACTGGCTTCTTTCGAAAAATTATTTTTCCAGTCTCCTGCAATGCCTTTTCTTAAAAAGCTTTTCTTGTCTTCTTCACCGGGCTTACGGCTTGTTATATTCTGGAAAGAAAATTTTTGTACAACCTGTTCAAGTTTAACAGGGTCCGGTGATTTATTCAGCAACTGCTGCACACTTTCACCAAGTGTACCTGCTGCATCCTGTAACAAAGATTCGTATCTTACAAGTACCACGCGATCTTTATTGAGATAGGTATTGATTAGACCATTCCAGGTAAATTTTTTACCGGCCATGGTATACCGGGTAAACATATACTCAATAAACTGAGGCATGTTATCCCAAATGTTTTCAAAGTTTTCAAATGGTGCAGCGGCCCTGTTTTTATTAACTACACTTTGCTGCAATACATTATTTCCAGTGTATAAATGATGATAATAAGAAACCATAACATCCCTTCCATCTCTTATAACACAAACTGTTTTATTAAAATTGTTATGATGATAAAAATGTCCGTGCAAAATGCTTTTTTGCAATTTGGGCATTTTATTACGAGGATAAGGTAATTGCAAATAATCGGATAACATCTGGCAATACCACGTTCCGCCAGATTTTGGAAATTCTGAAACAAGTATTAGATCCAATGCGCCAGAAGCTGCATACCACATAAACCTTCGCTTAAGGGAGGCAACTTTTTTACTTAAATCACTACGGTTGTCTTTCATAATCACTTACTCTTAATCTCTTTTAACACTCGTTTTGATGAACTGTCTGTAATAATTTTTAATGCTATGTACATGGGTATAAAAGCCTGTGCAACCCCAATGAGTGTTTGGTTTATAGAACTGCCAAACAATGTAATAGTAAGATCAACTACAATGGTTGTATACAAAATCGCACGGTTTTTATTCATCCCTTTCGAAAATTCAAACCCTGCATATAACCACTTTAAAAGCATTCCAATTAAAAAGAAACCAACAAGAATTCCTGCATAACCGAAATTTACATATAACTCAGCTGCAATGCCGGGGGGAATACCTGCCTGCACTTTATTACTAAAACCATAAATTTTATGAGAAATGTCTTTACCTATGGAAACAGCAGGTTTCTGCGGCCACAGTACCCTGGGTATTGGTGAATAAATAACAGCAAGGAAAGAACTGCCATACATGAATTCAATTTTTTCAGGAACGCCGTTTATTATATGTCCTGTTTTAGAAATATCCAGCAAATTTTTATTGAAGATAAATGGATCAAACACACTTATTTCTGTATTCTCTGTGGTTACATCACCTGATGGGCGCAATAAGGTTATTATATTGAATAATAGTACCGGCACTATTATTAAAGGCAGAACCAATTTTGCTTTTAGTTTGCCTGTAAGGCTAACAATGATCATCACGTTAAGAAAAATCGTTAACAGGTCGCTGCGGCTGCTTGTAAAAAATGGAAAGAATAAGTTGCCCATTACGAGTAAGATCAGCATTAAACCGTGCCACGATATAATTCGTTTTTTTTCAATGATGAAATTCAGGATGAATATGTACATGGCAGGTTTTATAAAATCTACCATTAGCCGGTAATAACTAAAGCTGGTAGTTAAATAACTTTCCGCACCTTCCACCTTTAAAAATCTTTTTCCTGATATATCACTTAAAATGGAAGTGATACCCATGGCACGCAAAAACAAAATAATTCCTACTATGGCCACTACGAAAAATGTAACAATAAGTATATACAGCCTATCCTGTTGCCAGGGGTAATCTTTCCGGAATAGCGTGTACTTACTGAAATTTATTTTTGTCCTAGTAATAAAATATCCAATAATAAAAAGTATAAACGCTGTAAAAAGCATAAACGCAGGCATTACAAAAAAGGGCACAGGTTCATTTCGTAAAAACATATCGTTTATACGCGGGTCATTGCCTGAATTTTTTACCATTAAAAATGCGCGCAGTGTAACCCCTATAAAAACAGTAAAAAGAATAAAAATAAAAGGATGATGAAAATAGCTTTTAGAGGAATATGCCAGGTAACCAATAAATATAAAACTGCATCCCATGCAATAAGCCAGGAACAAAATGCTTTCAGCAGGTATAAAGAAACAATACACCATAAAGACCAATGCTAAAACACCGGCAAATGGAAGCATCCATTTTGACAAGGTTTTATTTGTATGGTTTACGTTACTTAACACTGCTTCAGGTGCTGGTTTTTTTTATAAAACGGTTAGCGTATGGCAGGGCAATTATACCCAGCTCTTTGTATAAAAAAATGGCTGCAATGGTGTTCTGTATAATGATTACTGCAGCAGACGCTATTGCAGCACCAAGTGCGCCAAACCTAGGTATAAGAATAACACCCAATAACAAAAGTGAAAAAGAAGAAATGATCGCATTATTCCGCATCTTCTTTTCCCGGCCGCACATCATTAGTGTAACACCGGCCGGCCCTGTTACTACATTGATCAATTGCCCCAAGGCCAAAATGGTTAATAATATACCACCGTCCTTAAAATCATCGCCAAAAAGGCGCATAAAAAATTGGGGGAGCAAAATAAAAGCAAGAATAATAGGTGATGATAACGCAACAATAAATTTAGTAGACTTTATGCAAATTTTTTCTATCTCCTGAATCTGTCCCTTTACATACATGGCAGAAATTCTGGGTGCCAGGTTACTATACATTACTATCTGGAACAATGTAACAAGTTGTGCAATTCTTTTCGCTACTTCATAAATACCGATATTTTCATTGGTTGACCAAATACCCATTAGCAGGGTAGGCATCCAGGTAATTACCAGTTGAAACAATGTGGTTAAAAAAACAGGAAAAGCACTTTGCCAAATTTCTTTCTTATCAATTTTCCGGGATACCGGTTTATATTTTTTAAGAGATACGCTCCATGCAACCTGCGTTGTAAAAAAAACAATAGCCGTTGCTATTAAATAAGCATAAATAGCAGAGACGCCCGTTTTGTAAGGCCATAAAAAAAAGATAAGCGTTACCAGCAGCGGTAAAGAAGCATCATACAAAAATTGCGAAAGTTGCACCCTTCCAATTCCTTTTAATGATTCTCCTGTATTTTGAATGACAGACAACGGTGCAATAGCTACAGCAAATACCCGTATGTTGAATGTAAGCGTTGGCTGATGAAATACTTTATCGGCTAATAGTGGTGAAAGAAAAAACAAAACGGAAGATGTAATTAACGTACAAGTACTCACAGTGGTAAATGCGAACCGTTGTACTGCTTTAACTTTGCCCCATTCATTCCTGGAAGCAAAGGCAGCAATATACCGGAGCACAGGCCGGTCAAAACCAAGTTTGCCGATGGTTGAAAGTATGGTTACCAACCCTAAAACCAAAAAGAATTCACCTACACCATCAGCGCCTAATGCCCGGGAAAAAACAATGTTCATTAAAAATGTTGCACCAATTGCCAACAGCTTAATAAGCATAGAATAAGAAGCAGATTTAAATAATCCATCATACTCATTATTACCTAAAACAAGCTTCTTTAATTTTAATATTAGTGCTGTCATTACTCAGATAATACATACCATGTTACCCACGGTACTTATCCCTTCTTATTCCTTTTAAGAAGATTTTTTAAACCTGTTTTACTTTCGTACTGACCATTTTCTTCATAATAACCTCCATTATCGCCATACGCATTTCCATAACCATAACCATATGCGTAACCATAGCCATATTTGGAGCCGTAGCCATAACCAGCTTTTCTTCTTACATCATTCAGCACCACATTAATATTCTTCATCTTTTTATTAACGCGCATATCCTCCACTATTTTTACCTGGTACTTGGTGGTGTAATTTTGCCTTACCACATAAAATATTACATCTGCATACTTTGCCAATGTATGTGCATCTGATACTAAACCAATAGGAGGCGTATCTATAATAATGTAATCAAATTCTTTCCGGGCATATTCCATCAGTTCACCAACTTTTTCATGCATCAATATTTCTGAAGGGTTCGGTGGCATGGGACCTGAATTAACCAGGTAAACATTTGGATGTATGCCTGATGGAACTATCAGATTTTCTATCGAAACATCACCCACAACGTAATTTGAGAATCCACTTATATTTTCTTTTCCTAAATATTGAGATAGTTTCGGTTTGCGTAAATCGAATTCAAGTAATAAGACTTTTTTACCTGAAATACCCAGTACACTTCCCAGGTTCATTGCAATAAATGATTTTCCCTCGCTACTCATGCTTGAGGTTAATAAAATAGACTTTCCTTTACTACCTGCCAGCAAAAACTGCAGGTTACTTCGAAGGCTTCGGAATTGTTCGGAAATGGCGCTTCTCGACTTTTCATCAACTACCAATGATTTATCTGAATGATTATGAGAAATAAGTGCTGCCACCGGCGCTTTTGTAATTTTTGCCACATCATCTTCGTCAGCTATACGATTATTAAAATAATCCCTGAAGAATAGTATGGAAGCAGGGAAAAACAATCCCATTAATAAAGCTGTAGAAACAATAAGTATTTTGTTGGGAGAAAATGGAAAAGCATCACTTCGTGCCTTATCCAGAATACGCACAGGTGCTACATTATTAAAACGTGATACTGCAGTCTCTTCGCGTTTTTTCAAAAGGTATAGGTACAATTCCTGTTTTATATTTTGCTGCCGGCTATATTCAAGAAACGTTTTTTCCTGTGCAGGCACCTGCCTTATCATTCCGCTGGTTTGTGAATTTGTTCGCACCAGTTCTCTTTGCTGCGCAAGCAATGCCCTTTTAAATGAACCCATCAAACGAACAAGATCGCCCCGGATGGAAATAAGTTGTGCATCAATATTTTTTACTGACGGGTTGGCCTCGGTGCTATTAGAAAGCAACTGTTCGCGCTGTAACTGAAGGTTATTGTACTTATCTAACAAAGCAACAAAAGCAGGATCCTGGATCGGTGCCGTTGTAGGCATTATCCGCTTGTTGTTCTTCTCATCCATCAGGTATTTCTCAAGCGATTCAATTACTTCTACCTGTACCGATTGCTGAGAAAGTTGTTTTTGCAGCTCGGTATTTACGGTTACCAGTTGGCGGCTTTGTTCTGCAATGTCGGTTAAACTGTTTGCAGATTTAAAGCTGGAGATCTGCTGCTCAATGTTATTCAATTCATTCATAACAATGTTAAGCCTGCTGTCTATAAATGAAATGGTACTGTCTGCAACCCTGTTGTTCTCGTCTATGTTTGACCGTATGTAAACTGAAATAAGGTTGTTTAATATATCTGTACCTTTTTCTGGTACCGGTGTGGTATAAGTAAGGTCTATAGTGGTTACATCATCATTGGTAACTGTTATTAAAAAGTTTGGATAAAGTAATGAAAATGCATAATCGGGAGAAATGATATCTACACCGTAAGAAATATCTTCCTTAAAAGGATAACCTGTTTTAGTAACGAAAAAAGTTCCGAAGGCGGCATGTATTGTATCGCCATAGTTTGCATTTAATGTAACATTGGGGTTCGACAACTTTACTCCATTTGCAGTAACTGTAGCATCTAAATGCAATACTTCTCCCTCCTTCAGGTTTTCTGTTTTATTATTTAAAAAAGATATAGCAAAAGGTGAATGCAGATAAATATCTTTTGTTTTAACATCACCCTGACCGATGTACGTTACATTCAATCTTAAATTATCAATAACCTTGTACAACAAGGTCTTTGACTTTAAAATTTGAACCTCATTGTTTACATTGCTTTGGGTGGAAAATAACCCGAGGTCTGAAAGTAAACTGGCCTCACTTGCTCCTGACCCGCCAGAATTATCGTTTACAAGCAATTTAGCGCTTATCTTATAGGTGGGGGTGGCATATCGCAGGTACAGGAATGCCAGCATGCCAAATAAAATAACCGAAATAAAGAACCAATACCATTTTGCCCTAAAGTTGGCAACAATTGCCCTTAAATCGAAATCTGACCGGGCGTTGGTAATTTGATCTTCCTCATTGGCATTGTAATCCATAATATTTAAAGAATGTATTTACGAAATTTGGCGAAAGTAGGGATTAGCTACAGAATGAAATGATATGAAACTGCCAAAGCTTATGCTGCAGTACAAACATTATCTGTTTAAATAGGGTAGGTAGTTATGTTTTGCGAAATGGTAACAGATAAGAATGGTTCGAAATTACTGCAAAAATAAAAAAGCGTAACTGTTTAGTTACGCTTACATTAAAAAAGATATTATACCATAATTAACATTCAGGTAAAAGCTTCTTTCATTTTTTCGAAAAAAGATTTTTCATTCTTTGCCGGCTGCGGCTTAAAGTTGGGGCTTTTACTTAATGCTTCCAGCATTTCTTTTTCTTCATTGGTTATGTGCTGCGGCGTCCAAACATTTACATGTATTAACTGGTCGCCTTTTCCATAACCATTCACTTCCGGAAAACCTTTTCCTTTCAGCCTGAAAATTTTTCCGCTTTGTGTTCCCGGTGGAATTTTAATTTTTGCCCTGCCGTCAATGGTAGGCACTTCTAATTGGGTTCCAAAAATGGCATCAGGAATAGAGATGTACAATTCAAAGGCTACATTTAAACCTTCCCGCTGTAATTCTTTATGTTGTTCTTCCTCAATTAATATAATAAGGTCTCCGGGCATACCGCCTCTTTCGCCCGCATTTCCCTTACCATTAAGGCTTAATTGCATTCCCTCCTGAACGCCAGGTGGAATATTTACATTAACGGTTTCTTCTCCATATACCCTGCCTTCACCTTTACAGGTGGCACATTTTGATGTTACGGTAGTACCCTGGCCATTACATTCGGTACAGGTTGTAACGGTTTGCATCTGCCCTAAAAAAGTATTGGTAACTTTTCTAACCTGCCCGTTTCCACCACATGTTTTACAGGTTTGAATGCTACCCTTATCTTTTGCGCCGTTTCCATCGCAAGTAGTGCAGGTAACATACTTTTTAATTTTTATGTTACGGCTGGCTCCCTTGCTCATTTCTTCGTAATTAAGCTTTAGCTTAACCCGAAGGTTACTGCCCCTAACGCCCCGCGAGCCACGGGCTCCGCCACCACCCCTGCGACCACCGCCACCGCCAAAAAAGCTGCCGAAAATATCATCGCCAAACACATCTCCAAACTGGCTGAATATGTCATCCATATTCATACTACCCCCAAAACCTCCGCCCTGCGGACCACTAAAGGCCTGATGTCCAAAACGGTCGTACTTAGCACGTTTATCAGCATCACTTAAAACTTCGTACGCCTCTGCTGCTTCCTTAAATTTTTCTTCAGCCTCTTTATCGCCCGGGTTACGATCGGGGTGGTATTGCATAGCCACCTTTCTGTATGCCTTTTTTATTTCATCGGCACCGGATGACTTTGATACCCCAAGAATTTCGTAAAAATCTCTTTTTGTCATTATTATTTTATTAACCCAGGTTAAATGTTGGAAGGAAGAATAGAATTTTTATTTACCCACTACCACTTTCGCAAAACGAATGATCTTGTCATTAAGTAAATAACCTTTCTGCAATTCATCTACTACCTTACCCTTCAGATCTTCCGAGGGGGCAGGTATTTCTGTTATAGCTTCATGCTTTTCAACATCAAACTCTTCATGCAGGCTATCCATTGCCTTAACACCTTTAGACTGCAAATTATTTCTAAGCTTGTTAAATATGAGCATAATGCCCTGTTTAAACTGTTCAATATCTGTAACCTGTTGCATTTGTTTTTCAGCGCGGTCGAGGTCGTCCATTACATCAAGCAGGCTAACTATTACATCCTTACCTGCGGTTTGTATAAGTTCTACCTTTTCACGGGCAGTACGCCTGCGAAAATTATCGAACTCTGCAAACAACCTTAGATATTTATCTTTTTGCTGTTCCAGCTCAGTTTTCAATTTGTCTAATTCACCATCTTCTGCAACAGGGTCGTTTAAATGCGAGGTGCCGGCTGCATTTTCGTCAGCATTTATTCCAAAATCCTGAGATGCCGCAACATTTTCGCCTGTATTCTGCCTTATTTCTTTTTCTGCCATATCTTATGAATTGATTTATAGTTTTTCAAATAATCTGCCAACAAAGATTTTTCGCAATATTGACAGTTGGTGTTTACATTAAAAAGAAAGTCATCCCCAACAGCGGATGACTTTATGTGGAGAACAGGGGAGTCGAACCCCTGACCTCTTGCATGCCATGCAAGCGCTCTAGCCAGCTGAGCTAGTTCCCCAAATAGTCGGCAAAAATAACACGTGGGCTGTATCACTCCAAAACCAATGTACAATCTTTGCATATTATTCTTTGGACCACTGATACTTAAAGTATATTGCTTTTTTAATTAATGACCATGACGAGGGATGTAAATTTTGCCATTGCAGGTTGCGGGAATATTGCGGGCAGGCATGCTGAACAGGTGAAAATGCATGGGGGTTTGCTTGCGGTTTGCGACATTGTTGAGGAAAGAGCTGCCGCTTTCGCAAAAATCTACGGGTGCAGGTTTTATGCTTCGTTAGAAAAAATGCTGCAATGTGAACCTGAATTAGATGCGGTTTCTATTTGTACACCTAACGGTTTACACGCTTCCCAATCAATTATTTGCCTGCAAGCCGGAAAACATGTGCTGTGCGAAAAACCAATGGCCATAAGCAGTACTGACTGTAAAAAAATGATTAATGCTGCTGAAACTTCCGGAAAAAAATTATTTATAGTTAAACAAAACCGATACAATCCGCCGGTAATGGCGGTAAAAAGAGCGTTGAATGAGGGAAGGCTTGGAAAAATTTTAAGCCTTCAGCTTAATTGTTTTTGGAACCGCGATGAAAGCTATTATCGGAATAACTGGAAAGGCACCCTTCTAATGGATGGAGGGATTTTGTATACACAGTTCAGTCATTTTATTGACTTGTTGTATTGGTTTGCCGGAGATGTAATTAGTTTACAGGGCATACAAAGCAACAGGGCGCATACAGGTATGATTGAATTTGCCGACACGGTGGTGGTTGCAGCAAAGCATACGAATGGTGCATTAGCTACCATGCATTTTAATGTGAACAGTTATAAAAAGAATATGGAAGGTTCTATAACCCTGTTTTGCGAAAAAGGAACTGTAAAAATCGGCGGGCAATATTTAAACGAGTTAAGCTACCAGTTAGCAGAAAATTATACCATTGAATGTAATGACCCCGGCATGGCAGCCAATAATTACGGGAATTATGAAGGTTCTATGAGCAACCACCACAAGGTATATGAACATGTAATTGAACATATACGCACTAACAAAACGGGAACCAATGCAACAGAATCTATGAAGACCGTTGAAATAATTGAAAGAATTTATAAGTCTGTAATTACAGCGATTTAAAATATTCTGGAAGCATTTTTAATTGCGTTTTCAAGAATGTCAATAGCTGCATTTGCAGCGTTCTGTGCGGTTACTTTAGATATCATAGAAATCGTGTGTAGTTCTGAAGCTAATATATCCCTTTCATCTAATAATCTTTCCTGGAAAAATTCTTCCGTAACCTTGTTTTGAATACGCATATTTGCCATCATTTCCATTCTTTCTGCGCGTTTTTGAAAAAAACTGCTTGTACCCGATTTAGCCTGTTGCCAGCCATCTCTAACTTCAGATTTTATGGCATCCTTCATTTGCGAAAAGACCCCGTTCATGTCTATTTGCATACGGTTAATTTTAAAATTTGGCATTGCGTAAGGCACGCTCCTGCATAAGCACCGGTTTCCAGAAACCTTTAAGCTGCTCATTATAGATCATTAGTTCCGCATCATTCAACACACCCCTTTTCTTATGATCTTCTTTTGCCTTAACAAAAAAATTACGCAACAGTTTTACACTCGCGGCCATTTCATCCGCCTTTGGGCGGGTTTCATTGCTTAATAAAATCGCATTGATATCTGCTTCAATAAGTAAATACTGTTGAGAAAATTCTTCGTAATATTTATGTTGGCTGTCTGCATCAATCATAGTAAGGTACAGCATGTCTGAAGCCTTGCTTGTTTGCAGTATCTGTTGCTCAAGGGCAGGATCGTAAGGTGGTACAAGGGCAACCCGGCAGGCACAGATACTTAGTAATAAAAACACCAGCCACTTGTAACTGATGGTATTTTTATTTGTGGGTACAACAAGCATGGGAATTGTTTAGAGGTACCTAAAGATAATTATACGCAAACAAAAACCGTTGGATAAAGAACGGAAATGTAGGCGGCCAGCCATGCTTTTTCCCGAAGTATTTTAATGTTGGAAATATTTCGTTTTGAGGCTTTAGTGCCGGTTTCCGGACGTTGCGAACTCCTCAACTTATTAAGGGTGCATCAAAGCAAATTACCTGAATACAACCTGCACAGTTTCTTTAGTTTGCTGGCGCAATACGGTCTCGTTGCCATCAAGCATTTTATGCAGCAGATCGTTATTAAAGTGACGGATGGTCAACATCTGCAATCCTTTTTCAACCTCTACATCAAAAGTTTCGGCAGCCTCTGCTGCGAGTTGTTCAATCTTGTCTTCGCGGTCGTCAAAACAAAGTTGTACGCTGATGGCACCGGTTTGTATAAGGTTTGGTTTAAACTTGTGTTTAATAAAAATATCGTACAAATTACTCATTGGCTTTTCACCTACAAAAGAAAAGTCTTTACTGTGCAGGTGCAGTATTGCCTGGTTTTGTTTTATAATAACGATAGGGGGTAAATTCTTAGCATCTTTTTTATAAATATGCGTACCGGGAAGCGATGGGTCTAAAAAGCATTTTACCAGCAGGGGTATGCCTTTATTCTGCAGGGGTTTTATTGTTTTCGGGTGAATAACCTGCGCACCATAATATGCCATCTCAATCACCTCGTCAAAACTTAGTTCATTCAGAAAAACAGCATCGGGAAATTTCTTCGGATCGGCGCTCATTACACCTTCCACATCTTTCCAAATGGTCAGATTTTCTGCATTGAGCAGGTTGGCGAAAATGGCGGCGGTAAAATCACTTCCCTCTCTTCCCAGTGTAGTGCTTTCATTCTCATCTGTACTTCCAATAAAACCCTGGGTTATATATATGCGTGGATTAGAATTTTCATCATCGCCATTTGCATATTGCAGAATGGCTTTGGTTTTTTGTTCTGTTACTGTCCAGTCAATCACCGCTTCCCGAAAATTATTATCGGTGCGAATTATATCCCTTACATCTACCCATTTATTTTCAATTCCTGCTTCATTTAGATAATGACTTACAAGCAGGTGCTCAATAGCTCGCCCATGCATACGATCTGGTCGTAATAATAATCGAACGATCGAACAGGCTTATCATTCAGCAACCATTCAACCTCGGTAAAAAAACCTTCCAGCTGTTGCAAGACATGCATTGTACCTCGTAACCAAGCAAATATTTAGCAGTTTGCAAATGGCTTTGTTTAACAGTGTTGAAGAGGTCAAGCGCGGTCTGCTTATCTCCTTCATAAAAAGATTCGGCCACCTTCTCCAACGCATTTGTGGTTTTTCCCATTGCAGAAATAATGATCATTAAATTATCATTATTAAACAGGTTAATAATGTTCCCCACGTTTTTAATTCTTTCAACCGAATTAACACTCGCACCACCAAATTTGAAAACTTTCATACTTCAGGTTATATCTTGATACAATTTTAAAAAGCGGGCAAAGATAATATCCATAATGCAGAATGGTTGTTAGTTTTGCCTATAAACGATTCGCTAATGACTGTTAACAGGCAGGTTTTAACGTTGGATGAATTCACCATTCAGCAATTCAGAAAAATTCCGAATGCCACGGGTGAACTCAGTAATTTATTGCGTGATATTGGTCTTGCCAGCAAAAGAATAAATGTTGAAGTGAACAAGGCCGGCCTGGTGGATATTCTTGGCGATGAAGGCACCACCAATATACAGGGCGAGGATGTAAAAAAGTTGGATGTATTAGCGAACAACCAGCTAATAGGTGTACTGCAGCATGGCATTAGTTGTGCAGGCATTGGCAGTGAAGAAATGGATGACATCGTGGTCTTTAACGACGAGGTAAGCAACAACAGTAAATATGTGGTAATGTTCGACCCGCTGGATGGCAGTACAAACATAGACACCAACGTTTCTATCGGAACCATTTTTGGGGTTTATCGCCGCATTAGTGAACTGGGTAAACCCTGCAATATTTCAGATTTTCTTCAGCCGGGCATCAGGCAGGTGGCGGCAGGTTACATAGTGTATGGCTCATCTACCATGTTGGTTTACGGCACCAGGCGAGGCGTAAATGGTTTTACCCTCGATCAGTCTATAGGCGAATATTGCCTCAGCCATCCAGATATAAAATGCCCGCCAACAGGCAAAATATATTCTGTTAACCACGGCAATTTTTTTCAATTTGATGAGAAAGTGCAAAATTACATTACAGCTTGCCAGGGTAAAACAAGCGAGACCGGCGGACCCTATACCAATAGGTATATAGGCAGTATGGTGGCAGACGTACACCGTACGTTAATAAAAGGAGGGATATTTATGTATCCCGGAAAGGCAAAAAAACCGGAAGGCAAACTTCGCCTTATGTATGAATGCAATCCCTTTGCATTTATAATGGAAGTTGCCGGCGGCAAGGCTACGAGTGGCGTTAAACGCATTTTGGATATACATCCCGGTGGACTGCATCAGCGCACCCCGGTTTTTATTGGCAGCTCCATTATGGTAGATGAGTGCCTTAGCTTCTTAAATTCAAATGAAAACTGAAACCTCATTAACCCTCTTCTGCCCTTTTGTCTACAAAAAACAGATTGCATGGTATTTGGTGATTAGTTAACCAAAAAGTAAATCGCTTACCTTCATCGCTTAAAAAAGAAACTATGGATTTTGGAAAAGATTTTGAAAAATATGCAGTGAAGCACATGGGCATGAGCAGTGCAGGGTTGCATAGTTATAAACAGCATAATGTAACTAATCTTACCCCTTATATTATTGAAGAACGCCCGCTGAATGTGGCCAGCATGGATGTATTTAGCCGCTTAATGATGGACAGGATCATTTTCCTGGGTGAGCCTATTGATGATTATGTAGCCAATATTGTAACAGCACAGTTACTATTTTTAGACAGCAGCGACCGTGGCCGCGATATTCAAATGTATATAAACAGTCCCGGTGGCAGCGTTTATGCCGGCTTAGGTATTTATGATACCATGCAGTTTGTAAGCCCGGATATTGCTACTATTTGCACGGGTATAGCAGCCAGCATGGGTGCCATTTTAATGTGTGCAGGGGTTAAAGGAAAAAGAAGTGCATTAAAACACAGCCGCGTTATGTTACACCAGCCATCCGGGGCAATTAGCGGCCAGGCAACCGATATTGAGATCACTGCAAAAGAAATAAGGAAAGTGAAACAGGAGCTATATACCATCATTAGTTACCACACCGGTAAAGAAATTGAAGCAGTTGCCAAAGATTGCGACCGCGATTTTTGGATGAGTGCACAGGAAAGCAAGGAATATGGTTTAGTAGATGAGGTTTTGGTTGTAAATCCTAAAAAAGAAATGAAACCGTAATTTCCATTCATTAAAATCAACCATTCATTTTTTGAAATAACATTATATATGATCTATAGAAAACAGCGAACTTTTATATTAAACAACGAAGAAGAGGAAGAAGATAAAAAGGAAGAAAAGAATGATCAAAGTTCATTTCTAACCAAAAAGATGGAACAACTGTTTCTTGAAAAAAGAGCAGTTTACCTATGGGGTGTAATAGAAGACAAAACTGCCAGGGAAATTGTAAGCAAGCTGTTATTACTTGATGCAGACAAACCTGGAGAAGAAATAAAATTGTTCATTAACAGTCCCGGCGGTATGGTTACAAGCGGTATGGTAATTTATGATGCCATGCGTTTAATACAATCCCCGGTAAGTACGGTTTGTATGGGATTAGCTGCCAGCATGGGTTCTATTCTACTAAGTGCGGGCGTAAAAGGTAAGCGTTATGTATTTCCTCATGGAGAAATCATGATACACCAGCCAAGCCTGGGCGGGCATTACCAGGCAAATTCTGCAGATATAGAAATTCAGGCTGCACAAATTCAAAAAACCAAATACCTGGGTGCAAAAATTCTTGCTGATAATTGCGGCAAAACGGTTGAACAGATCATGAAAGATTTCGACCGCGACTATTGGATGGATGCCAAAGAGGCAGTGGCTTATGGAATCGTAGATAAATTGCTGGATAAGCTTTAACTTTTATCATACCCTCATACGGGTTCCGTTTCCCCTATTTTAATAACAAGTTCATTACCTTTGCAAGGAGGGAATGAAATATTCTCTTTATTTAATATGGCGAAGCAAACTAATCTTCATTGTTCTTTTTGCGGCAGAAGCCGCGATGAGGTTAAAATCCTTATTGCAGGGCAGGAAGGTCATATTTGTGAAAACTGCGTAGAACATGCGCAGGAGATCATTGCCCAGGAACTTCAGCTTCGCGAAGAACAGTACACTACTCAATACAGGTTCAACATTCGTAAACCTGTTGAGATAAAAGAGTTTCTAGACCAGTATATTATTGGGCAGGATGATGCAAAAAAAGTATTGAGTGTAGCTGTTTATAATCACTATAAAAGAATTACCCGCAAGCAGCAAACAGAAGAAGTTGAGATTGAAAAAAGCAACATTATTATGGTTGGCGAAACCGGTACAGGTAAAACCTTACTGGCAAAAACCATTGCGCGTTTACTAAACGTGCCATTTGCTATTGTTGATGCCACCGTATTTACTGAAGCCGGTTATGTTGGTGAAGATGTTGAAAGCATGCTAACCCGTTTATTGCAAGCTTGTAATTACGATATTCAGGCAGCAGAAAAAGGTATTGTATATATTGATGAATTAGACAAGATAGCACGTAAGGGAGATAACCCATCCATTACCCGCGATGTTAGCGGCGAAGGTGTTCAGCAGGGATTATTAAAAATGCTTGAAGGAACCGAAGTATTGGTACCACCGCAGGGCGGACGCAAACATCCCGAACAAAAAATGGTGAAAGTAAACACCAGCAATGTGTTGTTTATATGTGGCGGAGCTTTCGACGGGGTAGATAAAATAATTGCCCGCAGAATTAATACCAATGCAATTGGGTTTAAAGTAAATAAAAGCGAGCAGGAAGAACAACGCAAAAATCTTTTACAGTTTATAAACGCACAAGACCTTAAGAATTTTGGTTTGATCCCAGAATTACTGGGACGTTTACCGGTGATCACTCATCTTGATCCGTTGGATGCAGAAACACTGCGCAGCATTTTAACCGTGCCTAAAAACAGCTTGATTAAACAGTTTACCAAATTGTTTGAGCTGGAAGGCATTAAGCTTAAGATAGAAGAAAAGGTGTACGACTTTATGGTTAAAAAGGCACTCGAATATAAATTAGGCGCCAGGGGGTTAAGAAGCATTTGTGAAAATATTCTTACTGATGCCATGTTCGAACTTCCCGGGAGTGGCGTTAAAGAACTTACGATTACAGAGGAGTATGCCGAAAAGAAATTTAATAAGAGCAAACTAAGTATATTAAAGGTTGCATAAAAATTGTGTTTTTTGTTTTCTTTATGGATGGGAAAGGCGATGAGAAGTAATTTTCATCGCCTTCATTTTTGTACCAATGCTTATAATTATCTTTCAAAAAAATAACTATGGACGAATTAATTCAGCGCCTCGTAAATGAGGCTGGTGTAACACCCGAACAGGCCAAGAAAAGCATAGAAAGCATTGCCAATTTTGTAACGGAAAAATTTCCTATGCTTGGCGGCGCTGTTAACCAGATTTTTGCAGGTGGCGCATCGGACGATGAGGATTAATTCAATTAATCAAGGTCATCAATCACTTTAACAAAGGCCGCCCTTTTTGGTGCCGGCACAGGTGCATCCAACCCCTTCACCGCTTTCCATATTACCTCGGTGAAGGCACGGTCGGGCGCCCTGTCTTCTTTAGTAAAATCAAACAGCTCACTTTTTTGTTGCCATACACTTTCTTCGGTATTTACCTCATTAATATCAACCTGTAATGGTTTCGTTGTAAAGGTTGTAAAATCGGGGTTACCTGTAAAGCTTCGCCACATACTTGTTGCCCCTGCATCATACTGGCTCATAGGGTCTAATCCCAATATCAGTTCAATGGTTTTTAAAAGAGAGGTGGTAGAATACATGGTGTGGTCTATATAATTTCTTTTTACATATCCCCCGGCAAGGTAGGCAGTAGTTCTATGTGCATCTACATGATCCGGACCATCCTGTGCATCATCCTCAACAATAAACACTACACTCTCTTTCCAAACTGGGCTGTGGCTAAGGTGTTCAAGAAACATACCTACGGCATGGTCGTTATCTGCCACATGCGCAAATGGTGTAGGCTTACCTAAGCTTAAGCCTTGTGTATGATCATTAATAACATGCAGCGTACTTAGTTGCGGAACGGCGTTAATTGCAACAAGGGAATCAAAATCGCGTTTCCATTGGTTTATACGGGTAGTGTCGCGTACAGATTCATTCCACGGTGTGTAATAAGGACAATAATGATCCTCAAGAACCTGCAGGTTAGGTTGTCCACTCTCCCCAACAAATTCGCCATAAGTTCTGTAACTAACACCAGCTTTTTTGCACATATCCCACACAAAATTTTTATTGTTTGCAACAGGGCGATTTCCTTCACCATCATATTCACCACCACGCCCGCCATACCCTGTTTGCCAGGTTTTCTCTAAGTAATCTGTTGCATAAGCCCCGAGGCTCCAGTTATGTCCATCTGAGCTTACTTCACCATTCACATAAAAATTATCGAGCAAAACAAAATCTTTAGCAATGGCATGTTGGTTGGGGGTAATTTTTTCTCCAAATAAACAAAGTTCAGGATCTCCGTTACCTTCTTTCACATCACCTAATACCTGGTCGTATGTCCGGTTTTCTTTAATAATATAAAATACATATTTTATGGGTGAGGCATCACCTGATTTTTTAGGAATTGGGTTACCGGCATCAATTTCTTCAAGCATGGAGGTATTGCTATAAGGCGTGTTTTCATACACCAGCTTTGAGAGTGAAGCAAGTTCTTTATCAGTTGGTTCTTTTATTTTACTTAATGTGCCTTTAAACAATCCACCAATGTATTGAACCTCTTTTATAGTTGCTGTATCGCCCTTCTGGTAACCTAATTTTTGTTTTTTGCCCATGGGATTGGGACCATTGGGATTAGCAAATGAAGTGAATCCCTTTCCGTTTGTTACAAATATATTTCCATCAACCACTTTTACATTTGTTGGGAACCATCCCACCGGAATAAAGCCTTCAGATTCACTCGCGCCGGACTTTTCAACATCAAACACTGCAAGGCAATTGTTATCTGCATTAGCTATATAAAGCAATTCTTCATCTTCGCTAAGGGCAAGTCCGTTTGTAGTTGAACCCGCTGGCGATGCCGGGTATAATGCAGCATCCAATGTTTCAATTACTTTTCTCTTTTGCGCATCTATTACAGAAACAGAGTTATCGTTTGCATTGGCCACATAAAGTATGTGACCATTTTTTGTAAGGCATAATTCGTTAGGATTATCGCCTACGGCAATTGAATCAACCACCTTATTTTGGGTAGTATTGTATATAAGTACTTTATCGCCGCCCCATAAAGAAATGTACAGGAAACCTTTGTCGGGAGATAATAAGCATGTATATGCTTCAGCGCCTAAGAGTAATACCTGCTTTGTTTTTTTTGTAAACAAATCTACCACGTATAAACTGTTGTTTTCCTTAGTTACAACGTACAACAACTTTCTATTATCGTCTATCTCTATACCCGCAGGGGAAATTTTCGCAGGCCATTTTTCCCCAAGTAAAATGCTGTCTGCCAATACAAGTTTATTATTCTCAATTGCAAATTTTAAAATCCTGTTATCGTTACCGCCAGATGCATATAAAAACTTATTATCAGCAGAAAATTTTAATCCATACCAGCTTTTATCCACTTCAATTGTGTGAAGAAGTAAATTCTTTTTTACATCGATCAGTTGAATGCTTTGTGTGCTTTGACCATTATTGGTTACCGCAATTAATTTTTTTGATGGGGAAACAGCCAGGTTAAGTGGTAGATCACCAAGTGGCAGTGAAACGCCTGCAGGGGTAAGACTCCAGCCGTTAGGAAGCATAATTCTTTTAGCCCGAAGCGAAGCAGCATCCTGCGCATTTACAATAAGGTTACAACAGATAAATGATAGGATTAGGAATAAATTTCTCATAATAATATTTCACTACAGGCAATTTACAATTAAACCGTGGATAGGGATTAAACAAAAAAAGGCTGCCAATGCAGGCAGCCTTTCTATTTTATTTTTAAATGATCAATTAAAATCTGTCGCTGTTAAACCGGTGTTTATTTTTATTTCTGTGGCGGTTAAAACAATATCCATTCCCTGGTTATTTATAGTTTGACTATATGGAAATTTAATACCATTCACTTCGCGGTAATCTCCTAATTGCATAGAAGATTTTTGGTTTTCTCCACTCGGCGCTTTCATACTGGATGTTACCATGGTTTTTAAACCCGTTGCCACGCTAAAATTTTCTATTATTTCACTACCTGTTGGTGTGGTAATTTTTACAACATAAACATCTTCATCATTAATATTCTGGATCATTGGCGTCAGTTCCATGGTATATCCCTTATTGGCATAGTCCATTTCAGGAAAAAGCAATGCATTTTCTTTTAAGGCTACCTTCATTTCATCACTTACAGGTATTGGCATTCCCATTTGCACCATGCTAACACTATCGCCTGTTACCAAAATCTTTGAGGCAGTAAGTTCCATTGCAGGCAACGTTACGTTCATCAAATAATAATCAGGCATCTTGTACTTCTTTTCAAAAATTATATTTTGACCCTGAACAGCACCAGTATACATTAACGATACATCTTTTAAATTCTTAATTTTTTCCTGCCCACCAATGGCTTTGATGTAATTGTTGATTACAGAAGTTGCTGTTGTACCTGCAGGAACAGGCTTGGGAGGTGCAGTTTGATAAACATTATTTGTTGCATCAACATCAGGTAAATCGTGGGAGGGATCGATGGTAACCATTTTGATCTTTGATGTTGTATTGCGTTTAAAGGTCCAGGTTGACCCACGCTGCCATATTTCTGCAGGCAATACCAGTGAATCGGTTTTGCCATCTTCCATTAAAATTTTTATGGGAACGGGTAAAGCAAGTTGTTCTTTGTTTTCAATAGTTATGAAGGCACCTTTTGCCGGGTCGCCATCAACATATTTCACTTCTTTTACTCCCTGGTCAAGTTTCCAGTTATTAAAAATCCATCCCTTCCAAAACCATGAAAGGTTTTCACCGCTTACATTTTCCATCGTATGAAAAAAGTCCCACGGGGTGGGATGTTTAAAAGCCCATCTTTTGATGTAGGTTTTAAAAGCTTCATCAAATCTTTCTTCGCCTAACACATATGACCTTAAAATATGCAACCCGATTGCAGGCTTATAATAAGCTGCTATTCCAAGAAAATTGGGTTGTACTACATCCGGCGCAGTAATTAAAGCGTCGGCATCTTTTTTAAAAAGATAAGAAGCAACTTCATGTATATCATTCTTACTATAAAACTCCCCGTTGTTGAATCTTCGGGTAGAAAAATCGTTGATGAAAGTATTGAAACCCTCATCCATCCACGGGTATTTTCTTTCATTACTACCGACTATCATAGGAAACCAGTTATGGCCAAACTCGTGATCGGTAACACCCCATAAACCTTCGCCCTCACTCTGCCATGAACAGAAAACTATACCGGGATATTCCATTCCGCCAACAATACCGGCTACGTTGGTTGCAACGGGGTAAGTGTATTCGTACCAGTCTGAGTTTTGTTCTATACTTGCCTTCACAAATTCTGTACTGCGCGACCATGCGTTTTCTCCCGCACTTTCTACCGGGTAAACAGATTGTGCGAGTGCTTTTTTACCACTTGGCAGGTCAATTTGTGCGGCATCCCATATAAACGCTTTGGATGCAGCCCATGAAACATCGCGTGCATTTTTACACGTAAAGTGCCAGGTAAGATTTGCTTTATTTGATGGGTATGCTGCAATATCATTCAGTTCACTTTTACTTCTTATTATTACGGTGGTGTCGCTTTTTTTTGCCTGTGCCAGGCGGCTAATTGCTTTTGACGTTAATACTTCTGAAGCATTTACCATTTCACCTGAAGCCACCACAATCATATTGGCGGGGGCTGTTATTGTATAATCAAAATCGCCATACTCAAGGTAAAATTCACCGGCACCGAGGTAGGGCAAATTATTCCATCCTTCAACATCATCATATACAGCCATGCGGGGGTACCATTGTGCTATCTCGTACACCCATCCATTTTGGGTTTTTAACCTTCCCATTCTGTCGGTACCGTATTCAGGTACCTCAAATGAATATTCAATCTTAACCTGTATAATTCCGCCATTGGGTGAAATGGTTGACGGAAGATTAATTTTTAATCGCGTATCATTCACAGAATAATCAGGGGTGGCAGATTTCGAATTTTGAGTTACAGAAACTGTTTTAATGGCAAACCCTTTTGTAAAAGTTTTATTAGCAAACCTGCCGCCTGTAACTGCAGATGTTGCCTGGGAACGGCTGTCTTCACGATAAATATTTTGATCAGCCTGCAACCAGATAAAAGGCAGCGCATCCGGGCTATTATTTTTATAATTAATGGTTACAGAACCCGATACTTCATGTTTAACCGTATCGAGGGTTGCAGCTATTTTATAATCAGCTGCATTTTGAAAGTATTTGGGACCGGGCATACCTGAAGCGCTTCTATATTCATTACCGTTATTAGGATAAAATAAATTACTGAAAGCTTCGTGCTGGTCGAAGGTGCTTTGGCTCTTTTCAATAACATCGGTTTTTTGCGCTATGGCTAAAGACACATTGAAATAAACACACACCAACAAAGTCAATTTTGACATTGATCTCATATAGAATTTTTTTAAGAGTGACGAAGGTAAAAGGATGCATTATATGTCCTGTTTATTTTTAAAACTTTAAAGGATACTTTGCTTTTATTAAGGATAAATGGTAAATGCTTTAAAAAATATTATGGAATGAAATAAAGAAAAAATACTTCAGTACGTTTGCCGCATGAAGAAGCTTACCATAAGCCAGCGGGGGCAGGTTATGCCGGCATCACCCATTAGAAAACTTGTACCTTTTGCCGAAGCCGCTAAGAAAAAAGGTGTACATGTTTATCATTTAAACATTGGTCAGCCTGATATAGAAACGCCTAAATTAATGCTTGATGCGGTTAGAAATACAGAATTTAAAATACTTGAATATAGCCACAGTGCAGGCAACGAAAGCTACAGGCGTAAACTGGTTGGTTATTACAAAAAAGCTGGGATAGACATTGATTATACTGATATTATTATAACAGCAGGGGGCTCTGAAGCCATTCTTTTCGGTTTTATGGCGTGCCTTGATCCCGGCGATGAAATAATAATTCCGGAACCTTTTTATGCAAACTATAATGGCTTTGCGGTTGAAGCAGGGGTTAAGGTAAAACCTATTGCATCTTATATCGAAAACGGCTTTGCGTTGCCACCCATAGAAGAATTTGAAAAGGCAATAACCGAAAACACAAAGGCTATTATTATCTGCAATCCTAATAACCCCACGGGTTATCTATACAGCAGGGAAGAAATGGAAATACTAAAGAACATTGTTACCAAACATAACCTGTATTTGTTTTCTGATGAGGCTTACAGAGAATTTTGTTATGAAGGCGATCACTTCAGCGCTATGAATTTAACAGGTATTGATGATAACGTTGTTTTAATGGATACCATCAGCAAAAGGTACAGTGCATGCGGTGCCAGGATAGGTGCATTTATTACACGCAATAAGACCTTAATTGAGACTGCCATGAAGTTTGCGCAGGCAAGGCTAAGTCCACCGGGCCTGGCTCAAATAGCGGGCGAAGCTGCTGTAGATCTGCCAGATGACTATTTTGATATTACCAAGGCAGAGTATAAAAGCAGGCGAGACCTGATCGTAAAAAGATTAAACAACATTCCGGGGGTGTTTTGCCCAAACCCTGGCGGTGCGTTTTATGCCATGGCTAAACTGCCCATTGATAATGCGGATACCTTTTGCCAGTGGCTGCTTGAGTCCTTCAGCCATAATAATCAAACGATAATGCTGGCACCTGCAACAGGCTTTTATGAAACCGCGGGTGCGGGCATACAGGAAGTTCGTTTAGCCTATGTACTTAACCGCGAAGAAATTGATATGGCTATTGATTGCCTCGAAGTGGCATTAGAGAAGTACCCCGGCAAAACCATGCCTATGTATATTACACAACTGGCATAAAAAAGTATTAAGAAAAACAAAATTCAGGCTGAAAGAAAGTAGGTTTTTTTATGGTTTCGGAGATATGGTAAACACCTGTGGCTTCATACCTTGAAGCTACAACCACCTTCACCTTACCGCAATGTTTACTGAATAATGCATGCACCAGTTTTGGGCAATTGTTATTTTTTGACAAATGCGCCAGAAAGAGATGGGTTAAATGCGGCGCACGGTATTTCGTAAATAATTCAGAGGGCCTGTGAATTGCTCAGGTGCCCTGTGGAACTGCTAATTCTTCTTTTTAAAATGTATGGATAGCTGCCATTGCTCAACATTTCCTCATCGTAATTTGCTTCCAGAAAAGCAGCGTGACATAATTTGAAATATTGAATCACATTCTGGCATGCATTACCAATATCTGTAAACACACCCACCGTAATATTTTTGCAGCTTACCACAAAACTATATGGATCGGCTGCATCATGAAACTTGGAGAAACCGGTAATAGTTAGGCCTCCTACTGTAACAGGTTCGTTACCGGCAAAGGAACAGATAAGTGATTTGTCAATTTTTATCCTGGCCGAAGTAAGGGTGGCGTGGGTTATATAAACGGGAAGATTAAATTTTTTACTTAGCGTAACAATCCCTTTAATATGATCGCTGTGTTCGTGGGAAACAAATATGGCTTTTAATTTTCTTACATTCAATCCCAAGCCTGTCATACGCATTTCAATTTCCCTGCACGATATGCCTGCATCTATCAGTACAGCATCCTCTTCGTTTCCTATATAATAGCAATTTCCATTGCTCCCTGAATTTAGTGACGTAACAAATAATGACATGCCCTACAAAGAAAACCATTTAGGTCCGACCTTAAAAGAAGATTGTTTAAAAGTGAAAAACTTTATTTATTGAAGGGAGTCAAGAATGTGTGTAAATCTTTCCTGCAATACTGTTTCAGACTCATTTAATTCCCGCAATGGTTCTTTTTCATACGGGTCTGCTAAAAGATTATACATCATGTTTATACGTTCCGGATTTCTTCTGGAGGTATCATAAAGTTTATACCCGGTATTTTGCACCCACCTTGTTAACCTGTCGTCGAAAGCCCATTCTTTTCTTGGAGAAAAATAACAGTAACTCCATTCTCGCGGGGTGGCAGGTTGTTCTCTAAAAATCTGGGGTGCAAAACTTATTCCGTCAATTGTACCGAGATAACCCGGAGGCTTGGTTTGCGCAATCCTTGAAATCGTGGGTAAAAAATCTGAAAAATCTATTAAAGAATTATCTATACCCGGTCTAACTCTGGCAGGACAAAAAACAATTGTGGGCGCATGGGTTCCCCATGTGGTAGTCTCACCCTTTCCTCCGGCTATTTGCTGCCCCCGCCACATACTATTAATAGCGGTTGGCGTTCCATTATCAGTAGTAAAAATAATGATGGTATTTTCTGACAGACCCATTCCCTGCAGTTTATTGAGCAGCCTGCCAATTAACTTATCCATATACTGAACCATGCCGGGAAAATAAATAGTATCACCAGGTTCTTCGCCTCGTACGACCCACGAATTAAATTCCGGACTTTCAGGTGTGGGGCAAAAAGGCAAATGGCAAAGATTAAGTGCCCAATAGGCAAAAAAGGGTTGGTTTCTGTTGCTGTCGATAAAATTAAAAAGGTAATTCTGGTACATATCTTCGCCATACCGTCCTTTAGTTCTGCTGTAAGGCAGGTACGCCCCATTCTCATAAACTATAGGGTCTTTATAATGACTACCCACTTTTGCAATTTGCGGAGAATTCAAATCAGGGTTATAAGGGTTCCACACAGAATAATTTTGGAAACCAAACTTTTTTATTGAACTATCTCCACCATCAAGTTGCCATTTACCTACTACGCAGGTCGCATATCCTTCATCCTTTAATACGTTGGCAATGGTACAATTACTTTTATCCAACGTTCCCCAGCGGGTGTAATTTCTAAAGTTGTATTTGCCTGTAAGTATCTCTACACGAGAGGGTGAACATAACGGGCAACTATAAACCTGGCTTAGTTGTAATCCATTTGCCGCCAATATAATTAATATATGGGGTGCTATAAGATTTACCCCCGGTATAATTGGGCACTTCGTAACCCACATCATCAGCCAAAACAAGAATGATGTTTGGTTGATTGATTCTATTATAATTTGTATTAGAAATAGAAGGCTCTACTTCATTAAAAACTTCCTTATTACAGGATACCAACAAAATAGTAAATACTAATAGGTTGGAGAAGGCACAAAGTAGCCGGGATTTAGGTATAAGGGTTGTCAAAATTTTTGATATTGAATTTAGGAAATAACCGAGAAACTGCATTGATAAAACGGCAAAAATCGTTTTAATGGTAGCGGGATCGGGAGTTGAACCCGAGACCTTTGGGTTATGAATCCAACGCTCTAACCGCCTGAGCTATCCCGCCAAAGAGGTGCAAAAGTAAAAAATTCCTGCAAGTAAATTGTATTGAATTTTCAATAGTGAAATATTTAACCTTGTTTCACCCAGTTTACATTTCGTTGGGCAAGGTAATCGATCACAAAATCAAAACAAGCCTGATCACCGCCCACCAATTCCGGCGGAAAAACGCCTTTTTTATTAAACATGCCTTCAGCTATCAGGTGTGCTGCCGCAGTACAGGTGTACCCGGTAGTACGGCTCATAGAAGAGATGCCTGTTTTTTTATCAAACCCATCCAGCATAGTGTAAATAATAGATTGTTCTTTACCATCTTTATTCCCCTGCACTAACACCTTCATTATAGTAAGTTCTTCCTCATTCTTTTCCAGCTTCCAGTTATCAAACAATATTTTAGATGTAAACTGCAATGGGCTGATGCTTTGACCATTTATTTGAACAGGTTCTGTTTTAAAAAATCCACTTTGCTGCAGGGCAATGATTAATTCAACATGCCCGGGGTAGCGCAAAGTCTTTTCTTTTAAATTAGGAATGTGGGGCATGGTATACAACACGCTTCTTAATCCATCTGTATTAAATGCTTCCAAAGTGCCCACTTTTTCAAAATGCATATACTCCCTTTCACTTAGTGCAGGCCTTGTAACAATGTGACCGTTTTCTTTTAAACGGGCAGGTCGTGTATATTCTTCAATTACATCAACAGGAGAAAAAGGTGCCTTGTATTCAAATGGTCTTTGCCTTATGCGGGGCAATCCGCCTACATAACATTCAAAGTTTGTTATGTTCATTATGGTATTATACCGTCCCAGTATAAAATTGCTCATACCCGGCGCAACACCTACATCTGTAATTACCGTAACATTTTTTTCCCTGGCGAGAGCATCGAGTTGCAGTGCATCTTCAGAGAAAAAAGAAATGTCTGCTACATTTTTTCCGGCATTGATTACTGCTTCCAAAGTTTTATAACCCATAAAACCAGGTACGGCTGTAACAACCAGGTCGAAAGGTGCCAGCAGTGTTATATAAGACCCGTAATCGCTTAGGTCGTGCTGAATAATTTCTATGGTTTTGTCCTCTTCATAAACATCGGCCAGGTTTTCTTTACTCTTGTCTATAGAAGTCACTTTATAATCTTTGGCAAGATCCCATGCCATTGCACGGCCCACCATTCCTGCACCTAATACTGCTACCTGCATAATAAAAATTTTGGCAGCAAAGATGGTATAAAGAGTTGAAATGATTTTGGCATGTTTATCTTCACAAATCTATAATGAATGAAATAATTCAGCAGTTTATTGATGGTATTAAGGCTACCACCTTGTTAGAATACGTCGCTGTATTTACAGGCATTGCCAGTGTGTACTATAGCCGGAAAGAAAATATACTGGTATACCCTGTGGGGATAATAAATACAATTATATACATTTATTTATCTGTTGAAGGCCACTTGTTCGGCGAAGCATCGGTAAATTTATATTATACCATAATGAGCATTTATGGGTGGGTTCTCTGGACAAAAAAAGACAGGGATAAACACCCGGTTTTAATTATTACGACGTCTACTTCAAAAGAAATAGCATACCAGTTTATTTTCTTCGTTACCTGCTATTCGGTTATTTATGTTTCACTTTCTTATATAAAAAATGTGTTTGCGCCCGGCGCTATTCCCTGGGCAGATGCCTTTGCTTCAGCAACAGCATTTACAGGTATGTTATTAATGGCAAAGAAAAAAGTGGAAAGCTGGTATTGGTGGATAGCTACCAACATTGCTTCCATACCACTCTATTTTGTAAAAGGATATGTATTTACCAGCGTGTATTATTTTATATTGCTGATCATGGCATTTTATGGATTAATTGAATGGCGAAGAAGGTTGGTAAAAAAATAGAAGATAACAAATGCCTCTTAAAAAAGTTGTAATTATTGGTCCGGAAAGTACCGGCAAAAGCATTTTGTGCAACCAGTTAGCTGATCATTTCAGCACTGTTTGTTGCCCGGAATTTGCACGCGAATATTTATTGAAACATGGTACAGCTTATAGTTATAACGACCTGCTGGAAATATCCAAAGGACAGTTGTCTCAGGAAAATGCGGCAGTAAATAAGGCCACAGTCTTAAACAGCCCCTTTGTTTTTATAGACACCGACATGTATGTTATGAAGGTGTGGTGCGAATTTGTTTTTAATAAATGTCACCAATTTATTTTAGACACAATCGCCGAAAGAAAATACGACCTGTATTTGCTTTGTAATACAGATATTCCCTGGGTTAAAGATGAATTGCGCGAATACCCCGATCCCCAAACACGAATAATGCTGTATCACATGTATAAAGACCTGCTTATAAACCAACATGTAAAATGGACGGAGATTAAAGGAACATACTCAGAAAGAATTCAACAAGGCATTAGTGCCGTACAAAATTTATAAGTTTGATTATTCCTGAAAATTAAACAGCCATCATACTTTTTTCTTTTGCTGCCAGGTGTTTATCTACCAGGGTAATATATTTGTCAGTTATTTCCTGCACATTTTTTTCAGCATCTTTTGCCACATCCTCACTCAATCCTTCTTTTTGCAGTCGTTTAATATGTTCAATTCCATCACGCCGAATATTTCTAATGGCAACCTTTGAATGTTCGCCCTCATTGCTTGCTCTTTTAAACAGTTCGCGACGTCTTTCCTCTGTTAAGGGTGGCAAAAATAATCTTATTTGTGTTCCGTCATTTTGTGGATTAATGCCAATGTTTGCAGCCATAATAGCTTTTTCTATCGGGCCCAGCATGTTCTTTTCCCAGGGTTGAATGCTGATTGTTCTCGCATCTAAAACAGAAACATTGGCTACCTGGCTTATGGGCGTAGGTGCCCCATAATATTCAGCACTAATGCCCTCCAACATGGCGGGTGATGCCTTTCCTGCACGTATCTTGGTGAGTTCTGCTTCCAGGTGTTCAATCGCTTTTTTCATAGATGATTCTGTATCATCCATAATCAATTCTAATTCTTCTTCCATACAAATAAATTAAAGGCAAAAATAGTAATAACTGAAAAAGTCGCCTTGGGCTATTCTTCGTTAACCGAAACTTTTTCTTTGGCGCTGTATATTTTATATACTCTTATATCTGTTGGCTCAGTAACAGGAGCATTTGTTCTTTCTGAAACTATATGCAGGCGGCCGCGAGAGGGCAAAAACTTTTTTATTAAGAATACGCCAGCAAAAAACATAATGAATTGTGCAGCTACTATAAGATTGATATTAAGATTTTGCATAGAGAAAGAAACGCCGGCAAAAAAAACGGCAATCACTAAAATGGCAAGTGTTACCCCGGTATGGGTGTATGCTTTATTCAGCAAAACATGGTGTAAATGATTTCTGTCGGGTGCAAAAGGCGATTGTTTACGAATAAGCCTGATAACAAAAACCCGCAGAACGTCCATTAAGGGAATAAGTAAAATTCCGAAACCAACAGCAGGTGCAGCCTGAACAGAAAAATTAGGACTGGTTGCGCCGGTTTCAACAAATTTAATAATGAGCACGGCATTCACCAAGCCAATAAGTGTTGAGCCGGAGTCGCCCATAAATATGCGTGCCGGCGGAAAATTATAAATAAGAAATGCAAGCAACGCGCCACCCATTGAAAAGCCCAGCAGTGCAAAGGCAGTATTTTCATTTATTAAAAAGAAAAGACCAAATAGTAAACAGGAGAAAAGGCCGAGTGTTGCCGCCAAACCATCTACCCCGTCAATAAGATTAAAGGAATTGATGATTAGTATAATTGAAAAAAAAGTAATAAGTAGACTTTCCATTTCGGTAATTTGGTAAATACCTAAAAAGCCATGCAGGTTGGTAATAACCAAGTGGGCTTTAAGGGTAAGCATACCAGCCACGGCAAATTGCCCCAATACTTTTTTCCAGGCTGTAAGTACAAAAATATCATCAATCACGCCCAAAATAAATATTACAAAAAATGCGGCGAGATAATACTGAAAATCTGCACTGAAAGCATTGAAATCAGATACCAGTAAAAGGCTTAATGTAAGCCCAAAGAAAATGCCGATCCCACCTAAGGATGAAATGGGGTCTGTATGGGTTTTACGTGCATCAGGTATATCGTACAGCTTATTATTGCGGGCTATTCTGATAACGAATGGCATTAGAAAAAAGGTTATCAGGTAAGCGATCATTATTCCCGCGGCTGTCTGAATCATGAAATCATTTTTTTATTTATCCGTCTGCAACTTCCATTGTAAATATAAGATTTACAACAAAAAATTTTAATATAATTCCTTCATTAATTATTATTTTCTCAATTAAAGTCCAACTAATGCTAATTAAACCCGATGTTGTTATTAAGGCTTAGTTTTGCCGCAAAAATATGCCAATGAAGGATATAGCCCAATTAAAGGAAATTGCCTCCCAGGTAAGACGGGATATTGTAAGAATGGTACATGGCTGCCAAAGCGGACACCCCGGAGGATCTTTAGGATGTGCAGATTTTCTAACTGCACTTTATTTCAATATAATGGAACATGATCCCAACTTTAAAATGGATGGAATAAATGAAGACATATTCTTTTTATCTAATGGCCATATTTCACCGGTATTTTATTCAGTACTGGCACGCAGCGGTTATTTTGACAAAAAAGAACTATCTACCTTCCGGCAGATCAACAGCCGTTTGCAGGGGCACCCCACCACCCACGAACATTTACCCGGCATTAGGGTTGCAAGTGGCTCGCTGGGGCAGGGCATGAGTGTAGCTATTGGCGCTGCATTGGCAAAGAAACTTAATAATGATACCCATTTCGTTTTCTCTTTACATGGAGATGGAGAACTGGATGAAGGGCAAAATTGGGAGGCTATAATGAGCGCTCCAAACCTTAGCGTAGACAACCTTATCGCTACTATAGACCGTAATGGGCAACAGATTGATGGCCCTACTAAAAAGGTAATGAATCTGGGAAACCTGCGTAATAAGTTCGAAGCATTTAACTGGCAGGTATTAGAAATGGATGGGAACAATATGGAGGAAATTGTGTCTACAGTAAATCATGCCAAAACGCTTACTGGCAATGGTTTGCCGGTATGTATAATTATGACCACCATTATGGGTAAGGGCGTAGATTTTATGGAAGGTACACATGAATGGCATGGCATTGCTCCAAATGACGCACAGCTTGCAAAGGCACTGGAACAACTGCCTGAAACATTAGGTGATTATTAATGAAATGGTTTAAGCACCCACTATAACAAAAAGGTTATAATCCTAAAATCTTTCCGGGATTTTTAGAAGCATAATCTGTCCAGGTATTTACACCTTTGGATTTTACTAAGATTGGTGCGCACATTTGGTAGTGATGGCAAAGCGCTACAGCCAGGGCGTCTGTAGCATCTAAATATTGCGGCTTTTCTTCTATAGTAACTATGCGTTGCAGCATTTTAAAAACCTGGTCTTTATCTGCATTACCATTCCCCGTAATACTTTGTTTTACTTTTTTAGGCGAATATTCTGTAACAGGTATGGCACTTTGCATGGCTGCAGCAATGGCAACACCCTGCGCCCTCCCGAGTTTAAGCATGCTTTGAACATTTTTTCCAAAAAAAGGAGCTTCAATAGCAAAGCAGGTAGGCTTATGTTGCTGAATTATTTCGCAAACTTTTGCATAAATATTTTCGAGCTTTTCGTAGGCTGTTTTAGAAGTGTGGGTTTTAAGCACATCCATTTGCATCAGCGAAATTTGCTGACCATTTACCTCGATCAGGGCAAAGCCCATGATTACGGTGCCGGGGTCTATACCTAAAATAATCTCTTTCTGCTGCTGCATTGTTGTGTGAAAATACTACTTTGCCATATTATGAAGTTGTGCTGATGAAGAATACCCCCATAAACCAATAATTTCTTAACAGGTAAAGGCTTCCTGCATTAAAAAGCTGCATAATGAACAAAACGTACAAGGGTGCGACGCAACGGAAATTAAATGGAACAACTGCAGCCGGTACTCCAAAATCCTTTCTACTGAAAAAGCAATACAAAATTTTATTTAATTACATTTTTGGGCCATTACTATTTATTCTGCTGTCGTATGCAATTTATATGAAGGTGCAGGACCAGCCAGACCTTTCACAAAAAGTTTCATTGATTAAAGAATCTTTTTCAAGAGAAAATGACTGGTATCTTTTTACGCTTTTTCTGCTAATGTTTATAAACTGGGGTATTGAGGCGCGCAAATGGCAACTACTGGTGCGACCCGTGCAGCAGGTTACGTTTTTTACTGCTGGCAAGGCAGTACTCTCAGGGCTATCGTTGTCTTTGTTTTTACCCAACGGTATAGGTGAATATTTTGGGAGAATTGTTTATATGGATGAAGGCAACAGGCTTCGTTCTGTGGCGCTTACTATTGCCGGAAGCATGAGCCAATTAATTATAACACTTGTTGCAGGCCTCGCCGGACTTATATATTTAAAGATTTTTACCTGGCACGACCTGAGCCAGTTGCAGGGCCTTTCTATATTTCTGGGTGAATGGAATAATATCTATGATTGCAATGGGAACCCTACTTTTAGTGGTAGTCTATTTCAGGTTAAACTGGTTGTCGGGGGTTATTGAAAAAATTCCGCGTGTACAGAAATACAGCTACCTGATAGAACACCTGGAAACTTTTACAGGCAAAGAATTAACAAGAATTTTGTTCTTGTCCTTTATAAGATTCGTAGTTTTTGTTGTCCAATACGTGCTTATGCTACATTTCTTTAAAGTTGATGTTAGTTTATTTAATGCAATAAGTACAACCTGCGTATTGTTTTTAGTGCTGGCTATTTTACCTACCATACCCTTGGCAGATGTGGGTATCAGAAGCCAGGCAGGCATTCAGTTGTTTGGTTTACTTACAGCAAACTCCTTAGGCATTCTGGCAACAACAGCAGGCATTTGGTTTATAAACCTTATAATACCATCAGTGATAGGCAGTTTATTTATTTTAAGCATTAAAATTTTTAGGAAACAAGAAGCGTGAAAAAAATTATAGCCACTTACATATTTTCTCTTTTTTGGTTTATCTCTTCTGCAGATAATGATTTTTGCGGAGTAAAGAATACTGCATTTAAAAATGGAGAGAACATAACCTTTAATGTGTATTACTCCGTTATAGGTTTGTACGTTAATGCAGGCTCCGCAAGTTTTAATACTACCATTGAAAAACTGGGTAATAAAACGGTGTATCATGTGGTAGGCGAAGGTACCTCTAACAGTAAGTATGACTGGATCTTTAAAGTGCGTGACAGGTACGAAACCTATTTCGATACTGCACTTTTACTTCCCTATAAATTTATTAGAAATGTAGATGAGGGCGGGTATAAAAAGAAAGAGCTGGTAACATTTAACCAGGCAGACAATATTGCGGCATCTACAAAAGGGCTTGTGAAAATTCCGAATTGCGTACAGGATGTTTTAAGCGCTGTATATTATGCCCGCAACATTAATTTTAACGGATATAAGCCTGGCGCTAAGATTCCTTTTAGTATGTTTTTAGACAATGAAGTACATGATCTTTATATACGGTATCTGGGTAAGGAAGTTATAAAAACAAGGTATGGTAAATTTAATGCTATAAAGTTTAAACCCTTGCTGGTGCAGGGTACCATGTTTGAAGGCGGGGAAAAAATGACGGTATGGGTAAGTGATGATCCCAACCATATACCATTGCGGATTGAAAGCCCGATTGTGGTTGGCAGCGTTAAAGTTGATATGATGCATTATCGCAACCTTCGCCACCCATTATCTTCCAAAGTAAATTAAAATTATATTGCAGCGAGGGAGAAGCAATCGCCTGGCCTTATGCCTTTAGGGGTCTGTTGCAAATTGCAACACTCATTAATCGGATCATGTTCAAAGAACAGGATGTAATCATTTTGTAAAGCCTCTTCTAAAAACAATCTTTTTTCAATTAGCGTGGTTAGCGGAAACATATCATAAGCCATTACATATGGCAGTGGAATGTGCCCGGACGATGGCAACAGGTCTGCCATGTACATAATGGTTCTATCCTGGTATTTTATCTGGGGCAGCATCATAGCTGCAGTATGCCCATCAACTATTTTCATTGATAATTGCGGAATAATGCCAGACTCTACTGTTTCCAAAGCATTCATCGTTTCGGCATTCCCTGCAGTATTTAATGTATTAAGTGTTTTATAGGTGCTTTGCGGTATAAATTTTAATTGGCCGCTCTCTTCAATAGGTAATATATTTTCTGAAAGAAACGAAGCTTTTTCCCTGTCGTTAGGCTGGGTTGCCCATTGCCAGTGTTGCTCGTTACTCCAGTATACCGCATTTTTAAAAGCGGGTATAAGCCGGTCTCCCTTTCTTATTACGCTTCCTCCGCAATGATCAAAATGAAGATGCGTTAAAATAACATCTGTAATATCATCTGCATGAAAACCCAGTTTATCCAGACTTTTATGCAAACTATCATTTCCATTTAAGTGATAGTGACTAAAAAACTTTTCGCTTTGTTTATCGCCAATGCCTGTATCTATCAATATTAATTTATCACCTTCCTCAATCAGCATGCTTCGCATTGCCCAGTTGCATAAATTATGTTCATCTGCAGGATTAATATTTTGCCAGATACTTTTTGGAACAACGCCAAACATTGCGCCGCCATCAAGTTTAAACATCCCTGTATTAACCGTATATAGTTTCATATTACTATCGTTTTGCGTACAACTGCTTCTTATGCGCAGTATATAACCAGATAAATCCTATCACAAAAAATATAACCAGTGACAACACTGAATTTTTCATACTGCCAGTCAGTTCTTCAATGTAAGCAAAAATGAACATACCTATTACAATAGCGATCTTTTCGGTAAAATCGTAATAACTAAAATAAGATGCTGTGTCTTTTGTAACGGGCATTAATTTGGAATAGGTTGAACGGCTTAGCGATTGTATGCCGCCCATTATAAGGCCTACGGCCATCGCGAGACCATAAAATAAATACTCAGGGTCGCCTCCATTTTCTTTAACCTGCGCCGTGTAGTAAGCTGCAAAGCATATCAGTATCCAAAAAATTATGACACCCATTAAAACTTTCAGATTACCGAATATGGCAGATAACCGGCTCATCAAATAAGCACCGGCAATAGCCACCAATTGAATTAGAACAACAGTTATAATAAGTTTCGTATCATCCAACCCCAACAGTTTACTTCCGAATAGGGTAGCAGCGAGCATTACAGTTTGTACACCCATGCTGTAAAAGAAAAATCCTCTTAGATATCTTTTAAGTACCGGGAAATTTTTCACTTCATTATAAACTTTCTTCATTTCGCTAAAGCCTCTTGCGATTACATTGTCTTTTACGGGGTTGGCAGGAGGCGTTTCTTTCAACCTGCTAAAAGTTATTTGTGCGAAGCCTGCCCACCATAATCCAACCAAAAGAAATGTGATTCTAGGGCCCAGGAAAGGATCTTTATCTGCCAGTTGAAGTACAAGAACAAAACCTATAACCTGCATTATAACACTGCCTATATATCCAAATGCAAAACCGCGGGCACTTATTCTGTCGCGGTCTTGGGGTGCTGCAATTTCAGGCAGAAAAGCATTATAAAAAACGAGGCTGCCGGCATAACCCATGGCAGCCATCATAAAAAATAGAATGCCAAAGCCCAGGTTATCTCCCGTAAAAAAATATAGAAGGCTGCAACCTGCAGCGCCCATGTAACAAAAGAAACGCATAAATTTTTTCTTGTTAGCATGGGTATCGGCAATAGAGGTTAAAATGGGGTAAGAAATAGCAACAATAAGATATGCCACGGCAAGAATATATTCATACAACGATGAGTTTATAAACTCCCTGCCCATAAAAGGAACCATGTCGCCACCAAATTGTTTTTTTGTTACGGCTGTAAAATAAATAGGGAAGAAAGTAGTTGTGATTACCAGGTTATAGGTGCTGTTTGCCCAATCGTACATCGCCCAGCCATTCACAACTTTCTTAGATGCTGTTTGCATAAAAATTATTGAACTGAGTTAAAAGCAAAGCCTTTTTATGCCTTATCGAAGCTTATGCATTCACGCAATTCTTTTTCACTGTAACTCATGCCATACTGTTTTAAAACATCATCGGGTACGCCATTCCATTGGTTAGGCCTGTTGCCCATATACCCAAGGTCATTCACGCCCATTTCTGAAGTATAAAAACCTGTGGCGGTTAAGTTGCGCATGCGGTTGAAGAAGGATACCCCTGGCGCCATTTCTGGTTTGGCTTTTTCCGGCCAGGCAATGGCATCTACCATTTCCATCTGTTGTTCTTTGCTGCATGATGAAAAATCTTTTCCAAAGCGGCTGAGGCATTGCATATCCAGCCAGCGCAACCCGCCGCGCATAGGCACCTGGTGGTGCGGCATATCCAGTACAATAAAGTTGATAAATTCGGGAACACCGGCATCGCTTGCACTACCGCTAACATCATCTTTTGGTATAATGATATTTGCCAGGATGGTTATCGTTGCCATTTCCGCATCAGTAAAAAATTTTCCCTGGTCTATGAGCGATTGCTCGTATACTTTTTCTGCCTCCATCCTGTCGATATTGATGCCTTTTAGTGCATCCTTATCAGCCGTGGCTTCGGGCTTTTTATCACCTGGCTTGCAGGCTTCTGCGGCAATACCTACGCCAATGGCACCAATAGCCAGGTTTTTAAGTGTTTCGCGTCTGTTCATACAAAATTTTTATTGTTTATAAATTCTGTTTTTTCATTTCATCAATAATGTGGTCACTTGCCCGCATAGAGAGTGCGAGAATGGTCCATGTAATATTTTTATCTGCCTGGCTGGTAAACTGACCGCCATCTACACAGAATAGATTTTTTACATCATGACTTTGGCTCCAGCCATTGAGGGCTGAAGTTTTTGGATTGCTTCCCATGCGAACTGTACCTGCCTCATGTATTATCTCTCCCGGGTTTGATAATCCGTAATCGTTTTCAGGACCATCGCTATCGCCCCAGGTAATTATGGCACCCATCTCGTGCATCATCTCTCTAAAGGTCTCCTTCATGTGTTTAGCCTGCTTTATTTCGTAGTCAGAATTTTTTGTATTAAAACGTAACACCGGAATGCCATATTTATCTACCACGTCAGGATCAATCTCACAATAATTACTTTCTAAAGCAATGCTTTCTCCTCTGCCTGCCATGCCTACGGATGCACCGTAGAAGAAACGGATATCTTCTTTTAAAGAGGCACCGTAACCCCCGGCTTCTTTGGTTTTTCCATTAACTGCATATTTGCCATTCAGGTTTTGCATGTCGAAACCAAACCCGTAAGAAGGTTGTTGCATGCCGCCCCAATATTCTATATGATACCCACGCGGAAAATCGAGTTTTTTATTATCGAGCCACCAAGGAGAGTATACATGCAGGCCGCCCACACCATCTTCATTATATCTTTTGCGGCCAAATAATTCAGGAAGCACTCCACCCATGGCGGCGCCTGTAGAATCATGCAAATATTTTCCTACCACATTACTTGAATTACCAATTCCGTTTGGATGGCGGGATGATTTTGAATTGAGCATTAAACGCGCACTTTCACACGCACTGGCTGCGAGTATTACCGTTCTCCCCGTAACCTGGTACTCCTGCATATCATCTTTATTTACATAAGACACGCCGGTTGCAAGGCCGTTTGCATCAGTTAAAACTTCCCGGGCCATGGCATTGGTTATCACATCACAATTACCTGTTTTCATGGCTGGTTTCACCAGGCAGGAGGAAGATGAAAAGTCAGCATACACTTTGCAGCTTCTTCCGCATTGAGCACAATAGAAACAAACGCCCCTTTCATCATTCACCTTTTTTGTAAGGATGGAAAGGCGGGATGGAATTACGGGTACCCCTATGTTTGAAGCAGCCCGTTTAAGCATTAGCTCATGTAAACGGGGTTTTGGCGGTGGCATGAAGATGCCATCCGGATCATTCTCCAATCCTTCGTTTGTACCAAAAATGCCCAGCATGGCATCTATCTTATCGTAATAAGGTTTTACATCTTCATAACCTATTGGCCAGTCTTCTCCCAGCCCATCGATGCTGCGACGCTTAAAATCTTTAGGTCCAAAACGAAGTGATATTCTACCCCAATGATTGGTTCTTCCACCAAGCATGCGTGCACGCCACCAGTCCCACTTGGTATCGCCAACGTGGGTATAGGGCTCACCGTCAATCTCCCATCCCCAATAACATCCGTCAAAATCTCCGAATGGCCTATACTTGGTACTGGCACCGCGCCTTGGAGATTCCCAAGGATTTTTTAGCTGGCACGAATTAACTGCCGGATCGTACATAGGACCTGCCTCGAGCAGGCAAACTTTAAGACCTGCCTTGGATAAGACATAGGCAGCCATTCCGCCACCTGCACCCGAACCCACAATTACAGCATCGTATTTTTTTGGTTGTTTTTTAATTTGTAAGTCGCCCATTAGCAAAAAGCATTATTGGTTTGAAATGAATATTATGAAATAAGAAGATGATTAAAACCGGGAATGATATTGCACATTTTCATTGAATGTGAATGTAGTATTTTCTCTGAAATCGTAATCCTTTTTTTATATTCGGCTTAAACATTTTAATGCCATTTATAATTGCGATAGATATTGGCACAACACATTGCAAAGCACTAACCGTTGGCGGGGATGGGGTGGTGGTTTCATCACTTAAAAAAAATACGAAAACCATTCTTCCGCAACATGGCTGGGTGGAGCAAAGTCCGCACGAGATTTTCGAAACAGTTATTTCCCTTTTAAAAGAATCGATCAAAAATATTGGTGAGACAAATATTTCCTGCATTAGTTTTAGTTCGGCCATGCATGGTGTTATGGCGGTTGATGCAAACGGAAAACCTTTAACCAATGTTATTACGTGGGCAGATGTTCGCAGTGAAAAATATGCTGTTGAAATTCTGCAAAGCAAACATGCCGAGGAGATTTATGCAGCAACCGGAACACCTGTGCATCCTATGTCGCCCCTTTGCAAGATCAGGTGGATGAAAAATGAAGAACCAGGTATTTTTTCCAAGGCTGCGAAATTCATTTCCATCAAAGAATATATTTTTTATAGGTTATTCAACAATTACATCATAGACCATTCCATTGCTTCAGCTACAGGACTATTCGATTATATGCAATTAACCTGGTTTGATCCAGCCCTAAACGCCGCAGGTATAACGGGGAACAACTATCTCTACCGGTGCCTGTAACCTATATGGAAACAAATCTCTCTGCATACTCTTTAGAAATACTTGGATTAAAAAAAGTTATTCCTTTTGTTGCGGGTGGTAATGATGGATGCTGCGCAAATCTAGGCTGCGGAGCTATCGGCGAAAATGAAATGGCTGTTACTGTAGGCACAAGTGGTGCCGTTAGAAAAGTAACGCAGGAAAAAAACCATGAAACAACGGGAAAAACATTCACTTACCTGCTGACTGAAAACCATTATGTACAAGGTGGTGCTACCAATAATGGCGGCAATATTTTAGAATGGTATGCAGAAAAAATATTGGAGCTGCCCATTGAAAACAAGGATGATATGTTAAAGCTTGAAACGCTTGCTACTGCTGCGCATGCCGGAAGTGGCGGGTTAGTATTTCTTCCTTATTTGCATGGTGAAAGGGCTCCTGTTTATGATGCCACCGCAAGTGGCGTATTTATTGGTGTGCAAGCCTTTCATACCAAAGCGCATTTTACGCGTGCCGTATTTGAAGGTATGTGTTTTGCCCTTTATGATATTTGCATGCTAGTAGATAAAAATAATACTGTTGAAACGGTATACGCAAGTGGGGGTTTTACACAGTCTGCCTTTTGGGTTCAATTGCTCTCGAACATTTTATCGAAAAAAATCGCGCTTACAAATGTGGCAGATGCATCAGCCTTAGGTGCTGCTTTTTTAGGCATGCTTGCATGCGGACAAATAAAAGACCTTTCTGAAGTAAAACGGATGATTGATACCGATAGAATATTTTATCCTGAAAAGGAGAATAGTGCAGTGTATGTAGCGTTGTATGAAATATATAGGGAACTATATAAAACGCTTAAGCCGCAAATGGCTATGCTCGCAAAAATAAATAAGCCATAAAAATCATCCCCATTTTTTTAATTGCTGCAAAACCGCACGCAAGTCTTTTGGTGGTTCTGCCTCTACGTAAATTTTATTTGTAAGTTGAAATGTAAGGCTAAAGGAATGTAAAGCCAGCCGGGAAAGCAATGGTTGCTCAGCATCTGCGTTTTTTGATAATTTATATTTTGATTTGATGGTTGAAAGCAACAGCGGTGCGCCATTGCCATAAATTTCATCACACACCAGGCTATTGCCCAAGCTTTGCATGTGAACTCTTATCTGGTGCATTCTGCCGGTATGCAGCCGGAATTTTAACCACGAGAAAGATTGAAATGTTTCCAGCACCTCGTAACCTGTAAGAGTCGGCTTTCCTTTAGCATGAACAATCATTTTATTTTTTTGTGAAGGATGTTCCATTAAAGGTGCTTCAATAATTCCATGGTTCTCCCGGGGGGTTCCATGAACAAGACCTACATAATATTTTTCTGTTAGCCTGCCTTCGAATTGCCGTGATAAATTTTTATGCGCTTCTGCATTCTTAGCGAACACAATAACACCACTTGTAAATTTATCGAGCCGGTGTACGACAAAAATGGATGGATACCTTCGCAGTAAAAGATCTTTAAGTGAAAGGTCTTTGCCCTGCCTGTCTGGAATGCTTAATAACCCAGGTGGTTTATTAATGGCAATTACATCATCATCTTCAAACAAAATTTCAGGAAAAGTCATCCGGGTGTTTTTCTGCTTTAGATTTTTTTAAAAAAGACTGGTTCATGAATTTTAGTAATCGCACTTCTTTTTCAGTAAGGTAACGCCATTTGCCCCTGTCAACATTTTTCTTAGTAAGGTTTGCAAACATAACCCTGTCAAGACTTTTAATTTTATACCCCAGGTGTTCAAAAATGCGACGGACAATCCGGTTTCGACCGCTATGCACCTCAATACCTATTATGCGTTTGTCTTTATTATCTCCATATGCCAGTGAGTCGGCTTTTATAAAGCCATCTTCCAACTCAAAACCATTAATAATCTGTTCAAAATCTTTTTTGGTTAACTCGGACTCGAGTACTACTTCGTATATTTTTTTTATACCAAAAGAAGGGTGTGTAAGTTTTTGGGTAAGTTCTCCATCATTGGTCATGAGCAAAACACCTGTTGTATTACGGTCTAATCTGCCTACTGAAAATACCCGCTCTTTCGTTGCGTTTTTAATAATATCGAATACCGTTTTTCTTCCTTGCGGGTCGTGTGTTGTGGTTAAATAATCTTTAGGTTTATTAATTAAAATATAAACTAAATGCTGTTGTAAAAACACGATTTTTCCTTTAACCTCCACCTTATCTTTTTCTGAAACCTTAAAGCCCGGCTCATCAATCTTTTTTCCATTAACCATTACTTCTCCTGCCCTTACTATTTCTGCAGCTTCCCTTCTGCCACAAACACCACAATGCGCGATATATTTATTTAAAGGCATGGGTTCATTGCCTCCCGGATTAGTTACGACACCATTCTTTTCATCTTTTTCTTTTATTTCATCTTCTTTTCCATATCCTTTAAACCTGGCAGATTCGCCACTTGTACGTTTATCTCTTTTATCTTGCCTGGCATGATCCTCCCTGTTTTTATAACCGCTACCAAAATTCTTTGCTTCCGCTTTTTTTCTGCGTATTTCATCACCGGCAGCCCGCGATTCTGCTTTGGATTTCCTTTTTTGCTGTTTTAGTAATTCCTTCTTTTTAGCACCTTTGGGTTCCTTTTTAATAAACTTATCAAAAGCATTTTTAGCCATAATAAACCAATGAATGTTAAATTATTCTTTTCAGTAATGTGCAAGATAACTTTTGTTTTACGATGCGGATTGTAAAGCAATTGGCTACAGGGAATTTCTCAATTAATTTTACATCAACAATATGGCATTATTATTACATATAGACACTGCAACAGAGAATGCAAGCATTTGCTTAAGCCTACATAATAAAATAATTGCATTAGAAGAAAGCTTTGAGCAAAAGAATCACGCATGTTTTATTCAGCCTGCTATACAAAAAATATTTAAAGAAAATTCTTATTTGCTAACAGATATCGATGCCATTGCGGTTAGTGCAGGACCAGGAAGTTATACAGGTTTGCGTGTGGGACTATCAACTGCAAAAGGATTATGTTATGCTTTAGATAAGCCACTATTAATGGTTGATACACTTTTGATCATGGCCGCTGCAGCACGTGACGAGATGAAATCTAAAAATTTATTTAAATCTAATATGATTTTCTGCCCAATGATAGACGCAAGAAGAATGGAAGTTTTTACGGGAATATATGATGAATATTTAAATACAATTACGCCCCCTCATGCATTAATATTTAGTGAGGATTTTAATAATGATACCTATAACAATAACATCCCTGTAATTTCAGGAAGCGGTGCCATTAAAGCTAAAAACTATATTAAAAATAAAAACGTATGTATGTCAGCCGCCATACATAATGCTTGTACTATGGTACCGTTTTCACTACACGCATATAACAATAAAATATATTGTGATTTGGCATATAGCGAGCCCACTTATGTAAAACCCTTTTTTTTACGTTAAATATTGATAAACAATGCTTATTTTCAATAATGTGTTTATGTATGTACATTAATTTTAATAATTTTACATAAACTCCCCCATCTTAAACCTATAATTTTTTTCTATGAATTCTCCTTTTCAAACCGTTGTGGTAAACAACCCTGATACTAATGAAAATGTGAGGATAGATTTTCTTCACATGAAGAAAGCATCCATGATTCTTAGGGCACTAAATCACAAACTAAGATTGCAACTCATTAAGCTAATTGATGAGCACAAAAAAATGACTGTTACTGACATCTATGTAAAGCTTCGGCTAGAGCAGTCCGTAACGTCTCAGCACCTTGCCATTTTAAGAAGAGCAAACATTGTTACCACCCGAAGAGATGGTAAGTTTATTTCTTATTCTGTTAATTATAACAGGTTAAAGCAAATAAGCAGTTTTGTTGAAACCTTCCTGAATTCAGGCCTCTCCCCACCTATCCATTTCCTTTTCCTGCCGGTTAAGTAATATTCCATTATTATTAAGCCAGATGAAATATTTTCGCCATCCAAACTATTGTCATGGCTTTTCTCGAATTGCAGGATCTAAAAAAATATTATTCTTCTCAAAAAGCTGTAGATGGAATTTCAGCATCTATTGCAAAGGGCAGCATTTTTGGTTTACTTGGCCCCAATGGCGCCGGTAAAACCACGCTTCTTCGCATGATCACCGGTATTTTTTATCCTGATGAAGGCAATATAATTTTTGATGGAAAAAAATTCGACCCCATTAGAGATGTTGTGCGCATTGGTTATATGCCAGAAGAAAGGGGACTATATAAAAAGATGAAGATCGGCGACCAGGTTTTATACCTCGCACGGCTTAAGGGTTTAACTAAAGCCGATGCTATGGAAAAAATAAAATATTGGTTTCAGCGGCTCGAAATGGAATCGTGGTGGAATAAAAAAGTGGAAGATTTAAGTAAAGGCATGAGCCAAAAACTGCAGTTTGTTACAACAGTTTTACATGAACCCGCATTAATTATTCTTGATGAGCCCTTTAGTGGTTTAGATCCTGTAAATGCCAATTTAATAAAAGATGAAATTTACCGCCTGGCACATAATGGCTCAACCATTATTTTTAGCACACACCGCATGGAGCAGGTAGAAGAAATTTGCGACCATATAATATTGGTAAATCTTGGAAAGAAAATACTTGATGGAACGGTGCATGATATTAAGCAAAGTTTCAAGCAAAATAAATTCAGTTTAAAATTGAATAATTATAATACTGTTCCAGATACAAATGCATTTATAGTAACTGAACATTCAGCGAATAATTTAGAGGTAACCATTAACGAGGGTTTTACCAGTAATGATGTACTTATTCATTTTATCCGAAACAATGTGCAGATAGAAAGTTTTAATGAAATACTTCCATCGCTTAACGAAATATTTATACGGCTGGTAGAAAACACAAGGTCTAAAACCAGGTCTTTTGAAACTTTACCCGCTTAAGGTATACACCCAATTTACTTCAACACATGAATAAAATATTACTTGTTTCGCAGCGCGAATTTTTAACCAGGGTGCAGAAAAAAACCTTTTTACTTACTACTATTTTATTGCCCCTGATAATTTTTGGCTTTTATGCACTCATCATTTATTTCTCTGTTAGCACAGGTGATGAATATAAAATTGCTATTGCCGACCGCGCAAGTATTTTTAATAACAAGATTGAAAGTGATGATGAAATTAATTTTCGCTTTGTAGAAAACAGTGATCAGAATTCATTAAAATCTGATGTTGAAAATGGAAAGTACGACGGGTATGTTTTTATTCCTGAAAGCACCAAAATTTTATATAATGACAGTTTAAAAATTGTTACAGGAAAATCAGTGGGGTTATTAACTAGGGAACGAATACAGGACAGGTTGAACAGTGCCCTGGAACAACAGCGATTACTTTCACTTAACATTTCTAAAGCCCAGCTTGACAGTGCAAAAACCGTAAACAACAATATTACTTTTACAACACTCCAGGGTAATAACGATACCGGCACAAAAGCAGGTGTAAGCTATGCAGTTGGGTACATATCAGGCTTTCTTATTTACATTATTTTATTTATTTATGGCACCATGGTTATGCGTGGTGTTATGGAAGAAAAAGTTAGCCGCATTGCCGAAGTAATTATTAGCAGCGTTAAACCTTTTCAATTAATGATGGGAAAAATAATAGGAATAGGTGCCGTTGGTCTTTTACAATTTATTATTTGGGTAATTCTAGTTTTCGGACTTCAGTTATTATTACCATTAATATTCCCCGAATTGCTACATTCAATTCCTGCGAATGGCCCAGGTGTTCCGATGGGTGCTGCCGCAAGTATGCCTGACCAGGGAGCTTTAAATGGATTGATGGAAGGGATGAACCAAATTAATTTTCCACTAATAATTGGTGGATTTATATTTTATTTTATTGGAGGCTACCTTTTATATTCATCATTATTTGCCGCAGTAGGCAGCGCTGTAAATGAAGATCCCCAGGATGCACAAAGCCTTTTGTTGCCGATAACAATGCCAATAATCTTTGGAATTGTAATTATGACAAAAGCAGTAAATGACCCCACCAGCAGCCTCGCATTATTTGGCAGCCTATTCCCATTAACATCACCTATTGTAATGATGGCATGCCTGGCACATGGCGTTCCCGATCCTATACCTTACTGGCAATTATTTGCAAGCATGGGTTTACTGGTATTAGGTTTTATTTTAACCACCTGGCTGGCAGCGAAAATTTACCGAACAGGTATTTTAATGTATGGGAAAAAACCTACCTGGAAAGAAATTTTGAAATGGGCTGTACGCAAGTCTTAATACGTACCTTAAATAATTTCGACCATATGCCCTTACAGATAAGCGCATGTTTTATGCCTTTAACTTTACACGTGTTTAAATTGTTATCGCAATTACATTCTATATACAATGAAGATTTTATTAAAATATATCGCTCCCTATAAAGGTCTGGTATTGCTTGCACTTCTTTTGGCAGCAATTAACCAGTCTTTCTCCATGCTAGATCCTTACTTCTTCGGTAAACTCTTTGATACATATGCCACCCACCCTTTTGAAAAAGGATATTTTAATGAACAAAAACAGTTTGTGGTTACCGGAACAAGAACGCAGGATGAATTCGTAAAAGGCGTTCTGGGTTTCCTGGGCATATTAATTTCGGTAGCTATGGTGTCGCGCATTGCAAAAGCTTTTCAGGATTATTTCAGCAATGTGGTGGTACAGAAATTTGGGGCAAGAATATTTACAGACGGGCTTAAACATTCAATGAAGCTGCCTTACCAGGATTTTGAAGATCAGCGAAGTGGTGAAACGCTATCTATACTTTCCAAGGTTAGGTCTGATACAGAGAAGTTTATCATATCATTTATTAATGTGCTTTTCAGCATACTGGTTGGCATTGTTTTCATCTCGGTGTATTCATTCAGGTTGCATTGGTCCATTATGCCTATTTACGCAGTTGGCATCATATTGCTTTCATTACTTACAGGTTTACTAAGTAAAAAAATTAAGCTTATCCAAAAAAACATAGTGAAAGAAACAACTTCACTTGCAGGCACTACAACAGAATCTTTACGGAATATTGAACTGGTTAAGAGCCTTGGGTTAACAACAGAAGAAATTAACAGGCTTAATAAAAACACGTATAAAATTTTAGGGCTTGAATTGCGAAAGGTGAAGAGCATACGGTCACTTAGTTTTATACAGGGTACGTTTGTTAACTTTTTAAGACAGGTGATCATGTTCACCCTGCTATGGCTGGTTTTTAGTGGTGAGCTAACTGCGGGTGAAGTAATGACGCTAACCTTTTATTCCTTTTTTATTTTCGGACCGCTGCAGGAAATCGGGAACATCATTCTTTCTTACAGGGAGGCAGAAGCGTCGTTATATAATTTCGACAGTCTTATGAAAAAACCCAGTGAACCGAAACCCTTATCACCATTGAAGGTGGGTGATATACATGAACTGGAATTTGTGAACATTTCATTCAAACATAAATCCGCGAATTTTAAAGCTTTGGATAATATCAGTTTCGATGTAAAAAGCGGTGAGACCATTGCTTTTGTTGGACCATCAGGCTCAGGGAAAAGTACATTGGTTAAATTACTTGTTGGCCTATACCGTTCAGATGAAGGAAGCATTTATTATAACAGTGTAAATGGGCACGAAATAGACTTTGATGAATTAAGAAACCAGATAGGATTTGTAACGCAGGATACCCAGTTGTTTGCCGGTACCATTAAAGAAAACCTGCTGTATGTTAATCCATATGCAAGTGACGAAGAAATAAATGAAGCATTGTACAAAGCCAGTTGTAATAACCTTTTAAGCCGGGCAGAAAAAGGAGTATACACGGTTATTGGGGAAGGTGGACTTAAATTAAGCGGTGGTGAAAAACAACGGCTAAGTATTGCGCGCAGTTTACTAAGAAAACCGCGGTTATTAATATTTGATGAGGCAACATCATCTCTCGATAGCATTACCGAAGAAGAAATAACTTCTACCATTAAAAACATATCGTTACAAAAAGAACAAATAACTGTTTTAATTGCACACAGGTTAAGCACCATAATGCATGCAGACAACATTTTTGTTTTGGAGAAAGGCAAGATCGTAGAAACCGGAACGCATTATAAACTTATTGAGGATAAGGGTTTGTATTATGCCATGTGGCGGCAACAAATCGGGGAAAGAAAATATGCTGCAGCAAATGCACTGCCTTAAGATTCTTTATCAAATTTACTTTTCAGGTACTCCATAACCGATGGGTCTTCCAATCCTTCCATATCACTCAGTTCAAGCTCCAGGGCTTTAGTACTTAATTGTATTTCAAGCAACGACATGCATAATGATATTGAAAATAAAATCAGGCTTAATGAAAACATAAAGCTTGCCCACCCCGGTTGGTTAACATAAATAAAATACATGCATAGAATGCAACTTAAAAAGGCAATTACACCGAATGCCTGCATGTTCTTAATAAGTTTAAGTCTGTAACGCAAATTTTTTATTTGTCCGTGAATGACCTTGGGATTTTCCTGCCCTTTATATTTTTCATGCAGGTTTCTAATTCGGCTGGCGATGGCAAGAAACCTGTTCGTATATGCCAGCATAATTAAGGATATCGCCGGGAACAATAAAGCCGGGGTATTAAAATTTATTTCCATTAGGCAAAATTGAATAAAGAACTGTAAGAATTAGATTTTCTTTTCACTTATGATTTCCAGGTAATGGGAATATTAACTTTCACATTATAATTAGTTCCTGCATTAAACACGCCTGCTAAATGGTTGCTGTTATTAACCGGCAGGTATTTAAACCTGCTCAGATGGTTTTGATAAACTGTATTGGTCAAGTTTTCACCATTGAATATAATAGTAAAAAGAGTTTTACTTCTGCTTACGATATCTGCATTTATTCCAGCATTTATTAACCAGTAGCTTGGCGTTGCAGTTTCGGTATTGAAGCCGGTAAAAGCATGATCCTGCTTTAAAGTAAGATCACTTTCAAAATGCAAACCGAGATTTTTAATGGTTGAGCCCTGTTTAAAAAATTGCAGAGAAATTTCACTCAACAACCTTGCTGCTGGTATTAACGGCAGGCTATTACTTCCATCTACCGCATGTTGAAATTTGCCCCTCGTATAACTAAAAACATTTTTAAAATGCAGCCAGTCTAAAGGGTGCGGATGAATATCAATGCTTACTTCAGCGCCATACAAATTGGCTTGTTGTTGGTCATAATTAAAAACTTGCAGCATTTCTCCGGATTCCTCATCAAGCAACATAGAATCTGCCCCACCAGAGCCGCGTGTTTTTTCATAGAATATAAAATATTTAATGTGGTTATAAAAAATGTTTGCGTTAAACAACACGTGTTCAGATGATAATTCTAAACCTGCATCTGCCTGGGTACTTATTTCGGAGCGTAATTCTTTATTTCCCACTTCGTACCTGAAGGTCCCTTCGTGTGCTCCATTACTTTTTAACTCAGCTATATTTGGTGCACGAAAACCCCTGGCAATATTCATTTTAAACGTGGCATGGTCGGTTGCCTCGTAACTGAAACCCGCACTGGCAGAAACGTTATTATACATAGCGTTCAATGCATCAAATTTGGTTTGCCCGTTTATGTTAGTAATGGTTGTTGAAAGTGTTCGCAGATCGTAACGAAGACCACCTGATACAGTGAAATTTTTAGATGAATAGGATGTGTAGCCAAATGCACCAATATCAAATAGATCGTAGCCAGGAATAATTACCTCGCTTCCTTTATTTGCATTTCGCTGAACCATGCCATTAATACCAAAACTTGTTTTTACATTTTTGCTAAAAGGCAAATGGTAAATGCCCGCATAGTTTATTGTCTGTAACTGCATCCATGAATTGGGCAGGTAATAATCTTCGGCAGTGCCAAACTCTTTCCGGTTGTTATTTTGGTATCCAAGTGTTACATCAAGCCTTGCATTACCTAATGCAAAATTATTGTCAGATGCAATTTTAAAGTGATCGATATTTTGGTAGGGTGTTGCCGGTTTATATCCTCTGAAATCATTATTATTCACCACTGAGAAAATTCCGCCAGGTAGTTCTTTTATAAAAGAACCGGAAACAGAATCCCGTAAACCCGTTACAATTCCCAGTTGTTGATGCACATTGCTTACAATCAATTTACTAAAACCCCAATCGCCCTTTATAGCCAGCATGCCACCCACGTTTTTATTAGTGAATTTTGAATTGAAAACAAATCCGTCACTTTTATTTCTGTAATCATGCGCTGTTTTGTACGAACTGTATGCATTAAAACTGAAGTTTTTTTCGGTTCCGGTTATGTTTCCATATAAACCTCCTAAACCATTATTAGTTTGATATTCTGAAATAATGTTAGACCTGATGCCCTGCACAGGGATTGCATCCTGCGAAATAATATTTATTACACCGGCGATTGCATCTGATCCATATAACAAAGATGCGGGTCCTTTCAGCACCTCAATTTTTTGTATGCTGTAATCGTCTATTTCAATGCCATGTTCATCTCCCCATTGTTGCCCTTCCTGCCTTATGCCATCGTTAATAGTAAGCACCCGGTTGTACCCTAAGCCTCTTATAAAAGGTTTGGTTATAGCCGGGCCGGTAGATACCCCGGAAACACCCGGAACATTTTTAATAATGGCATCAATGGCATTGGTTGATGTTGTTAGTGTTAATTCTTCCTTTTTTAAAACATTAATAGGCTGTGGTGCCTGTTTAATTCTTGTACCTGATGTTACACCAGTAACCACCACTTCTTTTTGTTCTATAATGGTAGGCTTTAATGCAAAATTTTTAGTTACCCCGCTTTTTATTTCCAGGTGAAGTGCAGCAGACAAATACCCCTGGTAGGAAACTACAACCAGGTAATTACCGGGTAAGACAGGGGGCATGATATAAGTTCCGTCATTTTTTGAAATAGTGCCCTTTTCAAGGTCGGCATACAAGATGGTGGCACCAGCTAATGTGTTGCCAGTAGATGCATCAGTGATAATGCCGGACAAAGACACCTTGCCGGCATTTGCGTTTTGTGCCTGTACATAGATAAGGGGGACAAAAAAGAGAAAATGAAGCAGATAAAAATGACACTTTTTTTGATACATGGTTGCAAATATAAATCTTACAGCAGGCGGTTTATTCTGAGTGATGAGATTGTTTCGGATTTAACTTATTAATACTGGCAATATATTATCAAACAATTCAATGACATAAAAAAGCAGCATTGTCCGAAATTTATTGTCTATTTTTATGGGTAATCTATTACCTGATGACAGAAGAAGCCATTTTAGCGGGCTGTTTGCAAAATGATCCCTCAGCACAGCGGGAGTTATACAATAGGTATAGCCCTAAAATGCTATCGGTATGCTATCGTTTTGCACACAACCGGGAAGACGCAGAGGATATGTTGCAGGAAGGTTTTATAAAAGTTTTTCTACAGGTTTCAACTTTTCAAAACAAAGGTTCATTTGAAGGTTGGATTAGAAGAATAATCGTACACACCTGTATAAACTTTTTAAAGAAGTATAAAAAGTTCAATGAAACTATTGATCTTGATTATGCCTCTTTCCTGCATATTAAAGAAGAATCAATGCCTTCATTGATGCAGGCAAAACAGGTGGTTGAATGCATTAGGTTATTGCCATTGGGATATAGAACGGTTCTTAACCTTTATGCCATTGAAGGTTATAATCATAAAGAGATTTCGGGGATGCTAGACATTGAAGAGAGCACGAGCAGAAGCCAGTATACAAGGGCAAAAGCCATGTTGGAAAATATATTAGTGAAAAAGAGGATCCTGGACAAACCAACTGTGCCATTTACCCTTGCTGCGGCAACTAAAAACAAACCTAACTTCTGAGCTTGTATAAAATGAGAAATAATTTTTATAACGATGATTTGGAGCATTACCTGGAAAAGCAGGCTAATCAGCACCGGATGTATCCCTCAGACCATATCTGGAGGAATATAAATAAGGAGGTGCATGGGCATAAAAAATGGCCGGCTCTTTCTGCAATTACCGTTTGTATAATTGCGGCACTTGTTGTAACAACCCTTATTAATAAACCTGAGCCGGATGTAATTCTTTCAGCTAACTATACTTTCGCATTACCTTCTTCGCCCAATAAGATTCAGAAAGATGCTGCACAGGGTTCGCATTCCAACAACAGGTTCGACGACCATTTACTTACAGAACAAATAACCAAACATACTATTGCAGCCGCTAAAGAAAACATGAAAATACAGGCAGCCATTGCTAACCAGCAGTTGCCCAACGTTCAATTTGATGAGCCATTGTTTAATAATGCTCAATTAGCCAATGCAAAAACAGTTGACATTAAATTACCTGATTCAAAATTGCCTGTAATTAAAGAAAGGGTTTCTGACGAGCTTGCAGCCAACGAAATATCCGAAAAAGCATTTTCTACTTTTAAATCAAAATTAAAGAGCCAGATTTTTTACACTGCTTCTCTTACCTCAAATAATATGGGTTCTACCCAAACTTATAAATCATCTTACAACCATACTTACCTGCCCGAGATCATGTACAGTTCTGAGGAAACCTACATGCGCCCCCGGCTGGACAGGTTGAAAGAAAAATCATCCCGTTTCGATCTCAGGGTGTACGTTACACCTTCAGTTAGTTACCGTAGAATGAAAGAAGTAAGTACAACGGAAAATGCTAATAAGGCTGCTGCCGATAAAGCAATCGTACCATACGCCTCAAACTACAAAATAGACCCTGATGAAGCCATCAGGCACAGACCCGCACTCGGTTATGAAACAGGTGTTGCTTTGGGTTACAAACTGAATAATAAATTTTCGCTAACAGGGGGCTTCCAATTTAATATTAGCAGGTATAAAGTGGATGCTTATATTTATCACCAGGATGCATCAGCTTTAAATGAGAATGGTACTGAAGAACAGGCACCTTCGCTTTCTAGTTTAAGAAGTATCCCGGGTAGCACACCAATTACGCTAACCAACAGGTATTATGAATTATCTATACCGGTAGGAGTGGATTGGAAAGCCTGGACCAATGAAAAAATTACATGGGGCGTTGCTGCATCGGTGCAGCCTTCTTACACTTTTGATAAAGAACCTTTGATCCTTAATTCTGAATTCAAAAATTATACTGACGGATCTGACCTTATACGCAACTGGAACTTAAACACCAATCTTGAAACATACGTTGGTTATTCTATAGGAAGTTACCGCTGGCAGATCGGACCGCAATTCAGGTACCAACTGTTACCTACTTTAACTAACAATTATCCAATTAAAGAACATCTAATCAATTATGGTTTAAAATTAGGTGTGGTAAAAACGCTTAAATAAAAATTTTGATTTAAATAATAAAGAACCGCTTTATGCGGTTTTTTTTATTAATATCTACTTCATGAAAATCGTGGTGAACATAACCATCCTAAGCTTACTCACAATTTTAAATGCGTGTAATAATTCCGAAAGTAAGTTAGCGCCCGATAAAGATACCGTCGGTTATTTCCCGTTAGAAAATTACCTTTTTCAACAAATTAATTCCTTGGACAGTTCAAATAACTTTTATTTAGAAACAAAAACAGGCGATGTTAAATTGATGCCTCCAATAACCGCTGATGAAGCTAAAACACTTGCGTCAGTTTTTTTAGATTTAGATGATTTTTCTGCATCCAATAAAAAATACTTTACCCAAAATATTTTCATGGACAATACCACAGCTAGTTATACTTTCAATTACACATCGAACCTGGATGAGCTTAGAGTTAAAAACATTGATATTTTACTGGACACCCAAACAAATAATGTGAAGAGAATTTTTATAAATAAAGGTTACACAGTAAATGACTCAGCAATTACCGAACGGCTAAGCTGGAAAAACAACGAAAGTTTTTCAATAACCAGGTTAATAAATTATAAAAATGAACCCCCGAAAATTGAACAGGCAACTGTAAAATGGAATAACAATTAATTTTGCTGTTCGTAATGACAGCAAATGAATTTCAAAAAGTAGCAAAGTCCATTCCCACACATCCCGGCATCTACAAATATTTTGATGGGGCAGGTAACCTGATTTATGTTGGCAAGGCAAAAAACCTACGAAAAAGAGTTAGCTCTTATTTCAACAAAACCTTTGCAGGATATAAAACTTATGAGCTTGTTCAGCGCATAACAAGCATAGATTATACTATAGTAAATACCGAACAGGATGCTTTTTTACTAGAAAATTCACTCATTAAAGAATTTCAACCAAGGTTCAACATTAATTTAAAAGATGATAAAAGTTATCCTTTCATCGTAATTAAAAAAGAACCCTTCCCAAGAATTTTTCTTACACGCCATAAAATAAATGATGGATCTGAATACCTGGGACCATTTACTTCCGCAGGAAAGGTTAGGGAATTAATTAGTTTTATCAGGCAGTTTATTCAGTTAAGAACATGCAAGCTTAACCTGACAAATTCAAACATTCAAAAAAACAAATTTAAAGTTTGCCTGGAGTATCACTTAGGCAATTGCAAGGGCCCATGCGAAGCACTTCAAAGTGAAGAGGAATATAACGATGGATTGCAACAGATTAGAAACATGCTTAAAGGCAACCTTATGCCTGTATTGAAACATTATAAACAGTTAATGCAGGAGCATGCGCTGAATATGGAATTTGAAAAAGCAGAAATGGTAAGAAAGAAAATCGACCACCTCGAAAAATACCAGGCAAGCTCTGTTATTGTAAGCCGCCACCTGAATAATATTGATGTATTTACCCTGGTAACAGATAATAGCATTGCCTTTGTAAATTATCTCATGGTTCAAAACGGCACCATTGTACAAACCCATTCTGTGGAATTGCAAACAAAGCTTGAAGAAACACCTGAGGAGATCTTAAGCTTTGCAATAGCAAACCTTAGAAAAACCTTTAACAGCACAGCGGCAGAAATGATCGTTCCATTTTCAATTGACTATCCTAACAGCGAAATATTAATTACTGTACCAAAAGGCGGGGATAAGAAAAAATTATTAGACCTGTCGTTAAAGAATGCCAGGTACTGCGTAGAGGAAGCAGAGAAAAAAAGAATGCTTCACCTTAAAGAAGCAGGCGATAACAATGGGCTACTTCTTAAACTGCAAAAAGATTTGCACCTGGCAGATTACCCATATCAAATTGAATGTTTTGATAACAGTAATTTTCAGGGCAGCTTTCCTGTTTCGGCTATGATTTGTTTTAAAAATGGAGAACCAAGCAAGAAAGACTACAGGCGCTTTAATGTAAAAACAGTAGAAGGTATAAATGATTTTGCAACAATGGGAGAAGTGGTTTTAAGGCGCTATAAACGCCTTAAAGAAGAAAGTCAACCGCTACCTCAGTTAGTGGTTATTGATGGCGGTAAAGGACAGCTAAGCGCCGCCATGGAGAGTATTAGCGAACTTGGACTAAACGGAAAAATGACTGTAGTAGGTTTAGCAAAGAATGAAGAGGAAATCTTTTTTCCTGATGATAAAGAAAGTATTAAACTACCCATGCAAAGTGATAGCCTTAAACTTATTCGGCGCATGCGGGATGAGGTGCACCGTTTTGGAATAACTTTTCACCGGCAGAAGAGGTCTAAAGCAACATTTGTAAATACCCTGGAAAATATTAAGGGAATTGGCGAAAAAACAGCGACCGCACTGCTTAAAAAATATAAATCTGTCAAAAATATTGAAGCCCTTTCTATAGACGAATTAACGAAGGAAGTTGGATTGGCTAAAGCTAAAATGATACAGGAACACTTTGTACAAAAAAAAGGGGGCTTGGATAAAAATCCCGCCCCGTTTTAAAATCCAATATCCTATGAAAAACCATTGCAAACATAATAATAAAATATTCTCTAATCAAGCATTTCATCATAATTATTTTTCTTTTTGGGAGTAATTACAAAATAATTAGGAGTTTTATCCACAGCGTTTTCATTTAAAGCAGGTTTTTGTGAACAACTAACCACTTCTAAATCAAGCAAATTGATTATATACCTGATATTATCATTTTTAGAATCTATTCCCAATAAAAAAAGGCGCCTTATAAAGCGCCCATGAATTTTATTCAGAGTTTAATCTTCTAGTATGACCACAAAGATTGTTCGTAATTAAAAATATTTTCCTTTATTCTTTCACCTTCCAACAGCCGGAATAAGGTATTGTTCGGGTACATGGCTGCAAGGTTAAGATCATATGGATTATCTATTGTTGACTTAACAATATAGCTTGAAAACATTCTGCCCTCAAACAATTCTTCCCAGGTCATTTTTGCACCATAGTTCTTGCTGTTATAAACAGTATAGCCAGAAAGAACCGGTCGTAGATCAGGGTAATATATCCACCACACAGCGCGGTCACTTCCCGGCACTATTTCACCCGTAGATAATTTATATGGTACAACTGGGGCGATCCCTAATATTCTAACAAACAAGCGGCTGCTTTCTTTATCAAACACCCACTCTTCCTTTATCCTGAATTTATAAATAGAATCGGGTTCAACCGGTATTGCTCTTACTTCATATCCTACCACGTTACCATCCATGTCAAACCTGCTGGAGGTATCAGAACCGCCACCAAAAGCAGCAAATGCTTCATCGGAAGTTATAGGTGTTGTAAACCTGTCATCATCGCCGCTAAAGGCGGTAACATCTCCTTCCTGTATAGCTTTCAACATAATAGAAATAAAGCGCTGACTGCCATTATCTTCTACTGCACCATTCCTAAAAGGTAAATTAAGTTTTTCGCGGGCATCTATTTCTCTCCAAACCCGTACAACATATACCGCATCATCTTCCCTGATATTTTCATACTCAAGCGGGGTGCGTGTTTTCAATAAATTCCTTTCAAAGGCACCATCTGTTCTTAAAGACATTTTGCTGGAGTCCACTAAACCGTTACTCGAGGATTTAACTACGGTAATTGGTAGAGTTGTATCAATCCCAACATATGTATTATTTCCTGCACTGTAACCGGATGATGTATTGTTTTGATTAGCCGGAGCCGGATCATTACCGTAGGCTGAATTAGATGGAGCATTGTCTTGAGCAGGCTGCTGGCCGTAAGCAGAAGTTTCTGCAGGCCTGCGCCTTGTAGGGCGTTGCTGCGCAACAGACTCATTTGCTATTGCGAATAGCGTAAAACCTACTAAAACATATTTATAAAATCTACTCTTCATACGATCAAATTAATATAAGTTAAACGCAATAGGCGGCAATTTTCGTGTGCCACCCGGACCATTAGCCCGTATTTCATCAATTATTATGGAAGTATTAGGACGAGCCTTTTCAATAAGATCTCTTACAGGGTCGAAAGACGCACCGCCTACCTGCCTAAACTGCATTTGAGAAAATCCGGATCCATTTAATATTATAGTATAACCGGTCACATTAAATTTCACACCTTCAAAAACAAAATTTTCAAGGTCTGCTCTAATACCGGCCTGGGCTTTAAAATCATTTACACGCATTCTTCCGCCTTTGTTCTGTCCTACTTTAGCAACAGGATCAGGAACACTTTTTACACGGAAACTAAATGGAATACTTTTTCCATCTGCAACAACATTTACTACAGCATCAGAACCGGCTCTTTCCGGGCGGGCAATATATTTACCGGGCCCTGTTTTAACCAAAGAACCATTACTCATAGATGCAGAAACTTTTTCATCACCCACATTTCCACCACTTATACTTAATGGGTTATCTAAGCCAACATACATTACTTTTAAAGCATCTGCACTAACGGTTGCACCTGTCGGCGAACCAACATTATATGTTACATCGTAAGATTTTTGTTCAGACTTACCGGTAGCCTGGTTTGTATAGGTAATTACTACCTTTTTAGAATATGCTCCCGGACCACCCACAGTTGTCTTAAATTCTGCAATGCCATTGGCATTTAAACTAGCTGGGCTTCCATCAATCGTTACAACCGGTCTGGCATCGGTGTTAAAGGCACCAATACCTGCAGTTATGCTTAGCTCCTGCCCTGGCATCAGGTAATTACTGCTTTGCCCTACCAGCGGCTGGTATTCATTTATAACAAATTTCACGGTCCCAACCTGCTGATGAAAATAATCTATCACCATGGCTTCGCTATTCTTTACGTCATTTTGAAATTTACTTAGAATGGTTATTGCAGCAACAGCAGGTGTAAGATAAAAATAAGATGCTGCCCAATTATCCTGATTTGCCTTATTGTTGGTTGCAGGTATAGTAAGATCTATCGGTAAAGAATGCTCAAACTGCTTTTTAACATCAGGATGAATATTCAATAACTCTGCTTTAAACTTTGTAAGCCTGTCTAAAAGCTCCTGTCCTTTGGTACCCGGGTCCGTCATAACACGAGTGGGTGCTTCCAGGTCGTCTTCCTTATAGGTATTAGTTTCAGCATTAAAATCAGATTCTGATATGATCTCTTTTTTCAGTGTATTTATGTATTCGGAAAGTTCATTTGCTTTTTGTTGAACTTTTAAAGCATAAGGTTGCCATTCTGCAGCCCGGTCTGCTGTTTTAGGATCTTTTTTAAGGTCTTCGAAAGACCGCATTATGTCGGTATTCTTATCGTCTATGGTACGACTGGCGTTCATCAGACTGTTGTCAACCGTTTTAAATGCATTTAATATTTCGGCAGATACATTCAGTGCCAGCAATGCTGTTAGCACCAAATACATGAGGTTGATCATCTTCTGCCGGGGCTCTTTAGGTAATGCCATTTATATGAAAAGTTTCGGAAGTTATTTTAATGGATGAAACAGATGGTTTTCACTGATTAATTTTTAACCACGGCCTTGCATAGCGCCAATCATATTCCCATATATCTGGTTAAGTTTACCCAGGTTATTGGCTAAAGCAGAAATTTGCTCTTTTGCTTTTTGGGCGTCTTCGGCAGTTGTGCTCATAATGGAAGAAGCCTGCGCCAATTTACCGTAAAATTGGTTTAATGCTTTAAGGTGATTATTGCTTTCCTGTAATTCCAGTTCGTAAATAGTATTTAACGAGGAAAGATTTTTTGTTAACACCTGTACCTGCTCGTGAAACTGTTTAGCCCCTTCTGAAGCATTGTTAAATGAAATGGCAGAATTAGCTGCATTTGCATAAGCATCTTTTACAGCCCCTAATGCGGCGGCGGCTTCTTTGGTTTTTTGAGTATACTCACTGGTTGCAGCAACAGCATTTGTGATATCCCCCATATTTTCGACAGTAGTGCCAAGCTTTTGAAAACCTGCACTTAATTTATTCAAATTCGCTGGTGTAATATCGGCTTCATTCAACATTTTTTCCATGGACTGCAATGCAGGGTTTCCCGCTGCAACAGTAGTTTGCTTTGGCGCAACATAATCCTGAACAGGCGGATAGTACATATATAATATACCATATACAAGAAATACTAATGCCTCGGCACCTAAACCTAATTTAAGAAATAGATCGGCGGACGGGGTGTGTAATAATTTCTGTAGAGCACCCCAGATAACCACTGCGGCGGCTATTGAAACAAAAATATCTACTATTCTGCTTACTTTCGATGGAATTGCAGCTGCCATAACTTACTGTTTATTATTGTTGTTTGATTTTAACTATGTAGGGCCCGATTGTAAAGGAGGGTATGCCTGAATTTACTTTTTTAATTGTGCCGGAAGGTCTATTACGCAACGAAATCCAATATAAGATTTAGTTGTGTCCTGGTATTCATATTGCCTTGTGCTGGTTTGAAGGTAATACCCAACATCCTTCCAGCTTCCACCCCTTACAACCTTTCTTTTCATACGGGGAGGATCTGAATCCAGGGCATTCCACTGAATATCCGGGTTCATATCATGCTGAAAGTTATAGGAACCTTCATAATAATAGGAGGTTGTCCACTCAGACACATTACCTGCCATATTATATAAACCAAATTCATTAGGCCAATAGGCATCAGCTCTAACAGTATAAAAACCGCCGTCTTCAGGGTAATTACCACGACCGGGTTTAAAGTTGGCTAACAGACAACCTTTTTTATTTCTAAGGTAATAGTTACCCCATGGAAACATTGATTGACTGCGGCCACCTCTTGCAGCATATTCCCATTCAGCTTCTGTAGGTAAACGGAAATCGCTTTCGGTTGCCTTTTTATTTTTTTCAAGATAACTGTTCAGGTAATGCGTTCTCCAATGGCAAAAGGCAACAGCCTGCTTCCAGCTAACACCCACAACAGGGTAATTGCCAAAAGAAGGGTGTGCAAAATATCTTTTTGTCATCGGTTCGTTGTAAGAATATGAGAAATCTCTCATCCATGCCAGGGTATCAGGATAAACCTTTTGGTCGTACCTGTAAATAAAATCTTTACGAGGCCTGCCGGCATTATCCCGCCTTGCAGCTTCTCTTAAATTAAAGCCCTGAATATTATACACCACTTTTTCAGGATCAATTTCCATTCTGCCATATATCCGGTTATCTGGTGCAAGAATAATGTTGCTTAATTTTTCAAGCGTATTCTTATCGCTCCATTTTATAGTGGCAGTCTTTTTCCAATCAATGGCGGTATCACCTGAAGCACTTTGCTTCATATATCCAAGATTTATTGCGGCGAGTGAATCCCTAACCCACCATACAAACTGGCGGTATTCATTATTGGTGATCTCAGTGGCATCCATCCAAAACCCATTAATTGAAACTTCTTTATTACGTGCAGTAAAATTGTAATTAATGTCTTCGTCGCTCGGCCCCATGTGAAAAGTTCCGGGTGGCACGTAAACCATACCAATAGGTTTACCCATGCTAGCCCTGCTGCTTGGGCTAACGCCCATCACCTGGCCATTACTGGCAATGCCTTTTGTTTTACCTTTTTTAAAGCAGCCTGTCGCTGTAAATGATATAACAGCCAGCGCTGCGAAAATTATAATATTCAGGTTTTTCATCCTATTTTTTAAAAATTAATGGGTACTGAGCAAATGTAATTCTTTAAAGATTTCAACCAAGTTTTGGTAAATGATGCAATTAGAATTAAATAACTTCTTTTAATCAACTAATAATAACGCAAATAAATTGGTGTTATTGCAATACAGCGGTGATTTTATGAAAATTGTGTACCCAATATTTGCCTGATATCTGAGTAATCAGAAACAGGTTTTAAACAGGCATAATTTTCACAAATATAAACGAGTGGATTCCCGTTATCACCGTTCCTATCTTTTAGCAAAGGAAAATGGGCATTCGCTTTTGCAGAAGATTGAATAATTGCAGCAGGCAAATATATCTGGAAAATTTCTTTTAATTTTTCAAAATATTTTTCACCTAATACGGCAATTTCCTTCGTGCCGAATATAACACTTTGGGCTACCAATGCCCACTGTCCAAATGTGGTAGGATATTTTGTAACAAGGGGCAACATAACCTGTAACATACTATCTGCCCTGGAGCTGAAATCGCTGTTATCAAACACCTTTGAAAGATACAACAGGTTGTGGCACATTAAGGCATTACCCGAAGGGGTAGCGCCATCATACAATTCTTTTTTTCTTACTACCACATCTTTTTGAAACTGCGATGTGTAATAGAAAAAACGATCGTCCTCATCAGAATAATCTGCTATTACCATTTCTGTAAGAGACAAAGCTTTCAACAAGTATTCCTGGTTGCCGGTTACCTCCTGTAAATGGATAGCTGCCATTATGAGGGCAGCATAATCATCCAGGAAGGCGAAAATTTTTCCTTCTCCTCCTTTCCATGTGTGAAAATAGGTTCCATCATCTTTCTTAAAGTGATCATCGATAAATGCAAAACAAGTTTCTGCCATTAACAGAAAATCATCTTCGCCGACAGCAGCGTATGCTTTGCACAATGCTGAAATCATTAACCCATTCCACCCCAGAATTATCTTATCATCCAGTTGGGGTCTTTCACGCAAAGCACGAACATCCAGCATTTTTTGCCGGCAGGCTTTTATTTTATCATCTGGTTCTGAATTGCCGGTACCAGGTTCACTATTAATCCAAAGGATATTTGAATGCTCCCAGTTTCCTTCTTCTGTTACATTATAAGCATCTATAAACCCTGGCGCATCGTGTTTTAAAACCTCTTTAATTTCCTGTGCGCTCCATACATAAAATTTGCCTTCCACACCCTCGCTGTCTGCATCCAACGCACTATAAAAACCATTTTCGGGCGAGGTCATTTCACGTTTTAAAAATGCTACGGTTTCAATTATTCTTTGCCTGAATAACGGTTTACGGGTTAAAGTGTACGCATCAGCCAATGCTAAAACAATCAAAGCATTATCATAAAGCATTTTTTCAAAATGGGGGGCGAACCACATTTTATCTGTACTGTAACGTGCGAAACCTCCGCCAAGGTGATCGTATATTCCGCCATTACTCATTTTTTCCAGGCTAAGTATAGCCTGGTCTTTTGATTTTGGATTGCCGGAAAAATAATAATCTGCCAATAAAAACCGTATGGCATGGGTTTGGGGAAATTTTGGTGCTGCGCCAAATCCACCCCAAACCATGTCGGCGCTTTTTAGAATATTATCCCGTGTCTCCTCCATTGTTTTTTTATTAAACAATGCTTTAGATTGACCGGCAGCACCTAAAGAATTTGTATTTATTATATGGTCAATTAACCGTTGCGCCTGCTCTGTTATTTCTGACCTTTTGGTTTTAAAGGCCTGCGCCACAGAATGCAACACTTCCTGCCAGCTCGATCTTCCATGTGCCCTTACCGGGGGAAAGTATGTGCCTCCATAAAATGGTTGAAGATCTGGGGTAAGAAACACATTTAAAGGCCACCCTCCACTTCCGGAAATAGCCTGTACTGCATCCATATATATATGATCGAGGTCGGGACGTTCTTCCCTGTCAATCTTAATATTTATAAAATGTTCGTTCATTACAGCTGCAGTTTCTTCATCTTCAAAACTTTCTCTTTCCATAACATGGCACCAGTGGCAGGCCGAATAACCAATACTAACTAAAAGCGGCTTATCTTCCTGCTTTGCTTTTGTAATAGCCTCCTCTCCCCAAGGGTACCATTGTACGGGGTTATATGCATGTTGAAGAAGATAAGGGCTGGTTTCATTTATCAGTTTATTTGAAATTGCATTCATAAATAAAGTTTGTTTAAAAGTTATGCCTGTAAAATGTGTCGTGTGCATTGTACACATTTGAAGATTTTAATATAGTTTTATCAGCCGCTATTATTCTCTAAGCATCTTTGTTATGATAAAAATTCTCCAGTTCCGTAAGTTATTCATTTGCCTTTTAATCGGTGCATGTGGTTTGTTGTATAATGGAAAAGTACAGGCACAGGACGCGGTTAAAAAAGTGATTTTACAGGGCTTTTGGTGGGATTACTGGAATAGCAATTTTCCCAATGCCTGGTCTGATTACCTTACCGAGCTTTCACCCCGCTTGAAAGAGTTGGGCATTGACGGCGTTTGGATTCCACCCGTTCAAAAAAATGCAAAGGTTTCAGATGTTGGATACAGTCCGTTCGACGCATATGATCTGGGCGATAAATACCAAAAAGGTGGCACTACTTTAAATGTAAGAACCCGCATGGGAACTAAAGACGAACTGCTAAGAATGATCGCGGTAATGCATGCAAATGGCATTGAGGTAATAGAAGATGTAGTGCTGAACCATATTGATGGTGCCGGCAATAACGGAGGCCTTGGCGGGCAGGATCCGCAGAAACCCTATTCCATGGCAAACGCAAACGGATATAAAAATTTCAGGTATGTTAGTTATGGCACACCCTTAATCAACGATTCAAAAAATGATTACTGGACCCGAAATGGCAGGTGGGCAAAGAACTATCCTAATTTTTACCCTAACCTGTATAATAATTGTACAACAGGCGACATTTGCTCGGCTTTCTTTGGACCTGATATCTCGTATGAAGCATCCGCTTACGGGCAAAGTTCTAACATTTCCTCCACGGATTCAGTTACGATAAATACCGTTAAAAGAGCGTACTATAATCCACCCCAGTATGCTGATTATATGAGAACCAATGGAAGAGATTGGATAATGTGGTTTAAAAAACAAACAGGGGTTGATGGCTGGCGTTGGGATGCGGTAAAACATTTTCCATTGTATATACAGGAAGACTATATCTATAATACCAAATACACTTTACCACCATTCGCACAGGGTGGAGAGAGCATGTTTTGTGTGGGTGAATGGGTAGGCAGCAAATCAGAGATCGACAATTACGTTCTTGGTGTAAGAAGCGGCAACGAGGTATCTACGGGTTCTTTTGACCTCAGCCTCAGGGGTTACGGTCCAAATGGTGGATTATATAGCATGGTAGTGGGACAGGGATTTTTTGATGTTCAGAAATTACCAGCAGACCAACAGAACATTCGGTATTACGACTATGCTTCCCAGCGTGTGCACCGCACATGTCCGTTTGTAAACAGCCACGATACATATCGCCCGGTTCTTACCGCTTCAGGAAATTATTCCAAGCCATTAGGAGACAATTCTGGTTGGAATACAAATAATGAATTGGGAGGTAATGGCCAGCACATTGATGCACGGGAACCAAGGCTGTATGCGGCATATGCAACGATTTTCGCAATGGACGGTAATCCAATAGTGTTCTTTGAAGATCTTTTTGATGTTGGAACAACAGGTAAAAGATATTCTCATTTTCCAATGAGCATCACCGATCTGCCTGTTAGAAAAGACATGCAAAACATTATACAGGCACACCAGCAACTGGGTTATAAGCATGGAGAGTATGCTGTGTTAACAGCCCTCACTGGTGCGGATGCTCCTTATTACCAAAAAGGATCAGGACCCGATCATTTAATTATTGAAAGAAAAGGCAAAGCAATTATTGGCATTTCAGATGCTTATTACAATGTAAACAATAATGCTAACGACCAGGAAGCCTGGGTAACTTCTTCATTCCGGAACGTTGACCTGATTGATTATTCTGGAGCACATGGTTTATTAACTACACGTGTTCAGGGTGATGGAAGGGTATTAATAAAAACCGCACCTGCCGGGCATACTATACCAAATGCGTCAGGCCATGGTTATTCTATTTGGGCACCCATTCCACAGGGCATTACTTTTAATTCAGTAAATGACTTGTATGCTTACCTGGCAAATTATAAACCGGGTCGTGCAAAAAATACTGGGCAGGAATGGGAAATGGCAGACGACCTCGGTGACAGTCATGCAAAATCGCTTAAACAGGGGGGGCAACTACCAAGCAATTCAACAGCTTTAAGAACAGTAGGAAAAATTTATTCTGATGCTAACAAAACCATTACTTACAAATTATACCCTGAGTTTGATGGAAGAAAACAAACTATTCAGCTTTTAATAAATAACAGTATAGTTGCCACTAAAACCGGCACTTCTACTAAAACAAGTCCGTTAACCGGTACCTATACGCCCACAATTGACGGATGGGTTACCGTGAGGGTTAAGAATGCCAATAATACAACTGCGGGTCAAAGAGTTTGGGTTAATCTCAACTATACTGCCCCGCAAAATGTAATTACCAGGCCGCAGCCAGCGAAAATTTCTTATGCAACAGGTACAAATGAGATCGAGGGTGAAAATAAATCGGCGTTGTTTAATTTATCGGTTTATCCCAACCCTACTAAAGGAATAATTAAGTTGGTAATCCCTGAACTACAGCCAGGTGAAATTGCAGGTTTTCAACTTTCAGATATGCGCGGTTTGTCTTTAATTAAAATAAAAGGCAATCTGCAACAGGGAGAAGAAGCCATCAACAATACGCTTATACATGCTTATAAGGGAACATACCTGCTTCAGGTAATTACCAAAAAATACAAAGGGCAAATTAAGATCATCAGGGAATAATAAGAAACCGATACTGTTTACTTTTTTTGGGAAAGAAAATTATCAAGTGCAGAAACCATACTGGTAACCTGTGGTGCGGGCGCTTTAATATGTACATTTAATCCCGCCTCCTCACCTGCCTTAATGGTATTATTTCCAAAGGCCCCAATGGTAGCACCGTTTTGTTTAAATGCGGGAAGGTTGTCGAACAAGCTTTTTACACCGCTCGGTGTAAAAAAGCAAATAATATCAAAATTATCGTTCTCCAATACCTCGGCAACATTATTACTTACAGACCGGTACATGAATGCCATTTGAAAATTTCCCTGGTTGTTCTTTAGCCAGTTAACAATTTCGTTATCCTGCTGATTTTCGCTGCATACGTACAAGAATCTTTCATTTTCCTTGTGCTTATTTATAGCATCTAACATGCTCTTATTAGACCCATCAGTACCGTAAAACACTTTTCTTTTTCTGTATAATATAAATTTTTGCAGGTACAGTGCAACGGCTTCGGTTATACAGAAATATTTGGTATCGGGGGTTACAGCAACTTTCATTTCTTCGCAGAGGCGAAAAAAGTGATCAATGGCGTTTCTGCTGGTAAAAATGATGGCGGAAAAGGCCGTAATATCTATCTTTTGCTTTCGGAATTCTTTTGCGGGTATGGGTTCTAAACGTATAAAAGGAAAAAAACTCAGCTTAACTGAATGCTTTTTTTCTAGTTCAAAATATGGAGATTTATCACTTTCGGGTTTTGCCTGCGTAATTAATATTCTCCTGGGCATTAAAACGTTAGAAGATTTGTTCGCGCCGTTCTTTAACATGCTTGTTAAGTAAATTAATTACTTTTAATTTCTAAAAAAAACACTTTGTAAATGATCAGCAAGGGCATTATTTCAACAGAACAAAGGTAAACAAAAAAGTGAAACGCTGTAATATTTACGTTACTGCGCATCGTTGCGAGGGAAAAGAAGTAACGATATAAAAATAGAAATATTATAAGGCAGGCACTTATGGTTATAGCAATTTTCTTCAACCCGTCGTCGCCATAAGCAATTACAAGTAATAAGGGCAGAAGGAAAATGCCCAAGATCTTATTTACTGTAAAAACTATATTGTTATACATGCCGGCAAATTGAGAAGCATTAAAAACCCATCCGGCAAAATGGACAAACGAAAATTTAACCAGGTAAATAGCCGCAAGTAAAAGAGTGGCATATAAAAAAAGTTCGCCATAACCCAGTGTTACCCAATTATAATAACGCGCAAGCATAGCAACCAGCAATCCTCCCGACATTAGAAAAACCAGGTTCATTAAAGCAGAGGGAAGATTATTTTGAAGAACCTGTTCCCTGCTTGACTTTGGATTTAATATAGATTGATAAGAAAACCGGAAAACCTGGTAAAAGTATTTGGGGAATAAAGATTTAGTAAGTGCCAGTAGCAGAAATATTGCCAGTAATGCATAGAAAAGCGTATCGGTATGCACACCATTGCGCCTGATTCCCTGTTCTACCTCTAATGGTATTTTTTTAATTCTTGGCTTCGCTTCCGGTGGTGCAGGCATTGCAAAAAAAGCGGTATCAGCTTTTGGCTTTACAGCTGGCAACGAATCTGATGCATCAGGTGCATTCCCCAATAAATTTTTAAGATTGGGGCTAAGTGAATCTGTTTGCGCGTAAGCAATGCCCGTGGCAAACAGAAAAAAAGAAAATAAGAGGTAAAATTTCTTCACGTAGAATGTATGCGGCAAAAATATCTAATTAAAACAGGCTGATGAAACCTAAATGAATTTTTGTTTGCCTGAAATCTAGGCGGGTATCATCACGCTTACCTTCTGCAATTGAAATATTTAACACGCCAGCCTTTGTTTCTAAAGCCAGTCCTGTACCAAAACCCACATAACTATGGCTGGTTGTTGATGTTTGTATGCTGTTTTGCGCTGCGCCTGCATCCATAAATCCATAGAACCATGAATTTTTGCCAAGCAAAAACCGGTATTCTGAAGTTACCACACCATATAGATTGGTATAAATGCTTTCTTCATCAAAACCACGCAATAATCTAAAACCTCCAATACGAAACATTTCATTTTGATAATATTCAGGTGTTTTTAACCATCCTCCCTGTATACCAATTTTTATGGTTGATTGCCTGCCTAAAGGAATATAATGCGCTGCTGCACCCTGCACCTTTAACTGGTAAGTGTTCAATTTTACAGAATCGTACAATTGATTAAAATTAAATTCCGGGTCGGCAATTTTAGTGATTGTATTATTCTTTGTAACATGCTTGTTAGAAAGAATGCCGACAAAATTCCATTCATTACCCTTGCGCGGATTAAAATTGTAATCAGTTGTATTTGTGAAATAATCTATTCCTAACCCCCATGTTGTTACATCTCCGGTTTCAGGTAATTGCCTGGTAATTTTTACCAGTTGCGTGTCAGTATACAATGCATTTGAAGATGAGGTATGAAAAAATACAGACCCTGATTTTTGCTGCGAAACCCTGTATTGCAAGCCAAATCTGCCCTGTAGTAAAACAAACGCAGAATCTCTTTTATATAAATTAAAGTTTGCCTGCACGCCATATTTTGATGATAAAATGTATGGGCGCTGAACAAACAGGTCTAACTGGGGCGAACCCGGTTGCAGTTGTTGCCATTTAAGACTTAAAATTTCTCCCGAGCCGAAGGAATTTTGCAATAGTGCTTTGGCCTCGCCGGTTAATAACAATTTACCGGTTTGTTGGTTAGAAGGCAGCAAGCCTATTAATACATCGATCTCGTTGTTTGTAGTCGGTTCAAGGTAAAGGTGAAGAATGGCTCCGGTATTCAGCATTTCTACATTCCATGGCTGGTACTGCCTCAAAAAAGTAAGCTGTGCCAGTTTATCATTTATTTCATTGAGCCTGTCCTGCCGGTACATTTTTTCGATACCCAGATAATGTTGCAGGTAGTTGCCGGAAATGCGCGCCTCCCCATCTACCATTATACTATCCATTTTGTAATAGGGTCCTTTATCAACCATCAGAGTGGCATTAAAAGTGTTTGCTGATAGGTCTATACTATCAAAAAAAACCTTTGCAAAGGGATGGCCATTATTCGCAAAATAATTAAGCACACTTTGGTAAAGCAACTGCAATGACCGGGGTTGTAATTGAAGTTTTTCATATTGAGTGTTTGCCGCTTTTAAAATGTTTTTAATGGTGTCATTGATCCTTAGATGTTCTAAAACATACTTTTCACCCAAAAACAATTTTATAAAAACAGCATCTTTATTATTCCATACAGAATCTATTGAAGCGGTTACATAGCCTTGTAAGGAAAGCCGGGAAGGTAGACCATTAATATACTGAAAGCATGCTGCAGTGTCGTAAAACTGCTGTTGCAAAATAACGTTCTCATTACTAAATACTGTTCCATTTTCATCCAGGGTTACCAGTGAACAACCCTGCTGCGCAAAAACCTGAACGCCTATACACACTTGCATTAAAACAGCAGCTCCGATACATTTTATTAATTTTGTGTACATATTTTCTACCCGGCTTGCTGTAAATCATTCATTTTAATAAATATACTAAACTGCATACCTGTTCAAAATTATGGCCGGTATTTATATTCATATTCCCTTTTGCCGCAAAGCGTGCCATTATTGCAACTTTCATTTTTCAACCGGGCTCTCATTAAAAAAAGAAATGACTGAAGCCCTTTGCAGGGAAATTATTTTACAACAGCATTATATAAACGAAGAAGTAGGTACCATTTATTTTGGAGGTGGTACGCCTTCATTGCTGGATGCAGATGAACTGGAAAAAATAATGCACCACATCCATGATAATTACAACATAGCAGAGGGGGTCGAAATAACACTGGAATGCAACCCCGATGATGTAAATGTCACAAAATTATCTGAATGGAAAAAAGCAGGTATTAATCGTTTGAGTATGGGGGTTCAGTCTTTCCGGGAAGAAGATCTTATGTGGATGAACCGCGCGCACAATGCCACGCAAAGCCTTCAGGCTGTTTTATTGGCTAAAGACCATGGATTTCACAACCTGAGTATAGATCTTATTTATGGCATACCTGGTTTATCTAATGAGGATTGGATAAAGAACATTGAAATAGCTTTTTCCCTGAATATTCCACATTTCAGCTGTTATGCACTTACCGTTGAAACAGGCACTGCATTGCAAAAAATGATTGAGTTAAAAAAGAAGAAGGATGTTGATGCGGGTTCTCAAAGCAATCATTTTGAAATTTTAATTCAAAAAATGAAAGCTTCCGGCTACGAACATTATGAAATTTCGAATTTTGCTTTGCCTGGTTTTCGAAGCAGGCACAATAGTAATTATTGGCAGGGTGTACATTACCTGGGCATTGGCCCATCAGCACATTCATTTAATGGTGCAAGCAGGCAATGGAACATTAGTAATAATACGATGTATATAAAAAGTATTAAACAAAATATTATTCCATTCGAAGCAGAACATTTGCTTGCTTCTCAAAAGCTTAATGAATATTTAATGACAGCATTGCGCACCTCGGACGGTATTAACCTTTTAAGGGTAACAGAATCGTGGAACCAATTTGTATCAGAAAAAATATTGAAGGATGCAGAGAAATATTTAAAAAGCGGTATGCTATTTAAAAAGAAAGATGTTTTGGTTATAACAGACAAAGGAAAACACTTTGCAGATGGAATTGCAGCTGATCTTTTTGTAAATGAAAATGAAATGCGCTAATGGCGGTGGGTGAACAGGTATCTTATTGCATTGATTATGCCTATGCCTGCAAAGGCACCAAGAAAAATATAACCGTATACTGAGATTGAAAAAGGCATACTATGAAGATAACATAAATTACACCAGTAATTTTTCTATACGGGTAAATCCTTCTGCAGCGGGCAATCCCTCCCATAATATCTCGTAAATAATATCTACCATTGGTATATCTACATTAACCTGCTGGTTCGTTGCGCGAATGCTTTTACTTGCATTATACCCTTCGGCAACCATATTAAGTTCAAGGCGGGCTGCCATTACTGAATATCCTTTACCGATCATATTTCCAAACATGCGGTTACGGCTGTATAAGGAGTAGCATGTTACCAAAAGATCGCCCAGGTAAACTGAAGCTGAGTAATTCATATCTATTGCACCAGCATGTTTCACCACGCGCAGAAAACGAACCATTTCCCTGGCTGCATTGGCGATATATACGCTTAAAAAATTATCGCCATAATCCAGTCCATGTGCAATACCCGCACCGAGTGCATACACATTTTTTAATACCGCAGCATATTGCACGCCCATAATGTCGGGGTTGGTAATGGTATGCAGGTAAGGTGTATTAAAATGCGAGGCAATCGCTGCTGTAACAGGTTGATCAATACCTGAGAACGTGAGGTACGAAAGCTTTTCAGCAGCTACTTCCTCTGCGTGGCAGGGACCCAACACTGTAAAATAATTACGCAGGCTAAAGGTAAAACGGCCTGCCAGGTACTGGTGCAGCAATTCATTTTTTTCAGGAAGGATTCCCTTGATGGCTGATACAATTTTTTTTCCTTTCAGTGCATCTGTATTCAATCCGTCCAGTACCGAAGCAGCATAAGCACTTGGTACAGCCATTACTACAACATCGGCATTTTCAATAACATATTGCAGGCTGGCACTTAAAATAACTTTTTCTGTATTAAAATGGGCATTGCTCAGGTAATGCGGGTTATGCCTGCGTTTATGAATAAACTCAATGGTTTCGGTATTGCGAATCCACCAGTAGATATTGTGACCGCTATCTGTAAGTATTTTAGACAAAGCCGTTGCCCAGCTTCCGCTACCTATAACTGCAAATTGCATCAGGCTAAAAATTTGGAAACAAATGTAGACAACTTATAAGCAATCGCCTTTTGGTAATAACCTGTTCACTTTAAGGTTTTTCATATTCCTTAATTAATTCGTCTTTGCTAACTACAGAAACTTTTGTTCCATCCGAAAGATCTTTGCTTACAATATCGTATGGACCTGTAATTACTTCATCCCCAACTTTAATACCACTGGTAATTTCAATGTAATTGATGTCTTGAATAGCTGTCTTAACAGGATACTTTTTTACCGTACCATCTTTTTGCAAAACAAACACCACTTCCTGCATGCCTTCTTCGTCATCATCATTTATCAAATCTGTTTTGGCATTATCTTTTTTGTCAACCTTCTCATCCTTTTCTTTCTTTTCTTTTTCCTTATCAGAATTTTTATCACGGGTGGTAACTGCATTTAATGGTATAGCCAACACATTAAGTTTTGTGTTTGTTTGAATATCGGCGCTCGCAGTCATATTAGGCCTGAACGGGAAAGGCTGTCCTTTCACTATCAGGTCGTTATAAGTGCCAGGCATTAAACGAATATGCACCTGGTAATTTGTTACCGTTGTTGAGCTCGACAAAGAAGCAGCAGCATTTATTACAGGGTTAGCTATACGAAAAACAATACCCTTAAATTTCCTGTTATTAAATGCGTCAATTTCTACAATAGCAGTATCCCCAATCTTTACTTTGGGTATATCGTTTTCACCCACATCTACCTGCACTTCTATGCTGGCAAGATCAGCAATACGCATCATTTCTGTACCCGCCATTTGTGCAGTACCCACCACTCTTTCACCTTTTTTTACTGCCAGTAAACTTATTACCCCATCCATCGGTGCTGTAACAGTAGCCCTGCTCACATCTTTATTAGCGCGGTTAAGACTAGCCATTGCTCCCTGCACACTTGCCTGGTTGGCACGAATGCCTTCGCTGGCTGCGCGATAGTTAGCCTGGGCCGATGAATATGCCTGTTGTGCCTGCTCGAATTCTGCCTGCGATATCACCTTTTGATCAAGCAATGTTTTCTGCCGTTTGTAATTAGATTCCGCCTGGTCAAGCGTAGCTTTCAGGGCGCCCTGTTGCGAACGAGAATTACTTACCTGCGCCTGGCTTTGTGCAACAACGGCAGCAGCCTGGTCTCTTTGCGAGGCATATATGTCGGCATAAATTCTTGCCAGTACCTGTCCTCTTTTTACTGTATCGCCTTCCTGCACCAGCAGGTCAATTATTTCACCCGAAATATCAGGACTCACCTTCACTTCAATTTCAGGAAATACTTTACCGCTTGCATTTACTGTTTCAATAATGGTGCGGGTTTCCACTTTTTCCGAGGTAACTTTTATCCCTTCATCTTTACCTATAACCCCAGCCTTACTTAGCGCTACCAAAATAATTATCAATACAACCAGTATTGAAATTATCCAGATCCATTTTTTTTTCATAATACAATATTTTCAAAAATATTAATCAATGTTTTTTGAGCCGGACCGCATTTTCAATAATCATCTTTTGTTGCGTCGCACACTTGTACCATACTGCTTGTAGCAGCATAATTATTCAGGTCCCAGGTTTAATCCCTGTCCCTTATAATATTCCAGCACCTTCATTTTAAATACATAATCATAACGGTTTACTACCTGTTGCATTTTGGCGGTTAATAAATTGTTCTGGGTAATAAGCAATTCCAGTGTAGAAAGTAATCCAACCTCGTATCTTTTATCGGCAAAATCAAAAGCTTTTTGTGCGGCATTTACTGCATTCACATTCAGGTAATATTTTTTCATGGCAGCAACGGCACTCACGTAGGCGTTGTAAATATTTGTTTTAAGTGTTTGGTTATTTTGTAATTCCTGCAAATGCCAGTTTTCCAGGTCAAGCTTCGAAGTTTTGTAACTATTTCGTGCAGCACCATTATTAAATATTGGTACGTTAATACTTATACCAACAGACTGGCTAAAGTTCTGATTAAGTTGTTTTGTATATCCGGTTTTTCCATATATCGGCTGCGTAAAGGGTTCGTTAGAATATACTTCGTAATCCGTTCCATCAATGTTTACTTTTCCAATAGGGGCTACAAAAGAATTAGTGCCAATTAAATTTAGCGCCTGGTTATTAAATGTTGTTCCCAAAGAATAAAAGCCTCGTAACGAAGGCAGCATGGCTGCTTTATTGGCAAGCACAAATTTCTCCGATCCTTCAATTCTTAATTTGGTTGCGCGTTGCAATGGCTGTGACTGAACCGCAAGTGAATAGACTACTTCCGGTTGCAGATCTGCCAAAGGCTCCACAGGAATTTGATCAACGGGCGGTTTTTGTACATCGAAAGGCACTCCGGCATCAAGATTTAATAACGCCTTTAGGGAAAGTATGCTTTGCTCGTACAACAATTGGGCATTAACAATACCCAAACTGTCGGTACTCATTTGTGCCTCGAGTTCCGCAAGGTTCAGTTCAGGTAGCGCACCTGCATCTACTTTCTTTTTTGTTACATTAAATTGTTCGCGGGTTTGTGACAGTTGCAGCTGGCTTATTTCAATTTGTTCATTGGCTGAGAGTATTTGTAAAAAATAGGTAGCTACATTTAAAGCAATATCATTTGCGGCCCTTTCAACATCCACCAATGCAGCTGCGGCATTAAACCGGTACGCATCTTCTAAATGTTTTAACCTGCCAAAATTATATATTTCCATACCGCCCTGTAACTGGTAGTTATTATAAAACAACTGTGTAGTGGTAAACTGGTTACTGGTAGGGTCAATGGACCGACCGGATTGTAACCCTGAACCGGTTGCAAAACTTGCGTTGGGAAATTTTGCCAGCTCCGCAGAATTTAACTGCAATGCTGCAATTTTGGCCTGTACATCTGTTTGCTTCACAGATATATTATTTTTCATGGCATAATCCACGCATTGCTGCAAACTCCAAACTTCCTGGGAAAAGGTATTTAGGGACCCACATAAAAAAATGAACCAGAGAAAAACCTTCATAATCAGTCAAAAATAAATGAAAGCATTTACGGCGGGTAGCTTTTTCTATAAGCGGACGCAGTTCATTATATAGGGAAAGATTTATTCCATATTCTCAATAACTGCAAATGCCTGTGCCAGGTCTTTAATCAGGTAATCAGCATCTTCCAGTCCTACATAGATGCGCAATAACCGCATCTCCTTGTTTGTCGGGTCAAATTCATCCCTGTTATAAGCGGCACATTTTGGAAAAATCAGCGATTCATGACCACCCCAGCTCACTGCCATCAAAAAATGTTGAATGGCATTGCAAAAGGCTTCAATGGTTTCGAGTTTTTCGGTTTTAAGAGAGAAGGTTATTAATCCGCATGCATTGCCCATTTGCGCTTTTGCCAGTTCATATTGAGGAAATGATTTATCAAAAGGAAAGATCAGGTTTTCAACACGGTCACGCGTTTTTAAATAATCTAACACCTTAAGCGTTGTTTCTGTAATTTTTTCAAGCCGTATTGGCAAGGTTCTTAATCCTCTTATTAGCAGCCAGGCATTAAAAGGTTGAATACTGCTTCCTACTGTAAGTAATTCATTATGAAATATGCGCGATATCATTTCCGCGCTGCCGCACAAAACCCCTGATACCGCATCACTATGACCGCCAATGTACTTAGTAGCAGTTTGCATAGATATATCAATACCCATCGAAAAAGGTTTCTGGTAAAGAGAAGTGCAATAACTGTTATCACAGATCGTAACAATATTTCGTTCCCGCGCAATCTTTGCTACACCCCGTAGGTCCTGTAATTCGTACGTCCAGCTATTAGGGCTTTCCAGGTAATATAGGGTGGTGTTTTCGCGGGTAGCATCAATAAAGTTCTGCAGGTTGGTACCATCAATAAATGTGGTGGTTATATTAAATCGGGTAAGGGTTTCAGAAAATAATTTGCGCGTCCAGGTATAAGGGTCTTTTACACTTACAATGTGGTCGCCGCTTTTAACATTAGCCAGAACCGCAGCGAACGTGGCTGCAGTTCCGCTGTTAAAAACCAGGCAGTCTTCCGCCTCATCCAGCGCAGCAAGTTTGGTACGCAAAATCTTTACAGTTGGGTTAAGACCGCGGCTGTAAATCCATGTGCTGTATTCATCGTGCAGGCTTATCCGCAGGTCTTCAACGGTCTCAAATGCAAAATTGCTGGTTTGTATTATGGGTGGTGCAACAGCCCTGAAATAATTTTCCCTGTTCTCGCCCAACTCGTTTAATATATATGAAAGATCTTCCAAAATGTATAGGTATGTTTTGCGGCAATATATCTAAATGTAGATGTAAAAACCCTTTTTAAAAAAACTTATAACGTTTACATAATATCTGGTATATGCGAGATGCATACCGTACCTATTTTGCTATAAAACATTTGTACAGTAATTTGCACCCTCGCAGGCAGATTTGTTTATTGTTCGGCCTGTTGTTTAACCAAGATCGTTCAAACTGATCTAAACTGAACTAATAAACGTGTTGAAACCTACCTCCGGTTCTCTTTTACGTTTAAAAGTTTTATGTTGTCAGCTGCACGATCAAACTGCATCCCCTGTTGCGTCGCACGCTTCAGGGTTCAGTAAAAAGATCTACAAAAATTATGAGCACTTTACAAGATTTGCTGAAACAAAAAATTCTGATCATAGATGGGGCAATGGGCACCATGATACAGCAGCACAAGCTAAATGAGGCTGATTACCGCGGCGAAAAATTTAAAGATTGGCCGCACGATCTTAAAGGCAACAACGATTTGTTATGCCTTACCCAACCCGATATTATAAAGAAGATTCACCTGCAATATTTGCAGGCAGGTGCAGATATTTTAGAAACAAATACTTTTAATTCGCAAAAGGTTTCTCTTGCAGATTATCACATGCAACACCTTGCAACAGAAATCAATGTTGCGGCTGTAACCCTTGCGCGACAAGCTGTTGATGAATTTAATAAAGGCGGTAATACCGCACCAAAATTTATTGCAGGGGCTATTGGTCCCATGAACAAAACGCTTTCATTATCTCCCGATGTAAATAACCCTGGATACCGCGGGGTAACTTTTGATGAAGTAGCCGATGCCTATTACGAGCAGGTTAAAGCGCTTACTGAAGCAGGTGCTGACATTCTTATGATCGAAACCATATTTGATACACTTAATGCAAAGGCTGCAATATTTGCTATAAAAAAATATTTCAGGGATGTGCACACAAGTACACTCCCAATAATGATCAGCGGAACAATTACCGATGCCAGCGGACGAACCTTAAGCGGTCAAACGCTGGAAGCATTTTATGCTTCGGTAATGCATGCAAATCCTATCAGCGTGGGACTAAACTGCGCCCTTGGTGCAGCACAAATGAGACCGCATATTGAAGAATTAAGCAACCTCGCAGCATGTTATGTTTCAGCATATCCCAATGCAGGATTACCCAACACAATGGGCGAATATGATGAGCAGCCCGAAGAAACAGCTCACCATATTGAAGAATGGGCGCAGGATGGTTTTGTAAATATTGTTGGCGGTTGTTGCGGTACAACACCGGCGCACATTCAACAAATAGCGAATAAGGTAAAAAATCTATCTCCGCGCGCATTGCCTTTAACCGAAGAATTCATAGCATAAAAATGAGCAAGCCCACAATTAAACCTTACATGCGCCTGAGCGGACTTGAGCCACTTGTAATCAGGCCAGAATCCAATTTCATCAATGTAGGGGAACGTACCAACGTTACCGGATCTAAAAAGTTTGCGCGTCTCATAAGGGAAAATAAATACGAAGAAGCATTAAGCGTTGCACGGCAACAGGTTGAAAATGGCGCACAAATTATCGATGTAAACATGGATGATGCGCTGCTTGATGGAGAACAGGCAATGGCCAATTTTTTAAATTACCTGCAAAGCGAACCTGATATTGCGCGAATACCCATAATGATAGACTCTTCAAAATTTACTGTAATTGAAGCGGGTTTAAAATGTGTACAGGGGCGATGCATAGTAAATTCAATTTCATTAAAAGAAGGGGAAGAAAAATTTATTCAGCAGGCTACAACCTGCCTTGCGTATGGCGCCGCAGTGGTAGTGATGGCCTTTGATGAAAACGGGCAGGCAGACACACTGCAACGCCGTCTAAATATTTGTGAACGTGCTTTTCAAATTTTGACACAACAGGTAGGATTTGCACCACAAGATATCATCTTTGATCCAAACATTTTTGCAGTTGCCACAGGTATAGAAGAACATAATAATTACGCAGTAGATTTTATTGAAGCAACCAAAATATTGAAGCAGAAATACCCTAGGGTAAAGATCAGCGGCGGAGTTAGTAATCTGTCATTTTCATTTCGCGGTAACGATCACATTCGCGAAGCCATGCACAGCGTGTTCTTATTTCATGCAATTAAAGCAGGCATGGATATGGGCATTGTAAATGCAGGCCAACTGGTTATCTACGACGAAATTGAACCTGCCTTAAAACAGCTTTGTGAAGATGTGATCTTTAACCGGAATAATGACCATAATCAATCAACAGAAAAACTTGTTGCTTATAGCGAAACAGTAAAAACAAAAGGTAAGGTTGAAAAAAAAGATGATGCCTGGAGAAATACTTCGGTTGAAGAAAGGTTAAAATATTCCCTTGTAAACGGCATTACTGATTATATAGATACAGATACAGAGGAAGCAAGGCTTTCTTATAACAAACCACTGGAAGTAATTGAAGGCCCTTTAATGGCCGGAATGAATGTAGTGGGCGACCTGTTTGGCAGTGGTAAAATGTTTTTACCCCAGGTGGTTAAGAGTGCACGTGTAATGAAGAAAAGTGTTGCCTGGCTAACACCATTTATTGAAGAAGAAAAAAGAAATAACCCGCTTGCAAAACAGGGTGCAGTACCAACAATTTTACTCGCAACGGTTAAAGGAGATGTACACGATATCGGGAAAAATATAGTTGGGGTAGTTTTGGGATGTAATGGATATAATATTAAAGACCTGGGTGTTATGGTACCAGCGGATAAAATATTGGATACCGCACAGGAATTGAATGCAGATATAATTGGTCTAAGCGGTTTAATAACCCCATCATTAGACGAAATGGTGCATGTGGCACATGAGATGAAACGCAGAAAGATGTCACAACCATTACTTATTGGTGGAGCAACAACAAGCCGTATGCATACCGCTGTAAAAATTTCCCCTGAGTATGATAATGGAGTTTTGCATGTAATTGATGCTTCACGCAGTGTAACCGTTGTAAGTACTTTACTGAATAATGCACTTAAAAATGATGTAATTGAAAAGGCTAGAACTGAATATGACAAATTGAGAGAGGACTATAACAATAAAAAAACTTCCAAGCAATATCTTACCTACACACAGGCCACCGCCAATCATTTTAAAATTGACTGGAGCGACTATACTCCGCCGACTCCCGTACTTAATGATGTACAGGCATTTAATGACTATTCCTTACAAGAAATTGCGGATTATATAGACTGGCAGCCATTCTTTATTGCATGGGAGCTTCATGGTAAATTTCCAGCTATTCTGCACGACGAAAAAGTAGGAACGGAAGCCTCCAAACTCTATAATGATGCGAATAATTTATTACAGAAAATTATTTCAGAAAAATGGTTAACGGCGAAGGGAACAATTGGTTTTTTTAAAGCTGCAAAAACCGCTTCTGATACAGTTGATGTATTTAATGCTGATGGCACCAAACTTGAAACCTTACAATTTTTAAGGCAGCAAATAAAGAAGGCAGAAGGTCAACCAAACACCAGCCTTGCAGATTTTATTAAGCCTGCCGAAGAAAATAATCCAGGCGATTTTATTGGAGCTTTTTCAGTTACGATACAGGGCATTGAAGAACACATTAAGGCATTTGAAGAAAGCCATGATGATTATAATAAAATTATGCTGCAGGCATTGGCTGACCGGTTGGCAGAAGCATTTGCAGAATTGTTGCACAAAAAAACACGTAAAGAATTCTGGGGATATGCGCCACAAGAATCTTTACAAAATGAGGAATTAATTAAAGAAAAATATTCCGGCATAAGACCCGCGCCGGGTTATCCAGCATGCCCCGATCATACCGAAAAAATTAAATTGTTTGCATTATTGGGTGGTGAAGAAAACACCGGCATTCATTTAACTGAATCGCTAGCCATGTATCCTGCTTCTTCTGTTTGTGGCTGGTATTTTAGTCATCCGCAAAGCCATTATTTTGGCATTGGAAAAATAAAAGAAGACCAGTTAAATGATTATGCAAGCCGAAAAAAAATGCCCCTGCCAGAAATGGAAAAATGGTTGAGACCTATTTTAGAACTTTGATCATTAAACCCAGGATGTATTTAACATTGCCCATCTTTCTCATGGTACAGTAATTGAATGGTTACTAGTATTATTCACCTTAAAAATGTATAATTATGGACAACTTAGAATTAAAAGGAAACTGGAATGTGTTTAAGGGAAAAATTAAACAAGCATACGGTGACCTTACAGATGATGATCTGGCTTACGAAGATGGAAAAGAAGATGAATTGTGGGGACGCTTAGAAAGGAAGACCGGAGAAACCCGCGATAAATTACAAAGCTGGTGGCGAGATCAAAAAGACAAAGACAATGTTTAAAACATATTTTAATTAATAAAAGCCCCGAATCGGGGCTTTTTCTATTAGATTATCTTACACCTTAAACTGTTTCAATTATGCCCCAACAATTATGCATTTAATCCCGTTGGAATGATTGTTGTATTACGTCTAAAAAAATTAAGAATAATTTAAAGACTAACATTTTATGAAAAAACTTCTTCTTTCTGTAGTTTCTATAGCCTGCGTAATTTTATCATTTGCGCAGGATGTTACAGAAACTAAAAATCCATCTCCCTATCACACCAGTTTTAAAGTAGATGGACCCATAATTATAGGAAACCTTGCAGTGAGTGCATTGGGTTTAAGCCTCATTCAAAATAAGGATTCACTTACACCAGCACAGGTACAAACAAAAACCATTGATAAGGTTCCTTTCTTTGACAGGAGCAGCGCAGGCTGGTACTCTGAACAGGCCAATGATGACAGTTACATTCCTTTTTATGGCGCATTTGCTATGCCCCTTGTAATGATGGTTTTAGACAACAACGAAAGACAAAAGGCAGGACAGGTATTGGTTCTTTACAGTGAAACAATGGCCATCACATCTACCTTGTTTACACTCTCTGCAGGTTTAATTGATCGCCCAAGACCATTGGTTTTTTCTTCTACAGAGAACTGGAGAGATTCTGAAGCACCGATGGATAAAAGAATGAGTAAAAATTCTCAGCGTTCTTTTTTCGCAGGCCATACTGCATCTTCAGCAGCAGCAACATTTTTTGCAGCTAAAGTTTTCCAGGATTTTAATCCTGATTCTAAGTGGAAACCTTTTGTATGGGGTGTAGCGGCTGCCATTCCTGCTTCTGTAGGTTACCTACGTTATAAAGCAGGACAGCATTTTCTAAGTGATAATATTTTAGGATACGTTATAGGTGGTGCAACCGGTGTATTGGTTCCACAATTGCATAAAAATAAAATGATGGAAAATGTATCTATTTATCCTGCAATGGGTCTCGATTCAAAAGGTATTGCCGTAGTTTACCACATCAAATAAAAATACTTACTAATCCAGCTCTTCGGCATCAAAGCGGTCAACGCTTTGTATGCCGTTTAGTTGTTTAAGGTGAGCCACCAGGTCGTCGAGTTCTTCCTTATCATGCACAAATATTTTTATAGTTCCCATAAATATTCCTTCGGAAGATTCTATGGTTAACGCTGAAATATTTATACTCATTTCCCCGCTTATAATATTGGTGATTTTATTGATAACGCCAACATCATCCATTCCAATAATTTTCAATCCGGTAAGGAAGGAAATTTCTTTATTCTTTGCCCATTTTGTTTTTACAACCTTATGACCAAAGTTGGCCATCATTTGTGCAGCATTTGGGCAGTTGGTGCGGTGTATAATTAATCCTTTACCTGTACTAACAAAACCAAATACATTATCTCCGGGAATAGGGTTGCAACATTTTGCAAGTGCATATTTTATTTTGTCGCTGCTTTCACCAAAAATAATGAGTTCAGAATCTTTCTTACTGGCATTTTTATGGTCTTCGAATTTAAGGTCGGTAACGTGCTTAACAGGCTTAGGCGCTTCTATTCTGTCGCCGTATAAAGTGAAGTCTTTTAATTGTTTTAATTCAATGGTCTTGATGGCAATTTTATAATAAAGATCAAGTTGAGATGGTTCTTTATAAAAGTTTACTATTTCATCAATATTGTGCTGGTTAAATGCTGCGCCAATACCCTCAAGTTTTTTTTGCAAAATGTATTTTCCATCGTCTGCAATTTTTCTTTTTTCTTCTTTTAATGAATCTTTTATTTTGCTTTTTGCTTTAGCGGTTACAGCAAAATTTAACCAGTCTTCTTTAGGCGATTGCTTGGTACTTGTAATTATTTCTACCTGGTCTCCGCTGCGCAATTTATGACTGATGGGAACAAGTTTGTGATTAACCTTAGCCCCAATACATTTTACACCCACTTCGCTGTGAATTGAAAATGCAAAATCCAAAGCTGTGCTGTCTACAGGCAACATTTTTACATCGCCTTTAGGCGTGTATACATAAATTTCTTCGGCAAGAAAACTTGTTTTAAAATCCTGCAGAAAATCTACACTGTCTGTATCCTGGCTCGATATAATTTCTCTTATCTGCCCAAACCATTTATCAAACCGGTCTTCATCATTACTTCCTTCTTTGTATTTAAAATGTGCAGCCAAACCTTTCTCTGCAATTTCATTCATACGCTTGGTGCGTATCTGCACTTCTACCCATTTTCCCTGCGGCACCCATTACTGTCGTATGCAGTGCTTCATACCCGTTATTCTTGGGATTGCTTAACCAGTCGCGCAACCTTTCGGGAGATGGAATGTATTCATCCGTTATCAAAGAATATACTTTCCAGCATTCTTCTTTTTCTTTTTCGGGAGGTGAATCTAATATAATCCTGATGGCAAACAGGTCGTACACCTCCTGGAAATCGATCCCTTTCTTTTTTATTTTATTCCATATGGAATGAATGCTTTTTGGCCTGCCGAAAATTTCAAAACTAAACCCTGTTCTTACCAGTTTTTCTTTTATTGGTTTAATGAATTCGTTGATGTAACGGCTGCGTTCTTTTTTGGTCTCTGCAAGCCTTTGCGCAATATCCCTGTAGGCCTCGGGCTCCAGGTATTTCATAGAAAGGTCTTCCAGTTCAGTTTTAATATTATACAACCCCATGCGGTGTGCAAGTGGTGCATAAACCCAAACCGTTTCACTGGAAATTTTTAGTTGCTTTTCACGCTTCATGTAATCGAGCGTGCGCATGTTATGTAACCGGTCAGCAAGTTTTATAAGAATAACACGGGGATCATCTGTAAGGGTTAAAAGAATCTTTTTAAAATTCTCTGCCTGCTGGCTGGTATTGGTATCAATTACATTAGATATTTTGGTTAACCCATCAACAATGCGTGCAATTTCACTTCCAAATTCACGCTCCACATCTTCAAGCGTTACATCCGTGTCTTCTACCGTATCGTGCATCAGGCTGCAAATGGTAGATCGCACGCCCAACCCAATCTCTTCCACACAAATACGCGCAACAGCAAGGGGATGCAATACATAAGGCTCGCCACTTTTCCGGCGCATAGTTTTATGAGCCTCCGCCGCCATTTCAAAAGCTATGCGCACAAATTCCCTGTCGCCCTTTTTTAGTTTTGGGCGCAGGCTGCGTAATAATGCGCGGTATTGTCGTAAAATTTCCTTGCGCTCCTGTTCCTGCGTTAAGGTGTATTTCGGTATCGGTATATCTAATACTGCTTGCTCTGTTGCCATCCTCTTGCTATAGGTACAAATTTAATAAAAAGGGTTCAGTAAATTTTTAAGGATAATAAGGCATTTTGTAAAAGGCATATGATATTAACAACGTACCGTTTAACCTATCGGTTTTATCTTTGAACCGTATATGAGCGGGGAAAACAGGAAAAAGATTTTTGACCTAACATTGCTGCGCAGGATTTTTAAGTACGTAAAGCCTTACAAGTGGCAATTTTATTTAAGCCTGTTCCTGGCTATTTCACTTTCGTTTGCAACCCCTATCAGGCCCTATCTTATTCAATTAACCATAGACAAGGCTACAGGAAAACCTACTGGAACACCCGGAGTAATTGAATGGCTTTTCAGCCAAAGCTTAGATGACCCTGCACAGTTTATTTTGGCGATCACAATCTTTCAAGTAGTCTTTTTAATTATTGAAACAGCCTTTCGGTTTCTTTTTACCTTTTTAATGGCATGGCTTGGTCAAAGCGTGGTAAAAGACATGCGGGTTGATGTGTTTAAAAAAGTACTTCATCTTAACCTAAGGCAATTTGACCGGACCCCCATTGGCACACTAACCACGCGAACGATCAACGACATTGAAAGCATAAACGACATTTTTGCTGAAGGTTTAATTCCCATTCTGGCCGATCTTCTTTCTATTGTAGTGGTTTTGGTAACCATGTTTGCAACAGACTGGCAACTAACCCTCATTGCGCTTATCCCTTTTCCTTTTATGTTGCTCGCCACCTATTATTTTAAGGAAAGCGTAAATAAAAGCTTTATTAAAGTGCGTAATGCAGTTTCTGCACTCAATGCTTTTGTTCAGGAACACATTACCGGTATGCACATTGTTCAGGCGTTTGCTGCCGAGGACAGAGAGTACAATAAGTTCAGGAACATTAACAAGCACCACCGAAATGCAAATATCAAATCCATTTTTGCCTATTCAATCTTTTTTCCCCTGGTAGAAATTGTTCTGGCGGTGTCTATGGGTTTATTGGTTTGGTGGCTGGCTCGTCAGGCCGCTGCAAACCCTGTGGCTGATAAAAATCTTGCGGGTGTTCTAGTAGCTTTTATTTTATACCTCAACCAAATATTTAGACCTCTTCGCATAATCGCAGATAAATTTAATGTGCTGCAAATGGGTATGATAGCTGCTGAACGTGTTTTTAAAGTGGTGGATAACCCGGATACCACCGCGAAGGAAGCAGGCACTCCAACACCCTTACCGGAAGTTGTGGCGGGCAATGTTGCTTTTTCAGATGTTTGGTTTGCATACGAAGAAGAAAACTATGTGCTGAAAAATATTTCTTTTAAAGTAAATGCAGGTGAAACCGTAGCTATTGTGGGGCATACGGGTAGTGGCAAAACATCGCTTATAAGTATTCTCAACAGGTTTTATCCTATTCAGAAAGGAAAGATAACGCTGGATGGAATAGATATAAAAAACTATCCGCTTGACGACCTGAGAAATAATATTGGAGTGGTTTTGCAGGATGTATTTCTATTTTCAGGATCAGTTCTAGATAATATCACGCTTCATAATCCTGCCATAACCCGGGAAAAGGTAATTGAAGCAGCGAAACTAATCGGGGTGCACGATTTTATTATGCGCCTGCCCCGCGACTACGATTTCAATGTACGCGAAAGAGGGAATACCCTTAGCCTTGGCCAAAGGCAATTGATTTCTTTTATCCGGGCTATTCTTTTTAACCCTGCAATACTGGTTTTGGACGAGGCAACCTCTTCCATAGACAGTGAAAGCGAACAACTTATACAACATGCGATCGATACACTTATAGCAGGCCGTACATCCATTGTTATTGCGCACCGTCTTTCTACCATACGCAAGGCCCATAAAATAATAGTACTTGATAAGGGAGAAATAAAAGAGACCGGAACCCATAGCGAACTTTTACAGCAACAAGGCTATTATGCCCGCCTGCACAGCATGCAATTTGAAAAACAACCTGCCGAGCCTGCGAACTAAGTTTTATTACGTGTTATTTCGATGGAAAGCCTCTAAAACACTGTGAAATACGGGTGTTACATTGAATTGAGAAATGTTGCGGAATTTCATCCCTCAACTCCTATCTTTGCGGCAAATTTTTAAACGGAAATGGTATCAAAAAGGCTAAAATCTTTGTTGGCAGCAGCTTTCAGCACGGCGATTGTTTTTTTTTCAATGAACGCTTTTGGCCAGCATGAAGATGTAAAGGGTGAGGCAGCACATGAGGACAGTAAGGCTTTTGACGCTTCAGAAGTTATTTTCAGCCACGTTAACGATGCTCACGAGTTTCATTTTCTTTCTTATGAAGACAAAAATGGCGAAGAGCATGATGTAGCCATTCCTTTACCCGTTATTCTATATTCTCCTCAAAAAGGACTTTCAACATTTAATTACTCTGCTTTTAACCATGGGCATACAGAGGTTGACGGTTACAAACTTGTAAATTTTAAAATTGTTCCGGTTGATCCTTCTGTAACTGTATATGATATTTCATTAACACGCAACGTGGTTCAAATGATCATCTCTCTTATTCTACTGGTTATTTTAATGCTTAACATAGCAAAAAAATACCGCAAAGGTGTGGGCAGAACAGCGGCGCCAACAGGTTTGCAAAATGCAGTTGAACCAATAGTAACTTTCATTAGAGATGATGTGGCCAAATCTAACCTGGGTGATAAATACGAAAAATATCTTCCATACCTGCTTACCGTTTTCTTCTTTATACTTATTAATAATATTGTAGGAATGATCCCCGGGTCTGCCAACGTAACAGGTAATATTGCCTTTACTGCAGTACTTGCCGGCATCTCTTTTATTATTATTTTATTCAGTTCTAACAAACATTACTGGAGCCATATTTTTAATCCGCCCGTACCGGGCGGCGTAAAACCAATTCTTATTTTGGTTGAAATTTTAGGTGTCTTCACCAAACCGGTGGCATTAATGATTCGACTTTTTGCCAATATGCTTGCAGGGCACATTATTATTATTTGTCTTATCTCACTCATATTCATTTTTGGAGCGTTGAATACCTATATAGGTTGGGGTTTTTCTCCCATATCTATTGCATTTGCTGTTTTTATTTACCTGATAGAAGTGCTGATCGCATTTTTACAGGCGTACATTTTTACAGCCCTTTCTGCAGTGTTCATTGCACAGGCTATAGAAAATCCGCATCACCCTGATACGGATGGCGTGCACACCACTAACGAATATGATGATGCTGTGATAATATAAACTGATTAAGCTTTTTTATTTAATATCAAAAACACAATTATGGATTTAATGACAGTACTGCTGAGCGAAGTTGCAAATGCTAATGCAGGTGGCGCAATAGGCGCTGGTTTAGCTGCAATTGGTGCTGGTGTTGGTATAGGCCAGATTGGTAAAGGCGCTGTGGAAAGCATAGCCCGCCAACCTGAAGCTCTTAACGACATCCGTGCTAACATGATCCTTACAGCTGCCCTTGTAGAAGGAGTGGCATTGTTCGGAGTTATCGTGGGTATTCTTGCAATGTTCGTTTAAACATTCTATTACTGCACGCAAAGCACAGGGCGGAGGGTGCAGTAATTTTTTAAAAACTGAATTTTTACTTATTAATTATTTTATATGGATTTGTTAATACCATCCTTTGGATTGTTGATCTGGACCACGCTTGCATTTCTTATTGTTTTCTTTATACTTAGAAAGTTTGCATGGCCTGCTATAGTTAACTCCTTAAAAGAAAGAGAACTTTCCATCGCAGATTCAATTGCAACAGCCGAGAAGGTAAAGGCTGAAATGGCACAGTTAAAGAATGAAAATGAAGCCATGATGGCCCAGGCACGCGAAGAAAGATCTGCAATGATAAAAGATGCAAAGGTGTTAAGCGATACCATGATTGCAGAGGCGAAAGAAAAAGCCCGTAAAGAATACGACCGTATTGTGGCTGAAGCACAGGCTGCAATTAACCAGCAAAAAAATGCTGCTTTAATTGATGTAAAAAATCAGGTAGGCGCATTGGTTATGGAAGTAACTGAAAAAATTATTCGTCGTGAATTAAGCAATAAGAGCGAGCAGGAAACATACATCAGGCAGTTGGCTGATGCAGTAAAAATGAATTAGTTTAATTGAAAGTAGTGCGCCAGTAGTGGCAAAATAATTATTATAAGATGCCCAATCCAAGATTAGCCGGGAGATACGCAAAAAGTTTGATAGGTCTTTCCACTGAAAGAAACCAGTTGGAGACCGTTATAACCGACATGAAATTTTTACAGGCAGCTATAAAAAGCAGTCCGGAATTTTCAGCATTTTTACGCAGCCCAATTATTAAGGCTGACAAGAAACAGGCGATCATTCAGGCCATAACAGACAAACGTATTTCAGAACTTACATCTGCCTTTATAAAACTTTTGGTTAACAAAGGTCGCGAAAGTGACCTTCCTGAAATTGTGGAAGCTTTCATTGCCCAGTATAATGTTATCAAGCACATACATAAAGTAAAGTTTACAACTGCGGTTCCCGTTAGTGAAGAAATTGTCTCTGGCATGATAGCAAAGGTTAAACAGGAAGCAGGATTGCAAAACGTAGAAATGGAAACCAGTGTAGATCCTGAAATAATTGGAGGCTTTATTTTAGAATTTAATAATAACCTGGTCGATGCTTCTATTTTGCGCGATTTAAATGATGTGAAAAAACAATTTAAAAAGAACATTTATATTCAGCAGATACGATAGTTCTGCGTTACATACGATCTAAAAAATTTTAAAACTCAAATTGAAATATTATGGTGGAAATAAAGCCTGATGAAATATCAGCCATCTTACGGCAGCAGCTAAGCAATTTTAATGCAGCGGCAGACCTGGAAGAAGTAGGCACTGTACTGCAGGTAGGCGATGGTATTGCCCGTATCTATGGTTTAAATAACGTTCGCGCAGGTGAACTTGTTGAATTTGAGAATGGTGTAAAAGCAATAGCCCTTAACCTGGAAGAAGATAATGTGGGTGTGGTATTAATGGGCGACCAGGGCGATATTCGCGAAGGTGCCAAAGCACGCCGTACCGGTCAGATTGCGTCCATTAAAGTTGGTGAAGGCCTTATCGGGCGCGTAATTAATACACTTGGCGAACCTATTGATGGCAAAGGACCCATTACCGGTGAACTTTATGAAATGCCGCTGGAAAGAAAAGCCCCCGGTGTTATATACCGTGAGCCTGTAAAGGAAGCGCTTCAAACCGGTATCAAAGCTATTGATGCCATGATACCTATCGGTCGCGGACAACGCGAGCTGGTGATCGGTGACAGGCAAACAGGTAAATCTGCTATTTGTATAGATACCATTATTAATCAGAAAGAATTTTATGCAGCAGGCAAGCCTGTATATTGTATTTATGTGGCTATCGGGCAAAAAGCATCTACCATAGCAGGAATTATGAAAACCTTGCAGGATAATGGCGCCATGGAATATACCACCATCGTTGCCGCCTCTGCGAGTGACCCTGCACCACAACAGTTCTATGCTCCATTTGCAGGCGCTGCGATCGGTGAATTTTTCCGCGATACCGGTCGTCCCGCACTAATCATTTATGATGATCTGAGCAAGCAGGCAGTAAGTTACCGCGAGGTTTCATTATTGTTACGCCGCCCACCAGGCCGTGAAGCATATCCGGGTGATGTATTTTACCTGCATAGCCGTTTGCTTGAACGTGCAGCTAAAATTATCAGTAATGATGAAGTGGCTCAACAAATGAACGATCTCCCTGAATCTATCAGGCACCTGGCTAAAGGCGGTGGAAGCCTTACAGCTTTACCAATTATTGAAACACAGGCAGGTGACGTATCAGCTTATATTCCAACAAACGTTATTTCTATTACTGACGGACAGATATTCTTAGAGGGCAACCTGTTTAACGCAGGTATTCGTCCGGCGATCAATGTGGGTATCTCTGTAAGCCGCGTGGGTGGTAATGCACAGATCAAATCAATGAAAAAGGTTTCTGGTACACTTAAATTAGACCAGGCGCTTTACCGTGAAATGGAAGCGTTCTCAAAATTTGGTGGTGATTTGGATGCTGCAACTAAACTGGTTTTGGATAAAGGTGCGAGAAACGTGGAAATACTAAAGCAGGCGCAGTATTCACCGTTTCCTGTTGAAAAACAGGTAGCGATCATTTACCTTGGTACACAAGGTTTATTACGTGATGTGCCGGTAAATAAAATAAAAGAGTTTGAAGAGCATTTCCTGATTGAAATGGAAAATAAACTGCCTGAAGTTTTAGCAGAATTTAAAAAAGGAAACCTGCCCGAAGATGGCATCAACAAAATGGTTGAATTAGCCAGGGGTATAATGGGTCAGCATAAATAAAATTCCCTTTCATATAACAAGCGGCACATTGCATGTGCCGCTTTTTTTTAGCCCTTAGCCATTCATATATTTTATTTTTTATAGAATAAGAATGTCGGTACTTTCAGAACATACCAAAATTCAAATTATGAGAAAACTTTCCACTGCCGTATTAATACTTTGTTTTTACGTAACCGCATCTTCCCAAAACCTTGTGAGCGTAATAAGTGACCCTCATAAAAAAATATCAAACTTTTACACTGATTTTTCGGGTCTAAAAATACCTGCATTTAATGCAGCAAAGGCATCAACCATGTTTGGTCTTGAGACGTCAAGTGCATTATCAGTAATTGATAAAGAAACAGATAACTTCGGATTCGTTAATTACAGAATGGTTCAGACTTATCAAACCCTGCCCATTGAAAACAGCATGTACCTGTTGCATGTTAAGAATAATCAACTTATTTCCGGTTCGGGTTATATTATTACTCATTTTGGTGACCTGCCTGTTTTTACTAAAGCCTCCATTACCAAAAAAACAGCTATTCAGCTGGCAATGAATTATTCAGGGGCAGAGCAATTTATGTGGCAGATACCAGAAGTTGAGAATGAATTAAAAGAATCAAAGAAAGAACCTTCAGCTTCATACTATCCAAATGAAGTTGCGTTGGTTTGGTATAACTCCGGCCAACAGATCATCCCGGAAAAATTAAGGGTTGCTTATAAAATTGATATTTATTCAGCCAAACCATTCGACCGGGCATATTATTTTATTGATGCCGGCAACGGTACATTATTAGGAAAGAAACAAAGGTTACACACCACTGATACGGTGGGCACAGGAAATACATTGTATTGTGACATAAGAGAAATACATTCTGATAAGGTGGGGAAAAACAGTTATCGCCTGCATGATTATTCACGAGGTGGCGGGGTGGTTACGGTTTCCGGAGGATTAAATAATTACGGTAAAAATTTCATGAATAACTCACCCGACTGGGACTTAAACCTACCGGCACGAAACGCAATGGATGCCCATTGGGGTGTTGCCCAAACATATGATTTCTACTTTAAGAATTTTAAAAGAAACAGTTATGATAATAAAGGCACCCAGCTTAAAAGCTATGTAAACTATTTTCTCTGGTCTATTCTTACAAATGCATCTTGGGATGGAAATTCTATGCAATACGGGCAAATATTTCCATCCAACAGAGGGCTAACTGCAATAGATGTAACAGGTCATGAATTAACGCATGGTGTAACACAAAGCACAAGCAACCTTAATTACAATGGCGAAACCGGTGGCATGAACGAAGCTATGAGCGACATTTTTGGTAAGTGTGTTCAGTTTTACTCTCGTCCCGATGATATCAGTTGGTTAATAGGTAATGAAATGAATTATGTAATAAGAGATATGAGCAACCCGAATGTATATCAGCAGCCAGATACCTATAATGGAAAATACTGGAGCAGTAATGCAGATGTGCATGTATTAAGTGGTGTGGGCAATTACTTTTTTTATCTGCTTTGCAACGGTGGAAATGGGATAAATGATCTTGGCAATGCCTACAAAGTAAAGTCATTGGGCATACCAAAAGCTGCAGCCATTCTTTACAGAACCAATACTGCATACCTAACACCTACCTCTTCATATGCAGACTGGCGCATTGCAAGTGTAAAATCTGCGGCTGATATTTATGGAAGAAATTCCAGGGAAGTAGAACAGGTGCTAAATGCGTGGTATGCTGTTGGTGTTGGAGAAAAACCGGCTGCACTAACACAAATATATTTGGGACAGGATGAAAAGCTAAGCACAGTTTCTGTGTTTCCAAATCCCGCAAATACTTCGCAGGTAAATATAAATTTCAATTTAGCAACACCTGGTAATACCGTTATGAAATTAACTGACGGGCTAGGCTTTCAATTTCAGCAATTAAACCTGGGCTTTAAAAATACAGGTGCCTATGTGCAAATTATTAGATCGCTTCAGAATCTTAAGAATGGTACTTATTACATTAGTTTGGAACAGGAAGGAATTCAAAAAGCAACTACAAGACTTATCATAGCTAAATAACAGAAATCCTTTTTATAAAATGCCTGGTTTTAGCCGGGCATTTTTATTTCTGTTTATAATAGAGTAAAAATATAACCGGCTTTTTATGCAGGTTTGGAGAAGACTTTTTCCATTCTTTAATAGATTTCGTTTGAATAAATTCTGCCGGCGCAGTTATATCAGCAGCTACACAAAGCAGTGTTTCTCCCTGACATGATAGTAGTATATCAGATAATAGCTGGTTGTTTCTGTAAGGTGTTTCAATAAATATTTGTGTGCAATTTCTTTTTTGAGAATCGCTTTCTAAATCGCGGATGGTCTTTTTTCTTTCAGAACTGTCAATAGGCAGGTAACCGGTAAACTGAAAATTTTGCCCGTTCATTCCACTCGCCATAAGTGCCAATAATACAGCGCTGGGCCCCACAAGCGGCTTTACTTCTGCATGCAAGCCATGGGCCACTTCAACCAAAACCTGGCCAGGATCAGCTATTCCGGGGCAACCGGCTTCGCTAACTATGCCTACATTTTTACCTTCTTTTAAAGCTTTGGCAAATGCTGCCCTTATATGATCGCCCGCTTTATCAATTGTAAACCATCCATAATCATCAATCACCATTTCTTTCCAAACCTTTTTAAAATACCGGCGCGTGGTTCTTTCATTTTCAACAAAAAAAACCTGGCAATCCTTTACGGCATTTTGTACATAAGGTGGAATGGTTGCAAGCGCCATTTCATCACTATGTAAAACGGTCGGTATTAAAAAAACTTTTCCTTTAGCCATATTATTTGTTTTCTGCCTGTGGGCGTTCACTTTTCAATGTATGTACATTATGCAGGCTTAATGTGGCTGCCACAACTGCATAGGCAGGTGCCAGCACCCAACCTACAACGGGTAATAAATGCATACCATAAAACAGTATCCCGTTGCCTATGGCAAGGCCTTTATGGTGCCCGATAAAATAAATACTTTCCGATGCAGTAAGCTTTTTTCTTTCGCAACTATAATCCAGCATAGAAAACCCATAGTAATAACATTCAACCAATAAAGCCAGCAATGGTGTTAACCAGCCAACAACGGGAATAAGAGAAAGTAAAACAATAGATACCATATATACAGATTGCAGCATTGCATTACGTAATGCAATGGCAATACCGCGTCCTATATCCTGCATAAATTCTTTTAAATTAAAAGGGTGTTCTTTGTTTTGAATAATTGCATCTGTCTTTTCGCTCAGATAAGCAAAAACAGGAGATCCAACAATTAACCACAGGTATTTAAAGAGAGAAAAATAAAGCAGCATTTGTATAAGCCAAAGCAATACACCTGCAAGTGTAAAAAGAAAACCCAGCAGCCCGCTTTCATTGGTTGATGACCAGGTTTTTAAACCAGTTTGCATACTTACCCATTCAATAAACCCACTGGCCGTTCTTCCAAAATATATCATGGAAACAATAAATAAAGCGCAATAGATAATACCCGGTATAAGGATCCACTTCCATAGTTTGTGCTCTTTGATAAACCGGTGGGCACGATAATAACTTTGAAAGGCAATGATGATCTCTTTTAGCAATGGGCGTTATTTTTGTAAATTTAGTTTAATTGATTTATTCGTAACGGATGAGATTAACCTTAACAGCATTGCGCAGGCAGCGAATAAAAAATGCATTTTACCAGGATGGGGATGTTGTTAAAACAGCAAAAGAACTGATTGGAAAATTGCTGGTAACAAATTTTAATAACCGGTTAACAGTAGGAAGAATAGTTGAAACAGAAGCGTATAACGGAATAATAGATAAAGCCTCTCATGCCTTCGGCGGAAGGCGAACAAACCGCACTGAAGTGATGTTTGGCAACGGCGGCACTGCTTATGTGTATCTTTGTTATGGCATTCACCACTTGTTTAACGTGGTAACCAATAGCAAAGATGTACCACATGCCATATTAATAAGGGCAGTGGAACCGGTTTCAGGGCTGGAAACAATGCTGCTTAGAACAGGAAAAGCTAAGCTTGATTGTACTATAACAAGAGGGCCGGGCAATGTGTCCAAAGCATTAGGAATAAAAACACAACACAGCGGTGTAAGTTTACAAAGTGACGAACTGTTTATTGCAAATGATGGATTTCTGTATACAGATTCGCAGGTAATATCTTCATTACGTATTGGAGTTGATTATGCAGGTGAAGATGCTTTATTGCCATACAGGTTTAGTGTAACAGGCAACAAATATGTCAGCGGCAAAACTGTGATGCCCAAATAGATTTTTAATTATTTAACCTTTTGAAAAACATGTGCCATGAAAACTTTATTCACCACCCTTTTTGTAATTATTGTATTTTTTCTTTTTCAACCTGCAACCGCGCAAAAAATAAGTACCGGGGTTAAAGCAGGGATCAATATCGCTACACTTTCCAATGGTAGCAGCGACCTTAGAGCAGGTTTTCACGCTGGTGTTTTTGCCGATTTTGACCTCTCATGGAGCCTGAACCTGCAGGGTGAAGCCTTATACTCCACACAGGGTAGAACTTTAAAAACGAATAATGGAACAAAGGTGCTGGCACTTGATTACTTACTTATTCCTCTAATGCTAAAATATTACCCGGTTGACAAACTATATATTGTATTTGGACCACAGGCAGGGTTTTTAATAAATGCCATTTCAAAAAATGAAAATGATGAAGAAACGGAAGTTAACAGCAGTTATGAAGATTTTGATCTTAGCCTGAATGTTGGATTAGGTTACAATGCCACCAAAAAGTTATTTGTATTTAGCCGATATAATTACGGACTTACTGATATTACAACAGACACCCGCAATCTGAAGCATAGAGTTATACAAGCGGGTGTTGGTTACAGGCTAAAATAACATACCATCTTTATATAATTCCTTTACTTATTATTGCACCATTTTAAGCATACATGCATCTAATCATTGTTTTTTTTATTGGTGCGTTAATAAGTTTTCTCGGGCAATTGCCACTAGGCAATATGGCACTTACAGCCACACAAATTAGTGTGCAGGAAACCTTTAAAAAGGCCTGGATTTACGCGGTGGGTGTTACACTTGTTGAAATGGCTTACCTGCGACTTGCGCTTTCCGGTGTAAACTGGATAATGCAACACCAGCTTATTTTCATTATTCTTGGATGGATAACGGTAGTCGTTTTTTTAGTACTCGGATTATTAAGTTTTATTGCGGCTCGTAAACAAAAAAAGGAACATGAAAAAACCATCTTACTTAATAATAAGCTTAACCGGTTTTTACTTGGTTTATCATTAAGTGCTATTAACCCGGTGCAAATACCTTTCTGGTTTATTTGGAGCGCCTATTTGCTAAATAATAAAATCCTTTTCCCCTTAACCATAGATTATAACATCTTCACTATTGGCGCCGGGTTAGGAACCATGCTCGGTTACGGTGTTTACATTCATGGTGGCAACTGGCTAATTACAAAAATGAAAACAAGTAATAAAACAATGAATAAAATACTTGGAGCCATATTTATTATTACCGCACTTATACAGGCATATAAAATGATTGCAGGAAATATATTTGAGTGATCTATACATTTTCAGTCCACTTGTCTCTTTCATCGGGCGAGAACTTCCAGGGTGCAAAATTATTTTCAGTATTGCTGAACATAGCATTCCATTCAGGGGGTGCGCTGCTTTCTTCCATAACCAAATACCTTCTTTGCTGAAGAATAATATCGAGCGGCGAAATACCTACAGGGCATTCTTCTACGCAGGCATTACAAGTGGTACATGCACGTAATTCTTCCTCGGTGATATAATCATGCAGAAGAGACTTCCCATCATCTTTAAATTCTTTATTAGCATTTATGTTGGCACCAACTTCCTCTACCCTGTCACGGGTTTTCATCATGATCAGGCGTGGACTTAAAACCTTTCCTGTTTGTGTTGCCGGGCAAGCAGCAGAACACCGCCCGCATTCCGTGCAGCTATAGGCATCCAACAGGTTGCGCCAGCTTAAATCAAAAATATCTTTAGCTCCAAACTTTTTGGGAGGCTCTGTAGAAACCTCTGTCGGTACGGTTTCAGGCTGCATGGCATATAATACTTCCTGCTGAATCTCGGGCATGTTTTTCATTTTACCCATGGGTTGCAGGCGTACATAATACGCGTTGGGAAAAGCCAGAATAATATGCAGGTGTTTTGAGTAAGGCAGGTAATTTAAGAATGCAAATATGCCCAATATGTGCAACCACCACGCACCGCGTTCAATGCCGGCCAATGCCTCATTACTAAACCCATTAAATAAAGGATGAAGGAAAGCAGAGAATGCAAAATTACCTGATGCATGTTCTGCGTAATGCCCATAATGGCGCGATTGCAATAAAGTATCTGTTGCATTCATAGTTAAAAAAAGGCTCATCAAAATAATCTCTGCGATCAGAATATAATTGGCATCGCTGTGCGGCCATCCGGCAAGATCACGACTTACCAGGCGTTTCACTTTAATCACATTCCGGCGTAAAAGAAAAATTACACAAACTGCAATAACGCCAACCGCCAAAAATTCAAACCCGTTTATCAGCCAGCCATACACATATCCGAGTGGCTGAAGAAATAACCGGTGTGTGCCTAATATTCCATCAAGAAAAATTTCAAGCACCTCAACATTAATAATGATAAACCCTGCATAAATAATAAAATGCATGATGGCGACCACCGGTTTCTTAAACATTTTCTTTTGCCCAAAAGCCAGCAATAAAACATTTTTCCAGCGCAATGATTTATTGTTAGAAAGGTCTTCATCCCTCCCTAAAAAAATATTTCTTTTTATAAGCAAAGCCTGCCTTGTAAAAAGATAAATGGCAACAATGGAGACAATTATAAAGGCAACCTGTAACAATATTTCCATACAAATAATTGTGGTGCTAAGGTAAGCCGTTTGCAAAACCCTGTGGTGTAAATTGTTATTACTTTTACCGGGGCTATTACATAAAACAACTTATTTTCGGGATAGGCCCGGGGGCATATAATCTTTACTATGCAGGATAAAAAAATAATAATTACGAAGGAAGTGGCTGCTGCCAAACTAAAACGGATGGCGCTGGAAATAGCTGAAAGAGATAATAACGACAACATTACGCTGGTAATAATTGGGATAAAATCCGGCGGTATGATCATAGCCAACCAGATAGCTGAGTTACTAAAACATTACGGCATACAGGATATTCAACTTGTTGAACTTACCATAAAAAAAACTAACCCGGAAGAAATAACCTTAAGTGAAGAGGTGAATTTTAATGAAAAAAATATTCTACTGATTGATGACGTATGCAACACCGGCAAAACGTTGCTTTATGCATTAAAGCCGTTACTGCAGTTTCACCCTGCAAGCATTCATACCCTTGTACTGGTAGAAAGAATGCATAAGTTATTCCCGATAAAACCAGATTACGTGGGGCTTTCTCTTGCCACCACGCAAAACGACTATATACATGTTGATGTAAACGAGGGAGAAATTACTGCTGCACTTATCCAAAAAGACTGAACTAACCTGCAACGTTTTCAAGTACCATAGCACTAGCGCCACCGCCTCCATTGCAAATACCGGCAGCGCCATATTTGCCTTTGTTCTGCCTCAGTACATTTATAAGTGATACAATTATCCGGGCACCGCTTGCGCCTAATGGATGACCAATACTAACAGCACCGCCGTTAACATTCACGCGGGTACCGTCCAATTTCATTTTATCTATGTTAGCGATACCTACCACGGCAAAGGCCTCATTCAATTCGAAATACTGTATATCTTCCATTTTCAACCCTGCTTTATCAACTGCTTTGGGTACAGCCAAAGATGGAGTTGTGGTAAACCATTCAGGCGCCTGTTCAGCATCTGCATAACTCCGAATGATTGCCAAAGGTTTTATTCCCATTGCGTCTGCTTTCTCGCTACTCATTAAAACCACGGCTGCGGCGCCATCATTAAGCGTGCTGGCATTTGCAGCTGTTACAGTTCCATTTTTTTCGAAGGCTGGTTTTAAAGTAGATATTTTATCGAACTTAACATTAAAAGGTTCTTCGTCTTTAGAAAACATTAAAGGGTCGCCCTTGCGCTGAGGTATTTCAACAGGCACAATTTCATCATTGAATTTTCCATCGTTCCATGCCTGCTGACTACGTTTGTAACTTTCAACTGCAAACTCATCCTGCTGTTCGCGGCTTATATTGCAACCGCTTGCACAAATTTCTGCAGCGTTGCCCATTGCGAAATTTTTATACACATCGGTAAGCCCATCTTTAACTAATCCATCTACCATTTCTGCATTGCCAAATTTATTTCCCCAACGCATGCTTCCTGCGTAAAAAGGCACATTGCTCATGCTCTCCATTCCGCCTGCAACAATTATATCTGCATCACCCAACAATATACTTTGTGCTGCCTGGGAAATTGCTTTCATGCCGCTGGCGCAAACTTTATTTATTGTTGTACAAATAACATTATCGGGCAGGTTGGCATAAATGGCAGCCTGCCTTGCAGGAGCCTGGCCCAGGTTAGCCTGCAGCACACACCCCATCATTACTTCCTGCACATCAGTAGGTGCAATGCCTGCTCTTTCTATAGCAGCTTTTATAGCAATAGCCCCCAGTTTGGTAGCAGAAAAATCTTTTAGCGATCCACCAAAGCTTCCTATGGGTGTACGCACAGCAGAAACAATATAAACAGTTCTATTATTCATAATTTTTTATTGAGTATTAAGCAATCGGCCACCACTGCAAATATGAAATGGCGACAGCAAGGTCGCAAAGATAAAATTTTAGGTGGCTGCCATGGAATGTCTTAATAGTATTGGGTAAACTTTAAAAGCAATATGCTTTTGCTTCTATCATTTTAGCCGCAATTCGCCGTCTGGCATCACGGGTATTAAAAGGTTCTGTTTTCGTAAACCTTTTTAAACCGATGTGCATCATGCGTAATTCATCACCTTCGGCGAAGGCGTTTAAGGCATCTTTACCTGATTTATTTATTTTGTCTGCAGCATCCAATATGTAGGTGCGCATCATATCTGTTTGTAAAGCTGTAGCCTCTTCTCCCTGTTTATCTGAAAGCTTGATAATTCGCAACAAAGCACTTTCTGAGGTGTATGTTTGAATACACATATCAGCGATGTTCATTAGAATTTCCTGTTCTTTATCCAGCTTCATCATTAACTTCTGAACAGCAGCGCCGGCGACCATTAAAATGGCTTTCTTAAAATTGGCAATATATTTTCTTTCAGTTGCAAAAGGTCTTTCATCATCATTGTTGAAATCCGGAATACTCATCAACTCTTTGGCGATCGAAGTGGCAGGACCCATGAGATCGAGTCTTCCTTTCATAGCGCGCTTAAGCGTCATATCTAAAATAAGAAGCCTGTTAATTTCATTAGTGCCTTCATAAATTCTATTAATTCGGCTGTCGCGATACGCTTTAGAGATCAGGTATTCATCGCTGAATCCATTACCACCGTGCACCTGCACACCTTCATCTACCACAAAGTCGAGCATCTCGCTACCATGCACTTTTAATATGGCACATTCAATGGCAAATTCTTCTGCGGCACCTAATAATGAAGCGGCAAAACTTTCTCCGGCAGCATGCAACTCACTTTCTTTTTCTTTAATAAAATTGGCGGCGCGGTAAAGAGCACTTTCGCAAACCCATAACTGTATGGCCATTTCTGCCAACTTGTGTTTTATGGCTCCAAATTTTGCTATGGGCAGATTGAATTGCTCCCGGGTGGTTGCGTAAACCACACTGTCTGTAATAGCTACTTTTGAAGCACCTATTGCTGCTGCACACAGTTTTAAACGCCCTACGTTTAAAATATTAAAAGCAATAATGTGCCCACGCCCTATTTCTCCTAAAACATTTTCTACCGGCACTTTACAATCCTGAAAATATAACTGAACGGTTGATGATCCTTTTATTCCCATTTTATGTTCTTCGGGTCCGCGGGTGAATCCTTCAAAACCCGGTTCAACTAAAAACGCGGTAAATTTTTCACCATCGATCTTTGCAAAAACTGTATAAATATCTGCAAAACCGCCATTGGTTATCCAGCATTTTTGCCCGGTAAGTAAATAATCTTTCCCGTCACTGCTAAGCTTTGCTGTAGTTTTTGCACCCAACGCATCACTACCGCTGCCGGGTTCAGTTAATCCATATGCACCAATAACTTCGCCGGTGCTTAAAAGCGGAAGGTATTTTTGTTTTTGTTCTTCAGTTCCAAAGTATAAAATCGGCAGGGACCCAATTCCTGAATGCGCGGATACGGCAACTGAAAAAGAAAACCCGCATCCTAAACCTTCATTTATTATTGTTGAGGTGATAAAATCTTTACCTAAACCTCCATATTCTTCAGGAAAGCCAGCTGATAATAATCCCAATTCGCCTGCCTTGCCAATGAGGTTGCGCATTAAACCCTTCTCCTGGTTGTCTACGCGGTCTATTATGGGAATAACTTCGGTATTTACAAAACGGGTACAGGTATCAAGCACCATTTTCTGTTCTTCATCAAAATCTTCCGGGATAAAAGTTTCAAAAGCATCGCCTTCCTTAATCAACCATTCAGCTCCATTGAGGGAAATGTTTTTGTTTGTGGTGGTTTCCATTCGTAGTTATAAATTATTAAAAAATTGCAGTCTGAAGTAAAAAAGCATTTTTGGTTTATCCGCACATTTTTGCCTAAAGACCCCTGCTGTATAATTATAAAAATAACAACATTATCTGCTTTACTAACGACCGTTCTTAAATTACTTTTTGTAAAACAGTTTTTTGGTGCGTTTTCTTGTGGTAAAAGGTAATTATTTTTTTGCTGAAGCAAGGATAAACGATGAAGTGTGCGACGCAACTTTGCCTGATTATTATTTGTAACCTGCAACCAACTTACCTGTTATACTCCAGTACCGGGTGCCTTTCGAAGACGTGCTTGTCATTAAAAATATACCTGTAGGTTATAAGTGTTCGGCTTACCTCTGCATTGAGCGACTTATACACAGCCAGCATTTTAGGATTCCAGTCGCCTGACCATCCCGCTTCGAGCTCATCATAAATATGTTTTCCCTGAATGATGAGCGAAGATTCATAAATCATGTAACTGTCTATACCCATACCCTGGAACTTAGGCACCACGCCATAGGCAATACCTGTAAATTTTTTACACTGGCCGGTTTTCTGCATATATAAAAACCGCAATTTTTCAAGCAGCCCAAACTTGCCATTAAAGTGTTTAAAATATTGATTGAGGTCTGGAATATTTACCCACATGGCAATGGGTTGTTCCTTATAATATGCGAACCAGATGATGCGTTCGTCAATTATAGGCTTCATTTTTTTGAACAGTTGCATTACCTGTTCTTTGGTTATTTCTTTTTCGGCATCGTGCTGGCTCCAGGCCGCATTATAAACAGTGGCAAAATCCTGCGCGTACTTTTCCAATTTATCTTTAGTCAGGTGTCGCGCATCATAATCGGGGTTCTTTTTTAATTTCTCGTAACGGGATGCAAATCGCGGATCGAGTGGCCTCGCTACGATCATTAAAAAATAATATTGAAAATAATAGTTTTTAAAACCATAAGTTTCAAAGAGGCTTTGATAATAATTGGGATTGAATGCAATACCATAGGCAGGTTCTCTATCAAACCCATCTACAAGTAAACCCCACCACTTATCGCGGCTGCCAAAATTTATGGGACCATCCATGGCATCCATTCCTTTCTCCCACAACCATTGCCTTGCCTTATCGAATAAGATATTTGCAGCTTCCTGGTTATTGATGCAATCAAAAAAACCTATGGCACCTGTTGGATAATCAGTTCCCTTATTTATATACTTTGTATTGGTAAAGGCGGCAATGCGTCCGAGGAAAATTCCATTTTCATCCTTTAAAATCCATCGAATAATTTCGCCGTGTTTAAATGAATGATTTTTATTCTTGTCGAAAACTTCATGCACTTCATTATCCATAGGACGGATATAATGCGGGTTATGTTTGTTCATTAAAACATTCACCTTTATAAATTCTTCTGCTAGTTGCTTATTCGTTACTTCAATCAAAACCATAAAAAGATTGCTTAAGTTTTGGCTGTGAATTATTTATTCAGAACACTTATATCATCCAATACATAAACCCCGCGCCCATATGTACCGACAACTAATTTCTTGTCTCGTGGGTGTATGAACATATCGTTTACCGATACCGATGCAGGCATATTTGCATTTAATGCCAGCCATGAAACTCCGCCATCCCTGCTTGTATAGATGCCAAGGTCGGTGCCACAATACAAAACGGATGGATCATCCTCATCTTCGATTATAACATTTACAGGGCTCCGTGGCAGATTTGCCGCTATACTTTTCCAGGAATTACCATAATCGTCACTGCGATATATGTAAGGGGTAATGTTGTCTTCCCTGCGATCGCTTAATGTTAGATACACTCGTGCCTGTTCGAACTTCGAGGCTACCATAGATGATACATGCGCATTTTGCACAATTTTTTTTGATATCTCTTTCCAATTACTTTCCTCTTCCCTATTTATCCAAACTCTTCCATCGTCGGTGCCTGCATACAACAAGCCTTTTTTTAGTGGCGATTCTGCAATGCTTGTTATAGCCTGGTGATAAATGAGGTAGGGATATTCGCCCATTTTCTTTTTATCGTTATGAGAAAGATCGTTGCTTATGCGCTTCCACGTTTTCCCCTGGTCAGATGATTTAAATACATACTGCATGCCGTGATAAATTACATACCGGTCGTGTTTGGAAAGAATAGTGGCTGCCAGCCATTCCCCGCGCAGGTCTTCGCCATCAATTTCTTTTTTTGGTTCAATATGCACATTGCGCACACTGTCTGGAAGATTCATATCACTGCGCATTAGCCTTCCATAATAACTGCTGGAGTAAATAATATTTGAAGAATCGGGATCAACACGAATTTGTGTGCCCTCGCCGCCGGCAGCAAACCACCATGGTTTAACGATTAGATCTTTGGGTGCGCCGAAAGTATTGGCAACACTTCCATACATAGTGCCTTCATCCTGAACCGCGCCGTAAATGTTGAAGGGTGTTTGCATGTCGTAGGTTACGGTATAAAATTGCGTGGTGGGAATTTTATCGAAAAAGTTATCCCATTTTACACCTGCATTAAACGATACTGCAACACCTCCATCATCACCGACAATTAAATGAGCGGTGTCTGAAGGGTCAATCCATAAGGCATGAAAATCTCCATGAATGTATTCTCCCGTTGTATCCTGCGGCTGAAATACTTGCCACGTCTTTCCCTTATCAGCCGACTTTGCCATTTGAACTCCGAGTACGTAAACCATTTTGTTATCTACAGGGTTTACCCGCACCTGGCCAAAAACCCAGCCATATGTGCCAGAAAATGGTGTTACAAAATCGTGCACCTGGCTTTGCTGCTGCCAGGTTTCACCGCCATCTTCACTTCGGTAAACTTCGGGACCGATCAATACTTTTTGAACAACGCGTTCGTAACTGTCCATTTCGCCTGGCGTCGGGTCTCTTTTTTTATTATGGTTATCAACAAAGGCATATAAAACCTGCGGGTTGTCTTTTGCCAACGCCAAACCGATTCGTCCGGTATTTTTTGTATCGGGCAAACCGGCACTTATTATTTTCCATGTTTTACCTCCATCTGATGATGTATATATATGGTCTCCATCTTCCGGAACAGGATCGCTCCAGCGCTTTCGCAACCTGGTTCCACATGGAAGCATATAAAACATCCGGGTTAGATTTATCCATTACCAGGTCAATACAACCACTCTGTTCATTTTCAAACAAAATTTTCTTCCAGTTTTTTCCACCATCGGTTGTAAGATAAACGCCCCTTTCAGAGTTGTAGGTCCATTCATTGCCACTTGCTGCAACGTACACCACATCCGGATTTTCCGGATGAACAATTACCCTGGAAATAGTACCCGTATTTTCAAGCCCGATATGTTGCCATGTTTTACCGGCATCAATACTTTTATACATGCCAAGTCCGGGTAAAGATGCTCGAAAAATATTTGCTTCGCCCGTGCCCGCATAATATGTGTTTGTTTGGGATGGGGCTATAGCAATACTGCCAATAGATTGGGTGCCATGTTCATCAAATAATGATTGCCAGTTTGCTCCTCCATCTTCTGTTTTCCAGATGCCACCTGTAGCAAATGCAGCAAGAATAAATTCTTTATTACCTGGTATGCCGCATACTTCGGTGCACCTTCCGCTTACTACATCAGGGCCTGTTAACCGCCATGTATCATCGTTGTAAGGTGATGAGTTTATTAATGCTTTTTGCTGTTCGAAAGCCTGCATGCGCTGCTGACCTGTTGATGCCCTGTGATTAGTAAATGGTTGGGCTATAACCTGAGCGGAGAAAAATGAAATTAAAACATAACAAACCAAATGAGATGTGCATCTTGCTTTCATACCACAAAATTTTATGTAGATAAATTTTACTTACTTGCAAGATAAAGATAGCTTGCTTCAGACCTAAAAATTATAAAAACTTGTTTATGTATTCTACCATTATCACGCACCTTGAAAATAACATTTTGACCATAACCATAAACCGTCCCGAAAAATTAAATGCGCTGAATAAAACCGTAATTGAAGAGCTTGGAAAAGTAATAATTGAGGTATATGAAAATGATGAAATAAAATCAGCCATCATTACAGGGACTGGTGAAAAAAGTTTTGTTGCAGGTGCAGATATCAGCGAATTTTTAGAGTTAAATGCCAATGAAGGAAGAGCCTTGGCGGAACGCGGGCAACAAACTGTTTTTGATAAAATAGAAAGGTCGCCTAAGCCTGTAATTGCTGCCGTTAATGGTTTTGCATTGGGTGGTGGATGTGAGTTAGCGCTGGCCTGCCATTTTATTATTGCAAGCGAAAATGCAAGGTTTGGCCAGCCTGAGGTTAACCTGGGTTTAATTCCCGGTTATGGCGGCACACAGCGCCTGGTGAAGGTTGCAGGTAAGGCACGTGCCATGCAATTATTGATGACGGGTGAAATGATAACAGCAGAAAACGCACTGCAATATGGAATAGTAAATAAAGTGGTTCCGCAGCAACAACTACTTGAAACAGCCCGCGATATACTTTCAATAATAAATACAAAAGCACCCATTGCTATCAGCCATATAATAGAAACAGTAAACAATTTTGATCACACACAAAAAGGCTATGAATTTGAGATGGATAAATTTGCCGAATGCTTTAACACGGTTGATATGAAAGAAGGCGTTACCGCTTTTCTGGAAAAAAGAAAGCCTGTTTTTAAGGGTGAATAATATTCTACGCGATATTTAAAACCTGGTGCCTGTTACCTTCTTTTCTTAGGCTAATATGTATCCATGCGTAATCATATTCATTTAGCAACTGATCTAATTCAATTTCGCTTTTTCTAATCTTATCAAAAAAAGACTTGTTTCCCTTTTTACTTCCAAAATCAATATCAACAGCCTGACCTGTAAGGTGCTGACTGTTTTTAACACCGCCTACTGCTTTATTTAATCGCGGGCACCGGTAACCGCTGCTGATATGAATCGGGCATTGCATAAAATCCCTTAATTTTTCTAATAATTAAACCAACTAAACAATATACTCACCCTGCCAAATGAGCAATAACAATATTATTCCTGCAATAATCCGGTACCAGCCGAATAATTTAAAGCCATGTTTTTGCAGGTAAGAGATTAGAAATTTAATGGCAACCATTGCAACAATAAATGCCACAACATTACCTACTGCGAGCAATAAAAGATTATTGGTGTCGGTTAGAATTTCCGGGGTATCGGTATATGCTTTTAATAGTTTGTAACCCGTTGCTGCGGCCATGGTTGGTACCGCAAGGAAGAAAGAAAATTCTGCTGCCAAGTTTCCGTGTTAGCTTTTGCTGCATGCCACCTATAATGCTGGCCGCACTGCGACTAACACCGGGTATCATGGCCAGGCATTGCCAGATACCAATAACAAATGCCTTTTTATAGGTTATTTCATTTTCTTTATCAATCGTATGATCGGTAAAAATTTTATCAACAAACAACAATACAATACCTCCTATCAAAAGGCTAATAGCAACCGTAATCGGGCTTTCGAGTAAGGCATCAATATTTTCTGAAAACAAAGCGCCTAATATAAGTGCGGGTAACAACAGCTACCAGCAGCTTGCCGTAAAACTTCCATTTGTTCAAAGGAAAAAATTTTTCACGGTATAAAACAATAACAGACATAATTGCCCCTAACTGAATGGCTATTTCAAACAGCTTTGTAAATGGGTCTGAAGCAATACCCATTAACGAACTGGTAATGATCATATGCCCGGTAGATGATACCGGCAGAAACTCTGTAATGCCTTCTACAATCGCAATAATAATTGCCTGGAAGAATGTCATGTTGTAGTTATGGTTGTATAAAAAAAGGCGGTGCAAGAGCACCGCCGGTATTACTGATTATAATATTTGGATGATGGCTTTTTAAAAATGGCATAAATCTCGGTGAGTAATCCCAACACGATTAAAATAGGCGCCATGGTTATACGCGTTGTGCTGTAAACCACATCGTAATCGAAAGTGTTTGGATCTTCATTCTTTCCGCCAGACATAAGAAACATGCCTATCAGAATTAGTGCAGCACCAATTGCCATCCACATATAATTTTCTTTAGAAAAGAACAACATGTCTATGTGTTCTCTTACTTCACCCTTTTCTTCTTTTGCCAAATTGATATTGCCGGATGTTTTTTTAATGTCTGCCATTGTTATTCTTTAAGGTTTGCAAGTTAATAAAACCAAAGCATGTTTTAGCTGGATTAATAAAGGTCATCCAGTTTCATTTTCAAGTATTTTAAAACACTTCTATGGGTGCTATAAACAGAGATCCCAACACCAATTAAAATCATTCCCCCAAATAGAATAAGGGTAAGCTCTGTATTGTGAATAGCTTTTAATTGTGGAAACTGGCTTTCGGCCCAGGTGATCAGCCCAAATAAAATAGCGATGGCTATCAGCGCGCTAATTAAACCGTTTATTAATGCACGAACATTCATAGGGCGTCCAATAAACCCACGTGTGGCGCCGACCATTTGCATGGTTTTTATTAAAAACCGGTTACTGAACATCGCAAGTCGAATGGTATTATCAATACTAATGATAACGATCATGCAAAGTATTACGCCCACAACCAAAAAGATCAATCCCAGTTTCGCGGCTCGCTCATTTAAATTATTCACAAGGGATTTGGGATATTGTAACTCAGTAATCTGGTTGCCATATAGACTCATTATATCATTTTGAATCTTTTGCAGGCTGTCCTGATTTACATAAGCGGCGCGTGCAAAAAAATCAATGCTTTCGGGCAGGGGATTATAATCCAGAATTTTATTCCAGTCTTCATTATTCTCCTTATTCCAAATATCCTTTGCATTTTCTTTATTGATGTATTTAACATCTTTTGCATAAGGCTGTTCAGCGATATAATTTTTTAATTGCGTAATAGAATCATTATTCAGTGTGCGCAGGTAGGCACTGATTCGGATATCTTCTTTAAAAGAGTTACCGGCTTCTTTCATATTAAGAAATAAGTATCCCATTATTCCCATAATCAATAATACCAGTGCAACACCAATTATGCTGTATACGTAATTGGGTTTACTGCGGCGCATGGAAGATTTACTGTATTCACGCATTCTGTATAGGTTTATAAAGCAGGCAAATTTAGTAGTTTCAGTTACATTTGTACGAGTAGTTTTAACGGTTCTGCCCCTTCATTTATGTGTTAATGTTATTAAAATAATTTAATCTGCTGCTATGGATGCTGAGGAATCTAAATCATTTAACCCCGAGCTTAGAAGCCGACAATGGTTTGGCAGAAAAGGCAAAGACGGTTTTATTTACCGTGCATGGATGAAAAACCAGGGAATACCTGCAGATGAATTTAACGGCAAACCGGTTATAGGCATTTGTAATACATGGAGCGAATTAACGCCCTGCAATGCGCACTTCAGAGAACTTGCGCAATCAGTAAAAAACGGCATTCTTGAAGCAGGCGGATTTCCGGTAGAATTTCCCGTAATGTCTTTGGGCGAAACCCTAATAAAGCCCACCGCGATGCTCTACCGTAACCTCGTGAGCATGGATGTTGAGGAATCCATTCGGGCAAACCCCCTCGATGGCGTTGTATTATTATGTGGCTGCGATAAAACCACCCCTGCCCTTGTTATGGGCGCCTGCAGTGTAAACATTCCTGCAATAGTAGTTTCCGGTGGACCTATGCTTACCGGCAGGCACCAGGGTGCATCTATTGGCACCTCAGACGTGTGGCGGTACAATGAAGCGCATCGAATGAACAAAATTAACGACGACCAAATGCTAACCATCGAGGCAAGTATGTGCCGCAGTCGCGGGCACTGTGCCGTAATGGGTACAGCATCTTCCATGGCCTGCATGGTAGAATCCCTTGGGCTTTCGTTGCCTGATAATGCTGCTATTCCTGCAGCGGATGCCCGACGTAAAGTATTGGCCCAGTTAAGCGGGAGAAGAATTGTAGAAATGGTGAAAGAGGATCTGAAGCCTTCAGACATTCTTACGAAAAAAGCGTTTATAAATTCCATAATAACCAATGCCGCCATAGGCGGATCAACCAATTTTGTAATTCACCTAATGGCAATTGCCAACCGGGTGGGTGTGCATCTCGAGTTGGATGAGTTTGATAAATACTCTGCAAACATTCCGCTCATTGCAAACCTTCAACCTTCAGGGGCTTACTTTATGGAAGATCTTTTTTATGCAGGCGGATTAAATACAATTTTAAAAGAATTAAAAGATCATTTACATAACGACTGTATTACTGCCAACGGAAAAACCATCGGTGAAAATTATGCCGGGAGCGAATGTTTTAACCGCGATGTGGTGGCTACGCTAGAAAAGCCATTTAATACCATGTCGGGGGTAATTGTTGTGCGGGGAAATTTATGCGAAGGTGGGGCCATTCTAAAACCATCTGCTGCTTCTCCACGGTTAATGCAGCATACAGGCAAGGCGATTGTTTTTGAAAATATAGAAGATTATAAAGAAAAAATAGACCGGGATGATCTTGATGTGGATGAAAACAGCATTCTTGTTCTTAAAAACGTAGGCCCTAAAGGCTATCCCGGTATGCCGGAAGTTGGCAATATGAACCTGCCTAAGAAAATGTTGGAAAAGGGTGTTACTGATATGATCAGAATTTCTGATGGACGAATGAGTGGGACCGGCTTCGGTACGGTAATTCTGCATGTTTCACCTGAGGCTGCTTTGGGCAGCACTTTTGCTATTGTTGAAGATGGGGATGAAATAACGCTTGATGTTGCCAACCGTATACTTAGGCTTGAAGTGGAAGATGCTGTTATTGCAGACCGAAAAATAAAATGGAAAGACAAAAACAAATATGCATCCCGTGGTTATGTGCATTTATACCAGCAGCATGTATTGCAGGCTGATGAGGGTGCAGACTTTGATTTCTTAACAGGAAGCAGTGGCAGTGAACTAACCCGCGATTCCCATTAAAACAATTGTATGATGACAACAGATTTTAAAGACCAGGTAGTAATTATAACCGGTGCAGGGCAGGGTATTGGATTCGCCATTGCGAAAGCACTTGCCCTTCGTGGCGCCAAAGTTGTTTTAAACGATGTTGATGCTACACTTGCTGCAAATGCCGCGGAATCTATTACAAAAGATGGCGGTACCTGTATGGCGTTTGCCGGCGATGCCTCCGATGTAAATTTTATAAAAAGTCTTGTTTCAAAAGCCGTATTAGAATTTGAAAAACTAGATATAGCTATTGCTAATGCAGGCATTACAATCTTTGGAGATTTCTTTACATATCACGAAAGCCAGCTGAATAAAGTATTGAACTTAAATATAAAGGGCACTTTCTTTTTAGCCCAGGCCGCCTCACTTCAAATGATAAAACAAAAAACAGGCGGAAACATTGTATTTACTTCTTCCGTAACCGGTCACCAGGCATCTAAAGACCTCGAAGCTTATGGAATGACCAAAGCTGCTATAGAACTGCTTGCAAAAACGTTGGTTCCCAGCCTTGCTCCTCACAACATAAGTATCAATGCCATTGCACCCGGCGCAACCTTAACTGAGCGAACCATGGAAGACCCCGATTATGAAAAAGACTGGAGTTCCATTACCCCCAACAAAAGACCCGCGCATGTTGAGGATATTGCAAATGCAGCTTTGTTTTTTGCATCCCGCGCTTCCCGGCATGTAACCGGGCAAACACTTGTAATAGATGGCGGGTGGACATCTGTAAGTCCTGCCGTAAAAGGTGGAAATCCATAATGCCCATGGCATAATTATTTAATATTTCTATGATAAATAATTTATGCATACTCTCGATGTAATTGTTGAAACCCCCAAAAACAACAGGTATAAATACACATATGAACCGGAAATAAAACGGTTTAAAATGAAAAAGGTTTTACCGGCCGGGTTGGTTTTTCCCTACGATTTTGGTTATATTCCAGATACACTTGCAGAGGATGGAGACCCTGTTGATGTTCTGATTTTCTCTGACCAGGGATTTATACAGGGAAGCGTGGTGGAGTGCAGAATAATTGGTGCTATAAAAGCTGAACAAACTGAGAAGGGAAATACCGTTAGAAACGACAGGATAATAGGCATACCTGTACTTTCCGATCTTCACCAGGAAGTAAAATCCCTTAATGATATTTCAGAAAAATTATTAAGGGAAATTGAGCATTTCTTTATTTACTTTAATGAAATGGCCGGTAAAAAGTTCGAACCGCTGGGCATAGCATCTGCAGAAGAAACGTGGCAAATTATTGAAAAGCAAAAAATATGAATATTTATGACCTTGTAGGGCAAGGCGAAGACCTCACCATTTTACAAATGTGCATTCGGGGGTTTTTTATGTTCTTTTTTGCATTAATACTCATGCGTTTAGGCAGCCTGAGGATCCTGGGCGAGCGAACTGCTTTCGATACAATTGTCATGTTTTTATTAGGATCCATACTGGCACGGGGGGTGGTAGGCGCCTCACCTTACTGGGCCACTATTTGCACTGCAGCCCTAATTATACTGGTTCACTCTCTCCTTGGAAAAATGGCGGTGCATTCTGATGGAATTGATCGAATAATTAAAGGAGACAGGTATTGTTTATACAAAAACGGCAAGATCAACCAGAAACATTTAAAATATGTATCCATCAGTGAAAACGATCTTCTTGAAGGCATTCGCCAGCAAACCAATAAAGTTGGATTTGATGAAGTAGATAAAATCTATATGGAAAGAAACGGTAAACTAACTATTATAGAAAAAGATTCTACGAGCCATTAATCAATTGCAGGATTTCTATACCTCTATTCTTGCCGTTTATCAAAGACTAAAAATTAATTTTAAATTTTTTAAGAAGATCAAGTTATTGATTTTCAATCTATAATGTGTCGTACACTATTTTGTTGCGCCCGTTACCTTAAAAAACTTGGTACTATGTATTGCATGGTATTATAATTTTCATATCTTTGTGGTGTTGATTTATAATTTATAACAAATAAACTCCTGAAATGGACATACAGAACACACAAAGCCAGATGCGGAAGGGAGTATTGGAGTTTTGCATTTTATCGGTTATTCGTCACGGGGAAGTTTACCCGAGCGATATAGTTGATAAACTGAAAGGAGCCAATCTCAATATACTGGAGGGTACCTTATACCCTTTGCTTACAAGGCTAAAAAACGCAGGGCTATTAACATACCGCTGGGTAGAAAGCAATTCAGGGCCACCCAGAAAATATTTTTCAATGACCGACTCAGGTTTACAGTTTTATGGTGAGTTAGAGCGAACATGGAACGAACTGGCAGATGCCGTTAAAACGCTTACCAACCTACGGGTAAACCCAACGGTCGATACAACCACCAACCACAACCAATAAATTTTTGCACAATGAAAAAAGTAATAAATATAAATTTCCAGGGCAGGGTAATACCGATAGAAGAGACTGCCTATGAAATACTGCAGAGATATACTGAAAGTTTACGGGTATACTTTTCTAATGAAGAGGGCAAAGATGAGATCATCAATGACATTGAGGGACGAATTGCAGAACTTTTCAGCGAAGTTCTGGCAAAGGGAAGCACCTGCATTACCGATGCCGATGTAAATGCCATTATTAAAAGCATTGGCCGTCCGGAAGATTTTGCTGCAGATGATGCAACAGCTCCAATTAATGATGATAATAGCAAAGAAAAACAAACCCCTAGAGAGGAAACTTTTTCAACAGACTTCCGCAAAAAATTATACCGTAACGAGAATGATAAAATTTTAGGTGGTGTTTGTAGCGGTTTAGCAGATTATTTCGGAGTAGATCCTGCCGTGATGAGGGTAATTTTTGTTTTGCTTCTATTCTTTGGCTTAGGTTTTATTGCATATATAATTTTATGGGTTGCCGTTCCTAGCACTGCAACGCGACAGATCGGATCAGCCCGAAAAAGATTGATGAGGGACCCGGAGAATAAAGTAATTGGCGGAGTGTGCAGCGGGCTTGCGCATTACTTTAATATCAATGTATGGATACCACGTTTAATCTTCCTCATTCCATTTCTATCCTTTGCGTTTCAATGGCACGACTGGGGCATGTGGAACTTTCCACACTTCTTAAATATATCATTCAGCCCAGGCGCAACTATGATCTACATTATTTTATGGATCATACTTCCTGAAGCAAAAACAACTTCTGAAAGGCTCGAAATGAAGGGAGAAAAAGTAGACCTTACTTCCATTAAGAACTCCATTACCAGCGAAATGAAAGGTGTGCAGGAAAGAGTTTCTAAACTTGGTAAAGAAGCTGCTGCAAGTGCCAAAGAAAAAAGCCAGCAAATTAGTGGAGATGTTTCCGGCGCAGCGAGAAGAGGTCGCAGAACCATAGGAGATGTTATAGGTCTCTTCTTTAAAATAATCGCATACTTTATTTTGGCTGTGATTGTAATAGCAGTGGTAGGTGCCTTATTCGGTATTGGCATTGCACTTACCGGCATGCTTCCTTTAAAAGATTACCTTATTACAAGTGGCTGGCAAAATGTTTTTGCATGGGGTACCCTGGTTCTTTTTATATGGGTTCCCGTAGTAGGTGTTATCACCTGGATCATCAGGAAAATTACCCGCAGCCGGGCAAATAGTGCCCCGCTTAGATTTGGTTTTATTGCGCTTTGGGTATTAGGTTGGATTTGTGTATTCGGATTATTATCAACTCTTGGAAAAGATTTTAGCAGCCGAAACAATGTTAGGGAAGAAACCATCAGGTTATCTGATCCTTCAGTTCAAAAACTTGAGGTGAAGGCAATGTCTATGAACAAATATTACAACTCAAACTTCTGGTTTCACCTGGAGCCCTTTGCCGATGTAAATTCTGATTCAGTGTATATAAGAAATGTACGCATACGCGTGGTAAAGGCAGAGCGCGACAGCCTGTTTCATGTTAAAATGGTAAGACTTAGTAACGGATCCAGTAAATCTGATGCCGACAGGCGTGCTAATAATATAGATTATTCAATTTACCAGGAAGATTCCATTCTTATGCTGGGGAAAGGTATAGCTATTACACCCCAGGATAAATTCAGAAATCAATCAATAATAGTTACTATTTCTGTTCCTGTAGGCAAAAGAATTTTAATACACAAAGCAGCAGGCTGGGGCAATTATGATCATGTACATTTTGGATGGGATGATAATGATTGGGGCAATCGCTATTACGATGAAGAAGCAGAAGAATGGAGCGATGATGTAGAATACATTATGACGGTTGATGGTTTAAAACCCACGCATCCGGAAGATGATAAATTGAATAATCAAAACTGGGAGGAAGATGATCACTTTAGGTTTGATGAAAATGGCGAAGCAGAAAGATTACAGGAAATTGAAAGGCAAAAACGGCAGCTCGAGGAAGAAAAAAGAAATATAGAAAAATCACTTAAAGATGAAGGATTAAAAATAGACACACTGCGATACGAATACCGAAGGGAAACGCCAACAAAACCTGCGGTAAAGCAATCGGTAACGGTATTAGATAAAGCAACAGGGGGGAAAGTAACTTTTTCCGGGATATCTATTTATTCTACGAAAAGGTTTACCATGTAAACTTGGTTAGGTTGGAAAAAAAGAGCCCTGTTCTTTAATTAGATCGGGGCTCTTTAATTTTTACAGGTAAAAAAGTTTACAATTCTATTAAATTAACAGTGGCTGACTACATTTGCGATCTACGTAATCAATGCACCATATGAAAGAAACTCCATTTACAAAAAAACACATAGCACTGGGCGCAAAAATGGCACCATTTGCAGGTTATAATATGCCCATCAGTTATACAGGTATAAATGATGAGCACGCAGCGGTTCGCAATAACGCCGGTGTATTTGATGTGAGCCACATGGGCGAATTTATTTTAAAAGGAGAGCATGCACTCGATTTGATTCAACGCGTTACAACCAATGATGCATCTAAACTTACCGCAGGCAAAGCACAGTACAGTTGTTTCACCAATAACGCCGGTGGAATTGTAGACGACCTAATTGTTTACTGCGTAGAAGAAAATAAAGTGTACATGATTGTTGTAAATGCAAGCAACATAGAAAAAGACTGGAACTGGTTGCAATCGCACAATACAAACAATGCAGAAATGTACAACATCAGCGAAAAAACATGCCTGTTGGCAATACAGGGACCCAATGCCACTAAAATACTTCAACAACTTACAGACATAGATATTTTAAACCTGAAGTATTACACCTTTAAAAAAGGAAAGTTTGCGGGGGTAAATAATGTGTTGATAAGTGCTACAGGATACACAGGCAGTGGTGGTGTCGAAATTTATTTTGAGGATAAAGATGATGATGCTTCAATTATTTGGGATGCCATTTTCGAGGCGGGCAAAAAAGAAAAAATTCAACCCATCGGTTTGGGGGCAAGAGATACTTTAAGATTAGAAATGGGGTATTGTTTATACGGCAATGATATTGATGATACTACCTCCCCGCTTGAAGCAGGTTTAGGCTGGATAACCAAAATAAACAAACCCGCAAATTTTACGGCAAAACAAATTCTGGAAAAACAAAAAGAAACGGGTGTGCAAAGAAAGCTGGTTGGTTTAGAAATGATAGATCGCGGTATACCCCGCCATGGATATGCCATTAAAGATGTGCAGGGCAATAATATAGGCTATGTTACCAGTGGTACACAGGCGCCATCTCTTTTAAAAGCGGTGGGTTTAGGTTATGTATCGATTGACCATGCGGCAACCGATACAGAAGTTTTCATTGACATACGCAACAATCTGATAAAAGCACGGGTTGCTAAAACACCTTTTGAATAAACTTGTTTAAGCCAGAATTATTAGTGTTCAAAGAAATCTACCTTACCAGATTCTATATTATATAACCCGCCTATTATTTTAATTCTTTTCTCATTTTCCATTTGATTTACAAAATGGCTTTCATTTCTTATGGCTTCAATGGTAAGATGTACATTTTTTTCTGCTACCTTATTTACAAAATCAACATTACTGCCGTTGCGATTTTCTTTAATGGTTGTTTCCTGTTCAATGGCAGGCTGAATTTTTTGAAGCAGCCCTGTTAAATTTCCTAATTGAACCTGGTCGCATGCGCCTGTTACAGCACCGCATTTTGTGTGTCCCAATACAACTATCAGTTTTACACCAGCTTCATGAAGGGCAAATTCCATGCTGCCCAGGATGTCTTTATTCAGTACGTTTCCTGCAATACGAATACTAAAGACATCACCAATGCCCAAGTCAAAAATATGTTCTGATGTGGTTCGGGAATCTATACAACTCAATATAACTGCAAATGGATTTTGCCCAAAAGAGGTTGCATTTACCTGGTGCTTTAAATACTTTTCAGTCAGGTCACCTTTTACAAATCTTTCATTTCCCTTTTTCAAAATTCCCAGTATTTCATCTGGTGTAAGTTTTTGTTGTGTTTCCTTATCGAGCACATTTACAAATTGAATATGATCTTCCAGTTCATAATGTTTTTTAAGCCCCAAAATGTTCAGCTTAATATTCTTTTCTTTTGATACGGTGTTTTTATAATCATCAAAAATTTCTAAAATATCATCATCAATAAAATCAGAATAAGTAGCATCAATAATTACCCGTGAATTTTCAGGCACATCCCACAACGTATCTTTTATAGAAGCCTTATTTAAAAACGAAACCTGGTTAGGCAGTTCAATACGCAAGGTTTCACCCGTATGTAATGTTTCGTGCTCCAGTACAAAAGGATTTTTATAATTACTCTTTAAGAGGTAAAAAATACTTACACCCAACCCTATAAAAACCCCTATCAACAGGTCGGTAAATACAATGGCTAATATGGTTGCCATAAAAGGTATAAACTGGTTTAACCCTTTTTTATACATTTTTTTAAAAAGAGAAACACTCGTTAATTTATAACCGGTATATAATAGTATAGATGCCAGCGATGCAAGCGGAATAAGGTTAATGAACGAGCTAAGCAACACGATGCTGAGTAATAAAAATACCCCGTGAATAATGGCTGATAATTTTGTTTCGGCACCTGAGTTTATGTTTACCGAACTACGCACAATTACTGATGTAACAGGAATGCCGCCCACCAAACCAGATAACATGTTTCCCACGCCCTGCGCAACCAGTTCCCTGTTAGGCGATGCCTGCCTTTTATGCGGATCAAGGTTTTCAACCGCTTCAAGGTTCAATAGAGTTTCAATTGATGCAACAGCAGCAATGGTAAATGCCACCACCCAAACATCCATATTACCAATGGCGCTAAAATCAGGAAAAGTAACAACAGAGCTTAGTCCTGTAAACTCTGGTAAGTTCACGAGGTGTTCGCTGCGAATAAAAAAAGATGGAAAATAATTTTTAAAAATGAAGTTTAAAAAAATGCCGGTTAACACAACAAATAAAGAGGCAGGGAAAAAAGAAAACTTTTTCATGGGAGTTTTATCCCAGTAAATAAGCAATAACAAAGAGATAGCAGAAATTACAAATGCACCCCAGGAAAAATAATTAAAAATTTTAAGCAATTCCGTGAACGTATTTTCACCATCGCGCTGAAAAAATGAAAAATCACCTTCAGCATCCAGGTCAAGCCCTACGGCATGCGGAATTTGTTTTAGTATCAGAATAATACCTATAGCTGCCAGCAAACCTTTAATAACATTGCTGGGAATATAATTGGCAATAATGCCTCCTTTAGCAAACCCGGCAATCAACTGAAAAGCACCTGCTATCATAACCGCCATTAAAAAAACATCAAAGCTTCCAAGCTGTGTAATGGCAGCAAGTACTACTGCTGCAAGCCCTGCGGCAGGGCCGCTAACACTGGCATGCGACTGGCTTATGGTACCTACTACAAGTCCACCTATAATGCCTGAAATTATTCCTGACAATAATGGCGCACCGCTTGCCAATGCAACGCCGAGACATAATGGTAGTGCTACCAAAAAAACTACAATACTTGCCGGCAGATCACTTTTTAATTTTGAAAACATGCATTTTTTTTAAGATACCATTTTCACGCATGGTATTTTTTAAAGATAGGTTTGTTTACTTTGGGGGGCTTAGTGCCAATCATTATAGGTTGTAGATAAGTGATTTTATTGATGGTTGTTACAACTATAAAATCATTCTAAACAAAAAAATTTATGGATCAGTTACCTGGTTTTTTGTAAAGATCAAATGCAAGATGCGTGGCAATTAAAAAACCATTGTTGTATTGAAATACATGTTTATCGTTTACCTTTTTGCCTTGTTGTAAAGTTTGATTTATATAACCTGCTTCAAATTTTAGTGCCGGTGAAACAGTATAATTTATTAATAGGGCTATCCTGTTCTGATCAAAAACATTTTCACCTACATTTTCTCCAAAACCAACAAATACCTCATCTGCAAATGCGAGACTAAAATAATTTCTGCCATCTTTATTTTTTGTAACCGGTACTTCTGCTCTTAATCGGTAACGTATTCGGTTTATATAAACATAATCAACATTTTCAGCTTCTGCAATTCTACCTACAAAACGTTGTTCTGCCGTAAATCTGTGCGATAGCTGCACCTTGCCTACCGGGTTTTTTATGATCACCTGCTCGTAAATACGATGCTCCGGAAAAGTAGCGGGTGAAGGAAAATCGCCATAGGGCGATGTTTTTATATATGCATACCCCGCAATAAACTGAACATTTTTATGGGGGGAATAGGTTAAACCCGTTCTTAACAAATGTTGCTGAAGGTGAGCGAAATTTTCTGTTCTGCGCAATTGATATTCTGTATGCAAACCAATAGTGGGACTAAATTTAAAATTGCCCGTGTACATTAACCATTGTATGTCGTTATGATCGGCAATACGGTTAGTGTTATTGGTTTGCGCACCTGCAAAATTCAATGCACCAGCAAAAACAAAAACAAGAAATGCCAGTTTACATCGTCTATTCATACAAAATATTTTTCACCCCAACCATACCGGCAGAATGTGTTGCTATAATTTTTCTTTAAGCGTTAAAATTTCATTCTTTAGAAATTCTATTTCTTTTTGTTGTTCCTGAACAGCAGCTACCAAAACAGGTATCAATCCTTCTGATTGTATCGTATAATAACTCGCTGTGCGGTAGGTGTTTTTTCCGGTGGAATAATTGCCTTTAGTGGTATAAACAAGCTCAGGAAATATTTTCTTTATTTCCTCAGCCTCAAAACCAAATTGCACACCATTGCTACCAGGCAAAAAAGAATAATTTGCTTTTTGATACGTAAACGTTTTGGGTTGTAATGCCATTAGTTTTTCTAACGGATCCTGGATGGTTGCAACATTATTTTTTATTTCATGATCTTGCAAATGCTGTGCGTAACCTTTAATGGAAACCACAGTAAAAATTTGACATAACAAAAGCGAAATAAAAATGCCTTTCATGTGGTATGCTTTACTTCCTGTTTATTCGTTAATGTAGCAACAGTCTTCAAAGAATGTTACCTCGCCTGTTTTTATATCGTGAAACCCGCCTACGAGACCAATTTTTCCCTCATCAACAAGGGTCTTTATTATCTCGCTTCTTTTTAAAATTTCTTCAACCGAATTCTTCACATTTATATGCGCAACGCTTTCAACAAACGAACTGTTTGCGGCAGTGCGATTCTCTTTTATTGAATTTTCTTTTTGCACAGCGGGTTCAATTTTCTTTACCAGCCCGGTAAGATGACCAAGCTCTGCACCGTCACAAGCGCCTTTTACTGCACCACAGCTTGAGTGCCCAAGAACTACAATAATTTTTGAACCTGCCAGCTTGCAGCCAAATTCCATACTGCCCAGAATATCATCGTTTACTATGTTACCTGCAATGCGTATACTAAAAATGTCGCCTAACCCCTGGTCAAAAATTAGCTCTGCAGAAGTGCGCGAGTCTATGCAACTTAGAATTACCGCGAAGGGATGTTGGCCGTCTGAAGTTTCATTAGCCTGCTGCAATAGGTTGCGGTTTACTTTAAGATTATTTACAAAGCGTTCATTCCCTTTCTTTAAAAGGTCTAACGCGTGTGAAGGCGAAATTGCTTCCTGCATTTCCCGTGTCAATGTTTTCATGTCTTTTTATTTATTAATTATTAATTACTTTTTGGTTTAAACTAATGGTTTCAACATTAATATTTTTGAGCTGGGCATGTGCCCTATAATTTTCAATTAATTCGATCACATCATGGGCAATTATTTTTGATTTGGACCCATCAATGATAACCTTTGACCCTTCTGGAATTTGTTCAAGCGCCTGCAAAATGGTTGCCTTACTAAAGAAAGATACTTCTTCTGCCAGTTCTATATGATGAACTTCTGTTCCATTATGTTTTGTAACAATATCTTTTATAGTATAAGAATTTCGATAGCTGTTACGCAGTGTATAAAATACGCCGACCAAAACACCAATGGTTATTCCCTGTAACAGGTCTGTAGCCAATATACCTACAACTGTTGCAAAGAACGGCACAAATTGTTCCCAACCTAATTTATACATATGCCTGAAGAGCGAAGGCTTGGCAAGTTTGTAACCCACAATAATTAAAATGGCAGCGAGGCTGGACAGCGGAATCATGTTTAAAAAACGGGCAATGGTTAATGCACTTAGCAGCAAAAAAATACCATGTAATATGGTTGACATTTTACTTTTTCCGCCAAAGGCAATATTTGCCGAGCTTCTTACAATAACCTGTGTTATTGGCAGCCCGCCAATGAGGCCGGATACCACATTTCCTAAACCTTGCGCCTTTAATTCCCTGTTGGTGGGGGTAACCCTGTGATATGGGTCTAATTTATCTGTTGCCTCAACGCATAGCAAAGTTTCCAGGCTGGCTACTATGGCAATTACGATTGCTGTTTTCCAAACTAAATAATTATTAACAGAGCTAAATTCAGGAAAAGTAAAAAAACTAAAAAAATCACCCATACTGGCGGCTACAGGTAAATTTACCATTTGTTCGGTCTTTAACGAGAAGGGTAAAATGTTAGCTGTAAATAAATAGTTCATTAATATACCGAATAGTACCACAACAATAGGACCCTGTAATACCTGGAATATTTTATGCTTTTTAACTAGTACTGCATCCCACGTAATTAAAATAACCAATGAAATAACAGCAATGATCAATGCACCCGGGGTAATAAAATTAAAGGCGCTTACAATAGAGGAAAACGTGTTTTCACCATCCAGTTGAAAGTAACTAAGGTCGCCCTCGGCATCTTTATCGTAGCCTAGGGCATGCGGAATTTGTTTTAGCATGATCAATAATCCAATACCCGTAAGCATTCCCTTAATAACAGATGATGGAAAAAACCATGCTATGAACCCTGCCTTTAAAAAGCCCATAGTTAACTGCAGTAAACCAGCAAGCACCACGGCCAACAAAAAGATTTGCCAACTGCCCAACTCTTCAATGCTTGAAAATACGATTACCGCCAAACCTGCAGCGGGTCCGCTTACACCAAGGGGAGAGCCGCTGGCAATGCCCACAACAATTCCACCAATAATACCTGCAATAATGCCTGAAAATAATGGAGCGCCGCTGGCTAAAGCAATACCCAGGCATAATGGAACTGCCACAAAAAACACAACTATGCTGGCAGAAAAATCGCTTTTAAAGTTTTTAAGAATAGAATTCGGTTGCATATAATGCTTTTTGTAAAATAATAGCAATATTATTACTTATAGAAGTAATACTATCTTAATTAATTGTAAAATTAATATTTTTGACAGAGTAGATAATATTAGAGTAATTGCAAAATGGAATTGAAGCTTCAAATAATAATGAATGAAAAGCTGTTTTTAAAAGACCCGGAAAAATCGGAACTAGGTAGAAAAATTTTAAAGAGCAGCATTGTATTAATACATAAAAACGGGTTTGAATCTTTCACATTTAAAAAACTGGCAGACGAGATTAACAGCACCGAAGCCGGTGTATACCGCTATTTTGAGAACAAGCACCGCCTGTTAATGTACTTAACTGCATGGTACTGGAGCTGGGTTGAATTTAGGGTTGACTACGAAACCCATAATATTCAAAGTGCCCTAAAAAAACTTAAAAAGGTTATTCAGTTGCTTGTGGCAACGGTGGTAGATGATTCAAACACTATGTATGTTAACGAAAGCCTGCTTCATCAAATCATTATTGCTGAAGGGTCTAAGGCTTACTTAACAAAACATGTAACAGAAGATAATAAAGACCAGCTTTTCAAGCCCTATAAAGACCTTTGTAATAAAATTGCGGGTATCATTTTAGAATATAACCCAAAGTACAAGTATTCAAAATCGCTATCGAGCACCATAGTTGAAGTAGCGCATTTTCAAAATTTCTTTATGCATAATCTTCCTTCCATTACAGATTTTAATGATAAAGACGAAAGGAAAATTGCTGCTTTTTTAGAGGATCTGGTATTTAAATGCATTTCCACTTAATAATCTACCACCTGTTCTTCAATCGCTTCAGGAATGTCCCGCCATTCATATTGCTGGTTTCTAAGCTGAGGTTCAAAACCGGCCTCCTGAATGGCTTCTTGAATAGATTTATAAGTGAACCTGTGCGGTGCTCCCGCAGCGCTTACTACATTTTCTTCCAGCATTATGCTTCCAAAATCGTTGGCGCCGCTGTGCAAACATATTTGTGCGGTTTGCTTACCTACGGTTAACCAGCTGGCCTGTATGTTTTTAATGTTAGGAAGCATAATGCGGCTAAGGGCTATCATGCGAATATATTCTTCAGGTGTAGTAAGATTTTGGATACCCCTGATGCGGCTAAGCAATGTATCTACATCCTGAAAGGTCCATGGAATAAATGCCAGGAACCCCTTTGCACCCTGAGGTTTCATAGCCTGCACTTCACGCAACCGCACCAGGTGAATAAACCTTTCTTCGAGTGTTTCCACATGACCAAACATCATGGTAGCGCTGGTGGTAATACCTAATTTATGTGCTTCGTGCATGATAGACAGCCATTCATCCGCCCCACACTTTCCTTTGCTTATTAGCCTGCGCACCCTATCCACTAATATTTCAGCACCCGCCCCGGGAAGACTGTCCATGCCTGCATTTTTTAAAGCCAACAACACATCATGGTGATTCATTTTTTCCAGCTTGCATATGTGGGCAATTTCAGGTGGCCCCAGTGTATGCAATTTAATAGAAGGATATTCAGCCTTAATCTGGCTGAAGATGTTTGTATAATAATCAAGCCCCAGTTTGGGATTATGCCCGCCCTGTAATAGTAGCTGGTCTCCACCCCACCTTATAGTTTCTTCTATTTTTTTACGGTACACCGGCATATCTGTAACATAAGCTTCGGCATGGCCGGGAATGCGGTAAAAATTACAAAATTTACAATTGGCAATGCAAACGTTGGTGGTATTTACGTTCCTGTCTATCTGCCAGGTTACCCTGCCATGCGGTACCTGTTTTTTTCGTAATTCATCTGCTGCAAACATTAATTCGGTTAAGGGTGCTTCGTTAAATAAATAAAGACCCTCTTCACCTGAAAGAAATTCAAAATTCATGGCCCGGCTAAGTATTGCTGCAACATCCATACGTAAATTATTGTCTTTGATTATGCCACGGTGAACGCGGATAAAATCGATTTACAAAAATACGATGAGTACATTGTTCTTTTGACTATTAAATAGTTATAAAACGTTTTTGAGTTTTTATAGGTTTGGTGCCTGCTGCATTTAATAGTAAATTGTATTGATGAAGAAATGAATTGCCTGTATGGATTACCCTGTAAGTTTTTATTCTGAAGATGAAGGTATTGCGACGCAACCTTGCCGCAGGGGGGATGTTATTGCAGGTATTTTAATTCGCCTTTTATTTTTTACCAGGCACTCTCTTTTAGCAGGGTGCTTTTTATTTTTATTAACCGCAACACCAACGGCAGCCGATGCCCAGGAAGAATTTATCGCACCTCCGGCAGCCTTCATTACAGAAGTGCGCATATCCATGCTTACGGGTGGTATCGTTATAATACGGGCTGCTATAAATGACTTTAAGGATTCGCTCAATTTTGTACTTGATACCGGCAGCGGTGGTATTTCACTCGATTCGACAACTTGTGCGGAATTAAATTTGGAAAAAAAACCCAGCGGACGAATTGTACGTGGCATTGCAGGGATTCGTACAGTTGATTTTACCTATGGTCACACGCTCCATTTTCCGGGACTTAATATCGCCAACCTCGACTTTCACATTAACGATTATGAAATTTTAACTGCAGCATACGGTTTAAAAATAGATGGCATTATCGGTTTCAGTGTTTTGCGCAGGTACATTGTAAAACTTGATTACGACCGGCAGGTTATGCAATTCTTTGCACCGGGGTCTATTAAATATCCAAAGGGTGGACACGTATTAACACCCCAATTCACCACACTACCTATGCAACCTGTAACACTTCGAGACCAGGAGATATTTAACACTAAACTTTATTTTGATATTGGAGCCGGTCTTTGCCTGTTGTTAAATGAAGAACTCGTAAAAGACAGCGCATTGCTTAAAAGAAAAAGAAAGTTATACAATACACAGGCAGAAGGTCTTGGTGGCAAAAAGGAAATGACGCTGACCTTTATTAAAGAATTGCGGGTGGGACCATATAAATTCAGGAAGGTTCCCGTTCACATTTTTGATGATGAATATAATGTTACGAATTACCCTGTTCTCGGTGGTTTAATCGGGAATGATATTTTACGGCGGTTCAACATTATTTTAAATTATCCGCAGCAGGAGATATTTATAAAACCCAACCACCATTACAGCGATTCGTTCGATTACAGCTATACAGGTCTTGGTATGTATATGATAAATAATGCCATAACTATTACTGACATTATACCGCATTCGCCGGCAGACATTGCAGGGTTTGTTCCGGGAGATATTATATTGGGTGTTCAAAATAATCTTTCCAATAACATTCAGGCCTACAAAGCCATTATGCAAACACCTAAAACGCGGTTAAAAATTTTAATACTTCGCAACGGCCAACCAGAGGTACGTTATCTAAAAGTAAAAAGCATACTTAAAAGGTGAAGAATTATAACCATCATTTTTTCAATTAAAGATAAATTGTCCTTTCTTTTTAAAACAAGTGTCTTTTTAAATTAGGTAATGGTAAAAGCTACTATTATGTACCGCTAAATGTCCGGCCAATAAGGTTAACAAAAGACAAGGTGTAGAAAATCAGCAGAGTGGAAGATTAAGAAGTGGTCTCGTCAGGAATCGAACCTGAATCCAGGGCTTCGGAGACCCTTATACTATCCATTGTACTACGAGACCAGTAATGAGTGAGCGGACAAAAATAACTTAAATAATCATCTGTGTTTTTTCTTCAACAATTCTTTTATTGCTGATGGAAGAAAAATGGATACAGGTAACCCTGATAATAAATTTATATCTTCTATTAAAGAGGTTTCATTATCTAAAAATTTAAATACCGCACCAGCTCCATTTTTTTTAAACAGGCGCGAAAAAATTTGTTGCCCCTCCATTTTCCTGTTTTTTAAAACATGCAATAAGGCGCCATCATACATATTAGCCTTCCATTTTTTAAAGTCGGGATGGGTTTGCGGGTTCTCTCCATTCATTAATTGCCCGATAATAAAATCACTTTGTTTCTGTATAAATTGAAAAGTATATCCACTGCTCGATTTAGTTTGTCCGCCAGCAGTTCCAATATTTATAATATTTCCGTCAAATGGTTTGAAAGGATGATCCGTCATTGGGATCACACCAAATTCTTCTTCGGTTATTGTATAATCAGTTATTTGTAATGTTCCGGATATATAATTTTTTAAAGCCTCATCATATTGTTGTGGTTTTAATAATTCTTCAGTGAACAGGGTATATTCTACAAGTGCTTTATTTGATGAAACAGGTAATACATAAACGAATGTTGTTCCATGATTTTGGCTTACCCTAAAATCCATAAAAGTGGCTACTTGCGGCTCAAACAAGGGTTGCCTCGTTTCAATAAACCATCCTTTAAAATGTTGCAACAAATAATGACGCCCTTTTACCTTTTCACTCTCCAGTAAAATATTTTTAAACAAAATACTATTAAAAACGTAGGTGGAAGTATAGCTAATTTCATCAACCAAAACTTCTACATACTTTTCTTTGTTTTGAATGGCTGATACTGTGCCTTTTAAAAAATTTATATTTGGGAAGGCAGTTGCTTTTTCCTTTACAGTCTTGTATAAGTCTGCACTGCGAATCATTTTATATTCATACGGTATAAGGTCGAAACGTGCAGAAAACCCAGTGCTGTAGAAATCAATTTGTTTCCATTTCTTATAAACTACAGATTCAAAAATACCCGCATTTTTTTCCCAAAAACACCATGTTCGGTCGTTTTGAGTTTTTGAAGAACTGTCAATAACCATTATACGCTTATCCAAGAAAAATGAATGCTGCATCATTCGGTATAACAGGCTAAAACCTGCAGCACCACTGCCAGTTATAATATAATCGAAATGATAGGAAGATGAATTAATATCAGTTGTTTGCTGTTGCAAGATGATTATAGATATATTGATGCAGTGTGCGATGCAAGGGACGATTACCAGGGATACCTTGCCTGAAATCAAAATAATTATTTATTTACCTGGTGCCAATATTTTTTTGCAATGAGCAGCATGCCAAAACTTTCACCATCATGTTTGTTTAAATGCTTGTGGTGCATTTTGTGTGCACGCCTTATTGCTTTTATATACTTATTGTTAGACCGTGTAAATAATTTAAAACGCTGGTGAATGATGATATCATGAACAAGAAAATATGCAAAACCATACATGGCGATACCTGCACCAATACTAACAGCCAAATAGTTTTGACTAAGACTGCCCAATAAAATGCATAGAAAACTGGGTATAGCAAAAATGAAAAAAAATGCATCGTTCTTTTCAAAAAAACCTGGCTGTGGTTTATGGTGATCTTCATGCAAATACCATAGAAAACCATGCATTACATATTTATGCGTTAACCATGTTATTCCTTCCATAATACAGAAGGTGGTCAGCGCAATTAATAAGTAAAAAAGAAATGTCATAGAAACGTTTTTAAAACTAAAAAGAACAATACTTGTATAATAAACAAATGTACGGCGAAATGGTTCTGCGGTTTAATGTTTAACCGTTTGAAAAGTAATAGCATCCCGGCACTGATTATAAACCATGATATATAATTAAAGAATGGCACCTGACCATTTGGCAACCATTGCCAATACCCAAGTTTTTGCGCGGCAGGTTCCATTATCCAATCAAAAAAGGTTGTTAATACTGCTGCATCAACAACAAACGAAAAAGTTTGTATAGCAGGTTTAATATGGTTGATTCCCTCTAATTTATTTAACAACCATATTTCTACCCGACCCATGATACATGCTGCACAATACACTATAATAAACCAGTTTACGCCTATTATTAACGGGACACCCATCCACTGCACTCCAAGAACATCTTCATATACGTATTGCCCAAATAAATAGCCTGTATTTACCCCAATAATTTCTACAAGAAAACCGGTGATGTAAACGAGAAAAGCAAATACATACACCCTGTTATTACCTGAAGGATGATTAAGTAGTAATAAAAAGGTCATTAATAAAAGTAAGTAGGGTGTAGCGTGAATAAACCACGCGTTATTACTAGAAAAAATTATACCGATAGCGCCGCTTATATGAAAAAGCAATGCGATAAAAAGGGAAATGCGATACGTTTTTACTTCTGCGCTCATTCGTATGTCTTGTTGCGATAAAATGATTTTTGATCTTCGATTAACTGGCAGGCAATATTTGCACTTTGCAGGCACAACGGTATACCTCCACCCGGGTGCACTCCACCCCCCGCGAAATATAATCCTTTAATTTCTTTGCTAAAGTTTGGGTGCCTGTAAAAAGCAGCCATTCGGCTGTTTGAGCTTGAGCCATACAATGCTCCCATATAAGAGAAGGTATCATTCTCCAGCGAGGCGGGGTCTGCAGTATGTTCGCTAATAATCAGTTTTTCAATATCCGTTTTTAATATGCGTTTAAGTTTTTGTAAAATATGTTGCTTTGTTTGTTGTTTTATGGTATCCCAGTCCTGGCCTGAATTTACCGGGGCATTTACCATCACAAACCAATTTTCTTTATGTATAGGTGCATGTACAGCAGGCTCTTCTTTTGCAGTAATATTTATATAAATTGTAGGGTCGTGGTATGGACTTTTTTTTGAAAAAATATTCTGAAATTCCGCTTCATAGTTTTCTGCGAAGAAAATATTATGCAAACCCAGTGCTATGCTGTTGGTGTCAATTGCCCAATAAAAAATAACTGCACTGCTACTGCGTTGTTGTTTTATTATTTTGTTTGCTTTTCGCTGGTCACCCAATAAGTTTTTATAAGTGTAGTAAGGGTCGGCGTTACTCACGATAACATCACCCAAAACATTTTCATTATTAACAACAACACCCAACGCTTTTTCGTGGTGTACTATAATTTTTTGAACAGGTTGTTTTATCCTGAATTTTACATGTTTATCTTCTGCCAGCCTCTGCATGGCCTTAACAATACTTATCATTCCACCTGAAGGATAATAAACACCCTCATTAAATTCAAAATGCGGAATCATACTTAGCATTGCGGGCGCTTTATATGGATCGCTGCCATTATATGTGGCAAACCGATTGAATAATTTTAAAGTTTTTGGTTGTTTAAATTGTTGTTTATTATAACTGTTAAGCGAAGAAAAAATATGTGAAAGATGAAAGCCTCGCAGAGCTTTGGTTATACCCGGGTTTAATAGTGTACCTGATTTATGTAAAGAATTTTCAAGAAATAATTTACCGGCAGCGTTGTACAATTTTGCTGATTGCTCCAAATATTTAATAACATTCGCTGAAGGTTCATGTAATTTTTCTTCAAGTTCTTTTGCTAATTTTTGAACCTGCGCAAAACCTGAAACAAAAGTGCCATCGCTATAAAAATAATTACAGGTAACATCTAATTTTTTGTAAGAGAGGTAGTTTTTAAGTTGTACCCCCGCAAAGGCAAATAAGTCCTCGAGATATTGGGGATGTGTAAATAGGCTGGGACCAGAATCAAAGGAATAATCACCCGCTTTAAGTAACCCGGCTTTTCCGCCGGTAACGGTATTTTTTTCAAATACAGTTACATCATAACCTTTTACCGCAAGGCGAATGGCTGATGCAATGCCGGCAATTCCTGAACCAATAATGAGTGCCTTCATGCATACATATTTGTTGAGATTTTAATGGTTGCTATAGAATAAATTCCTTTATTCGGGGAAAGGCAATATGAAACCAAATGGTAAATTCTTTCGGATGCGTTAAAAGCTTTTTCTCAATTTCTTCCATGCTCATAAACCTATAGTCATTTACTTCCTGCGGATTAATATTCAGGTGCCCGCTATAAGTTCCCGAGAAAACATGATCGAGCTCATGTTCAGTTAATCCATTTTCAAAAGGTGCTTTATAAATGAATTTAAAGAGCGGTTGAAGTGGTGTATCAAAACCCAATTCTTCTAATAACCGCCTGTGGGCTGCATCTTTGGTTTTTTCCCGCGGTCGCGGATGACTACAGCAGGCATTTGACCACAAACCGCCGCTATGGTATTTGCTAAATGCCCTTTGCTGCAACAACATTTCTTTTTTATCATTAAATATAAATACGCTGAAAGCCCGGTGAAGTAATGCTTTGCGATGTGCCTCCATTTTTTCAATCACCCCCGTTTCTTCGTCCTTTTCATTTACCAGTATTACTTTTTCCATTCAATTTTTTGATCAGTAAAAAAACTCAGTACAAAAAAATAGTATAATAACCAATTAAGCAACTATTAGATAACAGGCAAAAAGACCATTTGGTTTAGCCGGGAACTTAGCTTTTTAAAGAAAACAATTTTGCTGATGCCTTTTTAGCCGGAAGCCACGAAGCAATAGCAGCCACAAAAAAAACAGTTAATGCCACCAGGATAAAATCAGCCACATTCATTTTTACGGGGTAATAATCTATGATAAAAGTGGCGCCCTGTAATTCAATTATATGAAATTTTATTTGGGCAATGCATATTAAAAATGCAAGCACCATACCACTGATACCTCCAACAGATGCGAGCAAAAATCCCTCACTTAAAAATATATTCCTGATGCGCTGGTCATCTGCCCCCATTGCTTTAAGCACAGCAATATCTTTCTCTTTTTCCAGTACCAGCATGGTAAGCGCGCCAATCATGTTAAATGCAGCAACTAATAAAATGAGTGAAAGTATAGCATAAATAATCCATTTTTCCATGCGCATAATAGCGAACAGGCTTTGGTTTTGTTCATACCTTGTAAGCACTTTAAATTCATTATTTGTTACACTGGAAATATCGGCTTTTACCTGGTTGGCATTTGCCCCGGGGGAAAGAGAAAGTTCCATACCTGAATATTCGTTTTCATTTAGGTCCAGCATATACTTTACAAAGCTCATGTTTGTGAAAGCGTATTTGTCATCAAACTCCTGCTGAACTGTAAATATACCTGCCGTGTTTATATTATAAGAATGCATTCCATCCAGGCTGCTGAAGTTTTTTGCTTTTCTGTTGGGCAGGTACATTACAATATTTTGCAAAGGCAATGTGGGGTCTGCACCCACAGCATTCGCGATGCCTGCACCTGCAACAAGAGTAGGCTCTTCTGTCGTTCCTAAAAAATATATACCGCGAGCTATATGATTCTGCAACCGGTTAACGTTGCTGTAATTATTATCCACCCCTTTTAAAAAAACAATGGTTTGATAGTCGCCATTAACAAGAACAGATTTTTCTTCTACCAGCAGGCTGACATTTGAAATTCCTTTAACGTGTTGTATCTTATTTATAACAGAAGAATCAAGTGTTATAAATTTTCCTTCTTTGGGGGCAATTTTCATGTCAGCATAAAAGTCGCTATACAAACCTTTAACGAGGCTTTCAAATCCATTGAAAACACTAAGCACAACAATAAGTGCTGCAGTGGTTACAAGTATTGCGAGCACACTAATCCATGCAATGATGTTTACCGCATTTGTTGTTTTTTTAGACCTGAAATACCGCCATGCAAAAAGTAGGTTCACCTGCAGATTGTTTTGAGAAAGCTGTTGTCCTGTTATTGCAGAAACTAAGCCTGCTGTTCATCGGGCGGACGTTCGCTATTTATTTTTTTAAAGATCTCTTCCATTTTAAATACGTGGTCGAGCGTATCGTCAATATAATAATGAATTACCGGTATGCGCCTTAGCTGGTTTTTAACTCTTTCAGAAAGTTCTTTTTTAATTTCCCAGGCGCGGCCTTCAATTTTTTTAAGTGCTGCTTCGTGGTTTTCTATCTTGTACAAGCTTAAGTATATACGTGCCTCGAGCAGGTCGGGTGTTACTTTTACAGTTGAAATGCTTACCATCCCTCCATCAATCATATTTAATTGTAACCGCCTGAATATGTTATCCATGTTCTCCTGAATTATTCCGGCAACCTGTCTTTGACGCTTTCCTTCCTGCATTGCTTTGTACTTTAGTTCTTAGTAAAAGTAGTTACTTTGTTGTTGTTATAATTTAATGCAGGGATGTTTTATGAAAAGATTTGTCAGGATTTTCGGCTATGTTAAAGAGTATAAACAAAACATCTTCCTTTATTCCATCTTCATTCTTCTCTCGATTTTATTCGGGTTGGTTTCTATCGGAATGCTCAGCCCTTTTCTAGATCTTATATTTCAAAATGAAAAATTGGTTGATAAAAACGCCGTTGAAAACGCAATAAATAACCCAAATCTTAAAGAACAATTTTATTCTTACCTAAGTAATCTTATTGCAGCAAACGGCAAAGTGTTTGCATTGGGCATGATATGTATTTTTATAGTAATCACCATCTTTTTAAAAAACCTTTTTCTTTACCTCTCTGCACGTTTTTTAGCACCGGTAAAAAATTCTGTTTCAAAGAAATATACCACTGCTATTTATAATAAAATACTTCAGCTGCCTGTAGGGTTTTTTACAGAACAACGTAAGGGTGATATAATGAGCCGCTCTATAAGTGATGTAAATGAACTGGAAAACTCTGTAACTGCTTCTATGGATGCGGTTATAAAAGAGCCGCTAAATATTATTGGCGTATTGATCTTTTTATTTGCCATGAGTCCACAGCTAACTTTTTTTGTATTAATATTTTTACCCGTTACAGGTTTCGTCGTAGGCAGAATTGGCAGAACACTAAAAAAGCAAACTAATACTGCGCAAAGAAAATGGGGTGAGATTCTCAGTCACCTTGAAGAGACATTAACAGGTTTGCGAATTATAAAAGCTTTTAATGCTGAACAAAAACTTTATGGCGGGTATGACAAGCTTACCACAGAAATCTTTCATATAAAGAATCGCATAAATTACCGGCGCGACCTGGCATCCCCTCTGTCTGAGTTTTTGGGAGTGTGTATTCTTTGCGGCGTGCTGTGGTTTGGAGGCCGAATGGTGCTAACTGGTGATATTATTTCTCCCGGGGAATTTATTACTTACATCGCTATATTCTCCCAAATCATAAACCCATCCAAGGCGCTATCAAATGCTTTATATAATGTACAGCGGGGAACTGCCACGCTTGACAGGATTGATGAAATTTTAAATGCCCCTGTTGTGGTAGTTGAAAGACAAGGTGCACCCCCTTTGCAGGGTTTCAGCCATTCCATAGAATTCAGGAATGTAGGTTTTCAATACACAGATGCTGCCATATTGAAAAACATAAATTTTATAGTTGAAAAAGGAAAGACGATAGCCCTGGTAGGTTCGTCGGGTTCTGGCAAAAGCACGCTCGCTGATCTTGTTCCCCGCTTTCACGATGTATCTTCAGGAGCATTACTAATTGATGGGCTGAACATAAAAGAATATGCACTTGCAAGTGTGCGCGAACAAATTAGTATAGTTACCCAGGAGCCCATTTTGTTCAATGATACTATTGCCAATAATATAGCCTTGAGCAAACCCGGGGCAACACGCCAGGAAATTGAAGAGGCGGCAAAGGTGGCAAACGCGTTCGATTTTATTATAACCAAAGAAGATGGTTTTGAAACCATGATCGGCGACCGTGGAGGCAAATTAAGCGGGGGCGAACGCCAGCGTTTAACCATTGCAAGGGCGTTGCTGAAAAACCCACCCATACTAATATTAGATGAAGCCACTTCTTCTCTAGACACCGAAAGCGAAAGGCTGGTGCAGGATGCCATTAATAAAATGATGCAAAACAGAACCAGTATTGTAATTGCACACCGGCTTTCAACCATTCGCCATGCAGACGAAATAATCGTACTACATAAGGGAGAGATTGCCGAGCGGGGAACCCATGCGCAATTGATAACCCACGAAGGCATTTATAAAAAACTGGTAGAAATGCAGGAGGTAAGATAAGGCACAAAAAAAAGAGCGCCTTTCAGCGCTCATGTATAAATACGATGGTATTTCAATTATTCGTTACCCGATCTAACAATGCCCATTTTAGCCTCCAGGCTTAAAGTTGCGTGGGGCACGGCACGTAAACGGGCTTTATCGATCAACCTTCCGGTAACCCGGCAGATGCCATAGGTTTTATTCTCAATTCTTATAAGAGCTTTTTCCAAATGGTCTATATAAGTAATCTGGCGGCTTGCCATCTGGCTAAGCTGCTCTCTTTCCATACTAATACTTCCGTCTTCCATGGTCATATAGCGATTTTCGCTTTCGTCGCCACCCATATCGTCTTTACGGGTAATTAGCCCCTGCAGGTAATTCAGTTCTTTTTTTGCTGCATCATACTTTTTATTGATCAAATCTCTGAATTCGGAAAGCTCTGTATCAGTATACCTGATAAGCGGTTCGGTAGAACGAACAGTTTCTACCCGCTGGTCCATAGATTTATATTCAGGCTGGTAAGGCACACTGGTCTTAACAGATGTCTTAGGTACTTTAACCTCTTTATACACTTCTGCTTTTTTTGCAGCCGTTTTATTTATAGGCTTATGCTTTTGAAGATTAGTTGCCGGTGCTTTTTCAGTGCCATTTGGCGCAGACTTTGGTGCAGTAACTTTTGAGGCTGATTTCTTTACCTTGGGAGCTTTTGCTGCTTTAGGAGCTGCAACAGGTTTCTTTACTGCAGATTTCACCTCAGGTTTAGCCTTGGCTGCACTTTTTTTAACCGGAGCAGGTGCCTTTTTTTCAGGAGCTTTTTTTACTGGCGCCGCTTTTTTAGCCGCAACAGCTTTTTTAGTTACAACTTTAGCAGTGGGTTTAGCCGCCTTTTTAGGCGCAGGTTTTTTTGTCGGCATACGTTATTATCCTTTTTTGTTTACACTCACTTTTAACAGAACGCCGTTTACCTCAATATCAGTTCCTTCTGAAACTGTTGAATCCCAAGTAAGACTGTCTGCCAAAATTTCGGCGCAAATATAGTTTTTATATTCATATAGAGAAGGCTTAAGCTCCTCACCCTTTAGAACGTTAACTAAAATACGATCTGTAAGGTCAAAACCCTTGTCTTTTCTAATATTTTGAATGCGATTAATAAATTCACGGGCATTCCCTTCCTGTTGTAGGGTTTCTGTAATGGTCAGGTCGAGGGCCACGGTTAAATTTCCACGGGATGCAACGGTCCACCCGGGGATATCCTCAGCAATTATCTCCACCTCACTTTTAACAATTGTAACCGGCTGTCCATCAACATTTATTTCAATTGCTCCTTTGTTTTCGAGGTCGAAAATCTCATCCTGCCGCAAGGCAGACAAAATTCCGGTGGCAATTTTAATTTTTTTCCCAAGCTTGGCACCCAGTAATTTAAAGTTTGGTTTTATTCTTTTATGTATTACCCCTTCAGTATTCTCAACATATTCTAAAGTTTTAATATTGGTTTCGGCTTTTATCAATTCTTCAACCAGCTGTAATTGTTCCTTTACCCTTGGCTGCAACACGGGAATCATAGCTTTTTGAAGAGGTTGCCTTACTTTAATGTTTACCTTTTTTCTTAAGGAGAGAATAAGGGATGAAATATCCTGTGCAAGCTGCATTCTTTCTTCGAGTGATTCATCGATTTTTGTATGGTCTGCCTTCGGGTATCGGGTGTGATGTACTGATGAAACATCATAACGCCTGGTTACATCGTTTAAATTTTTAAATATTACATCGCTAAAAAAGGGTGAAATAGGAGCGATGAGCCTTACCAGAATTTCTAAACATTCATATAAAGTTTGATAGGCACTTATTTTATCTTCCTGGTATTCTCCTTTCCAAAACCTTCGACGGCAAAGTCTTACATACCAGTTGCTTAAGTGTTCGTCTAAAAATTCCTCAACCAATCTACCTGCAATAGTAGGTTCATAATCATCCATGGCAGCGGTAACTTTTAATACCAGTGTATGTAAGGATGAAATGACCCAGCGGTCAATTTCGGGTCTTTTTTCTAATGGAATAGGTTGTTCGGAGTAAGAAAATCCATCCACATTAGCATACAGTGCAAAAAACTGATAGGTATTATAGAAGGTGCCGAAGAATTTTCTTTGAACTTCTTTTATACCCCCGAGATCAAACTTCAGGTTATCCCACGGTGAGGCATTGGTGATCAGGTACCACCGGGTGGCATCAGCGCCATAATCATTAATAGTTTTAAAGGGATCTACCACATTGCCCAGTCGCTTGCTCATTTTATTGCCATCCTTATCGAGCACCAGCCCGTTTGAAACGCAGGTTTTATAAGCTAAGCCAGGAAATTTGTCGTCACTAACCGGTATTCCCTGTTTTATTAATTCTTCATGCACTGAATCTTTTACCATGGATGCAATGGCATGCAGGGTGTAAAACCATCCACGTGTCTGATCAACGCCTTCTGCAATGAAATCTGCGGGGTAATTTTCTGCAAATATTTCAGCATTTTCAAAAGGGAAATGCCATTGGGCATAGGGCATGGCGCCGCTGTCGAACCAAACATCTATTAAATCAGGAACCCTTTTCATAGGTTTGCCTGATGCACTAACCAGAGTTATATCATCCACAAAAGGTTTATGCAAATCAACTTTTAATTTGTTTCCTTCAATTATATAAGGAGCTTCTTTATTAAAGCCTGCAGCTAATGCAGCTTCATATTCAGATGTTAATTCCTGAACAGATCCGATACATAATTCTTCCTCCCCATCTTCAGTTTTCCAAATCGGGAGGGGGGTTCCCCAGAAACGGCTGCGGCTTAAATTCCAATCTACCATATTTTCAAGCCAGTTGCCAAACCGCCCTTCGCCTGTTGAGCGAGGCTTCCATTTAATGGTTTTATTTAATTCCACCATCCTGTCTTTGAGAGAAGTGGTGCGAATAAACCATGAGTCTAATGGATAGTATAGAATGGGTTTATCCGTACGCCAGCAATGCGGATAGCTGTGTTCGTATTTTTCTATTTTAAAAGCCCTGTTTTCTTTTTTCAGGTGCACGCATATATCAACGTTTACGTCTACAAAATCTGTCTCATCTTTATAATTCTTTACATACCTGCCACTAAAATCGCCGATACCTTCTACAAATTTTCCCTGACGGTCAACAAGGGTTAAAATGCCAATGTCATATTTTTTGCCAAGCTTAAAGTCGTCTGAACCAAAAGCCGGTGCCATATGCACAATACCGGTTCCGTCTTCCGTAGTTACAAAATCGCCAAGCAAAACTTTAAAAGCATTTTGATTAACTGTTTTGTTGGCTTCAAAGGGCAAAAGTTGCTCATAGCTTAGTCCTTCCAACTGACCACCCATGAAAGTGTCTATAATATAAAAAGGAATGTTTTTACTATCTCCCTCAAATTGCCTGTTAAAAATGGCAGGGTCATTTACCCGGTTGTCTTCTTTAAAATATTTCCCAATTAATTTGCTTGCAAGCAGCACATTTGCCGGAACCAGACTATAGGGGTTGAATGTACTTACCAGGCTATATTCGACATTTTCACCAACTGCCAATCCCAAATTTGAAGGCAAGGTCCACGGGGTGGTAGTCCATGCAAGTAAAAACAGGTTGTCTTTAATGGCTATTTGCCTGCTATTTTCGAGCGATTCAATAGCCTTTATAAACGGATGAGCCTGCCCGGAAAGTGTTTTGAACATAGCTACGCAACTGGTATCTTTTACATCGCGGTAGCAACCGGGCTGGTTAAGTTCGTGACTGCTTAAACCGGTACCTGCACCAGGTGAATAAGGCTGAATGCTCACACTTTCATACAACATTCCTTTTGAATATAGTTGCTTTAACAACCACCAGAGCGATTCAATGTAATCTGTTTTAAAGGTGATATAAGGGTTTTCCAGGTCTACCCAATAACCCATAATAGTAGTGAGTTCATCCCATTTATCCTTGTACCGAAGTACGGCTTCCCGGCATTTTTGATTGTAATCAGTAACAGAAATTTTTTTGCCTATGTCTTCTTTTGTAATCCCCAACTCTTTTTCAACGCCAAGCTCTACCGGAAGCCCATGGGTATCCCAACCCCCTTTGCGTTGCACTTTATATCCCTGCATGGTCTTATACCTGCAAACAAGGTCTTTTAGGGTGCGGCTAATTACATGGTGAATTCCAGGCATGCCGTTCGCACTTGGTGGGCCTTCATAAAAAACAAAAGGCGTTTCACCTTGCCTTATCTCCACACTTTTTTTAAAAGCTTCATTCTGCTCCCAGTTCGCAAGTGTATCCCTTTCAATCTGAGGAAGGTTTAATTCTGTAAATTCACGGTATTTGGCAGCCATATGTATTCTTCTGAAAGCTGAAAAAGGTTGCGAAGTTAATAAATTAATAGTCCATCTGGCTTTAGGTGAACGATAGTTTTTAGGTGGTTATCTTTGTTAAAACAGCCATATTGGAAAAAAGCAACTTTATAGATTATATCAGGGTTAATTGCCGCAGCGGGCATGGCGGCCCAGGTTTCCGGCATTTCATGCGCACGAAATTTAATCCTAAGGCTGGTCCGGATGGTGGTGACGGTGGTCGGGGTGGCCATATAATCTTAAAAGGTAATAAGCAATTGTGGACCCTTCTTCACCTGCGGTATTATAAAAATATTATTGCAGAAAACGGGGAAACGGGCGGAAGAAATAACCGAAGTGGAAAAAATGGGAAGGATATTATTGTTGAAGTTCCATTAGGAACCATAGCAAGAGATGAAGAAACGTTAGCAATAGAAGCCGAAATAATGGAAGATGGGCAGGAAATGATTTGGCTTCCCGGTGGAAAAGGCGGATTGGGTAATGCCAATTTTGCCACCGCCACCAATCAGGCGCCTGAATATGCCCAACCCGGTTTGCCCGGTATGGAAGGTTGGAAGACCCTGGAATTAAAAGTGCTTGCTGATGTAGGGCTTGTAGGCTTTCCCAATGCAGGCAAATCAACGCTATTATCGGTAGTGTCGGCCGCAAAACCAAAAATTGCGGATTATGCATTCACAACCCTTACCCCCCAGTTAGGAATCGTAGCATATAAAAATGGATTGTCTTTTTGCATGGCAGATCTTCCCGGAATTATTGAAGGTGCCGGCGAGGGAAAAGGTCTTGGATATCGCTTTTTACGTCATATAGAAAGAAACTCGGTATTACTTTTCGTAATTCCTGCAGATAGCCCGGGGCACCGGAAGGAATTTGATGTATTAGTCGGGGAACTTGAAAAATATAACCCTGAAATGCTTCAAAAGAAATTTCTGATCGCTATTAGCAAAAGCGATTTACTTGATGATGAATTAAAAAAAGAAATCTCTAAAGAAATGCCTGCCCATATTCCTCACTTATTTATCTCATCATTAACCCTTAACGGATTATCCCAATTGAAGGACAGTATTTGGGAAGCGTTGAATTCAAGTGATTAAATATCAATAAGTTATAATCTAATGTTCTTAACTTTTCACTAAGGTTTCATTAGGATTTTTTAAGCAATTCAAACCTTAACTTCGCTCTCCCGCCAAGGGTTTATTTCTGCGGGCATTTCCTTATAACAATTTTATTAACCAATACGTTTACAATTAATGAAGTATCTCATTTTAGTGATGGCTTTTGCCACAATTATCCTAACCTCTATGATGCCTGAAAAATATGCGGGCGCTACAGTTATTGATAATGGTGATAAAAAATTTGAAAAATTGCTTGGCGATGACGCCAGCCCTTTAATTACCAATTGGGTTGACTCATTGTTCACTAAAATGGATCTTAAGAATAAAGGATTGAATTACGATGTGTTTTTTAAAGCAAGCAAGGGGTATGAATATATGCTTAGTGAAAATTTACTTGCAAACCCCGATGTGCTTACCATTGTAGATTATAGCCAGAAAAGTAGTAAAAGGCGTTTGTATGTAATAGACATGAAAAAAGGCATATTACTCTTTAATACCTTCGTTGCACATGGTCGTAATTCAGGAACTGATTATGCCACCAATTTTTCAAATAGTCCTGAATCATTAAAAAGTTCACTGGGATTTATGATCACCGAAGGCACTTATATGGGTGGTAACGGGTATAGCCTTCGTTTTAAAGGATTGGAAAAAGGGTTTAATGATAATGTTTTCGCCCGCGCTATCGTAATGCATGGCAGTGATTATGTTAGTCCTGAACGTGCAGCTGCAGGCACCATGATGGGGAGAAGCTTTGGCTGCCCCGCAGTTTCTGCGAAAGAAAATAAAAAAATTGTAGATGTAATTAAGGGCGGCAGTTGTTTTTTTGGTTACCACACCGATTTACGTTACGCACAGTCTTCAAAAATATTAAATGCACACTTTAGCTGGCCTGTAGCTAAAATTTTAAATGATCAGGAAAAGGTTCATAACACCATTCAGGCAACTGTTAGCGCAAATGCTAAATTGATGCCTGATCACGCACTATAAATTTCCGGCTATAAAAAAGTTAGGTGAATTGTTATACGTTATACTCATTTTACCCTACTTTTGCCGCCACAATAAAATTTGGATGTTTGTAAAATAATTTGAGATGCCTTACTTAACAACTGAAAAGAGAACTAGCACATTTAAGGAATTTGGCGGAAAAGCTGAAAACACAGGGTCTATTGAAGGCCAGGTTGCCTTGTTAACTGAAAGAATTTCTAACATTTCTAAGCACTTGCAAGCCAACAAAAAAGATTTTTCTACTCACAGGGGTTTAATGCAATTAGTTGGTCAGCGCAAGAGTTTACTTGCCTATATGCAAAAAACCAATCTTGCCGGTTATCGCGGTTTAATTGAAAAATTAGGTTTAAGAAAGTAATTTCTTCCTATTTTCCGGGTTGGTATTTTTTGGTGTAATCCAATACATCTCGTTATCCTGCATCCTCATCCGGGTTTCATTGTTCACAGGTATTAGTTATTGATATGCCTATGTTTCCGTTTGAAACTAATGGTATGCAGTGCCTCGGCCTGTTACCTTAATCATTAAAATTATTATGTATGTTATCTCAACCACTACAGGCTAGCTTTAAGTTGCCTTCCGGTGATGAAATTATTGTTGAAACCGGTAAACTTGCCAGGCAGGCTGATGGATCGGTAACGGTAAGGCAGGGTAATTGTATTTTATTGGCAACCGTTGTTGCCAGCAAAGAACCCCGTCCCGGACAAAGTTTTTTTCCCTTAAGCGTAGATTACCAGGAAAAATTTGCATCTGCAGGTCGTATTCCAGGTTCGTTTTTTAAAAGGGAAGCTCGTTTAAACGACTATGAAATTTTAACCAGCAGGTTAATTGACCGTGCCCTGCGTCCACTATTTCCTGAAGATTATCTGTGCGAGGTGCAGGTATTGATCTCCCTGATATCAAGCGACGAAGAAGTACTGCCAGATTCATTGGCCTGTCTTGCCGCTTCTGCTGCACTTGCTGTAAGTGACATTCCAATTAAAGAAATTATATCAGAAGTAAGAATTGGTCGTGTTAATGGTGAGTGGATCGTAAACCCCACCCGTAGCCAGCTTGCAAAAGCCGATATGGAATTTTTGGTTGGCGCCACGGAAAAGAACCTGATGATGGTTGAAGGTGAAGCGAAAGAATGTTCTGAAGAAGACCTGGTTATTGCACTGGAAAAAGCGCACGAGGCTGTAAAAGTGCAAATTAAAGCCCAGCAGGAACTGCAAACTAAAAAAGGAATTATTGGAAAAAGAGAATATACAAAGCCTCCGCAGGATGAGGAATTAAAAGGACGTATTGATGAGTTTGCGAGGGAAAAAGTTTACCAGATCGCTAAAAGCGGTTCAACAAAAACCCTTCGCAGGGAAGCATTTGTCTTATTAAAAAACGATTTTATCTCGACCCTGGGCGATAACCCTGAAGAGTTAACACTTAAGCTGGTTGATAAATATTTTGAAGACCTTCAATGGGAAGAAGTGCGCCGCATGATTTTACAGGATCGCATTCGCCTCGACGGTCGTAAGCTAGATGAGGTTCGCCCATTACAAATGGAAGTAGATCCCTTACCCATTCCGCACGGTTCAGCATTATTCACACGCGGTGAAACCCAGTCTTTAACCACCGTTACATTAGGAACTCCATTAGATGAGTTACTTGTTGAAAGTGCTGCCAAATCAGATTATTCAAACTTTATTCTTCATTATAACTTTCCACCGTTTTCTACTGGTGAAGTAAAAATGATGCGTGGTCCGGGCCGTCGCGAAGTTGGTCATGGGGCACTGGCTATGCGCAGTCTCAGAAAAATGATGCCCGGTAATGATTATGCTTACACCGTTCGCGTGGTAAGTGATATCCTGGAATCTAATGGCTCATCTTCTATGGCTACCGTTTGCGCAGGTTCACTTGCTCTAATGGATGCAGGCGTTCCCCTGGCAAAACACGTAGGTGGTGTTGCTATGGGTCTTATTACAGGCAATGATGGTAATTATGCAATTCTAACCGACATCCTCGGCGATGAAGATCACCTCGGCGATATGGACTTTAAAGTAACCGGTACCCGCGATGGAATATGCGGTGTTCAAATGGATATTAAAGTGGATGGTCTAAGTATGGATGTAATGCGTGAAGCTTTAGAACAGGCAAGAAAAGGAAGGTTGCACATTCTTGATGCCATGCACGATTGTTTACCTGCACACCGGGATGATGTTAAACCGCATGCACCACGCATGGTTAAAATAATCATTGAAAAAGAATTTATTGGCGCTGTAATCGGGCCAGGTGGTAAGGTTATACAGGAACTTCAGAAAGAAACAGGAACAACGATTAATATTGAAGAAGTAGGGGAATTTGGTGAGGTTAGCATTTTCTCTTCAAACAAAGAAAACGTAGAAAAGGCACTAAATCGTGTGAAAGGAATTGTTGCAGTACCCCAGATAAATGATGTGTACGAAGCAAAAGTGAAGACTATTCAGCCTTATGGTGCGTTTGTTGAGTTCTTACCAAAGAAAGAAGGCTTATTGCACATAAGTGAAGTAAGCTGGAAACGCCTCGACTCACTGGAAGGTGTTTTAAGAGAAGGCGATATGGTTAAAGTAAAACTTATAGGTATTGACCATAAAACCGGAAAATTCAAACTTAGCAGAAAGGCATTAATGCCAAGACCAGAGCAACAACAACAGCAAAGGCAGCCTGCTAACGATGTGGAAACACCACCAAATCAATAAATTAAAAATACAATTAGCCCTTCCCAAAAGAAGGGCTTTTTTATGAAAAATTATTACTGTTTTATAATTACCGAATTCGACCCGCAACACGCCGGCGAGATCATTACCGAAATGGTTGAAGCTGGTTTTAATGGCTTCGAAGAAAAAGATAATGAACTGCTGGGGTATGTTGATGTTAATGTATTTAATGAGGATAAGTTTCAAACCATCAACCAAAAATTTCAATTCACTTATCAGAAAAACGAGCTGGCTTCGCAAAACTGGAATGCCTTATGGGAATCGAATTTCGATCCGGTTATTATAAAAAATTTTGTAGCCATAAGGGCCCATTTTCATGAACCTATAAAAAATGTTCAACACGAAATTATCATCACTCCAAAAATGAGTTTCGGTACGGGTCACCATGCTACAACCTATATGATGGGGGAACAAATGCACCACATCGATTTTGCCAGTAAACAGGTTTTTGATTTTGGAACCGGAACGGGCTTACTCGCCATTCTTGCTGAAAAACTTGGCGCTTCAAAAATTTTAGCAACAGATAATGATGAGTGGAGTATTTTGAATGCACAGGAGAATATTGAAAATAATAATTGCAAAAATATTCAGTTGCAATTTTCAGATGTGGTACCTGAAACAGAAACATTTCAGGTGGTTCTTGCCAACATAAACAAACATGTGTTAATACACCACATGAAAAGCCTGGAACATTGCCTGGAGAATGGCGGGACACTTTTACTAAGTGGATTGCTGCATGCCGATGAAGCAGATGTATTGAAGGCAACGGGCGAATGTCTCCTAACTCATTCATTTACAATAGAAAGAAGTGGATGGATTTGTATGAAATTTATCGCAAAAAAATCCTAAAACGTGCTTTATAACTGTCTTTTTCTAGTTTGTAAACCCTATATTTGTCCTTCGTCATAATTTTTACCCCCTGCAATGAATGAACTTTTACTCATAGTAGTTGCTTACCTCATCGGTTCGTTTCCAACGGCCATACTTGTCAGCAAGCGCTTTTTCGGTGTTGACATTAGAGATTATGGAAGTGGCAATGCTGGCGCCACAAATACTTACAGGGTATTAGGTTCTAAATGGGGCACAGTGGTAATGATCATAGACATGCTGAAAGGTGTTGTCGCTACTTCTCTTTACATTTTACTGCCTTACTACATGACGAATGAGTGGGACAGAACAAATCTTATGATTGGTCTAGGTCTAGCATCTGTGGTCGGGCACATTTACCCCGTTTGGGCTGGCTTCAGGGGTGGTAAGGGTGTTGCAACTTTATTCGGAATGATACTCGCCATTCAACCTATTGTTGCGGTGTGTTGCGTGGGCGTTTTTTTATTGGTATTATATCTCACACGTTTCGTTTCATTAAGTTCTATTTTGTCAAGTGTAGCATTTGCTGTTTTTATACTTTTTATTTTTAATGATGATGTTACCCTTTACCGTATTTTCTCTGTAGCCGTTGCATTAATGGTTATACTCACACATCAAAAAAATATTAACCGCCTGCTTAATGGTACAGAAAGTAAAGTGCCCTTGTTTAAATACCGCGATCGCAAAAGAAGAAGAAAGCTTTTTTAAATTTTCCATCCTGTTTTAATAGTTTCAATAATTTGTTCCCCGCTGTACATCTTTGCTTGGGCATTGGTTGCGTCGCACACTTGTGCGCCTGTAAAAACATCAACCGTTAATAAGACGGATATTCATATATAAATTTATATCGCTAAATTTCTGGTGTATTAAAACATTCGAGAATGCCAACACAACAAGATTTTTTGCAGGCGGTTCAGTCAGGTTTTACTTTTAAAGGCGAAAACGCTAAGATCGGTTGCGGTATGCTAAATGGCCAGGTTGTAACTGGCGCTGACGTGTTTCTTCCTTTTAAAATGATGAACAGGCATGGGCTGATTGCTGGTGCCACAGGTACAGGCAAAACTAAAACCCTGCAACTGATCGCTGAATGCCTGAGTGATGCAAGCATACCCGTTTTAATGCTCGATATAAAAGGAGATCTGAGTGGTTTGGCTGCAGCAGGTGCTGCCAACGAAAAAATAATTGAACGCAGCCGCTTACTTAATGTACCGTTTACACCAGCCGCATACCCTGTTGAACTGTTAACCATAAGCAACGAAAAGGGCATAAGGTTGCGGGCTACAGTTACAGAATTTGGTCCCGTTTTATTAAGTAAAATATTGGGATTAAACGATACGCAGGGAGGGCTTGTTGCAGTTATCTTTAAATATTGCGACGACAATAAATTACCCCTGCTAGACCTGAAAGATTTTATAAAAGTGCTTCAATTTGCAGGCGATGAAGGAAAAGAGGCTATAGAAAAAGAATACGGAAAAATTTCAACCTCTTCAACAGGTACTATCTTAAGAAAGGTAATAGAATTGCAACAACAGGGCGCCGACCAGTTTTTTGGCGAGCCCAGCTTTGATGTGGAAGATCTGGTAAGAATAAATAACGAAGGGAAGGGAATGATAAATATTCTAAGAGTTACCGACACCCAAAACAGGCCTAAATTATTTTCAACATTTATGTTACAACTCCTGGCAGAACTATATGCAACATCTCCCGAAGAGGGCGATATGGATAAGCCCAGGCTTGTAATGTTTATTGATGAAGCACACCTGGTTTTTGAAGAAGCAACTGAAGCTTTAATGCAGCAGTTAGAAATGGTTATCAAACTTATTCGCTCAAAGGGTATTGGAATATTTTTCTGCACCCAAAATCCGCAGGATATTCCGCCTTCCATTCTGAGCCAGCTGGGATTAAAAGTGCAGCACGCATTAAGAGCATTTACCGCGGCAGACAGAAAAACAATTAAGCAGGCGGCTGAAAATTTTCCTGATAGCAATTTTTATAAAACTGACGAGCTTTTAACCCAAATGGGTATAGGTGAAGCCTTCGTAACCTTGCTAAACGAGAAGGGTATTCCTACGCCTCTGGTACATACAATGCTTTGTGCCCCGCGAAGCCGAATGGATATTTTAAATGATAGTGAAATTGATGCTTTGGTTTCTAAAAGCAGGCTGGCAAATAAATACAGTAAGACTGTAGACAGCCAAAGCGCTTACGAGATTTTGAATGAAAAATTGCAGCTGGCGCAGGAAAAAACAAAGGAAGATCAGGCGGCAGCTAAAGACGCAAAAAAAGAAAGCAAAAAAAAGGAAGAAGGATTTTTTGATAGTCCTGCCATGCGGCAGGTTGGCAGAACCGCTGCATCTATTATAACCCGAAGTTTGCTAGGAGCTTTGGGTCTGGGTGGAACTACCCGGCGCAGAAGAAAATCGTACAGGTAATTTATTTTTTAAAGGATACAATTCCATTTTCGGAAATAGTAATTTTCCGTTCTGAAAGCAAATAGTCTAATACCTTATGCACTTTTGCTTTGTTATACATTTTAAGGAGTGAAAAAATCTCTGGCATTTTTATACCCATGTTTTTAATGTGAGCGTATAATGCAAGCTCAATCGCTTCAAATTCTCTCGTGGTAATATTATTTTTTTTCTGGTTAAGGCAGTTATCACATACACCACAATTTTTAACAGAGGTGTCATTAAAATACTTTGCTATAAAAGCACCTCGGCATTCATTAGAAAGCCGGGTATAATTAATCATTGCCTCCACCCTTTTAATCCATTCTCCTTTTCTTTTTAAATAACGTTCATGGTCTATTATTAAAAATTCTGCAGAGGCCCGGTTGGTTAAAAATTTAATTTGTGGTGTTTCCTTTTGAGGCTGGTAATCCAGCACGCCTAAAGAATCCAGATGCATAAGGTTTTTTATTACATCCTGCCTGCTTTGCCTTATAAGCTTGGCAATTTGCCATTCGTTTATAGAAACAGGATTATCATAAATACCGGAATATGTTCTTAATAAACATTTAATAATGGGCTCAAGCCGGGGATGGCTTTCTTCGAAAGAAATAATAAGTTCTTTGGGTGTGGTAAACTGCACTCTTGGTGGTAAAAAGATATTTTCATTAAACTGCAGCAACTCTTCCTGCTCCAAAACTTTCAGCACATTAATAATAAGAATTGGATCTAACGAAAAATTCTTTGCAAACTCACCTAGGTTAAAATCGAAATAATTGAATTCGCCAATGCCAACGGGTAATTGTAAATAGTCGGCTAATGCCTGGTAAACTTTTTTTATCATTGACATACCGGGGTAACGTATAGCAGGCAGATCGTTTAATGCGGTAATATCTTCATCCCTATAAAGCAATACTGCGTATGCCTTTTTATTATCGCGCCCTGCACGCCCGGCCTCCTGGTAATAATTTTCAATACAGTCAGGAACATTATAATGAATAACGGTTCTAACATCAGGTTTATCTATACCCATTCCGAAGGCATTTGTGCAAACCATCACCCGCGTTTCATTGTTCATCCACCGCTGCTGCTTTACACTCCGTTCCTCAGACAATAATCCACCATGATAATAATCTGCCGAAATATTTTGCAGCTGCAGCAATTGGCATACTTCTTTGGTTAGCCTTCGACTTTTACAATAAACAATGCTGCTGCCTGCCACGTTGCTCAACACCTCGACGAGTTTATTTATTTTACTATCTGTATTAAAGCAACTGTAGCTGATATTTGCCCTTTCAAAAGACGACCTGAAAACCACATTTTCTTTGAGTAATAATTTGTCTTTTATATCCTGTAAAACCAACGCAGTAGCAGAAGCAGTTAGTGCTAATACGGGCACGTTAGGTAAATGCTGACGAAGAAGAGGAATGCGTAGATAGGCAGGCCTAAAGTCATAACCCCATTGAGATATGCAATGCGCCTCATCTACCGCTATTAAAATAATATTAAGATATGGCAGGTAATCCTTTAATAACAGGGTCTCTAATCTTTCAGGAGATACATAAAGGAATTTATAAAAACCCTCAGCTGCCTGGTCAAGTACTTCTTTAATTTCTGCCTGTGTCATTCCGCTGTGTAATGCCACAGCCGGAATATTTTTTTGTTGCAGGTGCTGCACCTGGTCTTTCATTAATGCAATAAGCGGTGTTATAACAATGATTACACCCTCTTGTAGCAAACCCGGAACCTGGAAACAAATTGATTTTCCCCCACCGGTTGGTAACAGGGCTATGGTATCTTTTCCTGACAGTATGGATTGAATGATCTCTTCCTGCTGTGGCCTGAAATGATCATATTGCCAGAATTGTTTAAGTATGAAAAGCGGGGAAACCATTTAACCTCAATATAAATGAATGGACCGGTATTTAATTTTTCACATCGCGGTCTCTGTTTTATTGAACTCGCTTATAGTTTAGTCTAACAGAATTAATAGCTAACACCACATCACTCAAACCCATTACAAAGGCGCCAATAGCAGGACTTAAAAATCCAAAAGCAGCAACAGGTATAGCAATGATGTTATAAAAAAATGCCCAAAACAAGTTTTGTTTTATGGTAAGATAGGTGTGCTTACCCAAACCTAGGGACAATGGCAGCTTTTGTAAACCATGATGCATTAAAACCACTTGTGCACTTTGCATGGCAATTTGCGAAGCCTCGCTAAGTGATATACCCACAGTTGCCTTAGCCAACGCAGGTGCATCGTTAATACCATCACCAACCATTGCTGTTGGCGCAGTGTTATTAAGTAAGGCTATTGTTTCAAGTTTCTGATCGGGTGTTTGTTCTGCATAAACTTCATCTAAATGCAATTCGCGGGCAATTCTTTCGCATTTTTCTTTTTTATCGCCACTTAATAGAATAGTTCTTAATCCTTTGGCACGTAATGCAGAAACAACTGTTTTTGCTTCCACCCTTATCTCATCCGTAACATCAATCCAACCAATAACTTCCTCATTGTGTGTAATGTAAATGTCGTGCGATAAATCAGGGAACTTGTCTTTTACCATTTTAAAAGATCCCGCCATAAAAATATTTCCTGCTTTATCTGTTGCATGAATGCCTAAGCCCTTTACTTCTTTAATACGCGCCCAGCGTTTGGCATCATTTACCTTCCATTCTTTAACTATGCTTTTTGCTAATGGATGACCCGAGAATTTCTCAAGAGAATAAACAAGTCTTTTAAAATCATCATTATTCCATTTATCCGCCAGTACAATATGGTAATTGGAAACAGTAAAATTTCCAGTGGTTAATGTGCCTGTTTTATCGAAAACAACTTGTTTAATATCTTTAAAAATTTCCAGACTTTTTGCATTTTTAAAAAGCACACCATTTCTTGCTGCGCGACCTAAACCTACTGCTATAGCTGCGGGTGTTGCCAGGCCCATGGCGCAAGGGCAGGCAATAACCAAAACGGCAATGCTTCGTAAAAGACTGTCTCCAAAACCTACTTCTGTGAAAAAATAATTAGCGCCAAATGTTACAAGAGAAATACCTATTACAACAGGCACGAAAACAGCGCTGATCTTATCTGCCAGTTGCTGAATGGGTGGTTTTTCTGATTGCGCATCCTTTACCATTTTAAGTATGTTGCCCATAACGGATAACTCTCCAACCTGGGTAACATATGCTTTGACTGTACCGCTTTGTAAAATGCTGCCACCAATAACAATGTCGTTAATGGTTTTTTCTACAGGCAGGCTTTCGCCGGTTATAATGGCTTCATTTACGCTTGCCTCGCCCCATAGAATTTTACTATCCATGGGTACAATTTCTCCATCCTTAATAAGAATAAGGTCTCCTACTTTAAGGCTGTTACTTTCCACAGGAAATACATGTTCTTCATGATGTTCATCATACGCAATCATATTCGCCATTACCTTTTGATCCCGGGTTAATGCCTTTATTGAACGCTGCGTGGTTTCAACTGATTTATCTTCCATCCAGTTACCCAGGAAAACCAGGGTAATAATGGCCGCAGCGGTTTCATAAAACATGTATTGTTCATCCTGGAAGGTTAAGGTGCCATATAAACTGTATACAAAGGCAGCAGTTGCGCCTAATGCAATCAGTACATTCATGTTGGGAACACCTTTTTTTAAACTGCGTAACCCGCTTTTTCCAAAAAAGCCCATGCCTACGATATATACTGGAATAGTGAGCGTAAGTTGAACATAAGGGTTCATTAATATAGGTATGTGTATGCCTGGTATCATTCCGATAAGCATAGGGGCGGTGAACACCAGGCAAAACAAAAATCTTTGCATGTGTGTGTGTAAAAACCCACCTGGTTTATTTGAAATAAAACCGTTGCCGTTATCCACCTGGTAGCCCAAACTTTCAATGCCTTTTATCAACTTTTCTGATCCTACCATTTCTTCATCATTAAAGCTAACATCTCCCCCAATAAAATTTACCTTAACCTGCTGCATGCCCTGTTGTTTCAGGTATTTATCTATTGTAAGTGCACAATTAGTGCAACTCATTCCCCTCACTTTTAAATTCACCTGTGCCATTTTCCCTTAGCTTTTATGCAAATTTACCAACAATGCGTAAGCAGATTTTGGTTTAACTTTTTACCAGAGTTTTATAAATCGATACAACAGGTATCAATGAAACAAAGTGTGCTGTAATTTTGCAGCATGCAGATGACCTTCACCCTTAATTCCATTGATAATATTGCACAAAAACTATGGAATGAATTTCAAGACAAAAAAGTTTGGGCTCTACATGCACCCATGGGTGCCGGCAAAACAACCCTGGTTCACGCCCTTTGTAATGTATTAGGGGTGAGAGATGCTGTAAGCAGCCCAACCTTTGCCCTAATAAATGAATATGAAAGTGCTGAGGCAGGTTCAATATATCACTTAGACCTATACCGAATAAAAAATGAGGAGGAAGCCATTCATGCCGGCATTGAAGACACGTTGCATTCCGGTAATTTTTGTTTTGTTGAGTGGCCCGAAAAAGTGCCGGCAATCATTCCGCCGGGCGCCTTGCACCTTACCATTAAAATAATTGATGAAGAAACAAGGCTTGTGTTTAAACTTTAATTGCCTGTGATGCTTGATATTTGAGTAATTTTATTTCACCAATTTCGAAATACCCAGCGGATGGCCAAAACCAAACCAATTATTAGTTCCTCTTTTAATTACGAAACCAGTGAAGAAACGCTGGATATAAAACCGCATACTGCCAAACTGCTTATTGGTATTCCCAAAGAAACCACTTTACAGGAGAATCGAATTGCGCTTATTCCAGATGCGGTTGGCGTGCTTGTAAGTAACGGCCACGAGGTTATTGTTGAAAGCAAAGCAGGGGAAGGAAGTAATTATGCCGACCACGAATTCAGCGAGGCAGGGGCTACCATCGTTCACGATAAAGAGCAAGTGTATAAAGCGCCTCTGCTCGTAAAAAGCGCACCAGTTGTATCTGATGACCTTCCTTTTCTACAATTAAATCAAACCATCATTTCGCCCATTCACCTTTCTATCCTTAAAAAGGATCAGTTAGAAAAAATGATGGAAAAGCGCATAACCGCGCTTGGGTTTGAAAATATAAAAGACGACAGCGGCACTTACCCAATTGTGCGCAGCATGAGCGAAATAGCAGGAAGTGCAGTAATGCTTATAGCCGGACAATTTTTAGGCAGTACCAATAATGGCAAAGGCGTTTTGCTGGGTGGCATTTGCGGAATTCCGCCAACCAAGGTTATTATTATTGGTGCGGGCGTTGTGGGCGAATCGGTAACCAGAACGGCCCTGGCTTTGGGTGCATCTGTAAAGGTGTTTGATAATAATGTTTATCGGCTAAAACGTTTACAAAATAATTTAGGTGTTCGGGTATGGACCAGTGTTATAGAGCCCCGCATTCTTGCCAAACAATTAAAGACCTGCGAAGTTGCTGTAGGCGCGCTAAGTGGCGACGGTCGTAGCCCTGTGGTTGTTACAGAAGAGATGGTGATGGCTATGCGCCCCGGCAGTGTAATAATAGATGTAAGCATAGACCGCGGTGGGTGTTTTGAAACCAGTGAAATAACCACGCACCAGCACCCTACCTTTAAAAAACATGGCGTAACGCATTATTGCGTTCCTAATATACCCAGTGGTTTTGCACGTACAGCCAGCCATGGAATAAGCAATGTACTTATGCCAATGCTGCTAAGTGTTGGCGACGAGGGGGGATTTGAAGAAATGGTTTGGCACAATTTTAATTTGCGTAATGGCGTGTATATGTACAAAGGGTACCTGACCAATTTTTACATCAGCCAGCGGTTTGATCTTAAGTTTACAGACCTGAATTTATTAATAGCCAGCCGTAGGTAATTTTAAATACGGGCTCTGGGTTAAATGGCATCGCCTGTTGCGTCGCAATCACTTCATCGTTCTGAAAAAGATCAGCTTTTTTCTTTCCTTATTATATAAATAACCGAGCTGCACTTTTCAGCATGTTGCATGGCTTTTATATTAGATCTAATTCCGGATGCAATGGCTTTTAAAAAATGATTGCTGCCGGTTTTATACTGTTCGCTCAGCATGCTAACATAAAAACTGTCGAACCACATGGGTTCCATTTTTTCTATAATAAAGTGGTGGCTTTTAGCCAGCAGTTGCATGCTTTGCGGGGAGAAATGATAAAGGTGTCTTGGCACATCATAAGCCGCCCAGTCAGCCCCATATTGTTCAGCATCTTCAGAAGTGTAATTGGGTACGGCAATAATTAACCGCCCGTCGGGTCGCAGCAACTTATGGAAAGTTTTAAAATATTCATGCAGGTCGTGCACATGTTCCAGCACATGCCATAATGTTATGGCGTCGTACGCAGCCGGCTCAAGTTCGGGAAGCATATTTAAATCTCCTGCCTTAATACCGTTAATATCAGCAGCATTTTTTCGGGCTGTTTCATCGGGTTCCAGTGCGGTAACCGCCCACCCTGTACCCTGCATGTGGCGGGCAAAATAACCGGTTCCTGCACCAACTTCTAAGTAAAATACCCTTACTCTTTTTTGTAGCATTCTGTACAACCTTTCGCTTGGTTGTTAGGGTATAAGTTCGAACGCTGTGATAGATCTTATTTATGAAGCCTTTTTTCGCATCAGAATGAGAAACGTAATCTTCAGATTTATAATAATTGCCTATTTCATTTTTTGCCGGGCGTGGCATGGTAAAACGGGCCGTGCAATTATTGCAATGCCATATTTCAAAATATTTTTTTGAAACGGTGTGGTCTTTTACCTCAAAAAATTTTTTAACGCTGTTGCTTAAACAGACAGCACATGCAGGCAGGTTATTTTGTGCACTCATTGTGGTGCAAATAAAATGAAGTTTTGTTTTGCAGTGAAAATTAAGGCTGTCATTAATTTAGAACGGCATAATAAAATATAAGGGCAGCAAGCCCTATAACCCCGAGGATGGCTGCCGGAATCCACCATTTTCTTGTAACAACCACTTCTTCCTGCATATAGTGGTGCATTTGTTCAGAAGTTTTTTCGTCTTCCCCCACGCGTACAAAATGCGCGGCATTTTTTCTTACAACACGTTCAGCCACCAATTCAGGTAAAAGATCTTTTGTGGGGTTTTCTGCATCAAACTTATAACCATCATCATTTTTAGTAAGCAAACCCAAACCCGGCAGCGAAACCGAACCGTTGCTATTCAATTGACTTTTTACCATTTGAGTAAACTGGTGATAAGTAGCAGCCGCTTCCTGTTCACTTGTTTGCATAATGCCGGAAAGGTGCTGAACTACAGCGTTGTCTTCTTCCGTTCCTTCCTCATTAAAAGTAACAGCGGGTTGCGGTGGGTAAATAACCTTGCTTACAAAGTCTAACCTGGCGGGAGTATTCTCAACAGTAAAAAATCCTATACCCGGCAGGTAAAGTTTTTTGTGCAGTACTAAATAGTTATACAGAAAGCTGTACATGTTATTGGCTTAACTTATCGAACGAATATACAACACCGGCCAATACATTAAAGCCTAATACAGGATACTGTTTCCACCTTTCATATTTATTATTAAAAACATTATTAAACTGCATCCATAGGTTCAGGTTTGGCTTCAGGGCAAATTCTAAACCTGCATTCAGGTCAACAGCAGGCGAAAGCTTACCGCTTTCTAAATATTTAGTCGTGTACTTAGAGCCATCCCAAAAGAATAGATCGCTCTTTAATACCAGTTGTTTCATAATGTTCCAGCGTAATGCGCCGGTTATTTCTAATGGTAAAAGCCCCCATGGTTCTGCATTTGCACTAAGGCTGCTGTATTGGTTAAACGTGGCACCGGCAAGTAATGAAAATTTTTCCTGCTGTGTATAGCCCACCTCCCCATGTAACCGAATGTCTTTCATGTCCGGTTCATTCACCACATTAAATGAACGCCCGGTTATTGTATCGTTTACAAATAGCGGTTGATTTTTTAAAGCCAGGTACGAAAGCCGTGCATTGTAGGTTATATGGCTACCGGCAGACCCTTTAAACCCGGCGTATTGTTCATTAATGCGGGTATTTAATAAAAAGGATGGCTGGTTTAAATAAGGATTGATGGAGGCCAGTTTTTGGTATGTAGTTTTATTAAAATACCCTGTCCATCCAGCCTGCAGAATAAATTTTTCTTCATTGATCTTTGCTTCTGCTGTAAAATTAGGCAACATTGAAAATGCCCCGTTATCCCATGAGGGGTTGAAACCTGCAATTACTTTAAAATTGGGTGTTTTAAACTGAAGGTTAGTAGTGAAATAATACAGGTTATTATCAACTGAAACCGTATCTCCTTTATAACTTGTAACATCTGCCGTAAAACCAACGTTCACTGCAAAAACCCTGGCTACATTCTTTGTTATGGGTGCTGATACTATAAAATTATTTTCTTTTCCACCACTATTGTCAGTGAAAAGAGTGAGAGATGCCTGCGGATTATAATCGATACCAAGTTCATTTTCTTCCTTGTTTCGGAAAGTGGCCTTTCCACCGAATGTTGTAAATGCCCGGCGCAACTGGTCTTTTTCAAATTTTAGGGAGTCAGGCACAAACCCGTACTGGAACTGTGAATTATTATCAAAAAATATTTTTCCACTCCACTCATTCCTGTTATCTGCGGTGCTGAATATGCCGAGTGCTTCCAGATTTGTTTTACTAAAACTTTGGTAAGGCAATGGTCCTTTTGATGATGTATAGCGACCATTCACATTAACCACCGAGTTTACGCCATCACCAAAAGACAAACCTGCCTGTAAATACGGTGTGGTATAATTTCCATATCCTACCTTAAGAAAATTAGTATTGCGCCATGGAATAATTGAATCAATATTTGCTGCCAAAGGCTGAAGTGCGGGGCTTTGATACGTAAAGGATAAATTTTGTGCAGGCACATCGTACTGCAAAACTGGCCGGTCTGCATCAGGCTGTGGCAGAGCCCCGCTAAAATTAATTTTCGATGTGGTTTTTAATGCCGGTTTAAAGGCCGATGTTACTACAACGGTGCGGGTTGTATCGCGCTGTGCAAATATTGCCGAATGCAAAGAAAGAAATAAGCCTATTACAAATAATTTTTTCATTGGTTGCGATTTACTGTTGTACGATTTTACTGTTCTTGTTTTTTTCTGCTATCACTGAATCCAGTTTTTTCTGTGCCTCTGATTTTAAAGTGGCATCAGTAGCATTTTCAACCACGCTTTTTAAAGTGGCTTCTGCATTAAAATAATCCTGCTGTTTAAAATAAATATCTCCCAGTAAAATATAGGCTTTGGTAATCCAGTATTCATAAGAGCCTGCTTTGTTTATCACTTCAAACCCTGCTTTTTCTGCTTCAGCAAGTTTATTTTGAAGGGTTAATATTTCTGCAATGCGGTAGCGGGCTTCTGCACCATATTCAGATTTACCAAGGCTAACCACATTTTTATAATAATCCAGGGCTTCAATATTCTGGCTATTATTCTGGTAATTTTTAGCAATAACCATGTTCGCCATCATTTTATCGTCAGTGGCTACTCCCTTTTGCTGCAGCAGGTCCTGTGCATTTCCGAAAGCTTCATCCCACTTAGCTAATTTAAATTGTACACGTAGAAGACCCCGCATGCTTTCAAGCCTGTTTTCAGGTGAAGAAGCCAGTGTTTTTAACTGTGTAAAATATTGTTCGGCCATGGGGTAATTCTTCAATTCGAAATAACTTATGCGGGCTGCCTGCAAAACACTGGCTTCAGCAAATTTATTCGGTGCCCTGTCTGCAACTTTTACATAATATTTTAAAGCATTTTCAAATTCTTTTTTTGTTGCAGAAATTTCCGCCAGTTGATAGTTTGCTTCGATAGCATACTTGCCATCTGGAAATTTTTTAAGGTAATCGGTAAATCCTCTTTGTGCATTATCAAAAGAACGGTTGTTATACGCGCTGTTTGCAGCTATGTATGTTAGTGAGTCTTCTTCCGAGAAACTGATTTCTTTACCATTCTGACGCATGAATGTTGCAAACTCGCCCGGTCGTTGGTTTTCCATAAAAACACTTCTTATGTAGCCGACCGCATCATCACTTTCAGGTGAATTTGGATATTTATTTATTAATGTTTTAAAGTTGGAAAGCGCATTGTTATTATCATTCAAATTGTAATAACTAATGCCCAATTTTAAGTATGCCTGTGGGTAATAATTATCTGAGGCTTTATTTTTTAAAATGGCATTAAGCGGTGTAATGGCTGCCTGGTAATTCTCCTGCGCCAGATACGTATTCGCAATTTCCATATTGGCATCTGTTAGCATGGATGATGATGGGTAACGTTGTGCCAATGATTGCAAAACAGAAACCTTTTGACCAAACTGGTCACTGGCGCCAGCAATTATTGCTTTCTGGTATAAAGCATAATCCGAAGAGGGCAACTGGTAATTAATAATATTGTCATACATCTGCTGTGCTTTGCTTAATTTTTTCTGCATGAAATAAGCATCGGCAGCACGCAGGTAAGCATCGGATTGAAGCGGTGTTGAATTAGATGAAACACTTGCCGCAACAGCATCGAAGTGCTGCAATGCGTGATCATAATCACCCTGGCGTAAATTTGTATAACCCAAGGTGTAATGAGCGTTCACCGGTGTTACCTCGCCGTATGTGCGTGCATTTCTCAGGTAGTTTACCAGGTAAAAATTTGCTGAATCATAGTTATTTCTGCGGAAGGCGATTTCTCCCTTCCAAAATTCCACAAAAGGTAATAGATCGCTGTTGTAATCGGCGCCCAGCAAAATATTCAATAAATTATCGGCATCATTTATTTGCTGGTCATTGATATGTTCAATGGCACGACCATACAATATTTTAGGATATGCTCTTTTAACGATATCGGTTTTAGCAGGCAGGCTATTAAACAGGTCCAGCGCCTCTTTATAATTGTTTGTATTGGCAAACACATTTACCAGTAATTCTTTTGCTTCGTTGCTATACAAGCCTTTGGGGTAGGTATTTAAATAACCCGATAATTCATTGCTTGCAACATCTAAATATCCCAACTCATAAGAGAGTTTTCCATAATGAAATTTTGAGATCTCTTTTTGTTGTGCATTACTGCTATTTAATGCGCAGAAAAGAAAAGCATTGCGTGCCCCGTTTTTATTGTCGAGTTTTAAATAAGCATCAGCTAACAGGTACATGCTATTCTGCGCAAGTGTATCCTGTTTTCCACCCAGTTCTTTAAAACCTTCAACTGCCATTTTATATTTGCCGGCATCGTAATAAGCATACGAAAGTTCGTACAATGTTTCACGGCTTACTTTCTCGGTACTGCCCACATAATTTTCCAGGTAAGGCAATGCCTTGGCGTAATTTTTCTTTTCAAAATACATGTGACCAATTAATTCTTCGAGTTGCAACTGGTAATATTGATTGCCGGTATGCAATGCTTTTTCTCCCTGCTCCAGTGCTTTATCCTTATCGCCTGTGTAGTAATATATTTCAGTGAGGTAATAAGGAATAATAGTGTTGTATGTGGGTTGCTCCTCAACTATTTTAAAAGAATTTAATGCAGCACTGTATTTTTTTTCTGAGAAAAGAATAAAACCGTAATAATAATTTGCGTCGTAATAATTTGGATCTTCAGGTATTTGTGCAATAGAACTGAATAAAGGTTTTGCCTCTGCAAATCTTTTTTTTGTAAACAATGCATATCCCTGGTGAAACTTCATGTTAGCAATTTCACTGTTGCTTAAGTTTTCTACCGCTGCATTCTCGTAATAGGTAAGTGCATTATCAAAGTCCTGCACCCGAAAGTAATATTCTGCCAGATGGTAGTTCATCATTTGCATGCGGGGTGTATTGTGTTCTAGGTCTACAAATTCCTGCGCAGCAGCAACGGCTGTTTTATCATTTAACTGAAGCCCGCTTACAATGGCATAATACTTTGATTCTAACTGTACGGTTACAGGAATGTTGCTTTCTTTTTTGCCGGTCTCATACACCGATTTAAACAAGGGGTAGGCAAGGCTAAATTTATTCTGCTGGTATAATTCCTTTGCCAGTTTAAAATCACTGTTAGGGTCATCATTTGTTTTCGTGTATTGGGCGCGCAAGCCACATGCTACCAGCAAAAAGGCTGATAACATAAGGGATTTATAGATGTTCATACGGTGTTGGAACGGAATAATTTTTTTAATATTTTAATACACTTCTTAAATAAATCGTAAAACGCGTTAAAGGTAACAAGGTTACCTCCGGCGCATAACCAACTGCATACTTTGTGGATAACGGTGATAAATTACATTTGCAAAAATTCCTTGTGCAATGAAAAAAATTACATCAGTCAATTATAGCAGTTGGGCTTTTAACCTGGCTATGCTTTTACTACGAATTTCTACCGGAATATTTTTAAGTATACAACATGGCTATCCTAAACTGATGAAGTTTTCTTCCATGGAAAATAAGTTTTATAATTTTTTAGGCCTTGGCACTACCACTTCTCTATCGCTGGTAATATTTGCTGAATTTTTTTGCAGCATGTTTTTAATACTCGGGTTATTTACAAGAATAACTGTAATTCCCATCATTATTACAATGCTGGTAGCCATTTTTGGTGCAGCTGCAGGTAAACCATTATTGGATTCAGAACTTGCATTTCTTTTTCTGATACCTGCAGTGGTTTTATTACTTTGCGGACCAGGCAAGATTAGCGTAGACGGAATGATAAATAAATAATAAACAATTTAATGTACACATCAGAAACACAGCTAAGGGTTAGATATGCAGAAACAGACCAGATGAATGTTGTGTACTATGGAAACTATGCGCAGTATTTTGAAGTGGGTCGTGTAGAAAGCATAAGGCAGTTAGGCTATACCTATAAAAACATGGAAGAATCAGGTGTTATTATGCCCGTTATAGAACTTAACATCAAGTATTTGCGCCCTGCCACCTACGATGAGTTGCTAACAATTAAAACCACCATCAGGGAGTTGCCGGAAAGCTACCGCATAGAATTTTACCAGGAGGTTTTAAACGCCGAAAATAAATTATTGGCCGCCGGGAAAGTGGTGCTCTATTTTCTTGAAGCAATAACGTGGAAAAGAACAGAAATGCCCGAGGAATTAAAATTAAAAATGCAGAAATATTTCGACCTGTAAAGGAGAATTATTTTAATTCGTCAAGCACCTTATATATTTTTTGAACAATGGCATTTGTAGAGCCATCATAGTTATTTATAACTATTGCAAAAGTATAATCAATGCCTGCTGCAGAAGTGTGGTAACCCGCAAACCCTTTAACACCGCCAATTGTACCGCTTTTCATTTTCATACCGTTGTACAGAGGTAAGGCATCATAAAATCCGCCGAACCATTTTTTACCTCTAGCATACTGAAGTACATCAACAAGCGATGCCGGGGTAATTCTGTTTGCGGGTGATAGCCCGCTGCCATCAATCATTTTAATTGCTGTCGAGTCTACATTATTTTTCTGCCAGAATTTTTTTAAGAGAGATAAACCATTTTCTGTTGAACCCAATTCACCATGCTCTTTTGCAATGGTTTTAACCAATGCTTCACCATACAAATTGATGCTTTTTTTGAGAAAAAAATAAATAAGGCTGTCAAGCGAGGGGGAATAAATGGTTGCGATAGGCATTATTTTTTTGCCCACCGTCACCATTGCCAAACAATTGAATGATGCTTGTTGCATAGGTAGCACCCGCGATAATTCATTATACAATTGTTCTGGCGGGTCAGACAAAGAACCCGATATAGAAAAAGATTTTTCCTGCGGCGGTACGGTACCTTCTAAAAGAGCTTCGTGGCTTTTCGGCGCCATAAAAATATAAGCATTGTCGCCACTGCCTGCTTTGCCCGTTGATAATTGATTTTTATAATAATAGTTAGTGGCAGGCTTCGTTTCAACTATTCGAACACTGTCCCCTTCTTTACGGCCTGTTTCCAGTAAAATATCATACTGATTTTCGTTCCAGTTAATGGCACCGGCACCTGCGCCATAATAATTTCCTATGTCATCAAAAGGCAGCCACCGGGTACGGTCCTGTATGAAAATAACTTTTCATCAAACAAAAGATTTCCTGCAATACTGTCAATATTTTTTTGCTTTAATGCAACCTTTATACTATTGAAAATTACACTTGGCCGGGAGGCGGCATAACGCCAGCTACCAAATGATGGATCGCCCGAGCCTGTTATGATTAAATCTCCGTACAAAACATTATTAGAAATGTTACCGGTGTAACCAATGGTTGTATTATACCTGTAATCATTACCCAGTAATTCATAAGCGGCAACAGCTGAAATTATTTTTTGCGTGCTTGCACCTGCAAATCCCACCTCTTCGTTTAGCCTGTAAACTATTTTTCCTGATTTCGATTCTTTAACCTCGAAGCCTATTATCGCGTGCTTCATTTGCGCATCCGCCTGAAAACTTTTAATAGCGTTTTGTAAACGGGTTGAAATTGTTTGGGTAAAAGCGCTATGTGCAGAATAAAGAAAGATAAATACGATTAAAAACCTTTTCATGCGCATCGTTTACTTTGTGCTAAATTAAGTGTATAGGTATTATGGAAAGAATAACAGCCTCAATTATAACAATTGGTGATGAATTACTGATAGGGCAGGTAGTGGATACAAACAGCGCATGGATAGCGCAGCAACTTAATAAGGCCGGGGTATATGTTACCAGGCGCATTGCTGTTGGCGATGTATGGAATGACATTGTGCATGCATTGGATGAAGAGATAAATAATTCAAATATTGTTTTAATGACGGGTGGGCTGGGGCCAACTTCTGATGATATTACCAAACCCTTATTGTGTGCATACTTTGGCGGTAAACTGGTGATTGACGAAATGGCTTTGGAAAATGTTAAGACCATCTTTCAAAAATATTTAAGCAGGCCTCTTCTAAATGCAAACCTGAAACAGGCCGAAGTGCCGGATGTTTGCACTGTTATTCAAAATAAAACAGGAACTGCACCCGGCATGATGTTTTTTAAAAACGATGCCATTATTATAAGCATGCCGGGTGTGCCGCACGAAATGATGGCTATGATGGAAAGCGATGTGTTGCCACTTATTAAAGAGAAATTTATTCTTGGCGGTATTTACCATAAAACCCTGCTAACCGCCGGTATTGGCGAATCTTTTCTGGCGGAAATGCTGGTGCAGTTTGAAGCTGAACTTCCTACCAATATTAAACTGGCTTACCTGCCTAACCACGGCATGGTGCGGTTACGCCTCACCGGCACAACAGACATACTTCAATCAATGGAGGAAAAGTTTACAAAGCTTAAAAATATAGTGGAATCTTACCTGGTTGCAGATGAAGATATATCCATGCAGCAGGTGTTAGGCAACCTTTTAAAAAGAAAAGAAAAAACCGTATCAACCGCCGAAAGTTGCACGGGCGGTTATATAGCGCAACTCATCACTTCTATTCCCGGTGCCTCAAATTACTTCCAGGGCAGCATTGTAAGCTATAGTAACCAGGTTAAAATAAACCAGTTGGGGGTTAGTGGGCAAACGCTGAATGTAGCAGGCGCCGTAAGTGCAGAAACAGTTTCGGAAATGGCTTATGGAATTTTGAAGACCATGCAAACCGATTATGCCATAGCCGTAAGCGGAATTATGGGACCGGGCGGCGGAACCCCTGAAAAACCAACCGGTACGGTTTGGGTGGCGGTAGGGAAGAACGGTAATATGATTACCAAAAAATTTCATTTCAGGTTTACCAGGCAAAGAAATATTGAACTAACTGCTATAAATGCGTTGAACATGCTACGAGAGTTTATACTAAAGGATGATTAGTGATTTTATTACCTTTGACCCCGACGTTTGTTGCTCTGTAATAATGCCATTGGGTTGGTTATGGCGTAGGATTGACAAGTATGCAATCGTTCAAAATTTAAAAATAAATTTATAAATACATTCTCATGGCGCTTGTAGACCTGGTAATGCCGAAGTTGGGTGAAAGTATAATGGAAGCAACCATTTTAAAATGGCACAAAAAGCCAGGTGATGTTATTAAACAGGATGAAACGGTTTTAGATATTGCAACTGACAAGGTTGACAGCGAAGTGCCCAGTACGGCAGAAGGAACACTTTCAGAAATTCTTTTCAATGAAAATGACGTGGTGCCTATCGGGTCGGTTATAGCAAGAATTGAAACAGCACAGGCTGCCACAAATGGATCACCTTATTCAGATGGCGGAACTTCATCCGAAGGTGTTATAAACGAAGCGTATGAAGTGAAAGAACCAGGCAGCGAAGAGGTTGTACCCTTTGTGCCTGCTAACGTAACAAAAGAAAGAAGCGCCGCATCAACCAACCGTTTCTATTCCCCCCTGGTTATGAACATTGCACAGAGCGAAGGAATAAGCATGAGTGAACTGGAAAAGTTACCCGGCTCAGGCAATGACGGGCGTGTTACTAAAAAAGATATTCTCAATTTCGTAGAAAGCCGAAAGTCTGAAGGCTCAAGCAAATCACAGCCATCAACCCCACCTCAAACTGTTTCCCAAGAATTAGAAAAGCCCGCTGTTCAATTCACGCAGGGCAATGTGGAAATTATTGAGATGGACCGTATGCGAAAGATGATCGCAAAGCATATGGTTGACAGTAAGCAAACCAGTCCGCATGTTACAAGCTTTGCAGAAGCAGATGTTACAAACCTGGTTCAATGGCGCGAAAGGGTAAAAAAAGAGTTTGAAAAAAGAGAGAATACACGCATCACCTTTACACCGATTTTTATAGATTGTTTGGTTAGGGTAATGAGACGCTTCCCCATGATAAACAGTTCCCTGGATGGCGATCGCATCATCATTAAAAAAGATATAAATATCGGGATGGCAACTGCATTGCCGAGTGGCAACCTGATTGTCCCTGTAATTAAAAACGCAGACCACCTGAACCTGGTGGGCCTAAGTAAACAAGTTAACACCTTAGCAGAAAATGCCCGGAGCAATAAATTAAAGCCAGACGATACTGCCGGTGGAACATTCACCATGACCAATGTTGGCACCTTTGGAAGCTTAATGGGCACACCCATTATCAACCAGCCTCAAGTAGCCATATTAGCCGTAGGGGCGATTAAAAAAAGGCCGATGGTTATAGAAACTGAACAGGGAGATACTATTGGCATCCGGCATATGATGTACCTGTCTCTGAGTTATGACCACCGCATAGTTGACGGAAGCCTTGGCGCATCTTTTTTAACAGCTGTTGCAAAAGAATTTGAAGCCTGGCGTCTTGACAGGCAGTGGTAATTAAATTACTACCAGTTCATAAAAATCTTCAGCCTTTAAATATTTATTGGCAAGCTCCATTAAATCTTCTGAGGTGATCGTCTTAACCGTATCAATGCTTTTATAGAAATAATCTTCTGTGAGGTTATTAAGTATATAGTTCTTCCACCTGCTTATGATTTGAAATGGTCCGTCAAGGTCGCCTAAGAGGCTGCCCATCATGTGGTTTTTTACGAGGTATAATTCTTCCTCATCCAATGGTACCTCCCGTAGCTTTTTCATTTCTTTATAAATTTCTTCCACGGTTGCTGCACTTACTTTTCGCCCTGCCTCAGTAGAAATCATCAGCGCACTTTCATGAACGTAATTCTGCAGGTAACTGTGAATGCCGTATGTATACCCTTTCTCTTCCCGAATGTTGCTCATAAGTCTTGAGCCAAAATATCCGCCCAGTATATTATTAAGCACCCGCATTTTTAGGAAGTCGGGATGATGCCTGTTAAATAATGGTTTCGCTACCCTAATCGCAGCCTGCACACCACTGGTGTCATTAACCAGGTTATACTTTTTATCCTGCGCCGGTTGTGGTAAATAATGCCTGTGTGGTAAGGGCTGCAGGTTAAATGGCAGGTATCCAAAATTTTTATTTAGTTGTTCTTGTATGTCTGGTGGCAGTTTGCCCGCAACGAATAACATGCATTTGCCGGCAGAATAATACCTGTTATAAAATTGAAGTAACTCCTCTCTTTCAAGGTTGTCAAAATCCAGCGTGGATGCATATTTTCCATATGGATGATGAAAGCCGTAGAGAAATTCATCAATCAGCCTGTTTGCCACAAAATCACATTTTTTTAGGCTAATTTCCAGACGCTGTTTTTGGTTCTGTTTATAAATGGCAATCTCTTCTTCGGGGAAAACGGATTCAATCATTATTTCTGCAACTACCGGTAGTAATTCAGGCACATGGCGGCTGAGGGTGTGCAGAGAAATAGAGGCTGTTTCATTAAAACAATTACGGTTTAAATAAGAGCCGTAAAATTCAAAATGTTCATTAATATCAAAAGCCGTTTTTTGCCTTGTACCATTTTTTAGTAAATGATTTACGGTTGCCGCAACAATGTTTTTGTCTTCATACCAATTGCCAGCAAAAAAAACCCATTCAAACATAATCACTTCCTGTTCACCCGCATCAACTGAATATACCGGTAGCCCATTATCGAGGGTAAAATGGTTATAGGGCTTTAGCTTCAGGTCGAATTCTACAGCATCTTTAATATCCGGCTGTTTGTTTCTGTTTAACATATCTGTTCTTAAGGGTGCAAAAGTAATTTAAATTTTATGCTGGTAAATTTTACATGTTTACCTTAACAGGGTTAAACATTCAATACTAATTTTTTACAACATGGATTTATATAAAATTGTTTTTCCATTATTAATACTTGCTTCTGCTGAAACATGTAAAAAACAATCACCATCAGTAAATAATGGTTCTACAGTTCCGGTAGATAAGAACTGGCAGTTTAGTACCATACCCGTTTGGGCAGATGAATTTAATACCGACGGATTGCCTGATACAACTAAATGGAGTTATGATATAGGCGGAGAAGGCTGGGGCAACAACGAGTTGCAATATTATACTGAAGCAGAAAATGCCATTATAAAAGATGGCATATTGCAAATTCAGGCCCGTAAAGAAATGCGTCCCGAGAATAACTACACTTCTGCGCGAATGGTTACAAAGAATAAAGGCGATTTTTTATATGGCAGAATAGAGGTGCGTGCTAAACTACCCACAGGCAAAGGCTTATGGCCTGCGATCTGGATGCTGCCAACCGATTGGGAATATGGAGGATGGCCTGCATCGGGAGAAATTGATATAATGGAACAGGTAGGTTATGCGCCAGATAAGGTGCACATTAGTACCCATACCGATTCTCTCAACTGGCTAAAAGGTTCGGGCATTACCGCTGTTACCGAGGTGCAGACAGCAGTTACTGCTTTTCATAATTACCGCATTGACTGGACGCCGTATTCTATTCGCGGTTTTATTGATGATACACAGGTGTTTGAACATATAAACCAGGGTAAAGGTTATGCATACTGGCCTTTCGACAAGCGCTTTCATATTCTGCTGAATGTAGCTGTAGGCGGTAACTGGGGCGGGCAGCAGGGCGTGGATGACAACATCTTTCCTGCTTCTATGCTTGTAGATTATGTTAGGGTATACAATATGATGGAAAAATAAAACTCAATTGTTCCTGCTGTAATAATGAATGGTATTGCTGTTCTCCGGTTTAAATATACTTTGACCATAGTCCTTTATATCTTCTACAGTCACTGCATTGTACCTGTTCAATTCTTCATTCATAAGATTTGCATCGCCGAGCAATTCGTAATAGGCAAGGCTGTTAGCCCTGCTTTGTACCGTCATGTCTTCAAAAGAAATAATGCTTTCTGTTTTATTTTTTACTTTCTGTAATTCGGTTTCAGTAACCGGGTTGCTGATTAAAGTATGCAACACTTCTTCAACAGCCCTTTCAGCATCCTGCATTTTAATACCCTTTACCAATTTTCCTTCAATAGTTAACAAGCCTGGGTCGGTGCTGCCAAAATGGTAACAACTGATATTGCTGAACAATTGCTGTTCTTTTACAAGAGACTGGTATAAACGGGAAGAACCTCCGCCACCCAGTATTTCTGTTACAAGGTCGCACACATAATAGCCTTTATCTAATCGCCCGGGCATATGCCATGTTTTATAGAACGCATCTAATGGCACATCTGAGATAAGTTCTGCCACACGGGCATTGTCCTGTGGTGGTTCAACTGGAAGGTTACGTATATATTGTTCTCCTGCCGGAATGCTGCCAAACCATTTATCTGCAAGAGTCTGTATGTTCTCTGTTTTTACATTACCAGCCACCACCAGAATGGCATTATTGGGTGTGTAATGTTTAAAAAAGAACTGCTTAACATCATCCAGTTGTGCAGTTTCAATATGGGCTAATTCCTTTCCAATCGTCATCCAGTTATACGGGTGAACGGTAAAGGCAAGTTCACGCATTTTATGCCATGCATCTCCATACGGCTTGTTAATGTAGTGTTCTTTAAACTCCTCGCACACAACCTTACGTTGTACTTCAAGGCTTTTTTTGCTGAAGGCAAGGCTCAGCATGCGGTCGCTTTCGAGCCAAAATGCTGTTTCTATATTTTCGGCAGGCAGGGTGCAATAATAATTCGTAAGGTCGTTGGTGGTATATGCATTATTCTCCCCGCCGGCTTTCTGCAGGGGTTCATCATAATCAGGAATGTTTATGCTGCCGCCAAACATCAGGTGTTCAAACAGGTGGGCAAAACCGGTTTTATCCCTGCTTTCATCCCGTGCGCCTACATCGTACATTACGTTAACCACAGCCATGGGTGTAGAGGTGTCTTCATGTACTAAAACCCGTAAGCCATTATCCAGAACAAACCTGTTATACTTGATCATAATTTTTATTGCAGGTGCAAAATTAAGCAACTGTGCGAGTTTAATATTATTTACGAAAAACATCGCCGCTTAACTTTGCCCGAAACAGGTAAATATGAAATTTCCACAACCCGTAAGAATATTTGAAGTAGCCGAATGGATTCATGCAGAAGTGGTAGGCAACCTGCAGGCGATGGCTTTAGGTATAAATGAAATTCACAAGGTGGAAATGGGCGACCTGTGTTTTGTAGATCATCCAAAATATTATGAAACATGCCTGAAAAGCGATGCAACGCACATCATTATTAATACAAAGGAAGTGAACCTTCCCGTAGGAAAAACATTACTTGTAGTGAACGACCCGTTCGAGGCATATTTACAAATTATAAACAGGTACCGGCCGTTCAATCCAACCCAAAAAATGATCAGTGGCGATGCAATAATTGGCGAAGGAACGGTAATCATGCCCAATGTATTTATTGGGAAGGATGTTACCATTGGAAAACATTGCATCATTCATCCCAATGTTACATTGCTCGATTATACACAGGTAGGAAACAACGTGATCATTCAAAGCGGAACAGTAGTAGGTAGTGATGCTTTTTATTATAATACTAAGAAACAACGTGAGGTTTGGTATAAAAAAATGCAAAGCTGCGGAAATGTAATTATAGAAGATGATGTGGAGATAGGCGCCAACTGCACCATAGACAGGGGTGTGACTGCATCAACCCGTATAGGTCGCGGTAGTAAACTCGATAACCTGGTACATATTGGTCACGATAACAACATCGGCGAGAATTGCCTGTTGGCTGCACAGGTTGCCATTGCAGGCGCAACCACGTTGGAGAATGGAGTTACTTTATGGGGGCAGGTTGGCGTTAGCAAAACACTTACCTTAAAAGAGAATGCAGTGGTGTTTGCACAAAGCGGAATTGGCAAAGACCTCGAAAGCGGAAAAACTTATTTTGGCTCACCTGCACAGGAGGCTGTAAACCGAAAGAGAGATATGGTATGGATTAAGCGCATCCCCGAAATGTGGGAAAAGCTTAAAGAAATGCAGGCGGTTTTAAATAATAAATTAAATGGTGGGTAACCGGCTTTAAATATTTATGGCATCGCCTGTTGCGTCGCACCCTTGTACAATAAAGCATAGTGCATCAATATGAATAGAAGCCTTTATCAACTTTTCTTCCCAGTTCTCCATTATTCACCTTTTGCTGCTGAAGCGCAGATGGTGTAAGCCTTTCAGGTTTTCCCAAAGCTTCCCACACAATGTTACTTACAGCATAGTTTATATCGAGGCCAATCAGGTCCATTAATTTAAACGGTCCCATTTTAAACCCGCTGGCTTCTAATAAAGTATCTATTTCATCCGGTTTCATTTTGCCTTCTTCCACCAGTTTCATGGCTTCCAGGTAAAAATGCCGGGCAACACGGTTTACAATAAAACCGGGCGCGTCGTTGCAGATAACAGGTTGCCGCTTCATTTGCTTTGCGACATCGATAAGGGTATGTATTACATCAGCATGGGTGCTTTTTCCTTTAATTATTTCAACGAGTTTCATTACCGGTGCCGGGTTAAAAAAATGCATGCCTGCAAATCGTGTTGCATCGGGTAAATCTGCTGCCAGTTCGTTAATAGATAGGGATGAAGTATTAGTGGCAAAAACTGTGTCCGCTCCATTCAGCACAAACAGTTGCTTAAACAGGTCTGTCTTTACCTGTTTATTTTCAACGATGGCTTCAATTACAAGGTTGGCTTTGCAATCAGCAAGGTGGCTTGTATAGGTAATTCTTTGCAACATGTTTTCCTTATCTAATTCGGAAATTTTTTCTTTTTCCAATAATTTTTGCAACCCTTTTTCTATGGCAGCTTTGCTTTTTTCAAGCATTTCTTCACTTACATCAAATTGTATGGTTTTAAAACCCGCCTGACCGCTAAGTTGTGCAATGCCGCTGCCCATGGTGCCTGCACCACATACACAAATGGTTTGAATATTTTTCAATGGCATGTTGCAAACTTAAGCAAGTGTGCTTACAGCAAAGTTTTTTCCACCTTAACAATTACCTTAAAATGGTAATGGTATTCATTTGTACATTTACGGGTATGAACCAGTTAGATCTTTTCGGTAATCCCGTGCAAGCAGAGAAAGAAAAGGCGCCAGTAAAAAAACCTGCGCAAGTAAAAAACGAAGAAGATACCAGGCATGAGACGGCGGAACAGCGCGAAACTGAAGTTCAGGAATCGTTAAATATTGCTTTTGAAGAAGTGAATGAATCAGCTGAGGAAATGGCAGAGCCCACCGAAAATGCAACACCTCATTTTGAAGAAGAAGTAATTCAGGAAGCAGAGCCGAAGCCTTTTGCAATTGCTGAGTATGCCGCCGGCGAGCAGGCTGAAAAAAAATCTGCCATACTTACGGGAAGGGGCAGAAAGTCGTACAAGGAAATGGATGCAGATGTGCACTTGGTAGAAGTACCCGACGATGAAATACTTTTCAAAAAACAATATTACAGTATAAGCGAAGTGGCGCAGTGGTTTAATGTAAATAATTCTTTGATCCGGTTTTGGGAAAATGAATTTGATGTGCTGAAGCCACGCAAAAACCGCAAGGGAGACAGGCTTTTTCGCCCAGAAGATGTAAAAAACCTGCAATTAATATATTACCTGTTACGTGAAAAGAAATTTTCCATTGAAGGTGCCCGCCAGTATATAAAAGACAACCGCAAAAAAGCTGAACTAAATATGCAGCTCATTAATTCTTTAACAAAATTCAGAGGATTTCTGTTAGAACTCAAGGCTACCTTAGAGGCATGATCAAAATAGTACCGGCTTTATTTTTAGCATTGGCAACATTTGCATGCACGGCTCAAAAATCAGTTACCTCAACACCTGCGATCTCACCCGTTACACCTTATTCAGTTACCTACAGCAAAGGCGATAAAGTGCTTACCGGATTATTAACGCGGCAGGATATTGAAGGTGATACAACCTTTACCTGGTTTAAAGAACACTATAAATTAGGCAGGGCAGACGCAGCTGCGGTTGAAACTTTCAAAGAGAATAAAGACAAATTTCAAATGGTGGTTTTTGCCGGTACCTGGTGCGAAGACACCCAAAACCTTTTACCCTCATTTTTCAGGCTGGCTGATGTTTCAGGATATGATTCTACTAATATTACATTAATTGGCGTTGACCGCGAAAAAACCACGCTGAACAACCTGCACAAGGCTTTCAACATTATTGATGTGCCCACTTTTATTGTTATGAAAGATGGCAAAGAAGTTGGCCGCATTGTAGAATACGGAAAGTATGGTTTGATAGATAAAGAGCTGGGAGAAATTGTGCGGGCAATGAATTAATTACCTGCTCAGGTACATGCTCTTCTCTTTATACAATGTGCGGAAGTAAGGATCGCGCAGGTCTTTAATAAACCTGATGGCCTCTCCTGTGCTTTTCATTTCAGGTCCTAATTCCTTGTTCACATTCGGAAATTTATTGAAGCTGAAAACAGGTTCTTTAATGGCAAAACCTTCCAGCTTTTTCTCCATCGTAAATTCTTTCAGTTTCGCTTCGCCCAGCATTACTTTGGTGGCAATGTTCAGGTAAGGTATCTGGTAAGCTTTCGCTATAAAAGGCGTTGTTCTCGATGCGCGCGGGTTGGCTTCAATAACATATACTTTATTGTCTTTTATGGCAAACTGAATGTTGATCAGGCCCAGAATATTTAAAGCCCTTGCAATTTTCTCAGCATAATATTCCATGGTGGTAACAACCAATGGTGTAAGGTTAAATGCAGGTAAAACCGCATTGCTGTCGCCGCTGTGAATGCCGGCAGGTTCAATGTGTTCCATCACCCCCATCACGTGAAAATTTTCGCCATCAAAAATGGCATCAATCTCTGCTTCCTGGCAACGGTCCAGAAAATGATCAATCAGAATTTTATTGTCAGGTATATGTTTAAGCAGGCTAATCACTGCTTTTTCTACTTCATCATCATTAATTACAATGCGCATTCTTTGTCCGCCTAACACATAACTCGGGCGAACCAGCACGGGGTAACCCACCTTGTTTGCTACTTCAATTGCTTCCTCAGTTGTATATGCCGTTCCATATTCGGGGTAAGGAATATTCAGCTCTTTCAAAAGGTCGCTGAATCGTCCGCGGTCTTCGGCAATATCCATATTGTCAAAAGAGGTACCAATGATCTTAATTCCTTTTTCGTGCAGGCTGCGGGCTAATTTAAGCGCGGTTTGTCCACCTAACTGAACAATAACACCATACGGTTTTTCCAGTTCAATGATCTCCCATAAATGTTCCCAGAAAACCGGTTCGAAATAAAGTTTATCTGCCATATCAAAATCTGTTGAAACCGTTTCAGGGTTGCAATTGATCATGATGGCTTCATAACCACATTCTTTAATGGCAAATAATCCATGAACGCAGCAATAGTCAAATTCAATTCCCTGCCCTATGCGGTTGGGTCCGCTGCCCAGCACGATTACCTTTTTTCTGTCAGAAGGAATGGATTCGTTGAAATGGAGGTCACTGTTCATAATTAGAGGTTGCGCAAAAGTAGGGTTACATCGTTTTTCAGCAAAACCTAATTGATGGTACAGGCGGTATGGGCCTGTTAAAATTCTTTCGGCATAACGTTTGGCTACCCATTAATGCACCGTAACAAATATTTTTGGATTGAAATGCAAACTTTAAAGCACCGGTTTTTTATTTTATGGCTGATTTTGTTCAGCTCAACAAGTTTGCATGCACAGGTTTTGCGGGGAACGGTGGTAGATAAACAAAGTGATGAACCTATTCCGTTTGTTGCGGCTAAATTTCTTAAAAGCGGCGATGGCACTTTGTCTGATTCCCTCGGCATGTTTTCCTTTCTTCAAAAAACCTGGAAAGAAGATGATTCTCTACAGGTGTACAGTGTAGGTTATGCGAACCAGTTGATACCGGTTTCTGCTTTCAACGATTCTTCGTCGCTCATCATTAAAATGGAAATTCTGCCACCGCAGCAGGGCGTTGTGGTAAAATCAAAATATAACAGGGCGCTGTGGTTCTGGAGAAAGATCATTGCAAATAAAGACTTGAACGACCGGCACCGTTTTGATAATTATGGGTATGAGGTGTATAATAAATTAGAGGCTGATCTCAGTAATATTGATAAAGAAAAATTGCAGCAAAGCAAACTGCTGAAGTCGTTTGATTTTGTTTTTAATTACATTGATTCCACCTCGGAAGAAGCGCCTTACCTGCCTTTATACCTTACCGAAACGCTTTCAGATTTTTATTACCAGCGCGACCCACGCCGTACAAGGGAAGTGATAAAAGCCACCATTACCAATGGCATAGAGAATGAAAGCCTCGTGAAACAACTGGGCGCTACCTACCAGAATGTAAATGTGTATAACAACACCATCCCGGTGTTTGATAAACAGTTCATCAGTCCGCTGAATAACAATGCTGACAACTTTTACAATTTTAAATTGCTCGACACGCAGTACCTGGGTAATAAAAGGCTGGTGCACCTCGGGTTCACACCAAAAAGAAAAGGAGAAAATACGTTTTCAGGAGATTGCTGGGTGCATGATACCACTTTCGCCATACAGAAAATTACGCTTAGCCCCGGCATGGAAGCCAATGTAAATTTTGTTACCGGGCTTACATTGATTCAGGAGTATAAACTGATCTATGATTCCATCTGGTTCTTATACAAAGACAAATTCGTTGCTGATCTTTCACCTGCAGGCAAAAAAGCGGCTGGCATAAAAGCCCGCAAGACCACCACATATAAAAATGTTATTCTTAACAGCGATTTTGTAACTACACAGTTAAGTAAAAGCAAAGCCAATGAAGACATAGTGCTGCTGCCCGAAACAGAGGCCAAGACAGATTCTTTCTGGGTGCAGCAGCGGCATGAACCCCTTAACCGTAATGAACAGGGTATTTATGCTTTACTGGATACGCTCACCAATAACCCCACGTACAACCGTTACCGAAAAGCCTTTTCTTTCTTTACCACGGGTGTAAAAGATATAGGGCCTTTGCGCATCGGGCCTGGTTTTACTGGAGCAGTGGCAACCAGTGGGAGGGCACACGGTTGCGTTTTGACCTCTCAACAAACCAGAAATTCAGTAAAGATGTGTACCTGCATGGGTACCTCGCCTATGGTTTCTCTGACCAGCGCTACAAGGGAAAGGCAGAAGTGAAATACCTGTTCAGTCATAAACCCTGGGGTTATGCCTTATTATCGTACAAGCAGGATCTGGATAACGGCCAGGTGTATTACGACCAGTTGGGAACGGATAATGTATTTGCATCCTTTCTCCGCAAACCAGGCATACCCTTTAAATACCAGCAGGTAACAGAAAAAAAATTAGAGCTGTACCAGGAAACGCACAACGGTTTTGGCTTTGGTATAACCTTCAGCAACAGGGATTATTTGCCACTGCTTAACCTGCCTTCAAAGGTATTGTACCCGCAGAAAGGCGGCGACCTCTTCAGCAGTTTTGAAACAGCCTTAAGAATACGTTTTGCATACCAGGAGCGGTATATAGAAGATAACTTTTACAGAACAACGATGGGCAGTGAATTTCCCATTGTTGAATTAAAATATGCGCACGGTTTTCCGGGAGTTTTTAACAGCGGAAATACTTATGACAGGATCGATCTTTCCGTTTCCGACAACCTGAACCTTACGCCCTACGGAACATTGTATTATAACTTTTTTGCGGGCAGGGTTTTCGGCACTGTTCCTTATCCTTTTCTGGCAATTCAGCCCGGGAATGAATGGTATTACTATGCCCGCAGTTCTTTTAACCTCATGAACAGGTTTGAATACCTCACCGACCGATACGCGGGCTTTAGCCTGGAACATAATATAGGCAGCGGGTTGTTTAAATATTTTTCAATAACCCGTAAATTAAAGTTCAGGCAATTTTGGGAGGTAAAGGGTGTAACCGGCAATCTGTCGGCAACCAATAAAGCACTCAATTTTGTTGGCAACCATCCATTTACTTCGCTTAACGATCAGCTGTATGTAGAGGCAGGTACAGGAGTAGATAATATACTTAAGTTTTTCAGGGTAGATTTTATATGGCGTGTTTTGCCACAACCCCTGCCGAAAAATGTGCAACAACGTTTCGGCATTTTTGCAGGCTTCAGGTTAAGTTTATAATGTTATTACCGGCTTCATTGCAAGTGGCATCGCCTGTTGTGTCACTCCCTTGTACGTTCGGTTTTTTTGTCGGCAATTATGAAACAGCCCTTCACTGCCATGCACTAAAGTCGAAAAGCGAATAACCCGGAGTCGAACTGTACATCGTTTTCGTGTGTTCTTACGCCCTTGCTTTCCATAAAAATTTTCCGTAAGTTTATACTTCTAAACCCCGGCGTATGTTTAAAAGTTTTTTACCCCCCCCGCCCGCATTTAATTTGTTTTATTATTTTATGCATGAGTTATAATGCATTTTCTCAAATACCTGACTGCTCTTTTACCTGCAGCACAGATGTAGTTAACCCAATTTTTACCGACATTGATACCCTTTAAATATCTTATGTAAAAAGCGCCAGTCCTGAGAATTAAATTAACAAACATCATAAACAACCTCGGGCAAAATGCATTTATTGAATGCGCCAATGCACGCTATGGGTGCACTACCAATTATATAATAGTTGTAAAGACAGCACCTGTAATTAATTATTAAAATATTAAACTTATGAAACAGTTACTCTTATTTTTCGCATCCATTTTTTGTTTTACTTATGCTTTTTGCCAGCCCGGAACCTTAGATGCAAGTTTTGGTAATGAGGGTAAAGTAATTACCGGCAACGATCAAAGCAAAAGTTATGAATGTTACTCTGCAACCATGCAGAAAGATAATAAAATATTGGTTGCCGGAGCTATTGCAACCTCTATTGAAGGCGGATTTGGAATCATCAGATATTTGCCTGATGGCGCTATTGATGTTACTTTTGGCGGCACAGGTGAAGTGATTACTCAGTTTCCTGATTATAATTATGTAACTGCTTTTGGTACCGCCATACAACCCGATGAAAAAATTGTGGTAGCAGGAGGGGGATGGATTTATAATGACAGTTTTCCTGAGTTTCGCAATTATGATGTTCTGTTAACCCGCTATATGCCCGATGGTAGCCTTGATTCTTCTTTTGGAGAGTATGGTAAAGTAACATCAGATTTCAGGCTGTTTGAGTATGGCAATGCTGTTGCCCTTCAGCCTGATGGAAAAATTGTAGTGGGCGGCAAAACAGGGCCTTCTGCACTGGGTATATTTAATTTTTTACTGCTGCGCTATATGCCTGATGGCAGGCTTGATGCTTCTTTTGGTGATGGGGGTAGGGTGGTCACAGACCTGAATGGTTCAAATCACGATGTTATTACCTCAATAGCTATTCAGTCCGATGGTAAAATTGTAGCCGGAGGCAGTTCAACTTTTGTCGGTGGTTATACAATGGGAGATTTTGCACTCGTACGATACAATGCTAATGGCAGCCTGGATGCTTCATTTGGTAACAATGGAATTGTAATTACAGATATTGATCCTAATGGCGATGCCATTAATTCTATTGCATTACAGGATGATGAAAAAATCATTGCAGCCGGGATCCGCGATGTACGCCTTCCAAATACTTATAAAATGGCTATTTCAAGATATAATTCCAACGGCAGCCTCGATAAAACATTTAATAACAATGGCATAGTAACCATTCGCTTTGAAGAGGGCGCATCTATTGCCACTTCGGTTTCCCTTCAAAAAAACAGAAAAATTGTTATTGGTGGCACTGTTGCAGGCAGCTTTGGTGTGGCCCGCCTATTGGATGATGGCTCCCTTGACTCTTCCTTTAGTTCTACAGGCAAAAATGTTACCGATATTTATGAATATGATCAGGGACGAACCTTATTATTGCAAAATGATGGAAAATTAATTTTAACAGGCCGAATCTATTGCTGGAATTGATAAAGGAATATACAGTTTCGCCCTTGCCCGCTACCACGGCGACCCTGTAGAAAACCCGGTAATAGCACAGCTAAAAACCTGGCTGCGCAACAACACCCTGGGCTGGTACACCAGCAACAACTGCAGCGTAAATTATTACAGCGTACAGCGCAGCACCAACGGCAGCAGCTTTACAGAAGAAAAAAGGGTGCAGGCAAACAATACACCCCGTTTACTGCAGCAGGCAAACACCCGCGAACAGCAAACCTTTACCTATGCCTTAAACACGGCAGCCACCAACAGCTATTACCGCGTGGCAGCGGTATTAAAAGATGGCAGCACAGCCTTTTCACCCGTAGTGTATTATGGCAGTGGCAAAAACATTACCCTGTACCCCAACCCCGTAAAAGAGGTGCTTACGGTAAAAGGGTTGCAGCCGGAGGTAAACAACCTGCTTACCATCAGCGATGTTGGTGGCAATGTGTTATTGAGTACAACAGTTACTTCATCAGCAACTTTTAATTTCATGTAAGCCGCCTTAAAGCCGGGCAGTATGTGCTGCGGGTGCAAAGCAGAGAGCAGGTGCAGAGTTAAGGTTTGTGAAAGAGTAGTGTTACTTACTTTTTTTCTTGATAAAAAAAGTAACAAAAAAATCAAGAAAGAAACGATATACAGCCCGTTTCTTTCCTCCGCCCTGATGTGGCTTTTGTGCTACTATGGCTTCAGCAGAAGAATTTCAATTGATCAGTTAATTTGTTTCAGCATCTTGTCTTTTTAATAATTATTCTTCAGCCCTTCACCACCATGCACTAAAGCCTATTAGCGTACAACCCGGAAACGGGCTGTATATCGTTTCCGGGGGTCTTTTTTTGGTTCTTTTTTGGACAAACAAAAAAGAACGAAAAGAATAAGAACTTTTTTAAATACACGAACACCGTTCTGATTAAGAGATTTTTCATTTCTTTTATCTTAATATAAATGCGCAGCATTGCCAATTGAGTCTATATAAATATTATTGCATTGGCGAACTTCGTTTCATTGAGGCAATTAAAAAACATTATCCACGAAATAAAAGAAACGAACCAAAGAAAAGATCAGGAACAAATGATTTACATCACATTTGTTCCTTCGCCCTGATCTGGCTTTTGTACTACTGTGGCTTCAGCAGAAGAATTTTAATTGATAAGAATAAAGCTTTCGTCATGCGGAACTTGTTACAGCACACTATACACAAAATCCGAATAACGAACAACCCGGGAAAGGGCTGTACATCACTTTGTAAGAGTGTTTTTTAGGTTGTTTTTGAAACACGCAGAAACAACAATAAATAGTGGTATTCTTGCCTTAATGAATACGCCTGACTTCAACCTTTCAAAATATATAGACCACACGGTTTTAAAGCCCACCACGCTAATTGCCGACGTGGAAAAAGTTTGTTCAGAAGCAAAGGAATTTCGTTTTGCCTCCGTTTGTGTTCCACCTCCGTTTGTAAAACTTGCAGTAAAATTATTGGAGGGCAGCGGGGTTAAAACCGGTACAGCCATTGGTTTTCCGTTTGGTTATTCTGCCGTGGAGGCAAAGATCGCAGAGATTGTTCTCGCCATAGCCGACGGGGTTAATGAGGTAGACATGGTAATAAACCTCGTAGCTTTAAAAAACAACGACTGGCAATACCTTGCGGGTGAGATAACCCATATCATGCCTATTATACAGTCAAACAAAAAGGTGATAAAAATTATTATTGAAAGCGGCGTGCTAACCGATCAGGAAATTATTCGCTGTTGCGAATTATATGGCGCTGCGGGCATTGATTATTTAAAAACTTCCACCGGTTATGCAGAAACGGGTGCCACCGTACATGCGGTGCAGCTATTTAAAAAACACCTGCCTGCCCATGTAAAAATAAAAGCATCCGGAGGCATTAAAACCTACGCATTTGCGAAGCAACTGGTAGATGCAGGTGCAGCGCGTTTAGGTTGCAGCAGCAGTGTACAAATTGTGAAAGGTGTATAACCTGCCAACATCTGGCATATTTTTTAACGTACTTTGCACAAAACATCTATGAAAACAATTTCAACTATTATCTGTAGCCTGATGTTGGGTTGTTTCGGTTCTGCAATTGCATCCGATACCATCATTGTACATAAAGATCCCAGGCTGGATATTTTTACAGAAAAACAGGCATATGTAAATAAGGTTTCTACCAGAATGAGCAGCAGTGGCATGGTAAGGGGTTACCGTTTGCAGGTTTTAACTACCAAAAGCCGGGAAGATGCTTTTAAGACGAAGGCCATGCTTATGCAGAATTTCCCCGATCAGAAAACATATGTTTTATACCAGTCACCCAGTTTTAAAGTACGCATAGGCAACTTTGTAAAGAGAGGTGATGCCAGCAACTTTAAAGAAATTCTCACCAGTTTTTATACTGAGCCGGTTTATATTGTAGATGACCGCGTAGAATATATTCCGGGTCCGGATGACGATTTGTTTAATTAAAAAGAGATACCGCCATTTATGATATTGGCCAAGATAAAGGCAACAGCAAAACAACTGCATAACGAACTTATATCTATCCGCAGGCATCTGCATGCCAATCCTGAACTCAGTTATAAAGAATTTAATACATCGGCCTTTATTCAACAAAAATTATCGGGTTGGAATATTTCATTTAATGTAATGGCAACCACAGGTGTGGTAGCATTAATAGAAGGCAAAAATCCATCAAAGAAAATGATCGCCCTTCGGGCGGATATGGATGCGCTTCCAATACTTGAAGAAAATGAAGTAGAATACCGTTCTACCAACGAAGGGGTGATGCATGCCTGCGGGCACGATGTACATACGACCTGCCTGCTTGGCGCCGCAAAAATTTTGCAGGATTTAAAGAATGAATGGGAAGGCACCGTAAAACTCATCTTTCAACCCGGAGAAGAAAAAAATCCCGGTGGCGCCACTTACATGATCCGCGACGGCGCACTGAAAGATCCCGCACCAACAGGAATTATTGCACTGCATGTGCATCCCGGTTTGCCGGCAGGTAAACTAAGTTTCAGAAGCGGGCTTGTGATGGCCAGCAGCGATGAGATTTATATAACTATAAAAGGAAAAGGTGGCCATGCTGCGGCACCGCATCAAACTGCAGATACCATACTAATCGCATCGCAGTTAATTGTAAGTCTGCAACAGGTAATCAGCCGTAACAATAATCCGCTGATGCCATCCGTACTTTCCATATGTTCTATTCATGGTGGAAATACAACGAATGTTATTCCCAGTGAGGTAAAGCTTCTGGGCACCTTCAGGGCAATGGATGAAACGTGGCGGTTCAAAGCACATGAATTAATTAGGAAGCAAACCAAAGGTTTGGTGGAAGCGATGGGCGCAGAAGCCGACGTGCATATTGATATAGGATATCCCCATGTGAATAATGAAGAAAATCTTACTAATAGTGCCCGTGAGCAGGCCATACAGTATCTTGGCAGTGAAAATGTGCTGGAGACGGAATTGAGGATGGGGTCTGAAGATTTTGGATTTTATGCGCAACAAATACCAGGTTGTTTTTTCAGGCTTGGCGTTAGAAATGAAGCAGCAGGTATTGTGCATAATGTACACACACCCAGGTTTAATATTGATGAAGATGCCATTGAAACGGGTGCAGGCATAATGGCGTGGCTTGGGGTATCAATAGGCTGATTGTTTGGTTTAAAATTTTTAATCGTACCTTTTTTTGAAACAACGTAATTGTACAATGCGGGGGCTTTATTTCTTTGTGCTGAAAATTATAATTTCTGCAGAATGTATAATATCTTGTCCCGGGCTAACACCCTATTACCACTTAAAGCATCACACCCTCATTGAATCTCTAAGGGTTTTAATTTTTCGGTTTTTTACAAAATTCAACGTACAAACTGCTTTATCAATGAGATTATCTCCTGCTTCCGGTACATCTAACGATCTAACCGAAAGAGCGCCAAGCCCAACGTTTCAAACAGGTGTGCAAAACAATCATTTTTATTCAGCAGCTGTTACCGTTAATATTACATCACCAAAAAAACGTTTAGTGTAGTAATGGAGGTGACGGTACTGATAATAGCAGCCATAATAATTATTGCCATCAGTATCCTGTTCATATTTATGAACCGGCAAAAGAACGCTGCCATAAAAGAACTGAAAGAGCTGCAGCAAAAGACCATTGCCAATAATAAGGAGCTTGAGAATATCAATGCTATAAAAGATAAACTGATCTCCATTATCGGGCACGATATCCGTTCTCCCCTCGCCTCTTTGCAAAACACCCTGGCTCTTACCCGTGAAAATATTTTAAGCAGGAACGAATTTGAAAAGTTTAGCTATTCCCTGGAAGATGATATCTATAACCTGCGCGGAATGCTTGATAATATGTTGCTGTGGGCAAGGGAGCAACTGGTAGATATTAAAATAACCAAGACCACCTTTAACCTATACGAAGTGGTAGAAAGCATCATCAAGCTTAACAAGAACCACATTGCCAATAAAAATTTTACCGTACATAATTATATGGTGCCCGATACCGAGGTGCATACCGACAAGGATATTGTAACCACTGTGTTCCGAAACTTTTTTAGCAATGCCCTAAAATTTACGCCTGCCGGTAAAAAGATCTATATACAGCAAATGCTGGTGAACAATAAAATCTATATATCTGTTAGGGATGAAGGAAGTGGCATGAACGGGGATGTGCTTAAAAAAATAAATAGCAACCAGTTTATATCAACAAAGGGAACGAGTAACGAAAAGGGAACGGGGCTGGGCATTTTGTTTAGTAAGGAATTATTAAGAAAACTGAACGAAGATTTTGATATTACCAGCATTCCCGGCAAAGGCACCTCTGTTACTTTCTCTATTAGCCTGCCGGTTATTCCTGAGCCGGAAACTGAAGAACCAACCGGCGAAATGAATAAATCATAGTGTGGCATGGTGTTTTCTCCTGATGCATTGCTTCTTTCGCTAATTTAGATGAATATTATGTTGTTATGGGCAGACTGTTGAATCACATGGGTAAGTATCTTTTGATGCTTAAGGCGATGTTCACTATTCCGGAGAATTTTAAAATGTACTGGAAGGAGTTCATGCACCAATGTTCTGAAATTGGAATCGGATCTTTACCTATTGTTATTATTGTTTCTTTATTTCTAGGTGCGGTAACAACTGTGCAAACAGCCTACCAGCTTATCAGCCCTCTTGTACCACCTTCTACGATTGCGCAGGTTGTAAGAGATAGCGTTATCCTTGAACTTTCCCCAACCGTTGTAAGTATTGTACTGGCAGGTGTGGTTGGGAGTAAGATCGCGAGCGAACTGGGTAACATGCGCATATCGGAACAGATAGATGCCCTTGAGATTATGGGTATTAATACGCACAGTTATCTTGTTGCACCTAAAATTCTTGCAGCATTACTGGTTGTTCCTTGTTTAATTGTTATTTCAGCCATACTTGCTATATGGGGCGGAAGGCTTGCCGGTGATTTATCCGGTATTCTTGCTAGCAACATTTTCGATATGGGTTTGCGTGAAAACATGAACTACTTCAACATCACTTTTGCACTAAGCAAAGCATATACTTTCGCATTTATTATTAGCAGCGTTCCTGCGTATTACGGTTACCATGTAAAAGGTGGCGCATTAGAAATTGGGCGCGCAAGTACAACCGCGGTGGTTGTAAGTTGTATTATGGTTTTACTGGGCGATTATTTGCTGGCTGCATTGCTTTTATAAAAGCGGTTCAATCCATTTATTGAAATAAGAAGTTCCAAGCATCTGGTCCAGCTCTTTTATATCATCTATAAAATGAGGCGCCAGTTGTTTTTTTATACGGGCAATTTCTTCTTTGGTTTCCTGCTGCTGAGCAACAGGCTTTTTGCTTTTGTCTGTATTCCATTCAAACAGGTATTTCTTAAGCATTCTTCGTTTACCTACAGGAAATACTGGGTCAATAATTTTATCAACCACCCATTTTCTTATGGGGCTTCTGTTCAATAATCTTTCCTGGAAGGCTGCGCTTTTTACATTGCCTGTTACATTTTTCGGGGACAGGTCGGGTTGAAAATTTTCATCAACCTCAAGAAAACAAAATATGTTTTTTAAAAGGGTTGATGTATTTGATTTAAGGTCATCAAAATCCATTATTAATAACCTGTCTTGGTTAAAATAGTTATATAACTGCTTTAACTGTTTTGCGTATAAGCCGTGTTCGATATAAGTAAAGTCGCTGTTGTCTTTACTGAAGGCGAAGTTTTCTTTTGAAGGATGATAAATCAATGCATCCTGCATGCTTCGCCTTTCCCGGTGATATTTTTTAAAATAGAAGTAAGATGAAATAGCCCTGTCTACCGGGTTGCGGAGAATCAACAACAATTTTGCATCGGGGCTGGTTTCTTTAATTTGTTTAAGTAAGTGCGGGTAAAAAATATAATTAACCGCGCTTTGCAAAACTACAGGCTGCCCTTTATAGGTTTCGGGTTCTTTACCAAGCCTTTCTTTTATTCCCTGTATGTTTTTGAACCGCTCGAAAAGGTGAATGTCTTTGAGAGATTCATAACAATAAATCTGGGGATGTTGAGCTAACCAATCATCCAGGGTCGTGGTTCCTGCCTTTTGAATGCCGATAAGAAAAGTATTTGGAAAAACAGGATTGCTCATAAAATTTTCTGCTGCTGTTATTAAATATGATTCAGAAGACCACCTGCTACGTAGGTAAGTTTATGTTTTTTAAATTGAGTTTTCCATTCATCATCGTATTGAATGGGTCTTTTTGTAAACCTGTTTGGGGTGCCGGCGATCGTATGGTCTTCGGTTAACTCCATAAATTTAGGTGTATCAAAGGCAGGCAGGTTAAAGGCAGAAAAGATGCGTTGCAATTCGCTGTGTGTGTTTGTTGCAAGGTTTTCGTAATCCATTTCCAAAAAATCTTTTTTGTCTATGAGCTGCGAAACAGAATAGCACAGACGCCTGTAATAAAAAACATCGAGGGTTTGTTTAAAGATTGATTTTCCGCGTTTCTTATTTTGTTCTTTCCATTTTCTTTTAGATGATGAAATGGCGCGAATATCCCTTTTAAGCCAAATGACCTTTACATCATAATCTTTCTTTTTAGCATAAACTGCAAGAGCCTGAACAGGATTTTTGGATGAATCTATAATAAATTTTTTGCCCGATTTTTCAGCCACAAGATTATATAAAGTATTCAAAGTTGAAACGGCATTGCGGTTTCTCGCTGCATTAATAACCTTTAATAATTTAGTTTTAGAAAGGGAAGGAAGTATGGCATTGAATGCCAGGTTGCGGGGTTTAAATTTTCCTACAATCTTGGTTGAAAACTTTTCAGGATCTTCATAGTATGTTTTTTCAACTATAGAGCCCCAGAAAGTGCATTCTGTAAATGGTTTTCCGCAACTGCAGTTCCAGTTCCACCTTTCTCCAAAACCTTCCTTTAAAATATGTCCCTTAAGCATGGCTAATTCTCCCACCGAAAAGGCATCGCCGGATTTTGAGAGGATGTTCTCTAACAGTGTAGATCCTGAACGATTATCAGCCATTATATAAATTACCTGCGTAATCATTAATTATTTTTGTGCTTTTAAATAGGGTGCGGTTAATTATAACAAACAATACGAGTTACCGCCTTACTTTATTGCTGCGTATTAATTAAAATAAAGCTTGTTGTATTTAGCTGCGCAGCTTTCTATACTAAACTCGTTTTGATATAATGTTTTGGCATTGGCTTGAAGGGTGTTGATTGTATGTTCATCTGCAGCTAAAAAGGCTTTTATGGCCGCCAGAAAACTTTCCGTAGTTAAGTCGTTTGATAAAAAACCAATATCAGGTTTCACAATATCGAGCAGTCCGCCAACTGGGGTACAAATGGGTGTGGCGCCGGCAGACATTGCCTCCAACAGACTTATCGGTAAACCTTCGTACAAAGAGCTGAGTAAAAAGCCATTTGCATTTAGCAGGTAGTCGCCGACATTCTTCACCTTTCCTAAAAAATGCACATTACCGGGTTTATTTTCTATAAGCTGGTCATAGAATTTCTTTTCATCGGGCAGATAGTCACCTAAAATTAGTGCTATAACATCTTCATTTTCTAACTGCCGCATGCTGTCAAGAATTAACTGCTGGTTTTTTACTTTGTAAATTCTGCCAATATTTACCAGCACCTTTGTATGTGGTGTGGGTTTTAGTTCATTGATCTTCTCTACGACTGCATCAAATTTAGCGGTGGGCTTTACCGGGGCAGAGCCATTATGAATAAGCGTGGTAAAATTTGGTCCGTATTCAGCAATTGCGCCCTTTAATACCTCTTCTGAAATGCTGACTGGCGTTATAATACCCCCTCTAAAAAAATATTTATACAACAGCCTTCCATGAAACGGGGCGTCTTTAGTAACAAGAGAATGAAACGTGTGTACTTTTTTAATGTGATTATCCTTCATTCTCAGGTATGCCCACGTAGCATAATAACCTGCATGCAGGTGGGTGTGCACTACCTGGGGCTTCAGTTTTTTAATTAATTTCTGCACCTTGGCAAAAATCGTAACATCCAGTCCGCGAATCTTACCTAAGGTTACAAATTTGATTCTTTTGTCAATCAGGTCGATTGACATATGGTTAGGATTGTGATCGTATAAAGAAACAAGGGTAACATCATATTCAGGATACTTAGCCAACTCGTTGCAAAGTTGTATACAAAATACCTGGGCACCGCCCCAACCCAATGCCGGTAATATTTGAACGATCTTTACCATAAACCTATTCGCAATTTTAAGTCAATTTTCAGGTAATATGGTGCAACCATGGAATTATATGTAGATTTTTTATTTAACAAATTTAAATTCAGTGTTTTATCTCCTTATTTTAAAACGGGCATCGATCACCGCTACATCGCCCTGAACTGATAAAGTATGTGTTGCCGTTGCCCTTTCATCCCAGTTTGGCAGTATAGTGTTAATTTTCTTTTCTGTATAGTCTCTCTCATCTAGGTTTACCACCTCGTTAATATTAATAGCATAACCATAGGTACAGGATGAATCCTGGGAGGGTCGATACAACTTTTCATTTTTAAAAAAGAGCCTTCCGGCAGGTCGTGCCCGGCGTACATCGGAAATAACAGGATTTTTCGGGTGAGATTGCCAGTTGTTGGTCATAAGTTTATCCGAATAAAACACAAACAGTTCATCCCAGGCAGAAGCGCCTGCATTTTCTTTCATATTTACAAACAGCCAAAACTTGTTATTATGAAAATGCATGGTTGCATCTACCGCATGTACATTCTTCATCAGGTTCATCTCGAATTGCCATTTATGAGGAAATTCCACGCAACTGTACAGTTCAATAGTACGGTTCGCGCTGGTTTCAGGTATCATAAATAATTTTCCATCTGCCTTAAAAAGAAAAGGATAACTAAGGTGATAGGGCTTTTGTAAAATAACCTGCGGTTGGGTATAACTGCCGTCGCTTAATAATTCAATAACGGATAGATGTGCAATTTTGGTTTTATATGGGTATTCTTCAAAAAAAATAAATTGTCGTTTTTGATCATCTGTATACAAACAGGGATCTGCCCAAAACACATGGGGGGGCGGGATAATGGGCTTAAAATCTTTTACACTGCTTGTAGAAACGTTTTTAAAATTGGTATGAAACAACAAACGCCATTGTTCAAAATAAGAACGGTTTTGAATCTTTTTTCTAACAAGCCCTGTAAAGTGTTTTATGGTGTACACCGGCAAGCCAGCATTGGCCAAAGGTTTATTGGGGGTTTCCTCCTCAATTTCTTTTTGATAGCTAACACTACCTGCCTGGTATAATTCTTCCAACTTGCGGGGTATAAAACTCGACGCCTTGAAGCATGCTGTATTTATATTCTTGCTAAAAGATAAATGATTGGTTGAAGAAAATGACCGCACTAAAAAATTAGAGGATGATAAACCAGGGGCTGTGCTGGATAATCCAATCTCAGTGTAGCAAATTTTATTTATTATTTCCCATATACCGGGTAACTGCCATTGGTTATTTCGGCCGAAAGTATATCGCCACGTTCCATGGATTGGTGTTATTGGTAAATGGTTAACCTCGGCAAAGCCTGTGAGGTCTATCAGTACATCAATGCTTGCCGGTATAGTAGCCAGTACTTTTTGTGGATCTGCATTATTACCGCGGAAATGAGTGCCGTCTATAATGTGTAAGCCAGGAAAAATTTCTGAAATATTTCTTTTATGTAAGGCCTGCAACTGGGTTTTCATGGGTTTTTTTTCCACCTTTAGCAATACTTCTAATGTCTTCTGAGAAAGCCACCCCGTTTTGTTTTTTTTATTATGCGTAGTGTCTTTTATAATACAAGAAACCAATATATGGTCATTGGCTTTAATTTTAGACAACATTAAAAATATCCATTCCGGAACCTGAACGTTACCTGTAATTATTCCAACCTTAATTTTCTCTCCCTGCATTAATATGTATTGATTTTATTTTGGGATTACAATCCCCGGATAGCTATGCATGCAATTTCGACCTTTTTATTTTAACCTATATTACCTGCATGTTTAATTACAGGCTGTCTTTCTCCTGGTATCTATAATGTAATTTATTTTCCATTCTTCATTCACTTTTACCAGGGTAAACTGGTTTACTCCACAGTGGCTAAAATTTCCTTTATAAAAAAATTTATAAGGTGTCCACGCTACAGCAAGTGCATCATCTACCAAAATTTTTTCAAATATTATTTGCTCATCAGCATCACCTTCAGTTAATGAACTTATAAATGAAACAAAATCGGTTAGACTTTCGGTACTTATTTCAACGGGCTTATCACCGGATGTTTTAATTGTTTGCAGAATGGCCTTTTTCGGTAAATAATTGCAAAAAATCTTGCCCATCGCCCTTTTTCATTTTGCTGAACATTTCATTTATAACAGCCTTAACGCTGTCTTGCGCTGTTTGGGCAAAAAGTGTGGGTGCAATAAGCCATAAACAGGTAATTAATAAAAGAGATTTCTTCATGGATGTAAAATAACAGGAAAACACCAGTACCAGAAATTTCTGCTTATGTTATAATTGGAATAATTATTTAATAGGTTATTTAAAAAAATATGCTGTTTGATAATAAAGCAACTGAGGCAGGAAAAATATTAATCAAGAACAAACTTACAATTGCCGTGGCTGAGAGTGTAACGTCAGGATATTTGCAGGCTATTTTATCGTCAGGTTTGCAAGCAGCAAAATTTTACCAGGGCGGTATTACAGCGTATAACCTAGGTATCAAATGCCGGCTGTTAGGTGTGGAACCCATATCTGCCAATGAAACCAATTGCGTTCATGATGAGGTAGCTAAACAAATAAGCATTTCTGTATCTAAAATGTTTTTAAGCAATTTTGGTTTAGGAATCACTGGTTATGCAGCGCCCTTTCCGGAAGAAAACATACACGAAATTTTTGCATACTACGCAATCTCTTATAACAAAGAAATTGTTGAAGCTGGAAAGCTTACCTCGGATAAAGATAAACCTGAGCTCGCCCAGATTGATTATGCATTACAATTGATTGATAAATTATTCGGGTATTTAACCAGGAAATTTGATTTGTAGAATATGTTCAACATAATATAAGTCTAAAGACTTACATTAACCAAAATGTACTGTATGAAAATCATTATTGTCGGTGGTGGATTTGGGGGATTGAAATTGGCTGATAAACTGAATGATAAAAAAAATATCGAGGTATTATTAATTGACCGCTTTAATTATCACCAGTTTCAGCCTTTGTTTTACCAGGTAGCCACAGCAAGCCTGGAGCCCAGCAATATTTCATTTCCATTAAGAAAGGCTTTTCAAAAAAGTAAAAATGTAAGAATCAGGATTGCGGCTATTCAATCTATTTTACCAGCCGAAAAAAAGATCATGACTAACATCGGTGAATTCAGTTATGATAAACTGGTTATAGCAACAGGTGCTGAAACTAATTTTTTTAATAACGATCAATTAGCAGCATGTGCGCTCCCTATGAAAAGTACTGTTGAAGCGATTCGCTTAAGGCAACATCTTATACAGAATTTTGAAAATGCACTAGTGAACAAAGACAATGAGGCATTGCAAAGACTAATGACTATTGTTATTGCAGGAGGAGGTCCCACAGGTGTTGAGTTGGCGGGTGCCATTTCTGAATTAAAGAAATTCGTATTGCCAAAAGATTACCCAGAACTCGATTTTGATAATATGAAAATTTATCTGGTAGAAGGTGGTGCAAGGTTAATGAGTGGAATGAGTGAAAAGTCTTCTGAAGAGTCAGAAAGATATCTTGCAGATGCAGGCATCACCATTTTAAAAAATACACTGGTGAAAGATTACGACGGCAAAACTATCACGTTTAAAGAAGGTGAAACTTTAGCTACCTCTACATTAATATGGGCGGCAGGTATTAAGGGAAATGTGCCGGAAGGTTTAGACCCGCAACTTATAGTTAGAGGCAACCGTATTAAGGTTGATCAATACAACACAATAGAAAACCACCCTGATATATATGCCATAGGAGATGTGGCTTATATGGCTGGCGAAGATTACCCGCATGGACATCCACAAGTGGCTTCGGTAGCGATTCAGCATGCGAAAACGCTAGCAAAAAATATTCTGAAAATGGCAGAGGGAAAAAATGACCTTGTGCCGTTTAAGTATAATGATAAAGGCTCTATGGCCACCATTGGCCGTAATAAAGCTGTTGTAGATATTCCTAAGCCTAAACTACATTTCAAAGGATTTTTTGCATGGCTTATATGGATGTTCCTTCACTTAATGCTAATACTGGGCGTAAAAAACAGGTTGTTTGTATTTCTTAACTGGCTGTTTAATTACATTACCTACGATCAGTCTTTGCGACTGATATTTAAAGAGTTTAGCAAACACCCTGATTCAAAGCCTGTTTAACACAGTTAATAAGTTGGCATTATTTTTTGATAGGTAGTAGTAATTAAAATCAAAAAAATTAATCATGGCAAAAAAAACAAGTACCCCCGCTAAGAAGAGCAGTTCTTCTGCAGGCAAAGGAAAAACTAATACGGCTACCTCTAATAACAGCGCAAACAGTGGTGGTGGTAAAATGGACAGTGAATTAGAAAAATTATTTCTCGATTCATTAAAGGATATTTATTACGCAGAAAAGTTGCTGCTAAAAGCATTGCCCAAAATGTCTAAAAATGCAACTACCCAGCAATTAAAAGATGCCTTTAACGAACATCTTTCAGTAACACAAAACCAGGTTGCAAGGCTGGAGCAGGTTTTTGAATTATTGGGTAAAAAAGCCCAGGCAAAAAAATGCGAAGCTATGGAAGGCTTAAAAAGAGAGGCTGATGAAATAATTGAAGAAACAGAGAAAGGAAGTCTTACCCGTGATGTTGGTCTAATTTTCGCTGCTCAAAAAGTTGAACATTATGAAATTGCAACGTATGGCTGTTTAAGAACAGTGGCATCTACCGTAGGCCTTAGTGAAGTAGCCGACCTTTTGCAGCAAACCCTGGATGAAGAAAAAGAAGCTGATGACCTGCTGACAAACATTGCGGAAAATAACATTAATTACCGCGCTGCAGAAGAAGATGAAGAGGCATAGAATTTATTTTATGATACACTAAAAAACAAAGAGCCGGGCGTTATTACAGCCTGGCTTTTTTATTAGGAAATTTATGGAAGTGGATGTTTTATTGGCGGTGGCTTATGCAAAATACGTAGGAATTATAGCAGGAATTCTTACGTCATTTTCCATGTTGCCCCAATTAATAAAAATGATAAAAGAGAAAGAGGTTGATGATGTCTCTATTCCCATGTTGCTGGTTTTGTTTACCGGTATTTCTTTATGGGTAGTTTATGGTTACCTGCAAAACGATCTGCCCGTTTTAATCACGAATTCGTTTTCTGTTCTTGTAAATTTAATAACCATCATTTTTCGATTTAAATACAAAAAAAACAGCTGATCATGGCAAAGAAAAAAATACCCGAGCGTAAATTAAAGTTTGCACGGATGTACGATAAAATATCCGGTGCAGTTACACGGGTTGCAGGCAGCCCAATAGCCAGTATACTCTCTTTTTTCATCATTATTGTATGGGCAGTAACCGGCCCCTTGTTTCAATTTTCAGACACCTGGCAACTGGTAATAAATACAGGTACAACAATCATTACTTTCTTAATGGTATTTGTAATTCAGCAAACACAAAACAAAGATTCAGTCGCGCTACAAATGAAGTTGAATGAACTTATAGCATGTAACGATAAGGCAAGCAACAGGCTTATAGCTATAGAAGATTTAACTGAGGATGAACTTATCATCATTAAAAAGTTCTACTCAAAACTTTCGAAACTTGCAGAGAAAGAAAATGAACTTCATACATCTCATTCATTAGACGAGGCAGATGATGTACAGGAGGAAAAATCAACAAAAAGAAAAAAAGAAAATGCAAAAGATGCAGGAAAATAATTTGAACCTTCCTACACTTAGCCATAAGGAAATGCTGAAGATCGATAAAGATTATCAGCAGGCTGCGCAAATTGCCGCACTGGTGTATGTGTCGGATACTTTACCCGGTATACAACGTGTAAAAAAGGGCAAGGATTTTTTGTTTGTTTATAAGGAGAAGCCTCTTAAAGATGATAATGAAATTTCACGCATAAAAAAACTTGCCGTACCACCCGCCTGGTCAGAAGTTTGGATATGCCCTTTACCTAACGGACATATACAGGCAACGGGCAAAGATTTGCGCCAGAGAAAACAATACAGGTATCATAATCTTTGGCATGAGTTAAGAAATGAAACTAAATTTCACAGGTTGTACGAATTTGGAAAAGTAATGCCCAAACTTCGGTTACAGTTAGAAAAAGATCTCTCCTTAAAAGACCTTTGCGAAGAAAAGGTTCTTGCTGCAGTTATAAGTTTAATGGAAAGAACGTACATCCGCATTGGCAATTCAGGGTATGAAAAATTATATGGATCTTATGGGTTAACCACACTTAAAGACAAACATGTAAAGTTTCAGGGGGCTTCTGTAGATTTTGAATTTAAAGGAAAGAAAGGCATTTACCACAAGGTTTCACTTAAGAATAAAAAGCTGGCCAAAATAATTAAAGAGTGCAGAGACATTCCGGGCAAAGAGCTATTTCAATATTATGACGAAAAAGGTGTACGCAAATCTATTGACAGCGGCATGGTTAATAATTACATTAAAGAGGCAACCGGTGGCGATTTTACGGCAAAAGATTTTAGAACCTGGTCCGGTACACTAAATGTGCTGAGAAGTTTTAAATCTATTGGCGAAGCAATAAATGATTCTGATAAAAAGAAAAAGGTTTTGCAGGCGCTGGATGAAGTAAGTATGAAACTTGGAAACACCCGAACAGTTTGTAAAAAGTATTATGTACACCCAGGCATTATAAGGCTATACGAAGAAGACAACCTGAAGAAATATCTTAAGGAGCTCGATAAACTTGAAGTGGATGATAATACCAGCGATTTAACTGCGGAAGAAAAGGTATTGATGAAAGTTCTTAAAAACCTACAATCGCCTGCAATAAAAAAGGCTGTTTAATAAATTATACCTTTTCCGTTTTAGGTACAACGGTAAGCTTGGTTATTTCCATACCATGGTACAGCTTGGCAAGATCAAGGTTTTTACTTTTGGCAAATTCTTTCATATTCATGGTTGAAACAATGCGCCAGAAATTTTTTGATTTTAGATCTTCGTAATCTTTTTCACGGATAATATGTCCGAAAATGGAATTTCTTTTTTTAAAATCAATTCTAATAGACTTGTCCTGTGGAATACTTTGTCCATCCAGGAACTTTTCAATTAATTCGCTGTTCATACCCGTGAAGATAAGAAAATAGGCGTGCAATCCACACGCCTTATTATCCTTTATACAATTTTATAAATAATTTATTAAAAGATTAGTCATCCTTATTCTCCTTAAGGTTTAGTACCTCCAGGTTTTTTCGTGCAGGTGCAGTTAATACATCACCCGTTATTGAAAATCGTGATCCATGGCATGGGCAATCCCAACTTTTCTCCGCATTATTAAACTGAACCTCGCAATTTATATGTGTACATGCAGTGTTTACTGCGAACAATTGCCCCTGGTCATTCTTATACAATCCCATTTTTTTGCCTTTATAGTCAACTACTTTCCCTTCATTACGGGCGAGGTTGCTTAAAGATTCCAATTCATCACCAGAGAATAATCCACCTATAAATTTACCTACAACATCTGCAGATTCTTTTACAAAATTTGCAAAACCTGCTACAGGTTTTATGCGGTTAGGATCGAATAACTCGCCATATTCACTGCTGCCATGTAAGATTAAGTCTGTTAACAGTAATGCACTGAACGAACCATATAACATACCATTACCACCGAAACCGGTTGCCACAAATACATTATCCCGGTGTGCGGGAAGCGTACCTATGTATGCAATACCATCTGTTGATTCGAAGTATTGTGATGACCATTTAAACGAAACTTCTTTAATATTGAAATAGCTGCGAATGTGGCTTTCCAATCGCCGGAAGCGGGATTCAGTATTTTCTTCATGGGCTGTTTTATGATCCTCACCCCCCACAATAAAATAATTTTCTCCATCTACTTCCTGGGTTCTGTAATAATGATATGGATCGTTCATATCGTAAGCCACCGCATCCGGATAATCTTTTTCGTTAGCAAGTTTTACTGCCATAGCATAACTGCGGTATGGAGCACACCTGAAGTGCAGAAGGTTTACACCGGGTGGTACATGGGTGGCATATATAAGGTTATGCGCTTTTATGGTTCCTTTTTCGGTTTCAATATCTATCACACTGTTTTCATCGGTATTTAATACACGATTATGCTGCATTATAACGCCACCAAGCTCTTCATAAGCTTTAGCCATGCCATACAAATAATCTATGGGGTTAAACTGCGCCTGGTTTTCAAAAATGGCAATCTTTAAATATGGAATGGGAAGAATGGTAGTGTTTATAATATTTGCTTTTACACCTACCTGTTTACAATCATCTACAATTTGTTCTAATTCTTTTGACTGCTGTTCATTAATTGAAAAGAGATAACCCGGCAACTCTTTAAAGTTACATTCAATGTTATAATTGCTAATGTTGGTTTTTATCAGATCTATGGCCCTTCGCGCAGATCGTGCAACCATTAAAGCATCCTCCTTATTAAAATTTTTAATGACCCTGGAATAAGGTGTGTCAAAGAAAGTATTAATATGTGCGGTTGTTCCGCCGGTGGTTCCAAAGCCAAGGTTGTGTGCTTCTAAAACAATACACTTTTTACCCGCTTTTTGTAATTGTAAGGCCGTGCTAATTCCGGTTATTCCTCCTCCTACAATTGCCACATCAAAAATTTCACCGGGCTTCGGGTTTTTTTCGGCAGGGGTGTAATCCGTTTTGTTTTTCTGCCAAAGACTTTTTAAATATCCATCTCTGTTCATCTTGTTTACAGAATAACAGTTAAAACATAATGCCAGTAAAGACAGAATAAATGAATTAAAAGAAATTATTAAAAAAGACTATTTGGAGATTAATAGAAACAAAAAAGCTGTTACATAATTTTTCTTAAAACACTCAATCAAGTTGAATAATAGTCAGGTAAATTATATAACAGCCCTTAAGATGTAAATTTTCATCGATCAGCTGTATGTCTTCTCTTAAGATATAGGTAATTACTATTAATCTAAAAGTATGCCGTATAAGAATACATGGTGATTTCCCAAAATAAGTGGGAAATCCCAAGTTCTCACTTGACCGAAAGAGTAATATATTCCCCATAAATTTTGAGTTTTATATATAAAATCGTTTGGTACGGTTTTAGAATTATTGGGGATGAAAGCAGCATAATGGCAACTACTGATTTGATTGATGTTTTAAATGACCTGGTTAAAATAAATAATGACCGGATTGAAGGATATGAGAAAGCCATTGATGATGCAAAGAAGATAGACGCTGACCTCCAAACCATTTTTCATAAAATGATGGATGAAAGCCGGAATTACAAAACTGAATTAATTGAGGCAATAGCGAAGAGGGGTGGTAAAAGCGAAAGTGATGAAACAACAAATTCCGGTAAAATTTACAGGGTTTGGATGGACATCAAATCAACTTTTACAGGGAATGATAGAAAATCAGTTTTAGAATTATGTGAATTTGGTGAAGATGCTGCACAAACAGCCTACCAGGAAGCCCTGGAGTCAGATGTTATAATGGACACAGATGTTCGCCAGTTAATAAGCAGGCAAAAAGCTGAGTTAAAGAACTCGCATGACCTTATAAAAAGTTATAGGGATATGCACGCAACGGTTAAAGAACAAATGGATAAACTATCCAATTTGTAAATATATTTTGAATAAGAAATTATTCAATAAAGAGTATAGGTTTTTAAGCACATGGGATAGAAGGCTGGTTTCTACCAGCTTTTTTTTATTTTTTATCATGCGCTTCTTTAAAATTTTAGATTAAAACAAAGACGACAAAGACAGGAAATTAAACGACAAAAAAAAAGCTACATGAAAATGTAGCTTTTTTTATTTTAAGTTGGTTAATCACGCTTTGCGAATAACACCCAATATTAAAGCAATAACAGCTATCACAATAAGAATGTGAATTAAACCGCCAGCACTCCAAACAAAAAATCCTAACAACCATGCGATGACTGCTATAACTGCTACGGTGTACAAGATACTTCTCATAATTTTTAAATTTTATTGATTAATAAATGGTAGAACTAAGATTTTATTTCGTTAATCCTTTATTATCAGAACAATGTAATTGATGCAATAATTATCCCAGAAATTTTGTGGGATTTTTGTCAACACATTTTAGATTATTTAATAAGCTTTGTTGCCTTTACAATGTTATTTGAAGTTGAGATAACAGGTAAAAACAGATCCCCGTTTTCTTTAACTCTCTTCAAAGCGTTGTGAATAGTAAATTGACCTGGGTTTAAGCCGGTTTCAACCTCGCTCCAGTGAAGCGGCATAGATACAGTCGCGCCTTTTACCGGTCTAATACAATATACAACGGAAACCGTTTGGCCCTTCGCATTTTGCATGTAATCAATATAAATTTTATTACCTCTTTTCTTAAGGCTTCTTTCAAGACTTGATATTCCTGGTAATTGTTTGTGAACCAGTTTAGCTAATGCTTCTGCAAAAATTCTTACTTCATCATATGTATATTTATTTCCACATGGTATGTAAATATGTAACCCACTGGCACCGGATGTTTTGCAGTATCCTGTAATACCTGCACCAACCAAAACGTTCTGCGTTGCCTGGGCAACAGAAATAACCTGCTCAAATGTATTGTTTTCAGAAGGGTCTAAATCTATAATTAAATACGTGGGATTGTCGGGCTTGGTTACCATACTATGCCAGGGGTTTATTTCTATACTGCCCTGGTTGGCTAAGTACACAAGGGTTGCTTCATTATTACAAATAATATAGTTGATATCTTTATCACTGCTTTCTGAATAAAACTCCTTTGTTTTTACAAATGATGGGGCTGCATCCCCGGCATCTTTATGAAAAAATCCTTTATCTTTTATGCCATTGGGATTTCTTTTTAAGGATAATGGGCGGTTCTTTAGATGCGGTAAAATATAATCTGCCATTGACCGGTAATAATCAATAACATCACCTTTTGTAATATTTTCATCCGGCCAGAAAATTTTGTCAAGATTCGTAACTTCTACTTTGTGCTTGTTTATCATTACGGCCTCGCCTGTTTTAGTTGCCATAGTTTGAATGTTATGTTTTTACTGTTGCATACTGGTCTTTGTGTTTTATAAAAAGCCACCTGCTGTTTCCGTATGTTTTTGCCTGCACCAAAACATAACCCCCCTGTAATTTTTTGCCGTTAAGCATTATTTTAAGTTCACCATTTTTCAGGTTATGAATAGCCTGTTTTTTTTCAATGGGTTCAGACTCCTGGTTAACTGCAATAAAATTTCCTTTATCCAAAATGGTATTATTTATTTTATCTGGTTTGCCTGTTTCTTCCTCAATAATTGCCAGCCTTTTAATGTTGGGATCTGAAGAGGGTTCTTTAGCAAGGCTCCAAACATTATATTGCCGGTCAATCTTAATTAATAACCTAAATCGCTTGTCTTCCTTTCCCTGCAATAAGTAGTAATTAATTGCGCCCGCAAATTCTTTAACAGGCGCGTTAGATACAGGCTTCGATTTACTGCCAGCCATTAGGAAGCTTTTCTTTGTTTTTTACTATCGCTTCCCAAACTTGCTTTTAATTGGGCCATAAGGTCCTGGGTTTTGGAATGGACCACCTTCATTTGTGGGGTGGCGATTTTCTTTCCTTTGGCTTTGGCTTCTATTAGTTTTAGCAGTTTATCAGTATAAGAGTCTTTATATTTTGATATATCAAATTTCTCTGTAAGCTGCTCAACCAGCGAAACAGCCATTTTTATTTCTGCAGGTTTGGGGGTGGATTCTGGTATATTCAAATCATCAGGTTTCCTGATCTCTTCTTCAAACCTGATTTTTTGCAGAACAAGAAGTTTTTCTGAAGGTTTAATTAAGCATAAGCTTTCCTTGTTTCTTAGAACAAAGGTTCCAAGACCGGCTTTACCTGTTTTTTTTAATGCGGAGTGCAGTAACGCGTATGCCCTTGAGCCAGATTTGTCAGGCTCAATATAATAAGGTGTTTCATAAAACAAAGTATCTATTTCACTTTCATCTACGAAAGATTCTATCTCTATCAGCTTTGTTTTTTCGGGCATAGCCTTTTTAAAATCATCATCTGTTACAACCACGTATTTTCCTTCAATGCTATACCCTTTTACAATATTATCCCATTCAACCACTTTGCCAGTGGCTTCATTAATTCGTTGAAATTTAATGTTTGAATGGTCTTTTTTATCAAGCATATCCAGGTCAATAGAACTTTCCTGGGTAGCACTATACAGTTTTACGGGGATGTTTACAAGTCCAAAACCAATGGACCCGGTCCAGATAGATCTCATGGCATTTTTTATGTATTAGGTGTAAAAATCTTGCCAAAGTGAAAAATGAATATTGTAGACTTTCAAAAATTAGCCTTTTTTGTCATACATTCACCAGCTGCATTTGGCACGAATTTGCGTAGTTAATAATTATGTTTATAGATAACTCAATACTAAACACAATCCCAGGAAAAAGTATTTCCTCTATTATAAAGCCTATTAAGGATGTTTATCCTGATGAAGTTTTATTAAAACCTATAACCGTGAATAAAGGTGAATCCCGGAAAAAATCCCGGTTATCTGCACACGACCTGTTTCAGCATTTTACTGCAGATGTAATTAAGAAGAATACAGTTTGGTAGGTCTACCAATTATGAAATAGTAAGCTATAACTTTCTTTTTCAATTACTTCCTTCCACTTTTCTATTAATTCTTTGTAGGCAACACCTACAGGCATTATTTGGCGATTAATATCAAATAGCCCTAATGCATTAACTCGCCCTGCATCTTCCCGAAGAGCTGTATCCCAGTCTACCTGGTGAATTAAACTGTACCACGTAAAACCGACAATAGGTACCCCATCTTGTTTTAACCGGTACACATTAGACCATTGTTTAAAAAGCCACTCAACGGATGAAGGCATAATAATATTGGTCTCCGTATGCATTATCGGTAAGCGGTACCTGTGATAATATTGTTGGGTAATAACATAATACCCGAATACCTCCCCTGCGGCCTGCGTAGTTCCATCAGGATGCACCAGGTGTTCGTTGGTAACATAATAATCGTTGCCCATAATGCAACGTGCCTTTACCTGGTTGTTTAAAAACCAGCTATACTCCTCCTTGGTCATCCCATTTTTCAACAGGTATTCGTACATAGCTATGGTTATGGTATAACCATATGTTAGATCGAGAGATAAAAATCTTTTTTGATTTAAAAATCGCGCAAGATCCAGGGCACTGGGGTCTGTTGGGTGAAAATATTCTGAAGACTCACTTTGAATAAATACAGCATCTGGCTGAACCTCTAAAATGGCCTTCATAGCGAGAACATTCGCCTTGCACAAATGTTTTAATGCGGTAACAAATGCGTAATCTGATGACAGGCATTCATTCCACCAACCATATTGGGCAGAAAACATGGCAGCAATAAATATTTCATTAACGGGAGTATAGATTTGCAGATGCGGATATCTTTTTGCAAACGCACTGGCATATTCAGCAAAATGTTCAGGAAAATCGGGGTTTTGAAAGTTCCCTAACCAGTCTGGTACACCGAAATGACAAAGGTCTACGAGAGGAGTAATATTTCTTTCCTGTAAGGCATTGAAAGTTTCATCTGTGAAACTCCAGTCATACACACCTGGTGCTACATGGGTTTTATAATATGGGGGACCATACCTAAGAAATTCTATCCCGATCTCATTTAATAAATCAAAATCAGTCTGCCAGTTATGATAGTGGCAGGCCTTCTCCATTTCATCAATTCGTTTTGTTGAGCCATCTGGAAGCCGGATAGTTGGATAACTGTTTTCTATACCGGTGGTGAACATGAATTTGTTACCCGCCATAATAATTCAATTACCTTTTGTTTTTCGTTAGATTATCATCAAGCAGTTTTAAAAATAACCTGATACTTTGCAAACGAAAAATAAAGTTATCCTTATACGTGGATTAAAATTTAATTACAGCAAATGAAATATTCATGTAACCCTTATGGAATTTTTACAAGAGACACCTTTTGACCATTCTTATGCGAAGAATGCCCATTTCCATTTAAAGAATGAAGAGATTCCAGGTGCATTCCATGTAATTCTTTTTCCTTTTCCTTTTCGGCCATTATCTTTTTAAACATGGTTAATGATTGTGCAACTACCTGGTCCATATTATAATATTTATAAGTTGCCAAACGCCCTACGAAATATACGTCTTTCAACTCAGCGGTAAGAAGTTGATATTTTTTATACAATTCTGCATTTTCAAGTCGCGGTACCGGGTAATAGGGATCTCCATCTGCCTTTGGATATTCATATACTATAGAGGTTTTTTCGTGCTTTTGCCCTGTTAAGTATTTGAATTCGGTAATGCGGGTATATGCCTGTTCGTTAGGAAAATTTACTGTACCGGTAGGCTGGTAACAATCCACATCTTTAGTTTCAAATTTAAAATCTATAGAGCGGTATGGAAGTTTTCCGTAACAGTAATCAAAGTAATAATCAACAGGGCCTGTATACACCATTTTTTTATAAAAGATCTGGTCTTCAATCTCTTTATAATCGGTGTTGAGCATTATTTTAATATTGGGATGATCGAGCATTTTCTCAAACAGCTTTGTATAGCCATGAAGGGGCATTGCCTGGTAAGTGTCTGTAAAATAACGGTCGTCCCGATTAGTGCGCGTGGGCACCCTCGCAGTTACAGAGGCATCAAGTTGACTTGGATCAAGATCCCACTGTTTTTTAGTATAGCCTTTAAAGAATTTCTCATATAATTCTTTTCCTACCTTACTTATTACAACATCCTCCGATGTTTCAATCCTGTCTTTCTTTACTGCCTTTGATTTTAAAAAGTTATCTACCTCATCGCTTGAAAGGTTTAAACCATACAGTTTATTTATAGTGTTAAGGTTTATGGGTATTGGAACCAACATACCATCCACACTTGCCAAAACCCGATGCTCATATGGGCGCCATTCAGTGAACTGTCCTAAATATTCAAACACATCTTTTGAATTGGTGTGAAAAATATGCGGACCGTATTTATGCACCAGTATACCATCCTTATCGTAATAGTCATAAGTATTACCACCTATATGGTTTCTTTTATCTACTATTAAAATTTTATTGCCTTTTGATGCCAGTCTTTCAGCAAGCACCGATCCTGCGAAGCCTGCTCCAACAATTAGATAATCAAACATATTCGTTAAGTTTTTCTTTTTGATTTAAATGATTTTTTGAAATGGTTTCACGGATAATTTGCATCATTCTATTCCATGTAATATCCCAGGAAATGTCTTTTAGAAAAGTATCAACCCTTTGAAGCCATTGTTTATCAGAACCTGTCACTAAAGCATTTTCACCGGCTGTAATAAAATCATCTACGGTGTCTGCTATATAAACCAGGTCTTTCTTCTGATAAGGGTCTACAACATCTCTAATTGAAGTAGAAACGACAGGTTTGCCGCCAGCGAGGTATTCAGGTGTTTTGGTAGGACTAATATATTTTGTAGACTCATTAAGAGCGAAAGGCATTATGGCAACATCCCAACTGGCGAGGTACTTTGGTAAATCCTGGTAACTTTTTCCGCCGAGGTAGTGAATATTTTTATTATCAGGCAGGGTAGCTGGGTCAATCTTAACTACAGGGCCAATTATTACAAAATGCCAGTCTGGTCTTTTTACAGCCATTTTTCCTAACAAATCAATATCAAATCTTTCATCAACCACACCATAAAACCCGAATTGCGGATGGGGAATATTCTTAACATCTTCAGGCAATTCCTTAATAGTGCGGGCTGCGCCAAAATGGTCTTTATCTATGCTGCTGGGGAAAGCATAAACATTGGAATGCCTGTCTTTTTTAGCTTCATATAAACTATGACCGCCAGTAAATACGACATCTGCATTTTCAAGTAAATGGGTTTCTTTGACAGTTAAGGAAGGAGGAGCAAATTTAAAGGCAGACAACTCATCCATACAATCATAAATAATAAGATTTGGCTTAAGATGAGATGAAAATGAATACGCTTCAGGCGAATAATACCAAAGGGCATATTCGTCCATTTCCATGTCTTCAATTAAATAATCTAACAATATTTTTTGGCGTTCATCCACATTATTATTGGGATGATCGGCCTGAAGGTGAAAAACTACCACCCAAATATTTTGATTCTCAACTTTATTAATATGATAATGGTCTGATTTAGCGTCGAACATAGGCTCTTCAACATAAAATAACCGGCTTTCTTTTGCAAACCGGCTAAGTAAATGCTGAGGTCGCTGATAAACAAAGTTCCAACGCAGGTGAGAAAAGCATATCAAGTTTTTAAGCATAGCTCATATGTATTTGTATTATAATTGGAAATAACTATGCCGAATTATTTTAAATAACAATTTTTATAAAGGCCTCCCCATTTTTTTAAAGCCGCCATTTTCTCTCAAAATTCTTGTAGAGGGAACTCCACACGGCATAAGTTAAAATGGCGAACAAGTGTTAGCCGGTGGCAACTTTTTTGTTGCAATAACCCGGTAAACTATTTTATTAACTTAAAAATATTTGATTATGAAATCTAGAACAAGATCAGGATGTTCAGGTAGGGATGAATCACAAGATGAAACCCGTTTTAACGATCGCCCTCAAGGTAACACCTTTAATTATAGCAATGATTATAATGAGAATAACAGGTACGATAACCAGGGTTATGAAGGTGGTGAAAGAAATTATGGGGGTGGCGGATACGATGGTTCTCAGGGTCAGGGAACTGACCGGGGCAGCCAGGGTAATTATAATCAAATGGATTGGAATCGAGATAATGAATGGATAAAAGGAGACCAAAATAGGGAGAGCGGTAATAATTACAATAATCCTGACAGCCAGTCCAATCGGAATGAGAACGCAAGAGGCGACAGAAGCGGGGGAAGAGGATATGGCGATATGAGAAGTAATAACAACGAAGGTTGGGGCGAAAACGAAAGAATGGAGTATGGAGGTGAGAGTTGGAGAGGGGAGAAAAAAGAAGGGGATATTAATTATGATTTTCAAGGAAATAACCCAAAAACCGAAACAAAAGAATGGCGGACAAAGACAAAACAGTGGAGGAAGATCTATGCAAAATCAAAATCGGGGTTTAAACGAGGAAAATTATGAAGTGAGAAACGATTCAGTTAATCCTAATATGGAAAAAAAAATTGATGCCAATGAAGGCATGGAAGGAGAGCAGGATCGAAATAAAGGATAAAAATAAGTAAAGAAAATTCGTGTAGTCCCCGTTCTTTAACGGGGGCTTTTTTTAAATGGTAGATACAGGGGGTTTTTGATTTAAGCTGTTTTTTGTAAAGGTTATAACGAAAGTGGTTCCCTCGCCGGGTGTAGAACTAACTTCAACGCGTGCATTGTGGGCGTGCAATATATTGTGGGTAGTAACCAGACCTAAACCAACCCCATTTCGTTTACTTGTAAAATAGGGCTCAAAGAGTCTTTCCATATTTTCTTTTGAGATGCCCACACCATTATCTGCTATAGAAACATAACAGCCCTGGTTTCCATCTTTCACCAGTTCAACAGTTAATTTTCCATTACCATCCTGGATGGCTTCTACCGCATTAATAAAAATGTTTACGAATGCGATCTTTAGTTTATCCTTATCAGCATTAATCTTAATCCCCTCTTTAGGAAATTTTACATCGAGTATAATATTTTTTAGCAAAATGCGGTCTTCAACGGCAGCAAGACTTTCATTAAGCAAGTCTTGCAGCGAGCTCTTCCTCATAATAATTTCAGCAGGGCGACTGGTATTAAGCAACTCGCTGATTATATCTGAAATGCGCCGGCTGTTTCGTTGAATAATGTGAATATATTCTGATTGATCTTCTGATAGACTGGTATCTAAAAGGTGCTCTGCAGATAAATGAATATTGGTTAAAGGGTTACGAATTTCGTGACCCAGGGTACGGGCAAGTCTTCCCGTAGCTGCCAGCTTCTCAGCCATGAGGGCTGATTTTTCTGCTTTCCGCAATTTCGTAATATCGTGTACGATTACCTGCAGGTAATCTTCATTATCGTTTTTAAAATTGGTAGCAGAAAAAATACAAATAACTTCTTCGTTAGACTTTGTAAGAAATTGTAATTCTATTTCACCTAATTCTTCATTGCTGTTAAGTAGTGAGGCAAGTTTAAAAGCTTCATTTTTATCTGCTATTAGATCATACACAAAGAAAGATTGTAGCTCTTTTTCTGAATAACCAAAAAGTTGCGTTGCAGCAGAATTTACTGTGGCAAATTTCAGGTTTACATCTGCAAGAAAAATAGCGTCTTTCGATTGCTCAAAAATTCCCCGGAATTTTCTTTCATTATCACGAAGTTTTTTAAGGGTATGTGCCTTCTCTATAGAGTACCGAATGCATCTTTCGAGCTTTTCGGTAGTCAATTCAGATTTTATGAGATAATCTGATGCACCAATTTTCATGGCTTCTTTATCTATTTCCCGGTTTCCTTTACCCGTAAGTAAGACCATAGGTACATCCCGGTCATATTTTACGGCATCTTTTAAAAGGTCAAGCCCGGTTTTTCCGCCCAGGAAAAAGTCTATGAAATAAATATCGTGTTTCTGTTTTTCTATATGTTCCAGCGCTTCCTTATAACGGTAGGTCCACTCAATATCAAACATATTGGGGTCAATTTCTGAGATAAGTTCACTGGTAATGAAGAAATCGTCTTCATCATCATCCACTATAAGGATCTTGATTTTTTTATCAGAATGTAGCATTTCAAAAACTTTGAACACTGCACCCCTGCGGGTTACAATGTATATTGGATTAAACGGTGTTTAACGGTTATTAAGTTCCTGGTGAAGTTTAAGTTTATTATAAAGTGTTTTTCTATCGATGTTTAAAGCTTTGGCAGCCTTACTTTTATTAAAATTGTATTCTTTCAGCACTTTTAGAATGATCTCGTATTCCAGATCAATAGAAGCTTCTTTCAGGTTGTTTTCAGAGATAGCTTTCTTAGGAATGTTTATCACCGGCTGTTCCGGCACGTGGACAGAAACTACCGGTTCTTCTTTTGCGGGTTTTTCACTATTGTCATCAAATGAAAGCTTTTTAAAGTTGCTTATCTCAAAAGGAAGGCTGCGGTCTTCTACCAATTCCCCATCAGACAGCAGGGCTGCTCTTTTTACCACATTGCGTAATTCGCGCAGATTACCGTGCCACACATAGTTTTTAAAAATCTCTTCCACTTCAGGAGAAAATCCCCTTATTTTTTTTCCCAGGCTTTCATTAGCCTGCTTTAGAAAATGCTGGGCAAAAAGCATGATATCTTCTTTTCGCTGGCGCAATGGAGGAACTGCTATAGTAAACTCATTAAACCGGTGATAAAGATCTTCCCTGAACTTGCCTTTTTGGGTTGCTTCCCATAAATTTTCGTTACTGGCAATAATAATACGTACATCCAGGTCAATATCCTTCACACCCCCTACATGGCGCAACTTTCTCTCCTGAATAACCCGTAATAACGAAACCTGGATATCGTAAGAGAGGTTAGCGATCTCATCTAAAAATATGGTTCCCTTATTAGCAAGTTCAAAACTTCCGGATTTTTGATTGATGGCACCGGTGAAGGAACCTTTTTCGTGCCCGAAAAGTTCGCTGGCTGCTAATTCTTTAGATAAGGCACCGCAATCGATCGCCACAAAGGGATGATTGCTTCTTTTACTGCTTTTATGAATCTCCTGCGCAATGGCTTCTTTACCACTACCGCTTTCTCCATAAATAATAATGCTGTAATCTGTTGGGGCAACAAGCTTAATTTGCTCCATTATTTGTAAAAAAACCTTGCTGTTGCCGAAAATATAATCTCCGCTTACGCTAAAAGTTCTTTTTTTGTCATTGCCCGATGTATCAACCGCCGCCTGTGTTACGCCATTACTTTTACTATCTTCAGGTTCAAGCGTTTTAAGCGCCGCCTGTATAGTGTTAAGAATCTCTTCAGGAAATAAGGGTTTTAATACGTAGTCAAATGCCCCATTTTTCATTACATCCACAGCGGTTTTAGTATCGTTATGCCCGGTTATGATGATCACAGGCAGGTTTGGGTACCTGTCTTTAATTTTCTGAAGCATTTCTTTTCCATCCACACCTTCCAGCCTGTAATCGCAAAGCGCTACGCTAAAGTTGGGTTCGGCATCGAGCAGTTCAATTGCTTTCTTGGCATTATAGGCTTCGGAAACCTGATAACCATGCTTCGTTAAAAATTTATTCAGTAAAAAACATATATCCCTGTCATCATCAATAACTAATACCTTATGCATAACTTATTCATTTTGTATAAAAGTAAATTTTATCCGAGTAAAAAAATAATTATCCGAGCAATGCGCGCATTTGTGCCGCAGGAATGTTTAACAGTTCGCGGTACTTGGCTACAGTTCTCCTGGCAATTTTAAACCCTTCTGCTGAAAGTATATCCACCAACTGGTGGTCTGTATAGGGCGATCGCTTATCTTCTTTTTCAACTGCCTCTTGTAAGGCATGCTGAATAACCCTGCTGCTAACATTTTCTCCTTTGTCGGTTACCATTCCTTCGGAGAAAAGATCTTTCAGTAAAATATTTCCAAATGGGGTTGATGCGTACTTATTACAGGTAATTCTCGAAACGGTAGATATATCAACCCCTGTTTCTTCAGCAATATTTTTAAGAATCATTGGCTTAAGCAGCAATTTATCACCTTCTAAAAAATAATCATACTGCCATTTAATGATAGCGCGCATTATTTTTAGCATGTTGCTTTCACGTTGCTGCAAAGCAGAAACAAACCATTCAGCAGAATTTAATTTGCTCTTTAAATACTGGTTGGTCGCCTTATCGTTTTGGGTGCATTGATCTTTAACATTTTGCATCCATGCATGGTTAATATTTAGTTGGGTAGAAACCTGCCGGTGTAAAGCAACATCCACTTTACCTTCTTCTACCGAAATAATAAATTCTGGAATAATATAGTTTTTACTAACTGATTCCTCTGGTTTATTAATGACGGGGTGAATTTGCAGGGTGGCTATAATTTTTAGGGCGTGCCGAAGGTTTTCTTCGTCTGTATTAAGTGTAGTTGTAATTTTCTCAAGCTGGCGATTACCCAAATCTTCATAATGATCCGTAAGAATTTTTTGAGCCAGCGGTAATAAAGAATCGTTGTTCTTTTTTCTGTTTAATTGCAAAAGAAGACATTCTTTTATATTACGGGCGCCTATTCCGGGGGGATCAAGGGTTTGAATTATTTCGAGTAATTCTTCTAACTGCGATTCATCCACCCACTTCTTAATTTTAAAGGTGATGTCTTCCGCAATGGCTGAAAGTTCTTGTTCCAGCATGCCATATTCATTCAAAGAATCTATCAGATAGATCGCCAGGTCTAACCGGTCTTTTTCAGGGATTAGCATTTGGCACTGCTCTTTTAATTGCTGCCTGAAGTCAGTTATTTGAACAATTGGCTTATCAGGAAATTCCTGGCTGGGAAAGTAATTAGAATATTCAGTTTTATAATCCGGAATGTCATCATATTCAAATTCATCCCAATCTGCAAATTCCTGCACTGCTTCTTCATTATTTTCATCAGCTACTTCTTCCTTAACAATTTCCAGTAGAGGATTTTCTTCCAGTTCCTGTTGTATCCTATTTTCTAATTCTAATGAGGTAAGGTGAAAAAGATTTAGTAGTTGTATTTGCTGAGGTAAAATCTTTACCTGTTGTTTTTGCGTTAGGCGTTGGTGGATCATAAGCACAATTTGGCTTATAAGGTGACAACTCTTAAACCAAATTTGGACTCAGGCATGTAATTATTATAAACCTATACGATTACCATATAAAACAATATAAGAACCTTAAATTTTAAAGGTTGATATGTAGATTTTAATCCACATGTGGAGCGTTTTCCTATAATGCAAAATTCTTTTTAAGTACTTAGTCTTTATACAAAATATTTTTTAGCTAATAGGCACTAATCTTGAATAAAAGTTTATTGGCTATTATAAACACATTTTTATCATCTTAAAACACATTGTTATGCTACGCTGGACTGTTATTTTTTTAGTTATTGCCATAATTGCGGCAATTTTTGGCTTTGGAAATATTGCAGAAGGTGCTGCAGATATAGCTAAAATTCTATTCTACATTTTTGTAGTTTTATTTGTGCTGTCTCTAATATTTGGTGGTGTAAAAAAAGTGAATTAAGCAATAATTAAAAAAGTGCAGCTGTTGAACTGCACTTTTTTAATTAATTATCTGGCTTTCCTAACTAATTGCCATGTTAGGTATTTTAACTTCAGTAGAGCCTGTGTCATGATCGGGTGTTTGTATTTCTGGATCATCTTTTTCTCCCTCGTCGTCGTCTTCGTCATCATCTCCTCCATCACTCATAGTAGGTGCTTTCATTAAAGGTTCTTCGTCATAACTGCTTTGGTCTGCATCCCGGTTTGTTATAGCATCATCTCCATTGGTCGCATCATTGTTTTTACCATCATATTCCCTATCGTTATTCGAGTTATCAGCTAATCCTTCTTTAAAAGATTTCTCTCCTTTAACTTCCTGTTGGTTTGTTACAGGTTTAGGATCAGAAACTGCTTTATAAGGGTTGGTGTTTGTTTCTTGTGTTATCATGATAAAATTTTTATGTGTGAGATAATATTTAAAAGGAGTAAAAACTATACCACATTACCGATAAATGAGGTAATTAACACACTAGGAGAACAATATAGTAAGTGAATAATTACTATTGAGACGGGGGAGATTTAGTAAAAGAAGATTTTTCCGGCGGGCGTGAAAACCATTTTTTAAAAAATCCTTTTCCCTTTTCTTCAACCAGGGATGGGGTAAGGTTCTTTAACACAGAATTGCCCAATAATGTAACCAGCATACCGCTTTTTGCAAACAGGTATTTGTTAAGTACAATATCCAAAACAAGTTTAGCTCCTTTGCCAACTGCTGTAGTTGCTGCTTTCTTTTGTGTGGAAGAATTATTAAAAAATCCTAAGGTTCGCGTAACCGGGCTTAGTTGCTTTTCGATAGATTTAATTGATTGTTTTACTGCTGCTTTTTTTACTGCAAGTTTTGCTTCCAGCTGCCTTTGCTCTTCTATTAATTGATGAAAGGTGCTTATGGGTTTATTGTTCATAAAACTTTTTAACTACATAATCTTTAATTAACGGCTCAATAAATTTCTTACGCAAAGCCAAAATTAAAAATATAATTAAGAGGTACAAGGCTGAAACAACAAGATAGCCAGCTATGGGGTTTGCCAGCAGGTAGCCAATATAAATGCTAATTGCAATACCTGCGAAAAACATAGAAAGAAAAATAAACACAAGAATTAGTAATAATACTACAGCCTTGCTGCTTATGATACTAGATTTAGCAAGCACTTTTACCTTTGATAATTGGTAAAAGGTATCTACATACTCTGCCGCATGAAGACTAAGGTCTTCTGTAATATTTTTTTGTTCTTCCATAAAAAAAACAGGCTTGCGCCTGCTTTTACATTACGTTTTCTTTGGTGCTGTTAAATCCGCTTTCTACATCAGATGCCATTGCATTTATTTTTTCTTTACCTGCTGCAAAAAGATCGGCCAACTGGCTGATTATATCAGTAGCAGATCCGGAAACCTTCTTTCTTAAATCGCTTCCTTTTTCAGGTGCCAGTAGCATTCCTATTGCAGCACCTGCTGCAGCTGCACCAATAATACCTAGAATAATTTTTGCTTGTGTTGACATAAAATATAATTTAATAATTGATTGATATTATACGTAAAAAAGTAATGCCGAGGAAATTTAAAGATACTTAAAATTGAAAGTTTTTTAATGGGAATATAATTCTACATATAATTGGCGTAATTATCGTGGCTTAATTGGTAATTAAATTGTTTACAGGCGGGGAGAAACTAATTGAGTAAACATGAAGAAAAAAATATTGATAGTTGATGATGAAAAGGATTTATGCCTTTTGATGAAATCTTATCTTTCTAAAAAGAATTACGAGGTATATGATACCTATTCACTGAAGGATGGAATGGTAAAAATGGAAATGTACAAACCAGACATTCTGTTTCTGGATAATAACCTATCAGATGGTACGGCCTGGCCTCGTATCAACGATTTTTATGAGATCAATCCCAATACCGAAATATTTTTAATGAGCGGTTTTCAACCACCGCTTCCCCTGAATGCAAATAAAACTTACCACGTATTAACGAAACCCATTTCGTTTCATGATCTTGATACCATGCTAAGCCAGGTTCCCCAATAATTTTTATTTTGTTGTGGATGTTACGGCAGCTTTCATCCAGTCATTCATATTGGTGCATGCTGTATATTCCGGGTCTATCGAAATGTAATAATCACCAATGTGGTCGGTAAACCATTTTTGAAGCACATCCATTTTTTTAATTTCGAGTGCCCGTTGTGCAATTTTGTTATAATCGTCTTTTAAATTTTCCCTATGGGGTTCTGTTGTAGATTTTAAGTATACAAGACGAACTGCAGAGCGACCCCTTTCATCTGTATAGGTAAGAGGTTGAGAAATATCGCCTGCTTTCATGTTCTTTAGATTAACAACGAGTTCTTTATCTAACTGATCTATGGTAAGGAAGGTGCTGCCATCATAACCTGTAAACAATCCTGCATTAAACTTACTGTTCTCATCTTCACTGAATTTATTTACGCCTTCGCCAAAGGTCATACGGTTGCTTAAAATCTTTGCCCTTACGGTATCCAGCTTAACTTTAGCATCATTTATTTCATCCTGTGTTACGGAAGGAATAATTAAAATATGCCTTACTACGGCGTCATCCCCTGCACGGCTCACCATCTGAACTATGTGTAAACCAAACTTACTTTTAATAACAGGGCTTACCTGGCCTTCTTTTAATTTAAAGGCAGCAGCCATAAAGGTCGGATCCCAGTTTTTATCGTTGCGGTTTATATTATACTGCCCGCCATTGTCTTTGCTTCCCGGGTCCTGGGAATAAATCTTAGCCAGATCTGAAAACTTTTTGGCGCCGCTTTCTACCTGCTGTTTCAGGCTATACAATTGCTTATTTACATATTCTTCAACATCTTTATTAGGCTTGGGAAAGATAATTATTTGTCCCACTTCCAATTCGCTTTCGTAGAATGGAAGACTGTCTGTAGGTATTTTACTGAACTGATCTTTTACCTCTGTTGGGGTGATTTTTACATTCTCAACAATTTTATTCCGCATTTGCTCAGAAAGTTTTTTCTCGCGAAAGGGCTCCCGAAAATCTTCTTTTATCTGGTAAACAGTTTTACCTGCTACCTGTTCAAGAATTTCCTGGGACCCGTAAGAATTAATAAACCCGCGAATCTGGTTATCGAGCAAGGCATCCAGTTCTTCATCAGAAATCGGTAAGGAATCTTTAATAGCCTGTAATACCAGTACTTTTTGAATTAATTGGCCTTCCAGGAAAGCGCATTCCGGGTTAACAGGCAATTGCGCCTCCTGTCCCTGTCTTTTGTAATCATCAATGGCATTTTGTATATCGCTATGCAAAATAATTTTGTCACCCACCTGTGCAATGATCTTGTCTGCAACAATTTTTTGTGTTTGGGCAAATGCAACAGTGGAGGCAATGCAACAAAATATTAAAAGGGGTAAAAGCCTGTACAATTTCATAAGCACCAAAAATAGAGATTCAGGTTCACTCCATATAAATTCCCCATGCTTTTAACAAATAAATGCTGTAAATAAAAAAGCTAAATGGTGCGTGCACTGCCGGAAAATTGAAATTGCACACGCCCAAAAAAAAGCACGTACCAGAAATTCTGTACGTGCACATAATTATTCGGAAACCTTTGTTATTTAATGTTGTACTTGTATTTGTATTTCTCGTTTAGTTGTTTCTGCTTATTATCCAGGTTAATCTGCCGACCCTGGATAAAGGCATAGACCACATTATTGGTCATTATATCGAGTAAATCGCCATCGCTCACAACAATATTTGCATCCTTACCTGCCTCAAGAGAGCCGGTGCGATTATCAATACCCAAAATTTTGGCGGCATTTAGGGTTATCGCCTGTAAAGCCTGCTCTTTGGTAATGCCATATGGCACCGCATTGCCTGCATTAAACATTAAATTGCGGCCACGGTTGCTTTCGTCCCTGTCGGTAATGCAATACAAAACACCCGCCTGCTGCAATTGCGCCGGCAGTTTATAAAAAGCATCTACAGCGTCATCCTGTGTTCCGGGTAAGGTGTGCATTTCATTCAGAATAACCGGAATATTATTCTCCTTCAGGTAAGGCGCAATTTTGTAACTGTCTGCCCCGCCAACGATCACCGTTTTAAAGTTAAATTCTTTTGCAAATTCAACAGCCGTCATCATTTCACGCACCAGTTCTGCATGCACATACAGGGTTTGTGATTTATTGAATAGCCCTTTTACCGCATCGAATTTTATATTAACGGTGGGGTGGGTTTTATCCTGCAGGTAGGCGTTTGCCTGTGAGAAAAAATTACGAAGGTTATCAATTTTGTCATCTGTTTCCTTTAATTGCTCATCCGCGGATTTATCAGCTGATCTGATAAGGGTACGAGGCATACGAACATGAATGCCATTGTCTATCGCGTACACCGCGTCTTCCCAGTTCCATGCGTCGAGTTGAACGATGGATGATGTACCGCTAATGATACCACCTTCAGGCTCTACTTGTGCCAATAAAACACCGTTTGTGCGAAGTGTATTGATCACCTTCGAGTCGGTATTATATGCAATAATGCTGCGAACACCCGGATTAATGTCCCCTTCTTCAGAGTCATCCCTGGTAGATCTTACGGCGGAAATTTCTACCAGGCCAAGGTTGCTTCCGGCAAGGATCACTCCGGGATAAATGTGTTTGCCACTGCAGTCGATAATTTTTCCATTGCTTACTGCCCCTGATTGCACGGACGTTATTTTGCCATTTGTAAAAATAACAGTGCCATTGTTCAGTACCTGCCCGTTGCCAATATGAACAGTAGCATTGGTAAGTGCAATGGTTTCGGTTTGTGCAGGTGCCGGGTACACGGTTTCCTGTGCGTGGGCAACCAAAACAAAAAGAATAGAGCTCAGTACGATGAATAGTTTATTCATAAATAATATAAGTTGATGGATAATTAATTTGATTCGTATTCTACTTCGCAACGATTAATAATGTTTGGCGTAATTACCGGAGCCGTGGTTTTACCACCCGATTTTTTTGCACCGATCATTTTCTGGATGATGCGGTTTCTTTCGGACTCAACGTACTGCTGCATTTGTTTGTCTTTCTCCATGTCAAAATAAACAATGCCATCAACGATCGTTTTTTCTACGCGGGAATATACGCTCAGCGGATTGTCGCTCCATATAACGAGGTCAGCATCTTTACCTGCCTTTAAGCTACCAACCCTGTCTGAAATGTGCAGCATAACTGCTGGGTTAAGTGTAGCCATGTTAAAGGCATCAGCTTCTGAAAGATTACCATATTTAATTGTTTTAGCTGCTTCCTGGTTAAGGTGACGTGCCATTTCGGGGTCGTCGCTGTTTATGGCAACATTCACTCCCACTTTGTGCATAATGGCTGCGTTGTAGGGAATCGCATCCTGCACTTCTGCCTTGTACATCCACCAGTCGCTAAAAGTAGAGGCGTTGGCGCCATGCTCCTTCATTTTATCTGCTACTTTATATCCTTCTAAAATGTGTGTAAAGGTGTTTACCTTAAAGCCCATCTCGTCGGCAATGTGCATCATCATATTTATTTCGCTTTGCACATAGCTGTGGCATGTAATAAATCTTTTACCGTTTAATATCTCTACCAGCGCATCTAATTCCAGGTCACGCCTTTTATTATCACCTGCCTTTTCATAGTCTTTTGCACGTTGAAAAGCATCGCGTATTACCTGCTCAACTCCCATACGCGTATCGGGAAATCGGTTACTGAATGGGTTATAGCTACGCTTTACATTTTCGCCCAGTGCAAACTTTATAAAGGGATCCCAGTTAGCGAACTTTAGATCCTCGGCATTTGCGCCCCACGTTAATTTTATGAGTTGCGTTTGACCTCCAATGGTGTTGCAACTGCCGTGTAATAGATGAGCGCTGGTTACACCACCGGCAAGCTGGCGATAAATATTTATGTCGTCCGGGTCTATTACATCAGCCACCCGAACCTCCGCGGTTACAGATTGAGAGCATTCATTTACGCTCCCGGAAATGGCAATGTGGGAATGTTCATCGATTATACCCGCAGACACATATTTGTTTGTACCATCTATAACCTCACCACCAGGGTTGCTTAAGTTCTTACCGATCTTTGCGATTTTCCCGTTTTTTACCAGTACATCTGTATTTAGTAACAACCCGTCAGATTCGTTTGTCCATACGCTGGCATTCTTTATCAGCAGATCTTGTTGCCCCGGTCTTTTCACAAAGCCATACGCAGAAAAAGGATAGAGTATATCCCTATTCACAGGGTCGCTTTTAATTTTTGCCGTATCTGTTTCCGACAATTTTTCATTGAAGGGGGATGTTTGTTCTAGTTGCCAGGTTGCATGAAAACCATTGGCATCATACCCTACACCGGCCCAACCTTTATTTGTTTTTACCCCTGTTAGGTTAACGAGCTTGGTACTATCTTGTTTATCATTCCATAATATGTTTATGGTATTTGCTACCTGCGAAACAGTGGTTTTTAAGCCAGCGGTATCAGTGCCTGTTTTTATTTTGGCAGAAATTTTATCTGGTTGACCTGTAATTTCCAGGTTGAAGGTTTGCAACTGATTATTTTTATTAATGGTAAGCTTATAATTACCACGAAGGTCATTCCATCCTGCATCCTTTATAACGTATTTCCTTCCCTGTATCCAATTTTGAAAGAACAAGGTTTTTTCTTGAAACACCGGTCCGCTGGTTATCAGAAAATTTGCCAGTTTGCCGGTTTCAATACTACCCATGTCGTTATACATACCAATTAAAGTAGCAGGCGTGCGGGTAAGTGCATCGAGTGCCTTTTTTTCACTTAATCCATTTTCAATGGCTTTGCGCAGGTTGCTTAAAAAATCATTACCCGACCCGTCGGATGACAGAGCAAAATCTATATTTGCTTTTTCGAACATGCCCGGCTGCAGCGGTGCCATTTCCCAGTGTTTTAAAGCACTTAGTGCGACCAGCCTGGCATTGTTAATATCGCTTATGTCGTAAGGTAAAGGAAAGTTTATAGGCAGGATGAACGGGGCGTTGGCTGCCTTCATTTCATCTATGCGCTGATACTCGTTGCCGCCACCTTTGATTATATATTTAACATTGAATTCTGAGGCAATTTTATTTGCGCGTAATGAATTCCATTTATCGGCAGCATTAAAAATATGCGGCAGGTTCTGGTTGTTATTCCATGCCAAAAGGCTAAGATTGGTTCCTTCTTTTTCCGGCTGTGTGCTATACCATTTACCATTGAGATAAGTTTGGCGAAGCAATGTTATGGCACCCATAAGAGAGGTAGGATAGTCTTGTGTAGAAGTGCCCTTCTCAAAAGAAAAAAAGTCTGCGGCACTTTGTTTTACCAGTGCAAGGTTCTCATTTTCATCTGCCAGGGAAACAAGCGCTCCTGAACCACGGGCAATGCCATCCTGCACGTGCGTAACCACCATACCAAAACCTGAATTTCGCAGGTCTTTAGCTTTATCATTATTAACCGAAAATAATTGGGATGCATTGGTTTCGGGGTGTATGGCCTGGTTCCAGTCAAATGCCCCTTTCGTATTGCTTATAAACTGGCTTTGGGTAAATCCGGGTTCCCTTTTTGAGGGTGTAACGGCGGGCATGCCATAATTGCTGTAAAGTTCAATAAATGAAGGATAAATATATTTTCCACTGCAATCAATTACCACGGCATTCGCAGGGGCAGGAAGATTTGAACCCACCTTCACTATTCTGCCTTCTTTAATAATTAACGTGCCGTTTTTAATTATAGTCTGGGCATCCTTTACAATGGTTGCATTAATAAAGGCCACATGGTCCTGCCTTTCATCGGCTACGCCATTCACGGGAAAAGTTACCTGCGCGCTTGAAGTCAACACCTCCAAAAAAAGGCAGGTAAAAAACAACCATACTTTAGACATACTTTATAAAATTTCTTCGGAAGGTAGCCTTGTTTTTTTATTGATTAATAGATTAATTAGCCATTTTATTTTTTATATTCATCGGAGGTTATCCTTTATATATTATGCGCAGCAAACTTTTTTTCTTAAGTTTTTTATACTTTTCTATAGCTTGTTTTTCTGTTAGTGTGCAGGCGCAGAAATATAAAAAGTGGCACAACAAAGCAATCGTGGCAGATACGCATAATGATGTACTATCAACTACCATAGAACATGATTGGTTGTTTGATGATGACCTTTCAGGCAAAACACATTCAGACCTTGATCGCATGCGTAATGCAGGCGTTGATGTGCAAATGTTTTCGGTTTGGTGCGATGGTCAGCAGAAAGATCCCTTTGCATGGGCTAACAGGGAAATAGATTCCCTTTACGCTGTAGCGAATAGAAACCCCGGGAAAATGCAGATAGTTAAGAATTCTGCTGAATTAAATGCAGCCATTAAATCTCATAAACTGGCTGCTATGATTGGGGTTGAAGGCGGTCACATGATAGAAGATGACCTTAATAAACTTGACAGTTTGCATAAGCGGGGCATGCGTTATATGACGTTAACCTGGAATAACTCAACCTTCTGGGCAACCTCAGCAAAAGATGAAACAACAGGTGCTATTCCCAACGCTAAAAAAGGATTGAATGATTTTGGAAAACACATTGTGCAAAGAATGAATGAGCTCGGTATCATGATAGATTTAAGCCACGTAGGTGAACAAACGTTTTGGGATGCCATTGCAATTACCACTAAACCTGTTATAGTTTCTCATAGCTGCGCTTATGCCTTATGCCCCGTTCCAAGAAATTTAAAAGATGAACAGATAAAAGCTGTTGCAAAAAATGGCGGTGTAATTCATCTTAATTTCTATTCAGGTTTTATCGACAGTAATTTTAGTAAGCGCGATTCAATTTTTGCAATAAAACATTCAGCGGAAAAAGATAGTTTGCTTAAACTTAACCCAGAAACATATTATGCCAACAGTTACTTATATAATAAATATAAAAGTGAAGTGGATGGCATTCGACCTCCACTGGATTTGCTGATCGACCACATTGATTATATAGTAAAGCTCGCAGGAATTGATCATGTGGGGTTGGGTAGTGATTTTGATGGAATAAACTCTGCCCCCAGGGAATTAAATGATATCACAGATATGGTGCTCATCACTAAAAAATTAAAAGAAAGAGGGTATAATAAAAAAGAAATTTATAAAATACTGGGTGGAAATTTCTTAAGGTTGTTACAGGCAAATGATGTTAATTAAACACATAAATAACGTTATGAAAAAATTGGTGTTTGCCCTTATTTTATTACTTACGTTTAAAGTAAACATATTTTCACAGCCTCCTTTTTACCAGGATATTCAGGCTTTTAAAAAACAGGATAGTTTACACTTTCCGCCGGCAAACGCTATCCTTTTTGTAGGCAGTTCTTCCTTTACCAAATGGACAGATGTAAGTGACTATTTCCCAGGTTATACTATTATTAACCGGGGCTTCGGCGGCTCATCATTGCCCGATGTAATACGGTATGCAGATGATATTATTTTCCCGTATCATCCTAAGCAAATATTTATTTATTGTGGTGAGAATGACCTTGCCGCTTCTGATGATGTTACGGCCGATACCGTATTCAATAGGTTTAAGACCCTATATTCCATGATCCGTAATAAATTGCCGGCAACCAATGTCACCTTCATTTCTTTAAAGCCCAGCCCAAGCCGTGCACACCTGATGCAGGAAATGGAAAAAACGAATGCGCTTGTTAAAGGCTTTTTGTCTAAACAAAAAAACGCCTGTTTTGTTGATGTGTATCATGCCATGTTGCAAAACGAAAAACCTATACCATCAATCTTTATTGAAGACAGCCTGCACATGAATGCTAAGGGATATCATATTTGGCAGCAGGAATTAAAACCATTTTTAAAAAACAAATAGGGTCATATGAAAGTTTGTAAATCGATTGTAATTGCCACTTTTTTTCTTTCAACATTTTTACCTGCAATAGCCCAGCAAAAATCTACTATGCATGCATATGTAGAAAATTTATTGAGCAAAATGACACTGGAAGAAAAAATAGGGCAGTTAAACCTTGTAACTCCCGGTGGTGCCGTTACGGGCGAAGTGGTAAGCAGCGATGTAGATAATAAAATAAGGAACGGGCAGGTGGGTGGTTTGTTTGGAATAACCGGCCCCGCCAACATTCGCCGTGCGCAGGAAATTGCAGTAAAAAATTCACGACTGCACATACCATTAATTTTTGGGTTGGATGTGATTCATGGTCATCGTACCATCTTCCCCATACCCTTAGGATTATCCAGTAGCTGGGATACTTTACTTATTGAAAAAAGTGCTCAACTGGCTGCCAGGGAAGCTACAGCAGATGGTCTTGCATGGGTGTATTCTCCAATGGTGGATATTGCCCGCGACCCCCGGTGGGGGCGCATTGCAGAAGGTAGTGGTGAAGACGCTTATCTGGGATCTGCCATAGCCCGTGCTATGGTTAAAGGTTACCAGGGAACAAATATGGCCGCCGACACTACAGTTATGGCATGCGTAAAACATTATGCATTGTATGGCGCCGCCGAAGGCGGCAGGGATTACAACACGACCGATATGAGCCGCATTAAAATGTTCGAATATTATATGCCGCCTTACAAAGCTGCAGTAGATGCAGGTGTAGGAAGCGTAATGACTTCCTTCAACGAAATTGATGGTATTCCGGCAACGGGAAATAAATGGTTAATAAATGAACTGCTTCGCAAAGATTGGGGCTTTAACGGACTGGTTGTTACAGATTATACCTCAATCAATGAAATGACTGCGCATGGATTGGGCGACCTGCAAACCGTATCTGCCCTTGCACTAAGCGCAGGCGTTGATATGGATATGGTTGGCGAAGGATTTTTATCAACCTTACCAAAATCATTAAAAGAAAAAAAGATAAATCAAAAAGAAATTGACAATGCCTGCCGCCGGGTGTTAGAAGCAAAATATAAACTCGGTTTGTTTGACGATCCTTACAGGTATTGCAACGAAGCACGCGCTGAAAAAGAATTGTTGTCTGTTGATAACAGAATGCATGCCCGGGAAATTGCAGCTCATAGTTTGGTGTTATTAAAGAACACGAATTCTGTATTACCATTAAAGAAATCAGCAACCATTGCACTGGTAGGACCACTTGCTGATAATAAAAGAAATATGCTCGGCACATGGAGTGTTTCGGGAGATCCTGAACAAAGCGTTACTGTTATGCAGGGTATAAAAAATGTGGCTGGAAAAGATGTTGAAATAATTTATGCTAAGGGTGCCAACATAAGCAACGACACCACCTTTGCAAAAAATGTAAACGCGTTTGGTGAAGAAATACAAATAGATAAACGATCAGCAACTGCATTAATTAACGAAGCTGTTGAAGCAGCAAATAAAGCAGATGTAGTAGTTGCAGTTATGGGCGAAGCTGCAGACATGACCGGCGAAGCCTCCAGCATGAGTAATATTGAACTGCAACCGGCACAGCGCGACTTGCTGAAAGCACTTGTTGAGACGAAAAAACCAATTGTGTTGGTTTTAATGAATGGAAGACCCATGGCATTGCAGTGGGAGGATGATAATGTACAATCTATCTTGGATGTTTGGTTTGCAGGAACCGAGGCAGGCAATGCAATAGCAGATGTATTGTTTGGTAATTACAATCCTTCAGGAAAACTAACTGCTACATTTCCGCGTAATACAGGCCAGATACCAATTTATTACAACTATAAAAACACCGGCAGACCTTTGGAAGGAGAAGGTTTTCAAAAGTTCAGGTCGGCATATTTAGATGTACCAAACAGTCCCTTATATCCATTTGGTTATGGATTAAGTTATACTACATTTAATTATAGTAATGTGCAGGTAAGCAACGAAAACCCTAAAGGAAATGAAACCTTGAAAGCAACAATTACAGTAACCAATGCCGGTATGATGGCAGGTGAAGAAACTGTGCAAATTTACATTAGCGACCCAGTGGCAAGTATTGCGCGCCCGGTTAAGGAATTGAAAGGATTTTCAAAAGTATTTCTGCAACCCGGGGAAAGTAAAGAAGTTACATTTTACATTTCACCGGACCACTTAAAATTTTTTCATTCGGATTTAAGTTATGATTGGGAGCCGGGAGAGTTTATTATATCTGTTGGAACCAATTCAAGAGATGTAAAAACGCAGAAGGTTACATGGAATAAATAAGGAAGGAAGGGGGGAGGGGTAGAACGTTTTACTTTTTATTTCACGTCATAATCCACTACCACTTTTTCCGTAACGGGATGGCTTTGACAGGTTAAAATATAGCCCTGTTCAACTTCTTCATGTTCCAAACCATAATTCACATCCATTTCAACTTCGCCTTCAATAAGTTTGGCTTTACAGGTGCAGCATACGCCGCCCTTGCACGCGAAGGGTAGATCCGCACCTTGTTGCAATGCGGCATCTAAAATAGATTCGTTACTTGTAAAGGGTAAATCAAAATCGAATGAACGTCCGTCGAGGCGAACAACTATTTTGCTTTTGGCACCTGTGTTTTCCTGTGCCACTTTTCTTGCCGGTGCCTGGGTTTGCTGTCCCGGTGTTGAAAATAATTCAAGATGAACTTTCTTTTTTTCAACCCCGTTATTTTCTAAAAAATTTTTAACAGAAAAAATCATTTCAGCTGGGCCGCAAATAAAAAATTCATCTGCATGTATGCTAATTAGCTTTCCAAAAAGCTGGTTGCATTTATCGCCATCTATCCTGCCATGGTTCAATGGAGCATCTGTTTTTTCGCGGCTTAAAATATTTATAAGGGTAAAACGCTGCATGTACACGTTTTTCAATGCTTCCAAATCTTCCTTAAAAATTATAGAATTGCGGTTGCGGTTGCCATATACCAATGTTACATGGCTTAAAGGTTCGGTTGCCAGTATGGTTTTAATAATAGAGAGAATGGGTGTAATGCCGCTGCCAGCAGCAAATGCCACGTATGTTTTTTTATTTTCAGTATTTAAAGGAATGGAAAAATTGCCCATGGGTGGCATAAGTTCTACTTCATCGCCGGGCTGCAGCGATGCATGCGCAAAAGATGAAAATAATCCGCCATCTAATTTCTTAACAGCAATGCGCCATTCGTTTTGTAAAGGTGAACTGCACAGGGAATAAGAACGCCTGATTTCTTCTCCATTTAATATTGTTCTTACAGTAACATGCTGACCATGTTTGTACGAAAATTTTTGCTGCAGGTTTTCTGGAATATCAAATAATACAGATACGCAATCGGGTGTTTCTACTTTAACTTCTTTTACACGAACCTTTTCAAAATGTACTGACATGAATTTTCTCTAAAGGGAAATTTGTAAAGTGGCTAAATTAATATTCTGAAGCCAAAAGCAAATGCTAAACCTTCTTGATATAGATGAAGACTGAGGTGCTATTTTTATTTTTTCAATCCTTCTACAAGAATTATGACCATGTTTTCTTCTAATGCCTTACCATCAATTTTATGCGTGCTACGATGCCAGCTTTCTATGCCGCTTACGGAGTGCAGCATAATGAGTACGGCTGTAGAGGCATCGATCTTATTTATTTCTCCGGCTTCAATACCTTTTTCTATAATGGCTGCAAAGCGCTTGCGGTACGTTCTGCGCTGGTTTTGAAAATTTGATAAATACGGGTCCGCCAGGTAGCGCCACTCGCGGTCGGCTACATACACTTCCTCGAAATTTTCTATGATCTGGCGTATGTGAAAACGCAACAGGGTTTCCACTTTTTGAATGGGAGAGTTGTTTTCTGCTTCTACCTTATTGATATGCTCCCAATAAAAATTAGCGATATTAAAACAGATGTCGTGCAACAATTCTGTTTTTGAATGTATATGGTTATATAGACTGGCTGCCTCAACACCTACCTTTTCTGCAAGTTCACGCATGCTCGCTGCCTTAAAACCTTTTTGCCTGAATAGCGATGCAGCGGCTTTTAAAATAACTTCTTTTCGGGAAACATCTTTTTCGGTTTGAATACGTGCCATGAAACAAATTTATTAATTTCTGAAAGTTAACAGAAGATAATTAAAGTATAGCATGTAACCAATCGTATTTATAATGTTGATATATCACGTATCTTAAGCGGTTGCCAGTAATACCTGCCATGCATCATCAACCTTTCCATCCTCAAGCAACTGCCTGGCAAGAACATGAATTTCTTTTTCCATTTCATTCGGGTCGATGGAATAATATTGAACAATTTGTTGCAATTTTTCATTTGCAAAGGCAGGATTTATAACAGGCATTTCTGTTAAGCCTGCCAACAGCCCCAGGTTGTTTGCGGATAATATGTTACTGTTTTTAATACTTTCGGGCAATGCATCGAAACCCATACCTGTAAACCTGTTTGGCTTAGGTATAGTAAATAAATTAGTTGCATCTACTCTGCTGTACCAATCGCCTCCGAGCCTTGCGATATGTTGCATTTTTAACTGGTCAATCATGGTTTGCTCATCATTCAGAATACTTTCATCTACATGTAATACCAGCATTTCGGCAAATACCAGTTGTCCTGCACCGGGTTCCTCGCCCAGGCTTTTAACTTCCATAACACTACACTCAATTTTTATTTTGGCTTCACTTACCATCGGTGGTTTAATTATGGTTGATGGTTGTTTGGTGAATCCTGCCTTAATAAATTCATCCACATGCTTCCCGTATTCGCAACTGGAAAGGCTTACCTGCTGCACCATTTCCATATCACAGATATTAATCACTACCTCAGGTACTTCTAAAATATTTTCAAGTGTATGCTTGGTCGTATTATCGCGAACCCTTCGGGACGGGGAAAAGATGGCCACCGGCGGATTAGATGAAAACATGTTAAAAAAACTGAAAGGGCTAAGATTCACATTTCCCTCTGTGTCAATAGTACTTGCAAAACAAACAGGTCGTGGGGCAATGGCATGCAGCAGCCAGTTTTGTTTTTGTGCAGGCGAAAGTTTTGAAAGTTCAAATGATAGCATGCAGCAATATAATGTAATAAAAAAAAGGTAATCGAATCAATCGTTAATAATCATTCAATAAAATTAATAATTAGGAAACATTGGGGTAATAATTTGTTAACACGTGCAAAATAGCTTTGCCGAAATATTAGAAATGCAACGGATGAGACACTTAACCTTGTTTATTTTATTGATTTTTTCAAATGCCGCATTCGCTCAAAGTGGCAAAATTGCGGGTCGTGTAACTGATAACAATAATAACCCTGTGCCGGGTGCTACGATTAAAGTATTAAACGGGGAAACAGGGATTGCTTCAGATGTTGAGGGTAGATTTATAATCACGCTGGATGCAAATCAAACCTTCCAGTTACAAATATCTGCAGTTGGTTTTAGCACTAAGAATATTACGGAAGTAACCGTTAATCCCAACGGTGTTACCGATCTGGAAATAATTCTTGAACCTCAGGTAGGACAATTATCAGGTGTTACAGTAACCTCCTCTTCTGCCCGTAAAGAAACAGTAAACGCACTTATACAATTTCAGAAAAACACCAATGTCGTTGCCCAAGTAATATCTGCCGAAGCAATAAAAAGATCTCCCGATAAAAATACCGGCGAAGTGTTGAAAAGAGTGCCGGGAACTTCTATTCAGGATGGTAAATACATCGTTATCCGGGGTCTTGCCGACAGGTATAATCAGGCAATGTTAAATGGTGTTTTATTGACCAGTACCGAGCCTGACAGGAAGACTTTCTCTTATGATATTTTTCCTTCAGCAATCATTGACAATATAATTGTAAACAAAACATTTATTCCTGAATATTCAGGTGAATGGGCTGGGGGGTTAATCCAGATAAATACTAAAGACATACCCTCCGCCAATTTTTTCTCTTTACAGGTAGGTACCGGGGTAAACACAAATACCGTTGGTGGTGATTATTATTCATACAAAGGTGGTAAGCTTGACTTTCTTGGCTTTGATGATGGTACACGATCATTGCCGGCACAGTTCCCAGGTAAAATAGGATTCAGTTACCTGCCCGAAAGTGATAAAATTGAATTAGGTAAATCAATTTCAACTGATAAATTTTCCGTTCAAAAGGTTAATCCCTTTTTAAATACATCGCTTCAACTGAATGGGGGGCTAAATACTATGGTGTTTGGAAAAAATCTGGGTGCCATAGTATCTCTCAATTATAGCCGCAGTATGAACAGGTTGGATTATGAGAACAGCTTTTACAGCATTAACAATATAAAGGCTGATGCGAATTATAAATATTATAGTGAAAAGTTCAGCACAGATGTGCAATGGGGCGTATTGGCTAACCTTACCATGAAGCTTAATGCCAGTAATAAAATTTCTCTTAAAAATATTTTCAATGTTAATACTGCCGACTATACAACACTTAGGACAGGAAAGGATTATGAATCAAATTCAATCTATGGGGAAAATATAAGGGCGCGTGAGTTAGGTTTCAGGAGTAATATCTTTTATAATTCTATTTTATCCGGAGATCATAGTTTTACTACAGACACAAAATTTAACTGGTATGGAAGTTTTAATATATTGGACCAGTACATACCTCAACAAAGACGCCTTCAGTATAATCAGGATGGGTTCAACACAAGTGCACCTTACCAAGCATTGATCTCAAACACTTTGTCGCAAAAAAGCGGAAGCATCTTTTACTCTTCTTTAAGTGATTACACTTACAGTGCCGGGGGCGATGTAACCCAGAAATTTAATTTTTTTGGGAACATGCAATCTATAAAAGGAGGCTATGCATTGCAAATAAAAGATCGTTTATACGATGCGCGCCCATTCAATATTTATTTACCATCTGACAGTGCGGGATTAAGGCAATTGAATGAAGATGAGATTTTTGACGAAAATAATTTTAGTTCAACTAATTCAAAACTTTTTCATTTTAACGAAGCACAGGGTATACAGTATAATTATATGGCCAATACCATATTAAATGCCGGTTACCTTCAGTTTGATAACAATTTTTCAAACTGGTTAAGGGTGATATGGGGTGTGCGTTATGAGCATTTTGATCAACTTGTTGGAAGCCCAAATAAATCAGATGAAAGATTCGTGAATACAATTGTAGGGGATTTTCTTCCATCACTTAACACAAACTTTAAGATAAACAACAAAACAAATATCAGGTTGCGCCTATTCGCAAACAGTAGTGCGGCCAGAATTCAGAGAATTATCCCCGATAGCCTTTTACGATTTTGAAGTTGGCGCAACTATTTTGGGTAATAAAAGCCTGAAACGTACAAAAGTGAGCAATTACGATCTACGGTACGAGCTATACCCAAGAGCCGGAGAACTAATAACCTTTGGTGTTTATTATAAATCCTTTAGTAATCCTATTGAGTTATCCTTCAATCAATCGGGTGCAGGCTCAAGTAATACGTTTAATTACGTAAATGCACAGTCTGCAAAAAGCTATGGTGCAGAAATAGAATTCAGAAAAAAGTTAGATTTTGTAAGCGCACTTAAAAATTTTACTGCACAGGGTAATTTTTCTTACATCTATAATCGCGTTCAGTTCGATAATAAAACTTTGGATAGGCCAATGCAAGGGCAATCCCCATTCCTTATAAATGCAGGATTAAATTATGATGTTGAAAAGGCCGGACTAACTACAACTATTCTGTTTAATGAAATAGGCAGAAGAATTCTGTATGTAGGTAATGATCAGGTGCCTGCAATATGGGAAGCACCGAGACCTCTGCTGGATATTCAGATTGCGAAAAAAGTTATGGAAACAAAAGGCGAAATTAAAATGAACATAGCTAATGTATTTAACCAGCGCGCTAATTTTTATCATGACCTGGATAACAGCAAAACTTATAGGCCAAACTCAGATGCACTCGCAGTTTCAAGGTTACACGGAACTTCAGTAAACATCGCTTTCGCATACACAATCAAATAAAAATTTATAAATAAACATTCAATGAAAAATTTATTAAACCTTTCATTTCTTATTGCACTGATAGCCTTTGCATCGTGCCGTAAAATAGTCGAAGAAACAATAATTATTGGTGGAGGTAACAACGATAGTACCAATACAAAAAACTACACCCTGGAAGGGAAAATTTCTTCTGATCTTACCTTAAAAGCAACCAATACCTACACTATCGTTGGTAAAGTATATGTAACAAGTGGCGCCAAGTTAACAATTGAACCTGGCACTGTAATAAGGGGTGATAAATCTACACGCGGTGTGCTGGTAATTACAAGAGGCAGCCAGATTATTGCAGATGGCACAAAAGATAAACCTATTGTTTTTACCTCAAGTGATGAAAACCCACAACGCGGAGACTGGGGTGGTTTGGTAATATTAGGTTATGCGCCAACTAATTCTTCATACAATGGTTTGCAGGGCGTTGGTTCGGTAGAAGGAGGTATAAATAATGACGAAGGACTTGGCATTTATGGCGGCAATCTTGAATCAGATAATTCGGGCACATTAAGATATGTTCGAATAGAATATGCAGGGTATGCATATTTGCCGGATAATGAATTGAATGGATTAACTCTCGCCGGGGTTGGAAATAATACAATTGTTGATTTTATTGAAATATTCAAAGCAAATGATGATGCAATAGAATGTTTCGGTGGTACGGTAAACATTCGTCATGCTGTATTGATCAGCACATTGGATGACGATTTTGATACAGATAATGGTTACGCAGGGAACGTGCAATTTGGCATTGTATTACGCGATTCATCCATAGCCGATATTTCAAAATCAAATGGATGGGAAAGTGACAATGATGCGAACGGCAGTTCTTTAACTCCCCAAACAAGTGCTATATACAGCAATATTACGATCATTGGCCCAAGGGCAACATTATCAAACGCGGGAAATTCTCTTTTCCAGGCAGGAGCACAAATAAGAAGAAACAGTTCTATCTCCATCTATAATTCAATAATAATGGGGTATCCGACCGGCATTCTTATCGACGCAAGTAAGGGGGTTCCTACAGATAACAATATACGCACCGGCACACTTGAAATTCAAAACACCCTGGTTGCTGGATGCGCAACACCATTAAGCTACGCTGCGAGTACATCATCACCAACCGGATGGTCTGTAATAGATCTTACTGCATGGTTTACTAATACTGAAAATAAAAACACCATTTACATCACAAATGATGAGGTAATGCTTACCGCACCCTTTAATTATTCCGTACCAGATTTTACACCTTTGGCATCCTCACCGGTTTTAACTGGCGGAAGTTTTGCAGATGCAAGGTTAGCGGGATTATCACCTACATCCTATACAGGTGCCGTTGGCGAAGCAGGAACACCTGAAGGGGAATGGTGGAAAGGCTGGACTAAATTAGACCTTAGCCTGTAATTGTTTACATTTTAATAATGATCCCTTAATACTGAGGTAACATTAAGTTTTAATATTTGAGTATTGTTTTTTAAGAATAAGTATTTCTTACCGTTTTACGGCCCCTATTTCTATAGGGGCTTTTTATTTGAATTCATAACCAATGTCTTTACGGTAATACATGCCATCAAACTTTATATTTTTAAGCGCTGATAAAGACTGGTGTACTGCATCAGTAATTGCATTTCCATACGCGGTAACTGCCAGCACCCGTCCACCATTGGTTACAACATTTCCATCCTCATCTGTTCGCGTTCCCGCGTGAAAAACAAGAGTGCCAGTTTGCGAATTCTTCGTTGCGCCTTCGAAATTATTTATAACAATTCCTTTTTTATAATCGCCGGGGTAACCTTCACTCACTGCCATAACAGTTGCGCATGCCCGCTCATCAAACTCAATATCTGTGTTTGGCAACTGCCCATTAAAAAGGCTTAGTAACAATTCAACGAAATCATTTTTCAGTCTCGGTAACACCACTTCAGTTTCGGGGTCGCCCATGCGGCAATTGTATTCAATAACATAAGGTTCGCCACCTTCACTTATCAAACCAAAGAAAACAAATCCTTTATATTCTATGCCTTCACTATGCAGCCCGGTAATAGTTGGCTTAATAATTTTTTGTTCAACTTTTTGCATAAAGGCTTCGTCAACAAAAGGCACCGGGCTTACACAACCCATGCCACCGGTATTTAAACCGGTGTCTCCCTCGCCAATTCGTTTATAGTCTTTTGCGTGTCCGATTATTTTATAATTGGCGCCGTCGGTTACGACAAATACGCTTACTTCAATACCTGTGAGAAACTGCTCTACCACCACCTTTGATGATGCTTCGCCAAATTGTTTGTTCAAAATCATTTCTTCAAAAGCGGCAAGTGCATCTTCATGATTTTCACTAATGATGACACCTTTGCCTGCGGCCAACCCGTCTGCTTTTAAAACTATGGGTAAAGAATGCTGCTGAATATATTTTCTTCCAGTTTCATAATTGGCGGCATTGAACTCGTCGTATGCCGCAGTTGGAATGTTATGCCTTTGCATAAACTTTTTTGCAAAAGCTTTACTGCCTTCTAGCTGTGCACCAATGGCAGAAGGTCCGATCACTAAACATTTTACTGATGAACTCCCAGAGAACTCTTCATCATTTTTATAATAATCGTAAATGCCTTTCACTAAAGGTTCTTCGGGTCCTACAAGTATCAGGTCTATGTTGTTTTTTCGGCAAAACTCTTTCTGCGCCTCAAAGTCATTTATGCCCATGTTTATATTGGTTCCGCACAATGCCGTGCCGGCATTTCCGGGGGCAATAAATAGGTTATTGCAAAGTTTGCTTTGAGATAACTTCCATGCAAAAGCATGCTCCCTGCCACCGTTACCCAAGAGAAGTATATTCATGAATTCATTTTTAAAATGGCGAAAGTATAACCTATTCAATGCCTTGAATATAAATTGAAAGTTATTCTTTAATTTTCTCCTTATTTTCAGCGATCAAATTCTTTAATCAATCTAACGAAAAAAAAATTTATGAATATTACACCTTCAGAGGAAACAATTATTGCCACAGAAAATCAACTGGGCAAAAAGGGTCATCCTAAAGGATTGTCAGTATTATTCACCACTGAAATGTGGGAGCGTTTTAACTTCTATGGAATGCGCACCATTTTAAGTCTTTTTCTTGCAGAAGCACTTATGATGGGAGATGAAAATGCATCCATTATTTATGGAGGCTACCTTGGTTTATGTTACTTAACTCCTATGCTTGGTGGGTTTATTTCTGACAAGTACCTCGGCAACAGGAATTGTATTTTATTGGGGGGAACATTAATGGCGATCGGGCAAATAATGCTTTTTTATGCAGCCAGCATTTTTGCTGACAATTTAAGTTTTGCCACCACCATAACCTGGCTGGCACTGCTTACAGTGATTTTTGGAAACGGCTTTTTTAAACCTAATATTTCTTCTATGGTGGGTTCCTTATACCCTAAGGAACAAAAGAGCAAATTAGACTCGGCTTTTACCATCTTCTATATGGGTATTAACCTGGGCGCTTTTCTCGGCCAGTTTATATGCCCAATGCTGGGCGACGTAAAATATACACAGGAACTTGCTGATGGTACAACCCGCGTGGTTCGCGACCTGGGCGCTTTTAAATGGGGATTTCTCGCAGCGGGTATTGCCATGACGATCGGTACGCTTACCTTTTTCTTTCTAAAAAATAAATATGTAGTTACCCCACTTGGAAAGGCTATTGGAGAGAGACCCCGTAATACAGATGTGCATGATGATGACGAAGCTGCCATGGCGACCTTTTCTAAAAAGTCGGTGCTAATACTTGTTCTATGCGTAATAGGATTTTATTTCCTTTTTCAGTACCTGTCGTGGGATGCAGTTAAAATGCCTATTGCCGAAGGCGATTCAGGCATTGGCGGTTATTTTAAAGCACTCACACTGTCTCCCATTAAAACATTTATTTATCCATTTATTTATTCAGCGGCATTAAGCCTTGGTATATTTATTCTTACCGATAAATCGCTTACCAGGGTGGAAACACATCGTATACTTGTATTATACATTGTTGCATTTTTTGTTATCTTTTTTTGGGCCGCCTTTGAGCAGTCCGGCTCCTCGCTCACCTTTATTGCAGACAAACAAACCGATACCAATATTTTAGGATGGGATATGCCACCAAGCATGGTGCAGATTTTTAACGGGCTGTTTGTTATCATATTCGCTATACCCTTCAGTATTATGTGGAGCAAGTTGCAGAAGAAAGGTATGGAGCCACTTTCAACGGTAAAACAGGCCATGGGCCTTGCTTTAATTGGTCTTGGATATTTTATTATCGCCACGCAGGTAAAAGGGCTGGGCATTCATGAAAAAATTGGTGTTATATGGCTCGTTGTTTTATACCTGCTGCACACCTTTGGTGAGCTTTGTTTATCACCCATTGGCTTATCTCTCGTTGCCAAACTTGCACCACGCCGGTTTGCTTCTTTATTAATGGGTGTTTGGTTTATAGGCAATGCTGCAGGGTATGCATTAACCGGAACACTTGGCGCCTTATTGCCACCTACCGGTGATAAATACCAGAAGGCTGCAGATGCAGGTATAGATTTAAACAGTGTACTTGAGAAGACGGCCACGCCCACTGCAGATCAATTAGCCTATTTAGATCAGAACAATATTTCTGCAGTATACCCAAGCTTTGCAGGTTTTACCATTCATAACCTGTATGAATTTTTCATGGTGTTTGTAATTCTTTCAGGAGCGGCAGCAATATTGCTGTATGCCTTAACACCATTAATTAAAAAGATGATGCACGGCATACGGTAGAAATTTTAAATTTAATTTTTTAAAACGCCGGTTACAACTACCGGCGTTTTTTATTTTAATGACTGATACATGAGAAGGCAATCCTGGTAATATTTTTCGGATGAAAATTGTGTTTCAAAAACAAATTTCATTTTGTTTTGAATTTCAGGCTTATCCTCATTAAGAATTCGCTCAATTTTTTCAATCCATCTTTTTACAATAAATGTTTCTTCAACAAAACCCGGCAAAAAAGAAGTTATTTGTTCAGCCACCTGCCCTGTTTTAAATGTTATAAAAGGTAATTGTTGGGAGAGATATTCAATCAACACCAACGGACCGGATTCTGACAAAGCCGTATGCAAGGCAAGGTGATAATTTGGCAGTAAGGGCTGAACATTTTTGCAATCCGTTATCCATTTAATATTAGGCTGCAACTGGTATTGTTGTATTAACTGCATTACCCCGGAATAATAATTTTCATCCCAAATTTTGCCTATAATATCCAGGTGATATTTTCCGCCAAAACTATTATTAAGGTGTTTTAATAATTCAACGGTAAATGCAATATTTTTTCTTGGTAATATGTTGCTAACCACTACCAGTTTTATTGGGGTTGACGGTTTCGCTAATGCAGAATTTGATTCATTTTTAATAATAATATTGGGCAGTAGAAAAAGATCTCTTCTGCCAAGGTTTAATTTATACAATGCCCATTCCATGAGGTTTTTAGAGACAGCTATATAACGCACGTTTTTAAATAACAACTGATGTAGGGGTGGAGGCATATCGTTTGACCTATCGCCGCCATGATGTTCATGGTATACAATTTTACGGTTGAAAAAAAATAACGCAGATGCTGTTTTATAATACCGCAGGTTATGTACGGAATGAACATGAATGATATCATAACTTTTTACCTGGCTTATAAGTTTATACATAGTAGCCGGGTTATATTTCCATTTGCGGTTTAGCGATATCTTTTTTACATTATTATCCAGTTCTGAAAAAAGCACACCGGGGCTAACCGTACAAATCACTTTTACTTTATGCCCATGTTGAGCAAAAAGGTTTGCGAGGGTTATAACCACGCGTTCTGCACCGCCTGCATTCAATATATCAATAACATGAACAACACTTAATTTCCTTTGCATAATACATTGCTAAGTAAAGAAAAAATAACAGGTATTATTGAGATGGGTAATAATGATGTAATTTGATAACTTAAATAATTAATGCACCATGGATGTAAGTAATGTTTTTGTTCACCATGTATTTTTTTGGTTAAAAGAGGCTGACAATAAAGAGGATCTTAAACAGCTGGTTAGCCGGATTAAAAAAGTTATCAGGTTCTCCGGCAATTGATCAGTTTCAAATTGGCAAACCCGCTGACACCAACCGCGAAGTAATAGAACGTACCTATTCTGTTTCCTGGATGTTGTTATTTAAAACACCTGAAGCGCAGGAAACTTACCAGGTACACCCCGACCATATGGAGTTTGTAAAAGATTGTGCTCACCTCTGGAGTAAGGTGGTAGTTTACGATTCAGTAAATATGGAGTAACCGTTTTATTTTACTTCTAATTCATCTTTCGATGGAAGAGCAGGAAATGGGTTGTGTGGTTCTGCCTGGTACCAGAATGCAACAGAAGCAATATCATCCTGCAGAGGAAGGTAACGCCCATCGTTATGCCAGCCTAAAGCCTGTATAGTTACTTTCAGGTCTTTATCAAACCTAACTGGGTCGGTGATATGCCATCGGTACATTCCAAATCGTTGCATAACATTGTAATGCCCATCGCCTCTTATAACCTGGTGCAAACCTGTGTATGGATTTGAAAACTCAGTATATTCAGTAGTTTCAACACCTGCATCGTTTTTCTTTCTTGTATCAAAATCATACGAACCACAGAAATAATCTTCAGTACCTGTGCCGCATATTGTTGGATATTTAGTATCGCCATCCATAAAGAATTTTATTTCACCTTCGCCCCACCAACCATTATTGTATACCCCATATGCCATGTATGTTCCAACGTATTGTCCTTTGCCTTTAATGTTATCAACCAGCACATAATCCTGTTTAAAAGGCAATGGATTTACGCGATTAAATTGCGCATGAAAATATGCTGCATCGTCCGGCACCTGCGTAAGTGTATAGTCTACCTGGTAATACAATACCATATCATTATTGTCAATATTTTCCATAGTTATGCGACATTTCTTTCTAAAGGGCATGGGCCAATAGCAATTGAATGCACTGCCTGGATTTACATTCACTGCCAAAGATTGCAGCGGTGCATATTTCGTCCATCCCATGCAAAAGAAATCACCCACAGGTGCTTCAACAGAAGGCTGTGTTTCATCATCCCAGTAAAACCTGATGATAGAATAGCGCCAGTTGCCGGTGGGTGTCATCCAAATATGTTGAATTGCTCCCGGTCCATCGATTTCGGCAATGGTAAAAGTGGTTTTTGATTTTATTACAACACTGGGACTCACCTTCCATCCCTGCCCTAATTCGCGTGATGGATTAGAACCTGTGCCGGTAGTAGCCTTTCCGCCTTCGCCCTTAGCACCATTAAAATTTTCCGGGCTTATAGAACGGCTTTTGGCATCAGACATCCGGTATATGTTACCCATGTTCACATCTATTCCATTAAATTTTTGGGCGAAACAAATACATGAAAAAGCGAGGCATGCAAAGAGTGCAAAAGAGTATTTCATCATTCAAGCAATTAATTGGTTAGAAAAAATATGCCTGATGAATATATTACAAATAAGGATTGAAATGAATTACTGCAGTTATTATTTTGGACCCTGCACAGCACTTTCGTCTGCGTACCAATGAAGTTCACCATGGGCCGGGTTTATTGCCTGCGCAGGAAAATAAATGATATCTTTTTTTCCTTCGAGTACATGATGAAGTGCTTTCGCTTTACTGCTTCCTGAAACCATGAAAAGTACTGCCGCGGCTTTGTTTACAACATTTGCCGTAAGTGTTACCCGGTGCATGTTTTGATCTTCAAGCCACAGCGAAATAACATTTTTGTTTTCTTCCCTGATGGTATCTGCATTGCCGGGAAAAAGAGATAAAGTATGTGCATCATCACCCATGCCAAGTAATACCAGGTCAAATGTGTTATTTGATGATGACGCATTATTTGCAAAGAAATCGTTTACTGTTTTTTCATATGCAGCCGCTGATTCTTCGGGTGTTGTGTTTTCTGTTTGCATGATGTGAATATGCTCTTCTGGTATGCCTACTTTTTCCAAAAAAGTATGTTTAGCCATGTGTGCGTTATTGCGCTCATCATTCGGCGGCACAAATCTTTCATCACCAAAAAAAATATGTATTTTATTCCATTCAATCAAATTCTTAAACTGCGGCTGCGCTAGCAACAGGTATAACTTTTTGGGTGTGCTTCCACCTGACAAAACCAGGGAGAATACATTTTTTTGTTTAAGCGTTGCGGCTATTAAGTGCACCATATATTCCGCAACAGAGGCGGCCATTTCATCAGCATTCTTACATATGTGCAGTTTCATATTATTTATCTTTTGTGGGTAGGGTTATCCAGTTATGTTCGTCCCGTGCAATAAGCGCTTCAGCATCTTCTGGTCCCCAGCTATCGGGTTGATAATTTGGAAAATCTACCGGAGGTCTTGCAGCCCAGGCATCCATAATTGGCTTTACAACTTCCCATGCAGCTTCTACCTGGTCTGCGCGCATAAATTGTGTTGTAATGCCTTCCATTACATCGAGAAGTAAGGTTTCATATGCTTCCGGTTGATGCCCGTCAAAACCCTCATTATAATTGAAGGTCATATCTACGGGGCGAAGCATCATACTTTGCCCGGGGCGTTTTGCCTGGAAGCGAAGGCGAATATCCATTTCGGGCTGAATACTTATAGTGAGCCTGTTGGCACGCCAGGTGCCTGCAGCCTCCGGAGGAAATGCATAGTGCGGGGCTTGCCTGAACTGGATTGTAATTACCGAAGTTTTTTGCTGCAAATATTTACCGGTGCGAACATAGAAGGGAACATTCTGCCAGCGCCAATTATCAATATAAAACTTAACTGCTGCAAAGGTTTCAACATTAGATTTGGGATCTACTTTATCTTCCTGTGTGTAAGCCTGCACTTTTTCTCCTTTCTTCCATCCGGAAGAATATTGGCCCCGTACCGCGTAATTCTGTACCTCATTCACTTTTATCTTGCGGATGGCATTTAATACATCTACCTTTTTACTCCGAATTTCGTTGGCTTCAAAAGTAACAGGGGGCTCCATCGCGATCATGCAGAGTAATTGCAGAATGTGATTTTGAACCATGTCGCGCAATGCGCCGGATTGTTCATAATAACCGCCACGGCCTTCAATACCCACCGATTCTGCTACGGTTATTTGAATGTGATCTATGTAATTGCGGTTCCATAAAGGTTCGAATAATGCGTTAGCAAAACGCAGTGCCAAAATGTTTTGTACGGCCTCTTTACCGAGGTAGTGATCTATTCGGTAAATCTGATCTTCTTCGAACAGATTACCCAGCAGTTTATTTAACTCTTTAGCACTCTGAAGGTCGTTGCCAAAAGGCTTTTCAATTACAATACGTGTACACTTCCTGTTACTGCAAAGGTGCGTTGAACCCAGGTTTTTAGCAATACCGGGTACAAGGCGGGGCGCAACGGCGAGGTAAAAAATTACCTTGGGGCTTACCTTCCACTCTTCTGCATATTTTTTATGCAGGTCTGCAATTTTACTGTAAGCATTATCATCTTCGGCATCCATTTCAAGATATCGTACGTTTTCTGAAAAGCTTTTCCACTTGCCGTTTTCGTCGCTGTTTCTGCGGCTGAATTGCTGAATGCCTTCAAACAAATGTGTTCTGAATTCTTCATCAGAATAATGTGTTCTTCCCAGCCCTATTATTGCGAATTGTTCAGGCATCCATTCATCAATAAATAAATTATACAAAGCCGGTGTAAGCTTTCTCTGGTTGAGGTCGCCGCTTCCACCAAAGATGAAAAATAAGGTTGGCGGTGGTCGTTTATTTCGAACTGTCATGTGTGTTTTAACTGTTTACCAGCGTTGATTTGGTGTTTGTATTTTTTAATCTACCTGCCATTCGGTATGAAATTTTCCTTCCCGGTCAATTCGCTCATAAGTATGCGCGCCAAAGTAATCACGTTGCGCCTGTATCAGATTTACCGGCATGCGCTCAGATGTGTAGGCATCGAAATAAGCCAATGCCGTGCTTAAGCCTGCTGTAGCAATACCTGCGGTTGCAGCATGTGCTACTATTTTTCTTAATCCCGGTATTTTCTTTTTTAATTTCAATGCGATCTCTTCGTTCAATAAAATATTATTGATTGTAGCATCTGTTGAGTAGGCCTTGTAAAAATCCTGCAGCATAGCAGCGCGGATAATGCACCCCCTGCGCCACACTTTAATAACATCTTTCAGGGGAATTTGCATATTTAATACTACCGAGGCTTTTTGTAACATAGATAATCCCTGTGCATAACACATAACCATTCCGGCGTACATGGCTGCTTCTGCAAAATCTATTAATACTTTTTTCTCATCACTGATTCTTGATACTTCAGGATTATACAGTTTGGCTGCTTTTGCTCTTTCGGTGCGGTAAACTGACATATGACGCATGGCAACTGCCATATCTATGGTTGGGATAGCTACGGGGAGATCCATTGCATCCTGCGAGGTCCACTTGCCCGTGCCTTTTGATCCTGCTGAATCAAGAATCATATCAAGCAAATCATTATCACTCTCATCATCTTTCTGAATAAAAATATCCCGCGTTATTGCAATTAAAAAAGATTCCAGTTCTCCCTCGTGCCATGCAGAAAAAACTTCATGCAATTCCTGGTTTGATAAACCCGCGCCACGTTTAAGCACATCATATATTTCACTTATCAATTGCATTATGCCATATTCAATTCCGTTGTGTACCATTTTTACATAATGCCCTGCAGCATCTTTACCCATATAAGCAACACATGGTTCGCCATTTGCTTTGGCTGCTATTTTTTCGAGAACGGGTTTTACTTCATTCCATGCAATTTCATCCCCACCGGGCATAATACTGGGACCAGTTCTTGCCCCGTGTTCGCCTCCCGATATACCTGCGCCCATGAAATGAATTCCTTTCTCCTGCAGATAAATAACACGTTTTAATGTGTCGGTATAATGCGAGTTTCCTCCATCAATTAAAATATCTCCTTTATCAAGCAGTGGAATTAAATTTTCAATTACTGTATCAACCGGTTTGCCTGCGGGAACAAGCATCATTATTTTGCGTGGTGATTTTAATTGCTGAACAAGAATTTCGAGGCTGGTAGCCCCTTTAATTACCGAAGTGGGTGTTGAAAGTGATTCCAGTACAGCGGTTTTCTGCAAATCCCTGTCGTAACCAATTACTTTAAATCCATGGCCTGCCATGTTTTGTAAAAGATTGCTGCCCATTACGCCTAAGCCAATCATACCGAAATCGAAAAGCGCTATATCCATCACTGATTTTTGAGTGCAAGGTATTGAAACACTTATAAAAATTTCCTGATCTTGTTTTATAATCATTAACCACCATGTTAAATAATACTTTTGCTTAAAAAAATTATATGAGTGAACTAATAAAGGAATTTGATGATTACCGTAGTAAAATGAATGATGTTATTCTTGGAAAGAACAACCTTGTAATAAAAAGGTTGTGGAACCTGGATACCAATACTTACGATGATGGCGCTTTAGATAAACCCACGAAAGAAATGCTAGGCCTCGTTGCCAGTATGGTGCTTCGATGTGATGATTGCATTAAATATCATCTTGGTAAATGTTTTGAATTAAATATTACTACAGAACAGGTGTACGAAATTTTTGCGGTGGCCAATATTGTTGGAGGTACCATCGTAATTCCTCATACCAGGCGGGCTGCTGAATACTGGGAAGCACTTATTGCACAGTAATATTTCATATTTAATTTTATAAAATTGTAACGAATGCAGCCTTCTGTTCTACAAAAATGGGTTAATATATTATTGCTTTTTTCTCTTAGCATAGTAATCATGTATTATGCAAAACCCTTTTTGGTTCCTTTAATCATTGGTGGGCTACTTGCACTCTTATTTATACCCTTAAGCCGATGGCTGGAGAATAAAGGTGTTAACAGGGGTATATCATCACTTGTATGTGTTATTACATTTGCCGGTGTTATAAGCGGAATTATTGCTTTGCTTAGTTGGCAATTGTCAGATATGGGTAATGATCTAAGTGTAATTCAGCAAAACATCACCAAACAAATCAACAAGATTCAGCAATACCTCGCCTCGAATCTTGGCATTAGTAAAGAACAACAGTCAAAATTTTATGATGACCAGCGAACTGAATCAGGTAAAAATATAACCGGTATTATAACCTCTTTTATTGGCGGGTTTTTGGGCATAGCCACACAAACCATTCTTGTTCTTGTTTACATGTTTCTTTTCATTTATTCCCGTTTAAGAATTAAGAATTTTATACTTCGCATTGTGCCTCCAAAAGATGAAGACGATACGCTTGATGTGCTTACACAAACAAGCAAGGTGGTTCAGCAATACCTGCTTGGCATGGGTTTAATGATCTTGTCGTTATGGATTATGTATGGCATTGGTTTTTCTATAATCGGTGTAAAGTATGCATTGTTCTTCGCGGTGTTGTGCGGTATACTTGAAATTGTACCCTTTGTTGGTAACTTAACAGGTACAATTATTACTGTTTTTATGTCTTTAGCGCAAGGGGCTGACGGAGGATTGATTGTTGCCATTTTAATTACTTATGCTGTAGTTCAGTTATTACAAACCTATGTGCTGGAGCCTCTTGTTGTAGGCAGCCAGGTTAGAATAAATCCCCTGTTTATCATCATTGCACTTATTGCCGGGGAATTGGTATGGGGCATAGGTGGTATGGTGCTCGCCATTCCTTTGGTAGGGATAAGCAAAATTATTTGCCAGCATGTTGAAGCGCTAAAGCCTTATGCCCTGCTTATGGGAAATGAAGCGCCCAAGCCTACAGGCATTGTACTAAAGAATAAAAGGAAAAATTAAACCCTGTTTGCATGAAGCGATTTTTCGTTCTGATTGTATTTTTTTTAAACTCGGTTTATGCAAAGGCACAGGTTTCTGTTTGTTCATGGAATTTGCAGGACTTCGGTTCTACAATGAATGATGATCAGATGGCATTTGTAGCTTCTATTGTTAATAAGTTTGATGTTGTAGCTATACAGGAGGTGGTTGCAAAAGATCCCGGTGGTGCACAGGCTGTGGCAAGACTTGCCGCTCAATTAAACCGAAAAGGAAGTAAATGGAATTATGCAGTTAGCGATCCTACTTCCGGTGATTCATATAAACGGGAGCGGTATGCCTATCTGTGGAAAACAAACCGCTTAAAACTTGCCAATAAACCCTGGCTGGAAAAAAATTTTGAATCAGAGATCGACCGGGAACCTTATTACGCCACGTTTATTTTTGAAAATAATCGTTTTACACTTGCAAATTTTCATGCTATAACAAAAGAGCGTCAACCGGAAACAGAAATTAAATTCTTTAAATACCTGCCTGCAGAATACCCGTCGGAAAATATTATTTTTTGTGGTGACTTTAATTGTATTTCTGAACATACCGTTTTTAACCCATTAAAATCTATGGGATACAAGCCTGCTTTATTGCAACAGAAAACCAGTTTAAAAAAACAATGTATAAGTAACGATTGTTTGGCATCTGCCTACGATAATGTATTTTATAATTCCAAAAAAATAACCCAGGTAAGTTCCGGGGTTATTCATTTTTATAAGATGCTGAACTGGGATGAAGCCAGAAAAATCTCAGACCATATTCCCGTTTATTTTGTTTTTAACTTAAACTGAATTAAGCCTCTGCCATTGCCTTTTCATTGCCAAATTTTCCTGCATGGTAATCTTCATATGCCTGCATTATTTCTTCCTGTGTATTCATAACAAACGGGCCATACGCAACAAATGGTTCCTTGTATGGTGTGGCATATCCAAAGATGATAAGAGAATCTTCAAGGGCTTTCATTTCAATCATTAATCCTTCATAACTAAATTCTACGAGGTGGTGGGTTTCCGCAGCTTCTCCATTAATGCGCATACTTCCATTAACTACATATAGAAAGACGTTTTTATCAGCCGGAATGCTTATACTATATCTGCCTTCTGCTTTAAAGTTCAAGGTGGCAAGATGTATATCTGTTAGTGTTTCAACGGGTCCTTTTGATTGTAACCAGTCTCCAGAAACAATTGAACCTTCTACCAGCCCCTCCTGGTCGAGTTTAATGGTGGGTATTTGGTTTTTTTGAAGGCCTGTGTATTTAGGCGGTTCCATTTTATATTTTGCAGGAAGGTTAACCCATAATTGCAAGATCTCCAATGCGCCTCCGTTCTTTTTAAATTCCTCAGATGAAATTTCACTATGCACCAGGCCGCTTCCGGCGCGCATCCATTGTATGCCACCAGCATGTATAACGCTAGTTCCCCCGCTGCTGTCTTTATGTATAAGGTCGCCTTCAATAATAAAAGTTACTGTTTCAAACCCGCGGTGCGGGTGGGGGCCAAATGGCAATCCCTTATTATTTTCAGAATACTTCTGCGGCCCATGATGATTTAGAAATATAAACGGATCAAGCCTGTTCATAGGCATAGAATGCGTAGGCATTGCCCTGTATGTTACAAGGTCTTCAATGGGGTCGTATTCTGATTTATGCAGGCCTTTTATAATCTTCATATGAGTAAATTGTAATTCAAAATTCTGCAAATTTTTATTTTATTGCACCTGCAGTAATATAACATAAAAAAAATTAATTTTTAATTATTCAACTTCTCTTTGCTGCCTGTTCATTTTCAAGCTATCAGGCGGATAGTTGTCTTTTAGATATTGCATATTGTTTTTAGCCCAGTCAACAATCATTTTTCGCTGCCCTTCAGAAATATCTGCCTCTGCATGCATGCCTAACCATGTGTAATTATTCAGGGGCATCTCTTTCTCTTCCACAAGTTCTATTACTTCTTTAAATTTATGGTGCTGCCTTGCTATAGGGTAAGCAAGAAATTCAGAAAAATTAAGGTGACCTTTTCCTTCTTCAACATGATCTGCAAGCCACCACGCCACGGGTTGAATTTCTGAATACCAGGGATATTCTGTTTTGTTGCTGTGGCAATCGTAGCAGGCTACCTTTAACAAGTGTTGCAAACTGTCAGATACAGGATATTTTTTTTCAACTGCATAAGTATCATCGCCCGAAATATTTTTTTCAGGATGTATAAACTGAATGATAATAAAAACCCCGGCTATAACAAGAACAATAATTTTGATGATTTTGGACCTCATAAGGTTTGATTTTTAAGATTATTTGGTAAAACTAAAAAACAAAAGCCGGTAATTAATTGCTTAATCCCGGACTTCTGTTGTTGTCTAAACAAACTACCTCATTCCTTCGGTTGCTCCTGAGGTATTTTCAACATTGGTGTTCTTCCTTTTGAACAACGACATATCCATTTTCCCAAACCGGTAATTGAAGTTTAACCGGAACATTTGTGGATCACGAATCCTGTTGTAATCCTGGATGAAATAAATACTTTCTGAATGCTGGTTACTGCTTCTTGTTCTAAAAATGTCGCTTACGCTTAATGTTATAGAAGCTGCATCATTTTTAAGGAATGTTTTTTTAACTGCTACATCTGCTGCCCAAAAGGAACTGATGTACCCCTGCGAAGAACTTTGCGCCTGGCCAAATGGGCCACCACCGCCACCAAAACCGCCGCCAGTATTAACCGGTATGTTTGTTTTGCTTTGATAAATACCCGTTAGCTGAACCGTAAACTTAGCAGGTAATTTAAAATTACTGTTAAGCTTGCCAAACCAGCTCCACAAAGCATCTTGCGAAGCAAGACCGGTGTTTGATGTATTGATCTTTGAATTATAAATATTCACATTGCTGGAAACGTCCCACCATTTGTTTATGGTATTCTGACCGGTAAATTCTGCACCACCAGAATAACTTGAATTGGCATTGATGTAAGTATTTATCAGGTCTTCAGTTCCTGTAAAAGGATTTAATTCTTTATTCAGGTAACGTGTTATAAGGTTGTTGGTGTACCTGTAATAAACCGATGCAAGAAAAGTGTTGTTTCCCTTGAACGTTTTTAAATAAGACATTTCTAAAGACTGTGTAAATTCTGGTTTAAGCGCAGGGTTTCCCTGGGTAATATTTAGCTTATCTGTATAATCAACAATAGGAATTAACTGAAAAAAGTTAGGACGGTTAATGCGCCTGCTATAACTTAATTGCAGGTCTTGCCTGTTGCCTAATTTCTGCGTAAGAAATACTGACGGAAACAGGCTTACAGGGTATTTATTTGTAAAAACAGTACCTGTATTTAATAGCTCGCCGGAATAATCAGAGCTCTCCGCACGCAAACCAACTTTATAACCAAAATCGTTTATGCTGCTTGCGAATGTTGCATAAGCGGCATACACATTATCATCATTTTTAAAATTGCTGGTTGCGCCAGAAATAATGTTGTATTGTTTTGATGTAGTATCAAAAATATAATTATCGTTTATGTTTTCGGTATGCCTTAAACTTGCTCTCAAACCTGCCTCCAGCTTGCTTTTAGATGAAAGCGGCTTGGTATAATCTGTTTGCAGTGTAATAAACCTGTTACTTCCTTCACTCAACACTTTTTGAAAGTCAGTGCCTGTTATCAATCCCTTATAACCTTGCAGGTAGTTGGTGGTGTACAGAGAGTTTCCCTGGTTCTTGCCTCCAAAATAATTTACATCTGCAGTAATATTTTCGCCTTCGTTCGGAAACAGGTATTTCATGCCTGCAACTAAACCCTGCCCATTAAATTCTCGTGTGGCGGTAGTAACCCTTGTGCTGTAATCAGAAATTTTATTTGCATTAAAAAGACTGTCTGTGCGAATGTCAATTCTTTCGTATGGATTAAATTCTCCATGCACCTTTACACCAGATATGGAAAAGGTTGTTCTGTTTGTAATAAAGTAATCAAGCCCTACTTTGCCAAACATAAATGCACCCAGTGTTTTGCTGTAATTATTTTGGGTAGTGAAAGTTGTAGGGTCTTCAAGCAGGTTAAGGCGTTCGGTGGTTCCGGTTGAACGGCCGCGCATTTGGTTGATCATGCCACTTGCAGAAAGATTTATTTTGCCCTGCCTGGAATTTAAATCCAATCCTGCATTTATGCCCCCTCTTTTATCCACGCCCAGGCGCGCATTACCATTAAAACCAGTTTTACGATTCTTCTTTAAAACAATATTTAAGATACCTGCACCGCCACCCGATGCATCATATTTAGCTGAGGGGTTTGTGATTACTTCAACACTTTCTATAGCATCGGCAGGTATCTGTTCGAGCGTAAGCGTAGTAGGTCTTCCATCAATAAAAATCTGGGGGGAACTATTTCGTAATGAAACATTCCCATCAATATCAACATTTACTGAGGGAACATTCTTCATAACATCCAATGCAGTACCGCCGGTGCTCACTAAACTTTTTTCTACATTAAAAACTTTCTTGTCAATATCTAATGTCATTAGTGCTTTTGTAGATGTAACCGTTACGCCTGCAAGTGTTGTAGCATCTGTGCTTGTTTGAATATTACCAAGATCTTTATCGAAGTTGCCAGGTGTAAATGTGATAGCATTTTCAAATGTTTTATAACCAATTGCAGATATTTTTATTTTTAATGGTGAGGATGTAGGAAGTTCATTTAAACTAAAGTCTCCATTGCTTTCGGTTGTTGTTCCTTTCAGTAAAAAATCTTTCTTCTTATTATCTGCAGTATCGAGCCTTGTTTCTAAAATAATTACAGATGCATTGGCAACAGGTTTCTTTACACTGTCTAAAAATTTGCCATATATGTGCCCGATTGCCGGAGAGAAATTTGCACGGGGCATGGAATTATTACCTGGTGAAAATTGCGCGTCAGCGGAAATAACTGTAAAAAATATTGAGATTAAAATGACAAACTTCTTCATGACTTATAATTATGATGTAAAAGTATTTAACCACAATACTTTATTTAATCAAATGAGACAATGCCATGAAATGTTGCGACGAAAAATGTATATAACAAGAAAAGCGAAATTAATCGCCTTTGCCCGTAAGTGCGGTAACGCCATCCCGGTAGATATCGCCGATTGGCAATTCCTGCTCGCCAACTAAAAGTGTGCTTTTTCTTATTGACGTTATAAAGCGTATAGAAACAATAAACGATTTATGAATGCGCACAAATTGTGATGATGGAAGTTCTTCTTCAAGGTTTTTCATTGCCATACGAGTAACAATGGGTTTGTTGGAATTATGCAGGTGAATGCGCAGGTAATCTTTTAAACCTTCAACCCATATAATATCTTTCAGGTCAATCTTTATTAGACTGTAATCTGCTTTTACAAATATGTAAGAGTTATTGGTTTCTCCATTTGTTTTATTCTTAAGCTGAAAAAGTTCATGTGCTTTATTGCATGCTTTAATAAACCTGTCCAGGGAAACGGGTTTAACGAGGTAATCAACCACATCATGATTAAACCCATCTAACGCATATTTTTCATATGCGGTAACAAGTATTATCATTGGTTTTATGGTGAGGCTTTGAATAAATTGTAAGCCGGTTAAACCTGGCATTTGTATGTCAAGAAAAATAAGGTCAACCTGTTCGGTCTGTAACACTTTAATCGCTTCAATGGCGTTGCTGCACGAGCCAACAAGTTGCAGGTATGGCAGTTTGCTAATATTATCTTCAAGCAGTTCCAGGGCAAGGGGTTCATCATCTACAGCTAGGCATCTCATAATTTTCCTGTATTAAAATTTATACATGCGGGGCAAAAACCAGAATTTTAAATGTGCCGGGAATCATTTGCGGCCATGTATTTCCAGATTTTTTTTTCAGGTCTGCTGCCGGCAAAAATATTTCGTGGGTCTGTGGATCAATTATCAGGGTTCGGGCACTTATTTTGGTTGTTACGTTTGGTAATGACGTATAAGCATCAGCGTTGTTTTCCTTAATAACTGAAAGCACTCCTGCTTCTCCGCACGAAGATACAATGAGTTTATATTTTTCATCAAATTCAACCCCGTCACAACCTTCGCCAATTTTAATTGTATTAATGATTTTTCCATTGGCTGCATCTAAAATAACCAGTTGTTTATCGCAGCCTGCGAATAACCGTTTTGTTTTCCGGTCAATGGCAAGGCCGGTAGGTTCCGTACCTGGTAATAAGGACCAATGATCAACGACTGAAAAGTTCGCAAGGTTTATTTTTACAATCTCATTTTTATCTTCAATATTCACATACAATAAACCTGCTTCATCAGACACTGCTTTTTCTGGTTTGCCATTAACTGGAATGGTCGCAATTACTTTATTTAATTCAGGATCGATAACAGACAAGTTGTTGCTTTTGCCATTGCAGGTAATAATTTTACCAGAGAAAGGTTCAAACATAATGGCGTCAGGATTTTCTCCTACAGGTATTTCATAAGTTATAACGTTCGTTGCAACACTAAATACTTTTACGGTGTTAGATCGTCCGCAGCTTATATATCCTTTTCCTGCTTCATTAATAAAGGCAATGCCATGCACGCCGGGGGTATTAAGTATTACGCCTAACGAATCGCCGGAATGTTCATCTAAAATGTTTACCTGCGAGGCATGAGAAACATATAATTTATCGTTGCCGGGACCTATGGCAATATAATCCCAGCCGCCAGCGCTTGCAATAGAATATGTTTTACTTAAGGAATAATTTTTTTGTTGATTGCAGCCAGTAATAAACACTAAGCAGCCAAGCAGAATAAAAAATGTTTTAGACATGATTATTTTAGGGTTAATGCAGGTTGAGTTTTAATGTTGCAATAAACCATTCTCCATCATTAGTTATAACGAGCTGATGATTTTTGCCATATAACAAGTTAAGCCTTCTTTGAACATTTGGCAATCCTATGCCGGAGGTTACATCTTTTATTTCTTCTGAATCTTTATTGTGCTTATTACGAACTGTAAAATGCAGCTGTTTGTTCTCTGCTTTCAGTTCTACTATAATCTGGGCATCTTCAACCAATCCGGTGCCATGTTTAAAGGCATTCTCAACAAAGGGAATCAAGAGCATGGGTTCTACCTGGTAATTATTGTCAGCAAGGTTAAAGCATGTTTTTATAGATACCTTTTTGCCAAATCTTTGCTGTTGCAGGTCTATATAACTTTGCAGGTATTCAATTTCTTTTTCTACGGGCACTGTTTCTTCATCTGTCTCGTATAGCATATACCGCATTAAAGAAGAAAGTTTAATGAGGGATGGCTCTAGCTGGTCAGAGTTTTTTCGCGCTAGCGCAACCATATTATTCAAAACATTAAACATAAAATGCGGGCTAACCTGCGACCTTAATAAAGAAAGCTCAGTCTTAAGGTTTTCATTTTCTTTTTCTTTGGAAAAAGCATCCTCCTTCATTTTATCCTGTATTAAGCGGTAAGTAATACTGCTGGCAAGGATAAAGAGATAAGGGAAAATATTAAACAGAAAAAAGTTTCTAACCAGGAAGGGTCTGCTGGGAATAAATGCATTGAAATAAGCATAATGCATCGTCATGATGAAAAGTAAAACAAGCACCTGCAAAATCAAATAAAGGGCAACTTTGCGGGTGTATAAATAGCGCTTGATAAGAAAATTTGCATTCAGGTAAAACAATCCAATCCATAAAATATCTGAGAAAACAGTGAATGCTGCAAAGGCTTTTTCAGCATCATCCATAGATGTTCTTCGTTCGTTGTTAAACGACTGGCGTAACAGGAAAGGAAGAGAAAATAAAATGAGCCAGATAAATACATGCTGTATTATTCTTGCCCACTTTTTTTTATACCATGCAACAATCATATCACCAAGTTAACTTACATGAAGATTTTTTTATAAAGGTTGCGACAAAGCATATTATTTAATAGACCAACAACAACAGGCTGCATGTTATTCAATATTAAACCTGAGGCGGGTAATTAATTCTTCTGGTAAGTGGGGAAGATTTCTTCTTTCAATAAGAAAGGTAGAAAGCCCGGACAGGTCTTTATAAATATAATGTTTACTTAATGCACCTTCAAGGTAGCCTGAGCCTGTGGTATTGCCCGTACCCACCCGCATACCTATCATACGCCTTACCATAATCAGGTGTTTGTGCCGCCAGTTACTCAGATGGTGGTCTATTTCTATTAGCGAATCAAGAACCTGGTAAGATGTTTGAAATACGGGAAAATCGCGGTACAGCATTATGAACAAAGCACTGCGCAAGGCAGCAGATGAAAAATTGCTTCTCAAAATTTCCAGCTTTTCTACCGGGTAATTTCCTGAGTTGTTTCCAAAAAATATATAATCAAAATCGTGAATTTTACTCGCCTCACGTTCGGTAAGGCTGTTGAGGTATATGTGCCTGTAATCGTCCCAGAATGTATGTCCGGATATTTTTTCTACTGTTAATGGTTGAAAGCTTTTCCAAAATTCCGGGTTAAAAAAGGGCATGCGTGCAAGCCAGCTATTAACCAGTTGCTGCAGGTTGTCTGCCTCTTCGGTTTTAGTTATGGTATTAAAATCGGTATTGGTAAAACCACCTTCATTGGTGCGTTTGTAATATTCTTTCTGGTGCCTGCTATCCATTTGCAAACCCAGCTTTGCTTCTATTAATCTAAATTGTTTGCTCTGAAAACCGGATGAAGGGGTAAGCAAATTCCGAAATTCAAGGAAGTCGAGCGGGGTCATGGTATCGAGAATGCTAACCTGTTGATTCAGCAATTCCAGAATTCTCGTTACACGTTTTAGCCGGTGCCTTACCAGGTTAAGGTCTTCAGAGTTATCATTGATCTTCGGCTGACTGAATATTTTTATGCCAAAATCAATTTCGAACAGTATTTGTTTAAACCATAATTCATACGCCTGGTGTATTATTATGAAAAGCATTTCGTCATGAGCAGGAATATTTCCTTCTTCCATACTTAGCGGGTGCTGGCTTTCCAATACCTTATCGAGGTGCAGGTAGGTGCCATAGTATTGTCCATTATCCATTAGCAACCATTTTTGCAAAGAAACGTGTATAATTTTTATGTTTAATTGATGTTATACGTTAAACAACGCCTGCTGTTTTTATGCTGTGCTAATTTGTATTACATTTGGCGTTTATAAGTTTAATGGAATATAATACTACAAGAAACAGCCTGAGCATGCGCGAATATGGCAGACATATTCAAAAAATGGTTGAGCATATTTTAACCATCGAAGATCGCGAACAAAGACAGCAGCAGGCATACTCAATGATTGAGTTAATGGGGTTTTTAAACCCACACCTAAAAAATGTTGAAGATTTCAGGCATAAGTTATGGGATCATCTTTTTTTTATAAGCGATTTTCAATTGGATGTTGATAGTCCTTATCCGATTCCGCAGAAAGAAACTTATAAAACAAAGCCGGAGCCGCTTTCTTATCCGCGCCGTTATCCCAAATATTCGCACCTGGGTAAGAATTTGGAATTGGTGATAGATAAGGCCTTAAAGGAAGAAAATCCCGATAAAAAGGCAGGATTTGCCCATGCTATCGCTTACTACATGAAGCTGTCTTACAGTAACTGGCATAAAGAACTGGTGCATGATGATGCTATTAGAAGCGAATTAAATAATATTACCGGCGGCGAACTTGAATTTGTTAATACGCCATTTATTAAGCATCGCGCCCCGCAGTTTGAAAGGGATGATTACCGTAGTTCTGGTGGTGGCGGAAGAAGGCAAAACTTTGGTGGCAGAGACCGTAATAACCGGGGACCCCGCGATAACAGGCAGGGTGGAAACCGCGGCGACGGTGGAAGAGGGAACGGTCGTGGAAACAGCCGCCCTAATAATTACAAAAAGAGATTTTAATTTTAAGCATATTAAAAAAGCCCCGTTAACCGGGGCTTTTTGCATTTAAGGTGTGCTGTGTTTTATTTTTTTCTGCACACTTACCTGATCGCCTGTAGAAGAAATTTTTAATACAAGGGTGCGATTAGGTTTCTTCATGCAGGCATAATAATACATGCCATCGTCACTGGTGTTCACTTCCATAATTTCATCCAGTGTGTAATCAGCATATTTTTCATTTAGTTTAAACTGGGCACCCATAGGCAGATTTTCTATTTCAATATTGCGTACAAGGGCTTTTCTTGTACCCGTGTTATCATAAAATGCCTGAAGTTTTTGTCCCTTCCAGGTAAAGGTAGCCAGGGTATAATCTTCCGACGTCTTCCATGAAATGTTTTGGGCATCTTTAAACTCTTTCGCAAAAGTGCTCAAGGTCCGCTCGTTCAATTTGGTTGGCGCTGCAAAGGCGGCGGAAAACAAAAAGGTTATTACTGCGATTGTTAATACTAGCTTTTTCATACTGTTTAATTTTAAAAGGTGATTCAATTATTTTCAAAATTATCCTGGAACTAATCCAGCCTTTCGGGTAATATGACCGGGTAGCTATGCGCAGCCAATATTCTGTATAAGCGGTTTTACATGCTTGCAAAACCCGTCATTTAATTTATTGCAACCCTTATTAACTAAGCGTTTGATTCTGTTTCTTAAAAAAAAATAAATAGGAGTAATGGATAAGTTAATTATGATGATTTGATTTTGAAAATGGTTTTGAAACGCTGTTGTTTTTAAAACCACTTATGCATTTAAAAGTGAATTGGGGGAAAAAAACGAATTTTTTCTATTAAATTTTTTTTTGAAGCTGGAATTAAAATCGAAAAAAGCTAACACTCGTAAGTTTTAGTAATTAAATTTGCAGGATTAATTAATTACTAAGGTTGTATGGCAACACTTACCACTATTATGATTCCGAAAAAAGCGTTAGAGAAGACAGGGCTCACTAACCCTAATATTTTTTACCAACAAACGCCTGATGAATTAACAGATCAAACTTTGCAAAGAGACCAGGGAATGCTTAACGATACCGGTGCATTATGTATTGAAACCGGAGAATTTACAGGCAGAAGTCCCCAGGATAAGTTTACGGTAAAAGATGATGTAACGCAGGATACGGTTTATTGGAACAACTTTAATTTACCTATTGATGAAAAGTATTTTTTTCAGCTAAAAAAGAAATTACTGCAATACCTGAATCAGAAAGAAGAAGTTTGGGTAAGGGATTGTTATGCCTGCGCTGATGAAAATTACCGTTTAAATATCAGGGTGATCAATGAAAATCCGTGGAGTAATTTATTTGCTCATAATATGTTTATTCGCCCGTCTGAAGAAGAGCTTGAAAATTTTACCCCAGACTGGCAAATTATTCATGCCCCAGGTTTCAAGGCAGATCCTTCAACCGACGGAACACGTAAAGAAAATTTCGCCATTGTATCCTTTACACACAATACTATTTTAATTGGTGGAACCGGGTATACCGGGGAAATGAAAAAAGGCATCTTCACCATACTTAATTACCTGCTTCCTTATAAAAAGAAGGTGTTAAGCATGCATTGCAGTGCCAACATTGGCGAAGAGGGGGATGTGGCGGTTTTCTTCGGATTAAGCGGAACAGGAAAAACTACGTTAAGCGCAGACAGTAAAAGAAAACTAATTGGTGATGATGAGCATGGGTGGACAGATAAAGGCATTTTTAATTTTGAGGGCGGATGTTATGCAAAATGTATAGACCTGAGTGAAAAGAAAGAACCCGAAATATTTCGTGCAATACAACCGGGCGCACTTGTAGAAAATGTAGGATTTTATGAAGACTCTTCTCAAATAGATTTTTCTAACAGTACTATCACAGAAAATACAAGGGTTAGTTATCCCCTTCATTTTATTTCTAATGCAGCAGAGCCCAGCATGGGCGGGCATCCTAAAAATGTTTTCTTTTTAACCTGTGATGCCTATGGCATTTTACCTCCTATTAGCAGGTTAACACCTGGGCAGGCCATGTACCAGTTTATATCAGGTTACACAGCAAAGGTTGCGGGAACCGAAGAAGGAGTTACTGAACCGAAGGCAACATTCAGCGCATGTTTTGGTGCGCCATTTTTACCATTGCATCCCGGATTTTATGCTGATATGCTGGGTAATAAAATGCGTGACCATAATGTAAATGTTTGGATGATAAATACCGGTTGGATTGGTGGTGCATATGGCACCGGCAGCCGTATAAGTTTAAAGTATACGAGGGAGATGATCAATGCTGCATTAAGCGGAAAATTGAACACTGTGGAATATGAAAAGCATCCCATATTTGGTATGATGATGCCTAAGCATTGCCCTAATGTTCCCGATGAATTGCTTAACCCAAGAAATACCTGGTCAAAAAAATCTGCTTACGACGAAAAAGCAAAGGAACTTGGCCGGATGTTCATAAAAAATTTCGATAATTACAGGGACGGGGTATCTGAAGAAATTAAGATGTCGGCACCCAAAGTAGATTAGCAAATCTATTCTTATAATCTCCATTATAGGCTACAAAAAACTCCTTTCATTAAATTGAAAGGAGTTTTTTAATGTGCTAAACTATATACTTATAATTCTACGATCAGGTTGCTTTTTTTGTTACCATGCATCAGTTCTACGCTGCGGTTAATAAAAGAAGTAAGATCGTTGCCTTTCAATAACCCCTGGGAAAGTAATGCAAGGTCGGCCAGGTTTCTTACCTGTTTTTCTACCTGCTCTGCGTTTTCTTCTTTTAAAATGTTCTGGTAAATAGGATGGTTGCCGTTTACTGTAAGTATAACCTCGTCGGGCATTTGGGCATAAAATGCAGTCATGCCACCGCCAACTGCTGCCATGTCTTTCATCCTGCGCATAAACTCAGGACGGGTAGCTACAACCGGTGGTGAATCTTCACTTAAACCTTTAACCTCTACAGTTACTTGCATTTCGGTATTTGGCAGGGAGAATAAACCTTTTAGTTTATCAGCCTCCTCATTACTTAATACACTGTTTACAGCTTCTTGCTTGTCAATAATATTTTCAGCGATATCCGCATCTACCCTTACGAAATGAACATCCTGCCATTTCATTTCCATGTTATTGATGAAGGCTGCATCAACAAGGGTTTCCATCTTAATAACTATATAGTCTTTTTTAAGGCACGCCTGAATATAGGCATCCTGTTGTATGGGATTGGTAGTATATAAAATAACCGTTTTGCCTTCCTTATTTTTCTGCAAAGGATCTGCAGCTGTTTTATATTCTTCTAAAGTATAAAATTTTGCAGGCGCTTTTTCTTCATCTTTTAATGGCGCTTTATTTACAGATTCCATCACCATAAACTTGCTTGCTTTATCAAGAAATTTATCATCCGTCATCATGCCGTACTTAACGAATAGTCCGAGGCTTTCCCATTTTTCTTCAAATGCATTACGGTCCTTGGTAAAGATCTCTTCAAGTTTATCAGCCACTTTTTTAGTTATGTGGGCATTGATTTTTTTAACATTGGGATCGCCCTGAAGGTAACTGCGGCTAACGTTCAATGGAATATCAGGACTGTCGATAACGCCATGTAAAAGCATTAAAAATTCGGGTACAATATCTTTTACCTCGTCAGTAACAAAAACCTGGTTGCTGTACAGCTGAATTTTATCTTTCTGAATTTCGTAGCTCTGTTTAATTTTTGGGAAGTAAAGAATGCCCGTAAGATTGAAAGGATAATCTACGTTCAGGTGAATCCAAAATAAAGGGGTTTCGCCAAAAGGATATAATTCTTTATAAAAATTCTGGTAATCTTCGTTGGTCAGGTCAGCGGGTTTGCGTGTCCATGCAGGCCTGGTGTTATTTATTGACTTCTCTTCTTTAACCTCGTTATCATCTTTTTCATTTTTGTCAACTGATTCCTCAGGTACATCTTTTTCATCTTTTACTTCGGCAACATCTGTAAAGTAAATAGGTATGGGTAAAAACCGGCAAAACTTCTCCAGAATTCCTTTTATGCGGTGTGCTTCTAAAAATTCTTTGCTCTCCTCGTTGATATGAAGAACAATGCGGGTTCCGCGATCTTGCTTTTCTGTGGTGTGTAACTCATATTCGGGGCTGCCGTCGCAACTCCAATAGGTTGCAGGTTCATCTTTAAAGCTTTTAGTGTATACTTCTACTTTTTCACTAACCATAAAGGCACTGTAAAAACCAAGACCAAACTTCCCTATAATATTCTCTTCATTCTGCCCTTTATACTTTTTTACAAATTCTTCAGCACCGCTAAAAGCAACCTGGTTTAAGTATTTATCTACTTCTTCTGCAGTCATCCCTACGCCATGGTCTATAATGCTAATAGTCTTTTCTTTAGCATCTAACTCAACATCAATTCGCAGGTCACCCAAATCGCCCTTGGCTTCACCAAGAGAAGAAAGTGTACGTAGTTTTCTTGTGGCATCTACCGCATTACTTACCAATTCACGAATAAATATTTCGTGATCGCTGTAAAGGAATTTTTTAATGATCGGAAAGATATTTTCCGTTTGAACCCTTATCTGTCCTTTTTGCATAAAAATTTATATTAAAGTGATAACATAATAGCACAATCCTGCTATAACAGGCGTAATGTATATGATCACCCTAATTCACAAACACAGTACCAACGCACAAAGGTGTGACAGGTTGGCAAGGGTTTAAGACGATTTGGGGGCAGGTGGGGCAGAAACAGGTGGCTGTGCATTTGGAACCACGTTATGAATGGGTTTTATTGATTTAAGATATGCATACACTGCACTTATTTCGTCGTCTGTCATTTGACCGATATCCTGCCACGGCATAGGTGGTAGCATCCTTCTTCCCTCAGCGAGGCCCCCTAATTTTCCTTCGCGCAGGCTGCGGGTAAATTGTTCAAGAGACCAGGCGCCAATGCCTGTTGAATCAGGAGTCAGGTTGCGTGCATAACTAATACCCCAGGGACCTACCCAGGCGGTTAGGGTATTGGTAACAGCGAGACCTTTAGATTCAACCATTTTCCTATCTATGTCTGGGGCGGGCATCGCCGATATATGTCCCGATAAAGCAAGGGACTCATCTGGTACCATTCCCTGGTCCGTTAGTTTTTTGGGTGTGTGGCAATCATTACATCCGCCAATAATTACCAAATGTTGGCCGTAAGCGATTTCAGTTTCATAACTACCATACTTTGTTTCCGGCGTATAGGCTTCTTCACCTTCAGAACTGCAACTAAAAGAAACGATGCACATTGAAAAGAATGCTATCCCTAAAATGGTTTTTGTATTCATATTCATATCGTTTTGGTTAATTCAATTTACAAAATTTTTTTTAAACACATTGTTGGAGGTACACTAATGGGGTAAATTTTTTATGGGGGCAATTGGTTTGCCATTATATTTGGTTTAAATACTGGCCGCTTTAATGAAACCTTTTTTTTGTGCAGCTTTGGTGCTGCTAACATTTGCCTCCTCTGCACAGAGTTCAGACACCACTTTAGATATAGTTAACTGGAATATTGAATGGTTTGGAGCTCCTCAGAATGGTCCGGCGGATGATGAACTTCAACAGAATAATGTTGCGGCAATTATGCAATACCTGGATGCCGATTTGTACGCACTTTGCGAGGTGGTTGATACCAACCGTTTAAGAAATGTGGTAAATATTCTGGGAAATAACTATGAATACATTATCTCTGACTATTGCAGTATGGCTGATAACAAGAACAGTCCCAACTGGGCAAATGGTCAAAAGCTTGCGATTATTTACAAAAAAAATATATTTTCTAATATTTCTACAAGGGGCATGTTGAGAAACAGCAATAATGCATACACCAATTTTGCCAGCGGAAGAACACCATTTTTGGTAGGTTGCGAGGCTGAAGTAAATGGCATAAAAAAGAGCATTGAGTTTATAATTATACATGCCAAATCGGGAACCACCGCTGCGGATTATAACAAAAGAGCAGAAGGGGCGCAAGAATTAAAAGATACCCTTGATAAAGATTTTATTACGAAACCCTTTGCCTTCTTGGGAGATTTTAATGATGACCTGGATCAAACGGTTGCAATAACAGGTACCACTGAATCTTCTTACGCATCAATTGTAAAAGACTCTACAGACAGCACTGCTTATTATTCAATAACACTTCCCTTAAGCAATATAAATCAAACTTCTACCCTTTTTGGAACAGATATGCTGGATCACCAGATCATAAGCAGTGAAATGCTGAAATGGTACGTGCCTCATTCGGCAACCGTTAGAACTGATGTTTCCAGTGTTGTTCCTTTTTATGGTACAGGCAATACTTCAGATCATTTCCCTGTTTTTACCCAGTTTAACCTGAGGGGCATTAGCAATTCCGGCGGAACGGGTGGTGGAGGATCTGGTGGCGGAGGTGGGGTTATTTTACCACCCCCGGCAGAAGATTCATCTTTTAACTTACTTGCTTTCCCAAATCCATTTCACAGTTACTTACATATAACCAGTAATAAACCAGTCAAAAAATTACAGTTGCATATGTATAATGCCGCCGGAAAAAGGGTTTGGAGTACCGAAGTAGATGAAATAAATGCCACGAAACCTTTGGAGGTTAATTTATCTGCCCTTGCTAAGGGAATGTATTACCTGCGAATAGATGGGGATACAATAAAAAAGACATTTCCACTTTTAAAGAGTACGCAGTAAAATTAAGTCTGCTTGGTTATTTTCTCTGCGTTCTCAGCAACCTGAAGTGCTTCGATAAACTCTTCAATATTTCCATTCATTACACTGTCCAGGTTGTAAGATGTAAGACCAATTCTATGGTCTGTAACCCTTCCCTGGGGATAATTATATGTACGTATTTTGGCGCTACGGTCCCCTGTGCTAACCAATGTTTTTCTATGCCTGCTAATTTCTTCTTCCTGCTTACGTACCTGTTCTTCATACAGCCTGGTGCGCAGCATGTTCATCGCTTTTTCCCTGTTACCCAACTGGCTTCTTTCCGTTTGGCATATTACCACGGTGCCCGTGGGAATATGGGTAAGCATTACTTTTGTTTCCACCTTGTTTACATTCTGACCGCCTGCGCCACCACTCCGGGCAGTTTCCATTTTAACATCGGCAGGGTTTAATTCAAAATCCACTTCTTCCGCTTCCGGCATCACGGCAACGGTAGCGGCACTTGTATGCACCCGGCCCTGCGTTTCAGTATCAGGCACCCGTTGCACCCTGTGCACACCACTTTCAAATTTCATTGTGCCATACACATCTTCTCCCTGCACCTCTACTACTACTTCTTTATAACCACCTACCGTGCCTTCACTTTCAGTTAGAATGGCTGTTTTCCAACCTTTCTTGGCGCAATATCTCAGGTACATATCTAACAGATCTCCAGCAAACAGGCTTGCCTCATCCCCGCCTGTACCGGCACGAATTTCCAGCACCGCGTTTTTGTCATCCTGGGGATCTTTCGGTATCAGCAATTTGGTAAGCTCTTTTTCCAAAGCTTCTCTTTTGGCTTCCAGTTCGGGCATTTCCATTTTTGCAAGTTCCCTTAAGTCATCATCATTGCTGTTTAAACCGGCTTTTGCAAAACTTAATTCCTGCATTACCCTTGTATAATCATCAAAAGGCTTTACAATTTTTTCCAGGTCGCGGTATTCCTTGCTAAGCCGGCTAAACTCCCGCTGCTTGCTAATGATCTCGGGGTTTGTTAATGCAATGGCGGTTTGCTCAAACTTTGCTTTTATTGCCTGTAATTGGTCTATCATTATTTTCTTTGATCTAATCTTAATTTTTGGCGGTACATAAAAGTACGGCGAAGTAATTTTTTGCAACCAGGTAAGAGAAAAGCAAATTTTTATCACCCGCATTAAGGGTGTAGTTTTGTTTACAACTTCAGCTCTTCCCTTTTAGTATTTGTACATAAGCTTTTAAGGTTGGCAAAATTAGGTGATTTAACACGGGTTAAGCCAATTAAACTATAAGAGATGGGGTATAAAAAGTTTAAAGGAGATTACCTGTTTTCAGGTAAAGAAATGCTGGACCCCGGCAATGTATTAATTACAGACAAGGATGGAGTAATTATTGAAATAGTGCCGACTACCGATGCGGGGGATGAAATTTTACAGGTTGAAGGCATTATTTCCCCAGGATTTGTTAATTGCCATTGCCATCTTGAACTAAGCCATCTTAAAGGCAAAATACCCTCTTCTACAGGTTTGGTTTCTTTTTTAATGAACGTATTAAATGAGCGTAACAAGTATTCTACTGAACAAATTATTGAAGCCGTTGCAATGGGGGAGCATGATGCTATAGCTGCAGGTACAGTAGGTATAGGCGATATATGCAATACAGCTATAACCGTAGAATTAAAAAAGATCAGCCCCGTTTATTATTACAATTTTATAGAGGTGCTTGGGTTTACTGCCATGGCAGAAGAAAAATTTTCTCTTATTGCCAATATTTCTGCACGGTTTAATACTCTTGAAAAGCAGTACAAAAAAAACAGGTCGTCGCTAGTGCCACATGCGCCTTATTCTGTAAGCATGCAGTTGTTCGAAATGATTAACAGGATTTCGAAAAATAAAACCATAACCATTCATAACCAGGAGGCAACTGCTGAGAATGATTGGTACCAAAATAAGGAAGGTGACCTCTCGCGACTTTATTCTATGCTAAATCTTGATACCAGCTTTTTTGAGCGTGCCGGCAGAAGTTCCATTCAAACTTACCTGCCGTGGCTTGAAAATGCGCAAAATTTACTGCTGGTGCATAATACGTTTACATCTGCAGAAGATGTTGCGTTCGTTAAAAAAGTAAACGAAACCTCAGAACACCAAACTATTTACTGGTGCATTTGCGCAAATGCCAATTTGTATATTGAAAATCGAATGCCGCCCATCGACCTGCTGCATAACAATGATTGCGAAATTGTTTTGGGTACTGATAGTTACGCAAGCAACCATACTTTAAGCATTTTGGAAGAGATAAAGACCATACTTTTTCATACTGAAGAAAATATCTCTACCCCCGATATTTTACAATGGGCTACATGGAATGGGGCGAAAGCCTTACAACTAAATGATGTTGTAGGGTCTTTTGAGACGGGTAAAAAGCCGGGAGTTTTGCAATTATCAAATACACCCCATGGGCAAATTACCCCTGACTCTTCTGTAACACGCTTAATTTAACTGCCCACCCGCAAAGAGTATTGATTATTTAAAGTACTAACAGGGTTTTAGGTTAGTGGCAAAATGATTATTTTAGTAAACAAGGAAAGAGCAACATTATGAAAATACCAAAGGCAATAATTTATGCAGTTTCAGCTTTATTCATCACCTCGATCATTTCTATTTTTCTTTCTTTTAAAAATTCCGGTAATTATATACAGGCTAACGTAATACAATGGTATGTGCCGGTTGTTCCTGAAAAAATATCTTTTGCAGGTGAAAGAGTACCTCTGGAAAAACAGGAGGTTAAAGAACAGTTAGACAGGGAATACCTGTATATATACTACCAGCATGGAAGCAACTTTTACATTGAAAAATTAATGAAAAGGTATTTCCCCGTTATAGAAGAAATGCTGAAGGAAAATGGAATACCGGATGACTTTAAATACCTGTGTATTGCAGAAAGCAATTTGCAAAATCTTATTTCACGCGCCGGTGCGGTAGGCTTCTGGCAGTTTATGGAAAGCACCGCAACTGAATACAATATGGAAGTAAATAATGCTGTTGATGAGCGTTATAATATTATAAAATCGACAAATGCAGCCTGCGAGTATTTTAAAAAAGCGTACGAAAAATTTGGTAGCTGGACTGCAGCTGCTGCATCTTACAATTGCGGCATGGGTGGTTATAATAGCCGCGCTACTGCACAGCAAACAATGAATTATTACGACCTTTACCTGCCCGAAGAAACCAATAAATATATTTTTAGAATTCTCTCTTTTAAATACCTGTTTGAACATGCAGGTGAACTGGGTTATTTTCTAAATGATTCGCTAGCATACCAGCCGCTGCAGGTAAGGGTTATAGAGGTTTCCCGAACGATACCTAACCTTGCTTCCTTCGCCATTCAGCAGGGAATTAACTATAAAACATTAAAGTTATATAACCCATGGATACGTGGATATTCTTTGCCCGTTCAGGGAGATAAAACTTATAAACTAAACTTGCCGGTAAAGTCGAAAGATTAAAAATCATTTGTGCATTGTACACATATTGTCTTAACTGGTATGGTCTGATATAATAAACCATTGCCCATGTATAAGCCTGAAAAGCAGGGTAAAATATCCGCCAATATTGCCTGAAGTGCGCACCAGTTGCCACTTTCCTAAAACAGTATAATTGTCACTGCATAATTGCTTTATTTCAACAATGGTAAAATTTAGTTTACCCATTGTAGCAGTGTCAGGGTAATTTTTTTTATATCGGTCAAGGGTGTTTTGCCACCCATATAATGGACCGTTAGAGCTAACAAATAATAAGCTGTCGCTATGCCAATAGGTTTGCATAAACCCTGGAATATCGCCAATGTTCCAGGCTGCCTCCTGCCGTTTCATAGCTTCTCTTATGGCAGTTTCCCCATTTTGCGCATTCGCAAATATTGTGAACAATGAAACAAACAGTAAAAGGGAAATAACTCTTTTCATAAGAACAGTAAGCCGTTTAATTATTCAGCATCAGTGGCATAACCAGCATCAGCACCTCTTCATCATCTACTTTTTCAGCAGGCTTAATAATACCGGCTTTTGTGGGTGTTGAAAGTTCAATAATCACTTCATCGCTTTCTGCGGCATTAAGAATTTCTATTAAAAATTTGGCATTAAAAGCTATTTGCATGTCTTCTCCATCGTACTGGCAGGCCATGGTTTCGTTTCCTTCAAAACTAAAATCTACATCCTGTGCAAACAGCTCTAGCTGGCCGCCTTTTATGGAAAGAACTACCTGGTTTGTGCTTTTATTACTAAATACGCTTATTCTTCTTAATGCATTTTGAAAATCGTTTCTATTAACAGTAAGTTTAAACGGGTTGTCTGCCGGTATCACCACTTTGTAATCTGGAAAACGGGCATCAATCAACCGGCAAACCAATTGTGAGCTGCCGTAGTTTACAAACAAGTGGTTAGAATTATAACTGAGCGTTAATTCTTCATCGCCGGCGGGCAATGCGTTTTTTAAAAGGTTTAAGGGTTTTTTCGGAACAATAAAATTTTCTGCTTTCGGGCAGCTAACATCGCTTCGTGTATACCTCACAAGCCTGTGTGCATCGGTTGATACAAATTTTATGGCATCACCATTTAATTCAAAAAAGACACCTGTCATAGCAGGGCGCAGATCGTCGTTGCTTACAGCAAACAATGTTTTATTTATTGCAGAAGAAAGTGCATCGGCAGTGATGGTGAATTTATTCGTTTCATCTGGAACAGGCTCTTTTGGAAAGTTATCCGGGTTTTCGCCCATAACCTTATACTTTCCGTTATCGCTGGTTATTTCAACAGAAAAATTCTTATCAATATTGAATGAAAGGGGTTGCTCGGGAATATTTTTTAAAGAGTCCATTAATATTTTTGCAGGAATACAAATGCGACCGTTTGTTTTACTTTCCACATCCATCTGTACACGCATAACGGTTTCGAGGTCAGTGGCAGTAACCGTAAGTTTTTTACCATCTGTTTCAAATAAAAAATCTTCAAGAATGGGAAGTACTGTATTGGAATTAATAACACCATTAATCTGCTGTAAATGCTTTAACAGTACGGTTGATGAAACAATAAATTTCATATAAATCTTGCTTTTTTAGGTAGACAACAAACCTACTGTAAATTGTTTAACTAACCGAAACTTTAGTAGGCGTACGAGAACAGTCCGTTACTAATGTTGATTACTTGTGCGTGAAAGTTTTTGGTCGCTGAGGGAAGTGAGTATATGCCTGAACTGGTCTTGCATAATGGGCTTAATAAGGTAATCGGTAACATTTTCAAACTCTTTTGCCCGTTCTTTATCATCCTGGTTGGCAGAGGAACTAACTATGTAAACCGGGATGGAATCTTTAAGGGATGGCGCTTTTTTTTCAAAGGATTCAAGAAATTCCCACCCATTCATTATGGGCATGTTTATGTCGAGGAAAATTACATCGGGAAACCCGCTTCCCCGGGTCATCGCATCTTCAATTAGTTGTATGGCTTCCTGCCCGTTTGAACAAACCATAACCTCGTCGGTTAAACCTGATGCCTGCAATATTTTCAATGATAAAAATTGAAAAATACTATCATCATCAACCAGTAAAACCTTTAATTTTTTTTGTTCACTACTCATATCCACTACTTAAAAACAATGTAACGATATTTTTTTAATATAATCCACAAACATCGGTGGGGTTTATGCTCAATTCAATCATATTTTTATATTCACTTTTTCATTCAGGAAAAATATACGATACTACATTTTTATTGATGAGAAAAGGTGGGGGTTTTTACATCATGGTAAAATAAAAAGGTCCATTTTTCCTGTTGACTTTCCTCCCACCATGTTTGCCGTAGTTCCATTGCCTTTCTTCCATTATCATCGTATTTCGCGATGAACCTGTTTTTCATTTGTTGTAACTGTGGCGCTTCATCGCCTCCAAAAAAAATGATCTCGTTGTTTTCTTTGATCCAAAATACCTGGTGAAAAGGAGCATGACCTCCGGAAATTTTATATTCGATATAATTATCTATACTACCATCCCCGTTTAAAAAACGAATGTTTTTTTCATTTTCAAGAAAACTCATTTCTTCTGTTTTGTAGCTTGGGAACCCTTTTGTAAAAGCATAATCATACTCATTTTTTTGTATATAGATATTTGCGTTAGGAAAAGCTGATTCGTAAACGCCCTGACTGTTTTTTTTACCTATGCCCCCCGCATGGTCTTTATGCAGATGCGTAAGTAATACTTTGGTTATATCTCCCGGAAGAATGTTGTGCTGCTGCAGGTTATTATATATTTGAAGCTTGCCATTTTGCTCAAAGCCTAAGCCCGTGTCAAGCAACAAAATATCTTTACTTGTAACTACGACAAAAGGTTGAATTTCTACCAACAGGCTTCCGGTAGGTCGTTGCTGAAGATTATCGCTGCTAATATTAAAAGGAACAAAAAGTTTTGTGCTGTCTATGGTAAAGACGCCTTCTGAAAGTGGAATTATTTTCATGGAAATTTTTAATTCGCCATTATCTTAAAACCATTTGGCGGTCTGCATCAAGGCGAACGAGGATAAAGATAAGTACTGTAAAAGTTAGCAGGGATGAGCCACCATAACTTACAAGTGGCAGCGGAATGCCTATTACAGGAAATAACCCAACCGTCATACAAATATTTACTACAATATGTAAGAAGAATATACTCGCAACACTATAGGCATACACCCTTGTAAAAGTGCTTCGCTGTCTTTCAGCAATGATCACCATCTTAAAAAGAAAAAGGAGGTACAACCCTAAAAAAATAAAGCTGCCCACAAAACCAAATGCTTCACCCAGCGACGTAAAAATAAAATCGGTGTGCTGTTCAGGTACATATTGCCCGCGTGTTTGGGTTCCTTTTAAAAACCCTTTTCCAAATAACCCGCCAGACCCAATAGCAATTTTGCTTTGTCTTACATTGTAATCATCCGGCTTTAAAACGGTACGGCCAAGGTTCGATTCTTCCTGCGCATGCTTATTAAATGTGCAATCATAATCTTTACCAACCATACTATAAATACGCTGGCTCTGGTAGCATTGTAAAACATTATTGAACATATAGGGTACCGCAAATCTTTGAATACCTACACACACAACCCATATAAGTATAATGGAAACCAGCAGACCACGGTTTCGTTTTATTTGCCTGCGTGAAAAATATATAATGGCTAAGGCAATGGCGGTTAAAAATATTGCAAGCGTATTTGGTTCAATGACCAATGTTGCAACAATAAGCACACCCAGTGAAAAGCCTACTACCAGTATTATGCCGGGTAAACCTTCCCTGAACATAACAATAAAAAAGCCTGCATAAACGAGCGCCAATCCCGTTTCATTCTGTAATACAGAAAGTATGGCGGGCGTCATGGCTATGGCAGTTGCAATTATTTGAGACCGCAGCCGGGTAAAATCTGTTTCTGTAAGTGACAGGTATTTCGAAATGGCTAGTGCGGTAAACACCTTGCACAATTCTGCAGGTTGCAGGTTAAATCCACTACCCAGTGGAATCCAGCTTTTAGATCCATTTATTTCTTTACCAATAACAAAAGTTGCCAGCATAAGCAATAACCCAAATACATAAAATAGGTTTGCAAAGGCTGTATATAATTTGCTGTCGCTTAAAACAATAAATGTGGCTGTAATAAGGCAAACTCCTGTAAACAAAATTTGCCGGCTATAATTGGTGTCGCCCGAAAAGAAGCTTATAACTGAAGTGGTATCCGGGCGATACTCTACCATAAAAATGCTAAGTATGCCAATGGCAACAAATAAAATGTAAAGCCAGATCACCGTCCAGTCCAGGCTCATCGAGGTCGATTTTGAATAACTGTTACGCATCGTTTATGGTTTCCTGTTCTTTTTTTGATTATCGCCTGGTGTAAGCAATTCTTTTTTCGGTATCACAGCGTTTGAATCTTTATCGTCTTTGCGGTTTGGTTCAGCTTCGGGATCAAAAGTTACTCTTTTGCTTGTTTCAATATTATTCTCAAAAATCGGGGCGGCATTCGCATCAATTTTACGCTTAGATACACGTATAGAATCCCGAACACGATACCAATTTTTAATGGCGGCTGGTATCAGGTCTGATTTAGATATCCTTTCCACATCTGCATTTCTTTTCGGCCCGGCTATACTGTCTTTAATATATTTTTCCATCATTAAAGAGGCAATGGGGGCCGCCCATGTAGAACCATAGCCCGCATTTTCTACAACTACTGCAATGGCTATTTTAGGATTTTGCCTGGGGGCAAATGCAACAAATATGGAGTGATTTTTACCATGCGGGTTTTGTGCTGTACCTGTTTTGGCACAAATATCAATACCCTCAATTCGTGCACCGGTTGCGGTACCATAAATTGTTACATCCTGCATGCCCAGTTGCACCGCTTCAAAAGAGGAATCGGTTATCTGGGTTACCTTATGTTTAATGCGGTACCGATTAATAAGAGAGGTGTCACCGGTATTTTCATCTTCAATACTATCAATAAAATGAGGTGTATAGAAGTATCCCTTATTGGCAATAATGCACATTACATTTGCCAGTTGCAGTGGGGTTGCAAGCATCCTGTCCTGCCCTATTCCAAGGGTTAAAATGTTGCAGCTATTCCAACGGGCAAAGCCTCCAAAATCTTTATTATACCCTGCTGTGTCCGGTATGTTTCCATCGTCTTCGCCGGGTATGTCTATGTTTAATTTTACACCGAGACCAAAATGATTCATGTATTCCTTCCACTTAATATACCCGGCCTGCGGATTTTTATAGGCCGGATTATCTATAGCCATTCTGAATACGTGGGAAAAATATGCGTTACAAGAATTGGCAAGTGCGAGCCTTAATGTTGCGGCATGTCCATGTCCTGAGTGTGTGCAACGTACCGGGCGCCCACATGAATAATAGGCACCGGCGCAAGGGTACCCGAAAGATGGTGTAATCAGATTTTCATCTAAGGCAACAAGTGCACCCATCGGTTTAAATGTTGAGCCTGGTGGGTACTGCCCTTTAATAGCCCTGTTTAAAAGAGGCCGTGCGGTATCTGTAATAAGTGCGCCAAAATTTCTTTTTCGTTGTTTTCCCGTAAGCATAGTGGGATCATAAGTTGGTCCTGTTGCCATTGCCAGTATGCCACCCGTTCTTGGATCGATCGCAACCACGCCGCCTATTTTGCTCTGGAATAATTTTTCAGCCAGCACCTGCAGTTCAATATCCATGCTTGAATACAATGCACGTCCGGCAACTGGTGCGGTATCTAATATCCCGCTTTTGTATGGACCCTGCAAGCGGCTCTTGTTATCCCTGATAAAACGTTTAACACCCCGTTGCCCCATCAGCACTTTCTCGTAAGAACGCTCCAACCCCGTCATTCCTGAATAATCACCGGGCTCATACCCTTCACCGCTATGCCGTTTAAGAAAGTTTGAATCAACCTCACCCAGATACCCCAAAACGTGCGCCGCTGAGTGGAAAGGATAGGACCTTACCGGCCTTTCAATTATATAAAATCCCGGAAATTTATAAAGGTTCTCATTCAGACGCGCATACACCTCTTCGCTTACCAAAGCCTCAAACACGCTAGGTTTATACTTGCTGTTTTTAAAAATGGCATTAACGATCCTTTTCTTAAATTCTGCAGTGTCTATTCCGAAAATTTTGCAGAACGCGGCAGTATCTGTTCCGCGAATTTCTGAAGGCGTTACCATCAGGTCGTACATAATAGTATTACCCAGTATGGCTTTGTGTTTACGGTCATAAATAATTCCCCTGTCAGGATAAATTACCTTTCTATACACCGCATTGCTTTCTGCCTGTAATTTATATTCTGAAGAAAATATTTGCAGGTTAAGCAACTGTAAGGTTATAATGAGAAAGACAATTACGAAAATGATTCTAATTGTTCTGCTGCGGGACTGATTGTATACCGGCATTTTTCAAACTGATAAAAATAATTCGTACAAAAGTGATGATTACAGGCCGATAAAGAATTATATGTTGAGAAAAATTTTATTAATTCTTTTTTATTCATATACCCGCAAGATTGTGAACATGGAAGAAATAGCGAAGGTTACACAATTAGAAAGGGAGATGTACATCAACTACATTCTGTTGCCGAGCAGTTCGATAACCTTTATTAAAATGACATGCATCTCGCATTGTTTAAATATTGCATACCCTATTGAGTTCACGATCTTAAGTGGGGCTTAGGAGGAGACACCACGTTATATTGCCATTTAACTTAACTATTACCCACCTACCCCCTTTAGGCAAACCATGTCTAATACGGATATTTATAATTCCATTTTAATTTATGTGGATAATCTGTGAATAGCTACTTTTACACAGGATATCCAATGATCAAACCGTTTTTAAAATCCAATGTTCCATCAAAAACTAAAAAGCTCTGCAGAGCTTTTTAGTTTACTTTTTGTAAATTAAAAAAGTTCGGAGCTCTTGTACATAAAGCCTTCTATCCCATGGCTTTATTTTGTTGTGCATTCAATATTTATTATTACCAATCCTTTTCGGGTTGGCCCCCGGCTTGTTTTTTCTGCAACTTTTTCTGCAGCTGCTTTTCCTGGTTACGCAATTCGGAAAACTTTTGATCCATTAATTGTTTGTTTGCCTTAGGCTGAGGAGGTGGGGGTGCTTTTTTTTGGTTGTTCTGCTTATTTTCTTCCTTTTGCTGCGTGTTTCGTTTAAGTTGGTTTAGAGCCAGTTGCAGGTTTTCTCTTGCCTCTGTGTCTAAGGGATTTAATTTCAAGGCTTCTTTAAAACGCGAAATTGCAGGCAATAATTTCTGCTCCTGAATATCTGCAAGAGCCAGGTTGTAAAATGCCGCCGGTTTAATGTTAGAGGATTTTTTTGAAATTATTTTTTCATATTCATCTGCAGCTAACGAACCTTGTTTTTGTTGTTGCAGTGCATTGGCATAATTAAATCGTGCAGCATCATTATCTGGTTGCAATAGCAGAGCTTGTTTGTAGTTATTTATTGCTTCGGCAAAATCACCCGATCTGTACGCTTCATTTCCCTTAATCAAAAATTCTGTTTCGCTTTGTGATAAGGCAGGGCTGGCAATAAAAACCAAACCACTTAAAAACATAATCTGAACAAAAAGGGGCTTGCTGCCTCGGTTATGACGTGCAAGTGTGCGACGCAACAAATGCCTGGTAATATATATAGCAGCCCTGCTCATACTGGTTTTTTAATTTCTGAAATGAAGATCTCTAACAACAACATGAGCATCGCAGCCATTAAAACCAACCAATAAAAAGAAGTATAATGCCTGGCAGAGCCCACACCCTCTAATGCCTTTTTCTCCATATTATTAAGTGATGTGGTTATGGCTGTGGCTGCATTTTGTGGTTGAGAAATGTTTTGGTACATGCCATCCGTTTTCTCTGCAATATCTTTAAGAAGCGGTTCGTTTAATTTGCTTACAATGGTGTTTCCGTCAATGTCTTTTTTACTCACATTTGTACCTGGTTCTAAAATAAAGCTTCCTTCGGCAGTACCTACACCTATGGTATGTATCACCACTCCCTGTAAAGCCAACTCTTCTATAATGCTTGCAGTAGCTTCATCTTCATGGTCCTCTCCATCAGTTAAAAGCACTATTGCCTTAAATTTTTTCTCGTTGGTATTTAAGGATTGTGCGCATTGCTGTAAAGCTTGTCCAATATTGGTACCCTGTACTGGTATGGCTGTTGGGTCGGCATTTGCTACAAATATCTTTGCCGAAGTAAGGTCTGTTGTTAAAGGCATTTGCGTATAGGCGCGTCCGGCGAAAACAACCAAACCCATTCGATTGTCGCCCAGGTTATTTATTACAAAATTTATAAACTGTTTTGCCCTGTCTAAGCGCGATGGCTTAATATCTTGGCTGTACATGCTTTTACTAATATCTAACGCAACCATAACATCAACCCCGGCTTTTTTGTCGCCTGCAACAAGTTCTGGTTTCCTGGGGTTGGCAGCAGCAATAACAATTAATATTAAGCCTGTAAGTAACAGGTAGTTTTTTAAGGCGTGCTTTTTTTTGCTGAAACTCGCGGTAAGCTGCTCCATTAAATAGTAGTCGCCTATAGTTTTGCTGATTCTTTTTTTCCGTTGAATTGAATACAGGAAGAGCATGCCCAGTATAAGCACGAATAAAATGGCGATTAAATATTCTGTATGTTCAAAGGATAACATGGAACTGCAACTAAATACATTGAATGTACAAAGGTAAAACGGAGTATATTTTTTGGATGTTAAACCTATTTTTTGCCCTCGAAAAAGCCCTGATCTTTTAAAACCGCTTTAAGTATGTTTAACCTTGCTTCAATAATATTTACCTCGGGACCACCTTCAATATTTAGGGCGAAGAAATATGGATGATTGTTTTCTTCGATCCAGCCTACTATCCACCCAATGGAACTGCCTGTTTCTGAAATGCCCCAGCCAGTTTTATAGCTTAATTTGTAATTAGCATTAGACTCTTGCAGCATAACATTCTTCACAATATCCTGCGATCTTTTTTGAAATGGAAGCTGGTTAAAATAAAGCCTCTTTACCAGTCCCAGTTGCTCATCTGCAGAAACCTTTACAGAATTGTCAAGCCAGAATGTATCTACATTATTTTTTAAAACAACTCTCCCGTTTTTTGCACCATAACCCAAAGTGTCCAGCCAGTGTTGCATGGTGTCAAGACCAATTCTTCTTGCAACTTCCCGGTAATAAGGCACTGCAGATACTTTAAAAGCTTCTTCCATTGTAAGGTCTTTATTCCACGCAGCATGGGAACGGGTTATACCATCCCACTTAATTACCATTTTTTCGTTTGTAATTACGCCTGTCTCCAATCCTATAAGTGAGTTTACAATTTTAAAGGTTGATGCCGGTGTATACACGCTGTCTTTAAACCTGGATAGGTTATATATTGTAAATTTTCCCTGCCCATTATTAAAAATGCCAAAGGTTCCTTTTACATTATTTTCCTTAAAATATTTTTCCAGGCTGTCATCGGTGGTAACATTGTTTGGTGAGCAGGAATTAAAAACAACTCCCATTATAAGTATAAGTACAAAACCTGTAAATTTCATGAAACGATTTTTCAATTTTATTAAGAACCAAGTACACCTAACTGTGTTCCCACACGGGTAAAAGCATCAATGGCTGCATCTAAATGATGCTGTTCATGGGCCGCGCTTAATTGAACCCTTATACGCGCTTTGTCTTTAGGTACAACAGGATAAAAGAAGCCAATAACATAAATGTTTTCTTCCAGTAGTTTCGCCGCAAACTCTTGTGCAATAGCAGCATCATAAAGCATAATAGGAACAATGGGATGTTCGCCGGGTTTTATATCAAAACCGGCTTCGGTCATTTTTTCCCTGAAATACTGTGTATTGTAAGCCAGTTTATCTCTTAAATGAGTGTTAGATGTTAGCATATCCAGAACAGCGATAGAAGCCCCGGCAATTGCAGGTGCAAGTGTGTTAGAAAAAAGATAAGGACGGCTTCGTTGCCTCAATAATTCTATCACTTCCTTCTTTCCACTTGTAAACCCGCCACTTGCACCGCCCAAAGCTTTGCCTAAGGTTCCCGTAATTATATCAATCTTACCCATCACCCCCCTGTATTCATGCGTACCACGACCGGTTTTACCTAAAAAGCCTGTACTGTGGCAATCATCTATCATTACTATAGCATCGTATTTTTCTGCCAGTTCACAAATTTTATCTAATTGAGCGATTGTACCATCCATACTGAATGCCCCATCGGTAACAATAATCCTGCTTCGAAGGTGTGCGCTGTCAATCAGTTTGTTTTCCAGGTCTTCCATATTGTTGTGCTCGTAGCGGTAGCGCTGCGCTTTGCATAGCCTTACACCATCAATTATTGAAGCATGATTAAGTGCATCGCTAATAATTGCATCCTGCTCATTAAATAATGGTTCGAACAAACCCCCGTTTGCATCAAAGGCCGCACAATAAAGTATAGTGTCTTCAGTTCCCAAAAATTCAGCTATTTTTTGTTCAAGCTCTTTATGAATATCCTGCGTTCCGCAAATAAACCGAACACTGCTCATGCCATATCCATGTGTTTCAATAGACTTATGAGCCGCTGCTATTACATCGGGATGGGAGGAAAGACCAAGGTAATTATTTGCACAAAAATTTAAAACTGTTTTTCCGTTCACTTTAATTTCAGGACCCTGGTCGCTGGTAATAACCCTTTCTTTTTTTAATAACCCGGAGGATTCAATATCAAGAAGTTCCCCAGCTACCCGTAAAACAAAATTTTCATTCATAAAAGCAATTTAAAGGGGCAAAGGTAGCAGAAGCAATTTGAAAGAAGATTAATCCAGGCTTTGATTGGGTGCCTCTGCCAGCTTTAGCAAAACTTCGTATTGTTCTGGAGAAAGGTCGTTATAAAAATAATAAATAGGGTCTACGGGAGTGCCATTCCTGTGCACCTCATAGTGGCAATGGGGACCGGTACTTTTACCTGTGTTGCCAATATAACCAATAACCTGCCCGCGAACAACTTTGGTTCCCCTCTTGGTTTTGATCTTATACATATGCCCATATAAGGTTTCATAACCAAATCCATGGTTAATAACCACCATATTCCCATAACCACCTGTGTTATACTCAGATTCTTTGACCACACCATCTGCTGTGGCATAAATGGGTGTTCCCTGTGGGGCAGTAAAGTCGAGCCCTGCGTGAAATTTATTTACTTTATAAACGGGATCTATGCGGGTACCAAATCCAGATGCAATGCGGGTAAGATCTTTATTACTTACGGGTTGTATAGCCGGAATGGCAGCAAGCAATTTTTCTTTATTATTTATCATTTCATCGATCTCTTTATAAGATCGCTCCTGGTAAGAAACGCGTCGTTGTAATGTATTTAGTTGGTCTGCAATACCTGTAAGTAACTCGTTCTCGGTTAGTGCCTGAACAACATTCTCCTCCTTTGTTTTCGCAATAGCTTTAAGCCGCGCACTGTCCGGTACAGGAGCTGATTCAAAAATGGTTCTGTAAACCGTGTTATCCCTTTTCTCTAAATCTGTCATTTTCTTCTGTAACTGGTTTAATTGCTGCTGCATAATTGAATAGTTGTTTTTCAAATCTTCATTTTCCCTTTCCAGAACAATCGTTTTGGGCGAATCAATATACCGGAAGGCTACAACCACAATTAGAAAGGCAGTTACAAAACTTGCGGCTATAAAGCCAAAGAAACGCAACAACTTTACGGCAAGCGGCGTAACCAACTTTTCGTACCGCATGGTTTGCGTATTATAGAAATATTTTATTTTCTTCATGTGGCTACCCTGGTTGTCTCAGGAAAAAATCTTGAAGCAAACAACTAATTAAAAACTTGGCAGTTGGGTCAAAAGAGAAGCAATATCCTAATGCTTTACCTTTGCGCTGCTAATAACAAATATAACTTCTTAGTAATTTACCACGATCCTAAAATTTATTGATGGAAACCTTACAGAGTGCACGAATAAGGCAAATGTTCATGGATTTTTTCAAAGAAAAAGGTCACCAAATTGTGCCCTCGGCGCCCATTGTAATTAAAAACGACCCCACCCTGCTTTTTACAAATGCAGGAATGAACCAATTTAAAGATTACTTTCTTGGAAACAAAAAATCGCCTTATACCAGGGTTGCAGATACGCAAAAATGCTTACGCGTTAGCGGGAAACATAACGACCTTGAAGAAGTGGGTGTAGACACCTACCATCATACCATGTTCGAAATGTTGGGTAACTGGAGTTTCGGAAATTATTTTAAGAAGGAGGCAATTGCATGGAGTTGGCAGCTACTTACGGATATATATAAAATTGATGCAGACAAAATATACGTTACCATTTTTGAAGGTGATGCAAATGAAAATTTACCTGAAGACAAGGACTCTTTAATTGAATGGGAAAAATATGTTGCTCCGGAAAGAATTCTCCGGGGAAACAAAAAAGATAATTTTTGGGAAATGGGAGATACGGGCCCCTGCGGTCCATGTACTGAAATTCATGTTGATTGCCGTACCGTTGAAGAAAGGATGGCTGTTCAGGGAGATACACTCATTAATAAAGATCACCCACAGGTTATTGAAATTTGGAACAACGTATTTATACAATATAACAGACTAAAAAACGGTTCGCTTGAACCACTTCCAGAAAACCATGTAGATACCGGCATGGGGTTCGAAAGGCTGGTAAGGGTTTTACAAAATAAGCAAAGCAATTACGATACAGATGTCTTTATCCCTTCTATAAAAGAAACTGAAAAGATTGTTGGATTAACCTACGAGGCAATGGATTCAAAAAAAGACATTGCCTTTCGCGTGATCGCAGATCATATCCGTGCCATTGCTTTTACAATTGCCGATGGTCAATTGCCAGGTAATACAGGGGCAGGATATGTAATCCGTCGTATACTTAGAAGGGCTGTTAGGTATTACTACAGCCATCTAAATTTCCGTGAACCGCTGTTATATAAATTAATGACTGTAATAAGTACGCAGTTCGAAATGGTTTTTCCCGAATTGCAATCGCAGTTAACCTTTGTTCAAAAAGTAGTAAAAGAAGAAGAGGAATCTTTTCTTCGCACCCTTGAAAAGGGATTAGTAAAATTAGACGACATTATTTTTGCCGCAGGCAAACAGGAAGCAAACATCATTGGTGGAAAGGCTGCTTTTGAATTGTATGATACTTTTGGTTTTCCTATCGATCTAACCCGTTTAATAGCCCAGGAAAAAGGGGTGGAGGTAGATGAACCCGGTTTTTTACTTGAAATGAACCAACAAAAGATCCGCAGCCGAAAGGCCACTGAAATTGACGCAGGCGATTGGATTGTGATCGATGATTTTCCCCTAAATGAGTTTGTAGGTTATGACTCACTTGAATTAAGAACGAAAGTTGCCAAATACCGGAAAGTAAAATTAAAAGGTAAAGAGTTATACCATATTGTACTGGAAGCAACTCCATTCTACGCAGAAAGCGGAGGCCAGGTAGGAGACACCGGCGAACTGAAATCAGGCAATAAAACCATTCAGGTTGTAGATACCAAAAAAGAAAATAACCTGATTATTCATATTACTGAGCAAAATCCCGAAGAATTAGATGGGGAAATTATTGCGATAGTAAACGGTGACCGGCGGCAGGCTATAGCCGTACACCACTCTGCAACACATCTTTTACATGCAGCCTTAAGAAAAGTGTTAGGCACACATGTTTCTCAAAAAGGTAGTCTCGTAACCGACCAATATTTGCGGTTTGATTTTTCTCACTTTAATAAACTAACAGATGAAGAAATTTTAAACGTTGAACGCCTGGTTAATGAAAAAATTCGCCAAAATATTCCCGTAACCATTAAACAAATGCCAAAGAAGAATGCAATGGAAATGGGTGCTATGGCATTGTTCGGTGAGAAATATGCTGATATGGTTCGGGTAGTTACTATGCAGCCCGATTTTTCTATTGAATTATGTGGTGGCACACATGTTATGCAAACCGGTGAATTGGGATTTTTTAAAATCATAAACGAAACATCTATTGCTTCAGGCGTTAGAAGAATGGAAGCGGTAGCAGGCACGGCCTGTGAAAATTACCTGTTTGAACAGCTTGAATTAATGAAAGAAATACGATTTGCATATAAGAATCCAAAAGATATTCTCAATGCAATAGGCAATCATTTAGATGAAACCGCCCAGTTAAAAAAGTACGCTGAAAGCATGGAGGCACGCCACCTTACTATTATAAAAAGCCAGCTTTTAGAAGCCAGGGAAGTTTTAGGTGAAATCCATTTTTTAGGTGCTGTGGTTGAGGTAAATAATGCCGATAATTTAAAAAAGTTAGCCTACCTGCTAAAAGGTGAATTGGAAAGATCTGTAATCGTTCTGGCAACAGCAATTGAGGGAAAGGCGCACGTAGCCTTACTTATAGATGATGCGGTGGTCAAAAGCCATTCATTATTGGCAAACGAGATAATTAAGTCTACAGTTTCACCTTTAATAAAAGGCGGTGGCGGTGGACAGAAAAATTTTGCTACTGCAGGCGGACAAAATGCCTCTAACTTAAAAGAAGTGGTTTCACAGGTTCGTTCCCTCATATCTTAATCTCATTTTAACTTTTCCGAAGGTTTTCGTATATGGATTTTATTCTTATTTTTAATCTACTAATAAATTCGTAGAATCAAAAACTTAAAACATGAAAAGCTTTATTACCCCATTGCTCGGAGTCTTAATTCTGTCTTTAGTATCTATAAATACTCATTCGCAAACTTCTCCGCTTCCCACTCCCCCCAACCCCCGTTGGATAAAGGCGTGAAAGAAGAGCGTATTATCATTAAGAAAAAAGGAGATGTTGAACAGAAATATAAAATAGAAATAGATGGTGAGGATATAACCGTAAATGGAAAGCCCCTCGACGAGTTTTCGAGTGATGAAATAGACATTCGCGAAATGGAAATAAATGGCGATTTCCAGATGCCTCATTTATCTGGTGACTTCCCGGAAATGGGAAACCTTAAATACCTTTTAAAGGAAGGATCAGGCAATAAAGCCTTTTTGGGTGTTATGACACAAAAGTCTGATGCCGGAGCAAAAATTGAAGAAGTAACAAAGGGAAGCCCCGCAGAAATGGCAGGTTTAAAAAAAGGAGATGTAATAATTAAACTGGATAAAGAATCCATTTCAGGGCCAGACGACCTATATAAAGTAGTTGGGAAACATAAGGAAAATGATGTAGTAGAGGTCGTTTATAAAAGAGATAATGCAGAAAAAACAACCAAGGCCACCCTTACTGCTAATAAAGAATTACGGATGTATGGGTTTAAAGGCGATAAAGATTTTGACTTTAAATTCGCTCCGCCTATGGCTCCGGATGCACCCTATTTCTTTCACATGAATCGCGGACCCCGAATGGGCGTTCAGGCCCAGGACACGGAAGATGGCAAAGGCATTAAGATTTTGGACGTGGAAGAAGGTTCTCCTGCCGAAAAAGCCGGTTTAAAAAAAGGAGACATCATTACCCAGCTGAATACAGAAACTGTTACTACAGTTGATGCACTCCGTGGCATCTCCAAAGATTTTAAAGAAGGTGATGCAGTAAAGGTTACTTACCGCAGAGATAATAAAACACAAACCACCACCCTTTCGTTTCCGCGAGACCTTAAGGTAATAGACTTATAATATAAGTGAATTTAAATGTAAAGACCATTGCCATAGAGTAATGGTCTTTTTTTATAACGATAATTACAGGGATGTTAAAGCAGCAGGATATAATTTATAATTCGCAGGAATCCTTTACTTTTAATGTAATTATCTTTGTTGTTCACTTTTTAAATTTTTTTTATGGGAAGTTTAGGAATGCCTGAAATACTCGTGATCTGTATCGCGATATTAATATTATTCGGTGGTAGAAAAATACCTGAATTTATGAGAGGTCTTGGAAAAGGAATGAGGGAATTTAATGATGCAAAAAATTCTGTTCGTAAAGAACTGGAAGATGGCATGAAAGAAAAAGACAATCAGCCATCCACATCAACTCCTGTTTCTTAAAACTGAAAATTAATCCCGGCTTTTGTTCAGTTTCTCTTCCATTAAAAACTACCAAACAGAATTAATTAACGGCCAAACCACATGTGTGGAGGCCGTTTTGTTTTTTCTGGAGCAGGTTAAAACCAACAAACATTTAAATGCCTTTCTCGAGGTATACAGTGATGAGGCGCTTAAGCGTGCCCAAGAATTAGATAATTTATTTAAACAAACAGGTCAATTATCCGGTAGCCTACATGGCGTTGTTATTAGTATTAAGGATGTAATTTCTCATAAGGGTCACAACCTTTCTGCTTCTTCAAAAATTCTGGAAAATTTTAAAGCTATATATAATGCTACTGCTGTTGAAAGAATTTTGGAGCAGGGTGCCATTATAATTGGCAGAAATAATTGCGATGAATTTGCGATGGGTAGCAGCAATGAAAATTCTGCTTTTGGTAATGTTTTGAATGCAAAAGATACTTCCCGCGTTCCCGGCGGTTCTTCCGGTGGCTCTGCTGTAGCCGTACAGGCGAATATGTGCATGGCTAGTTTGGGAAGCGATACCGGAGGTTCGGTAAGGCAACCTGCAGATTTTTGCGGCATAGTTGGATTTAAGCCCTCTTATGGAATGGTAAGCCGCCACGGACTTATTGCATATGCGTCTTCTTTTGATCAAATCGGAATTTTTACTCGCAATGTTTCAGACTCTGAAATTATTTTAAAAATTATTTCCGGACCAGACGATTTCGATAGCACAGTACTTAACCAAAAAGCCACAGAAACAGATTGTGGGATAAGTTTGCCCCAATTTAAGGAAACTGGCAAAATTGGGTACTTTCAGGAAGCGTTAGAAAGTCCGTTCCTGGATAATGAAATTAAAGGGTCAATTTTAGGCACATTAGAAAAATTATCCAAACAAGGTTTTGATGTACAACCTATAAAATTTGAACTTTTTGATCATATTGTACCTGCTTATTATATTTTAACAACTGCTGAAGCTGCCAGCAATCTTTCCCGGTTTGATGGAGTTAGATTCTGCAAAACTCAGGATGAAAAAACTTTAAATTCATTAAATAACCATTACGAAAAAGTTAGAAGCGAAGGATTTGGGAAAGAAGTGAAAAGAAGAATAATGCTGGGAAATTTTGTACTTAGTACAGGCTATTATGATGCATACTTCACTAAAGCTCAACAAGTTAGAACTTTACTCAATGAAAAAATAAACGAAATATTTCAAACATTTCAATTTTTGATATCTCCTACAGTACCATCAACAGCATTCAGGATAGGGGAAAAAAGCAACGATCCTGTTGCAATGTTTCTCGCAGATATTTATACCGTATTTTCAAACCTGACCGGAATTCCTGCAATCTCTATTCCCCTTTATACGCACACTAATGGCCTTCCCTTTGGCTTGCAGGTCATGTCTTTTAATAAAAATGATTTAGCTTTGCTCAACTTTTCTGAATATGTTATGGCATCCCGGAAAATGAATAGTGCTTAAAATAGTATTCCCAAAACAGCTTGCAAATTGCCTTTAGGCAAACATTTCTAAACACAAAATGTATTTAATGCAAAACTGGATTTTAATTGTCAGAAAAAGATTGTCCTCACATTTTTTTATCCATTCTACACAAGTTTCCATATTTGTATTGTTTGCATTCTCAATCATGGCTTTTACGCCAGATATTGCAACAAATGCGGGCGATATCAAAATTTCCCCGACTGACAGTACCGACACCACTAAAGGTTTTGTAACCTTATTGGGAGATTCTCCCGGCAATAATGGGGAATATGGCATAAATGCAAATGTTATGCCTTTTGTAGAAACATATATTCGGCAGCACGAAAATAGTTATGATGATATGAAGGTGTGGGGTAAAGCCTATTTTAATTTATACGATAAAATTTTAAAGCAATACGGCTTGCCGGTCGAACTTAAATACCTCTCTGTAATAGAAAGTAATTTAAAATCATCTTCTGTTTCAGTTGCAGGCGCCATGGGGCCCTGGCAAATCATGCCGGCTGAGGCAAGGCGATGGGGTTTAAGAACAGGCGGAAGCTATGATGAACGTAAGGATTATACAAAGAGCACCCATGCAGCCGCTAAACTTCTACGGTCTTTATACGATGAATTGGGTGACTGGCTATTAGTAATTGCGGCTTATAACGCCGGACCAGGGGGTGTTGCACGGGCTATTAAAAAGGCTGGAAGCCGAAATTTTTACGACCTGCAATATTATTTACCTGCAGAGACACGGAATCATGTTAAAAAGTATATTGCTACACATTACTATTTTGAAGGGAATGGCGGTCTAACCACCATGACAGCTTCAGAAACAAAGGCCTCTTATGCTAATAATAAAAGCGGGGAGTTTGCTTTTCCTGCAGATATTAGCATGATTGAGATTAATGGTAGATATAATTCCATGGTTATTGCAAATTCTTTAATGATTGATATTCAAACATTTAATAAGCTTAATCCCCAATTAGACAATCTTCTTGCTCAAGGAAACCTTTACCAGTTAAAAATTCCAAAGGATAAGGAAAAATTATTTCTTGCCAAAAAGCAGGAGATCTTAAAAGAAAGCGTACAATTATTGCTTTCTTCTACCGCAGTTTCAACCTCATCAAGCGGAACATTATAGCCTAAATTCCTATTTTCACAGGGGTGATATTTAGTTAATATAAAATAGTAATTTTCAGATGTTTACTTAAACTGAGTAACAGTTGGTATTACATCGCCATATCCCATTTTTAAAAGCAGTTTTTAAGCACAGCTTAACCGCCTTTGGTGGTCCACAAGGGCATTTTGGACTAATGATCAAGAATTTTGCTCACCTGCGTCATGATGTTACAGAGGAGGAATTGCTTGAATTTAATTCATTTTGCCAAATGCTTCCCGGGGCTTCATCTACCCAAACCTTAACATTGGTAGGGTACAAGAGGGGTGGGGTGCCACTCGCCATTTTAACTTTGCTTATCTGGATCTTTCCTGCTTGTTTTCTTATGGGCGCGCTTTCTTTTTTTCTGCAATACATTAGCGACAGTAGTGCTATGATGAATATATTTAGTTTCATTCAGCCAATGTCCGTGGGTTTTATTGCTTTCTCCGCATATAGAATGAGCTTGTTCTCAATAAAAAACAACATTACATCTATCATAATGGTAATTGCTGCTGCATTTACCTTCATTTTATTTAATTCAGCCTGGGTTTTCCCGGGAATAATTCTGGCAGGAGGCATTGCTACCAATTTCAGTAGTAAAAGAATTCCGCAGAAAGAAGTGTTGCCCAAGAAAATAAGGTGGGCTAACATCCTTATTTTCTTTGCCGTATTTGGGATCGCTGGTTTTCTTAGCGAAACTGCACGAACCCATGACTGGAAAAATCGAGCGCCATTTAATCTTTTTGAGAACTGTTATCGCTTTGGAAGCCTTGTTTTTGGCGGGGGAGATGTATTAATGCCAATGATGTATCAACAGTATGTAGTGCGCCCTGGAACCGAACGAACTAAGGAATACAACCCTGATATACTTGAAATTTCGCAGAACGATTTTTTAACCGGATCTGGAATGGTAAGGGCAATCCCAGGACCGGTTTTCTCAATAGGTTCCTTTATTGGAGGAATGACAATAGCCAATAAAATTCCTGAAATGCAGGTTCTTGGATGTATAATTGGGTCCATTGCCATATTCTTCCCAAGTCTTATGCTGGTGCTATTCTTTTTTCCGGTGTGGCATAACTTAAAAAAATATGCAGTGATTTACCGGTCTTTAGAGGGAATTAATGCTGCCGTTGTAGGCATAATGGTGGGATCGACCGCCTACCTAATGAAAGATTTATATTTGAATATTTCTGCCGGCGACTTACTACCTTTTGTTAACCTGGGCGTTATTGCCGGGACCTTTGTTATATTAGCGTTTACCAAATTTCCCCCGCCATTCATCGCAATAGGATGTTTCTTACTGGGCATATTTATTTGATATAACCCAATGACCTTCAGTTATTTATAATAACCACCACGGGTTATTTCTTCGGCAACTTTATCGGGCACAAAGTATTTAACCGATTTCCCAGATGCTATCATTTTCCTTATTTCTGTAGAAGAAATATTTAATAATGGCGTATTGGGCAATAAGGTTATGCCTGTTTCATTGTTGGGAATTTTAAAACCCGGACGCTCATATATAATCAAATTATAATTTGATAGGAGTTTTTCTCTGTTTTTCCATTTATGGATATTAATAAAACTATCAGACCCCATAATTACGGAAAATCGCTTTTCAGGGTATTTTTCATCAAGGTAAGTAAGCGTATCAATGGTATAGGATGGTTTTGGAAGGCTAAACTCAACATTATTTACTTGTAGGTTGTAGTCATCCTCAATAGCAAGGCGAACCAGGTGTAAACGGTGAAACTCATTAAGCAAGGAAGTGGCTTTTTTAAGCGGATTTTGTGGACTCACAATAAACCAAACTTGGTTTATGTCCGTTTCATTTAATACATATCGCGCAATTATTAGGTGCCCTATATGTATCGGATTGAATGAGCCAAAGTATAATCCTATTTTATTGCTGTTATTCACCAATTCTTTTAGTCAATTTCTTCAATAATTATAAGTTCCGCCTCGTTTAATCTTAAACTTAAGTTATAACCAGCAATATGAACCGCGATTGGGTCTCCAAGCGGGGCAATCTGATCAACCCGTATTACCTCACCGGGTATGCAGCCCATTTCCATCAACTTTATTGAATTTTCCCCCTTATCGTAGGCCTTTATAACCGCACTTCTTCCTATCCTCAATTCCGATAATTTCTTCATATTGGCTCTAATTGTTTACAAATGTACTTTCGTAGTTTAATGAACGTGTTACGATATGTGAAATGATATGGGCAAAGTTTTTTTTCATTATAACGGAATAAACCCCCGTTTAAAGCAGATTGGTATTATAAAGGCTAGCCTTGAGGAAATTTTTTCCATGGAAAATAAACTACTCAACCGACTTGATATCATCTTTTGCACTGATGATTATTTATTAAAGATCAACCAGGAGTTTCTTAATCACCACGACTTTACTGACATTATAACGTTTCCCCTCAGCATATCAGACTCAGGCATCTCTGGCGAATTGTATATAAGCGTGAACCGGGTGGCCGAAAATGCAAAAATTCATAATACTTCCGAAAAAAAGGAAATGCTGAGGGTGCTTTTCCATGGATGCCTTCATTTATGTGGATATTTAGACAAATCCGCAACAGATAAGAAGCAAATGACAGAGAAGGAAGATTATTATCTTAGCCAATATGCCTATTTGTGTTAAAAACCAGAATGTTCCACGTGGAACAATCGGATGCAATTATTTTTGCTGAAAGTATTTCAAATGTTTCCTGAATATGATGTTATTGTAGTTGGAGCAGGGCATGCAGGTTGCGAAGCAGCTGCTGCGGCAGGAAATATGGGCAGTAAGGTGCTGTTAATTACAATGAATATGCAAACCATTGCCCAAATGAGCTGCAATCCGGCAATGGGAGGCATTGCCAAAGGGCAAATTGTTAGGGAAATTGATGCATTGGGTGGTTATAGTGGAATTGTAACGGATAAGACAATGGTTCAATTTAGGATGTTGAACAAAAGCAAGGGCCCGGCAATGTGGAGCCCTCGAGCCCAAAGCGATCGAATGCTATTCGCCTCAGAATGGAGGTCGCAGTTAGAAAACATTTCTAATGTAGATTTTTATCAGGATACAGTCCAGTCAATTATTATAAAAGACCGTAAGGTTAAGGGAGTTAAAACGGGATTGGGGCATTCCATCTTATCAAAATGTGTGGTTATTACTAGCGGAACTTTTTTAAATGGAGTAATTCATATAGGCGAGAAGCGTTTTGGCGGAGGGAGGGTAGCGGAAAAGGCATCCACAGGAATAACTGAACAGCTTGTAATTGAAGGATTTGAAAGCAGCAGGTTAAAAACGGGAACCCCGCCAAGGGTTGATGGTCGTTCCCTTGATTACTCCAAAATGGAAATTCAGCTGGGAGATGAGGAAATTAGCGGTTTCTCTTACCTGCCAGTTAAAAAAATTGCGCCCCAACAACAGTTAAGCTGTCACATTACCTATACTTCCCCTGAAGTTCATGAAATTTTAAGAACAGGGTTTGACAGAAGCCCCATGTATGCCGGAAGAATTGAAGGCGTTGGTCCAAGATATTGTCCAAGTATAGAAGATAAAATAAATCGATTTGCTGAAAGGGAGAGACACCAGCTTTTTGTAGAACCGGAAGGTTTTAATGCCGTTGAAATTTACGTAAATGGATTTAGCACCTCTCTTCCTGAAGATGTCCAATTAAAAGCTTTAAAAAAAGTACAGGGATTTGAAAATGCGCGTATGTTTAGACCGGGTTATGCCATTGAATATGATTATTTTCCACCTACCCAATTAACTAACACTTTAGAAACCAAGCTATTAGGTAACCTTTTCTTTGCCGGTCAAATCAATGGCACAACAGGTTACGAAGAGGCTGCTTGCCAGGGATTAATAGCAGGAATAAATGCACATCTAAAATCAAGTAATAAAGAGCCATTTACCCTAAACCGAAGCCAGGCTTATATTGGGGTATTAATCGATGATTTAATAAATAAGGGAACTGATGAGCCGTATCGCATGTTTACGAGCCGCGCGGAATTCCGGACGTTGCTGCGACAGGATAATGCAGACCTTAGGCTAACAGAATTTAGCCACAATATTGGATTAGCGAGCGAAGAAAGGAAGACAAATGTTCAGAAGAAATTATCACAAATTAATGACATTAAGGTCTATTTAAATTCTTATAGTATTGAACCTCAACTATTTAACTTGCATTTAAAGGATATAAACAATGCGATTCTTAAGGAAAAACAAAAAGCCGCGAAATTACTTTTACGCCCGGATGTCTCATTACCCTTCCTAATGCACCATAATAGTGATTTGTCAGAAAAATTAAAAAACTACAATAAAGAAGTACTTGAGCAGGCAGAAATTCAAATAAAATATGAACGGTACATAGAAAAAGAAAATGAAATTGTTCAAAAAATGAATTCTTTAGAAACCCTTTTAATTCCAGATTCATTTCAGTACGATTCTATTTCAGCACTAAGCGCAGAAGCTATGCAAAAATTTAAAAAAATAAAACCTCGAACCCTTGGGCAAGCCTCGCGCATTTCCGGCGTTAATCCAAGCGATGTTCAAATTTTAATGGTGTATATGGGCAGGTAAATTATTTTTACCGGATAACATATTTGCGCTTTTGAAAAGATTAATATTTACTGTAACAAACGACCTCACTTACGATCAGCGCATGCAGCGCATATGCGAAACACTATTCAATGCTGGCTACCATGTTACATTAATAGGCAGGGAACTTAAATTATCTGAACCCTTAAAGGCAAATACGTTTTCAGAAAAACGATTACCCTGTTTTTTCAACAATGGATTCCTGTTTTACTTTGAATACAATATCAGGGTTTTTCTTTACCTATTATTTATTAAAGGCGATTTGTTTTGCGCAATAGATCTCGACACCATTCTTCCAATTTATTTTATTTCAAAAATCAGAAATAAAAAAAGAGTATACGATGCGCACGAACTTTTTACGGAACAAAAGGAAATTGTTACGCGACCATTGGTAAAATTTTTTTGGGCGCTTATTGAAAGGTCAATGGTTCCTAAATTTCAATTCGGTTACACGGTAAATAATTTTATAAAAGATGAGTTTAATAGAAAGTATAAAGTGGAATATGCTGTTATAAGAAACCTTCCGATTTATTCCACAACAAATTCAAAAAACATTATACCAAATAAACCTTACCTTATTTACCAGGGTGCAATAAATGAAGGTCGATCTTTTGAAACGCTCATTCCCGCAATGAAGGAAATACCCCTACATCTAAAGATCTTTGGCCAAGGAAATTTTTTAATCCAACTAAAACATTTAATAACAGAAAATAACCTGCAAGATAAAGTGGAATTATGCGGCCCTCAAGACCCACACACGCTAAAAGCCTTTACTGCCAACGCTTTCGCAGGTTTAATGCTTTTTGAAAATACTGGATTAAATCAATACCAGTCTCTGGCAAACCGGTTCTTCGATTATATTATGGCCGGTATCCCCCAGGTGTGTGTTAATTATCCGCAATATAAATTAATCAATGATGAATTTCATATTGCGCACATGATTGAAGACACGAAGCCTGTAACTATATCAACTGCAGTAAACCAATTAATAAATAACGATAAACTTTACAATGATCTACAAGAGAATTGCAAAAAGGCGAGGGAGATATTAAACTGGCAGAATGAAGAAATAACCCTCATTCATTTTTATCAGCAATTATTGAATAATAACCAACAAGAATCTAATTACATAGAATAATTAAAAATTGAACAACAAATATTGTTGAATAAACATTTACATATCATTTGTCTGGATATACCTTACCCTGTAGATTATGGTGGGGTGTTTGACCTGTTTTATAAATTAGTGGCTTTAAAAAAGGAAGGGGTAAATATAATATTACATTGTTTCTACAAAGAAAGAAGGCAAGCAAAAATTTTAGAAAATTATTGTACTGAAATATACTATTACAAGCGATCAACAAATTGGCTGAAACACTTATCACCATTGCCATACATTGTTTCATCAAGACAAAACAATGAATTAATTTCTAAATTAAAAAAAGATAACTACCCAATATTAATGGAAGGAATTCATTGTACTTATCCTGCCTTAATTACCACCATAGAAAAAAGAAGATTTTTTGTACGCCTTCATAATACAGAGTTTATTTATTACGGCAACCTCGCATCTAATGCGGTATCTCCATTTAAAAAATTATTTTACAAAACGGAGGCAGGTAAGCTTAAACAGTATGAGCAAAAATTAATAAAAAAGGTTCAACAATATTTTGCAGTCTCTAAAAGCGATGAATTATTTTACAGAAAGGCTTTTAATGCTACCAACATAAATTTCCTTTCTTTATTCATGCCAGAATGGGCAGTTAAAAATAATATTGGAACCAGTGATTATTGTTTATATAATGGCAATCTTTCGGTAGAAGAAAATGAAAGGGCGGCTGTTAATTTAATCCAGGTCTTTAAAACGCTGCCGTACAAATTAATTATTGCAGGAAAAAGCCCTTCAAACAAATTAAAGCATGTAGTGAAAGTCAGCCCCAGAGCGACCTTGGTTGAAAATCCTTCAGAAGAAAAGATGCACCAGTTAATTACAAATGCTCAGGTAAATATTTTATTCTCTTATAACTCTACGGGCATCAAATTGAAGTTGCTGAATACCTTATTCAATGGAAGGCATTGTATAACTAATAACGCCGGTGTTGAAGGTTCGGGTTTAACAGAATTATGCCATGTATTAAAAGACGAAACTAATCTTCAAAATATACTGCCAACTTTAATGAAACAGGAGATAACTCAGGAAGAATTACAAAAACGAAAAGTGGTATTGCACGGTTTGTTCAACAATGAACAAAATGCAAAAATTTTGATTGATACAATTTGGGGCAACACTTAAACCTCAGCAACAGAACTATCAAACACCTTACCAGCCTCTGTTTTAAGCATACGTGAAGGGTACCTGCTAATAACAATAAAATCATGCGTAGCCATTAATACTGCAGTGCCATAATCCTTACTAATATTAAAAAGCAATTGCATTATCTCATCACTGGTTTCGGGATCAAGATTTCCTGTAGGCTCGTCTGCGAGAATCAATTTAGGTGAGTTCAATAAAGCACGTGCAATGTCAACTCGTTGTTGCTCACCACCACTTAATTCAAATGGCATTTTAAAACCCTTGCTCCTTAATCCCACCTTATCAAGTACATCATTAATTTTTTCTTTAATCAGCTTTTCATCTTTCCATCCTGTAGCCTTCAAAACAAACCGGAGATTTTCATTTACATTCCTGTCAGTAAGCAATTGAAAATCCTGAAAAACGACACCAAGATTTCTTCTTAAAAAAGGAACTTTCTTCCAGGTCATATCATTCAGCTTATACCCTGCAACATATCCTTCACCCTCTTTCAATTGCAATTCACCATAGAGCGTTTTTAACAGGCTGCTTTTACCCGTACCAGTTTTGCCTACCAGAAAAACAAACTCTCCCCGGCTTATATTAAAACTTACATTAGATAAGATTAAATTTTTTCCCTGGTAAATATTAGCGTTGCTTATGGATATAACTGATTCCGACATATTGTACAATTCAGCCACAAAAGTAATTGGAATGAAAGTTTATATGCTAAATAATTTATTAAAAATAAGGTGTGGTTCAAGTACAGATAATTTCAACCTCTTTGTAGAAATCATTGTATAATTTGGTGAGATAACAATAATAACAGCTGGAATATGCATTCAAAGTTGCCGGAAACAGGAACAACCATTTTTACAGTTATGAGCCAGCTGGCAGCAGAATACAATGCAATAAATTTAGGGCAGGGATTTCCGGATTTTAATATGAATGATGAATTAATACAATTGGTTTGCAAATCCATGAAAATGGGAAACAACCAATATGTTCACATGAATGGATTATTGAAATTGCGTCAATCCATTGCTCAAAAAATTGAAAGGCTTTACCATACTGCCGTTGATGCAGAAACACAGATAACCATTACCCCCGGAGGTACCTATGCAATTTATTCTGCGCTTACTGCAATTCTGCAACCTGGTGATGAAGTAATCGTGTTCGAGCCGGCTTATGACTCTTATATACCCAATATTGAAATAAACCAGGCGAAAGCCATAAGAATAACTTTACCATACCCGCATTTTAATATTCCATGGAGTGAGGTTAAAAAGAAAATAAATCACAAAACAAAAGCGCTGATAATTAATTCACCAAACAATCCTACGGGGAGTGTGTTAACACCCAACGATATTGATCAGTTGCAACAAATAGTGCAACAGAATAAATTATATATAATTAGTGATGAAGTTTATGAACATATAATTTTTAACAACCTTAAGCATGAAAGCATGTTGCGATATCCGGACCTGCTTGAAAAGAGTTTTGTTTGTTTCTCATTTGGAAAAACATATAACTGCACAGGGTGGAAAATTGGTTATTGCATTGCCGCCAAAGACATGATGAAAGAGTTTAGAAAGGTACATCAGTTCAATAGTTTTTCTTGTAACAGTTTTATACAATATGCATTGGCAGATTTTATTACCCGGGAAGAAACATATAATACCCTCGGATTATTTTTACAACAAAAGAAAGAGTTTTTTGAAAATGAAATGATGCAAACGGGTTTTAAACCACTGCCATCTTATGGCAGCTATTTTCAATGTTACAGCTATGAAAATATTAGCTGGAAAAAGGAAAAAGACTTTGCCATTGAACTCTCTAAAAAATATGGCGTAGCTACTATTCCACTAAGCAGTTTTTATAAAGAAGGAAACGACCACAAAGTGCTTCGATTTTGTTTTGTAAAAAAAGAAGATACCCTGGCAGAAGCAGCGAAAAGGCTAACAAGTGTTCATTAATGCTTTGTCGCAAACCTTTATTCAGCTTACATCTAAGCGTATCTTTGTTTAATGACCTTTGATCAGATTTCAGAAAGCATACGCATATATAAAGACCGTGGACTAAAGTTGTTCACCACATCATCCTTTCAAACCCATAGCATTGTTTTACTACACATGTTAAGCAGAATAGACAATTCAATTCCGGTTTATTTTGTACATACCGGGTATCATTTTCCTGAAACATTAAATTACCGGGATACTATTTCTTCCATGTTCAGCCTTAACATTAAAAATGTTTATTCCTCAACAGCAAAAATAAATCAGCGCGATCCTAATGGAAAGCTCCTATTCGCCAGCGATCCGGATTACTGTTGTCATTTAAACAAAGTGGCCCCGCTGGAGCCCGTGCTTGCTGAATATGATGTTTGGATAAATGGCGTACGCGCAGATCAAAGTGCAACGCGTAAAAATTTCAAGGTTGAAGAAAAGGCGAAATTCGGTACGCTACGTTTTCATCCCATGCTCGACTGGAACAGCAAAATGATCTATGCATATTTAATAGAAAATAACATTCCGAAACATCCGCTGGAGGAAAAAGGATATATAAGTATTGGGTGCGAGCCATGCACACGAAAATGGAATGAAGACGCTGAAAGCCGCAACGGCCGATGGTTTGGGCTTACCAAAACAGAATGCGGCCTAAATACAGACCTTATTGTTAAATAAAGCAACCATCAATTTAAAATTAAAGCATGCACATTCTAATAACCGGTGCAGCGGGTTATATAGGCACCGAACTTGTTTATAAACTCGCAGAAAATACAGGCGTGGAAAGCATTACTGTATATGACAACCTTAGCCGTGGAAACCATAATTTATTTATAGGAAGGCAGAAAATAGAAAAGAAGGTAACCTTTATTCATGGTGAAATATTGGACTCGAGGAGGCTTAGGCAGGCGCTAAAAAATATTGATATAGTTTTTCACCTGGCTGCAAAGGTCACAACGCCTTTTGCAAATTTAGACGGTCATATTTTTGAGCAGGTAAATCACTGGGGCACTGCAGAGGTTGTATATGCATTAGAAGAAAGTGCAGATGTAAAAATGTTTGTATATGCAAGCAGCTCATCGGTATATGGCAATAACGAAATACCTGCCTCAGAAGAAACCATTCCGGCACCTGACAGTTTTTATTCCATCTCCAAATTTCGCGCAGAGCAGCATGTACAACGGCTTTTCGGTAAAATGAATACAATTATTTTAAGATTGGGAAATGTATATGGTTACAGTAAAAGCATGCGTTTTGATGCAGTGATTAACCGTTTTATGTTTGATGCACATTTTACCAACCGTATTACCATTAATGGCACCGGGGCGCAGCACAGAAGCTTTATTCATATTGATAAGGTAACACACATGCTGTCAAAACTATTAACCACACCCATTCCCGAAGGCACATATAACGTATCTGATAAAAACCTGAATATTCTTGATATTGTTGATACCCTGAAACATTTTTATCCTACTCTTGAATCATTCTTCATCAACCAGAATTATGCAGGATTATCGCAGCAGGTACAACCTAATGGCGCATTGCTGAAATATATACCAATGCCTGCCTCTGACCTGAAAGACGAGCTTGGCATTTTTAAAGAACAATTCTCCTTTAGCAAACAATAAAAAACAGGTTACTTTTATGGGCAACCTGTTTTAAAAAAATATCTGCTTTGTTTATTTTCTTCCTGCAAACCTGCTAAGTAGTCTTAGTATTTCAATGTACAACCAAACAATGGTGACCATTAATCCGAATGCGCCATACCATTCCATATACTTGGGTGCACCCATTTCAGCACCGCGCTCAATCATATCAAAATCTATGATAAGGTTCAACGCAGCAATGGCGATTACAAATAAAGAGAGACCTATACCCAATAAACTGGAGTCGTACATAAAAGGCATATTAACACCAAACATTCTTAACACCATCGTTAAAAGGTAAAATATTGCTATTCCGGCAGTAGCAGTGAATAAAATGCTTTTGAAACGTTCGGTCGCCTTTATAATTTTAAAGCTGTACAACAGGTACATGGCGATTGCCACGCCAAAGGTTAAGCCCACAGCCTGCATTACGATGCCGGGATAACTTTCCTTAACCGCGTTATTTATAATAACTGAAATGGCGCCAAGAAAAAACCCTTCCAGTATACCATATGCCGGTGCCAGGTAAGGCGCCGTCTTTGGTTTAAAGGCAATGATTAGCACACTAATAAGTCCACCGATAATTCCCACCCACATAAGGGTTGTCATTAAAGCTATTTGTCCTTTTTCAAATAAGCTCCATGTATAGGCTGCGCCTCCAACTACCATAAATAATAAAAATCCAAACTTTTGCAGGGATCCTCTTACCGTCATTCTTTCTTCAATGGAGCCATCCATTGTACGATCAAACATTTTTTGGGTAAGTGTAGGATTACTTGATTGAAACGCCATAGTATTTTGTTTTTTAGCAGAACAAATTTAAAAAAAGTAAAGGCTAATAATTGTTAATTCGCTATAGTATTTATTCTAACGCTTGCAATATAATAGTTAGGTTTATATTATCAATTAGAGAATTAATTTTGCGCCATGAGTAAAAATGTTGAAACGCTGCAAAATGTGGTAATTAAGTTTGCAGGCGACAGCGGTGATGGCATGCAGCTAACCGGGCAGCAGTTTACAAATAACACTGCTTTGCTGGGCATTGACCTGGCAACTTTTCCCGATTTTCCTGCTGAAATTCGGGCGCCTATCGGCACCCTGCCCGGTGTTAGCGGTTACCAGATACATTTTTCCTCAGATAAGGTTTATACTCCCGGCGATCATTCTGATGTGCTTGTGGTTATGAATGCGGCTGCACTTAAAGCCAACCTCTCTTCACTAAAAAAGGGAGGAAAGATCATTGCTAACATTGATGGATTTGATGCAAAAAACCTGCGGCTGGCAAATTATGCTGATGGCATTAGCCCCCTGGAAAATGGTAGCCTTGGAAATTACGAGGTGATTAAAATGGATGTTACCAAAATGACCCGCGAGGCATTAAAAGAATACACCGACCTGGGCATTAAAGAAAAAGACCGTGCAAAAAATATGTTTGTTCTGGGGTTTTTATACTGGATGTATAACCGCAACCTTGATAACACGATTAATTTTTTGAAAGAAAAATTTAAAACGAAAGACTCTATCCGTGAAAGCAATATTAAAGTGTTACAGGCCGGCTATAATTATGGCGATACTACCGAAACTTTTACCACCAGGTTTAAGGTTGATAAAGCAAAGTTGCCCCCGGGATCTTACCGCAGTATTATGGGCAACCAGGCTTTAAGCTATGGATTGATTGCAGCCGGCGAAAAAAGCGGGTTAAATTTATTTTTAGGCACTTACCCCATAACCCCTGCATCCGACATTTTGCACGAGTTAAGCAGGTACAAAACCTTTGGCATAAGAACCTTTCAGGCAGAAGATGAAATTGCGGCAATAACTTCGGCGATCGGCGCATCATATGGCGGAAGCTTTGGCATTACTTCCACTTCCGGACCGGGAATGGCCTTAAAAGCAGAAGCTATGGGTTTGGCAGTAATGCTTGAAATACCGCTTCTTATTATTGATATACAAAGAGGTGGCCCCTCAACCGGGTTACCAACAAAAACGGAACAAAGCGATCTTCTGCAGGCATACTATGGTAGAAATGGCGAATGCCCCATGCCCGTAATAGCTACCAGCACCCCCAGCGATTGCTTTGATGCAGCATACGAGGCGGTTAGAATTGCTGTGCAACACATGACACCGGTAATACTGCTGAGTGATGGATTTATAGCCAATGGTGCTGAGCCATGGCGTTTTCCCAAAGCCGATGAACTTAAACCTATAGAGGTTTCTTTTAAAAAAGGGCTGGATGAAGGGGAGGATAAATTTTACCCCTATAAGCGCGATGAAAAACTCGTTCGACCATGGGCCGTGCCGGGTGTTGCCGGGCTGGAGCACAGAATAGGCGGGCTGGAGAAAGAAGACGTAACGGGGAATATTAGTTACGAACCCGAAAACCACCAGCACATGGTTAAAACCAGACAGGCAAAAGTTGACAGGATTGCAGAATACATACCCGAACAAAAATTAGACAGCGGGCCAGAAAAAGGCAAAGTGCTGGTGTTGGGATGGGGGAGCACTTTCGGTGCTATAAAAAGTGCCGTTCTGCATCATCAGCGAATGGGCCACCAGGTTAGTCATGCCCATATAAGGTATGTAAGGCCTTTCCCAATAAACCTTGGCGAAATACTAAAGAATTTTGAAACCGTACTAATACCCGAAATAAATAACGGGCAGCTGATAAAAATAATACGGGATGTATATTTTATTGATGCAAAGGGTTACAATAAAATAATGGGTGTACCCATTACACGCACAGAACTGATTGATGAAATTGAAAAGTATTTATAACTTTCTAAGCCAGATATTTCTAAAGCTTACCAGGTGACCATGATCCTGAAGAGCAATAGGTCTTGCACCATGCGCATCATAATAGGGTTTACCAACATAAAGTGTTTTACCTGTAAGCTCAAAATGATTTTGAATTAAAACCCCGTTTTGCAGCACGGTCATATATGCAGGGCTTTTTAAAGTGCTGTCTTCATTGAATTTGGGTGACGTCCATATTATATCATATGACTGCCATTCGCCCGGTGGTCTGCAGACATTAACCAATGGTGGTGATTGTTTGTATATGCTTCCGCATTGCCCGTTACTGTATGTGGTGCTGTTATAACTGTCTAGTACCTGTAATTCGTAATCCTCCTGCATAAAAACGCCGCTGTTTCCCCGATCTTGCCCCTTTCCGTCAGTAACAGGTTCACGAAATTCTATGTGCATTTGAAAGTCTGTGAATTTTTCTTTTGTTTGAATGGCACCCGATCCCTTTGCCACGGTAAAAGAACCATCACTTACATTCCAAGGTGCAGGCTCGCCCTTGGCAGATTCCCAGGCCTCCAGGTTCTTTCCATTAAACAACACTACAGCATCTGAAGGTGGTGCAGTAGAAACCATGCCGGGTGTAACTACAGGTGGCACCGGTGTGTAAAATTCTGTGTCCTCGGGTTTTGCGCCATTTTGGGCAAAAGAAAAATTGGATACACTTAATAAAAGGCAGGCAAAAATTATTTTATTTCTCATTGTTTTATTTTTCTGAATAATGAATTGGACCCTGAAGTGTGCGACGCAACAATGTTGATGTCACCCTTAGGCGCCGGCACCATACAATAATTATTTTTTCAAACCGATCTCCCTTAGTCGTTCATCTAAATATTCACCCGCAGTTGCATCAGGATATTCTTTTTCCTGCCCGGGGGCTATACAGCTTTCTAAACAGGCAAGGCTCATTTCGCTTCTCGGATGCATAAAGAAAGGAATTGAAAAACGGCTGGTGTGCCACAAATCTCTTGGGGGGTTAACTACCCGGTGCGTAGTGCTGCGTAACCTGTTGTTGGTTAAACGCTGCAGCATATCGCCCACATTTACCACGATCTGTTCCGGTAAAGATGTTACCCCCACCCACTCGTTTTGCTTGGTTAATATTTGAAGTCCATCGGCTGAAGCGCCCACCAGTAAAGTAATCAGGTTTATGTCTTCGTGCTGTTCTGCCCGAATGGCGCTTTTAGGCTCATGCGTTATCGGCGGATAATGAATGGCCCTTAAAATGGAGTTGCCATTTTTTATATGCGCATCAAAATAATTTTCGTCTAAACCCAGGTACAGGGCAATTGCCTGTAATAACGCGCGGGCAGATTTTTCAAAATTGCGGTATGCTAGAAAAACGGTGTGATTAAACCCCGGAATTTCGCTTACCGAAACATTATCAGGATATTCTTCTTTAATAGGATCGTTGTCTTCTACAGTTTGTCCATACTGAAAAAATTCTTTTAAATCCGGTGCTTCGCTTCCCTTTGCATGTTCGCGACCAAAACTGGTATATCCCCGCTGACCTGCGAGACCGGGAACTTCAAACTTCAACTTTTTTTCTAATGGCAGTGAGAAAAATTGCTGAACATATTCATACAACTGACCAATTAGCTGGTCGGGGATACCATGATTTTTTACAGCAACAAAACCTACATCTTCATACGCTTTACCGAGCTGCTGAACAAATGCGTTTTTTTTATCGGCGTCGCCCTTTACAAAATCATCAAGGTCAACAACCGGAATAGTGGGTACCGACATACATTACATTTTTGCGATGGAAAAGTACAAAAGTTATTGATTGGGAGGTGAGCCACTTTATAAATAAAAATTCCGGGGTGTATTGTATGCCCCGGAATTATGCATGGAATAAATTTTATTAACCTAATTGCCGTACTCACTTAAAAACTTAATACGCATAATTTTTAATTGTTCCCAGTTGTAGCCGCTATCAGAAAGTTCCTGCTGTGCTACCTCAAGGGAAGAGTCTTCGCAGTTACGGAAATAGTCGATTATTTCATCCTGTTCCTCTTCGTCGAGCATATCATCAATTGCATATTTTAAATTAAGCCGGGTACCGCTGGCAACTATCGTCTCCATTTCTTCCAGCAACTTTTCTGTTTTCAGGTCTTTGTTGCGTGCAATGGTTTCTAGTGGAATTTTCTTATCGACATTCTGAATTATATAGATCTTGTTGCTGCTTTTGTTTGCCACACTGCGCATAACGAAATCATCGGGCTTTTCAATTTCATTTTCTTCTACATAACTAGCGACCATTTCTATGAAAGGTTTACCATATCGTAATGCTTTCCCTTTGCTTACCCCCTGGCATTTTTCCAGTTCCTGCATAGTTGTTGGGTACAGGGTGGCCATATCTTGCAGGGAGGTTTCCAGAAATAATACAAATGGCGGCAATTTCTTCTTTTTTGCTTCATTGTGCCGCAATTCCTTAAGCATAATAAAAAGCTTGTCATCTGCTGCAGCGCCCGTGCCGGAAAGGGTTTCGCCTTCTTCATCATCAGCATTGGCTTCTTCAAAAAGGTTATTAAGAACAATTGAAAAAGGCGCAGGTTTTTTTAAAAACTTCATTCCTTTTTCTGTTATTTTAAGCAATCCGTATTCTTCGATATCCTTTCTTAAAATATTTTCTAATAACATTTGCCTGATTAGGCTGTTCCAAAAATGTTCATCTTTTTCTTTTCCTATTCCAAACTCACTCAACTCCTGGTGGCGGTACATTTTTACCTGCGGGGTAAGTTTGCCTATTAAAATGTTTACGGTATAATCTGTTACAAAACGCTGGTCGAGGGCCTTTACTACTTTAATTGCCATAACCACTTCTGCGCTTGCCTGAATTTTTTCTTTGGCATTAAGGCAATTATCACAATTACCACAATTTGGCTCGTTCCATTCTTCACCAAAATAATGCAACAATATTTTTCTTCTGCATACGGAACTTTCTGCAAAGGCAACTGTTTCGTTTATCAGTTGCGCCCCGATTTCTCTTTCGGTTAGGGGCTTGTCCCGCATCAGGTGTTCCAGTTTGGCCACATCTTTATGAGAATAATATAAAAGACATTTCCCTTCTAAACCATCGCGGCCTGCACGTCCTGTTTCCTGGTAATAATTTTCAATTGATTTAGGAATATTAAAATGAATTACAAACCGTATGTCTGGCTTGTCTATACCCATACCAAAGGCAATGGTGGCAACAATTACCTGTACATCTTCATTTAGAAAAAGGTCTTGCCGCTCTGAACGCAGCTTTGGATCGAGTCCGGCATGGTATGCCACTGCCTTAATATTATTGGCAACCAGAACTTCTGCAAGCTCTTCGGTAGTTTTACGGTTTAGTGTATAGATAATGCCGCTTTTGCCAGCATTTTGACTGATGAACCGTACAATGCTTTTAACCGTTTGATCTTTTTTTATCTTAGGTAATATTTCATAATACAGATTGGCGCGGTTAAAAGAAGAAATAAAAATATTGGGTTCTCTTAAACCCAAATTCTTTACAATATCACTTTGCACTTTTGGGGTTGCTGTAGCGGTTAAAGCAACAACTGGAATATCCGGGTTGATTATATCCATCATTTCCCGCAGCCTGCGGTATTCCGGCCTGAAATCGTGTCCCCATTCAGAAATACAATGTGCTTCGTCTACTGCGAAAAATGAAATTTGCAGATCGCGGAAGTAATCGAGGTTTTCCTGTTTGGTTAAGGTTTCAGGTGCAACATATAATAACTTGGTATAGCCTGCAGTAAGATCATCCTTCACTTCTTTTATTTGCCCTTTGTTCAACGAAGAATTTAAAAAATGGGCCACATGATCTTTTTCACTGTATCCTCTTACAAGGTCAACCTGGTTCTTCATTAGTGCTATTAATGGACTTACAATAATGGCACATCCTGGTAATATCATGGCGGGCAACTGGTAGCAAAGGCTTTTGCCGCCACCGGTTGGCATAATCACAAATGTGTCGTGCCCGTTTAACAGGCTGTCAATAGCTTCTTGCTGCCTGCCCTTAAATTGTTCAAATCCAAAATATTTTTGAAGCCCGGAATGTATTTGGTGTGTATGTGATGCCCTGGGTATATTGGTTGTATCAATGGTTTTTAATCCTTTCAACTGCTTTTTATTAGAAACCGTCTTTTTTTCTGTAGTAATTTTTTCTTTTGATTTTTTAATTGTCGTTGCCATTATAATGCTTGTTTCACATCCTGCACACAATTGCAGGAATCTATAAAAATTATTAGGTAGTATTTTTCATGGGTGCTGTAAAAAGGAGGATAAGAGTCCGCTATGTTCAAATATAACGTAATAACGAAATTATTCATTCATTTCCTTTAACGGTTCTGGATTGTTGTTAAAGTTTAACTTTGCGCCCGATGACCAGAAACACAAGGCAGACAGCCATACAAACAATTGTTCTGGAAGCAGAATCTATCTCTGGCTTACAACATTTTATAAATGAAGATTTCGAAAAAGCAGTAGAGGTAATTCAACAATCGGGAGGAAGGGTAGTTGTTTCAGGGATTGGAAAAAGCGCCATAGTAGGACAGAAAATTGTCGCCACACTTAATTCTACCGGAACACCCGCATTGTTTATGCATGCCGCAGATGCCATTCATGGAGATCTGGGCATGATTCAGCAAAACGATGTGGTACTTATAATTAGCCGAAGCGGCGAAAGTCCTGAAATAAAAGTGCTGATTCCACTTATAAAAAGCTTTAAAAATATTCTTATCGGCATGGTAGGTAATGCACAAAGTTATCTTGCCAAACATGCAGACCTTGTAATTAATGCAACGGTTGAAAAAGAAGCCTGCCCCAATAACCTTGCACCAACCAGCAGCACAACTGCACAAATGGTCTTGGGCGACGCACTCGCCATTTGCCTGATGGAATTAAATGGTTTTTCAGGAAATGATTTTGCTAAATATCATCCTGGTGGAAGCCTCGGTAAACGTATGTATTTAAGAGTTGATGACCTGTATCAACAAAACGAAAAACCCCAGGTGTTCATAAATGCGGGGTTAAAACAGGTGATCATTGAAATTTCACGGGGCAGATTGGGTGCCACGGCAGTTATTGACGAAAACAATTTTACTGCGGGTATTATTACTGATGGGGATATTAGGAGGTTGTTAGAAAACACAGATGAAATTAAAACACTGAAAGCCTCGGATATCTGCATTAAATATCCAAAAGTTGTTCACCCGGAATTGCTGGCAGTAGAAGCATTGGAAACCATGAAGAAATTTGATATTAACCAATTACTTGTTTGTGATGAAAACAAGCATTATTTAGGAATTATTCATTTACACGATCTTATTCGTGAAGGAATTATATAAAAAAATATTCACTTGCCATGAAAGAACATTATTACGTTGCTATACTCGCTGGCGGATTGGGTACAAGATTTTGGCCCAAAAGCCGTGCTTCCCTTCCCAAACAATTTCTAGATATTCTTAATACCGGTAAAACATTAATACAATCTACTTTTGAACGTTACGCTGCATTTATTCCACCTGAAAATATTTTTGTAATTACTTCCGATGAATATTTTTCCATAGTTAAAGAACAATTGCCGGGTATAAAACCTGAAAATATTTTAACTGAGCCCAGCCGTAAAAACACTGCGCCCTGCGTGGCTTATATTTCATTTAAGCTGCAGCAAACAGACCCCGACGCATTACTGATAATCGCACCCAGCGACCACCTGATTCTCGATACAAAAACATTTGAAGAAGTAACACTGCAGGCACTCGACTTTTCAAATCATATGAAAGCTTTTGTAACACTCGGTATACAACCAACTTACCCCAATACAGGTTATGGTTACATACAATTCGATACAAAAGCTGTGGCAGATAACATTTTCCGGGTAAAGACCTTTACCGAAAAACCAGATATTGAACTTGCAAAAACCTTTATTAGCAGCGGAGAATTTTTATGGAATGCCGGTATTTTTATCTGGCCGGTTCGCACGGTATTAGAAGCTTTTGAAAAATACCAGCCTGAGATTTTCGAGGTGTTTGCTGCAGAGCAGGATAAGTTTAATACCCCGGCTGAAAAGAAAGCAATTGACCTCATTTATTCCTTCTGTACCAATATTTCCATAGACTACGCAATTATGGAACAAGCTTCCAATGTGTATGTAATTCCATCTTCTTTCGGATGGAGTGATCTGGGTACATGGAACAGCGCTTACACCCTGTACAAAAAAGATGTGTATGAAAATGCAATTTCAGGCGATACGGTAATGGTAGTAGATTCAAAAAGATCCCTTATTTCGGCTCCTTCCCAAAAATTAGTTGTTGTGCAGGGGCTGGATGATTTTATTGTGGTGGATACTGATGATGTTTTACTTATCTGCAAAAGAGAGAAAGAACAACATATTAAAGAATACCTGGCAGAGGTAAAAAGAAATAAAGGCGATAAATTTATTTAATTAGCCCTGCAGCCTTACTTATTTCAAGCATTTTTTCAATAGGTGCCAAAGCTTTTAAGCGAAGGCTTTCATCCATAATTATTTCCGGCAATTCAAATTCCATACACAGGTAAAGCTTCTCCAGCGTGTTTAGCTTCATGTGTGGGCATTCATTGCAGGCACAATAATTTTCGGGGGGTGCTGGTATCAACGTTTTTTCCGGAGCTTCTTTCTGCATCTGGTAGAGAATACCCGGCTCCGTGGCTACAATGTACTCCTGTGCCTCGTCCTTGATCACAAAGTTCAAAAGCATACTCGTACTCCCAATAAAATCTGCCTGCTGTAAAACGGCATCCTCGCACTCAGGGTGGGCAATGAGCTTTGCACCGGCGTGGCGGGCTTTTAACCGGGTAATTTTCTGAAGGCTAAATATTTCATGCACCATGCATGCCCCGTTCCAAAGCACCATATTGCGGCCCGTTTTTTTATTAAGGTAAGCACCGAGGTTTTTGTCTGGTGCAAAAATAATGGGCTGATCAGGAGAAACGCTGTTAATGATTGCCTCTGCATTACTGCTTGTACAGATAATATCACTTTCAGCTTTAATCTCTGCAGAGCAATTGATGTAGGTAATTACAATATGGTTGGGATGTTGTGCCTTAAACTCCCTGAACAGCCCTACAGGTGCACTGTCTGCCAGGGAGCAGCCTGCTTTAAGGTCGGGCAATACAACCTTTTTGGTAGGGTTAAGAATTTTCGCTGTTTCGGCCATAAAATGCACTCCGGCAAAAACGATCATATCTGCATTGGTTTTAGCCGCTTCTTGCGCAAGACCCAAACTATCGCCAATATAATCTGCCACATCCTGAATATCTGGTTCCTGGTAATAGTGCGCCAGCACAATGGCATTCTTCTTTTTCTTTAAAATTTCAATTTCATGGAAGAGGTCAAGTGTAGGGTCAACATCAACATCCAAAAATCCTTTCTCGGCAATTTTTCCTGCGGTATACACATTTTCTTCCATCATAGTATTTAGTATTAATACAATTATTTTAAATAATCTATTACTATTACAGCGGTTAATAACGGGATAACTTTATTATCCCCAAAGTGCAAAGTTAACTTCCATCTTGGTTATTCACTTATATTAACATAACTACTGACAGGGCTAACCCTTGTTAATGCTGCATAGGTTAACGTTTTCCCCAGAGGTTAATTTATTAGTTCATTTTTATTAAACGAAGCCTTTCACCAATTATTAACTGTTAATTAAGCCAACGTAAAATGTGTGTATTCTATGGTTTTTAGGGAATCAGCCGATTTTGATTTACTTGTTACATTATTATTCAAAATTTTATTAGGGTATGCGCATGTTATTCACCTATAAAAAGCCGTTATTAACACCATTTATTAAAAAGCCTATATACATAAGGCCTCACTTCAAAACGTGTTTTAAAAAACTCGGGATTGGTACAAATGGTAAATTCTGGTATTTTTGCCCTCCTCTAAAAACTATATAGTAATAATATGTCTGTAATTCAACGGATTCGTGATAAAGCTACGTGGATCATTTTCGGTGCCATCGCATTGGCCTTAACCGCCTTTATACTTCAGGATGCTTTTATGGGTAAAGGAAGTATGTTTGGATCATCAACCACTATTGGTAGTGTAAATGGTTCTGCTATTGATAGGGAAGACTTTGAACACAAGGTTAGTTTTTACGAGCAGGCAAATGCAGGGCAAACAACCCGTGACCAACTTATTGGCAGTGTGTGGGAGTATATGGTTAACCAAAAAGTGGCTGAACAACAGTATGAAAAATTGGGGCTTACCGTAAATGGTAAAGAACTTTCTGATATTCTTTTTGGCAACAACCCACCACAATGGATGCAGCAGGCTTTTACAGATCCCGCAACAGGACAGTTTAATGCAAACGCTGCGCGTCAGCAATTTAATGAGATCAAAAAAAAGCAGGATGATCCGGAAGTAATAAACCTGTACGAAGGATATATTCAGCCTACCATAGACCAGGCATTGCGCCAGAAATACCAGGCATTACTTGCAAATGCAGTATATATTCCTAAATGGATGGCAGAAAAAATGGCGGCTGACAATAACCTTATTTCCAAAATATCTTACGTAAAAGTACCTTATACTACTATCAGCGACAGCAGCATAAAGGTTACTGATAGCGAGATAAATAATTATGTAAAGAAGCACAGCAAAATTTTTGAACGTGATGAGGAAACCCGCGCAATAAACTTTGTTGCCTTCGACGCTTCTGCTTCTGCAACAGATTCTGCCGCTATAAGGGAGCAGTTGATGCAGTTAAAAGATGAGTTTACGAACACAACTGATAATAAATCTTTTATTAATGTAAAAGGAAGTGAAATACCTTTTTATAATAGCTACCGAACTTCAGAGCAGTTCCGCGACCAAATGAGTGATTCATTGTTTAAGCTAAGTCCAGGCCAAGTTGCAGGTCCATATACAGATGGCGGAAACATGGTGCTTGCAAAAATGGTAGGCATACGGCAAATTCCAGACTCAGCAACAGTTCGTCACATACTTGTTTCTACACACCAGCAAAGTTCAACCGGTGGTGCACTGGTAAGAATAAGGCCAGACACAACCGCCTCGAACAGGCTTGACAGCGCAATTGCGGCTATAAACAGCGGCGCTTCTTTCGATTCAATAACTGCACAATATTCCGATGATCCCGGCAGCAATAAAACCGGCGGGGTATATGATTATTTTCCTTCAGGTCAAATGGATGAATCTTTTAACGATTTTGCTTTTACCGGGAAACCCGGTGATAAAAAAGTGGTTAAAACTGTGTACGGTTATCATTATGTTGAAATACTCGGACAAAGAGGTGCAAAAACAGGATATAACATAGCCTATCTTGCCAAACCTATTTTTGCCAGCCAGGAAACGGTAAATGCGGCAAATACCGCCGCCATTCAGTTTGCATCAACCAGCAGAAATAAAGGGCAGTTTGAAGCAAATGCAGCCAAACTTAAAAAGCCTGCTACACCTACCCAGGAATTCAAGAAAAACGATTTTACCATAAACGGTGTTGGTACAAGCAGGGAGTTGGTAAAATGGGCTTACGATAATAAGGTGGGCGATGTTTCCGAACCGTTTGAAGTAGATGGTAAATACATCGTGGCAATGATAAGCAGCATAAACAAAGAAGGCTTGCCCGATGCAGCCACGGTGAGGGAATCAGTAGAACCACTTGTACGCGACGAGAAAAAAGCTAAAACAATTATTGATACCAAAATGAAAGGCACAACGCTGGAAGAAATTTCACGCAATGCTGGGTCACCCGTAGAAGTGGCCGACAGTATAGCGTTCTCTGGTTTTGTTATTCCGAATGTAGGTAATGAACCATTGATCATTGGCGCATCATTTAACAAGCAAATTCAGGGCAAGGTAACACAACCCATTGCAGGTTATACCGGCGTTTTTGTTGTAAGGGGAGAAGGGATTTCTGCAGTACCATCATTAGGTGCAAATGCAGAAGCGCAAAGAGAAGGGTTAATGAACACCTTAAAACAACAGGTTGGATTCAGGTTTATGGAAAGCCTTAAAAAAGGATCAGACATAGAAGACAACCGCTCTACTTTTTATTAGTTTTTGGTAACCGGCAACATCACCTTGTGCATCGCCTGTGGCTACGCTCAGTTCAACGTTCAAAAATAATGGCAGCAAATAACAAGTATGTTTTGGCTGCCATTGTTGTGTAAATACTAAATTTCTTATATGACAGCCTACCCTATTTATCAGGTTGATGCTTTTGCCGATGAATTATTTACAGGCAACCCCGCAGCTGTTTGTCCATTGCCCTTTTGGCCGGATGATATTATACTACAAAAACTGGCTCTAGAAAACAACTTATCAGAAACAGCTTTTATAGTTAAAGAAACCGATGGTTTTAGAATTAGGTGGTTTACACCATCAACCGAGGTAAAACTTTGCGGGCATGCCACCCTTGCCGCAGCGCATATTTTTTTTACAGAATTGAACTATTCAGGGGATGACATTATATTCAATAGCCTTAGTGGAACACTGAGTGTTTCCAGGGTAAACAATGCACTTCAGTTAGATTTTCCTGCCCATGTACCTGAGCTATTGCAGCACGCTCCAGCAGGCATGCTCGAAGGTTTGGGGGTTGCAAATGCCATGGTTTTTTCAACCTCATTCGATTATATGGTTGTTCTGGAAAATGAGGCTGCTGTAAGAAATCTTAAACCAAACTTCCCTATGTTAGCCAGGGTAAAATGCAGGGGAATCATTACCACCGCACCGGGTGATAATGCAGACTTTGTATCGCGTTGTTTTTATCCCCAAAGCGGTATTAACGAAGACCCGGTAACAGGGTCGGCACATACCATAATGGTACCTTACTGGTCTAAGCAATTAAATAAAAACAGGTTATCCGCAAATCAAATTTCGGAACGAGGGGGTCATCTTCATTGCGAATTAAAGGGCGACCGGGTATTGATGCAGGGCAGGGCCATCACCTATTTAAAAGGCAGTTACTTCTTGCCAAATAATTAGCATGAAAGATGAAATAATTGTGTATACCGATGGCGCGGCAAGGGGCAATCCAGGTCCCGGAGGTTACGGAGTCCTCATGTTTTACGACAACCACAAAAAAGAACTGGCTGGCGGTTTCAGGTTAACAACAAATAACCGTATGGAGTTGATGGCGGTTATTGTGGCGTTGGAATCACTTAAGAAAAAAGATATTCCGGTCCGCATCTTTACCGACAGCTCATATGTAATGAATTCAATAGAAAAAAAGTGGCTCGATAAATGGATAGCCACAGATTTTAAAGGGGGTAAAAAAAACCGGGACCTATGGATGCGCTTCCATCATCTTGCAAGGCACCTGCACGTAAAAGTTGAATGGGTAAAAGGGCACGCAGATAATATTTACAATAATAGGTGCGATGTGTTAGCCACTGAAGCAGCAGACGGCTATAACCTGGCGGTTGACGAAGGCTATGAAATGCTTGAAAAAAACAAATAGAAAACTATTTCTCCGCATAAGCCATTTTTCCAGACCGGCTTATCATAAAATCATACAAATACATAAACCCGGGTAATAGAACCGCCGTTGAAATTAAGCTGTTGCGGTAAAAAGGTAAACCCATTTGGTAACTGGCCATTAGTCCGGCAAAGTCTTTTGTATAACTTAAACCGCCATTAGAAGCCCAAACCAGAAAATTGCTTACCAGAAAGAAAAATGTAGGACCAGCAATAATACTTGTGATTATACCTGCGGTTTTAAAATTTCTCATTCCAAGACCAATTAGTGTAACCACCATAAGTAGTGCATAGTTTGTTAGCTGACCATTATATAACCCCTGAAAAGGAAATAGGTTGGCAACATATAAAAGCTGAATAAGCACATCGCTGATAAAAAGGGTTATTAGTGGCAATAAAAATATCTGTGACTTTTCTTTAATTTTCAATCCTGAAAAAAGTGCGATCGCTATTACACCTGTAAACCCGCTTAAATTAATCTCGGGCGCACAAATAACTTTTATAAGGGTTGTAACAGCAATAATAGCCAGGCAAAAGATCACAAGTTGTTTATTCAGTTTCATGTTAAGCACTTTGTGCAAAAATAACGATATGCGGTAAAACCATTGTGTTTATAATGTTAGAAATATAAAGAATTGCATCACAATAAAACAACCGGGAATAAAGGTGAAGACCTGGCAGCCGAATGGTTAATCGCCCGCGGGTACACCATACTTGCACGCAACTGGAGGTTTAGATACTGCGAAGTAGATATTATTGCATCGAAAGGCAATCGCCTATACTTGTTTGAAATAAAAACCCGCACCTCAGACAGGTTTGGTCCTCCCGAGGAAAGCATCAGTTTTCAAAAAATGGATTGTTTAAAAATTGCTGCTGAAGAATACCAGTTCCAGTTTCCTGAGTGGAAATATGTGCAGTTTAATGTGCTTGCTATAACCATGCTTTATAACAAACCGGTAGAATATTTTTTAATAGAAGATGTTTACTTTTAGTTACACCACAATTCTGTTCATCATTTTTTCAACCATCTTAAAAGTTGCCGGGCAATACTGAATGTTTTGCTGGTGCAGGTGCACATAATCTTTCATTCCTCTTTTTATAAGGTGTGGAAAATTGGCGCAATCTGCCGGCCGCACTTCGTAAATTGTACACAGGTTGGTATTTAAATCCAGAAACTGGCAGGGTCGCGAAACATTCATCCAATCCTCATCTTTTTTATCATAATACAACCATTTTTCCCTGAACTCTCTCCTGCTCATATTAACGTGGGCGGCAATTCTTGTAATGTCTTTAGAAGAAAAGGTGGGTGTCATTTTCTTGCAGCAGTTGCCACAGGTTGTACAATCAATTTCCTGCCAAACCTCAACACTTATGTCTCGGCAAATGGCATCTAATTTCTTGGGAGGATTTTTTTCCAGGCGGCGTAAAAAACGAAGCATGGGTTTTTTGTAAATGCTTAATTTTTTTACAAAAGAACGATAGTTAACCATTAAATTTTTTCTTGAATTTTCCTGATGAACAAGGGCCGGATAATAATAAGCGTGGCAAATATGTTATTAATCAAATAAAGCTAACAATGTATTTTGAATAAAAAAAAATACATCACTTTTATACTATGTGGCATGCATATAAAAACGGGTTTAAAGCTTTTTTGCAACTTGAAAAATCTCTTAACGACAATTCGGTTGAGGCCTATTTGCATGATGTTGAAAAACTAACGACCTATTTGGAAACTATTGGCGGCATTGCATCTCCGGCAGAGGTGGATCTAAAACAACTGCAGCAATTTTTAAAATATCTTTCTGAGTTAAGTATATCTGCAGCTTCGCAGGCACGCATTATTTCGGGCATCAGGAGCTTTTATAAATACTGTTTGACAGAGAACATTGTTAAGGTTGATCCATCGTTACTTCTCGAATCTCCAAAATTAAAAAGGGCATTGCCAGATGTGTTATCTGTTGAAGAAATTGAAAGCCTCATCAGCAACATTGATCTAAGTACAGCAGAAGGTACGAGGAACAAAGCCATTTTGGAAACCATGTACAGTTGCGGTCTTCGCGTTAGCGAGCTCGTTAATTTAAAAATAAGCGGACTATATCTTGATGTGGGTTTCATACGCGTAATAGGGAAAGGAGATAAAGAAAGGCTGGTACCCATCGGGTCTCACGCTATTAAGTACATAAAAATATATGCTGATGATATAAGAAGAATGTTGCAGGTTAAACCCGGCTGCGAAGACATTCTGTTTCTAAACAGGCGTGGTGGCAGGTTAAGCCGTGTTATGATATTTTATATAATTAAAGAACTGGCAACCATTGCCGGCATAAAGAAAAACATTTCGCCGCACACTTTCCGGCATTCTTTTGCAACACACCTTGTGGAGGGCGGTGCCAGTCTTCGGGCTGTACAGGAGATGTTGGGGCATGAAAGCATAACGACCACAGAAATTTACACGCACCTGAACAGGGATTTTTTGCGTGCCACTCTTCAACAATATCACCCTGCATTCAATACATGAAGCCATTTATAAATTAACTTTTTAAAAAATTATTTCGTTTCGGCTTTCATATACATTTACCTATAAATTAAAACATATGGAACTGGTTGAATTCGATTTTATATTGGAATTGATACTTGTTCTTTTCTTCGCCATCAAAACTGTTCATTTTTTTGTTTTTAAAGGAAAGCACTGGAGTATAAGAAATTTTTTATACTTCTCACATCACAACATCTCCATGTCTTCAGACCCTAAAAAGGCAAAAGCAAAAAAATTTCAAAACGCATTTTCTGTAATTACCGGAATTGCACTTCTATTCTTTCTAGTGATAAAACTTATCTTTCGCCCGGCTAATTAGGGTGGGGTTAATCCTCAATTCTATTAAGCTTTATATCAGTTGGTTTGGAAACTATGAGCGGAAATTTTTCAACCACTACATTGCTTGTATCCAGACCAAAACCTTTTTCTTCAGAAAGGCTAACGGCTTTAAGCCATATATGTAGTTTCATTATTAATCTTTCCCTGAAGGGCAGTTCATTATCCTGACTTAAAAACTTTTCCAGTACAATAAATTGAAAATCGCCCACTACGTTATTTCTTTCTGCACTTTCATATGGGTTAAAAACATTTACTTCCCTATTGGCAACCAACTCCTGCAAAACTTTTCTAAACATTAAATTTAACCTTGGCTGAACCCTGAAACCCAGTCGGAATTCAACTCGTATAATGTCATTGGGAATAATATGATCAATCTTATAATCGGCTGTATAGGGGTCGTCTTGAGTATCTACGTGAATAAACCAGTATATATCTGCTCTTTTTGGTTTTTTATTTAAAATGGAATAAATGATTTTGTGTTCTATTTCTTTTGGATTGTCTGCGCTTGTTAAATAAACCAGGTGCGTTGCATATTTAGTAATAGAGGTGTCTGAACTTAGTTCGCCTATTTTTGATATGTAGTCTTCCAGCTTAACAAATTCAACATACCGATTTTTTATTTTACGGGCTTTAAACCATACGTACATTACGAGAAATATAGTACCACCAACTAATAGGGTTACATAGCCACCATGGGGAAATTTCTCAAGATTTGCTACCAGAAAGCCAAATTCAATTAGAAAATAAGTAATCAGAAAAAGGTAAATATAAAAACGCTGAACCCTTCTTAAAACAAGAAAATTTGCAAATAAAATGGTGGTTGAAATCATGCATATGGTAATTGCCAGTCCATAGGCAGCCTCCATATTGGTTGCTCTTTCAAAGTGAATCACAATGGCTGCACAACCCACGAATAAAATAAAGTTTATAGCGGGAACAAAAACCTGTCCCTTGGCTTCTGACGGATATTTCACCTTCATTTTGGGCCATTGATTTAACCGTATTGCCTCACTTATAAGGGTAAAAGATCCACTGATCAACGCCTGGCTTGCAATAATTGCGGCTATAGTAGCTATTCCTATACCAATAAGTAAAAACCAATGTGGCATTAAACCATAAAATGGATTAAAGCCTTCAAGTATCATAGCTTCAGAAATTCTTTCGCCTTTATAATGAGATAATAACCAGGCGCCCTGACCGATATAATTTAATATAAGGCACGTTTTTACGAACAACCAGCTTACCCTAATATTTTGTTTTCCGCAATGTCCAAGATCCGAATACAATGCCTCGGCACCTGTGGTACAAAGAAAAACAGCTCCCAGCAACCAAAAGCCTTTAGGATAAGCGGTCAACAGGTTAAATGCATAATAAGGATTGAAAGCCTTAAAAACATGATTATAATCAAGTATGTGATATAGTCCCAAACCGCCCAGCATTACAAACCAAACGAGCATAACCGGCCCGAATAACTTACCGATAGAAGCAGTTCCGAATTGTTGAAGAAAAAAAAGCAGCGTAATAATTATAAGCACAATGGCCACTATGGTTTGATCAGAAATAAACTCTAACCCATGAATGTTGCGAAGGCCTTCTATAGACGATGTTACAGAAATTGGCGGCGTTATCATACCATCTGCGAGCAATGCAGCGCCACCTATCATAGCTGGAAAAGCTAGCCACCGCCCCCTTTTACGAACCAGGGCATATAAAGAAAAAATACCCCCTTCTCCCCTGTTATCTGCTTTAAGGGTTAGAATTACATATTTAATAGTGGTTTGAAGTGTAAGCGTCCAAATAACGCAGGAAAGGGCGCCAAGAATCAGTTGCTCGGTTACATCTTTATTTTTTACAATGGCATTTAAAACATATAAAGGAGACGTGCCAATGTCTCCGAAAATTATACCAAGGGCAATTAGAAGGCCACCGGTAGTGGCCCGATTCAGGTGCTGTTTCAAAATGTATTATGCTAAAAGCATGCACAAATTTGATATAAAAAACCAATTACTTTTTAGATTTCTCCTTTTTTCATTTCAGACATGGCATGATCGCAGGAGCGTGCAGTAAAAGCCATGTAAGTTAGTGATGGATTTTGGGTAGAGGTAGAGGTCATGCAGGCACCATCAGTCACGTAAACATTTTTACATGCATGCAACTGGTTCCATTTATTAAGCATGGAGGTTTTAGGATCTTTGCCCATGCGCACCCCACCCATTTCGTGAATATCTAAACCGGGAGCCTGTTTAGAATCTGCGCTTTGTATATTGGTAAATCCAGCTTTTGTATACATTTCGGATAGCTGCTCAATAAAATCTTTCACCATTTTTTCATCGTTGTCATCATACTCCATCGAGATGTTTAATAAGGGCATTCCCCAGTCATCTTTTTTTGATGGATCAAGACTTACATAATTTGTTTCTTTAGGAATGGTTTCCCCCATCATGTGGCTGCCCACATACCATGGACCCAATTCTGATTTTGCTAAATTATTCTTTAAGGTAAGCCCTAAGCCTTCAGCCTTTGGAGCATTGGATCTGCCTGCGGAAAAACCAGAGGCGTACCCACGTAAGAAATCGGTTTCCTGTTTACGTACATTTCTAAACCGCGGTATATATGCACTCGTGGGACTTCTGCCTACATCTATAGATTCAAGGTGTCCCTCGTACTGGGCATTTATATGTGCCCGGTAATTATGAAAGGCCACGAATTTTCCCAGGGTGCCACTGTCATTTCCAAGCCCGTTTGGGAAACGTGACGAGGTTGAGTTAAGTAAAACCAGGTTGGTATTTAATGCGCCAGCATTTACAAAAATTACTTTGGCATAATACTCTAATACTTCCTTGGTTCGCGTATCAATTACTCTTACCCCGGCAGCTCTTTCTTTTGCCTCATCATAAATTATGGAATGTACAACGGAAAAGGGCCGCAGGGTTAAATTACCTGTTTTTTGCGCCCAGGGTATAGTAGAAGAATTACTTGAAAAATATCCTCCGAAGGGGCAACCCCGCTGGCATAGTGTGCGGTTTTGGCATTGAACCCTTCCCTGGTCATAATGTATTTGTTGGGGCTGAGTAAGGTGTGCGCACCGGGCATATATTACATGACGGTCTTTATAATTTTTTGCGATCGTGTCTTTAAAATAATTTTCTACGCAGCTTAGTTCAAGGGGTGGCAAAAACTCACCGTCTGGCAGCGTATCCAGGCCATCTCTATTTCCCGAAATACCAGCAAATCGTTCTACATAACTGTACCATGGCGCTATATCGGTATACCGTATTGGCCAATCTACCGCGAAACCATCTCTTGCCGGACCTTCGAAATCATAGTTACTCCAGCGTTGGGTTTGCCGGGCCCATAAGAGTGATTTTCCGCCTACCTGGTATCCCCTTATCCAATCAAAGGGCTTAACCTGGTTGTAGGGATGCTCATTATCTTTTACGAAGAAATGCATGGCATCCTCGCGAAATGCATAGCATTTGCTAACAACGGGATTCGCTTCCTGTATTTCTCTAACTACTTCACCCCTGTGCTCAAATTCCCAGGGATTCATATTGGTGGTCGGGTAATCTTTATTGTGCACCACATCCCGGCCTTTTTCAAGCACAAGAGTTTTAAGACCCTTTTCGCAAAATTCTTTTGCTGCCCATCCACCACTCATTCCTGAGCCAATTACAATTGCATCAAATGTGCGGCTGGCGCCGGAATTATTACTATCACCCATAATAAAAAAAATTTTTAAGCATTAACAGATACGCAGCCTTTATAGGGGCCGGGTACCAGTTTAAAATGGCGCACCTCAGTTAAATAAAATTGTGAGGTGGTGTACGCCTGCAGTGTAAATCGTTTATGTGTTCCATAGAAATAGTTAAGGGCTTCGCCGGCATCTTCGGGACCTTTATCCAGTGCTAGTAATATGGCTTCGCGCTCTTCCGGAGTGCATTTTAAAAAGTCCTTATTTTTTAATTTTTTCGAATATTCCGGAAAAGCGTTTAACCCATTTATATATCTATCCTGGTCTTCTTTTTTATACAGGTCATCTACCATTTTCAATGCAAACAAATGGGCAGATAGGTCTTTGGCTCCGGGGCTGTCTGTTTTGGGAATAATTGCTTCACTGATTTCAGCCAGCAGTTTCTCCTGCTCGCCTGTTACTTTAATATTTTTTAATGCAATGGAAGCTTTGTCGCCTTTACAACCATGCAAAAAGGTGATGCCGGCAGAAACGGTTAAAAACTGCCTGATCGCGGTACGACGGGAGACCTGCATATTTAATTATTTACCAAGGTTTAAGAAGCGTCTTAAAGATAAGTCACAAACCTGCCCCCTTACAACTATTATATTAAAATAAAAATGGGGTTATGTAAAAGAAGTTTTTACCTTTCAATACATATTATTAACCATTAGACTAAAATAGGATTGAATGGAAAAGAAATTATGTTGTGGATTGCTTACACTTATTTTTTTCAGCTTATTGTATGCCTGCGGAAATAACAATGAAGCAAACGATACGGGTATGACGGCTGATTCTGTACCGATTTCTGCCGATACGTCTATGTTACAAAATTCACTGCCTGATACTATGTACGACAGCAGTAACCTGGATACATTTCCTAAATAAAAATATTTAAACTATAAAACCTACATATGAAAAGAGCATACTTGCTGGCAGCTTGTATTTTTTTGGTGGCAGCAAACGAAAACTGCACCGTTTCTCAAAAACAAAACAAAGTGAATAATACCCTTTCCGACAATCAACTTACCAATGCCGAAAAAAACAGCGGCTGGAAACTTCTCTTTGATGGCAGCACCTTAAATGGCTGGCGGACCTATAAAAACGAAACCGGATCATCCTGGAATGTGATGGATGGAATGATCTGCAGCCAGCGCAATGGCTCACCCACCAATCCTGATCTTATTACAACAGATATGTACGCAAATTTTGAACTGAGTATAGACTGGAAGCTCTCTGCACAGGGCAATAGCGGCATCATGTACCTGGCAACCGAACAGTACGAGCACCCTTACCAAACCGGTCCTGAATACCAACTGGTTGATGATGAAGGATATCCCGATAAGTTGGAAGACTGGCAGAAAACCGGCGCCAGCTATGCAATGTATTCTGCCAGGGAAAAAACAGTAAACCCCCCCGGCACATGGAACAACACGGTTATTAAAGTGAACAATGGACATGTAGAACATTGGCTGAATGGAAAACTATTGTTTGGGTATGAAATGGGTAGCGATGAATGGAAGCAATTAAAAGCGCAAAGCAAATGGAAAGATGAAGCCGATTACGGAGTTGCAAAATCGGGACATATAGCTTTGCAGGCTGCACACAGCAATGTTGAAAAAAGCGGCGTATGCTTTAAGAATATAAAACTGAAAACCTTATAACAAATAAAAAATGAGTGGGAATATTTTTCCCACTTTTTTTTTGAGCATATGCTGCTAAAGCCACTGGAATGATTTTTTCTTTTCTTCTTTAAAGAATTACCATGATTAAAAAAGAAGGATTTTTATCATTTGCATTTACACATGCAGCTATTTGCGCCATAGTGTATATTATCCCGGTTATCTTTTTCTTTCAAAATGCTGATTATTCCAGTATGTGGTTATTATACCTGGGGAATGCATTATTCCTCATGGTAATGATGTATGCCGTTGTCGCTTTAAATAAAAAGTTTGGCGAGAATGTAAAAACAAACAGCCTTGTTCTATCCGGTCACATCATCACTTTAATGGGCATTGGCATAGCCTTACTTCTAATGCTATTGTTGACATTTGTTTACATGCCTGAAATATATTCATCTGCGCCCGTTAATGATCCCATTGTAGATCACCGGCCCGCAAATGCAAGCAAGCCATTATTCATGCTTATGCTAAGTGCATTTGTGGGAAATTTTAGTGCCGGTTCTTTTCCTTCAATTATAATTCCATATGCGACAAAGAGAAATCAAAAAACGGAACGCGGCAATGAAGTAGTGAGTGACCCAATGGAAGGATAAGCTTACCTTCTTCTATTAGCGTATATAAAAAGATATTGCAATAAGGTTACTAAAGAAGCTACAGCCGCAACCACATAGGTAAGTGCTGCCCATTTTAGTGCGTCTTTTGCATAAGTATGTTCTTTACCTTTCGCTATTCCCGTGTTATCTAGCCATGCTAATGCACGTCTACTTGCGTCAAATTCTACCGGGAGGGTAATTAAGGAAAACAGCGTGGTGAGTCCAAATAATATGATCCCAAATAATAGTAATGAGGGAAACACGTTTATAAAAATAATTCCACCGATTAATACATATTGTATCAGGTAGCTGCTTACTTTAACCACAGGCAATAGTTTGCTTCGCAGCATTAGCCATTGATAAGCATTCGCATGCTGTACGGCATGCCCGCATTCATGCGCGGCTACCGCGGCTGACGAAATACTATCACCATTATACACATCGGGACTAAGGTTAACTGTTTTATCAGACGGGTTATAATGGTCACTTAAAAACCCGGATGATGCCTTAACTGTTACATCATAAATACCATTATCATTCAGCATTTTTTCTGCAATTGCCTTACCACTTAACCCCGCAGATAATTTTATTTTACTGTATCGGGCAAACTTTGATTTGAGCATCATTGAAACCAGCATACTTAAACCAACAAATAATATTGAGACTATCCATATACTACTCATAAACTTATTTTTATTGTTGAAGCCGATTCCGGGAAATATATTTAATTGCTGATGACGCTTTCAAATAATAACCGAGTAAAAGGATCTGGAATTATTTTAATCAATTCTTTAACATGGTCAACGACGAAAGATTTTTTGCGTTCATTCATTGAAATTGTTTTAAATAAAGTGCTGTCTTTTGTTATGATTTGCAGGTCAAGATCAAAAATAAACAGCGGTGACTGCATTTGTTCAATCGTCACCGCCACAGAATTAGTTGCAGGGCTATATTCCTGGTTTATTTTAAGTGCCGGTTGCCCGGTTGTAAATAACCATTGATGAAAAAATTGCTCCAGGTTTATACCGCTTGTTTGTTCCATAACATTTTTAAATTCCTGCGTGCCGGCATTTTTACCGGCATATGTTTTATAGTAGTTTTGAATGCCGGTATTAAAAAGGCTGTCTCCTAATTTGTTTTTAAGCATGTGCAATATCCATCCACCCTTCTGGTAGGAATTAGGGTTTAGTAATTTCATATAATTGGTAGTAAGCGAATCAACAACGGGCAAGGTTATTTTTTTACTAAAGTCGATTACCGATATTCTTTGTTGTTTAAGCATATGAATTAAAGTGTCATTACCATATTTATTTTGCATGTACCAGTTTGTATAGGCAGTGGCAAAGCCTTCACTTAACCATATATGGCGCCAGTCAGTTTCCGTAACACTATTTCCAAACCACTGGTGTGCAATTTCGTGGGCAATGGTTGGTTCATTTTTACGTGTGCCTGTTATAATGTTTTCAGAATAGAAAATTGCATTGGCATTTTCCATTCCCCCATACATGGTAGTGGACTGTACGTTTGCTAATTTTTTATAGGGATAGGGTCCAACTGTTTTTATGAAGAATGGAAGAATATCTGTAGCCAGGGAAAAGTCGTAAAAACCCTGTAATTTATTTTCTGTATAAACGTAAGAATATAGCTGAATGCAATCAACATTACCAGCATATCCAACAGCAAAATCAGCCAGTCCCAATGCCATGATCTTTACAGGCAGCGCAACATCTTCTCGCCAGTGCGTAATTTTATTTTTACCCTGCGGCAATACGGTTTCTTCAAATAAAATACCGTTGGAAATAACTTTATAATGTAAGGGTGCCGTAATATAAAATTCAACCGTCGCTTTATCAGATGAATGATCTATACATGGCAACCAGTTATGCGCCCTGTTGGGATAATCGTCGCTAAATATGGTGCGGTTGCCAAATTTATTTTTGCTGAAAATTAAACCATCTGCAGGAAGACCTTTATATGCAATTTCATAAGTACCTGTATCGCCCTTTTGTATCTGCGTAATGTTTGAAATAACGAGCTTGTTGTTTTGTTGCGAAAAAGATAATGGCACCCCTTCTTTCTTAACATACAGCACCTTCATTCCTGTACCCTTGCTATTAATACCTGCCATATCAAATTGAATGGTATTTGATGTAGTTAAATGGGTCACAGAAATTAAAGCCAGGCCTTCTATAAAATCTGCAGAATCAGTGAAGGTTATTTGGAAATTATAATGCTGCACATCTACAAAAGGATTGTAAACAAAGGTCTGGCAAGTTGCTGGTGTACCATTAAAAAAGTACAACAAACAAAGGCAGGCACATAGTTTTTTATATAATAAATATATTGGCACGATTTTTTGAATATGGTTATTGAAAGACATCTATAAATAATTTCTTAACCTTAAAATTATAAGTTATGTTACGTTGGACAGTAATATTTTTAATCGTCGCCATCATCGCCGCTATTTTTGGTTTTGGCGGTATTGCAGCAGGTGCTGCAGGCATTGCTAAATTTTTATTCTTTTTATTTATTGTACTGTTTTTGATTTCGCTTATTGCAGGAAGAAAAGGAACAGTAACAGATGATATATAAATAGAGAAAATAATATTTTGTTCAACAGGGTCCATTAAGTGTATCCTGTTTTTTTATGCTTGTATGTATTAAAAAGTAAAAAAATACATACATTTAAATATGCCCGTACCCGTACCTAAACCTTATAAAAGGATCCCTTTTTTACGGTTGCTATTATCACTTATTACAGGTATAATTGTACAATGGTATTTGCCTGCTGAACCTAACGTTATAATATTTATCTGCATCGTTATAATTCTTTTTCTTTTATCCTTTAATATTTTTAAACCTTCTCTAAAATATTATTTACGGGCACTACATGGCATTTTATTAATGCTTTTTTTGGTAGGTATAGGGATGTTGCTTTTGTACACTAATGATCTCCGCAACAACCCCCATTGGTACCACAATGCATATAAAGAAGGAGATGAAATATTAATAACACTGGCTGAACCTTTAATTGCAAAACCTAAATCTTACAAAGCAGAATGCGAGGTTTCAGCAGTGAAAAGAAATGGGCAGTGGGTTGCAACTAAAGGGCGCATACTGGTATACTTCTCGAAAGGCGAATTATTAAATGCCTATGCAGGCGATCAGTTTTTAGTTTCTAAGAACATACAACCCATAGAAAACAGTGGTAATCCCGGCGCCTTTAATTATAGTCGTTACTGCCTTTTTAGAAATATTACCGGTCAAATATTTTTAAAAAATAATGACTATGTACCGGTTCCGGGAAAAGGAATACCATTTGCCAAAATTGAAATTTTTAAACTCCGAGATAAAGCAATTGAAATACTAAAAAAATATATTCCCGGTAAAAAAGAAGCTGGTGTTGCCGAAGCTCTGCTGATCGGTTATAAAAATGATCTTGATAAATCTTTGGTTCAAAGCTATAGCAATACAGGCGTGGTTCACATCATAGCTATTAGCGGTTTACATCTTGGACTAATTTATGGAATGCTGATTCTTATTTTTAAACGGATTAGAAAAAGCAAAGCGTTAATAATAATTCAACCAATTTTTACATTGTTTGTAATTTGGATGTTCACCTTAATTGCTGGTGCTGTACCATCAGTTACACGTGCAGCTGTAATGTTTTCTTTTCTGGTATTAGGCGAGGCATTGCAGCGAAAACCTAACACATATAACACACTGGCAGCCTCCGCCTTTTGTATGCTAATAGTAAATCCTTTTTATCTGTGGGATGTAGGATTTCAATTATCATATGCGGCAGTAATAGGTATTGTAACATTTATGCACCCTGTTTACCATCTAATATTTATTAAAAATAAATTGCTCAATTATGCATGGAAGCTTTCTTCCATTACTTTGTCGGCTCAAATTTTTACCCTGCCTTTATTACTGTATTATTTTCACCAGTTTTCAAATCTCTTTTGGCTTTCAAATTTTGTAGCTGTTCCGCTCTCTGGTTTAATTCTATATCTTGAGTTAGGCATTCTTGCAATAAGTTTTATTCCTTCTTTAGCTGTAGTAATTGGATATGCAACATCCTTCCTGCTACATCAATTGAATTCCTTTATAGAGGCTGTAAATAACTTGTCATTTTCTGTAACCAAAGGCATCCAGGTTAATTTTTTACAGGAGATGTTATTGTTTCTTTTTATCATTGGAATGTCGTTGTATTTAATGAATAAAACGAGGCGGGCACTTCTTGTAGCATTATCTGGGTTATTCTTTTTTGTTATGATCCGCTGGGTGAAAACGTACCGGTCCACTCAACACGACAAAATGATTGTGTATAATATACCTAAATGCACAGCTATTGACTTTATTAGCGGTGGCCGGGTAATGCATTTGGGAGACTCAGCGTCTATACGCGATACGTTCATTAACAGTTTTTTTCTTACAAATGCCCGAACACATTTCAGGTACTTCGTAGAAAGGCAATCCTATATAAATGATCTGGCTAATCCAGTTCTTTCGTTCAATAATAAAAAAGTATTGATTCTGAATTCGCCTGTCTTACCTGTGAATGCTAATTCAAAATTGAATGTGGATGTGGTAATACTTACCAACAATGCAAAGGTTAACTTAACCGATATTCATAATTTGATTGCCTTCAAAACCATTGTTGCAGATGGCAGTAATAGCTTGTGGAAAATACACCAATGGAAAAGAACGTGCGACAGCCTACATTTGCCGCTTCATTCGGTGCCTGAGAAAGGCGCATTTATTCTTAATTCCCGGCATCGTATATACGCTGCAACTGAACAAAAAAATTCATGAATAAACAAATTAAATCAGCTTTAATTTCTGTATTTTATAAAGATGGACTGGAACCCCTTTTACAATACCTGGCTAAGAATAATATTATTATTTATTCAACAGGGGGTACGCAGAAATATATAGAGGATAAAGGCATAAAATGTATCGGTGTAGAAAGTATAACCAATTATCCTTCCATCTTAGGGGGCAGGGTAAAAACATTGCATCCCGCTGTTTTCGGAGGTATTTTAGGACGAAGGCAATTAGAACAAGACATGCAGCAAATGCATGAATATAAAATTCCTGAAATTGATCTTGTGATTGTTGATCTGTATCCATTTGAAGAAACATTGGTTGAAGAAAAAAGAAGGTCGTCTGCAGAAGGAACACCGTTTAATGAGCAGGCGGTAATTGAAAAAATTGATATTGGCGGCCCCTCAATGATACGGGCAGCTGCTAAAAATTTTGCACACGTTACCGTTATTGCATCAAAACAGGATTACAAAGCTTTATTAAAACTTATGCAATCACAAAATGGAAGTACGACCATTGATCAACGAAAAAACTTTTCAGCAAAAGCATTCAAGGTTGTGAAAGATTATGATATTGCGATCAGTAATTATTTTAATCTGGCTGAAGATGAAGAAAATGGTTCACCAATGCAAACCCATTTGCGTTATGGTGAAAACCCACACCAGCATGCTTCATTTACGGGGGATCTGTATCAGGTTTTTCAACAATTGCATGGCAAAGAATTATCTTATAATAACCTTGTTGATGTAGATGCTGCTATCCAGTTATTTAATGAATTTAAAGAGGAGAAAGATGCATTTTTTGGAGTGATAAAACACACCAATGTGTGCGGCGCCTCACTTCGCCCAACCATAAAAGAAAGTTGGGACGCTGCTCTTGCAGGCGATCCAGAAAGTGCTTTTGGCGGAGTGCTGATTACTAACCGTGCGGTTGATAAGGAAACGGCTACTGCTATTGCAGAAATATTTTTTGAGGTGTTGATCGCCCCATCATTTAATGAGGATGCACTTGAAATTTTAAAAGCAAAGAAAAACCGCATTTTGCTTCAATTAAATAAAAATTGGAATAAACCCGGCTCTTTATCGCGAACAATACTAAACGGTACACTTACGCAAGACACCGACGATGGCAATTATGCAGACTGGAAGGAGGTCGGCGGACGAACAACAACAGCTGAAGAAAAAGATGACCTTTTGTTTGCTAATGTTATCTGCAAGCATTTAAAAAGTAATGCCATTGCTGTCGTAAAAAATAAGCAGCTGGTTGGTAAGGGCTGTGGGCAAACCAGCAGAATAGATGCGTTACGCCAATGCGTGGATAAAGCTGCTCAATTTAATTTCGACCTGTCTGGTGCAGTGCTTGCAAGCGATGCATTTTTCCCGTTTGATGATTGTGTAAAATTGGGCACATGCAGCGGGTGTAACAGCTTTTATTCAGCCTGGCGGATCTATTCGCGACAAAGACAGCATTGCATATTGTACAGAAAAAAATCTGGCAATGGTATTAACCGGCTTGCGCCATTTTAAACATTAAAAAAATTAATCTGCATTTAGCACAACGTTTGTTTATATATCTACCGGTAAGGAAGAATTAGAATTGCAAAACCAAGTATTAAGAACACCGATGAGCTTTATTAAGAAACTACCCGATGTTGCTTCAAACCCTTACACGGGCGATAAAAGGAATAAAGCTATTGGCGCATTATGTTTAACCAGCCTTATTTGGGGCACAACCTGGGTGGCCAGTAAGATCGCTGTACAAGGCGCACCAGGTTTAACGGTATCATCCATAAGACAATTTACCGCCGGCTCTCTTTTCCTGATATTCTATTTTATTAAGGGTGAAAAATTACCCACTTTAAAACAATTTGGATGGCTGTTTATGTTATCAGCTTTTATGATCGTTTTTGCTAATGGGCTAAGCACATGGGGAGTAAAATTTATGAGCAGCGGTCTGGCTGCATTAATTGGTGCATTATACCCTTTATGTGTGGCACTAATTCAAATGATATTTTTAGGAAACCGAAATACCAAGCCATTAACTTTTCTTGGATTATTTATAGGTATTTGCGGGGTTGCGGTAGTATTTTACGAGAACACCTTTCATCGTCAGCCGGAAGGTTATGAATTTGGTGTATTGCTGGGTTTTATCGCTATGATATCGTGGAGCATTGGCACTATATTAATTGCACGTAATAAGTACCAGATGAATCCTTATTATGCTGTAGGCTGGCAAATGTTCATCGGGTCTTTTTTAATTTATATTCTTTCAAAAGTTACTAATAACAGTATACCACTTTCAGAGGTGCCACCACAAACGTGGGTTGCCATTATCTATCTTATATTAATGGGTTCCCTGGTTGCATTTGTGGCATTTATTTTTACCGTAAAATATCTTGAGTCAACGCTGGCTTCGCTGTATGCATATATAAATCCACTTGTTGCCATGTTTGCGGGTGCTATTTTTTTAAAGGAAGCGTTAACCATAAATTTATTTATTGGCGCAGTTATAACGCTTCTTGGTGTTTATATGGTTAACTATAGCATGAAGAAAGCCTGACGATCATTCCTTCAAATAAAAGTTTAATTTTAAGGATGGGTTTGCACCTTGCGAACCCTTTAACAAATAGTATAATACCTTTTTTGCTTAACCCTTAAAACATTTACCATGGCAAACTGGGGACCCCTCGCCGATCGGTACATTTTAGAAAAACCACGTAAAATACTTTCGCTTGACGGTGGCGGAATAAGAGGAATAATAACACTGGAAATTTTGGCTGAAATGGAAACGCGGCTGAAGCATAAACTCAATGCTTCAGATTCCTTCAGGCTCGCGGACTATTTTGATTACATAGGCGGCACCAGTACGGGCGCCATCATTGCTGCCGGGCTGTCTATCGGCATGTCAGTAAAAGAATTGCTCGATTTTTATATGCACAAGGGCAAAGACATGTTTGATAAAAATTTTATTTTAAAAAGATGGAAAGCACTTTATGAATCGGGACCCTTGCTTAATATGCTAAAAGAAACTTTTGGCGCTGATACTACACTTGCTGTAAGTAATGGAAAGTTTAAATGTTTATTGCTGGTGGTAACTATGAACCGCACCACAGATTCTCCCTGGCCAATTAGTAATAACCCTGCTGCAAAATATAATGACGAAACCCGCCCCGATTGCAATACCAATATTAAGTTGTTCCAATTAGTTAGGGCAAGTACGGCTGCACCAGTTTTTTTTCCGCCCGAAACATTGCAATGGGATGAAACGGATCCAGAAAAAACGTTTGTTTTTGTAGATGGTGGTGTTACTCCATATAACAATCCATCCTTCCTGATGTACAGAATGGCAACCCAGCCCGCATATAATTTAAATTGGAAAACAGGGGAAGATAAATTACTTATTGTATCGGTGGGTACAGGCGCGGCACCTGCAGGCGGCACATATAAAAACATGCTTGACACGGCTAAAAATCTTCCTAATAATTTATTGTACGCCATACAGGTAGACCAGGATATAAACTGCAGAACCGTGGGCAGGTGTACTTATGGTGCCGCTATAGACCGGGAGTTAAAATATATGATACCCATGGATGAGGATGGAAATATTGCATCTTTAAGCCAGCAAACCAACAGGCATTTTTTATATGTAAGGTATAACGCTGACCTGAGTAACGAGGGTTTGGCAGCAATAGGTTTGTCTCATATTAATAGCGAACATGTTAAGGAGATGGATTCAATAAAGTACATGAATGATTTGCGTGAAGTGGGTCATGCCACCGCTGCTCAACAAGTAAACCTGCAACATTTCGGATCATTCTGCTAAATAAATATCCTTTAATTTATGCCTGCGGTTTCGCATCTTTAATAGAATGAGTGAGCCAGATCAAAATAGCCTGCACGTAATATTATTCACCGGTCATATGATAGATAAGCCGGGAAGATCAGAAGCACGATTTCCCCCGGCTAAAGAAATAAATGCGCGTGATGCCATTACAGATGCGTTAAAAAAAATGCTACAAACACATACAAAGGTGGTTGGTATTGCGGGCGGCGCTAGTGGTGGCGATATATTATTTCACGAAGCCTGCTTAAATCAACAAATTCCTTCCAGGCTATTTTTATTATTAGGTAAAGAAGAATATATAAAAAATTCTGTTGAAACTGCTGGTGGCAATTGGGTTGCACGATTTGAAAAACTTTACGATATTCTTCCGAAATCGTTTTACCATGGCGATGTTGAAAACAGCCATGCCATTTGGAAAATGAACAATGAATGGATGCTTAATTATACCATATCATTAAGCGGTAAAGATTTTACATTGATGGCTTTATGGGATGGATTGCCGGGCGATGGTCCCGGCGGTACAGAACATATGGTTGAGATGGCAAAGAATGCAGGCGGCAATATCATCATCCTGAATACAAAGAAGATTTTTGCATTATAAACCTTCCTTTTCTTCGCCGGGTTCAACAACCTTCACTTCGCCTTTTCTTCTCGTTATAAAATAGATTAGCATGAATAAACCGAGAACGGCAATGCCTGTTAAAGCAGTAGAGGGTGTTTGTACAGCTATGCTAATAGCGACAAACAAATAAGCAGCAATAAATATAATGGGCAGCAAAGGATACAGCTTCATAGAATATATGCCTGTGCCATTTAAATGCCGGGTTCTTTTTCTTATCCAGAAAATACTGGCAGCGCTGGCAGCCATACCAAAAGAATCCAGAAAGATGGTAAAGTTTAGTATCTGTTCAAAAGTTTGCGCAAAAAATAATATGATGATGCACATGGCAGCAAATACAGTTAGCGAAACAACAAAAACTTCTTTCTTTTCAGATTTTCTTTTAAATATCTTAGGCAATACACCGTCTTCACTCATGGCAAACATTACCCGTGGGTTGCTTAAAAGCAGCACATTTACATAGGCAAGCACAGACAAAAAAAGCAATGCAGAAAAAACAATCGACCCCGTTTCACCAAACATTTTGCCTGCAACAATAGAAGCAATTTCTCTTTCATTTTTTAATCTTTCAAAACCAATCACATTATAGTAAGAAAGGTTTACCAGCATGTATAGCACGATGATAATGGTTATGCCTAAAAATATTCCGCGTGGTATATTCTTAACGGGGTTTTTTACTTCGCTTCCAAAATTGATGGTTTGCTGGTAACCTCCATAAGTAAATGAAACTGCTATCAGGCTTAGTCCAAAAGATTGTACAAACGACATAAAGTTGTCTTTTGACAACGCCGGGGCATTTACCACCGCCTCGTTAGACTGGTGAATAGAAGGCATGAACAGGGCTGAAATAAGCATGATCACCATCGCGATTTTTATGATCATTAAAACGCTTTGGGTTTTTGAGCTCATTTTCAAACCCATTAGGTTAATACTATAAAAAGTGATGATGGCTATAGTAGCAATCATTGCAATGGTAACATCACTAACAGCCCCCGAAAAAACCACTTTACTTATGTAGCCTGACCCGATCAGCGCCACAGCGCTAAGCGAAGCCGCATTTGAAATAAGTATGATGCAATTGATACTAAATGCTATGGAAGGATGGTAAGCATAACTGAAAATTCTAAAATATCCGCCTGTAACCGGGTAACGGCTTCCGATCTCTGCATATGTAAGTGCGCCGCATAAAGCAATAAGTCCGCCTGCTATCCAGGCTGAGAAATATACAGTTGGGTCTAAAGCTTCTTTGGCTGACGTGGCGGCAGTTCTAAAAATACCCATGCCTATTACCAAACCCACAACGATCATTGTAAAATCAAAGAGGTTCAGCTTCTGCTTTTCATTCATTGAATAAAGTTCTGTGTAATGAAAATAGGATATTATTCGGCCTGGCTAAACAAAAGCATCGGGAGATTTATACGCTTAACTTACTTCAGAATGGCTGTTTTTTTTCTTACTGTTTTTCAGTAATCTTTTTATCCTGATAGAAAGCTCGCTGCCTTTAAATGGCTTGGTTAAAAAGTCGTCGGCACCAATTGTAAAGGCTTCCATAACTGTAGCTTCTTCATCTAGTGCAGAAAGTACAATAATAGGAATAGTGGTTCCGTGGTTACTGCGAATAATGCCAATCAATTCAAGACCCGAGGTAAACGGCATTAACAGGTCGGTTATAACTAGATCTGGTATAAATGTTTCAAGAGCGGTCAGCGCTTCATTTCCATCTTTTGTGGCAATAACAGTGTAATTATCATTTTCTAGCTGTTTGCCAATGAGGGCAAGCATTATTGGATCATCTTCAGCTATCAGAATTTTCATGGGCAATATTTATGGATATTGTTTAGTGTATAAATAAAGATAGGCCATCCCTATTATATTATTATTTAAAACATAAATTTTAATTCCTTATTGTGCGCGACGCTTTTTTAAACATTACTGCGTATTGTTACGGGTACATTTGGCTAATTTTTAACCGCGCCTACCTATTATTTCACTTACTTTGTCGGCTTATAAAAGAGACCTCTCAAAACTTTATGCTAAAAAAATCACTGCTCGCTGCCATGTTCGTACTGGGCTTAAATGCCCTGTTTGCGCAGGATACCTTAAAAATTAATTCCGATCTTAAAAAAATAGATCTAAGTAATCGCCCCAACGACCATTTTATGCTGCAATATGGCTATGATGGCTGGGCTGGAACAAACGACTCAATTAACCCCCAGGGTTTTTCAAGGCATTTCAATATTTATTTAATGCTGGATAAGCCTTTTAAAAATAACCCGCATTACAGCGTAGGTGTAGGTGCAGGTTTGGGCAGCAGCAATATGTTTTTTACCGATACTTATATTGATATTAAATCAAATTCTGAATCCCTGCCTTTTAAAGATGTTTCAGCAGCAAATCATTTTGATAAGTATAAACTCACAACCATATTTTTCGAAGTGCCGGTAGAACTCAGGTGGGTAGGCAACCCCGTTAATCCTGACAAAGGCTTCAAGTTTGCTCTGGGTGCAAAAGGCGGCTTCCTTTTAAATGCATATACAAAAGGTAAAAATTTGGTTGATTCTGTAGGTTCTCCTGTTTTTGGCGACAAGTACAAAAGCAAAGAATATGAACGCAAATTTATTAACACTACTCGCATTGCCTTTACCGGGCGTGTTGGGTTAGGCAATGTGTCACTTGATGGATCGTACCAGGTAACCGGCTTTTTGAAAGAAGGTACCGGTCCTAAGATCAACCCATGGTCACTTGGTATTACCTTAAGTGGGTTATAAAAAATATTAATTCTTATATTTAAATGCCTTTGGTTTTGCTGAGGGCATTTTTATTTACATCATACCTTTGAAAAAAAGAATAACGATTTGATTAATAAAACACCAAAAATTAAGACCGATGAAAAGGCTGTGCTTGTGGGCGTAATTACCGACGGGCAAACTACTGAACAGGCACAGGAACATTTGGAAGAGTTAGCCTTTCTTGCGGAAACTGCAGGAGCCACAGCTATAAATAAATTTACACAGCGGCTCGATCATCCCGATAGTAAAACCTTTGTTGGTAAAGGCAAGCTTGAAGAAATAAAAGCATATACAATTGCCAAAGAAATAGACATTGTAATATTTGATGATGAGTTAAGTGGCGCGCAGATCGCGAATATTGAAAAAGCCATCGGTGTAAAGACTATCGACAGGGCCGATCTAATACTCGACATATTTGCCAGCCGTGCAAGAACAGCACAGGCAAAAACGCAGGTAGAGCTGGCACAATACCAGCATTTTCTTCCGCGGTTACGTGGATTGTGGTCTCACCTTGAAAGGTTGGGAGGTGGTATCGGAACACGTGGTCCCGGTGAAACAGAAATTGAAACTGACCGTCGTATTGTGCGGGATAAGATTACCCTGCTTCGAAAAAAACTAAAGGAAATAGATAAGCAATCCTTCACCCAGCGCAAAGAACGGGGAGAACTGATTCGTGTTTCCCTGGTTGGTTATACCAATGCAGGCAAAAGCACCCTCATGAACCTGCTAAGCAAGAGCGATGTGTTCGCCGAGAATAAATTATTTGCCACCCTCGACACCACCACACGCAAAGTGGTGTGGGAGCAAACGCCTTTTTTGCTTAGCGACACCGTAGGTTTCATCCGCAAATTGCCGCACCATTTAATAGAAAGTTTTAAGAGTACTCTTGATGAAGTGCGTGAAGCTGATATTTTGCTTCACGTGGTAGATATCTCTCATCCCGAGCACGAAGAACATATAGGTGTCGTAAACAAAACCCTGCAGGAACTTAAGGCCTTTGACAAACCTATTATTCTTGTATTGAACAAAATAGATCAATACGAAGAACGGTATTTCGATGACTGGCTCGAGGTGGAGGTAAAACAAGACCTGCTGCGCGACCTAGATGAAAAGTGGCAGCACCATTCAGAAAATAATGCCGTTTTTATCTCCGCTACAAAAGCTCAAAACCTAGATAAATTGCGGGAAGTACTAATACAAAAAGTGCGGGAAATGTATAAAGTGCGTTACCCATACAGAACTGAATATTTATATTAATACCGGCCTCTGATTTTACATGGCATCCTCGTTGCGTCGCAATCACTTCATCATCAAATTAATAAGCAGCTGATTTAATTGCCGCGTTTGAATTAGATTATGATAATAATAAAAAATTAAACTTTTTAATCTCAGCAGCCTTCCTTTTTCAAAAAACTATTACTTTTGCAATCCCTGAAAATCAGGAAAACGGTTAATAACACAAATTCCTCAGTAGCTCAGTTGGTTAGAGCATCTGACTGTTAATCAGAGGGTCACTGGTTCAAGTCCAGTCTGAGGAGCTAACCCCGCACATGCGGGGTTTTTGTTTTTAAGGCGTTTGATCTTGAAAGTGTTGAACAACAAAAAGACTTTTTCATTCTACCACCAATTTCCCATCTTTCTTGTAATTGTTCCCTTGTAAAGTAATTATGTATAGCCCTGGCTTTAGTCCTAACGTTTTTAATGTTTGAATGTGTGTTCCTGCAGACCGTTCTCCCGTTTTAAATGATTGGACCGTTTTTCCATTTTCTGTAATTACACTAATGACCATATCAGATGGTTCAGACAAAGCATATTTTATGTTTGTGTAATTAATTGCAGGGTTTGGATAAATGTTCAAATCATATTCTTTTAAAGCATAAGATATATTTGAGGGTTTTATTAAGGATTTACCCCGGTAAATATCCAACCCGAAAAGGCTTCCTATAATTATATCAGCAACACCATCGCCATCCAGGTCCCCGGTGTAATCGGGTATTGCTTCAATCTTATAATTAACCTTCTTATTAAAAACACCAGGCGTTATGTGTGCATCATTAAATCTCCTGGTGAACAATTCTACCTGATTTAAACCCGCATTCAGAGAAATAATATCATCCTTCCCATCGCCATTCATATCCTGCATTACTATGTTATTATTATAGTTGCTATATATATGCAGATTATCCGGCTGAATGATAAAGCTTTTAAAATTGCCTGAAATTGATGTGTTGTAAATAATTACCGGTATCTCACTGCCCTGCCGGCTGAGTAGAACATCTGGTTTGCCATCGTTATTTACATCTGCAATGCTTACAGAATTAGGTTTAAAATCTAACTTAAAATCAATGCGCTGAAAAACAGGGGTTAAACTTTCCTTTTTACTATAATTCACTAATACGCTTATAAAAGTGCTGTCTGGGTTAGATGTAACAATATCTGGGCTCCCATCATCATTCATATCGCCTACTAAAATTGAAGTTGGGTTCTGACTAAGGAGAAAATGAACCGGCGCTCCAAAAATGGTTTTTAAAGCACTGCCTTTTGTATATGTATTTGTATAAATTGAAATAAATCCTTCTGTATTCAGCACAGTAATATCAGGCATTCCATCTCCATTAAAATCACTCACTTGAACCATGTTATCACCTATCAATAATGGAAAACAATTAAAAAAAGGCTGGGTTTTAGAATCATTTTTTACTTGTATTGCTGACAATTTAAGTTTGCCCGGGTTGCTTTCGTTATGAAAAATAGTTAAGGCGTTTTTACCATTAATGGTATCTGAATAACCACGGTTTATAACAATAATATCCGGTTTGCCATCGAGATCCATATCTTCAATAGCAACAATGTTTATGGTGTTTTCGGTTTGAAAGATGAGGGGTTTTGCGAAAGCGCCGGTATCTATCTTTCCTGGTGTTGATGTATTTTGAAAAACCAATAATGCATGTAAAGAAGGGCTGGTTGCAATAATTTCTGCCTTCCCATCACTATCTAAATCAGCTACAAATAAATCTGCAATGGAGGTATCAGGGGCAAAACGAATAGCGGGGCCCATGGTCAAATTTTGTGCATGAACACTTAAATGAATTAGACTAAAAGCCAACACCATTAACCTTGCCTTTATTGCGGAATGTACCATTGCATATAATACAAATTGTTTTTAAACACTTACTTAAACCATTATATCACGAATAAATTTTCTCCGGCATGCAGGCTATAAGTATTGCCTTTCCAAACGAAAGTGCCGGAAGTGCCTTCAGGTAGTAAAATGCCTATTTTCCATTTTTTGTTTTTTAATACATAACCCACAGACACTTTACCATTGGGGTGCGGGATGGAACCACTCACATTTACCAGGTTGCCTAAATGCGGGGCTATTTTAATTTTAGTGAAACCTGGTGCATCACTATCTACACCTAGCACTGTTCTAAAAAATTCAATGTTAGGGCTTGATCCCCAGCCATGGCAATCAGAACGTGTGGTTGCCAAATCAGCATCCTCAGCCCAGGTTGAAAGTCCCCATTCCATATTTTTGCGCCAAACGCCTAGCCAGTTCATATAATCTTCGCCAAGGCCCGCTTTTACAAGCGCGTGGTTAAGATAATATTTAAAATAGATATTGCATTGTACCAGGTTATTGCTGTCTGCTATCAGTCTTTCACCGAAAGCCAGCATCTCGCTGTCGCTAACCATGCCGGTTAATAAAGCCAGTGCGTTGGTATGCTGCGAAAAGGCATTTTTTTCTTTCGTGTCTGCATACAATTTTTTGCCGCCGTCCCAATATTTATTTTGAATGGTTTGTTTAAGCTGAATTGCTTTCTGACTGAATAAAGTGGCAGATTCCACCGAGCCAAATGCGCTTTCCATTTTTTCCGCCTGCTGATAGGCCTCGAGTAATTGCAGGTCAATAACAGCCGATGTTCCATCATTGCCCTGTGGGGGAATACCAAAAAACCAGTTGTTCCCTTTTGTATTAGGTTTTGACCAATCAACATAATTCCAGTATGGGGGCCGCACAACCGATCCGTCTTTTCCCTGGTATTTGCTGAAAAAATGTAAGATCGCCCTTACTCCCGGCAATTTTTCTTGTAAGAAATCCGGGTCATTGCAGTACATGAAATAATCGTAAAGCATACCAATATATAGTAAGGAGAAAGTTGGAATTACCTGGTTACCACGGGTTGGGGCAACACTAAGTGTAACACCTTCAGCTAAACGAACCTGGTCTATTTGGTTTAAGGCATTTCGCGCTAACCGGTCATCGCCACTTTCAAAATATGATACCATAGCCTGTACTCGCGTATCAGCGATATATTGCAACTGCTCATAGTACGGGCAGTCCATATAGGTTTCATAGGCATTTAGCCTTGCAGTACGCCAGCCAATTTCCCGTATTTTTTCTATTTCAGTATTATCGGTGTTCAGCACTGCGTTTTGCTTGAATGGATAAGCTGTATAAGTGCCATACAGGCTGTCTATAACTAAAGGTGCACCTTTGGTTTGTATCGTTACCTGCAAATACCGGTACGTACGAAAGTTAAAAGGTGTAAAAGATTGACCCGCCTCGCCACTCGATGTAATTTTATCTGTCAACCCCCTGAATTCAAGCCCCTCAACACTATCCCTGTTGGCTTTTTTAGTAAAGTTGCTACCCGGCACAAAAAGAGCCTCGGCATAACTCAATGATATTTCTGCATCTTTTCCACCACTGAATTTTATGGTGGGAAAAGCATTGGTTTCAAATGTTTGATCGAGCAAAAGGGTAACCTTCTTACCTGCATGAATAGTTACAGGCAGTAATTTTTTTTGATTGGATGCGGGAAGCTGGATGCCTGATACTTTACGGACAACAGTGATGGGTTGATGGGTAAGTTCTCGTTGCGGCAATAATGATGGCACCAGCATATAACTGGATGCCTGAAGGGAGCCTTTAAGTTGACCGGGGGCAAGATTTGTCGCTGCGGGCCATTTAGTATCATCGAACCCTGCTTCATTCCAACCGCGATCTGGCGCTTTCGCCATATCAACATTCTCGCCATTGACCGCTACAAAATACCCCCACGCAGAAGTAATAGATTTGTCCTGTATACATTTCCAGCTGTTATTGGTATTCAGCACTTCTTCCGTTGCACTATTGCCTTGCAAAATAAACCCTGTGCGAATGGTATGCTGCCATACTGGGCGGTTATGAGCCTCGTTCCAAACCATAGCTGCAACACTATTCTTGCCCGCCGTAAGGTATTTGGCAATATCAATAGTTTCATAATTCCAGTTAAACTGGTCGCCACGCACAGGCCCTACTGAAACCAGGGTTCCATTAATAAAGAGTTTATAATGATTATCTGCCGAAACGTGTATATAAAATTTAGATGGTTTACTGCCCAGGTTAATGGTTTTGTGAAAACAAAAAACTCCATAATAATCACCCGCATCAAATAATGCATTCAGCCCGATCCACTGGGCATTCCATGGCTTTGAAGAACGAAGGGTGTCTTGCGATTGTCCCTTTATATGGGTAGTAAAAAATATAAAGCAAAGGGCTAAGAAAGCATAAACGGTTTTCATTATAAGTTATGTACCCTTATCGGCATAATACCCTAATTTCTGGCCAAGCACTAAACTTGTAAAGGCATTCCCCTTCAGGCAGCATTACTTACAGTTTTAGTAATTCAAATACAAGGCGGGTGTTTTAAAAGAAATTATATTTTTACCCGGATTAAAGCCATCAATGAACCAGATCATTCAGCATATCGGGAATTTGTTTTCAAACTACAAAGGCAAACAACCAGACCGTATGGAAAAATTGCCGCAGAGTGGCAGTGACCGCCAGTATTTCCGGGTATATGATGGAAATGATACTTTCATTGCGACATTCAATCCAAATATAAAAGAAAATAAGACCTTCTTTTATTTTAGCAACCATTTTAAAAATGCAGGCTTGCCTGTACCTGAAGTAATAGCCATTAGCGATGAAGGCGATGCGTATATTCAACAGGATTTGGGCACAAACTCTTTGATGGATGCTTTTATGAACAGAAAGGATGAACCTTTATTCGAGCTGTTCAAAAAAAGTTTAATTCAGCTGGCGCGTATTCAAATATTGGGGCATCAGGGGCTTGATTATAACCAGTGTCTTACCGCCAAAGAGTTCGGCCGTCAGGCAATTTTAACCGACCTGCTGTACTTTAAATATTACTTTCTTGACACCTTAAAATTACCTTATGACAAGCAGGCATTGTTAGACGATTTCGAAGCGCTGGCTACTTATTTGGATAAGACAGAATACAAATTCTTTATGTTCCGGGACTTTCAAAGCCGGAACATAATGGTTAAGGATGAGGAAGTGTATTTTATAGATTACCAGGGAGGCATGCAGGGTGCTTTGCAATATGATGTTGCTTCGTTGTTGTGGCAGGCAAAAGCTGATCTGAGCGACGAATGGAAAAACAGGCTGCTAGAGTTTTACATGGATGTGCTGGATGACATTTTAAATAAGCCCATAGACCGGGTTATATTTACCAGCCAGTATTATGGTTATGTATTGATAAGGTTGTTGCAGGTTTTAGGCGCTTATGGTTTCCGTGGTTTGTTTGAACGGAAGGCACATTTTCTATCCAGCATTCCCCTGGCATTAAAAAATTTAAAATGGTTTATAGAAAACCAACGCTCAGGGCTCATTTTGCCTGAATTTGATAAGGTGCTTACCTGGGTGGTGGCAGACGAAACCATTAAAAAATTCGAACCTGTGCAGGCTACCGAAAACACGCCATTACTTGTAACCATTAAAAGTTTTTCATATAAGCATGGCATACCCGAAGATCCAAGCGGAAACGGGGGAGGTTTTGTCTTTGATTGCAGGGGTATATTAAACCCCGGCAGGTACACAGATTATAAAACGATATCCGGAATAGATAGAAAGGTGCAGGATTTTCTAGATCAGCAAACACAGATGTCGGCATTTTTAAATGGTGTTTACAGTGTGGTTGACATTTCGGTTGAAAATTATATAGAACGGAAATTTGACAGCCTGCAAATTAATTTTGGCTGTACCGGCGGGCAGCACCGCAGCGTATATGCCGCTGAACAAACCGCAAGGCACCTGAAAAATAAATACAACGTAAATGTTGAGCTGGTGCATACGAATTGCAACAACTGGGTAAAAACACTATAACAACCAAAACGATTTTAAGTACATGAAGGCAATGATTCTTGCAGCGGGTTTAGGCACACGGCTTAAACCATGGACAGATAGCTACCCAAAAGCCCTGGCAGAGGTGAAGGGGAAAAGCCTGCTTCAAAGAAATATCGAGTATCTCTCAGGTTTTGGAATAATAGATGTAATCGTAAATGTGCACCACTTCGCCGAACAGGTTATTAATGCCGTTCAGGAAAATAATGGATGGGGAAGTAATGTAGTTATTTCAGATGAAAGCAACGAGGTACTTGAAACTGGCGGAGGTCTTAAAAAAGCTGCCTGGTTTTTTGAAGGTGAAAATGATTTTGTAATGATGAATGCCGATGTACTTACAAACCTCGACCTGCAGAAGATGATAAATGTTCACCAGTCAGGAAAAGCATTGGCCACCCTGGCAACCCGCCAGAGGCAAACAAGCCGTTACCTGGTATTTGATGATGCAAACAGGTTGTGTGGATGGAAAAATATTAAGACAGGTGAAATAAGACCTAAGCCCCAGTTTCTTGGGGTTGCTTCAAAAAATGTAAGCCTAAGGGCTTTCAGCGGTATTCAAATATTGTCTACCACGATTCTTCCACTAATAAGCCAGCAGGGTAAATTTTCTATGATAGATGTGTACTTGAGTTTGTGCGGCGATCACCTGGTTCAATCATTCGATCATTCATCCGGTTCTTTTATTGATGTAGGCAAACCCGAATCGCTGGTGCAGGCACAGGATTTTTTTAGAAATAACACAGCCTCTGCAGGTTAGAACAGGTGGATGTATAATCATTTTTAACCTGTGTAAATGTTCCCTGCGCCAACTAAAAAATATATATTTGCTCCTGCTTCTTTACCTGTAAAGAATTATAGCGGAGATCAATCCTTTAATGCAAAAAAATATTAAGTATCAGTAATTAACAACTGGTACTTTTTTTTAGGATGTGACCGACTTGGCGGAGCATTGCCATTATACTTTAACTTGCAATTTCGTTGTAACAAACTCACAACAAAGCACCAGCATTCATGAAAAAGCTCGCATTTATCTTTTTATTGATCATTTCCTCTGCACTGCATGCGCAACAGTTATTACAGGCAGACCTGCGGCAAATAGATGTTGACAAACTAAGCGACAACGAGATCGTTTATTACTATAACCGTATGCGGCAGGCCGGGGTATCGCTCGAACAGGGTGTGCAAATTGCTGCCAGCCGGGGTATGCCGCAACAGGAAATAACCAAGCTGCAAAACAGGTTGCAATCCATTTTGTCGGGACAGTCATCTGCTCCATCAGGAGGTACCACGAATTCGACCTATACCGATTCTGTTGGCAGTAACAGAACAGAGGCTGCCATGTTACTTCCCCTGCGGGAAGAATTGTATGATAAGAGAATTTATGGGTCTGAATTGTTCAGCACATCCTCCCTTTCTTTTGAACCCAATCTGCGCATCGCTACACCGGCTAACTATGTTTTAGGTCCCGATGATGAACTGAATGTAGATGTGTTTGGTTTAAGCGAGCAACACTACAAATTAACTGTTACGCCTGAAGGAAATATTTATATACCTAATGTGGGCCCCATATTCGTTTCCGGTTTAACCATTGAAGATGCCTCTGTAAAGATCAGGAACAAATTAGCATCCACTATTTATAGGGCAATAAACAGCGGCGCCACTAAAGTTTCCATTTCATTAGGAAACATTCGCAGTATTCGCGTAACAATAATTGGCGAAGCAAAAAAACCAGGCACCTATACTCTGTCATCACTATCTACTGTATTCAATGCATTATTCCTGGCGGGTGGTCCCAACGACCGCGGCAGTTACCGCACCATTCAACTGGTTAGAAATAATAAGGCTTTGAAAGAAATTGACCTGTATAACTTTTTATTAAAAGGCAGTCTGGAAGATAACGTGTTATTAAAAGACCAGGATGTAATTCGCATACCCTATTACCAAAGCCGGGTTATGATGGCGGGAGAAGTTAAACGACCCGGAATATTTCGAAACGATTAAAGGTGATAAAGTAATGGATGTAATTGAAGCCGCAGGCGGCTTTAGCGATTCCGCTTATCGAACTTCAGTAAAAATCACCAGGCTTACAGACAGGGAAAAACAGGTGTTGGATGTGCCTTCCTCACAATTCAATTCATTTGAAGTGCAGGGTGGCGATTCTCTAACCGCTGGCAAATTACTTAACCGGTATGCTAACCGCGTTTCCATTGAAGGTGCTGTAATGCGCCCCGGTGAATTTTCTTTATCGGACGGCATGACCTTAAAACAACTTATTCAACATGCAGATGGCTTGAGGGAAGATGCCTTTTTAAACAGGGGAATTATAACACGTCTGCGTAACGATCTTACCACAGAAATCGTTTCATTTAATGTAGAAGATATAGTTAATGGAACGCAGCCAGATATTTTATTAAAACGGGAAGATGTGATCACCATATCTGCCATTACTGATCTTCGCAATAAATACACATTTACGATTCAGGGTGAGGTGAGAAAGCCCGGTGTGTATGAGTTTAAAGACAGCACTACAATTCGCGACCTGATATTCCAGGCAGGCGGTTTTACTGAAGCCGCCACAGGAAAACGTATTGAAGTGGCACGGCGTGTAACGAATGCCGATCCCGCCAGCACATCAACAGAAATTGCAAAAATTATTCAGGCAGATGCAGAGAAAGACCTCGATGTTCAGGCATCTGATTTTATTTTAAGCCCTTTTGATGTGATCATCGTTCGCAACAACCCCGGTTATTTTACACAAAAAACCGTTTATGTTCAGGGAGAAGTAATGTATCCCGGACCGTATGTTATAAACAGTATAGATGAAAAATTAAGCAGCATTGTACAGCGAGCCGGGGGTTTTAAATTTACCGCCGACCCCTCTGCTGCATCATTAAAAAGAGTGAACAGGATAGATGCACAGGCCGAAATAAAAACCAAAAGGGTGCAAAAGCTGGCAACCACCAGCGAATCAATAAGAGATACAGCACTGATAGATTCATTAGCGCAGGAGGCAGTTAAACCATATGATCTGATTGGAATAAATCTGAATGAAGTGATGAAAGAACCCGGTATAACCAACGACCTTATTTTAGAAGATGGTGATTTACTTTTTGTTCCCAAAAAGAACCAGGCTGTGAAAGTTAGGGGCGAGGTTTTATTTCCAACACAGTTTGCATTCCAGGCAAACAAAAACATGAAGTATTATATTAATAAGGCGGGTGGTTATGCAGGTACGGCTGTTAAACGAAAGTCTTTTGTGTTGGGAGCCAATGGAAGTGCAAGAAAGGTGCATACCTTTTTAATATTTAAAACTTATCCTGAAATTCACTCGGGCGATGAAATATATGTGCCCGCTAAATTAGACAACGGGCGAAGGCTTTCAACCGCGGAAGCCATAGGCATAACTTCTGCCATTGCATCGTTGGCAGGCGTGGTAATAGCGATCTTGCAAATAACCAAGTAAGATTTCAGCATGCAATAAAGAATGCTATTTCAATTTAAGAAACACCTTGTTATAAATTATTTCTATTACTCTCTCGGTTCACTCTTACCCGGTGTACTCGCTTTTTTATTTATTCCTTTTGTAACCCGTTTTTATGGTACCGAGACATACGCACAGTATTCCATTATTTTTAATACCCAAAGCATTGTTAGCATGTTTTGCTATGGTTGGGTTGGGCAAAGCTATATCCGGCTTTACCAGAAAGGAAAAGATGAATTAGACAAGGCTGTTTCTAAATTTTTATGGATGAGCCTTCTGCCGGACTGCTTGTTTTTATCCTTCTCGTGTTTACCGTAACAAGCCTTCCGGTTGCCTATTTTATATTATTGCCTTTTTCATTTTTTTTATCAGGATACTATTCTTTTTTCCTGATAGCTTCTCAGGCCCGGCAGGATGCAAAACGATATGCAATTAGCGAAACGGTACGTAACAGCATCAATATTTTTTTGCCTCTGTTATGTTTTTATATTTTCAATGCACGGTTTGCCTTAATAGTTTTAATCGTTTCATTAATTATTTCTTACCTAATACCATTAATGTTTGTTTTAAGAAAAACCATTGCAAATAATGCCCTGTTTTTTTTTAACCGGCTGCCGGGCGGTTTTAAACCTGAAATAGCTGCACAAATAAAAAATTATGGACTTCCTGTGGCTGTTTTTCTTTCACTTTCTTTAGCATTAAATGTGAATGACCGGTACATTATTGCAGAATTTATCGATTATAAAAGCGCCGGTACCTATGCGGCAGTGTATGATGTAGTGTCACGGGGCGTAACCTTTGTTTGCGCACCGGTAATTATGACATTTTACCCGCACATCGTAAAAGAATATAATCTAAATAATAAAAAAAGTGCAGGTCAAAGTTTACTGAAAGCCATCGCATTAGAATTAATGATTTTTATTTCAGGGTTAATAGCTATTTACTTTTTGGGCACATACCTCTTGTCATTTTTATTAAAAGATGCAGTTCCGCCATTCATGCTACAGTTATTATACATGCTCTATTGCGGGCTTTTTGTATGGCAATTGGCCATGTTGGCGCATAAACCACTGGAGCTAAGGTTAAAAACCAAATACATGGCCTTTGGGGTTTTAGTTGCCTTTATTTTAAATTTTGCCATAAATTTTTTACTGATTAAAAATTACCAGAACATTTTAATAGCAGGCTATACAACTATTGGCGCATCATTACTGTACCTTGTTTATGTTAGTTTTCTTTCCTTAAAATTCCGGTGGTAGTTAACATTTATTTTGTGAGTGGTACATTCACTTAAACCTCGGCACCTTTTTTTATTCCAATAAATAATGCTTCGCAAGATATTAATATCATATAAAGTGTTTTTAAGCAATGCCATTATAGCGGCTTTATTGCTAATGATATTCAGCAGTCAGGTACAGGCACATACCAATTCAAAAAAATTGATATCATTCGGGTGGGACAGGCCAACAGTTCCATACCTTCTGGCAAATTTACCGGTTATGGAAAAACAGCCTTTTGATGGGGTAACTTTTTCTTTTTCACAGTCGGTACCTTATGCATTTGATACGGAATTAAAGAATGACGAATACTTTATGTACGACGACCTCAAAAAGTTAAGGTGGAATACATTCACAGATAACTTTATTCTGCTATGGGGCGTGGGTAGAACAGGTCCTCATTGGTTTGACAATACAGCGTGGCTTAACATTGAATCCAATTTAAAAAAGCTTTCCCTGGCAGTTAATGTTAGCAAGGCGAAAGGAATATTGTTTGACCCTGAATATTACCTCGGCGATAATTCTATAAACCCCTGGGTATATAGTAAGACGCTGTATCCTGCTAAATCTTTTGCACAGGTTAGCCAGCAGGTTCGGTTGCGCGGTGCGCAATTTATGCGCGCCATGCAGTACAATAAACCCAATATAAAAATCCTTTCTATATGGATGCTTGGTTTGGTTTTACAACGGATGGAAACCCAAAGTCTTGAAAATATAGACCAGGCATTATTGCCTGCATTTATACAGGGCATGCTTGAAGCAAAAGGCAAAGACGCTGTAATAATTGATGGCAATGAAACATCTTACTGGTACAGCAAAGCTTCCGAATTTCTAGAGGCAAGAAGTTATCTTAAATCGAAAGGTAAAGATCTGTTGAGCACCAATGTTAGAGACAGGTATATAAATAATGTACCCCAGGCCCAGGCCATTTTTGTGGATGGACTATTGGCCACCAGCAAAGAATTTGAGCGCGGTTATACTGAAGAGGCAAAATGGACATGGCTTTATAACAACCTTAAATTTGCAATGGCTTCATCCGACGAATATGTATGGTTTTATGGCCAGGAAGTTACATGGTGGAAAGGCAAACCAAATGAAAAGATAAATGCATTAATACGAAGGGTAAAGGGAGATTTAAATAATTTAAAAACTACCCATTCAGCTGCAGCATTACAGCATGAATTTTTAAGAACAGATGCTATAAAATATACAGGCGACCATTTTTTATTCGATCATACTACTAATAAGATTTCTTTATTTTTTAATAGTGCTCCACCAGACAAAATTATTGTTTACAAAAATTCAAGGCGAATACAAACCATAACAGGTAACAGGTCGAAGAATGTAGTAATCAGGTTTTCTAACTTGTCAGCAACACGCGATAACATTACGGTTATAACAGAAAACACCAATGCCTTTACGCCATCAGAAAGGTTTGTTGCTGTGGTTTATTAATGGTTTTAAAATAATTTCATAGCCAATAACTAATAGTAATGAATGAATCTTCTACCCGGGATGGGCTTTCTTTAAATACGCGCACCATAAGGGGTGCTATTTTATATTTAAAAAGAAAGTACCTGATTATTCTGATCGCCGTTCTGCTGGGAATGGCATTTGGCATATTTTATTCAAGCATAAAAAAGCCTTTATATAATGGTACTGTTTCTTTTAGTTTAGAAGGCGATGAAGGTTCTACCGGCGGAAATTTATTAAGCCTGGCTGCCCAGTTTGGGTTAGACATTGGCGGTGGCGCAACTGGTATTTTTCAGGGGGATAATATAATGGAGTTGTTTAAAAGCAGGAGAATGATTGAAACCACGCTTTTATTGCCTTACGATAATTCTGGTGTTTCATTTGCAGACAAATTTCTTGATATAACTGAATGGAGAAAAAATTATAATTGGCCAACAAAATTATTTCCGCCGGATACAACACAATCTTTTTCACGATTCCAGGACAGCGTTATGGGCCTAGAATATGAATATATAACCGAAGGTTTATTATTTATAGAAAAACCAGATATAAAACTCAATATCTACAACATAACTTTTAAAAGCCATAACGAAGAATTTACAAAACAGTTTGTGCAGGCACTTGTAACAGAAGTCACAAATTTTTATGTTACCACAAAATCTAACCGCGCAAGGTATAATGTAGATGTGTTGCAAAAGCGCACCGACAGTGTTCGTCGTGCATTTGACCGGGCATTATATGGTAAGGCAGCATTGCAGGATGCGAACCTTAATTCGGCATTTCAATTGCCAATGGTAGGTGTTGAAAAAAAACAAACTGACATTGCAGTATTAAGTACCGCTTATGGCGAACTGCTTAAAAACCTTGAGCTATCTAAATTTGCTTTGCTTAAAGAGGTACCATATATTCAGGTTATTGATGTGCCGCATTATCCATTAGAAAAAAGAACTTATCCCTGGTACTTGTATGTTCCGCTGGCTATGGTTGGATCTTTTCTGCTTGCCTGTATTTTCTTATTAGGCTTAAAATTATTGCGCAAGCTGTACCGCCTATACTTTGTATAACAATCCTAAATTTTAATTGCATCTAGTAAGTACTATAGATTTTGTTATTGGAATAGCAGTGTATTATGTGCTGTTTTTGTACATTATTTCGCTTGTATTGTTGAGGGTGGCGGACCTTGTAAACGACAGGTTTATAGTGGTGGCTGCAGGCATTGTCTTGTTTTTTATTGCAGCTTTGAGAGCGCCCGGCATAGACAGGGATTCCATTTCTTACATACTTTCTTTCGAACAGTTTAAAGGTCCGCTCGATTATTTTATTCATAACAGCGATTGGTTTTATTATGAACCTTCTTATTACCTTATTCCCTCTTCTGCCAAATTATTCTTTGGCAAAGCAGTGTATCCTTCGGTAGTGTTTGCTGTGTTTGCATTAATCGCAATTCCTATAAAATTATCCGGTATAAAAAGGCTTTCATCATTTGTAGGGTTAAGCCTTGTTCTATTTTATTGTAATTATTTTTTGTTGCAGGAGATGACACAGATACGCGCCGCGATAGCCTGCGGTTTGCTTTTGTGGGCAATTTATTATCACCATAAGAAAGATTATTATGCATTTGCACTTATTTGCGTAATTGGATTTATGATCCATTACAGCGCATTATTAATACCCGTTATATTGTTACTTAACACCACAAGCTTTTCGGTGAAACGGTATGTAATTATTGGATTTGCCGGAATAGCAATTGCAATATTTTTCAGCGACTATATAATAGTTAGCCTATTCAATTTTAACCTGCCTTTCATTAAAAAGCTTGCTGTACAATTCATGAATATAAATGCTGAAGAAGACCAGATAAATCTGTTTAATGTTCAATTTTTATTAAGGGTTGCATTTACGATTTGGCTTCTAATTAATTATAAAAACCTGCAGCAAAAGAACAGTTATTTCTACATTTTGCTAAAGGTGCAAATACTAAGTATTCTGTTGTATGTAATGTTTTCTTCTGTGAATGTAATTGCGTTCAGGGTTTCAGAATTTTTTGGAATAGTAAGCATTGTATTATTTCCTTTGATTGTTTATACTTTTCGTTCACGTGTTATTGGCTATACAATAATGGTTATTTACTCCCTTGCATTTCTTATGCAGAATTTACACTATAGTCAGTTACTCGACCCATACAGGTTTGTATTTCAACCCCGGTAAATAATTTGAAATTGATAGATATTATTATTGTGAATTATTTTTCTGCGCTTAAAATAAAAGGTCTTCTCGAAAGTATTTATAATAGTGATATAGATCAGGCATTACTCAACATAATTATAGTAAGTAATTCCAATGAGCAAGCGCTGCATAATTTATCCATAAAAAATAATACAAGAATAATTACAAATGCAACCAATATTGGTTTTGGAAATGCCTGTAATAAAGCTGTAACGGAATGCAATGGCAAATTTATATTGTTATTAAATCCCGATACCTGCATGTTTAAAAACACACTGTCCTGCACTTTACAATTTATGTCGCAAAATAAAGATGTTACCGTGTTAGGTGTTAAGCATCTTTTGTCAAATGGGTCCGTAGCTGTTTCCTGCTCTCGCTTTCCTCATTTGCATAACTATTTGAATGATATTTTTGGTCTTTCAAAAATTTCACCAGGTGTATTTAAAGGAGGTTCTCTAATGCATGAATGGGATCATTCATCTTCGGGGGAAGTTGACCAGGTTATGGGTGCATTCATGTGTATCAGGCGGACATTTATTAATGAACATGGTTTTATGGATCCGCGCTATTTTGTGTTTGGCGAAGACATGGATTTTTGTAAAAAAGTTTGGGAGAATGGAGGTAAGGTTTTCTATAATGCAGACATTTCAATTATTCATGAAGGCGGTTCTACCGATAACATTTCTCATGTAAGGTTGTGTTATTCGCTTGAAGGAAAGCTTACATACGCCTATAAACATTTAAGCAAGTTGAAATATATTATTTTGTTGGGTGCGGTACTTTTTATCGAACCTGTAACCCGCACCGTCTTTTCATTATTAAAGGGTGATAAAAAATTAATTAAAGAAACAATTAAGGGATACGCTATGTTTTATAACCGGAGGCATTTTTCTTAACAATGGTCAAAGCCAATAAATCTATTATTTTTTTTACCAAACATTCCTGGGCAGGGCCAAGCAGCAGGTATCGCATTTTTCAATATCAAAAATTTTACAGCGATGCAGGTTTTATTATTACAAATAAACCGTTATTTCCAAATTCTTATGTTGCTACGTTTTACGAAAAAGGCCATAAACCCCTATTCACCGTTTTACTGTCTTACCTAAAAAGATTTTGGCAATTAACCTTCATGAAGAAATATGATATTGTTTACGTACAATATGAATTGTTTCCATTCCTTCCATTTTTTTTTGAATGGATTTTTTTAAGAAATAAGAAAAACCTGGTTCTGGATTATGACGACGCGGTTTTTCATAATTATGATAAAAGCCCAAATAAAATAATAAAGAAAATTTTAGGTAGTAAGATTTTTAAGCTTGTAAAACGTGCAGAATGTGTAATTACCGGAAGCCCTTACCTCACGAAAATTCTTTCTACTTATACAAATAAAGTGATAGAAATTCCAACAAGCATTTCTTTTCAAAAATATAATAATGCAAATGCAATTGTTGATAGTAATGTGCAGGATGTGTTTATTATTGGATGGATTGGTTCTAAAACAACCAGCGTTAATTTACTTCCCCTTAAGCAATGTTTTATACAACTTCAAAAGCAATACAATATTCAATTGGCGCTAATTGGTTTTGATCATTTGCTTGTTGGAGAATTGGATGGAATAAATTATATGTTATATGATTGGAGTGCTGATACTGAGGTTAAGTTGTTATCGTCATTTCATGTGGGTATAATGCCCCTTACCCCGGATGTTTTTAATAATGGCAAGTGCGGCTTTAAATTAATACAGTACATGGCATGTGGTCTTCCAACCATTTCTACCCCACTCGAAGCAAATAAAAAGATTAACCGAAGCGGTAATAATTTGCATGCAGTCACCGTAGAGGAATGGTATAACCGTTTTGTAAAAATGATGTCTAACAGATCTTTTTATAAAAAAGTTGGCGATGAGAATAAGCGAATTGCTCAGGAATTATACTCGATCGAAGCCAATCATTTAAAATATATATCGATTTTTAATGGTTTAGTGGGGGGAAAGAAAGGATGATGTATAACAATTGAATATGAAGCACATTGTTTTTGTTTCAAATACCGCGTGGAGTGTTTATAATTTTCGCCTTGGCTTAATAAAAGTTTTGTTGCTGCAGGGTTGCCGGGTTACAGTTATTGCATGCACAGATAATTTTGTGGAGAGAATAGAATTATTGGGCTGCCAATTCATACCATTACAAAATCTTAGCCAGGCGGGTACTAATCCAGCCAAAGATTTGCAGCTGTACAGGGAGTTCATCAATCACTTTAGAAAATTAAAACCTGATAGTGGTGTTTTTATTTACACCTAAACCTAACATATATGGTGGAATGGCTGCCTCGTGGTTAAGCATTAAATACATAAATACTATAAATGGGTTAGGCTATACTTTTCAGCAAAGCGGGCACCTGGCCAAGTTGGTTATTAAATTATATAGAAGGGCTTTGAAAAAAAGCACACGTGTTATTTTTCAGAATAATGATGACAGGGCATTTTTTATTGCTCATCGTATAATAACAGAAAAACAGTCACACCTTGTTCCCGGCTCCGGTGTAAATACAAGTTTAATTACACCCGTTATTAAGACGCCGAATAATAAATTTATTTTTCTTCTTTGTTCAAGGCTGGTGATTGAAAAGGGTATCTTCGAATACATTGCCGCCGCGAGTGAATTAAGAAAAGAATATCCACACTTAATTTTCAGGCTAATTGGCAAAACCGCCATCCATCCCTCTGCAATTGAAGAAGAAATATTACGTCAATACCACGATAAGGGAATTATTGAATATATAGAAGAAGTAGAAGACATTAATGCCGCATTAAATGATATTGATGTGCTTGTGCATCCTTCTTATTATATGGAAGGTTTACCCAGAATATTGCTGGAAGGCTTGAGTAAAGGTTTGCCTCTTATTACTACTGACAGTGTTGGGTGCAGGGAAACAGTTAAACATTTAGAAAATGGTTTGCTTGTTCCTCCTAAAGATGTAAATGCATTAATTGATGCCATGCGGTTTATGGTTAATGCAGAACCATCAATACTAAGTAAGATGGGTGCAATAAGCAGGCAAATGGCAGTCTCAAGGTTTTCAGAAGAAATTGTAATAGATGAATACTTACGGTTACTTAATCTTGAAGTAAATAATTCTGCCCCTGAAAAGCCCAGGTTATTGCTTATTCTTAACAGGCTTATTATTGGTGGGCAAACTTTTGACGTTATACCGCTGGCATATTACCTGCAGCAATATTTTAATATTCTGATTTTATATGGTGAGAAGGACCCGGATGAAGAAGAGGCCACCCATTTTTTAAAAAAATACCCAACCCTTTTATGTAAGAAAATAAAAAGCATAAGGCGAAACATTAATCCCCTGTATGATGTAAATGCCTTTTCGCAGGTATATACTGAGATGAAAAATTTTAGGCCAGATATTGTACATACGCATGGCGCCAAGAGCGGAATGGTGGGTAGAATGTGTGCCAGGCTTCTTGGTGTAAAAGCGATATTGCACACGTACCATGGCCACGTTTTTCATTCCTATTTCAGCAGTGCAGTAACGGCCATGGTTATTAAAACAGAACAAAGACTTGCCGGTTTCACTAATATAATTATTGCACTTAGCGAAAAGCAAAAACAGGAAATTCAAAAATTCTTGCAGGTCAATCATGAGAAAATTAAGGTGGTACCATTAGGCATTGATTATATAAAGCCTGGCTATGCTACCGAAATGCGCAACGCCTTTAGAGTTCGCTTCCAACTTGCAGACAGTACCATTGCGATAGGTATTGTGGGAAGGCTTACCAAAATAAAAAATCTTCCTTTTTTTGCAAGGGTGGTAAAACATATGCAAACCCAGAAGTTAGATCAAAACATACAATTTTTTATAGTGGGAGATGGCAATGAAAAAGAATTTCTAATAAATTATTTTAAAGAAAATCACATTGCTTTTGCAGATTGCATGGCTGATGCAAATGCCAAAGTTATCTTTACCTCCTGGGTAAACAATGTGCAGGAAATTATAGAAGGACTGGATATAGTGGTATTAACTTCTTTAAATGAAGGCACACCTATGTCTTTAATAGAAGCGCAGCTTTGCAGTAAGCCTGTTGTTGCAGTTAACGTAGGTGGAGTAAGCGATACTTTTATTGACAACGAAACAGGCTTTCTTATTCCGCACCACGATGAAGAGTTGTTTGCATCCAGTATTAGCATGCTGGCACAAAACAATGTGCTAAGAGCACAAATGTCAGCGGCCGCAGGTGCGTCAGCAGCTGCCAAGTTTTTAAAAGAAAAAGAGGTAGATTCAATGGTTGGCATATATCAAAATATTTTAAAAAAGTCCCGGACTCTTTCATGAAAATTTTAGTAACAGGCACAGCGGGGTTTATTGGCTTTCACGTTGCAAACCGGTTATTGAAAGATGGTCACCAGGTAATAGGCATTGATAGCATAAATGAGTATTACGATGTGGAATTAAAATTCAGCCGCCTATCCTTTGCCGGTATAAACAGGCTCGCAATCGAATACAATAAGCCCGTGAAGAGTACACATCAAAATCACTATACTTTTTATTGGCTGCAGTTAGAAGACAAAGAAAAATTAAATGCAATAGTTGCTGATAATAAAGTAGAAGTTGTTATTCACCTGGCAGCCCAGGCGGGCGTTAGGTATAGCCTTGTTAACCCGGATGCATATTTAAACAGTAACATCATATCTTTTTTAAACATCCTCGAAGTGTGCAGGCATAATCACATTAAGCATCTTGTATTTGCAAGCAGCTCAAGTGTGTATGGGTTGAATGATCACCTTCCCTTTTCTACATCGCAACCCGCAGATCATCCTGTTTCTTTATATGCAGCCAGTAAAAAAAGCAATGAGTTAATGGCGCATGCCTACAGCCATCTTTTTAATTTACCGGTAACGGGCTTGCGCTTTTTTACCGTATATGGCCCATGGGGCAGGCCCGATATGGCTTTGTTCATTTTTACAAAAGCCATCCTCGAAAATAAGCCCATCCAAATTTTTAATCATGGAAACATGCAGCGCGACTTTACTTATGTAGATGATATTGTTGAAGGTATTGTAAAGGTTATGCATCATGTGCCGCAAACCGATCTAACGTGGAAGGCATCAGATTCAGATATATCATCCAGCAGCGCGCCTTATAAAATTTATAACATTGGAAACAATGCGCCGGAATCGTTATTAACTTTTATAGACGCCATTGAAAAAGAGTTAGGCAAAAAAGCAGAAAGGCAATTGGAGCCCTTGCAGCCCGGCGATGTGCCTTTAACCTATGCCGATGTAACCGACCTTATACGCGACATTGGGTATAAGCCAGGCACCGAAATAAAAGAAGGCGTCTCTGCTTTTATTAAATGGTATAAAAGTTATTATAAAATTTAAATTTTGTACCGGGCAGATATTGCTTTGCCAAACTTTCGTTGCGTCGCACACTTGTACATTATAGCTTTGCGCAGCATACATATTAACAAAAAGTATCGGGGAGAATATGCATAAAAAAATTCTTATAACAGGTGGTGCTGGTTTTATAGGCTCACATGTAGTCAGGTTATTTGTAAATAAATATCCCAACTATAAGATCATAAACCTTGACGCACTTACCTATGCCGGTAATCTCGAAAATTTGAAGGATGTCGAAAAAAGCACGAATTATTATTTTGAACGGGTTAACATTTTAGATGTACCCGCATTAACACAGGTGTTTGAAAAGCATAACGTAACAGATGTAATTCACCTTGCAGCAGAAAGTCATGTAGACCGTTCAATTCTGTCGCCGCTTGACTTTATTTATACCAATATCATTGGTACTGTAAATGTATTAACAGTAGCAAAAGATTACTGGAAAGCAGATATGAATAACCATCGCTTCTATCATATCTCAACTGATGAAGTGTATGGCACATTAGGGGATGAAGGTTTGTTTACAGAAACAACGCCATATTCACCAAACTCTCCATACTCAGCAAGCAAAGCATCATCCGACCATTTTGTGCGGGCATATGGAGAAACATATGATATACCATTTGTAATAAGCAACTGTTCTAATAATTACGGTCCAAATCATTTTCCCGAAAAACTCATTCCCCTTTTTATAAATAACATACTGCATAAAAAACCTTTGCCTGTTTATGGCAAGGGAGAAAATACGCGGGACTGGCTGTATGTTATTGATCATGCCCGTGCTATCGATACGGTTTTTCATAAAGGTGCCAATAAATCAACTTACAACATTGGCGGTTTTAATGAGTGGAAAAATATTGATTTGGTGCATTTGTTATGCCAGCAAATGGATGAAAAACTTAACCGGAAACCCGGTGAAAGCGCCGAACTTATAACATATGTAAAAGACAGGCCGGCCACGATCTTCGCTATGCAATCGATGCATCTAAGATCAATAAAGAGCTTGGGTGGAGCCCCTCGGTAACTTTCGAAGAAGGCTTAAGCCAAACCATAGACTGGTACCTGCAAAATACAGATTGGCTGCAACATGTAACCACCGGCAATTACCAACAATATTATGAACACCAATATGCTAACAGGTAATAAAGTAATAGGCACCATTTAAAAAGGATTATACACATGAGGATTGAGAAAACACCATTAAAAGATTGTCTTGTTCTACATAACAACATTTTAAAAGATGAACGCGGTTATTTTTTTGAAAGCTTTAATAAACACAAGTTTTTTGAGCTTACTGGCATACAAACAGATTTTGTTCAGGACAATCAGTCGGCTTCTGTAAAAGGGGTTTTACGTGGTTTGCATTTCCAGGCAGGCGATGCTGCACAGGCCAAGTTAGTGCGTGTATTAAAAGGAAAGGTTTTAGATATTGCAGTTGATATTAGAAAAGATTCGCCAACTTTTGCGCAGCATTATGCGCTGGAATTATCAGCCGAATCAAATACGCAATTGTATGTGCCGCGTGGCTTTGCACACGGGTTTATTGTACTGAGTGATGAAGCCGTTTTCTTTTATAAATGCGATAATTATTATAATAAGAAGGCAGAGCGTGGAATAATATTTAACGACCCGGCCTTGCAAATAGACTGGAAGCTCGCAAATGATGAAATAATATTATCAGAAAAAGATGCAGAGAATCCTACATTAGATCAAATAAAACATACCTTATAAAAATGAAGGGAATTATTCTCGCAGGTGGTTCAGGCACCAGGCTTTATCCCATAACAAAAGGCATCAGCAAACAACTTATGCCCGTGTACGATAAGCCCATGATCTATTACCCTTTGTCTGTATTAATGCTTGCTGGCATTAACGAAATACTTATTATCACCACACCTGAAGATTCATCACAGTTTCAACGACTACTGGGCAACGGCAACGAGCTTGGATGCCGATTTTCTTACAGTGTTCAGGATAAACCGAATGGTCTTGCACAGGCGTTTGTTATTGGTGAACAATTTATCGGAGACGAAAAGGTTGCACTAATACTAGGCGATAATATTTTTTATGGTGCCGGTTTTAGTAAGCTGGTACAGTCATTAAATAATGTGGATGGTGCCGTGATCTTTGCATACGAGGTAACCGATCCTGAAAGATATGGTGTGGTAAAATTCGATGAAAATTTTAAAGCCATTTCCATCGAAGAAAAGCCTGCCCATCCCTCCTCCAACTTTGCTGTTCCCGGTTTATATTTTTATGATAACTCGGTAGTAGAAATTGCGAAAAATATTCAGCCTTCGCCGCGTGGAGAATATGAGATAACTGATGTGAACCGTGTGTATTTGCAAGAAGGAAATTTGCATGTAGGATTAATGAACCGGGGTATTGCCTGGCTCGATACGGGAACCTTTGATTCTTTAAGTGATGCGAGTGAATTTGTGCGTGTAATTGAAAAGCGCCAGGGCCATAAAATAGGATGTATTGAAGAAGTCGCTTATCGCATGGGTTTTATACCGCGCGATCAATTATTAAGGCTCTCTGAGTATTACAGTAAAAGTGGTTATGGAAACTATTTAAGAAACCTGAAACTGTAGATTTTTAGCTGTACATCGTGTTTTAGCCTTAAAAACAGCCCTGTGCATTGTTTGTGGAAATCTAAATTCTTCCTCTTGTGCATTCAAAAAATATTGTTTATTCTTGTTTGTAACCCTTGATATTCCTGCATTTGCTTATCTTTTTATACTGAAACGCTAGTCTCACAACGGTTTCAGCTTTCCTATTCCCTTTTATACTTAAAACCATTTTTTATAAAACTGCTGTAATGCCCACAGTACTTGCACTTCAGCTAAATGCATGCAGGTTAATAAATACGAACCGCTGTTTGTTTATTTAAAAAAGAGAATAAATTTGTTATGTACTAACCACAAAATAAATTACAATGAACAAAGCTGACATGATTGCTAAGATTGCAGAAGATGCGGGTGTTACAAAAACCCAGGCAAACGCTGCATTAAATTCTTTTACTGAGGCAGTAACCAAAACACTTAAAAGTGGTGGAAAGATCACTCTTGTAGGGTTTGGCACTTTTTCGGTTACCAAACGCGCAGCACGTACGGGCCGCAACCCGCAAACTGGCGCTGCTATTAAAATTAAGGCGAGAAAAGTTGCCCGTTTTAAAGCAGGAAAAGAATTGTCTGCAAGAATATAATTGCAAGCAAACCATCATTTAAGGCTGCAAGTAACATTGCAGCCTTTTTTATTTGTAAATTTGCCTCCCGCTATTCAATAATCATAAAAAATATAAAATGGGCAGAGGAGATAAAAAAACAAAAAAGGGTAAAATTTTTAAAGGTTCTTTCGGTAAAAGCAGGCCGGCAAAAAAAGAGAGCTATAAAAAAGTAAATGAAGACTTGCTTAAAAAACCCAATCCCGGTTTAGGATAATCAGGGAGCGAGTCGGTCAATTTTCCAGGTTTCGCCTGTGCGTGTATATAACAAACGATCGTGCAGGCGGTTGCTTCGGCCCTGCCAGAACTCAATGGAATCGGGCTTTAAAAGGTATCCGCCCCAGTGCGGAGGTCGAGGAATACTTCCTGAAAATTTTTGTTGGTATTCAATAACGCGATCTTCCAAAACACGTCGTTCAGGTATTATTTGGCTTTGCTCTGAAGCCCAGGCTCCAACCCGGCTTCCCTCTGGTCGCGAATAAAAATAAGCATCGCTTTCTTCCTCACTTATTTTTAAAACAGATCCTTCAATACGTATTTGTCTTTCAATTTCCTTCCAGAAAAAAATAATGGCGGCAAAAGGATTTTCTAATAATTGTTTACCCTTTCTGCTTTTATAATTGGTAAAAAACACAAACCCGTTCGTGTCATAATCTTTTAACAGAACTATACGGGCAGAAGGTCTGCCTTCGGCAGATGCGGTTGCAAGGGTCATTGCATTCACTTCCTCAATTCTGCTTTCATTGGCCTCCCCCCACCATTTTGTGAATTGTGCTATAGCATCAGCTTCCACATCCGATTCGTATAAAGAGCGCTGGCTGTAATCTTTTCTAATATCGGCAATGGATGATGATCTATACATCGGGTTTTAATTAACAAGAGTTCCTACGTTCATCCCCTGCACCACTTTTAAAAGGTTGCCGGGTGTGTTCATATCAAAAACTATAATGGGCAATAAATTTTCCATGCAGAGGGTAAAGGCGGTCATATCCATCACCTTTAAATTTTTTGTTAGGCATTCCTGGTAAGAAATGGTTTCGTAGCGGGTAGCATTGCGGTCTTTTTCCGGGTCAGCCGTGTAAATACCATCTACACGTGTTCCCTTTAAAATAACGTCTGCTTTTATTTCAATCGCTCTAAGAGAACCTGCAGTGTCTGTGGTAAAGTATGGGTTTCCGGTGCCTGCGCCGAAAATAATTACGCGGCCTTTTTCCATGTGGTGCATGGCGCGCCTGCGTATATAGGGCTCTGCTATCTGTTCCATTTTAATTGCGCTTTGCAGCCGCGTAAAAACGCCAATTTTTTCGAGCATTGCCTGCATTGCCATACCATTTATCACAGTGGCAAGCATACCCATATAATCGCCATGGGCTCGCTCAATACCTGTATCTGCCTCATTCAATCCACGATAAATATTGCCGCCTCCGATAACGATAGCCACCTGAACACCGAGGTCGGTTACCAGCTTAATGTCATTCGCATATTGCTGCATGATCTTGGGACTAAAGGGGTCAAATCCATCTTCCTGGCTGCCCATTAATGATTCACCTGATAACTTTAATAATATGCGCTTGTACTTTGGAAGCATGCTTATAATTTTTCCTGTTAATGTGCGGGCTTGATTGTGTTGTGCAAATAACCTTCTTTTTTTTCAAATGTCAATTTTTGCCATTCGGCTATTATTCTCTTTCCATTAAATGCAATAGGTTTGCGCCACATAATTTTAAAATATGCCCTTAGTTATTGTAGGCTCCATGGCCTTTGATTCCATAGAAACACCATTTGGAAAAGCAGAAAGAATTATTGGCGGTTCTGCCAGTTATGCTGCTTATACAGCTATAAATTTTGTAGAACCTGTACATGTGGTTTCTATTGTGGGAAATGATTTTCCTGAGGATGAGATACAAAAATTAAAGGACCGAGGTGTAGATCTTTCAGGAGTTGAACAGGTAAAAGACCATAAATCTTTTTTTTGGAGTGGCAGGTATCATATGGATATGAATACACGTGATACACTGATAACAGACCTGAACGCTTTATCTCATTTCAATCCCGTTTTGCCCGATCATTATAAAAATGCCGAGTTTTTAATGCTGGGAAACCTGCTCCCGAAATTACAAAAAACGGTTATAGAGCAAATGGAAAAAAGGCCGCGACTGATCGTTATGGATACCATGAATTTTTGGATGGATACAGCCATGCCCGATTTGTTGCAGGTGTTAAACATGGTAGATGTATTGCTTATAAATGATAGTGAAGCCCGGCAGTTAAGCGGCGAGTATTCTTTGGTTAAGGCAGCTAAAAAAATTCTGAAGATGGGCCCCCAATATTTGATTGTTAAGAAAGGGGAACATGGTGCATTATTATTTAATGAAGGAAATGTATTCTTTGCCCCTGCATTACCGCTGGAAGATGTATTTGACCCAACAGGTGCAGGTGATGCCTTTGCCGGTGGCTTTATCGGTCACCTGGCTAAAACCCGTGATGCGAGTTTTGAAAATATGAAAACCGGTATAATTGTAGGCAGTGCCATGGCAAGTTTTTGCGTAGAAAAGTTCGGGTTGGAAAGATTAAAAGAACTTAACCGCGAAGAAATTGATGCCCGCCTCGAACAGTTTGTAGAGCTAGTAAATTTTGATATTGCCCTTCGTTAATAAGTCAAGGAATTGTTATTTATTGCATGTTTTACAAGCGCAGTAGTTTGTGCTGTGGATTAAATGTGGACTGAAATGGGTTACTTTTTGGGTTTCAGGGGTATTATTGCTCAGTTATCAAAACCTAAATACAACAATGGTACAGAAAACATATTTTAAGACTAAGAATTATTGTAAGGTGAAATTCTCACTTACTCCAGATAATGCTGAAACAGTTGAAATACTTGGATTGAACAGTGATTGGGAAAATTCAATTGTAATGAGCAAGAAAAAAGACGGAACTTTTACATGCGATGTATCTCTTCCTAAAGATACCCAGCACGAATTTAAATACCTTGTAGACGAAAATACCTGGATAAACGAGCCTGAAGCTGATAGCCAAAACCCAAATGAGTTTGGCAGCATTAACAGCGTTATCGTTATATAATTTTTATTACTTTATTGTGGATAAGCATTTATTGGCGGGCAAGGTGAAAACTATGCCTGCCGGTAATTGTCAGCAACTAATTCCAGCAGGGAGGCTCTTCATATTTTGTCCAAGGCTGTGGAGGCTTATGTGTATTGCAGTTGCATGATGCATCATTTTTCATGCTGTCCTCTATTTCACCATGCATTTGGTGCGTGATAACGTCTTTTAAGTTCCTCAGGTCAAAATAATTGTTGCATGTAGGGCATAACTTGAAAAACCTTTTTAGGCTGTGGGGTTGTTTGTTAAAATCTTGCAGGTTCATAGAAATTAGTTTTATAAGGTTTTTTACCCACAGCGTTTCATTTTAAAACTTGTTTAAAATGCAGCTAAACATTATCCGAAATTCGAGGGAAGTAACTGGATCTATTTAATCACGCTGAGGAATAATGGATTCTTCTGTTATAAATGTAAAAGCCCCATAATCAATTCTTATATTCTTCAAGGTTTAAGAATGTACACATCAGACAGTTTTTACAAAAAAACTTTATCTGATTAAAACCGTAGTACCCTTAAGGTTATAGTGTTTCCCAGTATCTGTGTTTGTATAATCAAGCATCCAAACATATGTGCCCGAGGGTTGGGGAAACCCTTTAATTTTTCCATCCCACTTCTTTGTCCAGTCTTTAGTTTCAAATATCAGCTGGCCAAAACGGTTAAAGATTTTGAACGTAAGATTGGTTGCCTTGTATGCATTAACCGGGTACAGGTAATCATTTAATCCATCTCCATTTGGGGTAAATGCTGTTGGCACAGCAATATAACAGGTATATAAAACTTTTATCCTGAACGTTGCTGTATCATAACAACCCAAATTGTTTTGAGTGATTAAGGTTACCGGGTATATGACACCTTCTCTCGTGGGTGCAGGAGGATAATTTTTTGGAGGAGGATTTTGTTCGTTGCTGCCTGTGCCATCGCCAAATAGCCAGTTATATGATATGATTTTTCCTTTGCTGCCATCTGTAAATAAAGCAGCATCTTCAGGGCATAATTCACCCGAAGGCGATAATGTATAAGCTGCCACCAGCTCATTATCCAGTATAATATCTACAAAAGATGAATCTGTACAAACGCCATTGCTGGTTAGTAAACTAACCCTTTTGTTTCCGTAAGTATAAAACAGGAACAGGGAATCCTGTGCCCTGCTTGAGCCGTCTGAATCAAAGGTCCACTGCCAACTGTTTACGCCATTGCGCCCGTCATGTGCATAGGTAAGCGTATCTGAAGTACAACCAAGACCAACATAATAATTAAAGACTGCAGAAACTGTATCTGCCGTAGTGAATGATAACGACTGCCCGGCTGCACTTTCCTGCCCGCAATCATCCAATAAACTATTTCCATCTACGCCTGTAGCAAGGGTCAAAGTAAAATTCCCTGAAGTTTCGATGGGCTTGGTGAACCAAACTTTTATAATATTTGAAGAACCATTGGTACAATTACCTGATGCACCTTTTATGGTTACGGGCAATGAGCCTGCCATTTTAAAATCACTTCCGTCAGATGCAATGGAATTACACCTTATATTATTTCTGAAAACAAGGTATAGTGTATCAGGGGCGCATCCTACAGGCATCATACTATCCATTGGGGTAGGTTGTAAGGCGAATACAGTAAAGGGAACATTTTGGCCAACAGTAATAGCTGAACCACAATTATCAAGCAAGGTGTTACCATCAGCGCCATTATTCATCACAAGAGAATAATCTCCCGGAGGCAGGGGTGTGTCTAATACAATTAATACAGAATCCATGTCAAAACCTGTATTACATCCAAAACCAGAAACAGATTTTATAGAAGAGGTAGTACCCGGCAAAATGGAAAAGTCGCTTCCATCTTTTGCGAGACTGGCACATTTCATTCTTTTATTAAGTTTCAAAACTATTACAGACCCATCGCAACTTGCATTTGCAGAGGTAATGTCTGGTGCTACAGGATCTGTTATGCTTGCTGTGCCCCCTTCAAAGGATAATTTATAACCGTTCGGCGCATCCGTAAAATGGCTAACAAGCAATAAATAACTGCGACCTTGCTGAATGGCTGGCATGCTGCTGAAATTGGGATATCCAAAGCCTGCACAGTTAACCAGTGATTGCCCGCTGATTGATGCACCTGTTTTACCTGAGTTACCCGACCAGTTGCAGGCAACGAAAAGTGTTCCATCAGAATAAACATCATCCGGGTTTCGGCCTGTAACATCAAACAACTGCCAGTCATAATCATCACCCGCATTATCGGGTGTAATAACGAACCCAAGGCTGCCAGAAGTAAAACAGGTGAACTTATACCAGAAAGGATTTTTATCGGTTAGAAAGTCAATGCCCGCTACCCCGTTACAGGGCCCAGGAAGGGTTCGCGTTCCACAATAAGGAACTGTTGACTGGCTGAAAACGGAAGTGCCGCACACAGGAAATGCCGTGGAAGGATTTTGACCTAAAGCCGTGCATGTTTGAGCAATAAGTTTTTGAAAGGGAAGTAATAGCAATAGAATATAGAATACCTGGCGCATTGTGCATTAAAGGTAATGCGCAAGCAATATTCGTTGCATGCAAGAATAAAATTTAAAGGAAGTATAGCTAATTACCTGGAGTTGCTTTTGGGGAACATTACCTTACCGGGTTCTTTCATTAAAGCAGCTATGGATTTTTTTATTAGGCTGGACCGAACGGCGCCAGCTTTTTTAGGGTGAACCAGGTAAATAAGCAACACTTCGATCCAGGTATTCTCATGCACGCGAATGTTTATAAAAGGATATTCTTTTATCTCAAGTTCATCAACAGGGGTTTCTTTAATGTAGGCCCTCATTTGCTCTATTCTTTCTTCCATCTTTTCTCCCAGTTCTGCCTTAGCTACTTCGCGAATTGTTTTTTCAATAAAATCAAAATCGCTTTCATATGCTACGAAGAAGGGAATTTCATTCCATATGTATGGAAATTTTTTCCATGAATAATTATATACACCATTTTGCCAAACATAACTGTTTGGAAACCGGATTAACCTTCCACTTGGCAGGTCATTGGTCATGTAGCTTCCTGCAAACTCCCAAAGGGTGGTATCGAGGTAACTTATTTCAACAACATCTCCTGTAAAAGTATCTACCTGAATACGGTCTCCCACCTTGTATGGTGCGCGTATTACAATGTAGAACCAACCAATGAGAGACGAAATAGGACCCTGTAACGCGAAACCAAGTATCAAAGAAATCAGCCCAAGCGAAACAGCTGCTGTATACCAGTTTTCGTTTAGAAATGTAATTGCAATGAATGCAATAATAATTACACTTAGCAGCCGTATTAACCTGATGAAGTTGTATTGAATTCCTTTTGTTTGTACACGGTTAACTACAATTCGTTCAGCGAACTTCGAAAGAATTAAAACTACAAAACTAAAAAATGAGGCAAGAGAAAGACGTAAACCAATATCCCTGTACTGCCCAAAGACCTCGAAATATTGAAAGCGTAAAAAATAATATATCGCGAGTGAGCTTAAGCCGAGAATAATGTAGGTGCCAATAAAAAGTTTGTGTTTTGTAAACGCCGGGCTTTTTACTTCAACCACCGTTTTAATAACATCCCTGGAATTTTGTATATCCATAATCTAAAAGGTTTAGAACGGATAACCAATGGCAAGATTTATCACTAAGTTTTCGCGTCTCCAGTCTTTGTCGCCCAGGTTAATTTTATTAAATACCCATCGTTCTCCCTCGGGCAGGTATGGCTTACGAACGGGAACAGCCAGGTCTATACGAAGTATAAGGATACTAATGTCTATTCTTAATCCAAGCCCTGCACCCACTGCAAGTTCATTGGGCCAGTTGCCGGAAAATTTTGCTCCCGGTCTTGTTGAATCTTCACGGAGGGTCCACACGTTTCCTGCATCGACAAACATTGCCCAGCGGAAAATGGAATTGAAGGCTCCGCGGTATTCTGCATTAGCTTCAATTTTTATATCACCTGGTTGTTCGGGAATGAAGGTGGTCGGATTACCTGCATAAAAAGAGCCGGGTCCTAATGACCTCGCCCTAAAGGCGCGAATATCATTTGTACCGCCGGCAAAAAATTCTTTAATAAAAGGCATGGTTTCACTGTTACCATATGCATAGCCTAAGCCGGTCCACACCCTGCTTGCAAAAGAGGTAAGCCTTGTGAGGCGCAGGTAATGCCTTAACTCAGCCTCTGTACGCACATACTGCGCAAATGGTACATTAAATAAGCCTTTTACATTATTATTGGCAGCGCTGGCACCACTTACTAAACCCATAATATTCCCAGATAAATCTAAGTTGCCATTCACATAAAAATTATGGCGCTTGGCATTTGGTTTAGCCAGTGTATTCAGGTTAAAATTATAATTAGAACCTATGATAAATTGCCGTTCAATACTGCGGCTTAAAGTGAGATTGGTATCTAATTGTACCTGGAAAGCAGAATCTATTTTAGACGGTTGCACCAGGCTTATGGCAATAGGGTTTAATTGATGCTCTGTTTTAATGCTTCCCTTCCATTGCCAGCCATAACTGGTTTTAAAAGAATTAAGCGTATATAATGTATCACTGTTATACAATTCATAACCCAAATTAATTCTTGTTTTGGGTACAAAGTCACTGTTGGTTTTTATGGGTGCTCTTGGCGCGTACAGGTTAAGATCGCCACCCATGCGAAGCGTACGAGCATTTCTGGCTGAAGAAAATTGTTGTTCTAGGCCTGCATAAGCCCCAATGGTAAATAACTCAGCTCCTTTTAAAAAGTTACGGTTACGCCAGCTAACAGAAAACTCTGTACCGGTTGCATTGTTTGATTTTGTTAATCCGGATACTTCTGCGCGAATAGATTTTTTTTCAGTTGGTGTTAAATAATAAAAGGCATTGAGTTTATTGCCGCGAACACTGTCCGCATCTTCAAAACGAACCTTTACAAATTTGTATACACCCAGGGTAACTAGCCGGTTAAGTGAAAGGTTATGCTTATCCCTGTTATATAAGTCACCGGGTTTAACCACAATGGTTCGACTGAAAATTTTATCATTAAACTTATCATTAGGATCAACAATAGTTAACCCCTTTTCCTGACTTATTTTTTCGTAAGAAATGGATGTGTCTGATTGAATATCATAATCAGCATATACCACCACATCATTTATACGGTACACTTTTTTTGCAGAAGGGGGGGTTTCCGGCTTCAGGTGAAGATCCATATCAACCTTTTGCCTGCCGACAGTTGAGTCCACATCCAGAATTAAATAATCCGGATCAAAATAAAAATATCCACGTTGTTTTAATCTTGCATTTATACGCTCACGCTCTGCCTTTATACGGTCAAGATCAAAGGGGCGGCCCGGTTTTAATAACGTTCGTTGCTGAGTTTTACTTATGGCTTTATTAATACCATAATTAGAATCTGGAGGAAAGGTTACATTTCTAATTCGGTACCGCCCATACAAATGAGCAGTATATTCTGCTGTAAGTTTTTGATGTTTAACAAAGGTGTCTAAAGTAACCGTATCATGAAAGTACCCGTTGTTTTCCAGCCTGTTTTGCAATACGCTGCTGTTCTTCTGCAACTCTGTATAAGTCGCAATTACGGGTGGCTCACCAAACTTATACTTCATCCAATATTTAAGCCCTTTACCGGTTGGTGTACCTGCTGCATTGTATGCCCAAAGCTTTACCCGCATACCTAATATTTTTGAATTTGGTACAGGACGCACTAATTTTTCAAGCTCAGCTTCCAGGCTGTTCTTTTGTTGTTTGGGTAACTTTTTGGTTGATTCGAATTTTATTTTGGAGCCTACATACAGGTTTTGATTATCTGCGAGGTATTTGGTATTACTGCAAGACGAAAGCAATAAAATAATAATTGCTAAAACGAATAATATATATGTATTCTTTACCTGCATATAATCAATTGCTTGTAGGTGCCGGTGTTTTTTTTGATTCTTTAACTGCTTTTCTTGCTTTACGATTTTCTTTACGACTTGATATGAGTTCCGCGAATTTGTTATAGTCCATTGTAAGTATAAAGCTTACCCCGGTTTCAATTACCTGCCCTTCCACTATCTGTTCATATTGATTTTTTCGGTACACCCGCACCATGTATCTTCCATCTTTGCTTAACTGGTAATCTACTGAAACATCACCTGCCAGGTTCGATGACTGCTGCCCTGCAGCCGGTGCGCCTTCGAGTTCAAAATTGCTTCCAACATTTACGCGCAGCCTGTCATTCAATAATTTTTTGGATAAACCAACATTCAGGTCGGTCCGGTTTTGGGCAACCCCTGTCGAATAATCGGTTCCGGAAGTGAGGTCAAAATTAATATCCACCCCTTGTATTAAGCTGCCGGCCAGTTGGTTTAACTGATCAGTAAGAATGCGGCTGGCACTTTGCCGGGCAATATCAGAGCCTGTTGTTCCACCAGATTCACTCTGGAAGGGATTCTCCTGCACAAAACGATTCAATAATAATAGTGCAAAAACCTGTTTATTCAGTTCAGACTGGTCGGCACGAACCTGTTGCAGTTTGGTATCAACATCAGGCCATTGCGAAAGTTCATTTTCGGGTAAACCAATATCGAAAGTGATAATAGGTTTCAAAAGTTCTCCATTCATTTTAAGATAAACTTCAAATGGAAGTCTTTCTTTAAACCTGGTAAGTTCTGCCTGTGATCTGCCGGATAGCTGGCTGCCTACCAGATCTATGGGTGCTGTTTTCACATAATATATGGCGGTGATATCAACTTGTGCCGAGGTGGGATCGCCTGTCCATGTTATTGTGCTTCCACGTTGTATCTCAAATTTTCTTTTCAGCAGGCTTAGCGAAACCTGGTAAGAACCTTGCGTTAAAACGTAATTCCCGGTTAGGCTAACCTTTCCGCTTTTATCAATACCCCCGGCAAGATCTGCATTACCCTGCACGGTAAGTGCATCGCCATTTCTTTCATCTATAAGTAAAGTAAATTTTGCAGTGCTGTCTGTTTCAATTGTGGCTGTAACATCAATACCTTTTACACTGGATTGATTGGTTAATGAATCGAGGTAAGTTTGTTCTTCTTCGCGGCTACGTACAGGATGATCCGCATCTACAAAATTTACAATTCCTTTTCTGTCTATAATCTCCGGGTCTCCTGTAACAGGGAAAATAAGACTGAAGTCTGTTTCTCCATTTACCCTGATGTTTGCATCGGCTACAGGTGCATCCATATCGCCGGTAAGTTTTATGGAAGCATCAATGTTTAGTTTTCCATAAAAAATCTGGTTGCTTGCTTTGGCAACATTTACCAGTCTAAAATTATCAGCCTCAAAATCTATATCATATCTGAATTGCTGGTAATCTTTTGTATAAACATTTCCTGAAACAACGGCCTCATTTCCGGCAGAATCAACAAGGGTAAAATTATTTAGAACAATACCGCTTTGAGTAAAATCGAAATTGCCATTTTTTATACTGAATTTTTCACCCAGCATGGTAGGAACAATAGATGTATTGATGAAATTAAAATCACCTGTAACCTTCGGATCATCCAGTGTTCCTTTAATATTTATATCTGCCTGTGCCGAACCATCTATGCTGGTAATTTGGCCTGCAGAAAATGGAATTACGCTTTTTAAGTTAAGTGCATTCACCTTTACCAAAAAATCCATCCGTCCCTCGCCGGTATAATATAAACCGGTAAGTTTTACATCGTTTCCATTACCAAGTAATGCGATATCTGCTGCAAAAGCATTTGCCTGCCGGTTATTTACTTTAATAGTTGCATTGCCTAATGTGTCTGTTTTGTAAGTGAGATCTTTGATGTTAAGATCAGCAGTAAAAACAGGATTGGTTATAGCATCAGTAACCAAGGCCGTACCATTAATTTCACCACCTGCAAGTAAAGAATCCTGGTTGGCAATTTTAGTTAATGTGGAAATTTCAAAATTGTTGAAGTCTATTTTAATAGGCGCTTTCGTATTAGGTGAAGTGCTGTTTATAAATAATGACTGCCCATTTTGACTGATGGAAAGATTATTCACCAAAAGTCCTGTTGAATCATACTGAATATAATTTTCGGGAGACACTATCCAGGGCGAATAATTTAGTAAAAGATCGCCCGGTTTAATTTTAACCTGTATACCGTTTAGCACCTGGTTGAGTAAAATACCCAGCTGGTATTGCGCTGTATTTTTTTTATCAAAAATGCGAAGGTTGGCGTCTACCTGGTTATTAGCAATATCCCCGTTTAAAAGTGTTCTGTTTAATTGTAATGAGCTTGTTTTTACCTGTTGCAATGCAAGGTTGTAACCTAACTTATCTGCGTTGGTTTCTGCAAAGAGATTTATACTATCCAGTTGTGTTCCATCAAACATTAATTGCTTTTGCCTGTAAACAATCGATAAATAATCTGAGGCAGAATTATACCTTGCATTAATGACAGCAGAGTCACTGCCTTTTAGAGCCGGCATAAATTGTAAAACCATTGGTGATGATGGAAAAAATACTGCATCTACAGTAAAGTTTTGCGGTGTAAAAGGTGCAGGTTTGTAGTTTGGAATTGCATAATATTTATTAATGGTTTGCTGTAAAGCAGCTGCCATCTCTGTTAATTTATACTGCCCCGAAACCGTGGCATACAGGGCATTTGAACGCAGGGTTATTAATTTATTTTCTGGTGTTCCAGATGCGTTGATTGTTATAGAATCTGTTTCAATAGATTGGGTTGGGGTGCTGACAGTAATGTGGTCTATAAAAATATTTCCTGCAAGATCATCCGGGTCTGCATTTATAAGATTCACCTGCATTTGTCCTTTTAAGCCAATGGTATCAGGCATAAGCTTTAAGGCATTGAGACTAATTGTATCTAATGAAATATTTGCCTGAATATCTTTAGGCATGTCTGATGTAATATCTGCACTTGCCGTTAAATTGAATTTAAGGTTTGGATCATTTGCCATTGCCTTTATATCTGCAACGCCTTTTGCAATGCTTCCATCCACGGATACATTGCTATAATTATATCCCATTAAAAAAGCATTACGAATCGTTGCCGTAAAAGTGGCATTAGCAGTTTTGTAATCTAAACCAGAACCTTTTATGTTTCCCTGCACACTTAGTTTGCCAACATTTTGTTCTTGCTTTGCCAGGTAACCGATATTTAAATTATCGGTGGTAAAACTGGCGTTATACGACTTCTGGTTTTGCATAGTGGCATTAATAAATGCATTGCCACTGCTTGTATTAACCTGCATTTTTGTGGTAAAGTTGTTTGCACTTCCCCTAAAAAAACCTTGCGCCGAAAGTGTTTCCGGAAGACGTATATTATCCGGAATGGAATTTTGCGGAATTAGTTGAAATATATCAGTGCGTGAAGTTTTTAGTTGTTTAATATTTACGTTGTATACTGCATTTTGCGCATCAGGTAAACCTTTAATGTTTGCAGAGGCATTGATAACAGTACCACCTAAACCGCGCATTTGAAGAAACGGAATGGAAAGATTATTTACATAACCTTTTACAGATGTGTTCAAATAAAAACTTGAGTTTTTACCCGTTTTAATAACAGAAGACATTTGAGGAGCAAGCATAACAATGTCTTTTAAATCAATTGTGCATTTGTTAAGATCTGCATTAATGTATATCCGTCCCGGATTAGTTGCAATTTTTTCAATAGAAGGATACTTAAGCAAAACCTTGTCGCGTATAATAGTTCGGTTTGTTTCTACCAATAAATTTTCGAGCGATGTTGCAGTGTCTGTATAAGAAAAATCGGTATGTAATTTTTTTAAATGAAAACCAGACCGTTCGTGGAAAGCCGCCTGTTTTATTTGACCGGAATATGCAACAGGTGTAAAATCAAGGTCATTTGCTTGTATTTCTATGGCTGTAGCATGCAGATGGCCATAATCAATTCCATTTGAAATTTTTGGTTGGGTTGAATCGTAAAAACTAACTGTATTATTTGAAAGTGCTATGCGGGTAATTTTAAACCTCCATGCGCTGTCGCTGATAACATCTGCAACCTTTTTTTGTAAACTATCTGCCTTAATCTTGGTAATATTTGTTGCCGGTCTTCCCAGCGTAACCGCAATGTTTGAATTTTTAAGGTTCAGATCATTTACTTCATAAAAAATTGATTGTAGATTAATCTCTTTGGGATGAGTAATAAATTCCCCAATGGAAATATCAGCATAGACAGCCGAAACAGAATTGCTATAAATAACCTTACTATTTTGCACATGCAGTTCATTGACCTGCATAGAAGGGAATGGTGTTACCGTTGTTGAAGTATCGTTTATATTGGTTTGTGCGAGTAAGGCTTTGTATTGTTTAATATTTGCAGAAGCATCTTTCAGGTCTATTTTATTGAAATTAAATACCTGGTTAAAAGGGTCAAATTTATCTATAGTGGTAGTAAATGTTTTAAGTTTAAAATTTACATCATTACCGGTTATATCATCTTTAAACCTTGCCCTTATATTATTCAGCACAATTTCACCAACGCTAAATTTTAAAAGATTTGTAGAATCAACCGGGGTAGGTTGCGCCTGCTCCGTAACAAAGGCGTCAATGATGTAATTAAAATTAAACACTGTGTCTGGCAGCACGCGGTATATGTTGGCATAAATGCCATTTAATTCAATATACTCTACATCCACTTCACTTTTTAGCAGTTTAAAAAGCGCTATATCTACACGAAGCTCTTTACCTGAAAGCAGTGTGTCTTTTTGCTGGTCTTCGAAATACACACCCTTTAAAACAATTCTTTTTGGAAATGCAATGGAAAGCCTGTCGATCTCAACTTTGGTTTTCAGTTTGTTTTCAAGAAATGCAACCACCTTGTTTTTTGCAAACTGTTGAACACCCGGTACCTGAATTAATATGTACACCAAAACCAGCAGGAAAATAATTCCGGCTACAATCCATCCTAGGACCTTTAAAGTTTTTCTTATAAGCGTTGGTGTTGCCAATATATATAAGCATTCACCATTTGGGTGTTGCCACAAATGGATTTAGAAATTATTAAAAGTTGCGGGGCGCCTGCTGTATGGATGTGTTTAAACGGCTGGCAGGTAGTGTGTTTTTTCTGCCTGCTTTCCATTTTGCAAAAATTTTAAAAGCAGCGGTCAGCATCATTTTTTTAATTACCATACCCAGTAATACTTTAATAGATCCACTGGTGTGTTTTTTTCTTGCAGCCCCTATAAAACTTGATATAGCCAAAACTCCGCTAAGTCCTTTGTAAATTTTGCCTAAGGTTCTTCTATTTAAAAACTTAGGAAATACAAGGGCTGCCACGGTTTTCATAGCTTGCTTTGGTACCTGCTGCCAGCGTTCTTCCAGATCGTGCTGCCTGGCATCCGTGCTAATTTTCAGTGCCATTATTTCAGCCCTCAATTGTTCCAATGTGTTTATTTTGGAAAGATCAAGAGTTATATTAGTGTTTGTTATCGTTGGTTTCATTTTCTGAGTTTTTGTCTAAGAAGGTATTAATTGAAAAATTAGTAATAGAACGTTTAATAGCCTTTCGCGCAACTGTGGTGATAATAATTAACAGAACCAGGTAAATCAATCCTACAATTAAATATCCCCAAACAATGCTTCCGGTAATATTTGCCAAACCATGTGCAGCTGCAACGCTTAAGAAAAGTATGGTGAAAATTAAAACCAGTAAGGCAATTATTCCAGATATCAAAGCACCAATTAACCTCGAAGCTTTTTCTATTACCTGCAACCTCATCAAAAGCATTTTCTGTTTCACATAATCTCTAACTTTCTGACGCGTTTCAGAAAAAAAACTTTGTTTGTTTGTCATAATCGAAATTTTACTAAATAATGTTTAAGGTAAACCGATTATAATAAGGTTTTTAAATTAAACAAATAGTTATTGGTCAAATATTTGTAATACCATAACAGGGTTTGCAAAAACGCTGCCAACCTCCCTAATAACAACTTACGGTTAAACCATGAAAAAAGCTGCTGATTCTAACATCGAAAATACTGAGGTACCCGAAACAATATCTTTAAAACCGCACCAAACGCCGCAAGAAACAAAAGCCAACAGATTTATATTTCTAGGGATCATTGTAATATTCGGCATTTTTCTTTTCTACAGCCTTATTCAATTTTTTACAGCCTTTCTTACAGCTGTTGTTTTTTATGTTTTAAGTAAACCCTTTTTGCGTTACCTGATAAACAGGAAAGGTTGGAAAAAAAGCAATGCAGCCATTTTGGTTATTACCATTTCATTTTTTATTATTCTTTTACCCATTGTTGGTTTTGTTAGTCTTGTTTATAATAAAATAAGCGCAGTTGCTGAAAACCCGGAATCGATACTTGCAGCAGTAAAGCATTTTAGTTCTGTTATAGAAGAAAGGTTTGGCGTACAACTTATTTCAAACGAAACGGGCCTTTCTGTTCAAAAATATGTTACAGGACTTTTAGCAATAGTTCTAAACCAGGGGTTAAACTTTTTTGCAAATATTACCATGATGTATTTTATGCTGTATTTTTTTATACTGCATACAAACAGAATAGAAGCAGGCATTGTTTTTTACCTGCCTTTTCCCCGTTCTAAAATTATGTTATTCGGTAACGAACTGGTTGAACAAACATTCAGCAACGCAGTAGGTGTGCCTGCCATTGTTGTGGTAGAAGGTTTGTTTGCTTATATAGCTTTTTTAATCGCTGGTTTGCCTGAAGCGGGATTATGGGCTGTGCTAACCGGTATAGCATCAATAGTTCCTATTATTGGTACTGCGCTTTTGTGGGCACCTATTTCTGCATACTTTTTTATAACCGATCATACCTGGCAGGGTGTATTCATTGCGCTATGGGGTATAATTGTTTTGGGATTGCTTGATAATGTTACCCGCTTTTTGCTCGCAAAAAAAATGGCAGATGTACACCCCATTGTTACCGTGCTAGGGATTATTATGGGTATTAATTATTTTGGATTGATCGGTTTGGTAATCGGTCCGTTATTAATTTCTTACTTTATAATATTGCTGCGCATCTATTATACAGAATATCAGCAGGTACCAACGCGCAAAACTATTAAAACACCGTGGCCAAGTTATCTTCCGCATTGGAGCGGTTCTAAAAGAAAAACCTCCACAAGAAGAAAAACCACGGCTAAGGCAAACGTTTAAAACCAGCTTCCTACAAAGGATTCGTTTACCCTTTCATTCTTAAGCCTTTTTCTCCGGGCTGATACTTTACGTTTGTGTATAACAGTTGTAATAATCATTAGTGGTAAAAACACCAGTGTCATTGGGGGTATACCAAGCATACTTATCCATTTGCCGCCATACATTCGGCGCATTGGTCTTCTTAATCTCTCAGACATTAAATACATTCCAGGTACTACTATCAGTGTCATAAAAAATGCAAAGGCAAGACCAAAAATAATGGTCCATGAAAGCGGGCTCCAGAAGGCAACATTATCTCCACCAAAGAAAATATGCGGGTTAAGGTCTGAGAATAAGGTTATAAAATTAATGTTGAAACCTACGCCCAGTGGAATCAAGGCAAGTATGGCGGCGAGGGCAGTTAATAATACAGGGATTATACGGGTTTTGCCGGCTTCAATTACTGCCTCACGTGTTTTCATTCCGCGTGCACGCAAAACATCTGCAAATTCAATTACCAAAATACCATTCTTAACCACTATACCTGCCAGCCCCACGATACCTATGCCTGTCATAACCACACTTACTTCCATACCTGTTATGGCAAACCCAAGTATAACACCAATTACACTAAACAATATTTCTGCTAAAATTATAACAGGCTTACTAACCGAATTGAATTGCAATACAAGTATTAATAAAATGATGGCGAAGGCTATAAGCATTGCCCGCATTAAGAAAGCGTCATTGTTTCCTGCATTTCGGCACCGGCACCTGTTTGCTCAATAGTTACACCGTCAGGTTTTTTATTATAGGCGTTAATACCATTTTGTAATTGGGCATTCACTTCTGAAATCTGTTTTGGTAAGCCGTAGTAAGATTTGAATAAAGTGTGATGGTTCTCTTTTATATTTTTCCTTTTTACACTTCCAACAGTGTTTGTATAGTCAACATTAACAAACGAACGAAGCGGAAAATTTTATTCCCCCGGTTGCAGTCCCGGAAGGTGATATTCATATTCAACAGGTCAGAAAGGCTGTTACGCTGCATTTCATCATTGCGCAATTGAATTTTATATTCATCTTCTCCTTCTTTTATTTTAGATATTTCTCTTCCAAATAAAGCAGTTCTTATTTCACTTCCGATCTGGCAGGCTGGAAATACCTTCGATGTTAGCACTTTCCCGGTCTATGTTGAGAGTTATTTCAGGGTTGGATAAGATCAACATCCATTTTTAATTCTTCAATCCCCGGAATTTGTAAAGAATCTAGATAATTTTTAAATGCCATTGCTGTTTTAGTAAGGTCATCAAAATCGTCGCTTGTAACTTCTACGTTTACAGGCGGATCTGTTGGCGGACCATCCTGTTCGCTGGCAACACTTATTTCTGCACCGGGAATACTTATTCAATGCATTACGAATTGAATCAAGATATGGTAACGTTGTAACCCCATTTCTTTTTTCAAACTCAACAAAAGAAACCTGTATTCTTCCCCGTTCAGGATGTGAACTTTGATCGCCACTGTTGGGATCACTTGCCCCAACAGCAACATTGCTTATTACGCTTTCAACAACAGGGTTGGTTTTGTCTTTATTCATTCCCAAAACATTGTTTACTTTTTTTCCAGTTCACGTGTAATAGAATCGGTGTATTCAACATCTGTACCCACGGGTAATTTCAGGTAAACATAAATCTGGTTAGGATCGCCTTGCGGAAACTGCGACACGGGCGGGTTTACAATACCAAACAAAATAAAGGAGAAGAAAAGCAGGCCAAATTACACTTAACACCAACCACATCGGGCTCCATCCTAAAAGAGTCCACTTCAATAATTTTTCGTACCGGTTCATAATGCCGGTAATGCCCTGGTTTGAAATTTATGAATAAGGTCTTCGAGCACAAAACGATTAAGCAAGACCATTAATACCAAAAACAAAATAAGATTGCCAATAAAGGTTTCACCGGCTAGATCAAACAATACACCCAGGCCAATTGCTATCCAGAAAAAAGGTTTTTTAAAAATGACCTTTTTTATCTTTTTTACCGCCCTCTTCTTCGTTCATAAAATCTACCGCGAAAACTGGGTTAATGATAAAAGCCACAATAAGTGAAGCTGTTAATGTGAAGATGAGCATGGTAGGCAGATAGATCATAAACTTGCCTATAATGCCCGGCCAAAAAAGTAAAGGAAAAAAGGGCGCTAATGTAGTAAGTGTACCTGCGAGAACAGGAACAAAAACTTCACCTGCAGCGATTTTTGCTGAAATGGCCGAACTTATTTTTCCTTTTGCGTTAGAGAAAATGCGGTGTGTATTTTCAATTACTACAATGGCATCATCTACAATTATTCCCAGACCAAAAAGCAACGCAAACAATACAATAAAATTGAGTGTTACATGTGTGCCTACGATAAGGTCGGCTGCAGGCAAAAATAAAAATGCCACGAACATGCTTAATGGAACTGACAATGCAACAAAGAATGCATTTACCACTCCCATAAAAAACATTAGAATAAGCAGTACGAGTATAAACCCAATTACAATGGAATTAACCAGCTCATTAAATGAGGTTCTTGTTGATTTACTCAGGTCGCCTGTTACAACAACATCTAAATCTTTTGGAAAAGAGCTTACCTGTAATTCATCCACCGCAGCCTTCACTGCATCGGAAGTTTCAATAAGGTTTTCGCCAGCACGTTTAATAATGTTTAGTGTAATAACACTTTTGCCATTAAGTCGAGCATAGCTTTCACTGGTTTTAAGTGTGTCTTTGATGGTGGCAATATCTTTCAGGTAAACAGGGTCGTTATAAATATTTCTTACAATAACTTTCTCCAGGTCAAACTGGTTTTTGAACTGCCCTCGTAATTGCAGGTTACGTTTCATATCGCCCACTTCGAGCAGACCACCGGAGATGTCGTGATTTTCTGATGAAATGGCATTGGCAATATCATTATAAGAAACCTTAGCAGCCTGCATTAGCGGGCGGTTAACATTAATCTGGAATTCACGCTCTGGCGCACCCACAAGGTCCACACGATTAAGCTGGGTAAGTTCTTCCAGCCTGTCCTGCATTTGGTCTGCATATCGTTTTAATCTTTGCAGGTCGTAATTGCCACTAATGTTTACATACATGATGGGCATTTCAGAGAAACTTATTTCCCGTGCGGCAGGTTCTTGTGTAAGATCTGTAGGCAAATCCTGCTTGGCTTTGTCCACTGCATCCTTCACTTTTTGCAGTGCGATATCTGTTTTTACTTCTGTATCAAATTCAACAACTATGGCTGAATAATCTTGTTGCGAAGTAGTTGTTATCTTATTAATCTTTGCGCCCGTTATCCCTTTAATTTGTTTTTCTATGGGTTTTGTTACGAGGTTTTCAATATCCCTGGGAGAATTGCCTACATGTATGGTTTGCACATAAATGGTAGGTATAACTATATCGGGAAACTGCTCTTTAGGAAGGGTAACAAATTGAAAAACACCTGCGATGGATAAGAATATCACAAGAAGGTAAATGGATGTTTTATTATTTACACTCCAGCTTGTAGGTTTAAATTCTTTAAATGATCCGGGTGAATATTCTTTACTCATAGAAAGATGCAGTTTAGTAGTTCCCTTATGCGCACGCTATGCACTTATTAGTGTTTGTAGAAATAGGTTAGATTATCACTGGGTGGTGATTAATTGACCATCAAATAAATTCTGAAATCCATCGGTAATAACCTGGTCGCCTTCGCTTAAACCGCTTTTTACTTCAAGCATGTTGCCATATAATTCTCCATATTCAATAGCCTTTTTGCGGGCAACCATATTACCATTTTCTGTAGCAGCAACAAGAACAAAACTTCCTTTCTCATCTTTTTGCATAGTATTAAGCGGTATAGTAATGGCATTACTTACGGCATAGTCCAGTATTTTAACTGTAGCAACCTGGTTGGGTTTAAAATTCTTTGATGATGGAAGGCGCGCCTCAACATAAAAAGACCTGCTGTTGGGATCTATGGTTTTACCCACTGATGAAACAGTGAGATTAAATGTTTGGTTAGTTTCTGGTATGTTAACGATCATCGGCGTACCTGTCTTAACACTGGCTATGTAATTTTCAGGCACGGGCACAGTTACTTTTAAGTTTCCTGTATTTACAACTTTAATGTAGCCACCCATCTGCGGGTTGCCTGTAAACATTTCTCCCACGCGAATGGTTACTTCATCAGCCACACCACTCATTCCTGCATATACATTGGTAAATGAAAGTTGTTCGTTCAATAAATTAAGCTGGTTTTGTGCCTGGTCTACATTGTTTTTTGCACTGATGAGTTCAACCTCAGTGCCTATATTCTGTTTCCATAAATTATTACGCCTGTTATAAAGATCTTTGGCGAAGGCAAGCTGTGTTTTAGCCTGTTCTATCTGGCTGCGTATTAAAGCATCATCTAACTTAAGCAAAAGCTTTCCTTTGTTTACATATTCACCCTGTTTTACATAAACGCCTTTAACCTGCCCACCACCATTTCTGGCAGTAACATATGCTACGTTCTCTGCATCAACCTTTCCCTGCAGATCTATATAATGGTTGAAATTTTGAGAAGAAACGGGCGCCACTGCTACCAGTTTAGGTTTCTCAGTTTTTTGGGAGGGATCTAACTTTACAAGTTCCTGTTCAAGTGCAATAATCTCCTGGTTAAGTTTTTCCTGCTGCTTTTTTAAATCTTCAAGCTTTGTTTTTTTTTCAGTTACCACCTTAGTTGTAGTTGTGGTTTCGGTACCTCCATCACAAGCAGAAAGGGTTAGGGAAAAAACAATTAATGCCGCCAAAATTTGTTTCATAATCTTTCATTTAGTCCGTTCCGGGGTTGCTATGCTTTTTTATAATGTTCCGGTTGCATCCATATAATCCACCTTTGCTATCAGGGCATTGTATAATGCGTTTATATAATTAGTCTGTGCTATAGTAAGGTCGGTTTGGGCATTGGTGATATCCAAAGTGGAACCTGTACCAATTTCGTACTTAGTCTTAGTTTGCTGGTAAACTTCTTCTGCTAGTTGTATATTCTGTAATTGAATATCTAGCGTCTTCACAGCATTATAATAGTTATTTAGGGCAACCTGAACCTGGTTGTCTATAGAAATCTCGAGATTCTTAACCTGGTTACGGGTTTTCTCCAGTTCCAATGTTGCTTTATTTATTGCAGCTTCTGTTGCAAAACCTGAGAAAATAGGCACCCGAATGTTTAAGCCAATATAAGAGCTGGTAAACCATGGACCCTTACCTAAAAAATCAAACTGGTTTCTTTGGGCCATTTTATTATAAGCTGCAGCCAGCGATGCGGTGGGTATGCGGCTTAGCTTATACCTGCGAATATTAAATTCACCTAATTGCTCTGCTACCTTAATATAATTGTAATCTGTTCTACTGGTGTAAGAGTATATGCCTTCATCCAATAAACCTTCTTTTACTTTTTCTTCCGAAATATTTTCGGTGAGGTATAACGAATCTTTTGCCGGCATGCCCATAAGTAATTTTAAACCCAGGTATCCATTATTGATGGTATTCTCAACCGTTGTTTTTTGAGTGGAGAGATTGGTAAGTTGTACCGAAGCACGGCTTACATCCATTTTTTCTACAAAACCATTTTTATATAATTCGCCTGAATTAAATTTTAATATTTCGAGCCGGTTAATATTGGCATCTAATTGCTGTAACTGGGTTTTACTTGCAGAAAGCTGGTAGTATAGTTTGTAAATATTTTTCTTAATTAGTGACTCAGTAACCGCAACATTTTTTTGTTGTAGTTCCATGGTTGTTTTACGGGCTAGCAGACCTACGAATAACTGACCATCAAATAAAACCTGTGTAAGTGTTGCGCCAACTGTTGCGTTCCAGCTTGTACCAAAGGCAGCCTGTATAAATCCAAAGTCTGCAGGCGATTTAATCGGGTCGCCGCTACCGTTTTGAACACCTTCATTTTCCAGCACCCCGTAGGTTGCAGCTGCTATAAAGTTGGGAAAACTCTGAACCGTAATGTTGGGAAAATAGGTAGCACCTACACTTCCATTAATTTGAGGATATGCAGCAGCGGCTACACCCCTGTTTGTTTCGTTCTGTATCTTAATGTCAATTAGAGCATTTTTTACCTGGACATTGTTTTTCAGGGCATAATCCACACATTCCTGAACAGTAAAGTGATGCGTTTGTTTAGGAGGAGCATCTGTTTGCCGGGCGTTGGCTAACAATGTTACACAACTTAAAATATGGATTAATATGGTCAATTTCACCTTCATACGATTAAACACTTTTCTCGCGTTGCTGAATGTATTTTTCTATCAATTTCTTTCCCTTTGTTGTGGCCATCCCGTGAAGGAACAGGTAGTATATTTCTGTTGAAACTTTAATTAAACTGTAATTACCATAAGGAAACAAGAGAACATTAAACGGCAAGAAGCTGCTTTCGAGCCTGCATTTTGAAACAATATCTACATCTAATTCGGGCCGGTATAATTCTTCACGAATACCGCGAATAAGATTTTTGCGGATTATTTCCAGTAAAAAGCCATTTTTATGATCAAGGAATTTTTTATGGGTGTCAGGGTAAAACTTTTCGAGATCGAATAATACCTGGGGGTTCATAGATTCAAATATCAATTGAATGCTGTCCATGGCTTTAAAAACTTCCTGGATGGCATTATCCGAGTTTTGCTCCTGCTCAACACATTCTTTTTGAATAAAACTGATCTCATCCTGAATAATGCAAGCAACCAACTCATCTTTATCTTTAAAAAACTGGTAAATGGTCTTTTTACTTATGCCTAATTGGGTGGCTATCTCGTCCATTGTGACAGACTTAAATCCAAACCGCATAAACATTTCGCGGCTTTTTATCTGTATTCTGTCTTTCAATTCCATTAAATAATTAAACGCAAAACTATGGAAACTTATTTCGGTAAAAGCGTTTCCATGTAATTTTTAAACCTTTCATCAATTATTTTACTTTCGTGGCATTAAAATCAAATAATGGAACAAAACATTTTTAACGAAGTAGAAAATAAATTAAAAGAAGAAGGATTAACCATAGTAAGCCGCGATACCAGTAGGCCCTGGGGTGGATTTTTTGTAATTGATGATAACCAGGCAGAAAAATTTATCCAAATTTATTTTCCCGATCATTCAGTAGATAATGTTTCAATTACCAGTAAAATCAGCCCAAAAATTTTAATGGTTGCTCCCCAAAAGAGACTGAGCTGGCAATACCATCACAGAAGAGCAGAATTATGGCGCGTTGTAGAAGGTCCGATTGGCGTGGCAAAAAGTGACAATGATGAGCAGAACGATCCTGAAACCTATAATGCCGGTGATACCATTGTTCTTCAAAAAGGAGAACGTCATCGTTTGATAGGATTAGAAAAATATGGCGTAGTAGCAGAGATCTGGCAACACACTGATGCTAGCAATCCATCTGATGAAGAAGATATAATACGGCTGCAAGATGATTTTGGCAGGTAGCATTCAATTAGCTTTGCTCCTAAACAAGGAACACTAACCAGAACTGATAATTATGGAAAATGCCAACCCCAATGTTCCTCCTTCAGGCCTCCATTGGAAAAAATTGTTGCAATATTTTTTTCAGGGTGTTGTAATACTCGCGCCAATTGGTGTTACACTTTATGTGGTGATTTGGTTTTTTGTAGCAGTCGATAATATATTGCCCGGTTTAATTCATTATTTTTTTCCTCATTTAATCAGAACAACTGAGGATGGCGACCTTCAAAAAATTCCGGGTTTAGGCTTTTTAGTTGTTGTAATATTATTAATACTCATTGGAAGGGTGTCAAGCTCTTTCGTTGTTAGCAAGATGGTTGAGGTGCTAGATTCGGTATTGGAAAGAACACCGGGTGTAAAATATATTTATTCATCAGTTAAAGATTTTCTGCAGGCATTTGGAGGCAATAAAAGAAAGTTTGACCGGCCAGTGCTTGTAATGGTAGATGCGCAACAGGTTTGGCGTATAGGTTTTATAACCAATGATGATGCACAGCACTTTGAATTGTCAGACCATGTGGTAGTGTACGTGCCCCACTCTTATGCCATCTCAGGCATAGTGTATATCGTTCCCATTCAAAATGTAAAGGTGCTGCACAATCTTACCGGTGCAGAAGCAATGAAATTCATTATTTCCGGGGGTGTAGCACACGTTGAACCATAAACATATTTAAGCTTTTCATTCAAATTGCTTTACATCAAAAGCATTTACTTTGCAGCTTTCATAAACAATCTTCATAATTCACGGTAGATGCAGGGTTTACAGGTGCATAATTTTAATTCGGGTCCTTCTGTGTTACCCGACCTGGTATTGCAGCAAGCCGCTGCTTCCATCCATAATTTTAATGGCTCAGGATTATCTGTTTTAGAAATCGGTCACCGCAGTAAATGGTTTTTACCAGTTATGGAAGAGGCTCGTGCCCTTGTTAAGCAATTGATGCAGTTGAATGATGATTACGAAGTGTTGTTTTTGCAAGGTGGTGCAACTACCCAGTTTATGCAGGTTCCCATGAACCTGTTGAATGAAGAGGAAACAGCAGCCTATTGCGATAATGGTATTTGGGGCACCAAGGCCATTAAAGAAGCAAACCTGTTTGGAAAAGTGCATGTTGCCTGTTCTTCCAAAGACAAAGGTCACACTTATATTCCTGAAAGTATTTCTATTCCCCCGGGGGTAAAATACCTGCACTATACTACCAATAACACAGTAGAGGGAACCCAGTGGCATAGAATACCTTCTACAGATGTTCCATTGGTGGCAGATATGAGCAGTGATATTTTCAGCCGAAAAATGCCATTTTCAAAATTCTCTGTTATATACGCAGGGGCGCAAAAAAATGCAGGTGCCGCAGGCGTAACTATGGTGGTAATAAAGCAAGATGTTTTGAACAGGGTGAGCCGTGAGATTCCTTCAATACTTAATTATCAAAACCATATAAATACAGGTTCTTTATTAAATACGCCACCTGTTTTTGCAGTGTATGTTAGTTTACTAACGTTAAGGTGGATTATAGCGGAAGGCGGGCTTGAAGTAATGGAACAACGGGCAGCTGAACGGGCAAACATATTTTACGAAACACTCGATGCGTTACCCGCTTTTACATCACGGATTGTTAAAGAAGATAGAAGTCTTATGAATGCAGTTTTCACGACTACCGATCCGGAGCTTGAAAACCTGTTTTTAGAAGAATGCGAAAAAAACGGTATGGTAGGTGTTAAAGGGCATCGCAGTGTAGGTGGTATGCGCATATCTATGTACAATGCCCTTCCATCAAAGAGCGTAAAACAATTTTGTGAACTGATGGAAGATTTTTCTAAAAGACACACCTAAAAAGTAACTTATAATTTGATGAGTATAATTAAACCATTTACTGCTTTACGTCCACAGGCCCAGTTAGCCAAACAGGTTGCAAGCAAACCATACGATGTACTAAGCAGTGAAGAAGCGCGACGAGAAGCTCAGGGCAATCCCTATTCATTTTTGCATATAACAAAAAGCGAAATAGACCTGCCAGCTAGTGAAAGTGCATACTCAGATGCTGTATATGAGAAGGCAAAAGAAAATCTTACCGCCTTTTTAAAAAGAGATGTGTTATTTACTGAAAGCAAACCATGCTATTACATTTACAGGTTGCACATGCCGGCAACAGTTTCTGGCAATAACGATATAAACCAAACCGGTTTGGTTTGTGTAAGCAGTATAGATGATTATGAGAATGACAAGATCAAAAAACATGAACTTACCCGCCCGGATAAAGAGCAGGACAGGATTACACATATTAAGGTAACAGGTGCGCAAACAGGCAATGTTTTTCTTGCATATCGCAATGTAGAAGATATAGATGCTATAATATTAAAATACACCACGGCAAAATCGCCGGTGTACGATTTTGTTGCAGAAGACGGCATTACGCATTCTGTATGGGTGGTAAACGACAATGCTATTATCGAAGAAATAACCTTGTTATTCGAAACAAAGGTTCCTAATACATACATAGCCGACGGGCATCACCGGGCCGCATCTGCCGCAAAAGTGCGCAGGTTACTTCCAAACCCGGGCGAAAGCGCGAACTATTTTCTTACAACGCTTTTCCCTGAAAGCCAGTTACAAATACTCGATTACAACCGGGTAATAAAAACCCTGAATGATTTAGATGCAAATACATTTTTAGAAAGGCTGAAGGAAGACTTTATTATTTCAGAAGTCCAGCAACAGGTAAGACCCTCGAAAGCACACGAATTCGGATTATATCTAAAAGGTAAATGGTACAGGCTTCAGGTTAAAGAAGGGAAATATACAAAAGACCCTATCGGAGTGCTTGATATAACAATTCTTCAACACCTTGTTTTAAGCAAGCATTTAAACATACATGACCAGCGTACCGATAAAAATATTGAATTTGTAGGTGGCATTCGCGGACTTAATGAACTTGAAAACAGGGTTAATTCAGGCGAAATGGAAATGGCTATAAGTTTATATCCAGTAAGTATTGAACAATTATTTGCCATTGCCGACAGCGGCAAAACGATGCCTCCAAAAAGCACCTGGTTCGAACCAAAGTTAAGAGACGGATTGCTCACACACCTTATATATGAATAGTTGCCTCATGAAAAAATTATTAGTACTGCCCTGCCTTTTTGTTGCGCTTTGTTCAAACTCTTTCGGGCAAGATGTGTCATCCATAAGAGAAAGCGCCAGGTTGCAGCTTCAACAGGGCAATTATGACAATGCTATTCAACTCTTAGAATCAGCACGATTATTACAACCTGATAACATAGAGGTTTTAAAAGACCAGGCACTTGCATATTATTATAAGAGAGATTTTGCCAAGGCAATGGAAACCGGTAAAAAGCTTATTGAACAACCCAATCCCGACGTACAAAGCTATCAATTGCTGGGTATGGCTTACAAAGCCGTTGCCAAGTACAAGGATGGTGAGAAGTTATATAAAACGGCTCTCCAGAAGTTTCCAAAAAGTGGCGTATTATATAGTGAATATGGCGACCTTCTTATGTCAGATAATAATAAGTCAGAAGCCATTCAGGCCTGGGAGAAAGGAATAGAGGCCGACCCCAACATCAGCAGTAATTATTATTACGCATCTAAATATTATGGAAAAACAGGTAACATTATCTGGGGATTATTATATGGAGAAATATTCATAAATATTGAAAGCCTAAGTACCCGCACAACAGAAGTTAAAGATCAATTATTAAATGGTTATAAGAAGATGTACGAAAACCGGAATACAATAAGTGCATTGGAAAATAAGCAATCAGATTTTCAAAATGCTGTAATAGAAAGTTTTTCCAAACTCACTGCCATGATGAAGCCACCGGTTACTGCTGAAAGCCTTACTGCACTTCGAACACGGTTTATACTGGAATGGTTCAACGGTCCTGCAAAGAACTTCAGGTTCAGGCTTTTTGACTATCAGCAGCAGTTATTGCAACAGGGATATTTTGAGCCCTATAATCAATGGGTTTTCGGCGAGGTAATAAACAAAGACCGGTATAATAACTGGATTTTTACACATGAAAGTGAAATGACCAGATTCAGGCAGTTTCAACGCACATCCCTCTTTAAAATTCCCGAGGGTCAATACCAAATACATTAAACGCTCAGCTGATTAAAGTTGCAACAGTTGAATAGTGCGACGCAACAAAATCTTATATTAGCACTATAGCCGGTTACATATAAAATCCCTTTTGTTTGCCGGGGTTTACTTATATTTTAGTGCGTTATGAATAAACCTACACGATTATTTGATTGCATAGAATGGCAACTTTCCAAGTTTCCCAAACAAGATATGCTTGCTGCCAAAGAAGATGGGCAATGGAGAACTTACAGCACCGAAGAAGTTAAAAACACAGTTGATTTATTTAGTGCAGGATTAATGCGGCAATGGGCAGTTTCTGGTGGAGATTTTTCAGATGAAGGTTGCGATAAAATTGCCATCATTAGCAATAACCGACCCGAATGGCTGATAACCGACATGGCGGTGCAACAAACAGGTGCCGCCCTTGTTCCTATTTATCCAACGACCAACGCACCTGAACTCGAATTTATTTTAAATGATGCCCAGGTAAAACTGTTATTTGTAAGTAGCAAAGACCTGTACGATAAAGTAAAACTGGTAAGTGATAAGGTGCCAACCCTACAACAAATATTTTCTTTTGATAAAATTGATGGGGTTGCGCATTGGACCCAGGTATGTAAAGAAGTAAGCAGTGATGATCTTAAAAAAGTAAATGCAATTAAGGATGCAATTGATCAAAACCACCTGGCAACAATCATATACACTTCCGGTACCACAGGAACACCAAAGGGTGTAATGCTTTCTCACCGCAACATCGTTTCCAATGCACTGGGCGGTAAACAAAGTTTTCCTTTTCCAGATGAGCCGGAAGAAAGGGTGCTAAGCTTTTTGCCCCTCAACCATATTTTTGAAAAGTGCGTTTCTTACATCTACCTGTTTAGTTACATAAGTATTTATTATGCAGAAAGCCTGGAGACGATCGGTGAAAATTTAAGGGAAGTAAAGCCAATAGGGTTTACCACCGTACCGCGGCTGCTTGAAAAAGTTTTTGAAAGAATTATGAATGCAGGCAGGGAACTGAAAGGGATTAAAAAAGCGCTGTTCTTTTGGGCTGTTAACCTGGCAGAAAAATACGATGACAGTAAAAATCAGGGACCCATTTATAATGCACAGTTAGCATTAGCTAATAAATTAATTTTTACAAAGTGGCGCGATGCGCTTGGGGGTAATATTCGTTTTATTGTAACAGGTGGTGCCGCCTGCCAGGTTAAATTGCTTAAAATATTTAATGCCGCACAAATACCTGTTTATGAAGGTTACGGACCAACAGAAAACAGCCCTATAATTTGTGTAAACAGGAAGGATGAAGGTGAAAGAAGAATTGGCACAGTTGGTCTGCCTGCTATTGGTCAGGAAGTTAAAATAGAAGCGGATGGAGAGATATGCGTAAAAGGCCCCAGTGTGATGAAAGGTTATTTTAAGAGACCTGATCTAACTGCAGAAACCATAATTGACGGATGGCTGCATACGGGTGATATTGGCGAATGGGTTGAAGGAAAATTTATTAAAATTACCGACCGTAAAAAAGAATTATTTAAAACAAGTGGTGGAAAGTATGTAGCGCCACAACCCATAGAAAATAAACTTAAAGAAAGCCCCTTTATAGAGCAGGCATTGATTGTAGGCGCCGGAGAAAAATTTGTTGGGGCGCTCATTGTTCCATCAATTTCATTTTTAAAAAACTGGATGCAATTGCATAACATGGTTTTTATCACAATTGAAGATGCAGTTTCAAATACGGAAGTATTAAAAAGGTATAGGAAAGAAATTGATGAGATAAACGAAAATTTCAATCATGTTGAGCAGGTAAAACGTTTTAAGCTGCTGCCAAGGGAATGGAATATTGAAAGTGGTGAGATGACACCCAAAATGAGCTTAAAAAGAAAAATAATTATGGAGAAGTTTAAAGATGAGATCGCTTATATCTATAACCAGTTATAGAATAAAAAAGCCGGGTTTAAACCGGCTTTACATAAGTTAAGAAAAATTCAGGTCATCATCATCATCGTCTTCATCATCTTCAGCATCATGTCCTTCTTGCTTTACCAGTTTATCATATACACCAAAAAGTAAAAACGGAGCAGCCCATTGGCCTACAAATAACCCACTTTTACGTTTGCCCATAATATGTAAAACTACTGATGCTCCCATAGATGCAAGGGCAGCCCACAAAAATACATCTGATGGAAGTTTTGCGGTTTGTTCTTCAATGGCTCTTGCTACCGGGCCTTCTTTGTGTTCATTCTTGTTCATAATATAGCCTCCTTAAAAAGTTTTAATGAAGTAATAATATAAGAAGGTCAATTTCCCTGCCATGAATATACTGTAATCTAACAGACACGTAAGGTGGGTATATATTTCCACTTAAACAGAAAGAGGGAAATGCAAAAAAAAGAATTATGATTTTCGAATGTGTTCTACTACCAGTGCACCATTTTTATAGGAAGGAAGTACATCAGCAACATCAATCGTAACGCAATACTCCAAGTCTTTTTCTAAACCGTAGCAAGCCAGGCGATGCCAGTGGGTAGTTTGCCTGATGAAACTTTTAAGATCGTTTTTGTGCAGGGTGTACATAGACTCAGCCATCAGGCTGCTATCGCAATGAATGGTAAAATATTCTTTTATTCTTTCTATAACGGCACCTGCAAACAAGGTGTCTTCAAGGTTAAATTTGTCTTTCCATGCAGAGCAACCGAGCAAAACATTTTTCTTAGATTTTACCAGGTAATCGCAAACAGATGAAAGATTAGGGAATGACCCTGTTATCACTTCATCAGCTCCATTATTAAAGGCCATGTGTAACAGCTTTGTTCCATTTGTGGTTGTAAGCACCAGCGTTTTTCCATTAATAAATTCCCGGGTGTACTCCGAGGGTGAATTTCCATATTGCAATCCCTCAATCACTTTCCCGTCTCTTTCGCCTGCGGTTACCGCATTTAATTGTTTGCCGATAGCAATACATTCTGATACGCCATCTACAGGTACCACCTTCCTTGCTCCATTGAATAAAGCCGTTGCTATTGTTGAGGTTGCGCGAAAAACATCAATGATTACCACTATGCTTCCGGAGGCATTATAAAGGTCAAGTAACCTTGGAGAAAGCAGCGTATTCAGTGTCGGTTTGTTCATGTACAATTCCAGATAAGGGCGAAAGATAATGCCTAATCATATACTTTAAAAAGGAAGGGTAAAAAAACAATAATGCCACCCATGGGTGGCATTGATTAATATATAAAAAATTCTGGTTTACAGTGTACGCTTAATTTCTTCTTCTTCGTATGCTTCTATAATATCTCCTGTTTTAATATCGCTGTAGTTACGAATAGTAATACCACATTCCATGCCTGCAGATACTTCTTTCACATCATCTTTATAACGTTTAAGAGATCCCAGTTCAGCGTTGTTTCCTTCACCCTTCGGAAATTCAACGATACCATCGCGTATAATTCTAATCTTATGGTTACGGAATATTTTCCCTTCTAATACATAACAACCGGCAACTGTAGCTTTATCGAATTTATATACTTCCCGCACCTCTACATTTGCCATAATCTTTTCTTCGATCTTTGGTTCAAGCATACCTTCCATCGCGCTCTTAACTTCTTCGATGGCGTTATATATGATGGAGTATAATTTAATTTGAACCCCTTCATTTTCTGCCAGCCTGTTAGCCTGCGCAGACGGACGAACATTAAAACCAACAATGATGGCATCTGATGCAGTGGCCAGCAATACATCACTTTCTGATATTTGGCCTACCGCTTTATGCACAACACTTACTACTATCTCTGGTGTAGATAATTTCTGCAATGAATCGCTAAGCGCTTCAACCGATCCATCAACATCACCTTTAAGAATTAATTTCAATTCTTTAAAGTTGCCCAAGGCAAGGCGACGACCAATTTCATCGAGTGTAATATGTTTACGAGCTCTTAGTCCCTGTTCGCGCAGTATCTGTGCTCTTTTGGTAGCAACATCTTTTGCTTCAGACTCGTCTTCATACACCCTGAACTTTTCACCTGGTTGCGGTGCACCATTTAACCCGAGTATTTGAACGGGGGTAGATGGTGGCGCTTCGTTGGTGCGTTGATTTCTTTCGTTAAACATCGCCTTGATTCTGCCATAGTGCTGTCCCGAAACCAACAGGTCACCCTGTTTCAGTGATCCGTTTTGTACCAGTACAGTGGCAAGATATCCGCGACCTTTATCCAGTAAGGCTTCGATAATAGTTCCTGAAGCTTCCCGTTCCGGGTTGGCCTTCAGTTCAAGAAGGTCTGCCTCAAGCAATATTTTTTCAAGCAACAATTCTACATTCAATCCCTGCTTTGCTGAAATTTCCTGGCTCTGATATTTACCACCCCATGATTCTACCAGCAGGTTCATTTGGGATAGCTGCTCATAGATTTTGGTACTGTTTGCACCATCTTTATCAATCTTGTTTATAGCAAAAATCATTGGAACACCGGCGGCCTGCGCATGGCTGATTGCCTCCCTGGTTTGTGGCATTACAGCATCGTCTGCTGCAATTACTATTACAGCAATATCAGTAACCTTTGCACCCCTTGCACGCATGGCGGTAAACGCTTCGTGACCCGGAGTATCTAGGAAAGTAATACGCCGCCCGGTTGGCAAAGCAACTTCGTAAGCGCCAATATGCTGGGTTATACCACCTGCTTCACCTGCAACCACACTGGCACTGCGGATGTAGTCAAGTAAAGATGTTTTACCATGATCTACGTGACCCATAATGGTAACGATAGGTGCCCTGTCTACCAGGTCTTCAGGAGAATCAATATCTTCCTCCTCCATTTCCTCGTCAATATCATCCACCCCCATAAATTCTACTTCAAAACCAAATTCACCCGCAACAAGTTCTATTACCTCAGCATCTAAACGCTGATTAATAGACACCATAATTCCTAAGCCCATACATTTACCGATTACCTCGGCAAAGCTCACATCCATTAAATTAGCAAGTTCGCTAACGGTAACAAATTCAGTAACCTGCAATTTGTTATCTTCTATTTCGCCGGGCGCATCAGATGTGCCCTGTCTTTTTTCCCTGCGGTATTTAGCTTTTAAACTTTTGCCTCTGCCAGATGAACCGGCAAGTTTTGCCTGTGTTTCCCTGATCTTTTCCTGTATTTCTTTCTGGTCAATTTCTTTATCTGTACCAGGTCCTCTCCTGTCATTACGACCCGGGGGTTTACCCCTGCCGCCGGGACCACCTGCGGGACGCTGAAAACGACCCGGACCTCCACCGCTTCTTCCGTCGGATGGACCGCCACCACCGGGACCACGATTAAAACCACCGCCACCTGCACCGCCGCCATCGGGGCGGGTATCCGTTCTTTGAACAGTTTTCGGTTCAATTGGTATACGCTTTCTTTTGCGCTTTTCATCTTTACTGGCAGGCTTTGGCCGGGTATCGCTGTCTACCGGAAGGTCAATTTTGCGAATGATCTTGAGCCCTTCGATTTTATCTGCCTTAATATTTTCTATTATCGGACCAACCGCTTCCTGGGTCCGTTGCATAGCTTCAACCGGGGCAGGTATTTCTTCTTTAATTTCCGGCGTTTCTGCTACAACAGGTATATCGGGTATAGAAGTCGGCTCATCAGCTACAGGTTCTTTTGGTTTAGGAGCTTTTGCTCCTTCACTCTTTTTTGGCCGCGTTGATGATTCTATGGTGCTTAAATCTATCTTATTCAACACTTTTGGTGTTTCGATTTGGGGCGCCTCAATTTTTGTTACTTCAGATTCTTTAACCGGTTCTGCCTCTACTTTTGCAGGTTCCGGAGCAGGCGCTTCAACCACAGCAGGCTCTTCTACTTTAGCTTCAACTTCAGGTTTTGGAGGTTCCGGCGCAGGAGCAGGAGCCGGAGCGGATGGTTTAATTTCTTCCTTATCTTTTTTAAAGGTTATTTCTTCTTCATCTTTTTTCTTGCGCTCACTTTGCACACTTTTTGGAATTTCGATTTGATCGGCCTTGGTTTTGGCTACTTTATCACTTTGAAATTCTTGCTGCAATGCCCGGTACATATCTTCAGATAGCTTTGCGGTAGGCTTAAGGTCGTCCCTGTTAAAGCCTTTGCCATGTAAAAATTCCACAAGGGTTTCTTGGCCAATGTTGAATTCTTTGGCAGCGGCGAACAGTCTTGGAAGTTTAATATCAGGCGATTTTAAATCAGGCATTCAGTACTTTTTATTTAAGCCTGCAGGGTTTTTTGCCCTGCGTTTAAATTGCCGGCTTACTGGCAATTTTATTAAAACTGGCAGCTAAGGTACATTAGCTGCGGAAATTTATTCTTTTTCGAATTCTTCTTTTAATATTCTTCTTACGTCTTCAATGGTTTGTTTTTCGAGATCGGTTCTGCGTTCAAGCTCATCCGGGGAGAGATTTAATACGCTTCTGCCGGTGTCGCAACCAACACGTTTTAGCTCATCAATTATCCAAACTTCAATTTCATCCGCAAATTCATCCAGGTCAATATCAAACTCTTCTGCCTCGCCTTCGGTATCCCTGTAAACGTCTAATTCGAACCCGGTAAGTTCGCATGCTAATTTAATATTTACACCCCGACGACCAATTGCCAGCGATACCTGGTCTGCCTTTAGAAAAACCTCTGCGTGCTTTTTGTCGTTATCAATATTCATGTAACTAATTCTGGCAGGCGTTAATGACCGTTGAATGAGCAGTTGAATATTATTAGTATAATTGATTACATCAATATTTTCGTTCTTTAGTTCCCTAACTATACCGTGAATACGGCTGCCTTTCATACCTACGCATGCTCCTACAGGATCTATACGGTCGTCGAAACTTTCTACTGCTACTTTAGCTCTTTCTCCCGGTTCGCGAACGATCTTCTTAATACTAATCAGGCCATCAAATATTTCAGGCACTTCTATTTCCAACAACTTTGCCAGAAATTCAGGGCTTGTTCTGCTAAGTATAATAACGGGTGAATTATTCTTCATATCCACCTTTTTAATTACTGCGCGAATGGTTTCTCCTTTTTTAAAGTAATCCTGAGGTATTTGTTCACTTTTTGGTAAAATGAGTTCATTGCTTTCTTCATCCATTAACAGCACCTCTTTTTTCCATACCTGGTATACTTCTGCTGTAATAATATCATTAACCCTGTCGCCATATTTTTTAATTAGCACATTCTTTTTTAAGTCGCTGATACGGCTTGCAAGGGTTTGTTTGGCGGCTAATATGGCCCGGCGACCAAAGTCGAGTATATCAACTTCTTCGTAAAGCTCTTCCCCAACTTCAAAATCCTGCTGTACTTTAACGGCATCTTTATATTCTACTTCGGTAAGGGGATCCTGTACTTCTCCATCTTCAACTATCATCCGGCGGCGAATGATCTCAAGGTCACCTTTTTCGGCATTAACGATAACGTCAAAATTTTCGTCGGTTCCAAATTTTTTGCGGAGAAGGGTTTTAAAAACGTCTTCAACCACCTTCATCATTGTTGGACGATCGATGCTTTCGGCATCTTTAAAATCGTCGAAGGCATCTTTTAAGTTAATACTAGACATAATTTGCAAAAATTTTAAACGGGTATTGCCCGGAAAAATCAGAATTTAATTTGAACCGTTGTTGATTTTATATTATTGAATGGAATAACAAATTGTTGCGTTACAGCCTTTTTGCCTTTACCTGAGGTTTCTTCAAGTATAATATCGCTTTCTGTTGCCTGTAATAGTGTACCTATCTTTTTTTCGCCTTCATTAAAAACCACTTCTACCGTTCTTCCGATGTTTTTTGTATACTGCCTGTTAAGTTTTAAAGGCTCACTAACCCCAGGTGAAGAAACTTCTAAAGAAAAATCGCCTTCTGCAAACATTTGTTTTTCTTCAATGGCTTTGTATAGCTGGCGGTTAAACTTTACACACTGCTCAATTGAAATGCCTTTATCGCCATCCAAAAACACCTTTATATTATTGCCGGGCTTAACCTTCACATTTACCAGGAAATAGTCAGGAAAGGATGAAAGAAGTTCGTTCATCATGCCTTCTACCTGTATTGCTGCGTTTTCTGTTGCCATATGTAAAAAGGAGAAGGGAACGTGTCCGTTCCCTTCTAGTAATCTTGTCCGGTGCAAATGTACTATTTTGGACGTATATCACCCAAATTCCCATGAACCATTTGTAATTTATTATGATATTGGCTTTAAAAACCGTTATACCTTTGCTTTATGCTTAAGTTTATTATTTTTCTTGTTGTTATTTACTTGTTTGTAAAACTGCTTTTCAATTTTATTTTACCCATAACCCGGGCTACAGCAGAAGTGAAAAGTAAAATTAAAGCCATGCAGGATGAAGAATTAAATAGGCAGGGTCCAGGTGTTCGCGAAACTCAACAAACAGTTACACCCAAAACAAAAGAGGCTGATTATATTGATTTTGAGGAAGTGAAATAAACTAACCTACCCTGAATTTTAAAGTTTCCGGATCTAAATCACCCAACTTCATCGGTGGTTTTAGATGAATGGTTTGCCATCCTGCTGCAGCAGCACCTTCTATGTTTTTGTAGGTGTCATCTATTAACATCGTTTCCTCAGGCAAAAGATTCTCCTTTTCTATAATTGCATCAAAAGCGATCTTATCTGGTTTGCGATAACCAAGCTCATGCGAGTAATATGCCTTTTTAAACAATTGGTTAAAGGTTTTTTCACCTTTTAATTTTTCATACATCTTCTCAAAGGCGGTAAGATGAATAATATTTGTATTGGAAAACAAATACAGGTTAAACTTGTGGGCATTTTGCTTAATCCAATCCAGGCTTTCTTCTGAGTATTCTATAAGTAACGCATTCCAGGCACTTTGAATGTCTTGATCGGTTAAATCTATACCAGCCAATTCCCTGAGTTGCGCGTAAAATTCATGCTCTGTTATTTTACCTGTTTCCAGCATTTCAAACAAAGGAGATGCGTGAGACTGGCCATATAAATTTTCAAAATTCTTTACGCCCAGTGTAATAAAGGCATCTGCCGCTTTTCTAAAATCAATGTTTAGAATAACCCCTCCAAAATCAAGAAAAAGATTTTTTACAGCTGGCATAAGTTCTAAGCGGTGTTGGTTCTGTATTTAGGATTACGGTTAAACAAAAGTTCAGTAATGAAAATAAGAAGCAAACTTACAGCTGTGGTGGCAGTAACTTTTCCTATAAAAAACCAGAAATCTCCAAACTGAATCCATTCAATTAATACAAGTAATGTATGATGAAGAAATGTTAGAATTAGTAAGTAAACGCTGTAAGGTGCGGCACCAAGGCTTTTAACCGATGGTTCAAGATAACTGAAATCATTGGTTTCTTTAGGAAGCAAAACCGCCAGCAGAAAAGGTCTGAAATATGCAATAAGCACACAAGGTGCTGCGTGCAGCCCGGGAGTGCCGCTGAAATAATCCATTGTTAATCCAAAAATAAAAGCCACTAGCATTAGGGCACTCCGATGCATTTTGAAGGGAAGCCAAAGTATAAAAAGAAAATAAAGTGAAGGCTTTGCAAGCTGATGGACAGAAGGTATTTTATCCAGCACATAAGCCTGTAAAAAAATAAACACCACAAAACGGATAATATTTTTTAGTAAAGTGGTCATTGATTTTTAGGCGTTTTTGCTTCAATCGATTTTTGTTCGGTCCATAATTCGTTTTTTACCAGGTAGGCATATTGAAGCGTATAAAAGTTGGTGCTTGTTTTAACCCTGATTGTAAAAAAGTTGCTGGATGCTTCTGCTGATATTTGGTCTACCCTACCTATCATTAATCCGGGGGGAAAATTTCCTGAAAGATTACTTGTTAAAACCGAATCGCCTTTTTTTACAGAAACGCTTTTAGGAATACCATGTAAGGTTACATACTGCGAGCTTTTGCCATCCCATTCTACCAATCCCGTATAATAATTATTGTTAAGCATGGCGCTCACTTTATTAAACCTGTTTATAAGGCTCATTACGCGGCAATAATTTTCACTCACCAATATCACCGTACCAACAATTCCATCCGGGCCAATTACGCCCATGTCTTTTTCAACACCCTGCTTGCTTCCGCGGTATAAGGTTATGTAGTTGTTTTGTTCATTAACGGAATTGTTAACGACTTTTGCGGGGAAAAATGTGAATTTCCGAATTCTTCCAATGGAATCCTTAAGAAGAGAATCGATTTTAGTTACTGCGGTTGTATCGGGTAATGCGTAGCTTTCTTTTAAGGTTTTGTATAACCGGGCATTCTCCTCAGCCAGTTCTTTATTTGTTTCTTTAAGCCTGAAATAATATTCTATACCATTATATTGCTTATTAATGAAACCCGTAATCTCGTTGGCTTCTGATGCAAAAACAGATTCGTAAGTTTTATTAAAATTAACCAGAATGCCTATAGAAACACCCAGTAAAATGAGAAATAAAAACAGGTTAAAAAAATGCCGTATAAAAAGAAAAATATTTCTCATGAATAAGAAAGGGTCAATTGCGCATGACCAAAAAATTTAAAGTAAGACCAGCCTGCTTACCACCTGTTTATCTTAAAACAAAATTTTATTTCATTACAAACGGGTAACGCTGATAATTTTTAAGTGCCTGCCCTGTGCCGCGTACGACGCTTTTTAACGGATCGTCAGCAATATGTACAGGTAATTTTATTTTTTGACTAAGCCTTTTATCCAAACCCCGAAGAAGTGCGCCGCCACCTGTTAAATAAAGACCCCTTCTGTAAATATCGGCAGCAAGTTCGGGGGGAGTGGTTTCCAACGCTTTTAAAACAGCTTCTTCTATTTTAAAAATTGATTTATCTAAAGCTTCAGCTATTTCCTGGTAACTTACCAAAACCTGCTTAGGAATACCTGTAACTAAGTCCCGTCCGTTTACAGGAATTTCATCTGGTGGGTTATCCAGATCTTTCATAGCCGCGCCAACCTGAATTTTAATTTGTTCTGCCGTTCTCTCACCAATCAACAAACTGTGGTAGCGGCGTAATGCTTCCTGTATATCGGCAGTAAATTCATCTCCCGCAATTCGTATACTTTGGTCGCAAACAATACCCGCAAGTGCAATAACTGTAATACCGGTAGTACCACCTCCAATATCAATGATCATGTTACCTACAGGTTCTTCCACATCAATACCAATACCCAGCGCCGCAGCCATGGGTTCGTGCAACAGGTAAACTTCTTTTGCCCCAGCCTGCTCTGCACTGTCTCTCACTGCCCGTTTCTCTACTTCGGTAATGCTGGAGGGTATACATATCATCATTCGCCAGCTGGGTGGAAATAAGGGTTTTTTAGTATGAATCATTTTGATCATCTCCCTTATCATTAACTCTGCAGCATTAAAATCTGCGATAACCCCATCTTTTAATGGTCTTACAGTTCTAATACTTTCGTGGGTTTTTTCGTGCATCATCAAAGCTCTCTTGCCCACTGCAAGCACTTCTTTAGGATTGTTCCTGTTAAGCGCTACAATGCTGGGTTCATCTACAACAACAGTGTCGTTATGAATAATCAGCGTGTTGGCGGTACCTAGGTCAATCGCTATCTCCTGAGTAAAAAAATTGAAAAGTCCCATTAAATATTGGTAGGAATTCTAAACGTTATTGAATGGCGCAAAGTTGTAAGAAATAATCTGAATTAACAAAGCTGAATATATTGTGTGCGCTGCTTTTGCTTCAATATTCACAGCATACCTCTATTTGTGCATAAAAATTATTTAAAAGCGTTAAATCTTTATCATTAAAACCCTAGAACCATGCCCTCAATTCTATTTTATTAAGTCAATATCATATTTTTACCTCTCTGTATGAAGTATTTTAATTTAAATGATTCTCTAAACCTTTTTGGAAAACTTACGCCACGCCGTGCATGGAATGCCACAAAAGTGATGGCTAGCTACCAGCTTACCAAGCTAACTGGCAAACCTGTACAATGGGGTTACCCGGTTTCAATTTCTTTTGAACCTACAACCTCGTGTAACCTCAGGTGTCCCGAATGTCCAAGCGGATTAAGAGAATTCACCGGCCTACGGGGATGCTAAAAAAAGACTTCTTCAGGCAAACTATAGATGATGTTTACAAAGAGCTACTTTACCTTGTTTTCTATTTTCAGGGAGAGCCGTTTTTAAATCCAGATTTTCTCGACATGGTAAGTTATGCCCATCAGAAGGGCATATATACTGCTACTTCTACCAATGCTCATTATTTAAACGATGATAAAGCCCGCAAAACAGTTGAGAGCGGACTTGACAGGTTAATAATTTCTATTGATGGTACCACGCAGGATGTGTACCAGCAATATCGCAGGGGCGGAAAACTCGATAAGGTGTTGGAAGGCGCCCGAAACATTGTAAAATGGAAACGTGAACTAAAAAGCAAAACGCCTTTTGTTTTCTTTCAGTTTCTTGTGGTTAAACCTAATGAGCACCAGATAGATGAAATAAAAAGGCTGGCAGAAGAAATTGGTGTAGACCAGGTTCGTTTTAAAACCGCGCAGGTTTATGATTATGAAAATGATCCGAATAACCTAATTCCATCTCTCGAAAAATACAGCCGTTACCGGAAAGATAAAGAAGGCAAAAGGCAAATTAAAAGCAACTTGAATAACCATTGCTGGAAGCTATGGCATGCCAATGTTATTAGCTGGGATGGGTTAGTGGTGCCCTGTTGTTTTGATAAAGATGCCATGCACCGCCTCGGTAATTTACAAATGCAATCGTTTAAAGAAGTTTGGAATAACGATAATTATAAGCAGTTTAGAAAAGAGCTCGTTACCAGCCGCAGAAATATTGACATATGTGCCAATTGCAGCGAGGGTTTAACTGTTTGGGAAGATTAAACGTTGCTATTTTCATTTTAAGCTTTGTTTCATCGTTCAAAATTTGCAATTGGTCTCTTTTTGTGTTTATGTTTAGAAACAATGGAGCAATTTTAGTTTGGATATAAATCAATAAAAATTTTTTGAATAAATAACTATCATGAAAAAAACAATTCTTTCAGCGGCTGTTTTAGCCGCAGTAACTATTTCAGCATTATCATTTACGAAGACTGAAATTGCCCAGGAAAAAAATATCACTGTGCCTTCAGAAACTACTACATGGAAGGTTGATAAAAATCATTCCTCTGTAAAATTCGATATTACCCATTTGGTTGTTTCGGAAGTAGAAGGAAGATTTAAAATATATGATGGTTCTATGATTTCAGAGAAAGCTGATTTTTCTGATGCTAAAATTACTTTTACTATCGATGTAAATTCTATTGATACCGATAATGAAAACCGTGACAAGCATTTAAAGTCAGATGATTTTTTTAATGCTGAACAATATCCTTCCATAAAATTTGAAAGCACATCTTTTAAGCCCTTAGGTGGAAATAAATATAGCCTTACCGGTAACCTAACTGTGCGGGATGTTACAAAAGCTGTGACCTTCGATGTTACTTATGGTGGAATGGCAAATGCAATGGGCAAAACCAAAGTTGGATTTAAAGCAAAAACAACTATCAACCGTTTTGATTATAATCTTAAATGGGATAAGGCTACAGAAGCCGGCGGATTAGTTGTAAGTAAAGACGTTAATATTACCGTGAATGTTGAGATGGATAAAGTATAATTCCAAATAAATTTGTATTTAAAACCGGGCACTTTAATGTGCCCGGTTTTTTTATGTTTACAAGAAAGAAATATTAACCTATTACTTTAAGATTAATGTTTTTTTATTTCGAAATTCATAAAGGGCTCTGCTTCTGTTTCACTAATCTTTACATGCTGAACGTTGGCGTTTAATGGTCCTTTGCTGCAATAATCAATAAATTTTTCCAGGTCTTCTTTATTACCCTGCGCCATAATTTCAACACTTTCATTGGGCAGGTTTTTAACCCATCCCTTTATACTATTTTCAATGGCAGACTGCTTTGTATGCTTTCTAAAAAAAACGCCCTGCACTTTTCCACTTACTATAATGTGTTTTGTTTTCATTTATTTTACCTGAAGCCATCGCCATCGAGCAGGTTTCCCAATCCACCCAAAATGCTTCCTTCCTCTTTACGGCTAACAGTTCCATAAGTCAGAATGCGGGATGCGAGGCGGCTTATAGGTAAAGTTTGTATCCAAACCTTGCCAGGACCCCGAAGAGTTGCAAAAAACAATCCTTCACCACCAAATATGGTATTTTTTATACCTCCTATAAATTGAATGTTGTAATCAACCGATGCTTCAAATGCAACAATGCACCCGGTATCTACTTTCAACAACTCTCCTGCATGTAATTGTTTTTCTAATACATGACCACCGGCATGGCAAAAGGCCATTCCATCGCCCTCTAGTTTTGCCATAATAAATCCCTCGCCCCCAAATAAACCTGTACCAAGCCTTCGTTGAAATTCTATGCCTATGCTAACACCTTTTGCCGCGCAGAGAAATGCATCTTTCTGGCAAATAACTTTACCATTTAGTTGCTGAAGGTTAAGTGAAATAATCTTACCGGGATAAGGAGAAGCGAAGCTTACATGTTTTTTTTGCGAGGATATATTTGTGAAGGCTGTCATAAACAGGTTTTCACCAACCAGCATTCTTTTGCCTGCACTGAATAACTTTCCCAACATGCTGTTTTGCTGCTGGCTGCCATCTCCAAACATGGTCTCCATTTGAATACCATCATCCATCATCATAAATGCACCGGGTTCGGCAACGGCTGTTTCGTTGGGGTCTAGTTCTACCTCCACATATTGCATTTCTTCCCCTACTATGCGGTAATCTATTTCGTGGTTTCTTATCATTTGGTGCCTACTTTAATTTAAAAAACAAGGTTATACAAAAGTAAATAATTACCCTTCTGATTTATTTGCACTAATGGATGATTAGATCAGAAATATTTACAAGCGGCAGTAAATCACTTACAAAAAAACCCGGCATTGATTTGCCGGGTTTTTACAAAAAATAATTATTTAAATTTTTATGTGCTGCATATATGCGGCATTGTCTTTTGCGCTTTGAAGCGGCGAGGTGCCTGTATATCTTTCCTGCTCAACAATAAAATATTTTGTTCCGCATTTACGGGCACTATGTAGTATTTGCGGAAAATTTATGGAGCCTGTTCCCACAGTTACGGAGTTATTGTCTTCTTTGGGATCAGGATTTTTTGCCATGTCTTTTACATGAACCAATGGAAACCTGTCTTCGTATTTTTTAAAATAATACACGGGGTCGGCGCCACCTGCAACTACCCAATAAATATCCATCTCATAAAAAACTGTTTCGGGGTCCGTATTATCCATCATTACCTGTTGTGGTATTTGTCCATCTAACTCTTTAAAAGAGTACGCATGGTTATGATAGGCGAAGCGGATACCGTGCTTTTTACAGATCTCTCCTTTTGCATTAAATTCTTCTGCAAAACGTTTAAAGTCATCTATGGATTTTTGCGGTCCTTTAAAGGGGCAAATCAAATACTTCATGTCAATAGAAGCTGCATCAGCTGCTTTCTTTTCAAAATCTTTATTAATATCTGTATGGCTTGAAATAATCTTCATGCCTAACTCATCCATATAGTTTTTAAATTCCTGTGCAGACATTCCCCAGAACATTCCATCTTTTCCTTCATAACTTTCTACCTGTGTATAACCGAATGATGCAACTTGTTTTAAAACGCCTTTAGGATCTTTCGGCATTTCGTCGCGCAGGCTGTATAACTGTAGCCCGAAGTTGTTAAGACGCTTGTTATCGGCAGCAAGTAGTTTTTGAACACCCATTAATGCGCCGGCTGTAACCAAACCACTTTGCGTTAAAAATTTTCTTCGGGAGTAGGTCATACAATTTATTTTAAATGAATGATAAATTTTATTATAAAGCCCAGCCTTATCACCTGTTTTATAGGGATAGCAGCCATCAAATTTTCCCGGCACAGGTAAGTAACGCAAGGCTTTGGTGGCACCGGTTTCACTGGTAAAGTATCCAAGTATTGTAAGCTGCTTCATCATTGTAAAATAATGGTTGGCATCTTCGGTTTTTTTATTTTTTACATAATCGTTTGCCTCCTTATCGAGGGCCACAAATAATTCATGTTTTTCATCCGGGGTTAGCTTCATAAAATCTTTATTATATTTTTTATCTGAAGCGTCGTTGATTTTATTAAAACCCTCAGTGAATATTTTCTGGTCTTCTGCCGTATAACAATCAGAAACATACACTTTCATAAATTCACCAATCTTTGCCTCTTTTGCGCCGGGCGAATCGGGTGTGGTTGGTAATATAGTTTCGCCTATCTCATCCATTAAGGCTACATCGCTGGTTTCAAAAACGCCTTCTTTTTTCCCATCGGTTTTACATCCGGTTAAGAAAGCTTGTGAACCTATTATGGTACCGCCGAAGATGAGGGCTACCCTGGATAATGCGTCACGTCTGTTCATAAAACAATATTTATTTTCTTATTAAGATCAGAGATTCATTTTCTTTAATTCACTTACAGCATGGTCTGCAGCTCTTGCTGTAAAGGCCATATAACCTAATGATGGGTTAACACAGGATGCAGAAGTCATAAAAGATCCGTCTGTCACAAAAACATTTGGTGCATCCCATACCTGGTTAAATTTATTTAACACAGAAGTTTTAGGATCTTTACCCATTCTTGCTGAACCCATTTCATGAATGCCGCGACCCAGGGTGCCATCACCAATAAAACCTCGCACATTTTTTACTCCTGTTGATTCAAGCATTTCAATTGCGTCTGCATGCATGTCTTTACGCATCTTTTCTTCATTTTCTTTATACTCGATGTCCATAGCAAGTACATTTAATCCCCACTTATCTTTTGTGTTTTTATCCAGTGTAACCTTGTTTTCGTGGTAAGGTAAAGTTTCTCCAAACCCACCAATATACATGGTCCAATTACCGGGTTCAACCAAAGCCTCTTTTAATCCTGCACCTACTGAAAATTCTTCTGCTGAACGTCCCCAGCCATCACGTTTTCCGCCACCCTGGTAACCAAACCCTCGGAGGTAATCGCGTTTGTCGTTATTTATGTTTTGGTAGCGCGGAATGTAAATGCCATTGGCACGCCTGCCATATGTGTACTTGTCTTCATAACCCTCTACAGTGCCACCGGCACCAACACCTAAATGATGGTCCATAATGTTGTGACCTAGTTCGCCACTGCTGCTGCCAAGCCCATCGGGCCAAACATCTGTAGCAGAATTCATCAGAATCCAGGCGCTGTTTAGTGTAGATGCGTTAAGGAAAATTATTTTTGCGTTGTATGTGTATGTCTGGTTATTCTCTCCATCCAATACTTCAACACCTGTTGCACGCTTGTTATCTTTATCGTAAATAATTTTTGTAACAATCGACCAGGGGCGAACCGTAAGGTTGCCTGTTTTCATAGCAGCCGGCAGGGTAGAAGATTGTGTGCTGAAATAAGCGCCGAACGGGCATCCGAGCCAGCATTTATCCCTGTACTGGCAATTGGTTCTGTCATGAGTGCGGAACCGTAATGTTTGCGGTACTGCCAATGATCATATGTCGCTGACCTTTATAATGCTCTTTAATGCGGGCAGCAATATCTTTTTCTACGCAGGTCATATCCATGGGTGGCATATATTGCCCATCGGGTAATTGAGGAATGCCATCTCTGGTACCGCTAATGCCTGCAAATTTTTCAACATGATCGTACCATGGTGCAATTTCTTTATAGCGTATCGGCCAATCCACTGCAATACCGTCTTTTGCATTGGCTTCAAAATCAAGATCGCTCCAGGCGATAACTTTGCCGGCCCCACATTAATGACCGTCCGCCAACATGATACCCGCGAAACCAGTCAAATCTTTTTATTTCGGTGTAAGGACTTTCTTTGTCGTTTGACCCAGAAATCAAGGTTTCTTTCATTTAAAGGGTAATCTCTTTTCAGCACCGGGTAATCTTTAATCATTTGTTGTGTGCGGTTGCCGCGATGCGGAAAATCCCAGGGATCTTTATTTGCGTTTACATAATCTTTTATATGTTCTAATATTTCGATCCACGTTCAAGCATAATAACTTTTAATCCTTTTTCGCACAAGTTCTTTGGCAGCCCATCCACCACTGATACCAGAGCCAATTACAATGGCATCATAATACATTTTCCGCCATTGTTATTTATTTTAATCAATAAAGGTAAGAATAGTAGTTTTTAATAAAAATTTAGTAATCAAATCTTATAGTTATCTGTTTTAAACATCGCAAATCTCAATGGCTTTTCTTAAGGATGCACTTTATCTTGTGCTGCCGGAATAAATTCCTGTGCAACATAACCTTTAAATCCAGTTTCAATAATCGCTTTCATAATAGCAGGATAATATAGTTCCTGCGTTTCATCTATTTCATGCCTGCCCGGTACACCGCCGGTATGATAATGTCCAAAGTATCGATATTGTTTTGAATGGTTCTTATCACATCGCCTTCATCAATCTGCATATGATAAATATCATACAACAATTTAAAATTTGGCGAACCAAGTCTTTTGCATAAGTTCAACTCCCCATTTATGGTTATCGCACATATAATCTTTATGATCAACCTTGCTGTTCAGTAATTCCATATGAATGATAACACCATTTTTTTCAGCCAGGGTAATAACTTGTTTTAAACCATCCACACAATTTTTTAAACCGGTTTCATCATCCATTCCATCCCTGTTTCCGCTAAAACAGATCACATCTTTTATAACCATGCTTCCACCATAAGAGGAATAACTTCAGTAAAATCCTTGATCAGCCTAGGCATGATTATCAATGTGATTCCATCCTTTGGTTAAGACTGTATTTCTCCACGTGTATAACACATGCTGAACTATAAATGCCATATTTTTTAAGCGTTGGCCAATCTTTTGGCCCAACAAGATCAATAGCATTAAATCCAATACTTTTTACAGCCTTGCATAATTCATCAAGGGAAAGAAAATTAAACGTCCACTGAGCAAACGGAATGGTTGATATTGTCTTTTAGTGTCACTTTTTAGATTTTTATGTTTCACTGCATCCGGCTGAAAAATGTCCCTGCAGTGGTTAACGCAACGAGCCTGCAAATAGATTTTTTATTAGCGGTTCTTCTGTTCGTATTAGGATCGTTATATACATTGGTGTTACAACCGGCTACTTTATAATTAGCAAGCGTGGCTTAGGGCGGTTACGCATATAAAAAAACAAAATGGCAAAAGCAATTATAAGAATGATGGGAATGGTTAAGCGTTGTATTAATTATTTCCGGCCCTGCAGCAGCTTTTGCATTCGTTTACAGTTTATTGCCCATTTCAGATCCCGCCGGGGCATCGATATAATCTTTAAGCGATGCACCTGCAGGAAGTTTGGCTGCTAAAAGCCTGTCGTAATATCCACCCATAAAAATCATGTAAATAGAAACGGCAAACATACCTGCACCACCCATAAGATTTAAACCGACTGCACCTGTCTTAGGCAAATTTTCTGCAACAAAGCCCAGCATGGTTGGCCAGAAATAACATACGCCCATTCCAAAAACAACAGCGCCTACAAAAAGCATATTTCCGGTAGAGTGGCTAAGCATATATAAACCAATAGCAGACAATATGGCCGAAATCAATAACACACCCGAAGGTGAAAACTGTTTTACAACAGGTTCGGCAAATGCCCTTCCTATAACCATTACACCAGTTTCTATCGTTAATAATAGAATGGCATTCTCGGTTACGTTTTTAAGTAGTACATCTATCCACTGCCCGGTAAATAATTCTGTTATGGCTGTTCCAAACATTAAAATAATCATAATTAGGAATAGCGGAGACAGCAGCGATTTATACATAGTTGATGTAGATACACCACTTGCTACCCTTTCCGTAACCGGGAACTTTAACCTGAAAAACATAATGCCGTATAATAGTGCAGGTATAAACATAATACCAACCAGAAACCGCCAGTTAGAAAGGTAAATTGAATCAGGGGCATATTGACCGAAGAAACTTACGATAAGGGTTCCGATTACAATACCACCGGGAAACCATAAATGAAAGTGATTTAGTTTGGTTGTTTTCCTGTCAGTGTACATACTTGCTATTAATGGATTGCAGGCCGCTTCAACAAGCCCGTTACCCATGCCAATAAGTAATGTTGATATAAACAATGGCCAAAACCCATTAGCCGTAATGGTAAGTATAATGCCTAATGCATGAAAAATAAAAGCCGTTATCAGCAGATTTTTCATCCCGATAATATCCACTACCATACCCCCGATAATTATAGCCACAGGAAAACCCCAAAAAGCAGTACTGGTTATATATCCTATTTGTTCAGAGGTAAGGGCAAACTCGTGCGCCCACGTATTTAAAAGACCCGCCCTTATGCCAAAAGACAGTGATGTAACCAACAGCGCCAGACAGCTGGCAATAAATAATTGATTCCGGTTAATTGCGGACATACTCGTTAGATTGATTTTTAAATGTGCAGAAAATACAGTTGCTGCTTAATTAAATTCTGGCTGCCTAAATGTACGCACATTGATAATAAAAATACAAACGAAAATTTTTTTTTAAAACAGCCTAATTAATTAATTGTTGCTAAATTGAACACCCAATCATGGATTTTTAATTCCTGATTTTTTGCTCACACTCTCAAATCAAATTACATGCTGAACAGAAAATTACGCATGGGCATGGTAGGCGGCGGTAAAGACGCTTTTATCGGCGCGGTGCACCGGCTTGCCCTTAATATGGATGGTCTAATAGAACTCACGTGCGGTGCCTTAAGTATAAATGAAAGCATTGCTGTAGACTCAGGTAAATCATTGTTTCTGGATGATGAAAGAATTTATCTCACCTACCAGGAAATGATAGAAAAAGAAAGTAAGATGCCTGAAGATAAACGCATCGACTTCATAACTATCGTAACGCCAAACTTTGCCCACTTTGCACCAGCTATGGCAGCCTTGGAAAATGGGTTTAACGTAGTGATAGAAAAACCAATGACTTTTACTTTAGATGAAGCCCGTCAATTAAAACAAAAAGTAAAAGAAACCGGCTTAACACTTTGCCTTACGCATACCTACTCAGGTTATCCCATGGTAAAGCAGGCGAAGCAAATGATTAAAAATGGAGACCTAGGTAAAATAAGAAAAGTATGGGTAGAATACCCGCAGGGCTGGTTGAGCAACCTTACTGAAAGAGAAGGCAATGCACAGGCTGCGTGGCGTACCGATCCCAAAAAAAGCGGGAAGAGTGGGTGCATGGGCGATATAGGAACACATGCTGCACACCTTGCAGAATATATTACCGGGTTAAAAATCGAAAAACTTTGCGCAGACCTGAATATTATGGTAACCGGGCGAGCCCTTGATGACGATGGCAATGTGCTGCTAAAATTTGATAATGGAGCAGCCGGCGTTTTAATGGCCTCACAAGTGGCAGCCGGAGAAGAGAACGCTTTAAGAATTCGCGTTTACGGCGAAAAGGGTGGACTGGAATGGGCACAGCAGGAACCTAATACTTTACTTGTAAAATGGCTGAATGCACCCACACAAATTTACAGAACAGGGCAGGCATACCTGGGCAATTTCGCCAAACACAATGCACGTACACCGGGCGGTCATCCTGAAGGATATCTGGAGGCCTTCGCCAATATTTACAGGAACTTTGCGCTCACGCTTTCCTCAAAAATTTCAGGAGAAAAACCCACAGAGGAAATGCTTGATTTCCCCACCGCTGAAGATGGTGTAAGGGGTATGGCATTTATAGACAACGTAGTAGCTTCGGCACAAAGCGAACAAAAGTGGCACCCGTTTGAAATATAATTATGGTACAGTCAGCAGTACTTTACCTGCTATTATTGCTTCATAATTTTGGATTTTCAACGTAGCTGAGCACAGTGCAGAAAGTACAAGTGAGTGACACAACGAAGGTGAAATTGATTACCGCAGCCGGTAAACAACTAAATATATAATTAATGACAACAATACAAGGTCCGGGAATATTTCTCGCGCAGTTTATGGGAGATAATCCCCCCTACAACGATTTAAAATCAATTTGCAAATGGGCGGCAGGCCTGGGTTATACCGGGGTTCAGATTCCTACATGGGATGCCCGTTGTATAGACCTTCAAAAAGCTGCGGAAAGTAAGACTTACGCCGATGAACTGAAGGGTTTAGTGAATGATTGCGGTTTGCAAATAACTGAATTAAGTACCCATTTGCAGGGGCAGCTCGTTGCAGTAAATCCAGCATACGACGCCTTATTCGATGGGTTTGCCCCGGAAAACTTGCGCAATAATCCAAAAGCACGTACTGAATGGGCCATTCAGCAGGTAAAATATGCTGCAAAAGCCAGCCAGAACCTAAGCTTGAAGGCACACGCCACTTTCAGCGGTGCGTTGTTGTGGCATACAGTGTATCCATGGCCGCAAAGACCGGCAGGATTAACTGAGACCGGCTTTACTGAACTTGCCAACCGCTGGTTGCCCATACTTAATTACTTTGATGAATGCGGCATTGACCTGTGTTATGAAATACATCCCGGGGAAGACTTGCACGATGGGGTTAGTTATGAAATGTTCCTGGAAAAAGTGAACAATCACAAGCGGGCATGCTTACTGTACGACCCATCGCATTTTGTTTTGCAATGTTTGGACTACCTGGATTATATAGACATCTACCATGACCGCATAAAAATGTTTCATGTAAAAGATGCGGAATTTAACCCCACCGGACGGCAGGGGGTGTATGGTGGGTATCAAAGCTGGGTGAATCGTGCAGGAAGGTTCCGTTCGCTGGGCGATGGACAGGTTGACTTTAAATCAATTTTTAGCAAGCTGGCGGAATACGATTATAAAGGCTGGGCCGTGCTTGAATGGGAGTGTGCTATAAAGAATTCCGAAGATGGAGCTAAAGAAGGAGCGCCCTTTATAAAAGACCACATTGTAAAGGTTACCGAAAAGGCCTTTGATGATTTTGCGGGAACAGGTTCTGATGAAAATTTTAATAAAAAAGTATTGGGAATAGATCAATAACTTTATAATCATTCATTCATTATTAAAACTTATCGTGTGAAAAAAATATTTATTGCATTTGCCGCATTATCATTATTTGCAATAGCCTGCGGTGATGGAAACAACGAAGCCAAGGATGACAATGCCGAAGCAGAAGCACCTGCTGCTGTTGCAAACGATCCTTCAAGCAATCCCGATTATCAAAAAGGTTTAGAACTGATTGCGAAATCAGATTGTCTTACCTGCCATAAAATTGATGAAAAACTTACGGGGCCCTCTTACAAAGATGTGGCAGCAAAATATGCCGGTTCAGATACTGCCGTTAATTACCTTTCTGAAAAAATTATTAAAGGTGGTTCCGGTGTATGGGGCGAAGTAATGATGACCCCGCACCCAACCCTTTCTAAAGAAGATGCCGAACAAATGGCTAAGTACATTTTATTACTTAATAATTAATAACACCCCTCAATGAAATATGTAATGATTGCTGCGGCAATTACACTGGCTGCCTGTAATTCGGGCACCACATCCCAAACCAATTCAGATACTATGCAAACTGCTACCGCAACGGGAAGTGCTGATTCAGGCTGGGTTTCTTTATTCGATGGACAGTCACTCAATGGTTGGCACACCTACGGAATGGATAAACCGGGCAGTGCCTGGAATATTGACAGCAACGCCATTCATTTAAGTGCGGCATCTAACAAAGGTTACCAGACAGAAGGCGGCGGCGATTTAGTAACCAATGAAGAGTTTGAAGATTTTGATTTGAAGCTCGAATGGAAGATCTCTGATAATGGCAACAGTGGAATTATTTTTTATGTGCAGGAAGACACTTCGAAATATAAAGAAACTTGGAGAACAGGTCTTGAAATGCAGGTGCTGGATAATGATGGCCATTCGGATGGAAAAATAGAAAAACACCGGGCGGGAAATTTATACGACCTGATAGCTTCTAACAAAGATGCAGGCGATACCAAAGGGAAATGGCACCAGGCAGAAATTATTAGTAATGATGGAAAACTTGATTTTTATTTTGACGGTGAGCATACTGTTTCTACTACTTTATGGAATGATGAATGGAAACAAATGGTGGCGAAAAGTAAGTTTAATGATATGCCGGGTTGGGGCACATTTAAAAAAGGACACATTGCATTGCAAGATCACGGAAATGATGTTTGGTACCGCAACATCATGATTAAAAGATTATAATTAGCGATCAATCCTTCCGGGGGATAAGCAGCAATTTTTTAGAAAAATATGTATAGCACACCACATAAGGTGTGCTTTTTTTTAGAAATTACTTTTAGGTTTAAGGGTAACGGGTTTTTGGCGTTTGCGAATTTTCATGTTCAATAACTCAACAGCGAAGGAAAAAGCCATTGCAAAATAAATATATCCCTTAGAAATATGGCTGCCATGAAAAGGTTCCAGTCCTTCAAAGAAAAGGCTAAAGCCCACCATTAGTAGAAAGGAAAGTGCCAGCATTTTTAAGGTAGGATGCTTCTCAATAAAATTGGCAATTTTAGCCGCAAAAAAGAACATGATTATCATTGCAATCACCACGGCAACCATCATAATTTCTACATGGTTGGCTAAACCAACAGCGGTAATAATACTGTCAAAAGAAAAAATCATATCAATTAATACGATCTGGGTAAGAATAGAACGAAGCGCTGTTTTTTTGCCTGAAACTGTTTTTTCCTCTTCTCCTCCTTCCAGCTTTTCATGTATTTCTGAAACGGTTTTGTATAAAAGAAAAATACCCCCGGCAAACATAATTACGTTTCTCAGGTTGAATGCATAATGCTCCCCGCCCCAGTTTATTCCAAACAATTCGTTACTACCATTTTGTACCAGCCAGGTTAACCCAAGCAACAATAAAATTCTTACGGTTATACCCAGAAACATCCAGGTTCTTCGGGCAGTTAGCTTTTGTTTTTCTGTCTGAAGCCTGCCCATTAAAATGGAAACAAAAATTACGTTGTCGACGCCCAACACAATTTCAAGCGCGGTTAACGTTAAAAAACTTATTAACGCGTCTGTAGTAAATAAATGCTCCATATTAATTATTTAAGCAAATATAAACGTCATAATTATTATGCCTGAACCCCGGATAAATGCGAACAAATATTTTTTACTATGGACGGTCCTTCATAAATAAACCCGGTCCATACCTGCAACAATGTGGCACCAGCATCCATTTTTTCTACTGCATCGGCGCCGGTAAATATGCCACCACTGGCAATAATGGGAATGGAATTATTGGATTGGTTGGAGATATACCGAATAATATTGGAGGATAATTTATTTAAAGGCTTGCCGCTTAATCCGCCGCTTTCATGCAGGTGCGATTTTTCTGAGAGCAGGTTATGTCTTTGGAGGGTTGTATTGGTTGCCACAAGTCCGTCTAATTTCACTTCATGAAAAAGAGATATTACATCATCCAGTTGTGGTTCAGAAAGATCCGGTGCAATTTTTAAAAGCAATGGTCGCGTATTGGTTTTTCCATGGTTAATGGTCTGAAGGTGAGATAAGATTTTACGCAAAGATTCTTTCTGCTGCAAGGCGCGTAAACCGGGTGTATTTGGAGAGCTCACATTTACCACGAAATAATCTGCCGCATCAAATAATTCATTGAAGCATATTTCATAATCTTTCCAGGCATCTTCGTTGTCGGTAACTTTATTCTTCCCAATATTTCCACCTACAATCATTCTTCCCTTTCTGCCTGCATTTTGATGCTGCCATTGTTCCAACCTTTTTCTTACCGCTTTAACTCCATCATTATTAAAACCCATGCGATTGATGAGCGCCTGGTTATTAGGTAACCTGAACAACCTTGGCTTATCGTTTCCAACCTGCGGCAATGGCGTTACAGTCCCCGCCTCAACAGATCCGAAACCAAGCATTTCTAATTCTTTTAAATAGCGCGCATTTTTATCGAAGCCTGCACCCAGCCCCACCGGATTTTTAAATGATAATTCAAATACATTTTTTTGCAGGCTGTTATTTTTGTACTGGTAGGTATTCTCGGTAAGTGATTGTATAAATCCAACTTCCCCTCCTGCTTGCATAGCATTCATTATAAAATAGTGCACATCTTCGGGGGGAAACCGGAAAAGTATTTTACGCAACAGGCTATACACCATACCACAAAGGTAAGAGGTTGAAAAATGGATAAACTGTAAGAAGAAAATTATAGAGTTATTTTTTAAAATCGAAAAGGGTTGCGGTAAATTCTCCCTTTTCTTTCTTCTTTACCACAGCATTAAATTCTCCTTTATAGCGCAGTGTTTGTGGTACCAACATGTTTCCAAACTTTGTCATTTCTACTTCCATATTTACATTAAAAGAATACAGTCCGGCCTTATAACTTAATGTATACTTTCTGGCCAAAACCTCCATGGTGCGCGCATCGAACCAGGTAACCATTTCATCCACTACAATATTATCGCGTTGAAATAATCCCAGGTCTTCTTTTGGTTTAATGGAGAAAATGTATGTGTCGTTTCCTTTATAGAAATCAAAGTTCAGATTATAGTCGTAGTATTTATGTGCATTCTCATCGTACAAATCAAGCTTGTTTCCAATGAGTGGAATTCCAGGAATTTTTTTGCCTGGATTAAAGAATAACATTTTCAGTTGCTCCTTGTGTTTGTCCATTCCCGATTTGTCGGCAGTTGAAAAGTTTCTTCCGGCGACAATATTGTTTTCTCCGCATACTTTACCTTTTGCAAAAAAAAGACCGGCATACATTTCTGCGGTTGTATAATTATAATTGCCTTTATTATCGAAAAAATTTCCTGTTGTTTTTTGATCAATTACTTCTGTTGTTCTGCAACCGTTTTCCCTATGCTGCCTAGTTTTACTATAATATGTGGCTTTAGGTTTGTCTTTTTTGTCGAGCATACGAATGTCGTTAAAAGAAGAAAATTCTATTACCCGCAGATTTCTAAAAGGCCTTGTAAAAGCTTGTGTCGTTTTGAATGCGCTGAAGTATGCTTTTGTAATCCATATTGTTGCGCACCACAACCTCGCGTAAAGTAAATCGCATGTTATCTACAAGCACGGTAGTGTCTTGTGCATTGGCAACTATTAAAACAAAAGAAAGGAATATGGTAGCAATTATTTTCATTTAGGAAAAACCATTTTATAATCTACCTGTATTTTTCCTTTTGAAATGTCAGTTAGTTTTCCTTTTAATAATTTTCGTTTCAGGGGTTTCAGGTAATCGATAAAAAGTTTACCCTCAATGTGGTCATATTCATGTTGAATTACCCGGGATGTTATACCACTGTATGTTTTGGTGTGTGGTTGAAAATTTTCATCAAGAAACGCGATGGTTACTTCTTCTGGCCGCGAGACATCTTCCCGGATTTTTGGAATGCTTAGGCAACCCTCATTGTAGCTCCAGGGTTTTCCATCCAATTCAATTATTTGTGCATTTATAAAAACTTGTTTAATGCCTGGCTCATCGGTATATCTTCCTTTTTCATCAGCTTCCAGGTTTTCAAAAATTTGGCTGCTGTCCATAACAAACAGGCGAATGTTGTGATTAACCTGGGGTGCCGCCAACCCAACACCGTTACTTTCATACATGGTCTCCCACATATCATCAACCAATTTTTCGAGTGCCGGATAATCGGGTGATATCTCCTGTCCCTTCTTTCTTAAAACTTCTGTTCCGTAAGCAACTATCGGTAAAATCATAAACTGTAAAAATATTTAAACATAGCATGTTTTATATGCCCTGCAAATGTAAAAGGTATAGATGAATGTAACTGTTAAACAATCAGCCTAATGCGCGCAAATGTTCCTGTAACATCAAGGTGGCTGCAAGCTGATCGAGGTTTTCTTTTTTGCGACGGTCTTTTTTCTTCATGCCCATTTCGAACATAGATCGTGCAGCGTTTTTAGAAGTATAATGTTCATCAATAGTTTGTGTTGGAATAGTTGGAAATTCTTTTTTTAATTTCTCAATGAAAAATTTTACAGGAATGGTGGCATGTGTTTCTGATCCATCCAGATTGGTAGGTTGCCCAATCAAGAAAAGTTCAACTTCTTCGCCTGCAGTATATTTTTTTAAATAATCGATAACAGAAGATGTTTCGACAGTTGTTAAGGGTGTGGCGATAATTTTTAATGGATCTGTTACAGCCATACCACAACGTTTTTTTCCATAATCTATGCAAAGTATGCGTGCCATAATCAGGTAGATAAAATTAAAAGGTCGGCAATTACCAATATTCCAAAGATCACACTTGCAATGCCATTCGCTGTCATAAATGCAACGTTTACTCTGCTTAGGTCGTTAGGTTTTACAATACTTTGCTGGTATATAAGCATACCTGCAAAAACAATGAAGCCCACCCAATATATAAAACTAAAGTTTCCTGCAAGCCCTGCGGCGATAATAAAAACAGCACTTAAAAAATGCAACAAGCGAGATAACAGTAAAGCTTTGCTTTTTCCTGCAACCGCAGGTATTGAATACAATCGATTTTCTTTATCAAATTGTTCATCCTGCAAAGCATAAATAATATCGAAGCCGCTTACCCAACAAATTACAGCTAATGAAAACAGCACAGGTAAAATTTGAAAACGACCTGTAACGGCAAGGTAGGCACCGATGGGTGCAAGTGAGAGCCCTAAACCCAGAACAAGATGGCACAGTGGTGTAAAACGTTTTGTATAACTATAGAAAAGAATAACAAAAAGCGCAACCGGAGAAAGGTAAAAACAAATAGCGTTTATAAAATAACAACTTGTTATAAATAAAATACATGATATAATCGTGAACAACAGCGCATTGCCCGAAGTGATAACACCACTGGGAATTTCGCGTATTGCTGTGCGGGGATTTTTAGCATCAAAGCTTCTGTCGAGATAACGGTTGAAAGCCATAGCACCACTGCGCGCGGTAACCATACAAACAATTACGAGTATAAATTTAATAACAAGCTGCGTTGCAGTTAAATGTATAAAGCCTGAAGGTCTATTTTTCTCAAATACATCTGTTTGCATTAGCCCAAGTACAAAACCTATCATGGCAAATGGCATTGCAAAAATGGTATGAGAGAATTTTATAAGAGACAGGTAATTTTTGATGGATGACATGTTGCCGGTTTCAGGCGCAAAATTAATTGAGAAAAAGAATTACTGGTTTCTTAGCCGATGTAACCTGGGTTCAGAAAGATTATATAATATTATGCCTGCCGCCACTGCAATATTTAAAGAATGCTTCATACCCAACTGTGGAATTTCAATACACCCTTCACACATTTGCATTAGATCCTGCTGCACACCTACCACCTCATTGCCGAGAATTACCGCGGTCTTCTGGTCTGTTGGTAAAATAAATTCATTCAGCATTCTGCTGCCTTCTGCCTGTTCAACAGAATAAATGGTATACCCGTTTTTTTTAAGGTTTTCCAGTGCATGTAAGGCGGTGGGAAATTGAATCCAGTCAACGGTTTCAGTTGCTCCCAATGCCGTTTTATTCATTTGGCGGTGAGAGGGGTCTGGCGTATATCCGCAAATAAAAATAGCTTCAATTAAAAATGCATCGGCAGTTCTAAAAATGCTACCGACATTATAAACGCTACGCACATTATCCAATACAACAATGATCTTGTTTTTTTCAGCTTCTTTAAATTCATTCACCGTTTTACGGTGTAACTCATCCATGCTCAGCTTGCGCATTATCTCCTTTCTTTAAATTATTTGTGAAGATTAACGGTGCGCCTTTCTATGCGTTTTTCGTAAGCAACACCCTGAAAAATGCGGTGAACATAAATACCCGCAACATGCACATCATCAGGGTCAATTTCGCCTGGCTCAACCAGGTGCTCCACTTCTGCAATAGTTATATCTGCAGCTTTAGCCATAGAAGTAGAAAAGTTTCTGGTGGTTTTTCTAAAAACAAGATTGCCCATTTTATCTCCTTTCCATGCTTTTACCAATGCGAACTGCGCATGCAGCGCATTCTCCATTAAATGCATTTTACCATTAAATTCTCTTACCTCTTTTCCTTCGGCTATTTCTGTACCGTAGCCGGCTGGCGTGAAAAATGCGGGTATTCCCATACCAGCCATTTGTATACGGGTAGCAAGTGTTCCCTGCGGAATCAGGTCTACTTCCAGCTCGCCAGAAAGTAATTGTCTTTCAAACTCTGCATTTTCACCAACGTAACTACTCATCATTTTTTTTACCTGCCTTGTGTTAAGCAGTTTGCCTAAACCAAAGCCATCAACTCCGGCGTTGTTCGAAATACAAGTGAGGTTTTTAATACCTGTTTCAACCAGTGCATCTATACTGTTCTCTGGTATGCCGCAAAGTCCGAAGCCCCCCAGCATAATGGTGCAGCCGTCCGGAATATCGGCAACGGCAGCTTGTGCATTATTATATACTTTATTCATATCGACAATGTTATTGGCAAATGTAAAGCGTTACGCTTAAGCCTAAAAGATAACCATAATCTTTATGTAAAGGCTTGCGAAACCTTGTCAATTAATTGATGCCTGTGAAAACATGGAATAACGGAAAAGTTTATTCATTCTATAATAAAGAGATTTATTAAATGCCTGTGTTGCGCTACATTTGAAGCTATAATTCATCATTTAAAATATTGCTGATATGAAAGTTACAGTAGTGGGAGCAGGTGCTGTTGGTGCAACCTGTGCCGATAATATTGCACGTGCCGCGTTATGCGAAGAATTGGTTTTGCTTGATATAAAAGAAGGTCTTGCTGAAGGCAAGGCACTCGATATTACACAAACAAGCGCCCTGCTTGGTTTTGATACGAGAATAACGGGCAGCACAAATGACTATGCAAAAACTGCAGGCAGCGATGTGGTTGTTATTACATCTGGTATACCCCGCAAACCGGGAATGACCAGGGAAGAATTGATAGGAACCAATGCCAACATAGTAAAGGGCGTTGCGAATAATATTTTAGAAAAATCTCCTGATGCAATTATTATTGTTATCAGCAACCCGATGGATACTATGACATACCTTACTTTAAACAGTACAGGTTTATCGAAAAATCGCGTGATTGGTATGGGAGGAATACTTGATAGCGCCAGGTTTAAATGTTATTTAAGCATGGCTTTGAAATGTTCCCCTGCAGATTTAAATGCGTCGGTTATCGGCGGGCATGGCGATACGACTATGATACCACTTATAAGGTATGCGACATGGAACAGCGCACCGGTTACAAATTATTTAAGTGCCGAAGAGCAGGAGAAAGTTGTGAATGATACCATGGTTGGTGGAGCAACACTTACAAAAATGATCGGAACCTCTGCATGGTATGCACCAGGCGCAGCCGGAGCTGCACTTGTTAAGACAATTGTTCGCGATGAGAAAAAATTATTTCCATGTTGCGTGAAACTGGATGGAGAATACGGACAAAGCGATATTTGCCTGGGTGTGCCTGTGGTTATAGGTAAAAACGGTTGGGAAAAGATTGTCGATTACAAATTGAATGAAGAAGAGCAAGGTAAATTCAACAAAAGTGCTGATGCAGTGCGAAATATGAATGAAGTTTTGAAGACTATTTAATTTGGAATAGAAATAAAAAGCCCGGTAGCAATACCGGGCTTTTTTTATACACCTTCTTTTTTCTCCTGCTGAATTTTATATGCCATTATAAAAACAGCACCGAGGTTTTTATGAGGTGGAACGTAGTCATCAAAATAATCGTTGTTTCCAAAAATATTACTGAATGTCTTCCATAGTTGCGGCCAGTTTAAATCTTTTCCCTGGCGTAAATTTTCAACAATAACATTAATCATTGGCTGGTTAATAAGCCCGCTGCCGGTTTGTTTAGAGGAAATGATATGTGCTGATGGGCATGTTTGTAAAACAGAACTTAAGTTTTGATATCCTCCGCAACTGCCCAATAAAATTATTTTGGCAGAAGGTGCAAGCTGTTCCAGGGTTGAGTTAAGGTAATAGCTATGCCCCCGGTGAATAACCATGGTTGGGTTAATATCTTTTTCTGATAAATATTCATTTAGTTTTTGCTGGGCAATAGCATCGAGTCCCTTTTCTTCATCTAACGGGCGGTTGCTGTATATTCTTATAGGAACCCCTGCAGTACTTGTTACAAGCGCCCAATTTTCATTCATGCTAATTTTCCAGTTGCCACTGCGGTAATTGTTTAAAAATGCATTGAAGATGTTTACACCATCCTTATCACCGTAGAAAAATTGTTGAATTACAATTCCTCCGGAAGTATCACGCATAAGTTTATTCGGCATAAAATACACGGGCGGTATTCCCAAAGCAGCAGTAAGATCAATTTTATTCGTAGAATCTATTGAAAGAAATAAAGTGTTTAGAATGCTGTAAATATCACCGGCTTTTTCATTGCGCGTATTTTTAGCCTGGTTAAGATTATACTGAACCTGGTTAACAATTAATTTGCGCAATGCTTCATCTTTAATACTCGCATACGAATCTGCGACGTCTACCGCATCTTCCAGGTTGGCCGTTTTATCTAAACCATTTATAAATGCCTTCATTAATATTTCTGCATTGCTTTTTTCCATGCGCTTCAGAAAATCATCAAGGGTATTATAGTTCGCTGCGATTTTGATCCATTTTTTAAAATGATCGAACTTAACCGTCATTAATAAACTGTCGCTTTTCTTAATACCACTTGTCCAGATGCGAGGGTACACCCCACGCACATAACTGCTGGTGTAAATTTCTTCAGAACCCATTACAGCCAGGTAATACAGTTCCTGCGGAGACAGTTTGTCAATTTTTCTAAACCTTACATTATCTGGTAATTCGTGCAAGCCATTAATTTCATTAATGTAAATTTCTTTTGCTTTAAATGCGAGTTTACTGTTCAGCACATCAACTGAAACGGGTGTATCGCGTCGTCTCATTCTGTCAGCATAGTCAATGGCGGTTAATACAAGTAAAGAGTAATATTTCTCATCATTTTTTAATGCTTCATCTATTTGGCTGAAAGTGTTTTTGCCTGCATAAATGTTATCAATAAAAGGAAAGTACTGCCTGCCAGCTTTCATGCGGCTCATTCTGCAAATAATTTGTACAAGTGAATCTTTATTGCTGTGAATTTTATTAGAAAAAGCGCTGTACGATGCCGCATAGGTGTACAGGTCATCAGGATATTTCCTGGCAATTATGGTGAGTAAACTATCAGTAGATGGCAGGTCGAAATTCTGGCTGATCTGCCTCATTGCCGTTTCAGGATACTCTATATAATATTTTACGAGAGCAATGTCGTTGTTCTGAACACCACCAATATTATTGCTAAAAGCCACAGACCGTATTAGCAGATTATCAATATCATAATTGTATTTAATTAAAACCGGCTCAATAGATTCTTTTCTACCTTCCAGAACCATAGCTTCACCAAAGGCTTTCACCAGGTTTACAAGTATGTGTGGTTTTATTTGTTTTTGCCTGTAGCCTAATGCATACCCTTCAAGGCATTCATTAAGACCGCGCAATAATTTTATTTTATCATTGCTATCAGTCATTTTATCAGCCTCTATTTGTATTTGAAGACTGTCTACAGAAAAGGTAGCTGCGTGTGTTAGCTTAGCGTTAATTTCTTCGTTTTGCGTTGGTGAAAAAACTGAATCATCTTTCCAGTCGGCACGCAATAATCGTTTCTGAGTTTCATCTACTTTTTCATGAAAAAAGCTGCGGACCAGTGGTATTTCAACCGGCTGATTTACTGGCTGAGCAAAAAGATTTAAAGTGGTAACGAGTATAAGTAAAGTCAGTGGGAGTCTTTTCATTTCGTGTCGCTGCAGTTTAGAACAAAAATACTGCCTAATATAACCACTTAACAATTATATAATGTATTAAAAACCTTAATTGTAAATAGTAAAATTATTTTTGTGTAAACATTTTGTTAATGGACGGTAAGCCAAAAAAAATTCTTGTTGCCGACGATGAACCCGATATACGCGAGATCATAAGTTATAACCTGGGGAAAGAAGGCTATGAAGTGCACAATGCCATAGATGGAAATGATGCTTTTGATAAAGCAATAATGCTGCAACCCGATCTTATTATTCTTGATGTAATGATGCCTTACATGTCTGGTACAGATGTTTGCAGCAAACTTCGCGCAAACAGCAGTTTTAAAAACACCTACATTATTATGCTAACAGCATTGAGTAATGATGCTTCTCACATTAAAGGTTTCGATGCAGGAGCCGATGATTATCTTTCCAAACCTATAAGTCCCAATGTTTTGGTAAGCCGCATAAATGCTGTTTTTCGCCGCGTAAATGATGAAGCAAATAAGGTAATTTCTATAAATGATATTATCATAGACCCTGACCAATTTACTGTAACCGTAAATAGCCAGCACGTAATACTTGCAAAAAAAGAATTTGAGTTGTTATACCTGCTTGCGTCGAAACCCGGAAGGGTTTTTTTACGTAATGAAATTTTTAGCCGCATCTGGGGCAACGAGGTAATTATTAGTGACAGAACGATTGATGTGCACATTAGAAAGATCAGGCAAAAGTTAAACATAGACTGTATAACAACGGTAAAAGGTGTGGGGTATAAGTTTGAATTATAACATACATTGCAGTAAATAGTTTATAGAAGTTTTGACCTCGTAAACAAGCTATGTTTTCAGAAAAAAATTTAACGCCCAATCAATTATCCGCCTTTACTTCCCTGGTACTGTCCCTGCCCACGAGTATTGCCTTTTACTTTATACACTTCAGTATTCCGGTAGCAATTACCTCCTTTATTCTAATGTATGTTGTCAGCTTTTTTTTGATAAGGTTTGTGCTTGAATCCTTCATATACAGGAAGCTTAAACTTATTTACAAATACATTTATAATACAAAGGCCAATAAAAAGGAAGAAATGTTTTACCAGCATGTGCTTCCAAGAAAAAGCATTGATGAGGTTAGGGAATATGTAGAAGAATGGGGCCGGCAAAAGACAAGTGAAATTGAAAATTTACAAAACAATGAAAAGTTTCGCCGCGAGTTTTTGCAGAATATCAGTCATGAATTTAAAACACCCATCTTCAGCATTCAGGGTTATATCGAAACTCTTTTAAATGGGGGATTGGAAAATAATGATATCAATAGAAAGTTTTTAGAAAACGCGGGAAGGAATGTAGAGCGAATGGTTAACCTTGTAAACGACCTCGACCAGATTACGCGGTTGGAAAGCGGCGAGCACTCCCTAGTAAAAGAAAATTTTATTATTCAGGATCTTATCAAAGAAATTTTTGAAAGCCTGGCCCTGATGTCTTCAGATCAAAACATTTATTGCTTTATAAAAAAAGGTTGCGAACAACCCATTACTGTTAATGCCGACCGGAAAAAAATTGCCCAGGTGCTTACCAACATTATTGAAAATGCCATTAAATATGGTCAAAAAAACGGGCATATAGCGGCAAGTGCTTATAAAACTGACAATGATCATGTATTGGTTGAAATAAGCGACGATGGGTATGGAATAGCAGAAGCACATTTAAACCGGATCTTTGAACGCTTTTACAGAACAGATGAGGGAAGAAGCAGGAATGTGGGTGGTACAGGGCTTGGATTGGCCATTTGCAAACACATTATTGAGGCACATGGGCAAAGAATACATGTACGCAGCAAACTCAACGTGGGTACAACGGTAGGTTTTACTTTACATGCCCGCAAATAAGTTCAAAGAATTATGAAATTGTAAAGAGCATATCAAGTAAATTCACAATCATTATAAATTTATAAAACGTCATTATGAGTGTAGATAAACCTAACGATTCAGGCAGGCGCAATTTTATTCGCAATGCCGCGCTTGCTGCAACGGGTTTTTATATTGTTCCGCGCCACGTGTTGGGCGGAAAGGGTTATATAGCCCCAAGTGATAAACTGGTTGTTGCCGGTGTTGGTGCAGGTGGCAAAGGCGAAAGCGATATTGCCAATTTTTACAAAAGCGGTAAAGCAGAAATTGCTGTTTTGTGCGATGTAGATGACAGGCAGAGCGTAAACAGCCGCAAAAATTTTCCTAATGCCAAATACTATAAAGACTTTAGGGAAATGCTTGATAAGGAAGGCAAAAGCATTGATGCTGTTTCGGTTTCAACACCAGACCATATGCACGCCATTATTGCAATGGGAGCTATGCAGTTAGGCAAGCACGTGTATGTGCAAAAACCCCTGACACATGATATATATGAAGCCCGCATGCTTACCAAGGCAGCGCACCGTTACAAGGTGGTAACGCAAATGGGCAACCAGGGTGCAAGCCACCATGGCGTTCCGCAGTTAATAGAATGGTACCAGGCCGGGCTTATCGGCGATGTGCATACCGTTTATTGTTTTACTGACCGGCCAGTTTGGCCACAGGGCATTCAGCGTCCGGAAACCATTGCACCCATACCCGCTGGTTTAGATTGGAACTTATGGTTAGGAACCGCTCCTGAAAAAAATTATTTTGAAAACCTTGTTCCTTTCAACTGGCGTGGCTGGTGGGATTATGGTACCGGGGCACTTGGAGACATGGGATGCCATATTATAGCCCCTGCATTCCAGGTATTAAACCCGGGTTATCCCACTTCTGCAGAATGCAGCACCGGCGCTTTCTACAGCCAGATGTGGACCCGCGATTACACTCCTGAAAGTTGCCCGCCTTCTTCTCATGTTACGCTTAGATTTAAAGGAAAGGAAGGAAAACCCGACCTCACCTTACATTGGATGGATGGCGGAATTCAGCCTACCCGACCAGTTGAGCTTGGCCCAACAGAACAGTTTGGTGATGGTGGAAATGCGACCTTATTTGAAGGAACAAAAGGTAAAATGATGTGTGCTACTTACGGTGCCAACCCACAATTATTACCTACATCCAGAACAAAAGAGGCGAATGTACCGCAAACCCTGCCACGTGTTCCCGGTAGTGCCGAAGGTCATTATGCTGCATGGGTAGAAGCTGCCATTGCTGGATATGGAAGTCCGCAGGCAAAGGCGTTAACCAGTAACTTTGATGTGGCCGGCCACTAACCGAAAGCGTGCTTATGGGTAATCTAGCCATTCGCAGCCAGGATGTTCGTAAAAAGAAAAACAACGGTTATGAATACCCAGGCAGGAATATTAAACTACTATGGGATGGTGACGATATGAAAGTGAAAAATTTTGATGAAGCAAACGAATATGTAAAAAGAGATTACCGTAAAGGCTGGAGCCTTGGGGTATAATTAGTTTAGTGTTTCTCCTTATAGAAAAGGGCGCTTATTCAAGCGCCCTTTAATTTTATATAAAGTTGAATTTAAATCATATCAAGTCTTTCCTGTAGTTCGCCTTCACTTCTTACCAACACCTCTCTTGCTTTACTGCCCTGGTTAGGACCCACAATACCAGCCTGTTCTAATTGATCCATTAATCGGCCTGCACGGTTATAACCAAGTTTCATGCGGCGTTGTATAAGAGATGTGCTTCCCATTTGGTTTTGTACGATCAGTCTTGCAGCATCTTCAAACAAAGCATCACGATCGTTAAGGTCAATATCTTTTCCTTCAAATTCCTTTTCATCAACATACTCCGGCAGTAAAAAGGCCTGCGCATATCCCTGCTGTTCGCCAATAAATTCACACACCCTGTCAACTTCAGGCGTATCAACAAAGGGGCATTGCAAACGGGTAATTTCCCCGTTGTAACTTATCAGCATATCTCCCTTTCCAATTAATTGTTCTGCACCTCCTGCATCCAGAATGGTACGGCTGTCTATTTTAGAAGAAACTTTAAAAGCAATTCTCGCAGAGAAGTTGGCTTTAATGGTACCGGTAATAATATTAACTGAAGGTCTTTGCGTGGCGATAATCAGGTGAATGCCTACAGCTCTTGCAAGCTGAGCCAGCCTTGCGATCGGCATTTCAATTTCTTTTCCTGCGGTCATTATCAGGTCAGCAAATTCATCCACCACTAAAACAATAAATGGTAAGAACTGGTGCCCGCGCTGCGGATTTAATTTGCGCTTAATAAATTTCTCGTTGTACTCCTTTAAATTTCTGCATCCTGCTTCTTTTAACAGGTCGTACCGGTTATCCATTTCAATGGTTAACGCGTTTAAAGTGTACACCACTTTTTTGGTATCGGTAATAATAGATTCTTCTTCGCCGGGGAGTTTTGCCAAAAAGTGCTTTTCAATAACACGGTATAAACTCAGCTCTACTTTTTTGGGATCTACAAGCACCAGCTTTAATTGCGATGGATGCTTTTTGTATAATAAGGAAACCAACAGGGCATTGATACCAACAGACTTCCCCTGTCCGGTAGCCCCTGCCATTAACAGGTGTGGCATGCTGGCCAGGTCAACAATAAAGTTTTCGTTATCGATCTTTTTGCCAATAGCAATGGGTAACGAAAAATTATTGTTTTGAAATTTTTCTGATGCAAGCAAGGTCTTCATGCTTACGATGGTCTTACGCACATTGGGCACTTCTATACCGATTGTGCCTTTGCCCGGTATGGGTGCAATAATGCGAATGCCAAGGGCTGCAAGGCTTAGGGCAATATCATCTTCTAAATTTTTTATCCTGCTTATTCTTACACCAGGCGCAGGTACTATTTCGTACAAGGTTACTGTTGCACCAATGGTTGCAGTAATGCGTTGTATTTGTATATCGTAATTACTTAGGGTGTTTATGATCTGGTTTTTATTGGCTTCCAACTCCGCAGGGTCTTGCACTATTTTTTCGCTGCCATGTGCTTCGAGCAGGTCGAGAGAGGGATATTTATAATTGCTCAGGTCCAGGGTGGGTTCATAATCGCCTAAAGATGGCTGGTTGTTTTTATGTGGTGTTTGAGATATGTCATCTTCTTCCTCACTTTCATCAACTCCGTCTTTTATTTCAAGGGATGGTATTTCGCCGGTTTTTTTATTCTTTTTTGGTGATATAGGTGTTTCAATAAAAGGGGTCATAGTTTCGGGCTCAACTTCTTCGTCTTCTTTCTCAATTAAACCAAGTCCATCCGATACATTATCCCCACCTTCATCTGCAGTAAAACTTATCTTACCATCTTCGCTTTTTAATTTATTGGCGCTGGCTGTTTCGCCATTGGCGCCCATAAAATTTTCACTCTTTATGAAAGTGCTTTCTGCCTGAATATAATCTTCATCTTCATTATCATTTTCAGAAGAAAGTGTATCAAAAATTTTATTTTTTGCTTTTAATTTAAAAGTAAATGATGGATTGAACCGCCAAATAATATAGCTGAAGGCCGTCAATAATAAAATTGCGCCTGTGCCAATGGTTCCAATCCATTTTACAAGCCATGCCTGCGACATTTCTCCGACGGCACCCCCAAAAGAAAAGCTGCTACCCTGGGTAAAAAAAGCGAATGCTACGCTTAATGAAATTAACCCCGCAATAAGATACCTGAGGTTTCGGCCAATGTTATAAATAATTTTACCCGTTATAAGGTTAATACCGGCAACAAAAAAAAATGTGCAAAACAAATAAGAAGCAACACCGAAGCCTCTATATATAATGAAGTGCGAGGTATAGGCACCGAGTACACCCAACAGGTTGGCTACCTGTATATCCTGCGTTTTAAAAATATTAATGTTGGCAATGCTGCTTTGATCTTGCTGCCAGGTAAAAAGGTAAGAAGTAAAAGCAATGAACAGGAAACCCGATATTAGTAGTGAGGCGGCTCCGGCAATTTTTTTGGTTCGCTCATCTTTTGCAACCTCTGCAACTGTAACCTGTTCTTCTTTTTCGGGTTTCAGTTTATCTGGGTTAGCCGGGGAAATAGATTTTTTTTTCAAACGATTGGCCATGGTAAAATTCTACGCGCAAATATAACGGAGTTGGTGCAGAGATTGGTATGTGACGCCCTTAGTAATAGCCTGTAATTCGTTACTGACCGTAATAAAACAACACCCTTTTATTTAACCTGAAACTAAGGCTGAAGAAAACAGTAACATAGGTATCATTATTCTGGCTGTTAGCTTTTTCTATATCGGGGCGCACTTTTTCAGGTGTCTTGGACCGGGAGTATAATTGCATGGCGAGTGAGGCCTGATCGGGCTGCAGGTATTTTTCAAAAAGGGTGGGATCTATATAAGTGGTGCTTAAGTTATCAATATAATCAGTAAACGTTTGCCTGAAATTTACACCTCCGGATAAGGCTAATTTATTATTGATATAATATTTCACACCCACTGTTACGGGTATATATAATTGCAGTAAACTGTATTGCTGCCTGTCGGGATATTCTGTGAAACCCTGGCCTTCCAGCCGAAGTGGTTGAAGTTCTACCCATTCATCGTTCAATTTTGTCTTTGGATTAAAATGAAATAACCCCACACCTACACCAATAAATGGAGAAAGCTGTCGAATTTCCTTTTCCTGTTCAAGCATCATAAAAGGAAAAATATCAACCCCGGCATATGCTTCAACAATGGAAGAACGAAAGCTTTGGTTGCGGTTGTACCGCCACCGCTCCTGCCCCCCGCCATTATTAATAAGACTGTCTGCCCCTTCAACTGAAGAAAAATTAACGCCGAACTTGAACGCCGACCAGTAATTCATATTAAAAATTGCTGAAGCACCAATCAAAGGTTTAATGGTTTGAAGCGAATAATCTTTTATAAAATGGCCGCCTACTCCTGTTGAACCACCAACATCTCCTAAAAAATTGTTGGCGCCGGCGGTTACACCTATCTCCCAAATTTTATATACCCCTGTAAGGTCTTCCTTCTCACCAAAATATTGCGCAAGTGAAATTTTAGAAAAGAACAGAATAAAAATTAATAATAAAAGGTGCCTTGTTTTCATGTAACGGAATCCTAAAATAAATAAATATCTTTTATTAGTGCAATATCATTTCTATATGTTCTATTCCATCCTCCAGGTACATTTTACCTGATTGAACAAATCCGAAACTTTCGTAAAATCTTTTAAGGTAAAGTTGCGCTCCGATCTTAATTGGTTGCCTGCCGAAAATCTGGTAGCATTCTTTAATGGATTGTTGCATCAGCATTTTTCCTGCCCCTCTTTTTCTCACCTGCTTAGAAGTTACTACCCGGCCTATTGATATCATATCCTCATAAGCAATACCCTTTGGTACCAGGCGCGTGTACGCACATAGCGCTTCGCTTTCATATCCTAGTAAGTGCACGCAATGCTGGTCTTTATTATCGGCATCCTGAAAAACGCAATTTTGCTCTACTACAAAAACCTCGTTTCTTAACTGAAGTATCTGGTAAACCTCAAGTGCCCTTAAATCATTAAATTTTTTGATAAGCCAATTGATCTGCATGATTGCCTGTGCGAAATACAAACATGTTTCATTTATGCCATCCATGCAAATTTTTGTTCCCCTTTTTGTTAATTTTTGTTTTCAAAAACTATAAAAAGTTGATACACACTTAAATTACAGCCTAAATTATTGAAGACATATGAAGAATATTTTTGTTGGGATAGCTGCTTTATTGCTGGCAGTTTCAGTTAAAGCACAAAATCCTATTTACTACTTATTGGTGGGTACCTATACCACCGGGGGCAGCGCGGATGGCATTCACGTTTACCGGTTTAACCCTAATAAAGGCGAAGCCACCTTTGTTAGTAAAACAAGTAATGTTCAAAACCCCTCATACCTAACCGTTTCCAAAGACTACAAGTTTGTTTATGCAGTAAATGAAAATGGTGGAGACGGACCGGGAGAATTAAGTGCCTTTGCATTTGATCGTAAAAAAGGTGAACTGGTATTTTTAAATAAGCAGCCTACCGATGGATATGCGCCTTGTTATGTTAGCATAGATTCTTCTGGCAAAAATGTTATTACGGCAAATTATGCCGGCGGAAATCTTACAGTATTTAAAACAAATGCCGATGGCTCGCTTCAGCCACACGTACAATTAGAAGGTCATGATGGTTATGGAGTGAATGTAGAAAGGCAGGAAATGCCCCACCCCCACAGCATCGTATTCTCCCCCGATGAAAAATTTGCATTTAGTGCAGACCTGGGTAATGACAGGTTGTACCAATATATATTTAACCCTAATGATGCTGCAAATGTTTTAACACCTGCCGACCCACCATATTACACGGTTGAAGATGGTTTTGGCCCAAGACATTTTATTTTTAGCCCTGATGGAAAAACCGCTTACCTGCTGAACGAACTGGCTGGGCAGGTGATCGTCTATAATTATAATGATGGAAAACTTGCACCGGTACAAACCATCGCCTCTACAACTGCCGGTGAAAAAAATGACAGGGGCAGTGCAGATATACAAATAAGCCCCAATGGCAAATTTTTATACACCTCAAACAGGGGCGCTGCTAATGATATTGCATTATATAAAGTGCAGACAGATGGCACATTGTTAGCGAATGGTAACCAGAAGGTTGGTCCACGCCCCCGAAATTTTATGGTTGACCCCACAGGCCGGTTTTTATTGGTCGCCAGCCAGGACGGAAATTCCATTCAAACATTTGTCATTAATAAAAATTTTGGGTTACTTCAGGAGTCTGGAACCAAGATAGATGTGCAAAAACCGGTATGCCTAAAAATGGTTCCCGTGCAATAACGTTATTTTAATTCTTACCTTAAAAACCAACTAAACAACTAGTATGAAAAAACAAATTCTTCTTGCATTATTCATAATGCAGGCTGGTATTTTACTTGCGCAAACTTCAACCAAAAAATATCCTGACCTGGATATACCCTATAAAAAGTATGTGCTGGATAATGGATTAACCCTTATAGTTCACGAAGACCATAAGGCACCTATTGCCGCCTTTAATATTTGGTACCATGTGGGTTCAAAAAATGAAAAAACAGGAAAAACAGGGTTTGCACATTTATTTGAGCACCTTATGTTTAATGGAAGTGAGCACTACAACAAAGATTATTTTAGCCTGATGGACCAAATAGGGGCCACAGATTTAAATGGAACTACCAATAACGACCGTACCAATTATTTTGAAAACTTCCCCGTACCTGCATTAGAAAAAGTTTTGTGGATCGAAAGCGACCGCATGGGCTTTATGGTAGGTGCCATAGATTCAGGAAAGCTTAGTGAGCAACGCGGCGTGGTGCAAAATGAAAAAAGGCAGGGAGAAAACCAGCCATATGCAATAGCTGAAGACCTTACTGTTAAAAGCATGTACCCGGCATCTCACCCATATTCATGGACAGTTATTGGCGAAATGGAAGATCTTGATGCAGCCTCCCTGGATGATGTGAAGGAATGGTTTAAAACCTATTACGGGCCAAATAATGCCGTGATAGTTATTGCAGGCGATGTAAATGCAGATGAAACCTTTGAAAAAGTAAAAAAATATTTTGGCGATATTCCTGCCGGACCGCCCATTGCCAAACATGAAAAATGGATCGCCAAATTAGAAGGTGAACACAGGCAAACGGCACAAGACAGGGTACCACAGGCACGGCTGCAAAAAACATGGAACATCCCGGGCTGGGGCACTCCTGAAATTACTTACCTGAATTTATTGGGAGATATTCTAACAGAAGGTAAATCATCACGATTGTATAAAAAGTTAGTGTACGACAGCCAGCTTACCAGCAATGTGAACTTTTTTACGGATGATAAAGAAATAGGTGGACAATTTTTTTTAATGGCTGATGCGAAACCGGGCGTAAGCCTCGATTCGATCAATACCATTATTAACCAGGAAATGAAGAAGGTTTTAAGCCAGGGCGTTACACAGGAAGAATTAGACCGTGCTAAAACCCGTTATTTTTCTTCTTTCATTAAAGGCATGGAACGCATTGGTGGTTTCGGTGGTAAGTCTGATATACTTGCTCAAAATGAAACGTATGGCGGCAGTGCTGATTACTATAAAAAAATTCAGCAGTGGGTGAAAAATGCAACCATTGCCGACCTGAAAAAAACCGCCAATGAATGGCTTACCGACGGAGAATATGTTTTACAAATATTGCCTTACGGTGATTATAAAACTGCAGAATCAACTGTAAAAAGAACTGAACAGCCTCCAATGAATGGTTTGTCTTTGGTTACTTTTCCAGCTGTTCAACAGTTTGCCTTAAGCAATGGATTGAAGGTAGCTTTAGTACAGAGAAGCGCTGTACCTGTGGTAACTATGTCCCTGATGTTTAATGCAGGCTATTCTGCAGATCAGTTTGCCAAAGCAGGTGTAGCAAGTCTTGCAGGAAGAATGCTTACCGAGGGTACTAAAACCAAAAATTCATTACAGATAAGTGATCAGTTGGCAGACCTTGGCGCGAGCATGTCTAGTTTTTCCGATATCGACAACACGTACCTAAGAATGAATGCCCTTAAAACAAACTTTGATGCGTCATTAGAATTGTATACAGATGTGTTATTAAATCCATCATTTCCTCAATCAGACTTTGACAGGCTTAAAAAAGAACAGTTATTAAGAATTAAACAAGAGCAGGCACGCCCTGTATCTATGGGCTTACGCATATTACCGCAGTTATTATATGGTAAAGGGCATGCATATAGTAATCCTTTCACAGGGTCGGGCACAGAGTCAAGTGTAAGTGAAATCACGAGGAATGATATGTCCCAATTCCACGACACGTGGTTTTCTCCAGGTAATGCCATGTTATTTGTGGTAGGTGATATATCTCAGCAGGATCTAAAGGGAAAACTTGAACGTTCTTTAGCTGGATGGAAAGAGCACGCGGTACCTTCAAAAAACATTAGCGAGGTGCAACTTGCAGAAAAGCCAAGTGTGTACATCATCGACAAACCGGGTGCAGGGCAGTCCATCATTTTTGCAGGTGTTATCAGTCCTTCAGCAAAAGATAAAGACTATGAATCCTTTCAAATGATGAACCGCATTTTGGGCGGGGAGTTTACCTCACGCATCAATATGAATTTGCGGGAAGACAAACATTGGTCTTACGGTTCTTACTCATTTAATTTAGATGCCGCAGGACCGAGCTTCTTTTTAGGATATGCACCGGTACAGACAGATAAAACAAAAGAATCTGTTGCAGAACTGAAGAAAGAATTATCTGATTTTGTTGATACCCGCCCTGCAACCGATTTAGAATTTAATAAAGTTCAGAGCAACGCGGTAATGCAATTGCCTGGTATTTGGGAAACCAATTCTGCTGTGCTTGGCAGCCTTGAAGATGCAATGAAATATGACAGAGGTATAAACTATCTAAATAATTATCCAGATATGCTGCGTAAGCTTACGCTGGCTAATATAAAAGAGTCCGCTACCCGTGTTATAAAACCAAATAATCTTACCTGGGTTATAGTAGGCGACCGGTCAAAAATAGAATCAGGTATTAAAGACCTGAATCTTGGTGCCATTAAATATATAGATACCGAAGGCAATGAAATAAAGTAAGATTTCTTGCATTTCTTCATAATCATTTATTACTTACCTTACGAAGCTGGTTTGAAACTTTTCAAACCGGCTTTGTACTTTTATATTGCTTGTATAAAACTTAAAACTACCTGTACTTTATGGATGCTGCAATTCAATCGAAAGTAGATGCATGGCTTAACGGCGGTTATGATGCGGAAACCAAAAATGAGATCCGCCGAATGCAACAAGAACAACCTGAAGACCTCACTGAAAGCTTTTACCGCAACCTTGAATTTGGTACAGGCGGGCTGCGTGGCATAATGGGTGTTGGAACCAACAGGGTTAATAAATATACCATTGGTATGGCTACCCAGGGTTTTGCCAACTACCTTAAAAAATTATATACAGACCAGGAGATCAAAGTAGCCATTGCGCACGATAGCCGCAATAACAGCCGCTTTTTTGCAGAAACAACCGCAAATGTTTTTGCTGCCAATGGCATCAAAGCTTTTTTGTTCGACGACCTGCGACCCACGCCTGAATTAAGTTTCGCAATAAGAGACCTAAAATGCCAGGGTGGGGTAGTATGTACAGCATCACACAATCCTAAAGAATACAATGGGTATAAAGCGTATGGGAATGATGGCGGGCAACTGGTGCCCCCACACGATAAAAATGTTATAAAAGAAGTAGAAGCGATCAGTGGTGTGAATGAAATTAAATTTACGGGCGGCGAAGAGAACATTACCATCATCGGTAAAGCAATGGATGAGAAATACATAAGCATGGTTAAAAGCCTGAGCGTGTATCCCGAGATCATTCAAATACAACACGACCTTAAAATTGTATATACCCCAATACATGGAACGGGTATTAAACTGGTTCCTGAAGTGTTAAGTGAGTTTGGGTTTACCAATGTAACAATTGTTGAAGAACAGGCGAAGCCAGATGGAAATTTTCCTACGGTAAATTATCCCAATCCCGAAGAAAGCGATGCTATGGCAATTGGTCTTAAAAAAGCCAAAGAAATAGATGCTGATATATTATTAGGTACCGATCCCGATGCAGACCGTGTAGGCATTGCAGTAAAAAATGATAAAGGCGAATGGATTCTAATGAATGGCAACCAGACAGCCGTTCTGGCGTGCGCATACATGATAGAGGCACGCAAAGCAAAAGGCATTGCGCAACCTAATGATATGGTGATAAAGACCATTGTTACTACCGAAATGATCGATGCCATTGCAAAAGCAAATGGCGTTGCATGTTACAATGTGCTAACGGGTTTTAAATGGATAGCCGAGTTGATAAAGGAAAAAGAAGGAAAGGAAAATTACATCATTGGAGGAGAAGAAAGTTTTGGATTAATGATCGGTGACCAGTTGCGGGATAAAGATGCCATCAGTGCTGTTGCATTTTTATGCGAGATGGCAGCGTATGTAAAGAATGAAGGAAAAACCTTGTATGGGAAGCTTATAGAATTATACAGGCAATATGGCTTTTACCTGGAGCACCTGATTAGCATAACCAAAAAGGGAATGACGGGTCAGCAGGAGATAGCAGACATGATGCAACGGTATAGAGATAACCCGCCTACACAAATCAACAATGTGGCTGTAAAAACATTGCTCGATTATGAAACCCAGCAGGGCAAAGACCTGCAGTCAGGTAACTCATGGAAAATTGATCTTCCTAAAAGCAACGTTTTACAATTTATTCTTTCTGATGGCACCAAAATTTCAGCGCGCCCAAGCGGAACAGAACCCAAAATCAAATTCTACTTTAGCGTGAACACAAAACTGGGTGAAAGCGAAAACCATGATGAAGTGAAAAACAAATTGCAACAGCGCATTAATAATATCATCAGCGACATGGAATTAAATTAATCGTGCTGTTGTATAAAAGAATAAATTATGGCTTTAGATAAATATGGTATTGCAAAAAGAATTGCAAAAGAACTTAAAGATGGTATGTATGTAAACCTTGGAATAGGTATACCAACACTTGTAGCCAACTATATACCAGATGGCATAACCGTTATACTGCAAAGTGAAAATGGTATGCTTGGCATGGGTCCTTATCCCGAAGAAGAAATGATTGATGCAGACCTTATAAACGCCGGTAAAGAAACAGTTACAGCCATTGCAGGCGGTGCTTTTTTCGATAGTGCCGAAAGCTTTGGAATGATACGCGCCGGTAAAATAAATCTCACCGTTCTTGGCGCCATGGAAGTAAGTGAACAGGGCGACATTGCCAACTGGAAAATTCCTGGTAAAATGGTTAAGGGTATGGGTGGCGCCATGGATCTTGTAGCCAGCGCAAAGAATATTATTGTTGCCATGCAACATACGAATCCTAAAGGCGAGAGCAAGCTATTGCCTGCATGCACACTGCCTTTAACAGGTATTGCATGTGTAAAAAAAATTGTAACAGACCTGGCTGTATTAGATGTAACCAGTAATGGTTTTGTGTTGCTTGAGCTTGCACCCGGTGTAACAGTAAACGAAGTAAAGTCAAAAACCAAAGGAAGGTTGATCATCCCTGATAATGTGAAAGAAATGGAAGTTAATTAAGTAGACTTTCAGGTTTCTTCACAGCCTTTGATTGTACAATACTATTTTATATCTTACAATTTGTAAAGATTGCTGTGCATTGTTGATTTAAATAATCGAATAAAATATTTTAAAAAAATAAAATTATTCCCCCACGTTTAATCATTCTAGATCTTAAAAATTAATATGAAAAAGTTATTTTCTACTGTTGTGTTTTACTGTTTATGTACCATTATTTCAATCGCGCAAATGCCCGTTGCGTACTACCCATTTAACGGAAATGCCAATGATGCCATAGGTGCATTAAATGGAACAGTATCTGGTGCAACGCTGGCAGCAGACAGGTTTGGTAATGCAAACAAAGCATACAGCTTTGATGGCGTTAACGATTTTATTTCTACTACAGCGGTCGCTACAACAAATACCGACAATTATACTATGTGCGCCTGGGTAAAGCCGTCTTCCATATTTCAAAATGATGGGACGATTATGATGAATGGATTTGATGACGGGTTTACAGGAAATGGTTATGCTATGCTGATGGGTAATGGATCCGGTGGCGCCGGTAGTATTTTCACCATATTATTTTGTGGTGTTACGTATTTTAATACAGGCACTGCTTTTGGTTCTAATAATACATGGTAT
>CAWHKV010000009.1:442500-664891 GCA_963830175.1 uncultured Bacteroidota bacterium
GCCCGGTGCCGGAAGGTTAAGGAAGGGTGTTCGGAGCAATCCAAAGCACTTGACTGAAGCCCCGGTAAACGGCGGCCGTAACTATAACGGTCCTAAGGTAGCGAAATTCCTTGTCGGGTAAGTTCCGACCTGCACGAATGGTCTAATGAGTTGAACACTGTCTCCTCCACGAGCCCGGTGAAATTGTAGTATCGGTGAAGATGCCGGTTACCCGCCACGGGACGGAAAGACCCCGTGAACCTTCACTACAACTTTGCATTGATTTTGAGCAAACGATGTGTAGAATAGTTGGGACGCTTTGAAGCCTCGCCGCCAGGTGGGGTGGAGCGGTCGTTGAAATACCAACCTTCGTTTGCTTAGAACCTAATCCCTAACGGGAGACATTGCATGGTGGGTAGTTTGACTGGGGTGGTCGCCTCCTAAAAAGTAACGGAGGCTTGCAAAGGTACCCTCAGTACGGTTGGTAATCGTACATAGAGCGCATTAGTATAAGGGTGCTTGACTGTGAGGCATACAGGCCGAGCAGGAGCGAAAGCTGGCTAAAGTGATCCGGTGGTTCTGTATGGAAGGGCCATCGCTCAAAGGATAAAAGGTACTCCGGGGATAACAGGCTGATCTTACCCAAGAGCTCATATCGACGGTAAGGTTTGGCACCTCGATGTCGGTTCGTCACATCCTGGGGCTGGAGAAGGTCCCAAGGGTTCGGCTGTTCGCCGATTAAAGTGGCACGTGAACTGGGTTCAGAACGTCGCAAGACAGTTCGGTCCCTATCTGTGGTGGGCGCTAGTAAATTGAGAGGACATGACCTTAGTACGAGAGGACCGGGTCGTATGTACCGCTGGTGTATCTGTTGTGCCGCCAGGTGCAGTGCAGAGTAGCTACGTACAGCCAGGATAAACGCTGAAAGCATCTAAGCGTGAAACCTTCCTCAAGATGAGTTTACTTTTAAGGGTCGTCAGAGACTATGACGTTGATAGGCTATAGGTGTAAAGCTGGCAACAGCAAAGCCGAGTAGTACTAATTGCCCGTAAGCTTTAATTTTTTTTTACTCTTGGTTTTTTCGCAATCCCAATATGTCATATTTACAAACGGCTGTATTTAGCCGTTACCTTTTTATGGTGGTTTTTCCAAGGGTGTTCACCTCTTCCCATTCCGAACAGAGAAGTTAAGCCCCTTATGGCCGATGGTACTGCAAAACAATGTGGGAGAGTAGGTAGCTGCCATATTATTATTTAAGCCTCACTATTTATTTAGTGGGGCTTTTTTGTTATATCCTACTAGAAATTCTTCAAGACCATAGATTAAAACCAACCAGACCAACAATAATACAGTACTGCCGCGCATTGTAAAATTGATTTTTTACTTATGCTCACTACGGTATTATTTATCCGACGATTGATATTTGCATTGATTGAGTTTAATGGAAGTTATTAAGGCTAAAAAAATTGACTTAAATTTCCATGTAACTTTAAATCAATGACCCTTCCTTTTAATAAAAACCCTTTTTATACCTGGTTATTTATTGCTTTCCTCATTTTCTTAACCAATAATTTATGCGCCCAAACTAAAATAATTGACAGCCTTAAAAAAGTTCTGCCATCCTTAAAAGATACTGCAAGAATAGATTGCCTGAATGAGTTGGGTTCTGAATTTTCAGACCGGTATTGGAGCAAATCGAAATATCAGCAAACTGATACAGCCTATATATACACAATGCTGGCAATGAATGAATCGCAGGCATTTGCACTACAAGAAAGGCATAGGTAAGTCCTGGCTAAATCTAAGTATAATTGAAGAAGAGCATGGCAACTATAAAGCAGCGGAAGAGTATATACGAAAAGCGCTGCCCATTTTAAAACAAGAAAATATGCAGGCAGACTATCACAGAAGTTCTGTTTTTCTCGGCTGGATTCTAAGTAACCGTGGCTTCCTTGAGCAAAGCATTGCGATTTATAAACACGAACTTCCTTACCACGAAGCCATAAAAGATTCCGAACACATTGCCGCCATCAATAGAGTGATAGCAAGAGCTTATGACGCCATGGGAAATTCAGAAAATGCATTCAATTATTTTCAAAAGGATTTTGCTATTCAAAAAAAACCCGCAGATGCCTGGGGCAAAAGAAGTACGGCTACGTTAAAGGCTGCTGTTTATCTGGCTGCGGGTGATACGGTAAATGCGGCTTTCTATTATAAGCAAGCAGCGCTCTTCTCAACTGATCAGCATGCGGCTTTAGGAGCTTATCACGCGAACATGGCGATTGCTTACAGGCTGCAAAAAAATTATGATTCTGCACTGCAGCAGATGCGATATAGCCAGCAAAAACTACAATCCTCCAACACCGATTCATTATTCAGAAGGGTGGCGTTGATGACGAGCTACAATCTTTTAACAAATGTGTTTCTTTCTTTAAAAAATTACGACAGCGTTATTTACTATTGTCAACAAACTTTGGTTTTTTTTAAAAATGGGGATTATGTAATAGCCCTGCTTCCAACGCTTAAAAATATTGCTGCCGCTTATAGTGGAAAAAATCAATATTCAAAGGCACTGTATTATTCAGATTTACTTTTGGCGTATGCCCAACGCTCAGGCGCCCGGCGATTTAAGCGGGATGCATATAAATTGTTGGCGAATATTTATGAGGAACAGCATAACACTGATCTAACAAATAAGTACCATCTTAAATATCTTCTGCTGAACGATTCTTTACAAAATGACAAATATATATCGCAGGCAGCAGCTTGGAAAGCTATAATGGATATAAACATTAATGAAGCCAACTATAAAAATCAGCTTAGCAAAAATGAATACACGCGAGAATTAACGATATAAATGATGAAAAGAAATAACAATTTTATGTGTTAGTTACGGCAATTGTTTTAATTAGTTTGTTTACAGTTCTAATTACAAGAAACAACAGATTGAAAAGAAAACAAGAGCGGTTGCAAACTACTGATGACTGAAGCAAATATTCAGTTGGAAAAACAAAAGCGGGAGCAGGAAGTTACTCAACTGCAACAACAAAAGACAGAGCTTGAACTGCAGGCTTTGCGTGCACAAATGAACCCGCATTTTATTTTTAATTGCCTTAATTCAATTAATCGTTTTATCATTAATAATGATGCTGCAAAAGCTGCTGATTATCTTACCAAGTTTGCAAAACTTATCCGCATTGTGCTGGAGCAATCCGGTAAATCTTTTATACCGCTTGAAGATGAATTATTTTGTTTACGATTGTATATGGATTTAGAAGCGCTGCGTTTTGAAATACCATTTCAATACAAGATTAACTGTGGTGAAATAAATACATCGTCTGTAATGATACCAACAATGTTAATTCAGCCGTTTATTGAAAATGCTATCTGGCATGGATTGCATCCGAAACAAAATGGAATCGGTAAAATAAATATAAACATGCATTTGCATGATAATGTATTGCATTGTACCCTTTGTGATAATGGTATTGGTATAACAAATTCCAATTCAAACGGAATAATCAATAGCTATAAAAAATCTTTGGGGATTAAATTAACGCAGCAACGTTTGCAGTTGGAAAATAATTATGACGAAGAATTAATAATAGAAATGCAGGCATTAAAAAATGAATTAGGTGAAAATGCAGGCACTTGTGTTACAATAAAAATTCCTGTTTTTTAGAAATGAAAGAATTGCATGTCATTTACAAAGAAAATATTATTTTTTATTACACCGATTTTCTTTTGCAGTATTTGTTTATCCCAAACGCTAAATATTGAGAACATAAAAAAGATTTTGCCTGTAACAAAAGATTCCATGCAGGTAAATATTTTAAATAAAATTGCTGAACTTTATTTTAACAGGGTCAATAATCAAAACGACAGCAATCTTATTACCTCCGGCAAGTTTGCAAATAAAGCATTACAACTTTCAAAACAGATAAATTACAAAAAGGGAACCGGTATTGCTTTTTATAACTGCGGTAGGGTATTAGCATATAAACAGGATCTTCATCATGCTATCGTAGTATTTAAGGAAGCTATACCTTTCTTAAAAGAAACAAACGAGAATAAAACACTTGGCAACTGTTTGCAAACACTAGCCGAATGTACGCATCAACTTGGCGATAACCAGCGGGCAATCCAATATTATGATTCCTCTTTAATTATCTTTCAAAAAATTAAAGATTCTTCAGGCTTAATTCAAAGCCTTGCGTGGAAAGGGCATAGTTATTTTGATTTAGGAGATTATAAAAATGCATATAGGTATGGCCAGGAAACCTATGCGCTTGCACAAAAAATTAAAGATTCGATTGCCCAGGTACATTCAGCCAGCCATCTTGCAAACATATTTCTTGGAGCAGGCATGCCTGAAACTGCATTAGAATACATGCGTATAATTAGCCGCTTTTATCCTAATATATATAATGAAAAAAAATTTGCTTCCTGGGAAATCAGGTGGGGTTTATTAAAAGCCGGTGAGGCGTATTTACAACTCGGGGAAATAGATTCAGCAATGCAAATAGCAAACACGGTAGGATATAATTCTGACGATACTGATACTGATATGTTTTTAGGACATTTATTTCTTGCAAAGCGACAGTACGATAGAGCGCTTCCTTACTTTAAAGATGGCTTTAAAAAATCAGAACGCAGTACCCATGCCATATCTTTTGCGCGTCATGCGAATGGTGTAAGCCAGGTATATCTTGCAGTGGGTAATTATGATTCTGCTTTATTCTACGCAAATAAAGCGGAACAGGCTGCACAAAGCATGCATGCCCTTTTGGAGTGGAAAAATGCGATCTACACCCTTACAGAAATTTATGATAAAACTAAAAATTATACAAAAGCCTATCAATTCAGTCAGTTGTATAAGTCTTTAAGCGATTCACTTGCTCCGGAACAATACAAAAGAAAACTTGCGCTTATTGAAATACAACAGCAACTGGAAAATCAAAAACAACAGGCGCAATTGCTGGCAAAAGAAAATCAGTTACAGGCCCAGCAAAATGCTTTTGAAAAAGAAAGTGCTGCAAGAATGCAAACAATAGCGATTACTATTATAAGCGCATTCATCTTAATTTCCTTTGTAGTAATGATGAATATACGTTTAAAAAGAAAAAAGGACCAGCTGGAAAAAAAACAATTGCAGCAAGAACTTGAATTACAGGCTGCCGAATCAAAACGTGCTAAAGCGGATTTTAAAGTTCGTTCTTTTGAATTGGAAGCGCAGGCGCTTCGTGCACAAATGAATCCACATTTTATTTTCAACTGCCTTAATTCAATTAACAGGTTTATTATTAAAAATGATGCTGCAAAAGCTGCTGATTATCTTACAAAATTTGCAAAGCTTATCCGCATAATCCTGGAGCAATCCGGTAAATCTTTTGTCCCATTGGAAGATGAAATTTCCTGCCTGAAATTATATATGGATTTGGAAATACTGCGGTTTGAAAAACCATTTCAATATACAATTGATTTAAATAGAATTGATGTTTCAACCGTAATGATACCTACAATGTTAATACAGCCTTTTGTTGAAAATGCCATCTGGCATGGGTTGCATCCAAAACAAAATGGCATTGGCAAAATCAGCATAAACATGCATCAGCAGGATGATATTTTGCATTGTTCTATTTGTGATAATGGCGTCGGTATTGATAGTTCAAAACAAACAATTCAGACAGAAAAAAAATCTTTAGGTATGCATTTAACACAGCAAAGGTTGCAGCATGTTGGCAACGAGCAAACTGAATACTTTAGAATAAAAACGGAGCAATTGAAAACTGAAGAAGGACAAATCTGTGGCACCTGCGTTTCTATCAATATCCCTTATAAAAATGATTAAAGCAATAATTATAGATGATGAAAAGCATTGCAGTGATAACCTGCAATGGCAGTTAAATCAATACTGCTCAGAGGTAGAAATAACAGCGGTTTGCAACAATGCAGAAAAAGGTTTGAATGAAATTTATAAACAACAACCGCAACTTGTTTTTCTTGATGTGGAAATGCCCGGCATGAGCGGTTTTGAAATGCTTGAAAAATTAACCGATATAAATTTTGATATAGTTTTTACAACAGCCTTCAATAAGTATGCACTACGTGCCATAAAATTTGGTGCGCTGGATTACCTCTTAAAGCCGGTTGATAAAGATGAACTTTGTGCCGCGGTAGATAAAGTTATAAAGCGCACGAATGGCGACTCTTTAAAACAGCTTACCGCATTGCTTACACACATTAGAAAAAGCAACGACCTTTCGACTCAAAAGATCGCCTTGCCCACCATGCATGGTTATGAATTGATTCCTTTAAATAACATTATGTATTGCGAAAGCAGAAGCAATTACACAAATATTTATCTTAATAACAACCATCAAATACTCGTTTCAAGAACACTAAAAGATATAGAAGATTTACTAAACATGCAGCCATTTTTCAGGGTGCACAATTCTTTCCTGGTAAACCTGCAGTATGCCATTCGCTACACCAAAGGCGAAGGCGGATTTTTAGTGTTGAACAGTGACATTACTTTACCTGTTTCCCGCAATAAAAAGGAAGAACTGCTAAGATTGATTACACATTTATCTGCCTGAGGTTTGTTACATCCTTAACTCCACTGCCTGCTAATTCATTTCCACAGTTTACTCAATGGCGGTTTAACCAAACGTTGATCCGCCTTACTTTCAGTGCAATAAATTATTTTATATGAAAACAATAAATTTAACTGCAAAGGGGCTGCTGTATTTGCCTATAATAGCATTTGCTCTTTTAACCTCCTGTCAAAAAGATGTAAATCCTCAGCCCGGCGAGGAAACTACTTCATCAAGAGAAGACTTTCGCGTGATACAAAGCAATGATGCTTCAGTAGCGACTGACTGGTATAATTTACAATTGAGCATGATATTAAAAGCCAATCCCGCCTTATCGCCATTGGCTGTTAACCGCATGTTTGGTTATATGGGTATTTCACTTTTTGAAGCTGCCAGGTTTACAGTATCTAATTCAATAAGTTTATCGGGTCAGATAAATGAAATGCCTGTTATGCCTACGCCAGAACCGCGCAAAAAATATTCATGGGAAGCCAGCGCGAATGCAGCAATGGCTAATATTATAAGAGATATGTTTCCTGCTTTAACAACTGCAAATCATGCTTCTATAGACTCATTAGAAAAAGTGTATAATGATAAGGTTATTGCTTCAGATGGCGCTGATGTGCTGGCACGTTCGCAGGAATTTGGTGATTCTGTTGCTTCTAAAATATTTGCATGGTCTAAAACCGATATGTTTAATCATATAGGCGACCCTTACACCCCGCCTGTGGGTCCGGGTTTGTGGGTTCCAACGGCTCCGGCATTTGCGCCCGCTGCCGGCCCGTATGCAGGCAACTGCAGAACTTTTTTAAAGAGGCACGAGCAAACTAATATACTCCCTATGCCATTCTCTTATTCAGAAAAAAAGAATTCTGCGTTTTACAAAATGGCGAGTTATAATTATTTAGTTTCCAAAACGATGAATGAAGATGAGAAAAATATTGCCTTATTTTGGAATGATAACGGCGCTGGTATTTCTTATACGCCAATGGGTCATAATATTTCCATCATTACTCAAATACTTACTAATTCCCATGCAAACCTTGCTAAGGCAGGTCAGGCTTATGTAAGAGCCGGCATGGCTATGTGGGATGCAACTGTTATTTGCTGGAGGGGAAAATATACGCACAACCTTCTTCGCCCGATAACTTATATTCAAAAAAATATAGACCCGGCATGGACATCATTTATTATTACGCCACCACATCCGGAATATCCTGCAGCACATGCATTCATTACTTCTGCAGTAATGCAGCAGATGAATACGGTATTCGGATACAGCTACCCTTTCACAGACCACACCTACGACTTTTTAGGTTACCCCACCAGAAGCTACAGCAACTTTGAGCACGCTGCGGTTGAATGCGGTTTATCAAGAGTGTATGGAGGAATCCATTATAAAACTTCAGTAGATATTGCACATACGTATGGCAGCCTGGTAGGTGAAGACATGTCAAGAATAAAGCTGGTTAATAATCCGTAAGATCAATACTATGCGTCTTATATCTTGAAATTTTTTAAGATAACAGATCTGCCAAATTTTATTTCTGACAATTTTTTTGTCCAGTATTCAGGAAGCCGGAATCTAAAGACTTTAATTGAAATGAATTATAGGTTTCTAATAGTAGCATGTTACCGACATTGAACTCTTTGCAGCAGTGTAAAAGCAAAGAAATTTCTCCTAAACCCTTTGTTTACATCTATAAAAACACTATCCGAAAATGCGTGACAATTCTTTAATAAAAAAAAATTAGTGGACCGCAACATTAACTCGAATAATAATTATAAATTATATGAAACAAAATTTTACCACAATAATTTTAGCCCTTATTTCTTGCGTAGCAGTGAAAGCACAAACCAACACATTTCCCTCTACCGGGGCTGCAGGTATTGGTACTACTGCGCCGAATGCTTCGTCGCTGCTGGAAATAAAATCCACTACGAAGGGTTTACTAATGCCACGAATGACAATAACACAACGTAATGCGATTGCTTCACCTGCAAAAGGTTTATTAATTTATCAAACCAACAGTACACCAGGCTTTTATTATTATAGCGGCACCGCATGGAAAGCCGTAAGCAGCGCTGCTACAGGTGGCTGGTCTCTAACAGGAAATGCAGGCACAAACTCTTCAAATTTTTTAGGAACAACTGATAAGAAGTCTTTAGTTTTTAAAGTAAATAATTTAAGAGCCGGGCTTATTGATTACAGCACTTTTGATTCAGGTACGCGAAGCACTGCTTTCGGGCTAATTGCTCTTAATTCCAATATTTCAGGTACTGATAATACAGCTACCGGTTATGGGGTACTTTATTCAAATACATCGGGAAGTAGAAATTCAGCATTAGGAAAATATGCGCTTTTTAATAATAACGCTAACGATAATACAGCCCTTGGTTTTAACGCCATGTTCTTTAATACAACTGGCGTAAACAATACTGCAACAGGCAGCGTGGCACTTCAAAATAATACAACGGGTCAACAAAATACGGCTAACGGCTTTGCAGCCTTATATTCCAATAGTTCCGGAAGTTATAATACCGCAACAGGTACAGGCGCATTAAACAGCAACACTGCTAGTTATAACACAGCTCATGGTGCTTACGCATTGTATTTAAATACCACAGGTGTTAATAATACTGCTACAGGATATTCAGCATTAAATGTTAACTCTACAGGAAATTATAATACAGCTATAGGTACGGATGCTTTAAAAGCAAACAATGGAAGTTCCAATACAGCAGTAGGCTATTTATCCTTGTTAAATAATCAAGGCGGAAGCGATAATACAGCTATAGGTGTTAGCGCACTTGAAAAAAATCAGACATCCCGAAATACAGCGGTTGGAATCAGCGCCCTTAAAACAGATGCGTATGGGTCCGAAAATACGGCAGTAGGATATAATGCGATGCGCGGTAATAATCCTGATGGGTATGGCCACATTTATAACGCGACTGCTTTGGGGAGCTACGCACTATATAATGCACAGGCATCCTACGATGCATACACTGCCAGTAGGAGTACTGCAGTTGGTAGCTATTCACTCTATTTAAATACATCAGGTACTGATAACACCGCAGTTGGTTATAATTCACTTTACTCAATAACAACAGGAGATTTCAATACTGCAATTGGTATAGGTTCTGATGTAAACTCCGGAACAATATATGGTTCCACGGTGATTGGCTCTGGTGCTTTAGCGACTGCAGACAATCAGGTTAGAATTGGGAGCAGTAGTGTTGCTTCCATTGGCGGCTATGCAAACTGGACAAATATTTCAGATGGTCGTGTAAAGAAAAATATTAAATTAAATGTGCCGGGTTTGAATTTATTAATAAACTAAAGCCGGTTACTTATAACCTTGATTTAAATGAATCAATAAAATTTTGCAACGACAATTTGTAAAAGATAAAGAAGGAAAAGTATTACAGCATCCAGCAGATGAAACTGCAATACGAAAAGCTAAGGAAGCTGTACTTTATACCGGTTTCATAGCGCAGGATGTGGAAAAAGCAGCAAAGTCTCTTAACTATGATTTTAGCGGCGTGGATGCCGCAAAGAATGACAAAGATTTATATGGTTTGCGCTATGCCGAGTTTGTAGTACCGTTAGTTAAAGCCGTGCAAGAACTTTCAGCTAAAAATGATGATCTGCAAAATCAGATAAATGAATTGAAAGCAATGATGGTTTCAGGCAATCCATCATCCGGCAATCAGCAGTCAGCGAGTATTTCTTCTGCATCACTTCAGCAAAATATTCCCAACCCATTCAGTAATACAACAACCATCAATTACACGCTTCCCCAAAACAGTTCATCAGCAAAAATATTTATTACAGATAAGAGTGGTAAAACATTGAAAGAAATAAATATTTCAGGCAGCGGACGGATTCTGGGCACTACAGATGCCAAAGCGCTTATGTTTAAAGTCAACAATCAACGGAGCGGTTATATTGACTTTAGTTCGGCAAAAGCCAATACCTCTTTTGGTTACCAGGCATTAAAAAGCCCAACAGGCGATTACAATGCAGCTTTTGGGTACAAAGCAAATGCATTAAATACCAACGGCAGGGTGAACTCGGCTTTTGGAGCTTATGCCTTATACTTTAATACCACGGGCTACAGTAATGTGGCAATGGGTATTGGGGCATCATATAAAAATACCAGCACAAGTAATCTTGTAGCGATCGGTGATTCCGCACTATATAATAACGGTGTTGGTGCCCTTGAATATTACGAAGCAAGTGGAAACACAGCAGTAGGGTCTAAAGCCTTATATTTAAATACAAAGGGATATTATAATACCGCAATAGGTTATAAGGCACTTATCTCAAATACCACAGGAGCAGTAAATACTGCAATTGGATATAATGCGCTTGTCTCCAATACATCAGGCGGCATTAATACTGCCATCGGCTATGCTGCACTTGCAGCGAATACAACCGGACTTGCTAATACAGCAACAGGAGCTTATGCGCTTTCCTCCAATATCAGCGGCTCTGAAAACTCAGCTCACGGATATTATGCTCTTTCTTCTATCACTACAGGTTCAGATAATACAGCCAGCGGTTCTTATGCGCTTTACTCAAACACCACGGGTTATCACAATACAGCAAACGGAGCATTCGCACTTCGTCAAAATACTTCCGGGTTTTTTAATACAGCTAGTGGAGGTTATTCGCTATATTTTAATAAAACGGGCAGCTACAATGCAGCGATGGGAAATTATGCATTGTATAATAATACATCTGGGCAGAGCAATACAGCTATGGGATATTCAGCACTTACCGGTAACACCACAGGCTTTAAAAACGTGGCTATAGGACAGTGAAGCTTTATACACAAATAAAACAGGCTGGAAAAACATTGCTATTGGCAAAGACGTTATAGAAATTACAAATATGGGAGTAATACTGCTGTTGGAGACAGCGCTTTAGCAGCTAATACGCAAGGCGGCCTTGGAAGTTTCGGCATTTTTGATGCGTTTAATACTGCTGTGGGCAACAGAGCACTTGCTTTTACTACTACGGGTTATGGAAATGTAGCTGTTGGTTTTTGGGCTTTACATGACAATACAACAGGACATGGAAATGTTGCGGTTGGAGAAATTGCCTTAGATGAAAATACAACAGGAGACTATAATACGGCTGTAGGTTTAGCCGCATTAAGTATTATAACAGGCTCAGAAAATACACGTGTAGGTGCGCAACCAATACAGGTGGGATTTACAATTGATAATGCGTCTGCAGTGGGATATCAGGCTTTTAACAGTGCTTCAAATCAGGTACGTTTAGGAAACTCTTCTGTTACTTCTATTGGCGGATATACAAACTGGAGCAATATCTCAGATGGAAGAGTGAAGAAAAATATCAAACAAAATGTTCCCGGCCTTGCATTCACAACGGCAGGGGAAGTGTACAGGTAAATGCATCAACACTATCAAGCGGCGCTTACAATTATTCTTTGTATGTTGATGGAAAGCTAATTGATACAAAGCAAATGGTACTGGCAAAGTAATTCGCCTCCGGGTATAACTTTTCAAAACTATAAGCCCCACTATTTATCAGTGGGGCTTTTTTGTTGCATTCTTTTTCTTAAGTAAAGAAGTGCATCATATTTTTTTCAAGTTATTCAACCATTTAAAAAAAATTTAATCTACTATGAAAAAAATTAATTAATATTTGTTATGAAAAGGAATAACACATAGCCGGCCTTTTTCAGACCAATAGCAAAGAATCCTTCGTCTATAGAATGCTCTTCTGAATCTTTTACTACATTTTTATTTTTTTATTTTTTAATTCAACCTGTATGAAAAAGTATTTAGTGCTTTTGCCTGCAATTTTTGCTGTGCAAATATTGTTTGCTCAAAACTGGTTAACGAACGGAAACGCCGGCTTGTCTTCAACCAACTTTCTCGGAACAAATGATGCTGTTCCCCTTTCATTTAAAGTAAATAATAAGCAGGCCGGAAAAATTGATTACCTCATTTCAAAAGCAAGCCTTGCTTTTGGCTACCAGGCATTAAATTTAAATACAGGGAAAGGCAATACAGGTATAGGTTTTCAACCTTTATTTTCAAATACAACCGGCATATTTAATACTGCAATCGGTGCGTATGCTTTAAGGCAAGCTTCTACAGCAAACAATAATACCGCAATTGGATATGCTGCTTCTTATTTCAATACGTCGGGATATTCAAACGTGGCTATTGGCGTAGGTGCACTTTACTTTAACACTTTTGCAAGTAATACCATAGCCATTGGAGATTCTGCATTGTATAATAATACAGTAGGTGCTGTACCCAACTATTCTAATTCAAACACCGCTGTTGGTTCTAAAGCACTTCTTACAAATAATTCTGGTTATAAGAATACCGCGGTAGGTTTTAATACGCTAAAAGCAAACAACAGTGGCGGTTACAATACAGCATTGGGCAGTAGTGCGCTTCTAAATAATACAACTCCTTTTTACAATACAGCTATAGGGGCGGAATCCATGCTGAACAATACTACAGGTGCAAACAACACTGCCACTGGCGGCGTGTCGTTATATAATAACAGTGGTAATTTATGCGTAGCAAATGGCTTCGTATCTATGTATAGCAATAGTGGTGATAACAATACGGCAATGGGTGCCTACGCTTTATATAGCAGTAATAATTGTTCAGGTATTACGGCTATAGGTTACAACTCAGGTGTTTCAGGCAATAGTCTTACTAATTCCAGCGCGTTTGGTAATGGCGCAATTGTTACAGGCAGTAATTCAATACAATTGGGTAATACGGCAGTTACCAGTGTAAAAGCGGGAAACAATATTGTAATTGTTTCCGATGGTCGTTTCAAAAAAAATATTAAAAATAATGTTCCCGGGCTGGAGTTCATAAAACAGTTAAAACCGGTAACATATACCTATGACATTCATAAGCTTGATGATTTTATAAAGCCAGATAACATAGAGGCTACGGTAAACAATTCGGTAGAAAAAATAAAGCCCGCTGCTGATAAAATCACCGCAGTCTGAAGAAGCCATTGCAAAAAAGGAATTAAAAATTTACACCGGCTTCATAGCCCAGGATGTGGAAAAAATAGCTGAAAAGCTGCATTACGATTTCAGCGGAGTTTACAAACCTCAAAACGATAAAGACACGTACGGCTTAAGCTACGCTGATTTTGTTCCGTCACTCGTAAAAGCCTTGCAGGAGTTAAGTGAAGCTAATGAGGCAAAGGATGCAAAGCTTGCCGCGCAGGATAAAATAAATGCAGACCTTCAAAATCAGATTAATGATTTAAAAATTCAGATGGCAGCCAATCAACAATCAATTAACAAATACATCCATTATTTTAAACGGTGCTTCTTTAAAGCAAAACATACCAAATCCTTTTTCATCTACCACAACAATTGACTACACATTACCAGAAACTTATTCTACTGCCAGGATTGTTATTACAGACAGGAATGGAAAAACCTGGAAAGAAGCATCTGTTTCAGGTAACAGATTTGGAGTTTTAAAATTAGATGCATCAATGCTTGTAGGCGGCATCTACAACTATTCTTTATACATCGATGGAAAGCTGATTGATACAAAGCAAATGATACTGGCAAAGTAATTCGACTCCTGGTATAACTTTTCAAAACTATAAGCCTCGCTATTATTTAGCGGGGCTTTTTTATTGCATTGTATGCTGCGAATAAACATAATCCATATTTTCAGTTTTGTAAAAAAAGTTGAAAACTGGTATGATGCATTTTAAAAGGACATTGATTTTGTTTTTTTGTTTTTTTCAGTGCCTGTTGATGTATGGGCAAAAAACAAACTGGCTTGTTGGTAACTGGATAGGTGTTGATAATGGAATTGCCCAGGTACATTTTAACAGGGTTATAAATATTGAATCGGTAACAGCTAATAGTTTTAAGGGCATGCGAAGTGTTGAAGCCGCTTTTAATAACCAAATTAAAATTGTAACTGCTATAGATGGTTATATGGACGACAAAACTTTTCGTGTTGAAAATGAGAAAATTATTTATAAAAAAGACCCGCCACGCAGTAAGTGGACAGATTGTTCTAAGTGTGTTGCAGAAAACAGGTTTTACATTAAAAAAGATAAGATTTTTATTGCCAGCAGGGTAAATGGTTGCAGCAATTTTTGCGATGGGGTTTCCCTTTATTACCGGCCCCTGCTGGATTTCGATACTTCTACGCAACGCCACCTCGTAAAACTTTTTGGATCGGCAGAAGATATAGCGACATTTAAACCTTTTGATAATAGTTCCATATTACCTGGAGTTTCAGACTCCATAAATAAAGCCGAAAAACTTGCCAGGATCTCGGAACAGCGTTATAAAGATTCGATTATTAATAAACAAAATACTGCCCGTAAATTAAGTGATCAGCTATTAAAAGATTCTTTAGGCAATGCGGCAGTTATTGCTAAAAAGCAACGGCAGCAAACGGAAGATTCTTTATTAAATGTTCGTCAAATGGCAAGCATTAAGAAGCAACAGATTGCCGACTCTCTTTCAAAAGCGCTTAACGCCTCAAAGCAAAATCAAAAAGCTAAAGCTGATTCTTTGGCCATTGTTCAAAGGCAACAAAAAGCAATAGCAGATTCTATAAAAGTTGCGGAGGCAATGGCTTTAAAAACTAGGCAACAGCATCTTAAAGATTCTGTGAGTAAGGCCACCTCTAACAATTCAAAACAGCCTGTCGCAGTGCCTGAAATTTCTGCAACAACCGTTGCAGATAAAACAAGGTTATTAACCGAGCGTGATAATGTATTGGTGGAAAGCTATCACATCACAACACCCGATTTACTCATAGAATTATTTGATAATGCCCAAATAGACGGCGACCGCGTAAGTGTATTTTATAACGATAGTTTGATTGTTAACAACAAAATGTTGCTTCGGCAGCCAATAACCTTAAAACTGCGTGCCGATACTTCAAACCCTAAACAAGAATTCGTTTTAGTGGCTGAAAATCTGGGCACTATTCCTCCAAACACAGCACTAATGCGCATTACAGCAGGTAAGCAGATTTATGAGATAACGCTGAAGTCTGATTTAACTAAAAATGCAAAAGTTGTTTTGTTCTACGATGGCAATTAGTTTCTGTTTTGATTACAATAGTTTGTAATAAAAAATCCGGTTGCATACTAATGCAACCGGATTTGTATAAATTAATAATTGCTTATCTATTTACGATTACCTGCCCCCGTCCGATAATAATTCCGTTTTGTTCAGCAACTATCATGTATACTCCGTTTGTCAATTTAGATACATCATTGAGGTCAATTGTATTTTTGCCTGCATGAAGATTAGAAGCTGCTTTTACAAACAATATTTTTCCTGACAGATCACTGATTCTTAAAGTTGCATTTCCTTCTTTGACCATACTTAATTCTGCTATTGCGTTCCCGGAATTAATAGGGTTAGGTATTACTTTTATAGATGGTATGCTTGCAGGCTGTGTAGTAGTTGAAGCTATAGCTCCGGCTTTTGCAGCTGAGGCGCCACCTACTATGTTTACGGTATAATCTTCTACTTCACCAACTCCAAAATAACCGCATGGCTTTTTATTAAGATCATAATTCATAATAACACGCATTCTTGTACAGCCATTTTTTGCATTGCCCGGTATATTAAAGGATCTTGATAGTGTAGTTCCGGGGTTCTGTCCCATGACTACTCTTTCTCCGTCTCCTGCTCTAAAGTATCCATCCTGGTTATAGTCTATATATACAACCCAGAAATCATATTCTTTGTCCGGACTGTTATACCCGGGTGTAAGTTTGATGCGGGCAGTTGTTCCTGCTTTAAGCATGGTGCTCATACCCGTAAAATTTCCATAACCCTGGTTATCGCCACTTGTATTTTTAATGGTGCCCAGCTCAACCTTATCTATATAGTAATCACCATAGCTCACGTAACTAACAGTACAATAAGTCTGTGGAGCTGAACAGGCTGTAGTAAACGATGTAACAGAGACATATTGACTGATCTCATTATTAGCACAAACAGACTTCACGGCTGTGTAATACAGCGTATTGGAGGTTAGGCCTGTTAAAGTATAAGATGTTCCGGTTACGACAATAGTTGTCCAGGTTCTTTGATGCTCCGACTTGTAAGACAGCCTGTACTTCACGGCATTAGGCGCCTGATCCCACGAAATAACAGCGCTGTTGCCGGTAATGTTATTGGCTTCAACATAAGTAGGTGCACTACATTCAGTTCCTTCATCTACATATAAATCACAATCATCATCTATACCATTCCTTATTTCTGTGGCACCTGGGTGTATATTGGGGTTGTTGTCATTACAGTCGCTGCCAAGTGTTGTAAGGGAATAACCTTCTGGCACCGTTTCACCATAACATACCGTTTCCTGACCGCCGTCATAACCATCGTTGTCTGCATCCCTGTATAATGGTTTGGGATGAACGGAAGCATCGTTGTCGTTGCAGTCTGAATTATTACTTACATAATTTAATAATTGGGTACATGACGCTGCTACAGTGTTTGCATTGCCATAGCCATCGCCATCCATATCGGCATACCATAATGTACCAGGAGAAATTTTATTGTCGTTGTCATTACAGTCGGTATTGTCTTTTACATATCCTGCTGGCTGTGAGCATTGCATTGTTGACAGATTGGGATTACCGTAGCCATCCCCATCAGCATCACGGAACCAAAGGGTGGCGGGATTAAGGGTATTGTCATTATCATTACAATCAGTGTTGTTTGCAACGTAGCCTACTGGCTGCGTACATTGTATTGTAGATATTGCCGGATTGCCGTATCCGTCTCCATCAGCATCATGATACCAGGTACTTTCACCAGGTGGATTATTAATTGTAACAACAGTAGGGGATGAACTCCAACACACTTCGTCAGCCCGGGAATAAATTTCCCATGTATGTCCTGCAGTTAACGAAAAAACCGTTTCATAAGTTTTAAAATAGCTGGTTGTGCCCTGAATTTTCATAATGTATTCAATGTTACTTTCTCTTGGACTGTTCACAGTTATAATTCCATTATTTGAGCCGCATGACGGCTGTGTTACAGATACGGACGGGTTTGGGGGCCTGTTAGAACAGGTATTACCTCCTCCGCCGTCGCAATCATCACAGGGAGCAATCAAATTATTTGCTCCGCCACCAGCGTTTTCTTTTATGAGCTGAATAAGTTTTTTCCTGTTAATTTCTACAGCTATGGTTTTTTCAGAATGTGGTTCAGGTACAATAACGAAGCAATTCTCGAGGGTTGCAATTCTTATTAAGGATAAGATTGCATTTAAAGAGCTTTTTGTATCTGCTACAATATTGAAATTTTTTAAAAGAATGGTTTTGCCTGTTTCAGCATCGATTATAGGAACAGAAGCACCCCTGATAGTACTTCCCCTGCCGTCAATAGTGAGGTTCTTGTAAATATACAGTTTGCCAGACGATAGTACAACGGTGTAGGCCTTTTCGAATACTATTTTATCGCCGTTTTTAGCAACAGCCACTGCGTATCTAAAACTGCCTGGTCCTCCATCTTGCGAATTTTTTACATAAATATTTTGCGCTATCGTGGAAAAGCTTGTAAGACAAAAAATGAATGGTAGTATTTTTTTCATGCAATAAGTTTTAATGATAAAAAGGTTTAGTGATTGGGAGGGAGGAGTGAGAAAAAGAATTGCGGAAACAATATAACCACTTCTTTTCTTTAAGTTAAAAATAGGGGCCGACAAGAAAGGGACAATAGATGGACAAATAAGTGACAAACCCCAATTATTTGATATTAAGTTGGTTATACTGCTTAAACTTCGGAAACGAATTTTTCTATATGATTTTCAGCATCAATATTCAATCGCAATCGTAAACGTTGCTTGGTTTTATTTACACTGTTTGGGGAAATTCCCAATACCGACGCCATTTGTTTTGTTGTTAATTGCATACGAATAAGAGCCGCTATTCGCTGCTCTGCCAGGGTTATTTCCGGGCATAATGTTTTAAGCCGCTTAAAAAAAAAGGGAAAAATCTTTTCGAAGTGGAGTTTAAACTTTTCCCAGTCTTCTTCAGTTAAAATGGTTTGGTTACACAATTCAAAAACAAATTGCTGCCTCTCAACGGTAGAATCGTTATACTGCAGTTGCTTTTTAAGCTGATCTATAAGGTCTGTTTTTTGTTTAATATCTTGCCGGAACTCATCTAACTGCAACCTGGCAGAATTCATTGTCTCCTCTTTTTTTAATTTCTCCTGTTCAGCCAACTGTTGCCAGTGTTTTAACCTAAGTCGCAGGCTATTAATTAATAAAAAAGTAATGATTGCCAAAAAAATAATGAGTGCCGCCAATAAAATTTCGTGCATTTATTTTAGCTCGTTTTCAGGGTTTAGGAATTAAATGTTAAACTTATAATTTTCGTCAGCTGGTTATGCTAATAATTTTAATACTTCGGGTGCTGACCTAACGGAATAAAAAATAATGCAAAACAAAAATTATTGGGTTGCATTATTTTAAAAGTATTTAAATAATTGAAATTAAAAAAATTTTCAAATTAAAAAAATAGCAGGTTTATTACAAGAAATCAAAGGGCTTTTTATATACCTCGAATTGTTTTAAAACATTTTAAATGCAGGGTGTTGCACACACCTTGCCTTTGTACCATCGGGCAGGTTGCACCAGGTATTGGTAGCTTTCTTTATGGTTTGCGATTTTGCTTCTTCAATTAATTTAGGCCAGGTAACATCTGATAAATTAAAAACAGGACTGAGGTAGTTAACCAGTGCCGACCTGAAGTTATACGTAAAAAACCCGCCATAGCTTTGGTTACCTGCAGACAATTCGCCTTTAGTTGCTGCGGTCATTAAAATGGCAACTTTCGAAGAAGGTAAAAATAGTTGCATGCAGTTATTTAAGTTCCACCCTAACGAAGAACTTCTTGTCATGGCTACATCACCGCTAATGGAAGGCGCTGCCTCGGGCAAATCATTGCAGCAATCACTGATCACCAAAGTAACATGCGCGTTTTTTTGTTTAAGGTTGTTATAGATGTCTTCAATATTTAATAGAATGTTCGTTAAGGCTTTCAAAGCTTTTTGATCTTAATTCAATGTATGGATATTGCCTGTTATCATTTTTACTGAAGCCATGCCCCGAATAGTAAAAAACAACAATGTCTCTTTCTGAAGGATTTAATTTGCTTAAAGTTTTTTCTACATTGGTTTTATTATAATCATTACCCGCAATGGTTTGGGCATTCAGGTTCAGTTTCATAAAGTCTGCCACATCCGAAAAGGTTTTCAACGTTCTGTCTTTATCCAAACTGCAGGTACTACCAATGCTCGGGTCGTTGGTGTTAGCAACAATTACAAGGTTTAAGGTCGCTTTCTTTTGATCAGAAGTAAGCTGCCTTACCGATGTTTCAAACAAGGCTTTATAGAACTCATCATCTTTAGTAAAAAATTGTAAAACAAAATCTTCCGTAAGGTCATCGTCTTCAATTAATTCAACACTCGAAAATTTTCCCACAGTAATATTTTCATCCTCCCCAACAGACCAAACTTCGAAGGGATCATAAAACTCTCCTGATTCATCCAGCTTAAAAACAAAAATATCAGGTTCATATTCCATCTCTGTTTTACCGGTTATTTCTTCAGGACTAATACCTGTAAAATACAGCATGCTGCTATCCACCTCTTTTGAAATTTCATCCAGGTCATATCCTTCTTCCATATCCATATCAATGAGGTATGGAACACCATTTTCATCAGAAAAATTTACACGGATAAAACCTGTACCATCATCATATCTTACCATAAAAGCATTGTATTGTTCTGGCTCTCCATTTTCACTGAAAGAATATTTAAGATTATAGAGTGTTTGCACATGTGCAGTAAAAAATATGAGCAGAAATGCAATGAGGGAGGCGAATTGTTTAAAATACATATGTGGAGGGGTTAATCTTATTTAAGAAATAAATAAATGTACTTTTAAATGGTAAGGATTCAAAAAATCAAATGTTATAAAAGGCAATTTCCGGAAAATGCTTAAAATATTTTTACCTGTACTTTTTTTAATTTTCTCATATAGTACGCAAGCTCAAAAACAGGTTTTTGACAGCCTTTCAAACAGGCTTGCTAAAGAAAAAATAGATTCGAACCGGGCAACATTACTTTGGTCTATGGCTCATGCCATAGGTTTGTATAACCCCGATACATCCATTTTTCTGGCGCAAAAAGCCTTGTACCTTTCACGTAAAATAAAATATACTGAGGGCGAATCCCGGTCGTTAAGTGTACTTGCTATAAATTTCAGGCAGTTGGGCGATTATAAAAAGGCACTTGAATTTTTTCTTGAGAAACTTAAGTTTGAAGAAGAGCAGAACAGTCCACGCAATTACGCCAGTACACTAATAAACATAGGCATTGTATATGTTTTTCAGGAGCAGTACGACATGGCGCTGGGCTATTATAAAAAGGCTGACTCTGTGGTAACATCAAACAACATTGATGATCTTAAATATTTTATTGCCAATAACCTGGGCGACTTACATGAGAGATTAACAAATTATGATGCTGCCTATTATTATTTCAACAGAGCTATTGATATAGCAATTGAATTAGATGATGGAGATTTTAAAGGTGCATCCATTCTTGGGTTGGGGCATGTTTATTTAAAGCAACATAAATTAGATTCTTCTTTACAGGCTTACAAAAAGGCAATACAATTATTACAGGCAGCTGACGATGAAGACCTGATTTGTGAAGGCTATCTCGGTCTTGCAAATTTGTATATTGAAAAAGGAGACACCGATTCCGCGCTTTACTATGGAGGGCTTTCTTATGCCATGGCAGAAAAAGATGGCTTTGAATCCCGGCAATTGAATGCAGCCCATTTTTTAACTACGCAATACGAAGCTGCAGGTAACATTAAAAAATCTTTTGAGTTTTTAAAGATTACACAAAAATTGAAAGATTCGATAAACAGCGAAAGCCAGATTAGGGCTTTGCAAACATTATCTATTAATGAAAATCTAAGGCAAAATGAAATTGCTGAAAATAAAAGAAGGGTTGAGAATGAAAGGTTGCAGCAATTACAATTATTAGGTATTGGCTTATTTATACCACTTCTTTTTTTATCAACGTTTTTATTAAGCAGGCGAAAGATAAACCAAAGGCTGATCCGGTTTTTAGGCATTATTTCGTTGCTGATTTTCTTTGAGTATTTGTTATTGCTATTACATCCCTATGTTGTTGAGTTTACCCATCACACACCGGTATATGAGATATTAATTTTTGTCGCTATCGCATCAATACTTGTGCCTGCTCACCATAAAATGGAGCACCTGTTTATCCAAAGGTTAAACCTTAAAAAATCCCAGGCTGCGGCTAAAGACGCAGAGGAGACAATTAAGAAGAATGATGATGATAATATAGACACAAAGGCTCTACACCTCAAAGGCAACGATGAGGCAAATCATGAAAAACAGAAAAACAATTTATAAACCTCTAATTATTTAGTCGGCGATTTTACCGGCCGCACGCTGGCAGTATCCATCATAGAAGTATCCATCATCATGGTATCGTGCATGTTGTCGGGCATGCTTTGCATGGTATCATTTTCATCGGCATCATTTTCATCTTCTCCCGATTCGCAGGCTGTAAAGACGATTGCACTCATTATAAACATGCTAAAAAATATTTTTTGCATGAGGGGTTTAAATGGAGTAAGCATAATGTTTGGTTTAGTTTGAAAGGTACATGTATAAATTTAATTTTATTACATAAAAAATTATTCTTTTAAACAAAACTTATAACAACATTATCCGCATTATGGTTCTAATTTTCAAGGGTCGCAGCAGCAATAATATGGGATACGCATAGCAATAATAGACTGTATGGAGAAAAAAGAAAAAGTTAGCGAAGAACAGTAAAACAAAAGAATAGCTAATTGTAGACTGTTGCTTTTATGTAATAACTTTCGCCAAATTTTTTTAATGTCTCTTATACACCTGGAAATTGAAAAGAATGTTGCGGTAGTGCGGTTAAATCGTCCTGAAAAACTGAATGCCTTTAACAGGCAAATGGCTTTGCAGTTATTGCAAATTTTACACGATTGCAGCAATAACAATGAAGTTAAATGTATTTATATTACGGGTGCCGGAAAAGCGTTTAGCGCCGGGCAGGATCTGGAAGAAGTGTTAGATCCCGAGGGTCCGGGTATTCATACTATCCTTTCTGAACATTACAACCCGCTCATCTCAACCATTCGCCATTTGCAAAAACCCGTTGTAGCCGGTGTTAATGGTGTTGCAGCAGGTGCAGGTGCCAATATTGCTTTGTGCTGCGATATTGTTATTGCATCTTCCTCTGCATCTTTTATACAGGCATTCAGTAAAATAGGGTTGATACCCGACAGCGGCGGAACGTTTTTTCTACCCCGGTTAATTGGTTTTCAAAAAGCAACTGCGTTAATGATGCTGGGTGATAAAATAGTTGCAGAGGAAGCAGAAAAACTTGGAATGATCTATAAAGTTATTGCTGATGAAAGCTTCGATTCTGAGGCTATACATCTTGCACAAAAACTAGCTGCCCTGCCAACAAAAGCGTTGTGGCTAACAAAAAAAGCGTTGAACGAATCCATCAATAATAATCTTTCAGATCAATTGTTACTTGAAGACAAATTGCAATTTGAAGCTTCCGCAACAGAAGATTTTAATGAAGGTGTTGCAGCCTTCCTCGAAAAAAGAAAGCCTATCTTTAAAGGAAGATAAAAGAGAAAAACATTCATGGAAAAAGTACTTGCGGTTCGGGTGGTAGACCATATGTTGGCGCATGATGCATTCAGCAAATGGCTTGGAATTGAGGTGATTGAAATAAAGCCGGGTTACAGTAAATTAAAAATGCGCATTCGCCCCGAAATGCAAAATGGTTTTGGGGTTATTCATGGCGGCATTGCTTTCTCTTTTGCCGATAGCGCGCTGGCTTTTGCCTGTAATAACCGTAACAATTTGTCTGTTGCCCTGGATGTTACAATTTCATTTACAAAAAAAATAAATGTGAATGATGAATTGGTGGCCGAAGCAGAGGAAGTGCACAACGGAAAAAGCACCGGTGTATATCTCATCACTGTTACAAATCAAAACAACGAAAAGGTGGCACTGTTTAAAGGAACATGTTTTAGAACAGGAAAGCCATTGGTAAAAGAATAAATATGTTCTACGAATTTAAAGGCATCAAGCCTGTTTGCCATCCATCCTCTTTTGTTCACCCTGCAGCATCGGTAACGGGCAATGTAATAATAGGGAAAGATGTATATATAGGTCCCGGCGCTGCTTTGCGTGGAGACTGGGGTGCAATTGTTATTGAAGATGGATGCAATGTGCAGGAAAACTGTGTTATTCATATGTTCCCGGGTATTACTGTTACATTAAAAGAAGGGGCCCATATAGGTCACGGCGCTATTATTCATGGTGCAACCATTGGCAAAAACTGCCTGGTAGGTATGAACACCGTTATTATGGATGAAGTGGAGGTTGGAGATGAATGTATTATTGGTGCACTCAGCTTTATAAAAGCAGGCGAAAAGGTAGAACCTCGTAGTCTTATGGCAGGCAATCCTGCACGCTTTATTAAAAATGTTTCTGATGAAATGCTGCAATGGAAAACAGAGGGCACGAGGCTATACCAGCAATTACCGGCCGAAATGATAAAGACCTGGAAACCATGCGACCCCCTGACCGAACGAACTGAAACTCATCTTGGGCAGGATGCAACTTATGCCACCTGGATCAGTCAAAAAAAGTAATATGAAAAATTTTATTCTTCTTTCGGCTCTTATAATTGCACTTCAAAGTTGCAGTCACACGCAGAGTCTTAGCCAGCCTTTGTTAAACGGAATGGGCAGACAGGAAGAGATTAAAGATTCGGTTTTAAATGCCATCAGGCAAAAAAGTGATGTTGTTTTGGCTTATGCCGTTGAAAATTATGCATGGGGAAGAACAACAAACTTTTTAATTCTATTTAAAACCGGTGAAAACTGGATGGGATATAATTATTTTGTGAACAGCATCGCCGGGAGTACGATAAATGGAAATGAAACGTTTAACATTAATCCGGCTGTGGTAAATGAAAAATCTGCTGATTCTTTACTGGCATTTATAAAAGAACAAAAGGTTTGGGAAATTCTGGGCGATAACAACGAAGGTTTTTGCCCCGACGGTAATAAGAATTGCATGATTAACGATGCGTCGGTAGACAGGCTGTGGATAGTAACCAAAGAATCTTTGATAAATCCCTCTTACTATGCACCTGCTTTTTATGAAGAATGTTGCCCGGGAAATCAAAACAGGCAGCTTTTTATTAAAATAACGCAAAATATTAGGCGAATTGTTGCTATTGAAGCGCATAGCCGGTAAATTCCGGGTTTTGTTAAAGGCTGATGTTATCTGTTTAACTTTAATTTATAAGCTACATCTATGTTTACCAGGTTACAGTATCAAGTACTCTGTACAATAGTTTTATCCCTGTTCATTTTTTCCGCATGCTCTAAAACAGATGGCAAAATTGTGGAGGAAGAAATATTTCCGCTTCCGATAGGTACCCCTGATTCCCTGCACATGGATAAACCCAACATCATTTTTATTTTAAGTGATGATGTGGGGTTTGAAATTCCTACAAGCAATGGAGGCCAATCGTACAACACCCCAAATTTCGACAGGATGGCCGCATCGGGAATAAGGTTCACTCAATGTTATTCCTCCCCTATGTGTGCCCCTTCACGAACTATGTTGTTAACCGGTAAATACACTTTCAGAAACTATACAGCCTGGGGTGTATTAAATCAAAAAGAAAAGACTATTGGAAATATGCTGCAGGATGCCGGTTACCGCACCATGTATTCTGGCAAATGGCAATTGGATGGTGGCGATGCCGCTATCAAAAATTTTGGGTTTGAAGACTATTGCGTTTGGCTTCCTTATAAAGTGGTTCCTGAGGCTGATGCCGGCTCACGCTATAAAAACCCCGCATTATATGCCTCGGGTAAATATCTCTCCGCGCAGGATGTAAATAATAAATACGGAGAAGACATTTTCGTTGATTCTATTTTCAGGTTTATGGAGCGCAATATTAATAATCCGTTCTTTGTTTACTATTCAATGAACCTTTGCCATCAGCCATTCTCACCCACGCCGGATGATAAGGAGTTTGCCAACTGGGTGCCCGATCATAGTAATAAAAAAGGTAAATTCTTTCCATCTATGGTAAAGTACATGGATAAGAAACTTGGACATATTTTAGATGCAACGGTTAGTCTGAATATTGACAAGGAAACCATTGTGATTTTTGTTGGAGATAATGGAACTACAGAGGGAGTGGAATCATTGTTCAACGGACAAACCGTTGTTGGTGAAAAAGGGAATACCACTACCTACGGCACACACGTTCCTATGGCAATCTGGTGGCCCGGGCGCATAATGCCGGGAGTAAATAACGACCTGATAGATTTTACTGATTTTCTGCCAACGTTTGCAGGCATGGCAAACATAACCGTGCCCAACTATGGTGTGCTTGATGGGGTTTCCTTTTATCCGCGTTTAATAGGAGGTGCAGGCACTCCCCGCGATTGGATTTTTTGCCAGTATTCATTCGACACATTAGCAATTCATCCGCCATCACGGTGGGTGCAGGATAAAACATCTAAATTGTATGAAGACGGTGGTTATTATCATGCTAATGGATTTTATGATCTTTCAAAAGATATACTGGAAAAATCACCCATTCCAGATAACCAGTTAACAAGTCAGCAATTAGCCACCAAAGAAAAATTTGAGGGAATATTAAAGGTCCTCAAGTAAACTGATTTCCAGAACGTCAAATCATTTGGGCAAGTGATGGCGTGCTAAAGTTTTTAAACAATAGCACCGGCCAATTGTCTGTTTATTTATTATGATCAAACTATTAAACCTTTTATTAATAACGCTTTTGTCTACCTGTAACGAAAACAGTACAAGTAATTCTATAACGGTAGCAGATACAACGCATAAAACATTGAATGAATCTACTCCCTCACATATGGTACTTAAACCACAGATAAGTGGCTTTGCAGTAAGGGATTTTGATAAAATGGATACTTCATATTTGGACGATGCGCTGCTTTCTGTAGTAAACAGTTTTGTGGTAAAAGCTTACTGGAAAGACCTGCAGCCGGATATGAATGGTGATATAAAACACCCTAATGCCATAGACAATGCTTTAGATTTTGTAAGAAGAAAAAATGCAGAAAATCCTAATTTGAATGCGCGCCTTAAGCTGCGTGTTTATTGCGGTGTGTATGCCCCCTCCTGGGTAAAAGACAAAGCAGGAACCTTTCCCATGTATAAAGCAAAAATGTCTGAGGATGTTCCAAAGTTTTGGGAGAAGTCTTACCTGGATGCATATGCAAACCTGCAGCAAAAACTGGCAGAAGTATATGATGCAGTGCCTGAATTATTGGATGTGGTGAATGGCGGCACGGGTACAGAAACTGCAGAATCACTAATAAGGAATGTTGGAAAAACAGGCGCTCATAAAAAGAATGCCCTAAGTTTTGCTGCCAACAATTATAACATAGAAAAAGATGTGGCAGCCATTAAAGAAACAATTCTTGCCATGAAGGCGTGGAAACAAACACGGGTAAGCATGGCATTTTCTCCTTTTGCTTTAATAGATAAAACCGGGTTTAATGGAGAGGATGTAAATGTTTCAGAATCGTTACTCAATTTTTTTGTTGAAACCCTGGGTACACAGGCAGTAATGGGAAACAATGGTTTGCGGGATGATGAAAAAGGCACAAATGCAGAACGTTGGGCTGAGGGTGGCGCAAACAACAGGTTGTATGCGTTAATGGAGAAATACAATAAAGAAAAAAACATTGGACTCTATTTTCAAACCGCCGTGCTCGACCGTATCGGTAATGTAAATACTGCCATTGAAACCGGAATAGAAAAAGGTGCTGGTATGATTGAATTACCGGGCAATACCAAAAGCTTTAATAAATATATTTCTTTGGAAGAACTTAAAAAGTATGATGAACGATTAGAAGCACAGGCAAAAAAATAAAAAATTAGTTAAGCAATTCGCAGGGTTTTAAACCTGTATGTTTCTTGAAAGCAGCAGAAAAGTGAGAGATGTAAGAATAACCCAACAATGCAGAAACATCAGTTACACTTAAAGACTTTTCGTACAAAAGGTACTTGGCGTGTTCCATTCTTTGCTGCTGGTAAAAATCGAAAATGGTGGTACCGAACATTTCCTTAAAACCCTTCTTCAGGTAGCATTCGTTAATGGCAACCTTCCGGCTTAATTCCTTTATAGTAATAGGCTCACCAATATGTTGCAGTAAAATATCACGGGCTTGTAATATTCTTTCCCTGCCCGCTTCATCAGCTAAAAAACTACAGGTAAAAACAAGCTCCTTTTCATCAGTAAGGCATTCAATGCTGTTCAGCAACAGCTCATGCACTTTAGCGTTGATGAAGATGTTTTCCATAGATCCATCATAACTATGATTGATCATTTGGTTAAGCATCGATCGCTTTCTATGGCAAAGGGAAAAGGATCTGGTAAAAGATTCCGGGTATTTAAAGGCCAGCACTTCATCTTTATGGCTGGTAACTTTTAAATTATGCACAAACTGGTGCAGGAAGGTCGAGGAAAAATGAAAGTGAAATACATCAACAGTTTCATTAGATCCGGTGCAACCCGCAGCAGGCAATTCATTGCATTGAAGACAATTTTTCTGCGCACAATACCGGTTTCCTGTTATGCAATACCTTAATTCTAAGAAATTATTGCGTGGTTTGGTTTTATCAAAATTATATACCAGCATGCCTGAATCGGGTAATTGGTTGGTTGTTTTAACCGCATACCTGCGAATAACATACTGAACCGAATTTGGAATGCGCTGCTCTTTTTGGTGCACAATTTCCAGGTCCATTGTTTCAGCAACGGTTGCATAATGCTGTAATATTTCATTTTCAGGTAACATAAAACAGGCGGCAAAGGTAACGTAACAAAGGTTCAAAAACCTGTTAACGTTAATTTGAAACTATATAGCCGCTGTAAATTGCTGCAAAAATCGGATGTCGTTTTGAGAATATAACCGTAGGTCATTTACAGAATATTTAAGCTGGCAAATTCTTTCAATGCCCATTCCAAAGGCAAAGCCTGTATATTTTTCGGGGTCAATATTAAAATTACTCAGCACATTGGGGTGCACCATGCCACTACCCAGAATTTCTACCCACCCCGTATGTTTGCAAACGGTGCAACCCTTACCATGGCAGATCAGGCAACTGATGTCAAGCTCTGCGCTGGGTTCAGTAAAAGGAAAATAGGACGGGCGGTAGCGAAGCTGAACATCTTTACCGAACATTTCTTTTACAAAGAAGTAAAGGGTTTGTTTAAGGTCGGCGAAACTTACATTTTCATCTACATACAATCCTTCAACCTGGTGAAAAAAACAATGCGCCCTTGCGCTTATAGTTTCGTTCCTGTACACACGACCCGGGCAAATAACCCGAACCGGCGGTTTTTGTTTTTCCATAACACGCGCCTGTACACTACTGGTGTGCGTACGCAAAACCCAATCAGGGTTTTGGCTTACATAAAAGGTGTCCTGCATATCCCGCGCCGGATGAAATTCAGGAAGGTTCATCGATCCGAAATTATGCCAGTCATCCTCAATCTCCGGCCCTTCAGCCAATGCAAATCCAAGCCTTGAAAAAATAGAAACGATCTCATTTCGTACAATGGTCAGCGGGTGCCTTGTTCCCACAGGGTAATGATCTCCGGGTAGGGTAAAATCAAATTCGGGTGCATTATCGGCGCTTACTTCACCGGTGGTTTTTAGAGATTCATATTTTTGCTCAGCGAACTGTTTAAATTCATTCAGCAACAACCCAAATTGTTTTTTATTCTCCGGGGCAACCTGCTTCATTTCTCCCATCACACTTTTTACTATACCCTTTGTGCTTAAAAATTTAAGGCGGAAGTCTTCAGCACTTTCAGGTCCATTATTTTCAAATGCGGCAATCTCCTTTTTATAGTCTTCTATTTGTTGCACCAGTTTTTCCATGCAGCGAAGATAATTTGTTATTGATGAAAGCTTTTCATTGGCTGTTCCCTTTAATTATCTTTATTGATATTTAATAATATGCCATTATTTTTTGTTGACCCTGACATTTCACGGGCAGAAACACTCGACACAGATTTTTACACCAGCCCCATGCATTTTGAGCTTGCGAAAGAAAAAATATTTGCACCGGCATGGCACTTTATTGGCGATGAAGGCCTGGTTCCTGAAGCAGGTTCTGTTTACCCTTTTACATTATTAAATGGTTATTTAAACGAACCGTTATTATTATCGCGGAACAAAGAAAACAACCTGCATTGTTTAAGTAATGTTTGTACCCACAGGGGTAATGTATTAATTACTGCGCCATGCAAGGCAAGCCAGATCAGGTGCCGTTACCACGGGCGAATATTTTCGCTGGATGGAAGTTTTCAATCCATGCCTGAATTTAAAGAAGTGAAAAACTTTCCACGACCTTCAGATAACCTGCATGCGTGTAATATGTTTTCCTGGGGCAAATTGCTATTTACTTCCCTGCTTAAAGTTGAGAAGGCCGAAATGTTCCTGCAGGATATGATGCATAGAATGCACTGGTTTCCGGTTAACGACCTGGTATTTAAACCGAATCTTTCAAAAGATTACCTGGTAAATGCTAACTGGGCTTTGTATTGCGAAAATTACCTGGAAGGTTTTCATATTCCTTTTGTGCATGCAACCTTGAACCAGGCGCTTGATTTTGGAAATTACACAACCGAATTATTTGAATGGAGTAGCCTGCAGTTAGGTGTGGGTAAAAAAGATGAGATATGTTTTAACCTGCCTTCAACTTCAAAAGACTACGGCAGGCAAATAGCTGCTTACTACTTTTGGGTATTCCCAAATATGATGTTCAATTTTTACCCCTGGGGCTTATCGGTAAATATTGTTCAGCCCTTAACAACAGGCACTTGCAGGGTTTCTTTTCTAACCTATGTGGCAAATGAAAATCTGTTGGAGAAAGGTGCCGGCAGTGGTTTAGATCATGTAGAAATGGAGGATGAGGAAGTGGTTGAAAATGTGCAGAAAGGAATACGATCAAGGTTTTATACCCATGGCAGGTATTCTGTAAAACATGAGAAAGGAACGCACCATTTTCACCGGTTGCTTGCGCAATGTATGGGTTAGCTTTTTATTATTGGAAGACTTGAGGCATACACCACTTTTTTATGCCCTTTTAAATAAGATTTTAGGGGTTCCCCAAACCTGAGTTCTTTAATCTGAAAAGGTGGAAAAACCCTGCAGGTATGCGGGTTTAAGTCATCGTACTCTACAAAAATCACCCACGCGTAAGGTTGTTGCAATATTACATCTTTGCGATGTTCACCACATTGAAAAGTCCATGAAAGTGTATACTTTTTTGCCACGGAAGATTTTTGGGTTTTCACGGCAATTCCATAACCATTTGCAACAAGATCTTTAGCCCACGATTTTTGACTGGCCGGATAGATGGAATAATCCGGTAATGAAACTTTAGCATATTTAGATAACACAATGCGTGCTGCTTCTTCCCCGAGTTTGCTTATGAAATGATCGTTTTTTATTTTTTGAAGAACTACCTGATTGCAATCACTGTAATCTGTGGTAACCACAACTTTTTCAGCAAAATGTTGTGCTCTTTTAACGGCCTCGGGTAAAAGATGAACGGTTTCAATAGAAGAATACCAGCGCATGGTAAGGGTGAGGTTAAAGAATAAAAATATAAAAATTCATTCACCTCCTCAAAATTCTTAACAATCTTTTCCCCTGTATGTTAGTCATTTCCCTTTAAAGGGTGAATGCATTTCCTTATTTTTGTCACTTGCTTTTTTTTGAACTACATCCGGTCAATGTCTTTACCACACCTGGTTAAATATATTTATAACAATGGCACCGACGAAGTTATTCGCCGCGGCAAGAAGATCTATGCCGCAGGCAATATAGAGTTGGTGGAGCACAATGTGTTGCTTAATTCTATTGTTTTTCGTACAAAAGACGACCTGTACACCACTTATTATAAGGTACAGATCAGCAATTTTAAAAACCCCGAAGCTATTTCATTAAGGTGCTCCTGCCCATATAATCTTGGTGATATTTGCAGGCACGAGGCGGCAGCCTTACTGCAGTTACAGGATATGAGCGACCGTAATTTGCTCGACGAGAAAGACCAGCGGTATAACCAACAGCATACGGTTATTAAAATGAAACAGCTGGATTACCGCATGATCAAAATGCTTTCCTCAGCTGCATCCTACACCGAAGCCGAAGATTATCTTAGAAGTAATGCCATTAACATTATTGAAGCAGCTAATGAAAAAGTAGTGGGCGAAATGGTAGTGGAAAATGAGGCTTATAAAGTAATCATACGCAAAAATGAAGAGCGTAATTACGATACAAGCTGTACCTGTAATTCCGAAAAGCAACACCCGTTATGCGTGCACAAAACCATGTTGCTGCTGCAATTGCTGAATAATTACGGACCATTTTATTTTGAAACCATTCGCAATCTTGATTTCGAAAAAGACAGGTTGCTGGCATTATATGGGTACTCATTAAAAGATGATTTAAAGGGTAAGTTTGAATTTACTTATAAGGATGGAAAACCCTACCTGCGTGTAATAGATACATCGATAAAAAGAGTGGGCGCTGTAAAACCTGCCCAACCTGCATATCAACCGCAGGAAGAGCCGGAAGAAGTGGCGACAGCTGAGGCTGCGCCGGGCATACAGCCATTTGGAATTGTTTTTACACATGCCATTCAATATCCCCATGTTCAGGTCGAAGCGATTTACGGAGAAAAAGATGCCTTGCTTACAGTAAATAACAAAATGGAACGACTGGATCTTTCCAAGTTTGTAAACACCGAAAATTTTAATGAAGAAGGAAAGATGCTGGTGCAGCATTTGCGCAAATTGCTGCCTGCAGAGATCAATAAATATTTAAATCGAAACTCACCATTCAGCGGCATCTGGGAAAATATTATTCAGCAGGAAGGCGATACCTTACCTGAAGAAACGCGGCACCTTATTTCAGAATACCTGCATCCGAAAATTAAAAAGCTTTTTGAAGAGGTGCAGGAAAGCAATGTTTTCTTTCTTCCCAAAAACAAAACATTACAGGCATCAAATCTTTTGCCTGTAATGTTTAATGCAGACTTTATTCGTCCGGAATTTGATGTGATGTTTAAAGATGGGATGTATGAAGCTGTATGCTATGTTAAGATAGAGGATAACAGGTTCAGCGTATCTGAAAATGAAATGGACTCTTCACTCCTTTTTCTTAAAGATGCCACATTATACACATGGATGCGAACCGAAGATATTTTATTGGTAGAAAAATTTTTACCATCCGGTAAAATGGAAATATCTAATGAAGACTGGAGTAATCAATTGTCAGAATTTATATTACCTATATCCAAAACAAACCCTGTGCATTTTATTAATGTGCAGAAAGAAGAAATTAAAGATGCAAGACCTGAAGCAAAAATAATTTTGAAAGAAAAGGGTGATTACCTGTTGTTTCAGTTGGTGTTTAATTATAAAGGCTACGATGTTAAGCAGCTTGATAAGGAAAAGGTGATTCAGCCATTGGGAAATAAGTTGCTCATCATTCGACGCAACCTGCCTGAGGAGCAGGAGATCTTACGTAAGATCGAAAACCTGCATTCGGGTTTCATAAAACCGGAAGGCAGTGATGTTTTGGCGCTTCGCGGGGCTGATGTTTTAAAGAACAACTGGTTTTTTTTATTTACGGATGCTACCAAAGACATGAGCATACCTGTGTATGGTTTTGATGCGTTAAAACACTTCCGCTTCAACACTTCCAAGCCTTCCACAAAAATTTATATCAGTAACAATACCGACTGGTTTGATGCAAAGATCGATATACATTTTGGCGATCAGAAAGTAACCGTTGCAGATATTAAAAAGGCACTGGTTAATAAACAACAGTATGTAGAGTTGCCCGATGGTACACTGGGTATACTTCCCGAAACATGGATTCAGAAATATTCATTGTTGTTTCGGGTCGGCGAAGGAAAAGCAACGTCTATTAAATTAAGCAAATACCATTTTAGCGTAATTGAAGACCTCTACGAAAAAAGAGATGAGGAAGAACTGGTATTTAAATTAGAGCAGAAATACGAGCAATTAAAAAACAACTATGCCATTCAGCATGTTGAGCCTCCTGCCCACCTTAATGAAATTTTGCGGCCATACCAGCTCTCGGGTTTTCAGTGGCTTAACTACCTGAACGATATACAATGGGGTGGAATTTTGGCAGATGACATGGGTCTCGGTAAAACCGTGCAGGCACTGTGTTTCCTGGAATATTTGAAAAGAAAAAATGGCAAATTAACAGCAGTAGTTATATGCCCTACCACACTCATGTATAACTGGGAGAATGAAATAAAGAAGTTCACACCTTCTTTAAACTATTTAATACATCACGGTGGTGCAAGAAGTAAGGATACAATTGTTAACAATAAGGCAGATGTGATCATTACCACGTATGGCACCCTTCGAAGCGACATAAAACAATTTGCAGAAACAAGTTTCGATTATGTTATTCTCGATGAGAGCCAGGCAATAAAAAATCCTTTTAGCAAAGTTGCAAAAGCTGCCACGTTGCTAAATGCAAAAAATAAGCTTTGCTTAAGCGGTACGCCTTTGCAGAACAATACTTTTGATATTTATGCACAAATGAATTTTCTGAACCCCGGTATGCTCGGCAGCGTAGAATTTTTCAGAAATGAATTTGCGGTACCCATAGATAAGTTTGGAGAAAAAGAACAAAAAGAACACCTGCGTAAAATACTCTATCCTTTTATTTTAAGAAGAACAAAAGAACAGGTTGCAAAAGACCTTCCGGAAAAGTCTGAAATGATTCTCTTCTGCGAAATGAGTGATGAGCAACGCAATATTTATGATGCTTACCGCAACGACTTCCGCGATAAAATTTTGGGTGTGGTTGAGGAAAAGGGCATTCATAAATCGCAACTTACCATACTGCAGGGTTTAATGCGTTTACGGCAGGTATGTGACAGCCCAGCTATTATTAAGGATGAATCGTTCCCGAATGTTTCTGTTAAGCTCGAAGAATTGTGCAGGGAAATAACCGAGAATATAAGTAACCATAAAGCACTTGTTTTCTCCCAGTTCCTGGGAATGCTTTCATTGATTCGTCAAAAGCTTGAAGAACTTGAAATTGATTATGAATATTTCGATGGAAGCACTTCAGTGGGCGATCGCGAAAAAGCCATTCAGCGTTTTCAGAATGATGAGAATTGCCGCGTGTTCTTAATATCACTTAAAGCTGGTGGTGTGGGATTAAATTTAACCGCCGCCGATTATGTGTACATTGTAGATCCGTGGTGGAACCCTGCCGTGGAACAACAGGCCATTGACCGTACACACCGCATAGGGCAAACAAAAAATATTTTTGCTTACCGCATGATCTGTAAAGACACGGTGGAAGATAAAATTCTCAAACTGCAGGAGAAGAAAAAAGCACTCGCTGCGGACCTGATTACTGATGATGCCGGTTTTGTAAAATCACTTACCCGCGAAGACATTGAATACCTGTTTAGTTAATCCTGGTAATTTCAGCTCCCCATTTTATTACAGCAGTACAAGTGTGCGACGCAACAAAAGCTCCCTGGCGAACAAAACGCCGGTACCCACATATCTATTACTGGTATGATTTTTTAAGTGCCTAACGAAAAAAAAGAAATGGCAGAAGACAAAAAAGAATTTCCCCCGCAGGAGCAGGAATTACCTGGCAGTGAGCAGAAAATGACTCCAAAACCTGTGGCTGATGATCCCGAATACAAAGGCACCGGCAAACTTAAAGACAAAGTTGCGCTTATAACCGGTGGCGACAGCGGCATTGGTAAAGCGGTTGCTATTTTATATGCCAAAGAAGGCGCAAAGGTGGCCATCGTTTACCTGAATGAACATGAAGACGCTGAAGAAACAAAAAAGATTGCTGAAGGTTATGGAAGTGAAGTGCTTTTGCTACCAGGCGATATAAGCAATGAAGCGTTTTGCAATGATGTTGTAGAGCAAACGGTGAAAAATTTTGGACGGCTGGATATTTTGGTAAACAATGCAGCAGAGCAGCACGAAGCCAAAACCATGGAAGAAATTAAAACAGAAAATCTAATGCGCACCTTCCAGGTAAATATCATCGCGATGTTTTTTATTACAAGGGCTGCATTGAAACACATGAAAGAAGGCAGCTGCATCATTAACTCGACATCGGTAACTGCCTATCGCGGAAGCCCCCATTTAATGGATTATGCTGCTACGAAAGGCGCGATCGTTGCTTTCACACGCAGCCTTTCAGAGAATTTGGTTGAGAAAGGAATAAGGGTAAATGGTGTGGACCCCGGTCCTATATGGACTCCATTAATTCCCGCATCTTTCGATGCTAAACGTACCAGCGAACATGGGCAAAATGCACCCATGAAACGTGCCGGCCAACCGGTGGAAGTTGCCTACAGTTACCTTTTCCTGGCTACCAAAGAATCGTCTTATTTTACGGGGCAGGTGTTGCACCCGAATGGAGGAGATATTATTAACGGCTAAAGAATGAACTAGAATTTATTCTTCCACATCATGCTTTCAACAGGTTTGTCGCCCTGCATGCTGTATTTAGCATTTTTCTTTTCGTTGTATTTTATTTCTGTTTCGCCTACAACGTTAAAATAGATCAGTTGCCCGACCGGCATGCCGGGGTAAACCTTAACCGGTTGCTTTACAGAAATTTCGAGGGTCCAGTGCCCGCAAAAACCTACATCGCCTTTACCAGCGGTGGCATGTATGTCAATGCCCAGGCGACCTGTAGAAGATTTACCTTCCAGAAAAGGTACATGTGCATGCGTCTCGGTATATTCTTCTGTTACACCCAAATAAAAAATGTGTGGGTACAGCACAAAGCCTTCTTCAGGAATTTCAAAATATTCAATTTCGTTATGCTTCTTCGCATCAAGAATGTGCTCTCTGTACGTTGCAAGCCATTTGCCCAGGTGCACATCATAACTGTTGCTGCCCAGGTGCTGCCTGTCGTAAGGTTTTACCACAATGGTTTTCTTCTCAATCTCTTCGAGAATCAATGTATCAGAAAGTATCATACAACAAGATTTTTTTGTTTGCAGGCTGTAAATTTTTAAAGCATCGTTCCTTGCGTCGCACTCTTGTACGCCATAACAACAGCAGCCAATTTCAATGGCCGCAAAATAAATCTTAAAAATTCAATCTGAAATATTCAATTTTGTTTGTGCCTCTTTTTTATCAACATACAATTAACCAAAACACCTGCCTCGCGGTATGGAAGATTGAAGAAACCGAGGCTTTCTTTTTAAAAAAGGTTCCTGTGCCCCCGACTATAACCAATCCGCATAAACGTTTGCAACATTTAGCCGGTCGGTGGCTTCTGCAATACTTATTTGCAGATTTTCCCTATGGTGAAATAATAATTGCAGACACCAAAAAACCTTACCTGCCTGCCGAGCAATATCACTTCTCCATCAGTCATTGCAATGATTATGCAGCAGCTATAGTTTCTAAAACGCGACGGGTTGGTATTGATGTTGAAGTGCCCACCTATAAAGTTGAAAAAATTAAACATAAGTTTCTGCACAGCAAAGAATTGCAGGAAGCAACCAAAAAAGAATTGCAATACGAGGAACAAATAAATTCCATTCCTTTTCAATACCTGACATTACTGTGGTCTGCTAAGGAAGCTGTATTTAAATGGTGGAGCTATGGCAGTGTAGACTTCAGCGAGCACATACGCCTTGCACCTTTCGACCTGCAAAAGCAGGGAATGATAAATGCTGACCTGTACAAAACCCCGGAGGTAACTAACCTGCAACTGCATTACACGCTTTGGAACGACCTGTGCCTTGCCTGGGTTATGCAGTAATTAGTATTGTTTTAATTTATTTACCGATTCTTCTAACCGGGCTTTTGCCATAAAATTCTGTTCTAAAACAACGTTGAAGGGTACCGGTGTGTCTAAAGAAGCACAACGAATAACAGGTGCATCCAGGCTTTCAAAACAGTGCTCAGAGATCCATGCAGAAATCTCTCCGCCAATACCGCCGGTAAGGGTGTCTTCATGCAACAATAAAACTTTACCTGTTCGCTCTACCGATTTTTTAATGGCATCGTAGTCCAGCGGCAGCAGCGTTCGAAGGTCCAGAATATCAAAACTTATTTGTGTGTTTACAGCAGCATATTCAGTTGCCCAATGCACACCCAAACCATAGGTAATGATGCTGATGTCTGTGCCCTTAGCAACCTGCCGTGCTTTACCGATGGGGGTTTCGTAGTATGGTTCAGGTACATTCCCTGAAATACTTCTGTATAAAAATTTATGTTCAAAAAACATCACCGGGTTGGGGTCGTTGATGGCAGCTATCATTAATCCCTTTGCATCTTCCGGTGTTGAGGGGTACACCACTTTTAACCCCGGGGTATGCACAAACCATGCTTCATTGCTTTGCGAATGGAATGGTCCTGCACCCACACCGCCACCGGTAGGCATGCGGATTACCACATCAGCAGGCTGCTGCCAGCGGTAATATATTTTGGCAAGATTATTTACCACCTGGTTAAAACCTGAAGTAACAAAGTCGGCAAACTGCATTTCTACTACGCTTTTATATCCTTCTAAACTTAGTCCAAGTGCTGCACCTAAGATGGCACTTTCGCAAAGGGGTGTATTGCGAACCCGTTCTTTACCAAACTCCTCAATAAAACCTTCTGTTATTTTAAAGGCACCGCCATATTCTGCAATATCCTGACCCATTAAAATTAGTTTATCGTGCTGCTGCATGCTTTGACGCAGACCTTCGCTTATGGCATTCACAAAACGCAGTGTTCTGGAGCTTTCCGGCTCAGCGTCATCCATTAATAATCGCGAGGAGGAAGCAGGTGCATACACATCACGTAATTCAGTCTGAGTGTCTGCGATCATTGGTGGTGACTGAAAACCTGCCGCCACCTCATCATCAATATATTTTTTAATTTCCTTTCTTATGTCTTCAACTGATGCAGTGTCCAAAACTTTTTCTGCAAGCAAAAACTGCTCAAAGTTTTGAACAGGATCTTTCTGCTTCCATTCCTCAAAAAGTGCAGGTGGTACGTATTTTACGCCACTGGCTTCTTCATGCCCACGCATTCTGAAAGTTTTACATTCTACGAGGTAAGGCTTTTGATTTTCTATGCAATAGTTGCGCACACCTTTAATGGTATCATACACCTCCAGCAGATTGTTGCCATTTATCATAATGCCATCCATGCCATACCCTTTGGCTTTATCTACCAGATTTTCGCAGCGATATTGCTCACTGGCCGGCGTGCTTAATCCATAGCCATTATTTTCAATAATAAAAATTACGGGCAGGTTCCAAACCGCGGCAACATTCAGGGCTTCATGAAAGTCGCCTTCACTTGTTCCGCCCTCACCGGTAAAAGCCAATGCAACTTTTTTTTCTTTCTTTAGCTTATAGGCAAGCGCTACGCCATCGCCAATAGCCAGTTGCGGACCCAGGTGCGATATCATTCCGCAGATATGAAACGAGCTATTTCCGAAATGAAAACTTCTTTCCCTGCCTTTGCTAAAACCGTCTATACTTCCCTGCCATTGCCTGAATAATTTATTAAGGGGCATGTTGCGCGTAGTAAATACTCCAAGGTTTCTATGCAGGGGCATTATCCATTCATCAGGCTGTAGGGCAAGTGATGCGCCTACAGATATTGCTTCCTGCCCAATGCCGCTGAACCATTTGGATATTTTTCCCTGGCGTAGCAGTACCAGCATTTTTTCTTCAATTAGCCTGGGTAGCAGCAGATTGCGATAAAACTGAATAAGTGTTTCGTTAGATAAATCTTTCCGGTCAAAATGCATGTGGCGAAGGTAAGCAGCGTACGTATACCACATTTTTATTGTGTTAATTTTCCTTGTATAATCCTTCTAGTTTTGTGCTACTTTGGTTTTAGCCAAGGATATAAATCATGCGATTCCAAAATTTGTATGGCATTGTTGAATTTTTTTTACTTAAGCCATTTAAAGAATGACATACAAAATCAATTAACCGTTCTTCCTTTCCACTGGTACTTTCCAAACTTTCCCAAAAACCCCGAGATAACTGTATAAAAAATATGAAACGGTTGCATAAGAGGAAACCACCAGAGCAGTTTCTTTTGTTTAAAAAATATAGACACGGGACTTAGAAATATTAACTCTGAAACGGTCTTTATTAAAAGAAACAGGAAGAAAAAAAATAGCAGGGGATAATAAAAAATGCCAGCGATTAAAAGAATCAGAAGCATCAGGTTGGTTAGGTAAACCAATAGCAGAACACCAAAAATTCTTTTATCAGTGTAACTGGTGCTTTTGCTCGCCCATCGTATGCGTTGGTTAATGAAACTACTTATATCAGGCATAGGGTCTGTGTGCACTATTGCCCTGGAATTAAAGAGAAACCCGATCTTTTTGGGGTGCAGTAATTGTATTTTATGCATCAGCAACATATCGTCGCCACTGGCAATCTGGTCAACACCTTTAAACCCCCCGGCTTCATAAAAAATACTTTTTGCGTAGCCGAGATTTGCACCGTTGCACATGCTGTGAAAACCAGCTGAAACAGAGGCTGCAGTAATACCCTGAAGGCTCATAAAATCAAGTGACTGAAATATAGAAATGAATGTATTTTTTCTTTTGAAAGAAACAGGTGCTGCAATAAATACAGGATGGTGTGTTTGAATATAACCATCAAATAATTTGAGCCAGTTGCAAGGTACAATGCAATCGGCATCTGTTGTTAAGATCCATTCTTTGGATGACCTGGATATTGCCAGTTCAATCGCTTTTTTCTTATAAGAATTTAATTTATCGACAACCAGTTCGCTTAATTGTATCAACACAATATTTGGAAACTGCTGTTGTAATTTTTTCACAACACCGGCTGTGTTGTCCGTCGAAAAATCATCAGCAATAATTATTTCAAATAATGATGGGGGGTAATTATTTGCGAGAATTGATTCAATACACCCGGTTATATTATCTTCTTCGTTACGTGCCGGAATAATTATACTGAACCCTGTTTTTGGTGTTGCGCAGAAGGCTGGTTTAAATACGGTTAGGCGTTTAAAAAAATAATAATAGCTTAATATGAGTACACAATAGGCAAGCAGTAATAATCCTGTAATACCTGTTAATGCTATTACCATATTAAACAAAGAAAGAAAATATTATTCAGAGAACAATTTGATTATCTCACCCAGGTATTTCCGTTGCATTAAACGATGACTCGCATCTATGATTTTAATTTTCACGTAGGGCGATCTCCTAAAAATGTCACCGCGTTTACTTTGAATGATCTTATCATATTTACCAAAAAGAAAGCGTATGGGAATATGATATTTTGCTGAAACTCTTTTGACCGTTTCCAGGTGTGGTCTAAAGTTTCTTAATAGCATCCATCTTTTATATAGCTTGTTCCGTTCCTGTTCATCATCCATATAATAATGAACGATCCTTGTTAAACTTGTATGCAGCAGGGTTGTTTTTTCGCCCATTCGCAACATAAAAAATAACCATTTAGGCTGCTTCATGGTATACCTGAAAAGCCTGTTGCCCGCAAAGGTTTGGGTACCCATCCAATACCAGAAATTTTCGTGCAACCCATCCGGTGCAACTAAAACCGCCCTTTCAATTTGCCGGGGTATTTTTTCAAGCAGGTTTAATACAATTCTACCGCCCATGCTAAATGATAGCATGGAGAACTTGTCGCATTCCTCCGTTTCTGTTCCATTTGGGATGATCTGGAGGCAGTTTCTTTTTACACCTTTTTGTACACCTGGTAATTCCTCAAGTATTTTATTAAGAATCAACACCAAATCATCCATTACAAAGTCGTTCTCATTCCATTTGGTGTGCCCATGCAGGGGCATGTCGGGGGCAATTATGGTATAATCCCTGCCCATTTCCTGCTCAAGAATATTAAACTGGTTTCCGCTATCTCCATAACCATGAAATGCCAGGATCACCTTAGGTCCAGATCCATACAAGTAATAATTTACATACGAATTTTTATAACCTACATGGTGCTGTTGCGGCATGGGCGAAAATATCCACAAATTGTAAATAACCTAGCCTGTTTCTTAACTTGCATACCCTGTTATGGATAAATTTATAGTTTCTGCCCGCAAGTACCGACCACAAACTTTCGACACAGTCGTGGGTCAATCTCATATTACCACCACTTTAAAAAATGCCATTCAGCATAACCAGCTGGCGCATGCTTTTTTGTTTTGTGGTCCCAGGGGCGTAGGTAAAACAACCTGTGCCCGCATTCTTGCAAAAACAATCAATTGCGAAAACCTGCAGGCAGATACTGAGGCTTGTAATGTGTGCCCCTCGTGCCGTGCATTTAACGAAGGCGGCTCCCTGAATATTTATGAACTGGATGCTGCGAGCAATAATTCTGTCGATGATATTCGCGACCTGGTTGAAAAAGTACGGTTTGCACCGCAATCTGGTAAATACAAAGTGTATATAATAGATGAGGTACATATGTTGTCTACCTCAGCATTTAATGCTTTCTTAAAAACCCTGGAAGAACCACCACCGTTTGTAATTTTTATTTTAGCAACTACAGAGAAATACAAAATTCTCCCAACTATTTTGTCCCGCTGTCAAATATTTGACTTTAAACGAATAACTACTGCAGATACTATTGAACATTTACAACAAATAGCTACTAAAGAAGGTATTGAGGCAGAAAAGCAGGCGCTCCAGGTAATAGCGCAAAAAAGCGAAGGATGCATGCGCGATGCTTTAAGTATACTGGATAAGATCGTAAGCTTTACGAATGGTTCGGTAACTTATAAAAATACCCTCGAACACCTGAACATTCTGGATCATGATTATTTTTTCAGGCTGATGGATTTTTTGCAGCACCAGCAACTGGCAGATGCCATGTTGTTATATGACGAAATAAACAGTAAAGGGTTTGAAGGCGATGTAGTAATGAACGGGCTTTCTGAATTTATTCGCAACCTGTTAATTTGTAAAGAACCAAAAGCCGCAGCATTACTTGAAATAGTGGAAGGCATGCAGGATAAATACATGGAAAGGGCTGAAAATATGCATGCTGCTTACCTTGTGGGCGCCCTGAATATTTTGAATGAGGCGGAAATAAATTACAAAATGGCGCGTAACAAACGTTTGCATACCGAGATTACGCTTATAAAATTAAATTTTTTGCAACAAGCCATTCAGCTTACCAATAACAATGGTGTTGTAGCCAAAAAAAAACGGGTTGAAGGCGGTATAGCATTAAAACCTCGGCCGGTTACTTCGGTACAGTTTATTCCGCCCACAGCGAAACCTATCGGTGAATCAAAACTATTTATAGCGCCAGCTGTTCAACGCGAACTAAAACCAGCAAATGTAAAAACGACAGTTTCAATAACACCGGAAACTGCTGTTGCTAATGTTGTTCATGAGCCCACCTCTGAAATAATTTCAAAGTCAAAAAACAATTCAGAAAATGTATCTAAAGCGCCTTGCGAAAAGGCGGGCAATAAAAAAGACCTGCTGGCAAAACTTAAAGAAAAATACGGGGCAGATTACAATATTTCCGAGGTAAAAGAAGCCATTCCTCTAGATATGGAAAAGTTAAGCCAGCAATGGATGGCTTATGCGGAGGTACTTAGAAAACAGCAAAAACATTCTTCTGCCAATACCTTTACCTCTGCAGTTTTACAAATTCTGGAAGAAAATTTATTTTCTGTTACGGTGCATGCCTTTACACAGCAAAAGTTTATAGAACAGGAAAAATCTGCCATTCTCAACCAGATACAAGAATTGTTCTTCAACCGCAGCATAACCTTTACTATTCATGTTGATGAAGGAATGAAAGAAGAATTACCCCTGCACCTGAAATTAAATGGTAAAGAGCGGTTTGAGCATATGGCCAGGCAAAACCCCCTGTTGCAAGATTTAAAGAATCGCCTGAACCTTGAAATTGATTATTAGCCAAATAATAATTCAGGCATAATTTTTAGGCTTAATTTTCTTCAATATTATCTTATGACTGAAAAATATAACGAAGCAACCAATAACCGTCCCGAGGGCGATCGCCCCATTGATGCCCGGTTTGTATTAGCTGATATAGAAAATTATATAGACCAGCTTAAAGAAGAAAAGGCCTGGAAAAAGAATGATCGAAACGCTATAACACTTTTTAAAACTACCGGAATAACCATTGTTTTGGTTGCATTGCATAAAAATGCAACGGTTAACCCACACTCCATTGACGGCGTTACTTCAATTCACCTGTTAAAAGGAGAGCTAACCATTGATCTTTCTGGAGAATCTATAGACGTGGACGAGGAGCAATTAATTACAATTCACCCGCAAACTGAGCATACCATTACTGCTAATAAAAAATCATTTTTCCTGCTTACCGTTACCGGCAATTATGGAAATGAATTGGATTAGATAAGGTCGAAGCAAGTCTTCCGCATTAAAAATGTTATACGCATAGGCACCTATTTCTTTTTACAGTAATTTCACGGCATTATTAAATGCTGATAGTTAACAGGAAGACGAACGTAGTGCGACGCAACAAAAGCCACATCTGTGCGGCAAAGCCCTGTCACCGGCATAAATAAAAAATTATAATAATTTAATTGCTTGATATATGGCCGAAGTGATATTAATGCCCCGTTTAAGTGATACCATGACTGAAGGTGTAATTGCTGAATGGCATAAACAGGTAGGCGACCAGGTAAAAAAAGGTGACTTGCTTGCCGAAATTGAAACGGATAAGGCAACCATGGAATTGGAAAGTTATAAAGATGGCACCGTATTGCATTTGGGTGGTGATAAGGGCGGCAAATTACAGGTGAATGACCTGCTTGCTATAATCGGTAAAGATGGCGAAGATGTTTCAAAGCTGATCGCGGAACACGAAGGAAAAGCAGAAGGTGAAGAAAAACCTCAGGAAGCAGAGAACCCTGCTGAAAAGAAACAGGAAAAAGCAGCCCCCGAAAAAGAAAGTGCACCTGTACCACAGGCAAAAAAAGAAGATGTACAAGATTATAGTAAAATGGAAGAAGTGGTTTTAATGCCCCGTTTAAGTGATACTATGACCGAAGGCGTTATAGCTTCGTGGTTAAAAAATGTGGGCGATGACGTTAAAAAAGGAGACATACTTGCTGAAATAGAAACGGATAAAGCCACTATGGAACTTGAAAGTTATAAAAATGGAAAGCTTTTATTCCAGGGTGCAAATGCGGGTGAAAAGATTGCCGTTAACGATCTGCTATGCATTATTGGCAAAGAAGGCTTGGATGTTAATAGCATTGTTGAGGGCGTAAAAAACAGCAATGCACAAGAAGGTGAAAATGTAGGTGAAACACCCAAGGAAGAGGCGCCAAAAGAACAGGAAAAACCTGCTTCGAATACAGGTGACCCTGCTCCACCGAAGATCGTAAATGAAGGAAGAATATTCGCCTCACCGCTGGCCAAAAAGATGGCTGGCGATAAGGGTATAGATCTTAAATATGTAAAGGGTTCAGGCGACAATGGCAGAATAACCAAGACCGATATTGACAATTATAAAGAAGCTGCTAATTCAGGGGAAGCGTCAACTTCGCAGGCTGCAGCTGCGCCACCGGTAAAGCAAACTGCTGCAGGGCAGGAAAGCTTTGATGAAGTCCCTGTTTCTCAAATGCGTAAGATCATTGCCAAACGATTGGCAGAAAGCAAATTTTCTGCACCGCATTTTTACCTGACCATGAGTATTGATATGGATGCCAGTGTTGCTGCCCGGGGAAAAATGAATGAAAATGGAAAGGTTAAGATAAGTTTTAATGATATCGTATTAAAAGCGGTAGCGCTTGCATTAAAACAGCATCCTAAAGTAAACAGCAGTTGGCTGGGGGATAAAATTCGCACCAATCATCATGTACATATTGGTGTAGCCGTGGCTGTTGATGAAGGTTTGCTGGTTCCTGTTGTACGTTTTGCAGATACTAAACCTTTAAGCCAAATTGCCGCAGAGGTTAAAGATTATGCACAGAAAGCAAAAGATAAAAAGTTGCAACCTGCCGATTGGGAAGGAAGCACTTTTACTATATCTAACCTTGGAATGTTTGGGATTGAAGAGTTTACTGCTATAATAAATCCACCTGATGCATGTATACTGGCTGTTGGCGGAATTAGCCAGGTACCCGTTGTAAAAAATGGACAGGTCGTTCCGGGAAATGTAATGAAACTTACATTAAGCTGCGATCACCGTGTGGTAGACGGTGCAACAGGCGCTGCATTTTTACAAACCTTAAAAAGTCTTTTGGAAGAACCACTGAGAATGCTGATATAAAAAAAGCCATAATAAATTATGGCTTCTGAAAAATATGATGCCCTGTTTAAGCAGGGCATTTTTTATTATTATTTATGATGCATTTTCTTCTGTACCGATTCCGTTGCTGCCGCTCTGGTCATTGGTAGTGGATGATGATGGCATCTCACTTGCCTGGTTTAATTCAGCATCTGTAGATGCAGTTGAGCTTGCTGTGGATGTAGAGTTCATGTCATTAGCGGAAGAAGAGTTTTTCGCAGATGATGATGATTTTTTTGGAGCAGATCTTTTTGCCGAAGATTTTTTTGCCGCTGCCTTTTTGGGAGCTGCCTTTTTTACTGCTGCTTTCTTAGGCGCCGCTTTTTTTGGAGTTGGTTTACTGCTTCCTGCTTTTTTTGCTGAAGCTTTTTGCGGAGCTGATTTCTTAACTGCTGATTTTTTTACGGCAGCCTTTTTAGGTGTGGCCTTTTTTGCTGCTGCTTTTTTTATAAATGAACGGCCTGCACTTTTTTTGCCAGCCGATTTTTTAGAAGATCCTTTAGCAGCTGCCTTTTTAGGAGCTGATTTTTTTACTGCGCTTTTCTTGGCTACTGCTTTTTTAGGAGCTGATTTTTTTGCAGAAGATTTTTTAGGCGAAGCTTTTTTTGCCGGCGCTTTCTTCACAGAAGCTTTTGCGGGAGCAGATTTCTTAGAAGCTTGTTTTTTTACAGCTGCTTTTTTTGCAACAGCTTTTTTAGGTGAACTTTTTTTTGTGGCGCTTTTTTTATTTGCTTTAGCCATGGGGAATTTTATTTAATGGTTAGTAAATTATGTGGTAAGGTATAAACAGTTTTTTAATTAACTCTATTTAATAATAAATAATTATCAACCTTACTGTATAACACATCATCCCTAAAAAATTCATGTTATTCTTACATGGTTAATTCATTAAATTTAGAGTAGAATTAATTTAAAAATATGTCTCCTGATAATGCCATTAACGGGTTTGAAAATTCCGCTACAGATTTTACGAAACATTATTTGCTTACCAGATTACTTAATTTACATGAACGTTTTAAGATGAGGTTTTTATACGATTTCCGGGCAGACAAAATAGGTGGCGCAAGCGTTATGCATCCAGATATGTTGAAACCGTTTGATAATGGAACAATTGTGTACCTTAATTGCTACCTGGCCTGCAAAATGTTTTAAACAGGAGAGAAGAGGCAGGTGCAATGATCATTAGGCAAAAAATTAAAATTTTGGAAGAAAAGAATCTTGGATAATGGGCATTAATCGAAGATTCAGAACGCAATAAAAGTCTTTACACTCAGGTTTTAATATTTATAAAGTGCCCATAAAAATTACTTATGAAAAAAATATTTACAATTGTTCTCGTTGGTTTTATGGCGTGTTCCCACGTAAATGCCCAGGATATTGCCATGGGTTTAGTAGCTTTCTCCAGTGGTTATAATTCTCCATTAGGTATTGAGAATTGTGGAGACAGCAGGCTCTTTATTGTTCAAAAAGATGGTCGCGTTTTTTATGCAGATGTAAACGGAAATAAATCAGCATTGCCATACCTCGACATTCGCGATCGTGTATTTGACAGGGGCGGCGAACAAGGATTACTTGGTCTTGCATTTGATCCTAATTACCTTACTAACGGTTTTCTGTATGTTAATTACACCAACAAAGCAAAAAATACACAGATATCGAGGTTTAAAGTAAAGGCCGGAAATGCAAACGAGGTTGATACCACCACAGAAAAATTTTTACTCGAAATACCTCAACCGTTTTCTAACCATAATGGCGGATGTCTGCGGTTTGGGCAAGACGGTTATTTATACATTGGGATGGGCGATGGCGGAAGTGGGGGCGATCCTAATAATAATGCTCAAAACCCTAAAAGTTTCCTGGGAAAAATGCTTCGCATCGATGTGCACAGCGGCAATCCATATGGTATTCCGGCAACCAACCCGTTTGTAAATAATCCAGATTATTTACCTGAAATATGGTCGCTGGGTTTACGCAATCCATGGAAGTGGAGTTTCGATGCTAAACGGGGCGACTTGTATATTGCTGATGTGGGACAGGAAAAATATGAAGAATTAAATATTGAATTAAAAGGAAGCACTGGCGGCAGAAATTATGGCTGGAGGTGCTATGAAGGAAAGCATGAATACAATACAAATGGATGTGGCGACCGGTCTGATTATGCATTTCCGGTTATTGAATACGGACATGGTGGCAATGGAGATTGCAGTATTATAGGCGGTTTCGTTTACAGGGGTACCAAGAACCCAAGAATGGTTGCCAAATATTTTTATACAGATTACTGCAGTGGTTGGATACGCGCTGCATACCTGGAAGGTTATAATAAAAAAGTAGCCGTAGTTTATAAGGGTGATATGTTCGCCTATACTTCGTTTGGTGAGGATAACAACAATGAGCTGTACATTACCAATTACACCAACGGCACTATTTATAGACTTGCTGATAATGGAATACCTCAGGCAAAAATTTTACCGGTAAAAGCATATCCAAGTCCATCTAACGGAAAGTTTGTGGTAGAATTTAATGCCATGAAATCAGGTTCGGTTATTATAAATGTGTATGATAATAATGGCATACCCGTTGTTCAGCAAAAGGTACATGCAGTCGCCGGAAGAAATACTATTCAGGTTTCTACACCCTATGGATTAAAAGGTGTTTTCAATATTCAATTAAATGGAAATGATACCTATGAATCTAAAAATATTTTAGTGCAGTAAGTAAGTTTTTAAAATAAGTTGAGTTGCCTTTGCACTCCCGCTTTTGCGAGAATTAATATTTTACTTGTGTCTGCAACGCGAATGCGTGTTTGTAATATTTGTGCGGGTTTAACAGCTTTTATTTTTTTAAATAGAGACAGGTAATATTTGTATGCCACAAAAACACCAAACCTTGCTTTTTTAGGAAGTTGTCTAATGCCGGTATATGCTTTAGCGAATTCTTTTTGTATATCTGCTTCTATAGAAAGTTTATCAGATAAAGAAAATTTGGTGAAATCGCAGCCCGGAAAATAGACGCGCTGTAACTGGTTGTAGTCTGCCTGGGCATCCCGTAAAAAATTTACTTTTTGAAAAGCGGCTCCCAGGCTTTTTGCGGATGGCATCAATTTATTGAAGGATGCTTTATCGCCTTCACAAAAAACATACAGGCACATTAAACCTACGGCTTCCGAACTACCGAAAACATATTTGTCATATTCGTACTCAGAATATTCTTTCTTTTCTAAGTCCCATTCCATACTATAAAAGAAATCATGGATTAATTGCAGATCAATATCATACCTGTTAACCGTTTCCTGCAGGCTGTTAAGAATGGGATTTAAACTTATTTTTCTTTCAATGGCTATAAAAGTTTCTTTTTTAAACTCCTGCAGTAGCGTGCTTTTGTCAAATGCATGAAAAGTGTCAACGATCTCATCGGCAAAACGAACAAAACCATATAAATTATGAATATGCGGGCGAAGATCTTTATGCAACAGCTTTATAGCTAATGAAAAAGAAGTGCTATATGTTTCAGTTGTTATTCTGCTGCAATCTCTGCTAACATTTTTAAATAAGTGCATCATACATTTAATTTGTGGCGGGGTTTTAAGCAAATTTCTGTTGCATCAAGAATGGTTTATTATTTGCCTGGCTACGATTTCACCGCTAATTATACTTGGTGGAACGCCCGGCCCGGGAACGGTAAGCTGCCCTGTATAATATAAGTTTTTTAATTTTTTGCTTTTGTTAGATGGCTTAAGCATGGCAGTTTGCCGTAATGTATTCGCCAGGCCGTAAGCATTGCCTTTAAAAGCATTATAATCATGTACGAAATCTGTATATCCAAACGATTTTTTATAAACTATATTCTTTCTTATATCCTCACCTGTTTTCCTATAAAAGCGTTCAGTAATCAGATTAAAATACTTTTCTCTTAATTCTTCTGTATCTGCATTTAAACCAGCAGCAACGGGAATTAGGAAAAAGAGGTTCTCACCATTTTCCGGGGCCGCACCTGCATCTGAAACTGATGAAACACAAACATAAAAGAGTGGATCTTCAGGCCACTTTTTACTGGTATAGATTTCCCTGCCATGTTTTTCGAAATCGGCATCGAAAAAAAGTGAGTGATGTGTAATGTTTTTAAGCTTCTTATTTAAACCAATATAATACAATAAACATCCGGGTGCCATTACCCTTTTTTCCCAGTACTCATCAGAATAACTCCGGAAATGTTCAGGTAATAATTTCGTTTCAACAAAATGGTAATCTGCAGATGCAACAACCGTATCGCACTCCAACATTTCATCCCCATTAACCTGAACATGTGTAATATGATTGTTATTAAATGCAAAACCTGTTACATCACTGCGGTAATTAATATTAACACCCAGTTCTAATGCCAGCTGTTCCATAGCAACTACAACGCTATACATGCCCCCTTCAGGATACCAGGTGCCGCCTTTAATATCAGCATAATTCATAAGACTATACATTGCCGGTATATCACTGGGTAAGGCGCCAAGAAATAAAACAGGAAATTCCATTAATTGCTGCAGCTTCTCACTTTTAAAATATTTAGCTACATGTTCTTTCATAGAACTAAAAAGGTCGAGCCTGAATAATCCCTTAAATACATCGATATCTATAAATTCGGTAACTGAATTGCCTGGTTTATACGCCAGCTTTTTCATTCCCGTTTTGTATTTATATTCCGCCTGTTCAAGAAACGCATCCAACTTTTCGCTGCTGCCTTTTTCTATTTTATTAAATACCTTTTTGAGGGCCGGGTAATCTGCGGGAATAATTGTTTCATCGTCTTTCCAATATATTTTATAACTGGGGTCTATTCTTTTTAATTGGTAATAATCGCTAACTGTTTTATTAAAGTGATTAAAAAAATTTTCAAACACATCAGGCATCCAATACCAGCTTGGTCCCATATCGAATTTAAAGCCCGCTTCTTTAAGCTGCCTCGCACGGCCACCAGGGGTACTGTGTTTTTCAACTATTGTTACATCATTTCCTGCTTTTGCAAGGTAACAGGCAGCTGATAATCCTGAAAAACCACTTCCTATAATTATAATATTCTTTTTTTTCAGTTTAATTTTTTTCCTGGTTAATAATATGGGTTTTAAGAAACTTGCGGGCAAAGTGTATTCGGCTTTTAATGGTGCCTAAAGGTTCATTTAAAACCTCAGCTATTTCATTGTATTTATAACCATTATAAAATAAAACGAAGGGCTGTTTAAATATATCTGGCAATTTAGTGATTGCCTTCTGAATTTCCTTAACCTGCAATTCAGTTCCCGCAGTATTCAGGACATGGGTGGTTGTTGGCTGAAATTGTTTTTCGACCTGATATCGCTGTTTAACATTTCTACGATAATCATTAATAAAAATATTTCGCATAATTGTATATAACCATGCCTTCATATTTGTACCGCTATTGTACTTTTCTTTATTTACATAAGCACGGTAAAATGTTTCCTGTATAAGGTCACCAGCAGTTTCAGCGTTCTTTGTCAATGTAATTGCAAAGGGTTTTAAATGCTCTGTATTTGATAACAGTATGTTTGTAAATTCACCGTTAGACATAAATAATGTTTAATTAAAAGGTATACAAACTTAAACAATAAAATATATAAGATCAATGTAAACTGTGTTATTTATAAATTAAAAACCCCTGTTCCTGTATAACAGAAATAAGTAATTATAAAATTTTAGATCAATCTTAAAGAGAATCTACATACGAAATAACCTCGCTTAGAGATCGTTTAAATTGTACCAGTTTACTGTCTTTTCTTTTGTAATCTTTAACAGGTCTGCCTGAGATTAGCAGCGGAATTCCGGGAATTGCGGCATTTACCCGGCTTATATATTTATCAAGATTAAAATTATGTGTGAGCGCTGTTAAATGCATGTACAGCTGATGTGGTTTTTTTAGATTGGCAACAAAGGCAATATCCTTCAAGGGTGCATTGGCTCCCAGGTAGAGTACATGTATTCCCCGAACCTTTAGCAGGTAGTACATAAATAATAAACCCATTTCATGATGTTCATTTTCGGGTAAGAATAATAAAATGGTCTTATCAGAATTTTTATGTATCACCGCGCTTTCAATGCCTACCATTAATTTTCTTTTAATAATATTACTGGTAAGGTGCTCCTGCGCAGGGTTGATATGATTGGTTGACCATAAAACCCCTATCCTTTCAAGAAAAGGAAATATTAAATGAAGAATGGCTTTTTGTATGCCTTTAGGAAGAATATAATTATCCAGAACCTGTTCAAATTTTTCCAAATCCAGGTCTACCATGCACTTTATTAACTTGTGTATAAGCCTTTCCTGCTGCGCTTCTGTGTCGGTAAGAGAAAGAATTTTTTCATTCATTTCTTCCTCTTTCATTTTCGCTATGGAAGAAATTTTAAATCCATATTTATTTAACAGGGATATGTTCAGGATTGTTTTTAGTTCCTCATTCGTATAATAGCGTATGTTGGTTTCGCTTCTGTGCGGTTTTAAAAAAGAATACCGTTGTTCCCACATGCGTATGGTATGTGCTTTAATACCACTTAGGTTTTCAAGGTCTTTAATTGAGAACACATTCATATTGTTACAACAAAATAATTCTTTAATTAGTTCAGGATGGTTTTCATAAATTAATTTCTGCGAATACCGGGCAATGATCACTGTGTTTAACCCCGGGATAAATTTCAGCCCCCACAAGATTATTTTTAAGGGGTTCGGTAACGCTTATATAATCAATTCGCCAACCTTTATTTTCTTCTCGTGTAGAAGGCCGAAAAGTGTTCCACCACGTATACCTTTCCGGTTCCGGGTGAAATTCCCTGAAAACATCTATCCAACCGCTTTTGAATAATTTATCAAGCCACTCTCTTTCTTTTGGCAGAAACCCGGTAATGTTTTTATTTTTTTTAGGGTTATGCACATCAATTTCTTTATGTGCAATATTGTAGTCTCCGCAAAGTATAATTTTCGGATGTTTTTTGCGGAGCTTTTTTAAATAAGCATACATGTCATCAAGCCATTGGTATTTAATTGCCTGCCTAATTTCTCCAGATGTACCTGAAGGAAAGTATGCATTTATAAGCCTGGTATCCCCAAAATCAAGTTGAATTATTCTGCCCTCATCATCACTCACTGCATCGCCATTCCCATATTCTACGTTATCCGGTTCAATCATGCTAAAAACAGCTACACCACTGTATCCTTTTTTTTGAGCAGAGAACCACCATCCTTTATAACCTGCTTCTTTAAATAATTCAGAACTCACATTTTGCTCCAGAGCTTTTGTTTCCTGCAGGCAAACCACATCTGCCGGCTTTGTTTTAAGCCAATCGATAAAGCCTTTATTTATAGCAGATCGAATTCCATTTACATTGTAACTGATTATGCGCATACCTAAAGTTGGGTATGCAAAGTAAGCATTGCGTTAAAAGCATGCAAGCATTAATTAACTAATATACGAGAGTTGATGAAAAAATATATTTAAGCACCGTTAACTAATTTAGCGGTACATTATGTCAACATCCCAACGTATAATTCCCGCAAAGGAACAGGTATTTCTGGAAGGTCCTAAAAGCCGTACGTATGAATTTCTTTTTGTTTGGAAGGTGTTTAAACAATTTATAAATGGTATTAGAACCTTACATTTTGTGGGTCCTTGCATTACCGTTTTTGGATCAGCGCGTTTTAAAGAAGACAATGCTTTTTATGTATCTGCCAGGGAGTTCGGTAAAAGAATAGCCAGTATTGGTTTTACTACCATGACGGGTGGGGGACCAGGCATTATGGAGGCTGCAAATCGCGGTGCATTCGAAAACCAGGGCGCATCTGTTGGTTGTAATATTAAATTACCTTTTGAGCAACATGGTAATAAATATGTACAAACCTCTATAACGTTCGAGCATTTTTTTGTAAGAAAAACATTGCTTATAAAATACTCTTATGCATTTATAATTATGCCGGGTGGTTTTGGCACAATGGATGAGTTTTTTGAAACGCTTACTTTAATTCAAACAAAAACAATCACAGAATTTCCCATCGTATTGTTCGGGAAAGAATTTTTTAAAGGCCTGTGGGAATATTTAGAGTTTATGGCGCAACAGGGAACAATTAGCAGGGAAGACCTTACCCTGGTATTGTTAACCGATAGTGTGGACGAAGCTATGGCACACATCAGGTCTTATATAACCGATAACTACGAAATTAAAAAACGTAAAAAGAAGTGGTGGTTTTTTGAAAAAAATTAACTGAGAAGAATGCTGCGCTACACACATGAATATTATATGAGGATGGCTATAAAGCAGGCACAGCAAGCTTTTGAGATGGATGAGGTGCCGATAGGTGCTGTCATTGTTATAGATGATAAAGTTGTTGCTAAAGCCCATAACCAGGTAGAGTTACTGAACGACCCTACGGCACATGCTGAAATTCTCGCCATTACCGCCGCATGCAGTAAAATGGGTGCGAAATATTTAACTGCTGCTACCTTATATGTTACTATTGAACCGTGTCTTATGTGCAGTGGTGCTATTTACTGGGGGCAATTGCAACGCATTGTATATGGCGCACAAGATTTAAAGAATGGGTTTAGAAAATATGTACATAGTGATAAACCAAACGGTGTGGGTGTTGCGCCATTTCATGTTAAGAGCGAACTTATAAGTGGTATATTACAAGAGGAGTGCGCCCAATTACTTAAGGACTTTTTTAAAGCCCGGCGATGATATTTTAAGACTTGATTTTTCCTCCTTTACCTGATAAATAGATTGTTGTAAATAAAGGAGGTTTATATAATTTTTAAAATTGCGCATGATTCATTTAATTCATCCGCGCTAACTTTGAGCATTCAAACTTTATTTTTATAATCGTTTAAATTTTAAATTATGCCTTTTACATTACCCGATTTACCATATGCTTTTGATGCACTCGAACCTCATATTGATGCGCAAACCATGCAAATACATCATGATAAACATCACCAGGCTTATGTTGACAATTTAAATAAAGCTATTGCCGGCACTGAATATGAAAATAAAAGTCTTGAAGAGATTATGCAACATATCAGCAAATTGGCACCAGCAGTTAGAAATAATGGCGGCGGTCACTGGAACCATTCATTCTTCTGGGAGTCTCTTGCTTACAATACAGGAGGCAAACCCGAAGGAAAATTAGCAGAAGCTATAGAATCTGAACTTGGCGGTTTCGATGCTTTTAAGGAAAAATTTTCACAAGCCGGTATGACGCGGTTTGGTAGTGGTTGGGCCTGGCTGGGAAAAAAGGATGGTAAACTGGTTATTTGCTCAACACCTAACCAGGATAATCCTTTAATGGATGTAGCTGAATGCCATTGTGCTCCGTTATTAGGTGTGGATGTTTGGGAGCATGCGTACTATCTTAAATACCAGAATAAAAGAGCAGATTACCTGAATGCGTTTTTTAATGTAATTAATTGGCCCAAGGTTTCAGAAAGATTTCTTGCCGGTGTCTAAAATAATTGTGGAGTTTCCTTTACAGTATAAATGTTAAGCACTGCAGAATATAGGGGCATGCATTTTGTTTCAGATACACATATCAACAAAATAAAAGTTATGAAAAAGTACAGTTATCTATTTTCAATTTTACTCGCTGTTTTTACCCTGCAGGCATGTGGATCATCAGATGATGGTGATACTGTAGAAACTGCACAAGAAATGAACGAAAATAAAGACGGCGATAATGCAGGCAATGATAATATGCAGGGAACCATGGCTGTAAGTGAAAACGACAGCAAATTTATGGTTGAGACCGCTAATAGTGGAATGATGGAAGTTGAAGCTTCTAAAGTTGCACAACAAAAAGCTACCAATGCACAGGTTAAAGCCTTTGCAGACATGATGGTTAATGATCATACAAAAGCAAATGATGAATTAAAACAATTGGCTGCTTCAAAAAATGTAACGCTGCCTGCAGCTGTTGGTGAAGACAACCAGGAAGACTTAAAAGATTTATCTGAAAAATCGGGTAAGGATTTCGATAAAGCTTACATAAACATGATGGTTTCTGACCATAAAAAAACTGTTGGTAATTTTGAAGATCTTGGTGATAATACTGATAGTGACGGTGACCTTAAAGCATGGGTTAATAAAATGATTCCTGCTTTAAAACAGCACTTAGATCAGGCTCAGAAGCTTGATGATACAATCAAAAAATAATTATTAAACGCTGGGTTTATTTTAAGGGCTGCATTTGCAGCCTTTTTTATATAAAAGTGTTTCCAAAATCCTAAGGTTTTAGTATACATCACTATCCAAAAATTATAAGGCTTAAATTAGCAGCAATATATTTTTTATGAAAAATTTTTTATCACTTTCCCTACTAATTTCAATCTGTTTATCATCAGTCACCGTTTTTTCGGCTGAAATTTATATTGATAGCAGCAAAAAAAATGAAGGGCTTACACTCCCCGATGGTTTTTCTGCTGAAATTATAGCAACAGACTTAAAGAATGCCAGGCATTTAGCCGTAACCGATAATGGTCATATTTATGTAAAGCTTGAACGTTTAAAAGATAAAAAAGGCATTTATCTTTTACAAGACGTAAACAAAGACGGACAAATGGAAATTGCTAATGGCTTTGGTGATTACACGGGCACAGGTATAGCAATAAAAAATGGATATTTATATGCTTCCTCTAACACAACTATTTACAGATATAAAATAAATGAGGATGGGCATTTGGATGGTTCTACCGCTCCTGAAACCATTGTAACAGGCTTAATTGATAAAAATGAACACGCATCAAAATCAATTACATTAGATAATGAAGGAAATATTTATGTAAATATTGGTGCCTACAGCAACGCCTGCCAGGAAGCTAACCGCACAAAAGGATCGCCCGGTATGCAACCTTGCCCCATATTAGAGCATGCAGGCGGCATATGGAAATTTAGTGCAAATAAACAAAATCAATCTTATGCAGATGGTTCCCGGTATGCAACAGGTTTAAGAAATGTTGTAGGGCTTGATTGGAACAGCAATACAAATTCATTATTTGTTATGCAGCATGGAAGGGATCAGTTGCATGATCTATACCCCGAACTGTATTCTGAAAAAGAAAGTGCTGAATTACCTGCAGAGTGCATGTACGAATTAAAAGAGGGCGATAATGCAGGATGGCCTTACATATATTACGATCAGATTCAAAATAAAAAAATGATTGCTCCCGAATATGGTGGCGATGGTAAAAAAGAAGCAGATTCAAAATACATAGATCCTGTAGTGGCTTTCCCCGGGCACCTGGCGCCCAACGGCTTGGTGTTTTATACTGGAACCGCTTTTCCTGAAAAATATCGTAATGGTGCTTTCATAGCCTTTCATGGTTCTTGGAATCGTGCACCTCTTCCACAGAAAGGATATTTCGTGGCCTTTGTTCCTTTTAAAGATGGTAAACCTAACGGTGACTGGGAAATTTTCGCAGATGGATTTGCTGGCATGGAAGTGGTTGAATCTCCAGGAGATGCAGTACACCGCCCCTGCGGTATTACACAGGGAAACGATGGAGCCTTATATGTTACAGATGACGTAAAGGGGGCTGTTTACAAAATAACTTACAAAGGATAATATATATGAAGCGTTTATTAGCAGTAATTATAGCCTGTTTTTGCATGATGGTTACACACGCTCAAACATCTGCTGCACCTGCAGCTTCGCTAGAAAGGGGGCAGGTTATTTACACCCAGTATTGTTTAACATGTCATCAAAAAAATGGCAGTGGCGTACCCCGTCTTAATCCGCCTTTGGCCAAGGCTGCCAATGTAATTGGCGATAAAAAGAAATTAATCAAATGGATGCTTCAAGGTACCCCTACAGACAAACAGGAAATTGATGGTGAATACTACAGTAACAATATGCCACCTCAAAATTTTTTAAGCGACAAGCAACTGGCTGATGTTATTTCTTATATAAGAAAGAGCTTCGGTAATACGGCAGGCATTGTAACACCGGCAGAGGTTAAAGCAGTTCGGGCCACCATAAAATAATCTTGCATTTTTATAGCCTGAAAAATATTCTTTTCCTGAAAAGAAATAAGCAAAGCAACCACTCCAGGGCAAAAATACATAACGACGTAATGATGCCACTTACCATTTCTGTTACATTTAAATACGAAAGCAATCCATTTGTAATTGCACCCACGTAACTATTGAACCACCTGCTCGCCACAATTTCAAAGAAGAGATAAATGAATAGGGAATTCATTCCGATAACAATAAAAAACTGAACATATTTTCTATGATTGCGCAGGTCAATCCACCAATAAAAAAAAGCCAGCGCCAGTAAACACCAGCCCAAAGAGGCAAGTACAAAGGAAGAGGTGGCAATGCGTTTTATTATAGGTGTTATTCCTGCCAGGTCAAGACCAAAACCTGCTACAAAAACAATGGCTGCCCACGCTAAAAAATAATTAATTGTATGCTTTCTTTTTTCAAGTAATAACTTTCCTGTAAGCGCTCCGGCAATTGTGTGAACGGCCGTAGGTAAAGCATTTATAGCCACCCATCCATCTCCATTTATTTTATTCATCAACAGTACATCCACCAGGTTGCCGAAATTATGCTGGTCGGTAAAAGGCTCATTAAAATTTGGAATATTAGAAAAACGGTATAGTATTTCCGTAAGTAATAATATGATAACACAGGTTATGATCTGCGCAGTCATGCTCCAGCGAAAAATTAAAAAGGCAACCAGGGTAGTAAAAGACAATTGCGTAAGTACATCCCATAACTCAAAAGATAAACCGCCGGGCCGCACCGCATAATCCAATACACCCCAAAAGAAAAGCCATCCGCTCCTTCTCAATGCTTTTTTGAAAGATTGTAACCATGTAAATCCTTTTTCGGTTTGCCGGTGTAACGAATAGGCAAGAGATATGCCGGCCATATACATAAATCCCGGTTGAATTAGATCCCAAAATCGTAACCCATTCCAGGGATGATGAAAAAATTGCAGGAAAAATGAATGTATAAAAGTGTTTTCTGATGCTTGGTATAGATGCTCATACAAACCTGTGCTTTCCAACGCTAATAACACCATTATCAAACCGCGCAGTACATCTAATGAAAGCAATCTTTCGGGCAAACTAATACGGGTTTGTTCTGAAACCATACCGGCATTTTAATATATAATAATTAAGAAACCCTGTATTAAAAATAAATTTATTTTTTTCGTGCCTCCAAATTTTTTTGCATGCTTGTTAAACATTAATTAAGGAGATTTAAAAAGTATAAAATTTTTTCTTTTCAAAATATCCCTCATATTTGCATTGCAATGAAAATTAAAATAATCAATAATCGTTGGTGGCATTCAAACTCCTGCAGGGGCTTGTAATGGCATATCAATGATTGGTTGGTTCCATAAATAAGTAAAGCCCCGGCAGTATGTCGGGGTTTTTAAATTTAAAAATGTTACGTCAAAAATTTTTCATATAAATGAAAAAAATTACTATAAATAACAGTTATAAAAAAATGCTTTCAGACGTGTTTACACCTGTAGGCATTTACCTGCGTTTGCGCGATCGTTTCAGGGATACGGTACTATTAGAGAGCGCCGATAACAGGGCTGCTGAAAACAGTATCTCTCTTATTTGCATCAATGCAATCGCAGGAATCGAGATAAGTAACTACGATTCTATTGAATTAAAATACCCGGGGCAAAATCCTCAAAGAAAAGAGTTGAATAATCTTAATGCTGTCCCTGAAATATTATGGGAATTTATGTCGGGTTTTTCAGTTGAAACACCCTCTGAAAAGTCTGTCCAGATAGCCCAGGGATTATTCGGATACACTACGTACGATGCAGTTCAATTCTTTGATACGATTCGTTTAAGATCTCAGGGCAAAAAACAAACGGATGATTTTCAAATTCCATTAATGCGGTACAGGTTGTACCAATATGTAATTATCATTAATCATTTTAAAAATGAAATGTTTGTATGTGAAAATGTGGTTCCCGGCATAGAAAGTGAATTTGACCTGATTGAATCGCTGATAAAAAGCAAAGATGTACCAACCTATCCCTTCAGTGTATTAAATAAAGAAACTTCGAACATGCTCGACGAAGACTATGTTGCCATGGTGCGCAAAGGCATACAAAGTTGTTTGAGAGGCGATGTTTTTCAAATTGTTTTAAGCAGGAAATTCAGTCAGCAATTTTCGGGCGATGAATTTAATGTGTACCGTGCGCTACGAAGCATAAATCCATCTCCATATTTATTTTATTTTGATTATGGCGATTATAAATTAATGGGGTCCAGCCCTGAATCGCAGCTCATCATATCGAAAGGGAAAGCTATTGTTCACCCAATCGCGGGCACTTTTAAAAGAACGGGCGACGACGAAAAAGACAACGAGCTTGCAACTAAACTTTTAAACGATTCAAAAGAAAATGCAGAACATACCATGCTGGTAGACCTTGCAAGAAATGACCTGAGCAGAACATGTGATGATGTTAAGGTAAACAGCTACAGGCAGGTTCAGTATTACTCGCATGTTATACATTTAGTAAGCGAGGTTACAGGTAAGGTAAAGAACGGAACAAACCCTTTTCATTTGGTCGCCTCAACTTTCCCCGCGGGTACATTAAGCGGCGCACCAAAATTTAAAGCAATGCAATTGATAGATGAATATGAGAATGATTCAAGAGGTTATTATGGAGGATGCATCGGGTCTGTCGGCTTTAATGGAAATTGCAATCAAGCAATTATGATAAGAACCTTTTTAAGCAGGAATAATACCCTATTATACCAGGCGGGCGCCGGCGTAGTTGCAGCCTCTGATCCTGAAAGTGAATTGCAGGAAGTAAACAATAAACTTGGTGCGTTAAAGAATGCTATAAAAATGGCGGCAGAATTAACTTGACAAATCCTATAACTGAAGAAAATGAAAATTCTGGTTTTCGATAATTATGATTCTTTTACTTATAACCTTGTGCATTTGGTTGAAAAAATAATTCAGGGCAAAGTGGAGGTTTATAGAAATGATGAGATTCGCTTAGAGCAGGTAAAGAAGTACGATAAAATAATTTTATCACCTGGTCCGGGCATACCGGTAGAAGCAGGGTTATTACTTCCTTTAATAAAAGAGTATTGTACCGTAAAACCCATATTAGGTGTATGCCTTGGACATCAAGCTATTGGCGAAGCATTTGGCGGAACACTAACAAATCTTACAACTGTTTATCATGGCGTTGCTACTTCCTGCCAATTGGTTCCGGGTATAAAACTTTTTGATGGATTACCTGCTGAAATCGCTGTAGGGCGCTATCATAGCTGGATAATTGATAATGAAAAATTCCCTTCAGAATTAGAAATAACTGCTACGGATGAAAATGGTTTTATAATGGCCTTACAACATAAAACATACGATATCACCGGCGTGCAGTTTCACCCTGAAAGTGTTCTTACCCCCGATGGCGAAACCATTATGCGCAACTGGTTAAAGCAATAAAGAAATTAATACCAATGAAAAAAATTCTGCAATATTTATTTGAGCATAAAACCCTTAGCCGTTCACAGGCACAAGAGGTGCTTGTAAACATAGCTAATGGTGTTTATAATGAAAATGAGATAACCGCATTCATAACAGTTTTTCTTATGCGTAGCATTACCATTGAAGAACTGCAGGGCTTTCGCGATGCACTACTTCAATTATGTGTTCAGGTAGATTTAAAAGGTTACCCTGTAATAGATATCGTAGGCACCGGCGGTGACGGAAAAAATACATTCAATATATCTACGCTGGCTTGTTTTGTGGTAGCAGGGGCAGGTCAAAAAGTTGCCAAGCATGGAAACTATGGCGCCACTTCTGTAAGTGGTGCATCAAATGTAATGGAACATTTAGGTTACAAATTTTCTTCTGATACAGGCAAATTGAAAAATGAAGTTGAGGCCGCCGGTTTTTGTTTTATGCATGCACCCTTATTTCATCCTGCACTAAAAGTGGTCGCACCGATACGAAAAAATTTAGGCGTACGAACTTTCTTCAATATGCTCGGTCCTTTGGTAAATCCCGCAACACCTGCCTATCAGTTAATAGGAGTTTTTAATCTTGAAATGGCGCGCATTTATAATTATATGTTACAGCAATCCGGTAAATCTTTTACTATCATTCACAGTTTAGATGGGTATGATGAAATATCTCTTACCAACGACACAAAGGTGATTACAAATAAGGGAGAAAGTATAAAGAGCCCGGAAGAATTAGGAAAACGAATTGTAGGGCAGAATGATATTCTTGGTGGCACATCAGTAGAAGAATCAGCCAAAATATTTTTACGTATAATAAAGGGTAAAGGCACATGGGCGCAGAATGCCGTGGTAATTGCAAATGCAGCCATGGCCCTGCAGTGCACTGGTAATTATCAACATTATGATGCCGCTTACAAAGATGCTGTGGAAAGCCTGGAAAGTGGTAAAGCATTCCAATGTCTTGAAAAATTGGTTTCCATGCAATAGCCTTAACCTGCAAACTATTTTTTATGAATATTCTGGATGAAATAATCGCATATAAAAGAAAGGAAGTAGAAGAACGTAAATCGCATACGCCTGTGTCTGTTTTAGAAACTTCTGTTTTTTATAACCGAACACCGGTATGTTTTAAAGAAGCACTGGAAAAAGCTGGTACATCTGGTATTATAGCCGAATTTAAAAGACAATCTCCATCAAAAGGGGTTATCAATAACAACTCGGGAATAATAGATGTTATACCTGCATACGATGAAAATGGCGCATCAGCAATTTCTGTTTTAACCGATAATAAATTTTTCGGCGGAAATACGCAAGACCTGCTCGATGCCCGCATCCTAACTAAAATACCTCTTTTGCGTAAAGACTTTATGGTGAATGAATACCAATTGCACGAAGCCAAAGCAATAGGCGCAGATGTTATTTTGCTAATTGCTGCGGCCTTAACGCCAAAAGAAGTGTGTACAATGGCTGCAGCAGCCAAAAAATTGCAATTGCAGGTATTGCTCGAAATTCACAATGAAGAAGAACTGCAACATTTAAATGATGATGTTGATGTGGTAGGTGTTAACAACCGCAACCTGAAAACTTTTGAAGTTAACATTCAGACATCTTTAGATCTAATTAATAAAATTCCAAAAAAGTTCACTCCAATTTCAGAAAGTGGAATCAGCGATGTAAAGAATATTATAACATTGCAACAGGCTGGTTTTAAGGGATTTCTTATTGGTGAAAACTTTATGAAAGAAACCGACCCCGCGATTGCTTTTGCCGCATTTATTCATACCTTAAAAGCAACGCAATATGCGCATTAAAGTTTGCGGAATGACACGCGCCGACCAGGTAAAACAACTCGATGATATGGGGGTTGATTTTGCTGGTTTTATTTTCTATCCCAAAAGTCCGCGTTATGTATTCAGGCACATGTCTGCTTCACACATAAAAAACATTAAGGGTAATATAAACAAAGTAGGTGTGTTTGTAAATGAAGAGGTGGATGAAATACTCAGGATCGTTGATGAATGCGGGTTATATATAGTGCAACTGCATGGCGACGAAACGCCCAAGTTCTGCGAACGCATATCTGATTACATAACTGTTATTAAAGTATTTCGTGTAAGTGAAAATGAAAACATAGAGTGGAAAATAAAAGATTATTATGAAGCTGCAGATATGTTCATGTTCGATACGGGTCCTACCCTGTTACAGCCAAAAGTTGAAAGCACCTCCGCTGTATTTGGTGGCACAGGGCGAAAGTTTAATTGGGATATATTAAAAGGCATGCACATTCGAAAACCCTTCTTCCTAAGTGGCGGAATAGCCCCTGATGATGTTGAAAATATTAAAACCTTTACCAACCCCGATGTGTTTGGTAAGGTAGGAAGCGACCTTTTTGCCATAGATCTTAACAGCAAGTTTGAACACTATGCAGGCGTAAAGGATATGGAAAAGATCAGAACATTTGTAGACCAGGTACGGGACGAAAATTTATAACTTAAAAAGTGCACATAATTCATGGATCAGACAACATTATTTCAACCCGATAAACATGGATTTTACGGAAAGTTTGGCGGGGCATATATACCAGAAATGCTGCACCGCAATGTAGAAGAATTGCGCACCATGTACCTGCAGGTTTTGCAGGATGATGCTTTTAAAAATGAATTTAACCTGTTGCTGCACGATTATGCCGGCAGGCCCACTCCATTATTTTTCGCAGAGCGGTTAAGTGCACATTTTAAAACAAAGATTTACCTGAAGCGGGAAGACCTTTGCCATACAGGCGCACATAAAATAAACAATACCATCGGGCAAATTTTGCTGGCGCTGCGGTTGGGTAAAAAAAGGATCATTGCAGAAACGGGTGCCGGGCAACATGGTGTAGCCACAGCCACAGTTTGCGCTTTAAAAGGGTTAAAGTGCATTGTATATATGGGCGAGAAAGATATTGAGCGGCAGGCACCAAACGTTGCCCGCATGAAGATGCTTGGCGCAACAGTTATCCCGGCCCGCAGCGGAAGCAAAACTTTAAAAGATGCAACCAATGAAGCGATTCGCGATTGGATAAATAACCCTTCTGACACGCATTATATTATTGGCAGCGTGGTAGGGCCGCATCCATATCCCGATATGGTTGCCAGGTTTCAAAGCATTATAAGCGAAGAAACACGGTGGCAGTTAAAACAAAAAACCGGCAGTGAATTACCCACGCATATGCTTGCATGTGTAGGTGGCGGCAGCAATGCTGCAGGTGCTTTTTATCATTACCTCGCAGAAGAAACTGTGCAGCTTGTAGCGATTGAAGCCGCCGGCCGCGGTATACAGTCTGGTTTCAGTGCTGCCACAACGCAGTTAGGTAAAGAAGGAATTTTACATGGCAGCAAGAGCCTTGTTATGCAAACCGAAGATGGGCAGGTAGTAGAGCCGCACAGTATTTCAGCGGGGCTTGATTATCCCGGTATTGGTCCATTGCATGCTTATTTATACGAAAGCGGTCGCGCAAAATTTTTAAGTGCAACTGATGATGAAGCTTTAACCGCAGGCTTTCAACTGGCAAAGCTCGAGGGTATAATCCCCGCGCTTGAAACTGCCCACGCCTTATCTGCCTTAAACAAACTAACCTTACAAGAATCTGATGTGGTGGTTATTTGCCTCAGTGGCAGGGGCGATAAAGATCTGGCTACTTATATTAAAGCCATGGATACTGTAGAAGAAAAGCGATAAAGGTGTTTCCAGCACCACCTCGCATGGCATCGCCTCTTGCGTCGCACACTTCGGCTTTCAGAATTATTGGGTACATTATCGCTTTCAAAAATTTTTTATGAACAGACTGCAACAATTATTTCAACGAAAGACAAACAATATATTAAGTGTTTATTGCACCGCAGGTTTTCCATCTATTGAAAGCACGGTGCCTGTTTTGCGCGCATTGCAGAATGCGGGCGCAGATATGGCTGAGATCGGAATGCCTTACAGCGACCCGCTTGCAGACGGTCCGGTTATACAGGAAAGCAGTGCCCGGGCATTACAAAACGGAATCACCATCCCTACTTTATTTGCGCAATTACGCGACTTTAGAAAAGAAATTTACATGCCTGTTATACTCATGGGCTATATGAATCCCGTGTTGCAATATGGGTTTGAAAAATTTTGCCAGCAGGCGGCAGACCTTCCTATAGACGGGCTAATTATTCCCGATCTTCCCGAGCATGAGTTTGAAAAAGAATATGGTGCACACCTGCAGCGGTATGGTTTAAGCTTTAGTTTTTTGGTAACCCCTGAAACTGATGATGAAAGAATTAAAAAACTGGATTCATTAAGTACAGGTTTCCTGTATGCAGTATCATCATCATCTATTACAGGGTCTGATAAAGATTTTTCTCCGGTTGAAAAATACCTGCAAAGGCTAAATAGTTTAAAACTTAAAAACCCGGTGCTTGTTGGGTTTGGTATTAAAGACAAACAAACCTTCTCAACAGCCTGTGCTCATGCAAATGGTGCCATAATAGGCACCGCGTATATAAAGGCGCTGAAACAGGCGACAGACATAGACCAGGCGACAGATTCATTCATTCATTCCATCATTCATTAAGAATGTATTTATTGTTTTAGGTGGTACTGTATTTGTATCTAAAAAGCAAATGACAGAAATTAAAAAGAAAGTAACCCTTAAGGCCATTTGGTGCATGATAAAAGCATCGTTTGCATCTTTTGTAGAAGACAAAGGTATTAAACTGGCTGCTGCACTTGCTTTTACCACAGTATTTGCTATTGGTCCTTTTCTTTTGCTGATCATGGCACTTGCCAGTTTGTTTTTTGGTCACGAAGCCATTCAAGGCAGTCTTTTTCTGCAGATTAATAATTTTATTGGTAACGAAGCTGCATTGCAGCTGCAGGAAATTATTAAGAACATTCAATTATCGGGCAAAACAAATTTTGCCCTGGTTATAAGCATAATTACCCTTTTGGTAGGTGCAACCAGTTTATTTGTTGAAATACAGGATTCAATCAATCTAATTTGGCGTGTGAAAGCGAAACCCAAAAAGGGCTGGCTTAAATTTTTGCAGAACAGGTTACTGTCATCTTCCCTCATTATTTCTTTCGGTTTTTTATTGGTTGTGTCTTTATTACTGAATGGTATTGTAGATGCATTGAGCGATTTACTTACCCGGTATATTTCAAGCGCTACCGTAATAGTGATTGACGTGATCAATTTTATTATAAGCTTTTCTATAACCACGGCATTATTTGCAATAATTTTTAAAGTCTTGCCCGATGTGCAGATCAAATGGAAAGATGTAAGAACCGGTGCCATTTTCACCGCTTTGTTATTTATGCTGGGCCGGTACCTTATAGGCTTATATATAACAACAACAGGAACTGGCTCAACTTATGGCGCAGCGGGTTCAATAATTGTAATATTGATCTGGATCTATTTTGCATCGGCGATCCTTTATCTGGGTGCCGAATTTACACAGGTGTACAGCGAAGCCTACGGAGGCAAAATAAAACCTGCGGAGTATGCCGTAAGTGTACAAAGAACCGAAGTAGAACGAGAATTAAAGGTGGTACCGCCCCAACACCCGGAGGTTACCAAGAACCCCGAAATAATTGAACCAGAATCTAAAACAAAAAAATAATGTTTTTTCAACCCCATTGTAAAGCACCCTTTTTTATTACCTTGGCTCTATGAAAAATATCAGCTTTGCCATTATTTTATTTTTGGTGTTTGCTGATATTTCATTTTCCCAGGAACGCTCCCTGGATTATTTTATTAATCAGGCATTTACTTCCAGCCCGCTTCTAAATGAATACAAGAACCAAATTGAGCTTAATAAACTAGACAGCCAACTCTTCAGAGCATCTTTAAAAACGCAGGTTAATTTTTTAAGCACCAACTATTATGCGCCTATTATTAAAGGCTATGGTTATGATGAGGCCATTTCAAATATTGCTACGGTTTCAGCACTCGTTCAGGCAACAAGAAACTTTGTAACAAAGAATAATCTTTCAACACAACTTCAATCTTTAGCCTTATTAAACAGGTCGCTTACTGATACACTGCAACTAACAGAAAGAGAATTACAAAAAACCATTGCCGACCAGTATATACTGGCATATGGTAATTTGCTTACCCGTGATTTTAATAAAGAAATTTTAGACCTGCTTAGAAATGAAGACATCATTCTTAAAAAACTAACGCAGAATAATGTTTATAAGCAAACAGATTACCTTGCTTTTTATGTAACCCTTCAGCAGCAGGAACTGGCTTTTATGCAATCCGAAATTCAATTTGATGCGGATTACCTTACATTAAATTACCTGGCAGGTATTAATGATACCACATTGTACGATCTGGCGGAACCTGATATGAAAGATAGCATGCAGTTCGATTTCGTCAATTCTGTTTTTTATAAAAAGTATGTGAACGACAGCCTACGCATTGAGAATGAAAAAATGCTAATTAAGTATGAGTACAAACCAAAGATCGGCGCTTTTACAGATGCAGGTTATAATTCCTCCATGCAAATAACCCCCTATAAAAACTTTGGTTTTAGTGCAGGGGTAAGTCTTACAGTTCCATTGTACGATGCGCATCAAAAAAGCTTAAAATATAGCAAACTGGGTATACAGGAGAGAACGCGTTTAAATAACCGGGATTATTACAGCAGCCAATATATTCAACAGGTTTCTCAACTTAACCGTCAATTAATGGAAACAGAAAAGCTTAACGGAAAAATAAACGAACAGATAGCCTATGTGCGAACCCTGGTTACTGCAAACCAAAGGTTGTTGGAAACAGGCGATATACGAATTGCGGATTTCGTTACTGCCATCAATAATTACCTTACAGCCAGAAACCTGCTTAATCAGAATTTGATTAGCCGGTTGCAGATATTAAATCAATTACATTACTGGAACAGATAACAGCTATGCCAAAATTTAAATTTATTAGTTGCCTTATATTTTTATCTGCATGGTTGTATGCATGCCAAAGTAAAGTAGATGAAGGTGAAGAGGAGCCCGTTGAAACAGTAACTCCTGTAACTTTTGTCCATCCTGCTAAAGAAACACTTACTGATTATATAGAGTTGAGCGCTACCTCTACCATGTTGCAAAAAAGTGTGATTAACGCAAACATAAATGGTTACGTACGGGGTGTTAACACACAGGTAGGAGCTTATGTATCGAGAGGCCAGGTGCTGTTTACATTAAAGACAAAAGAAGCAGAAAGTATAGGCGATGCAATAAATAAATTAGACCCATCATTTAAGTTTTCAGGCATATCAAACATCCGAACCAGCATGAATGGATATGTAACTGAAATGAATCACCAATTAGGCGATTATGTACAGGATGGTGAACAACTGGCGGTTATCAGCACCACCAGCAGTTTTGCTTTTTTAATGAACCTGCCATATGAATTACGCAACTATGTATTAAATAAAAAGTCAGTAGAATTATCATTGCCAGACGGTGAAAAGTTTAATGGAATAATCACGTCAGGCATGCCTTCCGTAGATTCTATTTCGCAAACCCAGCCCATTATTTTAAAAGTAAATTCCCGTCATCCTATTCCGGAAAATTTAGTGGCAACAGTAAAGGTTGTAAAATCAGTCGTGCAAAATGCAACAGTGTTACCTAAACAGGCGGTGCTTGCCGATGAAACTGAAACAAGTTTTTGGATTATGAAAATGATTAATGACAGCACTGCCGAGAAGTTGCCTGTAATTAAAGGATTGGTTTCTGGTGAATGGATAGAAATTCAATCTCCCGTTTTGCACGATAGTGACAGGGTACTAGTTACTGGCAATTATGGATTACCTGATAAAGCAAAAGTTAAGGTGGTTAAAGAAGATAAACCTGAATAGTTATGCATATGTAATCCATAAAAGAATACATTGAAAAACTTTTTTACTACATATAAAAACCCGCTCACTGTTGTTTTGGTGTTACTGCTGGCAGGTGGCGTATTTGCATATAAGAGTATGCAGGTCTCATTATTTCCCGAGATCACTTTTCCAAAAATAAAAATCATTGCAGATGCAGGTTTACAACCTGTAAATAATATGATGGTAACGGTTACAAAACCATTGGAAAATGCCATTAAACAGGTGCCAGGGTTAAAAGATATCAGGAGTATTACAAGCCGTGGAAGTTGTGAAATATCTGCATTGATGGATTGGAGTGAAGATCTCGACATCAGCCAGCAGCGAATAGAATCTAAAATAAGCCAGGTAAGAAATGACCTGCCACCCGACGTGCAATTGACCATCGAAAAAATGAACCCTTCCATTTTGCCGGTAATGGGTTACACCGTAGAAAACCATAACATGTCTGCGGTTGAATTAAAAAAGCTGGCAACCCTTACCATAAAACCTTTTCTTTCTCAAATTGAAGGGGTATCTGAGGTTCGCATTATTGGTGGGAAATCAAAGGAATACTGGCTGCAGCTCGATCCCGAAAAAATGAGTGCATTGGGCATAACGCCCGATGTCGTGATGAATGTGTTGAATGAAACAAATTTTGTAAAGTCAAATGGTTACTTATCAGATTACAGGTACCTGTATCTCACCGTTACAGATGCAACCATGCGTACAAAAGAAGACCTGGAGAAAATAATTATTTCTCCCAACGCCAAGCGTATTATTCAAATAAAAGATATTGGAAAAGTTACCATAAACGCTGGCATTGAGTACACTAAGATAAATGCGAATGGTAAAGAAGGAATTCTTATCGCCATTATTAAACAGCCAAATGCAAATGTCGTTGACCTGGCTGATGCCATGAAAATAAAAGTAGCGGAATTAAAAAAAGTGCTTCCAAAAAATACTACTATTCAACCCTATTATATACAGGCAGATTTTGTAAGCCAGTCCGTAAAAAGCGTAACAGACAGTTTATGGATCGGTTTATTACTGGCGATTATAGTTGCCATAATTTTTTTGAGATCATTTAAAGCAAGCGCAACTATTCTAATTACTATTCCCGTTACGCTTTCGCTTACACTGGTGGTAATGTATGCCATTAATTACACGCTGAATATTATGACCCTTGGTGCTATAGCGGCTGCCATTGGTTTGATAATAGACGATGCAATTGTGGTTGTTGAACAGATACATCGTACCCATGAGGAAAACCCCGATGAACCAACCACCACATTATTGCAACAGGCTATTAAGTATCTGTTCCCTGCCATGGTGGGTTCTTCGTTAAGCACCATAGTAATATTTATTCCCTTTGTTTTAATGAGTGGGGTGGCAGGCGCCTATTTCAGTGTAATGACAAACACTATGATCATTACCCTGGTGTGTTCATTTTTTATAACGTGGATTTGCCTACCTGTTATTTACCTGTTATTAACGAAAAATGCAAAAGACAATACGCATAAAAAAACGCATAAGTCGCATGAAGTAAAACAACGAAAGTGGGTTTCATTCTTTATAGCCCGCCCGGTAATAAGCATTGTTTTTTCAGCATTACTCGCAGTATCTATGGTGTTAATTATTCCGCACCTTGAAACAGGTTTTTTGCCGGAAATGGACGAAGGTAGCATAGTGCTGGACTACGTTACCCCACCCGGCACCTCGCTGGATGAAACAGATCGAATATTAACTGAAATTGAAAAGATCATCGTTAATATTCCCGAAGTAAAGGCCTACAGCCGCCGGACAGGAACAGAAATGGGGTTCTTCATCACCGAACCAAATTCGGGTGATTACCTGATACAATTAAAAGAGAACCGAACCCGTTCAACAGAAGAGGTTACCAGCGATATTCGGCAACAGGTAGAAGCATCTCAGCCTGCCCTGCAGGTAGATTTTGGGCAGGTGATCGGTGATATGCTGGGCGATTTAATGGCTTCGGTACAGCCGATAGAAATAAAAGTTTTTGGGGAAGACCAGGAGAAATTAAAAACCTTATCTGCCCAGGTTGCAGCAGAAGTGGAGCAGGTAAGTGGCACTGCTGATGTTTTTGATGGCGTTGTAATCGCCGGCCCCAGTATTACCATACAACCTGATTTTGATAAGCTTTCTATGTATGGCATTACCGCCACTAATTTGCAGATGCAATTGCAAACAGCACTGGAAGGAAACACTGCCGGTAACATTCTCGAAAGAGAACAGCTTACACCTATTCGCATGGTTTATGAGCGCGAACACAAAACAGGAATTGATGATCTGAGGAATATGGATGTGTTTCTGCCGAATGGAGTACTACATCCACTTGCCGATCTTGCAACAATAAAAGTGCAACAGGGAGAAGCTGAAGTGCAGCGGGAAAACCTGCAATCAATGGGGGTTATAACAGGTCGTTTAGAAAACCGGGACCTGGGTACCGTAATAAAAGAAATTAAACAACGCATTGAAGGTAAAATAGCATTACCTGTAGGTTACCATATTGAGTATGGTGGCGCATATGCTGAGCAACAACAATCTTTCCGGGAGTTACTAATGATTTTGATTACATCGAGCCTGCTCGTGTTTGGAGTTATTTTGTTCTTATATAAAGATTTTCGGGTGGCAATGCTTATTTTATTGATAGGGGTGCTGGGCATATCCGGAAGTTTTTTGGCTTTATATCTTACCCAAACACCATTGAATGTGGGCAGCTACACCGGGTTAATTATGATCGTTGGAGTTATTGGTGAGAATGCCATTTTTACTTTTCTCCAGTTCAGGGAATCGTTGCATAATAAAGGCGCTGATGATGCCATTGTTTATGCTATTTCCACCAGGCTTCGTCCAAAATTAATGACAGCCCTTGGTGCTATAATTGCGTTGCTTCCATTGGCTTTGGGAATAGGTGCCGGCGCGCAATTGCATCAGCCATTGGCTATTGCTGTAATTGGTGGTTTTATAGTAGCCATGCCCTTATTACTTATAGTGTTGCCCACTTTATTAAGAATGATATTCAAAAAGTACACTGCCCCGGTATTGCAAAAAATAAAATGATATAATTTGGTTGCTGCTTGCAAGTGAAGATCATTGGGTTTTAATGTCAGCGATATTACAATCATTTAGAAGCTTTTCTATTTCAATTTCCTCCAAAACTTCTCTTATAGATTCTTTCTGAACATACTTCCATCGTATAAGGCGAATACAGCCCCTTGAAATTTCAATACCCGTAATATCTCCATCATTAAAGCAACAGCAACCTGTGTTAAAATAGGTTGGGCGTATTCCGGTAAAATCTGGTAAAGATTCACCATCCATAATTCGGCGTTTAATGCGTTTCTCAACAGCTTTTATGGTTTCTGTATCGTTCTTTTTACGCGCTTCTGCTAATTGTTTATACAACCTTTCCAAATGTGTTAAGGAATAGAATACAGGTTGATGGGTATGACCGGTCACTAATACCAGGTTTTGCTGCGCACTGCTCCATTCATACATCATAGCGTTATGCGCATTCTTTAACTGGTCGTTATTCGCAGGCGTGTTGGGATTAATATTTAAGTATGCCTGTAAGGGTGCCCAAATTTTTGCCACAAACCATTTACTAAACCAGTTGCCATCGCTTTGGCGATCTCCCTGGTGCCCGTGTGTTAGAAAAATATCGTGGTTCTCATTATTATGATTTATTCGTAAAACCGCGCCCTCATAAATGGGTATTTTGCCATTATACATTTCCTCAAGAATAACGGGTGCTAATGGGTCGTTGCCCCAGTCAAGGTCGTGGTTGCCATATAGCTTTACAAACCGATTATCTTTTAAAAACCTGGCCTCGCTTTCAAAAGAGGCTATATTATGCTTTTTAACAGCAGCAATGGTATTTTCCCAAAGTTCTTCACTGTCTCCAAGATTTATATAGTGATAGTTATTTGAATAATAATAATCTAATGCAGCCAGGTAGTTTGCTTCACAGAGGGCAAAATCATCTGCCGGTGTTTTAGCGCCTTTGTGTTGGTCTGATAGTAAAATAAGGCGCGACTCATACTTATTACAATTAATAAGGGGTCCTTTCTTTCCCGGGTTAGAAACAATATGCGCATACAATTCGGAAAGTGCCTTAAAAACACGGTCTTTTTCAGGTCGGGAAGAATATTTTTCGGCCCATCGGGTTACAGGTTTAATTAAAATTTTTTGAAGAAAGGTGCGCATGTGTTACCGGAAAATGGAATAAAAACAAATAAAGGTTGTTTTAACACAATCCAGACCTAAATGTGGTTAAATATACCTCATTACTTCGCCTTAAACACCTATTTTTTAGTACTTTTGCAAGCTTTTGTTTAAGTAAAGAATATCAGCACAAAATTTATGAATGAAGCAACACAGTTGGATGCGCCGGTAAAGCAAAACGGGTATGGCGCAGACAGCATTCAGGTTTTAGAAGGTTTGGAGGCGGTTCGTAAAAGGCCCGCCATGTATATTGGAGATATTGGTGTAAAAGGGCTTCATCACCTGGTGTATGAAGTAGTGGATAATTCCATTGATGAAGCGCTTGCAGGCTATTGTAAAAATATTGTTGTTACCATTCATGAAGATAACAGCGTTAGTGTAACAGACGATGGCAGGGGTATTCCTACAGACATACACCAGAAGGAGGGTGTAAGTGCCCTTCAGGTTGTTATGACTGTTCTGCATGCAGGGGGTAAGTTTGACAAAAATACTTATAAAGTATCGGGTGGTTTACACGGTGTGGGTGTTAGTTGCGTAAATGCACTTAGTAAAGACCTTAAAGCCACAGTTCACCGTGAGGGAAAAATATTTGAGCAGGAATATAAGATGGGTTTTCCGCAATATCCCGTTAGGGAAATTGGCACCACCGATATCAACGGCACAACCGTTCGATTTTGGCCGGATGATACCATTTTTCAGACCCTTGTATTCAACAAAGACATTTTAGAAAGCAGGCTTAAAGAACTGGGGTACTTAAACCGTAAGCTTAGCATTACCCTTAACGATCTGCGTGATTTGGATGATAACGGGCAAATATATACAAAGACCTTTTACAGTGAAGGCGGGGTAGTTGAATTTGTAGAGATGCTGGATAAAGCCAGTAACAGAACACCGCTTATTCCAAAGACATTATATGTTGATGGATATGATGAAAACACCAATATAGCAGTTGAGGTTGCCCTTACATATAATGATGATTTTAAAGAGCACATATTCTCTTATGTAAACAATATTAATACTATTGAAGGCGGAACCCATGTAACCGGTTTCAGGCAGGCATTAACAAGGGTTTTTAAAACCTATGGTGATAAGCAGGGACTTTTTGAAAGAGCAAAGGTTGTTGTAGAAGGAGATGATTTTAGGGAAGGACTAAGCGCCATTATTTCAGTAAAAGTTCCCGAGCCCCAGTTTGAAGGTCAGACCAAAACAAAACTTGGAAACAGCGATGTAAGTGGTGTGGTGCAAACTACGGTTGCCAGGGCGTTAGAAGCCTATCTGGAAGAAAATCCCCGCGAAGCAAAGAACGTTATAAGCAAAGTGATACTTGCAGCACAGGCCAGGGTGGCGGCGAAAAAGGCGCGTGAAATGGTACAGCGTAAAACCGTACTAAGTGGTGGCGGACTTCCCGGGAAACTGGCAGATTGCAGTGAACGTGACCCTGAGCGGTGTGAAATTTACCTGGTAGAGGGAGACAGTGCGGGTGGTACAGCCAAACAGGGCAGAGACAGAAGTTACCAGGCTATTTTACCTTTAAGGGGTAAAATTTTGAATGTTGAAAAAGCCATGGAACATAAGATTTATGAGAATGAAGAAATACGCAATATGTACACCGCACTGGGTGTAACAGTGGGCACACCCGATGACCCTAAAGCATTGAATATTGTAAAACTTCGCTATCATAAGCTTATTATAATGACCGATGCTGATGTGGATGGAAGCCACATTGCAACGCTTATACTTACCTTTATTTTCAGGTATATGAAAGAATTGGTAGAGCAGGGACATGTTTACATTGCCCAGCCACCACTTTACCTGGTTAAAAAAGGTAAGGAGCAGGAATACGCTTATTCAGAAACAGAAAGAAAGGAATTGATACAGAAATTAAGCGGTGGAAAGGAAGACAGTGTAACTATTCAGCGGTATAAAGGTTTGGGTGAAATGAATGCCGACCAGCTGTGGGAAACAACAATGGATCCCGCCCGCAGAACTTTAAAGCAGGTTACAATTGAAAGCGCCGCAGAAGCAGATATGGTTTTTAGTATGCTGATGGGCGATGAAGTTGCACCCAGAAGAGCATTTATTGAATCGCATGCCAGGTATGCAAAAATTGATGCTTAAACCGGATTTGACCTGTAATTATGGAATTAAAGAAGGATTGGAGCTTAACCTTTTGATTTTACCTATGTGGAGAAAGAAATTTTAGCTTGTAATAGGTATAAAGAAAAAATCATTAGCTTTCCATATTCTAACTCATTATAAACACAAAAATTGAAAAACATGGATACCTCAAAAATGATCAAAGCCTATTGTTTAAAAACAAAAGAAAAAAATGTTCCTATGCAGGATGCCGTTATTTCAAAAACTGCCCGCGGTGGTTATATGGCATCTGGTCATGATGGTAAAGGCAATAAAATGGCTGCCATTTTAAATGAAGCAAAAGCCAAACAAGCTATCGAAGATGGCGTTGCTACGAAAGGTTATTAACCATTGCTTATACAAAGATTTTTTTGAAAGAGGTTTTAAAGCTTAGGCTTTAGGGCCTCTTTTATTTTATCAGCCGAATGCAAAATGGGTACCTGTAATACTTTCCTTCACTGGCTTTAATACTTGCAACAATAACCAGTATTAAGGTTACAATACCCAATGCCGCTAATATTAAAAAGCCAACCAATAATATCATAAGCAAAACACCTATAAATGCTATTATGGCCACGGTGATCTGAAAATTGAGCGATTCTTTTGCATGGTCTGCAACAAATGCAGACTCATCTTTCTTAACAAGATATATTAACAGCGGTGCAACCAAAGGAAAAAATACAGTTAATATATGAGACAGAATTGCCATTGTTTTTTCATCACCGGTAGGTGAAACGGCTGGTTGTAATTTTCCGTCGCTGGTGTATTCATTAGCATCCATAGCTGTTAATTTAATTAGAAATGTACAAAATTTCTATAAAGACTAAGCTACCACTTGCATATTTTCAGCCTGGGGTACTGCAGCCTTGTGCATTTGGGATAGAAACCGTAACAAGCCTTCCATTGATTTAACCTCGTTTACCACCAATAAAAAGTTTTTTCCGGTTTGCTTAAGTTTAGCTTTATTGGTACCTGTTTGCAGGTAAGCAAGCAGGTTTTTAAAAATATCAGATTCAAAATAGGGCGATTCATTTTTATTTACAAAGTAGCACCGCAGTGTTTCATCTTTCAGGCTCATTTTTTCGAATCCCATGTCTACCGCCAGCCACCGGCATTTTACTGCAATAAACAGATCTTCTACCTCAGAAGGCATAGGTCCGAAACGATCAATCATTTCAGCATGAAAATTATTCAGCTCTTCCTCATTATCGCAGTTATCTAATCTAGTATAAAGAGATAGTCTTTCCGTGATACTCTCTACATATTCATCCGGTATCAGTATTTCTAAATCGGTATCAATTGTACAGTCACTAACAAAATCATCCTGACGACTGATCTCATTTTTAAACAGGTCTTTAAATGATGTACGTTTTAATTCCCTTATGGCTTCTTCTAAAATTTTCTGGTACATCTCAAAACCAATTTCGGCCATAAAGCCGCTTTGCTCTCCACCGAGCAAATTGCCTGCGCCGCGTATATCGAGGTCGCGCATTGCGATTTGGAAACCGCTTCCCAGGTCGGTGAACTGCTCCAGTGTCTGCAATCTTTTCCTGCTGTCTGCGGGTAATACACTCATAGGCGGTGCAAACAAATAGCAAAAGGCTTTTTTATTGCTGCGCCCTACACGACCACGAAGCTGGTGCAAATCGCTCAACCCAAACTGGTGCGCATTATTGATGATGATGGTGTTTACATTGGCAATGTCAACACCGCTTTCAACAATGTTTGTACAAACCAGTACATCATATTTACGGTCGATGAAATTTAAAATTCTTTCTTCCAGTTCATGACCCTCTAATTGTCCATGGGCAAAGCCAATACTCAGGTCGGGGCAAAGGTCTTGTATACGCTGCGCCATTTCGCCCAAACCCTGCACCCTGTTATGAATAAAGAAAACCTGCCCGCCGCGCTCCGTTTCAAAATAAATGGCATCGCGAATAAAGTCTTCGTTAAAAACATGCACCTCTGTTTGTATAGGCTGCCGGTTTGGTGGTGGTGTGTTAATAATACTTAAGTCTCTGGCGCCCATTAAACTAAACTGCAATGTTCTTGGAATAGGGGTGGCTGTAAGCGTTAAGCAATCAACATTGGTTTTAAGTGTTTTTAATTTTTCTTTATGACCAACACCAAACTTTTGTTCTTCATCCACAATCATCACGCCCAGGTCTTTAAACTTTACATCCTTTGCCAGTAATCCATGTGTCCCGATAATAATATCAATTTTGCCTTCCTCTAATTTTTTAAGCGTTTCCTTTTTTTCCTTAGATGATTTAAAACGGTTGAGATAATCTACTGTAACAGGAAAATCTTTTAGCCGGTCTTCAAAAGTTTTATAATGTTGAAATGCAAGAATGGTTGTTGGAACCAGGATAGCTGCCTGCTTGCCATCCACCACTGATTTAAAAGCGGCTCTTATAGCAATTTCTGTTTTGCCGAAACCAACATCGCCGCAAACCAGCCGGTCCATGGGTGATGGACTTTCCATGTCTTTTTTCACATCAGCGGTGGCTGAGCTTTGGTCGGGCGTATCCTCATAAATAAAACTGGCTTCCAGTTCATTTTGCAGGTAAGTATCAGGATGATGCGCAAAGCCGGTTTGTGCCTTACGCTGCGCATATAATTTTATAAGGTCGAAGGCAATCTCTTTTACTTTAATCTTGGTTTTCTCTTTTAGCTTGTTCCACACATCACTGCCCAGTTTATTTATTTTTGGAACAGTGCCTTCTTTACCAGTGTACTTTGAGATCTTATGCAGTGAATTAATGTTTACATAAAGTATATCGCTATCCCTGTAAATAATTCGTACGGCTTCCTGCAAACGCCCATTTACCTCCAGTTTCTGCAGACCACTGTATTGCCCTACGCCATGATCAATATGTGTTACATAATCGCCCGGCTGCAGTTCTTTTAATGCCTTTACAGTAAGCGCTTTATTCTTGTTATAAGCCTGCTTAACGCGGTATTTATGGTATCGTTGAAATATCTGGTGATCGGTATAACAAACCACCTTAAGGTCTTCATCTATAAAACCTTCATGAATAGAGATTGCAACGGGTGTAAAATTTATTTGGGTATTGAGGTCTGTAAAAATACTGGTTAGCCTTTCAAGCTGCCTTGCCTGCTCGGCAAAAATAAAAATAGAATAGCCCTTATCTTCATGCGCTTTAAGGTCTTTAATCAGCAGGTCGAACTGCCGGTTAAATGCAGGTTGCGGTTTTGTACTAAACTCTATTATATCCTCAGGTCCTGTATTATTTTTGGCAAAGAAAGGTTTATAACCAATTTCAATCAGAAGTCTTTTCTGTAACTGAACTTCCAGGTCTTTTGCGAACATATAATCCTGCCGGTGAATTTCTTTTAGCATGTGAGGATCCACTTCATCTGCACTGTTAACCTCAGCCTTATCCCCTGCTTTTAAAAACAATTCAAGGTCTTCTTCCTGAACAATTATTTTTTCTTTGATTACCTCCCAGTCACGCAGCCAAACAATTGTGTTGGCCGGAAGAAAATCGAGCAAGGATATTTTATCTTCATTGTCAAACTGAGTTTCAACATTCGGAATTATTGAAACTTGTAAAAGCTTTCTTTCACTTAATTGCGTTTCCGGATCAAAAATTCTAATGCTATCTATCTCATTACCTAAAAGCTCTACGCGGTAAGGTTTTTCATTTCCAAAAGAATAAATGTCCAGTATGCCGCCACGTAAAGAAAACTGGCCTGGTTCATACACAAAATCATTTCTCTCAAAGCCATACATTACGAAAAGTTCAAGTAAACTTTCCAGGTTAATAGTATCGTTAGTTTTTAATGAAATAATGTTTCCGGAAAGTGTTTTTGGTAACACTACTTTTTCGAACAAAGCTTCGGGATAAGAGATAATGATCTTTCTGTTTCCGCCAGAGGCGAGGCGGGTAAGCATTTCTGTTCTAAGCATTACATGCGAAGAATTAAGCAGCTTAAAATTTCTGCGGTTTTTAATGGATGATGGAAAATAAAACAGGTCTAATGCGTCTGTCAGATTTTCAAGTGTATTGTGAAAATAGGCGGCTTCTTCAGCATCATTTAAAACAATAAGGTGGTTTAATTTACTGCATTCAGGATGCATGAAAACATTGCTAACAACAAATTCGGCACTGCTGCCCTGAAGGTTTTTTAAAAAAAGTGCGGATGATGGTTCTACTAAAGTTTGGGCATTAGATACCCGGTCTACCAGCTTTTTTATACCGGCAGATTGCTGAAATTTATCATGCAACACTGTCAAATTCATGCGACCGGTAAAGATAACCCTGCCGAATGAATTTAGTTTCATTGAGCCGCAGTGAAGTTGTATCTTGACAAAAAATTATACTATGCCTGAGCCCTGGCGTACCGGTAAGGTTATTAAAATTGAAGATGCCACCTATAATACAAGGCGTTTTTGGATACAAATACCCGAATTAGAAGATTTTAACTTTAAACCCGGGCAGTTTGTAACATTAGACCTGCCAATACATGAGCAGAAGAACAAACGGTGGAGAAGTTATTCTATAGCTTCGCACCCCGATGGTACCAATGTAATTGAACTGTTGATCGTGTTATTGGAAGGCGGGCTAGGTACAACGTACCTTTTTAACGAGGTAAATGTAGGTTCTGAACTAACCTTAAGAGGTCCGCAGGGTGTTTTTACTTTGCCTGAAAATTTAGAGAAAGATTTATTTTTTATTTGTACGGGAACAGGTATCGCACCGTTCAGGTCGATGGTCAATTATATAAAACTGCATAACATTCAATTAACCAAAGAAATATACCTTATATATGGTTGCCGTTTTTTAAAAGATACTTTGTACGAAGAGGAAATGAAATGCCTTGAAATGGAACTGCCCCATTTTCATTATATACCCACTTATTCCAGGGAAGATGGTGATGGTTTAACCAAAGGGTATGTTCATAAAGTTTACGAACAAATACTTAATGGAAATAAGCCCAGTGCGCATTTTTATTTATGCGGATGGAAGAATATGATAGATGATGCAAGGAAAAATTTAACCCAATTGGGTTATGACAGGAAGGAAATACACTTTGAATTGTACGGATAAAATAGCCGGGAATACTAAGATACCTTTAATTCGGCCTTTCTTTGACCAGTAGCGTATTCAGATGTGCCTGATTTTTCTTTTCTCTGTTCTGCTACTTTCTTTTCTAATGAAAGTATACGGGCATGATTTGCAAGCATTTCATCTTCAAGGCGTAGAATACGTTTTCTTTGTTTAATTACTACGGCAGCTTTAAGAAAAAAACCAGCAATAACACCAACTAATATAACACCTAAGATCTCGGATGTAGAATAGTTTCCGTGTAAGAACATTAATTTTGCTGTGGCGATCATTGTACTTATTTACTTATTTTGAATTAAAGGAGAAGATTGACTTGCCTAGTAATATAGATACGGATGTCTAATTTAAAAGGTTTACTCAAACTTTCGTTTAAATAATATTTGTAAAAGTATATAAAAAAATTACTTTTCAAAATGTTCCAAAACTTTGTTTTTCACCTCACTTAATGGAATCCTCTCCTGCCGCATTGTATCCCTGTCTCTTAAGGTCACGGTTCCGTCTTCTTTTGTCTGATGATCTATGGTCGCACAAAAAGGGGTACCAATAGCATCCTGTCGCCTGTATCGTTTGCCCACCGTGTCTTTCTCTTCATAAAAACACTTAAAATGTGCTTTACAATCATTCAACAGATTTCTTGCCAATTCCGGTAATCCGTCTTTTTTTATCAAGGGAAGGATGGCTAATTTAACAGGAGCCAGTTTTGGAGGTATCCGCAAAACAACCCTGGATTCACTTTTTCCGTCTTCTTTGGATATAATTTCGTCTTCGTAAGCGTGGCTTAAGACCAGTAAAAACATTCTATCGAGCCCAATAGACGTTTCAATTACATAAGGTATATAGTGTTTATTCAATTCTGTATCAAAATAGGTGAGCTTTTTATTGCTGTATTTCTGGTGGTTGGCCAGGTCAAAGTCAGTTCGGCTGTGAATGCCTTCTACTTCTTTAAAGCCAAAAGGAAATTCATATTCAATGTCAAGGGCGGCATCTGCGTAATGAGCCAGCTTTACATGATCATGAAAACGATACTTTTCAGCCGGAATACCCAGGCTTACATGCCAGTTTAATCTTTCCTGCTTCCAGTAATCATACCATTCCTTTTGTGTGCCGGGTCTTATAAAAAACTGCATTTCCATCTGTTCAAATTCGCGCATCCTGAAGATGAATTGCCTGGCAACGATCTCATTCCTAAAAGCCTTGCCGGTTTGGGCAATACCAAAAGGAATTTTCATTCGGGCCGTTTTTTGCACATTTAAAAAGTTTACAAAAATTCCCTGCGCTGTTTCGGGCCTTAAATAAATAAGGTCGCTTTCACCGGCCACCGAACCAAGTTGGGTTGAGAACATCAGATTAAATTGCCGTATCGGTGTCCAGTTACACGTATCACTAATACCGCATTTAATATTATTGTCTTTAATTAATTGAAGCAGTCCCTCAAAGTCTTCTTTAGCCAGCAATTCCTCCATTGTTTTTAATAAGGCAAATTCCTCTTCCTTTTTTCCGGCCAGTGCAAGCTTTTCGGCATGAGCCTCAATCAGATGGTCTACCCGGTATCTTTTATTGCTGTCTTTATTATCGATCATCGGATCGCTGAAGTTATCAACGTGCCCACTGGCCTTCCAGGTTGTGGGGTGCATAAATATTGAGGCATCTATACCCACAATATTTTCATGCATTTGCGTCATACTCTTCCACCAGTAATCCCTTATATTTTTCTTTAATTCACTTCCGTACGGGCCATAATCATACACGGCATTCAATCCATCATAAATTTCACTGCTTTGAAAAACAAAGCCATACTCTTTAGCATGCGATATAATTGCCTGAAACCGGTTCTCCTGTTTTTCGCTCATAGCGGCCAAAGATAATTATTGCAGTGAAGCAGCAGGAAACCACGCAGCATAAAAAGAGTTTTGTTCTGAATTTTTCTTTTATTTTTAATAACAGGTCTTATAATCATCAACCACCCATAAAAATATTCCGGCTTATATGCTTGTAAAAACCTTTGGCAGCGCTGTTTACGGGGTGGAGGCCATCACTATTACCATTGAGGTAAATGTAAGCGCAGGTCAAAAATATTTTATTGTACGGCCTACCGGATAATGCCGTTAAAGAAAGCCTGCAACGTATTGAAGCTGCTATAAAAACGAATGATTATTACATGCCACGTACTAAATTGGTGGTTAATCTGGCACCTGCTGATATAAAGAAAAGCGGATCATCGTTCGACCTTCCGATCGCTGTAGGCGTATTGGGCGCAACCGAACAAATTGCACAACCAGAAAGACTTTCAGAATATGTTTTAATGGGTGAATTAAGCCTGGATGGAACCATAAAAGCTATTAAAGGGGCTTTACCAATTGCCATACAAGCCCGAAAAGAAGGTTTTAAAGGATTGATTGTACCAAAGGTTAATGCACGGGAAGCGGGCATTGTAAACAATCTTAAGGTGTATGGTGTTGAGCATTTAAAAGAGGTCGTGAATTTTTTTGAGGATGAATCAACCTTGCAGCCGGTAGAAGTTAATGCGAGGGAAGAATTTTTTGACCTTCAATATACTTTTGAAGTAGATTTTAATGATGTAAAAGGCCAGGAAAATATAAAGCGCGCACTTGAAATAGCTGCTGCCGGCGGGCACAATGCCATATTGATCGGCCCACCGGGTGCAGGAAAAACGATGCTCGCAAAAAGGCTACCTACCATATTGCCACCTTTAAGTTTATACGAAGCCCTGGAGACTACTAAAATACACAGCGTTGCGGGTAAATTCGCGGAGAACAGTTCGCTTGTAAATAAAAGACCATTTCGATCCCCACATCATACTATCAGCGATGTTGCCCTGGTGGGTGGTGGCGGTGTTCCACAACCCGGAGAAATTTCGCTTGCACATAACGGGGTTCTTTTTTTGGATGAATTGCCGGAGTTTAAACGCACCGTGCTCGAGGTAATGCGACAACCCATGGAAGAAAGACGGGTTACCATATCGCGGGCGAAGGTAGCCCTCGATTTTCCTGCCAACTTTATGCTGATAGCCTCAATGAATCCCTGCCCTTGCGGGTTTTATAATCATCCTGAAAAAGAATGTACGTGCCCGCCCGGTACCGTTCAAAAATACCTGAACAAAATATCAGGACCGCTGCTCGACAGGATTGATTTACACGTAGAGGTTACCCCTGTTGCTTTTAATGAACTTAGCAATAACTCGAATAGGGGTGAGAGCAGTGCAGACATCAGGCAACGGGTTATTAAAGCCAGAGAAATTCAAACAGAAAGATATAAAGACCAGCCAGGCATGTATGCCAATGCCCAAATGAGCAGCAAACAATTACGGGAGATATGCGTAATAAGTAGTGTGGGTGAAGCATTGTTAAAGAGAGCTATGGAAAGATTGAACCTTTCTGCCCGCGCTTACGACAGAATTCTGAAGGTTAGCAGAACCATCGCCGATCTTGCCGGTAGTGCCGACATTAAACCCGAGCACCTTGCCGAAGCCATACAATACCGCAGTCTGGACCGGGAAGGATGGGCTGGTTGATTATGTCAAAACAATAATTGGAAAAAAAACCTGGAAAAAAATTCCAGGTTGTGAAAGATGATTTGTATGGCTATAGTTTTGCACCCAACGTTATAAAAAAACTTCTTCCGTCAGATGGCATTAAACCCGGTCCGGGATAACCACCTGCTCTTCTCGTAAAATACCTGGCATCAGTCACATTATTGATGCCGGCTTTCACCGTATACTTTTCATGGTAGCGGTATGATGCTGTTATATCTCCAATGGTATAAGATGGAATTAACCCGGTTGTGCCTGAGCTATTTGGCGTAACGGTGTTATTGGCATCGCTAAAAGCGCTGCTTACATACGATACCTGCCCCGTTACAGCCAGGTTTTTATAGGTGTATGTTACGCCTGACCGTAAAATATTTTCCGGTGCATTTTCAACCTTTTTGTTTTTAAGGTTCGATTCTACCAGGTTGTTATTGGCATCTTTCGTTATCACTTTAAAATCATTATACTTTGCATTGGTATAACTGTAAGCAGCAAACAAACTTACCTCTCCGTTTTTGCTGCCTAACCATCCTGTTTGAAAAGGATTGAATTCAACATACCCTTCAAATCCTTTACTGCTGCTGCTACCGACATTTGTTCTAAAATTATATGTGGTTAAATCGGGTTGCAGTTGTGTAATGGTGCCGATGCGATTATCATAATTAAGAAAGAAAACGCCTGCATCGAACATCAGGTAATTCCTGATCTTTCCACGGTAACCAAAATCAGCATTATACCCTTTTGCATCTTTAAGATTTGGATCAATTACGTCGGTAGTAGGTGCAGCGGTAATATCAGCAAATTGTATAGGGCGGTATGCCTGCGTAATGTTTGCATAAAACTCTGTTGTTTGAATATGATATTCTGCTGCAAGAGCAAGCAGTGTAAAACTTCTGTTATTTAAAAGGTCCTGGATTTTTTTACCGGTGCCATCTTCATTTAATCCATTAAACCCTGTGGCAGTTGCCTGTATACTTTCAAATCTAATTCCCGGTATAATTATAAACTTATCATTTACACGTAAAATATTTTCTGCTGCAATAGCAATATTGTCTGTTGTAAAACCTATATCAGAAGTAAAGGGTGAGATGATGTTTGTATTAAATTCAGAACCAGTATCTCCCTTACCATTTTTTCTACGGTGTGTGTTTCCATGAAAATACCTGCCTGATAGGGTTGCGGTGTTTTTCATTCTGCCTATGTTATAATTAGTAAGGTAGCGCAATTCGGCGCTGGTGTTTATGTAGCGGTCAATATCAACCTGCCTGTTGTTGTATGCATGCGTGGTAGTGTTGATCGTATCAGGTAAACTTATGTTTCCTAAATAACCAATACTGTTTCGATCGCCCTGCATGGTATAGATTTTCAAATTAAACTTGTTATTGTCGTTGGGTGAAAAATCTATATTGGCAGAACCAATTGTCCAGTCCAGGTTAAACCAGTTACGATTTCTAAAAGATTGTTTTGCGCTTGCGTTAAATTGTGAATCGGTTAGTCCGCCGGGTTGCTGGCTTAGCATATCATAATGCATTAATTCAATGCCGGCTTTCCATTTATCATTAAACTGGTAATTATAATTACCAAAAAAGGTATTTGTTTTATACCTGCTGTTATCTCTCCAGCCATTGGCGCTGCGATGGTCATAAAATGCATAATAGTGATCTTTTTTACCTTGTCCGCCCATTGCATTGAAGCTGTTTATCATTCCAAAACTGCCCAGTGTTTGAAAGGTTTCAAATCCAAAAGGTTTACTTATTTCGCTACCATTACGAATAATATAATTGATCATTCCGCCGAACTGGGGGCCATATTGCAAAGAGCCTGCACCTTTTACCAGCTGCACGCGCTGTACGGCCTGTAATGGCGGATGATAGTATGCTTCAGGATAACCGAAAGGATCTGCTGAAATATCGTATCCGTTTTGCCTTACATTAAAATCCCAGCTGCGGTTAGGGCTTAACCCGCGGGAAGCGATGCCGATCTGTATTCCACTTCCGTCACTTTCCCAAATGTGTATGCCTGGCACTTTCGCCATTACCTGCCGCATATTATTGGTTACAATATTTCCCTGAACATTATCTATAACAATAAGTGCATTTTTCTTGCCCGCGAATATGTGGGTGCCAACAACTTCAGGTAATTGGTGCAAATCATGCCTGCTGTTTCTGCCCACTACAGTTAGGTCTGGTATATAATCACTGCCTTGTAATGTATCCTGCACAGGGCTTTGTGCATGTGATAAGGTAAATGATAATAGTAGGATAATTGTTGGTACGCAGCATTTCATATTTTGCTCATTTTCTGGGCGCAAATATGAATAAGCAATATTTTTTCTTCTTACGGATTAGGGAAAATTGATCGACGAAATGCGGAAAATTGAAACCTCAACAATCAGCACGTCATGCCCATATGGCTTTCTGCAAAGTTTTTAATTTCGTCAATATGTGTACGTTCGTTACTCAGCCGCGGAACTTTATGTTGCCCCCCCAATTTGCCCTTGCTTTTTAACCAACCGGCAAAAACGCCTTTTGGAAGGTTGTGCACAACGGGCATTCTCAATGCAATATTTTTCTGCCGTTTGGCATCATAGTCGCTGTTAAGATCTCTTAAGGCGGTATCTAATTCTGAAACAAATAATTGCAGATCAGAAGGTTCCTGGTCAAATTCAATAAGCCATTCGTGGGCACCATTAGAATGTTGGCTAAAATATATGGGGGCAGCAGTATAATCGTTAACAACTGCATTTGTTTTTTCACTTGCAATTGCAATCGCCTTATCAGAATTATCTACAATTACTTCTTCACCAAAAGCATTGATAAAATGCTTGATTCTGCCTGTAACCTTTACGCGGTAAGGGCTGGTAGTGGTAAATTGAACAGTATCTCCTAAAAGGTATCGCCACAAGCCTCCGTTGGTTGAAATTACGATAGCGTAATTTTTTCCTGGAACAACATCAGAAAGTCCAACGGTCTCGGGATTTTCTTTGCCATACTCTTCTGTTGGCATGAATTCGTAAAAAATTCCGTGTTGTAGAAACAATAACATACCATTCTCTGCCGGCCCATCTTGCGCTGCGAAAAATCCTTCACTGGCATTATAGATCTCAAGATAGTCCACCCCGGCGCCAATAATTTGGTGCATATAATCTTTGTAAGGTGTAAAGGATACTCCACCATGAATATATAATTCCAGGTTGGGCCATACCTCTTTAAGGGTGCTTTTACCGGTGAGTTCTAAAATTCTTTTTATAAGTACAGAGGTCCAGGTTGGCACCCCTGAAATACTGGTAACATTTTCGGTAATGGTTGCCTTAGCCAGGGCTTCGATTTTTTCTTCCCATTCATCGAGCAAAGCAATGGCAAGTTCGGGGGTGCGGATCCACTGTCCCCAGAAAGGTGCATTCTGCATAAGAACGGCACTCAGATCTCCGTAATAATTGTTTTCATTTATCTGGTTTACCTGGTGGCTGCCACCTATTACCAATCCTTTTCCCGTTAGCAAGTCGCTATCCGGGTTGTACATATAATGCAGGGTTATAACATCTTTCGATGCTTTGTAATGGCAATCTTCCAGGCTTTCTTTTGATAAGGGAATGAATTTGCTTTTATCACTTGTTGTACCACTGCTTTTTGCAAACCATGTTATAGGCGTGTTCCAAATAATATTTTCCTCGCCGTCCATCACCCGTTTTATGTAAGGCTTAAGATCGTCATACTCGTGAATAGGTACGCTTTCTTTAAATTGCTTAATTGTAAAGAGTTCACCAAAATTATATTTGCGCCCGAATTCTGTGTGCTGGGCGTGGGTTACCAGGTCTTGCAAAACTTCGCGTTGCGCTGCAAAGGGATTTTGCATCCACTGTTCTATTCGCCAGTAACGCAGGCGGGCAAGTCTTGATATGGCCGGAGCTAATATTTTCATGCAGGTAATGCCAAAATAAGCATTGCCAGCGAATAATTAATTGGTTTTTTAATAAAATGAAATCATGCCTGCAGACGCCATAAGTATCGTGTATCCAGTATAGAATAAAATAAGAAGGAATACAGGCTTACCGTACTCCTTTATCTTTTGAATGTAATACAGCTTCTACGCGGTTTCTAACACCGAGTTTAAGGTAAATGCTTTTTAAGTGTTTCTTTACTGTATCTGTAGAGATATTCAAATCATGAGCAATTTCTTTATTCAATTTACCATTAGTAAGTAATTGAAAGATTTGTTTTTCTCTTTCAGAAAGGGCATTTCTCTGGTTTGGGTTTCGCATGGTGACCTCAATTTCACCTTCTTAGCGGGGATTGACAATACCACTTAAGGGTACATAAAGAATAGTTATATATAAAATGGATGAACTTATCCCCTTAAGAGTTTAAGAATCATGCTTTACGGAAAGAGAACCAATTTAAGAGAGCAAATTATTTGATTTCCCATACTTCGTTTCCGCGCAACAATTTTTCAAGGCTTCCTTTTCCTTTTATTGAAATAGCCTCTTCAATTTGCATACGCATCACATCTTCATAGCATGCGCGTTGGGTTTCATAAAAAACACCAAAAGGGCGGGGAAAATGTTCAGGATTTCTCGGGTCATCAAACATTCTGATTAATAGTTGTGCTTTATTAATATCTTTTTCGTCATGCACCCACAGGTCTGAAATTGAGGCACCTTCATCTAGATTTACAATAACGGGTTTAAATCCATCTAGTTTTATTCCCTTATTTTGTTGTGATCCAAAAACAAGTGGTTTACCCTGTTCTAAAAATAAAGCCTCTTCTGCCTTGCTGCTTTTTTCGGTAAAAGTTTCAAAAGCGCCATCATTAAAAATGTTGCAATTCTGGTATATTTCGAGAAAAGATGATCCCCTGTGCTGGTGAGTTCGGGTAAGTGCAGCCTGCAGGTGTTTAGGATCCCTGTCCATACTGCGCGCTATGAAAGTAGCATCGGCACCCATCGCTAATGCTAAAGGATTAAAAGGGTGGTCTATGCTGCCGAAGGGTGTAGATTTAGTTATCTTGTTTTTTTCTGATGTGGGACTGTATTGACCCTTGGTAAGTCCGTAAATCTGGTTATTAAAAAGAAGAATATTTACATCCAGGTTTCTTCTTAATAAGTGAATGGTATGGTTGCCCCCTATACTTAATGCATCTCCATCTCCTGTAACAATCCATACACTAAGATCTGGCCGGGTGGCTTTTAAACCGGTTGCCACCGCGGTTGCACGCCCATGTATAGAATGCATACCATAAGTATTCATATAATAAGGAAACCGGCTGCTGCAACCGATGCCGCTAATAATTACAATGTTTTCTTTTGGTACGCCAATACCGGGCATTACTTTTTGCACCTGGGCAAGAATGGAATAATCTCCGCAGCCCGGGCACCATCGCACTTCCTGGTCGGTGGTAAAATCTTTTGCGGTTAAAACAGGTAATGTGGTAATATCAGCGTTCATAAAAAATCATTAATGCAAAGATATTCTGTTTATAAGAAAAAGGTTTATTGTGTTTGTTAACGATAAGGCAGTTTTATTATAATGGGAATAATAATTGCATTTTACATTTTATGAGGTGTTTTGTTTTAATATTCTTACTTGTTGCATGTAGTAACCCGCAAAAAAAATCAGCAGTTACCCAGGTTTCAAGAACCATTGATTCTAACACATCCGAAAGTATACAACCTGTACCCAAAACTAAGATTGACACTATTCAAATCTTCCAAAAAATTAAAACCGGGCAAACAACGCCTGCCGAGTTGGTGGCATTTGCGAAAACTCTCGAACACATTCCTTATAAATATGCTTCTACCGACCCTATGCAGGGCTTCGATTGTTCAGGTTTTATAACATACGTTTTCAATCATTTTAATATTGCAGTACCCCGGGTTTCGGCAGATTTTACGGATGTAGGAAATGAAGTTCCACTTAAACTTGCAAAGGAAGGAGATATTATTCTTTTCACAGGCACAGACAGCAGCATTAGAACAGTGGGCCACATGGGCATTATTACTTCTAATGTAAATAACCAGGTATCTTTTATTCATTCTACTTCTGGCAAAGCCAACGCAGTAACCATTACACCCTTAAATAAATATTATATGGGTCGTTTTGTAAAGGTGAACCGAATTTTTCCGCAAAATTTTTAGTTATTCAACTTGTGGAATACTAATCGACATCCGTTGCGTCGCACACTTCAACTTTCTAATTTTTAATGAGCTTCCAGCCAGTTATTGCCACTGCCTACTTCTGCTACTACCGGTACACCGTTAGGAAGTTCCATAGCGCTTTGCATTCCCTCAACAATTAAAGGTTTAATTATATCTACCTCATCTTTTAACACATCAAACACCAACTCATCATGCACCTGCAAAACCATTTTAGACTTAATGTTTTGCTCGTTTAGCAATCGATAGATCTTAATCATTGCGAGTTTTATCATATCTGCAGCGGTTCCCTGAATGGGGCTGTTAATAGCATTGCGCTCTGCAAATCCGCGTACAGTAAAGTTTGCGGAGTTAATATCCTTAAGCCATCTTTTTCTTCCGCGCAAAGTTTTTACATAGCCATGCTCGCGCGCAAAATTGATCTGGTCATCCATATAACGCGATATGCCAGAAAATTCCTTTTTATAATTTTCAATGATCTCTTTCGCCTCGCTGCGGCTTATTCCCAGGTTTTCTGCAAGCCCAAAGGCACCCTGCCCGTATACTATTCCAAAGTTTACACTTTTTGCTTTATAGCGCATTTCTTTAGTCACTTCGCTTTCATCAATACCATATACTTTGGCGGCTGTTGCAGTATGGATGTCTTTATTTTTACTAAAAGCATCACACATATTTTCATCACCACTAATGGCGGCAACAATGCGTAATTCAATCTGGCTGTAATCTGCACTAACCAATACATGATTTTCATCGCGTGGAATAAATGCTTTTCGAATTTCCCGGCCACGGTCTGTACGAATAGGTATGTTTTGAAGGTTGGGATTATTGCTGCTTAACCTGCCGGTTACAGCTACGGCCTGTGAAAAGCACGTATGCACCCGCCCGGTCTTTTCATTGATCATTTGTGGCAGCGCATCAACATAGGTTGATTTAAGTTTGGTTAATTCGCGGTAAATTAAAATATCTTTTGCCACCTCGTGGTTGTTTGAAAGTTTTGCCAGCACATCTTCCCCGGTAGCATATTGACCCGTTTTTGTTTTTTTTGCTTTTGCATCGAGCTTCAGCCGTTCAAACAATATTTCGCCGAGTTGTTTTGGAGAACCGAGATTGAACTTTATTCCACAACAATCAAACACCCGTTGTTCAGCTGACCGTGCGTCAATGTCCAGTACAGCAGAATAATCATTTAAAAATCCAACATCAATTTTTATCCCTTCAAATTCCATATCGGTAAGCACCCGTGTAAGCGGGTTTTCTACATCCATAAAAACCTGTTCTACTTCTCGCTGTTTTAAAAGCGGAACAAATTTGTGCTTCAATTGCAGGGTAATATCGGCATCCTCAACAGCGTATTCTTTTATCTTCCCGAGTTCCACATCTTTCATAGAACCCTGGTTTTTACCTTTCTTGCCGATGAGCTCTTCTATATGAACAGGTTCATAATTTAAGAACTGGGCGCTTAATAAATCCATACTTCTTCTGCCTTCCGGCTCTATGAGGTAATGTGCCAGCATGGTATCGAACAATTTGCCTTTTAATTCAACCCCATTCCATTTCATGATAATGAGATCGTATTTTATGTTTTGCCCAATCCACGTTTTTGTATTGTCGTTAAACAATGGCGAAAGCTTATTTAAAATTTTTTGCGTTTGCTCGCCACCGGGGCAGGGAATGTAATAGCCTTCTCCGGGATTGTATGAGAAACTAATGCCTACCAGTTCTGCAATATTGGGATCGGTACCTGTTGTTTCAGTATCAAACGATATTTCCGGCTGAACCATGAGTGCCTCAATCATTAGCTCCAACTGTTCCTCAGTTTCTATAAGCCAATAATTATGTGGAGTATTGGTAATGTTGCTGCCTGCATTAAAGCCACCATTTTCATCGGTAGTTGGTTGAAGCGGAAGTTCATTCACTTGTGCTTTTACCTCAATTACTTTACGGGGTACTTCGTTTCCAAAAAGGTCTGTTTGTATTACTGTAGCAGTGGCAGTAAATACATTAAACTCATCTCCTAAAATTCTTTTTCCCAGGCTTTTAAATTCCAGTTCAACAAATGTATCAACCAGTTCGGTTTTATTCCATTCTTTAAGCCGGTAATCTTCTTCATTAAACTGCACGGGTACAGTAGTAATAATAGTAGCGAGCTTTTTGCTCATGATAGCATCTTCTTTACCTGCCCTTATTTTTTCTCCAAGAGAGCCTTTTATGTTATCAGCATTTTCTACAACATTTTCGAGTGTACCATATTCTTTTAATAGTTTGCAAGCTGTTTTTTCTCCTACGCCCTTAATGCCTGGAATATTATCTACTGCGTCCCCCATCAATCCAAGCATATCTATTACCTGGGTTACATTTTCAATACACCATTTTTCACAGATGCGTTTGGCATCAATTATTTCTACATCCCCACCCTGGTACCCGGGTTTATATATATACACGCAATCATGAATTAGTAACTGCCCATAATCTTTATCAGGCGTAACCATGTAAACTTCAAAACCAAGATCTGCAGCCTGCCATGCCAGGGTGCCGATTACATCATCTGCTTCGTATCCGTCAATTTCTACAACCGGAATATTAAAACCACGAATAATGCGCTTTATATCGGGAAGAGAGGAAAGAAGGTCTTCGGGTGCGTCCTGCCGGTTCGCTTTATAATCAGAAAAATCGGTATGCCTTTCCGTTGGTGCAAAGGTGTCGAAGCATACGGCAAGGTGTGTAGGTTTCTCGCGGTTTATTAAATCGAAAAGCGTGTTGGTAAAACCGAATTGTGCGTTGGTATTTCTGCCCTTAGAGGTTATGCGGGGGTTTCTGATAAGCGCGTAATACGCTCTGTAAATTAAAGCCATTGCATCCAGCAGAAAAAGTTTTTTACTCATGTTACTAAGATAATGTGCCAGGAGAGTTTTGACAGGTAATATTTACAAAACCTTCTGTAAAAAAGAATGCTTTCGCGTTTGCGAAAGCATTCTTACTAAGTTAATGACGTTTGTTATTCCATCTCTGCAAGTTCAATAGATTTTTTCCCTTGCCGTAAAACAGGTGGAACACAATTTTTCTTAAATAACATGGCAGTCCAAACGTGGTCGAGTGTAATTTGACTAGAGGCTTCAAATTCATTGTAGCTTAATACCTGCCAATTGCAGTCTCTGTTAAGATCACTTACAATTTTACTTGTGGTTTTAGGATAAGCTATCCATAATTTACTTTCTGGCCTCAGGGCAGGAAAAACATCGTTGAGAATACCATTGAGCTGGTTGTTATTTACAGCGAACACAAGGGCAAAATCAATTTTTCTCGCCTTTAACAAGGGAGTTACACTTTTAGCGTATGAAAGCTTTGCAAACTGTTTTTCAATTGAAGAGGGAAGCCCCTGAATTAACAGGTTTTTCTCATCTTTCAATTCTAATTTTTCGAACAAATTTTGTGGAGACATTCCGTAACTTAATTAAAAGGTTAAGAATAAACGGGAATGCAAAATTAAGCCTAATAGGGGGATAAAACAAGCCACTCCCTCAATTTAAGGTTAAGGGAGTGCTATAGTTGATTGAAAATACTTTACTTAGAAACTGGTTTATAATAACTTAACGCTTCTGGCATTAATTCTTTTAATTTTTGAATTCGGTCTGCATCTGCAGGGTGACTACTTAAAAAAACGGGTGGTTTAGCCCCTCCAAGGTTAGCCATACGTGTCCAGAATGGGATGGCTTCTTCAGGATTATAACCAGCCATTGCTGCGAAAATTAACCCGTAATGATCGGCTTCAAATTCTTGTGTTCTGGAGTTTGGCAATAATACCCCCACGGTGGCTGCCGGTCCATATACGGAATTAAATACGTTAACAGCTTTCGGGTTGTTGCCTAAGGCAACATTTCCTGCAACCTGAATACCCTGTGCTAATAAACCCTGGCTCATTCTTTCTCTTCCGTGTCCGGCTACCGCATGTAAAATCTCATGCCCTAATACTACAGCAAGTGCTGCTTCATTTTGGGTTACCGGTAATAGACCTGTATATACAACAACCTTTCCACCAGGCATTGCCCACGCATTAACAGAAGGGTCACTTACGAGGTTAAATTCCCATTTGTATCCACTCAGTTGATCACCTATTCCTTTTTGTGCATAGTATTGACCAATAGCAGTAGCTATTCGGGACCCAACACGTTTTACCATTTCCGCGTCTTTGCTTTCTTTTGAGGTTACTACATTGCTTTTTGATAAAAATTGCCGGTATTCGGTTTTTGCCATTTTCTGTACTTCCTGTTCAGATACAAGTGATAATTGAGACCTGCCAGTAATGGCATTTCTTGTACAGGCAATACCTGTTAGCATCAATATGGTTAATAGCGTAAAAAGTTTTCCTTTCATTGTATGGCTTTTAATAAGAAAGACAATATTTATACCAAAAGAGTTTAATGGCGGTGTTAGAGTGAATCATCCCTCTCCAATAATAAAATAGCGCTTTGGGGTATAATGTAAAATTTATCGCCTTCATATAAAACTTCTGTAGCACCACTCAACAGAAATATCGCTAGGTCACCTTCCTGTGCTTGCAAGGGAATGTATTTTACTTTATCTTCTTGCTCTTTCCATGGCTCATCTTCTGCGGGAGATGGAATAGCATAACCCGGCCCGGTTTTTATTATATATCCTTGTTGTACTTTTTCACGCTCCTGAACACCGGGTGGTAGAAAAAGACCTGAAGTGGTTTTTTCGTTTGGCTTTTGTGGTTTTATTAAAACACGATCGCCAATTACTATGAGTTTTTTAAGTTTATTTTCTGATGTTAGTAACATAATGTATTGTAAAAGGCAAAAATATTACACATCCATTAAACCGTTCTTATAGTATATGATCCTATATAAGTGAGGAAATTACCTCTGAACCACGTAACGCTGCATTAACCCGCAGAATTTCTTTAATTTTAACATAAACACAAACGATATGGAAGGAACTAAATACAAAATACTTTTATGTGAAGATGATCAGAATCTTGGAATGGTATTAAAAAATTATCTTGAACTAAATGAATATGAAGTAACCCTTGAAAGAGATGGCCGTTTAGGACTGGCTGCTTTTCAAAGGGAAAAATACAGCATATGCCTGCTAGATGTAATGATGCCAAATATGGATGGTTTTACTCTTGCAGAAGAAATTCGTGACATTGACCCGGACATACCCTTATTTTTCCTGAGTGCAAAAACAATGAAGGAAGATATAATACAGGGTTATAAACTTGGTGCCGATGATTATATTACTAAACCATTTGATAGTGAAGTGCTTTTATTAAAAATCAAAGCCATTTTAAAAAGAAATGAAGAACTGAATAAAGAAAATGAAAATATGCAGTTCGACCTGGGTAAATATCACTTTAACCCAAAGCTGCGCGAGCTTAGTCATGATGATGTTAAACAAACACTTTCGCCCAAAGAAAGTGAGTTGTTGAAAATGCTGGCGGAACATAAAAATGATCTGCTTCCGAGAGAAAGGGCATTGAAAAAAATATGGGGCAGCGATACTTATTTTAATGGCAGAAGTATGGATGTTTATATTGCCAAACTAAGAAAATATCTTAGGGATGATGAAAACATTGAAATAGTAAATATTCATGGTAATGGCTTCAGACTTGTAGCGCCATAAACTAATAGTTCTTAAATAAAAAGACCCCGCATTTAACGGGGTCTTTTTTATGCTTTGATCTCTTAGTTCATGATCTTTAATTCATCTACAATTTCCCTGGCTCCTCCTAATTTATCTATGCACCATAACACATATCGCACATCTACACAAATGGTGCGGTTAAGGTCTTTGTCAAATGCAAGTTTATGACTTAATGCCTCGTAATTACCATCGAAAGCCAGCCCTATCAATTCACCTTTTCCGTTCATAACAGGTGAACCTGAGTTACCCCCAGTAATATCGTTAGTGGTAATAAACCCTACTACAATATCATTAAATAGAGGATCGGCATACCTCCCGAAATCTTTGGCTTTATAAAGGTCAATCAATTTTTGAGGAAGGTCAAATTCATAATCGCCGGGTTTATATTTTTCCATTACACCACTTAATGTTGTTGCATAGTCGTAGGTTACCGCATCGCGTGGATGGTAACTTTTTACATTGCCATAGGAAACACGCATGGTAAAATTCGCATCGGGATAGGTCTTGTTCATTTTAGCGGGGTTCATTTCAAATAAGCCCTGCATATATTTTCTGCCCAATTCATTATTTTTTGCAATGAAATCGGCATATTTTGGTGCATAATTCTTTGTGTAATTTTTAATAAAGGCATCCACTACTTTAAATGCGGGATCACCATGCAATGCTGCAAGCGTAGGATGTTCCATAAATTCCTGCCACTTCTTATCATCATTCATCATTGTATTGGCAAATACATCTGCCGCATAGGCTTTAAAAGGATTTTCCTGAAGACTGTTATACTTGGAAAATAATTCATCATAAAATGCTTGAGGTTGCTGGCTTGCATCTACATCACTTAAAAACATCATGATGGCACCTGCAAGAATGTTTTCATCTGCACGCAGGTTATTATTCTGGTGGTAAGCTTTTCTTGCCTCATCAGCAGCTGTAAGTGCTTTTTTGAAATCAGCAGAGGATGTATCATTCTTTTCTAAAAGACTTTCAATTGTTTGCCAGCCGGAAGCGGTTTGAATAAGCCGGCTACCCATTATACCTTCATTAATATACATGCGGTGTTTTGCGTATGGCCGCCAGTCGGAGTAAGATTTTTCATAGTCACTCATTACACTGGCATATTCAGGATGGCTCGAAGCATATGAATTGAAGGCGATTTCGTCTTTCTTTTTTTGACCATACGTATCAAACTTCAATAATTGTTTTGTTTCACCATCAAAGAACTTCCAATAATTAGCAATACCGGCATACTCACTTGAAAGCTGCAGTTTAGTGGCTTCGCTTTTTTTCATTTCATCGAACATATATTGCAGGCGCATGGCTCTCAATTTAACCAGCGTTGGATTATTAATGTCTGTACTCAACTGCACGCCATAACTGGTTTCGTAACGGTTAGTGCTGCCTGGATAACCGAATATCATTGCATAATCCCCATCCCGAAAACCTTTAATGCTTACGGGTAAGAAATATTTTGGTTTTAAGGGAACATTAGACGCATTATAGTTAGCCGGTTTTCCCTCCGGCGACATATACACTCTGAAAACAGAGAAATCTCCTGTATGCCGTGGCCATTCCCAATTATCTGTATCACCGCCAAACTTCCCAATGCTTTCCGGTGGGGTGCCTACAAGCCGCACATCTTTATACATATCGTATACATACAAAAGGTATTGCTTGCCTTTAAAAATGGAAGTAACTATCGCATATTTGTATTCATCATCCCCGGTGGTTTCTTTAGCTATGGCAGTACTAATTTCTGTAAGCTTCTTTGTTCTGTCTGTGCCTGTTAAATTGCCCAGCTCTTTAAATACCCTGTCTGAAACGTCTTCGATGCGGTTTAAAAATCGTACTGAAAGGTTTGCCGAGGGTATTTCATTGTTTTTTTGCACAGCGTAAAATCCATCACGTAAATAATTGTGTTCGACTGTAGAAGCTGCTGCTATGGCGCTGTACCCGCAATGGTGGTTAGTAAATATTAGGCCCTGGTCACTCACAATTTCACCTGTACAACCACCGCCAAAGATTACAATTGCATCTTTTATGGAGGCTTTATTAATGCTATACAGTTGTTCTGGTTTTAATTTAAGGCCATGTTTCACCATGTCTTTATAAACCTGTTCGCCCAGTAGCATGGGCAGCCACATACCTTCATCGGCAAAAGATCGTAGAATGATCAGTAAAAATGATAAGGACAGAAAAATTTTCTTCATATGGTAATTTTTTAAAAAACAAACTTAAAGTAAAATGAATAACTGTTAGTTAGCATAGCCAAATATGCAGTCTTAACTAAATAGTCCTGGTTGTGGACCTTGCCTGAAAGGTTTCTTGCCCAGGTGTTCATAGGCTTTATAGGTTACTTCCCTCCCTCGTGGGGTTCTTTGTAAAAACCCTTCCTGAATAAGAAATGGTTCATACACTTCTTCCAGAGTGCCTGCCTCTTCGCCAACGGCAGTTGCAATAGTGGTAATACCTACCGGACCACCTTTAAATTTTTCAATGATGGTGCTTAATATGCGGTTATCCATATCATCCAGACCATATTCATCTACATTCAGTGCTTTTAATGCGTGCTGCGTTATGCCGATATCAATATTGCCATCATTTAGAACCTGTGCAAAATCGCGCACCCTTCTTAGCAGTCCATTAGCAATACGGGGCGTTCCCCTGCTGCGGCGGGCTATTTCTGCAGATGCTTCTTTTGTAATAGGCACATTTAATATTGCAGCACTTCTATCAATTATACGTGTAAGTATGTCGGAGGTGTAATACTCAAGCCTTGATTTTATACCAAACCTCGAAAGCAGGGGTGCAGTTAATAATCCGCTTCTAGTTGTGGCGCCAATGAGCGTAAATTTGTTTAAATTAATTTGAATGCTCCGGGCATTGGGTCCCGTATCAATCATTATATCTATCCTGAAATCTTCCATTGCAGAATAGAGGTATTCTTCCACCACTGTGCTCAGGCGATGTATCTCATCAATAAACAATACGTCGTTTGGCTGAAGGTTGGTAAGAAGTCCTGCAAGGTCGCCAGGTTTTTCAATTACGGGGCCTGAGGTTTCCCGAATGTTTACACCCAGTTCGTTTGCTACAATTCTTGATAGTGTGGTTTTGCCCAAACCCGGGGGACCATGGAATAAAATATGATCCAGCGCCTCGCCGCGCATTTTAGCCGCCTTAATAAAAATGGAAAGATTTTGTATGATTTGTTGCTGCCCTGCAAACTCATCTATTTCTTTCGGGCGTATGCTGTTCTCGTATTCTTTTTCTTCAGGTGAAAGTTGCGACCTTTCTGTTTGCAGATTTGGATTGATCATCAAAAAAAATAATGCTATTTCTTAATTAAGAATATGCCGGCGATAACTAAAACCACCCCGGCAAACTTCTGCAAAGTTATTGTTCTTATCTCTGAACCCAGTAAACCAAAATGATCAATAAAAAGAGACATGAATATCTGCCCGCTTACCACCAGTAAAAAGGTAAGTGCAACACCCTGTGTTTGGTTTATCCAGGTTACATAAGCAACAAAAATAGCCCCAAGTAAACCGCCAACCCATAAGTACCAAGGGGTTACCCCAGACGGTTTAATGTTTAAAATAGCACCGCTGTTAACACTTAGGTTTAAAATTAAAAGACAAAAAAGACCAACGATAAAACTTATAAGGGAACCCATCAGCGGGCCGCCTGTTAACCTGCCGAGCCGTGTATTTAAAACTGCCTGTATAGGTATTATTCCACCTACCAACAGTGTAACAAACATAATCAGGTATTTCATTTCACATAAAATTATTGGGGTTCAGATGCAGGCAACAAAACACTTTGCCTCGCATTCATAATTTTATAAACCATATGCAATTGTAGGGTATTTAATTTATAAAAGCGAGGTCTGTAGTTAATAGAATTTTGATTTTTATCATTCACTAGAATTCAATTAAATTGATGCCATGACCATTGATATATTTAAACAAAGTTTACAAGGCAATGAGCCCCCTGTTGCATTGTCTGCACATTTAAAAGCTTTATGGTATGATGGAAAAAATAATTGGGAGCAGTCTCATAAAATTATCCAGGATATAACCGATACAAATGCAGCCTGGATACATGCCTATCTACACAGGAAAGAAGGTGATATTTTTAACGCAGATTATTGGTACCGCCGTGCTGGAAAGAAAAGACCAGCCTTTTCTCTTGAAGAAGAATGGAATGAAATAGCGCAAGCCTTACTATAGCTATTCTTCTATATTAATAGAGAATAAAACCATACGGGATTGCAGTTTGTCAAACACACTTGAAAACTTTAGGTTCTCATCCCTTGCATGAATATTTCTCAACCCACTACTGATTTTTATTTCAGGTGATAATGTTACAAAAGGCAAAAAGAACGTAAAGCCTAAACCTGCTTCGTAACCGTAATCAAACTTTTGCAGTTTAATCAGGCCCTCGGCATTGCGCGCATTTGAATTACTGGATAGATCAATATCATATTTAAATCCACCAACCATGTATACCTGAAAATTTTTAAGCCTGTCGCTATTAAACTTTACATGAAATGGGAAACTCATTATGGTGGAGGGCAGCGTTTTTTTGGTAACCGGTCCTTCATCCAAACCTGGGTTAGGATAGGAAAGCCCGTAAGTGAAGAACCGTGCACCGCCAACAATTAATTCAGGTCCTGCACGCAACTGCAAACGATCACTAATACGCATGGTTGCAAGTAAGCCTAAGGCAATTCCACCGCTAGACCCCGGCTCTGCCCACATAACACTATCGTACTGTAAAAAACGTTCGGCTTTGGTCGGGTGAAGGTTCATATTGGCATAACCGAAGGTTAAACCAAAGTAGTAAGGTATTTGATTATGGTCGGGCCGGTATTCTTCTTTCTGGGCATTAACGCAATTGCTGGCAATAACACATAAGCCAATCAACACTATTTGCTTCCGCAATAAATACAACATATTCCTAAGCTAAGCGTTTTATAAAATGTTTTCCGGTAACCCGCCCTTTGCATGATGGCAATAAACTGTTCTCGTTCAGGAAAAGCATTTATTGATTTATTCAGGTACGTATAAGCTTCTTTATTCTTTGCAAATAGTTGTCCAAAACCGGGTGCTACAACTTTCATGTACAGGTTGTAAAAGGCTTTAAAGCCTTTTTTCTTTGGCCTTGAAAACTCCAGCACCACTAATTTTCCACCGGGTTTTAACACCCTCAACATTTCAGACAAGCCTTTTTCAAGGTTTTCAAAGTTGCGAACACCGAATGCTACGGTTACAGCATCAAACGTATCGTACGCAAAGTTTATTGTTTCTGCATCACCTGTATAAAGGGTAATAATTTCCTTTAAGGATCTTTTATCAATTTTCTTTCTGCCCACATCCAGCATGCCTTCAGATATGTCAATACCTACGATCTTATCAGGTTGTAAAAGTGAATGGGTAAGCAGGGGCATATCCGCAGTTCCGGTAGCAACATCCAGTATTATTTTGGGTTGAATATCCTTTAATTCTAAAATGGATTTCTTACGCCAGGTGCGGTCAATTCCGGCACTTAAAAAACGGTTTAAAAAATCATATTTACCCGAAATTTGGTCAAACATTTTTCCAACCTGTTCTTTCTTTTTAAGCCGGCTGCCTTCGTCAGGAAAAACTTTATCATGGGCAAATTCAGACATAGCGCGCGAAGATACATACTGGTGCAGGTATATTTATTGCGCTTTTATGAAATGACAAGGGTGCCCGTTAATATTTAGCCAATAGCTTTTTTTGTTTTTGCGGAACTTTGTTACCAGGTTTACTTTGTAAAACACTTAAATAAGTACATGCAAACAGGAGAAGACATCAGGCGTTTGAACGAGAAAATAGAATATTCAGCCGGGTTTATCACAGCTATCAGAAATGAACTTAAAAAGGTTATTGTTGGCCAGCAATATATGGCAGACAGGCTACTGATTGGCTTGCTGAGCAATGGGCATATTTTATTGGAGGGTGTTCCCGGTCTTGCCAAAACCTTAACCATTAAATCGCTCGCTGAAACAGTAAATGCGAAATTCAGCCGAATTCAATTTACACCAGATTTGCTACCGGCAGATGTTACAGGCACCATGATATATAACCAGTATAAAAATGAATTTGTGGTACGCAAGGGGCCCATATTCGCAAATTTTATTTTGGCCGATGAAATAAACCGTGCACCTGCAAAAGTTCAAAGCGCCCTGCTTGAAGCAATGCAGGAACGGCAGGTTACAATTGGCGAAACCACCTTTTTACTGGACGATCCCTTCTTAGTGCTTGCCACGCAGAATCCCCTGGAGCAAGAGGGTACTTACAGCCTGCCAGAAGCACAGGTTGACAGGTTTATGATGAAGGTGGTGGTAGAATACCCGGATAAAAGTGAGGAACAGAAAATATTGCGCGATGAGGTGCAGGGAAATACCCGGGAAAAATTAAACCCAGTCGTAAGCCTGCAAGAGATCTATCAGGGACGCGCATTAACACGGCAGGTATACATGGATGAAAAAATTGAAAAATATATAGTTGATATTGTTTTCGCAACACGTTACCCTGATCAGTATGGATTGGGTAGAATGAAACACCTGATTAGTTACGGAGGTTCTCCACGTGCAACCATTAACCTGGGTCTGGCTGCAAAAGCAAATGCTTATATGTCTAAACGTGGTTTTGTAATTCCGGATGATGTAAAAGCCATTTGTAAAGATGTGCTGCGCCACCGCATTGGTTTAACTTACGAGGCAGAAGCAGAGAATGTTACCGCTATACAATTGGTAGACGAAATTCTAAGAATGGTTACTGTTCCATAAACATATTTATGACAACTTCAGAACTTCTTTCAAAGGTGCGGGAGCTTGAAATAAAAAGCAAGCGACTTACAAATCACCTGTTCTCAGGCGAATATCACACCGCGTTTAAAGGAAGAGGTATGTCTTTTAAAGAAGTGCGTGAATATTACCCCGGTGACGATGTAAGGTTTATTGAATGGAATGTTTCTGCGCGCATGGGGCATACATACAGTAAGCTTTTTGAAGAAGAAAGAGAATTGAGTGTATACCTGTTGGTAGATGTAAGTGCCAGCAGTTTATTCGGCACCTTTAAACAAACCAAAAAAGACCTGATAACAGAAGTTTGTGCGGTGCTTGCCTTTTCGGCTATCAGTAACAATGATAAAGCAGGTTTAATATTTTTCAGTGATAAAATAGATAAATATATACCTGCAAAAAAGGGAAAGGAACACGTATTATACATGGTGCGTGAAATGCTGAATTTTAAAACACACACAGCCCAAACAGATATAGTAAAAGCCTTGCGATTTCTTAACAATACCACAAGGCATAAAAGCATTGTGTTTTTATTAAGTGATTTTGCTGATGCAGGCTACCAGCATGCATTACGCGTTGCTGCAAAAAGACATGATGTTATTGGTGTGCAGGTATACGATCAGCGCGATGCTGAATTGCCAGCAGTAGGTTTAATGCAGGTGCATGATGCCGAAACCGGTCAAAAGGTTTGGTTAGATACCAATGATGCATATTCGCGGCAAAAGTATAAGCAGCAGTTTCAAAAAATTATGGAAGATGCAAAGGTTCATTTTAAAAATGCAGGAGCAGACCTGATAGTTTTACCAACGGGTGAAGATTATGTAAAAGCATTGCAGCAATTTTTTATAAAAAGAGCATAATGGCAAGGATTATATATTACCCGGGTAAAAGATCAAATAAGCTTCGGCATGCTTTTTCGCTCTTGTTTTTCCTGATTATTTCAGGCACTTTGTATGCACAACAATTTTCTGCAACAATCGACCGCGATAAGATATTATTGGGTGAACAGGTATTACTACAGGTTACATTGAAGCAAATAAATACTTCCAAGAATTTTGTGAATGATTGGGTAAACCTTCCTGATACTTTTAATCACCTGGAGGTGGTGAAACGCGATTTGCCAGATACTGTAATAGTAAACGGGTTGGTAACCTATACACAACAATTTACCATAACAGGGTTCGATTCTGGCACCTGGAAAATTCAGCCCTTTGTAATACTTAAAAACAAAGCAACCGGCAAAGAACAAAAACTTTCGTCTGACCTTCTGCAATTGCAGGTGTTGCCCGTCGATGTCTCATCGCTGGAAGGTTATCACCCAATAAAAGATATTATTGAAGTGGATAAACCCACTAATTATTTATTCATTTCTATAATTGCCGCTATTATTTTAGTTATGACATACCTGCTTTACAAATTCATTCAAAAAAAGAAAACTGTTAAACCACTAAACAGAGAAGAAAAATTGAAGGGAACTCCACTTGAACGAGCCCTTGAAAAATTGCAGCACCTGGAAGAAGAAAACCTGCTGAATAAAAATGCCGTGAAGCTATACCATGCAAAAATGGATGATATATACCGCCATTATTTTAAAGAGCGCCTTGCCATTAATGCTTTAAAAATAACAACAGATGAATTAATGATACGGCTGAATGTTTACATGCAGGAAACTGGCCTGCGAACAAATTTTTACCAGGTTATGCGCCTTAATAATGCTATTAAATTCGCTAAGTATATTCCCCCTAAAGATGAAAGTGAAGCAGCACTTTCAGTAACAAAAAAAACCCTTATTAATGTAGATGGCATTATTCAAAAATCGTTGCTAAATGCTAACTGAGTGGTATAATAATATTGAGTTTGCTTATCCCTGGGTTTTACCATTTCTTCTTATAATTCCGGTTATTATTTATTTGTATATAGTAAAGTTTCGAAAAGGATACGCAAGCATGCTGGTTACCACCACCCATTTTATTCAGCATATAAAAAGTTTTAAAACCTCTGCCTTGCATGTTCCTATTGTGTTGCGATGCCTTGGAATATTATGCCTGATCGTTGCATTGGCAAGGCCTCAGCACAAGTATATAGAAACCATACACTGAAGGTGAAGGTATAGACATTGTAATGTGCTTCGATATAAGCGGAAGTATGACTGAAACCGACTTTAAACCAAACAGGCTCGAAGCATCTAAAGATGTGGCTTCGCAATTTGTAAGAGATCGCCCCGGCGATAAGATTGGCGTAGTTATTTTCAGCAGTGTAAGTTTTACCCTCTGCCCGTTAACAACAGATCATAATACGGTAATTAGCCAGATACAAAATATTCAGAGTGGTTACCTGCAAGACGAAGGCACCGCAATAGGTAGTGGTTTGGCAACCAGTGTCGATCGCTTACGTATAAGCAAAACAAAATCTAAAATTGTTGTATTGTTAACCGATGGTGTTGATTTTGGCGGCGCCATACCTCCCGACCTTGCCTTGCAAATGGCTAAATATTATAACATTAAAGTGTATACGATCGGTGTAGGTTCACAAGCAGATGTAAATGAGGTTGTAGATTCCCCGTTGGGTCCTGTCGTTAAATCAAAAAAGGTAGATTTTAATGAGCCTTTGCTTAAGCAACTTGCAGAACAAACCAACGGTCAATATTTTCATGCTACAGACAGGGGCGCACTGCAAAAAATATATACGAGCATAAATCAACTTGAAAAATCTAAGGTGCAAACCACTACTTACAACCGGTTTACAGATATGTATTTTCCCTGGCTTGTTGCAGGCTTCATTTTTATTTTTATAGAAGCCATATTGCGCTATACAGTGTTTAAAAAATTTCCGTAATTATTATGAGCCAGCAATGGTGCATTCATACAACTACCGTTGCGTCGCACACTTGTGCAGTTATCTAAATAGCAACAAAAAACCGCCTAGAGATCACCGAGCTGTGGCCTGATAATAATATCCTCAACACATGCCTGGGGCGATAAATTTGCAGCAGTGAATATCAGTTCCGCAATGTCGTTAGCTTCCATTATTCTTTGCGGATTAACGCCGCTTCCACTCCAGGAGTCGGTATATACAGCACCCGGTAAAACGGCAGTTACTTTAATGTTATGTGGCTTCATTTCTTCACGCAGGTTTTTAGAAAATCCATACAATGCAAACTTGCTAATGCTGTAGCTTCCGCCATTGGCATATGCATGTAACGATGCAATTGAACAGATATTAAAAACATGCCCTTTTTTGGCTGCTGTCATGCGTGGTAATAAGGCGCGGGTTAGGTGGTACGCACTAAAAAGATTTACATCAAGCATTTGCTGTAACAACCCATCATCCTCATTAAACACGCTTCCTGGTAAAAACTGCCCTGCATTGTTTACAAGAATACTGGGTGTTGCCTTTTCCAAACACCAACCTGCAAATTTTTCTACCTCTTTTTTATCACTTACATCAGTCGCAAGTGCATGAATTATACAACCGGGAAATTTGGTTGTTAAATCATCTGCAAGGTGATAAAGGTCTACCTCATTTCTTGCACACACAAAAAGTGTGTTACCGGCAGATGCAAATTTTTCAGCAATAGCTTTTCCCAAACCTTTTGTAGCGCCCGTTATTACAACATGCATAATCAATGGTTAAATAATATTTATCAAAAATAAACGAATACGTTTTAGTAATGCTATGCAGTAATTTTGCATGCATTATGGCAGAAGATTTATTAATTGTATCCGGCACAAAAAAAAGATATGTATGAATCTGTAATTCCGCAGATCAAAGCATTGCTAACAGGTGAAGACGACCTGGTTGCCAATTTAGCGAATGTTTGCGCTGCATTAAAAGAACAATTTAATTGGTTATGGGTAGGTTTTTACCTTGTAAAAAACGATGAATTGGTTTTGGGACCTTTCCAGGGCCCCGTGGCATGTACCCGCATTAAAAAAGGCAGGGGCGTTTGTGGTGCATCCTGGCAACAGGCAGCAACACTTATTGTGGATGATGTAGAAAAGTTCCCCGGGCACATAGCCTGTAGCAGTGCATCGCGATCAGAAATTGTTGTACCCCTTTTTAAACAGGAAGCGGTTGTTGGCGTGCTCGATGTTGACAGCAGGGCGCTTGCCACTTTCGATGAAACGGATAAAAAATATCTGGAACAAATAGTATCTATGATTATTATTTAACTATGCCTCTTTGAACGATGCAAGTACTGTGATGCCGCCTTTTACAATATCATTCATTTGAACTTTTATGTTGGCGTTTAATGGCAACAATACATCGACCCTGCTACCAAATTTTATAAAACCCATTTCGGTAGACTGAATTAGTTTATCACCCGGAGTTACATAATTAACTATGCGTTTAGCAACGGCGCCTGCAATTTGCTTAACCAGGAGTATACCCTTTTCATTTTCTATTACCACGCAGTGACGCTCATTTTCAGTAGATGATTTAGGATGCCATGCAACAAGGTATTTTCCTTTGTGGTACTGGCTATACAGCGCTATACCCGACACAGGGTTCCTGTTAATATGCACATTAAGCGGGCTCATAAAAATGCTAACCTGTATTCTTTTGTCTTTGAAATATTCCACATCAAATATTTCTTCAATGGTAACTACCTTTCCGTCAGCCGGGGCAACTATATCATTTTCACCACTTACCCAAATTCGTTTTGGGGAACGAAAAAAGGAGATGATAAACAGGAATAAAGCCAGCGTTATTATAAAAATTATTCCGCAAATCACTTCATTAAATAACTGGAAGGCTATAAGATTAATAACAACCAATATTCCCGCAGCAATACCTATTGACTTGTATCCTTCTTTGTGAATCGTCATAATTTTAAATGTGCTTCAAAGATAATGGAGAACGCTTTATTTGCATGGTATTGAAAGCTGTAGGAATAACTTCATTACACACCTGATAGTAATAATTTAGCAAACAGCCAGGCTAAAGGTGTAGCAAGCAACAGTGAATCGAACCTGTCAAGAAAACCACCATGGCCAGGCAAAATGCTACCACTGTCTTTTATACCTGCCATTCGTTTTAATTTGCTTTCAAGCAGGTCGCCGAATGTACCGGCGATAACGGTTACAGTGCATAAACCTATAAGCGGCAATACATCTGTGTATAGGAAAATTTTACCTGCAACAGTAACTACTGTAATGGCAAGTATTGCTCCGCCAAGGGTTCCTTCCCAGGTTTTGTTCGGTGATATTTTAGAAAGGGGAGTTTTTCCAAAAAACGACCCGACTATGTACGCCATGGTATCATTGATCCATAAGGTGGCTATAATAGTTACAGGGATTATCCACCCCAGGTCCATGGCAAATGATGAACCTTCAAAAACTGAACCTTCGGTACGTAGCGCAATTAGTAAAGCCAAACTTACAGAGATGTATAACAATCCCATTAAAGAATAACCGAGCATTTTTGTGTTGAAGTTTTTATTTTGTACAACCTCTACAAGTGGCAGGGCAATAACAAGAATATACATTAGCCATAATCCTACCTCGTTCAGTAACACACTACCAATGCTGTAATGTGTATCAGTCATCCAAAGCAATAACCCGCAACCCGCAACAATCACTGCGTACTTGTGAAAAACGGTAATGTGTTTGTAATCTTCATCTATTTTCCCCATTACCTGTTGAAATTCTATCCAACAGCCAATATGAATGATGAGAAAGAGAATAAGGAAGCTCCAGTGATTCCAAAGCAAACCTGTAAGCATAACGGCTGTAAAAAAGATAGCAGTAAATGCTCTTGTTTTAAATGCTTTTGAATTAAAGGCCATTCAATTCGTTTTTGATATAGCGGGGTATAGAGTGCAGATCGTTAATTGAGCTGATCGTTATCTATAAGTTTGCGGGCAATTTCAACGTGATGTTCAGGCACAAAGATTTCAAGGTCACCGAAGTTCACGTAGCTGCTGTCAAGCTTATTCAATATTACCACTGCTACGCTGTTTTCTTCCAGCATGCCTTTTATAATGTTTGCGCGTGTATAATCCCGGGTCATGTAAATTTTAGTCCAGCCTTTCAATAGTTAAATGCTTTAGATGTAAAAATATTTAATTTAAAACTTTTATGGCAGTTTGTACTTTTTCTTTAATGCCTCACATGTATTTTTTACAGTGGCTTCCAAAGGTGTGAATGAAAAACCTGGTAAAGCTTCAAGTATTTTATTGTTATTGTAATGTACTATTTCAAGGGCCGTTTCTGCTGTCTCCTTTGTTATAAATGGGGTCTTGCCGGTAAACAAACTTTTTACTTTTTCAAGGCGCCACACAATGGCAGCGATGGTTGGGGTAACTTTTTTATGCGGTGGTTTTTTATTAAAGTGTTTGGCTATAAGAAACAACAATTCCTTAAAAGAAGCATCAGCAGAATTTACGATAAACCTTTGCGCTGAAATATGACTTTCCATCAACAAAACCATAATATTTACCAGGTCAGTTAAATCCGTAAAACCTGTAACACCTTCTGAATACCAGGGAAATTCTTTGTACGCGCTTTTAAAAATTTCGGTGCTTCCAGTATCCCAATTGCCGGCTCCCAAAATAATTGAAGGATTAACTATCACTGCATTTAAACCTTCCCCGATGCCGCGCCATACCTCCATTTCAGCCAAAAACTTGCTTTTGCCATATTCACTGTTGCCTGTAGCCTCATGCCAATGCATGGTCTCATCAATTAAAACATCTTTTCCTGTTCTTCCCAAAGCGGCAACCGAACTTACATAAAGCAATTTTTGAATGTTGCTGTTTATGCAGGCGTTAACCACGTTGGCGGTTCCCTCAACATTGGTTTTATATAACAGGTCTTTTTGTTTGGGATCGAAAGAAACGATGGCAGCACAATGATAAACCTGGTCAACCCCGTTCAGGGCATCTTCCATGGATACGATGTCCAATATATCGCCCTGTACCCAATCAACCTTTTCAGCATCCTTAAAATCGGGAATGAAAGTCCGGTATAATGCTCTTACAGTTTGTCCATCAGCAACCAATTGCTGTACCAGGTGGCTGCCCACAAGCCCGGAGGCGCCGGTAACGAGTATAGTTTTAACTTGTTCCGACATGTTTATTCCCCGGGTAGAATTTGTTTGTTCATCATAATCACCCCGGGCATACCTTTTCAAATTATACATTGAGGTAACCACTTCACTTTCACGCTTAAATATTTTGAAAACAAAAACCAGGAAAACAAGGGCAATCAGCCCGTAATACAGGGGAAAGCTTTCGTCAAGCATATCAGGAGTTAGCTTGCCCGCACGGCTTAGCGCATACATCTGCGTAACCGCAAAGGCATTATTCAAAAAATGCGCGGCAATTGCCAGCCACAGGCTGCCGCTGAAATAAAAGATATAGCCAAGCATAATACCTAAAAAAAGGCGGGGAAGAAAACCATAAAACGATAAATGAATAATGCTGAAAAATACACTGGTAATTATTATTCCGGCAAGTGCGCTACGGGTAACCTGGGTGGTAACCTGTTGCAGGCAGCCCCTGAAAAACATTTCTTCGAACAACGCGGGTAAAAAAGCAAGAATGACCAATCCAAGCAAATAATCCCCGGTAGTCTTCATGCTGGTAAGGGCTATTACCTGCTTATTGTATTCTTCTTCCAAACCTTTAAAATAGGCTGTGAGGTCTTTGCTTACGGGAATAAGCTGGTTTATTTCACCTAACGTACCGCTCACGAACAAAGCTGCAAACACTATACCTACCACCAGAAAAACCTGTTTACCGCTTGGTGCAAGGTGAAACCCCATGTATGTAAATGGTTTTTTTCTTGTAATTATCCCGAATAATAATGCAGGCACAGCCATAAAGAAGAAGGTGCCGATAAATTGTAAAAAGCGCGATAAGTTTATGTTTTCAGGCTTCATCAACACTTCGCCTAATTGTGAAAGCGGCTCATCTAAATATATGTTCGCCATAAACAGCGTGAACATAGAACCGAAGATTATTCCACCGCCAACCAACCCCAGTAAAATAGCCAGTTGAGACATGGGAGAGAATCGCGATGATGGTGTGATCATGTTTCAATAAAATAAGTGGTGTAAATTTGTGGCTTCAAAAATAGCCGACATAAGGCAGAAGCATGGCTTTAGCCGTAATTTTTTATGATACTGCTATGCCATGATAATCAACCATGATAAAAATAGGAAACATAACATTGCCCGATTTTCCGTTGTTGCTGGCGCCAATGGAAGATGTAAGCGACCCGCCTTTTCGTGCGGTGTGTAAACTGAATGGGGCTGATATGATGTACACTGAATTCATCAGCAGTGAGGGGTTGATACGCGATGCCATAAAAAGCAGGCAAAAGCTTGACATATTTGAAGAAGAGCGCCCCGTGGGCATACAAATATTCGGCGGTGATGAAGAAGCTATGGCGCTCAGCGCGAAAATTGTTGAAACCGTTCAGCCCGACCTGCTCGATATCAATTATGGCTGCCCGGTAAAAAAGGTTGTTACCAAGGGTGCAGGCGCCGCCGTTTTAAAAGATATAGATCTGATGGTTCGCCTCACCCGTGCCGTTGTGCGGTCAACAAGTTTGCCTGTTACCGTAAAAACCCGCCTGGGCTGGGATACCGAAACCATAAATATTGTAGAAGTTGCCGAACGCCTGCAGGATGAGGGCATCCGGGCACTTGCCATACATGGTCGTACCCGTAGCCAGTTGTATAAAGGCGAGGCAGATTGGAGCCATATAGCCGAAGTAAAAAATAACCCGCGCATTCAAATCCCCATTTTTGGCAATGGAGATGTAGACTCTCCCGAAAAAGCCTTGGAATATAAGAACCGCTATGGCGTGGATGGTATTATGATTGGTCGTGCCGCCATTGGCTATCCATGGATATTTAACGAGATCAAACATTTTCTAAACACTGGTGAACACCGGCAGCCGCCCGCAATTGAAGAAAGGGTTCAGGTTATACAAACGCACCTGCGCCGTTCGGTAGAATGGAAAGGAAGTATTGCAGGCATCAATGAAATGAAGCGCCATTACGCCAACTACCTGAAGGGGTTACCAGACATAAAAGAATATAGAAATAAACTGGTGCGTGCAAAAGAGGTGGAAGAAATAGAATACTTGTTGCAACAGGTAATCAACAGGTATGAAGGTTATACTTTTGAACGACGACGTATTAATATGGAGGCGATGGCTTATACATGCGGATAAGTTTTTGTACCCGGCTTCAGAAAAAGTATTGTGCTTCCGTTGCGTCGCACACTTGTACGTTTAGAAAAGGTTCAGCACTGTTCGTTTCCTTTGTATCTGGATAAAAGAAATGAATAATCTCTTAAAGAAGTGATGGTCGATATTGCAACCAGAGAATAATACTATGTATCAAGGTGCATTTGTATCAAAAAAAAGGAATGAAACCTAAAATCAAACAGGTATCAATCCTATAATAATCTAAATTTTATTCATACACCAGGCGCGTGCATTTGCGTAGATAATCTTCTGAAACCTGTGCGCCAATACCGGGTGCTTCAGAAAGTTGCAGGGTAAAGTGGTCTTTAATTACCACGCCATTTTCTACAGCGTTTACCAGGTGGTTTAAATTATAGTCCATATCATGAAAAATAATATTGTCATGCGCACATGCAAAATGTGCATTGGCAGTAAGTGCCAGTGCAGATTCATCCATCCCGCCCAACATGCATTGCATATTATTTTCAGCACATAACCTGGCTATTGCTGTTGCTTCCACCATACCACCGCTTTTAGCGAGTTTAATATTGATGTAATCACAAGCTTGCATGTCAATCAATACAGGCTGCATCATGAGCTGTAAAACACGCTTCATCAGCCATAATTTTTGTGTGGCTATGTTGTTTAATACGCTTCAGTCCGGCTATATCTAATTTATGATTTGGCTGTTCGCAGAATTGTATGTTTAATGCTTTAAGTGACTTTAGTACAGTGATTGCATTTTCCACGCTCCATCCCTGGTTGGCATCAAGCCTGAGTGGAATTTCGTAACCGATAGCTTCTCTTATTCCCCTGATGATTTCAATGTCATGCGACGCACTATTGTTTTTGCCCACTTTCACTTTTATGGCAATGGGGTTTTTTGCAGCAAGCAGTTTGGCATCGTCTGCCATGCGTTCGGGAGATTGAATATAAATGGTTTCATCAGAAATGATTTCCTTTTTTCTCCCGCCTAAATATGCATACAGCGGCAAACCGGCAAATTGCGAAGCCACATCAAACAAGGCCATATCAAAAGCACTTTTGCATGTATAGTTAAAAGGAGCAAAGGCTTGTAAACTTTTCATTCTTTCCTCAATTGCCAGCGCATCTTTTTGCAGCAGCAATGCTGAAAAAGGTTTTGAAAGTGCCATGCATGTTGCCTGCGTTTCGCCAACGATCATAGGGAAGGGCGCGCCTTCACCCCAGCCTGTTATTCCTTCATCAGTATATATGCGCACTAAAAAATTTTCAGCAGCATCAATGGTTCCCAAAGAAATGCTGGTGGGCTTTGCAGGAATGGTATAAGCATACACTTCTATTTTTTTAATAATTGCCGGCATTACGCTTTTTTTGGTGTTCTTAAAAATGCAATAAGAGAAACAAATGTCCAAACAGCTTCTAATATAATAAACGGGTAATAATTGATAAGCCAGGAGGCATAACAGGCAAGGGCGGCACCAATAACATTTAATCCAAAATATAGTTTTCCGCTATTGGATATCATTTTAAATGTTGCAGCGAAATAGGCAATCAGAATCAGACCCACACCAAGTGTCCCGATCAAATCGTTTGTGTGCATATATAATTTTAAAATTTAAATGTAGTTTATTGGTATAAAATGCAATCAATTATTGCTTCAAAGTGGTGCACATAGTTTAAATACTTTTACATAAACAAATGGTATGGCAGATCTTTCTTCTTCACTTGGGCGATTGAGGGATTATTTTAATTCCGGAAACACTAAGCCCTATGCTTTTCGTAAGAAGCAATTAGAAAATTTAAAGAAGGCTGTGTTGCAGCACGAGGAACAATTATACGAAGCTTTATATACCGACCTAAAGAAAAGCAAGGAAGAAAGCTGGGTTACAGAAATAGGTTTTTTAATAGCTGAACTGAATGATTCGCTTAAACATTTAAAAGAATGGATGAAGCCTGATAAAGTGCCAACCAACCTGCTGAATTTTCCTTCTAAAAGTTACATAAACAAAGAACCGCTTGGTGTGGTATTGATCATTGCCCCCTGGAATTATCCCTTTCAATTATTGTTTACGCCACTTGTCGGGGCAATAGCCGCAGGTAATTGCGTGGTATTAAAACCCAGTGAGTTTGCGCCTGCAACATCTGGTGTGATGAAAATGATCATCGAAAAAACCTTTCCGCCAGAATACATTTTATTTATTGAGGGTGAGGGTGCAGAAGTTGTTCCTGCCATGATGCAACATTTTACATTTGATCATGTTTTTTATACAGGCAGCACAAGTATTGGTAAGGTGATATATAAAATGGCAGCAGAGCGGTTGGTTCCTGTAACATTAGAATTAGGTGGAAAAAGTCCATGCGTTATTGAAGCTGATGCTAATATAAACGTGGCAGCCAGAAGAATTGCTGTTGCCAAGTTTTCGAATGCCGGGCAAATGTGCGTGGCACCCGATTATGTTTTGGTGCATAACAGCATAAAGGAGAAGTTTATTCTGCAGTTAAAAAAAAGTATTGTTACGTTTTTTTCAGAGGATGCAAGTCGCAGTTATAATTACGGTAAGATCATAAACGCAAAACAATTCGACCGCCTAATAAAATATTTATCCGAGGCCACCAATACAGTGCATGGGGGGAATCATAACCGCGAAAGCCTTTATATAGAACCCACTATAATCGAGAATCCACTAATGGAAGATGCTATAATGCAGGAAGAGATATTCGGACCCCTGTTACCAGTTATTGGGTTTAACGATCAGGCTGAGGCCGTCAATATCATAAGGGGTAATATTAATCCCCTGGCATTTTATGTTTTTACAGCATCATCTGAGAAAGAAAAATTCTGGTTACATTCTATCCCTTTTGGTGGCGGATGCATTAACAATGCAAGTTGGCATTTAACCAACTATAACCTGCCATTTGGTGGACGTGGTTTCAGCGGAACAGGTGCATATCATGGTAAATTTTCATTCGATACCTTTTCTCACAAAAAATCTATGATGAAGACTCCAACCTGGTTCGATCCCAAAATAAAATATCCTCCCTTCAAGGGAAAATTGAAACTTTTTAAGGCTATTATCAAATAAATATTTAACAGATTTCGTTAATATAGCCATGACAATTAAACAAAAGGTCTTTCGGTTAAGTTATCCAATAATCATGCGCCTGACAAAATCAAAGAAAACAGGCACATCTCACCAGTTTAATAAATGCGGCAAAAGACCTTCTGCATCTTTTCATAATCTTTCTTTTAAACAAAATTGCGGTGAAGAACTACCTTTTGAAACCTTTAAAGGTCGAAAAGTACTCATTGTAAATACTGCCACAGATTGTGCATTTACTACACAGTTTAAAGAGCTGGTTCAATTGCACGAGAGTTATAATTATATGCTGGATATTATTGCTTTTCCGGCAAATGACTTTAAACAACAGGAACGCGGTAGTGATGATGAGATCGCACATTTTTGCAAGGTGAATTTTGGGGTTTCATTTCCCATCATGAAGAAAAGCGTAGTAAAGAAAAATGAATATCAGAACCCCGTATACAACTGGCTTTCTCACTCCGGCAAAAATGGCTGGAACAACCAATCTCCATCCTGGAACTTTTCCAAATATCTTGTAAATGAAGACGGGGTTTTAACCGATTATTTTGGTCCTACTGTTAGTCCACTTAGCCCTGAAGTGGCAGCTGCACTTAAGAAATAATTTACCAATTGTTATTGTTTTTTACAGGTAATTTGCCGGTAAAAATTGAATGTCGACTACCGTATTAATTACCGGTGCATCCCGCGGAATTGGAAAAGAATTTGCGCGCCAATTTGCAAGTCATGGTCATCATGTTATTCTCGTAGCCCGCGATGAGAAATCTCTTCAAAATCTTGCTACGGAAATCAGTAAAAAGTATAAGGTGAATGCCACTGTGCTTGCACGCGACCTGAGCAATATTAACGATGCAGAAAATATTTACACCCATTTAAAAGTTCATGGAATAAAGGTAGATTACCTGGTAAACAACGCAGGGTTTGGCGACTATGCTTTTTTTCAAAACGAGGATTGGAAAAGGATTGAAGGTATGATCTGTGTTAACCTAACGGCATTAACCCGGTTGTGTCATTTATTCGTTCAGGATATGGTTAGTGAAAAAAATGGGAAGATCATGAACGTTGCATCTACCGCTGCCTTTTTACCCGGACCTTTGATGGCTGTATATTTTGCAACCAAAGCATATGTGTTAAGTTTAAGCGAAGCATTAAGTAATGAACTTGAAGGAACGGGGGTTTCAGTAACATGCCTTTGCCCCGGTGCAACCGCCAGTAACTTTAAAAAGACCGCAAAAGTGAGTAGTAGTTTTTACAAAGGCAATATTCCTACATCTACAGAAGTGGCAGCTTATGGTTATAAAAGCATGATGAAAAATAAACGTGTTGCCATTCACGGGTTAACTAACAAGCTGTTGATTTGGGGATCTGGTTTTGTACCCAGATCAATTATTTTAAAGGTGGTTCGGTACCTGCAAACAAAATGATTTCGATTACCGCACAAACCTGAATTTAGGGGTTGGTTTAGCCACTAAACTTTTGTTTTTAACTCTTCCAAATGATTGTATAAAATACATGATGGTAAATGTTGGAATGAAATCCAGGCCCGGCAAAATTTCCTCAATAAAATTGAAAACGCCACCAAATAATCCTTTTCTTCCACCAAAGGTTTTATAGAATATCATTGCAGATATTGGCGCCCATAATAAGTCTCCCAATTCTCCGATAAATGGTATTGCATAAGTCGCATAACCAATAGCATCCATCGCAATACAGAAAAGTAGAGAAGGTTGTTTTTTCATGTTCATTCTGTTGGAGGATTTTTGGTCAAAATTGAATCCAATAATTATTAATAAAATGTTTAATTAAAAAAAATCCTCCTGCACATCAAAAAAAAGCAGGAGGAAAACAAACCAACCTAAAAAAACCAAAAAGTCGAAATTTTAATGGTTTTTAGCAAAAGCTTTATCGCCTAACATAAGCACCTCATTAACCTGCACCTCTGTTATGTATTTTTTTTGTCCGTCTTTACCCGTGTAATTACGGTTAACGAGTTTGCCTTCTATAGCTATTTCACTGCCCTTGTTTAGAAATTTTTCAGCAATGTCTGCCACCTTTCCCCATGCAACCAGGTTATGCCATTGTGTCTCTGTTATTTTTTCTCCATTAGCATTGCGGTAAACTTCATTGGTGGCCATGCTAAAGCGGGCCATTTTTTTTCCACCTTCAGTATTGCGTATTTCGGGTTGGCTACCAATATTTCCGATAAGCTGAACTTTGTTTTTAAGTGCGTACATGATCTTTAATTTTTAGATGATTTAATTTGTTATCTCAGCAGGTTGCGGCGCCATGCGATCTGCAAAACAAAGATGACATTGAACCAAAGCCTTACCCGGTTTTTAGTCGCTTATAGACGGATATAGGCGTTTGTAAACGCTTTACGCGTAATTTTTCTTAGCTTTAAGTTCATCTTTTAGCTAATAATTCCACCCCATGCAACAACCCGAAACAAAACCCTGTTTGTCTTGTGGCAAAACGCTTCGCGGCAGGGCAGATAAAAAATTCTGTGACGATTATTGTCGAAACACTTTTAACAACAACCTTAAATCGGGCAGCAATAATCTAGTTAGAAACATCAATAATGCATTGAGTAAAAACAGGCGCATTTTAGAAAGCGTACTGGGTGATCAGGATGAGATGTGTAAGATATCCAGGGAAAAATTGCTTGAGCTTGGGTTTAAATTCAGGTACCTTACACATACTTATAAAAACAAAAAGGGCAACATCTATTTTTTCTGTTACGACCATGGCTACCTTCCGATAGATAGTAACCTTTTTTTGGTGGTAAAATCAAGAGAAGAGTAAGTTATAGCTTACCTAAATACTCATAGACGAGCTTGGTTTCGAAGCCCTTTTGAAGCAGGTAATTTCTAAGCTTGGTTTTTTTTACAAAAATATTTTTCTCGCTTTTTAGCAGTTGTAATTTTTTTTCAGCCAGCTTTTTAATGGTTTGCTGATAGTTGTTACCATCAATAGTTTTAATAGCCTTATTAATACAATACTCGCTAATACCTTTTTGTTTAAGGGCATAAACGATCTTGGTTTTACCCCAATTTTTTAAGGCAAATTTTCCGCGCACAAAATGCTGGGCAAACCTTTCTTCATTTAAAAAATTTTCTTCTATCAGGTCGCTAAGTAATTCTTCCACCTCTGCCTTTCGCAATTTAAAACTGTATAATTTTTCTTTTACTTCCTTATGGCACCTTTCCTGGTAGGCACAATAATGCCTGATCTTTTGCTTTGCTTCTTCCCGGGAATATTGTTTTTCAAAGGGCATTTTCAATCATTATTTAATGCATTAGAAAATGTGGAGGTAATTTTTATCTTTACCCAAACTCACTTGTAATGAAAGGATTTTTATTGTTTGCCGGTTCATTTATGTTGTTGCAGCTTTCTGTTGCGCAACAAATTTCTGAATTTAATTCTTACCCTGCATATAATGGTACAGACCTTGGGCTTACGTATACAAAAGAGGTGTCTGCTTTTAAGATTTGGAGCCCACCGGCGGAGCATGCAGACCTGCTGCTATATAAAGAGGCTTTGGGGGGAAAACCTTTACAGGTAGTGGCAATGCAAAAAAGCGATAATGGTACCTGGCTGGCAACTGTCAGTGGAAACCAGAAAGGTCTATTCTATGCATTCAGAATTATGAAAAACGGTGCCTGGTTACAGGAGGTTCCCGATCCATATGCGAAAGCCGTAGGCATTAGCGGTAAAAGGGCGATGGTAGTGGATCTTGCAGATACTGACCCTGACGGCTGGCAGCACGATATTATGCCTGCTTTCAGCAAGCCTACCGATGCTGTTATTTACGAATTGCATGTTCGTGATGCAAGTATTTCAAAAAATTCAGGCATTCAGCATAAAGGAAAATTTTTGGGGCTTACAGAAACTGGCACCGTAAACCCTGCGGGACAATCAACGGGGATCGATCACATTCAGAAACTAGGTGTAACCCATGTGCATCTGCTTCCCTCTTACGACTTTTATAGTGTGGATGAAACCAGGCTTGATGTGCCGCAATACAACTGGGGTTATGATCCACTTAATTATAATGTTCCTGAGGGCTCTTATTCCACCCAACCCAATGTGGGCACTAACCGTATAAAAGAATTTAAGCAGCTGGTTAAAGCCATGCATGATAAAGGTTTGCGCGTTGTGATGGATGTGGTGTACAACCATACCATGCTAACAGAAGATTCTTACTTTAACCAGTTGGTTCCAGGCTATTATTACCGGCAAAATGCATCTGGAGGTTTTTCTAATGCTACGGCCTGTGGAAATGAAACCGCCAGTGAAAGACCCATGATGCGAAAGTTTATGTTAGAAAGCGTATTGTATTGGGTGAAGGAATACCACATTGATGGTTTTCGGTTCGACCTGATGGCTGTTCATGATATTGAAACCATGAATCTAATTTCTGATTCGCTACATGCTATTAAACCCGGCATTTTATTATATGGGGAAGGATGGACAGCCGGTGATTGCCCGCTACCCGATTCGATAAAGGCTCTTAAAAAGAATGCTTACAAACTGCATAACATTGCTGTTTTTAGTGATGATATAAGGGATGGAATAAAAGGTAGTGTTTTCGATATACACGATCGTGGCTTTGCCAGTGGCAAACAGGGCATGGAAGAATCGGTGAAGTTTGGCATTGTTGCCTCAGGCCTTCATCCTCAGGTAAACTACGAAAAGGTTAATTATAGCAAAGAGCCTTACACAGCTTCTCCGGCAGGGGTTATAACCTATGCTGAAGCCCATGATAATAATGTGCTTTGGGATAAACTGGCACTTTCGTTTCCCGAATCCAGCGAAGGTGAAAGAAAGGAAATGCACAAGCTTGCACTTACAATTGTACTTACCTCGCAAGGCATTCCATTTTTACATGCGGGAACCGAATTTCTCAGAACAAAAAATGGGGATGAAAATTCCTTTAAATCCGGGGATAGCATTAACGCCATTGACTGGAGTTTGAAAACAAAAAATAAGGATGTGTTTGATTATGTACAATCGCTTATTAATTTAAGGAAATCACACCCAGCATTTAGAATGAACAATACAGAAGAGATAGCTAAGAATTTAGTGTTTAAAGTAGGACTGCCCACAAATGTTATAGCTTATGAAATACATGGAAAGGCAACAGGCGACAAATGGAACAAAATATTAGTGGCTTTTAATGGTTCGGCAACGCCTGTAAATTTAAATATTGGAAAAGAAAAATGGTGGGTTGCGGCAGCAAACGGCAGGTTTAATAACAAACCCGTTAAAACAAAAAATAATGTGCAGATAAGCGCATATGGTGCCACCATTTTATTTAAAAAATAATCTTACCTGCACATTATGGAAACTATACGGTTATATCCGTATTAAAAGAATTTCCTGTAGTTGTTGTGGCTTTTTCTGTGTTATAAATACGGTCGCTTTCATCTAAAATAGAATTTGCCGTTGTTTTTACTTTGTCAATGGTATTAGATACTGTACCGGTAACGTTATCATAAGTATCAACAACCGACTTTTTTAAGTTGTTTGCTTTTGATGTAATTTTTCTGCGGGTCTCTGTTCCACTGTTTGGTGCGAAAAGCATACCGATCACTATGCCGGTCAACATTCCGTTGATGTAAGATTGTATTCTCATAATTTATAATTTTTGTGATTTGTAAAAGTGATGTACTGAAAAAATGCTGCCAAACTTGTCGGGTAAGAAAATTTTCACCTTTTAATAGGCAACCTTTTAACTGTACCATTAATTCCCCATCCCGATAGGTGCATAACTGAAATGCTTTCCATTATTTTTGATGAAGAAATGAAAGGCATTGTTTACAAATCGACCGGTAGTTGGTACCATATAAAAACTGAGGAAGGAAAATTCATTCAATCACGTATTAAGGGCATTTTTAAAATTGATGAAATTACCAGCACCAACCCTATAGCCGTTGGGGATGAGGTGAAAATTGAAAATGCCGCTGATGAAGGCGGGTCTGCCATGATCACCGAAATTTTCCCGCGCAAGAATTATATTTCCCGAACATCACCGCACAACAGGAATCAACAACATATAGTAGCCAGTAACCTTAGCCAGGCAATTATGTTTGCCACACTGCGCGAACCGAGAACTTCACTGGGTTTTATAGATCGCTTTTTAGTGGTGGCTGAAGCATACCATATTCCTGCTGTTATTGTTTTTAATAAAGCTGATATTTTCAAAAAGAGAGAAATTGAAAATTATGCAAGGTTTGAAGAGATATACCAGCGCGCAGGTTATAAAGTATTACTAACCAGTATGCAAACCGGGCAGGGTTTTGAAGAGCTTAAATATTTAATTAAGGATAAGACCACCCTGATAAGCGGACATAGCGGCGTTGGAAAATCAACCTTTATTAAAAAAGTATTTCCGGAGCTGGAGCTGGCAACGCAGCAGGTTAGTAACTGGAGTGGAAAAGGTATGCACACCACCACATTTGCAGAAATGTACGACCTGCCATTTGGGGGAAGCATTATTGATACACCCGGATTAAAAGAGTTTGGAATTGCCACGCTATCCCGCCAGGAATTATCGCACTATTTTCCTGAGATGCGCCCTTTAATAAATGATTGCCGTTTTAATAATTGCCTGCATTTAAACGAGCCGGGGTGTGCCGTAATAAGTGCTGTAGAAGAAAGAAGGATTTCAGAAGAAAGATACCTGAGTTATTGCAACATTTTAGAAAGCATTGAAAATAAACATTACTAGGTTTATTTAACTTTCATTTTCACAATAAGCTTATCAGCAATCCTTTGCATTTTACCAGGTTGGGTAAGCAGGGTAACGCCATTAAAAATGTTATACTGTAGTGCAAGAGGGTTTCCGCGGTATTTAAAGTGCCATTCTATATTGTCAGCTTCATCAAACTTATCGGTAAAGCGTACATGCCTGTTTTTGCTTAAAGCATTAGCAACGCGGTAAAAGTCTTGCAGACCGCCATTTTCATTAATTACCATCGGTGTGGTATTGGTGTATTCGTAAGGTTTCATATGCCTTTGCTTTTGTTGCGGTTAATTGTCTGGAGCATTATGATGCGGAAACAAATAACCTGCCTGAAATATTAAAACCGGTATTTAAGTGTACGAATTACAGGGAAAAAAAGACAGTTTCTGCGGGTGTATTACATAAGATAATCTCAAAAGCAGTGAGTTTTGGATGCACGCAGAAACTATCTATTAATTATTAGACAGAAGAAAAACTATTTCGCTGCATTATGATCAGAAAACCATGAAGAATATTTTGTATAATTATTTGCTATCCGTTCAATCTCGTCATGAATAATATTTTTGGTAAGGTCTTTTACCTTACGCGCGGGTACCCCGGCATAAATAACCCCTTCTTCAATTACAGTACCCTCCAATACCACTGAGCCCGCAGCTATAATTGAATTGCTGTGTACGATTACCCGGTCCATAACTATGGCGCCCATACCTATTAGTACATTATCGTGAATGGTACAACCATGCACAATGGCATTGTGCCCGATAGACACATTGTTGCCAATATTTACTGGGTTTTTTTGATAGGTGCAGTGCACCACTGTTCCATCCTGAACATTTACCTTGTTCCCCATTTTTATATAATGCACATCACCACGAATAACGGTGTTAAACCAAATGCTGCAATCATCACCCATAATTACATCTCCCACTACCGTGGCATTGGGAGCAACAAAACAATTGTTTCCAAATTGCGGGGATTTACCGAGAACAGGAAGAATGGTCGCCATTAAAATTATTTAAGTAATGAATTTGAATCACATTAATATACCAAATAAAAATGCGCCGAGCAAACCGCCGGCAATAGGTCCTACAATCGGAATCCAACTGTAGGCCCAGTCAGAAGTCCCTTTGTTTTTTATGGGAAGAAGAAAATGTATGATCCGGGGACCTAAATCGCGTGCAGGATTAATCGCATACCCTGTGGGCCCACCGAGGCTTAAACCGATCGCCAATACCACCAGCGCAACGGGAAGGGCATCCAGCGATCCCAGGCTTGAGGCAGACTTTGTAATTGCCAGCACAGCAAAAATAAAAACCATGGTACCTATAAATTCAGTGACGAAATTATGCAGCCTGTTTCTCTTGGCTGGCGCGGTTGAAAACACCCCTAATATCACGTTGGGATCTTCAGTATCATCAAAGTGTGGCTTGTATGCGATCCAAACCAAAAAAGCGCCTAACATGGCTCCTGCCAGTTGTGCCAGCAGATACATGCCTACCAGCGACCAGCTGAATTTACCGGCATAGGCAAGTGCAATGGTTACAGCCGGGTTTAAATGCGCACCACTCGAACCTGCGGATACATAAACACCTACAAAAACTGCCATGGCCCAACCAATGGTTACGGCAAGGTACCCCGAACCAAACCCTTTGGTTTTATTCAACGCTATATTGGCAACCACGCCATCCCCTAAAACAAGTAAAATGGCGGTACCTGCGAATTCAGCCAGAAATGGAGTCATTTGATTTTGATTGATGTTATGGAGTGAATTTTACACGTAATCCCGGTTAAAGTAAATATTGCTTTGCTAATATAATAAAATCAGCAAGCTGATCATTCACCCAATTACCATCTTTATTAAAAATTTCAGCCAGGTTTTTAGCAACATATGGTGCCATATTTATGGCAGCATTAGCATCTAAAAATAATAGGCGCGTTCTTCTTGCCAGAATATCTTCTATTGTAACTGCCATCTCACTTTGAACATAATGGCGAATATTTTCAATTGAATACAATTCTAATAATTCATCTAGTGTATTGCCGTATTGTATTTGTTTTTTTAATGAGGAATGAATGGGGAGCTGTGCCGTAAGACAATCGTTATTAGCAAGTTTGGCTACAAAAGCGGCGTTGTTTACTGCATCTTCCGCCATTTTTCTGTAAGTAGTCCACTTGCCTCCCGTTACTGTTACCAGTCCGGCTGTTGAAACTAAAATGGTATGATCCCGGCTGAGTAAGGCAGAATGCTTAACTCCCTTAATTTTAATTAAGGGACGAAGTCCTGCAAAGGTGCTTGTAACATCCTTTTTTGTTATACGTGTATCGAGGTAACGGTTTATATGATGTAATAAAAAATCAACCTCTTCTTTTAAAGGAACCGGCTCTTCTGCGATTTCATTCACAGGCGTATCCGTAGTACCTATAACCACTTTATTATGCCAGGGAACAGCAAACAATACACGGTTATCATCCGTTTTAGGAATCATCATGGCATGGTCGCCAGGGAAGAATTTTTTATCAACCACCAGGTGAATACCTTGAGAGGGTGCTATAACCTCTTGTTGTAGTGGCTCATCCATATTCATGATCTCATCAGCAAAAACACCTGTAGCATTAATAACTGCTTTTGCATTCAATTCATAATTAACCCCGGTAATCAGGTCTTCTGCCACAACCCCGGTAACTTTTTTAGAAGATTTAATTAACTCCTTTACCTCAAAATAATTTATCACAGTGGCGCCGTAATGAGAAGCACTGTAAGCCAGATCAATAGCCAGTCGTGCATCATCAAACTGCCCGTCGTAATACACCACCCCACCCGTCAATTTTTTCTGACTTAACCCGGGAAGGGAATTCAGCGTTTCCTCCTTATTAAGTAAAGTGGTTTTACCAATGGATTGTTTGCGGGAGAGAATATCGTACATCTTTAACCCTGCACCATAATACAGCTTTTGAACTACACTGAAAGTGGGAATAATAAATGCCATGCGATGGGTAATATGGGCTGCATTGTTTAAGAGCCAGCCTCTTTCGCGTAGTGCCTCTTTTACCAGTTTAATATTGCCTTGTTCCAGGTATCGTACCCCACCATGAACCAATTTGGTGGAACGACCCGAGGTGCCTTTCCCAAAATCTACTGCCTCTAATAATAACGTGGAATATCCGCGGGATGCGGCATCTAATGCTGTACCTAAGCCGGTGGCGCCGCCGCCAATAATAATAATGTCCCAATCTTTTTGCTCATTGATCTTTGCCAGACTTTCAATTCTGTTCATTCTCGGCTTCCGGTTTAATTATTAAGCGCAAATAAGAAACAGGTACAAAAGTAAAGCTAACCCGTTGCAATAAATTGAAACAAGAAATTCAGCATTTTGAGGGAAAATATCAGGCGATCTTTTTACGCTGCACCACAGCGATCACTTCATCAGAAAGAATTTTTACATCGTGGTGTTTATGCAGGGGAATTTCAATAATGCCACCGGGACCCAGCTCAACCTCTGTATCTCCAATATAGCATTTGCACCTTCCCTTTAAAATAATGAAGCTTTCTTTTTCATCTGTGTGAACCTCATCAGGGTAATCGATTTTGGTCCAAATCAACATTTGAAGAACATTATCATCGTTTCTTAGTTCTTTTACAAACATGTCATCCTCTAACTTTTCGGGTAAATGAGGTGTTACCAGTTTAAGCCAGTTATGGTGATCAGAGTGTGGTGTAACTTCTGGCAGTTGGGTGAGATCGGAGCGGCTTTCCAATATTAAATTTTCAATGATTTTAAAGGTTTTTTCTTTTACACCGGGATCAACAGGAACCGCATTTTGTTTCGCAAAGTTTTCTAATTCAAGTGAGGCCTGTAAAAGGTATTGATTCACCAGTGGGTACTGCTGGGCTAAACGTTCTACTTCGACTCTTTCTGCATTATCCAGTAAACCAAAACAATACTCTTCTAAAATGCCAGATTTTATGTAAGTATTGATATCCATTTTTAATTTACTATAATAAGTACGATTTTGCTTAAGATTGATTTCTAAACATTATAAACGATAACCTGTGCAAAATTAATCATCTGGTGGCTATTAATTTTAGTTAAATAACACACGATTAACCTTGCGCCCAAAATCGTGCAGATTTAACAGCCCTTGACCATTGACTGTATAAAAATTCTCTCTCCTGTGTTTTCATTATGGGTGTAAAGGTTTTATCCATTAACCATTGCTGGGATATTTCATCCGTGTTTTTCCAAAAGCCTACCGCCAGACCAGCCAGGTATGCAGCGCCCATGGCTGTGGTTTCAGTTATTACAGGCCGAATTACATTTGTTTTTAAAATATCTGCCTGAAACTGCATCAGCATATCATTGGCTGTTGCTCCGCCATCAACCCGTAATTCTTTTATATTAACACCTGAGTCAGCTTCCATCGATTTAATTAAATCAGTTGACTGATAGGCTATACTTTCGAGCGCCGCCCGCGCGAGGTGCCCGCCCGTTGTGCCCCGTGATAATCCAACGATTGTTCCCCGCGCATGTTGATCCCAATACGGGGCGCCAAGCCCTGCAAAAGCGGGTACCAGGTAAACGCCTCCATTATCGGTTACCTCGTTCGAAAGCAATTCAATTTCAGAAGCATTGCGTATGATCTTTAAACCATCTCTTAGCCATTGCACTACTGCGCCTGCAATAAATACACTTCCTTCCAGGGCATAAGTTGTTTCTCCATTTAATTGCCAGGCAATGGTTGTGAGCAGGTTGTTATTAGAAGTAACAGGTTTATCTCCGGTATTCATCAGCATAAAACAACCTGTACCGTAGGTGTTTTTAACCATCCCTTTCTTAGTGCACATTTGCCCAAATAATGCAGCCTGCTGATCGCCGGCTATACCTGCAACAGGAATATTTTCTGCTGAAAAAACATTCTGTGTGTATCCATACACTTCACTGCTGCTTTTAACTTCGGGCAACACGGAAGCAGGTATATCCATTTCTTTTAATAATTCTTCATCCCATTGTAAAGTATGTATGTTGAATAACATGGTTCGCGAGGCATTGCTTACATCGGTCGCGTGTACTTTGCCATTGGTCAGTTTCCATAAAAGCCAGCTGTCAATTGTTCCAAAACATATTTCATTTCTGAGGGCTGCATCCCGGGCGCCATCTACGTGGTCCAGTATCCATTTAAGTTTGGTGGCTGAGAAATACGCATCGATTATAAGCCCGGTTTTTTGTTGTATTTGCTCTTTTAAACCACGTGCTTTTAATGCATCGCAATAATCTGCGGTTCTCCTATCCTGCCACACAATAGCTTTGTGCAAAGGCTTTCCTGTTTTTTTATTCCAGACTACGGTTGTTTCTCTTTGGTTAGTAATACCAATCGCAGCCATATCTTTTACTGTTAAACCTGCACTGGTTATACATTCTGCTGCCACACCAATTTGTGTACTCCAAATTTCGTTCGCATCATGTTCAACCCAGCCTGACTGCGGAAAATATTGCGTAAATTCTTTTTGTGCTACCGAAACAATTTTACCAAGCCGGTCAAAAATAATGGCACGGCTACTGGTTGTACCCTGGTCAAAGGCGAGAATATATTCTGGCATAGCATAAAAATTTTTGGTTGCCCTGTAACTTCTAAGGAATAATGCAGCTTTTAAATAGTATAACAATGTATACATTTATCTAATGTTAAAGACTATAATTCTGGGATGTATAATATTATTTTTTCATTTTACTTCTTTCTCGCAAAATGGCTTAAAAGCGGTACCAACAAAAGAACAACTGCAGTGGCACGAACTTGAATTTTATCTTTTTATACACTTTGGTCCCAACACATTTACTGATAAGGAATGGGGTGAAGGAACTGAACACGAGGAAGTCTTTAACCCGACTGAATTAGATTGCAGACAATGGTGCAGCATAGCGAAGGATGCCGGGGCAAAGGGCATAATCATCACTGCAAAACACCATGATGGTTTTTGCCTGTGGCCAAGTAAATATTCAAAACATACGGTACGGGAAAGTAACTGGCAAAACGGAAATGGAGATGTTTTGATGCAACTAAAAAAAGCCTGCCGTGAATATGGATTAAAGATGGGCATTTACCTCTCTCCGTGGGATCGAAATCACCCGGATTATGGCACAGATAACTATAACACTGTGTTTGTAAATATGATGAAAGAGGTGATCCAGAATTATGGACCCTTCTTTGAATTTTGGTGGGATGGTGCAAATGGTGAAGGGCCGAATGGAAAAAAGCAACAGTATAACTGGGAATTATTTAAGCAAACGATAAATGAGGAAGCACCGCACACGCTTGTTTTCAGCGATGTAGGACCACATATTCGTTGGGTGGGAAATGAAAGGGGTATTGCAGGTTTCACAAATTGGAATTTATTGGATACGGCTGGGTTTATGCCCGGGTTAGGTGCACCCTCAACAGACACGCTGAATGCCGGGAACATGTATGGAAGAAATTGGATACCTGCCGAATGCGATGTAAGTATTCGTCCGGGTTGGTTCTACCACGCAGAAGAAGATTCCCTTGTAAAGACTGGTAAGCAACTTTTTAATCTTTACCTGCGTTCAGTTGGGCGTGGGTCTAACCTGTTATTGAATGTACCTCCCGACCGGCGGGGATTATTTCATTCAAATGATTCAATAGCGCTGATGGAGTTTAAAAAATTGCGTGATGAAGCATTTGCTAAAAATGTGATTGGCGCAGAAACAATTGAGAAAAAAGACAGAAAAAAATATAGAAAAATTTTAGACGGAAATACACAAACATATTTTGAAGATAATACTAACCCTATAACCCTTCATTTTAAAAAACCGATAGGGATCAATTGCCTTGTTTTAAGTGAAGCGACAAAATTCGGGCAACAAATTAGTGCTGCAACAGTTTTAATTACTACTGAAGATGCAAAGGAGTTCAGGTATGAAATTACTACCATAGGAAGAAAAAGAATCCTGACGTTTGAGAGCATTAAGGCAACGAAAATTACAATCAATATAAAAGGGTATAAAGAAAAACCACTACTGTCTGAGGTTAGCGGATACGAAATTCCTTCAGACCTTATTGATATGCAAAGTGTGATAACGGTTAATAATTAATTGCAAACCTTGTCGGCACAGCAGCTGCTGGCAAATGCTTCAGGCTTGGCTTTAAATGCGAAACCCATACCAAGAATATATCCCATTGCTTCGCGCAAAGCATCATTGCTTTTAAAATGCGGGTTTGTGTTTATGTCTGCGTGCACTTCCATATCTACATCATACTGAATAAAAAGGTTGCATAATTCGTAAGCCACTTCAATGCTCTTGGCAACCTCTACCAACATCCTTTCTTTGATGTTGTATTTCTGGCGTGTTTTCTCATTGTGTATGTACATAAAGCCGCCATTATGTTCCCGCAGAAAAACAATAACAGTTGCAAACTCAGTTTCATTGCTTTTTACCTGGCTGTCGGTACCAATGCAAACTTTAAGGTGAACGCCTTTTTCAAATTCATTTTTTATGGCTTCTTCAACTGCGTTTTTTATGGGCAGGTGAATGGTTTCTCCATTAAATTTTCTCCACCGCATAAATAAAATTGTTTTACTCAAATTACGCATATAACCACATAAAATATTATTTTTTATGCATTTTGATTTATACCATATGTGAATTGCGGTTTTTATTTAGACAGGCAGGTTAAGCATTGGAGTAATAAAAACAGTTACCTGCAATACACTATTTTTGAAAATTATTAATATACAGATGAGTAAATCATTGAACAGACCAATAAGAGTTCTTGTTGCTAAAGTTGGGTTAGACGGGCATGACAGGGGCGCAAAAATTATTGCTACCGCACTGCGCGATGCAGGCATGGAAGTGATTTATACAGGTTTGCGGCAAACCCCTGAAATGGTTGTTAATGCTGCGTTACAGGAAGATGCAGATGCCATTGGTGTAAGCATTTTAAGTGGCGCACATATGACGGTTTTTTCCCGGCTGTTGCAGCTAATGAAAGAAAATGAAATGGATGATGTGCTGCTTACCGGCGGTGGAATAATACCCGCAGAAGATATGGAGCAGTTAAAAAAAATGGGTGCCGGCAAATTGTTTGCGCCCGGAACACCCACTACTGAAATTGCTGATTATATTAAAGACGAGGTAAGTAAAAAAAGAGCATTCTAATTTGCCTAGCCATTCATGCTGGCCAAAAATTCTTCGTTGCTCTTGGTACCTCTTATTCTTTTTTGAAGTTCACTCATTGCCTCTTCGGTTTTCATGTCGTTAATGTAAACACGAAGTATATTCATTCTGCCTAATACTTCTTTATCAAGTAACAGGTCTTCGCGACGGGTAGATGAAGCTACAAGATCAATGGCAGGGTAAACACGTTTGTTCGCAAGCCTTCTGTCGAGTACAAGCTCCATGTTACCGGTACCTTTAAATTCTTCAAAGATCACCTCATCCATCTTACTGCCTGTTTCAATAAGAGCTGTGGCAAGTATGGTTAACGATCCGCCGTTTTCTATTTTTCTGGCAGCACCAAAAAACTGTTTAGGTTTTTGCATGGCATTCGCCTCAACACCACCACTTAATACTTTACCGCTTGCAGGTGCTACCGTGTTGTGCGCACGTGCTAAACGGGTGATGCTGTCTAATAGAATTACTACATCATGACCACACTCAACCAGTCTTTTTGCTTTTTGCAAAGCTACAGTAGAAACCTTAACGTGTTTTTCTGCAGGTTCATCAAAAGTTGATGCGATCACTTCAGCACGTACGCTGCGTTCCATATCTGTAACCTCTTCTGGGCGTTCATCTATCAGTACAACCATCAGGTAACACTCGGGATGGTTGGCAGAAATAGCGTTGGCTACTTCTTTCAACAACATTGTTTTACCAACTTTGGGCTGGGCAACAATCAATCCTCTCTGACCTTTACCTATGGGTGTAAAAAGGTCTATAATACGTGTACTGTAATTTGTTGGGGATGTAAATAAATTCAGCTTTTCGTATGGAAAAAGCGGTGTAAGATAATCGAATGGTACCCTGTCCCTAACTTCTTCGGGGCTTTTGCCGTTAATGGTTTCAACCTTTAACAGGGCAAAATATTTTTCGCCTTCTTTTGGTGGGCGAACGGTTCCATTAACTGTATCACCTGTTTTTAAACCGAACAATTTTATTTGTGACGGTGAAACATAAATATCATCCGGCGAAGACAGGTAGTTGTAATCTGAAGATCTTAAAAATCCATAACCATCAGGCATCATTTCTAAAACACCCTCAGCCTGTATTACACCATCAAATTCTATATTAAAATTTTGCTCCCTGCGGCTTGGATATTTTTGTGCAGGCTCTTTAGGACTTGAACGAACTTCAGTTTCTTCCTCTGCCTCATCATCCTCCTCATCATCCTCGTCCTCATCAAATGCAGTCGCATTTTCATCGGGGAAAATTACAGGTTCATCATTCGCTAACAGGCTTAATAATGCAGCACCTGGTTCGGCAACGGTATTATCTTTTTCTGTTTCGTTCTTATCTTCTTTTACCTTGGTTTTTCTGGCAGGTTTTTTAGACTTTGCTTCGTCTTTAACCGCTTTGTCTTCATCTTCTTCCTCAGCAGTTTCTGTAACTACTTCGGCTACGGATTCTTTATTAGAAGCAGATGCAGATTTTACAGTTCTTTTTCTTCTTGGTTTTTCAATGCCATTGGCATTTCCTTCTTTGTTTTCCACAGTTTGTTTATCGAGAATTTTATAAATAAGTTCTTGTTTATCAGATTTTTTTGCCCCGGTAATGTGAAGTTGCTCAGCTATATCGAGCAATTCCGGAACCAGCATGTCGTTCAATTGCAGTATGTCGTACATAAAAAATGCGCTAGAAATGATTGAGTTTTGGAAGAATTCCTAATGAATTCCCAGGAAAAAATTTTTATAATTTGAATTTGTGAGAAAACAGGCGAGTTGTAATAGTGCTATTGGGCTAGATGCTTGTTTCCGTGGCAATATTACACCAAATAACATTTAAAACAAATATTTTATAAACCCTTACCACAATTTTAGTAATGGAATGTTAATGCCTGTTTAAGCATTATTTGTTATTACAAACGCTGTTCCACTCTTAATTTGCATGGGTTACAATAGTCTTGACCAACGGCTCTATGCACCATAATCATTTATATTTGCCTCCCTTACAATTATAATTTACATGTATAATAACAGAATTAAAATAAGTGAATTATTTAATGGTGCAGAAAACCGGGAAAATATTGTAGTAATGGGTTGGGTGCGTACATTTCGCAACAACCAGTTTATTGCTATAAATGATGGAAGTACAAATAATAACCTGCAGGTTGTAGTAACAATTGGTTTATTAGATGAAGCAACAATAAAACGCATAACAACAGGTACCTCTTTAAAAATTACAGGCGACCTTGTTCCATCGTTAGGAAAAGGTCAAAAGGTCGAATTAAAAGCGAATGCTGTTGAAGTGCTTGGCGACAGTGATCCGGAAAAATACCCGCTTCAGCCTAAAAAGCACAGCCTGGAATTTTTGCGTGAAATTGCACATTTGCGCTTTCGCACAAACACCTTTGGTTCTGTTTTTCGTGTAAGGCATGCACTTGCCTTTGCTGTGCATAAATTTTTTAATGATAAAGGATTTATCTACCTGCACACCCCTATTATTACCTCAAGCGATGCAGAAGGTGCCGGTGAAATGTTTAAGGTTACTACATTGCCTTTTAACGACACCCCACGTAATGAAGATGATACAATAAATTTTAAAGAAGATTTTTTTGGTAAGGCCACCAATCTTACCGTAAGCGGCCAGTTGGAAGGAGAACTGGGTGCAATGGCATTCAGTGAAATTTATACATTTGGTCCTACATTTCGTGCTGAGAACAGCAATACAACCCGCCACCTTGCTGAGTTCTGGATGATAGAACCCGAAATGGCATTTCATGATATTGAAGATAATATGAACCTGGCTGAAGAATTCATCAACTACCTTATTCAATATGCGCTGGACAATAACAAAGACGACCTTGAATTTTTAGCACAGCGTCTTGCAGAAGAAGAAAAACAATTACCCCAGGATAAAAGAAGCGGAATGGGTTTATTGGAGAAATTGCAATTTGTTGTCTCTAATAAGTTTGAACGAATTACTTACACAGATGCCATAAATATTTTACTGGATAGTCAAGCGTATAAGAAAAAGAAATTTAAATATGATGTGAGCTGGGGTGTTGATCTTCAAAGTGAACATGAAAGATACCTGGTGGAAAAACATTTTAAAAAACCCGTTATCGTTACAGGTTACCCTGCTTCTATAAAAGCATTTTATATGCGCATGAATGAAGATGGAAAAACGGTTGCCGCTATGGATATACTGGCACCGGGTATCGGCGAAATTGTTGGTGGTTCGCAACGTGAAGAGAGGTTAGACAAACTTACTAAGCGCATGGAAGAAATGCATATACCACTCGAAGAGATGAACTGGTATTTAGACACGCGCCGTTTTGGCACCGTGCCCCACGCAGGCTTTGGTTTAGGCTTTGAAAGAATGGTACAATTTGTTACAGGAATGACGAATATTCGCGATGTAATTCCTTTTGCACGAACTCCACGGAACTGCGAATTTTGATGAATATTGAATTTTGATTTTTATGATTTGCCCCAAGCAAGTATATTTGCAGCCGGAAGAAACAGAATGGTGCGGTAGCTCAGTCGGTAGAGCAAAGGACTGAAAATCCTTGTGTCGCCGGTTCGATCCCGGCCCACACCACGGTAACTTCAAATGAAGCCTCTCTATTTTTGAGAGGCTTTATTATTGGGTTAATGTCTTTCCTTTATTGCTAAGGTTGAATATCAGAAACCCCAATGAGATCATCAGCAAAAACGCAGCTGCTAACAAAAAGGTCGTAGATATTTGTACCACTTTCAATAACGGAAAAATTAAAACGGGAGATAAAAACTGTCCCATAAACCAGAAGGTGGTTAGTTTACCGATCTCCTTACCCGCGAATCTGTGGGAGGTGCGATCTTCATAACCCACATATTGGTATTTGGTATCATCATGCCCATTCCAAAACCTGCCAGCATCATAGAAATCAATACTAAAAAATAGGTGTTAGCAAAAGCGATGCAAACAAATGCACTTGCCATTAATACATATCCCACAGAAAAAATGGTAAGAAAATTAATCCTGTTTTTTATTCTTGAATATGAAAAGGAAGATATGGCAGAAAAAGCAGTGCTTGTTGCTATGGCTGCACCTATCATAGCGTTTTTCTCTACACCAATTCCCTTTAAAAGAAAGGGGACCTGAACAGGAATAAGAAAGAAGATGATCCACATGATCATCGTATTTATAAACAACATCCAGATGATGGAAGGTGATGCATTTTTACTTCCTTTAACTACAGTTTGATTAATACGTTCCGGCTCTTTTAAAAACAAAACACTTAGGGGCAAAACCAGTAATGCAGATAAATAAATTAAAAAGGGATATCGCCATCCAATATCTGCAAGAATACCTCCCAGCGTAATAAAAATAATACCTCCCAAAGACATAAAGGCTATTTGTAAACCAACAAATTTTTGCCGTTCCATTCCTTCAAAATAATCTGCGATAAGTGTTATAACAATGGTCATAGACATGCCAACAGCTAAGCCTAAAACACCCCTTGAAACCATTATATAATACAGGTTGTCTAAATAAAATCCTGCCGAACCTGCAATAGCGTATAGCAGCAATGCTATCCATAAAATTTTAAGCCGTCCATACTTATCTATCAACCTTCCTGCTATGGGTGAAAACAGCGCTATCATCAAGGCAGGCAAAGTCAGCACCAGTTTCACTAAAAATTCTGCGTTTTCAATTGCTGCATATGTCTTTGCCATTTGTGGTAAGGCAGGTGAAATAGTTATCACAGACATTATGGTAAGACTGCTAACTAATAACAGGGTAAGTTTAACTTTCCAATTATGACCCTGTACGTGTAGAACATTACCATGCCCTGTTACTAAGGTTGAAGGGGATTGCATAACACAAGGTTTGCTGTAAGATATACAATAAAAAAGTCCTTTCTAATTTATTCAAAGTAATGCAGGGTGCAGCATAATTACAATAACTTTAAACCAATGCCGCTGTATGAAAAGATTACAAATCGATAGCATTGCATTTTTACTGGTTGTAAGCTGCTTTTTTAATTGCAGTAAGTTGGTAGCACAATCAAATAATAACAGCCCTTACAATATTGTTGTAATTATGGCAGATGACCTGGGCTATGCAGACCTTGAATGTTATGGCAGCGAAATTTCAACACCTAATATAAATGCGCTTGCTGAGAACGGTTTTTTATTTACCGGTTTTTATACCGCTGCTACATGTTCGCCGTCACGCGCCATGTTGTTATCAGGTACCGATCATCATCTTGCCGGGTTTGGTAATATGGCAGAGCAAATTCCATACTTTCCACAACAGGTTGGTAAACCCGGTTATGAAGGCTACTTAAATAACAGGGTTACCAGCATTGCTCAATTATTACGCGATGCCGGCTATCATACGTATATGGCAGGCAAATGGCACCTTGGACAAACACAGGATCAAAGCCCGTATGCAAAAGGTTTTGAAAAGTCTTTTGCCTTATTGGGTGCGTATTCTAATCATTTTAACCCAGCTTTAAATGGCGATAAATTTATGCAGGATGATCTTGTAACAACCTATCCGGCAGGGCAATATTCAAGTGAGGTTTATACCAACAAGCTCATCAGTTTTCTTGAAAAAAATAAGGATGATGGAAAACCTTTTTTTATGTATGCGGCATACACGTCGCCACATTGGCCTTTGCAGGCTCCGGCAAAAAATATTGAAAAATACAAGGGGCTATACGCTATCGGATATGATAGTTTAAGACAAAGACGTTTTAAAGCATTACAGAATAAGCATCTTGTGAATGATTCTATTCAACTTCCTCCCTTGCCTGCAATGAAAGGAGAACTGTATGCTATTTCAGGAAGGCCCCTCTTGCCCTGGTCATCACTTGATTCCTATGAACGGACTATTGAAGAAAGAAAGATGGAAATATATGCGGGAATGATAGATAACCTTGATGAAAACATCGGCAGGCTTATTTCCTACTTAAAAGAGATCGATGCTTATGATAATACGTTAATTGTGGTGCTTTCTGATAATGGTGCGGCAGTTCTTGAAATAAATGAAACGCCCGGTAATGAAGACCCATTAAAATTTATGGGAACAGAAAATTCTTTTGTTGCATATGGTCCGCAATGGGCGCATGCTTCTTCAGCTGTAAACAGTTTTTATAAAGGATACAGCGCCGAAGGCGGCATACATAGCCCAATGATAATAAAGCTACCCGCGAAACAGCAACCTGCTATTGTTTCATCTTTTTGCACCATAATGGATCTTGCGCCAACATTTCTGGAAGTGGCCGGAATTAAACAGCCTGAAGCCGGTGGTGGCAATCAATTACTGCCATTCAAAGGCAATTCAATACTTCCTTACCTACAACATAAAACAACTGATGTGCATAATGATGACTATGTAGTTGGCTGGGAGTTGTTTGGTAGGTGTGCGCTGCGTAAAGGAAAATGGAAGATCACTAAAATGGAGAAGCCTTTTGGTACAGGCGCCTTTCGCTTATATAATATAGAAGCCGACCCCACAGAATCTCACGATTTAGCATTATTGCACCCATCAAAATATCAAGAGCTGCTAAATGCCTGGGATGACTATGTTAAAGAAAATGGCGTGATACTGATTGAACGTTATTAGCTATTTTTTTTGGTGGTGGTGGTGGTAATACAAAAGGTGCGGGTTGTGGGTCTACTGCCTCCAGTTTTTTATTTGCAAGACCGGGATGATCTGCAGGTATAAATATACTTCTGAAAGTACTATAGGTCATAGGCATGGGAGGGATAATATCACCATTAGGTTTTCTTATATCCCCACGGTAGGGATTTAAATATTCCCAAACAATTTCACCTTCCTTTGTCACTTCTATAAACCTTCCGCGTGCACCCTCGTTTATAAAAGTATTTCCGTTCGGCATTCTATGCGCACCGGAAATAAAACTACTCCAGAAAGAAAGCGTGTCTTTTGCTACGTATTTCCAAACAGGTTTTTCAGGCCCGTAAGTTTTGTTTTTTCCTAGAATGTAATTTCCTTTATCGTCCAATGGTAAAGCCATTTCATAAATGGATGAATAGGTGGTGCTATCGTTGTAATGAACATTATTGTTGAATACCATAATATGATTCTCACCGGGATATCCTTTATCTATCCATCTAACATCATGTTGGCCAAATAATTTTTCGTTTGTTGAATCTCCCTGGTGATAGTTTTCGGGGTTGCCCCAGCGATACAGAAAATCTCCGCCTTTGCCACGTTTTCCGCCAGTATGCCCTGCTGCTTCTTCAGTTGTGGTGCTATGGTCTATAATAAATATTTCATTAAGATTTGGTGAGCTAAAAATAATCTGATCTAAATCAGGGTTATATTTAATGGAATTAAGGTGATACACTTCTGAACCTATATTTTCAGGATGCTCGTTGCGCCAGGCTCTTCCCATTTTTTTCAACACCATCATACTGTCTTCAGAAATCATGGGAGGCACTGTATCACCTACATTAAAATCAAGCAGTTCAGGGTGTTCTGCAGGGTTGCCATAGTTAGGCTTTTTGCTATCGTAGTTCTGAATTAAATGATCCCAAATATGCCACTCCCAAACCACTTTTCCCCCACGTTTGCCAACAGGTTCAATCTCTACAATTTTATCGGCCAAAGGCCTGCTTTAGGAATCATGTTTGGTTTCCTTCCCGCCGCGGCCACTTCTTCTGCTGTTCGGCCTTCCCATGCAATGGTTAAAATATTTCCATTGGGCAACACGGTGAAATCATGGTGATTTAGTTCTTTTTCATTGGCATATTCAAAGTCCCACAATATTTTACTATCCCATGATATTTTTTGTAAACGGCCACTCTCCCCGCCGCCCGCATATTCAGGAAAATCGGGGTCAACAGCATTTACCAAAATAGACCCATCATTTTGCAGGTATGCATTTAAAATGGGATAATTGCCTTTCCATTCGTGCACCAATTCTCCTTTACGGTTAATTAAGTAAACGGATGCAGAGTTGGTTTTTGCAAATAAAATATATCCATCCAACAACCCTTCTGAAGTTTTCATTAATCCCCGCTGAATGCCATGCCCAAACATATTTCTATCAGCTAATTTTGCCTGTAGCAACAGGGTGTCTTTATTTATAACCTGGCAACGTACTGTTAAGGATGTAAAAATGATGGAAGCAACAAAAAAAGTTTTTAAGTTCATGGCAGGAAAAAGTTAAAGGGTAATTGCTTTGTAAGGTACCATTAATTGATAAAGTAACCAATGGGTTTAGCCAATAAATTCACGGTGTTTATTGTATATTTAATTATTCCATTCACCCAAAACTATCACCATGTCTATAAAAATTATTGGGGCCGGTTTACCACGCACAGGTACCAATACCTTAAAAGCATCTTTAGAAAAATTAGGTTTCTCAAAAACCTATCACATGAAAGAATTGTTGGTTAATCCTGAAAATCTGCATTACTGGTCAACATTAAAAAATACAGGATCAACCAACTGGGACGAACTGTATAATGGTTACCAGGCTACCGTAGATTTTCCCTGCTACCCGTGGTATAAACAGCACATGGAAAAATACCCTGAAGCAAAAGTAATTTTAACTACGCGACCTTTTGAAAAATGGTATGCAAGTATACATAGCACCATCTGGCAGGCAGGACCGCAAAATTTGCCGCAAAAACTAAAAATGATGTCTAAGTTACTTTTCAATCCACGATTGCGAAAAGTTATCGGCTGTGTTAAACTGGCAAAGGAAATGATCTTTAAAAAACATTTTCAAGGCAATTTTGCTGACAAGGATTTTGCAGAAAAGGTTTTTTACGAGCACCATGAAAATGTAAAAAAGCACGTTCCCGCGAATAAAGTTTTGGTGTACGATGTAAGCGAAGGGTGGGGGCCTTTATGCGTATTTTTAAATGTGCCCGAACCATCTGAACCATTACCACATTTAAATAAGAAGGAAAATTTTAAAGAAATGCTGGGACATTTAATGAAAGGTGAAATGGTGTGACAATCGTTTTTTTCAGGAGTTAATAAACAAATGCTTTTATAAAATGTTTATAGTATAAAACAAGTATGAACAAACTTACCTTAAAAGATATTAGCGCCAAAATGCGCAAACTGGATATTTGCATGATGACCTCTCAATCATCAAATGGAAATCTTGCAAGCCGGCCCATGTCAAACAATGGGGAAGTGGAATACGATGGTAATTCTTATTTCTATACGTATCAAGATTCTGGTATTGTTAAAGAGATTAAGGAAAACAAAAACATTAATCTATCATTCCAGGGGAAGGATATGTTGTTTATTTCTGTGATAGGTAAAGGCAGGCTGGTGAAAAACAAGGAAGTGATAAAAGAGCACTGGAACAAATCGTTGGAAAGATGGTTTAAAGATGGCCCAGAAACCGAAGGTATTATTCTAATTCATGTAGCTGCTAAAAAAATAAAATACTGGCACAAAGAAGAACAGGGCGAGGTTAAGTTATAATGCCAGCGCCACATTAATACTGTTGCAAATTACTGTGCAAGCATCTTTTAATTCATCATCACTGATACATAAAGGGGGCGCTATGCGAAGGCAATCGGGAGCGAACAAAAACCAGTCAGTGATCAGCCCGTTTTTAATACAGTTTCGAACCACTTTTTTATTTGTTTCAAAATCTGCGAATTTTATTGACGCCCACAGACCGGCAGTATCTTAATTGAAGTATGTGTGGCGATTGAATTTCGTTTAACAGTATTTGCTCTTTGTTTTTTACCTCCCCTATCCAGCCACTGTTTAATAAAACATTAAATGCTGCAATACCAGCAGCACAAGAAACGGGGTGCCCGCCAAATGTACTGATGTGCCCTAAAACAGGGTCTTTTGTAAAAGCCTCCATCAATTTTTTTTCTGCTATAAATGCACCCAGCGGCATTCCTCCGCCCAGGGCTTTTCCTAACAATAAAATATCCGGAACAATATCATATTGCTCAAATGCCCAGAGTGTACCTGTTCGGCCAAAACCGCATTGCACTTCATCGAGTATTAATATTGTTTGGTTTTGTTTGCAACGATCTGATAATGCTTTTAGCCATGCAATATCAGGTTTAACAACGCCGCTTTCTGCCTGTATAGTTTCCAGTATTACACACGCTGTTTGTTTATCAATAGACTCTATGGCTTCGTAACTGTTGTAATTAAAATGATGAATACCCGGCAGCAAAGGCCGGTACGCATTTCTCCAATATTCATCCCCCATTGTACTTAGTGCACCCTGCGTGCTGCCATGATAACTTTTATTGAATGCAATAATATTTGGTCGCCCGATTACTCTTTTAGAAAGCTTCATTGCACCTTCTGTAGCCTCTGTGCCACTGTTGGTAAAAAATACAGAATTTAAAGATGATGGCAGGTGGTCTGTAAGTAGTTTGGCGTAAGCGATTTGAGGAGCTTCAATAAATTCTCCGTACACAATTAAGTGCATGTAATTTGCTGCCTGCTGTTGAACGGCTGCCACTACATCTGGATGTGAGTGACCAATGTTTGCAACACTAAAACCCGATATTAGGTCAACATACTTTTTACCTGTAATATCATACTGAAAAATGCCTGAAGCCTTTACAATTTCAAGGGCAATAGGTTCGCTGCTAGTTTGTGCAATGTGTGTAAAAAATAACTGCCGGTAATTCATTCCATGCAAAGATGGTGATTACACATAAACGATTAAAACAATAGTGTTGAATTATAAAATGGACCCGTGAATAAAGGTTTTCTTTTTACCTTTTTTATTGTAGTCATTTATGAGTCTTATTAGCACGCCGTTGGTCCAGCCAAATCCATCTTGTGCAGGGTATTCACCACCGCCGGCATCCAGCGTAAGATCTACCACATTATACTTCTCCATTAATTTGCCTGTGCGTTCATATACACTCCGGTTAAGTTTTATCCAGCGGGTGGCAATCTCCCGAGCCAGGTTGGGCATGTTATAATTTTCCAGTCCTTTAATAATCATGTATTGCAGGGGTGCCCAGCCATTAGGCGCATCCCATTGTTGTCCTGTATTATTTAGCGTGGTTTGAATGCCACCACGTTTCAGCAACTTAGCATGAAAGGTTTGTGCAACATCTTCTGCCTGGTCTTGCGTGGCAATTTTAAAGAATAAAGGAAATGAGGCGGCGGCAGTAATATTTTCTATCTGTATGTTTTCTTTATGATCGTAATCCAGGTAAAACCTTTTTTCATCACTCCAAAAATATTTCTGAATGGCACGCTTTCTTTTCTCTGCATGCTGCAGCATTTTTTTCGCTAATGCGTTTTTCTTTGCCATTACATATCCTTCGGCCAGTGTGCTTTCTAAATAATATAAAAGGCAATTGAGGTCTACGGGAATAATATCGGTAGTATGAATGGTTTGAAAAGCCTGCGGTTCTTTAAACCACCTGCTGCTGAAATCCCATCCTGATTCGGCAGCAGCCCTTATGTACCTGTACATAATTTCTTTATCCTGCGCTTCTTCCGCTAATTCAACATCTTCTTTATAAGACTCCGGGCGGGGTGAATTATTTTCATCCCAGTACCTGTTTAATAATGAGCCATCAGGCATTTTTACTACCCGTTGGCTGGCATTTAGTTTGCCGTTGATGGTTGTTGTGCCCTGCATCCAGAACTGGTATTCTTTTTCCAGCTGCGGAATATATTTTAAAAGTGTTTGCTCTCCTTTTTCTTCGCTAAGTAATTTAACCATTAATGCAAAGAATGGTGGCTGAGACCTCCCAATATAATAACTGCGGTTGCCATTAGGTATATACCCTACCAGATCTATCAGGTAAGCAAAATTATCAACCATGTATTGCATAAGGTCTGTGCGCTTAGAAGTTTGCAAACCAAGCATGGTAAAGTAACTGTCCCAGTAATAAATTTCCCTGAACCTGCCACCCGGTACTATATAAGGGTAGGGCAGTGGAATAATAGAGCTGTTTTCCTTATCCGGCCGGCGGGTAAGCACAGTCCATAAATAATCTATGTGTACCTCAACAGGTTTATTCTGCGGGTTTTCAATGTTCGTTTTGTTTTCTTCCGGTAATTCAAAATGCGTGAAAATAAAAGTCTTCAGGTCAAAGTTGGCATCATCTTTCTGCTCCTCATACCTTTTTTCAATTTCCTTTAAACTAAATTTTGGCAGGCAATCAGGAAAAGTTTTACCGTCTTCAAGAATAGCCTTCATCTGCACTTCGTGAAACAGTCCCTTTAACTGGTGAACTTCCTTTGGTTGATTCATAATTCGGGATTGAGGATGATCCTTTTTTTAATCAAATAGACATTATTATGTACAGGTAACCGGGGCTGGTAAAATTTATATTCAATACTACCCACGATAATGCAGGCAGGGAAAAGATTATTGGTATAATCCTGTCCGATAACGACTTTATTTCAAAATCGTATGTTTTAAAGGTGTTTGGGTATTTCTTCGCTGGAGCTTTTCTGAAGTTTATTTAATACAATAAGTAATATAATAAGTACCACAATGGGTATAATAGAAAGATAAAATGCTTTTTGACCCCCGTATGCTTCAAAAATATGACCGGTAACTATTGAACCGGTTGTTCCCCCAAGTGCAGAAAAAACAACGATAAGACCAGACATGGCCCCATGCTGGTGCTTGGGGAGATTGCTAAGGATTACTGAATTTATAGCAGGGTAAACCGGGGCAATGAAAAGGCCGATCAATGGAAAAATAAACGCAACCAATGGTGCATCTGACCACGACGTAATATTTGTGTTTGTAATATTTTCTGCCAGGGGCACGGTTAATAAAACCAGTGCTCCTGCACCTACAAGACAAATCAACAATACCAATAACCAATGCACGTTGCGCAGCAGCAAGCCTGCTATAAACCTGCCTAAAGCTGTGGAGGCTGCAAGTATGCTTGCCATTTGAATGCTTAAGGTCGCAGGCAATTTCAACACCTGGCTGTTAAATGTAGGCAGCCAGCTCATAATGCTTTGTTCTATTAAAACATAAATGAAAGCACTGGCAATAAAAACCAGTACCAAAGATTTTGCAAGCAACTTTAGCATGTCGCCAAATTCTTCAGTAAAAGATTTTTTATCCTCATCCTTCACCTCAGATTCATCCAGCTTGCTGGTTAATAATAAAACAAATGCGGCTACTGCTAAAAACGACAGTAAGTAATATACATTAAGCCACGATTCGGACTGAGGGTTTTGATCATCTACAAACGCACTGAAAATAAAGTACCCTGAGAGAATGCCCACCATAAAAAAACTCTCTATAAAATTCATGAAACTCGCATGGTCTTTTTTATTATTGGTGATAATGCCTATAGTTGCATAAACAGAAACTTTTATCAGTGCAAAACTCACACCCACCACAGCAAACAAAATTTTGGTCATGGCAAAACCACCCAGCAGCGGCATAACTAAACACGCGATGGAAACAAATGCCAGGGCCAGCAACATAGATTTTTTGTAACCGATTCGCACAACATACGACCCTATTAAAAACGAAGTAACAGCAATACTCAGGTCTTTGAAAGCTTCGAGAATACTTGCTGTGCCCTGGCTAACGTCATAATTATTTTGTACCTGTAGTATAACCGTTCCGACACTGTTAAGTAAAATGGCGAAAATGAAATAATTAATAAACAGGGAAATTTTAATGCGTAAGTTTTGCATGGCACGCAGGTTAAATTAAATTATGAAATTAAAGAAATAATTCAGGAAGGATGTTATAAAAAAAGGTTTTGCCTTTTGCAAAACCTAATGTAAAAAAATAAACAATTTAATGTTAGAATTTATTTTTATTAAGACTTAGTAATTATAAAATCTATTCTGCCCCATCAATTTTGGCACGTTCAATTGCATAATTACCAACCTTATAACCGGTTTCTAAACCTGCCTCACAATCACTTCTATAATGAATTCCACCAACTAATCGTGAGGTTGATGCATCATTAGCCATTTGTAGGTATGCATTACTTTTTGTGGGTAGTATGTGGCCTAAAATTGTGGCTGCAGCCCCACTAAACGTAGAATGACCAGATATATAGGCAGGGAAATTAGGAATGCCTGTTAATGTTTTTATTTCGTTATTTAATTGAGATGGTCTGGGATTATAGTAATAATATTTAGTATTCCAACAAACAATAGAGGCATCCATTAACGCCATATTTAACAATGCAATATTTCTTGCCCATCTTACCTCACTAAAGCGTTCTTTAATAAAATCTTCTGCTGCTATATCGTTCCAATGCCCTGGGGGTGTATATGTTCCTGCCCCATCAGCCCAAAATTGAACTAATGCTATATTTTCCCTTGAGGGATTTTTTGTGTAATTGTAAACCTCATCTGTTTCTTTCTTCATCTGTTCACTTGATGTTAAAGGGGGTGGCGGAGGACGCAAAGAAATACATGTTAAAGAATCAAATAAAAAAGCTTTTACATTACCAAACATTGGCAACATGGGTGGTCTTTTCGGCATGTCCAGGCTATACCAGGGGGTTTCACCCCGGCTAATGCAGTCACTTTCTATTTTAGCCCAGTCTGTTGGTGAGCCAATGGCTTTCGAAGCATTATCAGTTTTTGCACGAGCAATAAATACTTGGGCAATCTGTCTTCCTAATGCTTCACCTGCTTCCACATCACTTCTTACATTTTTACCCGAGGCAAGGCATGAATATTCTTGCTCAGAAGCCAATCGTTCAACATAGGCAATTTCAGTAGGAAATAATAATTTCATCATTTCTGCAGTAACGCCTGCTAACACGGCATCTTCCGATGGATAAGAGGGTAAATCTGATTTAGGTATAAATGACTTTTTACCTATTATAGAATCATAATTATATGGAGCTTGACGGTTGTAAAGCATTTTGTAATGCCAGCAGGCAACCAGAGCATCATATTGTGCAGCGCTTATATAGGCATACGCTCTTGCTGCATAAGGTGGGTTTGAAAAAGGAAACTCTGGGTAATTGAAAGGATTGGCAGCGTTGGGTATTGGATATGTGCCATCCTCTAACTGGTAAGGAGGCAAATTATGTTTAGCTACCAGAGAGCGTAATATTTCATTCCATCTTAATACGCCTCCAGCCGACCAATACTGAATATTTTCCTTTTGTTCATTAGACAATGTATTTTGTAGGCCTTTAATTTCATTTAATTCTCCAATATAAATTGAGGAAGTAACTGGGGCTGGTAATTCTATTGCAAATGTATCGGTACGTGTTAAGAGGATAGACCTCCACGTACCTGCATTCTTATCCTGGTTTATTGGATCAAGCGATGCAATATTATCAGTTCTGCTAGTGATATTTTTATTGCAAGACAACAAAGTAATAATGATAATTAGAGTACTAATAGAGTTATATATATTTTTCATTGTATACATTATTTTAGCTTTGGAAATTATTTTTTAGTATTTATTGCGTATAATACTCCTCCTGAAGATGCAATGGTTTGCCCGGCATTTCTTCCTTCGACAACCTTGCTTAGCGATCCAACAAAAGCCAGTTTATAATTTTTGGGAATTGAGTATTTAAAAGCAGCCCCTAAATTAGTTGTTACAACTTTATTGCTAGGAAATGGCATGTCATTTTTCCGTATGTCGAAACCGCCTATTGTATTATATTGAGATATAAAAGCTTCACAAATAAGTTCTTGACTTCTATACCCAGTTCTAACATTAAATAATACAGCATCCGGCATAAAAACCTCATTTGTTAAATGTAATTCAGTAGTATAATAAGAGTTTCGATCTATTTTAATATTATTTCGTCTCTGATAAGTTCCTGAGCCGGTAATAAAAAATTTACCAATTTCATAATCAGCCATAATTCTTGCGGATAAAGTTGTTGCGTGGTTTCCGATAGAAAGTGGCATGAAGTCGGGTGTGTAATTACTTAATGGGGTGGTTAAGCCAGCCAGAGCATATAGGGATACTGAGTTATTACCTTTTGTCTTATTATAAAACATCCACTTTAACCAAAGGGAAGCATCCTGAACACCTTCCATAGAATGCAGGGTGCCCATACTTGCTTTGGTTTTAACATAGGGTACATTTAATAGAACATTTAAATTGTTTTTTAAGCCATAAGTAGCCATTACATTATAAGAAGTGGTTGATACAGTTCCCAGGTTTTCATTAGATCTTTTAAATTTTCCTTCCCAGTATTCATCCCAATTTTGATAAACGTAAACAGCACCAAAGCATAATTGATTTTTGTTCATCATTATTGCATCTTGTTCTGTTTGTGCATTTACTTTAATTGTGAAGATCAACAAAGATGAAAATATTATAAAGAATGAAATTGCAAATATTTTTTTCATAAAGAGTGTTTTGTTTTTAATGAAAGAGTTGTATAATCTAATTTTTCCCGGAAACATTTGCCAAATTATTGGAATCTCTTTTCAGCTTTAATTTATTAGCCACAAATTGACCCAGCAGAGTTCCTTGTTTGTTTCCGATTTCGCAGGAATATTTATAATGAATTCCGCCATAAACACGAGACATGGCAGCCTCCATAGCTGCAGCGCGAACCGATGGAAATGAGCGCACCGTTAAACCAAATTCAGCCTCTGAAGAATCTGTAAAGGCAACATTGTCTCCATAAATATCAGTCATAACCTCTGCAGCAGCAGCAGATATAACGGCATGCCCACTGGTGTATTCAGGGAAGGGAGGTGTTTGAATGTATGGCTGCCAGTCGGCATCAAAATATTTGTTGATCATAGTTTCCGGGCGAACATAATTACTGCGGTATTTTTCATCCCACGTACTTATAAAAGCCTCGAATAATGCCACAGATGTTTTGGCATAGGCATAAACCGTGGTTGGGAAATCAGCATTTTTTTCTTTGCTAATTATACCTACAATATTCATCCAGTGCCCGGCTGGAGAAAACTTTTTGGTGGCATACATAACATGCCCTATAACATTTAGCTTAAAAGCATTATCGTCCCAGAAATCGGCAATTTGCTTTTGCTCTTTATTCAGCGTATCAACAATTTGTTTTACCTCCATTAAAGCTTTGTAGTACTGGCAATTCTTATCTTCAATATTGCACATTGGCGGAGGAATGGGGCGAAACTGCGAACATGTATCCATTACTAAAGTGCGAATTTTCATCCAGTGCGGCTCGAGACCCTGTGCATACATGGGCGGGGTAGGAACCCAGCGGCCCATTGTATCACTCACTGTAAATTTTGGCGCGCTGCGCAGTTCAGCATATTTATCTTTTTTACTCCAGTCTAAAACAGCATCAGCAATCGAATCAGCGAATTCCACGCTATTCTTTAAAACAGAAGAAGGCATCCCTGCATCATCTGCAATTTCTTTCAGTTCTTTTACATACAAATCCATGCTGCCTTCGGGAAATGTAACAGCATTGCCAACTTTACAAAATGCAAGCATGGACGCAAAAGGAAAATCTATTTCTTTTCCTTTTGCCGGCCCTGGCATTTGAGGCAGGTTTTTTACCTGGCCAGATAAAGACATGTAGTTTGAATCAGAAGCCGCAATAACTTCATACGCTGCGATATTTGCATAGGCATAATTGCGGGATGCGATCATTGGCGGAAAATTATTTTCCAGCACTATATCGTTTAATTTCTTAACGGTTTTAGAATATAATAAAGGGTCGTGAATGGTGGTTTTATAATCTTTATTATTACTGCATGAAGCAAGCATTACCACTAAAGGCATTAAGCAGGTATATATCTTTTTCATTGTAGAATTATAGCATGACAGAATATTCCGTTTGCAACGGATTTTAGATTGAGATCAGAAAATTTCAGGCTATAATTCGCGGAGGCTTTTTGCAATTATTTGCAGGCTCAAAAGCATAGAAAGAAGAATAAAAGATATTAAAGGTTTGGGAGGATGAAAACCTTGAAAAGTTTTGCATGGTTTCATGCATTTCTTTGTCAAAAGTTAATTGCTTATAGTTATCTGCTTTTTTGTTTTCGTTGTTAAGCGGCAGTCCGTTTACTTTTCCATAATAATCATTGGCCTTATTCGCTATCTCAGTTTTTTCTGTATTGGCGATGCACATAAGAATTAGCGTATCGTTATACAACTTGCGTTTAACATAGGTGTAAGTAGTGCCTTGTATGTTTATTTCTCCCTTTGTTCTTTCAAAACTTTCCCAGTTGGTTTGGTATGGAAGATTAACAGGGACTTTAAGAGTAATAAGATCTGCATCATTGTAATCACCCTGGTTAAGACGGGCATCCATGATGGCATCGGCAGAATCCCCTGCATACTCAACCATTACCTTAACCCCAATGATGTTAAAGAGAAATAAAACAAGTAATGATATGGCAGCGATCTTTTTCCCCATTTAAAAGAGATAATCAGTTACTGCAAATTAGTGAAATTTTTACGACATGCTACGTTTGCATATAACTCAACCTTACGATCCTGTTAAATTTAATTTTAAATGATCTTTGAATTTTTGCCTTACATGGCAATAATTCTTTCCACTGTCCAGTATGCTGCGACCAACGCTATGCATATTGAAATTGGATTTACAATGTACTTTCTGTAAAGGGGTATTCTTCCAAAAGGAAGTATAATAAGGCCGAAAACAAGAAGTATTACCATTACCTGGCCAAGCTCTACACCAACATTAAAAGAAAGGATTGAGTTTACAAATTGCCCGGGTGGAATACCAACCTCGTTCAATGCGCTGGCAAAACCCAAACCATGAACAAGGCCAAAGAAAAATACAATAGCTATACGCCAGAATTTTAATTCACTAAGTAAAATATTTTCAATTGCAACAAAAACAATAGAAAGTGCAATTATGGGTTCAACCACTGCACCCGGCGCTACAATAACACTTTTAACGCTAAGCGCCAGCGTGATGGAATGCGCCACAGTAAAGGCTGTTGCCTGCCAAAGTATAGTCTTAAGTTTTTTGCTTAGTAAACACAGGCTAACTACAAATAAAATATGATCGAAACCAAGCGGAATTATATGCACCACCCCCATTTTAATATAAAACCAGGCAACCTCATGTGTCGGAAGGTCTTTCATGGCATAATTAATAACCGGGTGGGCCATAGCTACCACACCTATAAGCATGAAAAATAATACCAATAAAAATGGCAGAAAGCGGAAATACCCTCTCATATATCTACAGGGTTTTTAATACTGATGACGCCTCCATTCTGAGATCTGCTGGTATGTTTGCTTTACCTGTTGCAGTGTTACTTAATAAAGTTTTTGCTTCATTTCCCTTGTTGGTCTTGGCATAGATTAAACCTGCACGGGTTAATAAAACAGGATTTTTAGAATTTGTTTTTAAAGCATTTTGTATATAAGGTAATGCCTTATCATACTCTCCTCTTTTATAGTACACCCACGCCATGCAATTATTTACATCTATATTTTCGGGGCGGCGGTTATACTCCTGCTTTGCATGATCTAAGGCCTTATCCATTTCATTTGCCTGCACATATGCATAAGCCAGTTCCATATCAACGTAATGCCCAATACTTTCATCCTTTACCCCGCTTTGGGCTTCATCTGTCATATCTTTAATTACATTGTTCAATATATCATTTGCCTTTTGGGTATCTCCCGATTGCCTGTATACGGCAGCGAGGTTTTCGCGAATGCTGAAATCATTTATCAGGTTAGATGCTTGTGTATAGAATTGAATTGCTTGTGGAATATCGTTTCGGGCAATGGCAATCCTGGCTAACCCAGCTAATGCGAATGGGTAATCAGGTCGTTCCATCAATGCGACTTTATACTGCATTTCCGCCTTATCTATCTCACCCATGTTTTCAAAAAGGTGCCCTAATTGTATTCTTGCCCATTCAGTAGCTTCATCACCTGGTATGCCTGCTTCAATGGCAGATTCCATTACATCCACAGCACCAGCATAATCGCCATATATTTCCCGCAGGTAAGATACCCGGGAATAAGACCTTAGATCTGGCCTAATATCTATCATTTTTTGTGCGTCTGAAACGGCTTCTTCATAATTGCCCATTTCAACATTTCCGTCTACCAATATTCCATAAACGAATGCATTGTATGGGTTAATCTTTTGCGCCTGTTGAGCGGCCGCTAGCCCTTCTGCAAAATGATGTTGCGAAATATAAAGAAGACTCTTTAATGTAAGCGATTCAAAATTGGTGGGTTGCGCTGTAAGCGCATCATCAACATACCTCATGGCTGCCTTGTCGTAATATGCATAGTTGCCCGTAATCCTGGCTTCCTGTATATATAAGGTGGCAAGTTTATTAAGTGCCGATACATCTGCAGGGTTTTCACTAATGGCATTAAGATATTCTGCTGCGTTTTTTTGGGTCAATGCCCATTGAGGATCCTGTTCTGATGTGTGAGCCCTTTTTAAAAGGGAATAAGTTACTTTTTCTTCAGTCGTTTTTTTATTACGGTAAGAAAAGATGATAACACCAATGGCTGCTGCGAAAACAACCACAAGTAAGGTGTAAATAGATTTTTTTTTCATGATGCGCGATTTTAAGATGATGAGTCTTTAAGATAAAGTTCTGTATTGATTGTTAAGGATACCCATTATTTACGAATTTGGTGGCTCCTAAGATTTTGATTGAGGTATTTTATACATGGGTATAAATAAAAAAGGTCCGCAGCTTATGCTGCGGACCTTTAATTTTTAATGTTTTTAAATTATTGTTTAATTAAGCTTATGCTTTGTGTTGGTATACCATTGATCACAGTATTTACGAAGTAAACACCTTTAGGCATGCCACCAGCATTCCATTCTACATTGTAATTTCCGGCTTGCTGTTTCTGGTTAACCAGGTTTTTCGCAAGTTTACCATTCTGGTAGTAAATGCCTATTACAACATTAGATGCTGCTTCAAGGTGATACTTAATCATGGTTGAATTTACAAGTGGGTTAGGAGAAGCGGTTGCAATTGCTGCCGGGGCTGCAATGCTGAGGTTAGCCATTGGCTGCCTGTCAGAGCCCGCAACAATCTTAGGTTGGTCGCCCTCGGTTGGTGCCGGAATACCGCAACATGTTGCAGTTCCCATCCATGGGGTTTGAACGTAAGGGAATTTGCTTAGGAAGGTAGTATCATTCTTTTCAATACCGGTAGAGTAGCCAAGAACGCTAAGTAACTGTGGAGTTACCAGAGAACCTCCTGTAACATAATCGTCGTAAGGCAAACCAATTGCAGCAAGAACTACACCGCTTACAGCCTGTAATTCAATACGGGTAACATCATCTTCAAGCCTTCTTCCGTTAGGAAAACCATCCATGTTAGGGATGAACTCAAGGTTTGCATTACCATTATATGCCGGATCGGTTAATCCAAGCACTGCTGCCTGAATAAGACCTAAAGAACTGAATTTAGGATCGGTTCTGGATGTAACAGGTACCGCCATGTTTAACCGTAACATATCTCCGCCATTTGGCAAAAAGTTGTTCACGAATGGTTTACCTGCAGCAAACGGATCACCATTTTTACCTGTTGCCAGTTGATATGGGCTAAGGTTTGGTACACCAGTATGGAATGTAGGCCAAATATCTACTGAACGTGGCTGTCCGGGTCCGGGTAATAATAATCCGCCGAACGCATCTTCATCAAGTGCAGTACCTTCAACAGCTGGTGTGCCCTTTAAAGGGTACAAACCATCTTGACCATTATTAAATCCATAAGCGCCCAGAGAATTGCGCTGAATACGCAGGTCCCTGAAACTTGGAACAGCTATAGCAAAAGCTGAAGTGTCCATATAAAGAGCTAACTCAGGATTATAGAAGTAGTTGCCAAATCTTTGCAAGTAGCTCAAATCCTGGTAAGGAGTAAGAGAGTTCCAAAGGTCTTTGCTACCGATAGGAATAACCGCTTCATTAGTTAAAGGCATTCCTAATCTTGAAACCTGTACATACCTGCCACTTTCAGTTTGTGTTCCATCTCCATTTAACACGCGGGTTGTTCTTCTGCTTGCAGAAGCCCAAATACCGATAATGTAATTAGGATCTAGAATGTTAGCAGCCATGCTTACAGGCTTGTGGTCTTTTTGTAATTCGCTGATATCTACCTGTATGGCAATAGCAGAAACGTTTTTACAAGCTAGGCCATCATACTTCATACCTTCTGTGCGTGGAACATTGCCCAGGTTAAAAATGCCACCCAGGTCAACAAAGAAAGGATCGTCTGCAGGTCCGCAATAGATCTTTTCGCCTGTTTGTGCTGTGGTAGTTCCTTTTCTTATCAGTTCCCTGTAATCTGAAACACCTAAACCCACAACAGGATCACTGATAGAACGTGGCCCGATATAAGGAGGTGGCACCATTCCACCGCCCCTGATTACCTGGAAAGTTGCGCCGCCATCGGTGCTTCTCTCAACTTTATAAGTGGTTTTCAGGTTTTGTTTACCAAGACGAATGTTGAAGAAAGTTGTAGGATCTTCATTCGTTCTTTTAAAAGTAAAGCGATAAATAATATCATCTCCCGGGGTTGCCAGGTTATTATCGATATGTATTTCATAGCGAACATTTTCTCCAAAATGATAATAATTAGGTCCACCCTGTGGTAATTGCATGGGTATATAACATGCAATAATGGTCACCTTATTTGGATTGTCAGGGCTGCGGAAGGCATACAAATCTGTATTGTCCGCCAACGGATCATTTGAAATGAGGGGCGCCTCCCTGTGACTCGAAGCAGCGGCAGGTAAGGTAAACCCAACCGCAAGAGCCAGTATTAGCGCCAAATGAATAATTCTTTTCATAATTAAAATATTTTTTAGTTAGTAACTAATGTGCCCCTCCAAGGAAGTTGAAGGAAAGGAAATGTTGACTGGAATGTAGTATCGTTCCTGTTAACACCGGTGCTGTATCCAAGTACATCAAGCAAATCCTGAGTTACAAGAGTAGAACCGTCATAATCATCGTATGGAAGACCAATAGCTGCAAGTACTACACCACCTACTGCCTGTAATTCGATACGTGTTACATCATCCTCAAGTCTTCTTCCGTTAGGAAAACCATCCATGTTAGGAATAAACTGAAGGTTAGCATTACCATTATAAGCAGGATCTGTTAGTCCGAGTACAGCAGCCTGAACCAGTCCAAGTGAACTGAACTTAGGATCATTTCTTGGAGTTACCGGTACTGCCATATTCAGGCGTAACATATCTCCACCATTAGGTAAAAAGTTATTTACAAATGGTTTGCCTACTGCCAGTGGATCTCCGTTCTTGCCTGTAGCCAATTGGTATGGAGGCAGGTTGGGAACACCAGTATGGAAAACTGGCCAAATATCTACCGACCTTGGTTTTCCTGGTCCGGGTAGTAATAAACTGCCAAAAGCATCTTCATCCAATGCGGTTCCTTTAACGGCAGGAGTTCCTTTTAAAGGATACAGACCATCCTGGCCATTTCCGAATCCAAAAGATCCAAGTGAATTTTTCTGGATACGTAAAGGTTCAAATGCAGGAACTGCGGCAGCGAAATATGCGCTATCCATATACAACGCCAATTCTGGATTGTAATAGAAATTGCCGAAAGTTGACAGGTTAGCAAGATCCTGGTAAGGAGTTAAAGAATTCCACAGGTCTTTATAACCGATAGGAACAACAGCTTCATTATTTAAAGGCATTCCTAAACGGGATACCTGGATCCATGGACCCTTGTTTGTAACTGAATCTGTACCTGGTTGTAATACCCTGGTAGATTTACGGCTTGCAGATGCCCAAACACCAACAATATAATTGGGGTCAAGAATATCAGAAGCCATAGTTACAGGTTTGTGATCTTTTTGAATGTCCTGAATGTTAACCTGTATGCAAATTGCATGGGTGTTATAATGACCCAAGCCATCGCGTGGTTTACCATTCTGGCGGGGTGCATCACCCACATCGAAAATGCCACCTAAATCAACAAAAAAAGGATCATCCATTGGTCCGCAGAAGATAGTTTCACCTGTTTTAGCAGTGGTGATCGCATTGAACGAGAGGGTTGCATAATTGGAATTCAATCCATATGTTCCCCCAATAGTTCTTGCACCAATGTCGTTTGGTGGAACAACTCCGTTGGTAACAATGGTCTTGAATGTGGCTCCACCATCCATGCTTTTCTGGCATTTGTAGGTGGTCTTTAAGTTTTGTTTTCCCAGGCGGATGTTAAAGAAAGTTGTCGTGTCTTCGTTTACACTTGAAAAGGTAAACCGGTAAATAATATCATCACCCGGGGTAGCAAGATTGTTGTCGATGTGTACTTCGTAACGCACATCACTACCAAAAGTGTAATAATTAGGACCGCCATAAGGCAGTTCTGCCGGTATGTAATTGGCAATAATCACGATCTTATTGTCATTTACCGGGCTTTTAAAAACATAGAGGTCTGTGTTGTCTGCCAAAGGATCATCGGCAATCAGCGGAGCCTCCCTGTGACTGGAACTCATAAGTATGCCCGATATGCCTAATGCAAAAAGCACAGGAATGAGCATCCTCTTAGCTCTTTTTCTGAAGTTCATAAATGTTTGATTTAATAATGAAGAATAAAAAGCAGCATTGTAGTTAAAGCGGCTTTAACGAAACATATACGTTATGTTAACAGGCCACAGATTTTAAAAACCACAATGATTTTTTTATTTTTTCTATTTTTTGGAGGGAGGTGCATGCAACAAAAAACCCCCGGTTAAAACGGGGGCTCTCTTGTAGAAATCATTTAATTATTTGCCGGAATCCTGTTGTAAGGGTAAGCCCTGTTCGGGATTTGAATTGAGCTTTCCATTATACAGGTTGTCCATATTATCAAGGTCATTAAGCAGACTTTGGGCAATTCTTTTTTCCTGCTCCATATTTTCGGCTTTTAGCCCGGTTAGTGAATTGTAAAACTTAACCTGTTGTTGCAGATCTGTTTTTACAGACTTGGAAACTTTGCCGGCCAACGCTTTTTCATCAGCGGAATAGCAGGCTCGTAGAAACAACATAGATAACCTGTTGTGCTCATTTCCACGCGAAGCCGCACCATAAGGAAAGTTTTCATCCAGCATCATCTTATCGCAACGGTTTAACACCTGCCTCGCTTCGTCCATCCTGTTCTTATAAGAAAGGTCGAGGGCTATTTCGGTATCTGCCCGGCGAATGGTATTTAAATGACGTCGGTTCTCTTCATCGAAATATACGCCAGGAATATTTGCATTGCCATAGGCAAACTTGTTCATCACCACATTATACATCCAGTCGGTGTCTACAGAAGAATTGGCAACAGGGGTAAGCCTGTAGGTTAGCCCGGATTTTCTAAGGTAACTACCAAAACCTAACTCGTCGTAAGGCATGGTAAAATAAATTGGCCGCTCCCATTTGTTGGCAGCGATCACGCTTAAGAGAGCAAGATCGTTCTTGGCTATATAACGCCTGTTTATTTCGAACCTCAATTCATTTACTACGCTGTCATCAGCATTAACTGTTCCATTGCTTCTTACTTTGCTTAAATCAACCGGCACAGAAACTTTATGAACAGGGAAAGTGTGAATGGGGTCGCCCCTTCCTGCATCGGTTAATGAAATATCTGAACCTATATAATTTTTTAATAGGTCATACAGATCATAATACCGATTATCGGGAAGCTCAGGTCTTTCTGCGTAATAAACTACATCTCTTTTATTTCCTTCCAATTGGTCAGGGGTGAAGATCACGTCTATAGGGTCGCTTTTATTCACCTTATACCTTAATGCATTTATATACCAGTCTGTACCTAAAAGGCTCGTATTAATCACACGAATATCCGGGCGAATGCCCTCTACTTCCTGTGCATACCACAGCGGGTATGTATCGTTATCGCCAAAGCTGAAGAGTATTGCATTTGGTGCACAACTTTCCAGGTAATCCTTTGCAAGGTCGCGTGCCAGCTCTTTTTTGCTGCGGTCGTGATCATCCCATTCCTGTGCGCCCATTAATACGGGTACAGCCAACGCAATAAAAAAGGCCGCGTAAGTAATTATTTTACGGTCAGATAAAAATTTAAGTAAATAGGGAACACCGGCAGCCACAGCGCCATATATAACAGCAAAGCCAATAGCTAAGCCAAATCCTGCCTGTCCTTTAAGCCCGATAATCAAAAAGAGGGCGGTAATTACCCCACCGGGTATTAGAATTGCCTGTAATGATTTTTTATTCCAGTTGGTTGCCAGGTCTATAAAATATAAAACTGCCAACCCTATCCAAACCGCAAAAGCGTAAAAGGAACCTACATATGCATAATCTCTTTCGCGTGGCTGAAAACCGGCCTGATTAAGATATAGTACCACAGCCATGCCCGTGAAGAAGAACATCAGCAGGTTTACAAATGCGTCACTTCCTTTTTTTCTGAAGTGATAAAATAAGCCTATCAATCCTAAAATAAAGGGCAGCATAAACATGGTGTTATGTGCTTTATTGTTTTTAAGACTGTCTGGCATTAGTGACTGGTCGCCATACATTGAATCGTCTATGAAAGGAATACCTGATATCCAGTTGCCATCTCTGACATTACCAGTAAAAAGTCCCTGCAGGTCATTCTGTTTTCCGCTGAAATTCCAGAGGAAATAACGCATGTACATGTAATAGGTCTGGTAAGCAAGAAAGAAACTGATGTTGTCTATAAAGTTTGGCTGGCGCTGGTAAGTATTATCCTGGTTTTTGCCAATACCCATAAACATGGCGTAATAGTCAGCATGATTTTGGTCGTTGCTTGCGTCCCACATACGGGGGAAGACCATTTTATCTTCCTTATCATATATATAACTGTAACTTCTAACGGTCTTAATGTATTTGTCTTTGCTTTTCTGGTAAGTAAATTTTTCTTTGGAATCTACCGGTTGTGCTGTAAACTTCTGACCATATAATAATGGAAAATCTCCATACTGTTCGCGACCAAGGTATCCAACAAGACTCAATGGATTATCTACATTATACATGTCAATAGAAGGGTCTGCATTACTACGAATAAGGGTAGTGATATAGGTGCTGTAACCCAGCAACATAAATACAAGACTCCACAAACCCAGCCGAAGAAACGACCAGTTTTTTCGTGCTGCATATTTCAAGCCTAAATAAATACCCGCAGCAAGCAGTATAAAAAATACTGCAAAGCCTGAAAAGAAAGGCAAGCCAAGCGAGTTAACGAAGAAAATATCAAAATAGCCTGCGGCTTTAATAGAGTATTGAATTACTCCAACCTGCACAACACCAACGATTATACACCCGATTACAAAAAAGATGAACATGCCGCCATAATAATCTTTGCGGTCTTTTTTGTAACTTTCTACCAGGTAGAGCAAACCTATTGAGGCAAACGTTGCTACCAGTAATAAACCCGCGACCGTAGCATCCATCGAAATGTTTCTTTCGCTGTTAGCTTCGGATTTAGCCAGCATAAGGGCTGCAAGAAAGGCGAGTACACCACCTATAATAATAGTCCTGATAAAATATTTTCTGATTACGGTATAATTGAACAGGTGCTTTTTCCTGAAATAATACACCATAACTATAGCAGGTATGGTAAGGAGATTTAATAAGTGAACCCCAATAGACAGCCCCATCATAAAAAATATGAAAACGATCCAGCGATCAGCACCGGGCTCATCAGCAGAATGTTCCCACTTAAGTATTGCCCAAAAAACAAGGGCTGTAAAAAATGAACTCATGGCGTACACCTCACCCTCAACCGCGCTGTACCAGAAAGAATCGCTGAAAGTATAGGCTAATGCTCCTACTACGCCTGCCGCCATAATGCTTAAAAGCTGGGTGCTATTCAATACTGCATCACCTGCGCCCTGCACAATTCTGCGGGCGAAGTGGGTAATGGTCCAAAATAAAAACAGTATGGTAAACCCGCTTGCAAGTGCGTTCATTACATTCACTGCTTTTGCGGCAATATCCCCGCCACCTCCAAACAAAACAATGAAAATCCTTCCAAGCAATACAAATAAGGGTGCACCGGGTGGGTGGGGTATTTGAACTTTAAAGCAACTGCTCACAAATTCACCGCAATCCCATAAACTTCCGCCTGCTTCCGTAGTTAAAATATACACGGTACAGGCTATCAAACACACTACCCAACCGGTAATGTTATTCATCCTTTTAAAATTCATATTTCATTGATTTTTTAGGCGAGGCAAACCTAATCTAATCTATTGAAAAAGGGAAAAAGCATTATTTATTTAAGAATTGATTGAGAATAAGTTTTGAACTCCAACTTTTTAGATAGTTAGGGTTTTTCAGGATAAATTTGCCGCCAATGAAATTAAACAATATGAAAAAATTATCAGCTGCGTTAGTTTGTTCCATTATAGCCTTTGCTTCCTGCACCACACACGATTACAGTAACGATGTGCCCTCTATGGTACCGGATACAACCATTCATTCCTTTACAGCAGGTGGTAATGATTATACAAATGATACCAGCCATACTTCGGTAGAACCCGCAGATAACATGGCAGATTCTACCCATCCTGCAGTAGGCGCGCATTAATTACTTTCTGTTTATAAGCTACAAGAACCTCAGGTTTTTTTGCATGCCTGAGGGTATGCCTATATTTGTTTATCAACAATGCTATATGGATATTCAATTGAATAAGAATGAAGACTGGATGAAACAGTTGCTAAGCAAAAGGCGGCAACGGCTCGATACCATAAAATTGGGTGGAGGAAAAAAATCAATTGAAAAACAACACCAGAGAAATAAATTAACAGCTCGGGAGAGGGTTGATTTTTTATGTGATAAAGGAAAACCATTTATTGAACTGGGCAGTTTTGCCGGGTTTGATATGTATGAAGAGGAAGGCGGTTGCCCCGCAGGTGGCACGGTGGCAGGGTTAGGTTATATAAGCGGAAGGCAATGTGTAATTGTTGCCAACGACCAAACCGTAAAGGCGGGTGCCTGGTTTCCCATTACAGGGAAAAAGAATTTAAGAATGCAGGAAATTGCTATGGAAAACAACCTGCCTGTTGTTTATCTGGTTGACAGTGCCGGCGTGTTTCTGCCGATGCAGGATGAGATTTTTCCTGATAAAGAACACTTCGGAAGGGTTTTTAGAAATAATGCGAAGATGAGTGCCATGGGCATAACCCAAATTTCTGCAGTGCTGGGCGCCTGTGTAGCGGGCGGTGCATATCTGCCCATAATGAGCGATGAAACCATTATGGTTGAAAATAATGGAAGTATTTTTCTTGCCGGTCCTTACCTGGTAAAAGCGGCCATTGGTGAAGAGGTGGATACTGAAACCCTGGGGGGCGCAGAAACGCATACGGCCATTAGCGGCATTGCTGATTATAAATTTAAAACGGAAGAAGAATGCCTTACCCAGGTAAAGAAAATTATTAGTCAGCTTGGTAAAAATCACCAGGGAAACTTTGATCGCATTGCCGCAAAACCTCCCAAAAAAAATCCTGATGCATTGTACACCATTATGCATACACAAAATTCCAAGCCGTATGATGTGCTGGATGTTTTGGACTGTTTAGTTGATGAAGATTCTTTCCAGGAATTTAAACAGGATTATGGAAAAACCATTGTTTGCGGATATGCAAGGGTTGAGGGATGGTCTGTTGGCATAGTCGCCAACCAAAGACTTATTACTAAAACGAAGAAGGGCGAGATGCGCATGGGTGGTGTAATATATAATGACAGTGCCGATAAGGCTGCCCGCTTTATAATGAATTGCAATCAGAAAAAAATTCCATTGGTTTTTTTGCAGGATGTTACAGGTTTTATGGTTGGCAGCAGAAGCGAACATTCTGGTATTATTAAAGACGGTGCAAAATTGGTAAATGCTGTTGCAAATTCAGTAGTTCCAAAAATTACTTTTATTACAGGCAACAGTTATGGCGCCGGCAATTATGCCATGTGCGGAAAAGCCTACGATCCCCGTTTTATATATGCATGGCCTTCTGCAAAGATCGCAGTAATGGGTGGCGAACAAGCTGCCAAAACATTATTACAAATACAGGTCTCTGCTATGAAAAGCAAGGGCAAAACAGTTTCCCCTGAAGATGAAAAAACATTACTTGATACCATTATGAACAGGTATGAAGAACAAACCACACCTTATTATGCAGCAGCGCGGTTGTGGGTCGATGAAATTATTGATCCCGCAGATACACGCATGCTAATTTCTGAAGGAATTGCAGCTGCTAACCACGCACCCCTGCAGGAATTTAAGACAGGGGTTTTCCAGGTATAACAGTTTGTTATTTACCGTGGCGTAAAATTTGAAGTCTTATACCATATGAATAAGAAAAAAACAGTTGTATTAGGTGCTTCCCCAAATCCTACCAGGTATAGTCATTTAGCCGTTCAGCGCTTAACGTCGCATGGGCACCCGGTGGTGGCAATCGGTAAGCGGGCAGGTAAAATAGATGAGGTTGATATTATTGCAGATAACCCTGTAATTGAGAATGTTGATACGATTACATTATACATGAACAGCCAGAATCAAAAACCATTTTATAACTACATGCTATCACTGCATCCTAAACGCGTAATATTTAATCCCGGGGCAGAGAATGATGAATTTGCAGACCTATTGAAAGAAAAAGGTATTGAACCCGTTGAAGCCTGCACATTAGTGATGTTAAGCACAGGGCAGTATTAGAAATTTCGCATAATATTTTCCAGGTAGGCTTAGGTTGTTAAAAGCGATAATGTATGTTCTATTCTTTTTTTAGTTTCTTCTTTACCAATTATCTCAGCAATATTAAATACACCGGGTCCAAACTTACCTCCAACAAGCATTATTCTTAATGGCAGCATAAGTTCGCCGGTTTTTATTTGTTGTGCTGCGGCAATTTCTTTGAATGTAGTCTCAAGATCTTCACGTTCCCATCGGGGTAATAATTCATACGCCTGAATTAATTGAAGAAAGAACAATTGTTTTTTCTCATCCCATTTTTTGATGGATGCTGTGTCGATTGTTTCAGGACTTTTGAAAAAGAAGCCGGCTTGTAGTTTGAAATCAGAAAGAAGTGTACAACGTTCCTTAACCATATCGATAATGAAAGTAATTTTTTCATCATTCACCCCGTTAACTTCATCACCTAAAAAATATTTTACGTGTGGTAACAATGAATTTGAAGATGATCTTTTGATCCATTCGTGGTTATACCATTTTGCTTTTTCGTAATCGAATTTTGCACCGGCTTTATGTACATGATCTATTGAAAATTTTTCTATCAGTTCATTTAAAGAAAAGATTTCCTGGTCAGAGCCATCATTCCAACCTAACATAGCAAGCATATTTATTAAAGCCTCTGGCAAAAATCCGGTTTCCCTAAAACCGGATTGTAATTCATTATTGGCAGGGTTTAACCAGTTCATTGCAAAGACAGGAAATCCCAAACGGGCTCCATCGCGTTTACTTAGTTTTCCATGTCCATCTGGTTTTAATATAAGAGGAAGATGCGCCCATTCCGGCATTTCATTTATCCATCCGAAATACTTCCAAAGCATAATATGTACGGGTGCGCTGGGCAGCCATTCTTCTCCACGAAATGCATGTGTAATTTGCATGAGGTAATCATCCACCACTACGGCCAGGTGATAAGTAGGCATACCATCTGCTTTCAGAAGAACTTTATCATCAACCTGCGAAGAATGGAATGAAACCTCACCACGTATCATGTCATTAAAAATAATTTCTTCATTTTCCGGCATTTTTATACGCACCACGTAGGGTGTGTTTTCCCTGAGTAAATGGTTCGTTTCATCCTGGTTTAATACAAGAGAGTTTTTCATTTTATCCCGCATCTTATGATCGTATTGCGGGGTAGGGTTTTCGGCACTTTTATTTTTCTCACGCATTTCAACTAATTCTCCGGGAGTATCAAATGCATAATATGCCTTTCCCTCTTCTATCAATTTTTCCGCATATTCACGGTATATGCTTTTTCTTTCACTTTGCCTGTAAGGTGCAAATTGACCGCCGTGCATGGGGCTTTCATTTGGTTGCAGGCCGCACCAGGCAAGGGTTTCATATATATACTCTTCAGCACCCTGCACAAATCTGCCCTGGTCGGTATCTTCTATTCGTAAAATAAATTCGCCATGGTGTTTATGGGCAAAAAGGTAATTGAACAAAACCGTTCTTACACCACCTATATGTAAGCCACCTGTAGGCGAGGGGGCAAAACGAACACGCACTTTTCTTTCCATAAGTGTAAAAATAATTGATTGTGTTTACAGGGTTTAATATTATGCATTACAAAAAGTTTTTACTTAGCTTACGCAACATATTATTTTACCTTTTTGAAGGGATTGATAGTAGCGAATGTTTAACTTAATAGCCAGTTAGTATGAAAAAAATTCAAACACTTATAATTGCTCTCTGCTGCATGGTGCAAGTACAGGCACAACTGCCGGATTACGTACCCACCAAAGAAAACCTCGAAGCAAGAAAATGGTTTAATGATGCAAAGTTTGGCTTGTTTATTCATTGGGGACCTTTTAGTATTCCGGGAGATGGTGAATGGGTAATGAATAACCGCAACATCACAGTAAATAATTATGAAAGGCTGATGAATTTTTTTAATCCTATAGATTTTAATGCAGCCGAATGGGTGGCAATGGCTAAGGGCGCGGGGATGAAATACATTACGTTAATTACACGGCATCATGATGGTTTTAGTATGTGGGATTCAAAAGGCCTCGGACTTCAACATTATGCATACGCCTTATAAAAAAGATATTGTAAAAATGCTGGCTGATGAATGTCACAAACAAGGCATTAAAATATTTTTTTATTATTCTCTTCTTGACTGGCGCAGGGATGATTACAGTTATTGGACAGGTAATACAGGTAAAGGAACAGGCAGAACAATAAAAGGTAACTGGGATGATTATATACAGTTTATGAAAGACCAGTTAACTGAACTACTTACCAATTATGGCGAGGTTGGGGGTATATGGTTTGACGGGTATTGGGATCAGTTAGATAACGAAAATCACGACGACCCAAAGCCGCGTGTAGACTGGCATTTCAGGGAGTTGTACGATCTTATTCATTCTTTGCAACCACAATGCCTTGTTGGAAATAACCACCACATAACCCCATTACCCGGCGAGGATTTTCAAATGTTTGAAAAAGATCTTCCCGGTAATAATACGACGGGTTTTGGCGGTGCATCCATCTCAACACTGCCCATGGAAACTTGCGAAACAATTAATAATTCATGGGGTTTTAACCTTACAGATACTACGTACAAATCGCATAAACAGTTGGTAGATTATCTTGTACGTGCGGCAGGTTTCGGCGCAAACTTTTTATTAAATATAGGACCCATGCCTAATGGTGATATACAACCCGAATTCAAAGAAAGCCTGGCTAATATGGGTGATTGGTTGAAAACATATGGGCAAAGTATTTATGAAACCCGGGGAGGTTTTATGCGACCTTCAGAAGACATTTCCATTACCCAGAAAAACAATACCCTTTTTGTGCATGTATTAAGTACTAAACTTGATAAAGTGCAACTGGAGAATGTACCATTTAAAAAAGTTTCGCGTGCTTATTTATTAAAAGATAATACCCCGGTAAACCTAACATTGAAGAATAAATACGCGGTGTTTGACGTTCCGAAGAATTTACAGGGTGAACCTGATATTGTTATAGCGTTAGAAGTAAATAATTAGTGAATGTTCTATGTCGTTAAGATTCCGTGGTGGCTTAAGAAATTATATAGTGATTTAACCTGGGACCTACCTGCGGTAGGTAAACAATTATACCTGACTTTCGATGATGGTCCGCACCCCGTTGTAACACCTTTTGTCTTAGATGAGCTAAAGAAATTTAATGCCAAAGCAACTTTTTTTTGCATTGGTAAAAATGTTCAAAATCACCCCGAAATTTATAACAGGATTCTTGCTGAAGGCCATTCTGTCGGTAATCATACACAAACCCATTTAAATGCTTGGGATACTGATAAAAACCTTTATTTAAAAGATATTGAAATTGCAGGCAGGCATATTCAGTCAAACCTTTTCAGGCCGCCCTACGGAAAGATAACCTGCAAACTTGCGAAAATTTTACAGCAGAATTCGTATAAATCCAAATTGCCAAACAGGATAATAATGTGGAACGTTTTAAGTGGCGATTTTGATGAAAAAATTTCGCCTGAAAAATGTTTAAGCAATGTTTTAAAAAATTCCGCACCTGGTGCTATGGTCGTTTTTCATGACAGCGAAAAAGCATTTACACGCATGCATTATGCGCTGCCAAAAGTGCTGGAGCATTTTTCAAAACTGGGTTACACTTTCCCCCCAATAAAATAGTTTACCAGATGCGAACCCTTGCACTGTCTGGCACATACATCTTGTCACCGGGTTTTACATTAAAGACTTCATAAAAAGCATCCACATCACTCATGGGTCCATTAACCCTGTATTTCGCAGGGGAATGTACATCTGTTAAAACCTGGTTTCGTAAAGCTTCCGGCCGTACATCGCCAAGCCATCCCAATGCATATCCCATAAAGTAACGCTTGGCAGGAGAAAGTCCGCCAATAGGCTGGTTATTTTTATACTGTTCCGTTTTTTTAAATGCATCCCATCCTAATAAAATGCCTCCCAGGTCTGCAATGTTTTCACCAAGCGTTGCCTTACCATTAATTTTAAAAGTATCTATGGGCATATAATTTCCAAATTGATTAACCATCACATCTGCCCGCTTATTAAATCTTTCTTCATCCTGTGTTGTCCACCAGCTTACTAAATTTCCTTTCTCATCAAACTGTCTTCCTTCATCATCAAACCCATGCGTAAGTTCGTGCCCGATAGTGCTTGCGCCGGCATAACCATACACTACAGCATCATCCAGTTCATTGTCTTTATACCCGGGAACAGTAAAAATTCCGGCGGGCAAAACGATCTCGTTATTAGATGGATTATAATATGCATTATATGTTTGCGGGTACATGTCCCATTCATCTTTATCGACCGGCTTTCCCAATTTATTTATTTCATATTGGTGCCACCACGTATATGCACTCACTAAATTCTGCACATAGCTTTCAGTACCAATTTGCATGGTGCTGAAATCTTTCCATTTATCGGGGTATCCTACTTTTTTATTTATGGTTGAAAGTTTTGCAAGAGCTTTTTGCCGCGTGCTGTCACCCATCCATTCTAATTGCTGAATGCGGTTTTTAAGCGCATCGCGAATTGACTCAACAAGGTCAATATATCTTTTTTTTGCAGTAGAATCGAAATACTCTTTTACGTACAACTGACCTAACAATTCACCCATTACATTTTCCTGGCTTCTTATAACCCGCTTCCAGCGCGGACGTTGCGCTGTAGCACCGGTAAATAATTTATTAAAGCTGAAAACTTCTTTTCCAAACTTATCCGGCAGTGCCTGGTTAAATGCATCTGCCAAACGGTAACGCAAATAATCTTTCCAGGTTTCTATTGAGGTGGATTGTAGCACCTGCCCTGCCTTTTTATAATATTCGGGCTGCCCGATTATTACAGAATCAACATTGCCGGCACCTATAACATTTATATAATTTTTCCAGTCGATGGAAGCAGATACTTTTTGAAGATCGTTCACTGCCATTTTATTATAATTCGCATACGGATCGCGCAGGTCTTCCATTTTGCGATGACTGGCAGCAAGTTCTGTTTCAAGGCGCAAAATACTTTGTGCACTCAGGCTGGCTTTCGACGAATCAATACCCAGCATAACCAGCATATTACGCATATGGTCAACGTACTTACTTCTTATGCTTTTTGATGTGCTGTCTGCTTTAAAGTAATATTCCTTTTCAGGCAGGCCAATACCTGATTGCCATAACTGCAATGCATACAGTGTGCTATTTTTTGCATCCTGCGAAACATAAAAACCAATGGGACCTTCTATTCGTATTTTGTCAAATTCGGCAAATGTTCTTTGAAGTGCGTGCAGGTCGCTTATGGCGTTAATTTGGTCGAGGTATGGTTGAATAGGTTGTATGCCGCCCTCTTCAATGGCTGCCGTATCCATAGCCGTTTGCCAGAAGTCGCCAATTTTTTGAGAGGCGGTTCCTTTGGCTGCCTTTTCTTCCACTGCATTTTTTATTATTTCACGAAGCCTTTTTTGATTTTCTTCAATAACAAGGTTGCCAATGCCCCAGCTGCTTTCCTCGTTGGGTATAGGGTTATTTTTTATCCAGCCACCGTTTACAAAAGCAAAAAAGTCATTAGCGGGGTTTACACTGGTATCCATATTTTTGGCGAGCACATCTTCTTTATTTGCCGCAGTAACAGTGTCCTTTTCTGCAGAGTCGCATCCGAAATATAAGGGTGCAAAGATTATGATTATTAATAATTTATTTCTCATAAAAAATTTTAGTTGGCTAATATAATAAAGTTAGTTGTAGTATCATTTATGTTACCGGCAATGATTCCCCGGGTTTATAAAATATAGTGAGGCGGCATTCATTTTAAGGGCAATAAATTTTCAACTTAATTTGTTAACTAAAGAAGGTGCAGAATAATTGCGTTACACCCACATTATATTGATCATTTCATTATTGTTTTTTAGCAGTGATATTTCAGCGCAGCTATCTAATATAAGAAGAAAAACCATTTTGGCATCTGAGGATGTAACGCTGGATTCACTGAGCATAATACCGGGCAGCGTAATAATAAAAGGCTTTGATACCTCCGCTTATTCTATTGATCACGTAAATGCGATGCTATCCTGGAAAAAGAAAGTTTTGCAGGATAGTGCAGAGATTTTTTACCGCGTTTTTCCTTTAAGGCTTAACGCAGTTGCATCGAACTATGCATACGATTCCATTCAAAATAATTTCCGGGCTTTGCCGGGCATTAATAACCTTCACACAAATTCACCAACCTTATTAAATTTTGGCAACCTTAACTACAACGGAAGTTTTGGGCGCAGTTTAAGTTTTGGTAACAGTCAGGATGCCGTTTTCAATTCGCAACTTAATTTGCAACTGAATGGATTTATAGGCGATAGCATAGAAGTGAATGCTGCAATTACCGATAACAATATACCCATACAACCTGAAGGCACTACCCAACAGTTAAATGAATTTGATAAGGTGCTTCTTCAATTTAAAAAAAATACCTGGTCAATTGATTTAGGCGATATAGACCTGCGACAGGATGAGCAATATTTTTTACGTTTTTATAAACGTTTACAGGGAATAGCATATCAGCAGACTTTTAAAATTAATAGTAAGGTAAAAGATGAATTACTGTTTAGCGGTGCAATTGCCAAAGGTAAGTTTGCCAGAAATGTTTTTAGCGGACTCGAGGGCAACCAGGGTCCATACAGGTTGCAGGGAAATAATAATGAACTGTTTTTTATTGTACTGGCAGGTACTGAAAAAGTATTTATTGACGGTGTAATTATGCAACGCGGAGAAGATGCTGATTATGTAATAAATTACAATACTGCCGAAGTTATTTTTACACCCAAACGTTTAATTACAAAAGATTCGCGCATACAGGTAGAGTTTGAATATGCTGACCGGAATTATCTTAACACCATGCTGTATGTTTCAAACAAAACAACGTTTAACGAGCGATTTTCTATAAGGGTCTCGGCCTATTCCAACTCCGACGCAAAAAATTCACCCCTCAATCAAAGTCTTGACAACAGGCAAAGGCAATTTTTATCTGATGTTGGAGATAGCATTCAACGCGCTTTTTATCCCATTGCTGATGTTGATTCTTTTTCAGTAAATAAGATATTATATAAAAGAATTGATACAATGTATAATGGCATACATGATTCTGTGTACATCTATTCTACCAGTCCTGACAGCGCCAGGTATGCGTTGAATTTTGTTGAAGTGGGTGTGGGCAATGGCAATTACATTCCACTTTTAAATGCTGCGAATGGAAAAGTATTTCAATGGGTGCAACCTGTGAATGGCGTTCCGCAGGGAAATTATGAAGCGGCAACTTTTCTTGTGTCTCCAAAAAAACAGCAGGTAATTTCTGTTTCGGGCGAATATGTATTAAATAAAAACACTTCAATAAAAACAGAATTAGCGTACAGTAATTTAGATGTTAACACCTTCTCGTCTAAACAAAAAAATAATGATGATGGCTATGCAGCCCGCATATTTATAATAAGGGATGACACCCTGAATAATAAACATGCTTTGGTTTTAAATTCAGTGGCGGGATATGAATGGGTAGATCAGCAATTTAACCCTGTTGAAAGATTGCGGCCTGTAGAATTTTCGCGCGACTGGGGACTGCCCATTCTTACACAACGGGCAAATGAACAATTGCCATCATTATCTATGCGCCTTTCAGATTCGGCAGGCAATTTTGTACAATACAAATTCTCCGGTTACCTGCGAAGTGATGGTTTTAAAGGCTTACGTAACGAAATATACCACCAACAGATAATTAGTGGTTTCAATATAATTGATGGTATAAGTTTTACAACAAATAAAACACCGGGCGATAAAGGTTATTATCTGCGCCCGGCAATAGAAGTATCACGGGTGCTTCCATCTTTTAAAAATTATACTATTGGCGCAGGCTATGCGCTCGAACACAATCTCTCACGCAATATTTTAACCGATACATTAAATGCATATAGCTTTTCATTTGAAACAATCAATGCATATTTAAGGTCTGATGCGAGTAAGGCAAACCATTGGGCGTTTACTTATTTTACCCGGCAAAATAAATTGCCATATAAAACAGATTTTTTATTTTCTGACCGTAGCCATAATTATAACCTGCAGGCAGAGTGGCTGCAGAATCCGCATCACCAGTTTCGCTTAAATGCTACTTACCGGCAACTATTCGTAAATGCCAATGCCTTTGTAAAGCAACAACCAGATAAAAGTTTGCTTGCCCGTGCTGAATACCTGGTAAATGAATGGAATGGATTTTTAAACGGAAATGTGTTGTACGAAATTGGTTCAGGGCAGGAGCAGCAGCGTGACTTCTCTTATATTGAAGTACCGTCTGCCACCGGGCAGTATGCATGGATTGATTATAACGCAGATGGTATTCAACAATTAAATGAATTTGAAATTGCGATATTTCCAGACCAGGCAAAGTATATTAGAATATATACCCCCACTAACAATTATGTAAAGTCTGATTACATTCAATTTAATTACAGTGTTGCATTAAATCCTAAAGCCCTGCCGCAAAAAATATTTAGCGATGGGGTAAAAACATTTCTATCGAAGTTTATTATTCAATCATCTGCGCAAACCTTTAAAAAACAGTTATCGGGTACAGGTGCACCATATGTTCCATTCAAGGGTAATATATCAGATACCTCTCTTATCACCATCAATTATTTGTTAAACAATACGGTAAGCTTTAACAGGTATTCTGCAATTTGGGGTGCTGATCTTACCAACCTGGTTGGTTATAATAAAACCCTGCTTACTTATGGGTTGGAAACACGAACACAAAATGAATGGATACTGAAAGGCCGCTTAAACTTTTTAAAAGTTTATACATTTAGCATTGAGCAAAAGGCAGGCAAGACAGACCTGTTCACCCCTTCATTTGAAAACCGTAATTATGCTTTGACTTCATACAATGCTTCACCGTTATTTACCTATACGAGCAGTACACGGTACCGGATATCTGTAGGTTATACATACACACATAAAAAAAATTCGGAAGTATATGGCGGAGAAACATCTGCCATACATTCTTTCAATGGAGAGGCGCGGTATAACGCTGTAAATAATACTGCATTAAGCGCGCATTTTACCTTAAGTAATATACATTACCAGGGAAGCGAAAACACTACGGTTAGCTATATCATGCTCAACGGATTGTTACCGGGTAAGAATTATTTATGGGGAATTGAATTAAATAAAAGACTAGTAAACAACCTTGAAATTAACCTTAATTATGAAGGACGTAAACCTGGTGACGCACGCACTATTCATACCGGGCGGGCAAGTATCAGGGCTATATTATAGGTTAACCGGCAGTATAATATATGGCTTCCTTTGTTGCGTCGCACACTTCAACTTTTTTTTATTAATCATCAGTTTCTTTTCCGGCCTTTTTAAATTCTTTTATTATTTTAATTACTGCCGGAACTGTAACAATAATTATAATGGCCGAAATTATATACCCGAGATAATCTTTAAGTGCAGGTATTCTTCCAATCAGGTAGCCTGCCAACAGGTACATTAAAATATATACAACTGAACCAATTAATATCATTGCAAAAAACTGCAAACGATCCAGTTTTATTATTCCCGCAACGATTGGTGAAAAGGTTCTGATTACAGGAAGTAATAAACCGGCAGTAAGTGCCCAATGCCGGTATTTTTTATAAAAATTTTCTGCAGATAAGAGGTGTTCACGTTTAAAAAATCTTGAATCTTTTTTTGCGTATAAAAGGGGTCCTGTTTTATATCCAACCCAATAGCCTGTAAAGCACCCTAAAATTGCTGCGGATATCATTAATAGAGAAACGGTAAATAAGTTGTACTGAAGGCTTCCTGTGGCAATTAAAACGCCACCTGTAAACAAGAAAGCGCCACTGGGCACAAAGAATAAAAAAAAGATGCCGGTTTGAGCGTAAACCGCAAGAAATATAATAAGTAACCCTCCATAATCGATCAGCATCTGTGCATTTAAAGAAGCTGTTAACATGTAAAGCTGATTAAGTAAAAATATATTCAGGAACATAGACAAGGTTACAGTTTTTTACATAAAAAAAGGTTCTCCTTTTAAAAGAGAACCTTAAGCCCTGCCCTGCAGGTTAATTACGTTTATAATAATTTTTCTTCAGGTCATATATCCTGTCATCTCTTTCGTTTCTCAGGTCGCGGATAAGGTGCCTTCTTTCCTTACCACTCAGGGTTTCATCCATTCTTACAGATTCTATCCTGTCACTGTATTCATTTTCAATGTCCCTTATTTCCATATCAAGCTTTGTTGGCCTGCTGTAATTGTAGGAATTGTATGGTGAATAACCATTGTAATACCATGGACGATAATAATAGGGGTTATAACCATAGGCATAAACCGGCGATGAATAATAAACAACATGCGGTCTAACCACCGGGCGGGTTTGAACCACAATTCTTTTTTGCGCAAAAGCCCCAAAACTTATGAGCAAAACAGATAACATTACTATAATTTTTTTCATTTCTTTTAAGTTTAATTATTAGATATGCGCGGTTTTAAAATGATTAATGGCGTGTGCTGTTATAACATTTTGTTTAGGAAGGCTTAACGAACTAATTTATTATCCTGTTATACCAGGCTTAGGGCAGCTTTCATTGCCGTAGCCCGCAATTACCGGTTATTGATGCCATAAATACCCATAATCAAAACTTATTGATTTAGGATAATAGTTATTACTAATATGATTAGGGTTTTTAAAGAATATCCCCTTAAATCTTAAACATTGTAATAGGCATAATCATTGCTTTTAATTGGTTTATTAATGAACCATTACGCTGCCTTACTTGTAATTAACCGTGAAATCTTCCATAAATACAGAAAGCCTTAAAAATTTCGATTCTTTATACGAAAGCTATTCTTCCGTTTTGTACGGAACCATTTTACAATTCACCAGTAATAAAAATGATGCGGTAGAAATTTTACAAATAACATTTAAGAACTATTATGATGAATGTTATAATCAAACCAAAATATTCAAAAATCATTACATCGCACTGAACCGTTGTTTGCTACAGGCGATTATGAAGCATTTGCATGTTTCACCTTTAGAAGCCAAATCGGTTATGCTTAATAGTCTGAGACAAAACGCACCTGTATATTAGTTTCATATTCTGCCTTTATCAGTTATCATTTCATCTTAATTATTCTATAAAGGGGTATTGCCCGTTATAAATTTGGCAATAAAGCTTTCTTATGATCTTATTTTGGATTCTTTGGTTAACAGACCTTGTTGTATTTTTTGTTTTAATGGGTTGTTTCTTTCTCGGAATGGGTAATGGCGATGTAAGTTCTTCCAATATTTTTATCTGGTTGCTTTCCATTATAATCTTAATGAGTGTGTTGTTTAGATCAGTTTACTTAAAAGCAAGGGATAGCATGATATCTGCTCATTTTCTTTTATCTGTAATTGCAGTGCCTGCATTGCTGCTAGGTGCATTATATGTACTCATTAAAGTTATCAGGAGCCGGTAAGTTAGAATTTCCAATATTTATAAATAGCCAAAAGAAAAGCCCCTCACAACGGGGCTTAGTTTATTAAAACCTATGCAGTTGGAAATTAATTAGTGCAATCTTTTGATAGTCACATTTTTTCCTCCGGCAAAATGTCATGGGTAATAAGATTAACAATTTTTGCAACAAGGTTAAAATAAAGTTTTGAGACCAGTTGTTGTTAAACACAGCCACTTTACAGTTTAAAATCTGGGATACCTCAATCATCGTATCTACTTGGTATTAGATTTGTGTATATAGTACACATTAATGATTAATCTCAATTTGGATTATCTAAAAAAAAGGAATGGTGTTGTAATGATTCGGAATTTGTATTTATTGAGTTTTTATCTAATTATAATTTTTTCAGGTCTGGCTGCTTTTAAACCTGTTATAAAAGAGAAAAAAGTTTTTACAGTCGAAAAGAAAATTTCTGTTGCTATATATAAGGGTAACAGTTACAGATCTTTTGTTTATAAAACCACCTCTGCAGAAATTTACCTGTTGGTTGAAAAAGTTAACGGGTTTTCCCGGGAAGTGGTGTGGGATACAACTTTTGACGCAAGAATTTTACGGGTTTTCCCTTTTAAAGAAAAGGCATTAAATTATGATTTTAATGTTCAATGCCAGGTAGAAGAAGGTGAGCACCTGGAGATAAATTATCAAATCACTTATAATTCAAAAGGTAGTTTGTTACGCATGAAATCTCCAAATGCCATAGCGGGAGAATTTCAGAATTATGAAATTGTTATTTAAACCAACATGGTAATAAGGCGTAATTGAAAATTTCTTCCTGCATAATTTTTGTTATCATTTTTATAGCATCAAAAAAATTTGTTATGGAATCTTTTAATCAATTAATACAATCTGAGAAACCCGTACTTGTCGATTTTTATGCGGATTGGTGTGGGCCCTGCAAAGCAATGGAACCTGTTGTTAAAGAAGTTGCACGATCTATAGAAGGTAAGGCTCGTGTAGTAAAAATAAACATTGATAAGATGCAGCAAATTGCGGGAACTTACAATGTGCAGGCAGTTCCAACATTTATGGTTTTTAAAAATGGAAACATGTTATGGAGGCACCCTGGTATGACAGATAAAAAAACATTACTCGAGATTCTAAATGCGCATTCATAATAAATTCTTCATAGAAAAAATACATTGATTTTAGAAAATAGGTTAAGGTTAAAGCAAAAAAAATCCCGCAGATGCGGGACTTTCTTATAATAGATGGGTTAGTAAGTATCGGGAAACAATTTCCCGACACAATATTATAAAGAGTTTTTACTAACACAAAAAAAATCTGCAACTATTTTATGCACAAATTGAAAAGAGAATGTGAATTGCGTGCCTGTTTTTTTCAATCAAAAATTGGGTGCAACATTTATAAATCGATTTGCAGATAGTTTTTTCTAACAAGGGTTTAAACAAAAGAATTTTGGTACCCGTAGTAAAAGAAAAAAAAAGAGATAAAAAATGTTTGCATCATTTAAAATAAAATCATTCGTTTCGTTATCATTTCTTTTTTACTTTTGCCCTCTTCTAATTGCGAACATCTGAATTTTTAAATGATCGTAATCAGGGCCCATAGCTCAGTTGGTTAGAGCACCTGACTCATAATCAGGGGGTCTCAGGTTCAAGCCCTGGTGGGCCCACAAGGCGAGGTAAATTACCCGCCTTTTTTTATGCGCATTATCCGAAAGCCTTATGTAGTAAGCATTTCAATCATTAATACACAGTTTGTTAACCTCGCTTAAAACGTTTTTTGGTAAATACACTTTGCGCCATCACCTTTGTTCTGAACTTGGTTTTTGAAGGTGAGGTATAAACCTCACTGGAAAAATTAAAAGGGAAGTCCGGTGTAAATCCGGCGCTATCCCCGTAGCTGTAAAAGCCCTGCAGTAATGCAGAACATTTTAAAACTCCATTGCCACTGTTTATTAACGGGAAGGCTTTTTAAAATGGGCTTTAAGCCAGAAGACCTGCCAATTTCAAATCAATAAATTAATCACTGTGCTTTCGGGTGAAAGGCGGGATGAAAACACGCGGAGAATAAGCGGTTATCATATCCCAATCCTTTTTATTTGACTAAGGCAAATTTTAAACAAGAAAAATTTTAGATGAAAAAGATTCTTTTGTCTTCGGGTATTTTTATTTGCAGCTTATTGCATGCACAAAAAGATACCGCTGCTAATGTGTTGGATGCTGTTGTTGTTACTGCAGGTAAATCACCACAAAAGCAAAATGAAACAGGCAAGGTGATAACTGTAATTACTAAAGAGCAATTGCAGCAAAATGCCAGTTTTTCTTTGGGTGAATTATTAAACAGGCAGACTGGTATTACTATCAGTGGTAGTGCTTCCAGCCCCGGTACTAACCAGGCTGTTTATACAAGAGGTGCCTCAGCAGGAAACACACTTATTCTTATAGACGGCGTGCCTGTGTACGATGCAAGCGGCATAAGCAGTGAGTTTGATATCAATCACATTAATATTAACCAGGTAGAACGCATAGAAATATTAAAAGGTGCGCAGAGTACTATGTATGGCAGTGATGCGGTAGCAGGGGTTATTAATATCATTACCAAAAAAGGCAATTCTAAACCCTTCGTTGCATATGGAAGAATTTCTGCAGGTACATATAATACCATAAATGGTTCGGCAGGTGTTAATGGAACAGTTGAAAAGTTTTCTTATAATGCAGGCTACACGAATGTTTATTCCCGCGGATTTTCTGCGGCACATGATAGTTTAAACACAGGATTGTTTGATAAGGATGGAATGCACCAGCAAACTTTTCTTTTATCCGGCGCATATAAGTTTTCAGAAAAATGGAAATTACGCGTTTTTGGAAATGCAAGTCATTATACCGCAGATGCCGATGCTGCTGCTTTTACCGATGATAAAGATTTTACCCTTATCAATAAAAATCTTCAAACAGGTTTTGGTATTGATCGTAAAATAAATTTAGGGAGGGTGGTTTTTAATTATCAATATTCAATGGTAAGCAGGGAATACACTGATGATAGTACCGATGTACCATCTTTCGCTACCTATCAGCATGGTGCATATTCAGGTTATGGACATTATGCCGAGCTCTTTTCAAACCTAAAAATTTCAAACAATACCGCACTAACAGCTGGTATTGACTACAGGCAAAGCAGTACTAACCAGTATTATAACCTGGTTTCAATGTTTGGCCCTTACATAACGTCGTTAAATAGAGACAGTGCCATAACAAATCAAATCAGTCCATATGCCCAGTTTCATTTTAATGTTTCAAAAGTTTTTGTTGTAGAAAGCGGGGCAAGGATTAATCATCACAATGTTTATGGTTGGAATGGCACCTACAGTATTAACCCATCTTTGATGCTCTCAGATAGATGGAAAGCATTTGCCAATGTATCTACTGCCTACAAAACCCCATCGCAATATCAGTTATACAGTGAGTTTGGGAATAAAGCCCTTATGCCTGAACAATCAATTTCTTATGAGGGAGGTTTGCAGTTTATTAAGAATGCTTTACAAGCCCGCCTGGTATTTTTTAAAAGAAACATTAAAGATGTAATTGCATTTTATACCGATTATAATACGTACGAAAGTTATTACGTAAATGCTGACCGTCAGCAAGACAATGGCTTGGAAACAGAGTTCTTGTGGAAGCCGGTAAAAAATTTAATACTAAGTGCTAACTATACCTATGTAAATGGTCACATTACCACAAATGATGCGATCTCTATGAAGGACACCAGCTTTTTTAACCTATATCGCCGTCCAAAAAATGTGGTGAATGCAGATATAACCTGGTTGCCTTATAAGCAATTTTCAGTTTCTACCCACATTCGTTCTGTAAGCAAATTTTATGAAGCAGTGTATAGTGCTGCACCGGTTTCCTCTCATGGATATTATACTGTAGACCTATATGCTTCCTATGTTATAAAAGAAAAAATAAAACTATTTGCAGACCTGCGAAATATTACAAATCAGCAGTACTATGAAATACCGGGTTATAACTCCAAACGTTTTAATTTTATGACCGGCATACAATTGGATTTATAAATTGATCTAAAAAAGGCATACCGGATTATGGAAGTAGATAAACTTGTAACCGTTGTTTTTACTTTGTTTGCGGTAATTGACATTATCGGCTCAATTCCGTTGCTGGTTACACTGAAAGAAAAAATGGGTATTATTCATCCATTGCAGGCTACACTTGTATCTGCAGCGCTGATGATTGGCTTTTTATATATTGGCGAACAGTTTTTAAAAATTCTCGGGCTTGATATACAATCTTTTGCAGTTGGGGGTTCTATAGTAATTTTTTTACTGGGGTTAGAAATGGTTTTGGGTTTGGAAATTTTTAAAGGAGATACTGATGCCCGCGCAGGTATGCTTGTGCCTGTAGCTTTCCCTATAATCGCAGGTAGCGGGACATTGACAACCATCATGTCACTGAAAGCGAATTATGACAATTACTATATCATGGCTGGTATTCTAATTAATCTGCTGGTGATCTATATCGTTCTACGTTCTTTAAAATTAATAGAGCGTGCCCTTGGTAAAGCCGGTTTGCTCGTTGTAAGAAAATTTTTCGGCGTGATTTTGCTTGCCATAGCTGTAAAAATATTCACCACCAATATGAACTCTTTTGGCCAGCATTAGTTAAGCTTAATTATTAGGCCCGGCGTACAAGGGTGCGACGCAACGATGCTGCATAATATTCTACAGCCGGCTTCAAAAAACTCTCTTTGCAAATAATTAACGTCTGCAGGTAAAACTGCAGGCATTTTTTTGCATCATACGCTTCATGAATTATTGCTTACCTAATTAAAAATTTACATGAAAGCATTTTTACCCCTTGCGTGGGTGGCGATTTTTGCCATCGCGCTTACATCCTGCAGTAAAACGGTTGATGTTGCCCCGGCACCATACAACCCGGTTATTGGTTCGTGGAAGATCGTTGAAACATCGGCCAATGATGGGTTTGGATGGTATTCTTTTAATGCTAAGGTTCATGGTGTTTTTACTTTTTATGAGAGCGGTACAGCGCGGTATTACGATAATTATAATGATATGGTAGGTGACTGGTACATGAATACCGTTACTACCGGGTATTATGATGAATACGGTAATTATTATAATGGACCGCACAACAATTTTGATGTTTATGTATCTGATAACAGCGGGAACTATATAGACCTGGCTTTTGATTACATAACGTTTACCGGCAATAATCAATTTACCTCTACTTATTATAATGGTAAAATAGTGTACCGGTATACGTTTGCCCGGTTTTGATGCGTTACCTTTTATTTTTAATTAATAATATATGTTCAAATATTTTTTAGCGGTGCTTTTAATTACAAATGGTATTGCTGCCTGTAGCCAGAAAACTTTTACTATTACAAGGCAACAGGGTGGAAGTGCGCCGGCTGATATACCCTTAAAAGGATTGGAGCAAAGCATACTGGTTTATGTGAATGAACACCGGGCTTCTATTAACAAACCGCCTTTAACCATGATCAATGAGGCTTCTACAGAAGCAACAAGGCATAGCCGGGAAATGGCAATTAAAGCCGTGGCTTTTGGCCACGATGGATTTGATAACCGCATAGATCTGATTATTACAAAAGTTGGTAGAATAAACAGTGCAGCAGAGAATGTTGCTTATGGGCAAATGAACGCAGCCACAGTTGTTGATGGCTGGCTACACAGCCCGGGTCATAAAAAAAACATAGAGGGCGATTATAATCTTACGGGTATTGGGGTTGCTAAAGATGGTGATGGCACCATTTATTTTACACAGATATTTCTGAAAAAATAATTATAATAAAACATTATTAAAAGCCTTTACATATTTTTCAATATACACTTCCTTACTCCGCTGTTTGTATTGAATAATAAACCTTGGATGCTCAAGCGGTATTATCTGTTGGAAAAAGCCATGCTTCGCATTTAATTTTTGCAGGTAAGAAAAGTTTTTCCCCGTGCCCATGCAAAAGCCTATGTGTGTGTATATCCCAAATTTTATTTGCTGTTGTAAAGATGAAATAATAAAAGGTTCACTTGCCTTCAGTAGTTCGGCATTATCGTAATAGTTGTAATTTATATTATTATGCTTGTCATTATTATTGGTGAAGCCTAATGGGCAGACTGAATTGATATAAAATTTACTGTAAAATTTTGCTGCACCTCCGTAAGCAGCAATCATTTCATAGATAAATACAGATGACGGCTCATGCGTCTGTTTGTTATTGAGGATTATTCCACAAACCTCCTGCAATCTTTTTGTATCGGTGAAAGGGATGCCTGTAACCCCTGCACCAAACCTGCCCGGGTTAATACCAAGTATCCAGAAACGCTTATTGTTATCATTATAATATTTTTGATAAAAAGCTGTTGAAGCGGAGATAGCTGATGCATTTTCTTTGAAAGGATTCATCACAGCTATGCCATTTGGCAAGGACCCTGTAAATTTTAGCTGGCGGTTAAATTTTATAATTTTCTCTGCAAAATTCATATATACAAATTCAACGAAAATAAGGAGGGAACTCTTTTCCCCAATACCTTATGATAGAGAAACTATAACATAATAAATGAGAGGGCGATGGTTTTTAGTTATATCTTTGACCCTTGAAATTAAGCTCTTAGTACAATTGTATTTAAACGGACCAAATCTTACATTCTTTTCCCTGTAATATTTCACGCTTCTTTACTGTTTGCTTTTACTTGAAATCATTGGTATTTTATTTTATTATTTTAATTATTGTTTTTATGAACATTTATGTTTCAAATTTGAGTTTTCAAACCACAGACGCTGAACTGAAAGATATCTTTACAAAGTTCGGTGAAGTAGAATCTGCTAAGATTATCATGGACAGGGAAACCGGAAGGTCTCGTGGGTTCGGATTTGTGGAAATGTCTTCTGAAGCAGAAGGAAGAGACGCACTGCAGGCTCTTAATAACAAAGAGTTTAACGGCAGAACAATGTCTGTTTCTATTGCTAAGGAAAAAACAGAAAGGAGCAACAACTCTTATCGTTCTAACTCAAGAATGTAGTTTATTTAAATATAGACAGTTAAAGAGCTTTTAATAAGCTCTTTTTTTTTGCCTAAAAGTGAACATTAAACCTCCCGTTGTTTATTTGCCTCGTCTTCAGTAGAAGGGTTATGACTTTTCCTGATGATTATATGTTGGTTGTCTGCAGCGAGTTCAATGTCATTTTCATTAAGCATCTGAATCATGCTTAAAATTATTTCTTCTTTTTGCGTATTAAAATCCTGCAGGCTTTGCATTATCGAGGTAAAATAATCTATGTGTAATACATGGGCGTTTTTGCCGGTATCGCTCAGGTAAACATTCCACATCTCTATATATTCCCTGTTCATCATTTTCTTTATTTCACTAAGGGCCGTTTCAAGTTGTTGCGGTGTGGTATGTATGGCAACTTCAAGATTTATATCCGCCCTGCGTTGTGTACGTAAAGTAATATTGTCTAATATGGTATCAACCATTTGCTTATTGGGAACTGAAATATAAGTTTTTTGATCTGTGCGTATACGTGTGCTTCTTAAACCAATTTTTTCTACCTGCCCTGTAAAACTTTGCACCTTAACCCAGTCGCCTGTAGTAAATGGTTTATCAAAAAATATAATGAAAGATGCTATAAGGTTTTCAAGGCTTTCGCGGGTAGCAAGCGCCAGTGCGGCGCCAACAATACTAAGCCCTGTAACCAGGTTGCCAATGTTATAATGAAATACAAATTTTAAAATGAGCAAAATACCTATGATCACCAAAATGGCACGAAAAAAATCTCTGAAGAAAACGATAAGTTGATTATCTGTGTGATCTGGTGTGATGGCAGCTTTTTCTTCCAGTATGTAAGAAACAAATTTTATTAACCTTAAACACAGCCTGATAAAAATAATTACCAGTGTAAAGTTTACAACACCGTCTATTAATTCTTTGGATGAAATCTTATAAATATTAAAATCAAGTAACCCAGGAAATGTGAGTTGATTTAAAGAAATGATTATAACCAGTATGAGTAAAAAGGTTTCGAGGGGTTTTAATATTAATTGTATGAAAGACCTTTTTTCAAGTTGTTTTTCACGTGCTGCAAAAAATTTGTACAGTAGATTAGCTACAAGCTTAGATATCAGACGCTTTACCAGCAGGGCAATAATTATGGTAATTATTACTTCTACATACATCAGGATTGTATTGTCTAAAAATTCAGTTTGCCAGAATTCTTTCATTAAAAATTAATTAAGCGCAAAAATAGCCATGCCCTCATCTTTAAGAACATATAAACTGTTATTAAAAGCAAGGGCTTTAATAAATGGCACTGCGGCATTCAAAGATATTTCTTTGATTAAGGTGGTAACAGTATTCATTGCATACATCCTGTCAAATGCAAACCCGAAAAGTGTATTGTTTATTACCATTACATTTTCCCAGTTTTTAGCGGGAATATATTTTTTAAAGCCACCATAATAATCAAAGATCATCCACCCGCTATTTTCATCATACAAATACAATTGCCCATTGTTATCAATTATCTTACCTGGGTTAAATGAATAATTAAAAATCATTCTGAAATCCCCAGTTTTTAATAACAGTTTTCCCTGGTCGTCTATTTTTATTAGGGTATTATTTAGCTGATCAAATCCCCAATAGTTATTATCATAACTTAAAGCAACAGCTTTTGCCTGGTAAATATTTAATTTTCTAAGGTCAATAGTATGAATGGCGTTTAAGAAACGATCTAATACCACTACCGTTAAAAAGTCTTTATAAAACAAAATGATCTTTAATGGGTTCGTAACATCAACCGAAAAAATATCTCCATATCGGCGCGTATCATTATACACTGCAAGAGAATCGCCTGTGGCAGAGTACTTAATAATTTTGTTGTTATTGCTTAACAGGTAAAGGTTTGAGAAATTATCAAGATAAAAGTTTGTAAATGTTCCTTTTATCAAAAACACCCTGCCGGTTGAGCTTAAGGTATCGTTTTGTGCATTAGCGCCATTACCGTAAAGCGTTAAAACAATAAAGAAAATATAGAAGATTAGTTTTCCCATTTTTTTAAATGCAATTCATTTCCATCGAAAACGGCATATGTAAAAGACGTTATCCAGTCACCCAGGTTTACATAACGGCTATTATGTTTTAGTGGTATATCAAGCGGTAAATGCCTGTGACCAAAAACAAAATAATCTATATGTTCTTTTGCAAGAATTTCCCTGCTGTAAATAATTAGCCATTCTTTGTCTTCTCCTAAATAAATGGCATCTGTGGCTCCGGTCTTTTGCCTGCTTTTTTTGCTAAAGTAATTTGCTATGCCCATGCCCAGGGTAGGATGCATTTGTCCAAATAACCACTGGCATGTTTTATTCCGGAATATTTTTTTTATGAATTTATATCCATGGTCTCCCGGGCCTAATCCATCCCCATGACCAACATAAAATTTCTTATTATTAAAGTCGTAGGTACGCGGTTCAAAAAATACGGGTATGTTTAATTCTTCCATAAAGTAGCTGCGCATCCACATGTCGTGATTGCCCGCAAATAAATGAACGGGTACACCGCTATCTGTTATTGCCGCTAGTTTGCCAAGCAGGCGGGTATGCCCTTTTGGAACCACGGTTTTGTATTCGTACCAAAAGTCAAAAATATCTCCGGCGATTATTATTAAAGCTGCTTCTCTATAAATAGCATCAAGGAATTGTACTATTTTTTTTTCGCGAACAAGGCTGTCCGTATTATTCGGCGCTCCCAGGTGAAAGTCTGATAAAAAATAAATTTTTTTTCCCTCGGTCAAATCCATCATCAAAATACGGTAAATTATTTTTTGTAATGATAAGTTTCAACTCTTTTTAAAAAGCATTATGAATATACCCAATTGTTTAGCTTTATAATTTTAATTGATTATTATGGGCAGAAGTAAATTTTTTTTCTGTTTGCTGGTTTTATTCTTGTCTTGTTCACGCGGCGTATATAATTCGTCTAATAAATTATATAAAAAGCAAACCTTTCTTTACAGTAGCATTTTGCGACAATATCCACTTGAAGATTCATTTAATTCTGGTCACGATTTTATTGGCAGCCCGAATTTTAATTTACGAAAACCCAATTTCGTTATTATACATCATACTGCGCAAAACAGTTGCGAACAAACACTTGCCACTTTTACCAATACAAAAAGCGAGGTAAGTGCACATTATTTAATTTGTAAAGATGGGGCTGTGTATCATTTATTGAATGATTATTTCCGTGCCTGGCATGCAGGTGTTAGCAAATGGGGAAATGATGCTGATATAAACAGCAGCAGTATTGGAATTGAATTGGATAATAATGGATTTGAAAAGTTTACTGAGGCTCAGATGCAAAGTCTTATTAAACTTTTGAATTCTTTAAAGAGCGCTTACAATATTCCTACTGCCAATTTTATTGGCCATGGAGATGTGGCGCCGGGAAGAAAGGTAGACCCCAGTTATTTTTTTAACTGGAAACGCTTATCCGACAATGGATTTGGAAACTGGTTCGGAGACACTACCAATCTTGTATTGCCTGAAGGTTTTAGCCCTTTAAATGCATTAAGAATAATCGGATATAATACCAGTGATACAACAGCAGCAATTAAGGCATTCAGGCGGCATTGGTTAAATGATACTGCCTGCTGCCTTTCTGCCGGCGATAAAAAAATAATTTATAGCTTACTTCAAAAGGCACAATAACAGGAAGGATCGGCTATAAATAAGTAAACCGTAAAACAAGTTTACGGTTTACAATATTTTGGCGGGGGGGGTAATTTTTTTTACATAGATGCTAGCTGAACTTTTTGTGTAAGTTCCATAACATTTTCTCTAAAAAGACTATCTGTATCCATTAGGTCTTTAACGGTTTGGCAGCTGTGAATAACAGTTGTATGGTCCCTGCCTCCGAAATGCTCACCAATTGTTTTTAAAGAATTTTTAGTAAAAGCTTTTGCAAGGTACATAGTGATCTGTCTTGCCTGTACTATTTCTCTTTTTCTGGTTTTGTGTAAAAGAGTTTCATAAGGAACATTAAAAAATTCACATACCATTTTTTGAATGGCATCGATTGTAATTTCTTTACTGCTTGTTTTTATAAAGTTGCGTAAAACCTTTTTGGTAAGTTCCAGGTCAATATCCCTGCGGTTTAATGAAGATTGTGCCAGTAATGATATCATAGCGCCTTCCAGTTCACGCACATTGGTATTAATATTATAGGCAACATATTTAACTACTTCTTTAGGCATGTCTAATCCGTCGCCTTTCATCTTTCTTTCAAGAATTTCAATCCTGGTTTCATAATCGGGCACCTGCAGGTCGGCACTTAAACCCCAGCGAAAACGGCTAAGTAGTCTTTCCTGCATACCGTCAAGATCTTTTGGTGGTTTATCTGAAGTAAGTATTAATTGTTTACCGCTTTGGTGCAGGTGATTAAAGATGGCAAAAAATGCATCCTGCGATTTTTCAGCACGTGCAAAAAATTGAACATCATCAATAATCAACACATCTATTAACTGGTAGAAATGAATAAAATCGTTTATTGCGTTATTGCGGCTATGATCCTGAAATTGGTTTATGAATTTTTCACTACTAACATATAATACAACCTTATTTGGGTGAAGCCTTTTTACCTCGTTACCAATTGCCTGCCCCAGGTGGGTTTTACCTAAACCTACACCACCGTAAATTACCAGCGGGTTAAAAGAGTTATTTCCGGGTTTTTCTGCAACCGTTTTACCTGCACGCCTTGCTACCCGGTTGCAATCGCCTTCTATAAAAGTATCTAATATATATGATGCATTTAATTGGGGGTCGATCTGCATTTTTTTAAGACCGGGAATAACAAAGGGGTTTTTTACAGGGGTATTAATGATCAATGGAAAATTCATCTCATTGTTATTATAAATCTTTGCGTTTCCTGCAGGCACATCCATAGTACCTCCGCGGTCGTTATTGCCGCTGTCTACCATAATGCGGTATTCAAGTCGCGCAGTTTTACCTAATTCGCGTTTAAGGGTTTTTGCAAGCAGATTTAAATAATGTTCTTCGAGGTATTCAAAGAAAAATTGACTGGGTACCTGAATAAGCAAAATGTTTCCATTAAGCTCAAGTGGTTTAATTGGTTCGAACCAGGTTTTATAAGGTTGCCAATCAACAATATCCTGAATAATTTTTAAGCAATTACTCCAAACTATTTCTGCATTTTTTGCCATAGAGGGGATAGCACAATTTACATGGGTTAAGTACTTCTAGATACCGATTAAAACTTTAAAACTTCCGATAAAAATTATTTTAATTTTTTCATCGGCAGGGGAACGAATATCAAATATTAAATGTTGAAAAAAAAATTTTTCAGACAGGTTTTTTTCTTTTTTATACTCGAAAAAGATATTTAAAAATCTAAATATTTATAAATGAATATAATGAACCCCAATCGTCATTTTCGTACAGAAAATAAACTATATTTTTTTTGGAAATAACAAATAAATGTAGATGTATCAAGGGTTTGTTTAAGAACGGGCGCATAGTGTATTAACAGAGAAGCATATACATCTTTATTAAAAAAAAACATTTGAAGTATTTAGCTAACATTAACAGTGACTTATAAATTTTTAAAAAGATGATGATGATTTTATTCGTAAGGTTTTTAAAAAAAATTAAAAACTGGGATAAAGTTTATTTGCATTTTTAAATAATAATCCATACGTATTACTCTAAAGAGTGTAAATAAATTTGTCTGAATTAGTCATGAAAAATCACTATTAAAAACTATAGTATAATGGTTTGTTTCGTTATGCTTATTAGCTACGCTTTTTATTCGACAATAAAAAAAATATTATAAGAAAAGCAACAACTAATTTAACCAGCTGAGTTTCGTGCAGATAATTTTTGCAGATCAATAGTTGTTTCCTCTAAAAACGAATTAATGAGCGAATGAATAATTTCAAACTCTAGCAAAAAACCATCATGCCCGTAAAGAGAATGTATTGCATGAAAGACCGCACCGGGAATATGGTCGGCACAAAATTGTTGTTCCTGCAGGGGAAACAGTATGTCTGAATCAATACCAATTACCAATGTTTTAGCCTTGATCTTTTGTAGTGCCAGTTGCGCACTTGTTCTGCCACGTCCCACATTATGCGCATCCATACTTTTAGAAAGAAAGAAATAACTATAGGCATTGAATCTTTTGGCGAGTTTCTCCCCCTGGTAACGCTGGTACGACTCACTTTTAAAATGATCGAGTTTGTTTGGGTCTTCTTCGGCCTGGGTATTATTATAGGTAATATAATGCCTGTAAGACAAAAGTGCTATACTGCGGGCAGCCTTCATTCCCTGCAAACCGGCATTCTCATGATTATTCGACCAGGTTGTATCTGTTTCAATACATAATCTTTGGGAGGCATTGAACGCAATACCCCAGGGCGAATGGAACGCATTAGTAGCTATGGGTACTATATGCCTGAAAAATCCGGGCTCGTCAATTGCCCATTCTAATAATTGTTGTCCACCCATTGAGCCACCTATTCCTATCAGGACACTTTTAATTTCCAGGTGGTCTCTTAAAGTTTTATATGCCCTAATCATGTCTCTTGTTGTGAACAAGGGAAATGAATGATAATAATGACTGCCGGTAAGCGGATTAATGTCTATAGGAGATATACTTCCATAACAGCTGCCAGGCATGTTAACGCAAATAATAAAATGCTTGAGCGGATCAAATAATTTTCCTTCGCCAACTAACCCTGGCCACCATTCCTGAGCATCACTGTTGGCAGTTAATGCATGAAACACCCAAACCACATTACTTTTATCTTCATTTAATTTTCCCTGTGTAGTATAAGCAAGTCTTATTGCTGGTAATACCTCACCGCTTTCAAGAAAAAAATCTTTGTGGCTTGTAAATATTTTATAAGGCAAAACTTTATTTTTAATTCAGCAGGCAAAGTTATTGCCGCCTGTTTAAAGCATTTTAATTATTATGTTTAAATAACAAGGCAGCAAGCGTGGTACTTACTGCCCTGTATATTTAATGGTTCATTATAGGTAAATAACTTATTGCAAAACAGCTTCGCCCGCATTTACCTTTTGAAGGGCTTGTTCAAAGTCTGCTTTAATATCTTCAATATGTTCAATGCCTACGCTAACCCTCACCTGGTTCGGCAATACTCCGCTCGCTACCTGTTCTTCAGGGCTTAATTGTTCGTGTGTGGTGGAAGCAGGATGTATTACCAGTGTTTTGGCGTCGCCTACATTGGCAAGGTGACTCGCAAGCTTTAATTCGTTAATGAAAGATGCCGCTTTCTCTTTCTCGCCTTTTACACCAAATTGCAATATGCCCCCAAAGCCATTCACCAGGTATTTTTTAGCAAGATTGTGATATTGATTATTCTTAAGACCCGGGTACAGTACAAAGTCTACCAGTGGGTGTTGCTCTAACCATTCAGCAAGGGCAAGTGCATTGTCAACATGCCTTTGAACACGTAAAGAAAGTGTTTCAAGACCCTGCAATAAAAGGAATGAATTAAAAGGGCTTAGGGATGGTCCAAAATCGCGCAAACCCTCAACTCTTGCCCTGATGGCAAAAGCTATGTTAGGTAAACCTAATGGATTTCCTTCGCCAAAGACATCCCAAAACTTTAATCCGTGATATCCTTCAGACGGTTCAGTAAACTGCGGAAATTTACCATTGCCCCAGTTATAGTTTCCACCGTCTATAATAACACCACCGATAGATGTTCCATGCCCTCCAATCCACTTGGTAGCAGATTCAACCACTACATTTGCTCCCCATTCAAAAGGCCGGAATAAATAACCGCCTGCACCAAATGTATTATCTATGATCAGTGGCAGGTCGTATTCTTTTGCCAATGCACCAAACTTTTCAAAGTCAGGAACATTTAACTGGGGATTGCCAATCGTTTCAAGGTAAATGGCTTTGGTGTTTTTATCAATGTGTTTTACAAAACTTTCTACATTATCGCCATCACCAAATCTCGCTTCCACACCCAGACGTTTAAAAGCAACTTTAAATTGGTTATATGTTCCTCCATACAAATAAGAGGTAGAAATAAAATTATCACCAGCCTGAAGTATATTATTCAGCGCTAAAAATTGCGCGGCTTGCCCGCTTCCTGTTGCTAATGCACCCACACCGCCTTCAAGTGCGGCAATACGCTGTTCAAAAACATCCGTTGTGGGGTTCATGATACGCGTGTAAATATTACCGAATTCTTTTAAACCAAAAAGGTTTGCAGCATGTTCTGCATTTTTAAATCCGTAGGAGGTTGTTTGATAAATAGGTACTGCCCGTGCATTGGTAGTCGGGTCTATTTGTTGGCCTGCATGCAATTGCAGGGTATCGAAATGATGTGTGTTGCTCATAAAAAACTAAATATTTAAGGTATGAATGAAAAAAAACTGATTAAAATAAAGAAGGGCGAAGCCCAGGGCGGGGTGTATATATTTTATGCCTTACGGCATACAACAAATGCAGCACATACAAAAGCTGGGGGCTTTTGTTACAGAGAAAAGATATGTACTTATAAGATTCATTGTTTTGTCGAGGTTTCAAAATTAGGCTTCGCAATTGATTTTTTCCAAAATTATTTTTAAAAGTTACTTTAATAATTAATGTGTGAATACCTGGCAGCTAAAAGTTGAGCCTTTTCAAAATCTTGTTCTGTATCAATATTTATATAGCATTCAGGGTTTGATAGTACCCCTTCTACCTTATTGCCAAACAATGAATGGGTTTGTAAAATTGTACCCGTTTTTATAATATACACACTACCATCGCGAATAAATGCAGGAGGAAGGTCTTGTCTTCGGGTGATAATATTATCATCTCCTATGGCATTGCGTAATGTGCCTTCATCATTTTCTACAAAAACCCAATGGGGATTATAGTGATGTGGTACCGGTATAACGGAAATCAAAGTATCTGCACCTGTAGCCATAAATTTTTCAATACACTTATCTATAAATCCTGGCTCCCTAAAAGGATATGTGGGTTGCAACAAACACACTGCATCAAAAGAAATATTATGTTGTTCATAATATTTAAGTGCATGAATAATTACTTCAATCGTAGGTGTGGTATCTGCTGCAAACTCTTCCGGTCTTTTAAAAGGTGCTGATATATTAAACGTATTTGCCAGTTGCATCATTTCATCACTATCTGTGCTAATGATTACAGCATGTAACAAAGTAGCCTGTGATGCGCTCTGCAGTGTATAAGTCAATAATGGTTTGCCTGCAAGCAGCTTCATATTTTTATTGAAACACCTTTAGAGCCTTTACGCGCAGGAATAATACCAAGCACTTTCATTATTTATAGTTCAGGGTTTTATGGTGGCGTAATGTAACTGTTGCAAGTACATCAGCAATATTTTTTCCGGCATTACCGCCTCCGTAAAAATTGGATGGCGCGGGTCTGGACTTATTGATGCAGCTTTTAATTGCTGCCACAATTTCATCTTTATCATATCCACAATCAATCACATTATTTGCTTTATCCCTTCCATGCTGCCTGGAACCAATATTAACTACCGGCACACCCAGGTATGCACATTCGCGAATACCCACGCTTGAATTGCCAACAAGACATTTTGAATGATGGAGTAATTTTAAAAAATCTTCCGGCCGCATATTTTTAAAGAAATGTATAAAAGGCAAAGCATGCTTTTCCCTGTAAGCTCTAATGCCATGCGATAATCCATCAGCCCCCGCATCTACATTAGGCCAAAACCAAAAGGCAGGCATTTGTAATTCTTTCACTGCCTGTAAGGTGTGTTCAATTTGTTCAGCAGCCTGTGTATATTCTGTGGTAACCGAATGCTGCATCACAACTATGTAACCCTTATCATAATTAAACATTTCGCCCACACCACCATATTTTTCAAATGGATCAAAGTCGAGAGAAACAGAATCGATCACATTTGCAGCGAGATCTACTGATGGGCAACCAGTAGTAAATACATAATTCACATCCTCTCCCAATTGAATCACGCGCCTGCGGGCACTTTCAGTACTTACAAGATGTATATCTGCAAGCTTTGTATTAGCATGCCGCACCTTTTCATCTATGTTGCCTGTTATCTCACCACCCTGTATATGTGCAACCGGAATATTTTGATATGCTGCGGCAATAGAGACTGCAAGGGTTTCAAACCTGTCTGCAATTACAACCACCACATCAGGTTTAAGATTATAAAAAACATTTGACAGTTCAATTACCCCTAACCCTGTTGTTTTGGCCATGGTTGTTGGGTTTTCGCCTTCCAAAACCATAAAAACTTTGGCGTCAATTGCAAATCCATCTTCAATCACAAAGTCATCAACATTTCCATAACGGTTTAGTAATGCCGCGCCGGCAAGTACCAACTGCAATTCAAGATTAATATTTTCTTTTATTGCCTGCATTGCAGTTTTAACCCTGCTGTAACTGGGCCGCGCAGTAATTACAACACATACTTTTCTTTTTTTCACTTTTATTTTTTTTGTACCCGTCTAACATTATTAATAATGCTTCGTTGCGTCGCACACTTGTGCTGCAAACCATTGTCGGCAATGGTTTCAGCCTATATCATCTTCTGTTAAAAAATCCCATTGCGCTTTTTGCTTTTGCAAAGGCTTTCCAATAACCTTACAATATTCTGAGGCGCTAATACCATAGCCTGCTGGTTTTTTAGCCTCCAGCATTTCTTCTGTTATAATAGTGCCTTTATCAAGTTGCCTGTTTACTGCTAAGGATTTTCCGAAAATATTTTTTAACTGCAATGTTTCGGCATCTAATTGTTTATCTCCTTTTACCTTAATTGCGGTAGATATATTTACAATGCCATCCACCATTTTCTTTACCTCCGAAATTTCAACAGATGCCTTTGTATCCGGACCAAACATTTGCCTGCTAAACACTACATGAAATTCAAATACCTCTGCACCCAGTGCCGCTGCCGCAAGGCAGGCATATATGTCACCACTATGATCAGAATAACCTACTGGAATGTTGTAACGTTCTTTTAATTCCGTTATCAGGTTCAGCTTCCATAATTCCGGGGGCGCAGGGTACGCAGTGGTGCATTGTAAAACAGAAATATCAATCTTTTTTTCTTTAAAGATTTGAACCGCCATATCCAGTTCATCCCAATCACTTAAACCTGAAGAAAGAATAACAGGTTTATGTAAACGTGCGATTTTATTTAATAATAACAGGTTGCTAATTTCTCCTGATCCTATCTTGTATCTTTTTACTCCAATTGTTTCAAGAAGGTCAACTGCTGCGTTTGAAAAGGGACTGCTAATAAACTCCAATCCATTTTCTTCACAATGTTTTTTTAACCCTTCCCATTCAGTAGATGTAAATTCCATTCTTTTCCAGTAATCGAACCGGGAGGCATCTCTATAACTGAAATTTGTTCTGAAAGGTTCGTGTTTACTGCTTTCTGCTTCAGCTATATGTGTTTGAAATTTTATAGCATTAACCCCTGTTTCTTTAAGGGCATCAATATATGCATGTGCCATTCCCAAACTGCCATCATGCGCCTGCGCTATTTCAGCAATGATCATGCAGAAAAATTAAACATTTTTTTTAATGGCAAGCAATGAAAAATCGCTTTCTTCTTTTTCAATATTATTTACCAGCTTTCCTAATTTTTCGATTTCCATTTCAACTACATCGCCAGGTTGCAGCCATTGCTCTGTATAATTCGGATCATTTAGTTTACCTGTGCCATTAAGTTCAAGAAAACAACCTGTACCCACAGTTCCGCTTCCAATAACATCACCGGGGTGCAACATGGTGCCATAAGACGCCCGTTCAATTATTTCTGCAAATGTCCAGTCCATATCTCCCAGGTTACCTTCACTTACCTGTATGCCATTGACAAAGCACTTCATATTTAAATTCCAGCTTTTGCCTGTATGTCCTTCTTTAGCATGACTTCCATAATTTCTTTCAATTCATCCAGAGTAACAAGCCATGGGCCTACTGAAGTGGCGAAATCTTTGCCTTTTGCAGGTCCCAGGTTTAATAGCATTTCTTCCATTTGCAATCTTCTTGCACTCATATCATTCATGATCATGAGGCCGCCAATATATTCGTCGTGCTTCTTCTGCTTTAATATTGCGCCCGTGTTTACAAATTACTATGGCTGCCTCCAGTTCAAAATCAAGTTTTTCAAAATGATCGGGCATGCATAATATTTCCCCGGGACCCTGAACACTGTGGTGGTTGGTGAAATAAAAAATGGGATATTGATCAAACTCTGGTATCATAGGTCCACTTGCGGTTTCTTCTGGCTGCTGCCACATGTTGCCGAAAGGCATAGGCATCCCTGCAACTGGTTGGGAAAGGAACAGGGGACAGCAGTTGCACACTATCAATAGGCACTGATCGTTCGTTGCCCAACTTGCCGTTGATAATGGCATTATTTACTGCCAGTGCAATGGGATAATTTTCTTCCCAATACGTTAAAAACATGTTCATGGAGGAAGGCAACTCAGGGTGCATTTCATCCAGGTCATACACCTTATCATCTACAGCTAAGGCAAGCTGGTCATGTTCATCCTTTAAGTAAGAAACTAACTTCATTTTATCTCCTTCATTTTTTATTAATCTATGGTCGTAATTATTTTCAAATCTTTATCAAGTACCACAAAGCCAGGCGTACTTCCAGGCTGTATAATACCCAAACTTTTATTATTAATGGCTTTTGCAGGGTAATAACTGCACATACGCAATGCTTCTTCAACATCAATATTACAGTGGTGCACAAAATTTAAAAAGGCTTTGTGCATAGTTAATGCAGAGCCACTTAAAATACCGTTACACGTGTATTTATCACCTTCAAAATGATGTGAATAAACCTCATCTTCAGATTCTGTTACTGCATCGGTTATGGCAAATATTCTTTCTTTCATTATACTTTTTGCAATGCGAATGGCCGCAAAGTCAACATGATGCCCATCGGGTACAACGCTGCACAAAACACTTGGATGATCCATAATAGCCCCTGCCATGCCAGGTGCCCTGTGATTCAATGGGCTCATTGCGTTGAACAAATGTGTTGCGGTGTAAATATTGGTATTAAAAGCATCCGTTGCTTGTTTATATGATGCATCACTATGACCTGCAGAAACCACCACATCGTGCATTTGAATGAGTTCTATAATTTCATTGCTGCATATTTCCGGGGCAAGGGTTATAATCTTTATTACGCCTTTTCCGTAGGCAAGCAATTCAAGTACAGTTTCTTTTTCTGGTGCATGTATCCACGCTTCGTTGTGAGCACCTTTTTTATTTTTGTTTAGCCAGGGTCCTTCTATATGCAGGCCAAGTACACCTTTTCTTCCATCTTCCCAATACTTTCTTACGGCGTCTATACCTTTATAAAACACATCGTAAGTATTAGTTGCTACTGTAGGCATGCACCATGCGGCACCACCTGCCTTACTGTATTCGTAAATATTTTTTACAGCATCACTTTCAGGATATATCGCAAGTAATTTATTATATGCGCCATAAATCTGTATGTCGATAAATGCAGGCGCAATTATTCCTTCATTAAAAAATTGAGTTTCTACAGATGAAGGAATGTTATTAATTGGGAGTACCTGCTGTACTTTGTTTTCATGAAACAATATGCCATGATCGTGCAGCATTTCTTTTCCTGTAAAAATTTTTGAGGCAGTGATGGCGTGTATGTTTTCCATTCAAAAAATTATTCGTTAATCATAAAAGAATCAGCATCTTTTAAAAATGGAAGAGCGGTTCTCGTTTTAACCAATGATTCTTTATCAAGCGTTAAGGTGAATATATCTTCTTCATGACTTTTTTGGTACAATATCTCTCCCATTTCATTTACCACCATACTGTCCCCGCTATGATATATGTTATTACCATCATTCCCAACCCTGTTAACACCAATTACGTAACATTGATTTTCAATAGCCCTTGCCTGCAATAAAGTCTTCCATGCGCTAACACGTTTTTCGGGCCAGTTGGCAACATAAATCATTACATCATATTCTGCAAAAGACTCTTCGTTATTTTTTATTTTATCCTGGTCTACACACTGCCGTGACCATACCGGGAATCGTAGATCATAGCATACCTGCAGGTTTATCTTCCATCCGTTAACAGAAGCTATACAACGTTTTTTGCCCGGTGTGTAATGGTTGTGTTCATCACCCTTTGCGAATAAATGTCTTTTGTCGTAAATACCTTTTTGCCCGTTGGGAAGCATCCATATCATCCTGTTAAAATAATCAGTTCCATCTTTCATCATTAGACTACCGGTAAGAATAATATTTTTTTCTGATGCAACTTTTTTCATCCATTGTATGGTAGTGCCATCCATTGTTTCTGCAAATAATTTGGGTTGCATTGAAAAGCCGGTAGAAAACATTTCTGGTAAAACAACCACATTTGTTTTTTGTTGTATGCCGATTATTTTTTCATATAACATGGAAAGATTGGCAGCTTTATCTTCCCAAAACAAATTGGTTTGAATAATTGAAAAGGTTAATGATGACATGTTACCGTTTTTTTAAAAGAAACTGTTTTGCCTGCTCAAGGTCTTGTGGTGTATCAATGCCAATGCTTGGTTTATTGGTTATTACCATCTTAATTTTTACACCATTTTCAAGATATCTTAATTGTTCTAATTTTTCAGCATTTTCTAAACGCGTAACCGGCCATTTAGTGAAATTAATTAACGCCTGCTTACGGTAAGCATATACCCCTATATGCCGGTAACAAACTGTGTTTTCTTCTTTATTTCTGTTATAGGGAATAACCGACCTGCTAAAGTATAATGCATTATAATTTTTATCGACCACCACTTTTACGCTGTTTGGATCTTGGATTGATTGCTCATCAACCACTTCATGCATTAAGCTGGCAACCTGCACAGTTGCATCCGTTTTAAATGCATCAGCAAGTTTTTTAAGTGCCAGATGATCTGCAAATGGTTCATCGCCCTGAACATTAATGATGACATCTGCCTGGATGTTTTCAATTGCTTCTGCAATACGGTCACTGCCACTTTCATGCGGTTTTTTACTCATTATTACCAACCCGCCATTACCTGTAATTTCGTCAAAAATTTCTTTGCTGTCTGTAACTACATACACTTCATTAAAAAGAGATGATGCAACCACATTATCATATGTGGTTTGTATCACCGTTTTATTGCCGAGTAACTGCATAAGTTTTCCAGGGAACCGGGTGGCAGAAAATCTTGCAGGAATAAGCGCAACAAACCTCATAATATATCAGGAAATTTAAATGACGGTAAAATTAAGTGTTAGCTGCAATCGATGGTTGTTGCAGTAAAGCTCATTTTTTAGGGATTCCTTTTTTCTTGGTTGTTGGTCTTATGTGGGAAGATCTGCCTGGTCGTTTTCCTTTTTTACCTATTGCATTTTCCAGCACTTTGCGGCCTTCTTTTACCTTAACAGGTTTGCGGCTTTCACTATTTATTGATATAGCTGTCATATACTTAAAAATACACCAAAATTTCCGGTGTAATTTTTAAAAGCTTAATTCATTTGCCAGCCGCTTCATTTCTATTTCAGCAGCTTTCGCGGCATAATTTAAATTTACCAGCCGGAAGCCTGCTTCTTCAAACGTTTGCTGTGCAATTTCAAAATCAACCAATGTGGCAACGTTTAGCTCGAACCTGCGCATAACCAATTCTAATAGTTGCGCGGCAAGCGAATAATTTTCTTTCGCGGTTTGTAATTGTTCTAAGGCATTTCTGTAAGACTGGTAAGACTTTACAGCGGCAGAAGCATTATCCCGCAATAGAATATCTTTTTGTATCACAGCATTTTCCGTGTTTATTTCTGCAACGCGTTGCTGTCTTTTGTAACTGGAACCATTATAAATGGGAACCGATAAGTTAAGACCTACATAAACGGCCCATAACTTTCATTGTATAAATTAAACCCCCCCGAACTTTTAGACAGGTTAAAATTATATCCTGTATTTAAGCGTAGAGAAGGATAACGAAGTGCTGCAGTTTCTTTTTCAATCAGTTCATTTATGCGCACCTGCCGGACTGCTGCGATAACCTCGTGATTGGTGGGCAGCTTTTCAAGAATATTTTGAAGAAGAAGATGCTGGTCTACAATTATCGTGTCTGCAATAACTATTAAAGAATCAGGTTTTAAAGTTAGCTGCGTTAGCAGGTTTGTTTTTGCCTGTTCAATCACCAAAACCTGTGATGACCTTGTTTGAAGAAGCTGGTTAAGGTCTAATTGTGTTTGAAACAGGTCTGCATTATTTGCCAGCCCCACACTTTCTTTTGTCTCAATTAAGCTAAGTCTCTGGCGGGAGACCTCAATAGACTGGTCTAATGTAAGCAGGTAATTTTGCTGGCGAACAATATCATAATAATTGATCATTACATCAGCTATTATATTTTGTATGCGTGCATTTAAATATTCCTGGCTCTGTTGCTGCAATTGTGCCAGTCGTTGTTTGGTAGTCTTAACACGCATACCATTATATAAAAGCATGCTGCCTGTAATATTTGCTGTAAGGTTATTGCCCGTTGCGCCGCGCCTTTTAATGTTTGTGCCGTTGCTAAGCTTTTGGTTAATATCTGTTATTTGCTGATTGTCGTTAACCGAGCCCGTTACAAGCGGCAACCCCCCTGCATAGCCATAATTATTCAATTCTGTATTTGCCTCTACATAATTTTTTTCAAGCTCAATTTCAAGGCTGTTTTTTAAGGCGATGTTGATGGCTTCTTCGAGTGTAAGAATTTTTTGGGCATAAACTAAATTCCCAAAAACACTAATCAAACAAACTAGTATTATAAGACAAATTATTTTTATAGGTACTGATATGCCTGGCGCTTTACGCACTGCAGTTGAACGTATTGCGACGCAAGGAACGATGCCATGAAAATCTGCAGCCTGATCCATACAAATAATTTTCTTTTATTCTGATATTTCTGTTTTATGCACCTTGTGTTTGCCTGACAAATAAGTGTACACTGCCGGTATTACAAATAAGGTAAGTAACAACGAAAACATAATGCCACCAACGATTACAATACCCAGTGGAATGCGGCTTGTTGCTGCTGCGCCGAGGCTAAGTGCAATGGGTAATGCGCCCAGCGATGTGGCCAAACTCGTCATTAAAATAGGACGCAGCCTTTGTGCCGATGCTTCTAAAACCGCCTGCATTTTGGGCATGGCCTGTTCTCTTTTTTTATTGGCAAACTCAACTATTAAAATCCCGTTTTTTGTTACCAGTCCAATGAGCATGATCATACCGATCTGCGAAAAAATATTTAGCGTTTGATCAAATACATATAAACTTAACAACGCTCCTGCAAGTGCCAGAGGTACAGTGATCATAATAATAAGCGGATCGCGGAAACTTTCAAACTGCGCGGCAAGTACCAGGTATATTAAAAGTAAGGCAAGCATGAAAGCGAAGCCGGTGTTGGAGGAGCTTTCGGTATAATCACGTGAGGGTCCCGTGAGGGATGTTTGAAAAGTTTCATCCAGCGTTTCATCAGCTATTTTTTGCATGGCTTTTATTCCATCACCAATTGTTTTTCCTTCAGCAAGTGATGCGGAAATGGTTGCAGACCTGAACCTGTTATAATGATACAGGGTGGGAGGGCTGCTGCTTTCTTCCAGTTTTATTACTGCGCTTAAAGGAATGTTTTCGCCTCTGCTGTTGCGCACATATAATTTTTCAATATCCTGTGGAGTACTGCGGTCGCTGCGTTCTACCTGGGCTATCACTTCGTATTGTTTGCCTTTCTGAATAAAATATGCCAGTCTTCTTCCACTGAATGCAGCCTGAACTACAGCAGCAACATCGGTAGTTGTTAAACCCAGGTCTTTTGCTTTAACCCGGTCTATAGAAAGTTGCAATTCAGGTTTATTGAATTTTAAATTGGCATCAACATTCTGAAAAGTTTTATCGTTGCGCGCTTTATCTAAAAACTGGGGAACGACCTCTGTTAACTTTTTAAATTCAAGATTTTGAATATTGAATTGTACGGGCAGACCACCGCGGGAACCTGCCCCAACGGCTATTGTTTGTTCCTGTATGGCAAACACCCGCGCATCTGGAAACCTGTAAAGTTTGCTGTTGATGTCATTTACTATTTCATCCTGGGTACGGTCGCGATATTCAGGATCAACCAAACCTACCCTTCCAAAAGAAGAGTTAAGTCCGCTTCCGCCAAACCCAGGTGTTGCATTAAAAACAAATGTTCTTTCGGGAACTGAATCGTGCAAAAAATTGGCAAACTTATCTGAGATGCGTTGCATGTAATCGTAGCTGGTACCCTCGGCCCCGCTGAGACTGAAACGCACTGTGCTTTTGTCTTCCATGGGTGCGATCTCACTTTGCAGGTTATTAAAGATGTAATAGATCATGGCACCGCACGCAATGATGATGATCCACGCTACCCACCGCACTTTCATAAACGCTGACAGCATTCTTTTATAACCGTTTTCCATGCCTGTAAAAAACGGTTCGGTTTTATTATAAAACCAGCCATGCTGTGCATTTCTACGATTAAGAACTACATTTAATACAGGCGTAATAGTTAGCGAAACAAACGCGGAGATCAGAACAGCTGCTGCTACCACAATACCAAATTCACGGAACAGACTACCGACAAAACCTTCGAGAAATATTACGGGAAGAAATACTACAGCGAGTGTTATGGAAGTGGATAATACAGCAAAAAATATTTCTCTGCTGCCCTCTCTTGCTGCTTTACGAATGGGTAAACCTTCTTCAAGTTTTCGGAAAATGTTTTCGGTAACCACGATGCCATCATCAACCACCAAACCGGTTGCAAGCACAATTCCTAGCAATGTTAATACGTTGATGGAGAACCCTGCGAGGTACATGATGAAAAAGGTAGCCACCAAAGAAATGGGTATATCAATTAACGGGCGAAGGGCAATAAGCCAATCCCTGAAAAAGAAAAATATTACCAGTACAACAAGCGTAAATGCAATGAATAAAGTATCCTTTACCTCATCTAATGCGCGTCGCACATTTCGTGTAGCATCTATCAGCACATTGAATTCAATATCTGATTTATTAGTTGCCTGTATCTCTTCAAGTCTTTTATTAAATTCATCCGCTATTTCAATGTAGTTGGCGCCGGGCTGCGGAATAATAGCTACACCTACTGCATTAACGCCATTGTATTTCCAGCTAAATTCATAATTCTCAGGTCCAATTTCTACTTTAGCTACATCCTGCAGGCGAACAATTCCATCCAGGCTTTCAGATATTACCAAATCATTAAACTGCTTTTCAGAAGTTAGCCTGCCCACCGTACGAATATTCAGTTCAGTATTATTGCCATAAATTTTTCCCGCAGGTATCTCTACATTTTCCCTGTTTAGGGCAGTTTGAATATCAGTAAATGAAACACCATACGCATTCATTTTGTCGGGCTGAAGCCATATGCGCATGGCTGGTCGTTTCTGCCCGAAAATATTTACAGCGCTAACCTGGTTAATGGTTTGAAACCTTTCCTGCAACACATTTTCTGCATAGTCACTCAGTTCAAGCAAGCCTTTTGTTTTGCTTTGAATGGCGAGCAGCAAGATAAAATCCCCATTCGCATCTGCCTTGCTAACAACTGGTGGAGCATCAATATCCTGTGGCAGGTTTCTTTGTGCCTGGCTAACCTTATCGCGTACATCATTGGCGGCTGCTTCTAAATCCGCATCAAGGTTAAACTCTACAGTAATATTACTTGCACCTACCTGGCTTGATGAAGTGATGGTTCTAATACCCGGGATACCGTTGATCTGTTTTTCAAGTGGTTCAGTTATCTGTGTTTCAACAATATCGGCATTCGCACCCGTATAAGAAGTTCTTACATTAATAACCGGCGGATCAATAGCGGGGTATTCCCTTACCGCAAGAAATGTAAAACCAACCGCACCGAACAACAATATTACCAGGTTCATAACGGTGGCAAGAACCGGCCGGCGTAACGATAATTCTGAAATATTCATTTACCAATCTGGGTTAAGACGAAACAGGCAGTTGCCTGCATTTAATTTTATTCAACTACTACCTCATTAAGCTTTTTTACAGCACTTACTGTAACAGGTGCATCCTGCCTTGCAAACAAAACTCCTGTTACAATAACTGAATCGCCGGGTTGCACACCGTTCAATATTTCCACTGTGCCAGATTGCCTGATGCCGGTTTCTATATTTGAAAACGATGCTTTGCCATTTTTTATAAGTATTACTTTATCTGATTGCGCGTCGGGTATTACTGCATTCGTTGGCACCATGATGGCGTTATTTCTGTTGCTTGCATTCAGGTAAACTTTTACGAACGAGCCCGGATTTATAGTGCCCCTCGGAACTACCGCCCGTACCTTTAAATTCCTGGTAGTTAGGTTTGCCTGCGGCTCTGTGGCAACCACTACTGCAGTATTTTTTTCGCTTCCATTAGACCCCGTTGATTCAACCATTACAGTTAAGCCTTTTTTTATGAGGTCTCCATATTCTTCCGGAACTGTGAAATCAATTTTTACCTTGTCCATTTGTTGAATGGTAGAAATAATGGTTGATGGGGTTACATAGGCTCCGGGACTAACCTGCCGCAACCCGGCAACACCGGAAAAGGGTGCCCTTACATATGTTTTTTCAATTTGCGCCTGCGTGTACGCAATGTCTGAGCGTAAACTAATAACCTGGTTTACTGCCACATCATAATCAGCCTGGTTTAATCCTTTAATCTCCATCAGTTTGCTTAATCTTTCCTGTGTCTTTTCGGCAAGTTGTAATGCTGCCTTCGATTTGTTTAACTGCGCACGCAGGTCAGCATCATTTATGCGCGCAACCAACGCACCTTTCTGAAGAAACGCGCCTTCGGGAACGTTAAGATAGGTAAGCTTTCCACTGATTTCAGGATGCAACTCTGCATATTCGTTAGCCACGGCAGTGCCGTTCACCTCAATGGTATTATCTACCTGCGATTCAGCGGCAATAATTATTTCTACCGAAACAGGTTTTGGTTGCTGTTTTGGCGGTGGATCTTTTTTGTTGTTACAGGCAAAAACCGGTAAGAACATGAACAAGATTAACCGAGCTTTATATGAAAACATGCTGTTTAGCTTAATTTTAAATTCGAATGCAAATTTAATCGATTATATATCTAAAGCCTATTTGAAGCGATGAACGATGAAAACATATATATGAATAGAAAAATATTGTGCCCACAAAAACCCCCGGTAAGAAACATTCTGCTTTTTAAATCAACCTGGTTCATATTCTTTTTTGTGGTGGTGAGTTGTTTTTATTCAGAAGCACAAAAAAGTAACAGCCATTTGCATCAACAAGTTGAAAACCTTATTCAGGGGTTTCATGGTAAAATTGGCGTTTATATTATTGACCTGAAAAATGGAAATACTGTTTCAATAAATGCGGATACAATTTTTCCCACCGCGAGTATGGTTAAGATTCCCATTATGATAGGTATAATGGATAAAATTCAAAAGGGAGAATTAAAATATCATCAGCGTTTATTGTATACCGATTCTTTGTATTATGATGAAGGGGATGATATTCTTGCCTCATTAAAAGACAGCAGTACCATTGAATTAAGCAAGGTTCTGATGCTTATGCTTTCAACCAGTGATAATTGTGCAAGCCTTTGGCTACAGGGGCTGGCGGGCGGCGGAAAACGTATCAATGAATTATTAGACAGCCTGGGCATTCATGATACCCGCGTCAACAGCAGAACAAAAGGCCGCGAAGACAACCGAACACAATATGGATGGGGGCAAACCACACCGCGGGATATCGCAACAATTATGCAGCACATTGTTCAGGGAGATTTAATGAATAAAGAGGTGAGTGGACGCATGCTTAAATTATTAGGCAGGCAGTATTGGGATGAAGAAGCGCTTTCTCAAATACCACCAGGGGTTTTTGTTGCCGATAAAAATGGTGCTGTAGATGCGAGCAGAAGTGAAGTGGTATATGTAAACGGAAAGCATCCTTATATTTTTTGTATTGCCACAAAGCAAAACATCGATACAACCTGGTTGCCGGGTAATGAAGCATGGGTGTTGACCCGAAAACTTTCCGCCATGCTCTGGAATTATTTTAACCCCGGTATTAATTATGTTGCACCTGCTGCGTTACAATAGCGCGTTAAAATATTCTATTAAATATTACTTATTGTAATTACAACCAATTTCAGTTTTATCTTTCTCGCACAAATAGAAAATAATTAGTGCCTGCGGTTTTCGTAAAAAATATTTCCATAACCTTTTTTGTGGTCGTTTTCAGCTTGTTGTTTTTATCACAGGGTAATGGCCAGGCGGTCTCACTTCATGGAACGGTGTATGACTATTTTAGTAAAAAACCGCTGGATGCAGTAAGTGTATTTACCACAACCGGGAAATTCGCAATAACCGACAGCCTGGGCAAATATGTGATACCGGTTACCGACAAAGATTCTGTTTGGTTTAGCTATCTTTCAAAGAATACACAGAAATACCCTGTAGACACCATTTCTAACTACATGAATTTTGAAGTGGCTTTGTATGTTGATGTTGCGTGGCTGCCTGAAGTAAAAGTTTTTGGAAGAGATTACCGGCTCGACTCTATACAAAACAGGGATAATTACGCCAAGATTTTTAATTACAGAAAACCCACATTTAAAACTACGCAGTCAAATCCATCGAATTATGTTCCCGGAAGTGTTACTGCCGGTTTAGACATTGTTGAGCTGATAAATATGTTCAGGTTTAAACGTAACCGGCAATTACAAAGCTTCCAGGATCGTTTACTGCAACAGGAGCAGGATAAATATGTAGACCACCGGTTTTCTAAATTGTTTGTCAGGCAACTTACCGGCCTGGAGGCACCCGAACTGGATACGTTTATGATAATCTGCAGGCCGGAGTATTATACCATTCTTTATATGAATGATCTTGAACTCGGATATTTTATACAGGAATGTTACCGGAACTATTTGCGCATTAAAAAAGAAGGCCGAATATCAGAACTGATAGAGAATTATTAGTACCTCATTTTTTTTCTTTATCATCTTCCTCTTTGCTGTCTTTATCTTTTTTAAATTTCTTAAACAGGTCTAAGCCTACCTTTATAGTACCGTCTTTATCTGGCCGTGCCCTTAAATAAATGCTGGGACCAACACGTGCATTTACCCCCACATTTTCTGGTTTATAGTCTTCCTCCTTTTTTTGCATGTTGCTAATAGGCACCTGTATACTAATGTCAGTATTGTCTTTTAGACTGTAAACACCCTCCACGTAAACTTTTAATACAGAGGATTCAATTTCCATCCGGTTAATGGTTATATCAAATCCATTTATTTCAAGTTTATTTTTCAGTTCGGCAAATTCAATCCTGCTTAGGTCCCTGTTTTTAAAGGCGAATTTTTGAATACGCTGAATAGGTTCAAAATTTATTAGGGCGCCTTTCTTAATGGAAAAGTCAACGACTCCTTTCATAGAGCCAGGCAATAAATCTCCCTTGTCATTCATTCTTACACCTACATTAATATTACTGTTTACAAGGCCCTGTATGTTGTTGTACTCTATACCTGTTTGACCAAAATTATTGAACGAATAAAAAAGATTTTTCGCATCGATATTTTTAAACACAGCCTTTAAAGAAGCATCACGAAAATTGGCACTGTTTTCTAAAATTTTTGCAGAAACATCCATGCTGCCATTAGAATGTTGCAGGTAAGCGCGTTGAATCTGCCAGCTGTTTTCCTCAAATAATAATTGTGCGCGGGCATTGCGGGCCTGGAAATTTTTAAGCGAAATGGCTTTTGCCTGTAGGTCAAGCTGCAAGCTTCCTTCTTCAAGAATTTTATCGATTTGAAGCGTTGATGTGGTTTTTAATTTTTGTTTTTTACTAACCTGGCGATTTGATTTTTTCTTTGCAGCAAAAACGGCGGTAAAGTCGCTTAAGTTTAATGCTGGGGAATAAACAGAGCATATAATATCTGCTTTGCCAGAAACATTTGAAGAAAGACTACTGAGGTCATTCCCCTCAATATTTACTACGAAATGATTACTTTTTACATTGCATTGCAGGTTTTTAGCAAGCAGCCTGTTTTCTGAAAAAAGAATTTGCCCATTACATTCTGTAAACTGTAATCCACGGGGCTCATATTCAATTATACCATTTTCCATTTTAAGGTCAACCTCAAGCTTACTAAGCAATTGGGGATCGGTAATTAATGGCCCGTTATATTCAAGTGCCAGCTTGGCGTTTCCCTCAACGAACCTTATAGTTCTTAAAGAAAGTTGTTCATCCAGTTGGGGAAATGTGCATTGTGATTGAAATTGAAATTGCAGGTTTGGTTTAACAAGATTTGAAACAAGAATGTTTTGCCCGGTGAGCGCAATATCGCCCCACGTGCCTATAAAGCTGTTAAATTGTACCGATGAATTTTCATTAGAAATGGCAAGACTTTTATCCCTTTGATTTGTAAAGCTGCCATTAAAGGTGCAACTGTCTAATTCTGTTACCGGGGTAATCATTCGGGTAAGTGTAGTTGCAAATTGCACGTTAACCATGGGTGTGGTTTTGTATGCCATCGGACCCACGATGTCTGCAATAATATTAACCGGTTTGGTTAATGTAACACTTCCAAGTTTTCCCTGCACGTTTTGCGGCAACATTTTTAATCCCTGTTCATAAGGTAGATCTTTAGAATCTATATGCAGGCTGAACCGGGGCTCGTCTTTCAGGTAAAACTTCCCTTTTACCATAACCAGGTGGTCGTTAAACGAAACCTTGGTGTTTCCAAAAGCCAGGCTTCTTTCTTCTGCTTTATAGGTAAATTTCCAATCAGCTTTAACCACCTGGTTATTTAAATACGCTCCTTTTTCAAGGTTAAATCCCAATCCTTTTACAAGTACATCTTCATCCACGTCTATGGTATACACGCCATCTTTTTCTTTTATATCAGCATCCAGGTCTCTTATTTTAATTAGGTGCTTTTTATTCTTAATCTTATGTTCATTTAAGAACACCACATTTTTAATAGACAGGTTTTTTATAAGTAAAGATTTTTTATCACCGGAGGTAGTGTCTGTTTTTTTATTATTTTTTATAACATATGTATTATTATATCCATTACCATCTGTAAATATGTGAATCAATCCACCCTCAAGGTCAACTTTGCCAATCTGCACATGTTTCCCTATCAAATTTGTAAGCCCAAAACTTGCGCTGGCTTTTTTTAATTTTAGAAACGGAATATGATAAACAGAGTCAGTTATGCTGACATTTTGCAACACAACCGCAATTCGGGGAAAGGAAGACCAAACAGTTATATCGGCATTTTCTACCTTCACCTCACCCCATATATTAGCCTGGATCTGGGAATTAACCTGTGAAATAAATTTTTGTTTGTTTGCATTGATATAGATGCTGAGTATTGTAAGGAGAACAAGGTACAAGCCTATAAAAATCAATAAAACGTATGAGGTTATGCGAGCCCATTTATGGCTTTTATAATAAGCCGAAGCCTGCTGAAATATATTCACTGTTTGTTTTTATTTTGGGTGGTGTTTTATATAGCAATTTAGTTAATTAAACACGAGAAGTCACCCTATAACTACGTAAAATAGAGCCAAACTGTTTAAAACTTAGACGAGATTATGTGTGGCAGCATATTTCGCCAGGTTGGCCAATCATGGTTAACATCATTACCCCATACCTGCAGATCGTGCCATATGCCTTTGTCCCATAAAACCTGGGAAAATCTTTTATTGGCTTCGGGGTCTTCAAAATTGCCGCTGCCGGTATAAATATGAATGTGATGACTTGATTTTATTTTGTCGATATACCAGTTATCTGACAGGTTGGGAATGTAGTGCATTGGACTATTAAAGTATACCTGGTCGTCCCAAAAGCCTTTGGTATATTCAGACAGGTCGTACACACCGCTCATGCTAATAGTGCCATTAATAAGGTCTGGTTTTTTTAAAAAAAGATTCATAGCATGCAGGGCACCGAACGATGCACCACACGTATAGATAAACGTATCGTTGCTGGATGTGTTCCTGATAAATGGAATTACTTCGTTAAAAACATAATTGTTAAACTGGTTATGGCGAATGGCTTTATGCTCAGGCAACATCTGGTTATTTAACCAGCTTTCATTATTTATACTGTTTATGCTATACACTTTTAATTTTCCGGAATTAATAAAAGGAGAAAGGGATTCAATTAATTTAAAACGTTCGTACTCTAAATAATCGGCTGCAGCCGTAGGAATCAGCAATAAGGCAAAGCCATGATGCCCATATACCGCTAACGGCATTTCACTGTTTAATGATGGACTATACCAGGAGGTTATTTCCCTATTCATAACATTTACTTTATGCCTAAATATAGTAATGGCATTTTAAATAATAAATGAATGGTTTTTCTGCACCTTTTTATGGGTTAATGAAGCGCGGTAATAAACTTGCCATCCCTGATTTTAATCACCTCTTTATTTTTTGAAAATACATAGCCGCTAAAGGTTCCTCTGGCAATACGGGTTGTATGGTTATATGAAAGTATGGTTAATGAAAGATTTAAAGATGGGTCTGAATACATGATGTCGTCTCCCGAAATATTATCATAATACTCCAGTGCAACCTGGGTTGTGGTTATATTTTCAAGGTCTTGCGTAAGTGTTGCATTCGAAAGAAAAGCTGAAATAATAAGCCCGGAATCGTTACTGCATGCGGAAGGACCAAAAAAGGTGAATCCATCCCTTGTAGGGGTAACAACTGCATTGGTAACATTTCCGCAGAAAAAATTAGTATCATAACTAAAGCTCCATTTTTCTTCGTAGAAATCATCTTTACCTGTGCAACTGACGCATATGGGAAATATAAGGGTTTCGTCAACTGAGTCCTGTATAATTGAGGTATCAACCGGTGGAATTACAGATGTATCGTTTAATCCACCTTCATAACTATACTCTTTAACACAACCTGGTACCAGCATTATTATTAGTAAGCTTATGCAGCAGGCAAAAAATATTTTATTGCCGGGAATTATCATGATCAGGCAATCAAACTATGGAAATAAAACCATATACGATGCAGGGTAAAGATAAGTTGTTGGTACAGGTTATCTGTGCACCTTGCCTGTAAGTGCATTATGCACGTGAGACTCATCCGCATCAATTACAATATACTTGTGGGTTGAAGAAAGCCCCGATTTTATGTTAATCCCACATATGGGAACGTCTAGTATCCTGCTTAAATATTCAACTAGGTATTTATTGGCCCCACCATTTTCTGCACGTGCTTTTATTCTAATTAAATAGTGTGCATGTAATTTTTCAATGCGGTCGTAATGTTGGTTAAGTCTAACCTTTACAAATAATACCATGGCCGTTTGATATTAAGGCAGCATATCAGGATCTACTCTGGATTTATTGAAACGGTTTTTGAACGTAAGGTAATCCAGGAAGTAAATTACTTTAAGTGAAATATTGTTATTATTATTTTCGCTTATTGTATTCGTGAAATTTTTAAAATAGTCTTTCTCTACCTGCGTGGTAAAATTTTGCACCGCGTTCTTCCAAACAAGATTTAAGAAACTTCCCGGGGCGAACTGCCACGTATAAACCATGTCTATATTAAAGAAGTTTACATTACGGTCGGCAGAAGGTTTGTAGTTATCGTGATGGTTAAGTGTTCCGTCATTATTAAGCAGGTAAAAATCCTGGTTTTCTACTGAGCTTAGGTAATGCCGCGCCCTGAAGGTGATGCCCATCATGGTATTAAAATTATACTTCGCACTAAGGGTATTTTCGATGGTATTTATTTTACGTTTCGCAAAATTTATATCGGGGCTGCCATCAACATATACATAGCCAATATTATTAAACCGGGGAGCATACGTTATACTGTGAGATAAGGAGAACCTGTTATTAAAACGCATTTTCTGGCGGGCATCCATATCGAAACCAAAACCATCATAAAAGTTTATATACTTCCTTGCAAAAAATTGTGTGTTGTATGAATATTTTTTACTGTCGTTACTTTCAAACCAGCCACCAAATAAAATTCCTGCACCACGTTTAAAATAATTTCCTTCCCTTCTTGGTTCATAGAAATCATTGCTGGCGAAACTATAGCCGGTAAACACACCCACCCACCATAATTTTTTGCTTTGAACCTGCAGGTTAAAATTAGCCTGGGCTTCCTGGTAGCGGCTTTCTATGGGTTTTATGGGCGAACTTAAATTACTTATGTTACCATTTACGTTCATGAATATGCGGTTATACCAATTTTTAGGTTCCGTCCACCTGTAACCCACAAATGCATTGTGATTAAAAAAATTGTTGTTTTTAAAATAACCGAGATCATTGCTGTTAAACTGATCATCTGTTCTTTCCTGCGAAACGAAAAAATTAAACCTGCCGCTGGTTTTACCAACATGTAGCTCGTGGCTTAAACCGGTTTGAGTTTTATTATCTGGTAAATAACCGATCAGGTTACTTACTGCAAATTTTCCACCCAGGTTATAGGTGTTCTTTTTGTCGTTCAATTCAAATAATGCAGCACTAACATTAGCATCATAATCAGATCCCGACCTTAACACATTCGTATTTACAAATGAAACACTCGAATTATTCTTCATGGTTTGGTCTAAGACGATTACACTATAATTTGTTAGGGGATCTGTTTTTACCTGGCGTTGTTGTTTATTATCCAGGTTTTCGATAGTAGCATATTGCGCATCTGTAATTGCATTTAAAATGCCCACCCCCAAACCACTTTGTGTGCGCCCGGAAATTTTTGTTGCATTGATAAGTTTAGATTCAGATGGATTTTTTATTACCGCTTCGGTACTGTCGGTTTTACCATACACATCATATAAATGTATAGGTGAGCCACCAATTCTGCGGGAGTAGAATAGATCTCCTTTACCAAATAGCTCAGTGCCTTCAGTAAAGAATGGTCTATAGTCGTTATACTTTACCTCGAACGGTGTTAAGTTCAGAATCAGGTTATCGCTTTGCACCTGCCCAAAATCGGGTATAAGGGTTGCATCAAGGGTAAAAGCCTGGTTAATGCCATACTTCACATCCATACCTCCATTAACCTGGCTTGTCCATTTATTAATGCCGGGTTGTGGTGATGGATAGTGATTTGCATATACCGAGAAATAAGGTGAAAACTGAAGCCTGAGTGGTGGTTTAATATTGGATACGCCTGTCCATGTGCCTTCCTGTGTAAGAAAGCCGTTAATATTAGGGTCTATGGGGTTCCAGGTAAATTGCTGCTCTGTTTTTCTTCTCCGGCGTGTAATGTTTATACCCCAGTCCTGCACTTCTTTTTTCCCAAAACGAATGGCTGAAAATGGAATGAACATTTCAAAACTCCAGCCGCTGTCTGTAATAACTGCTCCGCTTTGCCATACGGCATTCCAGCTAAAATCTTCACTGTCGCCATCAGGGCGAGGTGGATTCATTTTCGCATCCCATTGTTCTCCAAGTGGTGTTACAAAATATTCAAAGCCATTCAAATTGTCTTTATAAGTATCGAAAATAATTCCAACGTAATCATTGGCTCCATACCCGTCACGTCCTTTTAATTCGGTTGCTATACTGTCTTTTTTACGTTCCCTGCAAAATCCTGAAAAGTAAATGCCCTCATCACTGTACATTAGGTACGCTGTGGTTTTTAATGCGGAATCTTCCAGGGCGCCCACTTTGGGACGAAACTCAACGAGGTCGCTAAATACGGCAGCATCTTTCCAGGCGGCATCATTCAGAATTCCATCAATCTTTACCAGGCCAGTTGTTCTTTTAGCTTCAATCTCCCGTGGCTTTTTTTCTTGCCCCAAACCCTGCAGGCAAAGCAGAAGTAGTAAAACAAAGGCAGTCAGTTTCATCTTTACAAGGTTTTAATTGATACGTTTAACTCAATTGTTTGTTACATTGATTGCACAATAAAATTGAAAGATTGCAACATGCCCTTCTAGTTAATTTACTTGAAATGCTATACCCGCCTGACGAGTGGCAGAATTTAGCGATTAAAGATTTTTGCATGTAAGAAATGGCAAAATAAATCCCGGCAAAAATTTTTGCCGGGATGGATATATATATGAGAAAAAATATTCCCAATATTACCGGGCGGTTATGCCACCATGTTCCTTTTTTTCATATAAGATTTAGTAAACTCAATTGCCCGCTTTAATTCTTTATCGTATTGTTTGCAGTTTTCAACCTTTATCCCAACCTCTTTACCCATGCCTACAATTTTTCCTGTTTGGGTTTCAAGATCAAATTCCACAATTATAAGTGGGTCTTTTTGCCTGCATATAAACCAGTTATTCGTTAATGGGTTAAAGCACAGCCAGTGCGTTGACGATTTTTTAAATGCATACTGCGTTATTTTCATAGATGCTATTGTTTACCTGATAAATTAAGTTATTACTTGCAGAGGGGTTATAATTTATATACTAATTATGTGCCTGATTTTTTTTAAACCGGGTTTCGGGGTGAATATTTTCTGGTATATTTTTTAGCTATAGATAATTTGGTAGCACGTACAACTTTGGTTGAAAATGAATTTTCGCCCTTCTTCTATATGAATAACAATCATCTGAACAAACAAAAGGCTTTTAAGATCACCTTTCAGTTAATTATAATTACCCTGTTATTGGTCGGGACCATTGTTTTATTTTATTTAATAACAGATGAAATTGTACTGGAAAAGGAAAATGGTTTTGACAAAATGGTGTATAGTTTTACCGATACGGTCACAACCCCTTTTTTAACCCATGTACTAACCTATTTAACCATATTGGGATCCCGGGCCTTTCAACTACCTGCTTATATAATATTGGCTGCTTATTTTATATTTTTTAAAAAAAACAGGAAGGAATCCATAGCCATTTCTGCCGTAGGTATTTTAGGAAGCGCTGTTCTTTTTTTTACTAAAAATATCTTTAAACGTACCCGCCCCGATGGGCCTTTAATAACCAAATCCTTAACCTTCAGTTATCCTAGCGGCCATACGTTTTTTGCATTCACTTTTTTTGGATTGCTCGTTTATTTAATATGGCAAACCAAATGGCGAGTTATTACCAAGCGCATCATTTCAGTATCCTTCATAGTTTTGGCGGTGCTGGTAGGGTTTAGCAGAATATACCTGCACATGCATTATGCCAGCGATGTGCTTGCCGCCTTTTGCCTGAGTGTAATTTGGCTTACAACCAGTTTTATGGTTTTACGTAAACTGAACTATCTCTAGGCCTCAAACGTTAAAAGAAGGCATGCCATCAAAAAATATATTATTTTGAGAGGTGGCAACTTTGCTGAAATCAATATTTTTTAATATTAGTGTCGGCAACCTGATTTAATTAACCTGGAACAAAACATACTCAAATGAAAATAGGATTTATAGGATCGTATCCTCCCCGTGAATGTGGCATTGCCACCTTTACCCAAAATTTACTTCGGGCGGTGCAATATGGTAATGATGTATCTGCCACTACCGATACCGTAGTAATTGCCATGAATGATATTAAAAGCGACTACGAGTACCCCCAGGAAGTTGTGTTTACTGTTGACCAGGAAGACCAGCAGGATTACATTCAGGCTGCTGATTTCATTAATAACAGTGACATAGATGTTTGCCTGCTGCAGCATGAGTACGGCATTTTTGGAGGTGAAAGCGGCATCTACGTGCTTTCACTCATCAGCCGTCTTACAACCCCCATGATCGTTACTTTTCATACGGTTTTAAAAGAGCCGTCCTTTCTCCAGAAAATTATTTTGCAGGAAATTGCAAACAGCGCTTTCAAGGTGGTAGTGATGAGTAATATGGCTGCAGAATTTTTAAAAGACATTTATAATATTTCTCCGGAAAAAATTTCACTCATAGAACATGGGGTGCCTGCCTTTAAAGAAAATTTTGCCGTGCAGAAAGACCTGCACAAATTTTCATCGAACAAGTTATTGTTCACCTTCGGTTTACTTAGCCGCAACAAGGGTATTGAAACGGTGATACAGGCATTGCCTGCCATTGTAAAAAAACATCCCGATGTTTTATATGTTGTTTTGGGCAACACACACCCAAGCGTAGTGCGGCATACAGGTGAAGAATATCGTAATTACCTTAAACGGCTGGCAGTGCAACTCAAAGTGCAGGATCAGGTGCATTTCATAAATAAGTTTGTTACAGATGAACAATTATTCAGCTGGTTAAAGGCAATCGAAATTTATATAACGCCATATAATAATGAAGCACAAATAAGCAGTGGTACACTGTCTTATGCTGTTGGGGCCGGCGCGGCGGTATTGTCAACACCTTACTGGCATGCGCAGGAATTGCTGGCTAATAACAGGGGTAAACTATTTCCTTTTAAAGACAGTGATGCACTGGCTGAAATAGTGATTGATCTATTAGACAATCCTTTTGAATTAAATAACATCAGGAGTAATGCCTACCAGTACGGGCAGCATTTAAAATGGCCACGAATAGGCACACGCTATTGGGAACTGGCTGCAGAAACTACCCGTTATTTTAAAAAGAATTTGTTTGATAATAAACGCTTTCCCAATGCGGATGACATACCTGCCTTTAACCTGACACACGTGTTGCGGCTTACAGACAGCTCGGGCATTGTGCAGCACGCCAAGTATGGAATACCTAATCTAAAAGAAGGATATTGTTTGGATGATAATGCACGCGCATTACTCATGATCACTATGGCATACAGGCAGTTTAAAGCACCTGAAGCTTTAAGGCTTTTACCTATCTATTTAAGTTTTGTGCATTACATGCAGCGCGATGATGGTGATTTCCGCAACTTCTTACATTATAACCGAACCTACCTTGATGAGAAGGGATCAGAAGATTCTTTTGGCCGAAATGTTTGGGCTTTGGGATATCTTATAAGATTCGCACCAAATAATTCTTACCGTGAATTTGCTGCAGAACTGTTTTACAATTCCCTTCCGGTATTTGACAGTCTTACGCATGTACGCGGTGTAGCCAATACCATTATCGGTATAAGTTATTACCTGAAGAACTTCCAGGGCGATGAGGGCATGGTAAAAGTTTTGATGGGGTTAACAGATAAAATGATGGATTTTCTTAATAAAAATTCCAGCGAAAACTGGTATTGGTTTGAAGATGTGATGACGTACGATAACGGCATACTTCCCCTTTCTCTTTTGCACAGCAGCGAAATAACAGGAAACAATGAAGTGAAGGAAGCGGGTTTAAAGTCATTGGAATTTTTAAAGGAAAAAACATTCTTTAAAAATTACCTTACGCCGGTTGGCAACCAGGGATGGCTTAGGAAAGATGGCGATATGCCATTATTCGATCAGCAGGCAATAGAAGTGATGGCGATGGTATTGCTGTTCGAGCAGGCTTACCAGGTTACCAAAGATGCTGAACATATTCAATTAATGTTTACCTCATTCATGTGGTTCCTCGGCGAAAATGAACTGCATATTCCGTTATATGATCACGAAACCCATGGTTGCTGCGATGGACTTGAATACAATGGCATCAACCGGAACCAGGGCGCAGAAAGCACACTGGCTTATCATATTGCACACCTTACCGTGTTAAAGGCAATGGAAAGTGAGTATGAATATAAAAAGCCCAGTGAAAAATTCATTAAAATGGCACCTGTATTTTCAGAAGGGCAGGTGAATTTGTAAAATAAAATTTCTTGAAAGTAGCGATACTCTCGCCAGTTGCCTGGCGAACCCCACCCGAACATTACGGACCCTGGGAGCAGGTTGCGTATAACATTGCAGAAGGCATGGTAAAGGCAGGTTGCGATGTAACCCTGTTTGCCACGCTTGATTCTGTTACCAATGCAAAACTTGATGGCATTACTAAAAAAGGATATGAAGAAGACCGATCTTTAGATGCCAAGGTTGTAGAGTGTTTACACATCAGCCACCTGATGGAGCAGGCTTCCCGGTTCGATATAATTCACAACAACTTTGATTTTCTTCCGCTTTCTTATTCAGGCTTAATCACTACCCCAGTTATAACAACCATACATGGTTTTTCTTCGGAGAAGATCATCCCTGTTTATAAAAAATATAATAGCAAAGGGTATTATGTTTCTATCAGCATGGCCGACAGGCACCCCGATCTGCATTATGCGGCCAACATTTACCATGGTATAAAAACAGAAGATTTTGCATTGGAAGAAAGCCCAGGCGAATACCTGTTGTTCTTCGGCAGAATTCATCCTGACAAAGGAACTTACGATGCCATTCAGATTGCAAAGGCATGTAAAAAGAAGCTGATTATTGCAGGCATTGTTCAGGATCAAAATTATTTTGAAGAAAAGGTAAAACCCTTTATTGACGGGCATTCCATAATATTCGAAGGGCATGCCGGCGCTGAGCAAAGAAAAGAATTATTGGGTAACGCACTTGCATTACTGCATCCCATTTATTTTAATGAACCTTTTGGACTAAGCGTTGCAGAATCCATGTTTTGCGGTACACCGGTTATTGCATATAACCGTGGCTCCATGCCCGAATTAATTAAACAGGGTGTATCAGGCTTTTTAGTTAAAGATCAGCAGGAAGCAGTTGAAAAAGTGGCAGCGCTCACCACCATTAACCGCAGGGCGTGCTGGGAATATGCGACTGAAAAATTCAGTTATAAAAAAATGATTGATTCGTATTTGGCGTTATACCACAACGTTGTATCAAGGCAAAGCATTGCCTGATTATTAATCTGAAATAATCTTATCCAGCAATGGTTCTAACACCACTGTAGCAAAGCCTGTGGCATAATCACTCAGTCCATAAGGTATCACTAATTCATTGTTATGTATAAGGGCACCACATGTATATAAAACGTTGGGAACGTACCCTTCACGCTCATCATCCCTTGCCATTAACAGTGGTTCTTTTAACCTGCCAATTTCTTTTGTGGGATCTTCCAAATCAAACAAGCTTGCACCGAGGCAATACCTGCGCATGGGTCCCACGCCGTGTGTTATCAGCAACCAGCCTTTATCTGTTTCTATGGGTGATCCGCAATTGCCCACCTGCGTAAACTCCCACGGGTATTTGGGTTCCTGCAGCACCTGTGGGTTTTCCCATACATTGATCTTGTCAGAAAACATGATGTAATTATTTACACCATCAATACGGGATAGCATCGCAAACTTTCCACCTATTTTCCTGGGGAACAATGCCAGGTTTTTATTGTGTGCGCCGCTTCCATACAACGGCATCACTTTAAAGTCATAAAAATTATCGGTCTCTAATAATTTAGGCTGAATGGTTACCCCATCGAACGCGGTATATGTTGCATAGTAGGTTGATGAGCCGTTGTTTTTAAATTGCACAAACCGCGCATCTTCCAAACCCTTTGCTTCAAATTCAGAGATCGGGAAAATAACACGTGCCGAAAGATCGGTGTCGCGCGAAAAATGAATGTAATGGTAAGAGTCTGCGCGCCATAACACCCTTTCAAGCGAACCATTTTCAGCCATGTCTGTATTCTCATCGCGCAGCTGGTTAATGGTATCTTTCAGCTTGCGGTAATCAAAATTTTCAGGCAGCCTGTCCATTAAAATTTTTACCAGCTCATTGCTTATTTCGCCGGATAATTCCGACTCCTGGAAAACATCTTTTTTGTATATGGAATTTCGTATAGAATCTGCTTCACCAATCAGCATGCCCGGGCTTGTTAATAAAATATTGTTATCGTTATCGAGTACCGCCCCACGAAATGCTATGGAAGATATGTGCCCTTCACCCACGGCTCTAAAACTGATGATCACTCTTTTTTCTCCTTCGCGCAGGTCGGACTGATCCGGATCTTCTATAATTGACGGATTAAAAAATGCTGCTGACTCAATAGAATATTCGTGGGTGAAATAAGAACCAATGAGCATTTTGCGATGCGGGTCCACGGTTGAAGGATCCATTTCCATCATCGCAAAAACATGGTTAAGCCTGTCGCAGCTTCTTTCAAAAACTTTGGTGATGTTGCGATGCCTGCGGCTGAATTCGCGCAGTATGCTGGTTAATACGTCTTCTACTGCCTCGTCACTCATGCCAAGCACTTTATGAATAACATTCACGGCTCTGTCTTCTCCGTTAAAGAAATGACGGGCAATAACGCGTTTCGGATCGGGATAAATCTTAAGGGACTTTCTAACGATCGGTATTCTCATATGTTAATACAATTTTCTTTTGGTGTTTTAAGTGCTAACCCGAAGATACAAGGATGATGTGTAGTTATACAATCGAAACTTAAATTTTATGAGACAGTATTTTGTTCGCAGTAATTTGGGCTGATTGTAAAGCAGCATCAACCGTTGCATAACTATTAGTTGTATATGCTTCGCCGGCGAAGTACAAGGTATCCTCTACCGGCTTTGATAATAATTCCCTGGCGTTGGCCGAGTTCAGCATGTTATAGGAATACGCACCGCAGCTAAAAGGGTCCTTCATCCAGTTAACAACATACCATGCGTTCACATATTTATCTAATTGTTCCGTTGATAACTGAAACAAATTAATAACAGATGATTTTGCTTCGGCAAGAATAGCCTCGTCATCCAAATGTTGCATCATTGCTGCTTTAGTACCTGCGCACCAGCCACACAGAACAGGTGTTTCAACAGGATGCTGTGTCCACCACGTAGGAATTTTTTCATCTGAAAAAGCAAACAACATTTCTTTAGCACCGCCATGTGCAGGTTGCTCCCAGAAACGGTGCGTACACTGCGCTACAATTTTTATCACTCCACCAAAGCCTATTTCATTTGCCGCATTTGCAACTTGTGGAAGTTGCGGAAAAAAAGAAATGCCGGCTTCGCCGGAGGGTTGTTGCAGCATAGGTAACGGAACTGTGATCACCACTTTACCCGCACGGTATTTTTTATTGTGATGGGTGCTGATGGTAACCGCATCCTTTTTCCATTCAATCGTTTTTACCCTTTCATTGCAATGAATGGTGCAGCCGTTTGTAATGCACACTTGTTGTAAGTGATCTACCAGGGGTTGATAGGTCTCTTTTATTTTATACTGTTCCTCTTCCTCGTACATCCATTCTTCTTTAAAGGCTAATGCGCTGGCTTTTTGCACGTCTGCTGCATCATAACCTTCTGCATATTGCCATAACGCATGTTTGAGGTCGCTTTCATCTTCACCAAAACCTGTTTCTAAAAATTCATAAAGGGTAATATTCTTTTTTAATCTTTTAAGTTTTGCCGTGATCGCTTCATCGTTTTTAATATAATCAGATTGCTGTACAAGCCTGCCTGCTTCACTTCTCCATATCGTGCCCTCTGAAATATAAATATGAGCGCCTGCTTTGTTTAATACCTGTTTGGTAAGGGCAAGGTTTCCATGCACGAATTCTGCGCCGGCTTCAACCTGTTGGGAAAATCCATCAGGGATTGACGTAAAAATTCTGCCACCGGTGCGGTCTCTGCCTTCAAGTATCAAAACTTTCAGTTTTTCGGACAGCATGGATGCAGCCATTAATCCCGCGGCCCCGGCGCCAACGACTATCACATCATAAAAACCGGGTTTACCATTCATATTCATAATTGTGTGTGTAGCATATAACCATTAAAGTTTATGCCATGGGCTTTTTGCAACAAAATACTTCAATGGCCTGATTTTTTATTAGTTTCCCGGCATGAACAGGAAGACACTGGTTGCTATCGGTAAAAATTCCTTTAAAGAACTTAACGGGAAAAACCCGATGCGTATGGCTGGCGCCACAGCTTTTTTTACCACGTTTGCGCTGCCTCCCATCTTTATTATTATTATTCAGGTGTTCGGATTATTCTATAACCAGGCGGCGGTTAAAGACGGCATTTTCGCGCAACTGGTTTTGGTGCTGGGCAAAGAAGGTTCGGTGAATATTTATGAAACACTCACACAATTTCAAAACCTGGCCAGCAACTGGCTTATCGCCATCGGCGGGTTTATATTTTTAATTTTTGTGGCCACAACCTTATTTAATGTAGTAAGAAAATCGGTGAATGAAATTTGGTGCGTGCAGGTTGAAAAGCACGCCGGCGTTGGGTTTTATATGAAGCTGCGTTTTAAATCGCTGATCATAATATTTCTTGCCGGGTTGCTGCTGCTGGTGCAGATGACCGCCTCCGGGTTGCAGGTGCTGTTGAAAGATTACATCAACCAGATATGGTCGGGGTACGATTCATTGTTGTACCGCGTCATCAGCCAAATCATTTTTCTTCTCATCGCAACGGTGTGGTTCACCATTTTATTCCGCTACCTGGGTAATGCGCATCCCACCATGCGGATATCGTTTATCGGTGGCTTATTCACCGGTTCCCTGTTTACGCTGGGCAAGGTTATACTGGGTATTTTATTAACCTTCAGTAACCTGCGAACCATTTTCGGCACATCGGGTTCGTTCGTGCTTATATTGTTATTCGTTTTTTATTCTTCCTTCATCTTTTATTTTGGTGCGGCCTTCACCAAGGAGTGGGCGAATGCCCATGAAGAAAAATTGCAGCTGGAGAAATATTCTTATGAATACGTGGTAAAGGAAACCAGGTCTAAGTCTTCAGGGTAGTTAAATCTCGCAATCATCCATTACAATAAGCAACCTTTATTTGCTTTGATTGTATTATATATATGTCTAAAGTTTACTCGCTGAAAACGGTTCAGCAAATGCCCGTAAGCATGGAAGCTGCATGGAATTTCTTCAGCAATCCTGCAAACCTGCAGGCCATCACCCCGCAAGACCTGCGCTTTAACGTGATAAGTAAACACCATGGAAATGAAATGTATGCAGGGCAGATCATTGAGTACAAGGTGAGCCCGCTGTTTAATATTCCCATTTACTGGATGACTGAAATTACACAGGTGCAACACCACCAATATTTTATTGATGAACAACGGTATGGACCTTACAGCTTATGGCACCACCAGCACCATTTTAAAGAAACGAATGGCGGTGTTGAAATGACGGACATCGTGCATTATAAAATTCCTTTCTGGTGGCTGGGTGATATTGCCAACACCATATTTGTACAGGACCAACTGAGAAAAATATTCATGTACCGGCACCGGGTGGTAGAAGAAAAGTTTGGCAAGGGTGGCTATAACTGCAACATACAACTCAGTTGAAAATAGGTATACTGATAAAAAAAGGCAAAGGCAATAATAGGGGCTAATCTACAGTGTAATGGGTATGTTGAATGTTTGAAAGCAGCGTTGCCTTACCTGTAAGAAAAGCCTTGTCGTAATACTGCACGGGCAGCGTGGTGTCTTGTAACTGGTAATTTTCATAATCCTGGAAGATCAGTCCGGCAATGGTATCTCTTTTTACCGCTTTACGAAAACGCGGTCCGCCACTGGTGTAGGCTAAATAATCAACCAGGTTGGTTGATTGGTTAATCCAGTAACAAAAATTTTCTTCATGGTCCTGCCCGCCTCCCTGCTGATTAAAAGTAACCAGTACCTTATGGTAAGCGTTATTGTTGAATGCTGTATCGCCGGCATATTGCAGGTTCACTGCAGGTTCAGATAATTTAAAGGGAAGCAGGGCGAAATACGCGATGGCATTTAAACCCTCATGGTACTTTTTTTCATCTTTTTCATCCAGGTCTTTTTTAGTGTTATTTACAAAACGTTCAAATCCTTCATTGGTTAAAACGTCGTGCACCGTGTTGCCGGTTGAGTCGGTAAAAGTGCGCTCGTACAGGTATTTGCCATGGTCATTTTGCAGGTGCACCCTGAACTGCCTGAAGGTAAAGGAGACATTCATGTTGTCGTAATGTTCTCCGCCATGTGCTTTAATGGACTGGTCAATAATTTCACGCGCTTTATTATCCTGAACCGAAGACCCGCAGGCAGAAAAAACAAACAGCACAAAAACAAACAGGTACCTCATTACATCAAAAATTGGTGGCTGCAAAAGTATTGGCTATAAGTGGTAACGGGTGCCAAGGAAATAGTAAAACGAGCCTGAAAATTAATTACACATGAATCTTTTTTTTATTATGCTATTTTACTATTTTGTAGCCGTAAGCCCCAATTACCTGATGGTTGGGATTTTCAAACTAAACCTAATTGCATAAGTGTTGGCTGAAGCTGTTAATCAAACTCCGGAACAAAAAGCGCGTGATAAAATAGATGTTGCATTAAGGCAATGTGGATGGGTTATACAGTTTAAATCCCAGATTAATCTCTCAGCTAAAATTGGGGTTGCGGTAAGAGAATACCAAACAGATGTAGGTCCTGCAGATTACATCCTTTTTGTAAATAAGAAACCGGTTGGAATTATAGAAGCTAAACGCGAAGAAGAAGGCGTTCGCTTAACCATGCACGAAGACCAGGCAGAAGGTTATGCAAAAGCTAAGTTGCGCCTGTTAAACAACGAACCTTTACGCTTTGTGTACGAGAGCACCGGTGAAGTGACTCGCTTTACCGACTACCACGATCCCAAGCCTCGCTCACGCCCTGTCTTTACCTTCCATCGTCCTGAGACTTTTGAGCTTTGGTTGAGAGAACCCAAAACATTAAGAGCGGGTGTATTTGATATTCCTGCTTTACAACCCGATGGATTAAGAGATTGCCAGGTAACAGCCATCACTAATTTAGAAAAGTCATTCAGAGAAAACAGACCAAAGGCATTGGTGCAAATGGCAACCGGTTCAGGTAAAACTTTTACAGCCATTACAAGCATTTATCGCTTACTAAAGTTTGCAAGAGCAAAGCGCATTTTATTTTTGGTAAATACACGGAACCTTGGCGAACAGGCTGAACAGGAATTTAAACGCTTCCAGCCGCAGGATGATAACCGCCTCTTTCCTGAACTGTATGGCGTAACAAGGTTAAGCAGTTCATTCATCCCGCACGATAGCCAGGTTTACATTTCTACTATACAACGATTGTATTCCATTTTAAAAGGAACAGAGTTAGATGAACGCGACGAAGAAGAAGACCCTGCTTCAAAAAAATGGAAGCCGAAAGAACCAATGCCGGTGGTGTACAACGAAAGAACACCCATGGAGTTCTTCGATTTCATTGTGATTGATGAATGCCACCAAAGCATTTACAACTTATGGAAACAGGTGCTCGATTATTTTGATGCTTTTCAGATTGGCTTAACTGCCACGCCCGATAACCGAACCTTTGGTTATTTTGAAAAGAACATCGTATCCGATTATGGATATAAGAAAGCAGTAGAAGATGGCGTGCTGGTGCCTTACAATGTTTTTGAAGTAGAAACAAAAATCACCAAAGAAGGATCAAAGATTTCCATTGGCGAATACATTGATACCCGTGAAAAGCTAACCCGCAAAAAGTTTTGGAACCAACTGGATGAAGATGTTGAATACAGCAGTAAGCAGTTAGATGATAAGGTTGTAAACGTAAATCAAATCACATTAATCATACAGGCAGTGACGAGACCAGTTGCCTGTTATGTTTCCTGATCAGGATAGGAGCTGAGATGGTAACGTTTCGAAGTCCCCAAGATGCTCATCTTCGCCAAGAGCGACTAGCCATGCCGACGACATCATCCAAATCGTTCGCCGCGAGTTTGCAGAAGAAAATAAGTTCTGCAAAAAGATCACCTACCGCACCAGCGAAGGACCTGAAAAGGAAGACCCTAAAACAGTACTGCAACAATTCAGGATGTCTTATTATCCACGCATAGCTGTTACGGTAGACATGATTGCAACAGGCACCGACATACGACCACTGGAAGTCCTCCTGTTTATGCGTGATGTAAAAAGCCGCAGCTATTACGAGCAAATGAAAGGCAGGGGCACACGTACCTGCAGCCTCGAAGAACTAAGAACTTCCGGCACACCGGCTGCTAAATTTACCAAAGATCATTTTGTAATTATTGATGCCATTGGTGTAGAAAAAAGCCAGAAGACAGACAGCAGACCATTAGAGAAAAAGCCCGGCTTAAGTTTAAAAGAAGTGCTCGAACACATTGCCATGGGCAACAAAGACGAAGACCTGCTTACCACCCTCGCCAACCGCTTAATCCGCTTAGACAAACAGATCAACGACAAAGAGAAAGCAGCCTTTGCAGAAAAAGCCGGAGGCAAAACAATCAACCAGGTGGTGAAGCAATTGTTGAATGCTTATGACCCGGATACGGTGGAAGGTATAAGAATTAAAAGGTAGAAGGCGAAAAGCCGGATGCATCACCTGACAGACATCAATTCAACATTCAACACTCAACATTCAACATTAATAGAAGACGCCACTGCCATCTTCAACGACTACGAACTACGCAACTACATAATAGATGTACGTAAAAAGTACGACCAGTTTATAGACCATATTAACCCCGATGAGATCGTGAACATTGGCTGGGTGAAGGACAATAAGGCTGCGGCAGAAAGCATCATACACGATTTTAAAACATGGATAGAAGCGCACAAAACGGAGATAACCGCATTGCAGGTATTCTATGCACAGCCATACCAGCGGCGCGAGTTGTCGTATGCCATGATACGCGATCTTGCCGAAGCCATTAAAACCAGCAAGCCCACATTGGCGCCCTTGCATGTATGGCGGGCTTACGAACAACTCGAGAAGGTAAACGGGCAGCCAAAGAACGAACTCATTGCACTGGTATCGTTGGTGCGTACTATAAGCGGAGCCGATACCACCCTTACCAGTTTCGATAAAACGGTGGACAAGAATTTCCAGGACTGGATATTTAAGAAACAGGCAGGAACAACCAAGTACACCACCGAACAGGTACAATGGCTGCGGATGATAAAGGATTACATAGCCAACTCGTTTCATGTAGACAGGGACGATTTCGAACTCGACCCTTTCAACAAGCAAGGCGGTCTCGGAAAAATGTGGCAGCTATTCGGCGAAGAAACCGATGCAATTATTAATGAACTAAATGAAA